>NZ_JAFMTA010000001.1:0-1353032 GCF_017916515.1 Naasia sp. SYSU D00948
CGCTGTTGAGTTCTCAAGGATCGGACGCACCCCACACCCCAGCCTTCCGGCCTCGGTCATGAGGGCAACTGCTCCAAATTGTGAGCTCCCGCCTGCCCGGGTCCTGGTGTGCGCGGCACACCGGCCTCGGGGCTTCGGAGGAAGCCATCCATCCTAACTCCGGAGCCGTCGATCCGCAAGGGATCGGGGCTTCGTTGAGGAGGAGGTTTGTCCCGCTTGAGGCCGGGGAGCTCTTCGGCTCTCCCGCACCTTTGGGGCGACGAGGGACTACATTACGTTCCCGTTCCGCGGGCCACAAGTTTCCCTGCGGCCCGGGCGTGTCACGCCTGTCCCCGGTCTCGGTGCGTCAGGAGGCCGGAACCCCCGCCGTCTCCAGGAAGACCCCGGCGAGAGTCCTCTTCCCCCGGCGGAGCACCGCCACTCCCCCGGCGAGCGTCCCCGCGGCGAGAGTCGCCGCCTCGTCCGTCACCTTGACGTTGTCCAGGTAGACGCCGCCCTGGGCGATGGCTCGGCGGGCCTCACTGAGGCTGCTGCAGAGTCCGGTGTCCGCGAGAGCCTGAGCGACCGTGGTGGACGCGGGCGTCGTCGTGTGGGGGATCTCGCGCAGAGCGCCGGCAAGGACATCGGGATCGATGGCGGACAGGTCTCCCTGTCCGAACAGCGCCTCGGAGGCGGCGATCACCCCGTCGGTCGCGGCCTCGCCGTGGACGAGGGCGGTGACCTCCCGCGCGAGCGTCCGCTGCGCCTTCCGCCGGAAGGGCGCCTCGGCGACGGCCCGCTCGAGCGCGGCGATCTCCTCCCGGGAGAGGAAGGTGAAGACCTTGAGCCGGTCGATGACATCCGCGTCGTCCGTGTTGACCCAGAACTGGTAGAAGGCGTAGGGACTCGTGAGCTGCGGGTCGATCCAGATCGCGTTGCCCTCGCTCTTGCCGAACTTGGTGCCGTCGCTGTTGGTGATCAGCGGCGTGCCGATCGCGTGCACGGACGCACCTTCCACCCGGTGGATCAGGTCGGTGCCGCTCGTGAGGTTCCCCCACTGGTCGCTGCCGCCCGTCTGGAGCACGCAGCCGCGGGTGCGGTACAGCTCGAGGAAGTCGAGCCCCTGGAGGATCTGGTAGCTGAACTCCGTGTAGCTGATCCCCGCGTCGGAGTTGAGCCTCGCGGCCACCGCATCCTTCTTGAGCATCGTGCCCACCCGGTAGTGCTTCCCGATGTCGCGCAGGAAGTCGATCGCGGACAGCGGGGCGGTCCAGTCGAGGTTGTTCACCATCTGCGCCGCGTTGTCCCCCTCGAACGAGAGGAAGCGCTCGATCTGCGAGCGCAGGGCGCTCACCCACTCGGCGACCAGCTCTTTGGAGTGCAGCGTCCGCTCCGCGGTGGGCCGGGGATCGCCGATGAGTCCCGTCGACCCTCCGACGAGCCCGATGGGCCGGTGCCCGGCGAGCTGCAGCCGGCGCATGGTCAGCAGCTGCACCAGGTGACCGAGGTGCAGGCTGGCGGCCGTCGGATCGAAGCCGCAGTAGAACGTGACGGGCGGGCCGGACAGCAGCTCGCTCAGCCGGTCCTCGTCGGTGGAGACGGCGACGAGTCCCCGCCACCGGAGCTCGTCCCAGATGGAGGGGAACGAGCGATCGTTCGACTGGCTGTTGAGGTCCGCAGGCACGGACCTACGCTAGCAACGGCCGCTCGGTCGCCCGGCCGGACGGGCAAGGCCCCGTGCTTGCCGCACCGCCGGTCAGGCCTGTCGGCTTGATCGGTCCGGATCAATGCGCCATACTTGAGCGATGTTCGTACTCACCGTGGACCAGGTCGACAGCCGCAACGCGGAGGACCGCGTCCGCTCGGCCATCGACATCGTCACGGATCAGTTCGGGGAGGAGCTGGTGCTGCCTCCCGAGCGGAGCGCCGGCGACGAGTTCCAGACCCTGACCCGTGACGCCCATACCGCCCTCGCCGTGGTGCTGGCTCTGACCCGGCGAGGACACTGGAGCGTCGGCCTCGGCGTCGGCCCCGTCCGCGAGCCGCTGCCGGAGAGCGTCCGCGAGGCGACCGGTCCCGCGTTCGTCGCGGCGCGATCCGCGGTCGAGCAGGCCAAGAAGGCTCCGCACCGCTTCTGGCTCGTCGCGGACGGCCGGGGGCTGCTCGACGGGGAGGGCGTCCGCGCACTGCTCGAGCTGGTGCTCGCGGTTCGCGCCCGGAGATCCGACGAAGGCTGGGAGGTGATCGACCTGCTGAGGGACGGCCGAACGCAGGCCGCGGCAGCCGAGGTCCTCGGGATCAGCCCGCAGGCGGTGAGCCTGCGACTCTCCGCCGCGCAGTGGCGCCTCGAGGAGGCCGCCCTGCCCGCCCTCGTCCTACTCTTGGAGGATCTCGACCGCGGAGTGGTCCGCTCGACGATCCCCTCGCCAGGAGCGCCATGATGCCCGCCGTTCTGTCCGTGCTCTACGTCGTGCTGCTCGTGCTCGTCATGGCAGGGGCCGCGACGCTGAGCGTGCTGGCATGGTGGCGCCCGACGGTGCCCTACGCGGCAGCCGCCTCCGCGGCAGTGGCCTCGGGTCTGCTGCTGGCGGCGATCCCCGCGGGCGATCTCGGCTTCGGCGTGACCGCGCTCGTGACGGCGCTCGCGCTGGTGGCCGCGGTCGTCGGCGGAGGGCCGGCGGCGACCGTCGCCCTCAAGGTCGCGACGCGCGATTCGGTGCTGGAGGGCGTCCACGGAGGGATCCTCGAACACGGCGGCGAGGTGCTCCGCGGCGGCATGATGATCGGCCTGCTCGAGCGCCTGGCGCTTGCGGGCCTGATCCTCGCCGGCTTCCCCGAGGGCCTCGCGGTCCTCGTCGCGGTGAAGGGCGTCGGGCGCTTCGGGGAGTTCGAGTCCCCGGCATCCCGAGAGCGGTTCATCATCGGCACCTTCGCGAGCCTGATCTGGGCCGCGGCCTGCGCCGGCATCGCGGTCCTCGCCCGCGCCTGACGCCGCGCGCTTCTGCGCGGATCAGGAGAACACTCGCGGATCAGGGCCGCCACCGGGACCCGCACGCCGTTCAGGAAGACACGCCGTGCCTGGTGCTCGTTGTCCTGATCCGCGCAGCCTCCGGGCGCGCGGTCAGGCGGGGAGCTGCGACAGGAACGCCAGCACCGCGCGGTTGACGTCCTGGGGCGCCTCGCCGTTGACGCCGTGCCCGGCGCCCGGGATGACCGTCATCCGGGCGCCCGGGATCCGCGCCCGCAGGTCGGCGGCGACCGGCACCGGCGACCGCTCGTCGAGCTCGCCGGACACGAGCAGCGTCGGCACGTCGATCGTGGGCAGCATGCCCCGGAGATCGAGCGGGAGGAACGCACGGGCGACCGGCGCGAAGGCCGCCGGTCGCGAGTCCCGGAGGATCCCCATCGCCTCGTCCCGCAGCGACGCCGCGGCATCGCTGTAGACGCTGCGGAGGAAGTCGCCCGCCCAGTCCTCGACCGGGGTCGCGAAGGCCGCCTCCGTCCACCTCGTCCGTCGCTCCACCTCCTCCGGCGGCAGCGACCCCCTCCACCCGGCGTAGGCACTCATGAGAAGCAGGCTCCGCACGACCGCCGGATGTTCGTGGTACACCACCAGCGCGCACATCGACCCGAACGAGAGTCCGCCGAGGTGCGCGGCCTCGAGTCCGAGGGCGTGGAGGAAGCCGGCGACGACATCGGCGTAGTCGGTCACCCGGAACCCCGGCGGAGGATCACCGGAGGCCCCGCAGCCGGGACAGTCCATCGCGATGACATCGAGCTCCTCGGAGAGGCCCTCCAGCTGCGGCCGCCACTCCCGGCTGTCGCTGAACGCCCCGTGGAGCAGCAGGAGCGGCGGTCCTCGGCCCGCGCGGCGGTAGCCGATGCGAAGGCCGTCCACCTCGACCGTCCGGGTCTCCGGGATCATGCCGACAGGATGCGGTCGCGCGCTGGGAGTCCGGGCAGAGCCCCGCTCGGGCGTCTCGATCGGCCAGGCCGCACCGCGATCCGTGTCCTCGCCGCCGCTTCAGCACCGGGCGGGAGGGCGAACCCTCAGACCGGCAGGCGTCCCTTCGGGTAGCCGCCGTTGCTGTACAGGAGCTGCCCGTTGATCCACTGTCCGGCCTCCGACAGCAGGAAGCGGACCAGGTTGGCCGTGTCCTCCGGCGTGCCCAGGCGTCCGGTCGGCTGTGCCGCGAGGCCCGCCTCCCGGATCTCGTCGGTCATCCAGCCGGTGTCGACGGGGCCGGGATTGATGACGTTGGCGCGCAGCCCCGTATCGCCGAGCTCGTGCGTCGCCGCGAGGACGAGGCGGTCGAGCGCCCCCTTCGTGGCGCCGTAGGGGACGTTGCCGACGGTGTGATCGCTGGTGAGCGCGAGGACTGCGCCACCCGTGCTCGGCAGCTGCCGGGCGAAGCCGGCGATCAGGAGCCAGGACGCCCGGACGTTGACCGCGTAGTGGCGGTCGAAGCTCTCGACGGACGTCGTGAGGATGCTCGAGTCGACGCTCTCGCAGTGCGACAGGACGAGTGCGTCGAGCGGACCAAGCTCGGCATGCGCCCGCGTCACGAGCTCGCCCGCCTGGTCGGGCCGCTCGAGGTCGGCCGGGAGCAGGACGACCTCGGCGCCGCGTCCGCGGAGCTCCGCCGCGATCCGCTCGGGGTCGTCGGGCCCGCCCTCGAGCCCCATCCGGCGGTCGTACGGGGTCCAGTACGAGAGCGCCAGGTCCCAGCCGTCGTCCGCCAGGCCCGCCGCGATCCCGGCGCCGATGCCGCGCCGCCTCCCGACGCCGGTGATGAGAGCCCTCATCCGGCCATCGTGGCATGGGCCGGCGCGGGTGCTGCGGACACCCGCACCCCGCACCCGGTCGCGGGTGTCCGCACGGCCCGCGCACCGCACGGCGCCCGCCACGGCGGACCTCCGCAGGTGGCGGCCGTCAGCCCCGTTTGCGCGGAGTGTGCGCCCGGTACGGCGAGACCGTCGGGTCGCCCGGGAGGTAGAACCGCCACGGGAACACGTGCGTCCCGCCCTCGCCGGACACCCCGGTGCGGGGGCTCACCGCGTACTCCGCGACCGGCGTCGCCGGGAACTCCAGCAGGTAGGGGTCCGCGAACACGTCGGAGCCGCCGTCGCTCAGCGGGATGCCCATGGCGACCGCGAGGCGAGCGGGACCGCGCGCGAGGTCGCGGGAGGCGACGGCGGCACCGCGACGGGCGCGCGCGAGCTCCTCGCCCTCGACGATCTCCCCCGCCCGCAGCAGGCATCCCGCCGCCCGCCCCTCGGGCAGGCAGACGATGTTCGCGCACACGTGCATGCCGTAGGTGAAGTAGGTGTAGAGATGCCCGGACGGCCCGAACATCACCGAGTTGCGCCGGCTCTTGCCGCGGTGAGCGTGCGATCCGGGATCGCGGCCCTCGCCCGAGTAGGCCTCGACCTCGGTGATCCGCAGCGAGACGACGCCGTCCTCACCCCGGCGCGTGAGGACGGCCCCGAGCAGCAGCGGCGCGACCGTCTCGGCGGGGCCGTCGAGCACGGACCGGTCGAGGGCGGCGTGCGTGCTCAGAAGAACGTGCCCCGCGAGATCGACACGAGGATCGCGGCCACGACGACGAGCGACGCGAGGATCGCGACCAGGATCACGAGCCAGTTCCGCGGCTCCTGACCGTCGCTCACAGGGTGTCCCCCGCGAGAGCACGGATGCGTCCGGTCAGCGTCGCGAGCTGCTCGCGGACCCGGTCGGGCGCAGTGCCGCCGACGCCGTCCCTGCTCGCCACCGAGCCGCGCACCGTGAGCACCTCGCGCACCTCCGGCGTGAGGTGCGGGGAGACGGCCGCGAGGGCGGCGTCGTCGAGGCCCTCGAGCCCGACGCCCGCCTGCTCCGCGGCGCGCACGAGCGCGCCCGTGATCTCGTGCGCCTCGCGGAAGGGAACCCCCCGCTTCACGAGCCACTCGGCGACGTCGGTCGCGAGCGAGAAGCCCTCCGGCGCCAGGGCGGCCATCCGCTCCGTGTCGAAGTGCAGCGTCGCAACCATGCCGGTGAACGCGGGCAGCAGCACCTCGAGGGTCTCGATCGAGTCGAAGACCGGCTCCTTGTCCTCCTGCAGGTCGCGGTTGTAGGCGAGCGGGAGGCCCTTGAGCGTCGCGAGGAGCCCGGCCAGGTTGCCGATCAGCCGCCCGGACTTGCCGCGCGCGAGCTCGGCGATGTCCGGGTTCTTCTTCTGCGGCATGATCGACGAGCCGGTGGAGTAGGAGTCGGAGAGCGTCACGAACCCGAACTCGCGCGTGTTCCAGAGGATGATCTCCTCCGCGAGCCGCGACAGGTCGACGCCGATCTGCGCCGCGATGAACGCGAACTCCGCGACCACGTCCCGCGACGCGGTCCCGTCGATCGAGTTCTCGACGACGCGCGAGAAGCCGAGCTCCGTCGCCACCGCCTGCGCGTCCAGGCCGAGCGTGCTGCCGGCGAGGGCGCCCGCCCCGTACGGGGAGGCGTCGGCGCGCCGGCCCCAGTCCGTGAGGCGCTCCAGATTGCGGACGAGCGGCCAGGCGTGGGCGAGCAGGTGATGGGCGAGCAGGACGGGCTGGGCGTGCTGCAGGTGCGTGCGGCCCGGCAGGATCGCCCCGAAGTGCCGGTCCGCCTGGGCGGCGAGGGCGTCGATCAGGTCGACGAGGAGGCGCGTCAGCGTGCCGGCGTGGTCCCGGAGGAGCATGCGGACGAGTGTGGCGACCTGGTCGTTGCGGCTGCGGCCCGCGCGCAGCTTGCCGCCGAGGTCCGGGCCGGCGCGCTCGATGAGGCCCCGCTCCAGGGCCGAGTGCACGTCCTCGTCCGACGGCTCCGGCAGGAAGGCGCCCGACACCACGTCCCGCTCGAGCCGGTCGAGCGCGTCGACCATGGCCGCGAGCTCATCGGTGCTCAGGTATCCCGCCGCCGACAGGGCGCGTGCGTGCGCCCGCGACCCGGCGAGGTCGTAGGGCGCGAGCCGCCAGTCGAAGTGCGTCGAGCGGCTCAGCGCCTCGAGCTCGGGCGCCGGGCCCGAGGTGAAGCGCGCACCCCAGAGCGCGCCCTCGCGGGCGGCTCCCTCGTCGATCTCGTCGGCCATCGGCCCCGCTATCCCTGCAGGTCGCGCTTGCCGGAGATCCTGCTGGGGAGCGACCAGATCTCGATGAAGCCCTTCGCGAGCGACTGGTCGAACGTGTCTCCGGTGTCGTAGGTCGCGAGGTTGAAGTCGTAGAGGCTCTGCTCGCTGCGGCGCCCCGTGACGACCGCGCGGCCGCCCTGCAGGGTCAGCCGGATGTCGCCCGAGACGTGGCGCTGCGTGTCGTCGATGAAGACGTCGAGGCTGCGCTTGAGCGCCGAGAACCAGAGGCCGTCGTAGACGAGCTCCGACCACCGCGACTCGACGCCGCGCTTGAAGCGCGCGAGGTCGCGCTCGAGGGTCAGGTTCTCGAGCTGCTCGTGGGCCTCGATGAGCGCGATCGCGGCGGGCGCCTCGTACACCTCGCGGCTCTTGATGCCGACGAGCCGGTCCTCGACCATGTCGATCCGGCCGACGCCGTGCTTGCCCGCCACTGCGTTGAGCTGCTGGACGGCCTCGAGCGGACTGACGGGCTTCCCGTCGATCGCGGTCGGGACGCCCTCGGTGAAGGTGACCACGACCTCGTCGGCCGGCTTCTGCTCGGCCGGGTCCTGCGTGTACTCGTACAGGTCCTCGATCGGCGCGTTCCACGGATCCTCGAGGAAGCCGGTCTCGACCGCGCGGCCCCACACGTTCTTGTCGATGGAGTAGGGGTTCTTCTTCGACTGCTGGATCGGCAGGCCGTGCTCCTCGGCGTAGACGATCGCCTTGTCGCGCGTGAGGGCGAGGTCCCGGACGGGCGCGATGCTCGTGAGATCGGGCGCCAGTGCGGCGACCGCCGCCTCGAAGCGGACCTGGTCGTTGCCCTTGCCGGTGCAGCCGTGGGCGACGCTGTCCGCTCCGAGCTCCTTCGCGACCCGCGCGAGGTGCCGGGCGATCAGCGGGCGGCTCAGCGCGGAGACGAGCGGGTACTCCTTCTGGTACATCGCGTTCGCCTTGAGCGCGGGCATGAGGAAGTCGGCCGCGAACTCGTCCTTGGCGTCGACGACGACGGACTCCACGGCGCCGCAGTCGAGGGCGCGCTGGCGGATGTCCTCCATGTCCTCGCCGCCCTGGCCCACGTCGACCGCGAGCGCCACGACCTCCTTGCCGGTCGCGTCCTTCAGCCAGCCGATGCCCACCGAGGTGTCGAGTCCCCCGGAATAGGCGAGCACTACGCGTTCTGCCACAACTCTCCTTCTGTGCGTCCTATCAACCCTAAGCGCCCGGCTCCCCGGGTCCGGACGGCCTACTGCTGCTGGCGCAGGAGCCAGACGAGCAGGGCCTTCTGGGCGTGCAGGCGGTTCTCCGCCTCGTCCCAGATCACGCTCTGCGGCCCGTCGATCACGGCGGCGTCGACCTCGTAGCCCCGGTCGGCGGGCAGGCAGTGCAGGAACAGGGCGTCCTGGGCGGCGGCGCCCATGAGCTCCGGCGTGACCTTGTAGCCGCCGAGTGCGCGGATCCGCTCCGCCTTCTCGTCCTCCCGGCCCATCGACACCCAGGTGTCGGTGACGACGACGTCGGCTCCACCGACCGCGGCGAGGGGGTCGGCGAGCACGGCGACCGTGCCGCCGGTCCGCTCGGCGATCGCGGCCGCCCGCTCGACGACGGCCTCGGCGGGCTCGTACTCGATGGGCGCCCCGATCCGCACGTTCATCCCCGCGGTCGCCCCCGCCAGGAGGTAGGACTGGGCCATGTTGCTGGCCCCGTCGCCGAGGAACGCGACCGTGAGGCCCGCGAGGCTCCCGCGGTGCTCCCGGATGGTGAGCAGGTCGGCGAGGAGCTGGCACGGGTGGAAGTCGTCGGAGAGCGCGTTGACGACGGGCACCGTCGTCCCCTCCGCCATCTCGACGAGCCCGGCCTGGCCGTAGGTCCGCCAGACGATCGCGGCGACCTGCCGCTCGAGCACGCGGGCCGTGTCGCTCGGCGACTCCTTGCCGCCCAGCTGGCTGCTCGCCGTGGAGATGATGAGGGGGTTCCCGCCGAGGTCGGCGATGCCGACCGCGAAGGACACGCGCGTCCGCGTCGACGACTTGTCGAAGATGACGGCGACGGTCTGCGGACCCGCCAGCGGCTTCTGGGCGAACCGGTCGCGCTTGAGCTCGACGGCGAGATCGAGGATCTCCGCCTGCTCGTCGGGCGTGAGGTCGTCGTCGCGCAGGAAGTGGCGGGTCATGTGTCTCCGGATCAGCTGTTCGGTGGGTCGCGGGCGTCAGAGGTCCGCGAGAGCGCGCGAGAAGCGGTCGCGGAACTCCTCGAGCTCCTCGTCGCCGACGATCAGCGGCGGGACGATGCGCAGGCTCGACGCGTTCGGCGCGTTGAGGATGAGACCGTGCGCGAGGCAGCGCTCGGCCACCTCGGCCGCGCGGTCGTCCGCGATGCCGACGCCCACCATGAGCCCGCGGCCGCGGGTCTCGGTGACGAGCGGCGATCCGATCCCCTGGATCGCCTCCCGCAGCTGGACGCCGCGGACGGCCGCGTTGCGGACCAGGTCCGCCCGCTCGATCTCCTCGAGGACGGCCCCGGCCACCGCGGTCGCGAACGGGTTGCCGCCGAAGGTGCTCCCGTGATCGCCGCGCTGCAGCAGGTCGCTCGCGCGCCCGAAGGTGACGAGCGAGCCGATCGGGATGCCGCTCGCGATGCCCTTCGCGATCGTGACGGCGTCGGGACGGATGCCGTCGTGCTGGTAGGCGAACCAGTCGCCGGTGCGCGCCACGCCGGTCTGGATCTCGTCGACGATGAGCAGCGCGCCGTGCTCCTCGGTGAGCTCCCGCGCCCGGCGGAGGTAGCCGTCCGGCAGCGGCACGACGCCCGCCTCCCCCTTGATGGGCTCGACGACGAGGGCCGCGACCGAGTCGTCGAGAGCGTCCTCGAGGGCCTCGATCGTGGAGTCGATGTGGTCCACACCCGGCACCATCGGCCGAAACGGGTCCTGCATGGTGGGCTTGCCGGTGAGGGCGAGCGCGCCCATGGTGCGGCCGTGGAAGGAGTTCTTGAGGCTGAGGATCCGCGAACGGCCGTCGGTGGAGTTGCGGCGCGCGAGCTTGAACGCCGCCTCGATCGCCTCCGCCCCCGAGTTGCCGAAGTAGGCGCGGCCGCCCTCCCCCGCTCCGGTGAGCCGTCGGAGGGTCTCGGCGAGGTCGATCTGCTGCGGTGTCGCGAAGTAGTTGGAGACGTGCACGAGGGTCGCCGCCTGCCGCCCGGCAGTCTCGACCACGACGGGATGCGCGTGCCCCAGCGAGTTGACCGCGATCCCGGCGAGGAAGTCGAGGTAGCGGCGTCCGTCGACGTCCCACACCCAGCAGCCCTCGCCGCGCGCGAGCACGAGCTGCGGGGTGCTGAGCGTGCGCATCAGGGCGACGCGGTGCCGCTCGGTGTAGGCCTGCGCGGCCTCTGCGGTGTGCATCACGGCACGACCTCCGTTCCGATCCCGCTGCCCGTGAAGATCTCGATCAGGATCGAGTGCGGCACGCGACCGTCGATCACGGCCGCCTTCTCGACGCCGTTCTCGACCGCTTCCAGGCAGGCGGACATCTTGGGGATCATCCCCGCGTCGAGGCTCGGCAGCAGGCTGCCCAGGCGGGACGCGGTGATGTGGGAGACGAGGGAGCTGCGGTCGGGCCAGTCGCTGTACAGCCCCGGCACGTTGGTCAGGATCACGAGCTTGGCGGCCCGCAGCGCGACCGCGAGAGCGGCCGCGGCCGAGTCGGCGTTCACGTTGAGGGTCTGGCCCGGCTCGGCGCCGTCGGGAGCGATCGAGGAGACGACCGGGATGTGACCCGAGTCGAGGAGCGCGAGGACCGGATCCGGGTCGACGGAGTCGACGTCGCCGACGAGGCCCAGGTCGACCTCGACCCCGTCGACCACCGCGCCGCGGCGCTTGCCCGTGAACAGGCCCGCGTCCTCGCCGGAGATGCCGGCGGCGAGCGGGCCGTGCTCGTTGATGAGGCCGACGATCTCGCGGTTCACCTGGCCGGTGAGGACCATGCGCACGACCTCCATCACCTCGGGGGTCGTGACGCGGTAGCCGCCGCGGAACTCGCTCGGGATGTCGAGGCGCTCGAGCATCGCGGTGATCTGCGGACCGCCGCCGTGCACGACCACCGGCTTGATGCCGACGTAGCGCAGGTAGACCATGTCCTCGGCGAACGCCCGCATCAGCTCGGGGTCCTCCATGGCGTTGCCGCCGAACTTCACGACGACGATGTGCCCGGCGTACCGCTTGAGCCAGGGCAGCGACTCGATGAGGGCGTCGGCGCGCGCGGCGGCGACGGCGGGGTCGGTCTGCTGGAGGGGCAGGGAGTCGGAGGCGGCGGTCATGTCAGCTGGAGTACGCGCTGTTCTCGTGGACGTAGGCGTGCGTGAGGTCGTTGGTCAGGATGGTGGCGACGGCGGACCCGGCGTGCAGGTCGATCAGGACGGTGACCTCGCGGGGCGCCAGGTCGACGGCGCTGCGCGGCTTGTCGGGCGCGCCCTTGTGGCACACCCGCACGCCGTTCATCGAGACGTCGACGTTGTACGGATCGAACTCGGCGGTCGTGGTCCCGATCGCGGCGAGCACCCGGCCCCAGTTGGGGTCGTTACCGAAGACGGCGGCCTTGAAGAGGTTGTTGCGCGCGACGGACCGGGCCACCTCGACGGCCTCGTCCTCGGTGCGCGCGCCGATCACCTCGATCGCGATGTCGTGGGACGCGCCCTCCGCGTCGTGCTGCAGCTGGCGCGCGAGGCTCGCGCAGACCTCGATGAGAGCCTGGCGGAACTCCTCAGCGTCCGGGGTCACGCCGGACGCGCCGGACGCGAGCAGCGTGACCTGGTCGTTCGTCGACATGCAGCCATCGGAGTCGAGGCGGTCGAACGTGACGCGGGTCGCGGAGCGCAGCGCGGCGTCGAGCGCGGCCTGATCGACGACGGCATCCGTCGTGAGCACGACGAGCATGGTCGCGAGGCCCGGCGCGAGCATCCCGGCGCCCTTCGCCATGCCGCCGATGGCCCAGCCGCCGCGGCGCACCTCGGCGATCTTGGGCACGGTGTCCGTCGTCATGATGGCGCGCGCGGCGTTCGCCCCGCCGTCGGCGGACAGGCTCGCGGCCGCGGCGCCGACGCCCGCCAGGACGCGCGCGCGGTCGAGCTGCTCCCCGATCAGCCCGGTCGAGCAGACGAGGACGTCGCCCGCGCTGACGCCGAGCTGCGACGCCACGGCCTCAGCCGTCGCGTGCGTCGTCTGGAAGCCCTGCGTCCCGGTGAAGCAGTTCGCCCCGCCCGAGTTGAGGACGATGGCGGAGGCGACGCCGTCCGCGATGACCTGCTGCGACCAGAGGATCGGGTTGGCCTTCGCCCGGTTGCTCGTGAACACGGCCGCGGCGTGCTGGAGGGGCCCCCGGTTGACGACCAGGGCGACGTCCGGGCCGCCGCTGGCCTTGAGGCCCGCCGCGACGCCCGCCGCCTCGAATCCCGCCGGTGCGGTGACGGTCATGGCGCGACTCCGTCCAGGGGCAGGCCCAGGGTCTCGGGGAGACTGAGCGCGATGTTGAGGGACTGCACGGCGGCGCCCGCGGTGCCCTTCACGAGGTTGTCGACCGCGGCGACGACGATCACACGGCCGGCGGTCGCGTCGACGGCGAGCCCGAGCAGGGCGGTATTGGCGCCCAGCACGTCGGCCGTGCGCGGGAACGCCCCCTCGGGCAGCAGCTGCACGAAGGGCTCCCCCGCGTACGCGGTCTCCCACGCGGCGCGGACGTCCTCGGCGCTCACGCCCGGCGCGAGCATCGCGGTGGAGGTGGCGAGGATGCCGCGGGACATCGGCACGATGGCGGGGGTGAAGGAGATCGTCGACGTCTCCGCCCCGGCCCACCGCAGCGCCTGCTGGATCTCGGGGATGTGCCGGTGCCCGCCGCCCACGGCGTAGGGGTTCGCGCTGCCGAGGATCTCGCTCGCGAGCAGGTGCGACTTGAGTGCGCGTCCGGCGCCCGAGGGCCCGACGGCGAGGACGCTGACGATGTCGGTCGGCAGGATGACGCCGGCGGCGATGCCGGGCGCCAGGGAGAGGGCGACCGTGCTCGCGTTGCAGCCGGGGGCGGCGATCCGGGAGGCGCCCGCGAGCCGCTCGCGCTGCTTGACGGTGCCCCCGGCGGTCCTCAGGAGCAGCTCCGGGACGCCGTAGGCCCACGGCTCGGCGTGGTCGCCGCCGTAGAACGCGGCCCAGTCGTCCGCGGACTCGAGCCGGTGGTCCGCGCCGCAGTCGACGACGACCGCGTCCGGTGACAGCTCGGCGGAGATGGCCCCGGAGGCGCCGTGCGGCAGCGCCAGCAGGACGACGTCGTGGCCGGCGAGGGTATCCGGCGTCGTATCGGCGAGGACCAGGTGCGAGAGCGAGCGCAGGTGCGGCTGCACCTCGCCGAGCGCGCGCCCCGCCGAGGAGTGCGCGGTGACCGTGCGCACGTCGAACTCGGGGTGGGAGGCGAGCAGCCGCAGGAGCTCTCCGCCTGCGTAACCGGACGCCCCTGCGACGGCGACGGTCAGAGGCATGCATTCAACCTTAGCGAGAACGGCGTGCCGCCCCTTGCCCCCTTGCTTCGGCGGCCGGGCGGCGCGGGTGGCCGTGGGCGTGTGCGGTGCGCGCGCTGCCGAGCGCACCCTTCCACACCGAATGCGCCCCGGAACACCGAGCGCACCCCGTGTCCACGGTGCATCCGGTGCTTCAGGGCGCACTCAGCGGCGCCGACCGCGCCCCGCCGGGTCGCACACGCGCCAGGCCGGCACCCCGCCGCGCGGGCTACTCCCGGAGGGACGCCCCGAAGCGCTCGGCCGCGACCGCGACGCCCGCGAGCTTCGCCGCCGTGGCCTCGGCCGCGGTGAGCGTCCGGTCCTCCGCGCGGAAGCGCAGCGCGAACGTGAGCGACTTGGTGCCCTCCGGGACGCCGGGGCCGCGGTAGTCGTCGACGAGGCGGATGTCCTCGAGGAGCTCCCCCGCGCCCTCGGCGACCGCGCGCAGCACGTCGCCGGCCGGCACGTCCATAGTCACGACGAGCGACAGGTCCTGCGTCGCCGCGGGAAGGGCCCGAATCGGGACGGCGTGCGGGTCCGGATCGGACAGCGCGATCAGCCGGTCCAGGTCGAGCTCGGCCGCCGCGACGACGGCGGGAAGATCCGCCGCCTCGGCCACCGCAGGCAGGAGTTCGCCGGCCCAGCCGACCGTCTCCTCGCCCGCCGGGCCGTCCACGACGATGCGAGCGGTGCGGCCCGGGTGGAACGCCTGGTGCCTGCCCTGGACGGCGCGCACGGGCACCCGGAGCGATGCGGCGACGCGCTGGACATCCGTGAGCGCGTCCCGCCAGTCCGCCGGGATCGCGTCCTGGCCGACCTGCTTGGGCACCGCGGCGCCGGTCAGGACCGTGGCGACGTGCCGAGGCTGCGGCGGGATACCGGCCTCGATGCTCGCGAGCACCTCGCGCGTGGGCAGCGCGGCGATCGGCGGGATGTAGTCGGTGCCGTACTCGATGCCCGGCTCCGGGCGGAAGGTCGCGCCGACCTCGAAGAGGTGCAGGTCGACGAAGCCGCGCGAGCGGTTCCGGTGCGCGATCTCGAGCAGGCCGGGCAGGAGCGAGGTGCGCAGGAACGGCGCCTCGGCGTCGAGCGGGTTCGCGAGCCGGACCGCGGGGACCTCGCCCGCCTCCGGCGACCCGAACAGGTCGTTCTGCTCCCTCCGCACGAACGGGAAGGCGAGCACCTCGACCGCGCCGTTCGCGGCGAGCATCTGGGACACCGACCGCCGCAGCTTCTGCGAGCGGGTGAGGCCGCGGCCCGGAGGCGCGACGGGAAGGACGGACGGGATGCGGTCGTAGCCGGCGAGGCGCGCCACCTCCTCGGCGAGCGACGGCGCGTCCACGAGGTCGGGCCGCCACGTGGGCGGCGTGACGCGGAGACCCGCCGGGTGCTCCTCCACCTGGGCGCCGATCCGCGCGAGAGCGGAGCGGATCTCCTCCGCGGAGTAGTCGACGCCGATCAGGCGGGCGACGAAGCCCTCGGGCAGCTCGACAGGGGCCGGCGGCTCGAAGCTGTGGTGGCCGGAGCCGAGGGGGTCGACGGTGCCGCCCGCGAGATCGACCAGCAGCTGGACGACCCGCGCGGCCGCCGCCTCCGCGACGGCGGGATCGACGCCCCGCTCGAATCGCTTCGAGGCCTCACTCGGCAGCTTGTGCCGGCGCGCGGTCCGTGCGATCGAGACGGGGTCGAAGTTGGCGGCCTCGATGAGCACGTCGCGGGTGGTCTCGCTGACCTCGGTGGTCGCGCCGCCCATGACACCTGCGAGCCCGATGGGACCGGAGTCGTCCGTGATGAGGAGGTCCTCGGGCGAGAGCGTGCGGATCTGCCCGTCGAGGGTCTCGAGGGTCTCCCCCTGCTCGGCGCGGCGCACGACGATGCCGCCCGCCAGCTTGTCGAGGTCGTAGGCGTGGATCGGCTGGCCGAGCTCGAACATCACGTAGTTGGTGATGTCGACCGGCAGCGAGATGGACCGGACGCCGGCGAGCCGCAGGCGGGACGCCATCCACGGCGGGGTGGGACGCGTCGGGTCGATACCGCGCACGACGCGCGTCACGAAGACGCTCGCGCCCACGCGCCCGCGGATGGGCGCGCGGTCGTCGATGGTGACGGGGAACCCGTCCCCGGGCACGGCGAGCGGCAGAGCAGCGGGATCGCGGAAGGTCGCTCCCGTGGAGTGCGAGTACTCGCGGGCGATGCCGCGCACCGAGAACGCGTAGCCCCGGTCCGGCGTGACGTTCACCTCGACGGCGGCGTCGTCGAGGCCGAGGAGGGAGAGCGCGTCGGTGCCCGGCTCGGGGTCGAGGCCGAGGGTCGACAGCACCAGGATGCCGCTGTGCTCGTCGCCGAGGCCGAGCTCGCGTGCCGAGGCGATCATGCCGTCCGACACGTGGCCGTACGTCTTGCGCGCGGCGATGGGGAACGGCCCCGGCAGCACCGCGCCGGGCAGGGTCACCACGACCTTGTCGCCGACCGCGAAGTTGTGCGCGCCGCACACGATCCCGCGCACGTCCGCGCCGCCGTCGGCGGAGCGCTGCCCCTCGGGGGCCACGCGGACCTGGCACCAGCGGATCGTCTTGCCGTTCGACTGCGGCTCGTCGGCGTACTCGAGCACCTCGCCGACGACGACGGGACCCGTCACGTCGAACCGGTGCTCCGCCTCCTCCTCGAGGCCGACCTTGACGAGGGCGGCGTGGAGGTCGGCGACGGTGGTGCCCTCGGGCAGGTCGACGTACTCGGCCAGCCAGCTGATCGGGACTCGCATCAGCCCACCATCCCGAACTGGGCGCTGAAGCGGATGTCGCCCTCGGCCATGTCGCGCATGTCGTTGAGGTCGTTCCGGAACTGGAGGGTGCGCTCGATGCCGGTGCCGAAGGCGAAGCCCTGGTACTCGTCGGGGTCGATGCCCGCGGCGCGGAGGACGTTGGGGTTCACCATGCCGCAGCCGCCCCACTCGACCCAGCGCGCGCCTCCCTTGGCGGCCGGGTGCCACACGTCCATCTCGGCGGAGGGCTCGGTGAAGGGGAAGTAGTTGGGGCGCAGGCGGATGCGCGCCTCGTCGCCGAACATGATCCGGGCGAAGTGCTCCAGGGTTCCGCGCAGGTGCGCCATCGTGAGGCCCTTGTCGATCGCGAGCCCCTCGAACTGCGAGAAGACGGGAAGGTGCGTCGCGTCGAACTCGTCCGTCCGGTAGACGCGTCCCGGGCAGAGGACGTAGACCGGGAGGTCGCGCTCGATCAGCGAGCGCACCTGGACCGGCGACGTGTGCGTGCGCAGCACGAGGTGGCGCTCCGGCGGGGCGACGAAGAACGTGTCCTGCATTGCCCGGGCGGGGTGGTCCTCGTCGAAGTTGAGCGCGTCGAAGTTGAACCACTCGTGCTCGAGCTCCGGACCTTCCGCGATCTCCCAGCCCATGCCGACGAAGATGTCGGCCACCTCCTCCTGGAGCAGCGTCAGGGGATGCCGGGCGCCGGGCTGCCAGCGGGTGGACGCGGCAGTGACGTCGACCTGCTCGGCTGCGAGCCGGGCGGCCGTCTCCGCCTCGGCGAGCTCGGCCTCGCGCTGGGCGATCGCCTGGTTCACCCGGCCGCGCGCGCTGCCGACGAGCTTGCCCGTCGCGGCCTTCTCGGGTCCGGGGACCTGCCGGAGCAGGGAGTTGAGCTTCGCGAGCGCGGACGCCTCACCCGCGTGGGCGGTGCGGGCGGCCTTCAGCTCCGCGGTGCTCGAGGCGCCGGCGACAGCCGCGAGGGCCGCCTCGACCGCGGACTCGACGGCCTCCTGCGAGATGGGATTGCCGCCGGAGGGGGCGGGGGAAGGTGCGTCGGACACGGTCCCCGAGTCTACCGAGTGCCTTCCGGCGCGATCTCCGACCTGCGGCGGGAGCAGCGGCGTCTCGGCTGGGGAGGACCCGACTCTCCTTGCGCTCAACAGGCGGGATCTGCGTCGACAGCACGACACGCCGTGGGGCGACCTGGTGGAGGAGTCTCCGCCTGTTGAGCGCAAGGTGCTGGGCGCCGGGTGGCGCGACGGTCCCTGCGGCGGCACGGCAGTCGATGTCGGTGGTCCCGGCGACACTGAATGGGATGAGTCCCACCGTCAGCGAGCAGCGCACGAGACCCCTGCTCGACATCACCCGCATCTACTACGAGCGCGCGGCCGCCGAGCTTCCGCGCGGCCAGGAGATCCTCGCGCGCTGGCCCGGCGCCGACCTCGTCGAGGTCGAGAGCCACTGGCGCATCCCGGAACTCCACGGCGACGAGGCCAACGTCCGCCGCTGGGTCCGCATCAAGACCGAAGCGCTCGTGCTGGGCGTCAAGAAGGGCGTCGCCGTTCGGCCCAACGGACGCAGCGCC
The DNA here is from genome assembly GCF_017916515.1 of Naasia sp. SYSU D00948. Taxonomy (GTDB): domain Bacteria; phylum Actinomycetota; class Actinomycetes; order Actinomycetales; family Microbacteriaceae; genus Naasia. Next base: position 17,984 of record NZ_JAFMTA010000001.1, read on the forward strand.
GACTTCATCGCGCCCTCGACGGCCAATGGCTGCGCCATGGCCTGCGCGTACTGCTACGTCCCGCGCCGCAAGGGCTACAGCAACCCCATCACGGTCTTCGCGAACATCGACCAGATCGCCGGCAGCATCCACCGCCACATCGGGCGGCAGGGCGTGAAGGCGGAGCCGAACCAGTGCGACCCGCACGCCTGGGTGTACGACATCGGCGAGAACAGCGATTGCTCGGCCGACGCGCTCGTGAGCGACAACGTCCGCGACCTCGTCGACCTGTTCAAGTCCGAGCCGACCGCGAAGCTCTCGTTCGCGACGAAATTCGTCAACCGGGACCTGCTCGAGTGGGACCCGCAGGGCCGCAGCCGCATCCGGTTCTCTCTCATGCCGGCGCCTATGGCGAAGCTCGTCGACATCCGCACCTCCCCGATCCCGGAGCGGATCGCGGCGATCAACGACTTCGTCGAGGCGGGGTGGGAGGTCCACGTCAACTTCTCCCCCGTGATCGTCGCCGACGGCTGGCTCGACGAGTGGCGCGACCTGTTCGACCAGCTCGACGGGGCGCTCAGCGAGCGGGCGAAGGCGCAGCTGTCGAGCGAGGTCATCTTCCTCACGCACAACGAGCAGCTGCACGAGGTCAACCTCGGCTGGCATCCCAAGGCCGAGGAGGTGCTCTGGCGACCCGACCTGCAGGAGAACAAGATCTCGCAGAACGGCGCGCTCAACGTCCGCTACAAGTCCGGGGCGAAGCGGGGATATCTCGCCCAGTTCAAGGCGCTCGCGGGCGAGGGACTGCCGTACTGCGACATCCGGTACGCCTTCTGACCAGGCGCCTGGGGCGACACCGCGATCGCTAGGAGCGCTGGGCGAATGCGCTCTCGTACAGGCAGACGGAGGCGGCGGTGGCGAGATTCATCGACTCCGCCGATCCGTAGATGGGCACGGCGACAGCGCGGTCCACCAGCCGGAGATCCGCGTCGGACAGCCCGTGCGCCTCGTTGCCGAACACCCACGCGGTGGGGGCGGCGAGGAGCCCCGCCGTGCGAGCGTCCAGCAGGTCGTCGCCCTTGATGTCGGCCGCGAGGATCTGCAGTCCGGCCTCCCGCGCTCTGTCGGTCACCGCGGCGAGGTCCGCGCCCACCGCGATCGGCACGTGGAAGAGCGAGCCGGTGGTGGCGCGCACGACCTTCGGGTTGTAGAGGTCCACGGTGCGGCCGGTGAGCACCACGGCGTCCACTCCGGCGGCGTCGGCCGCGCGGATGATCGTGCCGGCGTTGCCGGGATCCCGCACCTCCTCGAGCACCGCCACGAGCCTCGGCTGATCGGCGAAGATCGTGCGGACCGAGATCGGGAACTGGGCGCACACGGCGACGAAGCCCTGGGGCGTCACGGTGTCGGCCATCGCCTCGAGCACCTGCTCGGTCACGAACTGGATGTCGAGCTCGGCGCGCCGGGCCGCGTCCGCGAGAGCAGGATGCCGCTCCAGCGCCGTCGGCGTGGCGTAGAGCTCGAGGACGAGCTCGGGCCGCCAGGTCAGCGCCTCTCCGACCGCCTGCGGCCCCTCGAGGAGGAAATGCCCGGTGTCGGTGCGCGCCGCCTTGTTGGCGAGCTTCGCGACCGCCCGGACGCGCGGCGACCGGGGGTTGTCGAGCATGTGCTCAGCCTACTGACGCCCCTCGGCGCCCCTGAGACGCATCACCGGGACGTGCGCGGATCAGGAGATCCGCCGCGACACGCCGCAGCCGGTCCTGATCCGCGCCGGATTCGCCGGGTCCGTCCTGATTCGCGTGGAAACTCCTGATCCGCGAAATGCCCGGGACACGCAGAAGGGCCCTCCCACACCGGGAGGGCCCTTCTCAGGTCGCGGGACCTACGCGGCGGGGGCGGAGGTGTCGGCCGGCAGCGCGGCGCGAGCGGTCTCGACGAGGGCCGCGAAGGTCGCGGGCTCGTTCACGGCCAGCTCGGCGAGGATGCGACGGTCCACCTCGACACCGGCGAGGCCGAGGCCCTGGATGAAGCGGTTGTACGTGAGGCCCTGCTCGCGCGCGGCCGCGTTGATCCGCTGGATCCAGAGGCGACGGAAGTCGCCCTTGCGGGCACGGCGGTCGCGGTACGCGTAGACGAGCGAGTGGGTGACCTGCTCCTTCGCCTTGCGATAGAGGCGCGAACGCTGCCCGCGGTAGCCCTCGGCGCGCTCGAGGATGACGCGGCGCTTCTTGTGGGCGTTGACCGCCCTCTTGACTCTTGCCATTTCTCAGTCCTTCTTACGGATCGTTCGGCTCAGCGGCCGAGGAGCTTCTTGGCGACCTTGGCGTCGGCCGGAGAGAGGACCTGGTCCTGGCTCAGGCGACGGGTGCGGGTGGACGGCTTGCCCTCGAAGTTGTGGCGCATACCGGCCTGCTGCTTCATGAGCTTCCCGCTGCCGGTGATCTTGAAGCGCTTCTTCGACCCGGAGTGGGTCTTCTGCTTAGGCATTGGTCTCCTTGGTGGTCGCGACGTCCGGGGTTCCGGCGCCGGTGGTCTGCTCGGCGGGGGCTCCCGCCGTCCTGCTGCTGGTGCGGCGCGCCTGGGCCTCGGCCTTGGCGTCCGCCTTGTTCTTGAGCGGCCCGATGATCATCACCATGTTCCGGCCGTCGATGGTCGGGGTGGACTCGACGGATCCGAACTCGCTGACGTCCTCGGCGAAGCGCTGCAGCAGCCGGACGCCCTGCTCGGGGCGGGACTGCTCACGGCCGCGGAAGAGGATCATCGCCTTGACCTTGTCCCCCGCCTTCAAGAACCCCTCAGCGCGCTTGCGCTTGGTCTCGTAGTCGTGGTCGTCGATCTTCAGGCGGAACCGGACCTCCTTGAGGATGGTGTTCGCCTGGTTGCGACGGGCCTCCTTGGCCTTCTGCGCCGTCTCGTACTTGAACTTCCCGTAGTCCATGATCTTGGCGACCGGCGGCCTCGAGTTCGGCGCGACCTCGACGAGATCGAGATCGGCCTCACGGGCGAGGCGGAGGGCGACCTCGATCGGCACGATGCCGACCTGCTCGCCACCCGGTCCGACGAGCCGGACCTCCGGCACTCGGATGCGGTCGTTGGTACGGGGATCGCTGATGCGCTGCTCCTTCACTCCTGCTTCGGTCCGCGCACATCGCGTGAACCGGCCGGGAAAGAGCGGAGGCTTCTTCCTTCGCGCGCGGACGCGCGTACTCCGGCGCCCTGTCTCCCCGCCCGATGACTCTGTGCGGGGGGAGCGCCTTCGACCCGGTAACCTGTTGAAGCGGTCGACCTGGGTGGGAGATTTCTCCACTTTTCCGTCCGGGATCGCTCCCGGGGCCCGCACAAGGATAGCAGAGCCGGTCCGCGCTTCGAAGGGGTCCCCATGTCCGACGACACCGCCGACGCGTACGGCGCCGACGAGGCGGTCCGCGACATCGCGGAGGTGCCGGCCGTCGAGGTCATCAACACCGTCGCGGTGCACCTGCTCAGCGCGGCCGCCGTGAAGTGCGGGCTCGGCGAGGAGCCGGACGCGGCGCCCGACCTGGACGAGGCGCGCAAGCTCATCGACGCCCTGGCCGGACTCGTCACCGCGAGCGCTCCCCACCTCGGGGATCACCACGCCCGCGCGCTCCGCGACGGCCTCCGTTCGGTCCAGCTCGCCTTCCGGGAGGCGTCCCCCTATCCCGATGCTCCGGGACAGGGTCCCGGGGAGCGGTACACCGGCTCCGTCATCTGATCCCGGCCGCCCTCCGCACCGCCTCGACCGTGTCCGCGACCTCCGCCGGTCCCGTCCGCCACGAGCTGACGGAGAAGCGGATGACGGCCTCGTCGCGCCAGACGCTCGCCGACGGCATCACCCGTCCCTCCTCGAGGAGCCGGGCGAAGACGTCGCGGGTCCGCTCCGGCGACTCGAACGCCGCGCTCACCTGGGTGTAGACGACGTCGTTGAGGACCCGGGCGCCGGGGATGCCCTGGAGCCCCTCGGCCAGCCCGGAGGCGGCACTGACGAGCCCGTCGACGAGGCGGCGGACGCCGTCCTCGCCGAGGCTCGCGATCGCCGCCCACACCGGAACGCCCCGGGCGCGGCGCGACATCTCGGGCACGTGCTCGTACGGGCTCGGTGCCTCCCCCTCCACGAGGTAGCTCGCGTGGACGCTCATCGCGGTCCGCAGCGCCGCCTCGTCGCGCACGACGGCGACGCCGCAGTCGTAGGGGGTGTTGAGCGTCTTGTGCGCGTCCGTGGCCCAGGAGTCGGCAGCCGCCATACCGGACACGAGGCCGGCGAGGGCGGGACTGACGGCGGCCCAGAGCCCGAAGGCTCCGTCGACGTGCACCCACGCCCCGGCACGGTGCGCGGCGGCCACGGCCGCCTCGAACGGATCGAAGGCGCCCGAGTGGATGTTCCCCGCCTGCAGGCAGACGATGGCCGGGCCCTCCCCGTCGGCCAGGGCGTCCTGGAGTGCGGCCGCGTCCAGTCGTCCCTGGTCGTCGGCGGCGACGAGCTCGGGCAGGCCGAGCCCGAGGTAGCGGAGGGCGAGATCGACCGATCCGTGGCGCTCCGCCCCGGCGAGGACGCGCACGCGCGGGCCGCCCGCGAGCCCCTCGTCGACGTGCCAGCCGGCGCGCGCGAGCACCGCGCCTCGGGCCGCGGCGAGGCAGGCGAAGTTCGCGGTCGTCGCGCCCGTCGTGAACCCCACCCCCGCGTCCCGGGGCAGGCCGAGGAGCTCGAGCAGCCAGCGGGACGCGATCTCCTCCGCGGCGACGACTCCGGGAGTGGGATCGCGCATGCCCGCGTTCTGGTCCCATGCGGTCACGAGCCAGTCCGCGGCGATCGCGGCCGGGAGCGTCGACCCCATCACCCAGCCGAAGAAGCGACCGGACGGGCTCGCCATGAGTCCCGGCTCCACCGCCGCGGCCAGCCGGTCGACCACCTCGGCGGCCGGGGATCCTGTGCGAGGCAGCTCCGGGCCGAGCGTCGCGACGACGTCATCGATCCGGACGGCCGCGGGAACGGTGCGGACCGCGAGGCCGTCGAGCCAGCGCCGCGCGTGATCCGCCGCACGATCGAGTGCGGCGCCGTCATCGTCGTCCATGCCGCCCGATGCTCCTGCGGGCAGGCAGGCGCGTCAAGAGCTCCGCGTGGAGACGACCCGGACGGCGAGCGAGTCGACCCGTTCGGCGATGACCGGGCTCGAGGCCCAGCGCTCCCCGATCCGGGCGAGCAGGGCGTCGAGCCCGGTCCGGTCCAGCCCGTCTACGAGCGAGAGCTCGACGACCAGCTCGGGTCCGGCCAGGGTCGCGGCGGGGTCGCCGGCGTCGAGCCGCACGCCGCGCACCGCCGGTTCTCCGGCGCCCTCGGCGAACGCCGCCTGGACCTCCGGGTCACCTGCGGCGGGTCGCCACGGCAGCCCTCGGCCGAGCGCCCAGACGGCGGGGCGGCGCACCACGAACTCGGTCTCGGACAGCGGATCCAGCACGACGAGGTCCGTGCCCTCCGCGGCCGCCGCCAGCGCGATGCGCTCGCTCTCCACGGGGATCGGGCGGGCCGAGGGGTTCCAGCGCCGCATCGCATCGACCGAGGTGAAGGTCGGCAGGACGCGCCGCCCGTCCGGCGCGGCGACGGTGACGAGGGCGAGCTCGGCGCTCTTGTCGACCGTCAGGCCCGTCGGACCGACGCCCGACTCGCCCAGCTGGGCGAGCAGCGGCACGAGCAGGCGGACGCCGCGGAGCGCCTCCAGCACCTCGGCCTGCCCGCCGGTCCCGGCTCGTAACGCGGTCAGGGCAGCCAGGAGTCCGGGCGGCGCGCTCCCGTCGTCACCCGAGAAGGCGGTCGGGCTGAAGTGCCGTCCCGCCCACGGCACGCCCGCGGAGTCGGCGAGACGGTCCACGGCGGGGGTCAGCGCCCGGCGACGTCGAGGGCCTCGGGCAGGGTGAACGCGCCGGCGTAGAGCGCCTTGCCGACGATGGCGCCCTCGAGCCCGAGCGGCACGAGCTCGCGCAGCGCGGCGATGTCGTCGAGGCTCGAGATGCCGCCGGAGGCGACCACCGGCCGCTCGGTGCGTCGGAGGATCTCCTCGAGCAGCTGGAGGTTCGGCCCGCGGAGGGTGCCGTCCTTGGTCACATCGGTGACGATGTAGCGGGCGCAGCCGGCGTCCTCGAGCCGCTCGAGCACCTCCCAGAGGTTGCCGCCCTCCTGCGTCCAGCCGCGCGCCGCGAGCGTCTCCCCGCGGACGTCGAGGCCCACCGCGACCGCCTCACCGTGCTCGGCGATCACCGATGCGGCCCACTCGGGCTGCTCGAGCGCCGCGGTGCCCAGGTTGATGCGGGTGGCCCCGGTCTCGAGCGCCTCGTCCAGGCTCCGGTCGTCGCGGATGCCGCCGGACAGCTCGACACGGACGTCCTCGTCCACGGCACGGATGACCCGGCGGATGACGTTCCGGTTGCTGCCGCGGCCGAAGGCGGCGTCGAGGTCGACGAGGTGTATCCACTCGGCGCCCTGCTTGGCCCAGTCCTCGGCGGCGTCCACGGGGTCGCCGTAATCGGTCTCGGTGCCGCTCTCCCCCTGCGTGAGCCGGACCGCCTTGCCGTCGGCGACGTCGACCGCGGGCAGCAGCGTGAGGGCAGGGGTGTCGTGGAAGTTCGTCATGGGACTCCTGATGATGGGCTAGGCCGCGAGGCTGTGGATCCAGTTCGCGAGCAGGCGGATGCCGGCCTGCCCGGACTTCTCGGGGTGGAACTGGGTGGCCGAGAGCGGGCCGTTCTCCACGGCCGCCACGAAGGGCTCGCCGTGCGTCGCCCAGGTCACCGACGGCGCCCGGAACGGCCGCTGCGGCTCCAGCGTCCACTCGCGCGCGCCGTAGGAGTGCACGAAGTAAAAGCGCTCATCCCGGAGCCCGGCGAACAGGACGCTGTCCTCGGGGGCGTCCACGGTGTTCCAGCCGATGTGCGGGAGGACCGGAGCCCTCAGCTCGTCGACCGTCCCGGGCCACTCGCCGAGTCCTGGAGTGTCGACGCCGCGCTCGACGCCGCGCTCGAACATGACCTGCATGCCGACGCAGATGCCGAGCACGGGGCGGCCGCCGGCGAGGCGGCGGTCGATGGTCTCGTCGCCGCGGGCCTCGCGCAGCGCGGACATGACGGCGCCGAACGCGCCGACGCCGGGCACGACGAGCCCGTCCGCCTCCAGCGCCCGCGCGCGGTTCCCCGTCAGCTCGACGTCCGCTCCGGCCTCCTGCAGCGCCTTGACCGCGGAGTGGACGTTGCCGCTGCCGTAGTCGAGGACGACGACCGACGGTCTGCTCACAGCGCGCCCTTGGTCGACGGGATCCCGGAGACGCGCGGGTCCAGCTCCTTCGCCTGGCGGAAGGCCCGCGCGAAGGCCTTGAACTGGGCCTCCGCGATGTGGTGCGGGTCACGGCCGGCAAGCAGCGTGAGGTGCACCGTCAGGCCCGCCGCCATGGTCACCGCCTCGAAGAAGTGGCGGACCATCGATCCGGTGAAGTGCCCGCCGATGAGGTGGTACTCGAACCCGTCGGGCTCGCCGCTGTGAACCAGGTAGGGGCGACCGGAGATGTCGACGACCGCGCGCGCCAGCGCCTCGTCGAGAGGCACGGTGGCGTCACCGAATCGCGCGATGCCCGCCTTGTCGCCGAGCGCCTGTCGGATGGCCGTGCCGAGGACGATGCCGGTGTCCTCGACGGTGTGGTGCACGTCGATCGCGATGTCGCCGTTCGCGGTCACCGTCAGATCCGTGAGGGAGTGCTTGGCGAACGCGGTGAGCATGTGGTCGAAGAACGGGACGCTGGTCGCGATGCGGGAGCGGCCGGTGCCGTCGAGGTCGAGCCGCAGGTCGACCGACGACTCGCTCGTCTCCCGCTGCAGGTGAGCGGTCCGCTGTCCGGGTTCCATGGTCTTCGAGTCTAGGCGGGCGCGCCGGGGCCCCGCCCCGCCCCCGATCGGGTCAGGCGGCGGCGCCGCCGACCTCGGCGAGGGCCGACAGGAACTCGGACGTCTCCGCCTCGGTCCCCGCGCTCACGCGAAGGGTGTGAGGGATGCTGAGGTTGCGGACGAGCACGTCGCGCTCGAGGAGCTCGGACCAGGTCCTGGCGGGGTCGGCCACCCCGCCGAAGAGCACGAAGTTGGCCTCGCTCGGCCAGGGCGAGAAGCCGAGCTCCGGCAGCTCGCGCTCGATGCGGTCTCGCTGCTCCTTGATCTCGTCGACGCGGGCGAGCATCTCGCCGGTGTGCGCGAGGGCTGCGATCGCCGCCGCCTGGGTGAGCGACGAGAGGTGGTACGGCAGCCGGACCAGGCGCAGGGCGTCGACGACCGCGGGGTCGGCGGCCATGTAGCCCACGCGGGCGCCCGCGAACGCGAAGGCCTTGCTCATGGTGCGCGAGACGATGAGCCGCTCCCGGCCGGGCAGGAGCGTCAGCGCGTTCTCGTGGTCGGTCGGCATGAACTCGGCGTAGGCGGCGTCGACGAAGACGATCCCGTCCGTCGCCTCGTAGGCGGCGCGGATGGTGTCGAGCCCGAGACCCGTCCCGGTCGGGTTGTTCGGGCCGCAGAGGAACACCAGGTCGGGGCGGGTGCGCTCGATCTCCCGGACGACCGTCTCCGGCGAGATCTCGAAGCCCTCGTCGCGCTCCCCCTCGACCCAACGGGTCCCCGTCGAGCCCGCGAGGATCGAATGCATCGAGTAGGTGGGAGGGAAGCCGAGGACCGAGCGTGCCGGTCCGCCGAAGGCCTGCAGGACGTGCTGGATCACCTCGTTGGACCCGTTGCCGGCCCACACCTGCTCGACCTGCACGCCGTGACCGAGGTAGCGGGCGAGACTCTCGCGCAGCGCGGTGAACTCGCGGTCGGGATAGCGGTGCAGCGTGGTGACGGCCTCCCGCAGCGCGGCGACGATGTCCTCGGCGACGTCCTCGGGCACCCCGTGGGTGTTCTCGTTGACGTTGAGCGCGACGCGGGCGGGACGCTGCGGAGCGCCGTAGGGCTGGCGGCCGCGGAGGTCCTCACGGAGGGGGAGGTCGGCGAGCGAAGTCACCCGTGCGAGTCTAGGACGCCCTCGGAGGGCGGCCGGCAGCGGCGGCGGCGGTCCGAGACCTCACTGGGAGTACTGGGCCGGGATCGCGATCGTCTGGCCGGCGAGGACGGCGGAGTCATCGAGGGCGTTGAGGCGCTTGAGCTCGGCCACGACATCGCGGGGGTCGGCCCGCGGGGCGATGCGCTCGGCGATCGACCAGAGCGAGTCGCCGGAGGTCACCGTGACGGTCGCGAAGGCGGAGCCGGAGCGCTGCTCGTTCCCGGCCGACGCGGGGGCGGTGACGGAGGCGAACAGGAGGCCTGCGATAAGGGGCGCGGCCGCGAGGCCGGCGAAGACGGCACGACCGCGGTGCGTGAGGCGCAGGGGACGGCGGGCGGGGAGTGCGACGGGGGTGACGCTGATGCTGCTCACGGGATCCTCCTCGAGATCCCGCGGGCGGCGCTCGGCCGGGAGCACCGCCCGCGGAGATGTGTTCCGAACATACTTTCGAATCAACGATCCCGCAACCGGCGCTTCCCGCGGCTTTTCCCGGTTCTCTTCGAAGACACGCTCGAAGGAACCGTTGTCGGCCGCCGGCCCACCGGATACAGTTTCGATGTTCGCCGCAAGGCAACCAGCAGCCACCGACATCGGCTCCGACCGGAGACGGGGGTGGGAGCGACGAGGGGACGGCGATGACCGCGGAACGCACAGGGCAGCGTCGGCGCACCGGCCTCAGCGACAAGCAGCAGGCGATCCTCACCGTCATCCAGCAGTCCGTGGCGACGCGCGGGTATCCGCCGAGCATGCGGGAGATCGGGGATGCCGTCGGGCTCTCCTCACTGTCGAGCGTCACCCACCAGCTCAATCAGCTCGAGCTCGCCGGCGCCATCCGCCGGGATCCCAACCGGCCCCGCGCGCTCGAGGTGCTCGTCGATGTGCCCGCCGCCCAGCCGGACGCGGCACCGGTGACGCCCGACGACACCGCTCTCGTGCCCCTGGTCGGGCGGATCGCGGCCGGCATCCCGATCACCGCCGAGCAGCAGGTGGAGGACGTCGTCCCGCTCCCCCGCTCCCTCGTGGGCAGCGGCGAGCTCTTCATGCTCAAGGTGTCCGGCGACTCGATGATCGACGCGGCCATCTGCGACGGCGACTGGGTGGTCGTCCGGTCGCAGCGCAGCGCGGAGAACGGCGAGATCGTGGCCGCGATGCTCGACGGCGAGGCCACCGTCAAGGTGTTCCGCCAGCGCGACGGGCACACGTGGCTGCTCCCGCGCAACAGCGCGTTCGAGCCGATCCTCGGCGACGAGGCCGACGTCCTCGGCAAGGTCGTCGCGGTCCTCCGCTCCGTCTGACGGCGGCCGCCGTACTACGGCGCGACGTACGGCAGCTCGGCGTCACAACCCGGGCCGTTCCGGTGTTTCCGGGCCGGCACGACGGCCCGGTTCGACCGGATCGGCCCTGGTTGCGACCGAGCCCGTGCCGCAGCCGGGATCAGGACCCGCGTCGAGTCAGGACGCGGCGCGCTCCTCGCGCAGGTAGGGCGCCAGGGCGCCCCGCTCCTCGGCGCCGACCATCGCGTGGATGCGCGTGCCGCCCTCCTCGTAGCCCAGCTCGAGCACCTTGCCGCGCTCGTGCACGAGGGCGACCAGGTCGCCGCGGTCGTAGGGGATCAGCACGTCGACTTCGAGCTTCGGCGTCGGGAGCAGCCCGGCGATCCTGCCCAGCAGCTCGTCGACGCCCTCGCCCGTGCGGGCCGACACGAAGACGGCGTCCGGCTCGAGGCCGCGCAGCACCATCCGGTCGGCGTCGCCGACCAGGTCCGCCTTGTTGAAGACGACCAGCTCCGGGATGTCCCGCGCCCCCACCTCGCCGATCACGTTGCGCACGGTCGAGAGCTGGGCGGCGGGATCGGGGTGCGATCCGTCGACGACGTGCACGAGCACGTCCGCGTCCGCCGTCTCCTCCAGGGTCGACCGGAAGGCCTCCACGAGCTGGTGCGGGAGGTTGCGCACGAACCCGACGGTGTCGGCGAGCGTGAACACGCGTCCGTCCTGGGTCTCGTAGCGACGCACCGTGGCGTCGAGGGTCGCGAACAGCGCGTTCTCGACGAGCACGCCGGCACGGGTGATCCGGTTCAGCAGCGAGGACTTGCCGGCGTTGGTGTAGCCGACGATCGCGACGGACGGGACCGCGTTGCGGCGCCGGTTGGCGCGCTTCGCCTCCCGAGCGGGCTTCATGTCCGCGATCTGCCGGCGCAGCCGCGCCATGCGGGAGTGGATGCGGCGGCGGTCCAGCTCGATCTTCGTCTCACCGGGTCCGCGCGACCCCATTCCGGCGCCCGCGGAACCGACCTGGCCACCGGCCTGGCGGGACATCGACTCACCCCAACCGCGAAGGCGCGGGAGCAGGTATTCGAGCTGCGCGAGCTCGACCTGCGCCTTGCCTTCCCGGCTCTTGGCGTGCTGGCTGAAGATGTCGAGGATCACGGCGGTGCGGTCGATGACCTTCACGCCGACGACGTCCTCGAGGGCGCGCCGCTGGCTCGGCGCGAGCTCGGTGTCGGCCACGACGGTGTCGGCGCCGAGGGCGCGGACGCGGTCGGCGAGCTCCTGCGCCTTGCCGCGTCCGAGGTAGGTGCCGGGGTCCGGGAAGGGACGGCGCTGCAGCAGTCCGTCGAGGACGACCGCGCCGGCGGTCTCCGCCAGTGCCGAGAGCTCGCGCAGCGAGTTCTCGGCGTCGACGATCCCGCCCTGCGGGTAGACGCCGATCAGCACGACGCGCTCGAGGCGCAGCTGCCGGTACTCGACCTCGGTGACGTCCTCGAGCTCGGTCGAGAGCCCGGTGACGCGCCGCAGCGCCTGGCGCTCCTCGAGGTCGAGCTGTTCGCCGTCCACGTCGGGGGCGGCGGGCTGGACGGGCGCGATCGGCGCCGTCGGACCGAAGACCGCGTGGCCCGCGGCGCGGCGCTCGGCGGTCGCGAGGACCCGCGCTACGACGTCGTCGTCCGGCCGCTCCACGTCGGTGTCGGAGAGACTGGGTTCCATTGACGTCAAGACTATTCGTTCCATTCGTAGGGTTTCGGTGATGGTATGCCCCCGGCTGAGCATCGGGATGGGCCCTTGACTGACGGGCACTACTTCTCGACGGCGCCCTCCGGTCCGCTTCGGGAGAGGCGGATCCCGGTGTCACTGGCGGGACGGGAGTTCGAGGCGATCACGGCAGGGGGTGTGTTCAGCCCCGACCACGTCGACGCGGGCACGCGGGTCCTGCTCGACACGGCTCCCCCGCCGCCTCCGGCCGGGGATCTCCTCGACCTGGGCTGCGGCTGGGGCCCTGTCGCGCTCACGCTCGCGCTGTCCTCCGCCGAGGCCACCGTGTGGGCGGTGGACGTCAACGAGAGGGCGCTCGAGCTGACCCGGCGGAACGCCGCCGAGCTGGGGCTCACCGGGGTCAACGCGGTTCCGCCCGACGGTGTTCCCAATGGAGTCGCCTTCTCGGCGATCTGGTCGAACCCGCCCATCCGGATCGGCAAGGCCGAGCTCCACGCACTGCTCTCCCGGTGGCTGCCCCGCCTCGCGCCCGACGGGCACGCCTGGCTCGTGGTGCAGAAGAACCTCGGAGCGGACTCGCTCCACCGCTGGCTCGACACCGAGTTCGCGCCCGAGCTGTCGGTGACCCGCGCGGGCAGTTCAAAGGGGTTCCGGGTGCTCGACGTGCACCGCAGGCCCTGACGAGATGCCACCTGGTGCTCCCATTTCCGTTGGATGGCAGCACCAGGTGGCATCTCGACGGATCAGACCTCGAGGGCGCCGCGGAAGACGAGCTCGGCGGGACCGCTGAGGGCGACGTGCTCGCCGTCCTCGGTCGGGAACATCCGGACGCCGAGGACGCCGCCCGGCACCTCCACGCGCCAGGCGGAAGGCGCTCCCCGACCCGCCCAGTGGCGGGTCGCGAGGGCGGCGGCGGCGACCCCGGTGCCGCACGAGAGCGTCTCGCCGCTGCCGCGCTCGTGGACCCGCATGCGGATGCGGCCAACGCCGTCCCGCACGAGGGGCTCGCGCGGGAGCACGAGCTCGACGTTCGCGCCCTCGGGCGGCGCCGGGTCGAGGACCGGGGCGACCGTGAGGTCGGCGGAGTCGAGCTCGTCCTCGTCGGCGACCGCGATGACCACGTGCGGGTTCGGCACGGTGATCCCGATCCCGGGACGCGCGACGGGCAGGCTCCTGACGGAGACGAGCGGCTCCCCAGGCCGGAGGGCCCAGCGGCCGAGGTCGACCGAGAAGCCCGTCCCGCTGCGCTGGACGTCGCGGACACCGCCGCGGGTGCCGATGGGGAGGGTGCTGCCGTCGGGGAGCTCCGCAAGTCCCTCCTCGAGCAGGAAGCGGGTGTACACGCGGATGCCGTTGCCGCACATCTCGGCGATGCTGCCGTCCGCGTTGCGGTAGTCCATGAACCACTCGGCGTCCGGCTCCTCCGCGAGGGCGGCCGCGCCGTCGGGGATGCTCCGCGACTGCACGGCACGGATGACGCCGTCGGCGCCGACGCCGAAGTGCCGGTCGCAGATCGCCGCGACCGTCTCGGGAGGCAGGTCGAGCTCGCCGTCCGGGTCCGCGATCAGGACGAAGTCGTTCCCGGTGCCGTGGCCCTTCGTGAAGGCGATCGTGGTCATCGTTCCACCCTAGGGTGCGCTTCCAGCGAAGACCCTGGCCGGTGCTCGCGCTGCGCCCGGCAGGCCGCGCCGCGCGGGACTGATGCCCGACGAGGAGCGCGCCCTCCTCGCCGAGCTGCGGTGAGCGGGCGGACGCCCCTCAGCGCGCCGGCACTCCGATGCGGGCGAGGGCGTGCTCGAAGAGGTCAGGAGCCCCGGCGTCGAGGCGCACGGCATCCGTCCACCGGGCGAACCACGAGCGCTGGCGGCGGACGTAGCGCCAGGTGAGCTGGATCGTCTCCTCGACCGCCTCGGGGAGGCCGCTCCTGCCGCTCAGCACGTCGACCGCCTGCGCGTACCCGATGGCGCGGCGAGCGGTGGTGCCGCGCTCCAGCCCGGCCTCGAGCAGGCCGCGCACCTCGTCGAGGAGCCCGTGCTCGAACATCCCGCGGGCGCGCTCGGCCAGCCGGTCCTTGAGCTCGGGCCGGCGCTCGGGCGGGACGTCGAGGAGCAGCACGGTGGCGGGGCGCCACGACCTCGACTCGTCCGGAAGGCTCGCCGCATAGGGGCGTCCGGTGAGCTCGATGACCTCGAGGGCCCGGACCACCCGCCGGCCGTTGCCCGCGTCGATCGCGCGAGCTGCGTCCGGGTCGCGGTCGCGCAGCACCTCCCACATCGCCGCGGCGCCCCGCTCGGCCAGCTCCCCCTCGAGGCGGACCCGGAGGCCGGGGTCGGTGCCGGGGAAGCGGAAGTCGTGCAGCACGGCGGACAGGTACAGCCCCGAGCCGCCCACCAGGATTGGAACCGCGCCCCGCTGCTGCACGTCCTCGACGACGGCCCGGGCGTCGCGCTGGTAGTCCGCGACGGTGGACGTCTCGGTCACGTCGAGCACGTCGAAGAGGTGGTGCGGGATGCCGCGGCGCTCCTCGGGGCGGAGCTTCGCCGTCCCGATGTCCATCCCCCGGTACAGCTGCATGGCGTCCGCGTTCACGACCTCGGCGGAGCGACCGCGCGCCGCGAGGGCCTCGGCGAGGTCCAGGGAGAGCGCGGTCTTGCCCGTTCCGGTCGGACCGACGACCGCGACGAGCGCGGCCCGCTCCGTCACCGTCCGACGCGCAGCGTGGGCAGACCGAGCGAGACGGGGCCGCGCGTCGCGGGTGCGTCGGCCGCCGCAGGGACCCCGCACGACTCCGCCTGGGCGCGATCCCACGCGTCGCCGGCGCGGGTCCTCGTGATCCGCAGCGGCGCTCCCGACGGATCGTCGGCGAGGAGGTGGAAGGGAGCGGCGTGCGTGACGCGGACGTCGACGAGATCGCCGGGCCGCGGCACCGGGGATCCGGCCGGAACCTCGAAGTGCACCAGCCGGCTGTCACGGGCGCGGCCGGTCAGGCGGTGAGTCTCCTCGTCCTTGCGCCCCTCGCCCGTCGATACGAGGACCTCGACGTCCCGCCCGACCTGACGCAGGTTCTCCTCCCAGGAGATGCGCTCCTGGAGCTCGACGAGCCGCTCGTAGCGCTCCTGGACGATCTCCTTCGGCACCTGGTCGGGCATGGTCGCGGCGGGCGTGCCAGGACGGATGGAGTACTGGAACGTGAACGCCGACGCGAAGCGCGCCTGCTCGACGACGCGGAGCGTGTCTTGGAAGTCCTCCTCGGTCTCCCCGGGGAAGCCGACGATGATGTCGGTGCTGATCGCGGCATCCGGGATCCGCGCCCGGACCCGGTCGAGGATGCCGAGGAAGCGCTCCGAGCGGTAGGACCGGCGCATGGCGCGGAGGATGCGGTCCGACCCCGACTGGAGCGGCATGTGCAGCTGCGGCATCACGGCGGGGGTCTCCGCCATGGCGTCGATGACGTCGTCGGTGAACGCCGCCGGATGCGGGCTCGTGAAGCGGATGCGCTGCAGCCCGTCGATCCCGCCCGCGGCCCGAAGGAGCTTGCCGAACGCCTGCCGGTCGCCGAACTCGACGCCGTACGAGTTCACGTTCTGGCCGAGGAGGGTGACTTCGATCGCGCCGTCGTCGACGAGGGCCTGGACCTCGGCGAGGATCTCCCCCGGACGCCGGTCCTTCTCCTTGCCGCGCAGCGACGGCACGATGCAGAACGTGCACGTGTTGTTGCAGCCGACCGAGATCGATACCCAGCCGCTGTAGGTCGAGTCCCGCTTCGTGGGAAGGGTGGACGGGAACACCTCGAGCGACTCGAGGATCTCCAGCTCGGCCTCGCCGTTGTGGCGGGCCCGCTCCAGCAGCCGAGGGAGCGATCCCATGTTGTGGGTGCCGAAGACGACGTCGACCCAGGGCGCACGCTGCAGGATGACGTTCTTGTCCTTCTGCGCGAGGCAGCCGCCGACAGCGATCTGCATCCCCGCGTGCGACCGCTTCACGGACGCGAGGTGACCGAGCGTGCCGTAGAGCTTGTTGTCGGCGTTCTCGCGCACGGCGCACGTGTTGATCACGACGATGTCGGGCTCGGCGCCGTCCGCGGGCACGTAGCCGGCCGCCTCGAGCGAGCCGCTCAGGCGCTCGGAGTCGTGGACGTTCATCTGACAGCCGTAGGTCCGCACCTCGTACGTGCGGGGACGCGTCTCGTCCACGAGGTCCATGCGCTCGGCGGTCATGCTCACGATCGGCAAGTGTACGTCGGCGGTCGGCGACGACCGGCCCGGTTCTGCACTCCGGCGGGTCAGGACCGGCGGAGCCGATTCAGTCGTCCGACTCGACGAAGACGACCGAGTTCGCGGACGCGCGGGGCAGCGCGGCGCGGAGGGCGTGCTGCATCACGGAGCCGGAGAACCCGCGGCGCTGCAGGAAGCCCGCGAGACGTCGCCGCGCGGTCTCGGGATCGAGGCCCGACAGCTGGCGTGCGCGCTTCTCGGCGACGGAGACGGCGAGCCGCAGCTCCTCCTCGTCGTCGAAGTCGTCGAGCGCCTCCTCGATGGCGGAGTCGGTCACCCGGCGTCGGCGCAGCTCGGCCACCACGGCGGCGCGGCCCTTGCCCTTGCGCTCCGTCTCGACCCGGACGACCGCCTCGGCGAGCCGCAGGTCGTCGAGGTAGCGACCCTCGGTCAGGCGGGCGATCTCCGCCTCCGCCTCGGCCTCGTCGATGCCCCGCTGCGCGAGCGTGTCCCGCAGCTCGGCCTCGGACATCCCCCGCCGGGTGAGCGCGGCGACGCTCACGTTCTGGGCTCGCCGCGCACGGCGCTCCGCGCTCCGCGCGGGGTGGTTCTCCGAGGGCTCCCCCACCGGCTCCTCAGGAGGCGCGGGCCGGTCGTCCCGCCGGAACAGCGGGACGACCGGAGCCACCCAATCGGCATCGTCCGACCTGGACGGCACGATCAGGCTCCTGCCGCCTTGCGCGCCGCGAGCTTCTGCTCGATCGGCACCGGGCCCGCCGGCGCGGCGGCACCGGTGTCCGGTCCCTTGACCACGCCGAGCTTCACCAGGATCTTCTTCTCGATCTCATTGGCGATGTCGGGGTTGTTCGCGAGGAAGTTGCGGGCGTTCTCCTTGCCCTGCCCGAGCTGGTCGCCGTCGTAGGTGTACCAGGCGCCCGACTTCTTCACGATGTTGTGCTCGACGCCGAAGTCGATGAGGCTGCCCTCGCGGCTGATGCCCACCCCGTAGAGGATGTCGAACTCGGCCTGCTTGAACGGCGGGGCCATCTTGTTCTTGACGACCTTGACCCGGGTCCGGTTGCCCACGGCCTCGGCGCCGTCCTTGAGCGTCTCGATCCGGCGGATGTCGAGCCGGACGGAGGCGTAGAACTTGAGCGCCTTGCCGCCCGCGGTGGTCTCGGGGCTGCCGAAGAAGACGCCGACCTTCTCGCGGAGCTGGTTGATGAAGATGGCCGTGGTCTTCGTCTGGTTGAGGCCACCGGTCAGCTTGCGCAGAGCCTGCGACATGAGGCGGGCCTGGAGGCCGACGTGCGAGTCGCCCATGTCACCCTCGAGCTCGGCGCGCGGGACGAGCGCCGCGACGGAGTCGATGACGATGAGGTCGATCGATCCGCTCCGGACCAGCATGTCGGCGATCTCGAGGGCCTGCTCACCGGTGTCCGGCTGCGACACGAGCAGGGAGTCGATGTCGACGCCGAGCTTCTTCGCGTACTCGGGGTCGAGCGCGTGCTCCGCGTCGATGAACGCGGCGATGCCGCCGTTGCGCTGGGCGTTGGCGATCGCGTGCAGCGTCAGCGTCGTCTTTCCCGAGGACTCCGGGCCGTAGATCTCGACGATGCGGCCCCGCGGGAGTCCGCCGATGCCGAGGGCGACGTCGAGCGCGATGGACCCGGTCGGGATGATCTCGATGGGCGCGCGCTCCTCGGTGCCGAGGCGCATGACGGAGCCCTTGCCGAACTGGCGGTCGATCTGGGCGAGAGCGGTCTCGAGGGCCTTCTCGCGGTCTGCGGGTGATGGCATGGGATCTCCTGAATCATCGAAGGTGGCGGCCTCTAGGCTGTCGCCGCCGCTCCGTCTCCGGAGGGTGTCGACAAGGCTCTGCGGTGTTCTCGCCGGCTGCCTCCGACGGTAGACGGGACCTCCGACATCGCTGCCGGAGACGCTCGGTCCGCGGAGAATCCCCTGCTCGGGCACCTGTGCAGGACACTACGACTCTTCGAAGGTATCTTCGAGAGGCGAGCGGCGTGTCGCCGCCCTACTTCGCGACCGGCCGGCCCCTCCCGTGCCAGCGCTCGCGCGGCACGCCCGTGGCCTTGCACAGGGCCACCCAGACCTCGCCCGGCCGGTAGCCGTCGGCGAGGGCCTGCTCGGCCGTCCTCTCGCCGAGCTCGCCCATCACGAGCTCGCGGACGAGGGCGCGCCCGTACGCGTCGCCGAACTCCTCGGCGACCGCGATCCGGAACTCGCTCAGCCGCACCCGGTCACGCTACCAATCGCCGGCCCAGCCCCGGAAACGGCGAACGCCCCGCCGGAGCGGGGCGTTCGACGAGTGCGGGTGCGCTGTCAGCGGGCGACGAGATCCGCGGGGCCCAGGTCCTTCGCGAACGAGTTCGTGAAGTCGGCGGGGACGGTGTCGGGGATGACGTCGATGCCTTCGAGGACGGCGAGCCGGTCGCCGACCTCACGCATGATGACCGAGATGGGGGTGTCGAGCGCCTCGGCGACCGACGCGAGGATCTCGGAGGAGGCCTCCTTCTGGCCGCGCTCCACCTCGCTCAGGTACCCGAGGGCGACGCTCGCCTTGCTGGCCACCTGCCGGAGGGTGCGTCCCTTCTGCAGACGGAAGTCGCGCAGAACGTCGCCAAGCTCCTGACGAACTAGAACCACTGTCCCTCCCTACTGTGAGATGCCTCGTGATTGCGGATGGTTGGGGCACGATACCCCGGACGTGCCTCAAACCCTACTGAGGCGCGTTGAGTGTTGCTTGTGAGCACGAAAGATGTAACCCTCGCGAAACCTGCGCTATTCCGCCTCAAGTACGCCGGCGGCCATCGCGAGGAGGCGGTCGACGGTCGCTCCGCGGATGCCGCTCCGGTCGCCGTCCAGGTCGAGACGCTCGACGGAGAACCCGCCCGGACCCGCCACCGCGACGTACACCTCGCCCGGCTGGTGGCCGTCCTGGGGGTCGGGACCCGCCGCCCCCGTGGTGGCCAGCCCGACGTCCGCGCGGCAGAGGTCGCAGACGCCCTCCGCCATCTGCCGCGCCACCTCGGGGTGGATCGGTCCGTGCTCGGCGAGCAGCTCGCCGTCGACACCCAGGAGGGAGCGCTTGAGGTCGGTGGAGTAGGCCACGACTCCGCCTCGGAAGACCGCGGACGCGCCCGCCACGGACACGATCGCGTCGGCCAGCCTGCCGCCCGTCAGCGACTCGGCCACGGCCAGCGTGAGGCCACGACGCTGCAGCTCGGCCAGCAGCGCGGCGGCGCCGCTCACCGGCGCCGGTTCCGCGAGTAGGCCTGCCAGAGGTAGTCGATGCCCGTGAGGACGGTGAGCGCGACCGCGAGGACGAGCAGGCTCACGCCGAGCCCGAGCACCCACGGCACCGCCTCGGGGAAGCCCAGCTGAGACACGAGCGCCGGGAGGGGCGCGAGCAGCACCGAGATCGCGACGGACTGGACGACGGTCTTGAGCTTGCCGCCGCGCGACGCCGGGACGACGCGGTCGCGCAGGACGCTGAAGCGGAAGACCGTGATGCCGATCTCGCGCACGAGGATGAGGATCGTGACCCACCAGGGCACCTCGCCGAGGACCGACAGCGTGATCAGCGCGCCGCCGGTGAGGACCTTGTCGGCGATCGGATCGAGGAGGATCCCCACGTTCGTGACGAGGTTCCGCCGCCGCGCGAGCAGGCCGTCCACACCGTCGGTCGCGATGCCCACGACGAAGAGCGCCGTGGCGACCCAGCGGAGCACACCGCCCTCGCCGTTGTCGGCCAGCAGCAGCCAGATGAAGACGGGTGCGAAGAGGATGCGCACCACGGTGATCAGATTGGCGACGTTCCCGTCGCTCGCCTTGGTGTCGCCGTGCTGGACGACGCGTCCCCGGGCTCGCTCGACGACCTTCGCCTGTCCGCGCGCGTAGCTCGCCCGAGCCCGCTCCTGGGCTCGGCGTGCGGTGGCCCGCGCCGTGCCGGCCCGGCCGCCTTCGTTCCGCGTCACCCGAACTCCCCTGTCCCGGGCCGCGTCGGCATCGGCACGGCCGCCAGGAGTTCCGGCGGCAGGACCCGAGGTCGTTCCAGCGTAATCGAGGATCGGCGAGTCGACCGGGCAGGGCCTCGCCCCCGTGATCCCCCGTCCGCCGAGCCATGCCGGAGGCCAGGATGGGACCGGGAAGGGGACACGATGGTCCGCAGGGCGCGAGGCGGCGAGAGCCCGCGCATCGATCCGCTCCGGCTGCCGGAGCTCGAGGAGGCCGACCCCGCCGAGGTGGTCGCCGGCGCCTACCGGGAGACGGAGCGCCTCGCGGGCGCCGACCTCAGCGGGCGCCCCCTCCAGCGCCTCGTCGTCGACTCGTGCGAGTGGGACGACGTGACGGTCGCGGACGCCGACCTCACCGACGCCCGTTTCGCGGAGAGCCTGCTGCGGCGGGTCTCCGCGCCCGTCCTCCGCGCCGCCGGCACCGAGTGGCGGGACGTGGTGCTCGAGCACTCGCGGATCGGCTCGGCGGAGCTGCGCGAGGCGGAGTGGCGCTCGGTGCGGCTCACCGGCTGCAAGCTCGGCTACGTCGGGCTCCGGGGTGCCCGCCTCACCGACGTCCTCATCGAGGACTGCGTCATCGACGAGCTCGACCTGGGCGGGGCCGACGCGACCCGGATCGCCGTCGCGGGCACGACCGTCACGACTCTCGACGTCACCGCCGCCCGGCTCCGCTCGGTGGACCTCCGCGGCCTCGAGCTGTCGGCGCTGCGCGGCATCGAGTCGCTGCGCGGCGTCCGGGTCACGACCGAGCAGCTGGCGCAGCTCGCCCCGCTCCTCGCGGCCGAGCACGGCATCGACGTGGACTGAACGCGAGGTGCTCCGTTCGCGGCCGTGCTCCGCCGCTCAGTCGCGTCCGGTGAGGCCCCAGGCGTCCTCGGAATCGGACGCGTCGACGACCTCGTAGCCGGCGAACTGGTCCTCCACCGCGTCGAGAGGCATCTGCACCGAGGCCGGTGCGGCGCCGCCCTCCTCGCCGCGCAGCTTCGCGAGGACGCCGGGGAGCTGCTCGGCCGTGATGAGCACGTCGCGCGCCTTCGAGCCCTCGGACGGGCCGACGATCTCGCGGGACTCGAGCAGGTCCATGAGCCGGCCGGCCTTCGCGAAGCCCACGCGGAGCTTCCGCTGCAGCATCGAGGTCGACCCGAACTGCGTCGTCACGACGAGCTCGGCGGCCTGCAGCAGGAGGTCGAGGTCATCGCCGATGTCGGCGTCGATCTCCTTCTTCTCGGTGACCGCGGCGACGTCCGACCGGTACTCGGGCCGGCCCTGGAGCGTGCAGTGCTCGACGACCTTCGCGATCTCCGCCTCGGTCACCCAGGCGCCCTGCACGCGGATCGCCTTCGATGCGCCCATGGGCAGGAAGAGCCCGTCGCCCTGGCCGATCAGCTTGTCCGCCCCGGGCTGGTCGAGGATGACGCGGGAGTCGGTGACGCTCGTCACGGCGAACGCCAGGCGGGAGGGCACGTTCGCCTTGATGAGGCCCGTGACGACGTTGACGCTCGGCCGCTGCGTGGCGAGCACGAGGTGGATGCCGGACGCGCGCGCGAGCTGGGTGATGCGCACGATCGAGTCCTCGACGTCGCGCGGCGCGACCATCATGAGGTCCGCGAGCTCGTCGACGACCACCAGCAGGTACGGGTACGGCTTGAGGACGCGCTCGCTCCCGGCGGGGAGGATGATCTCGTTCGCGATGACGGCCGCGTTGAAGTCGTCGATGTGCTTGAACCCGAACGACGCGAGGTCGTCGTAGCGCATGTCCATCTCCTTCACGACCCACTGCAGCGCCTCGGCGGCCTTCTTGGGGTTCGTGATGATGGGCGTGATGAGGTGCGGCACACCGGCGTAGGCCGTTAGCTCGACCCGCTTCGGATCGACGAGGACCATGCGCACCTCGGACGGCGTCGCGCGCATGAGCAGGGACGTGATCATCGAGTTGACGAAGCTTGACTTCCCGGACCCGGTGGAGCCGGCGACGAGCAGGTGCGGCATCTTCGCGAGGTTCGCGACGACGAATCCGCCCTCGACGTCCTTGCCCACGCCGATCGTCAGCGGATGCTTGCTCTTCGCCGCGTTCGGGGAGCGCAGCACGTCCGCGAGGGCGACGGTCTCGCGGTCCGGGTTCGGGATCTCGACGCCGATCGCGCTCTTTCCGGGGATCGGCGACAGGATGCGCACCTCGTTCGAGGCGACCGCGTACGCGATGTTCTTCTCGAGCGCGATGACCTTCTCGACCTTGACGCCCGTGCCGAGCTCGACCTCGTAGCGCGTGACCGTGGGACCGCGGGAGAAGCCGGTGACCCTCGCGTCGACCGAGAACTGGGTGAGCACGCCGGTGATGGCGGCCACGACCTGGTCGTTGGCCTCGGAGCGCTTCTTGGCGGGCGGGCCTGGGGTGAGTAGGGACGCGGGCGGCAGGCGGTAGGGCCCGGCCGGGATCGGCGTCGCGAAGTCGGGCTCGGCGTCCGCCTCTGCGGCAGCAGGCTCCGCGGCCGGCACGATCGCGGGCGACTCGGCGGCGGCGACGGGGACGGCGGGCAGGATCTCGGTCGCGTTCGCGGACGGGGCGGGGCCGCTGTCCACACGGAGCATGTCCTCGAGCAGCTCGATGCCGAAGTCCGCGCTCTCGTCGGGCGGCTGGACCGCTCCGGGCGCCGGACCGGACGGCGGCGGGACGAGGTCGAGGACGTCGGTGAACGACTGCTCGACGATCGGGGTGTCGAAGGCGCGCTCGGCCTCCCGCTTCCCCTTGTTCCGGCGCCACCACGGCAGGCTCTCGGGATCGACGTCCTCCGCGGACTCGAGGCCGAAGTCCTCGAGCGAGTTCGTGAGCGTCGCGTCCTTGCCCGTCTTGCGGTTCTTCGCCGGGACCGGCTCCTCGGGCGTCTCCGCCCCGAAGAGGTACGCGTAGAGCTGGCGCAGCCGATCGCCGACGTGGTTCGGAGGCGTCTTCGTGATGATGAACAGCGACAGGACCGCGAGCAGGGCCAGGACGAGGGTCGCCCCGACCGGCGTGATGAGCCAGGCGAGCGGGGCGCCGATGAGCCACCCGAAGACCCCGCCGCCGAGCGCGATCGCGTCGACGCCGTCCCGGGGCGCCGGCGTCCCGGCCCAGAGGTAGCAGATGCCGGACACCGAGATGAGGAGGATGGCGAGACCGATGCCGATCCGGCCGTTGTCCTCCACCGAGCTCGGATGCCGGAACAGCCAGATCGCGAAGACGAAGAGGACGACGGGCAGCGCGAACGCGACGCGGCCGAACAGGCCGCCGAACGTCCAGGCGTCGAGCGTCATGGCGATGGGGTCGCCGACGAAGAACCACTCGACGATCGCCCCGACGACGGCGAGCACGAACAGCAGGAACGGGATCCCGTCCCTGCGCTCCTCCTTCGCGAGCTTCTCCGGCCCGAGCGCGCGGACCGCGGCCCCTGTCGCGTGTGCGAGGCCCATCCAGGCCTTCGCGAGCAGCCCCTGCTCCTCCTGGACGACCGGGTACTTCTTGGTCCGCTGGGTGGACGTGGATCGGCTGCGCGGCTTCGTGCCCGTGCTGCGGGCGGCCGTCGTGCGGGCACGGCTCGTCGTCCTCGGGCCTCCAGCCATGCGGACCACCATACGTCCGGCCTGCGACGGGCGGACGGGTGACACGCGAGCGGCGGGCGCGCCGCGTCCCGAGCGGATGCTCAGAGTCGGGGCTCCTCGGGACGAAGTCGGGCCTGTGTCTCACCTCCCGGACGCCCGCAGAGGAAGGAGGCGGAGGGCGCCCGCCTAGAGGAAGGTCCGCACCATCACATCGGCGTCCGCGCGCTGCTCCACCGTGACGAAGCCCTCGCTGAGGTACAGCCGCTGGGCGAAGTTGCCGCGCTGGACGCTGAGGCTGATCCTGGTGTGGCCGTCCGCCTCGGCCCGGCGCACGAGGTGCTGCAGGATGCTCCGTCCCACGCCCTGCGCACGCCACACCGGCCGGACTCCGAGGATCAGCTCGGGGACTCCGGACGCGACGAAGCCGAGTCCCGGCCGGTCGGCGGAGAAGACGCGGTACCAGCCCGCCGCGACCGGCTCCCCCGTGGCGTCCTCCGCGACGAACCCCGCGTCGCCCGGCCGCTGCCAGCCGGCGATGTACCGCCGGCGCACCGGATCGGCGAGCACGGACACCCGCGGCGAGGTGCGGTCGGGATCCCAGTTCGCGGCCTCGACCAGTGCCTCGGTGAGCGCGAGCGAGTCCGCCGGCCTCGCCTCACGGATCCGGTAGCCCGCCATGCCTGGTGATTGTGGCACGGGAGGGCCGCTCCTGACCCGTCCTCGCGGCTCGGGGGCGCCTCAGCCTTCGATGACGATGGGGACGATCATCGGGCGCCGGCGGTGCTGCGTGTTCACCCAGCGGCCCACGGTCCGGCGGACGACCTGCGACAGCGCGTGGATGTCACGGGTCCCGTTCTCCGCGGCCTCCAGCAGGGCCCGGCGCACCTTCGGGATGACGTCGTCGAAGACGGCGTCGTCCTCGGCGAAGCCGCGGGCGTGCACGTGCGGACCGGCGATGATCCGGCCGGTGAGGGTGTCGACGACCGCGAAGATCGAGATGAACCCCTCCTCGGCGAGGATGCGGCGGTCCTTGAGGTCCGCCTCGCTGATCTCGCCCACCGACGACCCGTCCACGTAGACGTGCCCGAGGTCGAGCTGCCCCACGACGCGGGCGACGCCGTTCCGGAGGTCGACCACCGTGCCGTTCTCGGCGACGATCGTGTTCGCCTCCGGGACGCCGGAGGCGATCGCGAGCTGCGCGTTGGCGACGAGGTGGCGGTGCTCGCCGTGCACCGGCATCGCGTTCCGCGGCTTCAGGATGTTGTAGCAGTAGAGCAGCTCCCCGGCCGACGCATGCCCGGACACGTGCACCTTCGCGTTGCTCTTGTGCACGACGTTGGCGCCGAGCTTCGTGAGCCCGTTGATGACGCGGTAGACGGCGTTCTCGTTGCCCGGGATCAGGCTCGAGGCGAGGATGACCGTGTCGCCCTGCCCGATCTCGATCTGGTGCTCCAGGTTCGCCATCCGCGCGAGCACCGCCATCGGCTCGCCCTGGGAGCCGGTGGACATGTACACGATGCGGTCGTCCGGCAGGTCGGCGGCCTTCTTGGCGTCGATCAGGAGGTTGTCCGGGACGCGGAGGTAGCCGAGCTGCTCGGCGATCCCCATGTTCCGGACCATGCTGCGGCCGATCAGGGCCACCTTGCGGCCGTGGGCGACAGCCGCGTCGAGGACCTGCTGGACGCGGTGCACGTGGCTCGAGAAGCTCGCGACGATGACCCGCCGGGGCGCGGACCCGATCACCTGGCTCAGGACGGGCCCGATGTCCCGCTCGAGCGGCGTGAACCCGGGGACGTCGGCGTTGGTGGAGTCGGCGAGGAACAGGTCGACGCCCTGCTCGCCGAGGCGGGCGAACGCGCGGAGGTCCGTGAGCCGTCCGTCGAGCGGCAGCTGGTCCATCTTGAAGTCGCCGGTGTGCAGCACGCGGCCCGCGGGCGTCGTGATGGCGACCGCGAGCGCGTCGGGGATCGAGTGGTTCACCGCGACGAACTCGAGTGAGAACGGGCCGAGCTCCTCGGTCTGCCCCTCCTTCACCGTGAGGCTGTAGGGGCTGATCCGGTGCTCCTTGAGCTTCGCCTCGACGAGACCGAGGGTGAGCGCGGACCCGATCAGCGGGATGTCCGGCTTGAGGCGCAGGAGGTACGGCACCGCGCCGATGTGGTCCTCGTGCCCGTGCGTGAGCACGATCCCGAGGATGTCGTCGAGCCGGTCCCGGACGGGAGCGAAGTCGGGCAGGATCAGGTCCACGCCCGGCTGGTCGACATCGGGGAAGAGCACACCGGCGTCGACGATGAGCAGCTGCCCGCCGAACTCGAACACGGTCATGTTGCGGCCGACCTCGCCGACTCCGCCCAGGGGGATCACCCGGAGGGTCCCGGATTCGAGGGTCGGCGGCTCGGACACCTGCTCCTGCATGGAACTCCTTCTGCGATGGGCCGCTGACGGCGACCCGAACGGCTCAGCGGGTCGTGCCCGCGACCTTGGGCAGCGCTCCGCCGGCCGCGGCGTTGCGGTCCGGTCGGAAGTTCTTCGTGCTCACACCGGGGACGTCCTTCACGAGGGCGATCTCGTCCTCGATCTGGGCGGCCTCCCACTCCTCCGGGCCGACGAGCGGAAGCCGGACCCGGGGCGAGCCGATGCGGCCGAGGCCGTGGAGGATGTACTTGGTCGCCACGGTGCCGGGCACGTGGGTCATCACGGCGCGCACGAGCGGCTCGAGCGCCTTGTGCGCCGCGGTGGCGGTGTGCAGGTCGCCGCGGTTCACGGCGTCGACCATGGTGCGGTACGGGCCGGACGCGATGTTGGCCGTCACGCCGATGAGGCCGACGCCCCCGATCGCGAGGGTGGGGAGGGCGTTGGCGTCGTCGCCCGCGAAGTAGATGAGGTCCGTCTGGTTGAGCACCCGGCTGACCTCGCTCAGGTCGCCCTTGGCGTCCTTCACGGCCAGGATGTTCGGGTGCTTCGCGGCCCGGAGGATGGTCTCGTAGCGGATCGGGACTCCCGTGCGGCCCGGGATGTCGTAGAGGATCACGGGCAGGTCGGTGGCGTCGGCGACCATCCGGAAATGGGTGAGGATCCCCGCCTGCGTGGGCTTGTTGTAGTACGGCGTGACGACCATGACGGCGTCCGCTCCGACGCGCTCGCTCTTCCGGTAGAGCTCGATGGCGTGGGCGGTCTCGTTCGAGCCGCCGCCCTGGATGATCTTCGCGCGGCCCCCCGCGACGTCCTTGCCGACCTCGACCAGGCGGACCTTCTCGGGGTCCGTCAACGTGCTGGTCTCCCCGGTGGTGCCGCTCACGACGATCCCGTCGGCGCCCGCCTCGATGACGTCGTTCATGTGCTTCTCGACGCCGGGCCAGTCCACTTCGCCGTCGGAGGTGAACGGGGTGACCAGGGCGACGAGCACCTGGCCGAAGGGGTTGTCCTGCGACTGCACGCCCCCAGGCTACCGGGCGCGCTCGCCGCGGCTCCTCCCGCCCGCCTCTCGTGGCATACCGTGCCCGAGTCGCAAGGGATCGTGCGTGCTGCATCCGTCTGCGGGTGCAACACGCCCGGGCGGCTGCGGTTCCGCCGGGTCAGCGGGCGCGGAGGGCGCCCGTCGCGGCGAGGCGGGCGGGCAGGATCCGCGCCAGGGCGGTCAGCGCCTTGTAGCGGAGGGACGGGATCGCGACGGCACGACCTCGATCGGCGGCGCGCAGCGCGGCGGCCACGACCGGCGCGGGGCGCAGCCACAGGACGGACGGGACCGAGGACGTCCGGACCTGCATGCGGTCGTGGAACTCGGTGCGCACGAAGCCCGGAGCCACGGCCGTCACCGTGACGCCCCGGCTCCGGTAGGTGAGGTTCGCCCAGCGGCTGAAGGAGACCACCCACGCCTTCGCCGCGCCGTACGTGCCGCGCGGGGTGAAGGCGGCGACGCTCGCGATGTTGAGGATCGTGCCGGAGCGCCGCGGCAGCATCGCGGCCAGGGCGGCGTGGCTGAGCCGCATCGGCGCGGTCACGAGGACGTCGAGGAACGCCTGCTCGGCCTCGACGGGGTTCTGCTCGAACTGCTCGCGCAGCCCGTAGCCGGCGTTGTTCACGAGCACCGTGATGGGCCGATCGGGATCCGCCAGCCGGCGCTCGACCGCGGCGAGCTGGTCGCGGTCGGCGAGGTCGGCGGGCAGCGCCTCGGCCTCGACGCCGTACGCCGAGCGCAGCTGGGCCGCGAGCTCCTCGAGTCGCTCCCGGTCGCGGGCGACGAGCACGACGGACAGGCCGCGCCGGGCGAGCTGGCGGGCGAACTCCGCGCCGAGGCCCGCCGTGGCGCCGGTGACGAGCGCCCAGCCCGCGGTCCGGTCGCTCAGGGGGCGACCCTCCCGTTGGCGTCGAACGCGGCGGCGGTCATCGGCATGAGCGGCTTCCAGAGGTCCTCCATGCGCTCGGCGACCATCTCGATCTCCCGCTGCGGGAAGGACGGGAACTTCGCGTCGTCCCGCTTCGTCCGGAGGGAGAGGAAGTTCATGAGCGACCGGGCGTTCATGGTCACGTACATGGACGAGTAGAGGCTGAGGGGCAGGACGATGCGCGCCACCTCGCGGGCGACGCCGGCGGCGAGCATCCGCTGGTAGGCCTCGTACGCCTGCGTGGCCGCGGCCTTCGCCTCCTCCTGCACGAGGTCGCTGAGCTCCGGTGCGCCGGCGATGAACTCGTAGGCGCCGGGGCGCCCGACCTGGACGAGATTGCGCTCGCGAGCCGGGACGTAGAACACGGGACGGAGCTCGCGGTAGCGGCCCGACTCCTCGTTGTAGGACGCGATCCGGTGCCGCTGGAACTCGCGGAACACGAACAGCGGCGCCTGGACGTAGAAGGTCATCGAGTTGTGCTCGAACGGCGTGCCGTGCCGGTCGCGCATCAGGTAGTTGATGAGGCCCTTGTCGCGCTTCTCCGAGGCGTCCTCGCCGGACTGGGCGGCGTCCAGCGTCTTCTCCCCCTGCGTGGACACCCGCGCGGCGAACACGACGTCGGAGTCCTGGGCGCTCGAGCGGACCAGCTCGACGGTCACGTCGCTGCGGAACTCGATGGCGGTGGTCTGGGCGTTCTGCGTCTCGGTCTCGGCCACGCCCTTCACCCTACGGGCCCGACCCCCGGCCGGCGCGGACCTGGCCGCCGTTCCGGGGTCGCGGCTTAGGCTGACCCTCATGGCGGCTCCGAAGCGCACCCCGGTCCCTTCCGCACGACGCACGCCCGCCCCGAAGCCGACCCCGCCCGCGAAGCCGGTCGTCCCGCAGAAGCCGACGGCCGCGCCGAAGGCCGCCCCCAGAGCGGTCACGCGGGACAGCAAGCTCCGCGTCCTCATCTCGGGTGCGAGCGGCATGATCGGCACCGAGGTGCAGCGCCAGCTGAAGGACGCGGGGCACACCGTGCTCACGCTCGTGCGCCGGGCGCCCGCCGCGCCGACCGAGTACACCTGGTCCCCCGACGCGAAGATCCTCGACTTCCGCCTCCTCGAGGACGTCGACGCGGTGATCAACCTGTCCGGGGCCGCGCTCAGCCGCATCCCGTGGACGCCCGGGTGGAAGCGCGCGCTCCGCAGCTCCCGCATCAACGCCACGCGGGCACTGGTCGAGGCGATGGAGATGGCGGGACGGCCCCCGGCCGTGTTCCTCAGCGCGAGCGCGGTCGGCTTCTACGGGAGCCGCCCGGGTGAACGGCTCACCGAGGAGTCACCGCGGGGGACGGGGTTCCTCGCGGATCTCGTGGCCGACTGGGAGGCCGCGGCATCCCTCGCCCCCGACGCGACGCGCACGGTGCTGCTGCGCACCGGCGTCGTCGTGGGTCCGGGCGGGGCGATGGCGCCCCTGCGCCTGCAGACGAAGCTCGGGCTCGGCGGGCCGCTCGGGAGCGGAAGGCAGCACTGGCCGTGGATCAGCCTCCACGACGAGGCGGCGGCGATCGTGCACCTGCTGACGTCGACGCTGTCCGGGCCGGTGAACCTCACGGGGCCCGAGCCCGCCACGGCCGCGCAGATCGGGGCCCGGCTCGCCAAGGACCTGAACCGCCCGTTCGCGATCCCGGCGCCCGAGCCGATCCTCAAGCTCGCACTCCAGGACGTGGCCCGCGAGCTCCTGCTCGCGGACCAGCAGGTCGTGCCGGTCCGGCTCCAGGCCGACGGCTTCTCCTTCCGCCACCCGACGAGCGACGCGGCCGTCGACGCCTACGCCCGCTGACGCCTACGGCCGCTGACGCCGCTCGAGCGCGATCGCCTGCCGCACCGCCTGACGCGCCCGCCGTCGGTCGCCCGCCTCGTCGTAGGCGACGCCGAGCCGGAACCACGCGCGCCAGTCCTCGGGCGAGCGCTCCACCGCCTCCTTGAAGCGCGGGAACCGCGCGTCTGCGGCGGCGCGCTCGGCGCGTCCGCTCGGCAGTCTCGGCACGCTCTCCTCGGTCCCGTCGTCCTGCAGGCGCTCCGCGAGCCGCTGGGCCCGGATCCCGAACAGCAGCTCGCGGGCGAGCCCCCACGCCCCGAGCACCGGCAGGACGGCGAGGGCGATGCCGATCGCGACGGCGACCGGCTCGCCGCTGAGCACGAACAGCACGGCCTGCTGCCCCGCGACGAACAGGTAGAGCACGAGCAGCGCGGCCATGAGGCCGACGCCGAGGAGCGTCCGGAGCCGGGGTGCGCTCACGCGGTGGTCGCGGCGGCCGCCTGACCGGAGGGCTCGCCGTCCGCGGGCGGCCGCGCCGCCGTCCCGTCACGCGGCGGGGCCAGCCGGAGGTCGAGCAGGGAGTCGAGTCCGACCGTGACGCCCTCGAGGTCGCGCGCCGCGCGGAGGGCGAGCAGGATCCCGCTCTCGTACGCGCTCGGCGAGAGCGTCTCGTGGCTGATCGTCAGCACCTCGCCGTCGCCGCCGAAGAGGACGTCCTGCTTCGCGACCACGCCGGACAGCCGGAGCGAGTGGACGGGGACGCTCGCCACCTGCTGGCCCCTCGCCCGCTGGTCCGCGTGGGGCGCGGACACGGGTCCGAGGTCCGCACGGGCCGCCCCGATCAGCTCGGCGGTCCGCACGGCGGTTCCGGACGGGGAGTCGACCTTCCGGGCGTGGTGGGCCTCGAGGATCTCGATGGAGTCGAAGAAGCGCGCCGCCATCGCGGCGAAGGAGGTGGCGAGGACCGAGCCGACCGAGAAGTTGGGGACGATGAGCACCCCGGTGCCGGGTGCGGCGGCGACCCGGCGCCGCAGCGCCTCGATCCGCTCGCCCGTCCACCCCGACGTCCCGACCAGGGCCCGCATGCCGTGCGCGACCGCGAAGTCGACGACCTTGGGCGACACGTGCGGGAGCGTGAAGTCGACCACGAGGTCCGCGTCCGTCATGGCGTCGAGCGGGGTGCGCGAGTCCAGTCGGGCGACGACCTCGAACCCCTCGGCGGCCTCGATCAGCCGGTCCGCGAGCGATCCCATCCGGCCCGTGGCCCCGGCGATCGCCACACGGGTCGTCGGGGCGCTCTGCACGGCTCAACCCTAGCAACGGTGCCGTTGCGGCAGCCCGGGCCGGCCCGGCTCGGCCCGTTGCGGGTTCCTCGTGGTTGCGCGGATCAGGAGTTCCGTCCCGACACGCCGTCCCGGGTCCTGATCCGCGCTCGAAATCCGCCGGACGTCCTGATCCGCGCAGGATCTCCTGATCCGCGCAAGGACCCGGAACGTGAGCGGCGGAGGAGGCAGCCCCAACGCGGCCGCGCCGCAGGCTAGAAGGGCTGCGGCTCCGGCAGGCCCGTGCGCAGCTCGACGGGGAGGTGTGCGAGGTCGTTGTGCGCGACCAGCACGGGCGGCTTCGTCGAGCGGACCCGGATGATCGTCAGCCCGCAGTTCGCCTGGTTGACGCCGAGCCAGCGCCACTCCGGGGCGTCGAAGACGTGCCGGACGAACCAGGCGATGACGAAGTTGTGGGTGATCAGCAGGTCGTGCCGCTCGCCGCGCGCCGGCGCGAACCACTCGTCGATCGCGTCGGCCATCTGAGCCCGGCCCGCCTCGATCTCGGCCTCGGTGACCGAGTGGAACCAGGAGTCGAAGGCGCGCGGCATGTCGGGCGTCGGTCCGCAGGGGACGCAGTCGAACAGCAGAGCCGACGGCTGCGGGTCGAGGGCGGGGAGGACCTCCCCGAACACCTGGGCCGTCTCCTCCGCCCGCCGCAGCGGCGAGTGCCACGCTCCCGTGAACGGGACGCCGCTCAGGCGCTGGGCGATCAGCTCCGCCTGGCGCCTGCCCCGCGCGGACAGCGGACCGTCCGGCATGCCGTGCTCGGCGTCCTGCTGCTCGCCATGCCGGACGAGGTAGAGGTAGTGAGACAACCGTTGCCCTTCATGCTGGTGTCGTGGCTCGCGCCGCCTCGGAGGGCGGCTCGAGGATCCCGTCGAGGTCCGCCGGCTCGGCGACGCCGACGGCGGTGATCGAGCGGGGGCGCGCCACCAGTTCGGCGGCCAGCGCCTGCACGTCCTGTGCGGCGACCCCCTCGAAGCGGCGGATCTGCTCGTCCAGGTCGACGAACTCGCCGTTGCCGAGCTCGGCCCGGCCGAGGCGGGACATCCGCACGTCCGAGTCCTCGAGCGCGAGAGCCGACGAGCCGGAGAGCTGGCCGATCGCCCGCCGCAGCTCCTCGGCGGTGATGCCCCGGTCGGCGAGACCCTCGAACTCGCCGAGCATCAGCTCGCCGACGGCGGCGGCGTTCTGCGGTGCCGTGGCCGCGTAGAGCCCGAACAGACCTGCGTCGGAGAACGAGGACGCGAAGGAGTAGACGGCGTACGCGAGGCCGCGCCGCTCCCGCACCTCCTGGAACAGCCGCGACGACATCCCGCCGCCGAGCACCGCGTTGAGCACGGCGAGGGCGTACCGGCGGTCGTCGTCGGCGACGAGGGCCGGAACGCCGACGAGGAGGTGCGTCTGCTCGAGGGGCCGCTCGACGATCGAGAGCGCCGCGCCCCGCACCAGCTCCGCGGGATCGGCGGGGCGGCGCTGCTCGGGGGGCGCGTCAGCCGAGAGGTCCCACCCGGCGTCCTCCAGGGCCCGCACGACGGACCGGACGAGCTCGTCGTGGTCCACTCCCCCGGCGGCCGTGACGACGAGGCTGGACGGCCGATAGCAGGCGCGGTAGTGCGCGGCCACGCCGTCCCGGGTCGCGTTGCCGATCGTGACGGGGTTCCCCCCGATCGGCCGGCCCAGCGGATGATGCCCGAGCACGGCCTCGAAGAACCGCTCGTTCGCGACATCGGCGGGGTCGTCCTCCGCCATCGCGAGCTCCTCGAGGATGACTCCGCGCTCGAGCTCGAACTCTCCGGGGTCGAGGGTGGATGCGGCGACCATGTCGGCGAGCACGTCGACCGCCATGCCGAGGTCGCGGCTGCGGACCTTGGCGTAGTAGCAGGTGTACTCCTTGGCGGTCACCGCGTTGTGCTCGCCGCCCACGGCGTCGAACGCCACCGCGATGTCGAGGGCGCTGCGGCGCGGGGTGCCCTTGAACAGGAGGTGCTCGAGGAAGTGCGTCGACCCGAGCGCGTCGGCCGCCTCGTCCCGGGATCCGACCGGCACCCAGAAGCCCACGGTGGCGCTCGCCGCCCCGGCCACCTGCTCGGAGAGGACCCGGACGCCCGACGGCAGGATGCTGCGCCGGACCCGCGAGTCGGGGAGGGAGAGGGAGAGCTCCGGCACGTCGAGAGGAAGAGCGACCGCGCCTGACATCGCTCCCAGCCTATGTCACCCGCGCTGGGGGTCCCGCCCGCAGTCACCCGAACTGGGGTGGGTCGAAATGAGGACAAACAGACTTGTCTGTCCCCACGTCCTGCTAAGTTCGTGCTCGCGATCCTCCCCCCGGGATCGCCAGGGCCCCCCACCCTGGATCGTCGGATCGTCCGGTTCCCCCAAGCCGTGCGGTCCCCGCCGCCGAGGCCGTGCCCGGCGGCAGACGGCCGCGCCCCCACGCGGCCAGAAGAAGGAGACGCCGTGGCGGCTGACACCCCCACCCCAGCCGCCCGGCGTCCCTCCGCCGCCAAGGTGCGCCTCCTCGAGGTCGCCGACGAGCTCTTCTACGCGGAGGGCATCAACACCGTCGGCATCGATCGGATCATCGCCGAGGCCGGCGTGACGAAGGCGACCTTCTACAAGCAGTACGGCTCGAAGGACAAGCTGATCCTCGAGTACATCGCCGGACGGGACCGCCAGGTCCGCGAGTCGATGACCGACCTCGCCCGCTCGGGCCCCGACGCCGCCGCAACGCTCCGGGCGCTCGTCGACACGATCATCGCCGACACCAGCCGGCTGGACTTCCGCGGCTGCCCCTTCCTCAACGCGGCGGCCGAGTTCCCCGACCCGGGGCACCCCGTGCGGCGGGCGATCGTCGCCCACCGCGACTGGTTCACGACCTTCCTCGAGGGCCTGCTCGAGCGCATCGGGCATCCGGCTCCCGGCGCCGCCGCGGACGAGATCTACCTCCTCCGTGACGGTGCGATGTCCGGCGGCTACGCGGGCGACCCGATCGCCGCGACGTCGGCGCTCACGCGCGCGGCCGCCCGGGTCCTCGCCGAGGCGTCCCACCCCTCGGACTGACGAGGCCGCGCCCGACGCTGACCACCGAAGCTCGCTGGTCGAGCGTGGCGCTCAGTGCTCCGACGCGCGGTCGAGGGCCGCGACCTGGGAACGCGTGAGGTGGATCCTCGCGGCGGCGACCAGGTCGGCCACCTGGTCCGGTCGGCTCGCGCTTGCGATCGGCGCCGTCACGAGCGGCTTGGTCAGCAGCCAGGCGAGGGCGATCGTCGCCGGTGCGACCCCGTGCTGGGCCGCGACGTCGTCGAGGGCGGCGAGGACGCGGAAGCCGCGCTTGTTCGCGTACTGCTCCACCGAGGCTGCGCGCGAGTGGGCGTCCGACAGGCGGGAGCCCCGGGACCGGTACTTGCCCGTCAGGAAGCCCCCGCCGAGCGGCGAGTGGGCCAGCACGGCCAGCCCCTGCGCCTTGGCGACCGGGAAGATGCGCTGCTCGAACTCCTCGCGGTGCACGAGGCTGTACCGGGCCTGGATCCCGGCGAAGCGCGGAAGCATCAGCTGCCCGGCCGTGATGCGGGCCTCCATGAGGCGCTCGGGCGAGAAGTTGGAG
Organism: Naasia sp. SYSU D00948; assembly: GCF_017916515.1. GTDB lineage: Bacteria > Actinomycetota > Actinomycetes > Actinomycetales > Microbacteriaceae > Naasia. Next base: position 52,985 of record NZ_JAFMTA010000001.1, read on the forward strand.
GAGGCCAGGTAGCGGACCTTGCCGCTGCGCAGCAGGGAGTCCGCCGCCGTGAGGCTCTCCTCGAGCGGCACCGCGGGGTCGTCCATGTGGAAGTACAGGAGGTCCACCGCGTCGACGCCCAGCCGGGTGAGCGATCCCTCGGCCGCGCGCACGATGCTGTGCGCCGACAGTCCCGGGTTGTCGGGGCTGCGGGAGACCTTGGTGGACAGGACGATCCGGTCGCGGTTGCGCCGGGACTTGAGCCAGGCCCCGATCAGGGTCTCGCTGCGGCCGGCCGCGTACGAGTCCGCCGTGTCGACGGCGTTGCCGCCCGCGGCGGTGTAGGCGTCGAGGATGGCGGGGACCGCGTCCGCGCTCGCCGTCCAGCCGAAGGTGCTGGCTCCGAGGACGACGGGGAAGACCGCGAGGTCCGTGTCGCCGATGCGCCGCGGCCGCCAGCGCGGCGCGGGCTCGTCGAGCAGCGGACCGGTCTCGGTCGCGGCCATGGCGGCGAGGGTGCCGGCGACGACGGCCATCGCGTCGCCGACGGCCGGCTCGACCTCGCGCACCTCGATGCGTGCGGGCGGGGCGGGCGCCGCAGCGCCACTGCCCGGAAGGGGCGCGGACTCGAGGGGCCAGTCCCAGAGGGGGACCTGCTCGTAGACGGGACGGTGCTCGCTCACCAGCCCTCCGTCCCCCAGCAGATGCGGGCGCTCGCGCCCGCTCCCAGCCCGATTCTACGCGGGGCCGCCGCGCGCGTCGCCGAGAGGGTCACCCCCCGTTCAGGCGGTCACCTTGTCGAGCAGGGCGAGCTGATGGCGGCTCAGCGTGAGCTCCACGGACGGCAGCAGGTCGAGCAGCTGGGGGCCGTCCTTCGCGCGGACCACCGCGGCGGCCACCCCCGGCCGGCTGAGGACCCAGGCGATCGCGATGCGGCCGATGTTCTCGCCCACCTCGTGCGAGATCGTCTCGAGCGTCTCGAGCACCTTGTTCCCCTTGCGTCCGACGTACCGGAGCGCGGCCGCGAACATGGGGGAGCTCGGCAGATCGTCCCTCGTTCGGAAGTCGCCGCGGAGGTAGCCGCTGGCCAGCGGGAGCCGCGCGATCGCGCCGAGCGACTCGCTCTCGACGACGGGCGCGAGCTCGGTCTCGTAGCGGCGCCGCTCCATGAGGTTGTACTCCGAGAACACGGCCTCGGGGGCGGGCAGCCCCAGCGTCCGGGCGATGCGGCGGGCTTCGATGAGCCGCGCCCCTGTGTAGTCGGACACGGACAGATGGCGCACGCGACCGGCCGCCATGAGCTCGGCGATGGCGGTCAGGCTCTCCTCGAGGGGCGTCTCCGGGTGGTCGCCGTCGAAGGACAGCAGGTCCACGTACTCGGTGCGCAGCCGCTCGAGCGACGCGTCCACCGCGGCCCGGATGCTGGCAGCACTGAGGCCCGGGGCGTCGGGATGGCGGCCGATCTTCGTGGCGACCACGACGTCCTCGCGCCGAGGATGCCGGGCGAGCCATGCGCCGATCATGACCTCGCTGCGCCCGCCCGCGTAGTGGTCTGCGGTGCTAATCAGCGTGCCGCCCGCGGCATGGAACTCGTCGAGCACCTCGATCGCGGCATCGAAGCCGGCCGTCCAGCCGAATACGGAGCCGTCGATGCCGTAGGGGAACACGCCGACGCCGGTCCGGCCGATCTGGCGACGCAGCGGCGTCGGAGCCACCTGGCCCATCTCGCTCCCTCCGACGGGTCGAGTTTATGGGCTCCGGGGTGCACCGCCCCCGTCGCGGCGCCCCCTTGCATTGCGCCGCGAAATGACGGAAGCCCGCCCCGCTGCTGCGGGACGGGCTTCCGGTGAGAATCGGATCAGATGACGGCGGCGGGCTCCGCCTCGGCCGTCTCCTCGACCACCGGGCTCAGCGACAGCTTGCCCCGATCGTCGATCTTCGTGATCTCGACCTGGATCTTCTGACCGACGCCGAGGACGTCCTCGACGTTCTCGACCCGCTTGCCGCCCGCGAGCTTGCGCACCTCGGAGATGTGCAGCAGGCCGTCGCGGCCGGGCAGGAGCGAGACGAACGCGCCGAAGGCGGCGAGCTTCACGACCGTGCCGAGGAACCGCTCCCCCACCTCGGGGTTGTGCGGGTTCGCGATCGCGTTGACCGCCTGGCGGGCAGCCTCGGCCGAGTCCCCGTCGGTGGCGCCGATGTAGACGGTGCCGTCCTCCTCGATCGAGATCTCGGCGCCGGTGTCGTCCTGAATCTGGTTGATCGTCTTGCCCTTGGGGCCGATCAGCTCGCCGATCTTGTCGACCGGGATCTGGACGCTGATGACGCGCGGCGCGGTCGGCGCCATCTCGTCGGGAGCGTCGATCGCCGCGTTCATGACCGAGAGGATCGCGACGCGGGCCTCCTTCGCCTGCTTCAGCGCGCCGTCGAGGACGGACGAGGGCAGACCGGAGAGCTTGGTGTCGAGCTGGATCGCGGTGACGAACTCGCTCGTGCCGGCGACCTTGAAGTCCATGTCGCCGAGCGCGTCCTCGGCGCCCAGGATGTCGGTGAGCGCCGCGTAGCGGGTCTCACCGTCGACCGTGTCGGACACGAGACCCATCGCGATGCCGGCGACCGGGGCGCGCAGGGGCACTCCGGCGTTGAGCAGCGCCAGGGTCGACGCGCAGACCGAGCCCATCGACGTCGAGCCGTTGGAGCCGAGCGCCTCGGACACCTGGCGGATCGCGTAGGGGAACTCGTCCCGCGAGGGCAGCACCGGCACGAGGGCGCGCTCGGCGAGGAAGCCGTGCCCGATCTCGCGGCGCTTCGGCGACCCGACGCGGCCGGTCTCACCGGTCGAGTAGGGCGGGAAGTTGTAGTGGTGCAGGTAGCGCTTGCTGGTGACGGGCGACAGCGAGTCGATCTGCTGCTCCATCTTGAGCATGTTCAGCGTGGTGACGCCCAGGATCTGGGTCTCGCCGCGCTGGAAGATCGCCGAGCCGTGCACGCGCGGGATGACCGCGACCTCGGCGTCGAGCGGGCGGATGTCCTTCAGGCCACGGCCGTCGATGCGGACGCCGTCCCGGAGGATCCGGCCGCGGACGACCTTCTTCGTGACGGCCTTGTACGCGGCGCTGAACTGGGCGGCCACCTCGGCGGGCAGCTCGCCCGACTCGACCTTGGCGGCGACCTGGGCACGGACGCGCTCCTTGAGGGCGTCGTCGGCGTTGTTGCGCTCGGTCTTGTCGGCGATCTGGTAGATCGAGGTGAGCTCCTCCTCCGCCGCCGCCGCGACGGCCTCGAGGGCCGCGTCGCTGTAGGGCAGGAAGACGGGGTACTCGCGGACCTCCTTCGCCGCCTGGGCGGCGAGCGAGGCCTGGGCCTCGACCAGCTGGCGGAGGAACGGCTTCGCGGCCTCGAGGCCCTGCGCGACGACGTCCTCGCTCGGCTTGGTCGCGCCGCCCTGGATCAGGCCCCAGCTGGCCTCGGTCGCCTCGGCCTCGACCATCATGATCGCGACGTCCTCGTTGCCCCGCGCGTCGGTGACCACGCGACCCGCGACCGTGAGGTCGAAGACGGCGCGCTCGAGCTGCGAGTGCTTGGGGAAGGCGACCCACTGGTCGTCGATGAAGGCGAGGCGGATGCCCGCGATGGGTCCGTCGAACGGCACGCCGGAGAGCTGGCTCGACATGCTCGCCGCGTTGATGGCGAGGGCGTCGTAGAACTCGTCGGGCGCGATCGAGAGAACGGTGATGACGATCTGCACCTCGTTGCGGAGGCCGTCGACGAACGACGGGCGCAGCGGGCGGTCGATCAGGCGGCAGACGAGGATCGCCTCCGTGGAGGGGCGGCCCTCGCGACGGAAGAACGAGCCGGGGATCTTGCCGGCGGCGTAGGAGCGCTCCTCGACGTCGACGGTCAGCGGGAAGAAGTCGAACTGCTCCTTCGGCTGCTTGCTGATGCTCGTGGCCGAGAGGAGCATCGTCTCCTCGTCGAGGTACGCGACAGCGGACCCCTGCGCCTGCTGGGCGAGGCGGCCGGTCTCGAACCGGATGGTGCGGGTGCCGAACTTGCCGTTGTCGAGAACGGCCTCGGCGAACTTGATCTCTGGACCTTCCAAGAGGTCTGTCTCCTTCCAAGGATGGGAAGGAGCAGATGGTGTGGCAGGAAGGAGCGTGGCAAGCCCGGTAGCGGGCTTCTGGTCATCAGTAGAAGGCCGCCGTGCGGTCCGCACGGAAACCCACCACTAACGACCAGCTCCCTGCCGATCTGCTCCGGTGGAGCCCACCGCGAAGGGCGGGCGACAGGTGCGATCCTACCCCACGGGGGCGTCGCGGCCAGCCCCCGGACGGGCCGCGCGTCGCTCGAGCACGAACTCGGCGACGAGGACGACGACCGCGAGCACGGCGCCGAGGGCGGTGTCGAGGATGCGCTCGGCCACGACCGCGCCCGCGCTGACGCCCGGATGCCGCACCGCGACGAGCAGGGCGAGCGGCGTGATGAAGACGAGCGCCAGCCCGTAGTGCCGCACGATCACGAGCTCGACGCAGAACTGGAGGGCGGCGAGCACGAGGATGAGGACGACGCCGTCGAGGTCGATGAGCGCGACGACGAGGAAGATCCCGGCCCCGAGCACCGTCCCGAGGATGCGGTTGGCGGCGCGGACCGTCGTCAGGCGGCGGTGGATCCCGCTCTGCAGGACGGCGACGACCGTGACGACGACCCAGTAGCTCCGGTGGGAGCCGAGCGGGATGCTGACGGCGGCCGCGAGGGCCAGGGCGACCACGACCCGCGTCAGCACGATCCGCGACTCGCGCCCGACCTCGAACCGCAGCGGCGCGGGCGGCGGCTCGGAGCGGGCGCGGCGGAGCACGGCGGGCACCGCCAGCGGTGCGACGACGACCAGGTACGCGACGACGAGGCCGAGCGCGAGCACGCCGAGGAGGGGCCCCGCGTCCAGTCCGGCGCCGCCGTCCTCGGCCGGCGCGACCATCGACGCCATCACGCCCGGCACCATCGCGAAGAAGACGCTGCCCGGCGGACCGACCCTCAGGCCGACGGTGAGGACGGCCGCGGCGATCGCGATCGCGGCGATCAGCACGGTCGTGAGGACCGGGAACGGCGCGACGAGGACGGCGAGCGCCGCGGACGCGAACAGCCCCGCGCCGATCAGCGGGAGCCGCCGCGCGCGGTGCAGGAGCGGGCGGTCGCCCAGGTAGAGCGCGAGGAAGGCGCCATTGGAGGCGACGAGGCCGAGCGTCGGCTGACCGGCGAGCGTCAGCGTCACCGCCGGGAGCGCGAGAGCGATCGCGCCGTTGAGAGCGATGGGCCAGCGTCGCGGCGAGGGGCGGAACTCGACGACCCGCCGCAGCTCCCGTCCGATCCCCATCCCCGCGAGCCTAGAGCCGGGGGGATCCTCGGCGCGCCGGGCACCACCTCGGCGCGGCGGTGGTGCCTGCCGCGCCGAGGTCGCTTCTTCCGCGGCGAGCGCTACTGGATGCCGCCCACGCCGGTCGGGTCGAAGCCCGCGGGCAGCGCGAAGGGATCGCGCAGCCCCGCTGTGCGGGTGGAACGGCGGACGACCTCCGCGAACTCGGCGGCCGCCCGGTCGATCCGCTCCGGCAGGGGCTTCGCCGCGTCGTCCGCGTCGCCCCAGTCGTCGGTCGCCGCGAAGACGGCGGTCGGCGCGACCGCCGCGTGGAGGTAGGAGAACAGCGGGCGCAGCGCGAAGTCGAGCGCGAGCGAGTGCCGGGCCGTGCCGCCCGTCGCGCCGAGCAGGACCGGCAGGTCGGAGATCGCGCCCGGCTCGAGCACGTCGAAGAAGGACTTGAACAACCCGCTGTAGCTGGCGCTGAAGATGGGCGTCACGGCGACCAGGCCGTCGGCCGAGGCGACGGTCTCGAGCGCCTCCGCGAGACGCGGAGCGGGGAAGCCGGTGAGCAGGTTGTTCGTGATGTCCGAGGCGAGGTCGCGCAGCTCGATCGTCACGACCTCCACCTCGTCCCCGGTCTCCCGGAGACGGGCGGCGGTGGCGTCGGCGAGGCGGTCGGCGAGCATCCGGGTGGACGAGGGCCTGCTGAGCCCGGCCGATACGACGGCGAGGGTGCGGGTGGTCATGGCTCCTCCTAGCGGGCCGGCTCGGTCACGCGGGCGCCGTCGGCAGCGCGCTTCGCGGCGACCAGCGACTCGTGGGTGGGCGCGTCCGGCACGGTGGCGGGGCGATCCTTCGCGAGCTCCTTCCGGAGCACGGGCACGACCTCCTCGCCGAGGAGGTCGAGCTGCTCGAGCACCGTCTTCAGCGGCAGGCCCGCGTGGTCCATGAGGAACAGCTGGCGCTGGTAGTCGCCGAAGTGGTCGCGCATCGCGGCGTAGCGGTCGATGACCTGCTGGGGGCTGCCCACGGTGAGCGGGGTCTGCGCGGTGAACTCCTCGAGCGAGGGGCCGTGGCCGTACACCGGCGCGACGTCGAAGTAGGGCCGGAACTCGTCGATCGCGTCCTGCGAGTTCTTCCGCATGAACACCTGGCCGCCGAGCCCCACGATCGCCTGCTCGGCGGTGCCGTGGCCGTAGTGCTCGAAGCGCTGCCGGTAGAAGCCGATGAGCTTCATGTAGTGCTCCTTCGGCCAGAAGATGTTGTTCGCGAAGAACCCGTCGCCGTAGTAGGCGGCCTGCTCGGCGATCTCGGGCGAGCGGATGGAGCCGTGCCAGACGAACGGCGGCACGCCGTCGAGCGGGCGCGGCGTCGCCGTGAAGCCCTGGAGCGGAGTGCGGAACTTGCCGCTCCAGTCCACGACGTCCTCCCGCCACAGCCGGTGCAGGAGCGCGTAGTTCTCGATCGCGAGCGGGATGCCCTGCCGGATGTCCTGGCCGAACCAGGGATAGACGGGGCCCGTGTTGCCGCGGCCGAGCATGATGTCGCTGCGCCCGCCGGACACGTGCTGCAGCGTGGCGAAGTCCTCCGCGATCTTCACGGGATCGTTCGTCGTGATGAGCGTGGTGCTCGTCGAGAGGATCAGCCGCTCGGTCTTGGCGGCGAGGTAGCCGAGGATCGTGGTCGGCGAGGACGGGATGAACGGCGGGTTGTGGTGCTCGCCGAGTGCGAACACGTCGAGGCCGACCTCCTCCGCCTTCTGGGCGATGGCGAGGATGGCCTGGATCCGCTCGCCCTCACTGGGCGTGCGGCCGGTCGTGGGGTCCTGGGTGACGTCACCGACCGTGAAGATGCCGAACTGCATGGTGTCCTTCCCCTCGGCATTTTTCGATGCATGTGCATCGACTGCTGCCTGCAACAGGGAGGACGGAGCGGGTATTCCCGCCGCTCAGCGGGTCTTGCCGATCAGCAGGTCGACCCGCACGCCCTGCTTCGTGTCGACCACCTCGACGGGGATCCGCGTCGGCTTCCCGGACTGCTCCAGACGGCTCAGGGCCTCCAGCACCACCGCTTCCAGCCCGCGGGGAACGGTGCCCACCGGGCCGATCACGCGACGCTCGAAGAAGAGCCGCACCTGGATGGGAGCGTCCGCCTTCTCCTCCTCGACCGTGCGCTGACCGCCAGCGGTCGTGATCTCCTCCGCGCCCACGAGCGGGCGCAGCAGATCCTGATGCGGGTCGCTGCCCGCGAGTCGGATCGTGACGCGGCCGTTCTTCGGGATCAGGTCGTACCGGAAGTCGTCGAGGGATCCCTTCCCCGCATCGCTCTTCGGGAAGTCCCCGGGATCCGGACGACGGCGCCACCATGCCATGCCCGGCATGCTAGCCGGGTCAGCGCGCGAAGAAGGCGCCCAGCACCAGGGCGCCGACGGCCGCTCCGGCGGCGAGGAGGGCCGGCGAGCCGGCGACGATCGCCCGCACGGTCCGCGCCCACCGGCGGTCCGCCTCGGCGAGCTCGGCCTGGAGCGCGCCGAACCCGTCGTCGAGCGGCCCTTCCGCTCCCCACGTCTCCGGGACGGCGGCCGCGTCCGCGATCCGGTCGACGATCACCGCCGAGCACACCTCGCGCAGCGACCGGAGCCAGGGAACGACGTCCTCGAGCGGAAGGACGCGCGCCGAGGTCGGCGGGGTCCGCACGACCACACGCTCGGGCGCGGGGAACGCGACGATCGGGACGACGGGGACGCCTCCACGGAGGACCGCGGCGAGCCGCTCCCGGATCGCCGGCACGACGCTCTCCGCCGCGGCCACCGCGTCCGACCCCGCCCCGTCCACCGACAGGAGGTCGGCCGACACCCAGACCGAGGCCCTCGGACGCGGCTCCGGGAAGAGCGCGAACACCCCGGCCGGCCCCACGAGCAGGTGCGGCACGACAGGGCCGTCCAGGGGAACCGAGTGCAGCACCGTCCAGTCGGCGGGCAGCCTCCGCAGAAGATCCGCGGCGTCCCGCTCGATCCGGGCGCGCTCGTACCACGCGGCGGCGGGCGCGCCCAGCGGCGCGAGGCCGGCGAAGCGCCCGAGTCGGGACCGCGGCGGCGCGGCCGCGTGCTCAGCCAGGCTCGCCGCGAGCGCCCCGGAACCCGGAGACTGCGACCGCAGGCTGGGCGGAGGAGGCGGAGGACTCGCGGGCGCGCGGCGAGGCGCGCCCGTGCGCAGCCGAATCCCCGTCATGCAAGCCCCCCGGTGGCCCGCCGGAGTGCGGAGCAGCGCAACGTAGGCTCGTGCTCATGCGGTGGCGGACCGTCTCGGAATTCAAGCACGCGGGCCGGACGATGCTCGTGAAGCGGCTCGGCGCGGGATCGGGCCCGCACTTCGTGCTCGTGCACGGCATCGGCGTCGGGACGTCGTACTTCCACCGGCTCGCGAAGGCCCTCGCCCCGTTCGGCGAGGTCATCACGGTGGAGCTGCCCGGCTACGGCCGCGCCCCGCGGCCCGAGACGCCCATGTCGATCGAGGACTTCGCGGAGATCCTGTCCGCGTACCTGATCGCCGAGGACGTCCCCGATCCCGTGCTCGTGGGCAACTCGATGGGGACGCAGATCGTGGTCGAGGCCTCGCTGCAGCACCCGGACCGGTTCCGCCGCCTCGTGCTCCTCGGCACGGTGGTGGACCCGCGTGAGCGGACCGCGCCGCAGCAGGCGCTCCGCCTGCTTCAGGACTGCCTGTTCTGCGAATCGATCCCGTCCAACATCGCCGTGTTCGCCGACTACGTCCGCACGGGGGTGCGCTGGTACCTCGCGACCCTGCCCTCGATGCTCGCCTACCGGACGGAGGAGGCGGTCACCCGCCTGACCGCCGAGACGGTCGTGATGCGCGGGGCGCGGGACCCGATCTCGAAGCACGAGTGGAACGAGCAGCTGGCGGCCTCGATCCCTTCCTCCCGGCTGATCGAGGTGCCCCGCAAGGGCCATGTCGTCATGTACACGGCACCGGAGGCCGTGGTCGAGCCGATCCTCGAGCTTGCGCGTGCGGAGCAGGCGGGCCTGGAGCAGCGGTGAGGCTGCTCGCCAACGGCTGGTTCTGGCTCCTCGACTACCTGTACGTCGCCGTCAAGCAGGTGCAGGCCTTCGTCGTCCGGGTGGACCCCGCGACGTACCGGTCCCCCGCCGCACTCGGACGGCCCGTCCTGCTGATCCCCGGCATCTACGAGACGTGGCAGTTCATGCGGCCGGTCGCCGAGCTGCTGCGCGACCGGGGGCATCCCATCCACGTCGTCACCGGGCTCGGCTGGAACACGTCGACGATCCGCGACAGCGCCGACCTCGTCGCGGCCTACCTCGAGGAGGCGGACCTGCGCGGCGTCACGCTCGTGGCGCACAGCAAGGGCGGCCTGATCGGCAAGTACACCATGCTGCGCCGGGACCCGGAGGGGCGCATCGACAGGATGGTCGCCATCGCGACGCCGTTCTCCGGCTCCATCTACGCCCGGTACGCCCTGACGCGGTCGATCCGTGACTTCTCCCCCGCCGACACCACTCTTCGGATGCTCGGCGAGCATCTCGACGTCAACCGGCGGATCACGTCGATCGAGCCGTCGTTCGATCCGCACATCCCGGGCGGCAGCAGGCTCGACGGCGCGGTCAACGTGCGCCTGCGCGCGGCAGGACACTTCCGCATCTTCGGCACCGCCGAGCTGCTGCGCGAAGTCGAGCGCGCGGTGGACGGCACCCCGGAGCACGCGCTGGACGGGGTCCCCGAACCCCGCGTGGAGAGGGCGCCCGGAGCTCAGGAGTAGGCGCGGTCCTCGTACCCGCCCGGCCGGTACGTGTAGTCCGGGCCGTCGGGGTCGAGCTCCCAGACCTCGTCGACGGGGCTCCCCTCGACATCGACGGTGCGCGTGAAGCTGCGCTGGGGGCCTCCCTGGATCAGCTCGAGCTCGACCGTCTCCGTCGAGTCGCCGCGGGCAAGGGTTGCCGTGTAGGTGTTGTCCGCCATGTCGGCACCCTACTCCGGCCCTCCGGGCGCCGCCCCGCCTTGCGCATCAGCCGGCGCCGTGCTCGTCGGGCTCCTTCATGTACCACTCGGTGAAGCGCGAGGCGCGGCCGTCGGCCCCCAGGACGATCACCCACAGGTTGCGGTAGTTGCGTCCGTTCCGGTACGCCGTCCGGCCCTCGACGAACACCGTGTCGCCGTCCCGGGCGAGCGGGTGCCACTCGAACGTCCAGTCGCCCGGCTCGTCCCGTCCCTCGAGCCAGCTGTCGACGATCGCCTCGATCCCGGCGACCGGCTCGTCCCAGGGGTTGTAGCGGTACTCCGCGTCCTCGGTGAAGAGGGCGCGGATGTCGCCCGGATCGTTGGTCGTCCAGGCGGTGCGGTAGCGGTCCATCCAGTCCGTGACGTCGTCCCACTCGCTCATGCGCACGTGTCTACACGACCGCACCGACACGCCGCATCCCCGGGAATCCCCGGGCGGTCCCCCTGGTTGTAGATGCAAATGGGCAAGCAATTCGAAGAGTTCGAGGACGGCGGGGTCGTCCTCAAGTACCGACGTCACTCCAACGGGCGCGGCCTGATCGCCATGACCGCGAAGGCCGACCCCACCGCATTCGTCGCGCCCTCCGCCTACGTGGAGGCCGACTCCCGCATCGACCGCGACGCGCGCATCGGCGAGGGCACCTGGATCGAGCGCGACGTCATCGTGGGCCGCGGCGCCCTGGTCGGCGCCAACGTCCGGCTCGGAGCCGGCACGGTCGTGGGTCCCGGCGCGCAGATCGGCAGCCACTCCCGCGTCGGCGCCGGCAGCACCATCGGTGCCGCCGCCCGCATCCCGCACGACTCAAACCTCCCCGCGGGCTCCCGGATCCGCTCGCCGCAGTCGGGAGATCTCGGCCGCGCGGCCTGATCCCCCTTGGCACGAAGGCCTCCGCGAGTCACCCTTGAGGGAGCGGCTCGCGGAGGCGGTTCCTCCTCCCGGCGGCGCCGCTGACCGAGCGTGAGGAGGCGCTGGAGTGGCCGGGCTGCCGCGCAGGCGGGGCGCCATCGGGATCGCGGTCCTCGCGATCTGCGCCACCGCCGTCGTCGGCGCCCTCCTCGCTCCGCCGCCTCCGCCCGCGATGGAGGCCGCGGAGGGGTGCACCGAGGACTTCCCGCGCCTCGTCCTCCCGGGTCGCGCCGAGCTCGAGGGGCTCGTCGTCTGCTCCGACGCGGCGGGGACGTCCACGCTCGTCCGCAACGACACCGCCGCCGTGTGGGTGGTCGAGTCCGACTCCCGATCCGGGGTGCACCTGCTCCCCCTCGACGAGCACACCCGGTCGTTCGCCGGCCTTCTCGACGGGAGCGGCTCGTCCGTCCCGGCGGGCGCGGTGGCCGTCGTCCCGCAGCCGCCCGCGGGGGTGCGCCTGCACATCGACGCCCGCCTGACGATGGCCCAGCTCGCGCACGACCAGCTCGTGGCGACCCTCGGCCGGAAGGACGGGCCGGCGCTCGCAGCCCTCCGGCCGGAGCCGACGGTCGCCCGGCGCGCGCTCGTCGAGTGCCTGGCGGGCACCCTGCGCAACGTGCCGAGCCCGGGCTGCGCCCTGGCCGACGGCCGGCCGCTCGAGGTGCTCGCGGCGGCGGCCGCCGCGATCGAGGCCGACGGCCGCTCGCTCTGCGGCGTCCTCTGGCTCGAGGCGAAGGCCAACGCCAACCTCCCGTCCGTCGACCAGACCGCCTTCGTCGCCGACATCGTGGGCTGGGAGAGGAACGCCGGATTCACCGCCAGGGCCGACGCCGCCGCGGCCGCGTACCTGCAGATGCAGCCCGAGGATCGGTCATGACCCGCGCTCTCGGCTGGGTGATCGCCCTCGTGCTCGCCCTCGCCGCCGGCGCCGTGGTGACGGCGGGCTCGCCGCCGGCGCCCGGTGCCGCCGCGCCCGACGAGGGCTGTCCTTCCGACTACCCGACGCTGATCGCGCCCGGAACGAGGGAGACCACCTACTACTCCCGCGCACTGCGGGGTCTCATCGTGTGCTCCAACCCGATGGGGACGGCGACCCTGTTCAGCAACCGCACCGACGCCGTCTGGGTCCTCGAGGAGCCGTCCCACGTGGGCCTGCACCGGCTCCCCAGCTCGTCCCTCAGCGACTCCTTCGTCCGCCTCGTGGCCTCGCCGAGCCCCGCCATCCCGTCCGGCACGGCGATCGTCGTCCCGCGTGCGCCCTCGGAGGTGCGGGTGCGGGTGAACGCCGAGCTCACCCTGGCCCAGCTCGCCCATGACCAGCTCGCCGGCTCCCTCGCCCTCGACGCGAGCGGAGGGCACGTGCTCGCCCGCTACGGCGGCCTCCTCGGCGAATGCCTCGGCCTGCTCATCGCCGAGATCGAGTCCCCGGAGGCGGTGCTCGCGAGCGGCAACCCCGCGCCGCATCTGATCGAGGCCGCGCAGCGGCTCGCCGCGTCCCGCGGCACCTGCCCGGAGGTGTGGCGAGCCGTCGGCGGGGGCTCCCTCGAGGACGACGTGGCCGGCTGGCGGCGGCACGCGGGCTTCGCCGTGCGGGCCGTCTCGGCGGCGATCACCTATCGCGCCCTCCTGCGGCAGATCCGAGTGGTGGAGGCGCCATGAGCGCCGGCCGCCCGGCCCCGCCCCGGCACCGCCTCGCACGGCTCCCCGCGTGGGTCGCGGCGTTCGGACTCGTGCTCCTGCTGGTCGCGACGGGCGCGGTGCTCGCCCGGCCGGCGGGACCGGGTGCGCCGGCCCGCCCTGACGAGGGATGCCCGGAGGGCTTCCCGCTGCGCATGACGCCGGAGGGCGAGGGGATGTACGCCGCGGCGGTCGGCCGGTTCCTCGTGTGCCAGGATCTGGCCGGCACGTCGACGCTCCTGCGCAATCGGACGGCCGCGGTGTGGGCGCTGGAGAGCCCGAGCGGGATCGCCATCCACCGGGAGCGCGTGTCGGCCCTCGACGGGAGCTTCCTGGACGTCGTCCGGTCGCAGGCGGCCGTGGTGCCGGCGGGCGCCTCCGTGGCGGTTCCGGCGCCCGCGTCCGCGCTGATCGCCCGTGTCGACGCCCGGCTCACGATCGCCGCGCTCGCCCACGAGCGGCTCGCGACGGCGCTCGTGGCCGCCGTCCCGCCCGACGTGCGAGGGCGGGTCCTCACGGAGAGCAGGGCGGCTCTTACCGCCTGCCTCGCGGAGGTGCTCGACCTCCTTCCGAACCCGGGCGCCGCGCTCTCCGGAGGCAACCCGGGACGGCGCATCACCGACGTCGTCGAGCAGGTCGCGCAGACCCCGGACTCCCTCTGCGTGGGCCAGTGGACGCTCGCCAAGCTCCTCGCGGGCGTCCCCCTCGCGGCAGCCGCGCCGCTGCGCTCCGACGTGGCCCTCTGGCGGCACGACCCGTCCTTCGCGTTCCGCGCTCTGGACGCCGGGATCACCTACTCGGCGCTCGGTCCCCGCCTCCTTCCCTGAGCCCTTCCCCCCGCTGTCCGGGGCGTCCTATGCTCCTTCCTCTGGAGAGCCGGGAAGTCCGGTCGGCGCAGTGCAGCGCGACGCCCGGGACCGCCGGGGAACCGGAGGGATGGCATGAGCGTCATCGAGGTCCACGATCTCCGCAAGAGCTTCGGCCGCACCGCGGCCCTGACGGGACTCGACCTCGAGGTCCGGCCGGGAGAGGTGCACGGCTTCCTCGGTCCCAACGGCGCCGGCAAGTCGACCACCATCCGCATCCTGCTCGGACTGCTGCGGGCCGACGGCGGGACCGTGACCGTCCTCGGCCGCGACCCGTGGCGCGACGCCGTGCATGTCCACCGCGGCCTCGCCTACGTCCCGGGGGACGTCAGCCTGTGGCCGAACCTCAGCGGCGGGGAGGTCATCGACCTGCTCACCCGGCTGCGCGGCGGCGCCGACGAGGCGCTCCTGCGCCGCCTCGTCGAGGACTTCGAGTTCGACCCGCGCAAGCGGTCCCGCAGCTACTCCCGCGGCAACCGGCAGAAGGTCGCGCTCATCGCCGCCTTCGCCCGGCCCGCCGAGCTGTACGTCCTCGACGAGCCGACCTCCGGCCTCGATCCGCTCATGGACGAGGTCTTCCGCCGCCACATCGAGCGCGTGCGCGACGAGGGGGCGGCCGTGCTGCTGTCGAGCCACATGCTCGCCGAGGTCGAGAGGCTCTGCGACCGCGTGACGATCATCCGCTCGGGCGTCGACGTCGAGACGGGGACCCTGCAGGAGCTGCGCCACCTGACCCGCACCACGTTCCGGCTGACGGGCGCCGACGAGGCGGCCGCCCGCGCTCTGCCGGGGGCGCACGAGCCACGCAGCGGCGGCGACTGGGTCGAGTTCGACGTCGACGCCGCCGACGTCCCGGCCGTGCTCGCCGGAGTTGCGGCGCTGCGGCCCGCCGGGCTTACGGTCGCGCCGCCGTCGCTCGAGGAGCTGTTCCTGCACCACTACGGGGACCGCCCGTGAGCACGGCCACGCTGCTCGCCTCCCGGCTGCTCTCGGAGCGGTGGCGGCTGCCCCTGTGGATCGGCGGGATCACCCTCCTCACGGCGGCGTCCAGCACCGCGGTCCTCGCCCAGTTCGCCGACCCGGAGGAGCAGCGGGTACTGCTGCTGGCGGCCGCGGCGAACCCGGCCTTCCGCTTCCTGCGCGGTCTGCCGATCGGCATCGGGACCGGCGAGCTCGTCTTCTTCCAGATCTTCACCTACCTGGCGGCGCTGGCCGGGCTCATGTCCACCTTCCTCGTCGTGCGGCACACGCGCGGCGACGAGGACTCGGGCAGGACGGAGCTCATCGCCGCGACCCCGCTGCGGCGGACGGCGCCCGTCGCCACAGCGCTCGGCACGGCCGTCGTCGCGAACCTCGTGCTCGGCGTCACGGTCGCCCTCGGGCTCGCCCTTCCCGGGCTGCCGTGGCGGGGATCCGTGCTCACCGGGTCCGCCGTCGCGGTCAGCGGACTCGTGTTCGCCGGGATCGCGGCCGTCGCCGCTCAGGTGCTGCCGACGAGCCGCGCGGCGAACGGCGCCGCCGCCGCGACGGTGGGACTCGCGTACCTGCTGCGCGGCATCGGCGACGCAATGGCACAGCCCGACGAGCGGTTCGTCACCCGCGAGAGCGGGTGGCCGTCGTGGCTCTCACCGATCGGCTGGGGGCAGCGCGTGGAGGCGTACCAGACGGACAACCCCCTGCCCCTGGCCATCGGCATCGCGACCGCGGTCCTGCTCGGCGCCGTCGCGGTGGCCGTCGCGGCTCGCCGGGACCTCGGCGCGAGCCTCGTCCGCGAGCGGGCCGGACGCGAACGTGCGCGGGGATCCCTGCGGTCGCCCCTCGCGCTCGTGTGGCGGCTCTCCTGGCCGTCGCTCGTGGGCTGGGCGATCGGGGCCGCCTTCCTCGGCACGGTCGCCGGACTGCTCGCTCCCTCGGTCGCCGACGCGATCGGCTCGAACGCCCAGTTCCTCGAGCTGATCCGCCGGCTGATCCCGGGCTCGACCGCCGGACTCCTCGACCTCTTCGTCGCCGCCATCCTCGGCATGGCGGGCTTCCTCGCCGCCGCGGCCGGAGCCCAGGCGACGATGCGGATGCGCGCCGAGGAGGCGGACGGCCGGGCGGAGCTCCTGCTTGCGGCACCGGTCGGCCGGGCGCGCTGGATGGTCGCGTTCCTCGCGGTGGCCGTCGCGTCGGTCGCCGCGGTCCTCGTCCCCGCGGGCGTCGCGGCGGCGGTGGCCTTCGCGGCCGTGGGCGAGCAGGACCGGACGGGCTCGTCGCTCGCCGCGGCGGCGGCCCAGGTGCCCGCGGCGCTCGTCTTCGTCGGCCTGACGGCGCTCGTGTTCGCGGTCCTCCCCCGCCTCACGGTCCCGGTCGCATGGACGCTGCTCGGCGTGAGCCTGATCCTCGGCGAGTACGGCACGATCCTGCAGCTGCCCGAGTGGATGCAGGACATGAGCCCGTTCCGGCACACCTCCGCGATCCCGGCGGAGGACCTCGACGCCGGCGGCGTTCTCGCCCTCCTCGCGGTCGCGCTCGCCACGGCGACGCTCGCCGTCCTCCTGTTCCGCCGCCGCGACCTCGCCGTGTGACGCCCGCGCGGCCGGCCGCCCCCGCGGGGTCCCCTGAGACGCGGAACGGGCCGCCCACCCGAAGGTGGACGGCCCGTCCGAAGAAGCTCGCGCTGTCAGCGAAGAGCCTGCGCGGCTCGCCTTATCGGCGGAGGCCGAGACGCTCGATCAGCGACCGGTACCGGTTGATGTCGATGTCCTGCAGGTAGCCCAGGAGCCGGCGACGCTGGCCCACGAGGAGCAGCAGGCCACGACGCGAGTGGTGGTCGTGCTTGTGCTCCTTGAGGTGCTCGGTCAGATCCTTGATCCGCTTGGTCAGGATCGCGACCTGCACCTCGGGGGATCCGGTGTCACCGGGGTGGGTTGCGTACTCTTCGATGATCGCCTTCTTCACATCTGCATCGAGTGCCATAGATGGGATCCCCTTCCTCTCGTTGCGCGGTGCCCGTCACCTGATGTGCGGGCTCTCTTGATCCGCGGCCGTTCGACGGCAACCGGAAGAGTTTAGCAGAGCGCAGGGGTGCGGGGTCCGCCGGGCGGAGCCGGGAAGAGGCGTCCTCCCGCGCTCGGCGCGCGACTCGCGGTGGGCTTCGTGCCAGGTTTCGGCCCGTCGGCGCTCCTTCCGTGGAAGACTCTGCGGCAACGCGACCGGGTCGGCAACAGGAGGCCTGTGTGACCACGAACGAGAAGGACGGCAGCCGCGACGAGCTCGCCGCCCGACTGGCCATCCTCATCGGACGACTGAACCGTCTCATCCGTGCGAGCGCGGGCGACCTGACCCAGTCCCAGCTGTCGGCCCTGGCGAGCATCTCCCACCTCGGTCCGGTGCGGTCCGGCGACCTCGCGCGCATCGAGTCCGTCACGGCGCCGAGCATGACGCGCCTCATCGCCGGCCTGGAGGCGCAGGGCCTGGTGCAGCGGACGCCGGACCCGGTCGACGGCAGGGCGGCCCTCCTCACCGCCACCGCCGCCGGCGAGGAGGCGGTGCTGCGCACGCGCGCCGCCCGATCCCGGAAGCTCGCCGCGCTGCTCGAGTCCCTCGACGAGGCTCAGCTCGAGGTACTGCGATCGGCATCGGACGTGCTCGAGGACCTCATCACCGCCGCCACTCCGAAGGCCACGGTCAAGACGCCGCACGAGGGTTGAGCCCCGGGGCGCTCCACCGAGGCCCCGAGACCCCTCAACACGCCGAGGAGCCGCTCTCGGCGTTCCTCCGGCTCGGATAGGGGACGCTGGAGATCCAGCGAGCGCGCCGAGGAGGAGAGGGATGTCCCTGACCCTCGTCCTCGACGTGCTGCTCGTGCTCCTGCTCGTCGGCTACCTCGCGTACGGCCTGCGCGCCGGGCTGCTGCGCAGCGTGTTCCCGCTGGTCGGGGTCGCGGCGGGAGCGGTGGCGGGCATCCTCCTGCTGCCGGTGCTGACGTCCCTCGTCCCGGATCCCGGCTGGCGCATCGCGGCCTCCATCGCGCTCGTGGTCGGGCTGGTCGCGATCGGCAACAGCGCGGGCGCCCTCGTCGGGTCCGCGGCGGCCAGCACCGTCGCCCGGGGTCCGCTGCGGGCCGTGGACAGCGCGCTGGGCGGGGTCGTCACCCTGCTCGTGGCGGCGCTCGTGACCTCGGCGGTCGCCTCCGGAGTCGGTGCGCTCGGCGTGCCGTTCCTCAGCCGGTCGATCGCCGAGTCGGCCGTGCTGCGCACGATCGACACCGTCACCCCGGCTCCCGTGAAGGCGACGATGGCGCAGCTGCGGTCACTGCTCATCGAGGACGGCATCCCGAGGATCACGGAGGCCCTCGGCGGCCCGGTGGCACCACCCGACGTACCGGATGTCGCCGCCGGCGGCCCGGGCCTCGAGGCCGCCGCGCGCTCCGTCGTGAGGATCACCGGCAACGCCTTCGCGTGCGGCCAGAGCCAGACCGGCAGCGGGTTCGTCATCGCGCCCGGCCGGGTCCTGACGAACGCGCACGTGGTCTCCGGGCTCGACGAGCCGGTCGTCGAGACGCCCCAGGACGGGGCGGCGTCGGGGCGGGTGGTGTACTTCGATCCCGTCGACGACGTCGCCGTCGTCGCGGTCGACGGCCTCGTCACTCCGCCGATCACGTTCTCCCCCACGCTCGCGCCGGGCACGAGCGCGGTCGTGCAGGGCTACCCGTTCGGCGGCCCGTTCACGTCGAAGGGCGCGGAGGTGCTCTCGGTCCAGACATTCGACGTCGGGGACATCTACGGCGACAGCGAGTCACCGCGGAACGTCTACACGCTCGCCGCCGACGTGCAGCAGGGCAACTCGGGCGGACCGCTGCTGTCGGCCGACGGAGCCGTGGCCGGGCTCGTCTTCGCCAAGAGCGCGGACACCGCGAACGTCGGCTACGCGATGACCATGGAGGAGATCACGCCGGTGCTCGCCCAGGCGCCCGCGCTCACGGACGCGGTGTCGTCGGGCGCCTGCATCCGCGGCTGAGCCTCCCCCGTCGTGCCTCGGGAAGAATGGGGGCATGAGCGACGCCACCTTCACCCGCGAGAGCATCCGGCATGAGCCCGCGGCGCGGGAGCTCCGGGTGGTGCGCACCGAGCGGCTGACGTCGACCATCACGCGGATCACGCTCGGCGGCGAGGCGCTCGCGGGCTTCGCGGCGCACGGTCCCGAGGACCACGTCAAGCTCGTGTTCCCCGCCCCGCCCGGCCAGCGCATCCTGCGGGACTACACGCCCGCCGTCTTCGACGAGGCGGCGCAGGAGCTCTCCCTCGACTTCGTCGTGCACGGCGACGAGGGACCGGCGACGCGCTTCGCGGCCGGCGCACGTCCCGGCGATCCGCTGGTGGTCGCGGGCCCGAGGGGCTCCCGGCTTCCTCCGCGCGAGGCGCGCCGGTACGTGCTCATCGCGGACGAGGCGTCCCTTCCGGCGATGTCGCGGTGGATCGCGGCGGTGCGAGGGCGCGCCGAGGTGGTCGCCTTCGTGCAGTCCGAGTCCTCCGACGTGCTCGACTACCCGCTGCCGCGAGGTGACGGGATCCAGGTGACGAGGATCCCGACGGGCGCGGACGCCGCCCTCGCCGCCGTCGAGGAGGTGGCGATCGACGAGCACACCTACGTGTGGGCGGCCGGCGAGGCCACCGGCCTCATCCCCCTCCGTAGGGCGCTCCGGAGGCAGCGCGGGCTCGCGAAGGACCGCGCCAAGGTCGACGGCTACTGGCGGCGCGGAGTCGCGGGGATGGACCACCACGCGCCGCTCGACCCGGAGGACCCGGAGGACTGACCCCGGTCAGCCGGTGACGGTGTCGAGCGCCGCCACCTCGAGTCCTTCGACGGCCGAGCGCCCGCCGAGGTCGGCGAGCTCGATCACGACGGCGGCCCCGATGACCGTGTCGCCGGCCTTCTCGAGGAGCCGCCGGGCGGCGGCGAGGGTGCCGCCCGTCGCGAGCACGTCGTCGACGAGGAGCACGCGCCGGTCCCGGCCGACCGTCTCGCGCAGCTGGAGCTCCGCGGATCCGTACTCGAGGTCGTACCGCTCGGAGATCACGGGCGGCGGCAGCTTGCCGGGCTTCCGCAGAGGCAGCACTCCGGTCCCCGTCGCGTAGGCGATCCCGGCGGCGAGGAGGAAGCCGCGCGCCTCGGCGCCCGCCACGGCGTCGAAGCGCCCGCGGAAGGGCTCCGCCATGCCGTCGACGACCGCGGCGAAGGCGGCGGCGTCGGCGAACACCCCGGAGAGGTCCCGAAACAGGATCCCCGGGGACGGGAAGTCGGGCGTCGTGGTCGTGAGGGCACGCACCACCTCGGATGCGGAGGAGCTCGTCACCCCTTCACCTTAGGCCGCCCCGTCGCCCTCCTCCTCGGCCTGGATGACGAGCAGCATGGTCCCCTCGGGATCCCTGAGGTAGGCCACGCGCTCGCCCCAGGGAGTCTCGACCGGCCGGACGGGGACCGGAGCCCCGAGACGTTCGGCCGCAGCGACGGCCGCGTCGAGGTCGGCGACGTAGAGGCAGACGTCGACGGCGTGGCCGGTCGCCGGCAGCGGCGTCTCGCCGTACATGGCCGGAGTCGTGCCCACGCCCAGCGCGACCTGCCCGTCGCCGACGGCGAGCGAGACGTAAACCGGATCCCCGTCGGGCGGGAACCCGTACACCTGCTGGGCGCCGAACACCTCGACGTAGAAGCGCCGCGTGGCGAGGAGGTCGGTGCAGTGGACGATCGGGAACACTCGCCGTTCCATGCCGCACACCCTAGCGCCGCGGCCGGAGAGCCTGTGCGAGCAGCCGGGACCTCGCCTAGCGCTGCAGGACGGGTGCGCGCTGCTCCAGCTGCTGCCGCGCGCGCGCGGCCCGCTTGAGCTCGCGGGCCTTGGCGGCGGTCAGGATCACCACCGCCAGGGCGCCGAGGACCGCGCCGGACGTGTTCGATGCGACGTCCCGGATGTCCGCCACGCGCGACGTGAAGACGAGCAGCTGGGCGAGCTCGATCGCCACGGAGAGCCCGAAGCCGAGCAGCATCGCGAGCCACCACTTGCCTCGGCCGAGCAGGAGGACGAAGAACATCCCGACCGGGAAGAACATCGCGATGTTGGCCGCGAACTCCACGTCCGCATAGTCGATCCAGCGCGTGCCCGGGATGCGGTCGAGCACGGAGAGCACGGTCCAGACGAACCCGTCCGTGCCGTCGCCGAGCGGGAGCTGCGGGGACAGCGTCACCCAGCCGACGAAGGCGAGGTACGCGAACGTCACCACGCTGAGGAGGGGGTGTCGCCGGAACATCTCTCCATCCTTCGCCATCGGCCTCTGGCTGCGCCTTGAGAAACCCGCGAGCTGCGGAATTCGTGTGCGGCTCTCAGCTCTGTGCAGGGATCACGACCGACAGCCGCTGCGTCGCGCGCGTGAGCGCGACGTAGAGGGAGCTGGCGCCTCTCGGCTCGCCTCGCACGATCCCCTCGGGATCGACGACCACGACCGCGTCGAACTCGAGGCCCTTCGCGGTGTGCGGCCCGAGCACCGAGATCGGGCGGGACAGGGTGTCGAGCCCCAGCCCGACCTCCTCCCCGAAGCGCTCGCGCAGAGCCGCGGCGACGGCCGTGATCCGTCCGTTGGGGGCGATCACCGCCAGCGTGCCCGTCGAGTCCACGTCCCGGTCCTCGCCCACCGCGCGGACGACGGCCGGGATGACGCGGTCCGGCGCGACCCGCAGGCGGCGCGGCTCCCACTCGGAGTCGCGGACGGACCGCGAGGGGGTGACGGCGAGCCCGTACTGACGCGCGGCCTCCTCCGCGAGCTGGGCGATCTGGGTCGGTGTGCGGTAGTTGACCGTGAGCTCCTCGAGCCGGAACTCGGACGTGAGCGGCTTCACGGCGTCCGCCCAGTTCGCGGCCGCGGAGGGCGAGCTCGCCTGCGCGATGTCGCCCACGATCGTGAAGGAGCGCAGCGGCGCTCGCCGGCGGAGGAGGCGCCACTGCATCGGCGACAGCTCCTGCGCCTCGTCGACGACGACGTGGCCGTAGGTCCAGGTCCGGTCCGTCATCGCGCGCTCGGACGCGGTGAGGCGGGGACCCGAGGCGGCGAAGTTGTCCGCGAGCGCCTCGGCGCTCACGAGGCCCTCGACGCCCATGTTCCTGATCGCGTTCTCCGCGTTCTCGACGTCCAGCTGCCGCTGACGGCGCGCGGCGGCCTCCTTGGCACCCGACGCGCTGGGCGCCTCCCCGAGCAGCTCGGCCGCCTCGTCGAGGAGCGGGACGTCCGCCACGGTGAACGGCTCGTCCCGACGCCGGGCCAGGAGGGCCCGGCGCTCCGCCGACCAGCTCGGGGTCAGCGAGGCGAGCCAGGACGGGCGGGAGTAGAGGTCGCCCAGCAGCTTCTCGGGGGTCAGCGGCAGCCATGCTGTGTTGAGGAGGACGCGGACGTCCTGGCTCGTGCGCAGGTCCTCGCGCAGCATCCGCAGGTCCTCGTCCTCGAGGGTGTCGCCGCCGCCCCGCAGCTGGGCGGCCAGCTGAGCCGTGAGCGCGGCGAGCGCGTGCGACACGAAGGTCACACGGGCCTCGTTGTGCGGCTTCCGGGTCTCCTGAGCGCGGCGGATGGCGCGGACGATCAGCTCCGGCTCGACGTCGAGCCGCTCCCCGTTGACCTCGATGGTCTGCACCGTCTTCGGCGCCACTTGCCGGGACTGGACCGCCCGCTTGAGCAGCTCGGCCATCCGCAGCGAGCCCTTGAGCGCGGCCGTCGCGGGCGGATCCTCGTCCTGCGTGTCGAGCCCGGGATAGAGCTGCCCGACGCTCGAGAGCACGACGCCCGTCTCACCGAGGGACGGCAGGACCTGCTCGATGTACTGCAGGAAGCTGCGGGACGGGCCGACCACGAGCAGACCCGACGACGCCAGGCGCTCGCGGTGCGTGTAGAGGAGGTAGGCGGCACGGTGCAGGGCGACGGCGGTCTTGCCGGTGCCGGGACCGCCCTGCACGACGAGGACGCCGCGGAGGTCCGAGCGGATGATCCGGTCCTGCTCGGCCTGGATCGTCCCGACGATGTCCTGCATGCGACCGGTGCGCTGAGCGGTGAGCGCGGCCATGAGGGCGCTCTCACCCGTCAGCGGGCGGTCCTCGTCGGTCGCGGCGTCGCCGAAGACCTCGTCCTCGATCCGCGTGACGGACCGCCCCTCGGTGCTGAGGTGCCGCCGTGCCCGGATGCCGAGCGGGTGCGCAGCCGTCGCCTGGTAGAACGCGCTCGCCTGCGGGACACGCCAGTCGAGCAGGAGCGGCTGGAGGTCGGCATCCCGCAGGCCGATGCGGCCGATGTAGCGGAGGTCGCCCTCCTCGGTCTCGAGGCGGCCGAACGCCAGGCGGTCGTCGACCTCGCGCAGCTGGGCGATGCGGTCCTCGAAGATGCGCGCCATCGCGTCGCGCTCCGAGCGGTTCTGATGCGTGCCGCCGATGGGCGCGCGGCGGACCCGGTCGAGCTCACGCGCGGCCTCCGCCTTGACCGCGTCGAGGCGCTCGTACAGCAGGGAGAGGTAGGCCTGCTCCCGGTCGAGCTCGCGGGACATCGCGGACCCGGCGATCCTGGAATCCGTGCTCATGCCCTGCCCGCCTCGTGCCAGTCCGAGCGCGGGGAGCGCTCGAAAATCGGGGACACGAGTCTACCCGGGTTCAGGACGCGGCCTGCTGCTCCGACTCGCCGGACAGGATCTCCTCGGCGCGCGCACAGGAGGACGGGCTGATCCGCTCGATGATCCGCTCGGAGATCGCGCCCAGCGTCGCCTTCTCCTCCTCCGAGAGGACGTCGAAGAAGATCCGGCGCAGCTCGACAGCGTTCCCGCGAGACGCGCGGAGCACGGCACGCCGACCCTCGGGGAGCAGCGTCACCCAGGAGCCGCGCAGGTCGGTGGGACACTCCCGGCGCTCGACGAGGCCGCGCGAGACCATGCGCGTCACCTGGTGCGAGACGCGGCTCTTCTCCCAGCCCAGCAGCTCGACCAGATCCTTGCCGCGCAGCTGGTTGTGCGGCGACTTGAAGAGCGAGAGGAGGATCTCGAAGTCCGGCACGGAGATGCCGGCGTCGTCCTGCAGCTGCTGCTCGAGGGCTCGATCGAGCCGGCGGCGCATGGCCACGAACGAGCGCCAGACGGCCCAGTCCGCCTCGGGGATGTCGCTCACCTCGCTCATGGCGCCCCACGCTACACCGCTCAGGTTGACATGTCACCTACTATGGGGTTAATTGGTGACACGTCACCAGTTGACACGTCACCATCCAGAGATCAAGGAGCACTGTGCCCGACCTCAAGATCGCCGTCATCCTCGGCAGCACGCGTCCCGGCCGCAACGGCGAAGCCGTCGCGAGGTGGGTCCTCGAGCAGGCCGCCACGCGCACCGAGGCGACGTACGAGCTCGTCGACCTCGCCGACTTCCCCCTGCCTCACCTCGACGAGGGCATGCCTCCGTCGATGGCCCAGTACGCGAACGCGCACACCAAGGCCTGGTCCGACCGCATCGCGGGCTTCGACGGCTACATCTTCGTGACCCCCGAGTACAACCACAGCACCTCGGGCGTCCTCAAGAACGCGATCGACTACCTGTACACCGAGTGGAACAACAAGGCGGCGGCCTTCGTCGCCTACGGCAGCGTCGGCGGCGCGCGCGCGGTCGAGCACCTGCGCGGCATCGCGTCCGAGCTCCAGCTCGCCCACGTCCGCCAGCAGCTGAGCTTCTCGCTGTTCTCCGACTTCGAGAACTTCAACACCTTCACCCCGGGCCCGCAGCACGCCGGGGCCGCCACGGTGCTGTTCGATCAGCTCGAGGCATGGACCGCCGCGATGAAGAGCGTCCGCGCGCCCCAGGTCGCCGTCGAGGCCTGATCGCGCTTGCACGGGAGCCCCTCCAGGAGGACCCTGGAGGGGCTCTCTCGTCGCCCGGAAGTGAGACAGGCCATGCCGCCTCCCCGGGCGACGAGTCGTTCCCGGACCTAGCGGCTGCGGCCGGCCCGCTCGTGCTCAGCTTCGCGGACGCGGTTCCTCGCCCTCACCTTCGCCCGCCGGGTCCTCCCGAGCGGACCCGCCTTCGGCATCGGTCTGCGTCGCCTGCCGAGGAGCCAGTCCACGAGGTCGAGCAGGAGCAGCAGGTACTGACCGAGCAGCGCGGCGGCCGCGATCGGCAGGAACAGGACGCCCGAGTAGATCAGCACACCCATCGGGAACGCGTCCGCGCCCCAGATCAGGACCGTGAGCGCCGGCAGGGCGACCAGCAGCAGACCCCAGGCCCCGAGCAGGCCCGTCATCGCGATCCAGATGGACGCGGTGCCGGCGAGCGCGTGCAGCGCCATGGCGACCGCCCGCCAGCGCCGCGGCCCCCAGTAGCGCTCGAGCGTGACGGCGGCGACGAGCAGCTGCGTGCGCATCCAGGTGCTGCCCGACTCGCGCAGCGCCACCGCGAACAGCCGGTCGGCCTCCCGCCGCTGCCGGATCCAGATCTCCGGATCCGGGTTGAGCGACTCCCACCACAGCTGATCGTGCATGAGGGCCGCCGCGGTCTGCCGCCCGTGGCTCGAGATCAGCCCCCAGAGGAACGGCGGCACCGACGCCAGGTCGGTCGCGTTCGACCCCTTCGCCGGGCGCGACTCGTCGTGCGCGCGGATCACGTACCGCTCGGACTCCGGCCGCCCGCTCTCGAGGAACGTGAACGACCGCGTGAGCTGGAAGGTGCCCGGCGCGCGCTGCACCAGGTGGATGCGGTCGAGCCGGCGGCCGTCCTCCGTGGCGAAGGGCATGCTCAGCCGCTCCCCTGCTCGCCCGGACCCGTCACGTCATCAGCCTAGGCAGGCGCGCGCCCCCGTCCTGTCCGCACTATTGGGGCGCGCCCACGTCTTGTCTGCGCGCGCCATCGGGCGCATCCTGAAGACCTCAAGGAACTCGCCGGACCGGATTCGAGTCGGAGGCATCGCCCCGCCACCGGACGGCGAGTTCTTTCTTTGTCTTCCCGTTGTTCCGTTGTTGTGGGTCCGTGGTGGGCGGGGGTGTCCACCGCTTCTCAGACAGTCGCGCGCCAAGCATGGCGCGCGAAACTCGCCTCGGCGGACACCCCCGCCCACCACTCCCGTTACAGACGAGACCGGTCAGGCGCGCCGGCCGGTGGAAATACGGGTGCGATGTGGCTTTCAGGAGAGGGGTCGGGCGCGGAGCGCCCGACGCGCTGTTGTCAGGAGACGCCAAGGAGGTCGATCACGAAGATCAGCGTCTTGCCGCTCAGGCGGTGGCCGCCTCCCGCCGGGCCGTAGGCGAGGGCGGGCGGGACCACGAGCCGGCGTCGGCCGCCGACCTTCATGCCCGGGATGCCCTGCTGCCAGCCGGCGATGAGGCTCGTCAGCGGGAAGTTGATGGACTGGCCACGGTTCCAGGAGGAGTCGAACTCCTCCCCGGTGTCGTACTCCACGCCCAGGTAGTGCACGTTGACGGTGGAGCGGGGCCCGGCCTCGGGACCGTCGCCGACCGTGATGTCGGTCACCTCGAGGGTGCTGGGGGCGGGGCCCACCGGGGCGTCGATCTCGGGCTTCTCGCCTGCGCTGCTCATACGGCCAGTCAAGCGACAATGACCGGGTGGAGCAACTCGCCGACCTCTGGGCGCGGGTGACCGCCACGCAGCCCCCGCTCGATCCGCTCGTCGTTGCGCTCGCCCTCCTCGTGTCCGCGGCCGCCGTCCTGACGCCCGCCTGGCGGCTCACCCGGCACGCGGTGACGATCGTGCACGAGGCCGGCCACGGCTTCGCGGCGACGATGACCGGACGGCGGCTCAGCGGCATCCGCCTGCACTCCGACACCTCGGGCGTCACGGTGAGCGTCGGCCGGCCGCGCGGCCCCGGCATGGCGCTGACGCTCCTCGCCGGCTACCCGGCGCCCGCCCTGGTCGGCCTCGGCACGGCGTGGCTGGCGGGCACCGGGCACGCCGCGGCGGCGCTCTGGGCGGTGCTGGTCCTCGTCGTCCTGGTCCTCGTCCAGATCCGCAACTGGTTCGGCCTCTGGTCGGTCCTCGTGTCCGGCGCCGCCGTGTTCGCGCTCACGTGGTGGGCGCCCGGCCCCTGGCAGTCGTTCGGGGCGGTCGCCGTGGCGGGGTTCCTTCTGCTCGGCGGGGTGCGCACGGTCGGCGAGCTGCAGTCGGCCCGCCGCCGCGAGCGCCGGGGACGGAACGGGACGACGGATGCCGACCAGCTCGCGCGGGTCGCCGCACTCCCCGCGATCGTGTGGGTCGGGCTGTTCCTGCTGGTCGCGCTCGCGTCCGCCGTGTGGGGCGCCGTCCTGCTCCTCCGCCTGCCACCGGCCGGCTAGCGCGATCAGGCGAGGAGGACCCGGCGATCCTCGCTGATGGCCGCGAGCAGCGTCTGCTCGTCCGGGGACCGGCCGATGGCCGAGCGTCCGACGAGGAGCCGCTGCCGAGTGTGCGCCAGCCGGGTCGCGTGGCGCACGAACCGCCTCATGGCCGTGACGCGGTCGAGGGCGCCGGGAGGGCTGGGGTGCTGCCGGGCCCAGGACAGAGCCTGGCGGCGGCCGCCCCAGGTCGACAGCAGGTCGACCTCCCCCGGCGTGAACCAGCCGACCCGCGCGTACTCGTCCAGGCGCGCCCGCGTGAGCCGCCGCTCGTGCCGGCGCAGTGCGATGACGATCCCCACCGCGCCGAGGAACAGGGGCACCTGCACCAGCACGTAGTAGGCGAGGATGTCCGAGAAGATGAAGAAGGCGCCGTTCCAGAGCGCGTGCAGCAGGACGGCCGGGATCAGCCCGAGCAGGAAGAAGCCGAGCGCTCCCGCCCGCCCGGTGCGGCGGGAGGCGATGCCGAGCGCGAAGCCGGTGCACGCCGTGAACATCACGTGCGCGAACGGCGAGAAGATCCCGCGGACCACGAACGTGACGGCGAGGTCCCCGGTGCCGCCCGAGACGAGCGAGTTCCCGAAGTAGAGGATGTTCTCGGTGAAGGCGAACCCGCCGGCGACCGTCGCGGCGTAGACGAGGCCGTCGAGGGGCCCGTCGAAGTAGCGGCGGGCGACCCAGAGGATCAGGAGCACGCCGAGCCCCTTGGCCACCTCCTCGACGATGGGCGCCTGGATGACCGCGCCCGCCGCCTCGCTCACGAGCGCCCGGCCCGTCATATAGGCGGAGACCTGGAGGGTGAAGTCGACGAGCAGGGCGATCACGACCGACACGCCGGCGCCCCAGAGGAAGGCGAACCAGAGCGCCGCCCGCGGCTCCGGCTCCCAGCGGTCGATCCAGCGGATCGTGAGGAGCACGATGGCGAGGGGGATGAGGGCCGCGATCGCGGAGACGAGCACCCCGGTCACGCCGAAGCCGAGCACGAAGTACGCGAGCACCGCGAGCAGCAGCAGCGCCCCCAGGGCGATCCCGATCGCCGTCAGCACCACGGTGCCCGTCCCCGCTCCGCGGTAGACCGGCTGCGGCTGCCAGAACGGAGAGACAGGGGCGGGCGGCGCCGCGGGCGCGGGATGCGTCATGGCGACACCCTAGCCACGGCACGCCGCCGGACTCGTCCCGCTTGACAGCGGCCGGGCGTTCATCCCTGCGCAGGCATGTGCCTCCTCCTGGGGATGTGCTGACAGGCCGCGTGGCGTCATGCTGAAGCGGGGCTGATGTACCCCGACGAAACGCGAGGCAATCTCGCGATCCAGCTCGGGACGAAAGTCCCTACCCGCGGTTCAGGCCGGTCCGCTACTCCCTTGTACTTAGCTGTGGACTGTCTGTAACTCTGGTCGTACCCCGTCACGACGCGGGTAGCTTTGTGGCCTGCACGGCGCCCTGCATGGCCGTGCAAAGGGAGTGAATATGAGCAGCACAACGATTCCAACCCCCGGCATCTCGGTCGACGACCAATTCGACCAGTCCCGCCCGTACCACCCGTACGCGCGGCAGATCGACGACGAGCAGTGGATCGTGGAGGAGCCGGGCGCGTCGCGCCCCCTGGGCTTCGTCCGGTCCCGCATGTCCCCCACGACGGGCCTCCTCGAGTTCGTCGTGATCCCGTGGCACGACGAGTCGATCACGGTGCGTCCCTACGACGGCTCGCATCCGACCCTGTTCCACGCGGTGTCCTGGCTCCGCTGGCACGAGTCGCCGCACCGCTGATCGCGAGACGCCGTCCTCCCGCGGCGTCCTCCCTCCTCCCGCGCGGTCCTGCCTCCGCGCGGGGCGTCCGCGACGCGGTTGCGCCGGGGAGCGAGACCTCACTCGGCTCCCTTCTCGAGGGAGTCCATCTCGATCTCGGGTTCGCCCCCTCGCAGCGCGTGCACGTCGTCGGCGGGCACGCGTCCCACCGTGTTCACGACGCTCACCGCGACCGTGAGCCCCGCGAAGGCGACGAGCGCGACGCGCTGCTCCCCCGGGAACTGCTCGGCGAGCGACTCGTAGATCTCGTCGGGCACGTCGTGCGGGTTCCGCGCCAGCTCACGGCCGAACCGCGCGAGGAGCTGGTTCCGGTGCCCGGACGGGGCGTCGGGATCCTCCCCCGCCTCCTCGAGCACCTGCCGGAAGAACACCGCGCAGGGCTCGCAGCCGTACTCGTCCGAGATGGCGTAGGCGAGGGCCGTCACCCCGCGCTCCCCCACGACCGGCACGAGCTCGTCCTTCAGCGTGTACCACTCGAGGTACGCCCGGAAGCTCGGCACGTGCCCGAGCAGCGCCGCACGCACGTTCGAGATGCGGCCCCGCGACTCGAGCAGCTGGGCCCGGGCGGAGCGGGCCTCCTCGCTGAGGTCGTCGGTCGACGGGATGGGGAGGAAGGCCATGGCGTCAGCCTAGGTCGGCGCAAGCCCCCTGCCCAGACTCGTGAGAGCGCCCGCGCGCGCTCCTAGGATCGGCACATGTCGCACGACCTGCGAGGGCCGGACCTGGCCGGGAGCCGGGACGAGACCGGCCGCAACGAGACCGAGAACGAGCGGCTCGACCGGAACTGGAACGAGATCCTGCAGGAGCTGCGGGTCACTCAGACGGGCACGCAGATCCTCACGGGATTCCTGCTGACCCTGGCCTTCCAGCCCCGGTTCCAGGATCTCGACAGCTTTCAGGTGGGCGTCTACCTGGTGCTCGTCGCGGTCGCGACCCTCGCCACGGCGCTCGGCCTCGGCCCGGTCAGCCTCCACCGTGCGCTGTTCCGCAAGCGGCGCAAGGACGCCGTGGTCAACCTCGCCGATCGGCTGCTCCAGGTCGTGCTGATCTTCGTCGGCCTGCTCATCACCGGCGTTGTGCTGCTCGTCTTCGACGTCGTGACGAGCCGAACCGTCGCGGTCGTCTGCGCCGTCGTCACCGCGGTGGTGCTGCTCGTGGTCTGGCTCGTCCTGCCGTTCCGGCACCGTCCCCGGAGCTGACCAGCCGACTCAGGTCGGGAGGCGCCGCGGCCACCCCAGCGGTCCTAGGCGCGCTTGCGCTTCTTCGGCGCCGGCGCCTTCTCCTCCTCGGCCGCCGGCTTCTCCTCGGGCTCGTCCTTGCGGTCCGCCCGGTTGCGCTCGACGCTGCGGCGCAGCGCCTCCATGAGGTCGAGCACCTCGCCGCCCTCGGGCTCCTCGCCGCCCTGGCCGAAGGTCGCCGCCGTGTCGATCGCATCGCCCTGCTCGAGCTTCGCGTCGATCAGCTTCTTCAGCTGCTCCTGGTACTCGTCGGTGAACGCGTCGGGGGTGAAGTCGCTCTCGAAGCTCTTGACGAGGGAGGACGACATCTTCAGCTCCTTGTCGGAGATGTCGACCTTCTCGTTCAGCGACTTGAAGTTCGCCTCCCGGACCTCGTCGCCCCAGAGCAGCGTCTGCAGCACGAGCACGTCGCCCTTGACCCGCAGGGCGGCCAGCCGGGTCCGCTGCCGGATCGCGAACTTCACGATGGCGGTCCGATCCGTCTGCTGGAGCGTCTCCCGCAGGAGCACGTAGGCCTTCGGCGAGCGCGAGTCCGGCTCGAGGTAGTAGCTGCGCTCGAACATGATCGGGTCAACCTGCTCGCTCGGCACGAACTCGACGACGTCGATCTCGCGGTTCTGCTCGACCGGGAGCGAGGCGAGGTCCTCCGGCGTGATGATGACGGTGCGGTCCCCGGCGTCGTACGCCTTCTGGATGTGCGAGTACTCGACCACCTCGCCGTCGATCTCGCAGATCCGCTGGTACCGGATGCGCCCCCCGTCCTTGTCGTGGACCTGGTGCATCGGGACGTCGTGGTCCTCCGTCGCGCTGTAGACCTTCACCGGCACGTTGACCAGGCCGAACGTGATGGCGCCCTTCCAGATGGACCTCATGCTCCCAGTATTCCGCGTGTGATCAGGCGGGCGGTACCGTTGACAAGCGGGCCCGGCCCGGGAACAGGAGGGGCATGGCGCGCTCCAGCGGCGACATCGTGGAGGTCGACGGCCGCCGGCTCCGGCTCACCAACCTCGACAAGGTGCTCTACCCCGAGACGGGCACGACCAAGGCCGACGTCCTCGACTACTACGCACGGATCGCGCCCGTTCTTCTCCCGCACACGCGCGACCGGGCGCTCACGAGGAAGCGCTGGGTCAACGGCGTCGGCACCGCGGAGGCGCCCGGCGAGGTGTTCTTCCAGAAGAACCTCGACGACGGCGCACCGGACTGGGTGCCCCGCCAGGTGCAGCACCACAAGTCGCACACGATCGAGTACCCGCTCCTGAACGACCGCGCGACGCTCGTGTGGACAGCCCAGGTGTCCTCGCTCGAGCTGCACGTGCCGCAGTGGCGGTTCGGGCCGGACGGGCAGCCGCAGAACCCGGACCGGCTCGTCCTCGACCTGGACCCGGGTCCCGGGGTCGGGCTGCCGGAGTGCGCCGAGATCGCGCGGCGGGTGCGGCCCATCCTCGAGGGCGTGGGCCTCTCGCCGATGCCGGTGACGAGCGGGAGCAAGGGGATCCACCTCTATGCGCGCCTCGACGGCACGCGGTCGAGCGACGAGATCTCGGCGTTCGCCCATGAGCTCGCCCGGGCGCTCGAGGCGGACGACCCCGACCTCGTCGTCAGCGACATGAAGAAGTCGCTGCGCGTCGGGAAGGTGCTCGTCGACTGGAGCCAGAACAGCGCTGCGAAGACCACCATCGCGCCCTACTCGCTGCGCGGGCGGCCGACCCCGACCGTCGCGGCGCCGCGGACGTGGGAGGAGCTCGACGCTCCGGACCTCGCCCATCTCGGCTACCAGGAGGTGCTGGACCGAGTCGCCCGCCTCGGCGACCTGCTCGCCGACCTCGACCCGCCCGCGCGCGTCCTCGAGCCCACCCCCGAGCGGATGGCGACGTTCGAGTCGACGCCCGAGGCACGCGACAGGCTCGCGAAGTACCGCAGCATGCGGGACGCCGCGAAGACGCCGGAGCCGGTTCCCGCGGACCCGGCCATCCCGTCGGACGGGCGCAGCTTCGTCATCCAGGAGCACCACGCCCGCCGGCTGCACTACGACTTCCGGCTGGAGCACGACGGCGTCCTCGTCTCCTGGGCCGTGCCGAAGGGCGTCCCGGAAACCCCCGCCGAGAACCACCTGGCGGTGCACACCGAGGACCACCCGCTGGAGTACGGGACGTTCGAGGGGCGGATCCCGGCCGGCGAGTACGGCGCCGGCGAGGTGACGATCTGGGACGCCGGCACCTACGAGCTCGAGAAGTGGCGCGACGACGAGGTCATCGTGACGCTGCACGGCAGGCCGGACGGGCCGCTCCGCGGGCCCGTCCGCGTCGCCCTCGTCCGGACCGGGCGGACACCCGGCGACGAGAAGAACTGGCTGATGCACCGCACGAAGGCGCAGCCCGCGCGGAAGCCGGACGGCTCGGACGCCGCCGGCCCGGGCGATCGCGCCGCCGGCACGACCGCTCCCGCCGTGACCGCCCCCGCCGTGGCCGGCCCCGCTGCGACCGCATCCGCGGGTCCGGCTCCCCAGAGTCCCTCTTCCGCGCCCGCCGACGTCCTTGGGGAGCCGTCTCCCCTGCTGCGGCGCGGGCCGATGCTCGCGACGCTCGGGGACGAGCGGACCGTGGGCGGCGGAGACCAGTGGGCGTTCGAGATGAAGTGGGACGGGATCCGGGCGCTCGTCGACGTGCGCGACGGGCGCGCGGTGCTGATGAGCCGCAACGCGAAGGACCTCACGGCGACCTATCCCGAACTGCAGGGCGTCATCGACGCGGTGGACGCCCGCCAGGCCGTCCTCGACGGGGAGATCGTCGCGCTCGGCCGCGGCGGACGGCCCGACTTCGGCCTGCTGCAGCAGCGGATGAACCTGCAGCGGACGGCGGACATCGAGGCCGCCCGGAGGACTGTCCCCGTTCACCTCATGGTGTTCGACCTCCTCGAGCTCGACGGCGAGTCCCTCCTCGACCTCACCTACGACGAGCGGCGCCGCCGGCTGGCGGAGACGGTCCGGTCCACCGGGCTCGTCCAGGTTCCTCCGGAGTTCTCCGGCGAGGGCCGCACGGTGCACGAGGCGATGGAGGCGAGCGGCTCCCTCGGGCTGGAGGGCGTCGTGGCGAAGCGCCGCAGCTCGGTCTACCTGCCCGGCCGCCGGTCCCCGTCCTGGGTGAAGATCAAGCACCACAGCGCGCAGGAGGTCGTGATCGGCGGCTGGAAGCCCGGGCAGGGCGGGCGCGGGGGCACGATCGGATCCCTCCTCCTCGGCATCCCCGAGGACGGGACGCTGCGCTACGTCGGGAAGGTGGGCACGGGCTTCAGCGCGAAGGACCTGGCCGACGCGGCCGCCCGTCTCGCGCCGCTCGCGCAGGACGCGAACCCGTTCTCGGACATCCCCAGGCCGGACGCGCGCGACGCCCACTGGGTCGAGCCGCGGCTCGTCGGCGAGGTCGAGTTCGCGGAGTGGACCTCGACGGGGCGGCTCCGGCAGCCGTCCTGGCGGGGCTGGCGGGTCGACAAGAGTCCCGGCGACGTCGTCCGGGAACAGCCGTGAGCCGGGCGCACCGGGTCGTCAGCCGCTCCGACTGGGCGTACGCGCTGCGGCGCACCGGCCACTCCTTCGCCAGGGTCCGCGGGATCGACGCGGCGGCCTCGCTCACGTTCTTCTCCGCGATCACCCTGTTCCCCGCCGCTCTCACCGTCATGTCGGCGCTCGCGATCCTGGACGGCTCCCGCGCCGTGGACTTCGTGCTGCGCGTCCTCTCGGAGGTCGCCGAGGAGCGCTGGGTGCACGCCGTCCGCGCGCCGCTCGAGCAGTTCACGCAGCTCGGGAACCCGGGCAGCGCCTTCCTCGTCGGTCTCGCCCTCACGCTCTGGACCGGCTCGGCCTACACGACGGCGTTCGGGCGGACGGTGAACACGCTCTACGGCGTGCACGAGGGACGGCGGATCTGAAAGTTCCGCGGCCTCATGCTGGCGGTCACCCTGCTGCTGAGCGTCGGGCTCGCCCTCGGGCTGCTCCTGCTGCTCGGCACCCCGCGGGTCGCGTCGGCCGCGGGACGGCTCGCGGGGGTCGGCGAGCCCTGGATCACCGTCTGGAACGCGGCACGCTGGCCCGCGCTCCTGCTCCTCGCCGCCGCGCTCATCGCGCTGCTCTACTACTTCACCCCCACGGTCGACCGGCAGACGGCGCCCTGGTTCTCGGCGGGCGCCGTGCTCGCGCTCGCGGGCTGGGCCGTCACGACCGGCGGGTTCTGGTGGTACGTGACCGTCCTCGCGCACTACGGCGACCTGTACGGCTGGGCGGGCGGCGCGCTCGTCGTGCTGCTCTGGCTGTTCCTCAGCAACCTCGTGCTCGTGCTCGGCGCGGGCCTCGACGCCGAGCTCACCCGCTTGGATCAGCTCCGCCGGGGCATCCACTCGGAGTCGGCGATCCGCATGCCGATGCGGGACACGACCAGGAACCTCCTCATCGCCCGGTCGCTCTCGCGCGACGAGGCGGAGGGGCGGGCCATCCGTGAGGAGAGCGCCTCCCGTCGCCGGAAGGACGGGCCCGTTGCTCGTGAAGGGGCCGGGCGTAGGCTGAGCCTCATGGACGAACGGAACAGCGAGCTCCCCGACGAGCGCGCAGTCGAGCAGGACTTCTCCATCCCGGCGGACGCCGACTACCGGACTCCCGCCGAGGCGGACTACACCACTCCGGGCGACCCCATCTCCGGCGAGGAGCACCTCGAGGAGCGGGACGAGGAGGAGCTGACCCGCCGCACGGCCACCCCCGGCAACCCGATCGAGGAGAACTGACATGCGAATCCGACTGCTGTTCCTGCTCGGCCTCGCCGGCGGCTACGTCCTCGGCACGCGAGCGGGTCGCGAGCGCTACCTCCAGATGAAGGAGCGCGCCGACGAGCTCTGGCACGACCCGAAGATCGAGAAGGCCCGAGAGGACGCCATCCGCTACGCCCGCGAGCAGGCCCCCGCCCTGCGGGACGCCGCCAGCCAGGCCGCGACCCGGACGAGCGAGGCGGCGCGCGAGGCGGCTGTCCGGGCCGCCGACCTCGCCCACGACGTCGCCGAGAGAACCGCCACCACGGCCCGCGAGGTGGCCGAGCGCACCGCCTCCACCGCCCAGGACCT
The DNA here is from genome assembly GCF_017916515.1 of Naasia sp. SYSU D00948. Classification (GTDB taxonomy): domain Bacteria; phylum Actinomycetota; class Actinomycetes; order Actinomycetales; family Microbacteriaceae; genus Naasia. The sequence continues at coordinate 88,318 of NZ_JAFMTA010000001.1, forward strand.
CGCGGACCGGACCTCGAGCGCGGCCAAGAACGTCGCCGCACGCGTCACCGGCGCCGCCACCGACGCCCGCGGACGCGTGAGCGACACCGCGAGCGATGTGCAGAAGCGCATGAGCGACACCGCCGACGAGCTGAAGGAGCGCAGCGACCGGGCGATGCGCAGCGCCGCGGAGGCGCGCGACGACGCCCTCGCATCGCTCGACGACGAGGACGACGCGTCCGAGCAGCCTCCGGCGGACGGATCCGCAGCCGCGACCGGAACGGCCGCCGAGGTGCGTGCCGCCACGATCGGGGAGGCGGGAGCCGCCGACGCGCCCGCCGGCGAGGGCGAGCGCGCGGACGGGGTGGCGCCCGCCGGGCGCTGACGCCGTTTCGTCCCGGGGGCGCCCCTCGGCCCTTTCCCGGGGCCGGAGCGCATCAGCGCTCCGCGGGCGCGGGGAACTGCTGCACGGGCGGCAGGACCGGGATGGGCGCCGTCGTGTCGGGTCTTCCGGCCAGGCGCTCGAGAGCGAGCAGCCGGGTGACCTCCTCCCGCGTGAGCAGGCCCGACTCCACGACGAGGTCCGCCACGTCGCGGCGGCCGTCGAGCGCCTGCTTGGCGAGCGCGGCCGCGGCCGCGTAGCCGATGTACGGGGTGAGCGCCGTCACGATGCCGACCGATGAGCCGACCATCTGACTGAGGCGGCGCTCGTTCGCGGTGATGCCGTCCACGCAGTTCTCGCGCAGGGTGCGGCAGCCGTTCGCGAGCCAGGTGAGGCTCTGCAGGAGGGCGTGCGCGATGATCGGCTCGAACGCGTTGAGCTGGAGCTGACCCGCCTCGGCGGCCATCGTGACGGTGACGTCCGCTCCCGCGATCGAGAACGCGACCTGGTTGACCACCTCGGGGATGACCGGGTTCACCTTGCCGGGCATGATCGACGAGCCCGCCTGCCTGGGCGGGAGGTTGATGTCTCCCAGCCCTGCCTGGGGACCGGAGGAGAGCAGGCGGAGGTCGTTGCAGATCTTCGACAGCTTGATCGCGGACCGCTTGAGCGCCCCGGACAGCGACATGAAGACTCCGGCGTCGGCGGTCGCCTCGACGAGGTCCTGGGCCGTGACGAGGTCGAACCCCGTGATCTCGCGCAGGTGCCGGTTGACCGTCGGCGCGTAGTCCGGATCCGCGGTGATGCCCGTGCCGATGGCGGTCGCGCCGAGGTTGTGCTCGTACAGGAGCGGGATGGTCTCCCTGAGCCGCGAGTGGTCCTCGCCGAGCGTGATCGCGAAGCTCCGGAACTCCTGGCCCAGGGTCATGGGCACCGCATCCTGCAGCTGCGTCCGGCCCACCTTGAGGATGGACGCGAACTCCTGGCCTCTGTACGCGAAGGCGAGCCGCAGGAGGTCGAGCTCGTCGAGCAGGGTCTCGAGCCCCATGCAGAGCGCGACCTTGAGCGAGGTCGGATACACGTCGTTGGTCGACTGGCTCCGGTTGACGTCGTCGAGCGGGTGCAGGAACTCGTAGTCGCCCTTCGGCCGGCCGGCGAGCTCGAGCGCCCGGTTGGCGATGACCTCGTTCGCGTTCATGTTGGTGCTCGTTCCGGCGCCGCCCTGGACGACGCCGACGACGAACTGGTCGTCGAGCAGGCCGCGCTTGACGTCCTCGCAGGCGGCGTCGATGAGGGCCGCCTTCTCGCCCGGCAGGACTCCGAGCTCGGCGTTCGCCCGGGCCGCCGCCTGCTTCACTGCGCCCAGCGCGTGGACGAAGTTGGGGTAGACGGAGATGGGGCGGCGGGAGATCGGAAAGTTCTCGAGCGCGCGGGCGGTGTGGATGCCCCAGTACGCGTCGGCGGGCACCTCGACGCTCCCGAGAGAGTCGGTCTCCGTCCGGGTCCGCATGGTCTGAACGCCGTCGTCCATGATGCGACCCTAGCTGGCGGCCGCCGAGCGCCGAGGAGTCAGAAGAGGTCCCCCACCGCGCCGCCGTAGGCGGCGAGGGCGGCGCTCGCTCGCCGCTCCTCCTCCCGCCGCAGCCGCCCGAGCTCCTCGGCTCGGCGTCCGGTTGCGCGCTGCTCCTCGACGGCGAGCACCTCCATCACCGCGAGAGCGTCGCGCCGCTCCCCGAGGGCGTCCTGGACCCGCTCGGCGACCTGCCTCAGCCGGCGCACGGACTCGTCGTGGCCGTCGCCGAACGCGGACAGGTCGTACCGCAGCCGCTTCGCCGCCTTGCGCACGTCGTGCAGCCGCGCCTCCCGCTGCTCGCCGCCGAGGCCCGGCTCCTCGGCACGCTTCGCCCGCCGGCGCACCCGGCGCAGGTCCCGCTCGAGGATGTCGTCGGCGGTCACGTGACCGGACGGCGGCGGCGGATCCTCGGCGAACGACCGCAGGTCGTCGAGCAGCTCGAGGAACCTCCGCGACGAGAGGTCGCTCACCGCCGCGGCCCTCGCGCCGCGCAGGCTGCGCGCCGCCGAATCCGCCGGCCGCTCCAGCACGCCGGGCATGCTCGTCGCCGCCCGTCTGCGCAGCCCGGCGGCGAGCACCTCGCGATCGCGTGCGGTCCCGAGGTCGCGTCCCAGGTCCTGCAGCCGGGCCTCGAGCCGGTTCGCCGTCTCGCCGTCGAAGGCGGGCGCCGCCGCACGCAGGATGCTGCGGAGCCGGCGGACCGCCACACGCACGTCGTGGAGCGCCTCCCGCTCGCCGCGCGCGACCCCGGGAGCCCGCTCGGCGAGCGACGCTGTCAGCTCCCGGACGGCGCCCAGCGCGGTGTCCCGGATCCCGGTCATCCCGGTGCCTGCGGCGCGGGTCAGCCGCCGTGCAGGGCGGGGACGATGAGGTAGACGCCGATGAGCACGGCGAGCCCGCTGAGCGCGAAGCACACAATCCCCGCGGCCGTCGCCGCGCGGGGACGGGTCGGCTCGCTCACGTCGTCCGTCTCGTCGTCGCGCGCTGCGGTCGCCTCGGCGGCGCCGGCGGCGGGAGTCGCGAAGAGCTTGATGCCCGTCGCGAAGAGCGAGACCGTCACCGACGCGGCGACGACCGACGCCACGGCGACGACGAGGAGGGCCGACCAGTCGATGTTCACGCCCGGCTCCTCTGCTTGGCCTTCTGGATCTTGACGATCTCGCCCGCGGCGTTGACCTCCTTCTCCAGGCTCGCGTGGTCGACGCGGTCGTGCCGGGAGAGGAGGAAGATGCCGAGGATGAACCCGAGGCCCAGGATCGCGTCGATCACGATGCCCACCGCGCCGAGGTGCGCGAGCAGCGCGGCGACCGCGCCGACGGCCGCGGCCGCGGGAAGGGTGAGGACCCAGCCGACGAGGATGCTGCGCGCGGTGCCCCAGCGGACGGAGGAGCCGCGGCGGCCGAGGCCGGAGCCGATGACGGATCCGGACGCGACCTGCGTCGTCGAGAGGGCGAAGCCGAGGTGGCTGGAGGCGAGGATCGTGGCCGCCGTGCTGGTCTCGGCCGAGAACCCCTGAGCGGGCTTCACCGCCGTGAGGCCCGTGCCCATCGTGCGGATGATCCGCCAGCCTCCCGAGTAGGTGCCGACCGCGATGGCGACCGCGCAGGCGACGACCACCCAGAACTCGGGACCCGATCCGGGCTCCTGCATCCCCGCGGCGATCAGGGTGAGCGTGATGACGCCCATCGTCTTCTGCGCGTCGTTGGTGCCGTGCGCGAGCGCCACGAGCGAGGAGGAGAAGATCTGGCCGTAGCGGAAGACGCCGCGCCCGTCCGGCCGGCCGTCGTATCGCCGGGTGATGGCGTAGGCGATGCGGGTGGCGGTGAAGGCGGTGAGCCCCGCGATCAGCGGCGCGAAGATGGCGGGCAGCACGACCTTCGACATCACGACGCCGAAGTCGATCGCGCCGATGCCGGCGCCCACGAGCGCGGACCCGATGAGGCCGCCGAAGAGCGCGTGGCTCGACGAGGACGGCAGCCCGAGGTACCAGGTCGTGAGGTTCCAGACGATCGCGCCGATGAGGCCCGCGAAGATGAACTCGGGCGTGATCTGCACGCCGCCCTCGCCCTCCCGGATCATGCCGCCGGAGATGGTCTTCGCCACCTCGGTGGACAGGAACGCCCCCACGAGGTTGAGGACCGCGGCGAGCGCGACGGCGGTCTTGGGCTTGAGGGCCCGCGTCGCGATGGGAGTCGCCATCGCGTTGGCGGTGTCGTGGAAGCCGTTCGTGAAGTCGAAGAACAGCGCGAGCGAGATGACGAGGACGACGAGGACGGTCAGATCCATGTCGATCCCCGGCCGTGCGCGTGGATCCCGGGAGGCACGCGAGAACTCTAGCGGGACGGAGAGCGTCGGCACCGCCCTGGCGGCGCCCCGTTCTCGGGCGTACCGTCGGCCCCATGGACAGGACACCCGACACCGCCCCCGCCGGGGACGCGCCAGAGCCGGGCGAGCCGGAGGCCCCGTCGCACGACGAGCAGGTGGCCGAGCGGACGCAGGCCGAGAGCGAGGCCGCGTACAACGACCCGCTCGGCGGCCTCCCTATCGCCTGACCCTCAGGCAGCGCTCAGGCTGCCCTCCGGTCCCCGAGTTAGCGTGCTGGGGATCGGGAGGTGTGGGCGTGGACGTTGGAACGCTCACCCTTCGCTACGTGCCGTTCCTCGCCATGCTGGCGGTCGCCGGCATCGTGATCCTCGACGCCCGCGTCCGGGTGAAGCGCCCGGGCCGCGCCCGCTGGAGCGCTCCCCTGCAGCTGCTCCTCGCGCTCGGCATGCTCGTGCTGGCGACGGTCGCCATCATCGTCTCGCCCGAGATCGGGCTCCTGGAGGCGACGGACGGCGATCCGCCGGTCGCCGCCCTGCCCGGGACGCTCGCCGCGTTCTCCGCGATGGGATCGGGCGCCCTCGTCACGCTCGCCTGCGGCCTCGCCTGGCCCGCGTCTCCGCACCCGCGGCGCGGCCTCACGATCTGCGCCGTCGTCGTGGACCTGCTCGCCGTGATGATGACCGGGATGCAGCTCCTGCCGGCCTAGCGCGGGTCCTCTCCCGAGGCGGCCACCGGCCCGGTGTCAACCATCACGCGCCGGGAACCGCAGATGGATCCGCAGAAGTAGGCTCGACGCATGGACGACAGGAACCCCGAGACGCCTGGGCGCGACAACGAGACGGAGCTCGACCGGCTGGACGAGGAGACCGTCAACGAGAACCTCGAGGAGAGCGGCCTGCTCCCTCTGCCCGAGGCGACGCCCGCCGACGGCGGCGCTCCGGCCGCCTGACTTGGCGGCTTCCGAGGGCGGGGCGGTCGACGCCGCACTCGCCGACTGGATGACGCGTCAGCGCTGGTTCTCCGGCAAGGGCGGGCGCCCGCAGCTGCGCGAGGTGGGCAGCTGGACCGCCCGCACCGGCGATTCGCAGGTGACCGCCGAGGTCCTCCTCGTCGAGGACGGCACCGCGGGAACGCTGTACCAGGTTCCCCTCGTGAGACGGGCCCAGGGCGACGGCGCCCGATCCCCCATCGCGGACGGGGACGACCGGTACGACGGCCCGCACGAGCCGGAGTTCGCGCAGGCGCTGCTGGAGCTCCTGACCCGCGGCGGCGAGGCCGAGGGCAGCGCCGCGCGCGCGGTCGGAGAGCCCGCCGGGCCGTCCGCCGGCCGGTACCGCTCCTCCCGCGTGCTGAGCGGCGAGCAGTCGAACACGTCGATCATCATCGAGACCCAGGACGACTCCGGCGCCGACTCGACGCCCCTGATCGTCAAGCTCTTCCGCACCCTGTCCCCGGGCGACAACCCGGACGTGGTCCTGCAGACGGCCATCGCCGGAGCGGGCTCCGACCGCGTCCCGCGCTCCTACGGCGCGCTGCGCGGCACGTGGGGGGACGGAGCGACGGGGCACCTCGCGTTCGCGCAGGAGTTCCTGCCCGGCACCCAGGACGCGTGGCGGGTCGCGACCACGGCCGTGGACGCGGATCAGGACTTCACGGACGCCGCACGCCGCCTCGGCGAGGCGACGGCCGAGGTGCACAGAGTCCTCTCCGAGGCGCTGCCGACCGTCGAGGCCGACGAGGAGCGGAAGGCCGCGCTGCTCGCGTCGATGCGCTCCCGGCTCGCGGCGGCCGTCGAGGTCGTGGACGGCCTCGAGGACCGGGCCGCCGACATCGACGCGGTGTTCGAGGCCGCGGCCGCGGAGCCGTGGCCCCGCCTGCAGCGGGTGCACGGCGACTACCACCTCGGCCAGGTGCTGCATCACCCCGACCGCGGCTGGGTCCTGCTGGACTTCGAGGGCGAGCCGCTGCGGCCCATGGAGGAGCGCTCGCAGCCCGACCTGGCGCTGCGCGACGTCGCCGGGATGCTGCGCTCGTTCGACTACGCCGCCGGAGCGTCCCGGGAGTCGCATCCCGGCGAGGAGCACGCGCGGCTCACGGAGCGCTGGGCGGGCGATGCCCGCACGGCGTTCCTGCAGGGATACGAGGAGGCGCTCGGCGAGCCGCTCGCCCCGCACTCGCGGCTGCTGGCGGCCCTGGAGCTGGACAAGGCCCTCTACGAGGCCGTCTACGAGGCCCGCAACCGGCCGGACTGGCTGCCGATCCCGGCGGCCGCGATCGCGCGGCTGGCCGGATGAGCCGCGCGCCCGTCGCGAAGCGCGTCCCCGTCATCCGTGAGCACCACGGGCACGCCTTCGCAGACCCCTACGAGTGGCTGCGGGCGAAGGACGACCCCGAGGTCATCGCGCACCTCGAGGCCGAGAACGCCCACACCGAGGACCAGCTGTCGGCGCTCGAGCCGCTCCGCGAGCGCATCTTCGAGGAGATCAAGAGCCGGGTGCTGCAGACCGACCTGTCGGTGCCCGTGCGCGAGGGCGACTGGTGGTACTACACGCGCAGCGTCGAGGGGAAGCAGTACGGCATCTCCTGCCGGGCGCCCGTCGCCGATCCCGCCGACTGGACGCCGCCCGTCCTCGAGCCGGGCACCGAGGTGCCCGGCGAGCAGGTGCTGCTCGACTCCAACCGCGAGGCCGAGGGCCACGACTTCTTCTCGCTCGGCAGCTTCGACGTGTCCTCGGACGGCCGGCTCCTCGCCTACGCGACGGACACCGTCGGCGACGAGCGGTACACGCTCCGCATCCGCCACCTCGAGACCGGGCGGGACCTGCCCGACGTGGTGACGGGCACGGCGCCGGGGGCGGTGCTCTCCGTCGACGGCCGGCACGTCTTCTACACGACGGTCGACGAGTCCTGGCGCCCGGACACCGTCTGGCGCCACGACGTCGGGGCGGCCGGCGAGGACACCGTCGTTTTCTCGGAGCCGGACGAGCGGTACTGGGTCGGCGTCGGCCTCACGCGGTCCCGCCGGTACCTCCTCATCGAGCTCGAGTCGAAGATCACGTCCGAGGTGCACCTCCTGCCCGCGGACGACCCGACCGGCGAGTTCCGCGTCGTCTGGCCGCGCCGGGAGGGCGTCGAGTACTCGGTGTCGCACGCCGTCCTCGGCGGCGAGGACCGGCTCCTCATCCTGCACAACGACGGCGCCCGCAACTTCGAACTCGTGTCGGTGCCCGCCGAGGAGCCGGAGAGCCACCGCGAGGTGGTCCTCCCCCACGACCCCGAGGTCCGCCTCGAGGGCGTCACCTCGTTCGCCCGCCATGTGGCCGTCGCGTTCCGGCGCGGCGGTCTCGCGCGCATCGGCCTGCTCGCGCTGCCGGGCCTCATGGCGCCGGACGTCCCCGGCACCGGCCTGCTGCGGGAGATCGGGTTCGACGAGCCCCTGTTCACGGCGTCCCTCGCGGGGAACCCCGAATGGGAGCAGCCGACCCTGCGCATCGGCTACGGCTCGTTCGTCACGCCGTCGACCGTCTTCGACTACGACGTCGCGTCCGGGTTCCTGCACCTGCGCAAGCGCCAGCCGGTGCTCGGCGGTTACGACCCGACGGACTACGAGCAGCGGCGCGTGTGGGCGCCCGCCGAGGACGGCGCCCTGGTGCCGATCTCGCTCGTCGCGCGCCGCGAGGTCTTCGACCGCCCGGCGGCGGCCGGTCCGCCGCCAGTGCTCCTCTACGGCTACGGCTCGTACGAGGCGAGCATCGATCCCGCGTTCTCCCCGTCACGCCTCTCGCTGCTCGACCGCGGCGTCGTCTACGCGGTCGCGCACGTGCGCGGCGGAGGCGAGCTCGGGCGCGAGTGGTACGAGCAGGGCCGCCTCCTCGCCAAGCGCACGACGTTCACCGACTTCGTGGCGGCTGCGGACCACCTTCTCCGCGAGGGCTACGCGACGCCCGAGCGGCTCGTCGCCGAGGGCGGCAGCGCCGGCGGGCTGCTGATGGGCGCGGTCGCGAACCTGGCGCCCGACCGGTTCGCCGGGATCCTCGCGAGCGTGCCGTTCGTGGATCCGCTGACGTCGATCCTCGACCCCAGCCTCCCGCTGACCGTCATCGAGTGGGACGAGTGGGGCAACCCGCTCGAGGACCCCGAGGTGTACGAGTACATGCGCTCGTACTCCCCCTACGAGAACGTGCGCGAGCAGCCGTACCCGCGCATCCTCGCCATGACGAGCCTCAACGACACGCGCGTGCTCTACGTCGAGCCGGCGAAGTGGGTGGCCCGCCTCCGCGAGGTCGGCGCCCCCGTGCTGCTGAAGACGGAGATGACCGCCGGCCACGGCGGCGTGAGCGGCCGCTACAGCGCCTGGCGCGAGCGCGCGTTCGAGCTCGCCTGGATCCTCGACGTCCTCGGCATCCGCGAGTAGCGGCTCGCGCGTGAGAAGGTGCGCGAGGACGGCCTCCCCGCGCTGGGGCCGCGCGTCGCTCGGTGGACCCGGAGCGACGCGGTCTCCCCCCAACGGCTGCTCACGCTCCTCACCGCTGCGTGGCTTCCGCGGGTCCTACGGGCAGTCGCTCCCCCGCTGCCGGTCGAGAGCTGTCCGTATGACCCGCGCGGGGGTCAGCGGCGGGTGCCGTCGATCGCGTCGTCCAGGATCGACATGAGGGCCTGGAGCTGGACCGAGGACTCGGCCTGCACCTCCGCGTCGCTGCCGTCGAGGGCGCGGGCGGCGAGGCCGGCCTTGCTGTCGATCAGCTCGGCGATCTTCGAGTCGATCGTGTGGGCCGCGATGATCCGCCACGCCGTGACGGGCATCTCCTGGCCGATCCGGTGGACGCGGTCGATGGCCTGCTGCTGCTCGGCGGCCGTCCAGGACAGCTCGGCGAGCACGACGTCGGACGCGGCCTGGAGGTTCAGGCCGACGCCGGCGGCGGTCAGGGAGCAGACCGCGGCCTGCACGTCCGGGTCGTTCTGGAACGCGTCGATCTCCCGCTGCCGCACGCTGGCCGTCTGGTCGCCGCGGATGGAGACGGTGCGGATGTCCCGCTTCGCGAGCGTCTGCTCGGCCTGATCCATGACGTCGATGTGCTTGGCGAAGAACACGACCTTGCCGACGGAGCGCGCGAGCTGCGCGGCGTAGTCGGCCGCGAGGGCCGCCTTCGCCTGGCCGATGCGGCGCACCATCGTGAAGACGTTCTCGCCCGACTTCGCGGCCTTCGACTCCTCGAGCTCGGCCTGGGCGACGAGGCGGACGACCTCCGCGCGCTCGGTGCGGGACACCGCGCGCGGGTCGACGCCCCGGTTGCGGAGCACCGTGCGGTACCGGGAGAGGAGGCGCTGGCCGAGCTCGCGCTCGGCCTGGCGGATGGAGCGCCCGAGGTCGTCGTCCAGCTCGACAGGCAGGTCGACGATCCGCTTCGCCGGCAGGTCCTTCGCGACGTCGACCTTGCGACGGCGCACGATCCCCATGTCGACGACCGTCTGCCGGGCCGCGGGCATGAAGCCGAAGTCGGCGGGGGTGAGCCCGAGCTCCTCGAGGCGCGACAGCAGCTGCGGGCGGGGGCCCTTCTCGTCGATCCAGCCGAGGAACTGCCAGATCGCGCGGAAGTCCTCGACCGTGTTGATGAGCGGGGTCCCCGTGAGGGCGATCATCAGCGGGTTGCGGTTGCGCTCGCGGAGGCTCTTGGCGAGGGACAGGACGTTGCGGGAGCGCTGCGAAGTGAGGTTCTTGATGAAGTGCGCCTCGTCGACGACCATCCCCTTGAACCCGAGCGTGCGCAGCCAGCCCATGTGCCGGTCGAGGATCTCGTAGTTGACGACGACGACATCGGCGAACGCGTCGAGGTCCTCGCCGTCGCCGTGGATGACGGTGGCGCGCCGGTTGGGCGTCCACTGCTCGACCTCGCGGGCCCAGTTCATCTTGACGACGTTCGGCACGACCGCGAGGAGCGGGTAGGCCTCCGCGATCGAGGCCGCGATGAGGCTCTGCGCCGTCTTGCCGAGACCCGGCTCGTCGGCGAGCAGGAACGTGCGGTGGCCCTCTCGCACCGCCTCGAGGAAGCGCGACTGGTGCGGCATGAGCTCGTGACCCGACGGCGACAGCCGGTCCCGCTCCGCGGGCTCGGGCAGCCCCATGCTCGCCGAGGCCGCGCCGGTGCCGTACTCGAAGCTCTTGAACAGCGGGCCGAGCAGCTCCCAGTTGGCGAGGCGCCGCGCGGGGGCGGGCGGCTGGTAGGCGGCCGCGTCGAAGTCGGGCGCGAGGAAGGGGTTCGCGAGCTGGCGCCGGCGGACCGCGTCGGGGATGACCTGCCGCTCGAGGGCCTCGGCGGGCTCCGCTGCCGCGGGCTCCTGGACCTCCTGCTCGACCTCGATGCCCGCGTCCTCCAGCATCCGCCGCCGCAGCGAGCGGGCGGCGTCGCTGCCCGCCTTGTCGCTCTCGAGCAGCGCGATCAGCGAGGTGTCCCGCGCCGCGGTCTTGGCGAGGATCGTCGCGACACCGTCCAGCCGCTTCAGCGTCTCGGCGCGCTCCGCGTCGGGCACGCCGGCCTCCGCCTTCGCCCGCTGGCGCTCCTCGCGCACCAGGAGCGCGATCACCTGGAACTTGGTGCGGTTCGCGGGGCTCAGCGGACCGCGCGACGCGGCGCCCTCCACCTCGCGCACGGCGCGGGCGAGCACCGGAAGCAGACCCTCGTTGTCGCTCCGTCCTCCGCGCGTACGCGTAGCCTGAGCCTGGCTCGATCGAGCCATCGTCCTCCTCGAATCGGATACCGGGATCGGCGGAGCCGGTCCTCGGACGATCGGCACGAGCGGAGCCGCCCGGGCCGAGCGTGGTGTCCCGTCGCGAACCTCATCCCCGGATCGGGGTCGGTTTCGCTCAGATGGCGGGATTCCGAGGACTATTCTAGCCGACCCCCGGCCGTTCGCGGCGCGGCACGCCTCGACGCGTCAGAGGGGCGCCAGATCGCCCTTCGTGGGCCCCTCGATCCGAGTGCCGTCGTGCGAGTACCGGGACGCGTGCAGCGGGCAGTCCCACGTCAGCTCCTGGTCGTTCCAGCGCACGATGCCGCGCAGGTGGCTGCACACCGCGCTCACCGACGTCGTCGTGCCGTTCACCCTGCAGGTGGCGACCGGGCGTCCGTCGACGCGGTGCACGATCCCCTGCCCCTCGGCGGGGGCGGCGACCTCCTCGGTCGCGAGCGCCTTCGCCCAGCCGGCGGTGAGGTCCCGTGCCACCTCGGCGTTGAACCGGGCGCCGTAGAGGACGCTGCGGGGCCGGGTCACCCGGCGCCCGAGCGTCCGCGCCCACGGGATGTGGCCGCCGAGCAGCTCGCCGCTCAGCCGGATGGCGGCCGAGACGGCGTTGGTCATCCCCCACTTGTCGAAGCCGGTGGCGAGGAACACGCGCCCGGCGGTGCGGGGCATCCAGCCGACGAAGGGCACGAGGTTGGCCGACCGGTAGTCCTGCGCCGACCACGCGTGGGTGCGCTGCGCACCGGGGAAGTACGACCCGGTCCACACCTCGATGTCCGCCACCAGGTCCCTGGGGTGCGGATGGTGGGCGACCTTGTGCCCGTTGCCGCCCACGAGGAGGAGCTCGCCCTCCCCCTCCGGGAGCCCGTCCTCGGGCACGACCGGGATGCTCCGCAGCGTCCGCTTCGGCGCGTCCACGGACAGGTACATCCCGAAGTCCTCGGGCAGGGCGCCGGGCGGGACGCGGAACGCGAGCCCGTACGAGCGACCGTGCGTCACCTTCGCGAAGTAGAGGCCGCGGTCGAGGATCGGGATGCCGGTCGCCAGGACGACTCGCGTCGCACGGACCTCCCCGGCGCGGGTCCTGACCACGCAGGGCGCGCCGCGTCCGGGCCTCAGCGCGGAGACGCCCGTCACGCGCACCCCCTCGACGAGTGTCCCGCCGCGGGCGCGGAAGTCCGCGGCGAGCGCCGCGAGGACCTGCAGCGGGTCGAACTGCGCCTGGTTCCGCAGCCGGACCGCGGCGCGGACCGGGAAGGCGACGTCCAGGTCGCGCACCTTCTCGACCGGCAGCCCGACGCGCCATGCGGCGGCGAACTCGTCGTCGACCGCCCCGACGCCGTCGGGCGTGCCCGCGTAGGTGTAGGCGTCGCGGCGCTGGTACGGCACGTCGTGGTCGTCGAGGTACCTCAGCAGCCACTCGAAGCCCTCGCGGTTGCCCTCGACGTACGCCTTCGCGACCCGGAGCGAGGTGTGCTTCAGCATCTCCGAGTACTTCGTGCCCTGCAGCAGGCTGAGCTTCGCCGTCGTGTTGCCCGTGTTCACGGCGCCGACGTGGTGCGCCTCGACGATGGCGACGTGCTGCCCCGCCCGGGCGAGCAGGAGCCCCGTCACGAGACCGGTGAGCCCCGCCCCCACCACGACCGTGTCGTAGGAGACGCCCGGCTTGAAGTCGGACGCCGGATACGTGCTCCCGTCCTCGGTTCTCCTCGCGGCGCGGTCGAGCCAGAGCGACGTCATCCCCACACGGTAGCCCCGGGACTTCCGTGCCACCACGGGCTTGCCCCTCTAGGGTGAGCGCGTGCCCGGACCCTTCCTCCCGTCGCCCGACGTCGCCGCCGCCCTGGCGGAGGGACGGCCGGTCGTGGCCCTGGAGTCGACGATCATCTCGCACGGGCTCCCCCGTCCCCGCAACCGAGAGGCGGCCGAGGAGTTCGAGGAGATCCTCCGCTCCCGGGGCGTCGTCCCGGCGACGATCGCGGTACTCGACGGCGTGCCCCGCATCGGCCTGGACGCCGACGGCGTGCGGCGGATCGCCGAGGAGGAGCTCGTGAAGGCGAGCGTTAGGGACCTGCCGATCCTCGCGGCCCGCGGCGGGAGCGGCGCCACCACGGTCGCCGCCACCGTCGCCCTCGCAGCGCAGGCCGGGATCCGCGTCTTCGCGACGGGCGGGCTCGGCGGCGTGCACCGCGGGGCGAGCGAGACGTTCGACGAGTCCGCCGACCTCCTGGCGCTCGCGTCCTTCCCCGTCGCCGTCGTGGCGGCGGGCGTGAAGTCCGTCCTCGACGTGCCCGCGACCCTCGAGCGGCTCGAGACCCTCGGCGTCCCGGTGGTCGGCTACCGCACCGACGTCTTCCCGCGGTTCTGGCTGTCCGGCTCGGACCTGCCGCTCGACTGGCGGGTCGAGACGCCGGAGGAGGTCGCGGACATCCTGCACGCGCAGGACGCCGGCCCCGGCTCGGCCGGTCTCGTCGTCGCCAATCCCGTGCCCGCCGACGAGCAGTGGGACCCGGCCGAGCACGACCGCTTCCTCGAGCAGGCGTTCGCGGCCGCCGCGGAGGCGGGGGTGCGGGGGAAGGCCGTCACGCCGTTCCTGCTCGGCTGGATCGTCCGGGCCTCGGGCGGCGTCTCGCTCGAGGTGAACCTCGCGCTCGCCCGCAACAACGTCCGCCTCGCCGCCGACATCGCGGCCGCGTACGCCGCCTGAGCGCCGTGCGCATCCTCGTCGTCGGCGACGTCATCGACGACGTGCTCGTCCGGCCGTCGGGGCCGGTCCGGACGGACACCGACACTCCCGCCCGCATCGAGCGCAGACCTGGAGGATCGGCGGCGAACGTCGCCGCCTGGCTCGGCGCCCTCGGCAGGGACGTCGACTTCGTCGGGACCGTGTTCCGGGACGACGTGACCCGTCACCGGGCCGAGCTCGAGGCGCACGGCGTGCATGCCGTGCTGCACCCGAGCGACGAGCCGACGGGGACCATCGTGCTCGTGGTCGACGGCCAGACCCGGACCATGTTCACCCAGCGCGGCGCCAACCGGCTGACGGGGCCGGACTCGGTCCCGCCGGAGCTGCTGGCCGCGGCCGCCCACCTCCATCTGACCGGGTACTCCCTGTTCGGTGCCGATGGCGCCGCCTGGCGGCGGCTGCTCGAGGACGCGCGGGCCGCCGGCCTCACCACGTCGGTCGACCCGTCCTCCGCGGCCTTCCTCGCCGACTCCGGGGTCACGGAGTTCGTCGCGGTCACGGCGGGGGTCGACGTCCTGCTGCCGAACCTGGACGAGGGCCGGCTGCTCACGGGACTCCCCGATCCCGCGGACATCGCGGACGCGCTCCTCGCCCGGCATCGCGTCGCCGCGCTCACCCTCGGGCCGGCCGGCGCCGAGGTCTGCGCCCGCGGCGGGGAGGGCGGCACGGTCCCGGCCGCCCCGGCCCCCGGCGGCCTCGTCGACCCGACCGGCGCGGGCGACGCCTTCGCGGCCGGGTTCCTGTCGGTCTGGGTGGGCGGCGGCGCCCCTCTCGACGCCGCGAGGGAGGGCGCCCGGGTGGCCGCGGAGGCCGTGTCGACCGTGGGCGCCCGCCCCGCTCGGTGACCCGGCCGGAGCACCGGCAGAAGGAGAGGAAGCGCGAGGGGCCCGATCAGACCCCGCCGCCGCCTCCCCCGCCGCCGCCTCCGCCGGAGAACCCGCCGCCCGACGAGCCGCCGCTCGAGCTCGACGAGGAGCTGCCGGAGTACGTCGTCGACGCGCTCGCGCTGAGGGAGGAGATCCCGGACGAGAACGCGCCCGCGTGGAACCCGGCGGGACCCGCGAACCACTCGGGCTCCGAGCCCTCCCGCTCGTACCAGGTGCCGAGCACCTCGGCCCAGTCCTTCTCGACGCCGAACAGGACGGCGTGCGGGAGGAGCTGCTCGTACAGGTGGAGGACGGAGCCGTCCGAGCCCTCCACGCGCAGGGCACCCTCGGGGCTCTGCAGCATCCGCATGCGCTCGGCCTCGGCGAGCCGCAGGTAGTCGCGGATCCCGAGGAGCGCGTCCCGCACCTCGGCGCCCCGCTTAGTCAGCGGCCGGTGGGCGGGGAGGACGAGGGCGAGGATCCCGACCGGCGCGAGCAGCAGGGCCAGGACCGGGACGATGCCGCCGAGCGCCGCGGCGATCAGCACGAATGCGCTCACTAGGGTGGCGACCATGCCGAGCACGGCGAGCACCCCGAGCAGGGTGCGGGGTCCGGACGCAGGAAGCCGCTGGTAGCCCTGGTCGACCGCGTCCTGGCGCACGCCGCGGAGGACGTCGTGAACGGCCTTGCCCAGCCGGGTGTTCCGCGGGTCGAGCCGGACGCGCTCGCGCGGCTTCGGCTTGCCGAAGAAGGCGCGGATCAGCTTCCGCTCGGTCGCGCTCGGCTCCTTCGGTCCGCTGCCGAGCCTCGGGCGTCCCTCCATGCCGGCGAACTGGACCGTGAACGAGGGCTTCCCGCGGGAGCCCTCCTCCTCGACGATGCGGACGACCCCTCGCACCGCGAGCGAGACGAGGGACGCGGCGACCGCCCGCCGGGTCCGGTGCAGGAGGACCGCGGAGACGAGAAGGTCCGGGGCGGGCAGGGGCAGGTACTCCGGCACGATCACGGGGCGTCCCCGCGCGTCCCGCAGCCGCGACACGCGGAACACCAGCGCCCCGGCGACGGTTGCGAGCAGGAGGGCGATCGAGAGCAGCAGGATCGCGCCGAACGGGGAGGCGAAGAGGGAGTCGTCCCTCGGCACGAAGGTCCCCGCGGCGAAGCCCACGGCGAGCGTCACGTTCTCGCCCGGCCCGAGGTGGGTGTCCTCGGCCACGAGGACGGTCTCCCCGCCGCTGCGCTCGGTCGTGATCGGACAGCGCTCGTCCGAGCCCTCGGCGCCGGTGTAGCAGGCGGCGTCGCCGGTGAGGGCCGAGGCGAGGCCGGCGTCGAGGTGGAGGCGGCCGGTCACGCGGCCGAACGGCTGCGCCCAGCCCGTGCCGTTGACGTCCCAGTAGAACTCGTCCGGCTCGCCGTCCCCGCCGGTCAGCGTGACGTTCCGCTGCTCGTAGGTGATGACGTACGTGTGCGAGCCGTGCACGTAGTCGTCGGAGGCGATGGTGACGAGGAGGAACTCGTCCTCCTCCTCGGACTCCCACTCCAGAGGAGCGCCGTCGCCGTCGGTCACGCTCAGCACCCGCAGGTCCGTCGGGGCGCCCTGGTACTCGTCGACGAGCGCTCGCCGGATGCCGCGGTTCTGGTCGGTCTCCGGGAACTCCGCGGTGAGCCGCTCCACGGTGTGCAGGGTCGAGCGCCCCTCCTCGTCCCGCCCGAGCGTGTAGTCGGCCTCGAACGACGAGAACTCGAAGTCGTCGACGTCCGCGGCGACGGGCGCGGCCGCGCCGAGGACCGCGAGAAGCAGGGCGAGCACCCCCGAGAGGGCGGCGACCGGGCTGCGCACGATTCCGACTCTAGGGCGCAGGGCCTGCAGTACCGTGCTTCCATGCCCGCGCCCGCCGGTCCCGTCGTGGACACGGCGCGGCTGGAGCGCTTCCGGGCGATGCTCTCGGTGCCCACGGTCTCGGGTCCGCACCCGCCGGACCCCGCCTTCGAGGAGTTCCTCGCCCTCCTGCCCGAGCTGTACCCCGCGGTGCACGCGGAGCTCTCCCGGGAGGTGGTGGCGGGCCACACCCTCCTGTACCGCTGGCAGGGCCGCTCCGCCGGGCGGCCGACGGTGCTCCTCGCGCACTACGACGTCGTCCCCGCCGACGCCGAGCGCTGGCGGCATCCGCCGTTCGCCGCGACGGTGACGCCCGAGGGGCGGATCGTCGGGCGGGGGACGCTCGACGACAAGGGCGCGCTCGCCGCCCTCCTCGAGGCGGTGGAGGGCCTCGTCGAGGAAGGCTTCCGCCCCCGGTGCGACGTCTACCTCTGCTTCGGCCACGACGAGGAGGTCGCAGGACGGGGCGCCGCCGCCGTCGCGCGGCTGCTCGAAGGACGCGGCGTGCGGCCGGCACTCGTGCTCGACGAGGGCGGGGCCGTCGTGGAGGCGGGGACCGTGCGCGGAGTGGACAGGCCGCTCGCGGTCGTCGGTGTCACCGAGAAGGGCGTCGCGACCCTCCGGCTGACGGTGGAGCAGAAGGGCGGCCACGCGTCCGCTCCTCCCCGCCTCCCGGCGACGGCCCGCCTGGTGCGGGCCGCCGACCGGATCCGCCGCACCCGCTTCCCCGCCCGGCTGAGCCCGGCCGCAGTCTCCTTCGTGCGGACCCTCGCGCCGCACGCCCGTGGGCTGACGGGCCTCGCCTTCCGGAGCGTGAGGATCAGCCGGCCGCTGCTCGCCCGCCTGTTCGCGGCCCTCGGCGACGAGACGAGGGCGATGGTGTGCACGACCGCGACCATCACCGAGCTCAGCGGGAGCGCGAGGCCCAACGTGCTCGCCGAGCGCGCATCCGCGACGGTGAACGTCCGCATCGCCGCCGGATCCTCCGTGGCGGAGGCCCTCGCGCGGGTGCGCGCGGCCGTTCGCGACCGCGACGTGCGGATCGAGGTGCTCGAGTCGGCCGAGCCGTCGCCGGTGTCCCTGAGCAGCGGCCCGGACTGGGAGGCGATCGCGGAGGCCGCGGCCGCGATCGCACCCGACGCCGTCGTGACGCCCTACGTGATGCTCGCGGCGAGCGACGGGCGGCACTTCGCGACGATCTCCACCGCCGTCTACCGGTTCACGCCGTTCCGCATGGATTCCGCCGCCCGCGCGAGCATCCACGGCGTGGACGAGAGCATCGGCGTGGACACGTGGCTCGACGGCATCTCCTTCTACCGCCGGCTGCTGGTGGACCGGTGACCTCCCTGGAGGACGCGGCCGCCGCCGGTCCCGTCGTGCTCGACGGCGGGCTGGGGACGCTGCTGGAGGCGCACGGACACGACCTGTCGAGCGGCATGTGGTCGGCTCGGCTCCTGCAGGAGCGGCCGGACGCGATCGTGGCCGCCCACCGGGAGTTCTTCCAGGCGGGCGCTCAGGTCGCGATCGCCGCGTCGTACCAGGCGACCTTCGAGGGCTTCGCGGCTGAGGGGCTCGACCGTGCCGAGGCCGAGCGCCTCCTGCGCCGCGCCGTCGAGCTCGCGGGCGAGGCCCGCGGCGACCGGCCCGCGTGGATCGCGGCCTCCGTCGGGCCCTACGGCGCGATGCTCGCCGACGGCTCGGAGTACCGCGGCAACTACGGGCTCACCGTCGACCAGCTGCGCGCGTGGCACCGGCCGCGTCTGGAGGTGCTCGCGGACGCGGGCGCGGACCTCCTCGCCGTCGAGACGCTGCCGTCCCTCGCGGAGGTCGAGGCGGTCACGGCCGAGGTCGACCGCCTGGGCGTTCCTGCCTGGATCTCGGTGACGGTGTCGCTCGGCACGCTCCGCAGCGGCGAGTCGCTGTCCGAGGCCTACGAGGTGGCCGCGTCCGCCCCGTCGGTCGTCGCGATCGGCGTCAACTGCAGCCATCCGTCCGAGGTGCTGGGCGCGATCCGGATGGCCAGGGCCGTCACCCCGAAGCCCGTGGTCGTCTATCCCAACAGCGGCGAGGAGTGGGACGCGAAGAACCGCACCTGGGTCGGCTCGCCCGGCTTCCCGGACCACCTGGTGCACTCGTGGCGGGAGGCGGGCGCCGCGCTGATCGGCGGATGCTGCCGGGTGAAGCCGGACCAGATCGCACGGATCGCGGCGGTGCTGAGGGAGGCGGGATGACCCGGATCGAGGCGGTGCGGGGCGACATCACCCGCGAGCACGTGGACGCCGTCGTCAACGCCGCGAACAGCTCCCTGCTGGGCGGCGGCGGGGTGGACGGAGCGATCCACCGAGCCGGGGGTCCCGCCATCCTCGCGGAGTGCCGGGAGCTGCGGCGCACCCGCCTGCCCGACGGCCTGCCAACGGGTGACGCCGTCGCGACGACCGCAGGCCGGCTGCCGGCGAGGTGGGTGATCCACACGGTCGGCCCGGTCCACAGCACGCGCGAGGACCGCTCCGCGCTGCTCGCCTCCTGCTACCGGCGGTCCCTGGAGGTGGCGCGCGAGCTGGGCGCACGGAGCGTCGCCTTCCCGGCCGTGTCGGCCGGCGTCTACGGCTGGCCGATGGACGATGCGGCGAGGATCGCCGTCGGGACGGTGCGCGAGGAGCTCGACCGGCACGCCTCGCCCGAGCTCGTCCGCTTCGTGCTCTTCAGCGAGCCCGCGCTGCGCGAGTTCGAGGCGGCCCTCCGGGGCTGACCTCAGAGGTGCCTGCGGAGCTCCTCGGCCCACGCGGCGTACCCGGCCTCGTTGAGGTGCAGGCGGTCGTCGCTGTAGTCGGCCTTGATTTCGCCGTCCTCCTCCGCGAACACCGGCCAGAGGTCGACCCACTCGGCCTTGACGGTCGGCGAGTACTGGCGGATGTGGATGTTGATCTCGCGGACCCGGTCCGCCAGCTCGCGGTCGCGGGGCAGCACGGACTGCACGAGGATCCGTGCCGCGGGCAGCTCGTGGTGCAGGCGCCAGAGGATCGACTCGAGGTTGCGCACGATCTGCTCCGCGCCGCGGCGCCACGCGAGGTCGTTCGTCCCCACCATCACGACGATGGTGGACGGCTTCTTCTCGATGACCTCCGGGAGCCGCTCGAGCACCTGCTCGGTGGTGTCGCCGCTCACCCCCAGGTTGACGACGTCCAGCTCCGGGAACCGCTCCGCCCACTTCCCCTGCTCGGTAAGACTGTCGCCGAGGAAGACGGTGGTCGGTCGGTCGGATTCGGCCATGCTCCGAGGCTACGTGGCCGCCAGGGCGGTCGCCAGGGAGGCCGGTCAGAGGTGCTCGGCGTAGAAGGCGAGGATCCGCCCGACCATCGCGTCGTCGAGCATGCCGATGGAGTGGGCGGCGCCCGGGCGCAGGTCCAGCTCGACCGGCACGCCGACGGTCTCGAGCGCCTGAGCCATGGCGATCGCCGACTGCTCGGGCAGGTACTCGTCCTCGGAGTGCGCGAGGTAGAACGGCGGATCGGTCGGGTCCACCGCGTAGAGCGCGGAGGCCTGCAGCGCGGCCGGGCAGTCGGCGGGGTCGGTGCAGCCGAGGTAGGCGAGGCCGAGCCGGACCTCCTCGGCGCCGAGGTCCGGCGTGATCGCGGCCTGGGTGAAGTCGAGGACGCCGGAGAGCTCGACGACCGCGCGCAGCCGGGCGTCCTCGTCGAGCGGACCCTTCCCGGCGGTGCCGGCCTCGGAGACGAGGATCGCCCCCGCGGAGCCGCCGAAGGCCCCGATCCGCGCGGCATCGATACCGAACCGCTCGGCCTGGCCCGGCTCGCGGAGCCAGCGCACGGCCTCCTGCAGATCCTCGAGCGCGGCGGGGTAGATCGCGCCGGGCAGCTTGCGGTAGTCGATCGTGAAGGCGGCGTACCCGCTCCGGGCGAGCAGGGCCGCGATCGGTGCCGCGTCCGGTCCCGTCCTGCTCCCTCCCGTGAAGCCGCCGCCGTGCACCACCACGACGGCGGGCACCGGCACGTCGACGGGCTCGCCGGGCAGGTAGGCGTCGAGGGCCAGCTCCTGCCCGTCCACGATGCGGTAGACGACGTCGCGCTCGACGCCGCCGGGCGGCGGCGATGCCGGGGACGGAGCCGAGGTGCTCGGGTCGGGGACGGGGGTCCCGGCGCACCCCGCCAGCGCGAGCGCGACGAGGAGCCCCGCAGCGAGCCGCCGGGGCGTCCTCACGCCGCGCTCCGGTGGACGAGGGCCGCGGCGCCGACCAGGGGGCCGTCGAGTCCGAGCCCGCTGGGGGTGATGCGGGCGCGGCGCACGAAGGCGGGGGTCGTCCCGCGATCCCGCGACTCGCGCACGAGATCCAGGTAGTCGGGCGCCACCCGGGAGAAGCCGCCGCCGACGACGACGAGGTCGACGTCGCACAGCGCCGTCACCGAGGCCACGGCGCGGCCCACCGCCCCTGCGCTGCGCCGGACCGCCTCGACGGCGGCCGGAATGCCCTCCGCGTACGCGGCGGCGAGCTCCTCGCCCGTCTCCCCTGGCCAGCCCAGCGACCGGGCGAAGGCGACGGTGTTCGGGCCGCTCGCGATCGTCTCCAGCATGGCCGCATCCCCGGAGGCTCCCTCCGGTGAGAAGCCCGCAACCTCGATCTGCCCGATGTGACCGGCGTTCCCCGTACTGCCGTGCACGGGGCGGCCGTCGAGGACGAGACCGCCGCCGATCCCCGTGGACACGACCATGCCGAGGAGCGAGCGGACCCCGCGACCCGCTCCGATCCAGTGCTCGGCGAGGGCGATGCAGAGGCCGTCGAGGGCGAGGGCGACCGGGATGCCGGGCACGAGCCGCGAGACCAGGTCGACGATCGGGAAGCGGGGAACCCCGGGCAGGTTGAGTGGCGAGACCCGGCCGCCGGGAAGGTCGACCGGGCCGGCGCTCCCGATGCCGGCGCCCAGCAGCACGGCGGAGGCCGGAACCGCGGCGAGCGCCGCCTGCACGACCTCGGCGACGGCGCTCTCGAGGCTCGCCGGCGTCGCCCCGCGCCCCGTGGCGGCCCGGAACCGGGTGGAGGGCACCACGGCGCCGTTCCCGTCGACGAGGGCCGCCTCCACCTTGGTCCCGCCGAGGTCGAGGGCGAGGGCGAGGTCCACCCGCTCAGCCTAGGAGCGTTCCCGGACGAGCCGTCCCCGCTGACGTAGTCTGGGGACCGCCGCGCGCAGTCCGCTCGGCACCCGAACGGGAGAGAAGCAGTGACCATCGACACCGGCGCCGGGCCCCGCTCGGCGGCGACGACGCGCGGTGCAGCCCGGGCCCTCGACCTCCTCGACGGCCCCGTCACCGACACCACCCTCCGCCGCTACCTCGAGGGCATCCCCGGGGTCGACGCCGTCGGCCTCGACCAGCGGGCGGCCGGGCTCGGCACCCGCTCGATCAAGACCACGTCGAAGGCGATGGCCCTCGACCGCATCATCGAGCTCATCGACCTGACGACGCTCGAGGGCGCGGACACCCCCGGGAAGGTCCGCTCGCTCGTCGCCAAGGGGATCACGCCCGACCCGTCCGACCCGACCTGCCCTCGCGTCGCCGCGGTCTGCGTGTACGGGGACCTCGTCCCCGTCGCGATCGACGCGCTCGGCGCGCTGCACGCTCCCCGGTCGCGCGAGGCCGGCACGGGCCCCGGCATCTCCGTCGCCGCCGTCGCCACCGCCTTCCCGAGCGGCCGCGCCTCGCTGCGGGTCAAGCTCGCGGACGTCGAGGACGCCGTCGCGGGCGGCGCCGATGAGATCGACATGGTCATCGATCGCGGGGCGTTCCTCGCCGGTCGCTACAGCCAGGTGTTCGAGGAGATCGTCGCCGTGAAGGAGGCCTGCCGCCGCCCGGACGGCGAGGACGCCCACCTCAAGGTCATCCTCGAGGTCGGCGAGCTCGTCACGTACGACAACGTGCGGCGCGCGTCGTGGCTGGCCGTCCTCGCGGGCGCCGACTTCATCAAGACGTCCACGGGCAAGGTGACGAGCAACGCGACCCTGCCCGTGACCCTGCTGATGCTCGAGGTCGTCCGGGACTGGCACCGCCTCACCGGCGAGAAGGTCGGCGTGAAGCCCGCGGGCGGCATCCGCACCTCGAAGGACGCCATCAAGTACCTCGTGACCGTCGCCGAGACCGCCGGGGAGGATTGGCTGCAGCCGCACCTGTTCCGCTTCGGCGCCTCGAGCCTGCTCAACGACGTCCTGCTGCAGCGGCAGAAGACGAAGAGCGGGCACTACTCCGGCGCCGACTACGTGACGATCGACTGACCCGGAGGACCCCGGACCATGAGCTTCCTCGACTACGCGCCCGCGCCCGAGTCCCGGGCGATCGTGCGCCTCCGGCCCTCCTACGGGCTGTTCCTCGACGGCGAGTTCGTCGACGGGCACGGCACGCCGTTCCCCACGATCTCCCCCGCGACCGAGGAGCACCTCGCCGAGGTCGCGACCGCGGACGAGCACGACGTCGACCTCGCGGTCGCCGCCGCCCGCCGCGCGTACGACGAGGTCTGGTCGAAGCTCAGCGGATCGGACCGGGGCAAGTACCTCTTCCGCATCGCGCGCCTCGTGCAGGAGCGTGCACGCGAGCTCGCCGTCGCGGAGAGCCTCAACAACGGCAAGCCGATCAAGGAGAGCCGCGACCTCGACATCCCGCTCGTCGCCGCCTGGTTCTTCTACTACGCCGGCTGGGCGGACAAGCTCGACTACGCGGGCCTCGGCGCGAACCCCAAGGCCCTCGGGGTCGCCGGGCAGATCATCCCGTGGAACTTCCCGCTGCTCATGCTGGCCTGGAAGATCGCGCCCGCGCTCGCCGCCGGCAACACGGTGGTCCTGAAGCCCGCCGAGACGACGCCGCTCACCGCGCTGCTGTTCGCCGAGATCCTCCAGCAGGCCGACCTGCCGCCGGGCGTCGTCAACATCGTCACCGGCGCGGGGGCGACCGGGCAGGCCCTGGTCCGGCACCCGGGCGTCGACAAGATCGCGTTCACCGGGTCGACGGCCGTCGGTCGCGAGATCGCGCGGGCGACGGCCGGCACCGGCAAGAAGCTCACGCTCGAGCTCGGCGGCAAGGCCGCGAACATCGTGTTCGACGACGCCCCGATCGACCAGGCGATCGAGGGCGTCGTGAACGGGATCTTCTTCAACCAGGGCCACGTGTGCTGCGCCGGCTCCCGGCTGCTCGTGCAGGAGAACGTCCACGACGACGTCGTGGAGCGGCTCAAGCACCGCCTGTCGACCCTGCGCCTCGGCGACCCCCTCGACAAGAACACCGACATCGGCGCGATCAACAGCCAGGAGCAGCTCGACCGCATCCGGGAGCTGACCGCGGCCGGCGAGCAGGAGGGCGCGACCCCGTGGAGCCCGCCGTGCGAGCTCCCGGCGAACGGCTTCTGGTACGCGCCGACGATCTTCACCGGCGTGCAGGCGAGCTCGCGGATCGCCCGCGAGGAGATCTTCGGACCCGTCCTGTCGATCCTCACCTTCCGGACGCCGCAGGAGGCGATCGCGAAGGCCAACAACACGCCGTACGGCCTCTCCGCCGGCATCTGGAGCGACAAGGGCAGCCGCATCCTGGCCGTCGCGGACGGCCTCAAGGCCGGCGTCGTGTGGTCGAACACCTTCAACCGGTTCGACCCTGCGTCGCCCTTCGGCGGCTACAAGGAGTCCGGCTACGGCCGCGAGGGCGGCAAGCAGGGCCTGTCCGCCTATCTCGCCCCCTCGGGAGGAGCCCAGTGACCCGCCTCGCGGTCCCGAAGACCTACAAGCTCTACATCGGCGGCAAGTTCCCGCGCAGCGAGTCGGGGCGCACCTACGAGGTGGCGTCGAAGGACGGCGCCTTCCTCGCGAACGCCGCCCTCGCGTCCCGCAAGGACGCCCGGGACGCGGTCGTCGCTGCCCGCGCCGCGGTCAAGGGCTGGGCCGGCACGACCGCGTACAACCGCGGGCAGGTGCTTTACCGGATCGCGGAGGTGCTCGAGGGGCGCCGGGCGCAGTTCGCGGACGAGCTGGTCCGCACGGAGGGCCTCCCCGCGGTGACGGCGGAGGCGGCCGTGGACCTCGCGATCGACCGCTGGGTCTGGTACGCGGGCTGGGCGGACAAGTACGCCCAGGTGCTCGGCAACGGCAACCCGGTGGCCGGGCCCTACTTCAACATCTCGGTGCCCGAGCCCACCGGCGTCGTCGCGATCGTCGCGCCGCAGGCCGGGCCGGCGCACTCCCTGGTCGGCCTCATCAGCGCCGTCGCCCCCGCCCTGGTGTCGGGCAACACGGTCGTCGTGGTCGCCAGCCAGGCCGCGCCGCTGTCCGCGATCAGCCTGGGCGAGGTCCTCGCGACGAGCGACGTGCCGGGCGGCGTCGTGAACGTCCTCACCGGGTCCCCGGCCGAGATCGCCCCCTGGCTCGCCTCGCACGCGGACGTGAACGCGCTCGACCTCGTCGGCGCCGGCGCGCTCGACTGGGTGCAGCTCCAGATGGACGCGGCGGAGACGCTCAAGCGCGTGCTGATCCCGGAGGACGGCGCGGACCCCGCGGCCCCGTCCCTCGACCGCATCGCGGCCTTCACCGAGACGAAGACGGTCTGGCACACGAAGGGCCTCCTCTAGTACGCACCCCTCCTGCGCGGATCAGGAGAATCAACGCCGATCAGGAGGAGCCCGCGTTCCCGCACGCGGATCAGGAGGACACGCCGTGCTGCACGGCGGATCTCCTGATCCGCGCACACCCCGAGGTTCCGGTTCACGCGTCGAGGGACTCCAGCCGGGCCACCAGCCGGTCGACGAACCCGCCTGTCGTCCGCAGGACCACACGCACCGTCGCGCCCTCCTGATCCGGGTGCCCGCGGTACCGGCCGCGCGTGTCCGCGACCGTCGCCCCGCGCGCCGGTCCGTTGCCGCACTCCACCTCGACGCGCACCCGCGGGCAGACCGTGGGCACGACCTCCCCGGTGAGCACTCCCGCGGCGAGCGCGTCGTGCTGGGGCGCCGCCCGGCGTCCGAGGATCGGGGTGTAGAAGTCCATGTAGTGGTCGCTGATCGCGGCGACGAAGCGCCCCACCGCGCCGCCCTCCGCCAGCCGGGCGCAGTGCTCCTCGGTGAGCTGCTCGGGCACCGTCACATCGAGCGGGACGAGGGTGACCGGCCACCCGGCCGACAGCACCACCTGCGCGGCCTCAGGGTCGTGGGCGATGTTCGCCTCGGCCGCCGGCGTCCGGTTGCCGGGGACCTCGGCGGCTCCGCCCATCACGACCACGTCCCGGATCCGCGACGGCAGGGACGGATCCGCCCGCAGTGCGAGCGCGAGGTTGGTGAGCGCGCCCGTGGCGAGGATCCGCAGCCGGCCCTCGTGCTCGCGGGAGAGGTCGTCGAGGAGCCGAAGCGCGGGGCGCGGATCGACCAGCGACTCGTCGGCCTCCCCGAGCCCCGCGTCGCCCATCCCGTCGGCGCCGTGCACGTGCGTCGAGTGGGGCAGCGGGTCCGCGAGGAGCGGCCGCTCAGCACCGACCGCGACCGGGATCCCGGTGCGCCCGGCGAGGGCGAGCACGCGCAGCGTGTTGAGCGCGCCCGCACGCGCCGCCGTGTTGCCGGCGACGGTGGTGATCCCCACGATCTCCACGTCCGGGACTGCGAGGAGGTAGAGCAGCGCGACCGCGTCGTCGATGCCGGTGTCGCAGTCGACGAGCACCGAAACCGTCATCGCGCCGTCCCCGAGCGCGGCGCCAGGTCGTCCTCCAGCATCCGGGGCCGCGCGAGCGCGATGGCGGCGGGGATCGCCGCGACGCCCAGCGCGGAGACGAGCAGCAGCGGCAGGGTCCAGCCGCCCGAGACCTGATGGAGCAGTCCGACGAGCAGGGGGCCTGTGGCGCCGACCGTGTAGCCGACGCCCTGCGTGAACCCGCTGAGCGCCGCCGAGCCCTCGTGCGTGCGCGTCCGCAGGTTGATGAGGATGATCGCGAGCGGGAACAGGAGCGGGCCGAGACCGGCGGCGGTCACCCACAGCCACGTCGCCGTTCCGGGCGCCAGCAGGAGCCCGACGTACCCGAGCAGGAAGAACGCGACGCCCGGGTAGACGAGCAGGCCCGCGTTGCGCATCCGCACCGCGAGCAGCGGGACGAGCACCGCGACCGGGAAGCCCGCGATCGAGTAGAGGGACAGCAGCGCGCCGGCGGCGAACATGTCGATCCCAGCGGTGTCCACGAGGATCTGCGGCAGCCAGGCGAACATGGCGTAGGCGTTGAAGCTCGAGGACGCGAACACCGTCGCGGTCGACCAGGCGACCGGCGAGCGCCAGGTGCGGCCGAGCGGCGGCGGCTCCTCGACCTCCGGGTCGTTGCCGAGGGCCGCGGCGGAGCGGAGGCGGCGCTCCCGCAGCCAGACCGCGATCCAGGGCGCCACCGCCGTGAGGGCGACGAAACCCCAGACCGCGAGGTCGAGGCGCCAGCCGGCGGTCGCCGCCAGCGGGGCGGACACGAGCGGCGGCACCGCGGCGCTCGTCGCGAGCAGCGCGCTCGACAGCGCGGTGAGCGTCCCGATCCGGTCCGGGAAGTACCGCTTCACGGCGGGCGGGAGCAGGACGTTGCCGACGCCCACGGCGGCGAGCGTGAGGAGGCTGCCGCCGAACAGCACGCCGTAGTCGGGGGCGATGCTGCGAACGAGGTGCCCGGCCGTCATCGCGGCGGCGGCCACGAGGATCGCGGTGTCGAGGCCGATCCGGCGCCCGATCGCCGGCGCGAGGAGCCCGAAGACCGCGAACGAGATGGGCGGCAGCGTCCCGAGGATGCCGATGCCGACGCTCGTCAGCACGATGTCCTCGCCGATCTCGCCGAAGACGGGCGACAGGGAGGCGACGGCCGTACGCAGGTTGAGCGCCAGCAGCACGATCGCGGCGAGCGTGAGGAGACGGCCGGTCCGCGTCGGGAGGGCTGGCGCGGCGCTCACCGATCCAGCCTAGGCCGCGCCGCGGAACAGGGACGCCGGGTGGGGCATGTGCCGCGGCGCCACGGGACCTAGGCTGTGCGCATGTCGGACCTTCGGCGGCGTCTTCCCCGGCTGAGGCTGAGGCGCGGGGCCGCGAGCTCGGCCCCTCCCCGCGACTGGCGGCCCCGCATCGCCTCGGCCGTGCGTGCGCTCGCCGAGCAGCTCGCCGTGCTGCCGGAGGAGGGCTGGTCGGCGCAGACGCTGTCCCCGCGGCCGGGAGGCGGACGGGTGGAGGACGTCGTGGCGGACCTCGCGCGCCGTCTCTCCTCCCCCCGACTGCGGCTCGTCCTGCCCGCGAGAGCGGACGCCCCGGCCAGGGACGAGCTGCTCCTGCGGCTCCGCTCCGCGGCCGACCGGGCGGGGTCCGGGCGGGGCCGCCACGGCCTCGGCGAGCTGACCGCCGTCGTCCAGGCGTGCTACGACATCACGGTGCCGCTGGGGCTCCCCGACCCGGTGGCGCCCGACGCATCCCAGGCGGTCGCGCGCGGACGTGTCGCGCTGGGCTCCGCCGAGCTCCGCGCGCTGCTGCGGGGTCGCTCCCTCGTCGCGGACGACGCAGGCTGGCGCATCGGATCCGGACCGGAGATCCGCGGCCCGGCAGGCGTGCTGGTGTCCTGGCTCTGCGGCCGTCCCGTCGTGCCGGTCTTCCCGCCGAGGGGAACCGGTCAGGCCTGAGCCGCGAGCAGCGTCCGCGCCTGCGAGACGTCGCGGCCCATCTGCTCGATCAGCGGACCGATGCCCTCGTAGGCCACCATGCCGCGCAGCCGGTGGGCGAACTCCACGTCGACGAGGTGACCGTACAGGTCGAGGTCCTCGTCGAGCACGTACGCCTCGACCTGCTTGCGCGCCACGTCGCCGAAGGTCGGGTTGGTGCCGACCGAGATCGCGGCGGGGTAGCGGGGCGTCCCGGGCGCCGACCGGTCGGTGAGCCAGCCGGCGTAGACGCCGTCCCCCGGCGCCAGGCCCTCCGACTCGGCGGCCAGGTTCGCCGTCGGGTAGCCGAGCTCCCGGCCCCTCCGCAGGCCCGGGACCACGACCCCGCGCACCCGAGGCGCCCTGCCGAGGAGGATGGCCGCGCCGTCCACGTCGCCCTCGTCGAGGAGCGCACGGATGCGGGACGACGAGGCCCGTCCCCCCTCCGACACGACGTCGCCGACGACGACCACCTCGAAGCCGTGGAGGCGGCCGAGCTCGCGCAGGGTCTCGACGTTCCCCGCGCCTCCGGCGCCGAAGCGGAAGTCGTCGCCGACGAGGACGACCCGGGCCTCGAGCGCCGTGGCGAGGACCCGCTCCGCGAACTCCTCCGGCGTCCACGACGCGAGCCGGTGGTCGAAGGCGAGGACGACCGTGGCGGCGACCCCCGCCTCCTCGAGCAGCTCGAGCTTCTGGGGCAGGCTCACGAGGTTCTGCGGGCAGGCCTCGGGGCGCAGCACGGCGAGCGGGTTCCGGTCGAAGGTGACGACGACCGGGGTGACGCCGCGCCGCGCCGCCTCCTCGAGGAGGGCACCGATGACGGCGCGGTGCCCGGCGTGGACGCCGTCGAACTTGCCGATCGTCACGGCGCTCGGGCGGACGCCCTCCGGCACCCGGTCGAGCGACTCGACGACGATCATGACGCGTCCCGGACGGTGCCCGGCCGGTGCCGCGCGAGCCAGAGCATGCCGAGGACGGGCACGACGAGCGGCACGAAGAGGTAGCCGCCTCCGTAGTAGGACCAGACGGTGTCCCGCGGGAAGAGCTCGGCGTCGACGATGCTCAGCGTTCCGACCGTGAGCACGAACAGGAGCTCGAACCCGATCGTGATCCAGGCGACCCGGTACCACCCCCGGCCGGGCGCCACGAGCGCCACCGTGGCGAGGATGTAGACCACCGCCGCGAGCGCGGACAGCGAGTAGGCGAGCGGGGCCTCCGAGTAGTCGCTCAGGATCTGCACGGTGGACCGGCCGGTCGCTGCGAGCGCGAGGATGCCGTACACCGCGACGAGGACGAGCCCGATCCCGCTGATCCGCCGGCGCCGCGAGGTGGAGGCGGGCGAGGTCGCTGTCATGGCCCTTCGATTATCCCGCACCTCGTCAGGCCAGCTGCACCGTCCAGATCACGTGCATGCGGTAGAGCATCACGGCGACCGCGAGGCAGGCGACCCCGACGACGACCGTGCTCCAGCGGCTCCGCTCGAGCAGGGCCCAGAGGATCGCGACCGGCGGGAGGATGAACGCCGAGATCAGGTACGCCCAGAACTCGTACGGGTTGCCGGTCGGGTCGTTGCCGGTGAGCGGGGCGACGATCGCCATCACGATCTGCGCGAGCAGGAGCACCCCGAGCAGCGCGGCGCCCGCCATCGTGAGGTCGGAGGGCGGACGCTTGGCGAGGCCGAACGCCACGGCGAGGAGTCCCGCGAGGACCGCCACGACGATCTGGACGACGGTGTACCACAGGATCATCGGGCCGCCTCCGGCTGCACGGACGAGGGGAAGCCGGTCAGCACCCGCGCTCGGCCCGCCGCCACCGTGACGAGGGCGACGAGCCGCCCCGAGGACACGACGGCGAGCGGTCCCCCGTCCGGGCGCTCGAGCGGGATGCGCTTGCCGTGTCCGAGGTCCACGGCGGCGGCCGCGTCCACCTCGGCGGTCGGCAGGACGCGCGCGGCGGCCTCGGCCGGTGCGAGCAGGGGCGTCGCAGGGCCGAGCCCGTCGAGGGCGGCCGCGTCGGCGACCGAGAAGGGACCGACCGCCACGCGGCGCAAGGCCGTCAGGTGGCCGCCGACGCCGAGCGCGCGCCCGAGATCGCGGGCGAGGGCCCGGATGTAGGTGCCGGAGGAGCAGGCGACCCGCACGTCGAGGTCCACCGCCCCCTCGGCGTCACCGGGGAGGGACCGCCCGAGCACCGCGAACTCGGAGACCCGCACGGGCCGTGCCGCCAGCTCGACGTCCTCGCCCGCGCGCACCCGCGCATAGCTGCGGCGGCCGTCCACCTTGATCGCGCTGACCGAGCTCGGCACCTGCTCCAGGTCCCCGGTCAGAGCCGCCACGGCGTCCCGGATGCGCGAATCGTCGACGGAACGGGCGTCGGCCGGCTCCCCGATCGCCTCGCCCTCGCGGTCGTCCGTCGTGGTGGCGGAGCCGAGGCGGACGGTCGCCAGGTACACCTTGTCCAGCCCGACCAGGTAGGTGAGGAGCCGGGTCGAAGGACCGAGTCCCAGGAGGAGCAGGCCGGTCGCCATCGGGTCCAGCGTCCCCGCGTGCCCGACCTTCCGCGTCCCGTACGCGCGGCGTGCGCGGGCGACGACACCGTGGCTCGTGATGCCCTCCGGTTTGTCGACGAGGACCACGCCGTCGGGCTCGTCGATCTCGAGCGGGCCCGGCATGCTCGCACTCTAACAGCGCCCGTCCCCGGCCTAGGATCGGGGCGTGCGGGTCGGCGTTCTCGGGGTGGGCGCCGTCGGAGGGGCGCTCGCCGCCGTCCTCGACCGCGCCGGCCACCGCGTGTCCGTCGCGGTGCGCGCGGACGCCGCGGCCGGGATCACCGAGCGGGGCATCCGGCTGACGGGCGCCTGGGGCGACACGACGGCGCGCGTCGAGGCGGCCACCGGGCTCACCGAGCCGCACGAGCTGGTGCTGGTGGCGACCAAGGCGATGGACGCCCGGGCGGCGATCGAGGCGAGCCGGGACGCCTGCCGCGGCGGGACCGTCGTGGTGGTGCAGAACGGCCTCGAGGGCGCCGACCGCGCGAGGGAGCTGCTCCCGGAGTCGCGGGTCCTCGGCGGGCTCGCGCTCTTCGCCGCGTCCCTGGTCGGACCCGGCGAGGTCCGGATCACCGCTCCGGGCGACCTGTACGTGGGTCCCGCCGCGCCGGAGGATCCGATCGTCGCCGTCCTCGCCGGGGCGCTGCCCACTCGGGCGGTGCAGGACCTCCGAGGCATGCAGTGGACCAAGCTCGTCGTCAATCAGGTGAACGCGCTGCCCGCCATCACCGGGCTCAGCGTCCAGGAGGTCGTCGCGCATCCCGCCCTCCGCCGCGTCCTGACGCTCAGCATCCGGGAGACTGTGCGCACCGGCCGTGCAGCAGGCGTGCGGTTCGGCAGCATGAACGGTCTCGGCGACCTCGTCCTCCGCGTCGCCGCCGCAGCGCCCGCCGGAGCCGCCGAGCTGCTCCCCCGTCGCATGGCACGCGGGATGGGCGACGTGCCGAACCCGGGATCCACGCTGCAGAGCATCCGGCGCGGCAAGCCGACGGAGATCGACTACCTGAATGGCGCCGTCGTGGCGGAGGCCACCCGGCTCGGGCGGACCGCGCCCGTCAACGAGGCCCTCACCCGCCTCGTGCACGAGGTCGAGCGGACCGGGCGCTTCCTGACGCCGGACGAGGTCGCACGGCGAGTGCGCCTCGCCATCGCGCCCTAGGCGGGGACGGGACGGGGAGCGTCGAGGAGGGCGAAGAGGTCCTCGAAGCCGAGCCGGCTCCCCCTGCGGTACTCGAGGTCGAAGTCCTCGGCGGGGAGTGCCTGGGCCACGCGGTCCCTGTGCTTCCGGGCCTCCTCCCCCTCGGCGACGACCGGGTTGTAGCCGTAGCGCACGCCGAGGCGGTCGACGGCGCCGAAGATGCGCGCCGCCTCCCGGTGCCGCTCGAGGAGGGCGAAGGCGCCGGCCAGCTGGTGGAAGCCGGCGAGCATCGACGCTCCATCGGCCGCCGACGCGGCGAGCCCGATCGAGCGTCGCAGCTCGGCGATCGCGTCCCGCCCCTTCCGCTCGTCGGTCAGCACCTTGGCCGCGACGTAGCTGGCGGAGGCCGCCATCCAGGTGTACCCGAGCCGGATGGACAGGTCGTAGGAGGCGTTGAGGCTCTCGAGCGCCTCCGCCGACTCCCCGAAGGCGCGCAGCATCTGGCCCTGGCACATGAGGAACTCGGCCTTGGCCCAGTCCTCCGCCGACTCGGCGTAGGCCTTCGCCTCCGCCATGCACCGCCGCGCCGTCTCCGGGTCGCCGAACAGCGAGCGCGCATAGCCCGTGCGCGCGAGCGCGACGGCCGGGACGGTCGTGTCCCCGGCCGCCACGGCGAGCTCGTACGCGCGGTCGAGCAGCTGGAAGGTCCGGACGGCGTCGCCCGTCTGGTACGTGAGGACCATGAGGCCGATGAGCGTGTGCGCCTCGATCATCGGGGGCAGCTCGCCCGGCACGGCGAGGGCGCGGTCGATGCTTCGGATGCCGTCGACGAGCAGTCCGCGCGTGAACCAGTGGTGGGCCTGGCTGCCCGCAGTCCTCACCGCCGCGGTCCGGTCCCCCGCCGCGATGCTGTTGTCAAGCGCGACCCGGAGGTCCGGCCGGAGCAGGTCGAGCTCGGCGTTCGCCGCCGGCGCCCGTCCGGTGCGCGTGAGCGGTCCCAGGTGCGCGGCGCGGTCGGCGAGCCACAGCCGGTGCCGCTCGAGCCAGGCGGGATCCGGCTCGTCCAGGGCGGCCGCCACCTGCTTGACCGTGTCGAGCAGCCGGTAGCGCCGATCGCCCTCGTCGCCGCGCGTGACCGCGACGAGGGACTTGTCGGCGAGCCTCGCGAGCACCGCGGCGGGGTCGTCGTCGTCGCACTCGCAGATGCCGAGCACGGCCTCCTCGGGGAAGCCGCCGGCGAAGCGCGAGAGCTGGAGGAGCAGGCTGAGCTGGGCGGGGGTGAGGAGGTCGATGCTCCAGCGCACGGCGTTCTCGACGCTGTCGTGCCGCGCCTCGCCCGAGCCCCGCTCGTCCGGTCCTGCGCCCGCGCGGACGGCCTCCAGGAGCTCCGCCCCGCTCAGCACGTCGAGGCGCGCCGCCGTGAGCTCGAGCGCGAGCGGGATCGCGTCGAGCCGGTCGCAGATCTCGCCGAACAGCTCCTCGTCGTCCCCCCTGCGCCCGCCGCGCGCGTCCGCTGCGCGCTCGGAGAACACGGCGAGGGCGTCCTCTCGGAGCAGGGGCGCGACCGGCACCACCAGCTCGCCGGGCAGGCGGAGCGGCTCCCGGCTCGTGACGAGCACCGTCACCAGGTCGCTGCGGCGGAGGATGCCGGACGCGGCTGCCGCGGCGGCGCCGACCACGTGCTCGGCGTTGTCGAGCACGATCAGCGTGGGGCGGTCGGCGAGGCGGGGCGCGAGAGCGTCGAGCGTGTGGGCGGCCGCCCCCACGGTGTCCGCGATCGCGGGCAGCACTCGGTCCGGGTCGCTCACCGAGGCGAGGTCGACGAACCACTGCTCGTCGTCCTGTCCGGAGGCGCGCGCGGCCTCGATCGCGAGCCGAGTCTTGCCCACGCCACCGGGGCCGACGAGGGTGATGAGCCGGTGCCGGCGGCGGGCTGCGGCGACGGCGTCGAGCTCGTCCTGTCGTCCGACGAAGCGGGTCAGCGGGTTGGGGACACCGGTGCGGGCCGGAGGGCGGGGTGCGCGCCCCAGCGTCGCCGGGTCGCGGCGGAGGATCCCGGATCGCAGCTCCCGCAGACGGGAGGGGATCGGACCGCCGAACCCGTCGAGCGCGTCGAGCGCCTCGGCGACTCGTCCGGAGCGAGCGAGGGCGAGCGCTGTCAGGTGGGCGACGACCTCGTCCCGCGGGTGCGCTCCGCCGTGCCGCTCCAGGGCGGCGAGCGCCTCCTCAGGCCTGCCGGCGGCGAGCAGCTCGTCGGCGTGGCGCTCCAGCACCCCCCTCCGCTCCTCGGCGAGCAGTGACCGGACGCCGGTCGCGAAGGGAGCGTCGATGCCCGCGAGCGGCACGTCGGACGAGTCCTGGAGCAGACGGGCCGAGAGCGCGGCCGCCCTCGGGCTGCCGAGCGGCAGGGCGCGCAGCTCGCCGACTCGGGCGGTGAAGGAGGGGATGTCGACGTCCTCCTCGGCGACGTCGAGGAGGTAGCCCGAGCGGTCTCCGCGGAGGACGCCTTCGAGCCCGGCGCCACGGAGGCGCGAGAGGTACGCGCGCAGGCTCGCCACCGTGTGGTCGCCCGGCTCGTCCCAGACGTCCGCGATCAGGTCCTCGGCGGGCACCGTCCTGCCGGCGTCGAGAGCGAGCCGGGCGACGATCGCACGCGGCAGCATCCCGGGCAGGGGCACAGGGCGGCCGTCGCGGACGACCGTCACGGGACCGAACAGCTCCACCGAGACGCTCATGGGTCGAGGGTACGGAAGCGCGATCGTCCCGTCCGCGCGCACGCTCGGCCTGTTGCGCCCCTGCAACCTTCCGAGACGCGCTCAGTCCTTGGTCAGAGTGCCGAGGAGCTCCCGGATCTGGTGGTGCTGCTCCATCGGGTGGCGCAGCGGCAGGTCGTCGTGGATCTCGTAGTAGTTGCGGCGTCCGTCCTTGTGGCGCTCGAGGTAGCCGGCCTCGGCCAGCTCGGCGACGATCCGCTGTGCGGCACGCTCGGTGATCCCGACCCGCTCGGACACGTCACGCAGGCGGATGCCCGGGTCGCGCGCGACGCAGAGCAGCACGCGGGCATGATTCGTGAGAAAGGTCCAGTCGGCCACGGTCCCAGGTTAGCGGACTCCTAAGACGCGACACCATATGCGCGTACTGTGTGACGCGTCAAGAGTTACGCGACTCTCTAAACGCGTTTGACAAAACACGATTTTCGCGTCGTATATTGGTCCCCATGAACCCCCCGCCGACGCCCCTCGTCCCCTCCGCGCCTCCCGCCGGCTCGTTCGCCACGGACCTGCTCGTCTACGCCGGGCGCCTCCTCGAGACCCCTTCCGGACTCGCACAGGCGGTCCTCGACTACGCGCACGCTGTGGCGCAGCGGGGAACGTCGGACGTCGTCACGGTGCCGGTCCTGCACGACGGGCAGCCCCACGAGGTCCGCCTCCTCGTCGGCGGCGCCGTGCCCCTGGCCGCGCTGTCCCCGGCGGAGGCGAGGACCAGGGAGCAGGCGCAGGCCGACCTGGACGCGCTCCGATCCCGGGTCTCGTCGTCCCCGCGCATCAGCGACGGGAACGGGTCCGAGGACGACGACTACTGGCAGACCGCCGCGTACAGCGAGTGGGAGTACTGAGCGGCTCAGCAGCTGTCGGCGAAGGTCCGCCGGGGATGCTCCGGGTCGGTGGCGTCGATGTTCGCGTTCGCTCTGGCCCGGGGCTGCACCCGGTCGAGGTAGAGCCGCTGCGCCAGGGCCCGCGGCGAGCCGGGCGCGAGACCGGCGCGCGAGAAGGCCTCCTCCGCCGGCACGAAGAGGCAGATGGTCGAGCTCCAGGAGCCGAGGAGCTCCGGTCGCAGCAGGAGAGGCCCGTCGACGATCAGGACCGCATCCCCCTCCAGCCGCCTGTCGGGCTCCTCACCCGCCGAGAGCGCGAAGGGCCGTTCCCGCCGGAAGGGCCGGACCAGCCGCTCCTGGACCGCGGTGTAGTCGTAGGCGTCGGCGTAGTACCGCTGCGCCGCCGCGTCCCCCTCGGGCTCGGCGACCAGGAAGGCGTCGATGGAGGCGCGCACGGGCATGACTCCCGCTCGCCGGAACGCCTCCGCGAGGTCGTCCGCGAACGGAGCCGTGCCGGAGCCGTCCAGACCGTCGACCGCGACGACGAGCCGGCCTCGAGGGTAGTTGTGGCGGATCTCGCCCACGAGCTCGTCGAGGACGTCGGCCTTGGCGGGAGCCCAGCGTGCCATGGCCTCACCCTACGCCGACGGGAGGGACCCTAGAGTGTCCGGGTGACGGAGGAGCTGGCGCCCGCGATCACCGGCTGGTTCGCCGTGGCGGCCCGGGATCTCCCGTGGCGCCGGCCCGGCTTCCCGGCCTGGGGCACGCTCGTGAGCGAGTTCATGCTCCAGCAGACGCCCGTGGCCCGGGTCGTCCCTCTCCTCCTCGAGTGGCTGGAGAGATGGCCCACTCCCGCGCACCTCGCGGCGGTTCCGCCCGGCGAGGCCGTCCGGGCGTGGGGCCGGCTCGGCTATCCCCGCCGAGCCCTGGCCCTGCACGGCTGCGCGGTCGCGATCGCGGAGCGGCACGGCGATCGGGTCCCGGAGGACGTCGAGGAGCTGCTCGCGCTTCCCGGGGTCGGCCCGTACACCGCGAGAGCCGTCGCCGCCTTCGCCTACGGGCACCGTCATCCGGTGGTGGACACGAACGTCCGCCGAGTCCTCGCCCGCGCGATCCGCGGCGAGGCGGAGCCGGGACCGCCGTCGACGGCCCGTGATCTGGCGCTCATGGACGAGCACCTGCCGCTTGCTCGCGAGGAGGCGCGCGCCTTCAACGCGGGGATGATGGAGCTCGGTGCGATCGTGTGCACCGCACGGGCCCCGCGCTGCGCGGAGTGCCCGATCGCGTCGCTCTGCGCCTGGCGGAACGCGGGCTACCCCGAGTACGGCGGCCCCCGGAAGCCGCGGCAGAAGCGCTACGAGGGCTCGGACCGGCAGGCCCGCGGCCGTCTCCTGGCACTCCTCCGGTCGGCCACCGCGCCCGTCGAGGAGGAGGAGCTGCTCGCGGGGTTGGAGGACCCGGAACGGGCGGCACGCGCACTCGAGGGCCTTCTCCGCGACGGCCTGGCCGAGCGGACCGCCCTCGGCGTCGTCCTGCCCGCCGCCTGAGAGGTTCCGCCCCCCCGGACTGGGTCTGTGCTGGGTGGCAGCCGGGAGCCAGCATTGTGGGTGAGCGTCGGCGGCCCGCCACCCGGCCGCCGACGCTCCCTCGAACGGCCGCGCCGGCTCCTTCCGAGCCGCAGCCGCGGGTTCAGCGTTGGAGCGCTGCCGCTGCCGCCGTGAGGGTCGCCACCCGGCCCTCGCGGCGGTCAGTGGCGCCGCAGTCCGGTCACCGCGCGCGCTCCCGGCGAGGATCAGTCCTCGTCGTCGACCTGCTCGCGCGGCTTGACGTACGGGTCGGGCTCCCCCGCGTACTGGGCCGTGCGCGCGAGCGCCCTGGCCTCCTCGTCGCGCTGCCGCGCCTCCTCGAGGAGCGACTGGATGCGAGCAGCGTTCTCGGGGACCGCGTCGAGGATGAACTCGAGGCTCGGGGTCGTCCGAGCCGTGATGTTGCGGCCCACCTCGGTGCGGAGCATCCCGGTCGCCGCCTTGAGCGCGGCGGCGCTGTCCGCCCGCTCCTCCTCGGTGCCGTAGACGGTGTAGAAGACCGACGCGTGCTGCAGATCGCCCGTCATGCGGACGTCCGTGATCGTCACGAAGCCGAGGCGCGGGTCACGGATGCCCTTGTCCAGCCGGCGGGCGATGATCTCCTTGATCCGGTCCGCGAGCTTGGCGGCGCGAGTGGGGTCGGCCATGGCGTGTCTCCTTCGAGAACGGGGTTAACCGGCAGTTCCGGCGCGGGATGCCTCTACAGGCACCCTGCGCCGGAACCCGGCTCGTGGAAAGGGGGTTGCTAGGACCGGACGCTGGTCGCGTCCTTAGGCCCGGACCTTCTCCTTCATCTCGATCGTCTCGATCTCGTCGCCGATCTGGATGTCGTTGAACTTGCCCAGGCCGATACCGCACTCGTAGCCCTCGCGGACCTCGGTGACGTCGTCCTTGAACCGGCGCAGCGACTCGATCGCCAGCTTGTCGCCGACCACGACGCCGTTCCGGATGACCCGGGCCTGGGCGTTGCGGGTGATCGTCCCGGAACGGACGAGCACACCGGCGATGTTGCCGAACTTGGACGAGCGGAAGACCTCGCGGATCTCCGCGACACCCGACTGGACCTCCTCGAACTCGGGCTTGAGCATGCCCTTGAGCGAGTTCTCGATGTCCTCGAGTGCCGAGTAGATGACGGAGTAGAACCGGATGTCCACACCCTCGCGGGCGGCCCGCTCGCGCGCCTTGTTGTCGGGGCGCACGTTGAAGCCGACGATGATGGCGTTGTCGACGGTCGCGAGGTTGACGTCGCTCTCCGTGACCGCACCGACACCGCGGTGGATGATCCGCAGCTGCACCGACTCGTCCACGTCGATCTTGAGCATCGCCTCCTCCAGCGCCTCGACGGCACCGGAGACGTCGCCCTTGATGATGAGGTTGAGCGAGTCGACCTTGCCCTCTTCGAGGGCGCGGGTGAAGTCCTCGAGCGAGATGCGCTTGCGGGCCTTCGCGAGCGACGCGTTGCGCTCGACGGCCTCGCGCTTCTCGGCGATCTGCCGCGCGGTGCGGTCCTCCTCGGTGACGAGGAAGGTGTCACCGGCGCGGGGCACCGTGGACAGACCCTGCACCTGGACCGGACGCGACGGGTAGGCCTCCGCCACCGTCTCGCCGTTCTCGTCCATCATCGCCCGCACACGGCCGTAGGCCGTGCCGGCGACGATCGCGTCCCCGACGCGCAGCGTCCCGGACTGGATGAGCACGGTCGCGACCGCACCGCGGCCCTTGTCGAGGCGGGCCTCGATGGCGACGCCGCGCGCGTCCTTGTTCGGGTTCGCGCGGAGATCCAGGCCGGCGTCGGCGGTCAGCAGCACGGCGTCGAGGAGGTCCTCGATGCCGAGGCCGGTCAGCGCCGAGACGTCGACGAACATCGTGTCGCCGCCGTACTCCTCGGCCACGAGACCGAACTCGGTGAGCTGCTGGCGGACCTTGGCGGGGTTGGCCCCCTCCTTGTCCACCTTGTTCACCGCGACGACGATCGGGACGTTCGCCGCCTGGGCGTGGTTCAGGGCCTCCACCGTCTGCGGCATGATGCCGTCGTCGGCGGCGACCACGAGGATCGCCAGGTCGGTCACCTGCGCACCCCGGGCACGCATGGCGGTGAACGCCTCGTGACCGGGGGTGTCGATGAAGGTGATGGCACGCTCGATGCCCTCGTGTTCCGTCCACACCTGGTACGCACCGATGTGCTGCGTGATGCCTCCGGCCTCGCCCGCGATGACATTCGTCTTGCGGATGGCGTCGAGCAGGCGCGTCTTTCCGTGGTCGACGTGACCCATGACGGTGACGACCGGCGGGCGGACGACGAGGTCCTCGTCGGTCTCGTCCTCGAGCTCCTGGTCGAGGTCGATGTCGAAGCCCTCGAGGAGCTCCTTGTCCTCGTCCTCGGGCGAGACCATCTGGATCTTGTAGCCGAGCTCCTCGCCGAGCACCGCGAAGGTGGCCTCGTCGAGCGACTCCGTCGCGGTCGCCATCTCACCGAGGTGGAAGAGGACCGTGACGATGTTGCCGGGACTCGCGTCGATCTTGTCGGCGAAGTCCGTGATGGACGCGCCCCGACGCAGGCGGATGACGGTGCTGCCGTCGCCGCGCGGGACGCTCACGCCGCCGAGCGACGGGGCCTCCCGCATCTCGAACTCTTGGCGCTTCGTCCGCTTCGACTTGCGAGCCTTGCTCTTGCCGCCGCCACGGCCGAAGGCACCCGCGGTGCCGCCGCCGGGACCGCGACCACGGCCGCCGCCACCGCCGGCCGGGCGGGGACCGCCGAAGCCGGTGCTGGGAGCGCCGCCGGGACGCTGGAAGCCGCCGCCGGCGCCTGCCGGGCGGCCGGGGCCGCCGGGACGCTGGAAGCCGCCGGGACGCTGACCAGGAGCACCGGGACGGGCGCCGGGAGCGCCGGGGCGGGCGCCCTGACCGGGAGCGCCGGGACGCGGCGCGCCGGGACGCGGAGCGGCGGGACGCGGGATG
Source organism: Naasia sp. SYSU D00948 (assembly GCF_017916515.1). GTDB lineage: Bacteria > Actinomycetota > Actinomycetes > Actinomycetales > Microbacteriaceae > Naasia. The sequence continues at coordinate 128,305 of NZ_JAFMTA010000001.1, forward strand.
TTGCCCGCGGGGCCGCGGCCCATGCCCTGGCTGCTCGCGAACGGGTTGTTGCCCGGGCGCGGGGCGCCGGGACGCTGCATCCCCTGGCTGCTCGCATAGGGGTTGTTGCCCGGGCGCGGGGCGCCGGGACGCGGAACGGGACGCGGGATCGCGCCGGCACCGGGGGTCTGCGCGGCCGGGGTCTGCGGGGCCGGCGCCTGCGCGGCGGGTCGCTCCGACTCGGCGGGGCGGGGCGCGGCCGGCTGACCCGGGCGGGGACCGGTGCTGCGGGGGCCGTCGGGACGGGGGCCGTCCTGACGGGGGCCGTCCTGGCGGGGGACGTCGGTGCGTGGGGCCTCGGTGCGAGGCGCCTCCGAGCGCGGGGCCTGAGCCCGCGGGGCCGGCGTGCGGGCGGGCTGGGGAGCCTGCGGTGCCGCAGGCGCGGCCGCCCGGGGTGCCTCGGCGGGACGCGCCGGGCCGGGGGTCGGGGCCGACGGGGCCTTGCCGTTGCCGTCGACCTTGCCCTCCGCCTGAAGCGCCGCCCTCAGCTTGCGGGCGACGGGCGGCTCGATGCTCGACGACGGTCCCTTGACGAACTCTCCCATCTCCTTGAGCTTCGCCAGGGCGACCTTGGTGTCGACGCCGAGGTCACTCGCGACCTCGTGCACGCGTGGTTTCGCTGCCACATTTCTCCTGTCTGGGATCCACCCAGACAGGGTGGACCGTTAGTGGTGAGGGGAACTCATTTCGAGTCGCTCATCAGTTGTCCATAAGCCGTTCAGCCTGTTCTCTCGGTCGAACCTCCGTCCCGCATGCAGGCGGGACGCGTCCCGAAGGACGCGTGGAGGAGGGAACCTGTCCAGTGTACCCGCAACCCTGGAGGGCGCGAGGCGGGCCGGTGCGCTCGAGGCGCTTCCGGGACAACGGCACTCGCCGCCGCCGTATTCCGTCCGCCGCTAGGCGAACCACTCCCTCGACGGGTTGGTGACGGCGGGGACCTCCCGCTCGATGCGGGGCTGCGCCGCCCAGCGCGCGCCGTTCGCGAGGACCCGCCGCACGGTCGGGTGGTTGTAGACGGGGTACTCCTGGTCGCCCGGGCTGAAGTAGAAGATGCGCCCGCGCCCGCGGGTGAAGGTGACGCCGGAGCGGAAGACCTCGCCGCCCTCGAAGGAGCTGATGAAGATCAGCTCGTCGGGCGCCGGGATGTCGAAGAGCTCGCCGTACATCTCCTGCTCGGGGATGACGATCGGGCTCTCGATGCCCTCGGCGATGGGATGAGCGGGGGCGACGGTCCAGACGAGCTCCCGGCCGCCGTCGTTACGCCAGGCGAGGGAGCAGGTCGTGCCCATGAGCCGGGTGAAGATCTTCGAGAAGTGCCCGGAATGGAGGACGAGCAGTCCCATCCCGCCGAGAACGTGCCGCTGCACGCGGTCGACGACCTCGTCGGACACGTCGCCGTGCGCGGCGTGCCCCCACCACAGGAGCACGTCGGTGCCGGCGAGCGCCTCCTCGGTCAGCCCGTGCTCGGGCTCGTCGAGGACCGCGGTGCGGATCGTCGCGTCCGGGAGATGCTCGGCGAGGCCCTCGGCGATCGCGCCGTGCATGCCGTTCGGGTAGTTCTGCCCGATCGAGGGCGGGGAGTTGCGGCGCTCGTGCACGCCCTCGTTCCAGACGGTGATCCGCAGCCCTGTGCTCTGCACGTGCCCTGCCCTTCGATCAGACCGGCTGGAGCGGGGATCCGTCCAGCTCGCCGTGCGGGAGGAGGATGATCTTCCCGCACACGCCCGCGTCCTGGATGTCCATCGCCTCCGAGACGTCCTCGAGCGGCAGAGCGTGCGTGACCATTGTGTCGATGAGCGGCCCCGCCTTGCGCACGGTCCGCCACATCTCCTCCGCGTGGGTGAGGCTGTTCCAGTGCCAGACGCCGAAGATGTCGAGCCCCTGCTTCACGAGCGGCGGGAAGGTGACATCGCCTGCCCACGCCACGACGCTCAGCTTGCCGCGTGACCGGATGGAGAGCGCGAGCGCCTTCGCCGCGTTCGGGGCGCCGCTCGTCTCGATGCCCGCATCCGCTCCCCGGCCCGTGAGCTCCCGGACGAGGGCGGGCACGTCCTCCTCCATCGGGTTGAGCACGCGCTCGGCCCCGAGCTTCCGGGCGAGCTCCGCGCGGTAGGGGTGCGTCTCGATCGCGAGCACACGGGCGCCGCGGGTCACGCCCTGGACGATGGCGCCGAGCCCGACCGGGCCGCAGCCGGACACGACGAGCACGTCGAGGGCGTCGACGCCCATCCGCTCCAGGGCGCCGAAGGTGGGGCCGAAGCCGCAGCACGCCATGGCGCCGTGCACGAGAGAGATGTCGTCCGGGATCTTCACGACGAGCCAGTCGGGCTTCAGGAGGTACTGCGCGTAGGTCGCCGCGCCGTACTCCTGCCCGGTCTCGGCCAGGACGTCCCGCTGGTTCGGGCAGTGCATGTAGTCGCCGGAGGTGCAGAGGTAGCACCGGCCGCAGCCGTAGTGCGGCATGACCGCGACGCGGTCGCCGACGGCGACACGGCGGGAGTCGCCCGCGTCCACCACGACGCCCACCGCCTCGTGGCCGAGAGCGCGGTCCTCCTCGCCGTCCCGGCGCTTCTTGAACTCGGTGCACATCGGCGCCACGAGGACCTTCACCACGATCAGGTCCCCGGTCGCCTTCGGGACCGCGCGGTCCACGACCTCGACGACGCCCTGGCCGGTGATCTCCGCCGCTCTCATGCTCGCTCTCCTTCTCGTGTCAGGCGACGCTGGGCTCGGGCTCCGCGAGGAGCTCGGCCAGGCGGTCCCGGCTCCGGACCACCTCGGGGAACGGGTCGTAGTGCTCGGGCTCGTGCTCGACGCTGATGCCGCCGGTGTACCCGATCTCGCGGAGAGCGCGGACGCAGTCCTCGATCGGGACGACGCCGTCCCCGTAGGCGCACGTGTCGTGGGCGCCCGCCGCGCGCACGTCCTTGAGGTGCACGTAGAACACGCTGTCGCCGAGCTCGCGGATCGCCCGCGCGGCGTCGTACCCCTGGGTGGCGAACCAGCCGGTGTCGACCGTCGCGCCGAGCACGCCGTCGTGGTCGGTCCCGATCTCCTCGAGCAGCTCCGCCGACGACTTCTGCGGGTGGTTCTCGAGTCCGAGCACGTTGCCGTGCTCCTTGAGGATCGCGATCACCGAGGCCCGGTCGGACGCGAGCAGGGGCGTCACACCGCCGAGGATGCGAGTGCCCAGAGCGCTCGCGACCTCGTTGGCGCGACGGAACTTCTCGACCGTGTCGCCGTAGTTGCTGCCGTAGCTCGCCACCGTGACCCCGTGCCGCTGCAGCACACGCTGGGCTGCGGCGATGTGCTCATCCGTGGCCCACTCGTAGTTGAGTTGCGGATGCCACACGTCGACGGTGTCGAAGCCCGCCTCGACAGCGCTCGCGACGAAGGCGTCGAAGCGCTCCTCGAACGTCTCGATAGGGCGGTACCACTCGTCGGCGGCCCGCTCGCCCTGGTGCCACCCCTCGGTCATGTTCCAGCCGAGCTGCTGGGCGACCAGGTTCGCGCCCATGAACGAGATGCTGTTCACTGTCCTCCTCCTCGAGGGTCCGAGACGTCGGCGCGGCCGATCCTGCGCCCCTCCTCGCAAAAGTATATGCGTGGATACCTTTCGCGCGTCAGACGCCGGGGCCGCGCAGCCGCTCGAGGACGCGCTCGGTGTAGAGCCGGAACGACCGCTCGAGGTCGAACTCGGGGATGAGCAGGAACTGGATCTCGAGCCCGTCGAGCGCGGCGAGCAGGTACTCCGCCTCGTGGGCGATGTCCTCGTCGGTCAGAGGGCGCAGGTGCCCGGCCTCGGAGGACTCCCGGAAGAAGCGGCGCATGTCCTCGAGCGCGTTCCGGTACCGCCGGGTCATGAACTCGTGAGCCGGGTGCTGCGGCGAGGACGCCTCCGCCGCCATCGTCGTGTACAGCTGGAGCAGCCCCTTGTGCGCGACGTGGTAGCTCATCAGCTTCACGAAGCCGTCGAGGTGCGCGTTCTCGATGCTGCCCTCGAGCACGATGTCCGCGGTCACCCTCCCCCAGTGCTCGAGCACCGCGATGAGGAGCTTCTCCTTGGTGCCGAACAGCTTGAGTACGGCGGCGGGCGTGCCGCCCACGCGGTCCGCGACCTGCTGCAGCGTGCCGCCGCGGAAGCCGTGCTCGCCGAACACCTCCGTCGCGGTGATGACCACCTGGCGCCGCCGCTCGATGCCCCGCTTGTAGGGTCCCCGGAGCACGGGCGTGGTCATCGCGCCAGCCTAGAGGGAGCCGCGGGCCGGGCCGGGCGCCTCCCTCAGGAGGCGCAGGTCTGCCGCGAATCCTGCCAGGTCGTCCGAGTCCTCGCCGTCCAGCACCAGGGCGTGGAGGCGGCGCCACGCCGCCCGGTGGGCCGTCTCGTACCGGGTCTCGAGCAGCGTCTCGCCGTCGCGCCGGCCCACCAGGACCCGACCCGGGGCGGCGGCGGCGGGGGCGGGGACGGTGAGCACGACGGAGTCGACGGGCCCGAGGATGCGCACGGTCGCCGACGGCGGGAGGGAGTCGGTGAGGACGACGCCCAGGGTCGCCGAGGCTCCGCCCTCGACCGCGGCGACCGCGTCCCAGCCGGTCCTGCCCCGGCGCACGACGCGGAGCCCGGCGGCGGGCGCCACGGCGCGCCGCACGAGCGCCAGCAGGTCGAGCGCGCCCTGCTCGGGATCGGACCCCACCGGAAGGTCGGCACGGGCCTCGACGAGCGATCCGGGACCCAGCAGCGCCGAGAACGGCGGCGCGCTCTGCGCCACGGCGGGATTGCCCGCCCAGGGCGAGTCGAGGACCACGGGCACGCGGCGCTCGGTCGCCAGCGCCTCGAGCTCGGCGGTGTCGGCGGCGACGGGCGCGACGACGAGGATGCCGCGCGCGCCCGATCGGATCGCGTCGGCGGCGACGGCGGGCCATCCCGCCGCGCCCCGGATCCCGATCAGGTCCGCCGGTCCCGACGCCTCGCGCAGCGACTCCGGCAGCGTCACGATGGCCGCGAGCTGCTCCGCGAAGGGCGCGTCCGAGGCGGAGGCGACCGTGAGCTGCCGGGTCATGCCGTCACCTCGGCCTTCTCGGCGGCCGCCCGCACGACCGCCGTCGCGGACTCGGCGATCCCGATCGCGAAGACGACGTCGTCGACGAGGACCTGCGTGTCGAGGGGGTCCGCGGCGCCCGTGACGAGCTTCGAGAGATACCGCCACTCCTCCTCGTACCCGTTCGTGTCGTAGGGGCCGAAGATGCGGCTCTCGCCCCGGGCACGGAAGGTCGCGGTCCCGGAGCCCGCGTGCACGTAGGGCGGAGGGAAGTCGACCACCAGCGAGACGTCGTCGGCGATCGCCTCGACGCGCCACTCGGGACGCCAGGAGGTGGTGTGGTGGCCGTACACCTGCACGCTGCGGTCCCCGATCCTCAGGTCGAGGAGGTAGCCGGGCGACAGCGTCTGCGCGGACAGCAGCTCGACGTCCCGGAAGTCGGGGCAGAGCCGTCGCACGAGCGGCAGATCGTGGATGGCGAGCCCCATGATGTTGCCGAACATCTCGCCCGCCGCCCGCTCCGCGGCGCTCAGCTCGGGCGCGGTCCTCGTGGGCCGCGAATGGATCTCGGTGGCGAAGTCCTCCGAGCGCGTGTTGGGAGTGAGGACGATCGAGTACCGGATGGTGTGGATCCGGTCGACGAGGTCGCCCCAGTTCTCGACCGCGGCGATCCATCCGGGGTCGAACGTGTGCATCGCGCCGACGACGACGGGGACGCCCGTCTCGGCGGAGGCCTCCGCGATCCGGCGTGCCTCCTCGCGGGTCACGGCGAGCGGCTTCTCGCAGAGCACCGCACGCTTCCCCGCGCGGCAGGCGGCGATGACCTGCTCCGCGTGGAACTGGTTGGGGCTGCACACGACGACCACCTGCACGTCCTCGTCGGCGATGACCTCGTCGGCGCTGGTCGTCCAGGCGCTGCCTGCCCTGTCCGCGACGGCACGGGCGACCTCGGCGTCGACGTCCATCACCCGGGCGACGTGGAACGTGTCGCGGAACCGGGCCAGCGTCGGCAGGTGGATCGCCTGGGTGACCGGGCCGCATCCCAGGATGCCCACCCCGAGCGTCGCGACGTCCATCCGCACTCCTCCCGCCGTCGGCAGGAAAAGTACATGACCTTTTACCTTTGGCGCTAGTCCTCGTCGAGGATCGACAGCGCCTATGGACTCAGTCCTCGTCGAGGATCGGCAGCGCCTACGGACTCGATCCTCGTCGAGGATCGACAGCGCCTATGGACTCGATCCTCGTCGAGGATCGGCAGCGCCTATGGACTCAATCCTCGTCGAGGATTGAGTCTGGCTGGATGTCGATCTTTGCGCCCGTCAGCTTCGCCGCGAGGCGGGCGTTCTGGCCCTCCTTGCCGATGGCGAGGGACAGCTGGTAGTCCGGCACGAGGGCGCGGACGGCCTTGATGCTCTTGTCGATCACGAACGCGCTCGAGACCTTCGCGGGCGACAGCGCGTTCGCGACGAAGGTGGGCAGGTCGTCCGAGTAGTCGACGATGTCGATCTTCTCGCCGCCGAGCTCCGCGCTCACGGCGCGCACGCGCTGGCCGAGCTCGCCGATGCAGGCGCCCTTCGCGTTGACGCCGGGCTCGGTCGCGCGGACCGCGATCTTGCTGCGGTGGCCCGCCTCCCGCGCGAGGGAGACGATCTCGACCACGCCGCTCGCGATCTCGGGAACCTCGAGGGCGAAGAGCTTCCGCACGAGGGACGGGTGGGTCCGGGATACGGTGATCGAGGGGCCCTTCGAGCCCTTGGCGACACTCGTCACGTAGACGCGGATCCGCTCGCCGTGCGGGTACGTCTCCCCCGGCACCTGCTCCTCGGGCGGCAGGATCGCCTCGACGGAGCCGAGGTCGACGTGCACCATGCGCGGGTTGGGCCCCTGCTGGATGACACCGGCGACGATGTCGCCCTCCTTGCCCCGGAACTCGCCGAGGATGCGGTCGTCGCCGATGTCGCGCAGCCGCTGGTTGATGACCTGCTTGGCGGCGAAGGCGGCGATCCGCCCGAAGTCGCTGGGGCTGTCCTCGGCCTCGCCGATGACGGCGCCCTCCTCGTCCAGCTCGGGGACGAAGACGGACACGTGGCCGGTCTTGCGGTCGAGGTGCACGCGCGCCGGAGCCGGCTCGCCGTGCTTCGGCTCGGGCTTGCCCACATGCTTGAGGTACGCGGTGAGGATCGCCTGCTCGATGATCCGCACCAGCTCCTCGAACGGGATCTCGCGCTCGCGCTCCATGAGGCGCAGAACACTCAGGTCGATGTCCACGGCCGTCTCCACTGTTCGCGCTTGTACACCTCCCCCTGGGGAGGCTCCGTCTACGGTACCCGATCCCGCCGACCCGTTCCCCCACAGTCCTGCGCGGATCAGGAGATCGGGTGACGGGCTCGGCGTGTTCTCCTGATCCGCGCGCGGAAGGCGCCGGAAGTCCTGATCCGCGTGGCATCTCCTGATCCGCGCAGCAGCGGCGGACGGGAGGGTCAGGCGCGGACCGGCACTCCCTGGGCCCGCAACTCCGCGGCGAGCGCCGACGCGGCCTGCTCGACGGGGACGGCGGTGCGGTTCCCGGTCGCGCGGTCCCACAGCTCCACGTTCCCCTCGGCGAGGCCCCGGCCCACGACGAGGATCGTGGGGATGCCGAGGAGCTCGGCGTCGCCGAACTTCACCCCCGGGGAGACCTTGGGCCGGTCGTCGTAGAGCACCTCGACGCCGAGCGTCTCCAGCTCGGCGGCCACAGCGTCCGCCGCCGTGTAGACCGCCTCGTCCTTGCCGGTGGCGACGATGTGGACGTCGAACGGCGCGATCTCGCGCGGCCAGAGAAGGCCGCGCTCGTCCGAGTTCGCCTCCGCGACGAGCGCGAGGTCGCGGGTCACGCCGATCCCGTACGAGCCCATGGTGACGGTCACGAGCTTGCCGTTGGGGTCGAGCACCTGCAGCCCGAGCGCCTCCGCGTACTTCCGGCCGAGCTGGAAGACGTGCCCGATCTCCGTGCCGCGGTCGAGCGCGACCGGGCCGGACCCGTCCGGCGCCGGGTCGCCCGCGCGGACCTCCGCGACCTCCACGATGCCGTCGTGGCCGAAGTCGCGCCCCGCGACGAGGCTCAGCACGTGCTTCTCGTTCTCGTTGGCGCCGGTGACCCACGCGGTCCCGTCGACGACCCGGGGGTCGACGAGGTACCGGATGCCCGTCGCCGACTCGAGCCCGAGCACGGCGCCGAGCGGCGACCACGGCCCGATGTAGCCCTTGACGAGCGAGGTGGACCTGTCGAAGTCGGCCTCGGTCGCTGCCTCCACCTCGGCGGGCTGGAAGGCGACCTCCGCACGCTTCATGTCGACGTCGCGGTCGCCGGGGAGGCCGACGACGACGAGCTCCCGGCTGCCGTCGAGGTGCGTGAGCGCGAGGACCACGTTCTTCAGCGTGTCCGCAGCGGTCCACGCCCGGTCATCCCGCGGCTGCTCGGCGTTGAGGAGGTCGACGAGCGTGTCGATGGTCGGGGTGTTCGGCGAGTCGAACACGAGCGCGTCCGGCTGCCCGTCGATGGGCAGGGGATCCGGGGCGAGGGTCGTGAACGCCTCGACGTTCGCGGTGTAGCCGCCCGCCGAGCGGACGAACGTGTCCTCGCCGATCGGCGTCGGATGCAGGAACTCCTCGCTCTTGGAGCCGCCCATGGCGCCGGCGTCGGCCGCGACGATCACGTACTCGAGGCCGAGCCGGGTGAAGATCCGCTCGTACGCGTCGCGCTGGGCTGAGTAGCTCGCGTCCAGTCCCTCGTCGGTCCAGTCGAACGAGTACGCGTCCTTCATGCTGAACTCGCGCCCGCGCAGCAGGCCCGCCCGCGGCCGGGCCTCGTCGCGGTACTTGTCCTGGATCTGGTAGATCGTGAGCGGGAGGTCCTTGTAGGACGAGTAGAGGTCCTTCACGAGCAGCGTGAAGACCTCCTCATGGGTCGGCGCGAGCAGGTAGTCCGCGCCCTTGCGGTCCTTCAGCCGGAAGATCCCGTCGCCGTACTCCTCCCAGCGGCCGGTCGCCTCGTAGGGCTCGCGGGGCAGCAGCGCGGGGAACAGCACCTCCTGCGCGCCCGCGGCCGCCATCTCCTCGCGGATGATCCGCTCGACCTTCGTCCGCACGCGCAGGCCCAGCGGCAGCCACGCGAAGATCCCCGGCGCCTGCCGGCGGATGTAGCCGGCACGGACGAGCAGGCGGTGGCTCGTGACCTCGGCGTCCGACGGGTCCTCGCGGAGGGTGCGGACGAACAGCTGGGAGAGGCGGGTAGGCACCGGACAAATCTACCGAGCGCCGGGAGCGGGCCCCTCCCCCGACGGAGCGCCCGTCAGCAGGAGCGGAGCGCGCGAGTCCCGGTCGCAGCGCAGGACGCCGCCCTCCACGCGCAGGGGCGCCGCCTGGATCCAGCTGATCCGCGACCGCAGCTCGTCCGCGCCGTCGAGGGCTCCGTCCCACTCCGGGTGCGTGAAGTAGAAGATCCAGGCGGTGTCGCCTGCGACGACCACGTCCGCGTGCCGGCCGACGGTGCCGTCGCCGGCCCGGCTGCCGGGCCGGGCGAGGATCAGTCCGTCGTCCTCCTGCTGCACCTTCCAGTGGATCCCGTCGGTCGACCGGTGGACGCGCAGTCCCCGCCACTCGTCGACGATCAGCCAGTACCAGCCCCCGAGGCGGAAGACGTTCGGGCCCTCGTGCGGTGCACCCGCGATGACGCGCCCCTCCACGGACCAGGTCTCGAGGTCGGGACTCGTCGCCGCCCACGTCGTCGACCCGTCGGCCTCGTCCTTGTACCAGAGTCGCCACACGCCGTCCGCGCACCGCTCGAAGGCCGCGTCGATGACCCTGTCCGAGCTGAGCGGGAGGTCGCGGACGAAGCGCCAGTCGTCGAGGTCGTCGCTGCGGTACTCCGCGATGCGGCGTGGATGCCCCTCCCACCGGTCGGGCACGCCGTCGATCAGGGTCACGTACATCCGGTACCCGTCGCCGTCCGGGATCACCTCGGGCGCCCAGTGGGTGATCCCGGGAGTCGCCAAGCCGCCCGCCGTTCCGCGGTACTCCCAGTGCTCCCCGGTGTCCGAGACGGCCACGCCGATCGCGCTTCCGTGGACCCACGCGACCCCGGGCTCCTCGGCCGTCGCCCGGCGCTGCGTGTAGAACATCCACCACTGCCCTGTGCTGTGAGAACGGACGACGGTGGGGTCGGCGGCGCCGTCGAAGACGGGGTCGCGGAACAGGGGCGCCTCAGGCATGGCGTCCGTACAGGTCCCGCCGGTCCGCGCCCCCGCGGAGATCCTTCGGACCCTCGATCACCTCGTGCAGCTCCGCTCGGACTTTCGGCGTGTTCATGCCCCGGTGGAGCACCAGCAGGAGCGTTCCGTCGAGCGTCTCGAACAGCATCCCGTGGCCCGCGTTGCCGTCCACCAGGACGTCGCGCTGACTCCAGGGTCCTTGGAGGGAACAGCTCTCCGAGACGGCCCAGGTCTCGACGTACTCACCGGAGCCCTGCCCGGCCCGGTACGAGCTCCAGAGCATGGCGAGGCCCCCGCCGGGCAGCCGCCGGAGCTGCGGGCCGTCGGTCACGTAGGGCGGGAGGGCCTGCGCGCTGGGGATGCGGGTGGAGAGCCACGACGCCTCCGAGCCCCGGAAGAGGTGGACGGGGTCCGACACCGCGCGGGACAGGTCCGCGGACAGCCGCACCGCCTCGATCGTGCCGTCGAGCAGCTGGACCCACTCGTGCACGTAGACCATCCAGGGCTCGCCGGCGTCGTCGACGAAGAGCGTGCCGTCGATCGCCATGAAGTCCGGCCTGGTGACGGGGCCGTCCTCCTGCAGCAGCGTGAACGGTCCGAGCGGGCCGTCCGCGACCGCGGTGACGACGCCGCGCCGCACCGGCGGGTAGGGCAGGCCCGTCCTGGCGTTGGAGACCTCGACGAGGTTCTCCCCCTGCCGCACCCGACCCAACGGCGTGGCGGGTTCGTGCAGGGTCACGAAGAGGAACCACCGGCCGGCGTGCCGGTGCACCTCGGGCGCCCACGGCGCCGTCCGCGGGTCCGCCCACGTCCCCTCGGGCACGCGGAACACGACCTGGGGACCGCTCCAGTGGCGCAGGTCCTCGCTCGTGTAGGCGACGACCCCCGTTCCGCGCCCGGCCGCGGCCTCGTCGAAGGCGGTGTAGAGCACGTAGCGGCCGGCGGCGGCATCGGTCACGATGAACGGATCGTGCACCGGGATGTCGGAGAGCGCCACGGCGGGCGGCGCCTCCGTCCTGCGGAGACCGGGGCGGCTGTGCGAAGGCACGGGGGCGAGCATAGCTTGCGGGGAAGCGCTTTCCCACTACCATGAGCCGAGAGCCTGCCCGCTCCTTCGGGCACCGGGGCGCATGGCAGGATGACTGCCACCGAAGGGACGACGATGCCGACAGGGACGCCGAAGGGCGCCGCGACGCTCCACGACGTCGCGCGCGAGGCCGGCGTCTCGCTCGCGACCGCGTCCCGCTCGCTGAACGGCAGTGCCCGCCGCGTGAACGAGGAGTACCGCAGCCGCGTGGTCGCGGCCGCGGAGCGCCTCGGCTACATCCCCAACTTCTCCGCGCAGGCCATCGCGCGCGGCATGTCCCCCACCGTGGCGCTCGTCGTGAGCGACATCGCGGACCCCTACTTCTCCTCCATCGCCGCGGGGGTGATCCGGGGCGCCGACGAGGCGGGTCTGATCGTGACGATGGCGGTCACCGAGCGCAGCGCCGCCCGCGAGCTCGGCGTGGTGAAAGGACTCCGTGGGCAGCGCCCCCGGGTGCTGATCCTCACCGGGTCCCGCTTCCTCGACTCCGGCGAGGAGGAGGCCCTCGCCCGCGAGCTGGCGGCCTACGAGGAGACCGGCGGACGGGTCGTCGTCGTGTCGCAGCGCGCCCTGCCGTTCGACACGCTCCAGATGAACAACTACGACGGCGCCCGGGACCTCGCACGCGCGCTGGCGGAGCGCGGGAACCGCCGCTTCGCGGCCATCACCGGCACCCGGTCCCTCCTCACGTCGAACGACCGCCTGCAGGGCTTCCGCGACGGGCTCGCCGAGCTCGGGCTCGACCTGCCGGAGGACCGCATCCTGCCCGCCGAGTTCACGCGCGACGGCGGCTACCAGGCCGCGGGCGAGCTGCTCGAGCGCGGCATCGACGGCATCGACGTGATTTTCGCGGTCAACGACGTCATGGCGATCGGCGCGCTCTCCCGCCTCCGCGAGGCGGGGGCCGACATCCCGGGCGACATCGGGGTCGCGGGCTTCGACGACATCGCCACCGCCCGCGACGTCTCCCCCGCGCTCACCACGGTGCGCCTGCCCCTGGAGGAGGTCGGCGAGCGCGCGATCCGGCTCGCGCTCGCGGACCGCGACGGGAACGAGCCGACGGTCGAGTCCGTCGGCGGCGAGGTGCTGCTCCGCGCCAGCACCCGCTGACGCCTTCCTCGCGCTCCTGCGGGCCGCCTTTCCGCTGCCGCCGATCGACGGCGCTCGAGAGTCTTCGGCCTCTCGTGGTAGCGCTCCCACGCCGCCACGGCGGTTCCTCTTGCCTGCGCCCGCACTTCCGGCTTATCGTGGGTAAACGCTTTCCGGAGAAGCCGGAGTCACGACAGGAAGAGCACCACCGTGTCAGAGTCGACAGTCGGAATCATCATGAACGGCGTCTCCGGGCGCATGGGCTACCGCCAGCACCTGGTGCGGTCGATCCTCGCGATCCGGGACCAGGGCGGCGTCCAGCTGTCCGACGGTCGCCGCGTGCAGGTCGAGCCGATCCTGGTGGGCCGCTCGGAGGCCAAGCTCGCGGAGCTCGCCGCGAAGCACGGCATCGAGAACTGGACGACGGACCTCGACGAGGCGCTCGCCGACCCGCGCTGGTCCATCTACTCCGACTTCCTCGTCACCAAGGCGCGCGCGACGGCGATCCGGAAGGCGATCGCCGCGGGCAAGGCGATCTACACCGAGAAGCCGACGGCCGAGACGTTCGACGAGGCGCTCGAGCTCGCCCGGCTCGCCACCGAGGCGGGGATCAAGAACGGCGTCGTGCACGACAAGCTCTACCTCCCGGGCCTGCAGAAGGTGAAGCGGCTGATCGACTCCGGCTTCTTCGGCCGGATCCTCTCCGTGCGGGGCGAGTTCGGCTACTGGGTCTTCGAGGGCGACTGGCAGCCCGCTCAGCGGCCGAGCTGGAACTACCGCGCCGAGGACGGGGGCGGGATCGTCGTCGACATGTTCCCGCACTGGAGCTACGTGCTCGAGAACCTCTTCGGCCGGGTCGAGTCGGTGTACGCGCGTGCCGTGACGCACATCCCGCAGCGCACCGACGAGAAGGGCCGGGCGTACGCCGCCACGGCCGACGACGCCGCGTACGCCGTCTTCGAGCTCGAGGGCGGCATCGTCGCTCAGCTCAACTCGAGCTGGACGGTGCGCGTCAACCGCGACGAGCTCGTCGAGTTCCAGGTCGACGGCACGCACGGCTCCGCGGTCGCCGGGCTCTTCGGCTGCAAGATCCAGCCCCGCAACGCGACGCCGAAGCCCGTCTGGAACCCGGACCTCGCCGACACCCACGACTACGACGACGACTGGATCGACGTGCCGGACAACGACGTGTTCGAGAACGGCTTCAAGACCCAGTGGGAGCAGTTCCTCCGCCACGTCCTCGAGGACGCCCCGCACCCGTACGACTTCCTCGCCGGCGCCCGCGGGATGCAGCTCGCCGAGCAGGGCCTCGAGTCCTCGCGCTCGGGCCGGCGCATCGACCTGCCGGAGGTCACGCTCGACGGCCAGGCGGACGAGCTCCGCGTGCCCGATCGCGCGACGGTCGGAGGCTGAGCGCATGAGCACGCTCACCCTCCTCGGCGCGGAGGGGCGGGTCGGCTCGGCCGACCTCGCCCCCGCCCCCGCCTTCTCGCGTCCCGCGCGGCCGCTCGCCAGCCGGAAGGTCTACGCGGCGGCCCACGTCGTGCCGCTCCCCTGGGCGGAGAACGTCCCGGGCGCGCCCGCGGAGCTCGACTGGGACGCGACCCTCGCCTACCGCCACCACCTCTGGTCCTGGGGTCTCGGCGTGGCGGATGCGATGGACACCGCCCAGCGGAACATGGGCCTCGACGCCGCGGCGACGCGCGAGCTCATCGCCCGCAGCGCCGCCGAGGCCGCCTCGGTCGGCGGAGCGCTCGTCGTGGGCGTCAACACCGACCACCTCGCGGACGAGGTCGTCTCGCTGCAGCAGGTCGTCGACGCGTACGTCGAGCAGCTGCACTTCGCCGAGGAGCAGGGCGCCGGGGTCGTGCTCATGGCGAGCCGTCACCTCGCGCGGGCGGCCTCGACCGCCGACGACTACCGGCGGGCGTACGCCGAGGTCATCTCGCGGGCGAGCGCGCCGGTCCTGCTGCACTGGCTCGGCGAGGCGTTCGACCCCGCGCTCGCGGGCTACTTCGGCTCCCCGGTATTCCAGCGCGCGGCGGGAACGCTCCTGCAGATCATCAGCGATGCCGGCGACCGGGTCGCGGGCGTCAAGATGAGCCTGCTCGACGCCGACGCGGAGATCGCGGTCCGGCGCGGGCTGCCCGCCACCGCCACGATGTTCACGGGCGACGACTACAACTACGTCCGGCTCATCGAGGGCGACGACCAGGGCCACTCCGACGCGCTCCTGGGCGCGTTCGCGGCGATCGGCCCCCACGCGTCCGCGGCGGTGCAGGCCCTCGACGCGGGCGACGTTGCCGAGTACCGCCGCATCCTCGGACCCACCGAGGCCCTGTCCCGGCAGATCTTCGCGGCGCCGACCTGGTTCTACAAGACCGGCGTCGCGTTCCTGTCCTGGCTCAACGGGCACCAGCAGGCATTCAGCATGGTCGGCGGACTGCACGCCGGGCGCAGCCTGCCCCACCTGTCCGAGATCGTCCGCCTCGCGAACGAGTGCGGCGCGCTCGAGCAGCCCGAGCTGGCCGCCGACCGCTGGCACCGGCTCCTCGAGCTCAACGGGGTCGAGGTCGCCTCGCGAACCCCGGTGGCGGTGGCCTGATGGCGCACCCGCGGCTCTCGCTCAACCAGGCGACGATCAAGCACGCTCCGCTGCCCGACGCCATCGACGCCACCCGTGCCGCCGGTATCCCGAGCATCGGCCTGTGGCGGGAGCCCGTCGCGGACGTCGGCCTCGACCACGCCGCACGCCTGCTCGCCGACTCCGGCCTGCGCTTCTCGAGCCTCTGCCGCGGCGGCTTCTTCACGACCCCCGACCCGGCGGAGCGCCGCACCGCGCTCGACTCGAACCGGCGCGCGATCGAGGAGACGGCGGCGCTCGTGTCGGCCGGCGCCGCCGGCTCGGCCGCGGTCCTGGTCCTCGTCGCCGGCGGAATTCCCGCGGGCTCCCGCGACCTCGCGGGCGCCCGGCATCGGGTGCAGGACGCCCTCGGCGAGCTGGAGCCGGACGCACGGGCGGCGGGCGTGACGCTCGCGATCGAGCCGCTGCATCCGATGTACGCCTCCGACCGCGCGGTGGTGTCCACGCTCGGACAGGCGCTCGACCTGGCTAGGCCCTTCCCCGCGGAGAGCGTCGGCGTGGTCGTCGACACGTTCCACATCTGGTGGGATCCCGAGGTGCTCCCGCAGATCGCGCGCGCCGGGGCCGAGGGCCGCATCGCGACGTACCAGGCGTGCGACTGGGCGACCCCGCTCCCGGCCGACGTGCTGCTCGCCCGGCACTACCCGGGCGACGGCGTGATCGACTTCGCGTCACTCACTGCCGCGGTGGAGGCCACCGGATACGCGGGCGACATCGAGGTCGAGCTCTTCAACCAGGACATCTGGGCCGACGAGTGGACGGCGGTGGCCCGACACACGGCCGAGTCCTTCGACCGGGCCGTCGCGCCGCACCTCCGGGCTCCCGTCGCCGCCTAGCTCTTCGCCCTCGACAGGCAGAATCGCCGTCGACAGGCTCCGGGGCCTCTCCCGGTGCTGTCGGCGGGGATTCTGCCTGTTGAGCGACAGGGGATGCCCGTGGGGCGCGAGCAGAGCCGGGAACAGGACCCCGCCCGCCCAGGTCAGCCCGCCTGAGTCGCGTGCAGCTCCGCGTATCGGCCGCCGGCGCGAAGCAGCTGCTGGTGCGAGCCGACCTCTACGATCCGTCCCTGCTCCAGCACGGCGATCCGGTCCGCGGAGCGGATGGTCGAGAGCCGGTGGGCCACGACGAGCGTCGTCCGGCCGGCCATGAGCCTGCGGAGCGCGGCGCCCACCTCCGCCTCCGACTCCGGGTCGAGCGCGCTGGTCGGCTCGTCGAGCAGCAGGATGCGCGGGTCGCGCACCAGGGCCCGGGCGATCGAGAGGCGCTGCCGCTGGCCTCCCGACAGCCGCGCTCCGCGCTCGCCGACCATGGTGTCCCACCCGCGCGGAAGCGCCTCGACGATCTCCGTCGCGTTCGCGTCCTCGAGCGCGGTGCGGATGCGCTCGTCCCCGACACCGCGCAGGCCGTAGGCCACGTTCTCGCGGATGGTCCCCTCGAACAGCACGGACTCCTGGGGCACGACGGACACGAAGCGCCGGACGCTGCGCAGGTCGAGCTCCTCCATGTCTTCGCCGTCGAGCAGGATCCGGCCGCTCGTCGGCCGGAGGAACCCGAGCACCAGGTTGAGCAGCGTGCTCTTGCCGGACCCGGAGGAGCCGACGAAGGCGATCGTCTCGCCCGCCCGGATGTCGAGCGAGACGTCCGCGAGCGCCGGTCCCTCGCTTCCGCCGTAGCGGAACCCGACGCGCTGCAGCGCGATGTCGCCCCGGACGGTCGCGACCGCGCGCTTGCCCTCGTTGCGCTCGAGGTCGGGCTCCTGCATGACCTCGCTGACCGACCGGATCGACTCGGTGCCGCGCGCGATGATCGGGAGGAGCCCGAGCACCTGGTTGGCGCTGTTCGTCAGCAGCGCGAAGTAGGAGCTGAGGAGCACGACCTCACCGGCGGTCACCGGGAGGAAGCCCGTGATGGACGCCCAGCCGGCGAGCGCCAGGCAGGCCACGCCGAGGAGCTGGAGCGTCACCCAGGAGACAGAGGCGAACCGGCCGTTCAGCATGTCGAGCTCGAAGCCCGCGACGCGGACGCCCTCGGCTCCGCTCGCGACGCGGTCCACCGCGGTCCGCTCGACGCCGTGCGCCCGGGTGATCGGCAGGAGCGTCGCCATCTCCCCGACCCTCGCCGAGAAGTGCTCCACCTCCCGCCGGAACCGCTCGTTCCGCTCGATGCTGCGCCGGTTGAGCCACGCCCGGAGGAGGACCGCGATCGGCACCGCGAGCGCGTAGAGCGGCAGGAACGCGGGCACGGCGATCGCCGTCATGGTGATCGCGCCGAGGGCGACCATGGTGGCCGAGAGCAGCGGATGCGCCGTCTGCTGCAGCATCACCTCGACGTTCTCGGCGTCGCGGACGACCTTGGTCTGCACCACGGCCGAGCTCGCCCGAGAGTGGAAGCCGATGGACAGCGCCTGCAGGCGCGAGGCGAGGCCGTTCCGGAGCTCGGCGCCGATGCGGCGCACGGCGCCCATGAAGAACCGCGTGTAGAGGACGTGGTTCGGGTAGTTCTGCAGAAGCGCGACGAGCGCGATGCCCACCCAGAGCCACAGCTCGCTGAGCGGCCCGCGGGCGACGACCACGTCGATGATGCGGGCCGTGACCACGGGGAGGAGCCACAGAGGGGTGTCCTTCAGCGCGAAGAAGAACACCGCGAGGAGGACGCGGCGGCGGTGCTGGCCGAGGAGCCGGAAGATCGTGCGCACGGGACGCCGTCCGTCGATCTCGACCTGAGAAAGCGCTTTCCCGTCCATTCCGGCAATTCTCGCACGGCCTGAGCGGCCGCGACGAGGGGGTGGCGCGTCTGCGCGAATCAGGACTTCCGCGTCCGGCAGCGGCGTGTCGTCCTGAACCGCGTGCGGATTCGGCCGGTTCCCCTGATTCGCGTCGGATCTCCTGATCCGCGCAGGTGGTCGCCAGCGCGTCGCGGGGCGCCCGATGGAGCGCCCAGGGCGGGGTCAGGCGGTGACGACCTCGGGAGTGCCGGTCGGGGCGCCCGGGCCCATCTCGTCGGCCAGGCGGTTCGCCTCCGCGATGAGGGTCGCCACGATCTCGCTCTCGGGGACCGTCTTGATGACCTCGCCCTTGACGAAGATCTGCCCCTTGCCGTTGCCGGACGCGACGCCCAGGTCCGCCTCGCGGGCCTCGCCCGGGCCGTTGACGACGCAACCCATGACCGCGACGCGGAGGGGCACGCTCATGCCCTGCAGCCCCTCGGTGACGGAGTCGGCGAGCGAGTAGACGTCGACCTGCGCGCGTCCGCAGCTCGGGCAGGAGACGATCTCGAGCTTGCGCTCGCGCAGGTTGAGCGACTGCAGGATCTGCAGGCCCACCTTGACCTCCTCGACCGGCGGCGCGGACAGGGAGACGCGGATCGTGTCGCCGATGCCCTCCGCGAGCAGGATGCCGAACGCGGTCGCGGACTTGATCGTTCCCTGGAAGGCCGGGCCCGCCTCGGTCACGCCGAGGTGGAGGGGCCAGTCCCCGCGCTCGGCGAGCAGCCGGTAGGCCTTCACCATGACGATCGGGTCGTTGTGCTTGACGGAGATCTTGAAGTCGTGGAAGTCGTGCTCCTCGAACAGGCTCGCCTCCCACACGGCGCTCTCGACGAGCGCCTCGGGCGTCGCCTTGCCGTACTTCTGCAGCAGGCGCGGGTCCAGGGAGCCGGCGTTCACGCCGATGCGGATGCTCACCCCGGCCTCCTTGGCCGCCTTCGAGATGGCGCCCACCTGGTCGTCGAACTTCCGGATGTTGCCCGGGTTCACCCGGACGCCCGCGCAGCCGGCGTCGATCGCCTGGAAGACGTACTTCGGCTGGAAGTGGATGTCCGCGATGACGGGGATCTGGCTCTTCTTCGCGATGATGTGCAGCACGTCCGCGTCGTCCTGACTGGGGACGGCGACGCGCACGATGTCGCAGCCCGACGCAGTGAGCTCGGCGATCTGCTGCAGCGTCGCGTTGATGTTCGTCGTCGCGGTCGTCGTCATGGACTGGACGCTCACCGGGGCGTCGCCCCCGACGAGGACCTTGCCGACGCGGATCTGCCGGGACTTCCGCCGCGGCGCCAGGACCTCCGGGACCGTCGGCATTCCGAGATTGACTGCAGGCACGGCGGAAAGCCTACGCCGCGCGGCTGAACGGAGCCGGGGGCGGGCCGCGCCCGCCGGACACCGGCTAGCCGCCGCGCCTCGCCTCGGAACTCGCGCTCAACAGGCAGGCAGGGCCTTCAACAGGAGAGAACGGCCACGGGGAGCCTGTCGGAGGCGTTTCTGCCTGTTGAGCGCGAGGCCGCCGCCGCGAGTCAGAGGATCGAGATCGGCTTGACGATGTCCGCATAGATGAGCAGGACGCTCATCGCGCCCAGCAGGATCACGACCGCGAACGTGAGCGGCATGAGCTTGGCGGTGTCGACGGGTCCCGGGTCGCGCCGCCGGAACACCTTGGCGAAGGCGCGGCGCAGCCCCTCCCACAGGGCGCCCGCGACGTGGCCGCCGTCGAGCGGCATGAGCGGGACCAGGTTGAACACGAGCAGGGCGACGTTGAGCGACGCGAGCACGCCGAGCAGGCTCGCGACCCGGGACGCGACCGGGACCTCCTCGAGGCTCGCGATCTCGCCCGCGAGCCTGCCGACGCCCACCACGCTGACGGGACCGTTCGGGTCGCGCTCCCCCGGTCCGAACGCCGCGTTCGCGACGTCGATCAGCCGCTGCGGCAGGTTGAGGATGATGCCCGTGACGGCGGCGACGTTCTCGCCGACCATCGGCAGGACGGCGGACGCGGGCTGCTGGACGAGCTCCGCGGTCGGGCCGATGCCGAGGAAGCCGACCTCCTGCGTCCGGGGGTTCCCTGCCGCGTCCTCGAGGATCGTGCCGCGCTCGTCCGTCACGTAGCGCTCGGTGAGCAGCGGCGTCGCCGAGATGGCGACCTCCTCGCCGTCGCGCTCGACCACCATCGCGAGCGGCTCGCCGGGGCTTTCCCGGATCATCGCGGTCGCCTGGTCCCACGTGGTGATCTCGGTGCCGTCGATGCTGATCACCCGGTCGCCCGGCAGGATCCCGGCGGCGGCGCCCGGTGCCTTGGGGTCGGAGGCCTCGCACGTCGTGCGCGAGCTCGTCGCGGGCAGGACGCACTCCGAGACCGAGCCGATCGTCGTCGTGGTCTGGGCGATCCCGAAGCCCATCAGGACGATCGCGTAGAACACGATCGCGAGCACGAGATTCATGAAGGGACCGCCGAGCATCACGACGATCCGCTTCCAGATCGGCAGGCGGTAGAACGCGCGCTGCTCGTCCGCCCCGACCGACTTCTCGCTCGACTCGCGGGCCTCCTGGACCATCGTGTTGAAGAAGCCGGTGCTCGCGTTGCGCATCTTCCCGCCCGGCCGCGCCGGAGGGAACATCCCGATCATCGAGATGTAGCCGCCGAGGGGGATCGCCTTGAGGCCGTACTCGGTCTCCCCGCGCCGGACGGAGAACAGCGTCCGCCCGAACCCGATCATGTACTGCGTCACCTTGACGCCGAACAGCTTCGCGGGGACCAGGTGCCCGATCTCGTGCAGGGCGATCGACAGGGCCAGGCCGAGCACGATCACGAGCACGCCGAGGAGATAGAGCAGGACGCTGTCCACGGCGCAACACTAGTTCTCCCGGTCTCGGAAGCCGCCGAGCGCTGCACCACGCCCCCTCACGGGGCCGCCGCTAGCATGGAGGCGTCCTGGGAGGTGCTGTGTCGACTAGCCCGAGCGCCGTCGCCGACGGCATCCTCGGGGGCCGCTACCGCCTCGGCCCTGTCATCGGACGGGGCGGCATGGCCCTCGTGCACCGGGCGACGGACCTCCAGCTCGGGCGCGAGGTGGCGGTCAAGCTCTTCCGCTCCGACGTCGCGGTCGCCGTCGATCCCCGCCGCATCCAGGCGGAGATCCGGATGCTCGCGAGCGTCAACCATCCGGGCCTCGTGGTCCTGCACGATGCCTCGGCAGGCGACGACACGGAGCCGCCCTTCCTGGTGATGGAGCTCGTCGAGGGCGAGGACCTCGGCCGTCTGCTGCCCGTCCTGTCACCCGCGGAGCTCGCGTCGGTGGCCGCGCAGGTCGCCGCCGCACTGGCCCACGTGCACGAGCGCGGCATCATGCACCGCGACGTCAAGCCCGCGAACATCCTCGTCATCGGCCGTGGATCGGCCATCCGGGCGAAGCTCGCGGATCTCGGGATCGCGCGGCTCATCGACGGCACGAGGATGACCGCGACGGGCACCCTGCTCGGGACGGCGGCGTATCTCAGCCCGGAGCAGGTGCTCGGCGAGCATCCCGGCCCGGCCAGCGACGTGTACGCGCTCGGGCTCCTCGTGCTCGAGGGGCTGACCGGCGAGCATCCGTTCCCCGGCACGCGCGCGGAGTCGCTCGCGGCGCGGACCTCGAGGCCTCCCCGCCTCCCGGCGGGACTCTCCCCCGGCGACGCGGCGCTCCTCGCCGGCATCACGGCCCGCAATCCCGGCGAGCGGCTGAGCGCCGCGTCCGCCGAGGCCGGCTTCCGAGCCTGGAGCTCCCCCGGGCCCTTCCGGACCTCGCCCGTCCTCGCCGAGACCGAGGCGGCACCGGCGCCCACGCTCGTGCTCTCCGAGGGCGGTGCCACCGCGCCGCTCGCCGCGCCGATCGCGGAGGAGCCCGAGGGTGCCCACGATGCGCAGGCAGGGACGCCGCCGCGGCGCGTCCGACGAGGGCTCATGGCGGCCGGGGCGGCCGTCGCGCTCGTCGCGGCCGTCGGAGGCGGCCTCCTGCTCGCCCGTCCGCCGGAGCAGCCGGCGCCGAGCCCCGCCCCCAGCTACCCGGTCGTCGAGGGGCAGCTCGGCGAGCATCTCGAGCAGCTTCAGGAGAGCGTGGTGCCGGAATGACCAGACGGATCCTCGCGGGCGTCGCGCTCGCGGTGTCCCTCTCGCTCGCGGGTTGCGCCTCATCGCCCGAGCTCACCGTGTCGGCGGCGGACCGCCTCCAGCAGCAGGTCCTCGCCGTGACCACCGCGGCCGCGGAGGGCAGGTACGCGGACGCCCGCGCCGCCCTCGAGGTCACGGTGCAGGACCTCGAAGCGGCGGTGGACGCGGAAGAGGTGTCGCCGACGCGCTACCGGGAGATCCTCGCCGCGGTGCGCCTGGTCCGCGCCGATCTCGAGGCCGCCGCGGCCGCGGCCGCAGCGGCCGAGCAGGCCCAGCGGGAGGCCGAGCTCCAGCAGCAGCTCGAAGCCCAGCAGCAGGCCGCGGCGGAGGCCGCCGCCGCGCAGCAGGCGGCCGAGGAGGCGGCGGCTCAGGAGGCCGCGAACGGCAACGAGGGCGGCGGGAACGGCGACGACGGCGGCGGGAACGGCGACGAGGGCGGCGGGAACGGCGACGAAGGCGGCGGCAACCGCAACGAGGGCGGCGGCAACGGCAACGAGGGCAACCAGGGCAACGGGAACGGCAAGGACGACTAGGGCCTGACGCGGCACCCGCGCTACCCCCCGAGGGGTCCCGACGCGGCCGGTACCATGGGGGCACCCGGTGAAAGCGAGCCCTCCGTGACCAGTACCCGTCCCGACACGGGCGCGATCCTGGGCGGACGGTACCAGGTGGGCGAGCTTCTCGGCTCGGGCGGCATGGCGACCGTGCACCGGGCGCACGACCTCGTGCTCGACCGCGACGTCGCCGTCAAGGTGTTCCGCACCGACGTGCGCGAGGCGAGCGACACCAGGCGGGTGCAGGCCGAGATCCAGATGCTCGGGAGCGTCAACCACCCGAACCTCGTCACCCTGCACGACGCGTCCTTCAGTGGCGACAGCGGGACGGCCTTCCTCGTCATGGAGCTGGTCGACGGCGAGGATCTCGGGCACCTGCTGGCCGAGCGCCGGATCAGCCCCCGGGAGGCGCTGCAGATCGGCGCGCAGATCGCGAGCGCGCTCGCGCACATCCACCGCAAGGGGATCGTGCACAGGGACGTCAAGCCGGCGAACATCCTCGTGCGGCGCGACCAGGACGGCCGGGTCGTCGCGAAGCTCGCGGACCTCGGCATCGCCAGGCTCGCGGACGCCACCCATCTCACGAGTGCCGGGCAGATGCTCGGCACGGTCGCCTACCTCGCGCCCGAGCAGATCACCGGCGGCTACGCCGACAGCGCGAGCGACGTGTACGCGCTCGGTCTCGTGCTCATCGAGTGCCTGACCGGCGCGAAACCGTTCGCCGGGACGCCGCAGGAGTCGGCCGCCACGCGCACGGTGCGGCCGCCGGAGCTCCCGCCGGGGCTCCCCGAGATCTCCTCGGCCATCCTCCGGGCCATGACCGCCCTCGACCCCGGCTCGAGGATCAGCGCCGCGCAGGCCGAGGACGCGCTCACCCGGTGGGAGGCGATGAGCGGAACCGCCGCGATCCCGCTGCAGTCCCTGCCGCTCCGCACGGCGGGGACGCCATCCGGCCCGGTTCCCGCCCCCGGCGCCCCTCCTGCCGAGACCGACGGCATCACGCAGCCCCTCGCGACACCGCACGACGGCCTGACACGACCGCTCGCGACGCCCTATCCCGCCCTGACCGAACCCGCGGCGATCGCCGGGCCGGCGCCCGCCACCCCGTACCCGGGCCTCGCTCCGGCGACCCCGCTCCCGCAGCACGCGCCGGCCGCCGGCACGGGCGGGCTGCCCGCGTGGCAGCCCGCGACGGCGCCGACGACGACACCCACCCGCATCCGGAAGGACCGCCGGGGCCGCGCGGTGGCGATCGTGATGTGGGCTCTCGTCGCCGCCGTGCTGCTCGCCGGTGTCCTCCTCGCGCCCGCCGTGATCCAGTCGCTCTCGGGCGACGCCGGGCAGAGCGCGCCCGCCTACCCCGACGTCCCCGGGGAGCTCGGGGACGTGCTCCGCGACCTGCAGGAGAGTGTCGAGTGATCCGGCTCGCCGCGGCGGCGCTCGCCGTCGCCCTCACCCTGTCCGGCTGCGCGCGGCAGGACACGTACCCGGCCGCCGTCGCGGACGACCTTCAGGACACCGTCCTCCAGGTCACGTCGCACGCGGCCGGCGGAGACCTCGAGGCCGCGCTCACCGCACTCGACGAGCTGGAGGCCCGCCTCGAGAAGGCCCGAGCGGACGGCCGGATCCCGGCCGAGCGCTATGAGGCCATCAAGGCCGCGATCACCCGGGCCCGCGCGGAGCTCTCCGAGCGGCTCACGGCGACCGGCGGCACGACGGCCCCGATCCCGGACGGCGGTTCGGACAGCGCGGAGACCGGCGGAGACGGCGGCGGCGGCGGCGGAGACGGGGACTCCTCCGAGGGCGATCCCGCGGCGCCGCCGGCTCCGACGACGCCGACGGAGGACACGTCCGAGACCGACGGAGGCGAGGCGACCCCGCCTGCGGGATCGGGCGAGGACGACGCCACCGGCGGATCCGGCGAGGGTGACGGAAGCGGCGACACCCCGGACGGCGGTGACGGCGGATCCGGAGACGGCGCCGACGGCGGCGGCGACGACACGGACGGCGGATCCGGCGGCGGCTCCGAGGGCGGATCCGGGGGCGACTCCGGATCCCAGCAGGGCGGCACGCCCCAGGAGGGCGGCGACTCCACCGAGTCGACGGAGGAGCCGACGGAGTAGCCGCCCCTCGGACAGCACGCGCGAGCAGTCGCACCCCGGCGATTGGGCGGTCTTCCCCCAGCAGGGCGTGGTAGATCAGGAGTTCATCAGGAAGGGAGGGCTCGTGGCCAGTTCGGCGACCGGTGCGGGCACCCTTCTGGCCGGCCGATACCTCCTCGGGCCCTTGATCGGCGAGGGCGGCATGGCGACGGTGCACCGCGCCCACGACGAGAGGCTGGGCCGTGACGTCGCGGTGAAGCTGTTCCGGCCGGACGTGGCGGACGCGCGGGACCTGCGCCGCATCCGCTCGGAGATCCGCATGCTCGCGGGCCTCAACCACCCCTCGCTCGTCACCCTTCACGACGCTGCGACCGGCGAGGCGGGCGAGCCCGCCTACCTGATCCTCGAGCTGGTCGACGGCCCCAATCTCGCCGAGCTCCTCCGCGACCGTCCCGTCACCGCCGCGGAGTTCACGCGCCTGCTCTCGCAGGTGGCCGACGCCCTCGGGTACATCGGCTCCCGCGGGGTCGTGCACCGCGACGTCAAGCCGGAGAACGTGCTCGTCACCACCGACGAGGACGACCGGCTCCGCGCCAAGCTCGCGGACCTCGGCATCGCACGGATCGCCGACGAGTCCCGGCTCACGACCGCGGGCATGGTCATCGGCACCGCACGGTACCTGAGCCCGGAGCAGGTCTCGGGCGGACTCGTGGGACCGCCGAGCGACGTCTACTCGCTCGGCATCGTGCTCCTCGAGGGGCTGACCGGACGCGCGCCGTTCCCCGGCACGGGGACCGAGCAGGCGATCGCGCGGACCGTCCGCCCGCCCGTGCTCCCGGCAGGGCTCACCCCGCCCGACGCCGAGCTCCTCGCGTCCATGACGGCCGTCGACCCCGCCGACCGTCCCTCCGCCCGGCAGGCGCGGGACGGCCTCCTCGCCTGGTCCTCCCACGGCCCCTTCGCCTCGACGGCCGAGCCCCCGACGCTCCTGCTTCCTCCGGCGGACCGCGGGACTTCGGTGCTGCCCGAGCTCGACGAGGATCCCGAGCGCGAGCAGGCGACCGCCCTCGCCTCCGGCGACCGCACCGAGATCCTCCGGGTCCCCTCCGAGGACCGGACGGCCGTGCTGCCCGTCGTACCGGGCGACCGGACCGCTGTTCCGACCGGTCCCACCTCGCTGCTCCCCCGGCCCGACCCTCCGCCTCCCGCGCCGCACGCCCCCCAGCACGCCCGGCGACGGCGCGCCGCGTGGTCCGTGCTCCTCGTGCTCCTCCTCGCCGGAGGCTCCGTGGGTGTGGTCGCGGCGTGGCCCGCCATCACCGCCTGGATCCAGCCGGGACCGCCCGAGCCTCCGCCGGCCTACCCCGCCGTCGAGGGCGAGCTCGGCACGGGTCTCGCCCAGCTCCAGACCGCCATCGAGGGCGAGGGCCTGACCGACGAGCTCACCCGCCGGCTCCGGGAGGACGCCCTCGCCGTGGCGACCGCCGCCGCGGTGACCGACTATCCGGGCGCCGTCACGTCGCTCGAGGAGCTGGCGTCGCACGTGGACCAGGCCGCGCTGGCGGACCAGGTGACCTCCGCCCGCTACCGCGAGATCCTCGCGTCGATCGAGGGCGTCCGGGAGGAGCTCGAGGCCGCGGTCGCCGCCGAGCAGGCCGAGCTCGAGCGGCTGAGGGAGGAGCACGAGCGGATCCAGCAGGAGCAGGAGGCCGCGGAGGACCGGAACATCTTCGACGGGCTGCGCGACCGGCTGGACCAGCTCGGGCGCGACCTCCAGCGCCAGATCGAGCGCTGGACCGGCGAGGCGGCCCAGGGCTAGCGCAGGAGGCGGTCGGCCTCGGCCCTCGCCCACCTCTCGGTCTCCAGCAGGCCCTCGAGCGTCAGCCCGCCGGAGTCGGGGCTGTGGCGGTCCACGACCGCGCGGACGGTGTCGAGGATCCCGAGGAACGGGATCCTTCCGGCGTGGAACGCCGCGACGGCCTGCTCGTTCGCCGCGTTGAAGACGGCCGGCGCGCTCCCGCCCGCCCGGCCGACGGCCTTCGCGAGCTCCACCGCCGGAAACGCCTCGTCGTCGAGCGGCTCGAAGGTCCAGGCGCTCGCCCTGGTCCAGTCGAGCGGCACCCCGACTCCGGGCACCCGGCGCGGCCAGTCGAGGCCCAGCGAGATCGGCAGCCGCATGTCCGGGGGCGAGGCCTGCGCGATCGTCGACCCGTCCGTGAACTCGACCATCGAGTGCACGATCGACTGCGGATGCACCGTCACGTCGATGCGGTCGTAGGGCACCCCGAAGAGCAGGTGCGCCTCGATCACCTCGAGGCCCTTGTTGACCAGGGTGGCGGAGTTCGTCGTCACCACGAGCCCCATGTCCCAGGTGGGGTGTGCGAGCGCCTCCCGGGGGGTCACGTCCTCCAGGTCCTCGCGCCTGAGGCCGCGGAACGGACCGCCCGACGCGGTGAGGACGAGCCGCCGGACCTCGTCGGGCGCGCCCGCACGGAGAGCCTGGGCGATCGCCGAGTGCTCGGAGTCGACGGGCACGATCTGCCCGGGCCGGGCGGCCCGGGTGACGAGCTCGCCGCCCACGATCAGCGACTCCTTGTTGGCGAGCGCGAGGATCCGTCCGGCTTCGAGCGCCGCCAGCGTGGGACCCAGCCCGACCGAGCCGGTGATGCCGTTGAGGACGACGTCGCACTCGACGTCCCGCACGAGGGCGGCCGCCTCCTCGGCACCGAGTGCGGTCGAGCGCACGCCGAACTCCTCGGCCTGGGCGGCGAGCGCGGCCCGGTCGGTGCCCGCCGCGAGCCCCACGACCTCGAACCGGCCGGGGTTCGCGCGGACCACGTCGAGGGCCTGGGTGCCGATGGAACCGGTCGAGCCGAGGAGGATCAGGCGCCGCACCCGCCCATCCTTCCACCCCCGCCCGGCCCACCCGGGCTGTCTAGAGTGATCGGGTGATGCGCGCGCTGGGGGCGGCGGTGCTCGCCCTCGTGACCGCCGTCCTGTTCCCGGGTCCGCCCGCCGCCGCGACTCCCTCGACGGAGCGGACCGCGATCGAGTGGCGCAGGGCGGACGCCGGGGACTTCCGGCCCGGCCTGCTCATCAGCGACGACCGCTTCTACGACGCGTCCGCGATGCGGGCGGAGGAGGTCCAGGCATTCCTCGAGCGCCGCGTCTGCATCCCGGAGGACGGCGTGCCGTGCCTGGAGGACTTCCGCTCGGACACCCCGGACGTGCCCGATCAGGGCTTCGGCCACTGCGCCCCCTACCGCGGCGCCGAGAGCGAGGAGGCGTCGCGGATCGTCGCGAAGGTGGCCGCGGCGTGCGGCATCAACCCGCAGGTGCTCCTCGTGCTGCTGCAGAAGGAGCAGTCGCTGCTGACCCGGCCGAGCGCCTTCGGCTACGAGCGGGCGACCGGATACGCCTGCCCGGACACAGCAGCCTGCGACGCGCGCTACTTCGGCTTCTTCAACCAGGTCTACCGGGCCGCCTGGCAGTTCCGGCAGTACACCCTCTACCCCACCGACCGGGCCGCCGAGATCGGCAGGGTCAGCATCGCCTACTCGCCGGACGCGTCCTGCGGAGCGGCGCCGGTGGACATCCGCAACCAGGCGACCGCGAACCTGTACAACTACACGCCGTACCAGCCGAACGCGGCGGCGCTCGCCCGGCTCTACGGCTCGGGCGACGCGTGCTCCTCCTACGGCAACCGCAACTTCTGGCGGATCTTCACGGACTGGTTCGGCGATCCCGCCGCCGTCCGGTTCCCCGAGTTCCTGGGCCGGTGCGTGCTCTCCGAGGCCGGCAGCAGCTGCGTCGAGACCTACTGGGTGGCGCCGCCGCCCCGCTGAGCGAGCGCGGCGGCCGTCGTCGTGGGCTCGTGGTGCACGGTGAAGTTCACGGACGCCGCGATGAAGCACTTGCGGTTCGCCTCGGCGTGGAGCGAGTCGGCGAGCGCTGCCTGCGCCGGGTCTGCGAGCTCGACCACGGGGTGGAGGGTGACCTCGCGGAAGCGCCCGCCGCCGTCCGGGGTCTGGGTCATGACCCCCGTCGCGACGTCGGTGTACCCCGTCACGACGACGCCGTGCAGGACGGCGACGTGCAGGTAGGAGAGCATGTGGCACTGGCTGAGCGCCGCGACGAGCAGCTCCTCCGGGTTCCAGCGGTCCGCGTCGCCGCGGAACGCCCGGTCGGCGGAGCCCTCGAGCGGCGGCTTGCCCTCCGCCGTGACGAGGTTCTCGCGCCCGTACGCCTTGTAGGAGGTGGTGCCCTCCCCGCGGTTCCCGGTCCACTCGACGCCGATCCGGTACTGGTGGTCGATCCTCACGAGCGCGATGCTAGCCGCCGCGTCCTCGGGGGTCATGGAGGGCCCGGGCGTAGACTCGCCCGCATCATGACTGACGCCCTGCTGGAGACCCTGTCCGCCTCGTCCGCTCAGCCGATCGAACCTCGCCGCGAAGTGGTCACCGCCATCCCGGGCCCCAAGTCGCAGGCACTGCACGAGCGGCGCGTCAAGGTGGTCCCCCCGGGCGTGCACTCCGTCCTCCCCGTCTACATCGAGGCGGCGAACGGCGCGGTCCTCCGGGACGTCGACGGGAACCAGTTCATCGACCTCGGCGCGGGGATCGGCGTGACGACCGTCGGCCACACGCGCGAGGCGGTGGTCGACGCGGCGAAGGCGCAGCTCGACTCCTTCCTGCACACCCTCTTCACGATCACGCCGTACGAGTCGTACGTCCGGGTCGCCGAGCTCCTCGCCCAGCACACCCCCGGCGACTTCGAGAAGCACACGGTGCTCGTGAACTCGGGCGCGGAGGCCGTCGAGAACGGCGTCAAGATCGCCCGGAAGTACACGGGCCGCCGCGCCGTCGCGGTGCTCGAGCACGCGTACCACGGCCGCACCAACCTGACGATGGCGATGAACTACAAGGCAGCGCCGTACGCGACCGGCTTCGGCCCCTTCGCCGGCGACGTCTTCCACGCGCCCAGCTCGTACCCCTACCGGGACGGGCTCTCCGGCGAGGAGGCCGCGGCCCGGACCATCGCCTACCTCGAGAAGCGCATCGGCGCCTCCGACCTCGCGGCGCTCGTCGTCGAGCCCATCCAGGGCGAGGGCGGCTTCCAGACGCCCGCCGAGGGCTACCTCCCCGCGCTGCAGGAGTGGACCACCCGCAACGGCGTGGTGCTCATCGCCGACGAGATCCAGAGCGGGATGGGCCGCACCGGGCGCTGGTTCGCGAGCGAGCACTTCGGGCTCGTGCCGGACCTCGTGCTCTCGGCCAAGGGCATCGCCGCGGGGCTCCCCCTCGCGGGCGTCACCGGCCGGGCGGAGATCATGGACGCCGCCCAGCCCGGCGGCCTCGGCGGGACGTTCGGCGGCAACCCCGTCGCCGCTGCCGCCTCCGTCGCCGTGTTCGAGCTCATCGAGCGGGACGGCCTCCTCGCCGAGGCCGCCCGGATCGAGAAGACCCTCACCCGCGGCCTCACCGCGCTGCAGGAGCGCTTCGACATCATCGGCGACATCCGCGGACGCGGCGCGATGATGGCGATCGAGCTGGTCCAGCCCGGCACGGCGCAGACGACCAAGGCCCCGAACCAGGAGGCGGTGAACGCTCTGGCCGCGCACGCGGCGCAGAACGGCGTCCTCGTCCTGACCGCGGGCACCTGGGGCAACGTCCTCCGCTTCCTGCCGAGCCTCGCGATCTCCGACGAGCTGCTCGAGGACGCCCTGGGGGTCCTCGCCGACGGCTTCGCCGCGCTCTGACCCGGTGACGACCGGTCCCATCCGCCTGCCCTCCGCGCCCACGGGGACCTTCGCCCTCGAGTCGGCGCAGGAGCTCGCGGTCGTCGAGCGCAGCGGGTTCGCGGAGTCCCGTCACGCGGGGTCCGCGGTCGTGCTGGGTCCCGAGGGGACGGTGCTGCGCAGCGTCGGCGATCCCGAGGCCGCGATCTTCCCGCGCTCCGCGCTCAAGCCGTTCCAGGCGCTCGCCTCGATGGCGAGCGGCGCCGACCTCGCACCGGAGGAGCTCGTGCTCGCCACCGCGAGCCACGACGGCACCGCCGAGCAGGCGAGGATCGTCCGCGACGTACTGAAGAAGGGGCGGCTCCGGCTCTCCGCCCTCCGCTGCCCGGCGGACTGGCCGAAGGACCAGGAGTCCCGCGACTCGATGGTCCGCGACGGGCACGGCCCCCATCCGATCTTCCACAACTGCTCCGGCAAGCACGCGGCGATGCTCCTCGCCTGCGTCCGCAGCGGCTGGGATCCCGCCGCCTACCTCGATCCCGCGCACCCCCTGCAGGATCGAGTGCGCGAGGTCGTGCAGCGCATGACGAGCGGCCCCATCCTCGCCACCGGCGTCGACGGCTGCGGCCTGCCGGTGCACGCGATCACCCTCACCGGGCTCGCGACCGGGTTCGCCCGGCTGCGCACCGCGCGGTCGGACTCGCCCTGGGCGATCTACCGCGACGCGGGCACGCTGACGGAGGCGGTGCTCGCCCATCCGGACCTGATCTCGGGGCAGGGGCGACCGGACGCGGTCCTCATCGAGGAGCTCGGCGCGCTTGCGAAGGTGGGGGCGGAGGGCGTCCTCGCCGTCGCCCTCGAGGACGGCACGGCGGTCGCCGTGAAGGTGCTCGACGGCAGCCTCCGCCCGGCCGCCGCCGTCGCGGTGACGCTGCTCGCGTCGGTCGGCGCGGTCGCCCCCGCGACCCACGCCCGCGTCCTGTCCCGGCTCGACCTGACCGTCTCCGGAGGCGGCGCCCCGGTCGGGGCGATCCGCGTCACCTGCGCCTGACGCTCTGTCGGGTGGAAACGGTCTCCCCGTAGGGGCGACGACCACCGCGGCGAGGCGGTGCCGACCGCGCGGCCTACCGCGTCGCGATGCCGAGGCGCTTCCGGCGGGCCTGTGCACCGACCTGGCCGATCAGCACGACCGCGATCGCGAGCAGGAACACGGCCGAGGACAGCACGTTCGCCTCGGCGGGGATGCCGCGCGTCGCCGCCGTGTAGATGTAGGTCGGGAGCGTGTTCACCGGGCCCGAGTTGAAGTACGTGATGATGAAGTCGTCGAAGCTCAGCGAGAACGACAGCAGCGCGGCGGCGAGGATGCCGGGGAGCAGCAGCGGGAAGGTCACCCGCCAGAAGACCTGCCCGGGCGAGCCGTAGAGGTCGCGGCCGGCGTCCTCGAGCGCCGGGTCGAGGCTCGCGACGCGGGCCTTCACCGTGACGACGACGAAGCTCAGGCAGAACATCGCGTGCGCGACGATGATCGTCCCGATCCCCTTGGGCACGCCGGCCGTGAGGAACTGCGCGGCGAGACCCGCGCCGATGACCACCTCCGGTGTCGCCATCGGCAGGAACAGCAGCAGATTGGTCCCCGATCGGAACCGGAAGCGGTAGCGCGCCAGGGCGAGCGCGATCATCGTGCCGAGGACGGTCGCGATTCCCGTCGCCACGACGCCGATCAGCAGGCTGTTGCCGAACGCCTCGCAGACGCCGGGCTCGTCGCAGACGTTGAGCCAGTTGTCGAGGGTGAAGCCGCGCCACGCGATGTTCGTCCGGACGGAGTCGTTGAACGAGAACGCGATCGTGTAGACGATCGGGACGAGCAGGAAGGCGAGCGCGAGCGCGCAGTACGCCGGCAGCAGCCACCGTCCCGCACCGAGGCCCCACCGGCGTGGACGGCGCGGCGGCTCCCCCAGCTCGGCGCCCGTCTCCTGGCCGAGGACGAGGCCCGCCTGGTTCTGGCCGCTCACAGCAGGTCCTCCGTCCCCGACCGGCGCACGTACACGCCGACGATCACGAGGATCGTCGCCATCAGCAGGATCGACAGCGCCGCGGCCGCCGGATAGTTGAGCTGCACGAGGAAGTTGCTCTGGATCACGTTGCCGACCATGGTCGAGCTGGTCCCGCCGAGGAACTGGCTGCTCGCGTTGACGTAGTCGCCCGCCGCGGGAATGAACGTGAGCAGCGTGCCGGACACGATCCCGGGCATGGACAGCGGCAGCGTCACCGTCCGGAACGTGGTGAACGGGCCGCCGTAGAGGTCCCGGCCCGCCTCGACGACGCGGAGGTCCAGCCGCTCGAGCGTCGTGAAGAGCGGGAGGCACATGAACGGGATGAAGTTGTAGGTGAGCCCGAAGACGACGGCGATCGGCGTCCCGGTGAGGTGGTCCTGCGGCCCGAGGAGGGCGAGGGCCTTCAGCGTCGAGACGACCAGGCCCTCGTCCGAGAGGATCTGCTTCCAGGCAGCGGTGCGCAGCAGGAAGCTGATGAAGAACGGTGCGACCACGAGCACGAGCAGCAGGCTCTGCAGGATGGGGCGGCCGCGCAGGTTGACGCCGAGGAAGTACGCGAGCGGATAGCTGAACAGCAGGGCGAAGACGGTCGCGAGGAGCGCGTAGAGGAAGGACCGGCCGATCTGCTCCCCGTACTGCCCGACCACCTGCAGGTAGTTCGCCCAGTTGAACGTGAAGTCGTACTGCCCGAACACCGTCTCGGACGGGGACTGCAGCGAGGTCATCACGAGCGACAGGAGCGGCGCCAGGAAGAACAGCAGGAGGTAGGCGATCCCGGGCAGGAGGAGGAGCAGCGCGACCCTGCCGCTCCTCCGGGCGGCTCCGCCCCGGCCGGTGGCGGGCGCCGAGGCGCCGGCGAACGCGGGAAGAGCCACGGCTAGGTCTCCGCGCCGCCCACGAGGGCCTCGTGCGCCTGCTGGAGCGCCGATCCTCTCGGCGCGTCGGCCAGCCCGAAGCCGTGCTCGACGCGCCAGCTGAGCCACACGTCGGCGCCCGGCTCGACCACCGGCCCGAAGACGAGGTTCTGCGCGAAGACGATGACCGTGCCGGCGCCCGGCACCTCGACCAGGTACTGCGTGCTCACGCCGCTGAAGGACACGTCGGTGACCCGGCCGGGGCCGAGCACGTTGATCCCGGCGATCGGCGTGGGCTCCTCGGTCAGGAGCAGCAGCTTCTCGGGACGCACGCCCAGGGTGATGGTGCCCTCGGTCCGCTGGGCCCGAGACCGGGGGACGAGGATGCGGTGCCCGGCGACGTCCGCCCCGACGGCATCGTCCCCGGCTTCCCGGACGACGGCGGGGAACAGGTTGGACTGGCCGAGGAAGTTCGCGACGAACGCCGTGCGCGGGAGCTCGTAGACCTCCTCCGGCGAGCCGATCTGCTCGATCCGCCCCCGGTTCATCACGGCGACGGTGTCGGCCATGGTCATGGCCTCCTCCTGGTCGTGCGTGACGTGCACGAAGGTGAGGCCGACCTCGCTCTGGATGCTCTTCAGCTCGAGCTGCATCTGCCGCCGCAGCTTGAGGTCGAGGGCGCCCAGCGGCTCGTCGAGGAGCAGGAGGGCGGGGCGGTTCACCACGGCCCGCGCGAGGGCGACGCGCTGCTGCTGGCCGCCCGACAGCTGAGCGGGCTTCCGGTCGGCGAGGGCGTCGAGCTCGACCAGGCGCAGCGCCGACCTCGCCTTGCCGAGCGGGTCGTCGATCCCGCGGCGCCGCAGGCCGAAGGCGACGTTCTCGAGGACCGTCATGTGCGGGAACAGCGCGTAGCTCTGGAAGACCGTGTTGACCGGACGCCGGTGCGGCTTGGTGTCGGTCACGTCGCGGCCGCCGAGGAGGATCCGGCCGGAGGTCGGCTCCTCGAGTCCCGCGACGAGGCGCAGGGTGGTCGTCTTGCCGCATCCGGAGGGCCCGAGCAGGGCGAAGAACGTGCCGGCCGGGACCGTCAGGTCGAGCTGCTCCACCGCGGTGAAACCGGGGAACTCCTTGCGAATCCCGACGAGCTGGAGATCCGCCCCGGACTCGGCGAAGAGCCCGCGGGCCATCAGGCCCCCAGGCCCACGGACTCGAACTCCGCCTGGTAGCGGGACTGCTCGGCGTTCGTCAGGTCGCGGAAGATGTGCGCCCGGGACAGGGTCTCCTGGCTCGGGAAGATGAGCTGGTTCTCGACGAGCTCCGGCGCGATCTCCGCCATCGCCTCCTGAGCGCCCTCGACGGGGGTGATGTAGTTCACCCACGCGGCCACCTCGGCGGCGATCTCGGGCCGGTAGTAGAAGTCGATGAGCGTCTCGACGTTCGCCTTCTTCGTCGAGCCGATGGGGACGACGAAGTTGTCGCTCCAGAGCGTGCCGCCCGTGTCGGGGAGCGCGAAGCCGAACTTGTCCTCGCCGAGCTCCGCGTTGATGGTCGTGATGTCGCCGGACCACACGATGGCGGCGAGGGTGTCCTCGTTCTTGAGGTCGTCGGCGTAGGAGTTGCCCTTGATGTTGCGGATCTGACCCGACTCGACCTGCTGGCGGAACACCTCGATCGCGGCGGAGAACTGCGCGTCGCCCCAGGCGTCGCTCGCGATGTCGACGCCCTGCGCGAGGAGGATCAGCCCGATGGTGTCGCGCATCTCGGAGAGCACGCCGACGCGCCCCTTCAGGGCGGGGTCCCAGAGCTGCTCCACGGAGGTGAGGCCGTCGGGCAGCTTCTCCCGGTTCCAGGCGAGTCCGGCGAACCCGGTCTGCCAGGGCACCGAGAAGCGTCGTCCCGGGTCGAAGCCCGGATCCCGCAGGCTCGCGCTGAGGTTGGCGAGGTTCGGGATGTTGCCGTGGTCGAGCTCCTGCACGTAGCCCTGCCCGATGAGGCGGCCCACCATCCAGTCGGTGAGGCAGACGGTGTCGGCTCCGATGTCCTGCCCGAGCGCGAGCTGGTCCTTCACCTTCGCGTAGTAGGTGTTGTTGTCGTCGACGTCGACGTTGTAGGTGACCGAGATGCCGGTCTCCTCCTCGAACGCCTGCAGGGTCGGGTAGTTGCCGTCCTCGTCCTCGTCGATGTAGAAGGACCAGTTCGCCCAGGTCAGCGACCTGTCGCTGCCGGAGTCGTCGGCGGCCGCCGAGGGGCGGGCTCCTGTGCCGCCGCCCGTCGAGCAGGCCGCGAGGGCGAGAGTGGCGGCGGAGAGGCCGGCGCCCTGCAGCAGGGTGCGCCTGCCCAGCTGCCAGGAGCGGGCCTGGGCGATCAGGGCCCGCACTGCGGGATCGGCGGGCGATTCGCGGCGGAACACGGGCGCCTCCTTCCGTTCTCTCTCGAGCAGCGCTCGGGTCGGTGGGACGATCCTGGCATACCGCACCCGGGATCCGTGCCGGATCCGGTGGATATCCCCTTCTCCGAAACAGAATCGTCACGAAATCCGTGCTCCGACGGTCCTCCCGGACCCGGATTCCGCGGTTTCCGCATCCCGCCCACGGCGCGGCGATCGGTCCAGCATGGCGCCGGGTGCATGTCTGCGGATCGAGTGGCGTTGATGCACCCGCGGGCGCGGAATCCGCTGCGAGTCCGATGCGGAACGGACGAAAAGGAGTGCGTCGCGAGTAGGGTGGGGCTTATGCGGATCGGGATCCCCAAGGAGATCAAGGACAGCGAGTTCCGGGTGGCGATCACCCCCTCCGGTGTCCACGACCTGGCCGCGGCCGGTCACCGGGTGCTGGTCCAGCGCAGCGCCGGCGAGGGCTCCGGGATCTCGGACGCCGACTACGTCGCCGCGGGTGGCGAGATCGCCGAGGACGCCGACGAGGTGTGGTCCTCGTCGGAGCTCGTGCTCAAGGTCAAGGAGCCCATCGTGTCGGAGTACCGGCACTTCCGCGAGGACCTCGTCCTCTTCACGTACCTCCACCTCGCGGCGGACCGCGAGCTGACGAGCGCCCTCCTGGAGTCCGGCATCACGGCCGTCGCGTACGAGACCGTGCAGCTGCCCGACCGATCCCTGCCCCTTCTCGCGCCGATGAGCGAGGTGGCGGGCCGCCTCGCCCCCCTCGTCGGGCAGTCGACGATGCTGAGTCCGAACGGCGGGCCCGGCCTCCTCGTCCCCGGCGTGCCGGGCACCCGGCCGGCCAGG
Source organism: Naasia sp. SYSU D00948 (assembly GCF_017916515.1). Lineage (GTDB taxonomy): Bacteria > Actinomycetota > Actinomycetes > Actinomycetales > Microbacteriaceae > Naasia. Next base: position 164,911 of record NZ_JAFMTA010000001.1, read on the forward strand.
GTGGTCGTGCTCGGAGGAGGGGTCGCGGGCACCAACGCGCTGCGCATGGCTGCCGGCCTCGGCGCCGAGGTCAGCGTGCTCGACACCAACCTCGCGCGGCTGCGGGAGCTGGACGCGCTCTACGCGGGCAGGGTCCGGACCACGGCGTCGAACGCCTACGAGATCGAGCGCGCCCTGCTGGATGCGGATCTCGTGATCGGCGCTGTGCTCATCGCCGGTGCGCGGACGCCGAAGCTCGTGAGCAACGAGCTCGTGTCGCGCATGAAGCCCGGCAGCGTGCTCGTCGACATCTCCGTGGACCAGGGCGGATGCTTCGAGGACTCGCACCGCACGACGCACTCCGACCCGACCTTCCGAGTGCACGGCTCTCTGTTCTACTGCGTCGCGAACATGCCGGGCGCGGTCCCGCACACGTCGACCTACGCGCTCACCAACGCGACCCTCCCCTATGTCCGCGCCCTGGCCCGCAGCGGCTGGCGCGAGGCGATGCGCGCCGACCCCGCGCTGGCGGCCGGTCTCAACGTGCACGCCGGGTCACTCGCCAGCGCCCCCGTCGCCGCGGCCCACGGGCTCCGCTCGGTCGCGCTGGAGACGGCACTGGCCGCCTAGCCGTCGAGGCGCAGGACGGCGCGCACGGCCGCGGTTCCCGGCCGGACGAGCCACGCCCGCCCGGGGAGCGGGGCGAGGGGCGGCGGAAGCTCCCGGCGGCCGGTGATCGCCCGGTGGTCGGCGGCGGCGCAGCCCACGAGGAGCAGCGGAACGCGCGCGGCGAGGGGCCACAGCTCCGGCCGGGACCGCCAGTCCTCGGGAGTGACGGCCGTGATCCCGTCGGCCGCCGGGAGCCCCGGCATCCGGGAGACCACGACGAGCGGCTCCCGGAGCGCGATCCGCTCGACCGCCGGCCGGACCGCGGCCGCGGGGGACGCGGGCGCCCACGCGACCTGGACGCGGTCGCCGCGCCACCAGCCGGCTCCCGGCGGCGGCGCCGCCTCGGCGGGCGGGACCGGTCCCCCGAGGAGCAGCGCGTGGTCGTCCCGCGGCATCCGGAGTCCGAGGGTGCGCGCGAAGGACGACGCGAGGGGTCTCGCCCAGCCCGCGAGGGGCGCCTGCACCGCGGCGGCGGCGCGGACCCGTCCCGAGCGCAGGGCGTGCGCGAGCCTCTCCGTGAGCTCGATCCGGTGCTCGTCGCCGAGACCGCCGAGGGCGAGGTCGAGGTCGTCGACCAGGAGCAGACCCGGCGGCGGCGAGATCACGCTGTCCCACAGCGCCTCGGCCCCGTCGTCCGCGCCACCGCGGACCAGGACGGAGTCGCCCTGGGCAGCGAGCGCCGCGAGCAGCGTGGACCGTCCGGATCCTCGCTCGCCCGCGACCAGGAGAGGCCCCTCCTCGCCCGGACGCCACACCGCCGGCGCCTGCCTGCGGCGCTCCGGCTGGTCCGCGAGCCCGAGCACCAGCTCATCGGGCGATCGGCGGGGCAGGTCCGCGAGCCGCACGAGGGGAGGCAGGGGCGGGAGCCACACCGGCTCCACGCGCCGACCCCGCCGGATGCCCGCGAGGTCCCCTGGCGAGGCCGGGACGACCCGGCAGGGCAGCGGAGGCTCGCCCTGCCGGGAGACGACGCATCGCCCGGGTGCGCCGGAGGGCAGGAGAGCCGCGTCGGCGGTGCCGAGCAGCACCCGGCTGTCCTCCGTCGCCAGCATGCGGAGGCCGATCCGGAGGCCACAGTTGGCGAGGAGGGCGTCGCGCATGGCGCCGGCGGGGCGCTGCGTGCAGAGGACGAGGTGCACGCCGAGCGCGCGCCCCCTCGACGCCGCGTCGGTGAACACCTCGGCGAGTGCGGGGTGCGCCGCCAGCAGCGCCGCGAACTCGTCGACGACCACGACGAGCCGGGGAAGGCCGGGAGCCGCCTCCACGCTGCGGGCCCCCGCGTCCCGGAGCACCTGCTCCCGGCGCACGAGCTCGCTGCGAAGGCCGGTGGCGAGCCGGGCGAGGGCCGCCGGGTCGAGGTCGGTCACGACGCCTGCGGTGTGCGGAAGGACCGCGAGCGGGTCGAAGGCGGTCCCGCCCTTGAAGTCGACGAGAAGGAGCGCCAGCCGCTCGGGCGGGTGGGCTCGGGCGAGCGCGGTCATCCAGGCCACGAGCAGCTCGCTCTTCCCGCTGCCCGTCGTGCCGCCGACCACGGCGTGCGGACCGTCGCGGACGAGGTCCAACTCCAGCGGCCCGTCGGGACCGGTGGCGAAGCGGGCCGGCAGCCCCGACCCGCCCGCCGCGGGCAGCCCCAGCTCGCCCAGCGAGGCCGGCCCCCGACTGTCCGCAGCGGCCACCGCGGGGCGCGAGACGAGCTCGGGGCGCAGGTGCCCTCCTGCCTCGTCCGGCGTCAGCAGGACCGCCCTCCCGACCCCGTCCAGCCGGAGCACGACGCTGCAGCGCGGCGGGAGGTCCTCGATCGCCCGCGCCTCGTCGACCGGGGGATGGCGGCCCTGCGCCTCGATGGCCCGGCGCACGGCGCTCGTCAGCGGCGCGGGACCTGCGACGCCGACCGGCCCCGTGCGGGGAACCGTGATCGGGCAGTCGGCGAGGACCGCCGCGTCCCGGGTGATCCCCTCGTCCTCCGGCTCCGCCGGTCGCAGGCGGATGCCGCTCGGGACGGGGCCGAAGCCCAGCACGAGCCGGTCTCCCGGCGCCCGGCCCGCCAGCACGTCCGCCGCCGGCGGCGACGCCGCGAGCAGCTCGGCCCGCCGGCGCTGGTGCTCCTCCTCGAGCTCCTCGCGCAGCGCCGACAGCGCCTGCCTCCGCCGGGCGACCGCGCGGCTGCGCGTCTTGCGTCGCCGGCGGAGCCCGTCGAGGACTCCCGCGATGCCGGCGACCGGCCCCAGCGCGGCGAGGGCGAGCGTGAGCGGTGACCGGGTCAGCGCGAACAGGACGGCGCCGGTGAGCACCGGCACCAGCACCACGGCGAGGGGGAAGGGGACCGGCTCCGGGTCGGGCAGGGACGGCGGCAGCTGCACCCCGGCACTCTCCCTCGGGGTGCCGGCACTGCGGGAGCGGGAGGGCGCCGCCGTGGACGGTGCCGCTCACCGGCATCCCCGGGAGGGGTCAGCTGACCACGAAGAACTGCTCGCCCATCTCCACGCGCGAGCCGCGGGCCACCCGGGTGCGCATCCCGGGTGCGCACAGCCGGGCGGAGCGGTCCGGTTCGCGCACGACGGTGCCGTTGGCGGAGAAGCGGTCGCTCACCCAGAACGCGCCACCCTCCTGCCCGAACTCGAGGTGCGTCTTCGAGACGGAGCGCCCGGGATCGTCGATGGCGACGAGGACGTCGAACTCCTCGCCCGGCTGCGCCTGCGGCCGGCGGCCGATCAGGCCGGTGCCGCTGACCGTGACGGCCTCCCCCGTGCTGAACTGGAGCACGAACCGGGCGGCGGTGGGCGTGGTTCGGATCGCGGGGAGCCGAGTGCGGTCATCGAGCACCAGCGCGGGTCCCGTGGGCGCGGGACGCTCGGCCGGAGCCGCGGCGGGGATGCGCCCGGTCGCGGCGGTGCCGCACTCGCCGCAGAACATCGCGCCGGGCGGAAGGTCCGCTCCGCAGGCCGCGCAGGTCATCGGCGCCTCTCCTCCCCGCGGCGGAGCGACCGCAGCGAGACGAGCGCCTTGAGCCGCTCCCAGCGGGTGCGGCCGCGCCCGAGCTCGGCGCGCAGCTCCGTCACGGCCGCCCACACGCGCTCGACGTCCGTTTCCTGCGGATCGCCCGGGGCGAACGTCGCCCGGTCGACGGCGGACGCGAGCACCAGCGGGCGGCGGCCGCCCACGGCGATCGCGAGCTCGTTGCGCGTCGCGGTCCGCGCCGTGTCGACGCCGAAGTCGGCTGCGGCGTCCGCGAACTCGTCCCAGCCGCCCACGACCCGGTCGAGCGGCTCGCCCGCGGTCCGCCGCCGCCGGCGCCGGCGCCACTTGGCACCCACGATGGCGAGGAACGGCGCGAGCAGGATCGCCGCGACGAGCACGGTCCACGCCAGGACGCGGAGGACCGTGAGCAGGATGCCCAGCCAGAGCGGGGGCTCCTGCTCCTGGTCCTCCTCGGACACGTCCGGCGGGAGGATCTCGTCCTGCTCGACGGCGTCGTCCGGAGGCGGCGGGACGACGGACTGGGGCCGCGACACCGTCGCCGCGTCGTCCGGCTGCTGCTCGGGCACGTCGCGGACCGGGGGGTTGGGGTCGACGGCGACCCAGCCCGCGCCCGCGCCGTGGACCTCGATCCAGGCGCTCGCGTCCTCGCCGCGCAGCGTGGAGGGGTCGTCGTCCGGAGCGACGAAGCCGACGACCACCCGGGCCGGGAAGCCCAGCCGCCGGGCCATGATCGCGGCGGTCACCGCGTACTGCTCGGCGTCCCCGAGCATGGGCTGCGCGGTCAGCAGCTCGGTGATCCGGTCGGCGGAATGGCCGGAGCGGCTGAAGGGCTCTCCCTCCCCGCCGTGGCTGACGTACCCGTCCTCCCGGAGGCCGCTGATCGCGGCGACGAGCCGCTCCCCGGGGGTGTCCTCCCCCGCCGCGTACCGCTCGAGCGCGGCGTCGAGCTCCGCGGGCACGAGCGGGAGCTCCGGAACGGGCGCCGTGCCGGGTCGCAGCGCCGCCAGCTCGCCCTCGTCCGGGGTCGCGGGCAGGACGGCGTCCAGCCGGTAGGAGTCGCCCGCGGTGAGGCCCTGCAGGACGGCGCCTGTGCCGCTCACCCGGTTGAAGTAGAAGGAGTCCTGCAGCGAGGCCGCGTTCTCTCCGGAGAAGTCGATGCTGCGCAGCGCGCCGGCGTCCGGGACCCACACGCCGCGGTAGCCGTGCACGGTGACGTCCAGAGTCGCGTCGCGGCCCGACACACCGACCGGGTCGATCGCGGACGGGACCCTGGTGAAGGCCGCCGACGCGCTGCTGACCCGGTCGCTGCCGACGGTGTAGACGACGCCGTCGTACGCGTCCAGGGTCGCGACCCGCACCCGGTCGCCGGCCCGCAGCCCCTGGACCTCGAGCATCGTCTGCGACGCCCGCTCGTCCTGGAACCAGCGCCGGAAGCCGGACAGCGGGCTGGCGTAGTCGCGGGGGTCGAAGGGGATCTCGACGGCGGAGCGCAGCACCTGGCGCGGAGCGGACGCGGGCGCGAGCGCGGAGGCCGCCGCGCCTCCCGAGGCCGCCAGCGTGAGGATCGCCGCGGCGCCCGCCGTTGTGCGCAGCACCGCACGCCGGCGGTCCCGGGACTCGGGCGCGACCCTCGCGAGCAGCGATCGCCGGCGCACCGACCGGCGCCAGATCAGGAACGCGAGCGCGGTCACGAGCAGCGCGAGCGACAGCGGGAGGCGCGCGGGCGTCGTGGGCCCGAGCAGGATCGCGGCCGCGAAGAGCGCGACGGGCGCGAGGATGCCGAGCTCGCCCCAGCGCGCCCGGAGGGCTGTGGAGAGCCCCGCGGTCGTGAGCACGAGGACGAGCAGGAACACCGGCACGAGCAGCGACTGGTAGCTGCCGACCGGGAGCGAGATCGTCAGCAGCTCCTTCCAGCTGAGCCCGGCCGCCGCGAGGAGCTCGAGGATGCCGGGGACGGTCGGCAGTACCCCGGCGACGGCGAGCGACGGCACGGCCGCCGGCACGCCGAGCAGGAGATAGGCGGCGAGGACGGCGGCGCCCACCGCCCATCCCGGCCACCGCAGCGCCGCGCCGAGGACCGCGATCGCGATGCCCGCGATGAGGGCGACCGCCACCGCGACGACGAGGGACTCGCTCCGGTAGACGGGCCAGAACGCGGCCGCGGAGATCGCCATGGCGAGGGCGAGGAAGCCGGTGTTGAGGAGCACGGAGCCGGGGCGGCGGCGCACTCGCTCGAGCGGTGCGGTCACGCGGCCCTGCTCCGGGAGAGGGCCTTCTGCAGGTCGTCGAGGAAGCCGATCGTGAGCACGGTGAGCCCGCCCACGCGGCGCAGGGCGGGTGCGAAGCCGGGGTCGCACACCACGGCGACCACCTCGACCCCGGACGGGAAGGACGCCGAGGCCGCCCGAAGCTGCGCGGGCGCCGGCGGGGAGCCGAAGACGAGGAACGCGACGGAGGTCCCGCCCACCTGATCCGCCGCGACCCGTGCGAGGTCGACGAGCGACAGGGCGGAGTCGGCGCGCTCGACGCGCGCCAGGTCGTCCAGCAGGCGGACGGGCGTCAGCGTGCTCAGCTTGCGCACCGACAGCACCTTCCGCTTGGCGAACTCGGGGGTCGCGCCGCTCGCGACGACCGAGATCGTGCGGGCGTCCCGGATGGCGCGCACGCCGAGGGATCCGGCGACGCTCACCGCGAGCTCGAACTGCTCGTCGTTCGCGTAGTCGGCCGACGACAGGCTGAGCGCCACGAGGAGATGGCTGCGCCGGGTCTGCTCGAACTCGCGCACCATGTGCACGCCCTGCTTCGCGGTGGACTTCCAGTGGATGTACCGCCGGTCGTCGCCCGGCTGGTACTCGCGGAGGGCGTGGAACGCCACATCGCTGGCCGTCAGGTCGCGCGTGGCCTGCCCCTCGAGGTCGCGCACGAATCCGGTGCTCGTGGCGGCGATCGGCACCGTCCGCGGGTGCACGAACAGCTCCACGCTCGTGTCCCACACGTGCTCGCGGCGCACGAGGCCGAGCGGATCGGCGCGGACGTGACGCACCGGCCCGATCGCGACGACGCCGCGCCGGTCGGCGGGCACGGCGAAGTCCTGCTTCTCCTCGCCGCCGGGAGGCAGGGCGGGGAGGGCGAGCTCGAGGAAGCGCTCGCCGACGGGGACCTCCACCGTGGCGCCGAGCAGCCGGTGTCCCGTGGGGTTCCGCTCCGTGATCCTGCCGCTCGCGGTCTGCCCGACCACGACGCGGGGATGCGGCAGCTCGAGCTCGACCCGCCGGGCGTGGCCGCCGAGCAGGAAGAGCGCTGCGACCGCGAGCACCACGACGCCGGCCCAGGCGACCGGGACCGCCTCGTCCCAGCCCGCGACGTAGCCCGCGACGAAGGCGACCGCCGTCACGGCCAGCATGCTCCAGCCGAGCGGCGTGACGACGGAGCCGATGCCGCGCGCGGCCGCGAGGACGCGCGACCGCACCTCCCGCCACGCCCGGACGAGGAGGACGACGAGGTCGGCGGCCATGCCGGTGCGCTCTCCCACGATGCGCGTCCGCGCGTTCGTGAGCGGCGCGGCGGCGGTGTCCGTGCGCGAGACCGTGGAGCCGGCGACCGTGCTCCCCCGGGTGCCGCTGCGGTGCCGCGAGGTGGTGCTCACACGGCCTGCCGTTCGCTCGGTGGCGGGACCTCGAGGAGCAGCTGCGCCATGATGCCGCCGGGGGTCACGCCGTCGAACTCCGCCTCCGGGTCGAGCACGAGGCGGTGGGCGAGCACGGGCTCGCCGAGGGCCTTCACGTCGTCCGGGATGACGTAGTGCCGGCCGTTGGAGGCCGCGAGCGTCTTGGCCGTCCGCAGCAGGGCGATCGCGGCGCGGACGCTCGCACCGAGACGGACCTCGGGGGCGTTGCGCGTCGCCTCGATGATCCGCGACACGTAGTCGCTGACCGACGGGTCGACGTGCACGGTGCGGGCGAGCTGGGTCATGTCCACGACGACCTCGGCCGGCACGATGGCGGGCACGATCACCTCGTGCGAGCGCACCGTGGAGGCCTCGAGGATCCGCAGCGTCGCCGCATGGTCCGGGTAGCCGATCGAGGTCTTCAGGATGAAGCGGTCGAGCTGCGCCTCGGGCAGCCGGTAGGTGCCCGCCTGCTCGATCGGATTCTGGGTGGCGATGACCATGAACGGCGCGCCCACCGGGTGGCGGACGCCGTCGACCGTGACGGCCCCCTCCTCCATGACCTCGAGCAGGGCGGACTGCGTCTTCGGGCTCGCACGGTTGATCTCGTCGGCGAGCACGATGTTCGCGAACACCGGCCCGCGGTGGAAGTCGAACTGGCCGGTCCGCTGGTCGTAGATGCTGACGCCCGTGATGTCGCCCGGCAGCAGGTCCGGAGTGAACTGGACCCGGCTCGCGGTGCCCTGGACGCTCTGCGCGATCGCGCGCGCGAGCGACGTCTTGCCGGTCCCCGGGTAGTCCTCCAGCAGGAGGTGCCCCTCGCTGAGCAGCGCCGTGAGCGACAGCCGGATGACGTGGCTCTTGCCGAGAAGCACCTGCTCCACGTTCGCCGCCATGCGCGCGAAGATGTCGCTGAACCACGCGGCCTGCTCCGGGGTCATCGTCATGTCGTGTGTGTCTCTCGTCAGTCGAAGTCGGCGTAGCTGTAGGTCGGGCTGGAATAGGCGCCGGACGGCGTGGTGACGCGGACCTGGAAGGTCGCGCCGGCGCCCGCGGCGCAGCTGCCGCTGGCCGGCATGGTCTCCGACCAGCGCGCGCCCCCGTCGCACGTGTACTGCACGGCAGAGTAGCCGGATCCGGAGGGGGCACCGGTCCAGGTCCACGTGCCGGACTCGGCCGTGCCGCTGAACCGCAGGCCGCTCGGACGGGTGTCGACGGGCGTGAAGACCGCCGAGGGCGCCGACCAGTCGGAGCACAGCGTCCGCTCGGGGTAGGTCTCGCAGACCTGGACCTCGATCGACACCGCCCGCCCGTAGAGCGAGCCGTCGCCCAGGATGGTCCCGCCCGGGCGGATGCCCCAGGTGCCCGCGCCGCCCGAGACGCGGTAGGCGTACCCGACCTCGGGCGTTCCCCCGCCGCTCTCGTACTGCACCGAGTCGAGGCGGAAGTCGTGGCGTCCGTCGCCGCTGTCGACCGGTCCGCCGATGCCGACCGCGGTCGGCGTGCCCGGCGCCTTGCGCGTGACCGCGCGGATCTCGCCGCTCGCCGTGCAGCCCTGCCCGTTGTAGGCGAACACCAGGAAGCTGTACTGCTCGTTCGCGGGCACCTGGAACTCGGTCGAGGTCGCGGATCCCATGTGACGGAAGGTCGGGCTCGCGGGCGGCACGTCGAGGTCGGTGCCGCGGCCTCCGCTGTCGGAGGCCGAGCACCGCGGCGGGTCGCCCTGGTACATCGCCGCGAAGTACTCGCCGACTCCGGCGCCGTTCCCGGCGAACACCCCCGTCCAGTCGAGGATCACGCCGCCGTTGCCGTCCTCACCCGCGTTCCCGGCGCTCGCGCTCGGCGCTCCCACGAGCACCGGCGCGCCGGCCGGGGTGCCGGAGCCGGTCACCGAGTTCCAGTTCGTCAGGCCGCTGTACGCGTCGTTGCGCGCGCTCACGCGCACCTGCACCGCCGTGCCGTTGGCGAGGGACGGATCCCGGACGTCCACCGAGTACTCGGTGCCGACCGCGTCGCCCGCCGGCACGGTGAGCGTGCGGCTGATGCCCGCGACCGTCACCTCGTAGTAGGTGATCCGGCTGCCGCCCGTCTCCTCGGGCTTGCGCCAGAAGACGCGGAGGCCGTTGTCGAGGGGACGCGTCTCGAGCGCGACGGGGGCGGCCGGGACGACGTCGGACCACACCGGCTGGCCGAGCGAGGTGGCGGCCGACTCCCCGACGGCGTTGACGGCGACGACGTCGATCAGGACCTGGTTGGCCGGCCCGTTGCCGGGGGTCGGGATCGTGCACGTCGTCGACGCGCAGTCCGTCGTGCCGAACCGCTGACCGCCGGGGCGGGTCGCCGTCACGCGGAAGCCGGTGATGTCCGCGTTGTTCGAGGGGCCGGGGTCGAACGCGACGGTGACGGCCCGGTCGCCGAAGCCGGTCGCGCGCAGGCCCGTGACGGGCTCCGGGCGGTCCTGCACGGAGACGGTGACCGTCCCCCATGCGGCGCGGTCGGGATCCCGGGTCGCGTCGATCACCTGGTACTGCAGCGTGATGTCCTGCGGGCTCGCGTCCGCGGCGACGTCGACGGTGAGCGTCGACTTGTCCTCGCTCGGCGTGATCCGGACGCCCGCGGGCAGGGACGCGGAGTCGATGCCGCGGACCGACGTCACCTGGAGGGGCGTCGCGGGGAACGGGTTCGCCGCCTGGTCGTTCGCGAGCACGTCGACCGTGGTGGTCCTGCCCCTCGGCGCGACCGCGGTGTCGGCGGCGGGGCTCGCGGTGGGCCTCGTCGAGGCGACGACGCGGAGCTCGAGGCGGCCCGGCTCGCCCTCGACGGCGCCGTCGCGGACCCCGACCACGACCGACGCGGTGCTGCCCTTGCGGAGGGAGTCGTCCGCCCGGATCGACAGCGTCCGTCCCTGGATGGACACGTCGAAGCCGCTCGGGACCGAGCCGAGCACCGAGTACGCCAGCCCGCCCAGGTCGTCGGCGTAGGGGTAGGTCGTGAGCCGGCTGAGCTGCACCGTGCGCTCGGCGCCGGGCTCGAACTCCAGCACGCCGCCGTCGAAGACCGGCGGCTGGTCCTCCTGCGGCGTCACCGTGAGCGGCAGCACGAGCGTCGCCACGCGGCCGTCCGGGTCGTCCGCCGACTCGCCGTCGGTCACCTGGAAGGAGATGGAGGCGGGGCCGAAGTAGCCGCCCTCGCTGCGGAAGCGGAGGGTCGTCTCGTCGACGACGGGGTCCGAGCCGTCGGAGTGCGTGGCCCGGACCGTGCTCGAGTCGGTGAGGCGGACCCCGTCCCCGCCCACGGCGACGACGTAGTCCTCCAGCCGGATGGTGACCGCCTCGCCGCTCGGCACCGTCAGCCGCGGCGCGCCCTTGCGGAGTTGCGGCAGCGCGTCGTCGAAGCCCGGCACGCGGATGAACGCGATCGCTGAGACCTCGGGGTCGTCCGGATGCCGGACCACGAAGGGCACGATCCGGCTCCGGTCGCCGATGGTGACCCGGATGCGCTGGTCGGGCCGGACCTCGGCGCCGCCGCCGTACCCCGGCAGCACCGCGAGCGCCACGTCGGACGCATCCCCCTCGGGGAAGAAGACTCCGGACAGGACGTTCACGTCCACGGTCTCGCGCCCGAGGATGTCGCTCAGCCCCAGCACGGTGTCCCGGGCGACCGGACGCGCGAGCGGCGCCTCGGGGTCGACGACGATCGTGAGGAAGTTCGAGCTCGTGCCGCCGCGCTCGTTCTCGATCGTGTACACGAAGCCGTAGCGCCCGGCCCGCTGCGGAGCGGTGACCCGCACGACGCTGCCGTCGACGCGGGCTCTGCCGCCCCCGCTCGTCGCCTCCACGTCGGTGATCGACAGGTTCTCGCCGTCGGGGTCGGAGTCGTTCGCGAGGACCTGGACCGAGATGGTCCGGCCGGGCCGCACCGTCACCTCGTCCTCGACGGCGACCGGGTTGCGAGCGCCCTCGAGCCGCGGGCTGATCCCGATCCGGATCGTGCCCGTCGCCTGGCCGCCGAGGCCGTCGACCACGCGGTAGGAGAAGGAGTCCGTGCCGGCCGAGTAGTCGCCCGCCTCGAAGACGACCCAGTCCGTGCCGACCTCGGTCACCGCGCCCTTCTCGGGGTTCGACTCCTGGCCGAGGAGCTGCACCGAGTCGCCGTCGGGGTCGATGCCGGTCAGGGGGATCGGGATGCGCACGGTCTCGCCTGCGAGGACCCGGGCCTCGACCGTCCGGGGCACGGGCGGGTTGTTGGAGGCGGGGTCGGCCTCGCGCACGGAGATCTCGACGGCGGCGGTGGCCCACTGCCCGTCCGGGCCGTTGACCCGGTAGACCGCGGTGAAGTTCCCCGTCGTGTCCGGGGCCAGGTAGCGGAGCCGGTTCTGCGAGGCGAAGAGCAGGCCGGAGCCCGACGGGAGCGGCGTGACGAGCTCGGGGTCCAGGGCGAGCGCCTCCCCGTCGGGCTGCTCGTCGTTGGCGAGGACCGGGATGTCGATCGCGTCGCCGACGCGGACGGACACCGAGTCCGGCCGGGCGAGCGGCGGCTGGGTCCGCACCGGGCGCGGGATCTCGATCACCGTGACCGTGCCGTCGGCCTCGGCGAGGCCGTTGCTGACGCGGTAGCCGAACGTCACCGGGGCCTCGAGCGGCGCGGTGAGCGTGATCCGGAGGAGCCGCTGCTCGAGCACCTCGACGCGGACACCCGAGTCGGCCGGCACATCGCTCACGCCCGTGACGAGGAGCACTCCCCCGGCGGGATCGATGTCGCTCGCCAGCACGTCGACGTTCTGGCTGCCGCCCTCACGGACGAACGCGGTGTGCGGCACCGTGATGGGCGTGCTGTTCGCGTCCGGCGGCGTCTCGACGTCCACCCGCACCGACCCGGTCGCGGTGGTCGCTCCGTCGCTCACGGTGTAGTCGAGGTAACGCGTCCCGACCTCCCCCGCGACGAGGCGGAAGGTGCCGCCCTCGTAGTCCGGCGAGACCTCGACGCCCGGCTTCTCGGGGACGTTGGTGAGCCGGAGGACGCCGTTGCCGCCCCGAACGCGCGGCAGCGGGGACACGGTGACCTCCTCGCCGACGTAGGCGCGGATCGCGAACGGCTCGGCCACGATGGGGACCTCGCCCGCGGGCCGCACCGTGAGCGAGAGCGTGCCGGCCCCGTCCGCGCGGCCGTCGGACACGGCGAGCGCCACGTCCTTGCGGTCGCCGCCCGAGGCCGAGTCGACGAACACGAGCTCGCCTCCGGGCTTCCACGTCGCGGTGTCCGGAGCGCCGACCGACGCGCTCGTGAGGTAGAAGGCGTCCCCGTCCGGGTCGAACCAGTCGCCCAGCGTCTGGACCGACACCCGGCCGCCGCTCGCGACGGTCGCCGTGGTCCTGCGCACCTGCTGGGGCGGGGAGTTCTCGTCGTCGGTGCGGACATCGACCGTGACGGTCGCGCTCGCGGTGCCGCCTCGGCCGTCCGAGATCGTGTAGCCGAAGGACACCGCACCGCTCGCGTCGTCGGGCAGCGTCAGGAGCACCTGCTGGGCGCCGCTCACGAGCTCGAGCGTCCCGGCCTCGGGCGCGAGCGCGGTCAGCTCGTCGATCACGAGCACGTCGCCGTTCGGGTCGTAGTCGTTGAGCAGCACCGGGAGCACCGTCGAGCGGCCGGGACGCGCGCCCAGCTCGTCGTTCACGGCGATGGGAGGGGCCTGCAGCGCCTCGTACTGCGGAGGCGTGTCCTCGTCGTTCTCGGGCTCGGCCTCGGTGTCCTCGTTGCGCTCGAGCAGCTGCGCCCAGTTGTCGATGGGCGCGTTGCCCTCCTGCACCGCCCAGGTGCCGCCGCTGCGCGAGTCGTTGAGGACGACCCGGCTGCCGTTGACCTGGAAGCCCAGCTGAGCCGATGACGGCATGCCGGCGATCGTCGCGAGTTCCGGAGCCGCGCCGTCGATGCCGGCTCCGCCGCTCCCCGGGGCGCAGTGCCTCCAGACGTCACCCGTCGCCCAGGCGGCGAAGGCGCAGCCGGCACGGTACACCGGCGGGGCGGGGGTTCCCGCGCGGCCCTGCGCCGAGAGTCCCGCGACCTCCTCCGGCGTCCCGCCGTCGAGCGGGACGCGCACGAGCCCGCCGGTGTGCGCGACATAGAGGTCGTCGACCCCGTCCCGCCCCGCCGCATCGGCGGTGACCGCCTGCTCGAGCACGGGTCCCGCCGCGGCGGCGACCAGCTCGGAGAGGTCGACCCGCCGTCCCTCGAGGAAGACGGTGCGCGTGGTCGCGTCGAGCACCGCCCATCTCCCGCCGATCGACGTGACCGCGAAGTCGTCGTCGACGGGCCCCGCATCGAGCTCCCAGGTCTGGGCGACGACGCTGCCCGCGACCGTGTCCACCCGGTAGAGCTCGCCCGCCTCCGGCGAGTAGACGAAGAGCGTGCCGTCCGGCTCCATCGAGGACACCGACCCGGCCCCGAGGCTGAGATCCGGCTGGGCGAGCGCGTCGAAGGACCCGAGGTCGTCGAGCGGGACGATCCAGACCCGGCCTGTCGCCGTCGAGTGCAGCACGGCCGTGCCGTCCGCCACGTCCGGCCCGGTCGTGTGCAGCACGGTGTCCTGAGGCGGGACCGGGACCGACTCCTCCACGGTCGACGTGGCCGGGTCGACGACGTCGAGCGTGCTGTTGCCCCGGTCGTAGAGGAAGACGTCCTGGCCGCGCTGGTGGACCTCGAGGGAGCTCGTCGCGCTCGCGACGATGGTGTCGAGCTGGAGCACCTGGGTGTTCGCCCGGCCGATGACCTGCTTCGACCCGTTCGCCACCCAGACCGACCCGTCGTCGAGGTCCATCCGCTGCGCGGTGTATCCCGACGACACCACGGCCACGGTCGCGACCGTGGCGACGACGGCTGTGCCGCCGACGAGGGAGACCAGCTTCGACCGGTAGCGCGCGAGCCACGCGGCCGCGCGCCGCATCGGGGACACCACCACCTAGGCGTCCACGCACTTCTCGTTGCTCGGCTCGCCCACCTTGCCGCTGCGGTTCACGGTGACGCTGATGCAGACCCGGCTGCCGGGCGCGGCGTCGGCGAGGAAGGTCGTGCCCTTCTGCACGCTCGAGCGACCGTCGTGCGTCGTGATCTCGTAGCTGTCCCCGGCGCTGAGGCCCGGGTCCTGCCAGGAGAAGCGCACGGTCCCGTCGTCGACGCTCGCCGAGATGTCCGAGACCCGCGGGATGTCTCCCGAGGCGCCCCGGATGAGCACGACCATCGCCGTGGCGCCGAGCGCGATGACGACGGCCGAGACCGCGACGAGCATCCAGGAGAGCCACTGCACGCGCTTCGACTGCGGCCCGCGCATCCCGCTGCCGTGGTCCGCCGATCCGCTTCCGTCCCGCGCGACGGTGGCGATCCCGCCGCTCGCGGTGAGCGTGCGCGCCCGACGGCGACGGCGATCCGACCCGCCGAGCGCCGTGACGCTGCGGACGCGGGTGCGATCCTCGAGGTCCGCGACCGTCGCGAGCGCCCAGTCGTCCATGGCGACCTCGAGGGGCGTCTGCGGGAGCCCGAGCTCGGTCTCGACCGCCTGCAGCTCGCGGATCAGCTCCAGCACGCTGCCGGGCCGCTGCTCCGGCTTCTTCGACATCGCGCGCTGGAGCACGAGCTCGAGCCGGGCCGGCACGTCGGCGCGGTCGATCGGCTCCGGCTTCGCGCGGTTGATCCGGTTGATGAGGTCGGTCGACTTGTTGTCGGTGCCGGGCACCTCGAACGGCGAGCGCCCGGCGAGCAGGCTGTAGACCGTGGCGGCCATCGCCCAGACCTCGCTGGCGATGGTGCCGGAGGTCTCGTCCATCAGCACCTCGGGCGCCGACCACGGGATCGAGAGACCGACCGACTCCGTCCGCTCCGACTCGGCGAGGGTGGCGGCGATGCCGAAGTCCGACAGGACCGGATGCCCGTATGCCGTCATGAGGATGTTCGTGGGCTTGATATCCCGGTGCAGCACCCCGGCGCGATGAGCCGTCTCGACGGCGCTCGCGATCTTGATCGCGATCCGCAGGACCTCCGGAACCGGGATCCGCTCGCGGCGGTAGCGCTCGCTCAGGCTCGCGGAGCAGAGCTCCATCACGAGGTACGGGCGCCCGTCCGAGGACACGCTCGCCTGGTACACCGTGAGGATCGAGGGGTGCGTGCTGAGCTGGGCCATCAGGTTCGCCTCGGCCTGGAACATCTGGCGCACCTGGTCGTTGACGACATCGGCGAGCATCACCTTCACCGCGACCTGGCGGCGCGGCATGTTCTGCTCGTAGAGGAAGACGTCCGCGAAGCCGCCGGAACCGAGGGCCCGCACGTACGCGAAGCCCGGCAGGGTGGGCGGGGTCGACGGCAGACGCCTCGTCATGTCATCCCCTCGCGGTTCGGCGGACGAGCACTCCAGCAGCTGGACTGCGGGGCCGGCACCGGGTGCCCGGAAGGCATTGTAGACAGCGTGTCCCCCGGAACCGGCCGCACAGAGCGGGCGGTTCCCCAACGCAGAAGCGCCCCCAGAGCGGGGGCAGACCCCGCGGTGCACCCCGATCAGCGTAACCGCTCGTCCGGGAACGTGTATTCCTTCGGGGTCCCGGCGTCCCCGATGAGGTCCGCCCGAGGCTCTGAGGGAGGCGCATCGCGCTGGCACCCGCTGCACCGACTCGGTTCCCACACCGCGAGTCGAGGCCCGGCCGCAGGGCTGCGCCGCGAAGCCAGCGGACCCCGCTCAGAAGAAGGAGCGGACATCATCCGCGACCGCGCACAAGCAGCGCATCTCGACAACTCCCTCACTGTCCTTGGAGAATCAGCCGAACCGGCCCCTCGCCACCAGCAGCACCCACTGGCGACCCCGACACCGGCGTTCGAGCGACGCCCGCACGCCCTGGTTCAGATCGCTTCAACTAGTAGTTGAGGTTGCTGTGGAAAACCGTCGCCGGTGAGGTCGGAGTGTCGGTGGTGGCGGGCAGAATCAGGCGCGTGGAAAGGCCCACCGACACTCTCGCGGCGCAGGCGGCCGCGCTCGCTCAGCGGGTGGCGGAGCTGGCCTGGGCCGGGGAGGCGGCGTCGCTGGCGGAGGTCGCCGACGGGCTCACCGACGCGGCGCTGATCGAGTGCCTGGAACGGATCGGGAGCCTTTCGAACCTGGTCGATGCGATCGGCAGCCGGCTGGCCGGAGTGTTCGCGGGCCGCTCCGCCCGCGACGGGGAGGAGCCGCTGGCGAAGCGGCTGGGCAGCCGGTGCGCGCCGCTCGCGGTCGCCGCGGTCGCGCACGTGTCCACCGGCACCGCGACCGGCTGGTGCCGCATCGGCGGACAGCTCGGTCTTCGCCGCTCGCTCACCGGGGAGCTGCTGCCCGAGCCGCACCCGGTCACCGCCGCGGCGTTGGAGACCGGGTCGATCGGCGCCGACGCCGCCTCGCTCATCCTGGACACCCTCGGCGCCGTCGCCGACAAGGCCGCCCCGGAGCGGGTGACCGCGTGGGAGGAGTTCCTGGTCGGTGAGGCCCTCACCGAATCCAGCACCGGGCTGCGGCAGGCCTGCCGCGCACTGATCGCGCACGCCGACCCCGACGGCATCCAACCTCGCGAGGAGGAACTGCGCGCCAAAGCCGGCGTGAGGATCCTCACCCGCCGCGACGGCATCACCCGCTACCTCATCGACGCCGACCCGGAAAGCGACGGCTGGCTGCGCACCGCCCTCGATGCCCGCACCGCACCCCGCCGCGAGGTCCGCTTCACCGACCAGGACCAGCCAGAGCCCGACCCCGCCCTCGAAGACACCCGCACCCTCGCCCAGAAGCGGCTCGACGCCCTCGTCGGCATCGCCCGCGACTCACTCAGCCACGACCCCGGCGAGATCTCCGGCACCGCCGTGACCATGCTGGTCACCATCACCCACGACGCGCTCGTCACCGGCATCGGCGCCGCCACCATCGACGGCATCGACCAGCCCATCTCCGCCGCGACCGCCCGCCGGCTGGCCTGTGAGGCGAAGATCATCCCGGTCGTGCTCGGCGGCGACTCCCAGCCGCTGGACCTCGGCCAGAGCCGGCGCCTGTTCAGCCAGGCCCAGCGCTACGCCATGACCATCCGCGACCGCGGCTGCATCTGGCCCGGCTGCCACGAACCACCCGGCAGATGCGAAGCCGCCCACCTCACCGCCTGGCACCAGAGCCCAGGCCGGCCGCACGGACCCACCGACCTGAGCAACGGCGTCCTGCTCTGCCGCTTCCATCACCGACGACTCGACAACGACGGCTGGACCATCCGATTCATCGACCGGATCCCGCACCTGATCCCACCACCCTGGATCGACCCCACCGGCACCCCACGACCAGCCGGACGCCACACCCTCGCCGCCTAGAACGCTGCCCAAGAATCAGCGCGACGTGAGGCGCGGCCGCCCGCGCCAGCCGGACGCCGCGGACTCAAGAGTGGCGACCGGTCCCCCGCCGCGGAACCGTCTGATCGACGTCGAAGTCGCCGCTCGTGCCGAGCACGTCGATGATCACCACCGTGATGTTGTCCCGCCCGCCGCGGTGCAGTGCCGCGTTGACGAGGTCGTGCGCCGTGTCGCGGGCGGAGCGGCCGGCGACGAGGGAGGAGCGGATGTCCGCGTCCGTGAGCTCCTTGGTCAGCCCGTCCGAGCAGAGCAGGAGCCGCAGGCCCTCGACGACCGGGATCATCCAGTAGTCGGGCGCCGGCATCTCGTTGAAGCCGACGGCGCGGGTGATCACGTTGCTGTCGGGGTGGTTCTCCGCCTGCTCCTTGCTGATCACGCCGGAGTCCACGAGCTCCTGCACGACCGAGTGGTCGACCGTGACCTGCTCGAAGAGGCGGCCGCGCAGCTGGTACACCCGGGAATCGCCGACGTTGAAGACGGCCCAGTACGGATCCGTCCCGACGAGCGTCAGGGCGGCGCCGGTCACGGTGGTCCCCGTGCCCAGGGCGGTCTTGCCGGAAACCTGGGAGATGTCGCGCGCGGCGCTGCCGAGGGCGTGCTCCACCACGTCCGGATCGATGAAGTCCGTCTCGATGACCTCGGCCAGGCGGGAGACGACCGCCGCGCTCGCGACGTCGCCGGCGGAGTGGCCGCCCATGCCGTCCGCGACCGCGAAGACGGGGCTCTGGGCAAGGAAGCTGTCCTCGTTGACCGTGCGCTTCCGGCCGACGTTCGTCACGCCGGCCCAGCTGAGGGTCACCTTGAGGTCGGGACGGCGGGGCACCGACACGGTATGGCCGGAGTTGCTGCGGCCGATCTGCGTCACGGAGGTCCTGCCTGGAAGGGGAAGAGCCCGGAAGGACCGGGGCTGGATGCGGAGCGCCGTCCGCTATCGGATCGGCAGGATCTCGATGACGTTGCCGTCGCCGATATCCACAAGAGTGCCAGGGGTCACGACCATCGATTCCCCCTGCCGCAATTTTATGGGAGCCGATCCGGGCTGCGAAACGAAGGTCCCGTTGGTCGAGCGCATATCCGTGACGACGACGGACGCGCCCTCCTGCCGCAGCTCCACGTGCGTGCTGCTGACCTCCATGGAGGGGGACGCGATGCGGAGCAGCCGGGGAAGCGTGCCGGTGACGATGCGCGGGCTGCTCGGCTTCCGGCCGATGTAGACGGGCGTGTCGAGGCGGTACACCTGGCCGTTGCCGATGCGGAAGCAGTAGTAGCCGGACGAGCGCTCCTGGCCCGGTGAGAACCGGGGGTCGAACTCGATCCGCGACGGCGACCAGGTCGTGAGCGGCGGGACGTCCGCGCGATGGCGCCGCCGGGACGTGACGATCGTGTCCCCGATGTCCCCGGCCGCCTCGCTCGCGCGGCTCACCTCGGCCACGCGGTCGTCGCCGCGGAACCGTCCCGTGCCGAGGCCGCGGACGGTGTCGTCGAGGTCCCTCGTGTCGCCGGTGTTGCCCACCGCGGCGCGCGAGGGCGGCATCGGTGGCACGGGAGCGGACGCCGCGGGGATCACCGGGATCGGGGTCGTGATCGGCGCCCGGTAGGGCCCGGGTGCCGCGGCGAGGTTCTGGACGGGGATGGACCCCGTGATCGTCGGCACGGACTGGGGCGGCGCGATGGTGGCGGCCGCCCGGCGCGCACGCCGGCGCTCCGGCGCGGGAGCGGGTCGCTGCGGCTGACCCGGATCCAGCGGCGTCCAGGCGAGCCACGGCGCGCGGACGACTCCGCTCATCAGGGGCAGATCGGCGGAGGTGGGGGCCGTGTCGACTCCCACCGGGCGCTCGACGGAGCCGAGGGCGAGGCCCTGCACGCCGTCGAACTCGGCCAGGTACCAGGGCTGCATGTTGCGGGAGTCGATGCGGCGCTGCCCCGCTGCCGTCTGCACGTCCACGCTGCCCCGCCCGCGCAGCACAAGGGTCGTGCGGGAGCCGATGACGACGACCGCGAAGGAGCCGACCGCCGCCGGACCTCGCGTGGGGATCGCGGCCACGACGGACTCGATCGAGGCGTCCGGCGCGGTGGCCGTCCGCCACAGCGACATCACCACCTCGGTGGATGCGGCCGGCTCGAAGCCCGCCAGCACGCGTCCGGCGGCGAAGAAGATCCAGTTCAGGCCGCCGCCGACGTCAGCCGCGAGGGGAGAGTAGAAGGCGTGGCCGGAGGACACTGATCGGCTGCCTCCCCCCGGCCCCCGGTCATTGGCCGATATAGCTCATGACGTGCTTCACGCGAGTGTAGTCCTCGAACCCGTACATCGAGAGGTCCTTGCCGTAGCCGGAGTGCCGGAAGCCGCCGTGCGGCATCTCCGCGACGAGCGGGATGTGCGTGTTGATCCAGACGCAGCCGAAGTCGAGGACCTTCGCCGCCCGCATCGCCTTGCCGTGGTCCTTCGTCCACACCGACGAGGAGAGGCCGTACTCGACGTCGTTCGCCGAGCGGAGCGCCTCCTCCTCGTCCCGGAACCGCTGGGCGGTGATGACCGGGCCGAAGACCTCCTGCTTGCTCATCTCGTCGTCGGGCATGAGCCCCGACACGATGGTCGCCGGGTAGAAGTACCCGGTGCTCCCCTGCCGGGAGCCGCCCAGCACGACCTCGGCGTGGTCGGGCAGGCGCTCGAGGAAGGCGCTCACCCGCGCCAGCTGGTTCGCGTTGTTGACGGGACCGAAGTAGACGCCCTCCTCACGGGGCGCTCCGGTGCGCGCGTTCTCCTTCGCGTACTCGGCGAGCGCGGCGACGAACTCGTCATGGATGCCGTCCTGGACGAGCACCCGGGTCGCCGCCGTGCAGTCCTGACCGGCGTTGAAGTAGCCGGCCCCGGCGATGCCCTGAACGGCGAGCTCGATGTCCGCGTCGTCGTAGACGATGACCGGCGCCTTCCCGCCGAGCTCGAGGTGCACGCGCTTGAGGTCACTCGACGCCGCTCGTGCCACCTCCATGCCGGCGCGGACCGAGCCTGTGATCGACACCATCTGCGGGATCCGGTGCTCGATCATCGCGGCGCCCGTGGTCCGGTCCCCGGTGATCACGTTGAGCACGCCCGGCGGCAGGAACTCGGCGGCGACCTCCGCGAGCAGCAGGGTCGACGACGGCGTGGTGTCGGACGGCTTGAGGACGACGGTGTTGCCCGCCGCGATCGCGGGGGCGAACTTCCACGTCGCCATGTTCAGCGGGTAGTTCCAGGGGGTCACCTGGCCGATGACTCCGACGGGCTCCCGCCGGATGAACGACGTGTGGTCCTTCATGTACTCCGCGGCGGCCCTGCCCTCGAGGACCCGGGCGGCGCCCGCGAAGAAGCGGATCTGGTCGACGGAGACGAGGATCTCGTCGTCGACGAGGGACGCGAGCGGCTTGCCCGTGTCCTTGGACTCGATCTCGGCGAACTCGTCCGCGCGGCGCTCGATCGCGTCCGCGATCCGGAAGAGGGCGAGCTGGCGCTCCCCCGGCGTCGTGTCCCGCCACTCCTCGAAGGCGGCCGCCGCCGACGAGAACGCCGTGTCGACGTCCTGGGCGTTGGAGACGGGGCTCTGCCCGTAGACCTCCTCGGTGACGGGATCGACGAGGTCGAGAAGCTGGTCCGAGGACGACTCCACGTAGGCGCCCCCGATGAAGTTCCGCAGGGTTCCGGTCATGGCCGCCAGCCTACTGCGGCGCCCCCGATAAGCGTAGGGAAATCAACCGATTCCGTCGCTCGGAGGGTACGACACATCCGGATTCGCTTGCTCGGGCCCCTGCGCACTGCCAGAATCGCAGGGTGAACGAGCAGCGCCGAGGGGCTCCGGCCAGGCCACTCCAGCTCGACTCCGTCTCCAAGGCGATCGTCGAGCAGCTCCAGCAGGACGGCCGGCGCTCGTACGCCGAGATCGGCAAGGCCGTCGGCCTCAGCGAGGCCGCGGTGCGCCAGCGGGTGCAGAAGCTGACGGAGTCGGGGGTCATGCAGATCGTCGCCGTCACCGATCCGATGCAGCTCGGCTTCTACCGGCAGGCGATGATCGGCATCCGCGTGAGCGGGGACACCCGGATCATCGCGGACAAGCTGGCCGCGATGCCGTCGGTGGACTACGTCGTACTGACCGCCGGCAACTTCGACATCCTCGCCGAGGTCGTCTGCGAGAACGACGACGAGCTCATCGACCTGCTCAACTCCGAGATCCGCACGCTGGAGGGCGTCTCCTCGACGGAGACGTTCGTCTACCTCCGGCTGCACAAGCAGCTCTACGACTGGGGAACGCGATGACCGCCACCGAACAGCTCGTGACCGCCACGGGCAGCGAGCAGGACCTGCAGGCGAAGGCCAGGGACCACCTCTGGATGCACTTCTCCCGGCAGTCGGTCCTCGAGGACCACGGCGTCCCCGTCATCGTGCGGGGCGAGGGCCACACGATCTGGGACTCGACGGGACGCAGCTACCTGGACGGCCTCTCCGGCCTCTTCGTCGTGAACGCGGGACACGGCCGCCGCCGCCTCGCGGAGGTGGCCGCGCGCCAGGCGGAGCAGCTCGCCTTCTTCCCGATCTGGTCCTACGCGCACCCGGCCGCGATCGAGCTCGCGGACCGGCTCGCCGACCTCGCTCCGGGCGACCTCAACCGCGTCTTCTTCTCGACCGGCGGCGGCGAGGCGGTCGAGACCGCGTTCAAGCTCGCCAAGCACTACTGGAAGCTGCAGGGCCGCCCCACCAAGCACAAGGTCATCTCACGGGCGGTCGCGTACCACGGGACGCCGCACGGCGCGCTCGCGATCACGGGGATCCCGGCGATGAAGGAGATGTTCGAGCCGGTCGCGCCGGGCGGCTTCCGGGTGCCGAACACCAACTACTACCGCGCCGACGAGATGGGCTTCTCCGGATCACCCGAGGAGTTCGGCCTCTGGGCCGCGAACCGGATCGAGGAGATGATCCTCTTCGAGGGTCCCGAGACGGTGGCCGCGGTGTTCCTCGAGCCGGTGCAGAACTCGGGCGGATGCTTCCCGCCGCCCCCGGGCTACTTCCAGCGGGTCCGGGAGATCTGCGACCGGTACGACGTGCTCCTCGTCTCGGACGAGGTGATCTGCGCCTTCGGCCGCATCGGCAACTGGTTCGCGTGCGACACCTACGGCTACGTGCCGGACATGATCACCTGCGCCAAGGCGATGACGAGCGGCTACTCGCCCATCGGCGCGACGATCGTGAGCGACCGCATCTACGAGCCGTTCCGGCACGGGCAGACCGCGTTCTACCACGGGTACACGTTCGGCGGTCACCCGGTGTCCGCCGCCGTGGCGCTCGAGAACCTGCGCATCTTCGAGGAGGAGGGGCTCAACGAGCGGGTCCGCGAGAAGAGCCCGGTCTTCCGGGCGACCCTCGAGAAGCTGCTGGACCTGCCCATCGTCGGCGACGTCCGCGGCGACGGCTACTTCTTCGGCATCGAGCTCGTGAAGGACAAGGCGACGAAGGAGACCTTCTCCGACGAGGAGTCGGAGCACCTCCTGCGCGGCTTCCTCTCGAAGGCCCTGTTCGAGGCGGGGCTCTACTGCCGGGCCGACGACCGCGGCGACCCCGTCGTCCAGCTCGCCCCGCCGCTCACCGTGGGCGAGACCGAGTTCGATCAGATCGAGCAGATCCTCCGCGGAGTGCTCAGCGAGGCCTGGTCGCACTTGTGAGCCGTGCGGGCGCGGGCACCCGGGCGGTCCCCGAACCGGCGCCCTCGGCGCGCCGCTACCGCGACGTCAGCTTCTGGATGGACGAGCTCGCGGCGTCCGGCGACGATCCCCTCGTCCCGCGCCCGCCGCTCGACGGGGACCTGTCGGTCGACGTCTGCATCGTGGGCGGCGGACTCACCGGCCTCTGGACGGCGCACTACCTGCTCTCGTCGCACTCCAGGCTGCGGATCGCGGTCCTCGAGAAGGAGATCGCGGGTTTCGGCGCATCCGGGCGCAACGGCGGCTGGTGCTCCGCGCTGTTCCCCCGCGGCACGGCGTCGCTCGAGCGGACGCACGGCCGGTCCGCCGCGCTCGCCCTCCGCCGGGCGCTGCGCGACACCGTCGACGAGGTCGGGCGGGTGACCGCCGAGCTCGGCATCGAGTGCGGGTACGCGCGAGGCGGCACGATCTCCTACATCCGCTCGCGCGCCCAGCGCGCCGCCGCGGAGCGCGACCTGGCGGAGGCACGCCGGTTCGGCGTCGACGAGCTGGAGCTCCTCGGCCCGGAGTCCGTCGGCGCCGCCCGCGCGACGGGAGCCGTGTACGACCCGGCGTGCGCCCGGGTCCAGCCCGCCCGCCTGGTCCGCGGCCTCGCCGCATCCCTCGAGTCGCGCGGAGTGACGATCTACGAGCAGACGCCCGCGCTCGAGCTGCTGCCGCGGCAGGTGCGGACCCCGACAGGGACGGTCTCCGCCGGCACCGTCGTCGTCGCGCTCGAGGGGTACACGCCGACCCTCGCCCCGTACCGCAGGCGCCTGCTGCCGCTGTACTCCCTGATGATCGCCACCGAACCCCTTCCGGAGTCGACCTGGCGCGAGCTCGGGATCTCGCACGGCCAGACCTTCACCGACTACCGGCACCTGCTCATCTACGGCCAGCGGACCCAGGACGACCGCATCGCCTTCGGCGGCCGCGGCGCCCGGTACCACTTCGGGAGCCGCGTGCGGGACGACTACGACCGCGTGGACCGCGTCTTCGGCCACCTCCGCCGCGCGCTCACCGACCTGTTCCCCG
This sequence comes from Naasia sp. SYSU D00948, assembly GCF_017916515.1. Classification (GTDB taxonomy): domain Bacteria; phylum Actinomycetota; class Actinomycetes; order Actinomycetales; family Microbacteriaceae; genus Naasia. The sequence continues at coordinate 189,341 of NZ_JAFMTA010000001.1, forward strand.
CGACCGCGGACGTCGAGGTGACGCACCGCTGGGGCGGACCGCTGGGAGTCCCGCGGGACTGGCACCCGACCGTCTGGCACGATCCGCGCCGCGGCCTCGCCTTCGCCGGGGGGTACGTCGGGGACGGGCTGTCCCTCACGAACCTGGCGGGGCGGACCCTCGCCGAGCTGATCACCGGCTCCGGCACGGGCCTGTCCACCCTCCCCTGGGTCGGGCACCGGTCGCCCCGCTGGGAGCCGGAGCCCCTGCGCTTCCTCGGCGCCAACGCGGGCCTGGCGGCGATGACCGCCGCGGACCTCGAGGAGCGCGTGCGCCGGCGTCCGTCGCTGGCCGCTCGCCTGATGGGACCGCTGATCGGCGGGTGATCCCCGCCCCGGAGCCCTAGAATTCGGGGACCGGCCACCCGCGGAGACCCACCCATGTCCTACAGCTCGACCTCCCCTCCCCCGGGACTCGTCGGGACGCCCCGCCGCCGCCTCGACGGGAGGTCGATCCTCGCCCTCGTGCTGTTCCTCGCGGCCTCGTTCGCCGCGGCGGCCTTCGGGGTCGCGACGACGACCTCGGCGATCGAGGGCTGGTATGCGGAGGCCGCCAAGGTGGCGTGGACGCCGCCGAACTGGCTCTTCGGTCCCGTCTGGACGGTCCTGTACATCCTCATGGCGGTGGCCGCCTGGCTCGTGTGGCTCCGGCGGCGCTTCGAGCACGTCACGCCGGCGCTCACGCTGTACGGGGCGCAGCTCTTGCTCAACGCGGTCTGGAGCCCGATCTTCTTCGCGGGCTACACCCTGATCGGGCCCTCTGCGCTCTGGGTGGCGCTCGCGGTCATCCTGCTCCTCGACATCTGCGTGCTCGCCACGATCCTCACCTTCCGGCCGGTGAGCCGGACGGCGGCGGTGCTGCTCCTGCCGTACCTGGCCTGGATCCTGTACGCCACGACGCTCAACTGGGGCATCGCGGTCCTCAACAGCTGATCCCTCCCCCGCCGCTCGGGGAGGCTCACCGTCCACGCCGGCAGGACCACGGCGGAGCGCTCGCACTGCTCGCCCTACCGTCCCGGCATGATCCTTCCTGCCCCTACGCTGGCCGAGATGACGACGACCATCGGCGAGGACGGCCTCGCCCGCTGCGGATGGTCCGCCCGGGACCCCGAGTACCGCCGGTACCACGACGAGGAGTGGGGCACCCCGCTCCACGGCGACCGCCCGCTCTTCGAGAAGCTCTGCCTCGAGGGATTCCAGGCCGGGCTGTCGTGGATCACCATCCTGCGGCGGCGCTCCGGCTTCCGTGAGGCGTTCGCCGGCTTCGACCCGGCCGTGCTCGTGGACTGGGGTGAGGCCGAGGTCGAGCGGCTGCTCCAGGACACCAGGATCATCCGCAACCGGGCGAAGATCGAGGCGACCGTCGCGAACGCGGCGGCGCTCTCGGCCCTCGTCGCCGAGGAGGGCGAGGGCGGGCTCGACCGCCTCGTCTGGAGCTTCGCCCCGCCCGCCCGGGAGCGCCACCCCGAGTCGTTCGAGGAGATCCCCGCCGTCACGCCCGAGTCCACGGCGCTGTCGAAGGAGCTGCGGCGTCGCGGCTTCCGCTTCGTCGGACCGACGACGGTGTACGCGCTCATGCAGTCGGCGGGCCTCGTCGACGACCACCTCGCTGGCTGCTGGCGCGCGGGCGTCAGCGGATCGGCGGCGCGCTCGTAGGGCTCCGAGCCGGCGGGGATCACGGCGATGCCATCACGAGAACAGCGCGGAGATCTCCTCGGCCTCCTCCGGCGTGGGCCGCCAGGCCTCGCCCGCCTCCGCGTTCTGGCGGATCTGGTGCGGCGTGGTCGCACCGGCGATGACGCTCGAGAGCCCCTCGACCGACAGCAGCCAGCCCACCGTCGCCTGGAGCATCGTGATGCCGCGCTCCGTCGCGAAGGCCTCGAACCGGTCGAGGGTGTCCCAGGGCACCGTCTCCAGGAGGCTCCGCCGCTGCCGCATGATCCGGCTGCCCTCGGGGCCGCCCGCGCGCGTGTACTTGCCGGTGAAGATGCCGTTGTAGAGCGGGAAGTACGGCAGGAATCCGATGCCGTAGCGCCGGGCGAGCGGTAGCAGCTCCGTCTCGGCGCCGCGGGCGAGCAGACTGTACTCGTTCTGCGCGGACACGAACCGCTCCCGCCCGCCGGACCTGGCGGTGAGCTCGGCCTCGACGAGCTGCCATGCGGCGAAGTTCGAGGACCCCAGGTAGCGGATCTTGCCCTCCTGCACGAGCTCGTCGAGGGCCGCGAGGGTCTCCTCGATCGGCGTGTTCGGGTCGGGCGTGTGCAGCTGGTAGAGGTCGATCCAGTCGGTCCGCAGCCGGCGCAGGGAGCCCTCGACGGCCCGGCGGATGTACCGGCGGGAGCCGCGGTCCTGCCAGGACGGGATCGGGCTGTGGGCCCCGCTGTGGCCGAACTTGGTGGCGACGATCACCTGGTCGCGCCGGCCCGCGAGCGCCTCGCCCAGGAGCTCCTCGCTGAGGCCGAACCGTCCGCCGTAGACGTCGGCGGTGTCGAACAGGGTCACCCCGGCGTCGATCGCGGCGCCGACCACGGCCTCGGCTCCCTCGGGGCCCTCGCACGCGGTCCCCGGCCTGCCGAGGTTGTTGCATCCGAGTCCGACGGCGGACACGCGGAGGCCGGACCGGCCGAGGCTGCGGTACTCCATCCGCCCAACCTACCCGGGGCTCAGACGGTCAGGGCCAGCTCCCCTTGCGCTCCCGGCGCGAGCCGGAAGCCCGCTCCGGCGGCCCAGTCCAGCAGCTCGTCCACGGTCTCCGGGAGAGCGTCGGCCGCGAGCAGGGCGCGTGCGAGCTCGCCCTTCGCCTTCTTGTTGAAGTGGTTGAGCGCCCGCACCGCGCCGTCCGGTCCCTGGCCGAGCACGCGAAGGTACACGGCACCGGGACGGGCCGGAGCAGGTCCGAGCGCGGCGTAGCCCTCGGAGCGCAGATCGAGGATCAGGCCCGGCACGGCCTGCAGCTCGCGCGCCACCCGGTCCGCCCAGTGCGCCTTGAGCGGGAGCTCCGGGAGCCGGGAGTCGGCCGACAGCCGGTAGGCGGGGATGGGGTCGAGGGCGCCGACGAGCCCGAACAGCGCCGACGCGATCGCCACGGACGAGGCCGCTCGGTCCCGCGCCGCAGAAGGCAACGACGGAGCGTCGAGCGCGTCGTAGAGCACGCCGATGAAGCGGTCGATCGCGGGCAGCGTCGGCGAGGTCGTGATCCGCCGGTTGCGGTCGATCTCATCGCGCTGCCGCGCGCCCAGCTTGAGGGCGGCGGCCATCGCGTCCGGGTCCTTGGCCAGGGCGCGCACCGCGCGCACCACTGTGCGGCGCCCCGCGTTCAGCCGCGGGAACGACAGGGATCCGTAGTCGAGCGCACCGCCGTCGCCCCCGTCCCGCTTGGTCTCGGACGGGGGCAGCAGCAGGAGCAGGTCAGCCCACCAGTTCCGCGGCGCTCGCGACGACCGTCACGGTGTCGTTCTGGACCGAGATGAACCCGTCCTCGGCGTTGGCCGTGATGCGGCGGCCGCCGACCTGGGTCACCCGGACCTCACCGCCCGCGAGGACGGCGAGCAGCGGGGTGTGACCGGGCAGGATCCCGATCTCCCCCTCGGTCGTGCGAGCGACGACCATGGTCGCCTCGCCGGACCAGACCTGCTGGTCCGCCGAGACGACGTTGACGGTGAGCGCCACGGCTAGCCGTTCTCCTTCTGGATCTTGGCCCACTTCTCCTCGACGTCGCTGATCGGGCCGACGTTGAAGAACGCCTGCTCGGCCACGTGGTCGAAGTCGCCGCGGACGATCGCGTCAAAGGACTCGATGGTGTCCTTGAGGGGCACGGTCGAGCCCTCGACACCGGTGAACTTCTTCGCCATGTAGGTGTTCTGCGAGAGGAACTGCTGGATCCGCCGCGCGCGCGAGACGGTGACCTTGTCCTCCTCGGAGAGCTCGTCGACACCGAGGATCGCGATGATCTCCTGGAGCTCCTTGTTCTTCTGCAGGATCGCCTTCACGCTCGTCGCGACCCGGTAGTGGTCCTCGCCCAGGTAGCGCGGGTCCATGATCCGGCTCGTCGACGCCAGCGGGTCCACGGCCGGGTAGAGGCCGCGGGACGCGATCTCGCGGGAGAGCTCCGTCGTCGCGTCGAGGTGCGCGAACGTCGTGGCGGGAGCCGGGTCGGTGTAGTCGTCGGCCGGAACGTAGATCGCCTGCAGCGAGGTGATCGAGTGGCCGCGCGTCGAGGTGATGCGCTCCTGGAGGACGCCCATCTCGTCGGCGAGGTTCGGCTGGTAGCCCACCGCGGAGGGCATGCGGCCGAGCAGCGTCGACACCTCGGAGCCGGCCTGCGTGAACCGGAAGATGTTGTCGATGAAGAGCAGCACGTCCTGCTTCTGGACGTCGCGGAAGTACTCCGCCATCGTCAGGGCGGACAGGGCCACGCGCAGACGCGTGCCCGGCGGCTCGTCCATCTGGCCGAACACGAGCGCGGTCTTGTCGAACACACCCGCCTCGTCCATCTCGTGGATGAGGTCGTTGCCCTCACGGGTCCGCTCGCCGACGCCCGCGAACACCGACACACCGCCGTGGTCCTGCGCGACGCGCTGGATCATCTCCTGGATGAGGACGGTCTTGCCGACGCCCGCGCCGCCGAACAGGCCGATCTTGCCGCCCTGCACGTACGGGGTGAGGAGGTCGATGACCTTGATGCCGGTCTCGAACAGCTGCGTCTTGCTCTCGAGCTGGTCGAAGGCGGGCGCCTTGCGGTGGATGGACCAGCGCTCGGTGACCTCGATGGTCTCGCCGTCCGGGAGGTTGAGGACGTCACCGGTGACGTTGAACACCTTGCCCTTGGTGACGTCACCCACGGGGACGGTGATCGGGCCGCCGGTGTCGCGGACCTCCTGGCCGCGGACGAGGCCGTCCGTCGGCTTGAGCGCGATCGCCCGGACGAGGTCGTCGCCCAGGTGCTGGGCGACCTCGAGGGTGATCTCCTGGCTCTGGTCGCCGATGACGATCGTCGTCTTCAGCGCGTTGTAGATCTCCGGGAGGGCGTCGCTCGGGAACTCGATGTCGACGACCGGACCGGTGACACGGGCGACGCGACCCACGCCGGGGGCGGCGGGGTTGGCGTCGGCGCGGTCGGGAGCGGTGAGGGTCATTCTGTGCTTCCTTCTGAATGCTAGGTCGCCAAGGCGAGGGCGTCGGCGCCGCCCACGATCTCGGAGATCTGCTGGGTGATCTCGGACTGGCGCGCGTTGTTCGCCAGCCGGGTGTAGTCCCTGATGAGGGCGTCGGCGTTGTCGCTCGCCGACTTCATGGCCTTCTGCCGCGCCGCGTGCTCCGACGCGGCGGACGCCAGCATGGCGTTGAAGATCCGGCTCTCGATGTACACCGGGAGCAGCGCGTCGAGGACGGCGTCCGGGTCGGGCTCGAACTCGTACAGCGGCAGCACCTCGTGCTGGCCGGGAGGCTCCACGCCCTCGACGACCTCGAGCGGCAGGAGCCGCACGACCTCGGGGGTCTGCGTCACCATGCTGACGAAGCGGTTGTAGACGATGTGGATCTCGTCGACCCCGCCGTCGGCCGCATCCCGCTCGAAGGCGGAGACGAGCTCGTCCCCGATCTCCTTCGCGGTCGCGAACACGGGCTGGTCGGTGCCGCCGGTCCAGCTGCGGGCGTACTCCCGCTTGCGGAACGAGAAGTACGCGACGGACTTGCGGCCGACGAGGTAGTGCACGACCTTCTTGCCCTGGGAGCGAAGCAGCTCGGTGAGCTCCTCGGCCTCCTTGATCACGCTGGCGCTGAAGGCACCGGCGAGACCGCGGTCGGAGGCGAAGATCACGACGGCTGCGCGCTCGACGTGCTCTTTCTCGGTCGTCAGCGGGTGGTCGACGTTGGAGTACGCCGCCACCGCCGACACCGCCTGCGTGACCGCGCGGGCGTACGGCGTTGACGCCGCGACCCGCTGCTGGGCCTTCTGGATCCGCGAGGCGGAGATGAGCTCCATCGCGCGGGTGATCTTCTTCGTCGTCTGCGCCGAGCGGATCTTCTGGCGGTAGACGCGGAGCTGGGCTCCCATTACCGGCGCGCCCGCACGATCTTCTCCTGGTTCACGTCCTCCTGGTCGATGGGCGTGAACTCCTCGTGCCCCGCCGACGCGAGCGGCCTGCCCTCGCCGGTCTGGAACTCGAGCTTGAAGCGGTCGACGGCACGGTCGAGCTCGGCGACGGTGTCGTCGTCCAGCACGTTGGTGTCGCGGAGCCGGGTGAGGATCTGCGTGTTGCGGCCGAGGTAGTCGAGCAGCTCGCGCTCGAACCGGAGCACGTCGGGGACGGGCACCTCGTCGAGCTTGCCGTTCGTGCCGGCCCAGATCGAGACGACCTGCTCCTCGACGGGGTACGGCGAGTACTGCGGCTGCTTGAGCAGCTCGGTGAGGCGGGCGCCGCGCGCGAGCTGACGGCGGCTCGCCGCGTCGAGGTCGGACGCGAACATCGCGAACGCCTCGAGCGAGCGGTACTGGGCGAGCTCGAGCTTCAGCGTGCCGGAGACCTTCTTGATGCTCTTCACCTGGGCGTCGCCGCCGACGCGGGACACCGAGATGCCGACGTCCACGGCCGGGCGCTGGTTCGAGTTGAACAGGTCCGACTGCAGGAAGATCTGGCCGTCGGTGATCGAGATCACGTTGGTCGGGATGTACGCCGAGACGTCGTTCGCCTTCGTCTCGATGAGCGGCAGACCGGTCATCGAGCCCCCGCCGAGCTCGTCCGAGAGCTTCGCGCAGCGCTCCAGCAGACGGGAGTGCAGGTAGAACACGTCGCCGGGGTACGCCTCGCGGCCCGGCGGGCGGCGGAGGAGGAGCGAGACGGCGCGGTAGGCCTCGGCCTGCTTCGACAGGTCGTCGAAGATGATCAGGACGTGCTTGCCGCCGTACATCCAGTGCTGGCCGATCGCCGACCCGGTGTAGGGAGCGAGGTACTTGAAGCCGGCCGGGTCGGACGCGGGAGCGGCGACGATCGTCGTGTACTCCATGGCGCCGGCGTCCTCGAGGGCGCCCTTGACGCCCGCGATGGTCGAGCCCTTCTGGCCGATGGCGACGTAGATGCAGCGGACCTGCTTCTTCGGGTCGCCCGACTCCCAGTTCGCCCTCTGGTTGATGATCGTGTCGATCGCGATCGCGGTCTTGCCGGTCTGGCGGTCGCCGATGATGAGCTGGCGCTGGCCGCGGCCGATCGGGATCATCGCGTCGATCGCCTTGATGCCGGTCTGCATCGGCTCGTGCACGCTCTTGCGCATCATCACGCCGGGGGCCTGGAGCTCGAGGGCACGGCGGCCCTCGGTCGCGATCGGGCCGAGGCCGTCGATCGGGTTGCCGAGCGGGTCGACCACACGGCCGAGGTACCCGTCGCCGACGGCCACGGAGAGGACCTCGCCGGTGCGGTGCACCTCCATGCCCTCCTCGATGCCCTGGAACTCACCGAGCACGATGGTGCCGATCTCGGTCTCGTCCAGGTTCTGGGCGAGCCCGAGCGTGCCGTCCTGGAAGCGGACGAGCTCGTTGGCCATGACGCCCGGCAGGCCCTCGACGTGGGCGATGCCGTCTGCGGCGTCGATGACGTACCCGACCTCGGTGGTCTGCGCGCCCGCCGCCTCGTAGGACGAGACGAAGTCCTTCAGCGCACTGCGGATCTCGTCGGGGCTGATCGTCAGGTCTGCCATGATGTTTCCTCTTTCCGGAAGCGCCGGCTCAGCCGACGAGTTGAAGTCGAAGATCGGAGAGGCGTGTCGCGACGCTGCCGTCGATCACGTCGTCGCCGATGGAGATGCGCAACCCGCCCACCAGCGTCTCATCCACAACCTGGTTGACGCTGAGCTTCCGCCCGTAGCGCCGGCTGAGGACGTCCTGGAGCCGGGTGAGCTGGGCCAGGGTGAGCGGCGTCGCCGTGCGGACCACGGCGATGCCGAGTCCTGCCTGATCGGCGGCGACGGCGGCGGCGTTCCGGAGGGACTCGCCGATCCGGCGCCCGCGCGGCTGGCGGACCAGGTGGCTCACGAGGACGCGGGTCTGCGGCGACGCGCCGCCGAGCAGGCGCTCCACCAGGGTGCTCTTGGCCTCCGGGCTGCCGAGCTTGCTGCTGACCGCCAGCTCGAGAGCCGAGTCGGAGCGCACCGCGTTCTCGAACGCGAACAGCTCGCTCTGGACGTTCGTCTCGGGACCGGCCGACGCCACGAGGGCGCGGATGCCGATCTCCTCGATGCCGGCCACGAACTCGTCCTGCGTCGACCAGCGCTCGGCCGCCATCGCGGCGAGCAGAGCGACCGCGGTGCGGTCGAGCTTCGCGAAGACCCGGCCGACGAGCCCGCCCTTGTCCTCCGGCGAGATGCCGGGGTCGGCGAGGAGGGAGCGGAGCTGCGCGGACGAGGCGATCGTCCGCGCAGCCGCCAGAACCTCTTCGCCCACCCGCTCGCTGCGGACGGGCATGCTCGCGAGGACCGTCTTCGATGCCTCGAGGGCGGAGCGACTCGCAGAGCCCATCAGGCCCTCGTCCTCGCGCCCGCGGTCCGAGCGCCGTCGCCCTCGGCCTCGAGCTCGGCCAGGAACCGGTCGACCAGGGCGCGGGCCCGGCGGTCGTCCGTGAGGCTCTCGCCGACCACGCCGGAGGCGAGATCGATCGCGAGCGAGCCGACCTCCGAGCGCAGCGACGTGACCGCCGCCTGGCGCTCGGCCTCGATCTGCGCCTGCGCGTGCGCAGTGATGCGCGCGGCCTCGGCCTGCGCCTGCTCGCGCATCTCGACGAGAATCCGCTTGCCGTCCTCGCGGGCCTGCTCACGGATGCGAGCCGCCTCGGCGCGGGCCTCGGCGAGCTGCGCGTTGTACTTGTCGAGTGCCGCGGCCGCCTCTCGCTGCGCCTGCTCGGCGCGCTCGATCCCGCCCTCGATCTTGGCTGCGCGCTCGTCCAGCAGCTTCTTGACCGCCGGGAGCACCTTCCACCAGAACAGGGCGAGGATGATCGCGAAGCAGACCGCACCCCAGAGGAGGTCCGGGAGCGCGGGGATGAGCGGGTTGTGCGCCGCCTCTTCCGCGTGAGCTGCCCGAAGCATGAGGACTACGCCCCGAAGATGTAGTACGTGGCGATGCCGATGAGGGCCAGGGCCTCGGTGAAGGCGATGCCGATGTACATCAGGGTCTGCAGCCGGCCGGAGAGCTCGGGCTGGCGCGCGGTGCCCTCGATGGTGCGGCCGACCACGATGCCCACGCCGATGGCGGGGCCGATGGCGGCGAGACCATAGCCGACGGTCGCGATGTTGCCGGTGAGCTCGGCGACAACGGTTGTGTCCACGTTGGGTTCTTCCTTTCGTTGTGGTCCGGATTGTTGTTAGCCCGGACCTGCAGGGGTCGTTAGGTCAGTGCTCTTCAGCGAGCGAGAGCTGGATGTAGACCGCAGTCAGCAGGGCGAAGACGTACGCCTGCAGGAAGGCCACGAAGATCTCGAACAGCGTGAAGGCGAAGCCGAAGGCGAAGGTGCCGACGCTGAACAGCCTCATCAGCCCGGCGTCCTGCCACTCGTAGAGGAAGAAGCTCGTCGCCGAGAAGAACAGCACGAGGAGCAGGTGCCCGACGATCATGTTCATCGTCAGACGGAGCGTCAGCGTGACCGGCCGGAGGATGAAGGTCGAGACGAACTCGATCGGCGTCACGATGACGTAGAAGTACCAGGGCACGCCGGGCGGGAAGAGCGTGTTCCTGAGGAACTTGCCCGGGCTCTTGCGGAGCCCCGCGTAGACGAAGGCGAACCACACCACGATGGCGAGCAGCAGCGGGATCCCGATCACGGACGTGCCGGCGATGTTGAACGGCGGGATGATGCCCGTGATGTTCATGCCGAGCACGAGGAAGAAGATCGTCGTGATCAGCGGGAGGAAGCGCTGGCCGTCCTTCTTGCCCAGCAGGTCCTCGGCGATGTTGACGCGCACGAACTGGAGACCCAGCTCGACGACGCTCTGGAATCGCGTCGGGACGAGGCGCATCCGCCGCGTGCCGAGGTAGAAGAAGAGCACGATGGCGAAGGTCACGATCAGGCGGATGATCATGATCCGGTTCAGCTCGAACGGAGTGCCCTCGAAGAGGACGACCGGCGGGAAGAACTCCTCGATCGACGGTGCGTGGAACTCGGCTTCGCCGGCGGCGAGCGGAAGGGCAGGAAAGAGTGCGCTTAGCAGGTCATGCTCCAACATCGGGGCGTGCGACAACGCGGCGATTGGGACTTCCTCACCCTAGCAGAAGGGCACTGTCCCGCCCGGCGTCAGTCGATCCGGCGGGACGGGGGGAGGTCGGTGACGGCGGGCATCCGGCCCTTGACGGTGACGAGGACGTCGACGACGAGGGAGCCCACGACGACGACGATGAGGGTCAGCCCGAGGACCGACGGCTCGAGCCAGGGCTGGTCGCGCAGCAGCACCGTGACGATGAGGAAGAGCACGAGCTTCACGAGCCACCCGCCCATCACGACGCCGAGGAACACGGCCGGGTACGCGTCCGATGACGCGAACCGGTTGGCGACCAGGATGCTGAGGGCCGTGGCGCCCATGAACACGAGGCCCATGGCGGCGCCGAGGAGCCCGCCGACGAGCCCCGGGACGCCCGCCACGGCGTAGCCGAGGGGCGCGGCGACGACCGCGATGCCTCCCGCCAGGACGGCGCCCCACAGGAGGACTCGGCTCATCACGATGCTCGAGCTCGGTCGGGTGGACGCGGTCATGATCCGCTCCTCTGCTGGGTCTGCGGCTCGGGCTGCTCCGAGGCGGCGTCGAGCGGGTCGAACTGGGCGGCGGCGACGGCCGGCGGCGCGGACTGGACGGCCGCCTCGACGGCCTTCCGGCGGGATAGGGGGGCGAGCGTGAGCGCCGCGCAGACGAGGAGCCCCACGGCGAGGAACGCGATCGCCCAGGCGTAGGGCTTCACGACGAAGAACAGGAACGCCCCGATCGAGACGACGGCCGTCCACGCGTAGAAGAGCAGGACCGCGTGCACGACGCTGTGCCCCATGTCGAGGAGCCGGTGGTGCAGGTGCTGGCGGTCCGCGCTGAACGGCGACTTACCCGCACGCAGGCGCCGCGTGACGGCGAGCGCGAAGTCGAGGAACGGGACGACGAGAATCGCGATCGGCAGCAGGATCGGCAGGAACGCGGGGAACAGTGAGGCCCGGCCGAACTCGGAGATCTGCGCGGGATCGACCTGGCCGGTCACGGCGATCGCGGACGTCGCCATGAGCAGCCCGACGAGGTACGCGCCCGCGTCGCCCATGAACAGCTTCGCCGGGTGCCAGTTGAGCGGCAGGAAGCCCACGCACGCGCCGATGACGACCGCCGAGATGAGGGAGGCCAGGTTGAAGTAGTTGTTCGGGCTCGTCATCACCACGAGCAGGTAGCTGTAGAGGAAGAACACGCCGTTGGCGATGATCGCGACGCCCGCGACGAGCCCGTCCAGGCCGTCGATGAAGTTGACGGCGTTCATCACGAAGACGACGGCGAACACCGTGAGGATGAGCGACATCCAGGAGGAGCCGACCGTGAGCTGGCCGAGCGGGAGCGTCGTGATCGCGACGCCCTGCCAGGCGAGCACCCCGCCCGCGAGGATCTGACCCGCGAGCTTGATCATCCAGTCCAGGTCGAGCAGGTCGTCCGCCACTCCGATCGCGACGATGATCAGCGCGGCGAGGAGGATCGCCCAGATCTTGCCCGGCTCGGCGTAGACCAGGCGGAAGAACGGGATCTGCGACGCGACGCCGAGCGCGACGGCGACGCCCGCGAACATGGCGACGCCGCCGAGCCGGGGCGTCGGCCGGGTGTGGACGTCCCGCTCGCGGATCTGCGGGTGCAACCGGAACTTCATGCCGAGCCGGTAGACGACCCAGGACAGCACGAAGGTGACGACCGCGGACAGGAGCCCCATGAGGGCGAGCAGGGTCACGGGGATCGCTCCAGCGCGTCGCCTGCGACCCCGCGCAGCTCGTCCTCGGTCAGGACGCCGGCGCGGACGGTGCGCAGCGGTCCCGTGCCCGCCGCATGCGCGGTGGCGTCGAGGATCGTCGACGGGACGGGACCCGGGGTCGGCCCGCCGTCGAGGTAGACGGCGATGGAGTCGCCGAGCTGGTCGACGGCCTCCTGGATCCGGGTCGCGGGCGGCTGCCCGGTGAGGTTGGCGCTCGAGACGGCGAGCGGACCCGTCTCGCTGAGCAGCTCGAGGGCGATGCGGTTGTCCGGCATCCGCAGCGCGACGGTGCCGCCGGTCTCCCCCAGGTCCCAGGCGAGCGAGGGGCGGGCGGGCAGGATCACCGTGAGCGGCCCCGGCCAGAACCGGGTCACCAGCTCGCGCACGACGTCGGGCACCGTCTCCGCGAGCGCGTCGAGGGTGGGGATCCCGGGCACGAGCACGGGCGGCGGCGACTGCCGGCCCCTGCCCTTCGCGTCGAGGAGGCGCTGGACGGCGTCCGGGGAGAAGGCGTCGGCGGCGACTCCGTACACCGTGTCGGTGGGGAGGACGACGAGTTCGCCGCGCCCGATGGCACCCCGCGCGAGGCGCATGCCGGGGAGGAGATCGGACTCGGCGGAGCAGTCGAAGATGCGCGCCATGTCGCATCCGAGTGTAGGGCGTGGCGCACGGCCTCCCCTGTGCCCTCGGGCCCCCTCCCGCGCGGCGGGCCTCCGGCGGCCCTTCGCGCGGCCCCGCGGCCTCCCTGTCTGCGCGGATCAGGAGTTTCCACGCGGATCAGGACGGAAGGGCCGATCCGCACGCGGATCAGGACCCGCTGCGGCGTGTCGCGGCGGATCTCCTGATCCGCGCAACACCGTCAGGCGGCACGACGGAAGGCGGGGAGGAGGAGGGCGACCACCGTGAGGGCGGCGAAGGCGGCGGCGCACACGGCGATCGCCGTCGTCGCGTCGAAGGCGGCGATCGCGGCGCCGATGGCGACGGGCGCGAGCGGTGCGGCCGCGCCGACGACGAGGCCGAGGGTCGACTGCGCACGGCCGACGAGGTGGTCCGGGCACCGCTCGGACAGGGCGCCGAAGAGGCTCGCCTGGACGGCGGGTGCGAGGAGGAAGGCGGCGGCGCCGGCGAGCCCGATCGCGATCGGCGAGGTGAGCGGGAGCAGGGCGAGCGTCGCCACCGTGTCGACGAGGGCGGCCGCGCGGAACACGGTCGCGGGCCTCCACCGGCGCTGGATCGCGGGCGTCAGCAGGGCGCCGACGAGACCGCCGCCTGCGCTCAGGGCGAAGAGGACGCCGAGCTCGGCCGGAGCCGCGCCGCGCTCCCGCGCGAACACGAGGATCGCGAGCCCCACGGCGCCGAACACCGCCACGAGCGCCGCGACCCAGAGGCCGGCGGGCAGGAGGAGCGGATCCGAGCGCAGCCAGCGCCAGCCGCCCGCGAGCCGCTCCCGGACGGGCGGCGGCGTCCACCGGGGCGCGCGGACCGCGACCACGAGGAGGGAGGAGACGAGGTAGCTCCCGGCGTCCGCGGCGAACGGCAGCGCGGGGTGGATCCCGTACAGCCCTCCGCCGGCCACCGGCCCGACCAGCCCGGCGATCGCGGTCCGCGACTGCATGCGCCCCACGGCGAGAGCGCGCTCCTCGGCCGGAACCACCGCGCGGACCAGGGAGAACTCCGCGGGACCGAACACCGTCCCGAGCGCGACCTCGAGGGCGACGGCCACGAGGACGAGGGGCAGCGAGGCGGCGCCGGCCAGGATCGCGAGCGCGAGGCCGCCGATGAGGGTCGCGCGGGCGAGGTCGGCGGCGATCATGAGGAACCGCGGCGCGCGGCGGTCCGCGAGGATGCCGCCCGGCACCTTGAGGAGCAGGCCCGTCCCCGCCGTCACAGCGCCGACGAGTCCCGCCTGCACCGGGTCGCCCGTCAGGTCGAGGACGAGCAGCGGATACGCGAGCGACGAGATGCTCGTCCCGAGCGCCGACGCGGCCTGGGACACCCAGAGGAGCGCGAAGGACCGCCGCATGGCCGGATTCTAGGAACGGCGGCGCCGGCTACGGGCGCAGGGCGGACGTCGCGCGCGGGCGGCCGGTGAGGTCCACCACCGTCGCGGCGGCGCGCCAGCCGTCGGCCGTGAGGAGCGCGCGCACGTCGGGGCCCTGGGTCTCGCCGTGCTCGAGGACCAGGGTGCCGCCGGGGCGGAGCAGGCGCAGGGCCGTGCGGGACACGACGCGGATGACGTCGAGGCCGTCCTCGCCGCCGTAGAGCGCGGCCTCGGGGTCGTGGAGGCGCACCTCGGGATCGCGCGGCACGGCGTCCCGCGGGATGTACGGCGGGTTGGACACCACGACGGAGACCCGGCCGTCGAGCTCGGGGAGCGCGTCGGCGAGGTCCGCGAACACGAGCCGCGCGTTGCCGAGGCCCGTCCGCTTGAGGTTCTCCCGCGTCCAGAGGAAGGCCTGCGGCGAGTTCTCGACGCCGACGACGAGGGCGTGCGGCACCTCGGCCGCGAGCGACAGGGCGATGGCGCCGCTGCCCGTGCCGAGGTCGACCGCGATCGGCTCCGGAGTCGCGTCCGCCCGGAGCGCGTCGATGGCGACCTGGGCGACCTGCTCGGTCTCCGGCCGGGGCACGAAGACGCCCGGCCCCACGGCGAGCTCGAGCGTGCGGAACGCCGCGACACCCGTGAGGTGCTGCAGCGGCTCGCGCGCGGCGCGCCGCTCGACGAGGCGCGCGAACCGGTCCGCGGCCTCCGCGGCGAGGTCCGAGCCCGCGAGGGAGAGCGCCTGCACCCGGCCGCGCGTCACGCCGAGGACGTGCGCGAGCAGCAGCTCGGCGTCCACGTCGGGCGAGGGGACGCGAGCGCGTGTCAGCAGCTCGACGGCGTCGCGCAGGGCCTGAGCCACCGACCCGCCCGCGCGGGCCGAGGCTCCTGTGGCAGGACCCGCGGAAGCCGGCAGGTCACGCATCGGCGGACGCGAGGGCGGCGAGCCGCGCCTCCTCGTCGGCCTGGATCGCCGACTGCACGATCGGCTCGAGCGCCCCGTCCATCACCTGATCGAGGTTGTAGGCCTTGTACCCGGTGCGGTGGTCCGCGACCCGGTTCTCCGGGAAGTTGTAGGTCCGGATGCGCTCGGAGCGGTCGACGGTGCGGATCTGGCTCTTGCGGGCGGCGGAGGCCTCCGCGTCGATCGCCTCCTGCTGCGCGGCGAGCAGCCGGGCGCGCAGGACGCGCATCGCGGCCTCGCGGTTCTGCAGCTGGCTCTTCTCGTTCTGCATCGAGACGACGATCCCCGTCGGCAGGTGCGTGATGCGGACCGCCGAGTCCGTGGTGTTGACGGACTGCCCGCCGGGCCCGGACGAGCGGAACACGTCGATGCGCAGGTCGTTCGGGTTGATGTCGACCTCCTCCGGCGCGTCCACCTCCGGGAAGACGAGCACGCCCGCCGCCGAGGTGTGGATGCGCCCCTGCGACTCGGTCGCCGGCACGCGCTGGACGCGGTGCACGCCGCCCTCGTACTTGAGGTGCGCCCAGACGCCCTCCGACGGATCCGTCGAGCTGCCCTTGATGGCGACCTGCACGTCCTTGTAGCCGCCGAGGTCACTCTCCGTCTTGTCGAGGAGCTCGGTGCGCCAGCCCTTCGACTCGGCGTAGTGCAGGTACATGCGGAGCAGGTCGGCGGCGAACAGCGCCGACTCCTCGCCGCCCTCGCCGGCCTTGACCTCGAGGATCACGTCGCGTCCGTCGTCGGGGTCGCGCGGGATGAGGAGCCGTCGCAGCCGCTCCTGGGCGGCGGCGTGCTGCTCCTCGAGCGCCGGGATCTCCTCCGCGAAGGACGCATCCTCGGACGCCAGCTCGCGCGCGGCCTCGAGGTCCTCCCCCAGCTGCGTCCACGTCTGGTACGCCGCGACGATCTGGCTCAGCTCGGCGTAGCGCCGGTTGATCCGTCTCGCGCGAGCGGCATCCGCGTGGACCGCCGGGTCCGCCAGCTGCTCCTGCAGCTGCTCGTGCTCGGCCAGCAGCCCTGCCACCGACTCGAACACGCTCAGCCCTCGCGGGAGTGGTGGCTGCCGCCGTTCCCGTTCGCGCCGGGCAGCGACTTCTGGATCTGCATGAGGAACTCGACGTTCGACTGCGTCTCCTTGAGCTTCCCGAGCACGACCTCGAGCGCCTGCTGGGTCTCGAGACCCGCGAGCGCACGGCGCAGCTTCCAGGTGACCTTCACCTCGTCCTCGCCCATCAGCATCTCCTCACGGCGGGTGCCGGAGGCGCTGACGTCGACGGCGGGGAAGATCCGCTTGTCGGCGAGGTGGCGGGAGAGCCGGAGCTCCATGTTCCCGGTGCCCTTGAACTCCTCGAAGATGACCTCGTCCATCTTGGAGCCGGTCTCCACGAGCGCGGTCGCGAGGATCGTGAGCGAGCCGCCGTTCTCGATGTTGCGCGCGGCACCGAAGAAGCGCTTCGGCGGGTAGAGCGCCGCCGAGTCGACGCCGCCCGACAGGATGCGGCCCGAGGGCGGCGCGGTGATGTTGTACGCGCGGCCGAGGCGGGTGATCGAGTCGAGCAGCACGACCACGTCGTAGCCGAGCTCGACGAGGCGCTTGGCGCGCTCGATCGCGAGCTCCGCGACCGTGGTGTGGTCCTCGGCGGGACGGTCGAAGGTCGAGGCGATGACCTCGCCCTTCACCGTGCGCTGCATGTCGGTGACCTCCTCGGGGCGCTCGTCGACGAGCACGACCATGAGGTGGACCTCGGGATTGTTCTTCGCGATCGCTCCCGCGATGGCCTGCAGGATCAGCGTCTTGCCGGCCTTCGGCGGCGAGACGATGAGCCCGCGCTGGCCCTTGCCGATGGGCGCGACGAGGTCGATGATGCGCGTCGACAGCTTGCCCGGCTCGGTCTCGAGGCGAAGGCGCTCCTGCGGGTAGAGCGGGGTGAGCTTGCCGAACTCGACGCGGTTCGCCGCCTCCTCGACGGCGAGGCCGTTGATCGAGTCGATCTTGACGAGCGCGTTGTACTTCTGGCGGCCGGCCTCCCCGTCGCGGGGCTGGCGGATCGCGCCGACGACGGCGTCGCCCTTGCGCAGGTTGTACTTCTTCACCTGGCCCAGCGAGACGTAGACGTCATTCACACCCGGGAGGTATCCGGTGGTGCGCACGAACGCGTAGTTGTCGAGAACGTCGAGGATGCCCGCGACCGGGATGAGGACGTCGTCCTCGCCGATCTCCGGCTCGAAGTCGTCGCCCACAGGGCCGCGGCGCTTGCGGTCGCGGTAGCGGCTGCGGCCGCCGCGCTCCTGCCGGTCGGCCTCGGTCTGCTGGCCGTTCTGGCCCTGCTGCTGGCGGTCGCCCTGCTGCCGGTCGCCCTGCTGCTGGCGGTCGCCCTGCTGCTGGCGGTCGCCCTGCTGCCGGTCGCCCTGCTGCTGCCGGTCACCCTGCTGCTGCCGGTCGCCCTGCTGCCGGTCACCCTGCTGCTGCCGGTCACCCTGCTGCTGCCGGTCGCCCTGCTGGCGGTCACCCTGCTGCTGCCGGTCGCCCTGCTGCCGGTCACCCTGCTGCTGCCGGTCACCCTGCTGCTGGCGGTCCTGGTTGCGGTCGCGGTCGCGGTTGCGGCCCCGCCGCCCCCGTCCCTCGCCCTGCTCGCGGCCGCCGGTCTCGGCGCCGGACTCCTCCGCCGCCTCGGGGTGGGTGCCGTCGTGCTGGCCCTCCTGAGGGGCCTCGTCGGTGGACGCCTCCTCGGCCGTGGCCTCGACGTCCTCGGTGATGCCGGTCTCGCCGCGGTTGACGTGCTCGGCGGCCTTCTTCGGCTCGGCCGGCTGGTTCTCCTGGTCCGCGGCGACGTCGGCGCTCGTGGCGCGGCGTCCGCGGCGGCGGGGCGGGATGACCGTCTCGGTGGCGTCGGCGGGCTCCTCGACGGGAGCGGGCTGCTCCGCGTCGGCGGGCTGCTCGGCGGGCGCGGGCTCCTCGGCGGCGGGCTGCTCGGCCTCGACCGGCTGCTCCGCGACGTCCGCGCCCTGCTCCTCGACGGGACCGCCGAGCGCCTCGGCGACGTTGTGCGCGGGCATGTCCTGCTCGGCGGCAGGCTGGTCGGCGGCCGGCGCCTCGTCCGCGGCAGGCTGGTCGCCGGCCGGCGCCTCGTCCGTGGCGGGCTGCTCGGGCGCTGCGGGCACCTCGGCGGCCGCGGCGGAGGGCTCGTCAACGGGCTGCTCGCCCTCGTCGGCGGCAGCGGGCTGCTCCTCGCCGGTCTGCTCCTCGCCGGCCGCGGCGGGCTGCTCATCAGCGGCGGCCGGAGCGGCCTCGGCCGCCTGCTCGTCGGCGGCGGGAGCCGCGTCGTCGGCGGACGGCGCCTCCGGCGCGGCGTCGCCCGTCGGCTGCTCCCCGCTCTGGTCGTCGGCGGGCGTGGGGTCGAGCACGTCGGTGCCGGATTCGGCCTGTGCGTCGGAGATTGCCTCCACGAGTTCTCCCTTTCGGAGTCGGGCTGCGTTCCTGATGCCGAGGGCGGATGCGATCGCCTGCAGCTCCGCGAGGCGCAGCGCCGTCAGCGGGGCCGCAGACGCGGCGCTGATGTCGACATCAGTCACGAAGAAGGTTTCCTTGATCCCAAGATCGGGCATGCGCCGCGTCCCGGACTGTTCCAGTCTGGACGCTCGCGAACCCTCGGGTTTCGATAGCACCCGGTGTGCCGGATCCCGGAGACCGGGTGAGGGCGGGAGATCCCGACGCTAAGAGGACAGCGTCGATCGCACCGGATGCGGGACCACTGTAGCACCCTTGAAGTCGACGGCCAGCATCAGCGGCTCCCAGCGGGTCTCGGCGTGCCGGGCGACGAGGTCGGCCGCGTCGAGGCGCTGAGCGGGCCCACTGGCGAGCACGAGGATGGACGGGCCGGCGCCGGACACGACGGCGGCGTAGCCGTTCTGGCGCAGCAGGCGGACGAGCCGATCGGTCTCGGGCATCGCCGCCGCACGGTAGTTCTGGTGCAGCTTGTCCTCGGTGGCGGCGAGCAGGAGCTCCGGGCTCTGCACCAGCGCCGCGACGAGCAGCGCGGACCGGGAGACGTTGAACGCGGCGTCCTCGTGCGGGACGGACAGCGGCTGGAGGCTGCGCGCGAGCGAGGTCGACATCGTGTGCTCGGGCACGAACACGAGCGTCGACACCCCGCGGTGGACGATGAGCTTCTTGTGCTGCGGCCCGGTCGGGTCCACCCACGCGATCGTGAGACCGCCGAAGAGCGCCGGCGCGACGTTGTCCGGGTGCCCCTCCATCTCCGTCGCGAGGGCGAGGAGGGCGTCCGCGTCGAGCTCGACCTCCCCCTCGAGCAGGCCCTTCGCGGCCATGATCCCCGACACGACGGCGGCTCCCGAGGACCCGAGGCCGCGGCCGTGCGGGATCGAGTTGCGCGCCACGAGGTGCAGCCCGGGCAGCTCGCGCCCGACCGAGCGGAACGCGTGCGCGATCGACCGCACCACGAGGTTGGTCTCGTCGGTCGGCACCTCGCCCTCGCCGACCCCATGGACCTCGACCGTGACGCCGGGGCCGTCGGTCGCGGTGACGATCAGCTCGTCGTAGAGCGACAGCGCGACGCCGAGCGAGTCGAAGCCGGGACCGAGGTTCGCGCTGGTGGCGGGCACCCGGACGGTGACCGTGCGCCCGTCGAGCGCGGTCACGCGGCGGTCCCGGCCGGCGCCAGACCGAGGAGGGAGGCGATCGAGTCGGCGTCGACGGGGACGCTGGTCGGCGTCACATCGGACCCGTCGGCCGCGCGCAGTGCCCACTGCGGGTCCTTGAGGCCGTGCCCGGTCACGGTGAGCACGACGGTCGCGCCCTTCGGGACCACGCCGGCCGCGCTGCGCTCGAGGAGACCGGCGACGCTGATCGCCGACGCGGGCTCGACGAAGATGCCGACCTCGGCGGAGAGGATCCGGTGCGCCTCGAGGATCGCGGCGTCCTCGATCGCGCCGAAGTAGCCGTCGCTGTCGTCACGCGCGGCGAGCGCGAGCTCCCAGGACGCCGGGTTCCCGATGCGGATGGCGCTCGCGATGGTCTCGGGATGCCGCACGGGCGCGCCGAGGACGATCGGCGCGCTGCCCGCGGCCTGAAACCCGAACATGCGCGGCAGGACGTCGGTCTCGCCGCGGTCGAGCTCCTCGCGGTAGCCGCGGTGGTAGGCCGTGTAGTTCCCCGCGTTGCCCACCGGGATGAAGTGGAAGTCGGGCGCGCGGCCGAGGGTCTCGACGACCTCGAACGCCGCCGTCTTCTGCCCCTCGATCCGGTCGGGGTTCACCGAGTTGACGAGGTGCACGGGGTACTTCTCGGCGAGGTCCCGAGCGAGGTCGAGGCAGTCGTCGAAGTTGCCCTGCACCTGGAGCAGCTGCGCGTTGTGGGCGATCGCCTGGCTCAGCTTGCCCATCGCGATCTTGCCCTCGGGCACCAGCACGGCGGCGGTGATGCCGGCGTGGGTCGCGTACGCCGCGGCGGACGCCGACGTGTTGCCCGTTGAGGCGCAGATGACGGCCTTCGCACCGTGCTCGAGCGCCTTCGAGATCGCCATGGTCATCCCGCGGTCCTTGAAGGACCCGGTCGGGTTCATGCCCTCGAACTTCACCCAGACGTCGGCGCCGGTGCGCTGCGAGAGCGCGGGTGCGGGCAGGAGCGGCGTGCCGCCCTCGCCCAGGGTGACCACGGGGGTCGCGTCACTGACGTCGAGCCGGTCGGCGTATTCGCGGATGACGCCGCGCCACTGATGCGCCACGCTCACTCTCCTTCGATTCGGAGCACGGATTGGACGGCGACGACGGCCTCGAGCCCGTTGAGTGCTGCCACGGTCGCGGAGAGTGCCGCCTCCGTCGCCGTGTGCGTGCCGATGACCAGGGTAGCGGTGCCCTCGACGGTCGGTGCCGCGACCGTCTGCTCGACCGTCTCGACGCTCACCCCGTGCTCGGAGAAGATGGCGGCGATCGTGGCCAGGACTCCGGGCCGGTCCTCGACCGCGAGGGTCACCCGGTACTGCGTCGTGACCCGCGAGATGTCGAGCACGGGCAGGTCGGCGGACACCGACTCGGCGACGCCGGGACCGCCCGCGACGTGCCGCCGGGCCGCGGAGACGAGGTCGCCGAGCACCGCGGACGCGGTCTCCACTCCCCCGGCCCCGGCGCCGTAGAACATGAGGCTGCCGGCGGCCTCCGCCTCGACGAACACCGCGTTGTTCGCGCCCCGCACCGCGCCGAGCGGATGCTCCCGGGGCACGAGCGCCGGGTACACCCGGGCGCTCACGCCCTCCTGGCCGGTGTCGGGGTCCGCGAGCCGCTCGCAGATGGCGAGGAGCTTGACCACGTACCCCGCCTTCCGGGCGCCCTCCACCTCTGCGGCGGTCAGCCGGGTGATGCCCTCCCGGTGCACGGCCTCGACCGGGACGCGGGTGTGGAACGCGAGACTCGCGAGGATCGCGGCCTTCTGCGCCGCGTCGTGCCCCTCGACGTCGCCGGTCGGGTCCGCCTCGGCGTACCCCAGCGCGGTCGCGGTCGCGAGCGCCGTGCCGAAGTCGTCGCCCGCGGTCTCCATCCGGTCGAGGATGAAGTTCGTCGTCCCGTTGACGATGCCGAGGATCCGCTTCACCCGGTCGCCCGCGAGGCTGTCGCGGAGGGGCCGGATGATCGGGATCGCGCCGCCGACCGCCGCCTCGTAGTAGAGCTGGGCGCCGACCTGCTCGGCGAGGTCGAACAGCTCGGGACCGTGCGTCGCGAGGAGCGCCTTGTTGCCCGTGATCACGTCGGCGCCCGAGCCGAGCGCGAGGAGCAGGTACTCGCGGGCGGGCTCGATGCCGCCCATCAGCTCGATGACGATGTCGGCGCCGAGGATCAGGTCGCGGGCGTTCGTGGTGAGCAGCTCGCGGGGGATGCCGTCCGCGCGCGGGGCGTCGAGGTCGCGCACGGCGATCCCGCGCAGCTCCAGCCGGGCGCCGGTGCGCGCCTCGAGCTCGTCGCCGTGCTGGAGGAGCAGCCGCGCGACCTGCCCGCCCACCGATCCCGCTCCGAGCAGAGCGATCGACAGCGTGCGGTACTCGATCACGGGGCCTCCTGGGGGCGGGCGTCGGCGTCGCGCCGGAGCAGGTCGGCGACCGTCTCGCCGTGCACGAGGATGCGGGACGCGCCGTTCTTGACGGCGACGACGGGCGGACGGCCGATGTGGTTGTAGTTGCTCGCGAGCGACCAGCAGTAGGCGCCGGTCGCGGGGACGGCGAGCAGGTCACCGGGACGCACGTCGCCCGGGAGGTACTCGGCGTTCACGACGATGTCGCCGCTCTCGCAGTGCTTGCCGGCCACGCGCACGAGCGCGGGCTCGGCGTCCGACTCGCGGGAGGCGATCCGCGCCGAGTACTCGGCGCCGTACAGCTCGGGCCGCGGGTTGTCGCTCATCCCGCCGTCGACGCTCACGTAGCGGCGGACGGCCGAGCCGTTCTCGGTCTCGACGCGCACGTCCTTGATCGTGCCGACCTCGTAGAGCGTGACGCCGGCCGGGCCGATGATGGATCGTCCGGGCTCGATCGCGATGTCGGGGACCGGGATGCCGAGGCGCGAGCACTCCCCGGCGACGATGTCCGCCATCTCGCGGGCGATCTCGGCGATCGGCCGGGGGTCGTCGGCGCCCGTGTAGGCGATGCCGAAGCCGCCGCCGAGGTTGAGCTCGGGGACGGGGCCGCCCTCCAGCAGCCCGCGCTGCACCTCGAGGAGGCGGCGAGCCGCCTCACCGAAGCCGCCGGTGTCGAAGATCTGCGAGCCGATGTGCGAGTGCAGCCCGACGAACTCCAGGGCGGGCTCCGCCCGGATCGTCTCGACGATCTCCGGGATGTCCTGCACCGGCAGCCCGAACTTCTGGTCCTCGCGGGCGGTCGCGAGGAACTCGTGCGTCGAGGCGTGCACGCCGCTGTTGACCCGGATGCGGACCCTCTGGCGGGCGCCGCGCTCTCGCGCGACCCGGGCGAGGTTCTCGAGCTCCATGCGGCTGTCGAGGATGATCGTGCCGACGCCCGCCTCGACGGCGGCCTCGAGCTCGCGCGTCGACTTGTTGTTGCCGTGGTAGCCGATCCGGCCCGGGTCGAACCCCGCGGCGAGCGCCACCGCGAACTCGCCGTCGCTCGCGACGTCCAGGTGCAGCCCGAGCTCCTGCATCCAGCGCGCGACGCCGACCGAGAGGAAGGCCTTGCCGGCGTAGTACACCTTGACCCGGGCGCCGAGGGCTCCGAACGCGTCGCCGAAAACCCGCACGATCTCGGCGGCACGGGCGCGGGCGTCCGCCTCGTCGACCACGTAGACGGGAGTGCCGTACCGCTCGGCGAGCTCGCTCGCGCGCACACCGGCGACCTCCAGCTCGCCGTCGCGGCGCGACGCGCCGGAGGGCCAGATGGCCGGGGAGAGCTCGTTGGCGTCGCGCGGCACGGCGAGCCACGCAGGCGCGAGCGGGTTCGGGGCGGTCACGAGAGCTCCGGTCGAAGTCGGCGAGGGCGAGCGAACCCGGATTGGTTCCTGAAGCCTGGAGAAATCCGCCGACGATCCTACCGAACGGCGCGCCCGGCTCAGGCGCAGGAGCCCGTGCGGGCGAGCGCCTCCTGCGTGAGCACCACGTCGTCGCCCGAGAAGTCCACCGTGGCGATCCCCTCGCGGACCTCGAGGGAGTCCAGGGTCACCGTGTCGGGCACGAGCGCGGCGAGGCAGATCGAGATCCCGTCGGGAGCCACGAGGTCCAGCAGCCGCCGCGCGTCGAGGTCGAACGGTCCCTTGCTCACCCGCGCCGACTGGGGCACGAGGTCGAGCCGTCCGCCCGCGAGCGAGGGGCGGGCCGTGACGGTGTAGTCGAGGTCGACGCCGAGAACGCTGGTCGTGTCCGAGTACTCCACGACCCCGTCCCCGAGGCGTGTGTCACCGAGATAGCCCTGCTGCTCGAGCAGCGCATCCACCGCCCGCTCGCGCAGGACGACGGTGCCGGTCGCGCGATCGACCGGCCGCGTCGGATCGAGCGGAGCGCCCTCCAGGCGGAGGGTGCCGCGCACGGGGATGCCGCCGACGACGAGGTCCTCGGAGGTGAGGCGCACGTCCCGCATCCGCCCACCGAGGTACTGGGGCAGGAGCAGCCCGCCGCCGAGGCGGACCGCAACGTCCCCGGTGACGCCGTCCGGCAGGCTCTCCTCCACGCGCTGCTCGACGTAGTCCTCCGCCACGCCCCTGCCGACAGTCTCGACGAGGAGGACGGCCACAGCGGCGAGCACCAGGAGGAGGACGATCGGCACCGCGAGCCAGGCGAGGCGCCGTCGCGGGGCGCGGGGTTGCTCCCCCGCCGGCATCACATGCGCTCCGGCGCGCCCACCCCGAGAAGGCCCAGGCCGCTGCGCAGGACCTGCCCCACGGCGTCGTTCAGCCAGAGGCGGCTGCGGTGCACGTCCTCGATCGGCGCCTCCCCCAGCGGGATGACGCGGCAGTTGTCGTACCAGCGGTGGTAGGACCCGGCGAGCTCCTCGAGGTACCGGGCGACGCGGTGGGGCTCGCGCAGCTCCGCGGCCTGGGCGACGATGCGCGGGAACTCCTGGAGGACGCCGAGCAGGATCGACTCGGTCTCGTGCTCGAGGGTCGCGGGGTCGAACGCGGTCTGGCCGTCCTCGACCCTGCGCACCCCGGCCGCCTCCGCGTTGCGGTCGACGGCGGAGGTCCGGGCGTGGGCGTACTGCACGTAGTACACCGGGTTGTCGTTCGTGTTCCGCGTGAGGAGATCGAGGTCGACGTCGAGCGTGCTGTCGACCGAGGACCGGACCAGGGCGTAGCGCGCGGCGTCGACGCCGACGGCGTCCACGAGGTCCTCCATCGTCACGACGTTGCCCGCGCGCTTGCTCATCCGCACCGGCTCGCCGTCCTTGACGAGATTCACGAGCTGGCCGATCAGGATCTCGAGGTTGACGTAGGGGGTGTCGCCGAATGCGGCGACCGCGGCCTGGAGGCGACCGATGTAGCCGTGGTGGTCCGCGCCGAGCATGATGATGTTCCGCTCGAAGCCGCGCTCGCGCTTGTTCAGGTAGTACGCGAGGTCGCCGGCGATGTAGGCGGGCTGCCCGTCGCTCTTGATGACGACCCGGTCGCGGTCGTCGCCGAACTCGGTGGTGCGCAGCCAGACCGCCCCGTCGGCGTCGTAGATGTGGCCGAGCTCCCGCAGCCGTGCCACGGCGTGCTCCACCGCGCCGGTCTCGTGCAGCGAGTTCTCGTGGAAGTAGACGTCGAAGTCGACGCCGAAATCGTGCAGCGAGGCCCGGATGTCGCCGAACATCAGCTCGACGCCGACCGCGCGGAACACCTCCTGCGCCTGATCGTGCGGCAGCGCCGTGAGGTCGCCGGGATAGTCGGCGACGACGCGCGCGGCGATGTCGTGGATGTAGGCGCCCGCGTAGCCGTCCTCGGGGGTGGGCTCGCCGAGGAAGCTCGCGAGCAGGCTCCGGCTGAAGCGGTCGATCTGCGCGCCGTGGTCGTTGAAGTAGTACTCGCGGGTGACGTCCGCGCCCTGGGCCTGGAGGATCCGGGCGAGGCTGTCGCCGACCGCGGCCCAGCGCGTGCCGCCGAGGTGGATCGGCCCCGTCGGGTTCGCGGAGACGAACTCGAGGTTCATGCGGGTGCCGGCGAGGGCGGAGCCCCGCCCGTACTCCCCCTGCGCCTCGACGATGGTCCGGACGAGCGCGCCCGCGGCCGCCGTGTCGAGCGTGATGTTGATGAAGCCGGGCCCGGCGACGTCCACGCTGCGGACGCCCTCGACCGCCGCGATGCCGCTCGCGAGCTCCGCGGCGAGCTCGCGCGGGTTCGTGCCGAGCCTCTTCGCGAACCGCATCGCGACGTTGCTCGCCCAGTCGCCGTGCTCCCGGTTGCGGGGCCGCTCGAGGGCGACATCGGCGGCCGTCGGGGCGACGTCGGCGACACCGCGCCGCTGCGCCGCATCCGTGATGAGGCGGGCGACGGTTTCGGCGAGGGCGGCGGGAGTCACGGCGATCAAGCCTACGCGCGGCCCGCGGCGCCCGTGCCGCCCGCCCGGGACACGCTCCCGGTGCTGGTCCGGGAGGCGCAGGACCGTTGCTAGCCTTCTGCGGGATGCCGCAGGAGGACCGCCTGTCGGCGGCCGCGTCCGGGCACGCAGAGGGGATCGACAGTGGCGGGACGCGTGTTCGCGGCGGCGGTGCTGGGCATGCTGGTGCTGGCGGGGTGCACATCGAACCCGGTCGCGCCCGTCGAGCAGCCCACGGGGACCGTCGCCCCTGCTCCGTCCGCGACGGCGACGTCGCCCGCCGGGGAGCCGTCGCCGACCCCGACCGGGCCCACCACGGTCCCCGTCACCCAGACCTGCGACGAGCTCCTCCCGGCTCAGGCGCTGTTCGACTTCAACCCGAACTACGCGCTCGATCCCGACTACGCTCCCGAGCCGGACTCGATCCCCGCGCTGATGGTCTCGTACGAGGGTGCCGCCTGCGGCTGGATCAACCTGTCGAGCGGCGACACCATCGAGGTCGCCGTCGCCCACCTGGGCACGGGCGACATCGAGAAGGTGCAGAACGAGCTCGTCCTCACCACGCCCTCCGTGCCCACCTATGGCGGGGTCGACTACTTCGAGTACGCCGACGGGGTCGGGACGGCCACCGTCTTCAAGGACGACTTCTGGATCGTGCTGAGCTCCGTCGAGTTCTTCGAGCCGGGCGACGCGGTGACCCTGGTGGACGCCGTCAAGACCGCGCTGGGCTGATCGGCTCCTGAGCCCGGGAGCCGGCGGCTCCTGAACCGGCGCGAGCCGCCGGGAATACCGGCCCGCACGGTCCCGGTTGGCGCCTCCATGACGGTCTCGGGAATCTCCACCATCGGTCTCATCGGCTCCGGCCACATCGGCTCCCAGCTCGCGCGGCTCGCGGTCGAGCGGGGGTACGACGTCGTGCTCAGCAACTCCCGGGGACCGGAGACCCTGCAGGACCTGGTCGCCGAGCTCGGCGAGCACGCCCGCGCGGCCACGCCCGAGGAGGCCGGCGCAGCCGGAGACATCGTCGTGGTGACGGTCCCCCTGCACGCCTACCGGGACGTTCCCGTCGCCCCGCTCGCGGGCAAGGTCGTGATCGACACGAACAACTACTACCCGGCCCGCGACGGCCACATCGCGGAGCTCGACGACGAGTCGACGACGACCTCGGAGCTCCTGCAGACCCATCTGCCGGAGTCCCGCGTCGTGAAGGCGTTCAACCACATCCGCGCCGCCGAGCTGACGACCGACGGGGCTCCCGCCGGCACTTCCGCCCGCCGCGCCCTCGTGATCGCGGGCGACGACCCCGAGGCCCGGGCGACCGTCGCGGCGCTCATCGACGAGCTCGGGTTCGACGTCGTCGACCTCGGTCCGCTCGCCGAGGGATGGCGCATCCAGCGCGACACGCCGGGCTACGTGAAGCGGGTCGGCGCGGACGAGCTGCGTGCTTTCCTCGCCTCGGCGAAGCGCTACCGCGACATGTGAGCGGGCCGTCGGGTCGGCGACCCCGCCGGCCGGATGCTAGCCTTGATCGTCCCTTCAGCCCCCATAGCTCAGGGGATAGAGCACTGCCCTCCGGAGGCAGGGGCGCAAGTTCGAATCTTGCTGGGGGCGCCACAGCGAAGAAGGCCCGGCAGTGCCGGGCCTTCTTCCGTTCCCCCTCGCCTGCCGGGGCCTCACCTGCCGGCGCAGACCACCCCGGTGCACTGCGGCTCGATCCCGTTCCCGTACGCGACGTTCCCGCCGAGGTCCGTCGCTCGCGGCGCGTAGATCCCGTAGCCGCTGTTGCGGATCGCCGTCGTCTCCTTCAGCTCCGACGGGATCTCGAGGAGGACGGCGTCACCGTTGCGGGCGAAGTAGTTGCCGTCCAGACGGGCGATGGGGATGAAGATGTGGAAATCGTCCTCGTGGTACGGGCCGGACTTCAGGGCGGTGCCGTTCTGGGTGAACTCGTTGCCCGTCAGGGTCACGTTGTCCTCGGTGTAGATACCGATCGTGTTCTTCGTGAAGACGTTCCCGACGATGTCGTAGCCGCTGCCCGTGAACGTCGTCGCGTGCAGCGCCGTTCCGTTGCCGGCGAAGCGGTTGCCCTCGATCGTGCCGCCGGTCCACCAGCCCCGGATCGCCGTGTCGTTCCCCTCGAAGGTGCTGGTGTAGATGTCGAAGGACCCCTCGCTCGCCCCGACGGCCGACCCGTTGCCGGAGAAGCGGGAGTCGCGGATTCCCATGTAGCCGCCGCCGGACAGGGACATCCCCTCCGTGTTGTTCCGGAAGACGCTGCTGTCCACCGACACGATGCCGAACAGCCCGCTCATCGCGACGGCGTTGTCCTCGAACCGCGAGTCGACGATGTCTCCGCCGGCGCCGATGAAGGTGTAGGCGGTCCCGTTGCCGGTGAAAGCGACCCCGGACACGTTCGTCCTGCCACCCGTCCCGAAGTTCGACGCGCCGACCCCCCAGCCGGAGATGCGGCCGTCGACGACGTGCACATCGGCGGGCGAGTCGACGGTGATCGCCACCGTGCCGCCATCCGCTCCCGCGAGCGTCTTGCCGTTCAGGTCGAGGACGGCCCCGGCCGTGACGGTGACGCCCTCGGTGCACGTGAGGTTCCGCGCGAGGTACGCGTCGGAGGCGATCGTGGCGCCGCAGGTGATCTCCACACCTGCGGGCGGCGCGGCCTGGGCGGGCGAGGCGCTGAGAGCGCCGGTGAGGACGAGGGCAGCCGTGACGGCTGCGGCAGCTGACGTGCGCACGCGGATCCGATCTCGAGTAGCTGGGCCGTCCGGGATGACGGCTCTCCGGGTTGCGCAAGTGTTACGCCGGCAGACCGCCCTGTCTACCGACCTTGGTCACGTCGGGAGGGGAATCGCGGGGTTCGCGGGGGCGCCCCGCAACCTGTCCCCCTTCGTGGGCGGCCGTGCTTCCGGAGCCGGGCGCCGGGGAGTACGGTGCGCGCCAGGCCAGAGCCGCGGCGAGAACTGCCGAGGCAACGTGGAGTTCGAGGAAGTAGGCGACAACGAAAGCGGGAGGGGAGCTCCGCGTCGAGCTCCCCTCCCGCTTCTCCGCATCCGTCAGCTCAGGCGCCTCGTCACGCAGTAGATGACGTGGCTGATGTCCTTGCCGTTGGTCGGTGAGTACGTCCCCAGCTCCGCGGGCCATTCGAACGGCTCGCTTCCCGTCCCGGCCTTGAACACCAGGAGCGAGTACTGCTGACCGGAGGGGAGGTCCGGGAGCGTGTAGGACGCGACCCCGTCGGGCAGCTCGATCTTGTAACAGGTGTCCGCCACGGCCGTGTAGGCCTCCCAGTAGGAGGTCTTGTTCTGGTCCGTGTCCACAGCGGCGTGGGCCGGAGCTGCGGCGCCGACGGCAGCGGCGGCGCCGACGGCGAGGGCGGCGAGCGTCTTCTTCATGTTCTCTCCAATCGGGTGAGGAGAACCCGCGGGACGCGGAGGACAGCACGGGTCGGCGCCTCGGGAAGGGACGCGTATCGAGCTGCGAAGCACCCGTCGGGTTCGGGTTTCGTGCTCACCATAGCCCCGGACAGCCGTCACCAGTAGGGCCTCTTTCGAGGATCGGGAAACTCGATCGCCGCGCGTTTCCTGAGGGAGGGGAGTCCGACTCCCCTCCCCCTCCAGCCTCAGCTGACGCGCTTGGTCACGCAGTAGATGACGTGGCTGATGTCCTTGCCGTTGCTGGGCGAGTATGCGGTGAGCTTGCGGGGTCGCGTGCTGATGATCTCGCTTCCCGTTCCCGCCTTGAGCACGAGGAGCGAGTACATCTGGCGTGAGGGGATGTCCGGAAGGGAGAAGGACGCGACTCCGTCGCCGAGCTCCACCTTGTAGCAGGTGTCCGGCACGTACGCCGTGTAGGCCTCCCAGTACGACGTCTTGTTCTGGGCCGGGTTGGCTGCAGCGTGCGCCGGGACGGCAGTCCCGGCGACGAGTGCGGCGCCGACTGCGAAGGCGGCGAGCATCTTCTTCATCTTTCGTCTCCGTTCGGGTGTGGAGAACCCGCGGAGGCACAGCAGGGCAGCCGGCGAGCGTCAGGGTGATGGCTCCCCGGAGTGCAGCACCCGTCGGGTTCGGGTATCGCGCCCAGACTCTCCTAGAAGAATGGATCCCCGAAACGCCTCGTTCGGGGGCTACCGTGTCGGTACCGACTTGCGGGCTGGATCATGACGGACAAGAGACGACGCAGCGACTCCCGCCTCGCCGCCGCGCGATACCAGGTGGAGCGCGCGGCGGGAGCGGACGCCGCCGGATCCGAGGAGGACACCTCGGCGGTGGGCCGCCCCACGATGGACCAGCGGGCGCAGTACGTCGAGATCGCCATCCAGCAGGCGATGCGGCGCGGCGACTTCGACGACCTGCCGGGCGCGGGGCGGCCGATCCCGGGGCTCGATCGGGCGCATGACCCGGACTGGTGGATCCGCCGGAAGATCGAGCGGGAGGGCCTGACCGGCCTCGGTCCGCCGGCGCTCACCCTGCGCAAGGAGGACGCGGAGCTCGAGGCGCGGATCGACGCCCTGACGGTCGAGGCCCAGGTCCGCGAGCTGCTCGAGGACTTCAATCGGCGCGTCGTCGAGGCGCGCCGGCAGCTGCTCGGCGGCCCCCCCGTCGTCACTCCTCTGCGGGACGTCGACGAGGAGATCCGCCTGTGGCACGAGCGCCGGGCGGCCCGGCTGCGCGCCCTCCAGCAGGAGCGGGAGCGCGAGGCGGCCGCGCTCGCCGCGATGACCTGGAGGGAGCGCCGCCGCGCCAAGCGGCGGCGGTGACGCGAGGATCCGTCACGACAGGGCACACGCCCGGGTCCCGGCGACGCCCTCTCGAGGGGAGGAGTGTTGCGCGGATCAGGAGATTCCCTCCGACACGCCGCCGCCGGTCCTGAACCGCGCGCGGAACGGCCCGAATGTCCTGATCCGCGCAATCGACGGCGCACGAGGGTCAGCCGATCGGAGGACGGATCCCGGTCGAGGCGGCGTCCCCGCCTCCCGGGCGGCGCGGCGGCAAACCGATAGGGTCGACGGCGTCGAAGGCTGTGCGAGGGCGGGCGCCGGAGACGGCGTCAGCTTCGCGCGTAGGCGAGAAGGACCGTCGTGAGGACCACGGCGAACACGATCAGGAACGCGAACAGCCAGCGCGGCGCGCCTGCGTGCTCGACCCGGAGCCACTGGGCGACCGATGTGAGAGTCCTGCGCACGCGAAGAAGGTTAACTGCGCGAAGTTTCAGGAAGATGACGGGTCCGTCCCCAGTTCGGGGCGGCGCGGAAGGAGAACCGGTGACAGTGCTCGGACGGATCGGAGCGGCGGCAGCCGCAGTCGGGATCGGCACCGCCCTGGCGCTGGCATCCCCTCTCGCCGCAGCCGCGCACGTCTCGGTCAACCCCGCCGAGGCGGAGCCCGGCGGCTACTCGCAGCTGACCTTCCGGGTGCCCAACGAGAGCGACACGGCCGGCACGGTCCGCCTCGAGGTGACCCTGCCCGAGGACACGCCGTTCGCCTCGGTCTCCTATCAGCCCGTGGCGGGATGGACGACGACCGTCACGACCACTCCCCTGGCGGAGCCGGTCGAGGTCGCCGGCAACGAGCTCAGCGAAGCCGTCACGAGCATCGTGTGGGAGGCGCAGCCGGGAGTCCAGATCGCGCCCGGCCAGTTCCAGGTGTTCCCGATCAGCGTCGGCCCGGTGCCCGAGGTCGGCAGCATCGCGCTTCCCGCGGTGCAGACCTACTCGGACGGCACGGTCGCCGAGTGGACCGGTGCGCCCGACGCCGAGTACCCCGCCCCGGTCCTGTACGTCGAGGACGCGCCGGTCGACGCCCACGGCCACGGCGAGGAGGAGCCCGAAGCGGACCCGGAGGCGACCTCGTCCGTCGGGACCGCGGCTCCGGACCCCGTCGCCCGCGGGGTCGCGATCGCCGGCCTCGGCCTGGGCGCGCTCGCGCTGGTCCTCGCGACCTTCGCCCTCCTGCGCCGCCGCTCCGCGCCGCGCTCCTAGCTCCCGGAGACCCGCGCGGACCGGCTCGTGGGCTAGCCTGCGGGAGTGAGGTTCGTGGTGGTCCCCCAGTGGCAGGGATCCGGGTCGAGCCGGGCGATGCGGTTGAGCGAGGGGGCGATCGCCATCCAGGGCGATCTGCCCGCGAGCAGCACGACGGTCGTCGACGTCCCGCTCGGCGCGGGTGAGCCGCTCGGCACGGGCGTCGCCCGCTTCAGCTCGCTCCGCATCGTCCGGGACCGGCTCGCGGAGGCGCTCGCGGGCAGCAGCGAGCCGGCGATCGTGATCGGCGGGGACTGCGGCGTGGAGCTCGCCGCCGTCGAGCACGTGGTGCGCCGCGACGGCTCCGCTCCCGCCCTCGTGTGGCTCGACGCGCATCCGGATCTCGGCGCCGTCGACGGCGCCCGGCCGCGCGCCTTCGGCGGCACCGTCGCCCGCGCGATCCTCGGCGATGGGGCGGACGGGCTCACCGCCGATCCGCCCCTGCCCGCACAGCACCTCGTACTCGCGGGGGTCCGGTCGATCGACGACGACGAGCGGGAGCTCATCGAGGAGCAGGGCATCCGCACGATCCCCGTGCAGGAGCTCGGGGGCGGCGCTCTCGCGGAGGCCGTGGCGGCGACCGGCGCGCGGTCGGTGTACGTCCACATCGACCTCGACGTGCTCGACCCGGGCGTCCTCGCGAGCGTCGCGGATCCGCAGCCGTTCGGGGTCGGGCTGGCCGAGCTCGTCGCGGAGCTCCGCGCCCTGGTCACTCGGTTCCCGCTCGCCGGGGCCGGCATCGCGATGTTCTCGCCGGAGGGCCCCGACAGCGCCGGTGAGGACCTGCCGACGATCCTCCGCGTGCTGTCCGCGCTCACCGCCGCCTGAGGGGACCACGATGGCCGACGACAACGCACCCCGGGTCCTCATGGAGCGGGTGGGCGACGTCCTCACCATCACCCTGAACCGCCCCGACAAGCGGAACGCCGCGGATCTGCGGATGCTCCAGGAGCTGTCGCTCGCGTACGGCGAGTTCGCGCGGGACGACGCACTGAGGGTCGCCGTCGTCGCTGCGGCGGGCGACCACTTCACCGGCGGGCTCGACCTCCTCGACATCGGACCGCGGCTCGGCGCCTGGCTCGACCTCGTGCCGGAGGGCGGCATCGATCCGTGGCAGCTGACGGGACCCGTGCTCGACAAGCCGGTCATCGTCGCCGTGCAGGGCACCTGCCTGACGCTCGGGATCGAGCTCATGCTCGCGGCCGACATCGCGGTCGCCGCGGACTCCGCCCGTTTCGCGCAGCTCGAGGTCAGCCGCGCGATCCTGCCCTTCGGCGGGGCGACGCTCCGCTTCCCGCAGGTCGCGGGCTGGGGCGACGCGATGCGGTGGATGCTCACGGGCGAGGTCTTCGACGCCGAGGAGGCCCGGCGGATGGGCCTCGTCCAGGAGATCGTGCCCCACGGCCGCCAGCTGACCCGGGCGATCGAGCTCGCCGAGCGGATCGCGGCCCAGGCGCCACTCGCCGTGCGCGCGACGCTCGCCAATGCGAAGGTGGCTCGCCGCGAGGGTCCCGCCCACGCCATCGCGCGCCTTCCCGGTGAGCTCGCGCGTCTGGCGGCCACGGAGGACGCCCGCACGGCGATGACCGCCTTCCTCAGCCGCACGCCTCCGAACTACCGAGGACGCTGAGCCGGAGGAGGACACGTGACGCGGACGTACGACCTCATCGTGCTGGGGGCGGGACCCGTCGGAGAGAACGTGGCGGACTACGCGTCGAAACGGGGCCTGTCGGCGGTGGCGGTCGAGGTGGAGCTCGTCGGCGGCGAGTGCTCCTACTGGGCGTGCATCCCCTCGAAGGCGATCCTGCGCCCCGGTCTCGTGCTCGACGCCGCTCGCCGTGTCGAGGGCGCGAAGGCCGCCGTGACCGGACGGCTCGACGCGGAGGCCGTGCTGCGGCGCCGCGACTCGTTCGTCCACGACTGGGACGACTCCAGCCACGTGCACTGGATGTCGGACGCGGGCATCGACCTCCTCCGCGGCCGCGCGCGCATCACGGGCCGGCGCACCGTGACGGTCACACCGGAGGTCGGCGAGCCGATCGAGCTCACTGCTAGGTTCGCCGTCGCCGTGTGCACCGGCAGCGCCGCGATGCTCCCCGACGTGCCGGGACTGGCGGAGGCGGAGCCGTGGACCAGCCGGAACTCCACCGAGGTGAAGACCGTGCCGGCCTCGCTCGCCATCCTCGGCGGCGGGGTCGTGGCGGCCGAGATGGCGACCGCCTTTCTCGCCCTCGGCAGCCGCGTCACCGTCGTCGCGCGAGGTGGACTCCTCGGCCGCATGGAGCCCTTCGCCGGCGAGCTCGTCGCGGAGCAGCTCGAGCGGTCGGGTGCGACCCTGCGGCTCGGCGTCCGGCCCACGGCCGCCCGCCGGACCGCGGACGGCGTGAGCCTCGAGCTCGACGACGGCAGCGCCGTCACGGCGGAGGAGCTCCTCGTCGCGACGGGACGCCGGCCGCGCACCGACGATCTGGGCCTCGCGACCGTCGGGCTCGAGGACGGCGACTGGCTGAACGTCGACGACACGATGCTCGTCCGCGCGGACACGAACGACGGCGATCCCTGGCTCTATGCGGTCGGCGACGTCAACCACCGGGCGCTGCTCACCCACCAGGGGAAGTACCAGGCGCGCGCGGCCGGCGAGGCCATCGCCGCGCGGGCGCAGGGGCGCGCGCTCGACGACGGCCGCTGGGGCCTGCACGTCGCGAGCGCCGACTCCGGCGCGGTGCCGCAGGTCACCTTCTCGGACCCCGAGGTCGCCTCCGTCGGGCTCACCGAGAAGGCGGCCCGGGACGCGGGCCTCGACGTCCGCGTCGTCGACTACGACATCGCCGCCGTGGCGGGGGCCTCGCTGCTCTCCGACGAGTACACGGGCCGCGCCCGGCTCGTCATCGACCCGGCCCGGGACGTCCTGCTCGGGGCGACCTTCGTGGGCCAGGACGTGGCCGAGCTGCTGCACTCGGCCACCGTCGCGCTCGTGGGCGAGGTGCCGCTGCGCCGCCTGTGGCACGCCGTCCCCTCCTTTCCCACCACCAGCGAGGTGTGGCTGCGCCTCCTCGAGACCTATGGAAGGCCGGACGCATGAGCGATCGACCGCCCCGCCGCCGGCTCCTGCGCGAGTTCGGCTTCCTCTACGCGACCGTCGTCGCGCTCGCCTTCGGCCTCCCGCTCAGCACCGGCCGCGTGCGCAAGGACGGGGACCTCATCATCCTCACGGGACTCCCGCGGTGGGCGTTCCGCCGCGGCGGCACGACGGTCGGGCGGGTCTATCTGACGCACGACAACGTCGGGGAGGCGGTGATCCGGCACGAGAAGGTGCACGTGGAGCAGTGGCGCCGGCTCGGCCTCTGGATGCCGATCCTCTACTGGCTGGCGGGCACGGACCCGCTGAAGAACCGCTTCGAGATCGAGGCGGGCCTCGAGGACGGCGGCTACCTCCCGCGGCGCGGCGTCCGCCGATGAGGACCCTGCCGCCGCCCGGGGAGGCCTCCGGGCTCGTGGCGGTCGTCACCGGGGGCAGCTCGGGCATCGGCGCCGCCGCCGCCCGCGCTCTCACCACGCTCGGCGCGGAGGTCGCCCTCGTCGGGCGCAACGAGGAGCGGACGCGGAGGACGGCCGTGGCCCTCGGGGCGGAGCCCTTCGTCGCTGACTTCGGCCGCCTGTCGGACGTGCGGGCGCTCGCGGCGCGGCTGCTCGAGCGGTATCCGCGCATCCATGTCCTGGCCAACAACGCGGGCGGCATCCTTCCCCGGCGGGAGCGGACGGAGGACGGCAACGAGCGGACCCTGCAGGAGTCGGTGCTCGCCGGGTTCCTGCTCACCTCCCTGCTGCTGCCGCGGCTTCGCGAGACAGCGGCGGCGGCGCCCGAGCTGGTCCGCGTCGTCGCGACCTCGAGCCTCGGCAACGTCGCGGGCCGCATCCGGCTGGACGACCTGGACCGGTCGTCGGGTCCCTGGCTCGGCGGATGGCCCGCCTACTGCACGGCGAAGCTCGCGAACATCGTCCTCACGAGGGAGCTGGCCCGGCGACTCGACGGGTCGGGTGTCCGCGCCCACGCCTTCCATCCGGGCCTCGTCCGCACGCGCTTCGTGCGCGGGATCCCGCTTCTCGCGCGGGCCGCCGAGGTGACCGGCAGCAGCCTCGCGATCAGCCCGGAGGAGGGGGCGGATCCGCTCGTCCGCCTCGCGACCGCGCCCGAGCTCGGCGTCCCGAGCGGCACCTACTTCTCGCGGCTGCGGGCGAACGGTCTCACGTCCCCGCAGGCGGACGACCCGGACCTGGCCCGGCGCCTGTGGGAGGCGGCGGAGGAGAGGGTCGGTCAGTCGCCCTCGGCGCGGCCTTCGCGCCAGTAGCCCATGAATGCGACCTGGCGGCGGTCGAGGCCGCAGTCGCGGACGAGGAAGCGGCGCAGCGTCTTGATGACGGCGGCCTCGCCGGCGAGCCAGGCGTAGAGCGCGGCGGCGGGAGGATCGCTCGGCGTCTCCCACAGGAGGGCCGAGTCGACGTCGATCTCGGCGAGGTCCTGCTCGGCGGCGGCACTCTCGAGCGCGGCGAGGTGGTCGATGATCCACTCGCGGACCGCGGGATCCAGGGCGGTGCCGACGGCGGCGCCGTTCCGCGGCAGCCAGACGACGTCGACGTTCGGCGAGACCTCCAGCCGCAGCGCGTCGGCGGCCGTCGGGACCTCGAGGAGCGCGGTCGCGGGCGTACCGTCCGGCAGCGACTCGAGGATCGCGGAGATCGCCGGAACCGCCGTCTCGTCGCCGGCGAGGAAGAGACTCGTCGCGGCGCCGGGCGTCCACGCGATGCCCGCGCTCGGATCCTCGCCCTCGGCATCCGGGCCGACGAGGACCAGCTCGTCGCCGGCCACCGCGCGCCGCACCCACGCGGACGCGGGACCGAGGTCGCCGTGCGCGGCGAAGTCGATGTCCACCTCGGCGAGGGACGGGCGCACCGCGCGCACCGTGTAGGTGCGCAGCGGGTTCCGGAGGTCGTCCGGCAGGTCCCTCCAGCGGAGGTACCAGCCGCCGGTCTCCAGTACCTCGGGGTCGTCGACGCCGAGGTGGTCGTACCCGAGCCCCGGAAGCGGGAGCAGCAGCTTTACGCGCTGGTCGAGCCCGGCGGTGCCGAAGGTCACGAGGTCCGGCCCGGTGAAGGTCACCCGGGAGAAGGACGGCGAGAGCCGCTCGATCCTCCGCACGCTCACCCGATACGGGCGGTACGACGGGCGGGGCCGCACCGGGGCGAGCGAAGTAAGCATTGCCTAACCTTACCTCGGGCGGCGACGACGACGCCAGGCTCACCCTCGGAGCGGACGCCTCACCACTGCGGCGGGTGCCGGCGCTCCCACCGGAACCGCCGCTCGAGCTGGCGCCCGATCGAGACGAGCACCGCCTCCCCGCCGGGCCGCCCGATCAGCTGCACGCCCATCGGCAGCCCCTCCGCGCTCGCGGAGACCGGCAGCACGATCGCGGGCAGCCCGGTCGCGTTCGCGAACGACGTGTACGGGGTGTACTGCACCTGCTGCTCGAAGTTCCGCTCACCGTCGTCGGCGTCCCACCAGCCGAGCGGGCGCGGCGGGAGGGCGAGCGCCGGCGTGAGGAGGACGTCGAGGCGCGCGTCGCGGAACACCCGCCCGATCAGGGCGCGCTCGTAGCGGGAGAGGGCGGCCAGGGCGCCGACGAGATCCGCCGCGCTCAGGCGCCGTCCCGCCTCGACGAGCCAGGCGGTCAGCGGCTCGACGAGGCTCAGCGACCCCGGCGGCAGCGGGAGCGCGGCGGCCCCCGCCTGCCAGACGGCGCGGAACGCGCCCGGGTACTCCCGCGAGTCCGGCAGCGTGGCCTCCTCGATGCCGTGGCCGAGCTCGGCGAGCGCGTCGCGGGCGACGGCGAGCGCGTCGGCGGCCTCCGGCGACACGGTCACCTCGACCGCGTCGTCCCAGGGACTCCGCATCGTGACGCCCACGGTGAAGCGTCCCTCCCCGCGCACCGCCGCTCCGAGCAGACGCCCCGGGTCGGGGGCGCGGAGCGTCATCGGGTAGTCGGGGACCTCTCCCCTGCGCACGATCATCGCGTCGAGCAGCATCGCGGCGTCGGGGACCGAGCGGGCGATCGGTCCCGGCACGACGAGCCCCGCGAGGCTGTCGGCCACCGCCGCGGCGGGCACCAGCCCTCGGGAGGGCTTGATGCCGACGAGCCCCGTGGCCGCGGCCGGGATGCGGACGGACCCGCCGCCGTCGCTGCCGGGGGCGAAGGGCAGCAGGCCCGCCGCCACCGCGGCCGCGGCCCCGCCGCTGGAGCCTCCCGCGCCGCGGGTCGTGTCGTAGGGGTTCCGTGCGGGAGGCCGGCCCGACGGCTCGGTGTACGACGGGAAGCCGAACTCGGGCGCCGTCGTCGCGCCGACGCTGACCGCGCCCGCGGCGTCGAGCACCCGAACGATCTCGTCCGACTCCTCGGCGATGACCTCGGCGAACACCCGGGATCCGGAAGTCGCGGGCGCTCCCGCCCGGCGGGACAGCTCCTTCTCCGCGTAGGGCAGGCCCCAGAGCTCCACCGAGCGCGGACGGCGTTCGACCTCACGGGCACGATCGAGAGCGGCGTCCCCGTCCACCCTCGACAGCGCCCCGAGCTCGGGGTTGAGCCGCTCGATCCGGCGGAGGTAGTGCTCGGCGAGCTCGCCCGGTGTGACGTCGCCCCGCTGCAGCCAGTCCCACTGCTCCTGGGCGCTCAGGTGGTGCAGCTCGAACACGCTACTTGAGGCTCTTCTGCAGCAGGACGGTGCCGAGCCAGCGCTCGAACTTGAAGCCCACGCGGCCCATCCGCCCGATCTCGCGGAAGCCGAACGACTCGTGCAGCGCGATCGAGGACTCGGCGCCCTTGTCCGCGATCACCGCGAGGATCTCCTTCAGCCCGGCCTCCTTCGACCGGTCGATGAGCGCGGCGAGCAGCGCACGGCCGAGCCCCTTCCCGGTGGCGGCCGGCCGCAGGTAGATCGAGTTCTCGACGGTGTAGCGGTAGGCCCGCTTCTGCTTCCACGGCGTCACCAGCGCGTAGCCGAGCACCTGCTGATTCGGCGAGACGGCGACGAGGAACGGCATCTTGAGCTTCGTCAGGTACGCGTACTTCGCACGCCACTCCCGCAGCGACATCGTGTCCTCGTCGAAGGTGACGACGCTGTTGGTGACGTAGTAGTTGTAGATCTCACGGATGTCGGGCAGGTCGCGCGGCGTCGCATCGCGGATCTCGAAGGTGAAGGCCGGCTCCGGGGGCGGCTGCTTGCGCAGGTGCCGGGGCAGGACCCGCTTCACCTCGTATTCCTCTTCGAGCACGTGCGCTCCTTCCTCCGCTCCAAACTAGCGGGCGGGCTCGACCCGCCAGTCGACGGGCTCCGCTCCCTGAGCGGCCAGCGCGGCGTTGACGCGGCTGAAGGGCCGGGAGCCGAAGAAGCCGCCGGAGGCCGACAGGGGGCTCGGATGGACGGACTCGATCACCGGGACCCCGTCGAGCAGCGGCCGCAGCGTCTGCGCGTGGCGGCCCCACAGGACGGCCACGAGCGGGCCGCCGCGCTCGACGAGGCGCTGGATGGCGAGCGAGGTGACCGCCTCCCATCCGATCCCGCGGTGCGATCCCGGCGTGCCCGGCCGGACCGTGAGGACCCGGTTGAGCAGCAGAACCCCCGACCGCGTCCATGCCGAGAGGTCGCCGTGCTCGGCGACCGGGACGCCGAGGTCGTCGCGCAGCTCCCGGTAGATGTTGGCGAGGCTGCGCGGGATCGGCCGCACGTGCCGCTCGACTGCGAACGCGAGGCCGATCGGGTGTCCGGGGGTCGGATACGGGTCCTGCCCGACCAGCAGCACCCGGACGTCCGCGAGGGGCGTGCGGAAGGCCCGGAGCACGTCCTTCCCGTCGGGAAGGGACGCCCGCCCGGCCGCGTGCTCGGCCCGCAGGAAGTCGCCGAGCGCGGTCAGCGTGTCCTGTGCCGGCGCGAGCGCGTCGGCCCAGCCGGGGTCGATGTCGCCGTCCGCGGCGAGCTCCGCGAGGGTACGGCGCACGTCTCAGCCGGCGGCGAGGACGTCGACGATCACGCCGCGCTCGTCGGGGGCGACGCGCCAGACGTTGCCCGCCCCCGCGACCCGGACGCCGTTCGACCCGACGATCAGCGCGGTCGACTCGTCGATCGCGATGCCGCCGTCGGTGAGGCCCGCGGACGTGGCGGCGACGAGGCGCGACAGCGTGCCCCACTGCGCGGTGTGGACCTCGACGGTCACGTCGAGCAGGCCGATGCCGTTGACGACGGTGACCTCGTCGAGCTCCTCGCCCGCCTCCTCGGGACTCACCGGGACGCCTCCGATGCGCCAGCCGCCGATGATCGCCCGCTCGGGCGCGATCATCGCGCCGGCCGAGAAGCCCAGGTAGGGGACGCCCTCCTGCACCCGCGTGCGGATCTCCTCGAACAGCGGCGCCAGCGCGTCGAGATACGCGGGCGTGAGGCCGCCGCCGACGAGGATGCCGTCCGCGTCGGCGAGGATGCCCGGCTCGGCCCGGCCGCCCTCGGGGAGCGCGACGACGCGCTCGTCGATCAGCCCGGTGTGCGCCGCCTCGGCGACGAGGGCCGCCGCGTGCTCGAGCTCGTCGCCGTCGCGCACGACGACGACCGCGATCCGCGGGGCTCCCAGCACGCCCTGGTCCTTCGCCCGGCCGGTCGCCTCTTCGACGAAGGCACGGAAGGCCGCACCGGTGCTGTTCTCGGGCCATCCGCCCCCGACGAGGTGCACGCTCACCCGTTCAGGCTAGTGGCGCGCTCTGTAGGACTGGCTCAGCCCTCGGCCGTCACGGGCGGCAGGGCCGACCAGGGGAAGACGATCCAGCGGTCCGTGTTCCGCCAGCAGAAGTCCGGCGCGAGGATCGTGCGCGGCTTCGTGTACAGCGTGACGCTGCGGACGTCCGCCCCGAGGTTCTCGAGCAGCTCGACGGCGAGCTTGAGGGTGCGTCCCGAGTCGGACACGTCGTCGACGAGGAGGACCCGCTTGCCGGCGAGCGAGGCGCCGTCGAGCAGCGGAGGGAGGATCTCGGGCTCGGCGAGCCGCTGATCCACGCCCGTGTAGAACTCGACATTGAGGCTGCCGCAGCTCTTCACGCCGAGCGCGTACGCCACGGCTCCGGCCAGGAGCAGGCCGCCGCGGGCGATCGCGACGACGATCTCCGGCGAGAATCCGGAGTCCGCGATTGAGTGGGCGAGCTGCCGGGACGCGTCCCCGAACTCGAGCCAGCCGAGGACCTCGCGGGGAGGCTGCTCCGCCACCGTCGTGTCCGCGGACGCCTGCTCGATCGACATGCGTTTACGTTAGACCCTCGGGTCGCGGCGCCCGCGACGAGCGCAGGCCGGCAGGATCCGCGCTGACCCACCTGCCACGACCTCCCTCCTCCCACCGATTCCGCCGGAGACCCCGCATGACCGAGACGCTCGACTCCCGACTCGCCGGGCGGCTGCGCCTGAACGCCCTGTCCACGCTTCCCGCCGCGGTCGTCGCGCTGGTCGTGCTCCTGATCCTCGCCGGCGCGCCCGCCGCGCTGCCCCTGCTCGTCGGCGCGGCCGGCTGGATGGTCGCCCTCGTGCTGCGCCAGCCGGTCGCGCTGATCGCCGCCCGGCGTCTGCCCCGGGAGCAGGCGGCGACCGCCGTGGGATGGTTCTCGGGACCGGCGGAGGAGCTCGTGCGCCTGGTCGTCGTGCTGCTGCTCGTCCGCTCCCTCGGCGATGCCCTGTGGGCGGGCTTCGGCTGGGCCGCCATCGAGGTGGTCGTGCTCGCCGCGAACTCGCTCGTCATCGCCGGGATCGTGGGCAGGGACGACCCGAAGTCCCGCGAGGCGCGCGAGCTGCTCGAGGCGCAGGGCATGCTCGTGCCGTCCAACCCGTTCTGGGGCTTCGCGGAGCGGCTCAGCGCGATCGCCCTGCACCTCGGCTTCACGCTCCTGCTGTTCGCCGCGCCCTGGCTCGTCCTGCTCACGATCCCGCTGCACTCGGCCGTCAACATGCTGGCGGTCCGCGGTGCGAAGCGGAGCGTCCCGCTCACCGAGGCGGGCCTCGCGGCGGTCGGCGCCGCCGTGCTCGTCGCGGGGCTCGTGCTCGTCGCCACGCGCTGATGCGACGGTCTGCACCCACCCACGCAGCGGTACCTCGGTGACCGAGGCGCTATCCCGGCGGTTCCGCGCGGCCAGCCCGCCTCGGCCTCCGTGTCGGATCGACCCAGGGCGGCGGGATCAGATACGGAATCCCCTCTCGGAACTCGATCGTCCAGCCGTCGTTGTCGATTCTCCGATGGTGGAACGGGCAGAGGAGGACTCCGTTGCTCAGATCCGTCCGGCCGTGCGGCTGCCCGTCGCCCTGGTGCCAGCCCGCGAGGTGCGCGGCCTCGCACCTCGCCGGAGGCTGATCGCAGCCGGGCCAGACGCAGCCGCCGTCGCGCCAGGCCATGGCGTACCGCTGGGACTCGCTGAACAGGCGGCGCCCCTCGCCGAAGTCGAGGATCTGCGAGTCGCCCCCGAGCACGACCGGGAGGA
Source organism: Naasia sp. SYSU D00948 (assembly GCF_017916515.1). Lineage (GTDB taxonomy): Bacteria > Actinomycetota > Actinomycetes > Actinomycetales > Microbacteriaceae > Naasia. The sequence continues at coordinate 231,956 of NZ_JAFMTA010000001.1, forward strand.
TGCGCGCGGCGCAGGCGATGCGGCGGGCGGTCTTCGCCGAGATCTTCTCGTCGGTGCCGTAGATGGTCGCAGCGCCGACGCCCGAGACGAGGGACTCGTAGCTGATGCCGACGAGCAGGGTCGCCGCAGTCCCGGACAGGTCGCCGGGGTCGTGCTTGAGGCTCTCGCGTGCCATCGACACCAGCGCGTCGAGCCGCTTCTGCGACGCCGTCCGGCGGTCGATCGTCGCCTCATCCATCGCCGGCTCCTCCGGGTCGGTGAACCGGACCTCCCGTCGAGGAGCGGTGCGAGCGTCCAGCGCCGCCACCAGCCAGCCGGCGCTCTCCGGATCAGCGTCGACCACGAGACGGGTGAGACCATCGCGGCGCTTGACGACCTTGAGCCCGGCGCGGGCACGCAACTCCTCCTCGCGGAGCTCGACGGCATCGTCGTCCGCCCTTGCGATCACCGCCCGGCACGCCTGGCCGAGCCGGGCGGTCCCGTTCTCGAGCGTCTCGTTCACGAGGAACGCCTCCCAGGCCTGCACCTTCTCGGGAAGCGCTCTCGGTGCGACCTGGGTGATGGTCTCCACGATCATGCGCGCCGCGTCACTGCAGATCGCGCCGGTGTCGAGCGCTGCCGCAACAGACTCGTGCAGAGAGGGGAGAGGGTCTCCCGTGAGCGACCGCCGCACCGCGAGAGCCCGGCCGACCTTGCACCACTCAGCCGCGCGACTGACCGACACGTGCGCCGCAGCGACCGCGAGCGGGGCAGAACGGGCACCCAGCCGCTTCGCGAGAGGCTCCGCGCTGTCCCGCTCCGACCGCTGTGCGAGCACGCCGGCGAGTCGGCTGCCGACGGCGTCCGCGAGATTGACCAGGGCGCCCAGCCGCTCCAGGCAGTCGATGAGCGCACGATCGGTCAGCCCGTCGGCGACCTCCGCCAGGGACGCCTCCTCACCCGCCCACGCCGCCTCCCGCACCAGCTCGGCGAGCGCTGCCGCCTGCTGCGCGAGGGTGTCGGTGGGCCTTTCCACGCGACCGATTCTTCACGCCACCACCGACAGTCCGGCACGTCCCGGCGCCGTTTTCCACAGCACCCTCAGCCATTGGTTGAAGCAAGTCGGAGCGATACGGACGCTGCGACGCCGACCTCCACCGACGCGGTGCCCGTCAGTCCGAGCCGACCGCGAGCGGCCCCCGGATCACCTTGTCGCGGGCCGCCTGCGCGACCGGACGGACCGTCACGGAGTCGAGGTTGACGTGCCCCGGCAGCCCGACCGCGAAGGCGATCACCTCCGCGACGTCCTCCGCCGTCAGGGGGTCCTCGACCCCCTGGTAGACCCTGTCGGCGCGCTCCTGGTCTCCGCCGAAGCGGCGCAGCGAGAACTCCTCGGTCTTCACCATCCCCGGCGCGATCTCGATGACGCGCAGCGGCTCCCCCGCCAGCTCGAGTCGCAGCACGCGCGAGACCGCCGCCTCCGCCGCCTTCGCGGCGTTGTAGCCGGCGCCGCCCTCGTACACCTCTGCAGCCGCGACCGACGTGATGTTGACGATGTCGGCGTTGCCGGCCTCCGCCGCGGTCGCCCGCAGGAGCGGCAGCAGAGCGGTGGTGATGCGCTGGACGGCGAGGACGTTGGCCTCGTACATCCACAGCCAGTCCTCGGGCCGGCCGTCCTCGATCCGGTCCAGGCCGCGGGCGCCGCCCGCGTTGTTGACGAGCACGTCCAGGCGGCCGAGTCGCGCGAGGTGCTCCCGCAGCGCGGCGACGTCCTCGTCCCGGGTCAGGTCGGCGGCGAACACGTCCGCCCCGGTCTCCGCCGCAAGCCGGTCTAGGCGCTCGGCGCGGCGCGCGACGCCGGTGACCTCCCAGCCCCGCTCCCGCAGCAGCGCGACGGTCGCCCATCCGATCCCCGTGCTCGCCCCCGTGACGACCGCTCGCCTGCCCGACACCTCGGCTCCCTCCGCGCGGGGCCTGCGCCCGCCCTGTCAACGCTAGCGGCGAGCGGAATCGCGGGCCGTAGGCTGACGACGTGACGACGGCGGGCGCGCGGGAGACCACGGCGCCGAAGGTGCGCGTCCCGCTCTGGGACAACGCGCGGTTCATCGCCATCTACCTCGTCGTGGCGGGGCACGCGATCCAGCGACTGACCGGGGACCTGGAGCCCGCCTTCGCGGTGTACCTCGCGATCTACTCGTTCCACATCCCGCTCTTCGTGCTGGTCAGCGGCCACTTCTCGAAGCCCCGCCTCGAAGCGCGGGATCTGCGGCGCATCCTCACCGACCTCGTCGCGCCCTACCTGGTGTTCGAGACGATCTGGACTGTCATCCAGTGGCTGGTCGAGGGCCAGACGCACTGGGACTACGCGAACGCGTCCTGGACGCTGTGGTTCCTGCTCGCCCTCATCTGGTGGAGGCTGCTCCTCCCCCTGTTCGCGATGCTGCGCGCGCCGCTGCTGTGGGCGACCGCGCTGGCCCTTGCCGCCGGGTGCACCGAGCAGATCGACAGTACCCTCGCCCTGTCCCGGACCTTTGCCCTGCTGCCCTTCTTCGTCCTCGGCTGGGAGCTGCGCCGGCACGAGGCGGGGCGGCGCTGGAGCGAGGCGCCGGCCCGCACCGTCCACGCCGTGCGCGCGGTCGCCGGGGCTCTCGTCGTCGTCGCGGCGATGGCGCTCGTCGTGGGGCTGCCGCTGTGGCGCGAGCTCCGGCTGAAGGAGTTCTTCTTCGCCAACGAGGCGTGCTCGACCTTCGGCTACGACCTCCTGGGGGGCTCGGCGATGCGCCTCGCGATGCTCGTCCTCTCCGCGGTCCTCTGCCTCGCAGTGCTCGCGCTCCTCCCGCGCCGGCAGACGTGGTTCACGGGCCTCGGCGCCGGCACCCTCTACGTGTACCTGTTCCACACCTTCGCGCTGTACCCGCTCCGCGAGACCGGGATCCTGGCCGACAATGCGACTCTTCCGGTCCTCCTCCTGATGCTCGCCCTCGCGGCGGTCATCACCGTGGTGCTCTCCTCCGCGCCTGCCCGGCGCCTCCTCCGCCCCCTCGTCGAGCCGCCGATCGGACGCCTGCTGGTGCTTGAGGACAAGCACCAGCGCTGAGGTCGAACTGCTGATCAGCGCGGGAACCGCCGAGCCGTGATAGTTACGCCGGATTGCGGACGCATTGGGGGCGCCCCCGGCCGCTCCCTAGGCTCGCTCGCATGACCGACACCCCCTGGAAGTTCGAGACCCAGCAGATCCACGCCGGCGCGGCACCCGACCCCGTGACCAAGGCCCGTGCGACCCCGATCTACAAGACGACCTCGTACGTCTTCGACAGCGCCGACCACGCGAAGAACCTGTTCGCGCTCGCCGAGTTCGGCAACATCTACAACCGCATCCAGAACCCGACCCAGGCGGTCGTCGAGGAGCGGATCGCGACGCTGGAGGGCGGGTCCGCAGCGCTGCTGCTCGCCTCCGGCCAGGCGGCCGAGTCCTACGCGGTGCTCAACATCGCCCAGGCGGGCGACCACATCGTGTCCTCGAGCTCGATCTACGGCGGCACGTACAACCTCTTCAAGTACACGCTCGGCAAGCTCGGCATCGAGGTCACCTTCGTCGAGGACCAGGACGACCCCGAGGAGTGGCGCCGCGCGGTCCGCCCGAACACGAAGCTGTTCTTCGGCGAGACCATCGGCAACCCGAAGATCAACATCCTCGACATCCGCCTCGTCGCCGACGTCGCGCACGAGGCCGGCGTCCCGCTGATCGTGGACAACACGATCGCGACGCCGTATCTCATCCGCCCGCTCGAGCACGGCGCCGACATCGTCGTGCACTCGGCGACGAAGTTCCTCGGCGGCCACGGCGTCGTCATCGGCGGCGTGATTGTCGACGGCGGCAAGTTCGAGTGGTCGAAGCACGCGGAGCGGTTCCCGGGGCTGTCGACGCCGGACCCGTCGTACCACGGCGCGGTCTACACCCAGGCCGTCGGCGACGCGATCGCGTACATCATCAAGGCGCGCGTGCAGCTGCTCCGCGACCTCGGCGCCGCGATCTCGCCCGACTCGGCCTTCCACCTCATCCAGGGCATCGAGACCCTCTCGCTGCGGATCGAGCGCCACAACCAGAACGCGCAGGAGATCGCGGAGTGGCTCGAGAACCACCCCGACGTCGCGAGCGTGAACTACGCCGGCCTGCCGTCGAGCCCCTGGTACGCGGCGGCGAACAAGTACGCCCCGAAGGGCGTCGGAGCCGTGGTCTCGTTCGAGCTCAAGGGCGGAGTCGACGCCGGGCGCCGGTTCGTGGAGAGCCTCACCCTCTTCAGCCACCTCGCCAACATCGGCGACGTGCGCTCGCTCGTCATCCACCCGGCCTCCACCACGCACTCCCAGCTCACGCCCGAGCAGCAACTCACGAGCGGCGTGACCCCGGGCCTCGTGCGCCTCTCCGTGGGCCTCGAGCACATCGACGACCTGAAGGCGGACCTCGAGGCGGGCCTGGCTGCCGCTCGCGCCCTCTCGTCCGTCGAGGCGTAACACGGATCGGGACCGCCCGGTCCCGCTGCCGCTCCCCGAGGGGGGTCGGTGGCGGGGCCGGGCGGTTCCGCCGTTCTCCGGCGGTCGCCACAGTCGCGCCGTTCAACCGCCCGCGCCGGCTCTGCGCCGATCAGGACTTCGCCGCCCGGCCCCGGCGTGTCGTCCTGAACCGCGCCGGAAACGCGCCGTCCATCCTGAACAGCGTGGAATTTCCTGATTCGCGCAGGAGGCACGGAGGGCGTAACAGAAGGCGGGACGGCCCCGCCGCTCGGTCATACTGATCGCGGCATGGACTGGCAGACCCCCGAGGACGCGGTTCCCTCCTCCTTCGTGACGGAGGCGGACCAGCGCGCCGTGCTCGGCAAGCCGCCCTCCACCGGGGCGTGGCGGGAGGGCGACCCCCCAGCCTGGCGGCGGTTCCAGCCGATCGGCACCGTTCCGCTCGAGAGCGGTGCGTCGATCCCCGGCGTCCGAATCGCCTACGAGACCTTCGGCGAGCTCTCCCCCGCCCGCGACAACGCCGTGCTCGTCCTGCACGCCCTCACCGGGGACGCGCACGTCACCGGCCCTCCGGGACCGGGCCAGCCCACCGGAGGCTGGTGGTCGGGGATCGTCGGGCCCGGACTCGCGATCGACACCGACCGCTGGTTCGTGGTCGCCCCCAACATGCTGGGCGGCTGCCAGGGCTCCACCGGGCCGGCGTCCCTCGCCCCGGATCTCCGCGAGTGGGGTCCCCGATTCCCGCACCTGACCATCCGGGACCAGGTCGAGGCGCAGCGCCTCTTCACGGACGCGCTCGGCATCGAGCGGTGGGCGGCCATCCTGGGCGGCTCCATGGCGGGCATGCAGGCGCTCGAGTGGGGCCTGCTTTACCCGGAGCGTGTCGAGCGCCTCGCGGTGCTCGCGGCGCCCGCGGCGTGCAGCGCCGACCAGATCGCCCTCAATTCCGTCCAGCTCGAGGCGATCCGGATGGATCCCCGCTTCCGCGGCGGCTGGTACTACTCGGCGGCGGACGGGAACGGGCCGCACCAGGGACTCGCCCTCGCCCGCCGGATGGCGCTGCTCAACTACCGCAGCCCCGGCGAGCTCAACGCCCGGTTCTCACGCTCGTGGCAGAGCACGCTCGATCCACTCGGGTCGGGGGGACGCTTCGCCGTCGAGTCCTACCTCGACTTCCACGGCAACAAGTTCACGCGCCGGTTCGACGCGAACAGCTACATCCGCCTCGTCCAGGCCATGAGCTCCCACGACCTCGGGCGCGGCCGCGGGGGTGTCACAGCGGCGCTGTCCCGGCTGGAGACGCCGATGCTCGTGCTCGGCATCGACACCGACCGCCTGTTCCCCGTGCAGGACCAGGAGCTGATCGCCCGCCATGCGCCCGGAGCGGTCGACGGCGAGCCCGTCGTCATCTCCTCCGAGTACGGCCACGACGGGTTCCTGATCGAGAACGAGCTCGTCGGACGGGAGCTCGAGCGACTCCTGGTGCGCGTCAGAAGTTGATGTAGTGGCGCTCGTTGAGAGGGTCCGCGCGCTCCGCCTTGATCTCCTTGGCCGTGCCGAGCAGCGCGGCTGCCCCGAGCAGACCGACGAGTGAGACGCCGATGAGCACCACATTGCCCACGACGCTCTCCGAAAGCGGCGCAGCCCCGGCGTGGACACCGAGCGCGGCGAGAGCAGCCATGCGATCTTCCCCCTGATGCGCCCTTCCCTGGGCGCTCCTCACACGATAGGTCCGGGGCCTGCCGGCGACCCTGCCGCTCCGACTCCCCAATCCGGGGGAGAGGCAAGACGGGGGTGCCGGGCGGGGGCGCCGCCCCTAGACTTCGAGTCGAGGTAAAACCATGCCTGTATCCACTCCGCCGCGACGCCCTCCGCGTCTGCGAGTAGCCATCGTCGACGACCACCGGCTGGTCCTCGACGGGCTGGAGGCGCGGCTCGGGGCGCCTCGGACGGGGCTCCAGGTGGTCGCCGCGGTCCCCTCGTGGGGCGCGCTGGTCTCGCATCCGGAGTTCCCGGTGGACGTCGTGATCCTCGACCTCAACCTCGAGGACAACATCCCGGTCTCCACCAAACTCCGCGTGCTGAACGCCGCAGGCAGCAAGACGGTCGTCATCTCCCGGCACGCCGACTCGGGTTCCATCTACGGCGCCATCCAAGCCGGAGCCGCGGCCTTCGTCGGCAAGACCGAGTCGGCCGACGCCCTCATCGCGACCGTGCACGCCGCCGCGGACGGGCGCGCGGAGCCGAGCGACGCCGTGCGCAAGGCCCTCGACGACTTCGAGAGCACCGTGGAGCCGAACCTCGGCCGGCAGGAGCAGCGGGCCCTCGTGCTCTACGCGTCCGGGCGCTCGATCAAGGAGGTCGCCTCCGACATGAGCACCACCGAGGAGACGATCAAGTCCTACATCAAGCGCGGACGCCGCAAGTACCGCGCCATCGGCGTCGACCTGGGCACGAAGGTGCTCCTGCGCCGCCACGCGATCCGCGAGGGCTGGATCACTCCGGAGTAGGTCCTCCGGTATCCCCCGGCGTACCACGGGGGACACGCTCGGGCGTGGCGACCCGGCATCCGGGCCGCGTCCTGCCACCATTGCCGCACGGGCCGCCCGAGGCCCGTCATCGGAGTCCCGCACCCGAGCGGGCCCGGATCCGTATGGACCCCCGCCCTCTCGTCTGCAGGAACCCATGGAACGAATCGTCCGCGAGCGCGACCGCCTCGTGCAGAGCAGCGCCCGCATGGTCGGCATGGCCGGCGCCGTCGTCGCGCTCCTGTGCCTCGCGGTCCCGGGCGCCGTCGCGCCGGGAACACTCGTGCTGCTCGTCCCGCTGTTCGCCGTCCTGGGCGTCGCGCTCGACCGGCTCGGCCGCTCGCGCTCTCTGCTCTGGCCCCCGCTCGCCGTCGCCGCCGGAACGCTGATCCTGCTCGTCCTCCACCTCGCCGACATCGGCGCGCTGGAGCCGCTGACCGGCGTCCCCGCGTCGCCGACGGGCCTCAGCACCGCCGCGGACACCGCGATCCGGATCCTCGTCGGCTGGGCGGTCGCCAGCGTCGCGGTCGTGCTGACCACGTCGCTCGGCCGGATGATCGTGATGGGCGTGAGCTTCACCGTCCTGCTCGTCGCCACGGTGATCACGGTCGGGGCGCTGCCGACGCTGATCTTCGACGTCGCCGTGCTCGTCGCCGGCTGGGCGATCGCGGTCGTGATCGGCTCGCTGCTCAACGCCGGCGTGGTGCGTGCCGCCCGCCGGATCTCGAACATCGGCCGCGCCCACCGTGCCGAGCGGCAGGCGAGCGAGCGCGAGGCGCAGCGCCGGCAGAGCGCGCGCCTCCTCCACGACACCGTGCTCGCGACGCTGACCCTGCTCGCCCACTCGGGCGTCGGCGTGTCCGCGAACGCGCTCATCCACCAGGCCGGCGACGACGCGCGCCTGCTGCGCCAGCTGCGTCTCGGATCCACGCCGACGCCGTCCTCGAGCGGCGGCTACGCCCTCCAGCCGACGTCGGAGTCGGCGCTCGGCAACACGCTCGAGAACGTCAAGCAGCGCTTCGGCCGGATGGGGCTCACCGTCAGCTGGCACGGCACGGGACAGGTGCTGCTGCCGAGCGACGTGCTCGACGCGTTCCTCGGCTCGCTCGCCGAGTGCCTGGAGAACGTGCGCCGGCACGCCGGGGTCACCGAGGCGCACGTCACGATCACCGACGACGACACGACGATCCGGGCGCTCGTCACCGACAGCGGCGTCGGCTTCGACGTCTCGGCGATCGGTGCGGGGCGCCTCGGCTTCAAGGAATCCGTGCTGGCCCGCCTGCGCGAGGTCGGCGGCAATGCCCGAGTGTTCTCGGCGCCCGGCTCGGGCACCACCGTCGTCCTGGAGGTTCCGCGACCGTGACGATCAGCGACCTCGTCCCCTCCGGCATCGAGGAGAACACCCTCGGCGCTCCCCCTCAGCAGCAGCGCAAGCGGCCCGCCCTGCGCCTGCCGAGCTTCGCCAGCTCGCGGATCATCGACGAGAACGCGGGCAGCCTGGGCACCGGCTTCCTCGGCGTCGGCGCCACGGCGGTGTGCGTCATCATCTCGCTCTACGACCTCGCGCGGTTCACCTACCACTGGGGCAACTACCCGCTGCCCGGCTTCGCGGCGATGGCCTGGCTGCTCTATGCATCGCTGCTGGTCGCGGTCGGCATCGTGATCCGCCGCAACGACGACCGCCTGCCGGACCGCGAGTTCTACGCGTTCCTCGGCGGGCTCGGAGTCGTCGTGGTGCTCGACCTCATCGCGGGCTGGGACCGCGGGGACGTGCCCGACAACACCACGGCCGGGATCGCCGCCGGCGTCGGCCTGCTCGCGGTCGCCGGCGTGCGGCCGACGCGGCAGATCCTCGCCGCCACGCTCGCGATCGGCGTCGTCCTGCTCGCGGCGGACCTCCTCGACGGCGCCACGGCGCCCGAGCACCTCGCGGGATCCATCGCCATGCTCGCCCGCGCGGTGCTCCCGGCGGTGCTCGGCGCCCTCATCCTGCGCTCCTTCCGGCGGATGGTGACGCTGGAGCTCGACCGGGTGCTCGTGCAGAGCACGGTGTCGGCTCCGCGCTACGCCGTCGGGATGCTCGCGTCCGAGGAGCTCGCGCGCCTGGATCTCGCGGCCGAGCAGCTCCTCGAGGGCGTGGCGAGCGGGCGGACCCCGCTGCCCCTGCCGCCGAAGCTCGCCCAGACCGCGGCATCCCTCGCGACCGAGCTCCGGCTCCACCTCATCGAGGGCCGCCGCGAGACGTGGCTGTACCACGCGATCAGCGAGTCAGAGCTCCTCGGCCCGGCCGTGACCCTCAGCGACCCGTCCAGCCTCGCGGGCCTCCTCGATCCCCGGCAGCGCGACGGGCTGCTCTCGACCCTCTGGCTGCTGGTCGCCGATCGCACGCCGCGCGAGGCCGGCGCTCGGACCGCGCGCGTCACGCTGGGTCCCGTGCAGGCCGTCGACGGCGGCGCCCTGCGGCGCGTCCTGGTCCCGATCGTGATCGAGACGAGCGGCGTGGCGCGCAACAGGGTCGACCCGGCCGCATGGGACGCTATGCGCAAGGTCGGCCGGCACACCGACTCCGTTCGCGACGGCTCTCTCTGCCTCGAAATCGAGTGCATCGTCGACAGCCCGAGCGACTCATGACCCGCGTTCTGCCGAGGACGGAATCCACCGAGGAAAGCACAGGAGACCAAGTGATCGAACCCCGCCCCCCGATCCGACTCGCACTCGTCGACGACCACAAGATGCTGCTCGGCGCGCTGACGGAGTGGATCCGCAACGCCGCCAGCGACATCGAGATGGTCGCCGCTGTCGCGAGCTGGCCGGAGCTCCTCACGCACAGGGAGTTCCCGGTGGACGTGGTCCTGCTCGACCTCGACCTGAAGGACAACATCCCGGTCTCGCTCAAGCTCTCGACGCTCAAGACGACCGGCGTCAAGACGGTGATCATGAGCACCTACGCGGAGCCGAACGTGGTCCGCGAGGCGCTGGCCGCCGGCGCCCTCGGCTACCTGGTCAAGAGCGAGGACGCGTCGATGATCGTCGATGCCCTCCGTGCCGCCTACCGCGGCGAGTCCTACATCTCGGCCGAGCTCGACCTCGCCCTCAACGCGGGCGACGTGGGCGGGGCTCCGAAGCTCAGCGCTCAGGAGCGCCGCGTGATGGCGCTCTACGGCGGCGGGGAGCCGGTGAAGACCGTCGCCTACGAGCTCGGCATCTCCGAGGAGACCGCGAAGAGCTACCTCAAGCGCATCCGCGAGAAGTACCGCGTGGCGGGCTTCGACGTCGGCACCAAGGTCGCGCTGCGGCGTCGCGCCATCCAGGACGGCATCCTGCTGCAGACGGACTGACCTCCGGGCTTTCGCGGACGGGCCCCGCGCGCATCCGCGCGCGGGGCCCTTGCGCGCGCCGCCCCGGCACGGCGGGTCAGCGGGTCAGCGGCTGGCTGAACCGCAGCATGTTGCCCGCCGGATCGCGGAACGCACAGTCGCGGACGCCGTAGAACTGGTCCATCGGCTCCTGCAGAACCTCGCCCCCCGCCGCGCGGATGCGCTCGAACGTGGCGTCGCAGTCCTCGGTGGAGAAGTTGACGCCGCGGAGCAGCCCCTTCGCGAGCAGCTCGGCCGCCGCCTGGCGGTCGGCGGGCGAGGCGCTCGGGTCCGCCACGGGAGGCTCGAGGACGATCTCCACGTCGGGCTGGGACGGCGACCCGACGGTCACCCAGCGCATCCCCTCGTACCGGACGTCGTTGCGCACCTCGAGGCCGACGGCGTCCCGGTAGAAGGCGAGCGCGCGATCGTGGTCGTCGACCGCGAGGAAGCACTGTGCGAGTTTGAGGCCCATACGCCTCACGCTACGTGCGGCGTGCTCGCTCCGCTTCTCCGTTCCTGACCGGTCGCGTCCGCACCCGGGCGACGCAGGCGGGGATGGCCGCGGCCTCCTCGTGGCTGCGGGCGCGGTAGGAGCTGGGGCTCTCGCCTACCAGCTCCGTGAACCGCGAGCTGAAGGAGCCGAGGGACGTGCAGCCGACCGCGAAGCAGACCTCGGTCACGCTCAGGTCCCCCCGCCGCAGCAGCGCCTTGGCCCGCTCGATCCGCCGGGTCATGAGGTAGCCGTACGGCGTCTCGCCGAAGGCCGCCCGGAAGCTGCGGGAGAAGTGGCCGGACGACATGAGCGCGACCCGCGCGAGCGCCGGCACGTCGAGCGGCGTCGCATAGTCGCGATCCATCAGGTCGCGCGCCCGCCGCAGCCGGACGAGGTCCTCCAGCTTCACGCCACCACACTCCCACGCCGGCCCTGCCGGCGCGAGGGGGACGGGTCAGGCGAGGTCCGCGACGAGCTCCCGGTCGACACGCTGCTGGGCGAGCTCGGCGTCCAGCCGGCGGTCGGCACGCCGCTCGAGCGCGAAGCTCGCGAGGGCGAGGACGAGGCCGATCGACGCCATGACCACGCCGACCGCGATGGGCGCCCGGTAGCCGAGGCCCGCCGCGACGGTCGCGCCGCCGATCGCGGCGCCGAGGGCGTTCGCCACGTTGAGCGCCGAGTGGTTGAGGGCGGCCGCGATCGTCTGGCTCTCGCCCGCGACGTCGAGCAGGCGGACCTGGAGCGCCATCGCGCCGAGCCCGGTGGCGGCGCCGAGCCCCCACGACAGGACGAACAGCCCGACGGTCGTGCCGGCGAGGAGGTACAGCCCGAATGTCGACACGATGATGGCGACGAAGCCGATGATCAGGGCACGACGGGCTCCGCGGTCGGCCAGCCAGCCACCCGTGAAGTTGCCGATCGTCATCCCGATGCCGTAGACGACGAGGAGGAGGGGGACCGTGCTGAGCTCCAGGCCCGCCACCTCGGTCGCGATGGGCGAGACGTAGGAGTAGACGGCGAACAGGGCGCCGAAGCCGATCGCGCCGACCCCGATCGTGAGCCACACCTGAGGCTGACGGAACGCCCTGAGCTCGCCCCGGACGCTGGCGCCCTCCGGCTTCTCCTGCTTCGGCAGGAAGAAGAGGATCGCGGCGAAGGTCGCGAGGAAGACCGCCGTGACGGCGACGTAGGCGACGCGCCAGCCGGCCTCCTGGCCGAGCCAGGTGATCGCGGGGACCCCCACGACGTTCGCGATCGTGAGGCCGCCGAGGACGAAGGCCGCACCGAGGCCGCGCCTCCCCGGGCCGAGGAGCGACGCCGCGACGAGGGATGCGACACCGAAGTACGCCCCGTGCGGAAGGGCCGCGACGAAGCGCGCGACGAGCACGAGTCCGAACGAGGGCAGGACGGCGGACGCGAGGGTCGCGATCGCGAACACGGCCGCGAGGATGAGCAGCAGGCCCTTGCGGGGAACCCGCGCCGACAGGGCGGCGATGGTGGGAGCGCCGACCACGACACCGGCGGCGTAGGCCGCGATGAGGGCACCGGCCTGGCCGTTCGCCTCCTCCTGCGACTGCGCCCAGACGCCGGGGAGGAGGTCGCGGGCGAGGTCCGGCAGCAGGCCCATGGCCACGAACTCGGTGCAGCCGATGCCGAAGCCGCCGAGCGCGAGGGCCAGGAGGGCGAGGCGGACTCGCGCAGGGGTGAGGTTGGGCACGGACGCTCCTTGTCGGACGAGAAAGGTGGCGCCGTCGCCGAATTCCCAGGGTACGTGGTTCGGCAACCCCGGCTCCGGACCGGGTATTCCCTCACCGGCGGGAGAGGATCGCGATCGACTCCTGCACCAGCGTGTCGAGGACAGCCGGGTCCACCCGGTCCCCGGGCCGGAAGCGCAGATACCGCACGCGCTTCGAGCCGGTCGCTCCGGGCTCCAGCCGTCCCTCCGGGTCGCTGAGGAGCACGCCGGCCTCCAGAGCGACGTCGACGCGGTCGTTCCCGGGGAACACCCCGCAGAGGTAGCCCGCGACCGGATGCCGGAAGTTCACGGAGTGCCATCCCGGGGCCACCTTCACGATGGCCTCCGGCACCGACTCCCGGAGCGCGGCGATGACGGCCGCGGCCAGCCGCCGGACCTCCTCGGGATGCCCGGACAGAAGCTCCTCGATGTCGTCCTCGACCATGCGGGGACGCTACCGCCAGGCACCGACAGCGCGAGAGCCTCTCGCGGAAGGCTCAGGGGTTGATCGCGAGGAAGATGAAGGCCGCGAGGATGGCGAGGTGCACGACGCCCTGGAGGCGGGTCGCGCGCCCGGGCGCCACCGTCAGCACGCCCACGATGAACGTGAGCACGAGCAGCACGATCTGGGTGGAGCCGAGCCCGAGGACGAGCGGACCGGGCAACCAGATGGATGCGACCGCGATGACGGGGATGGTGAGACCGATGCTCGCGAGCGCGGACCCGTAGGCGAGGTTGAGGCTCGTCTGCATCCGCTCCCGCAGAGCGGCGCGAGCGGCGGCGAGGCCCTCGGGCAGCAGCACCAGCAGCGCGATCACGACGCCGACGAACGAGTTCGGGATGCCGGCCGCCGCGACACCGGCCTCGATGGCCGGTGACACGGTCTTCGCAAGGCCCACGACCGCGACGAGCGAGATCGCGAGGAGCACGAAGCTGATCGCGGTGTCCCGGTTCGAGGGCAGCTCCGCGTGCTCGTCGTCGTCGATGGTCGCACCGGACGCCGTGACCGGGAGGAAGAAGTCGCGGTGACGCCGCGTCTGGGTGCTGACGAAGGCGCCGTAGAGCACCAGCGAGCACACCGCGGCGAACGCGAGCTGCGGCGCCGAGAACTGGGGGCCGGAGGCGCTCGTCGTGAAGGTGGGGAGGACGAGGGTCAGGGTCGAGAGCGCCGCGACCACCCCGAGGGCGGCGCCGGAGCCCTCGCTGTTGAACCGCGGCAGGCCGTGCTTCACGGCGCCGAGCAGGATCGCCAGTCCCGCGATGCCGTTGCAGGTGATCATGACCGCCGCGAACACCGTGTCGCGCGCCAGCGCCTCGGTGCCCGGTCCCCCGGTCAGCATGAGGGTCAGGATGAGTCCGACCTCGATGACGGTGACCGCCACCGCCAGCACGAGCGACCCGAAGGGCTCGCCCACCCGGTGGGCGACGACCTCGGCGTGGTGCACCGCGGCGAGCACCGACGCGACCAGCACCAGGGCGACCACGGCGACGAGGAGGGCGCCGAGCTCCTTCACGTTCCAGATGAGCGCCAGGATGATCGCCGCGACCACGGGCGAGGCGAGCGGGAACCAGCGGAGGGCGCCCGCTCTCATCCGCGTCCTTCCGAGCCGCCGCGGCCGTTCCGAGCTCGGTCCCGCCCGCACCGCCGGGCGGGAGGATGCGGGTGAGCGCTCAGGAGGACCCGTCCTGCTGCCGCTGGAGCGCCGCCTCGAGCCGCTCCACCTTCCCGGTCAGCTCTCCGGTCCGGCCGGGGCGGATGTCCGCCTTGAGCACCAGGGAGATCCGGCTCCCGTACTGGCCGACGGCCTCGGTGGCGCGCTTGATCACGTCGAACACCTCGTCCCAGTCGCCCTCGATGGTGGTGAACATGGCGTCCGTCCGGTTGGGCAGGCCGGAGTCGCGGACGACCTTCACGGCCGCCGCCACGGCGTCGTGGAGCGAGCCGTCGGGCCCCTCTCCTCCGCTCGGAGCCAGCGAGAATGCGACGAGCATCATGCCTCCTCGATCAGGGACGGGACCCGGTCTACCGCGTCCCGCCGCGAGTTCGCGGGGAGTCGCCAGAGCCGCGCGACGGCGATGCCGAGGAGCACGGCGGATCCGGCGTTCCGCAGGGTCAGCAGAGTGGCCGCCACGGCGTCCGCCGCGACCAGCTCCGTGTAGGTCCAGGGGTAGACGACCTGGGTGAGCGCCGCGATGCCGAGCGCGAGCACCGCGGGCAGCCGGGCGTCGCGTCGACCCGCGCACAGGGCGAGCAGCACCGGGGCCGCAAGCCACGCGACGAACTGCGGGGACCCGACCTTGTTGAAGACGATGAGCGCGAGGACGAGGGCGAGGGCGAGCGGCGGCAGGAGGTCCTCGGCCGGGATCCGGTGGGACAGGGCCCGGAGGGCGAGCAGCAGCAGCGCGGTGACCGCGAGGATCAGCAGGGGGGTCATGACGGCCGACGCCGTCGCCGTCCCGGTGCCGAACACCTGGTACGTGAGGATCTCGCGGTCGTAGTAGATGCGCGAGCTGCCGAGCCCGAGGACCGCCTGCCACAGCCAGTACGCGCTCACGGGAGCCTCGACCTGCAGCCCGCGCGTGCCCTGGGTCGCGACGAAGCCGAGGACGTTGGCCCCGCCGCCGAGCAGGAGGGCTCCGCCGAGGATCCCGATGCTGATCAGGGCGGTGCCGAGGACGAGCTCGGCGCGGCGCCGCACGGCGAGGACACCGGCGGCGAACAGCGCGGCCGGCCACACCTTGATCCAGGCGCCGAGCCCGAGCAGCACCCCGGCGAGCACGGGACGCGAGGAGAGCCAGAGCAGGCCGAGGATCGCGAGCGGCGCGGTGACGGAGTCGAGCCGGGCGAGCGCGACGGGCCCGAGCGCGGCGAGGAACGCGACCCACCACCAGGCGGCTGAGAGCCGCCGCCGGAGCAGCACGGCGAACGCCGCGGCGTCGAGAGCGGTGACGAGGAGCAGCCAGACCACGCCGTAGGCCTCGGAGCCCAGGAGGTAGGCGAGGCCCATCGGCAGCAGCGCGCCCACCGGGTACACCCAGCCGGTGTCGATGCCGACGAGCACGTCGTTCTCGGCCGCGTAGTCCATCCAGAACCGGTACACCTGGACGACGTCGCCGAACGGCAGATGGACCTGGTCGAGCAGGTTGATGAGCGCGAGGACCGCGTGGACGAGAGCGAAGGCCGCCCAGGCGCCTACCGGCCCTGTAACAATTCGACGTGCCGCTCTCCCGCGGACCGGGGCTTCGGTCATGCTGGGTCCCGGCGCGGCGGCATCACAGCAAAGCTACCGCAGCGCCTCGCTTGCGCACCGAGGAGGACCCCATGCACCTGACCCTGCGCCGCACCGGCGTCGCCGCCGCGCTTCTCGCCGCCTCCGCCCTGCTCGCCGGATGCTCGGGCGGCTCTGCGCCCACCGGGGGCGATGCCGCCGAGGACGAGGGCTGGGTGACCTCCGGCAAGTTCACCGTGGGCACCGGTGAGCCCGCCTACTACCCGTGGGTCCTCGACGACGACCCGGAGTCCGGCGAGGGCTTCGAGGCCGCCGTCGCCTACGCCGTCGCGGAGGAGCTCGGCTTCGACCGGGACGACGTGGTCTGGGTCCGGACGAGCTTCGAGGAGGCGATCGCTCCGGGGCCGAAGGACTTCGACGTCAACCTGCAGCAGTTCTCGATCACCGAGGAGCGCGCCCAGAACGTCGACTTCTCGAGCCCGTACTACACGACGACCCAGGTCGTCGTCACCACGGAGGCCTCGAAGGGCGCCGACGCCGCCTCGATCGCGGACCTGAAGGACCTGCTGATCGGCGCGCAGACCGGGACCACGAGCTTCACGGCCATCGAGCAGGTCATCGCGCCGGCCGCCGGGGCGCAGGCCTTCAACACGAATGAGGACGCGGTGCTCGCGCTGCAGAGCGGCACGGTCGACGCGATCGTGGTCGACCTCCCGACCGCGTTCTACATCGCGGGCGTCGAGCTCGACGGCGGCAAGCTGGTCGGCCAGCTGCCCGAGGTCGAGGGCTCGGAGGGCGACCAGTTCGGGTTCGTGCTGGAGAAGGACAGCCCGCTCACCGAGCAGGTCAGCGCGGCCGTCGACGCCCTCCGCGAGGACGGCACGCTCGCCGAGCTCGAGGAGGAGTGGCTGGCCGACGCCGGCGAAGCGCCCGTGCTCGAGTGAGCGGCGCGCTTCCGACGCCGGAGCCCAGCGGGCTGGAGCTGGAGCGACGGCGCTTCCGGCGCCGCCAGACGGGACGCTCGGTGCTGGTCGCCGCGGCGTCCACGCTGGTCTTCGCGGTCGTGGTGTGGATCACGCTCGTCAACACGCCCGGGTGGGCCCGCGTCCAGTCGACCTTCTTCGACCCGGCGGTCGCGGTCGAGGCGTGGCCGCGGGTGTTCGAGGGGCTGCTCCTCAACCTCGCGGTGCTCGTGTTCGCCGCGGCGGGGGTCCTCGTCGTCAGCATCGTGCTCGCGATCCTCCGGACCCTTCGCGGACCGGTGTTCTTCCCTCTTCGCGCGCTGGCCGCGGCATACACCGACCTCTTCCGCGGGCTGCCGCTCATCATCGTCCTCTACGTCGTCGGGTTCGGCATCCCCGGGCTCGGCTTCACCGACACGCGCCCGCCGGCGGCGGTGCTCGGCACGGTCGCGCTGATCCTCACCTACTCCGCCTACGTGTCGGAGGTCTTCCGGGCTGGCATCGAGGCAGTCCACCCCTCCCAGCGGCTCGCGGCGCGCTCGCTCGGGCTGAGCCACGGGCAGACGATGCGGCTCGTCGTGCTCCCCCAGGCCGTGCGCAAGGTGACGCCCGCGCTCATGAACGACCTGGTCGCCATGCAGAAGGACGTCGGCCTGATCTCGGTGCTCGGCGCGGTGGACGCGGTCCGGGCCGCGCAGATCGAGACGGCCGCCGCGTTCAACTTCACGCCCTACGTGCTCGCCGGGCTCCTGTTCGTGCTCATCGCCCTGCCGCTCATCCGCCTCACCGACTGGTACACCGCGCGCGTGCGCCGCCGCGAGCAGATGGGGGCCCTCGTATGAGCGAGGTGCTGCGGCTCGCCGCCGTACGCAAGTCGTTCGGGAGCCGGGACGTGCTCCGGGGCATCGATCTCCGGGTCGACGAGGGCGAGGTGGTCGCGCTCATCGGCGCGAGCGGCTCGGGCAAGTCCACGCTGCTCCGCGTCGTCAACCTGCTCGAGCGCGTCGACGACGGGCAGGTGTTCCTGCGCGGGCAGGACATCAGCGATCCGCGGGTGGATGCCGACGCGGTCCGCGCGCGGATCGGCGTGGTCTTCCAGCACTTCAACCTGTTCCCGCACCTCTCGGTGCTCGACAACGTCACGCTCGCCGCGCGGCACGTGCACCGGAGGCGGCGCGAGACGGCGGAGGCCTCCGCGCTCGAGCTGCTCGCGCGCATCGGGCTGTCCGACCACGCGCGCTCCTATCCCGACCGGCTGTCGGGCGGGCAGCAGCAGCGGGTCGCGATCGTCCGCGCGATCGCCACGGACCCCGACCTCCTCCTGCTCGACGAGGTCACGAGCGCGCTGGATCCGGAGCTCGTCGGCGAGGTGCTCGACCTCGTGCGGGAGCTCGCGGCGGCCGGCACGACGATCGTGATGGCGACGCATGAGATGGCCTTCGCGCGCGACGTCGCCGACCGCGTCGTGTTCCTCGACCGCGGGGTCGTCGCCGAGGAGGGGACGCCCGCCGAGGTGTTCGGGACGCCCCGCGAGCAGCGGACGCGCGAGTTCCTGGCGCGGGTCGGCGGCCTCGGTCCTCCCCCGTCCGCGGAGCGTGCCTAGCGCAGCGCCGGTCAGTAGCCCGAGAACAGGTCCGTGTGGACACGTCGGGCGCCGGCCGCCCGCAGGGCCCTCCGTGCCTGCTCCAGGAACGACGGCGACCCCGACGCGTACACCCGGCGCTCGGGCAGGCGGTCGACGCGCCCGAACGCCTCGTCGAGCGACGGAGCCCAGGCCACGTTCGCCGGCGGATCGGCCGGCGGATCGGGCGTGACGAGGATCACGTGGCGCGCCAGCCGGGCGACGGTGCGCAGGTACGGAGCCTCCTCCGCCGAGGGCGCCCGGAGCACGAGAGTCACGTCCCGGTCGACCCCGCTCTCGGCATCCGCCTCCAGGTGCCGCACGAACGGCGTGACGCCGATCCCGCCCGCGGCGAGGAGCACGGGGATGCGCGAGTCGGCCGGGAGGAGGAAGTCGCCGCCGACGGTGGTCAGCCGCACCTCGTCGCCGGGGGCGAGGGCCGTGAGCGCCCGCTTGAACGTGCTTCCCGGCTCCGAGGTCTTGACCGCGACGCGGAGCTCGTTCGACCGTGCGCCGACCACCGTGAGGTGGCGGCGCCGCCCGCGCTTGTCCGGCTTCGCGTGCGGCAGGTCCAGCTCCACGTACTGTCCGGGCAGCACCCGCACGGGACGGTCCGGCGCGAACACGAACTCGTAGACGCCGGGCGCGACCTGGTGGCGCGCGGTGTAGCGCAGCCGCGCCCCGGACGGCAGGGCGAGCAGCGCGGCGACCGCGTTCCCGACCACGAGGGCGAACTCCTGGCTGAGGTAGAAGGTGCCGGCGCTGAAGCCGAAGCTGATCGGGATCGCGAAGAGGACCGCGACGACGACGGCGACGGCGAAGCGCTGCCAGCGGCGGGGCGGCAGGGTCTGGGGCTCGGTGAGCAGGAAGCCCGCGAGGAAGAGGATCGGGTACGACCCGAGCGCGAGGCCCGCGGCCTCGCCGAGGCCGGCGCTGAACGGCACCAGCTGCACGACGACCAGCACGAACGCGAGCCCGGCGAACAGGGCGACCATCCCGAGCGTGCGCGTGCGGACGGCGATGAGCAGCCCCAGCACGGCCACGAGCGGCGCGAGGACGGGAGTGGCGACCCACCATCCCGCCGCGCCCAGCCCGGTGAGCCCGACGAGGAACGCGGAGATCGCCGCCGGGTTGAACAGGTGCCGCCGATGGCGCACGAGCAGGAACTTGCTGGCGGCCGCGATCGCGCCGGCGAGGGCGAGGACGCTGAGGCCGACGGGCTCGAGCGTGGGCAGGAAGAGGAAGAAGAGGATCAGGCCGGTGATGACGGACGACTCGTCGTGCGGGCGCGCGTCGAACGCGATGCCGAGCAGGCGCGTCGCGCCCCACGTCGCGCCGACGGTGACCGCGGCCGAGACGAGGAGGGCGAGCGGCGAGTAGAAGATGAGCCCGGCCGCCGACAGGGCGACGGACGCGGCGAGGAGGACGAGGAGGCTGAGTGTCACCAGCCGGTACATGGGGAGCCGCCCGGTGAGCCGGTCGATGAGTCTCACGCCGCGAACACCTCGCCGGGGAGGTCCGCCGAGAACTCGGCGGAGCCGTCGGTGAACATGCGCACGTACCGGAAGTCGAACTCGTCCGCGAGCCGGTCGGCGCCCGTGAGGAAGAGCGCGGTGGCGAGCCCGTCCGCCTCCAGAGCGGAGGCGGCGAGGACCCAGGTCGCCGCGACCGAGCGCACGGGCAGCCCGGTGCGGCCGTCGAGCACGTGGTGCAGCCCGTCGCCCCAGGTCCGGCGGTTCGCCGCGGACGCGCAGAGGGCGCCCGTCACCTCGACCACGCCGATGGCCTGGTCGGCCCGATAGGGATGCTCGAGCGCGACGCGGAGGGGCTCCCGCCCGGTGTGCAGGAGGTCGCCGCTCGCGTCCACCGTCACCTCGGCGAACCCGAGAAGCGCCAGCGCCTCCGCCACGAGGTCCACCAGGTACCCCTTGCCCGCGGCTCCGACGTCGAGCAGGACGGGCCGGGCAGCGGTGACCCGCGTGCCGGCGACGGTGAGCACGCCCTCCCACGGCGGGCTTGCGACGGCCGGCCCCTGGGGGGCGAGCCGATAGTCGGCGCCGTAGCCGAGCCTCTCGAGGGAGGCGCCGACGAGCGGCGTGAGCGCGCCGTCGGTCAGGCGGTACAGGCGCTCGTAGAGCTCGAGCAGAGGACGGGCGTCCTCGGGCAGGACGACCTCGCCGCCGTGCGCGGCCAGCCGGGCCACGAGGGAGTCGGCGCGGAACCTCGAGTAGGCGCGGTCGAAATCCTCGATGCGGGAGAGGATCCGGCCGAACTCGCCGTCGTCCAGCGCCTCCGTGGTGTCGATGCGCCAGGTCGTGCCGATCGCCTCGAAGCGCCGCTCACTCGGCGGCATCGGCCTTGATCTTCTCGAGGGCGTCGTTGAAGCCGCCGCTCGTAAGCGACGATCCGGCGACCCTGGAGACGTTCAGGGAGTCGATGTCCTTGCCGACGACCTGATCGGCGATGCCGGACGCGAACTGCGTCTGGTACTGCTTCGCATTGCCGGAGGTCGCGTGCGGCGTGACGGTCACGTCGGTGACCACGTCGTCCTGCAGCGTGATGCTCACCGTGATCGACTCCTCGCCGCCCGGCGACTGGTAGGACCCGTCCTCCGTGTAGGAGCCGTCCGCGTACCCGCCGTCCGAAGAACCGGAGTCCGAGGAGCCTCCGTCCGAGGAGCCCGCGTCAGGACCGGTGGTGGCGGAGTCGGAGGTGCCGGCGTCGCCGGAGGGGTCCGAGTTCATGGCGCCCGCGTTGCCGGAGCAGCCGGCGAGCGCTCCGACGAGGCCGAGTCCGGCGAGCGAGACGGTGGCGGCGCGGGTCGCGCGGCTCGTGCGCACGGCGAGGTCGTCGGTCATGGGGTCCCCTGTTCGGTCGTTTCTCCATTCAAGAACATGCATTCGGAGCAGACACGGTGCCGGGCTGGGAATCGTTCAAGAATCGCCGACACGCCTCACCGGAGCAGGGCCGCGATGGTGGCGGGCACGGCGGCGGCGATGTCGAGGGCCACGAGCGGCCCGCCCGCGGACGCCCGCTCCCCCGCTCTTCCGTGCAGCCAGACGGCGGCCGCCGCCACGCGGGCGATCCGGGCGGGGTCGGCGCGGAGCTCGTCGGAGCGGGAGGCGGCGAGCGCACCGAGGATGCCGGCGAGGACGTCGCCCGAGCCCGCGGTCGCGAGCCACGCCGGACCGGCCTGCAGTCGGAATCCGGTGCCGTCGGGCCGGGCGATGTGCGTCCGGTGCCCCTTGAGCAGCACGACCACACCCAGCTCGGCCGCGGCGCGGGCGGCCCATCCCCCGGGGTCGGCGGCGATGCCGGCCCGGTCCACGGCCGTACCGCGAGCGGTCAGCAGCGTGGCCAGCTCGCCGTGGTGCGGCGTGACGACGGTCGGGCCCGACGGCGCCCCGGCGAGGTCGAGGGCGCCCGCATCGAGGACGACGGGAAGGCCCTGAGCGAGCGCCGCGTCGATCTGCTCGCGCAGCTCTTCGCTGCGGCGCGCGGCATCCATGCCGGATCCGATGACCCACGCCTGGACCCGCCCGGGCGCCGTGACGGCCTCCGGCCGTCGCTGGAGCACGTACCGGGCGGCCCCCTCGTCGCCGAGGTAGCGGATCATCCCCGCGCCCGTCCGGGCCGCGCCCTCCACCCCGAGGACCGCGGCGCCCGGGTACTCGGCGGAGCCGGTCAGGATACCCACGACGCCGCGGGAGTACTTGTCGTCCGCCTCCTCGGGAACCCGGTACTCCGCGGCCGTGTCGGCCTCCGTCCAGTCCGACCAACCCGCCATGAGGCCATATTCCCAGCAGGTAGCGTGAAGCGGGTGTCCTCCGCTCTGTTCACGCCCCTGTCCCTGCGCGGGCTCACCGCCCGCAACCGCCTCTGGGTCGCGCCGATGTGCCAGTACTCCGTGGAGGCGCAGGACGGCGTCCCGGTCGAGTGGCACCTCGTGCACCTCGGCTCGCTCGCACGCGGCGGCGCCGGCGTCGTGATCACGGAGGCCACGGCCGTCGTGCCCGAGGGCCGCATCTCCCCGCAGGACACCGGCATCTGGAACGACGAGCAGGCGCGGGCCTGGCGCCGGATCGTCGACTTCCAGCACGCGCAGGGCGCGCTCGCGGGGATGCAGCTCGCGCACGCGGGCCGCAAGGCGTCGACGCGGCGCCCCTTCGAGGAGCCGCACGGCTCGGTGCCGCCGGAGGAGGGCGGGTGGCGCACGGTCGCCCCCTCGGCCGTCGCATTCCCCGGGTACGACGAGCCGGTCGCGCTCGACGAGGCGGGCATCGACGCGGTCGTCGAGGCGTTCGCGGCCGGCACCCGGCGAGCCCGGGGCGCGGGCTTCGACCTCGTCGAGGTCCACGCCGCGCACGGGTACCTGCTGCACCAATTCCTCTCGCCGCTTAGCAACTTCCGGGGGGACGAGTACGGGGGAAGCCTCGAGAACCGGGCGCGCCTCCTCCTCCGGGTGGTCCAGGCGGTGCGCGCCGAGGCGGGCGACGGCATGCCGGTGCTCGTGCGGTTCAGCGGCACCGACTGGGCCCACGGGGGCTGGACCGTCGAGGACACGGCCACCGTGGCCGGCTGGTGCCGCGACGAGGGGGCGGACCTGTTCGACATCTCGAGCGCCGGCCTCGTCCCGGGCGTCGACATCCCGGTCGGCCCCGGCTACCAGGTCCACCTCGCCGAGCACGTCCGGGAGGCGATCGAGTCCCCGGTCGGCGCGGTGGGGCTCATCACGGATCCGCACCAGGCGGAGGAGATCATCGCGTCGGGCCGCGCGGACGTCGTGCTGCTCGCCCGCGAGCTGCTGCGCGATCCGCACTTCCCGCTCCGCGCCGCGCACGAGCTCGGGGTCCGGCTCGACTACTGGCCGCCCCAGTACCTCCGCGCCCGCTGGCGCTGAGACGGCCGTTCCGGCGGATCAGCCGGACTCAGCGGCGACGGGTCGCGTCCTGCACCTCTCCGACGAGCTCCTCGATGATGTCCTCGAGGAACAGGACCCCCGCGGTCCGCCCGTTCTCGTCGAACGCGCGGCCGAGGTGCGCGCCGGCGCGGCGCATCGTGGCGAGCGCGTCCTCCAGCTCCGTGTTCTCGAACACGGAGACCAGCTGGCGCACGAACTTCGGCGGCACCGGCCGGTCCGCCTCGTCGTCGTCGAGCTCGAGCACGTCCTTGAGGTGCAGGTACCCGGTCGGCTCGCCCGTCTCGTCCACGAGCACGTAGCGCGAGAAGCCGTGCTGGCTCACGGCCCGCTCGAGGTCGGCGGGCGAGGCGTCCTCGGGCAGGCTCACGAGGTTCTGCACCGGGATGGCGACGTCCGACACCCGCTTCTCCGTGAACTCGAAGGCGGCGGTGAGGGCACCC
Organism: Naasia sp. SYSU D00948; assembly: GCF_017916515.1. GTDB lineage: Bacteria > Actinomycetota > Actinomycetes > Actinomycetales > Microbacteriaceae > Naasia. Next base: position 255,739 of record NZ_JAFMTA010000001.1, read on the forward strand.
GTCCGGTCCGTGAGGACGCCCTCGCGGGTCGACTGGTCGACGATCGTCTGCACCTCCTCGAGCGTGAAGGTGCTGGTCGCCTCCTCCTTCGGCTCGATCCGGAAGAGGCGGAGGACGCCGTTCGCGCTCGCGTTGAGCGCGTAGATGACGGGACGGAACACGGTCGCGACGAACACGAGGGCAGGCGCGAGGAGCAGGACGGACCGGTCCGGCACCGAGAAGGAGATGTTCTTCGGAACCATCTCGCCGAGCACGACGTGGAGGAAGGACACGAGCAGCAGCGCGACCACGAACGAGATCACCGAGATGGCCGCCTCGGGCAGCCCGGTGAGGTGCAGCGGGATCTCCAGGAGATGGTGGATCGCCGGCTCGGACACGTTGAGGATCAGCAGCGAGCACACCGTGATCCCGAGCTGACTCGTCGCGAGCATCAGCGTCGCGTGCTCCATCGCGAACAGCGCGGTCTTCGCGGTCCGCTTGCCCCGCTCCGCGAGCGGCTCGATCTGCGAGCGGCGCGCCGAGATGACGGCGAACTCGGACGCCACGAAGAACGCGTTGACCGCCAGCAGCACGACGAGCGCCGCGATCCCGCCCCAGTCGCTCACGCGGCACCTCCCTCGACGGCCGGCTCTTCTGGCCGGGGCGTGAACCGGATGCGGTCGATGCGACGGCCGTCCATCCGCACGACGCGCAGGGTCCCGGCCGGGATCAGGACCTCGTCCCCGACGTCGGCGAGGCGCCCGAGCTCGCTGAGGACGTACCCGGCCACCGTCTCGTAGGGCCCCTCCTCGGGGACCTCCACGCCGGCCTGGTCGAGCAGCTCGTCGGGCCGGAGGCTCCCGGGGAACGACATCGACGTCTTCGAGCGGACGACGCCCGCGCGGGTCCGGTCGTGCTCGTCGACGAGGTCGCCGACGAGCTCCTCCACGAGGTCCTCGAGGGTGGCGACGCCCGCCGTCCCGCCGTACTCGTCGACGACGACGGCCATCTGGTAGCCACGCCCGCGCAGCTCCTCGAGGAGGGCGTCGAGCCGCATCGTCTCCGGCACGCGGAGGGCCTCCGTCTCGAGGGCGCCGACCGGCACGGTGGCGCGCTTCTCCCGCGGCACAGCGACGGCCTGCTTCACGTGGACGAGGCCGACGATCTCGTCGAGTCCGCCGTCCGTCACGGGGAAGCGGGAGTATCCGGTCCGGCGCGTGAGCTCGATGACGTCGGCGGCGGTGTCCGACCGCTCGAGGCTCGCGATGCGCGGCCGGGGCGTCATGACATCCGATGCGGTGTGCTCGGAGAACCCGAGCGTGCGCGTGAGCAGCGTGGCGGTGTCCTGATCGAGCACGCCGGCGGTCGCGGAGCGGCGCACCAGCGAGCTGAGCTCGTCGGCGCTGCGGGCACCGGACAGCTCCTCCTTCGGCTCGACGCCGAGCGCACGGAGGATCGCGTTCGCCGTGTTGTTGAGCAGCGAGACCGCGGGGCGGAAGACCGCGGTGAACGCGACCTGGAACGGCACGACGATCTTGGCCGTGGCGCGGGGCACTGAGAGCGCGAGGTTCTTGGGCACGAGCTCGCCGAAGATCATCGACAGCAGCGTGGCGAGGAGCACTCCGGCGACGGTGCCGATCGGCTCCACGGCGCCCTCCGGAAGCCCGGTGCCGAGGAGCGGCTCCCGGAGCAGCGCGCTCATGGCGGGCTCCATCGTGTAGCCGGTGAGGAGCGTCGTGATCGTGATGCCGAGCTGCGCGCTGGAGAGGTGGGTGGAGGTCACCTTCAGGGCGCCGATGATCGGGCCGAGGTGCCGCTCCCCCTTCGCCTCGCGGGCCTCGAGGTCGCCGCGGTCGAGGTTCACGAGCGCGAACTCGGAGGCGACGAAGAAGCCGGTGCCGATGGTCAGCAGGACCCCGACACCGAGCAGCAGCCACTCGGTCAGCACGGATTCGGCCCCAACCACCGCTCGATGGCGGGGCACCTGGTATGGGAGTGGGCGTTCGGGGGGTCGTCCATCGGTCGGACCAGTATACGGAGCGCGGCGGCGCCCCTCGCCGCGCTCGCCCCCGCCGACGGGCCCGCGCCGCGAACGGCAACCGCAACGACAAACGGCAACCGTGCCCCGTTGCCGTTCGTCGCCCGGGTTGCCGATTCCGCGCCCTCCCCAAGGGCTCGGCGACGCGGCTTGCTCGACAGACGCGTGTCTCCGGGGTCCGTCGCCGCCCTGCGCGGGCACCGTGAACACGTGCTCGTCTACGACCGCCTCGAGACCCCCGCCGGACTCGTCGTCACCCATCGCTCGCCGCTCAGCATCGACGAGCTCCGTTCCGTTCAGCGCGACGCCGAGCGCGGGCGACTCGTGAGGCTGCGCCGGGGCGTGTACGTCGACGCCGATCGCTGGCGGGCAGCGGACCCGGCGTCACGGGCGGTGATGCAGCTTCACGCGTACGCCGCCTCGGCTCCTCGGCCGCCCACCTTCTGTCATGAGTCGGCCGCCCTCCTGCTCGGGCTCCCGCTCCTGACGCACGACCCGGCCGTGATCCATGTGATGGCCGCCTCGGACTCCGGTGGCCGTCCTTCCGACGGCGTCCGCCGGCATCGCCCCAAGCTCGCGTTCTGGCCCACCGTCGTCCAGGGTCTCCGGGTCACGCCGCCGGCCGTCACCGTGGTCGATCTCTGCAGCGCACTGCCGCTGCGGGACGCGGTGGTGGTCGCGGACGCAGCACTGCGATCGGGTGTGCCCCGGGAGGCGCTCGAGATCACGGCGCAGTCGGCGGCGCGCCGGGGCTCCCGCAAGATCGCGCTCGCCATGGCTCTGGCGTCGCCTCTCTCGGAGTCCGTCGGCGAGTCGCTGAGCCGAGTGACGATCCATGAACTGGGCCTTCCGGCACCCGTCCTGCAGCACGAGTTCCGGGATCGCCTCGGGTTCATCGGCCGCGTCGACTTCTGGTGGCCGCGCGACCAGGTGATCGGTGAGTTCGACGGGCAGGTGAAGTACCTGGGACGTCACGAGGAGCGGCCGGAGGTGACCGTGTGGAGGGAGAAGCTCCGCGAGGACCGTCTCGGAGCACTGGGACCTCGGGTCGTGCGCTGGATATGGCGGGACCTGCAGGAGCCCCGCCGGCTGTTCGCGGCCCTCACCGCCGCCGGCCTCGGCAGGTGACCGGCAACGCCGGCGACAAAGGGCAACGGTGTGCGGTTGCCCTTTGTCGCTGGCGTTGCCATTTCCGCAGCAGGAACACGGCGCCGCTACCAGGAGACGGGGAGCGCCTTGCCCTCCTCGTAGCCCGCCGCGGACTGGATGCCGACGCGGGCCCGCTGCTGGAACTCCTCGACCGTGCGGGCGCCCGCGTACGTGAAGGACGAGCGGACGCCGGACGTGATCATGTCGAGGAGGTCCTCCACCGAGGGGCGGAGGGGGTCCAGGTAGATGCTCGACGCCGAGATCCCCTCCGCGAAGAGCTCGCGGCGCGCCAGCTCGTACGGGTCGAGGCGGCCGAAGCGCTCGCGCACCGCCCGGGTGGACGCCATGCCCCAGCTGAGCTTGTAGACGCGGCCGTCGGCATCCGTCTCGAGCTTGCCCGGCGCCTCGATCGTGCCCGCGAACCAGGAGCCGATCATCACCGACGCGGCTCCCGCGGCGAGCGCGAGGGCGACGTCGCGCGGGTACCGGACGCCACCGTCCGCCCACACGGTGACGCCGAGCTCCCGGGCGGCCTCGGCGGTCTCCAGCACGGCGGAGAACTGGGGGCGGCCGACCGCGGTCATCATCCGCGTCGTGCACATGGCGCCGGGGCCGACGCCGACCTTGACGATGTGCGCGCCGGCCTCCGCGAGGTCCCGGACGCCGTCGGCGGTCACGACGTTCCCCGCCACGAGCGGGATGTCGAGCTCCAGGGCGCGGATCGCCGCGAGCGCGCGCAGCATCCCCTCCTGGTGTCCGTGCGCGGTGTCGATGACGAGGACGTCGACCCCGGCGGCGGCGAGTGCCTGCGCCTTCGCCGCGGGATCGCCGTTGATGCCGACGGCCGCGGCGACCTTGAGGCGGCCGGACGCGTCGACCGCCGGTGCGTAGATGGCGCCGCGGACCGCGCCGAGCCGGCTCATGGCGCCGACCACGCGGCCGCGGCTGAGCACGGGCGCGAAGGTGAGGCCGGCCGTCGCCATCGCCTCGAACGTGGCTCGCGGCGAGTCGAGGTCCTCGGCCTCGAGGGATGCGCTGCGCCCGTGCACGAGATCCCCGAGCCGCGCGTCCTCGAGGGCGGTGCCGAGCCGCGTCGCCGGCACCACGCCGACGAGCTCCTCACCGTCGACCACGACGATCCCATGCCCCTCGAGGGGCGGGAGGAGCTCTCGTGCCGCGGCGACGGTGGCGCCCGGCGGAAGCACATGCGCGCTGTCGTACGCGATCGGCTGCTCCTTCACCCAGCGGATCGCGGCGTCCAGCTCCTGAAGGGGCATGTCCTGCGGCAGGACGCCGAGGCCGCCGCGCCGGGCGAGGGTCGCCGCGAGCCGGGGGCCGGTCACGGAGTTCATGTTCGCCGACACGATGGGCAGTGTCGCGCCGGTGCCATCGGGCGGCGCGAGGGAGACGTCGAGCCGGCTCGGCACGTCCGACCGGCTGGGCACGAGGAACACGTCGGAGTAGGTCAGCTCATGGCTCGGGGCGGCTCCGAGGAACTGCATACCGCCCACGCTATCTCCCGGCGAGGGGACAGCCGACTCAGGGCCTGAGGGTTAGGCTGGAGCACCGGACGAGGACCCGATCGACGAGAGTGGGCGAGGCACCGTGTCAAGTCAATTGACCGGAACGGATGAGGGTGCCGCCGCGGAGTTCGGCGCAAACGAATGGCTCGTGGACGAGCTGTACGAGCGCTACCAGGCGGACAAGAACAGCGTGGACCGGTCGTGGTGGCCGATCCTCGAGAGCTACCACCCGGTGGAGACGCATACCGCTGAGGGAATCCTCCCCGGCGGGTCCATCAGCCCCCCGGAGGTGCCCGAGGCGCCCGGCACCGAGCCGGGCGGTCCCGCGGAGCCGCCGGCGCCCTATCCCAGCGAGCCGCTCGCCCCGAACCCGAGCGAGCCCACCGTGCCGCTGCCGCCGGACCCCGAGCCGCAGCCCGACCGCGGTCAATCCGGAGGCAGCGCAGCCCCCGCCGCCGAGGCTCCGAGCGCGTCCCCGAACGGGCAGGCCCCTGCTGCGCAGCCGGCGCCCGCTTCCCAGCAGACCCCCGCCCCGAAGCCGCCGAGCGGCGAGCCCGCGTCGGCACAGCAGGCCGCCCCGGCGGTCGAGGCGCGCACCACGTCGATGGCCCCGCGCGCTCAGCCGATCCCGGCGGACGCTCCTGCCGTGAAGGTGCAGTCGCAGGAGGCCGCCGAGGACGTCACCACGCCCCTGCGCGGCATGGCGAAGACGCTCTCGGTCAACATGGACCAGAGCCTCACCATCCCGACCGCGACGAGCGTCCGCACGATCCCGGCGAAGCTGATGATCGACAACCGGATCGTCATCAACAACCACCTCGGTCGCACCCGCGGCGGCAAGATCTCGTTCACGCATCTCATCGGCTGGGCGATCGTGCAGGTGCTCAAGGACTTCCCGAGCCAGAACGTGCACTACGCCGAGGTCGACGGCAAGCCGAGCGTCGTCCAGCCCGCCCATGTCGGGCTCGGCATCGCGATCGACATCCCGAAGCCCGACGGGACCCGCGCTCTGCTCGTGCCGAGCATCAAGCGCGCGGACACCATGAACTTCGGCGAGTTCATCGCCGCCTACGAGGACCTCGTCCGCAAGGCGCGCGCGAACAAGCTGGAGGCGGCCGACTTCCAAGGCACGACGATCTCGCTCACGAACCCGGGCGGCATCGGCACGGTCCACTCCGTGCCGCGCCTCATGAAGGGGCAGGGCGCCATCATCGGCGCCGGCGCGCTCGAGTACCCGGCCGAGTTCCAGGGCTCGAGCGAGACGACGCTCGTCGACCTTGGCATCGGCAAGACGATCACGCTGACCTCGACCTACGACCACCGGGTCATCCAGGGTGCCGGCTCCGGCGAGTTCCTCAAGCTGGTGCACGAGCTGCTGATCGGCAAGAGGGGCTTCTACGACGAGATCTTCGCGGCGCTGCGCATCCCGTACGCCCCGATCCGCTGGAACCCGGACATCCACGTCGACCTCTCGGGCATGGTGTCGAAGACGGCGCGCGTGCAGGAGCTCATCAACTCCTACCGGGTGCGCGGCCACCTCATGGCCGACACCGACCCGCTGGAGTACCGCCAGCGCTCGCACCCCGACCTGGAGATCGAGCAGCACGGCCTGACGTTCTGGGATCTCGACCGCGAGTTCGTCGTGGGCGGGTTCGGCGGGCGCCGGTCGGCGAAGCTGCGCGACGTCCTCGGCATCCTGCGCGACTCCTACTGCCGCACGGTCGGCCTCGAGTACATGCACATCCAGGTGCCCGCGCAGCGCAAGTGGATCCAGGACAAGGTCGAGCGCCCGTACGTCAAGCCGACGCACGACGAGCAGATGCGGATCCTCAGCAAGCTCAACGAGGCCGAGGCGTTCGAGACGTTCCTGCAGACGAAGTACGTCGGCCAGAAGCGGTTCAGCCTCGAGGGCTCGGAGTCGCTGATCTCCCTGCTCGACACGATGATCCAGGGCGCCGCCGAGGAGGGCCTGTCCGAGGTCGGCATCGGCATGGCGCACCGCGGCCGGCTGAACGTGCTGACCAACATCGCGGGCAAGACCTACGGACAGATCTTCCGCGAGTTCGAGGGCACCCAGGACCCGAAGACGGTCCAGGGCTCCGGCGACGTGAAGTACCACCTCGGGACCGAGGGCTCCTACCAGGGCGTCGACGGGACCACCATCCCCGTCTACCTGGCGGCGAACCCCTCCCACCTGGAGGCGGTCGACCCAGTGCTCGAGGGCATCGTCCGCGCCAAGCAGGACCGGGACGCTCCGGGCACCTTCGCGGTGCTCCCGATCCTGATCCACGGCGACGCGGCGATGGCCGGGCAGGGCGTGGTCCTGGAGACGCTCCAGATGTCCCAGCTCCGCGCGTACCGCACCGGCGGCACGATCCACATCGTGGTCAACAACCAGGTGGGCTTCACGACCGCGCCGAAGGAGTCCCGCTCCTCGATCTACGCGACGGATGTCGCCAAGACGATCCAGTCGCCGATCTTCCACGTGAACGGCGACGACCCCGAGGCCGTCTCGCGGGTCGCGGAGCTCGCGTTCCAGTTCCGCCAGGCGTTCCACAAGGACGTCGTCATCGACCTCGTCTGCTACCGGCGGCGCGGGCACAACGAGGGCGACGACCCGTCGATGACTCAGCCGCTGATGTACAACCTCATCGAGGCCAAGCGCAGCGTCCGGAAGCTCTACACCGAGGCGCTCGTCGGCCGCGGCGACATCACCCAGGAGGAGTACGACCGGGCGCACCGCGACTTCCAGGGCCGGCTCGAGCGCGCCTTCGCCGAGACGCACGAGGCGCAGACCGCTCCGGAGGCCAAGCAGATCAGCGAGGCCTTCGAGGGCAACGCCGAGGAGACCGGCGGGCAGCCGGAGTCCACGGCCGTGGCGGAGTCCGTCATCCAGCTCATCGGCGACGCGCACGAGAACCGGCCGGCCGGCTTCACGGTGCACCCGAAGCTCGAGGCGCTCCTCAAGAAGCGGTACGAGATGAGCCGCGCCGGCGGCATCGACTGGGCGTTCGGCGAGCTGCTGGGCATCGGATCCCTGCTCATCGAGGGCAGGCCGGTCCGGATGGTCGGGCAGGACACGCGGCGCGGCACCTTCACCCAGCGGCACGCGGTGTTCCACGACCGGGTGAACGGCCAGGAGTGGCTGCCCCTGTCGAACCTCGCGGAGAACCAGGCGAAGTTCTGGATCTACGACTCCCTGCTCAGCGAGTATGCGGCGATGGGCTTCGAGTACGGCTACTCGGTGGAGCGGGAGGACGCGCTCGTGCTCTGGGAGGCGCAGTTCGGCGACTTCGTCAACGGCGCCCAGATCATCGTGGACGAGTTCGTGACGTCCGCCGAGCAGAAGTGGGGCCAGCACTCCTCGGTCGTGCTGCTGCTGCCGCACGGCTACGAGGGCCAGGGCCCCGACCACAGCTCCGCCCGCATCGAGCGGTTCCTGCAGCTGTGCGCCGAGGACAACATGACCGTCGCGCAGCCGTCCACGCCGGCGTCGTACTTCCACCTGCTGCGCCGCCAGGCCTACGCGCAGCCGAGGCGTCCGCTCGTGGTCTTCACGCCGAAGTCGATGCTGCGGCTCCGCGGGGCGACCAGCGACGTGAGCGACTTCACGAACGGCCGCTTCGAGCCGGTCATCGACGACGCCCGCATCACCGACCGGTCGGGCGTGCGGAAGGTCGTCCTGCACTCGGGCAAGTTGCACTACGACCTCAAGGCGGAGCTCGCCAAGCGCGAGGACGCCCTGTCGGTCGCACTGGTCCGGGTCGAGCAGTACTACCCGGTGCCCGAGGACGAGCTGAACGAGATCCTCGGCTCCTACCCCGACGCGGAGCTCGTGTGGGCCCAGGAGGAGCCGGAGAACCAGGGCGCCTGGCCGCTCGTCTGCGTGACGGCGGCGAGCCGGCTGAAGGACCGGACGATCTCGGTCGTCGCGCGGCCCGCCGCAGCCTCCCCGGCCGCGGGCTCCGCCAAGCGCCACGCGATCGAGCAGGCGGACCTCATCCGCAGGGCGCTCGCCTGATCGACGAGCAAGCCCGAGACGCAGAAAGCCCCGCCGGAAGGCGGGGCTTTCTGCATGAGCGGCGGCGTGCAGCCGGGCATCGGCCGTTCACGGCGCCGCGCCGCAGCGGCGGGCTTCGCGGTCGCTCGCTGGGAGACTCGACGAGGGATGCGGCACTGCACCCTCAGCGGTCGCCCTGCGGCGCCGCCGGTGTCAGTGGGTGGCGGTCAGGGCCCGGAGCCGGCCGAGCACCTGGACGCGCAGCTCCTCCGGAGCCGTGTCCTTGCACGCCCGCTTGACGGCCTCGGTGAGGACCACGCCCACCCGGTGCTCGCCCGCGCAGTCGACGCAGTTCTCCATATGCTCGCGGATGTCCGCGGCGTCCTCGCCGCGGAGCTCGTTGTGCAGGTACTCCTCGAGTTCGGCCTTGGCCTTCTCGCAGCCGCAGTCGGTCATTCCTCCGCTCCGTCCTTCTTCGGGGAGCGCCGTCTCGACGGCGCCCCGACCTGGATGCCGCGCTCGCGCGCGTAGTCTCCCAGCAGCTCCCGCAGCAGCCGCCTGCCGCGATGCAGCCGGCTCATCACCGTGCCGACCGGGGTCTTCATGATGTCGGCGATCTCCTGGTAGGAAAAGCCCTCCACGTCCGCGAGGTAGACCGCGAGACGGAAGTCCTCGGGCACCGCCTGCAGGGCGTCCTTGACCGCGGAGTCCGGGAGATGGTCGATCGCCTCCGCCTCGGCGGACCGGCTCACAGGCGCGGTCGCCGACTCCGCCGTGCCCAGCTGCCAGTCCTCGAGGTCGTCGATCGTCCCCTGATACGGGTCGCGCTGCTTCTTGCGGTAGCTGTTGATGAACGTGTTGGTGAGGATCCGGTACAGCCAGGCCTTGAGGTTCGTGCCCTGCTGGAACTGCCGGAACGCGGAGAACGCCTTGACGAACGTCTCCTGCACGAGGTCCTGCGCGTCGGCCGGGTTGCGGGTCATCCTCATCCCCGCCGCGTAGAGCTGGTCGAGGTACGGCAGCGCCTGCGCCTCGAAGAGGGCCCGCAGGTCGGCGGGGGCCTCCGCCTCCTCGATCGCCTCGACGATCGTCTCCTCGGCCTCCGCCTCGACGGCCGCGGTCTCGTCGCCCGCGGCATCCTCGTCCGCGAGCACCTCGCCCTCCGCGAGCTCCTCGTCGGCGGCCAGGTCGTCGCCCAGCTCCTCCTCGACAGGGGCGTCCTCGGCGAGCTCCTCGTCGGCGGCGAGCTCCTCGTCAGCGGCGACGTCCGTCACCAGCGACTCGAGCACGTCCCTCTCGTCATCCTCCGGGTCGGCGAGACCCTGGTCGGACGGTCCGGCAGAACCCGGCTCGGACGGGTCGGTCGCGCTGCTCATCGAGGGCCAGCTTAGTTCGGGCGCGAGTGTGGGCATGGTGAGTGTCACGCACCCCTCCCTTCGCTGTCCGATACCGCCGTTATCCTGGGAACCGATGGGGATCCTCGGATATTCCTCGCCCCGCTTCCGGCTGCCGGGCGACGACCACGAGACGCGGGATGGCGCCGCGACCGGCCCGCCGGTCTGGCCCGCTCCCGTGGCGACGCGTCCCCTCTCCGCGCGGGTCTCCCTGCCCGGCTCGAAGAGCCTCACCAACCGCGAGCTGGTCCTCTCGGCGCTCGCCGCGGAGCCCACCGTGCTGCGCGCTCCCCTGCACTCCCGGGACTCGCGGCTCATGATCGAGGCGCTCCGATCCCTCGGCGTCTCGATCGAGCCTGTGGGAGCCGGGGAGTACGGACCGGACCTGCTCGTGACGCCCGGGGAGCTCGCGGGAGGCGTGGCGGTCGACTGCGGCCTCGCCGGCACCCTGATGCGATTCGGGCCGCCCGTCGCCGCGCTCGCGCTCGGTCCTGTGACCTTCGACGGTGACGCGGCGGCCCGCCGACGGCCGATGCGGACCACGATCGAGTCCCTCCGGGGTCTCGGCGTCGACGTCAACGACGACGGTCGCTACGCCCTCCCCTTCACGGTCCACGGGAGCGGACGCGTCCCCGGCGGCGAGCTCGAGATCGACGCGTCCGCCTCGAGCCAGTTCGTGTCCGGCCTGCTGCTCGCGGCCGCTCGCTTCGAGCAGGGGCTGACGCTGCGGCACACCGGCGAGCGGCTGCCGAGCCTTCCCCACATCGAGATGACGCTCGCCGCACTGCGCTCCCGCGGCGTCGACGCACGCACGTCCGGAGAGGCGGAGTGGACGGTGTCCCCGGGTCCGATCTCGGGCGGCGAGGTGACCATCGAGCCGGACCTCTCCAACGCGGCCCCCTTCCTCGCCGCGGCCCTGATCGCCGGCGGCAGCGTCCGGATCGCCGACTGGCCCGAGAGCACGACCCAGGTGGGCGACGATCTGCGGACGCTGCTCGCCGGGTTCGGCGCGACCGTCGAGCGCGACGGACGCGACCTCGTCGTCGACGGCGGGCCCGGGCTCCTCGGCGGCCGGGAGCTGCCGGGCGTCGACCTCGACCTCTCCACCGGCGGCGAGCTCGCACCGGCGATCGTCGCGCTGGCCGCTCTGGCGTCCGGACCGAGCCGGATCACCGGGATCGGGCACCTGCGCGGGCACGAGACGGACCGCCTGGCGGCGCTGGCGGCCGAGCTCAACGCGCTCGGCGGCCGGGTCACCGAGGAGGAGGACGGCCTCTCGATCGAGCCCGCTCCGCTGACCGCGCGGCCGGACCGGCCCTGGCAGAGCTACGAGGACCACCGGATGGCCACCGCGGGCGCCGTCATCGGACTCGCCGTCCCGGGACTCGAGATCGACGACATCGGCACGACCGCCAAGACGCTCCCCCAGTTCCCGGAGCTGTGGGCGTCGATGCTCTCCGCCGCACCGGAGGCCCTTCCCGCATGACGGTCCGCCCCCGGTGAGCTGGCTCGACGACGGCGACGACTCGCCGTACGAGGGCTACGACGAGTCCGACGCCCGCATCCGGCCCAACCGGAGGGGCAGCAGACCGCGCAGCAAGCAGCGGCCCGGCCACACCGACGCCGAGCGCGGCCGAGTCCTGACCGTCGACCGCGGCCGCGTCGTCGTCCTCCTCGGCGAGGACACCGAGGACGAGCGGGAGGTGTTCGCGAAGCGCGCGCGCGAGCTCGGGCGGAACTCCATCGTCACGGGCGATTTCGTCGACGTGGTCGGGGACGTCTCCGGCACTGAGGGCACCCTCGCCCGCGTGGTCCGGATCGCCGAGCGCACGACCCTGCTGCGCCGCAGCGCCGACGACACGGACGACGTCGAGCGGATCATCGTCGCCAATGCCGACCAGATGATGATCGTCGTCGCCGCGGCGAACCCGGAGCCCCGGGCGCGCCTCGTGGACCGCTACCTCGTCGCGGCCTTCGACGCGGGGCTCGATCCCCTGCTCGTCGTGACCAAGACGGACCTCGCGGACCCGGCGCCCTTCCTGGACGAGTTCTCGGTGCTCAACCTCGACGTGGTGACGAGCGGCGAGGGGGACGTCCCCCTCGCCGAGCTCCAGGAGCGCCTGGTGGGCCGCACCACGGTGGCCGTGGGCCACTCCGGGGTCGGCAAGTCGACCCTCGTCAACGCGCTCGTGCCCGAGGCGCATCGCGCGACCGGATCCGTCAACGAGGTGACGGGCCGGGGCCGGCACACGTCGTCCTCCACCGTCTCGCTGCGGATGCGGGACGGCCAGGGCCGGTCCGGCTGGATCATCGACACCCCGGGGGTGCGCTCCTTCGGGCTCGGCCACGTCGATCCCCCGAGCGTGCTCCGCTCCTTCGTGGCCCGCGCCGTCGCCCCGGAGCCGCCGGAGGGCGAGGTGCCGCTCGTCGAGGCGCACGACTGGGAGATCGTCGACCGGGTCCGCGCCGGGGAGCTCGGCGAGTCCGGGCGTCGGCGCCTCGAGTCGCTGCAGCGGCTCCTCACGGTCCTCGATCCGCGGTCCGAGCAGGACTGGGACACCGAGCCCGAGCAGGACCCGGCGGTCGACCCAGCCTGACGGCCCGCCCGGCCGCGGCGCTCAGGTCTAGGCTGTGGCCGTGAGCGGATCGGGGTACGCGGAGGACCTGCGGCTCGCGCGGGATCTCGTCGACATGGCGCACGTGCTGTCGATGGAGCGCTACCGGGCCCTCGACCTGCGCGTGGAGACGAAGCCGGACCGGACGCCGGTGACCGACGCCGACCAGGCGGTCGAGCAGGCCCTGCGCGCCGCGCTGCGGGAGTCCCGGCCGGACGATGCGATCCTCGGCGAGGAGTACGGCGGCGACCGCGCACCCGGACGGCAGTGGATCCTCGACCCCATCGACGGCACGGCGAACTTCCTTCGCGGCGTCCCGGTCTGGGGCACCCTCGTCGCCCTCGCGGTCGACGGACGGCCCGTGGTGGGCGCCGTGGGAGCGCCGGCGCTCGGCCGGCAGTGGTGGGGAGCGCTGGGCGAGGGCGCCTGGACGACCGACGCCCGCGGCGCGGAGCCGCGCCGCCTCGAGGTGTCCGGCATCCGCGAGCTCTCGGATGCCTCGCTCAGCTACAACAGCCTCAAGGGCTGGCAGGAGGAGGGCCGCGCCGACGACCTGCTCCGCCTCTCCGACTGCGTCTGGCGCACGCGCGCCTACGGCGACTTCTGGTCCTACCTCCTGGTGGCCGAGGGCGCGCTCGACGTCGCGGCCGAGTTCGACCTCCGCCCCTACGACATCGCGGCGCTGATCCCGATCGTCGAGGAGGCCGGCGGCAGGATGACCTCGGTGGCGGGAGACGCGGGTCCCTGGGGCGGCAGCGCGCTCGCGACGAACAGCCACCTGCACGGGCAGGTGCTCACGATGCTGCGCTCCGAGGACTGACGCTCGGCCGGATCGTGACGGGGTTCGCGCTCAGCGGATCAGGCCGGCGGCCGCTCCCAGCACGTCCCCGACGGTGACCGCGAGCAGCGCCGGATCCGGCTCGCTGCCGAACGTGTCGCCCACGCGGAGGCGCGCGTCGGTGAGGACGACGTGCGGGCCGGGCGGCGGCCCCCACTCCTCGGGCGGCGCGGGCCCGAACAGGACGACGGAGGGCGTCCGGTACGCCGACGCGAGGTGCGCCGCCCCCGTGTCCACGGATACGAGGATCGCCGCCGACGCCACGGTGGCCGCCATCTCGCGCAGCTCGATCCGGCCGGCGAGCACCTGGTCGTCGGGCAGCCCGGCCAGCTCGGCGACCTGCAGCGCGCGATCCCGCTCGCGCCCGCTGCCGGTGAGGACGACCCGCAGCCCGTCCCGCTCGAACGCGCGCGCGACGGCGGCGAAGCGCTCGGCGGGCCAGAAGCGCGACCCGTAGAACGCACCGACGTGCACGACCGCGGCGTCCGGGTTCCGCGCGGGACCGGGGTCGCTGATCCAGACCTCGTTCTCGTCGGCCGGCATGCCGTGCTCGGTGACGAGGCGGGCCCACCGGTGGCGCTCGTGAATGCCGTCGAGCCACTCCGGGCCGTCCCAGCCCTCCGACCGGTGCCCCACGCGGCGGCGCGGTCGGATGGCCTCGAGCAGGCCCCGGCTCTCGCCTCCGCCGCCGTGCAGGTTCACCGCGATGTCGATGCGTCCCGGCTCGATCTCGAGCGGCCGGTCGAGCCCGGGCGCCGGGAGCAGCGCGTCCACCCCGGGCACGAGGTCGATGATCTGGTCGAGCCAGGCCGGCATCGCGAGGATCAGCCGGTGCTCCGGGTTCGACCGGCGCAGCGCGTGGATGGCGGGGACGGCGACGAGGAGGTCGCCCAGCTTGAGCGTGCGCAGGGCGAGGAGCTCCGGGCGGCCGTCCGGCTCGTCGAGGATCCTCACAGCAGGTCCTCGACGTCCGTCCACACGGCATCGACCGAGATGGCGGTGAGGAACGACGGATCGTGCTCGCAGCGCACCGCGGTCCAGCCGACCTGGGTGACGTCGATGCCGCACACGGGGCACTCGATCCGCCAGTCGAGCTGGATGCGGTGTCGCGACCGACCGAGCGGACCGGCGTTGATGAGATTCCCGGCCCAGTAGAGCCCGACCGTGGGACACCCGACGGCCTGCGCGAGGTGCCGGGGTCCGCTGTCGTTGCCGACCAGGACGGCCGCGGTCGCGAGGATCCCGACGAGCTGTCCGAGGTCGGCGAGCCCCGCCACGCTCCGAACGGACCCGCCCGGTGCGCCTGCGCCGAGCGCCGCGTCCACGACCTCGACGGCCAGGTGCGCGTCGTCGCCGCCGCCGAGGACCACGGCGCGCAGCCCGCGGGCGGCGGCGCGTGCCGCGATCTCGCCGAAGCGCTCGGCCGGCCAGCGCCGACGCGGGTCCGTGGCACCGGGATGGATGGCGAGCACCGGTCCGCCGGGTCCGAGGAGCTCCTCGGCGCGGGCCACGTCGTCCTCGGTCACCGCGAGGACCGGCTCGAGGGTGACCGGCGGCGCTCCGACCAGGCCGACGACCTCGAGGGCCCGCAGCACCTCGTGCTGGTAGTACCGGTACGGGACGACCCGGTCGAGTCCGTCCGCGTCCTCCGCCTGAAGGCCGGCCGTCACGCGGGCGCCGAGGCGGGTGAGGAACGGATTGGAGTAGCGCCCGCCGCCGTGGACCTGGACCGCGAGGTCGAACCGGCGCTCGCGCAGGCCCGCGACGAAGGCCTCGATCTCCTCGGGGTCCGTCGGCGTGCCGGGCGCGGCCCCCACGCCCTCGATCACGGGAAGCACCGCGACGTCCGCCACCGGGCCCGGGCGCCCCGCCAGGAGAGCGGCGTGGGCCGGCATGGCGACCAGGGTGATCTCGGCGTCGGGATAGCAGGCGGCGAGCGCGTCGACCGCGGGAAGCGCGAAGAGCAGGTCGCCGAGGTTCCCGGCGCGCAGCACCGCGATCCGCTCGACGCCCTCGATCCGCTCGCCGAGCGGTCCTATGGACGTGCCGGAGCGGCCGTCGCGGCGGGCGAGCGGGAGCTGGGTCATCGGGCCTCCTCCCCTCCTTTCTCTCACGGCGCCCGCCTCACCGGCCAATCGAGCCCCCGTCAACCTCTGAGAGTTCCTCAATCCCCCCGCGTGACTTCTTCTCCTTCTTCGGCGAGAGTGTCAGAGGCCGAAAGGAGATGGGATGGAGAACGCGCTGTCCGCCGAGCCTGCCCTGACGCTCGACGTGGCTCGCCGCGTGCTGGACTCCGGTCCGGTGGTCACCGTCTTCGGCGAGCCGATGCTCGACGGCTGGTGGCACGGATCGAGCACCAGGATGGCGCGTGAGGCGCCCGCCCCGATCGTTCGGCTCGGCCGCAAGGACAGCGTGCCGGGCGGCGCGGCGAACACGGCCGTGAACCTCGCGGCGCTCGGCGCCCGGGTGCGCTTCGTCGGGCTCGTCGGCGACGACGAGCCGGGGGCCGCTGTCCGCGACCTGCTCGCGGAGGCCGGGGTCGACGTGACCCACCTCCTCGCGGTGCCGGGGATCCGCACCATCACCAAGACCCGCATCGTCGTCGCCGACCAGGTCATGGTGCGGCTCGACGAGGGGAACGACGTCCACCCGTCCGAGGCCCTCGACCGGCTCGCGGAGGCCGCGGTGGCCGCATCCGAGGGCGTCGACGCCGCGATCGTGTGCGACTACGGGACCGGGATGCTCGGGGAGCCCGTCCGGGAGGCCCTGCGCACACGTGCGGCGCGTCCGCCCCTGCTCGTCGTGGACGCGCGGAACGGCATCCCCTGGGCGCCGCTGCGTCCCGACCTCGTCACGCCGAACGCCGAGGAGGCCGGCACGCTGCTGGGCGCGCCCCTGCGCAGCGGAACGGACCGCGCGGGAACGGTCGCGGCGGAGGCGTCGCGCATTCTCGCGGCGAGCGGCGCCGCGGCCGCCGTCGTCACGCTCGATCGCGACGGGACCGTCCTCCTCGAGCAGGACGGCGGCATCCATCGCACGTGGGCCCGGCCCGCCAGCGACAAGCAGGCGTCGGGCGCGGGCGACACCTTCGCATCCGCTCTCACGCTCGCGCGCGCCGCCGGCCTGCCGCTCCCGGTGTCCGCCGACTTCGCCCAAGCCGCCGCGGACGTGGTGGTGAGCCGCTCCGGGACCTCCGTCTGCTCGCGGGACGACCTCCTGCGGCACCTCGCCCAGTTCGCGGACAGCGCCCTCGCGGCCGACGACCTCGTGCGCCGGCTCGCCGGCGAGCGCGCCCAGGGTCGTCGGATCGTCTTCACGAACGGCTGCTTCGACGTGCTGCACCGTGGGCACACCGCCTACCTGAACCAGGCGAAGCGCCTCGGCGACGTCCTCGTCGTGGCGATCAACAGCGACGACTCGGTGCGCCGGCTCAAGGGCGAGAGCAGACCGATCAACCCGGCCCCGGAC
Organism: Naasia sp. SYSU D00948; assembly: GCF_017916515.1. Taxonomy (GTDB): domain Bacteria; phylum Actinomycetota; class Actinomycetes; order Actinomycetales; family Microbacteriaceae; genus Naasia. Next base: position 272,743 of record NZ_JAFMTA010000001.1, read on the forward strand.
CGGGCCGAGGTCCTCGCCTCGCTCAGCTGTGTCGACTACGTCACCGTCTTCGCCACGGACACCCCCATCCCGCTGCTCGAGCGCATCCGCCCCGACGTCTACGCGAAGGGCGGCGACTACACGATCGAGACCCTGCCCGAGAGCGAGGTCGTGCTCGGGTACGGGGGCGAGGTCCGCATCCTCGACTACCTCGCCGACTACTCGACCACCGCCGTCGTCGACCGCATCCGGACGCCCGCGCCCGTCACGGAGGACGTCGCGCGGCTCGAGGCCCGCGCCAAGCGGGGCCGCCGCTCCCCCATCGTGGAGCGGAGGGCGGGACTGTGACGGGATCCCGCCGCTGGTCCGGCGAGTGGGGGCTGCCGGTGGAGCGGGTGGAGCCCGTCGTCCAGGTCCTGATCCCGACGTTCGGCCGTCCCGCCGAGCTCGCGGTGACGCTCGCGGGCCTCGCCGCACAGGACGACCCGCCCTTCGACGTGCTCGTCAGCGACCAGTCCGAGGGCGAGGGGTCCATCGGGGCGCCGGCGGTCCGCGGCATCGTCCGCGTGCTCGAGGCCCAGGGCCGGCGGGTCGAGCTCGTCCGGCATCTGCCGCGCCGGGGCCTGGCGGAGCACCGCCAGTTCCTGCTCGACCAGGCCACCGCCGACCACGTCCTGTTCCTCGACGACGACATCTGGATCGAGCCGGGCACGATCAGCCGGATGCTCGACGCCCTGCGCACCCTCGACTGCGGCTTCGTCGGCTGCGCTCCGCAGGGGCTGTCGGCGATCCCAGAGCTCCGTCCGCAGGACCGCACCAGCTTCGAGCCGTGGGATGGCCCGGTGCGCCCGGAGCGGATCCGGATGGGCGAGCCCGGCATCGAGCGCGCGTCGCTGCACTTCGCGGCGAACCTCCTCCACATCGCGGCCGAGGTCCCCGTCCCCGAGGGCGAGTGGGTCCCCTACAAGATCGCGTGGCTGGGTGCGTGCGCGCTCTACCGGCGGGACCGGCTCGTCGAGTGCGGCGGGTTCGACTTCTGGTCGCTGCTGCCGCCCGAGCACGCCGGCGAGGACGTCGCCGCACAGTGGCGCGTCATGGAGCGCTACGGCGCCGCGGGGCTCCTGCCGAGCGGGGCCGTGCACCTCGAGTCGCCGACCACCGTGCGGGACCGCCGCGTGGAGGCGCGGGACGTGCTGTTCGGCACGCCGGCCGCCTCGGCGGGCGCCTGGTCGTCCTAGGCCTCCTGCTCGCTGCGCCGGCGCTGGGCGATGTCGACGAGGCCGACGACGAGCGCGATCGTGATGAGGCCGACCACGACGAGAATCCCGTTCCGGAAGCTGTCGTGGTACACGGCGAGCGCGTCCGGCGCGTCGCTCCGCGCATAGAGGGTGGCGAAGAAGGTCGAGGTGGCGGCGGCGACTCCGACCGCGGTGCCGACACGCTGCCCGACCTGGGCCATGGAGCCCGCGACCCCGCCCTCGGTCACGGGCACCTCCTCGAGCGTCAGCGTCTGGTTGGGGGTGACGACGAGCCCGCCGCCCGCTCCCGCGACCGCGAGCGCGGCCGACATGAGCCAGGGCGCGAGGTCGGCGGGCGCGGCGACGGCGGCGAGGACCACGAGGGTGAAGCCCGCGATCACCACCGCGATCCCGGCCACGACGAGGGTCCGTCCCCACCGCTCGACGAGCCGTCCGCCGATGAGGGAGGTGTACGCCGACACGAGCGCGAACGGGATCGTCACCATGCCTGCGAACACCGGCGCCAGCCCGAGGCCCTCCTGCAGGTACAGGGTGGTCAGCAGGAACGTGGCGGGAAGGGCGGCGAAGTAGACCGCGGCGATGAGCAGCCCGTTGCGGTACGAGGCCGTGCGGAAGAGCGAGAACCGCACCGCCGGCGATCGGCCCTGGGCGGCGTAGCGGCGCTCCCACGCCGCGAACGCGGCCGCGAGCGCGACGGCCGCGGCGAGCCACCACCAGCGGCGCGGGTCGTCGCGGGGCCCGCCTGTGGTGAGCACGAACGGGAGCATGAAGGACAGCACCGCTCCCCCGAGCAGGGTCACGCCGATCAGGTCGAGGTCTCGCGGACCGTCGGAGCGCAGCTGATGCCGCGGCAGCAGGCGCGCGGCCAGCACGAGCAGGATCAGCCCGAGCGGGAGGTTGATCCAGAACAGCAGCCGCCAGCCGTCCTCCTCGCCGCCGATCGCGATGAGGACCCCGCCGAGGGTCGGGCCGAAGGCCGTCGACAGCCCGATCATCGATCCGAAGAGCCCGAACGCGCGGCCGCGCTCAGGGCCCTGGAAGAGCTGCTGGATGAGCCCGACGACCTGCGGCATCTGTATGCCCGCGGCCATCCCCTGGAGGAACCGTCCGATCATCAGCGCGCCGATGTCCGGGGCGAGGGCGCACACGAGGCTCGTCAGGGTGAAGGCCGAAAGCCCGACGAGGAACATGATGCGGCGTGAGCGGACGTCGCCGAGGCGCCCGGCGGGCACGAGCACGAGCCCGAACGCGAGCGCGTACCCCGCGACGATCGCCTGCAGCTCGCTGGGACCCGCGGACAGCGAGTCCTCGATCGAGGGCAGGCCGACGTTGACCTTGGACAGATCGAGGATGGTCAGCGCCGCGACGGCGACGCACACGGCGAAGCCCCGCCACCTGGTCCGATCGTCGAACGGCGTCTCTGGATCGGCGTGCGGCATGGCTTGATCGACGCTATACGCCCGAGCGGCGAGCGCCGGGGGCTTGCGCGCGGGGCCCGAGCCGTGCTGCCGCCCCGGGATCGCGGGGCGGCTGGAAAGGGCAACCGGGGCGACAAGGGGCAGCGGGGCACGGTTGCCGGTTGTCGCTCCCGTTGCCGATTCCCGCGTTACCTCCCGTGGCGGCGGGCGCCGGGCCGCCTTGTCGAGGTCGGCTAGCGTGCCCGTATGTCCGACCGCGAATACGGCTTCCGCACGCGCGCCATCCATGCCGGCAACATCCCGGACCCCGTGACCGGCGCCCGCGCGGTCCCGATCTACCAGTCGACCGCCTTCGTCTTCGACGACACGACCGACGCGGCCGCGCGGTTCGCGCTGCAGAAGTACGGGAACATCTACAGCCGGCTCGCCAACCCCACGGTGGCGAGCTTCGAGGAGCGCATCGCCTCGCTCGAGGGGGGACTCGGGGCGGTCGCGACCGCCAGCGGCCTCTCCGCGCAGTACATCACCTTCGCCTCGCTGGCGGGCGCCGGCGACCACATCGTGGCGAGCGCGTCGCTCTACGGCGGCTCCATCACCCAGCTCGACGTCACGCTGCGGCGCTTCGGGATCGACACGACCTTCGTCCACGGCGGCTCGCCCGAGGACTACGCGGCGGCGATCCGCCCGGAGACGAAGCTGCTCTTCGTCGAGACGATCTCGAACCCCTCGGGCGACATCGCCGACCTCGAGGCCCTCGCCGACGTCGCGCATGCGCACGGCGTCCCCCTCATCGTCGACTCCACCGTGGCGACCCCGTACCTGAACCGGCCGATCGAGTGGGGCGCGGACGTCGTCATCCACTCCGCCACGAAGTTCCTCGGCGGCCACGGGACGACGCTCGGCGGCGTGGTGGTGGAGAGCGGGCGCTTCCCCTGGGACGGCGACCGGTTCCCCCTGTTCGAGCAGCCGGTCCCGCACTACGGCGGCCTGAACTGGCACGGCAACTTCGGCGAGTACGCGTTCCTCACCCGGCTGCGGGCCGAGCAGCTCCGCGACATCGGCCCCGTGCTCGCGCCGCACTCCGCGTTCCTCCTCGCGCAGGGCGTCGAGACCCTGCCGTTCCGGCTGCAGGCGCATGTCGACAACGCGCGCGTCGTCGCCGAGGCCCTCGCGGGGGACCCGCGCATCGAATACGTCAACTGGGCCGGCCTGCCGGCGCATCCCCACCACGAGCGCGCACGGAAGTACCTGCCGAAGGGCCCCGGCTCCGTGTTCAGCTTCGGCGTGCGCGGCGGCCGCGAAGCCGGCCGGCGCTTCATCGAGTCCCTCGACCTCGCCAGCCACGTCGCGAACATCGGCGACGCCAAGACGCTCGTGATCCATCCCGCCTCGACCACCCACGCCCAGCTCAGCGAGAAGCAGCTCGAGGACGCCGGCGTCGGTCCCGGCCTGGTGCGCATCAGCGTGGGACTCGAGGATGTGGATGACATCCTGTACGACATCGACCAGGCGCTCGAGCAGGCGGGGAAGGCGGACCGATGACCAGCACAGGACTGCAGGAGCAGGCCACGAGCGAGGAGCTCGTCGACGTCCAGCTCGTCAACGGGCTGACCTGCGGGTTGCCCGCGAACTCGCCGCTCGCGAAGCTCCTCAAATCCCAGCGCACCTGGATCGGCCCGTCCGCCAAGGACCGCCTCCGGATCCTGCGCACGGCGAAGTCGGTGGCGATCGTCGGCGCCTCCCCGAACCCGGCGCGGTCGAGCTACTTCGTGGCGACCTACCTGCAGTCCTCGAGCGACTACCGCCTGTACTTCGTGAACCCCAACGCGACGGAGATCCTCGGCCAGAAGGTCTACCCCGACCTGAAGTCGCTGCCCGAGGTCCCGGACATCGTCGACGTGTTCCGCAAGGCCGACGACATCCCCTCCGTCATCGACGATGCACTCGAGATCGGCGCGAAGACGGTCTGGGTGCAGCTCGGCATCTGGAACCAGGAGGCCGCCGTCTACGGCGAGAGCAAGGGCCTCACGGTCGTGATGGACCGCTGCATCAAGGTCGAGCACGCGCGCTTCCACGGGGGGCTGCACCTCATGGGCTTCGACACCGGGCAGATCACCTCGCACAAGACGATCCGCTGAACGGCAGAAGGGCCGCCCTCTCGGGCGGCCCTTCCGCTTGTCCTTGCGCGATGGTGACCGTTCGTGGAGATGGGGGGAATTGAACCCCCGTCCATTGCTGTAATCCCATGCCTTCTACGGGCATAGCCTGTGCAGGCGTTCTGCTCGGCCCCGATCCTTGTCACAGGCACCTGGATCGACGGGCCCAGTCTCAGTTCGAGTCCCGCGGCGCCCTGAGGCGCAACACCGCAGCGAGCTCCCTCGATGACGCCAGGACCCGGGGCGGGAGCGAACCCGGGCTGACGGACGTCAGACTCTGGCCTTAGGCGGCGAGAGCAACGTCGGTGCGCGAAGTATTGGCACCTATTGTTTTGCGGAGGGCGTTAACGAGATAACCCCGCATCCTCGACCCGCTTCTCACGGTCATTCAGGCAATGTCGAAACCGATCATCCCCGAGCTGGCCTCCCGCTCCGCCTGAAGGCGTCGCATCGGAAGGGGTCACCATCGCACTGTGGAGTTGTGGGTCCCGCCCCGAGGGGCGGCATCACAGGTTACAGCACGAGGGGCGGTCGCAGTATTCCCTGCACGCATTCCCCCGGATGCTCGGCGGGCATCCCGGGCCGTTTCGGCGCATCCGGGCCGGAAGAACGACCCGGATCGACCGATATGGCCCGGGTTGAGTGAGGGCGGGGCCTACTCGCCCAGGTGGCGGCGGGTGGCCATCGCGCGCTCGGCCTCGCGGCGGTCCTGCCGCTCGCGGAGGGTCTGACGCTTGTCGTACTCGCGCTTGCCCTTGGCGACCGCGATCTCGACCTTCGCCCTGCCGTCGCTGAAGTAGATCTGCAGGGGGACGAGCGTGTACCCGCCCTCCTTGACCTTGTGACTCAGCTTGACGATCTCCTGCTTGTGCAGGAGGAGCTTCCGCTTCCGCCGGGGCGCGTGATTCGTCCAGGTGCCCTCGGTGTACTCCGGGATGAAGACGGCGTCGAGCCAGGCCTCGCCGCCGTCGATGTAGGCATAGCCGTCGACGAGCGAGGCGCGGCCCATCCGCAGCGACTTCACCTCGGTGCCCATGAGCACGAGGCCCGCCTCGTAGGTGTCCTCGATCGAGTAGTCGTGGCGCGCCTTGCGGTTGGTCGCCACGACCTTCTGTCCGCGTTCCTTGGGCACGTTCACCTCCTCGACGTCGACCGGATAGGGCGGTCCAGTCTACCGGTCAGGACGTGTGCGGATCAGACTTGTGCGGATCAGACGCGCAGGTGACGGCGGATGGAGAGCTGCGCGGACAGGCCTGCGAGCAGGACGCCGACCCCGACGAGGAGCGGCACCACGAGCAGCGCGTCCGAGAGCGACACGTACGAGAAGCCGAGCTGCGACTCCGCGAGGTAGCCCTGCACGAAGAACTGCACGATCGCGACCACGACCCCGCCGGCCAGGAGCGACCCGACGAGCGAGGCGAGCATCCCCTCGAGCACGAACGGGGTCTGGATGAAGCGGTTCGAGGCGCCGACCAGTCGCATGATGCCGAGCTCCCGGCGCCGGGAGTAGGCGGAGAGCCGGATCGTCGTGGAGATGAGCAGGCAGGCGGCGACGAGCATGATCGCCGCGATGCCGATCGCCGTGATGCTCGCGGTGTTCAGGACCGCGAAGATCTGGTCGAGGAAGCGGCGCTGGTCCACGACGCTGTCGACTCCCGCCATTCCGGCGAAGCTCTCCTGCAGGACGTCCGACTGCGACGGGTCCTTGAGGTTGATCCAGAACGCCTGGTTCAGCAGGTCGGGCGTGACGTAGTCGACGAGCGAGTTGCCCTTGAACTGCTCCTGGAACTTGGCGTACGCGTCCTCCTGTGACTCGTAGTAGTACTGCTCGATCAGCGGCGCGAGCGTGCTCGAGCTCAGCTGGGCCTCGACCGCGGCGCGCTGCTCCTCGGTGGCGGCACCCGTCACGCACGACTCGCTGCCGACGGTGCCGTTGCAGAGGTAGATCGCGACCTGGGCGCGGTCGTACCAGTAGTTCTTCATCTGCCCGATCTGCAGCTGCAGCAGCGCGGCGGCGCCCACGAACGTGAGCGAGATGAAGGTCACGAGGATGACCGAGACGACCATCGAGACGTTGCGGCGGAGGCCTTGGGCGACCTCGGACCAGATCAGGGCGAACCTCATGAGGTCGGTCCCACCTCCTGAGAGGACGTGCGCTGGGGCTCCTCGTCGTCGTCCCGCAGCCCGAGTCGCGCGGCGAGGGAGAGCGTGTCGCTCGGCAGCGCGGCGGCGGCGTCGCTCTCGCCGCCGCGGAGCAGGAGCCGGAGGGAGTCCGTCTCCGGGGAGCCGGCCGCCTCCCGGAGGCGCGCCGCCAGCGGGAGCTCGGCTCGCGGGGAGGTCGTCTCATCGACCGTCGACACCGGACGCGCCGGCACCTCGGCAGGGGCCGGGTTTTCCGGTGCCGTCCGCTCGTCACCGGCCGCCTGCGCGGCGCGTTCCGCCTCGGGCGACGACGCCGCCGACGACGCCGCCGACGCGGCTGTCGGTGCAGGGGCGGGCTCCGGAACCTCCGCACGCTCCGCGCTCGTCGCGGGCTGGACGACCTCCGCGGGACGCAGCTCCGGCGGAGCGAACGCCGCCGCGGTCTGCGCGGGAGGCGCGAGCGGGACCTGCACGGGCGTCGTCGCGATCGCGGGCTCGAGGAGCAGCACCGGGACGGGGGACGTCGACGACCGCTGTCCGAGGCACCAGGACGGGGAGGGCTGCCCGGCGGTCACAGGCACCGCTCCCGCCCGAGCCGCCTCGTCCGGGGTCACGATCGGGATCGAGGTCGTGTAGCCGCCCTCGGTCTCGTCGCGGACGACCTCGCCACCGACGAGCTCGATGACGCGGCGCTTCATCGCATCCACGATGCCGACGTCGTGCGTCGCCATGACGACCGTGGTGCCGCTCACGTTGATGGTCTCGAGGACCTGCATGATCCCCTGGCTCGTCGCCGGGTCCAGGTTGCCCGTCGGCTCGTCCGCGAGGAGGATCGCCGGCTTGTTGACCACCGCGCGGGCGATCGCCACGCGCTGCTGCTCACCGCCGGAGAGCTCGTGCGGGAGCCGCTCCTCCTTGCCGGCGAGGCCGACCATCTGCAGGACGTCCGGCACGGCCTCCTGGATGAAGCCGCGGGACTTGCCGATCACCTGGAGGGTGAACGCCACGTTCTGGAACACGGTCCGGTTCGGCAGGAGCCGGAAGTCCTGGAAGACGACGCCGAGCTTCCGCCGGAAGTACGGCACCTTCCGGTTCGAGATCGACGCCAGGCGCTGCCCCAGGACGTGGATCTCGCCCGCGGTCGGCTTCTCCTCCTTGAGGATCAGCCGCAGGAAGCTGGACTTGCCGCTCCCGGACGCGCCCACGAGGAACACGAACTCCCCGGCGCGGATCTCGACGTCGACAGCGTTCAGCGCGGGCCGTGACGTGCCCGGGTACAGCTTGGTGACGCGATCGAAGCGAATCATGGCGTCTCCCACCGTATGCAGGGGGCCTGGCTATTCCCGGAGCGACACCCGGGAACAGCCCGTTCCTGCCCCGCCCTCACCTGGAGCCGAGCCGGGTCGATCGAGGAGCGGACGACCTCCGCCATGGGCTCCTCAGGCTGCGGCCTTCTGCTTCCGCCAGCGGATCCCCGCCGTGAGGAAGCCGTCGAGGTCGCCGTCGAAGACGGCGCTCGGGTTGTTGACCTCGTACTCGCTGCGGAGGTCCTTGACCATCTGGTAGGGAGCGAGGACGTAGGAGCGGATCTGGTCGCCCCAGCTCGCCGTGATGTTGCCGGCGAGCTCCTTCTTCTTGGCGTTCTCCTCCTCGCGCTTCAGCAGCAGGAGGCGCGACTGCAGGACGCGCATGGCGGCGGCCCGGTTCTGGATCTGGCTCTTCTCGTTCTGCATCGACACGACGGTCCCGGTCGGGATGTGCGTGATGCGGACCGCGGAGTCGGTGGTGTTGACCGACTGCCCGCCGGGCCCCGACGAGCGGAACACGTCGACGCGGATCTCGTTCTCCGGGATGTCGATGGACTCGGTCTCCTCCATCAGCGGGATGACCTCGACCGCGGCGAAGCTCGTCTGCCGCTTGCCCGCGGCGCCGAAGGGCGACATCCGCACGAGGCGGTGCGTCCCGGCCTCGACCGACAGGTTGCCGAACGCGTAGGGGGCGTCGACCTCGAAGGTCGCCGACTTGATGCCCGCCTCCTCCGCGTAGCTCGTGTCCATGACCTGCACCGGGTACTTGTGCTGCTCGGCCCAGCGCAGGTACATGCGCAGCAGCATCTCGGCGAAGTCCGCGGCGTCCACGCCGCCCGCGCCGGCGCGGATCGTGACGACGGCCGGGCGTGCGTCGTACTCCCCGTTGAGGAGCGTCTGGACCTCGAGCTCGCCCAGCATGCTCTGCAGCGCGGCGAGCTCCGCCTGCGCCTCCTCCCCGGTCTCGGCCGCGATCTCGTCGTCCGGCTCCCCGTTCGCGAGCTCGACGAGCACCTCGAGGTCGTCGAGGCGCCGCTGGATCTCCGTCAGCTTGGCGAGCTGGGACTGGGCGTGGCTGAGCTCGCTCGTCACCTTCTGGGCCCGCGCCGTGTCGTCCCACAGGTCGGGGGCGCCCGCCTGCTCGGAGAGGGTCGCGACCCGGGCGCGGATCGCATCCACGTCGAGGACCGCTTGGATGTCGGAGAAGGTGGAGCGAAGATCCGCGATCTGAGCGGAGAAATCCAGTTCGGCCATGTCCCGACCAGACTACCCGCCGCCTCCCTGACCGCTCCGGCCCGCGAGGACCGGAGCGCCCTCGGGCGACGCGTAGGGTCGAGGAAGACATGACGGCGAACGGCTCCTCCTTCTCCTGGCGGTCGACCGTCCTCGCGGCGTTCCTCCCGACGGTCCTCTTCTCGATCGGCGAGGGAGCCATCCTCCCGGTCATCCCCCTCGTCGCCGACGATCTCGGCGCCTCGCTCGCGATCGCGGGCGTCATCGCCGCGATGATCACGGTCGGGGAGCTCATCGGCGACATCCCGAGCGGAGCCATCGTCGCGAAGATCGGCGAGCGGGTCGCGATGATCGGGGCCGCGGCCCTCGCGGTCGGCGGATCCGTGCTCGCGCTGCTCGCGACCTCTCCCCTCGTGCTGGCGATCGGCATCCTCCTCGTCGGACTGGCCACCGCGGTCTTCGCTCTCGCGCGCCACGCGTTCCTCACGAGCTTCGTGCCGATCCAGTACCGCGCCCGTGCCCTGTCGACGCTCGGCGGGACGTTCCGGCTCGGCTACCTGGTCGGCCCGTTCCTCAGCGCGGGCGCCATCTCGCTCACGGGATCGCCGGCCGTCGCGTTCTGGATCTTCGTCGTCAGCTGCGGCGCCGCGACGATCGTGCTGCTCACCCTGCCCGACCCCGAGTCGACCTTCGGCGCCGTGCGGCTCGCCCGCACGGAGGAGCGGACCGAGGGACGCCGCCTCGTCTCGGCGGAGGCGCACGGACTCTTCCGGACCCTCGTCCGCAGCAGGGCCGTCCTGCTCCGGCTCGGCTCGGGGGCCGCCCTCATCTCGGCCCTGCGCGCGAGCCGGCAGGTGATGCTGCCGCTCTGGGCGGTGAGCATCGGCGTCGGCGAGGTCGAGACCGCCGCGATCATCGGCCTCGCGGGCGCGGTGGACTTCGCGCTGTTCTACTCGGGCGGGCACATCATGGACCGGTTCGGCCGGCTCTGGGTCGCCGTTCCGTCGATCGTCGGTCTCGCCGTCGGGCACATCGCGCTCTCGCTGACGCACGACGTTCCGGGCCGGGTCGGCTGGTTCATCGCCCTGGCCGTGTTCCTGGCGCTCGCGAACGGCATCGGGTCCGGCATCCTCATGACGCTCGGAGCGGACCTCGCGCCGCCCGCGAACCCGGCTCCGTTCCTCGGCGCGTGGCGCTTCACGAACGATGCCGGAGGCGCGATCGCGCCGCTGCTGATCGCGGGCATCACGGCCGTCGCATCCCTGCCGGTCGCCGTGGCGGTGCTCGGCGTCCTCGGATTCGGCGGGGCCGCGTCGCTGCTGCGCTACGTCCCGCGGTACTCGTCGCACCGCTGACGCCTCCCGGCGCGCCGCCGGCCACCGTCCGGTCCCTGTCCGGCGAGGGTCAGCGCCGGCCGACTGCCGCCCGGGCCAGCAGCACGGCCCGCGTCCGCTCGTTGCCGGCGAGCTCCGCGGCCCGCGCGAACTCGGCCGACGCCTCCTCGCCGCGCCCGAGGCGCTCGAGCAGATCCGCTCGGACGCCGGGGATCAGGTGCCACGATCGGAGCGTCTCCCGCTCGGCGAGCCGGTCCACCACGGCGAGCGCGCCGGCGGCATCGCCCGCCATCGCGACCGCGACCGCGCGGTTGAGCTCGACGACCGGGGACGGCGCCGCCGCCAGGAGCCGGTCGTACACGGCGACGATGCGTCCCCAGTCGGTGTCCGCGGCGGTCGGCGCGACCGCGTGGCTCTCGGCGAGCTCGGCCTGGAGACCGTAGGGCCCGAGCTCTGGGGCGAGGCGCCGAGCCCGCTCCAGCGATGCCCGTCCGCGGGCGATCGCGCTGCGGTCCCAGCGGCGCCGGTCCTGGTCAGCGAGCAGCACGGGCTCCCCGCTGCGGTCGACGCGGGCGGCGAACCGGGACCCCTGCAGCTCCATGAGCGCGACGAGGGCGTGGACCTCGGACTCGCGCGGCAGCAGGCCCGCCACGATGCGCGCGAGGCGGAGCGCCTCACGGCAGAGGTCCGGCCGGAGGACGTCGGGCCCCGCGGTGGCCGAGTACCCCTCGTTGAAGACGAGGTAGAGCACCTCGAGCACGGCGCCCAGCCGCACGGGGAACTCCGCGGGGTCCGGCACCTCGAACGGCACCCCCGCGTCCGCGATCGTGCGCTTGGCGCGGGAGATCCGCTGGCCCATCGTGGCCGAGCCGACGAGATACGCCCTGGCGATCTCGTCGGTGCTGAGGCCGCCGACGACGCGGAGGGTGAGCGCGACCCGCGAGGCCCGGGACAGGACCGGGTGGCACGCGGTGAAGATGAGCCGCAGCACCTCGTCGTCGAGAGGTTCGAGCGCGTGCTGCTCCGGTCCGTCCTGCTCCTCCTCCTCGAGGCGGTGGGCGAGCTCGGCGACGTGCTCGCCGAACCGGTCGGCACGCCGCCAGGAGTCGATCGCGCGGCGCCGGGCCACCGTCGTGAGCCAGGCGGCCGGACTCCGGGGAACACCGGTCCGCGGCCACTGCTCGAGCGCGTCGAGGAGGGCCTCCTGGGCGAACTCCTCCGCGGCGTCGAGGCTGCCGAGGGAGCGGGTGAGGACCGCGACGACCTTCGCGGACTCGATCCGCCAGACGGCGTCGATCGCCGCCCGGCTCGCGTCGGCCGCCCGGGCGGGAGCGGTCACGGCGCCGGAGCCGACGGCCGCATCGTCGCCGAGGCCCTCGGCGGCAGCGCGGAGCCGGGCCGCCTCCGATGCGGAGGACGGCCCGGACGGGCTCGGCGGCGGCGTGCTCAGTCGAGCTTCTCCCCCTGCGCGATCCGGTACTCGCGCTCCTTCTGGATCGCGGGGAGGTCCTGCGGGAACTCGTCGATCGACGGGATGCGGCGGACCACGATGTTGCCGCTGCGCAGCGGCGCCTTCCGCGCCCACTCGACCGCCTCCTCCTGCGTGGCGCACTCCAGGATCCAGAAGCCCTGGAAGACCTCCTTCGTCTCCGCGAAGGGGCCGTCGGTCACGGTGCGCTCGTCACCCTCGAAGTCGATGCGCGTGCCCTCGTCGTCGGGTGCGAGTCCGTCGCCGCCGGCCATGACGCCGGCCGCGATGAGCTCGTCGTTGTACCGGCCCATCTCCTCGATGATCTGAGCCATCTCCTCGGGCGACATGTCCTCGGCCGACACGGCGGACCGGGGCTGCGACATCACCAGCATGTACTTCATCTTCTCTCTCTCCTTCGTCGGTTGTCGGGGCGGTTCCCGCCCTCACCTCTACGTCGATCGGGCGGACCCGATTTCGACATGGCCTCGGCTCAGGCCGTGCGGACCTCGCCGTGCTCCTCGCGCCACTGGCGCTCCTTCTGCACGTACTCGTCGTCCTGATCGAACTCGTCGACCGTGAACACCTGGCGGACCTCGACCTCGCCGGACGTGAGCGGCACCCGGCGCGCCCACTCGACGGCCTCCTCCTTGGAGGCGACCTCGAGGATCCAGAAGCCGGCGAGCAGCTCGGTCGTCTCGGCGAACGGGCCGTCGACGACGGAGCGGTCTCCGCCGGAGAAGCGCACGCGGGCTCCGTCCGCGCTGGAGTGCAGGCCCTCGCCGGCGAGCAGGACGCCCGCCTTGATGAGCTCGTCGTTGTAGCGGCCCATGTTCGCGATGGCCTCGGAGTCCGGCACCGCGCCCGACTCGCTCGCCTCGTCCGCCTTGAGCAGCAGCATGTACTTCATCTCGTGTCCCTTCCGACGGGGCGGCGGTTCCCGCCCTCACCTCCACGTCGATCGGACGTCGCGCTTTTCGACACGGACTCGGACACCCGCATCAGTCTGCCCTGACTTCCGCCCCGGCGACGGGAGCGGTAGGACGGAGGTTGCGGCCGGCAAGCGCCCGGCCGGACGGGACGGAGAGAGGCAGTCATGGCGGACACCCTGGAGCTCGGGCTCGACACCTTCGGCGACGTGACGCGCGGCCCGGACGGCGCCCCGACCTCGTATGCGCAGGTGATCCGCGACGTGATCGAGGAGGGGGTCCTCGCCGACGCCGTCGGGGTCGACTTCTTCGGCGTCGGGGAGCACCACCGTGCCGACTTCGCGATCTCCGCGCCGGACGTCGTGCTCGCGGCGATCGCCGGACGGACGACGCGCATCCGCCTCGGCTCCGCGGTCACGGTGCTGAGCTCGGACGACCCCGTCCGGGTCTTCCAGCGCTTCGCCACGCTGGACGCGGCATCCTCGGGACGCGCGGAGGTGATCCTCGGCCGCGGCTCGTTCACCGAGTCGTTCCCGCTCTTCGGCTACGACCTGAGCCAGTACGAGGAGCTGTTCAGCGAGAAGCTCGACCTGTTCACCGAGCTGCTCCGCGAGGGACCCGTCACCTGGAGCGGCACCGTCCGGGCCGGCCTCGTGAACCAGGAGGTGTACCCGAAGACCGAGTCGGGGCACCTCAAGACGTGGATCGGCGTGGGCGGGAGTCCCGAGTCGGTCGTGCGGGCGGCCCGGCACCGCATGCCGCTGCTGCTCGCGATTATCGGCGGCGACCCGCGCCGCTTCGCCCCGTACGCCGACCTGTACCGGCGGGCCCTCACTCAGCTCGAGGTCGAGGAGCTGCCGATCGGCGTCCACTCGCCCGGCCACATCGCGGAGACGGACGAGCAGGCGCGGAAGGAGTTCTTCCCGCCCTACAAGGCGATGCGCGACACGATCGGCCGCGACCGCGGGTGGCCGCCGATGCGTCCCGAGGAGTTCCAGCAGGAGATCGAGCACGGCTCGCTCTACGTCGGCTCCCCGGAGACGGTAGCGGCGAAGATCGCGCGGACCGCCCAGGCCATCGGCATCGCGCGCTTCGACCTGAAGTACAGCGCGGGACCCCTGCCGCACGCGGCGATGATGCGCAGCATCGAGCTCTACGGGACCCAGGTCATCCCCCGCGTCCGCGAGCTGCTCGCCGAGCACGAGCCGATCGCGCTCTGACGCCGTCTCCTCGCGCTCGGCCGTCGGCATATCTCCCCACGACTCGCGCTCAACAGGCGAAGTCGCCGTCAACAGGCCGACGCGCCGCCGTTCCACCTGTTGGGCGAGAGAACGCCTGTTGAGCGCCAGGAAGGACGGTTAGCCTGCGGCCACGAGGGCGCGGAGGAACTCTGAGGACCGGCGGGTGTCCTCGGCCACCGACCGCTGCGGCGCCATCTGTCCGGATGCCTCAGCTCGAGGGTGAGCCCGTGTAGCCGGGGAGGGCATCCGCGAGTGCGCTGAAGTCGAGGAGCGCCGTGGCCACTCCCGCCGGATCACCGGCGCACCTCCACGACCGTCGGCCGCCCGGTGCGCGCGGTGTCGTAGACGCCACGGACGCAGCGGAACTCGTCGACCGCGATCGGGCCGATCGCCGCCAGGGACGGCCGGCCGCGCAGCGCGGCTACGAAGTGGACGAGGGGCCGGTCGAAGATGCTGAGGTCGTCCCGCTCGGGCGGCTCCACGGTCTCCTCACGCGGCTCGCCCTCGGCGTCCGTCCGCAGCTGGACGGGCTGATGCGAGTCGAACGGCGTCCACCGCAGCGCTGCGAGCGTGCCCTCGAGCTCGGCGCGCGCGAACTCCTCCCCGTGCGTCGCGTTCGCCCGCTGGTAGTTGACGCGCAGCACCGACCCGTCCTGCCGGGTGACCCGAAGGGCGGCTCCCGCCGTCGACTCGGTGTCGTGCACCACGCCTTCCGGGTCCGCTCCCGTCCTCGTCTTCGCCATCCAGGCGTCCACCATCTCGACGCGCGTGGGCTGCAGCAGGTCGAAGAGGGTCGACATGTCATAGGGCCCCCAGTCCATGACGACACCTCCGCCGCTCATGCGGCTGTCGAGGAACCACCGGCTCGACGGCTGGTACTCGATCCCCGCCCGGCTGCGGGGCGATCGGGTCACGAAGTCGAGGTGCACGAGGTCACCGAGGACGCCGGTCGCCATCACCGCCTTCACCGCCTCGTTGTGCGGAAGGCCGCGGAAGCGGGTGCTGCACGAGCCGAACAGGACGCCGTGCTCGGTCGCCACCCGCAACATCTCCTCGGCCTCGTCGACAGTCATAGCGAGGGGCTTCTCGCAGAGGACGTGCCGGCCGCTGCGGGCGGCGGCGACCGCGGGCGCGAAGTGGAATCGCGGCGGGGTCGCGACGATCGCGACGTCGTCCTCCCGTGCCTGCTCGGCCGCCAGCATCTCCTCGGCGGAGGCGTAGCCGGTGGCCTCGGGGAACGCCTCGAGGAAGCCGGCGAGCGTCTCGGCGTTCGGGTCCGCGACCCGGAGCTCGACCGGCTCGCCCAGCTTCGCGGCCGCCGCGACGTGGGTCCTGGCGCTCACGCCGGCGCCGATCAGGTACAGCCGCATCCGGTCCACTCCCTCGTGTCCGCGGCGTGGTCACGATCCCACACCGCGCCGATCCTAATCCCGCTCACGACGCGGAAGGAGGGGGAGGAACGATGCCAGGTTAAAGGCACATTGCAGGCCCTTCGGTCTCTGTACCGGAGCGCCGTGCACGAGTACCGTGCGGTGCTGTCCGTCGGCGTGACGGGCCTCTTCGGGGCGAGAGGATGCCCCGCCCAGACCCGGATCGAGGGAAGATGCGCAAGGTTTTCTTCGTCGTCACCATCCTGCTCACGGCCGCCACCGCGCTGCAGATCTACTTCGCGGCGATGGGGGTGTTCAGTGTCCCGGACGACCACCTCTTCGGCATCCACGCGACCAACGGCCGCATCGTGCTGCCGATCCTCGTGCTGCTGACCATCCTGACGGCGGCCCTGGCCCGCGCCGGCAAGCGCACCATCTGGCTGAGTGTCATCGTGCTCGGCCTGCTCATCCTCCAGACGCTGATCTTCATCATTGGCGGCATGGTCTTCGGCATCGGCCCCGAGAGCACCGAGATCCCGCTCGCCGCGACCCTCTTCATCAGCCTGCACGGCCTGAACGGCCTCGCGATCATCGCCCTCAGCGCGACCCTCATGAACCGAGCCCGGCGCCTCGTGAAGACCGGGGACACCGGACGGCCCTCCGCTCCCGGCGCAGCCGCGACTACGGCCCCCGCCGAGGTGAACACCGTTCCCAGGGCGTGAGCACCTCCCTCCTCCTCCTGCTCGACCTCGCGGTCGGCGCCCTGTGCGCCGCCGCGTGGATCGGCGCCGCGGTGCTCGCCGCGATGCCGGCCGCGCGGCGGCGCACCACCGCGACGGCGAGCCTCGCCGGTCTCGGGGTCCTCCTCGCCCTCGGACAGCTCGGGACCGGGCTCCTGCTCGCGGCCCGCGGCTGGGGCTTCGCGCAGGAGAAGCTCGTCTTCGCCGTCCCCCTCCAGCTCGCGGTGGGCGTCGCCGCGGCGGCGATCGCGGTCCCCGCGCTGCTGCGAGCGCGGTCGGCTCCCCTGCCGGCGCTCGCCGTCCCCGCCCTGGTCGGCGCCGCGGCCTCCGCGGCGGCGGGCATCCTGGCCCGCGTACTGATCGGCTACCCGCTCTCGCCGCTCGCGGCCGTCGGACTGGCGCTCCTCGTGCCCCTCGCCGTCTGGCTCACCTGGGCCGTGCTGCGCCGCGAGCGCCGGCAGCTGATCGGAGCCTCGGCACTCGTCACCCTGCTGCTCGCCGGCTCGCTCGGCTTCGCCTGGCTCACGGACGTCGCCGCACCCGGCGCGCTCTCGAGCCACGCGCACGCCGCCGCCGCGGCCCCCGACGGCGTCTCCGTCACCGACCTGCGGACGCCGGCGGACGCCCCCGGCACGCTCCGCCACTTCGACCTGACCGCGCGCCACGAGACGGTGACCTCCCCCGGCGGCACGGAGATCACGGCGCAGAGCTTCGGATCCCTGCCCGGGCCGGAGCTGCGCGTCGCGGTCGGCGACCTCGTCGAGGTGACCCTCCGCAACGAGGACATCGAGGACGGCGTCACGCTGCACTGGCACGGGTACGACGTCCCGAACGGAGAGGACGGCGTCGCCGGCGCGACTCAGGACCCTGTGCTTCCCGGCGAGTCCTTCACGTACCGTTTCGTCGCGGACGAGCCGGGCACGTACTGGTACCACACCCACCAGTCGTCGGCCGAGGGCATCCGGCGCGGTCTCTTCGGCATGCTCGTGGTGCTGCCGGCCGACGGCATCCTGGAGGCCGTGGACCTCACCGTTCCGCTGCACACCTTCGGCTCGAGCGTGTGGCTCGGCGAGGCGGACACGCACCGAGTCCGGGAGACCGCCGAGGGCTCCAGCGTCCGGCTCCGGTTCGTCAACACGGACCAAGTGCCGCACCGCTTCCGGGTCACGGGAGCGGCGTTCCGCGTGGTCGCGGTCGACGGCCGGGACGTCCCGGGGGGCACGGAGGTCACCGACTCCGCTCTGCGCGTTCCTGCGGGCGGCCGCATCGACGTCGCGCTCGAGGTCCCCTACGACGGCGTACTCGTGACGACGGACGCCTCCACCCGGGCGTCGCTCGCCCTCGCGCCCGAGGGATCCGACCCGTCCGCGCTCGAGGCGCCGAGAGGGCTGCCCGATCTCGACCTCCACGCCTACGGGGACCGCGCGGGCCTCGTCCTGCCGGAGCGGATGACCGAGGAGACCCTCGTGCTCGATCGGCTCCCCCGTGTCTTCGGCGGGCTGCCCGCCAACGCCTACGTCGTCAACGGCGCCGTGTTTCCGCACATCCCCAACATCGAGGTGACGGAGGGGCAGGTCCTCAAGCTGACCGTCCTCAACCGGGGCCGGGACACCCATCCCATGCACATCCATGGGCACCACGTCCTCGTGCTCTCCCGCAACGGCGTCCCCGCGACGGGCGCGCCCCTCTGGCTCGACACGTTCGACGTCGAGCCGGGCGACAGCTGGGAGGTCATGCTCGTGGCGGACAACCCGGGCATCTGGATGGACCACTGCCACAACCTCGATCACGCGGAGCAGGGCATGGTGATGGCGATCGCGTACGACGGGGTCACGACGCCGTTCGAGCACAAGCAGATCTCCGGCTGACCGCGGTTCGGGCGACGGGCGCGCTTGCGTGACGGGGTCTTCTCTCGGACTTTGGTCCCTGTGGATCAGTCGGCTCGAGTGCCAATCTCGTCAGCTTCAGGTAGCACCGGCCCCTCGAATCGGCCGAGCTCCGACAGGCGCGCTGGCGTCGGCGTCAGCGCTGCTGAGGGGGTCCTGGCCGCGTCCGCACGGGCACTTCCGTCGTGCAGACAGGGGCCACGAGGGCGACGGGGAAACCGATGGAACAGCCGCAGTCAGGCAAGGACGACCGGATCAGGAGGCGCCCGGGCGCCGCCGGGCCGCAGAGCAAGGATTCGCCACCGCAGCACGGCGAGACCGACGAAGGCGTATTCGAGGATCCCAGGTCGGGCGGCGGCTCAGACTTCGACGGCCCTCCGACGGCTGGCGACGGAGGCGCGGGCGGGGGAACGGGCACCACGCCGCAAGATACCCTGGGCGAGGGCGGAGACCCACGCCGCATTGCCCATGAGGTGCTCGGACAGACTCACGCCCTGTTCGACACGGCGCACCGGGAGGAGGTCGCCGACTACTGGTGCCCCGTCGAGCTTCAACCGGTGGTTCGTGCGACTCGGGCGCCTCTGGCGGAGGCGATCGGTCGCGCTCACGCAGCGGTCGCATCGGGCGAACATGACGCTGCGCTTGCCGAAGCCGGTTTGGGAGGGGCTCTTGCGCAACCTAAGCGGCGACCCTCCGCTTGATTCTGGAGCGACTGCATCAGGCATGGACCGACAACGACGGGGAAGGCGTGCGGAGATTCCTCAAGGTGGGTGCCGGGGCGGTACAGACCGTGATCGGAAGCGTCGCCCGAGAAGTCCCTGGCGGCGAGGTGATCGCTGAAGCTGCTGGCGGCATCGTCTCTGCCATCGACTTCTTCGAAGCCAGAGGCACCAAGGACGGGGCTCGAGGCTTTGGAGACGGATGACCGACGCCTCGTGGGGTGTCGAGGAACACCAATGAGGAGGGCACCAGCATCGGTCGGTTCGCGGCCCCCGGTGCCGTTCCAGCTCCTGAGCTGGGCCGACTCACTGAGCCGGGGGCGAAGATCCGGGCGTTGAAAGAGCGGACCTCGTCGTCGGGATTGAGAGTTCCCCTGGCCCGCTCGCACCTCAGCGGAGAGCGGTGCGGGCCGTCGAGGTGACGCTGATCCGGATGCCCTCCGGAAGTAGCGGCGACCCCAGCGGCGGACGCCAGACGGCGGACAGGGTGACCTCGGCGCTCGTTCCGTCGGGGCTGCCCGCGCCCTCGAGCTCGAGACCCTCGACGGGCGCCGGGACCGAGGTCAGGTAGCTGCGCGCCGCCTCCCGCACCTGAGTCGACGTGAGAACGGGCCGGACCTCGCCGTCCTCGCCGACCGCGACGGAGTCGAGCGGGAACGACTGAGCCGCAGTGAGCGCGGCCGCGTCCGCCAGCGTGTAGAGGCGCTTGCGCTCGAGGTAGAGCGAGCTCGCTCCTGCGACGACGACGATCAGCGCGAGCGCGATCGCGACGAAGCCGGCGAGCAGCGGAAGGATCGATCCCTCGTCCGGTCCCAGCGGTCGGGGCGGGCGTGCGGTCATCGCTCGCCGGCCTCGAAACGGGCGACGGGAAGGGTCGCGGTTCCCTCGACCGGGATCGTGACCGGCAGCCCGTCGGGAACGAGAGGCAGGGCGACGGCCGCCCTGACGAGGACCATGATCTCGGCCCCTCGCTCGCCGCACTCCCCCGCGGGCCTGCAGGTGACCTCGACCTCGGCTCCGTCGCGCACCCCGAAGTCCTCGAGGGCGAGGGCGACGACCTGCTCCGCCTGCTCGCCGACGGCCGGGTCGCCGACGCCCCGGGAGAGCACCAGGGCCGCGCCGCGCGCCGCTCCCTCGGTCGCGAAGGCCGCGGCCTGCAGCGCGCCGAGGGTCACCACGAGGTAGACGAGAGGGACGAGGAGGAGCACAGCGCCGGCGAGGAACTCGATCCCCGCGGATCCCTCCTCAGGGTCCGCTGTCCTCGAGCGGGGCACGGCCTTCCACCTCCACAGCATCCTCGATGCCGAACAGCCCGAGCACCGGAAGCGGCGCCGTCACCGCCACTTGCGCGATCGCCATGCCCGCAAGGTCCGACTGCTCGGCCGTCACCTCCACCGGATAGGCGGGCCCGAGTGCCGCCTCGATCAGCTGCCGTGTCCGCTCGGCCCCGCTCTCGAGCGATCCTCCGCCGAGCGCCGCATGCCGGCCCCCTCGGCGGCCGCATCCGTCACCGTGTTCCGCACGTGGAGGGCGAGTCCGAGCTGCAGCACCGACAGCACGAGCAGGACGAGCACGGCGCCGACCATCACGAACTCGGCCGGGGCCGAGCCATCGTCGGACGCTCGGCCAGTGTGCCGATCGGGCACGGCCAGGACGCGGCTCAGAACGAGCTGACGCGGTCGATCGCCTGCTCGAAGACTGTGGTGAGCGCCGGTCCGGCGACACCCCACAGCACGAGCACGAGACCCGCGGTCATCAGGGTGATCAGCACCCACCCGGGGACGTCGCCGCGGTCATCCGCGAGTCGATCGGCAGTGCGGTTGAGGAAAGACATCGGGCACCTCCGCCGACATGATGTCGTCGTGCCCGGTCCGACTGCCGCACCTCTCCACAGGTGCGCCCGCGGTGGGGCGATGGTCTGCCGGGGTGCCGGACTCGCCATCCTGCCGTTGCCGCACCTGCCCCTCACGGGCACCATCGACACGTGACCAAGTACCTCATCTCCTTCCCGAGCCGGGCGATGGTGATCACGGAGGAGGAGCTCCCGATCGTGAGCGCCGAGTCTCACGCCGCGATCGAGGAGGCGAAGGCCGCGGGCGTCTACGTCTTCGGCGGAGGAATCGCGGAGCAGGTCGAACCGGTGCTCGTGTCGGCCGACGGCGCGGTCACGCCCGGGACCTACCCGGGCAGCGACCTCACGGGTGGGTTCCTCGTGCTGGAGCTGCCGAACCGGGAGGACGCGGTCGAGTGGGCCAGGAGGATCGCGGCGGCCTGCCGCTGCTCACAGGAGCTGCGCGAGTTCGGATACGACCCCGCGAGCTAGTGCCGAACCCGGCACCACCACCTCTTCCTCTGTCGGTGCCCCCTTTCGTAGGCTGAGACCTCCCAGCCCCGCCTCTTTCCCCCAGAGAGGACGGACCACCCCTTGCCGCACCGCGACCCCCTCGGAACTCGCGCGAGCGCCTCCGCCGCAGCGCCATTCGTGCCGCTGGCCCACCTCGTGAGCGATACCTGACGCCGACCGACGAGCTCGGACGGGCGGGATCCATCCGCTGATCCGCCGAGCCACGAAGAACAGGATGGGAAGGGGCGATGATGCCGAAGAGAAGAGTCATGCTCGCGGCGGCGATGGCGCTGCCGCTCACCCTCGCGGGCTGCGCGGGGTTCACCGGAGGTGGCGGGAACGACGAGGAGGAGGGGAGCCTCACCTTCACGACCTGGGCGAGCGAGGCCGAGCAGGCCGCGTTCGAGTCGCTCATCGAGGACTTCGAGGCCGCCAACGAGGGGACCGACGTCAAGCTGAACGTCGTCCCCTACGAGCAGATGTTCACCAACATCGACGCCCAGTTGAGCTCGGGCGAGGCGCCGGATGTGTGGCGCGTCGACTACGGCAACCTCGGCGTGTACTCGAGCCAGGAGCAGCTGCTCGACCTCAGCGAGTACTTCAGCGACGACGAGATCGACGCCTTCGTGCCGGCGATGTGGGAGGCCGTCTCCTACGACGGCGTGCCCTACGGGGTGCCCCACCAGACGGACGTGTCCGCGCTGATGGTCAACGTGCCGCTCCTCGCGCAGGCGGGGATCACCGACATCCCGACGTCGCTCGAGGACGCGTGGACGTGGGAGGAGTTCGCCGACGTCGCGACGAAGCTCCGGGCGGCGCTGCCGGCCGAGCAGTTCCCCTTCGCCTACAACTGGCAGCTGGGCGGCACGCCCCGGTGGTTGAGCTGGCTGTTCCAGGCCGGCGGCGCGCTGCTCGAGGAGGACGGCACGACCCCGGCCATCGACTCGCCCGAGGGGGCGAAGGCGCTCGACTTCACGAAGAGCTTCTTCGCGAACAACTGGGTGCCGCCGACGAGCTCGGTCAAGTCCTCCACCTACGCCGACTCGCTCTTCGTGGAGGGGACGACCGCGATGGCCTTCGTCGGGTCCTTCCTGGTGCCGGACGTGGAGAACCTCGCCGACTTCGAGTGGGCGGTGACGCCGATGCCGGTGGACGAGCGCGGCGCGACGGACCTCGGCGGCAACGCCCTCGTCGCGACGGCGGACACCGACCAGCCGGAGCTGGCGGCGGAGTTCCTCAAGTTCATGGTCGAGGCCGAGAACATGACCGCCTTCTGCGCGGCGACGAACGAGCTGCCCACGCGCGTCGACATCGCACCCGACTCGATCGAGTTCACCGTCCGTCCCGACGTGATGCCCGTCTTCGTCGAGCAGGCGACGACGCTCGAGCCGAGCGACGTGAAGCAGCTGACCTCTCCCTACCTGGCCGAGATCGCGGTCGCCCTCCAGGATCAGCTGGAGCTGGCGTTCGTCGGCGGGCAGAGCACCGAGGAGACCCTCGCGAACATCAGCGCGGCGGCCGCCGAAGCCACCAGCTGATGACCGTCGCCTCTGGTCGCGTCCGGGAGGGGAGCCGAACCCCCTTCCGGACGCGAGCGCGGTGGCGTGACTGGCTCGCGGGCTACGGGTTCCTCGCCCCGAACCTGCTGCTCATGGCGGTGTTCCTGTTCCTGCCGATCGTCTGGGCCATCCAGCTGTCGTTCCAGGAGTCGCGCGGCTTCGGGACGCCGGAGTGGGTGGGGCTGGACAACTACGCCAAGATGGCGGCCGACCCGGTCTTCTGGCAGAGCCTCGGCAACACGCTGCTGTTCACCGCGGTCACGGTGCCGCTGGAGCTGGCCGCCGGGCTCGGCCTCGCCGTCGTGCTCAACTCGGTGCTGCCCGCGCGAGGACTGTTCCGCACCATCATCGTGCTCCCCCTCGTGATCAGCGGCGTCGCCTCCGGGATGATCTCGGTCATCCTCTTCTACGAGTCGAACGGGCTGATCAACAAGGTCCTCAGCGCCGTGGGTCTGTCGCCGGTGGGCTGGCAGTCGGACGGCGGCGCCGCGATGGTGTCGGTGATCCTCACCGCGGTCTGGCTCCGCGTCGGCTTCAACATGATCATCTACATCGCCGGCCTGCAGAGCGTCTCCCCGGAGCTGTACGAGGCAGCGCGCATCGACGGCGCGTCCGCGTGGCAGCAGTTCCGATCGGTCACGGTGCCGCTCGTCGGCCCGTCGACCTTCTTCCTGCTGATCATGAACGTCATCGCGTCGTTCCAGGTCTTCGACCTGGTCTTCGTGATGACCGGCGGCGGCCCCGGGTACTCGACCTCGGTCCTCGGCACGTACGCGTACCGGAACGGCTTCCAGATCCGCGAGCAGGGGTACGGAGCGGCACTCGGCATCGTCATCCTGCTCGTCACGCTCCTCTTCACCTGGGTGCAGTGGCGGACGAGCCGCACCCGCGACCTGGTCGAGTAGGAGAGCGCCATGACGACATCGACCCTGTCTCAGATCGCCCCCGTCGGCCAGCCGACGACCGAGGTGCAGCGGGGCCGCGGACCCGTCCGTCGACACGGCTCCACCGCGGGCCTCGTGGTCCGCATCGTCATCGCGGCGGTGGCCTCGGCCATCGTCTTCTTCCCGCTCTACTGGATGCTCGTGGTCGCCTTCTCCCCGCCCGGGGAGGTGTTCGAGCGGGGCGTGCGGCTCTGGCCGAGCACCCTGACGCTCGAGAACTTCGCGAGCATCTTCGAGCGCTACCCGGTCGGCGAGTGGTTCGTGAACTCGGTCGTGATCGGCGCCTTCGTCACGGCGCTCACCGTGTCGCTCAATCTCATGGCGGGCTACGCGTTCGCGAAGATCCGCTTCCCGGGCAGCACGGCGCTGTTCCTCCTCGCGCTCGCGACGATGATGATCCCGGTGCAGGCGATCATGGTCGCCCAGTTCCGCGTCGTGAACGGGCTCGAGATCTACGGCACGTACTGGTCGGTGATCCTGCCGAGTGCCGCGGCCGCGTTCGGGATCTTCCTCGCCCGCCAGTTCATCCTGTCGATCCCGCAGGAGCTCATCGAGGCGGCCCGGATCGACGGCGCCGGTCACGTCCGGGTGTTCCTCCGGATCGTGCTGCCGCTGAGCAAGCCGCTCGTCGCCGTGCTGACCCTGCTGACGCTGCTCGGCAGCTGGAACGACTTCGCCTGGCCGCTGATCGCCCTCAAGGACAACGCACTGTTCACGCTCCCGGTCGGGCTGCTCTACATGAAGGGACAGACCACGCCGGACTACAGCGCGATCATGGCGATGGCTCTGATCTCCGTGCTCCCGATGGTGATCCTGTTCCTCGTCTTCCAGCGCTACTTCGTCCAGGGCTTCGCCCGGAGCGGCATCCGGTGACCGTATGGTCCGCTCCATGGCGGCGAAGCGAGGACGCAGCCCGACGCCGCCGGAGCGCTTCCCGCAGCCGCCTCAGCTCATCACCCCGTACTCGCAGCTCGGGATGCCGAGCGAGCGGCGACCGTGGTGGGCTCCCGCCGGCTGGCTCCTCGTCGCGGTGTCCACGCTGGTGTTCTACGCGGTGTTCCTCGTGCTGTCCCCGCTGATCCTCATCTGCGTCGTGGCGCGGCGGATGTGGGCACGGCGACTGCGCTACCGCAGGGACCCCCGGAACCTCCGCATCGCGATCGTCGGCGGCGGCTGGAGCGGGCTGCAGTGCCTGCAGCGGTTCAAGGCGCTCGGCGTGCACGACGTGGACGTGTTCGAGCGGTACGACGAGATCGGCGGGACCTGGTCGAGAAACCTCCGCTATCACGGGCTGCAGATCCACGGCAGTATGACGGTCACCTCGTTCGACGGCCTTCCCTACAGCGACGACCCCGACGTGCAGGGCGGGAAGGTGATGGCCGAGGAGGTGGAGCGGTACATCCACCGCTACGCCGACGCGTTCGACCTGCTCCCCCACGTCCGGCTGCACTCCAACGTCGACTCGGTCCGCTACCGGTCGGCGGATCGCACCGGCACCTTGACGATCACCGACACCCGGACCGGGGCGGTCCGGACGTCGCGCCCGTACCACCTCGTGATCTGGGCCTCGATGTCCGCGTACGGCGAGGTGCCGCGCCTCCCGGGCGCCGAGGAGTACCGGGGCCGGCAGCTGCACACGACGCAGTTCTCGCCGGAGGAGTTCGAGGACATCGTGCGCCACAACCGCCGGGTGGTGGTGGTCGGTGGCGGCAAGGCGGCGTGCGACGTCGTACTGGGGTTTCGGCGAGCCGGCTACGAGAACTTCGAATGGGTGATGCGGAAGCCCTACCTCTTCTACAAGTTCGAGGCGCTGCTGCACGACGCGTCCCCGATGGACCGGATCCGCGGTCTCTCCTACCTCGCCACGGTCCTGTGGCTGGGCGTCAGCAGGCGGCTGGGCGCCGTGCTGCACTGGTCGTCCGGCCACCTGTGGACCTTCGGCGCGCCGCACACGGACTTCACCCACTTCCACGGCGGCGTGCTCTGCGCGACCCAGCGCCGGGACCTCGACGGCGCCCCGCACACGGTAGGGGATCCGGTCCGCTTCGATGCCGACGGCATCGTGCTCGCCGACGGCCGGAGCGTGCCGGGCGATGTGGTCGTCTGGGCTACCGGCAACAGGAGCGGGATCGACACGCTCCGCCTGGAGAAGGACGGCGAGCCGTTCACCCTGAGCCCGCGGGCGAAGCTCTACAACCACTTCATCGTGCCCGACCTGCCGGTCCTCGCCTCGTCGACGGCGCTCTGGACGACGTGGGGTCCGATGCGTGCCACCAACTCCGCGGACCTCGCCGTGTACCACCTCTGCGTGCGCGAGGAGCGCAGCGAGCAGGAGATGCAGCGCGCCGCGCGGCGTCAGCTGAGCGACAACAGCATCCTCCACTCCTTCATCTGGGCGAAGGGGGACTGCTGGCTGCAGCAGTGGGTCTACTTCCACATCGACCTGATGCTCCAGGGGGTCACCCCGGTGGACGCATTCCTCAAGCACGCCATCGAGATCTTCGTCCTCGCGAAGGAGACACCGCTCGCGTTCGACATCCTGCCTCGCACCGGGCCGTTCACGAGGAGTGACCGATCCGCTCACGGGCGGCACGCGGCCGGCGTCCCGCTGGGAGCGCCCGAGTAGCGGCCCGCTTCGAGGGCGGGTCAACGAGTGGGCGGGAGGCCCGTCAGCTGCCCGCGCGGTCCAGGTTCTCCCGCGTCGATCGGTGCCGCTCCAGCACGCGGGCGATGGGCGCGACGATGCGGGCCTCCGCGACCTCCCCGACCGACGTGCGGAGCCGCGCGCCGATCATGCGTCGGCGGCGCCGGGCGCCGACCCGCGCCCACCAGCGCGCGAGCCCCGCGAGCAGGATCCCGAGCACCGCTCCGCCGATCAGCAGGATCAGCGGCCAGGGCACGATGCCGACCGCCGGCGTCTCGGGACGCGGCAGGCCCAGGAACCCGAGGACGTTGAGGCCGAGCAGCCAGAGGAGGCCGGCGATCGCGACGAGGCCGAAGAGCCACTGCAGCACGTTCGCCACCCCCCACCAGACCGGGCGGCGCGCCCGCAGCGAGGTGCCGACGACCGCCTGGTCGAGCGCGTCGGAGAGCTCGTCGCTGTGCCCGGTCGCGGCGTCGTCGACCGCCCGCTCCCACGGGTCGGGGAGGCCGTCGGAAGCGCTCCGCACGAACGTCCGCGTGGCGACCTCGACGGCGGATCGAGCCGAGCCGGTGGGCGTCGGGATCGACGACCGCGCCAGCACCGCCCGCACGTCGTCGCTCTCGCTGCCGTCCACGGTCCCTCGCGGCGCGGCCGAGCTGTCCAGCCGCAGCCGGCGCAGCGGGTCGGTGCGGAAGCGGCCGACCCAGCGCGTGAAGAGCCAGCCGGAGGAGGCGACGGCGGCGCGCCGGTAGTCGCGGCTCACGGCGTCGAGCACCACGGGCACGCCGGCGGCCCGGCCGAGGGACCGGTCGAGGTCGTCGCGCGGCAGGCGGTCGACCCTCTTCTCGGTGTCGGCCACGCCGGTGCGCAGCGAGCGGGCCACGGTGACGACGTCGGCGGTCAGCCTCCGCAGGTAGGCGGCTCGGGTGGCGACGTGGTCCGCGATGCGCCGCTCGAGGTCCCCGACGCCGGCGCCCGTGCGCACCGACGTGGTGAGGACCCTCGCACCGGAGATGCCGTCCCGCGCGAGCAGCCGCCCGAGGTCGGCCGCGCACTCCTCGACCGCGTCCGGCGGGAGCCGGTCGGCCTGGTTCAGCACCGCGAGCGTCACCGCCTCGTGCTGGGCGAGGAGCCGCACGAAGTCGTCGTGCAGGCGGGCGTCCGCGTACTTCTGCGGGTCCGTGACCCAGACGAAGACGTCGACCAGCTGGAGGACACGTTCCGCCTCGATGCGATGGGACACCTCGCGGGAGTCGAAGTCCGGCAGGTCGAGCAGGACCAGGCCGTCGAGGGCCTTCCCGCCATCGGCTGCGGAGTCGACGACGTGCCGGGCGTCGACCTTCAGCCAGTCGAGCAGCGCGGACGCGTCGCCGCCGCCCCACACCGCTGCGGTGGGCTTCGAGGTCGTCGGACGCCGGGCCCCGATCCTCGCGACGTCGGCTCCGACGAGCGCGTTGAACAGGGACGACTTCCCGCTTCCGGTCGCCCCGGCCAGCGCCACGACCGTGTGACTGCCGGAGAGGGTCGTCCGCTCCCCCACCTTGTCCACGACCGCCCTGGCGCGGGCGACCTCGGCGGGGTCCAGCTCGCCCCCGCCGGACTGCAGAGCGGCGTCCAGTGCGGCGACGCGCGTCCCGAGGTCCTCGCCCGAGTCCGGACCCGCCTTGGCTCTCCCGGCGCGGATGGGGCTCACCGCGCCGCCTGAACTGCCGCGGCGGCGGTGGCGAGCGCCTCGCTCTGATCCGGGGAGACCCCGACGCCCTCCACGGCGTCCTCGAACCTGTCCAGCTCGTCGGCGTACACGTCGGCGACCCGCTCGATGAGCCGCTCGCGGGCCTTCTGGGCCAGCTCGCGCACCGCCTGGTCGCCGAAGATCGCCTCCAGCAGCTTCTGCCCGGCGACGGCGGTGCCACCCGCGATCCCGACCTCGATCAGCGCGAGCCCCGCGGTGCTCGCGAAGGCCACGAGCATCAGGACGACGCCGAGGCCGTTCACGCCGTACGCCATGAGGCGGGCTGTCACGCGGCGGTCCTTGCCCTCCTCGCGGACCATGTCGAAGATGTCGCCCTGCCAGTCCCGCACCAGGCGCTCGATGCGCGCGTCCAGCCCTGGACTGGCGCGGCCCAGCGCCGGATGGATGGCGAGCAGCTGCTCACCGCCGGGCAGCGAGCGCCAGGCCCGGGCGGCCGCGGTGGCGGCGAGCTCCGCGTGGTTGCTGACGAGCAGCGCAGCGCTCGACTGGAGCGCCTCGCCCAGCACCTCGGTCTTCGGCGGCTCGCCCTTGAAGAACGAGGTGACCCGGTCGCGCAGCCGGGAGACCGTGGACTCCACCTGGCGGAAGAACTCGCCCGTGCCGACGAACTCCTGCCAGCGCGCGAGCACCTCGCCGCGCAGCAGGGTGCCGTCCTGCATGCCGTCCCGGACCTGGACGAGTGCGTCGTCGTAGGCCCTTCGCGCGGCCTCCGTCAGCTCGCGCGCGGCGGCGCTCTGCTCGATGGACGCCGCGACGAGGGACGCGACCCGCGCATCCAGCGACTCGAGGGCGCCCTGCAGGGTCTGGCGGACGACCGCTGCGCGCGCCTGCGCATCCCCCGCGAGCCCGCCGAGCCAGCCCCGGATCGCGGCCGCCTGGTCTCGCGGCAGGAGCCCCTGTTCGAGCCGGGACTCCGCGATGGCGAAGATCGGCGCCTGCTCGAACCCCTGGTCGCGCAGCATCTCGGCGAGGTGCGTGCGGATCTCGTCCATCGCCTCGGCGGGGACCCGGTCGAGGACGATCGCGACCGACGTGCCGCGCTCCCCGGCCTCGCGCAGCAGGTCCCAGGGCACCGCGTCGGCGTACCGGGCCGCCGTGGTCACGAAGATCCACAGGTCGGCGGCGGCCAGCAGCTGCGCGGCGAGGTCCCGATTCGCGGCCACGACGCTGTCGATGTCGGGAGCGTCGAGGATCGCGAGACCCCGGCCGATCGCGTCGGTGGCGACGAGCCGGACGGAGCCGGTGCCGGAGTCGGCAGTCGAGGCCCCGGTGACCCGGGCGAGCCCCGGCAGTATGCGCTGGTCGAGGAACCAGTCGGCGTCCGCCGGATGGTGGATCAGCACGGGCGACCGGGTCGTGGGACGGAGCACGCCCGGCTGGGTGACCTCGCGGCCGACGAGCGAGTTGACGAGGGTCGATTTGCCCGCGCCCGTCGAGCCGCCGACGACGGCGAGCAGCGGGGCGTCGATCGACGACAGGCGCGGAAGGATGTAGTCATCGAGCTGGTCGAGCAGGCGGGTCCTGATCGGGCGAGCGGCGCGGCTCGCGGGGAGGTCCAGGGGAAGGGTCGCCTGGTCGAGCGCGTCCCGGAGGCGCCCCACTGCAGAGAGGAGCGGAGCGCTGCCGACCGCGGAACCCTGGGACACGTCGCCATCCTCCCCCGCCGCGCGCGCCCCCGGACACCCCTAGACTCGCGCCCTGGGACCCTCCACCGGCTCACGATCCGGGTTGCCGCGTGCCCAGCGCTCGCGCACCCTGCATCCGTCAGGATGGGGACGGAGGTCGACGATGCTCGAGGCCCTGACCGGCACAGGACTGGCGGCTGCCGCCGGGCTGAACGCCTACATCCCCATGCTCGCCCTGGGCCTGCTGTCGCGGTTCACCGACGTGATCGGGCTGCCGGCGGGGTGGGCGTGGCTCGAGAACGAGTGGACGCTCGGGATCCTCGCCGTCCTCTTCCTCATCGAGGTGGTCGCCGACAAGGTGCCCGCGGTCGACCACGTCAACGACGTGGTGCAGACCCTTGTCCGTCCCGCCTCGGGCGGCATCGTGTTCGGCTCCGGCACATCGGCCGCGACGCCGGCCGTCAGCGACCCCGGCCAGTTCTTCTCCTCAGGCAGCTGGGTGCCGGTCGCAGCGGGGGTGGGCCTCGCCCTCCTCGTGCACCTGGCGAAGGCCGCGACCCGTGCGGCGGCGAACGCCGCGCTCGCGGGCATCGGCGCACCGGTGCTCAGCACGGCCGAGGACGTCGTGAGCGTCGTACTGGTGATCGCCGCCCTCCTGCTCCCCGCGCTCGTGCTGCTCGTGCTCGCCGCGCTCGTCGTCGGACTGGTCCTCCTCGTCCGCCAGACGCGTCGACGGGTGCGGCGGCGCCAGGACGCGCCCCTCGGCATCGCCGGCCCATGGCGCTGACGCGCCCCTAGCATGGCGACGTGACTGCGCCCGCCGAACGAACCTCCCCCGTCCGGCTGCGGGCCGCGCGGGTGCTCGCCGCGGTCCTGTGCCTCGTCGCCGCGGTGCCGTACTTCGGCGTGATCGACCTCGTGACGCTCGTGGGCTGGGTGAACCCGGAGTACCTGTGGCCCGTCCCCCTCGACGTGAGCTGGGGCGCTCTCTTCACCTTCTTCCTCGCCGGCGGGTATGCATGGGTCGCCCTCGCCCCGCACCGGTCGGCGCCCGGCCTGGCGGCGCTGGTGGTCGGCGGCCTCTCGCTGGTCGCCGGGGCGGCGGGAGGGACGGATTTCCGGCCGCTCCCCGTCGCGATCGCGGTGCTCGTCTCCGCGGTGGCGCTCGCCCTCCTCACCGGACTCCGCTCGGATCCTCCGGCATGGCGCATCTCCTGGCCCTACCTGGCGCTCGCGCTCCTCGGCGCGGCCCTCTGGGTGCCGTACGTCCTCTCCGCGCTCGAGCAGTCCCGGCTCGGCATCGGCCGGGAGATCACCAACGGTGTCGACCACTGGCCCGTGCAGGCGGCCGCCGGGCTGGCGATCCTTGCCGGGAGCGCCGGACTCGCCGTCTGGCGTCCGGGACGCTCGATGCTCCGCGTCGCGACAGGGCTGTCCGCGGGCCTCATCGGCGTCGCCGCGCTCGCCTACCCGGAGCGGGAGGGGGCGACGGAGGGCGTGCTGTGGGCCATCGTCGCGGTGCTCTGGGCCTTGGCCCTCATGGTCGTCCCGGTCGCCCCGACCTCGCGGAAAGCCGCAAACCCGTCGCCGCCGGTCGACGACTCGCAGCGCGAGCCCGATCGGACGCTGCAGGTCTGACGGCACCGCCCCGCGTCAGTGCTGGCGCGGCTTCCGCCCCGGACGCTCCGCACCCGCTGTCCGCCGCGGTCCACGATCGGGACGGAGCTGGATCAGCTTCCCGCTGATCCGCGTGCCGCTCAGCCTGTCGAGGACGTCGTCCGGCAGGTCCGCGGGCAGCTCGACGAGGGAGAAGTCGGGGCGGATGTCGATCCCCCCGAGGTCGTCGCGGTTGAGGCCGCCCTCGTTCGCGAGCGCGCCGACGATCTGCCGCGGCTCGACCTTCTGCCGCCGTCCGACCTCGATCCGGTACGTCGCTCGGGGCGAGCCGCCGGCGCGTGGCCGGCGCTCCCGCCGCTCGCCGTCGTCCCGCCGCTCCCCGTCGTCCCGCCGGTCTCCGCGGTCTGCCCGGCCGCGGTCGTCCCGCTCGACGCGTGCGGCGCGGTCCTCCTCCGGGGAGAGCAGCAGGGGCGTCTCGCCCTGGGCTACCACGGCGAGCGCGGCGGCGACGTCCGCCTCCGGCACGTTGTGGTGCTCCACGTAGTGGCCGATGATGTCGCGGAACCGCGCGATGCGGTCGCTCTGCTCGAGCGCCGCGGTGATCTGGTCGTCGAAGCGCGCGAGCCGGGTCGCGTTCACGTCCTCGGCGCTCGGCAGCTGCATCTGGGTGAGCGGCTGACGCGTCGCCCGCTCGATGGCGGTCAGCATCCGGCGCTCGCGCGGGGTGACGAAGCTGATCGCATCTCCGGAGCGTCCCGCGCGGCCCGTGCGCCCGATGCGGTGCACGTACGACTCGGTGTCGATCGGCAGGTCGTAGTTGACGACGTGGCTGATGCGGTCGACGTCGAGGCCGCGGGCGGCGACGTCCGTCGCGACGAGAATGTCGAGCTTGCCCGCCTTGAGCTGGTTGACGGTCCGCTCGCGCTGCGCCTGGGCGACGTCGCCGCTGATCGCCGCCGCCGAGTAGCCGCGGGCCCGCAGCTTCTCGGCGAGCGCCTCGGTCTCGTTCTTCGTGCGGACGAAGACGATCATCGCCTCGAAGTTCTCCACCTCGAGGATCCGGGTCAGCGCATCCACCTTCTGCGGGTACGAGACCACGAGGTAGCGCTGCGTCGTGTTCGCCGAGGTCGTCGTGGTCGTCTTGACCGTGATCTCCTCCGGATCCCGCAGGTACTTCGCGGAGATCCGCCGGATCTGCGCGGGCATGGTGGCCGAGAACAGGGCGACCTGCTTGTCCTCGGGCGTCTCGGCGAGGATCGTCTCGACATCCTCGGCGAAGCCCATCCGGAGCATCTCGTCGGCCTCGTCGAGCACGAGGTACTTGAGCTCGGACAGATCGAGGGTGCCCTTGTCGAGGTGGTCCATGATCCGGCCCGGCGTCCCGACGACGATGTGGACGCCGCGCCGCAGCGCGGACAGCTGCACGCCGTAGCCCTGGCCGCCGTACACCGGGAGGACCCGGACGCCGCGCAGGTGCGCCGCGTAGCTCTCGAACGCCTCGCACACCTGGAGCGCGAGCTCACGGGTGGGGGCGAGCACGAGCGCCTGGGGGCTGGACTGCGCGAGGTCGAGGCGGGAGAGGATCGGGAGCGCGAACGCCGCGGTCTTCCCGGTGCCGGTCTGGGCGAGGCCGACGACGTCGCGGCCGGCGAGGAGCGTGGGGATCGTCGCGGCCTGGATGGCCGACGGCGTCTCGTATCCGACGTCCCTCAGGGCCTTGAGGACCGGGTCGGCGAGTCCCAGGTGGGAGAAGGAGAGCTCGGGGCCGGCCGAATCGGCCTCGCCCTGCTCGCTGGGTTCAGGTGACGACACTGTCCAACGGTACTCGCCGCCGCCTCTCGTGGTCAGGCCGGTCGCCGATCCATGTGCACCGCCTCGCACTGCAACGGCCGGGCGGCGGCACCGGCTCGCGCTCATCGCTAGCCTGGCGGCATGACGACCGGGACAGCGGACACCAGGACGGTTCCCGCGCGCCGGGTGCGCATCGCGCAGGTCCTCGCGTGGACGCTGGCGGTCGCCGCGGCCGTGCCCTTCTTCGGCCTGATCGACCTCGCGACCCTGCCCGGATGGGTGAACCAGGAGTACATCTGGGAGGTCCCGCTCGAGGTGAGCTGGGGCAGCCTGTTCACCTTCTTCGTCGCGCTCCCCTACGTGTGGATCGCACTCGCCCCCGGCCGTGCGCTGCCGGGTCTCGCGCTGCTCGCGATCGCGGCGGTCGCTCTCGCTCTCAGCGCGGCGGCCGGCCTCGATCCCCGCCCCGCGGTGCCGGCCGCGGTGATCGGCGCGTCGGTGCTCGGGCTGGGGTGGCTGCTCGGGACGCGTCCCACTCGCGGAGTGCCGGTCTCGGTGAGCCGGCCTCTCGCGATCCTGGCCGTCGCCGGTGCGGGTCTCTGGCTGCCGTACGTGCTCGCGGCGTTCGAGCAGTCGCGAGCGGGCGTGCTGGGCAGTATCACGAACGGGATCGAGCATTGGCCGGTCCAGGGAGCGGCGGGCGCCGCCGTGGCCCTCGCCACCGGCCTGGCCGCGGTGTGGCCGCCCGCGCGTCGACTGTTCCGGGTGGCCATCAGCCTCTCGGCCGCGCTCATCGGACTCTCGGTCGCCGCCTACCCCGAGCGCGCCGGAGGCACGGAGGGCATCACGTGGTGCACCCTCGCCGTCCTGTGGGGACTCGCCGTCGCCCTGATCCCCTCGCGCGAGGCGCCGGGCACCCAGGAGCGACGGGACGCGGAACGGCGGACGGGCGACGAGGCCCGAGCCGGCAGCGCCGCCGCCTAGCTGGGCAGCTCGAACCCCAGCGGCGCGTCGTCGACGGGCTCGATGCGCGTGACCGGCGCGATGCCCTCAGCCAGGCAGGCGGCATCGCTGCCCGGCTCGGCGGGCGCCTCGGTGTCGGCCACCGCGAGGCGCACGTCGCCCTCGAACGGCTCGGTCATCGTCGTCTGGACCACGCCGAATCGGGCGAGGCGGGCCTCCCGGAGCTCCGGAAGGGTGTCGGGCGGCACGTTCGGCACGTTGAGGTTGAACACCGCGCCGGGCTTCTCGTCGGCGAGGAAGGGCAGCAGCCGCCCCGCCAGCGCCGCCGCGGTCCCCCAGTGGTGCTCGGCCGGCCGCAGGCCGACGTCGAGGGAGACGGCGAGGGCCCGGATGCCGTTGACCGCAGCCGTGAGGGCCGCGCCGACGGTGCCCGAGTGCAGGACGACGCGGCCGATGTTGGCTCCGCGGTTGATGCCCGAGAGGACCACGTCGGGAACGGCGCCGAAGTTCCCGTGCGCGGCGACGAGGGCGATGAGGGCGGGCGCCGCGTCCACGGCGTACGTCTCGATGCCGTCCAGAGCCGGCACATCGTGCCGGCGGAAGCGGATCCGCCCGTCCTCCTGCTGCGCGATGATCGAGGCGCTGCTGCCGCTGAACTCCGTGGACGGCGCCGCGACCACGACGTCGAGGCCGGCATCCCGAGCAGCGTTCGCCAGCGCCCAGATGCCCGGCGAGTCGATGCCGTCGTCGTTGGTGATGAGCGCCCGCATGCTCACGATCCCTCCTCCTCGAACGGCCGGATCTCGACCTGCGCCGTCATCGCCTGGATGGCGTCGGCGCGCGCGGAACCGAGCCCGTGCCGGGTGACGTTGAGCGCGCCCGCCGCCGCGCCCAGCCGGACCGCGTCCTCGATCGAGCCGCCGTCGGCGAGCACCGCCGCGACGGCGGCCGTCAGGGAGTCCCCCGCGCCCTTCGTGTCGACGACCTGCAGCGACGGAGTCCGGAACCGGAGCAGACGATCGCCGGTCAGCAGCAGGGTCGTGCCGGTCGAGCTCGAGACGATGACGCTCTCGGCGCCCTGGTCGCGCAGGCGGTGCATGGCCTCGCGCACCGATCCCGGCTCCGCGTCCGCAGCGCGCCCGTCCTCGACCAGCTCGGAGTCGCTGACCTTGAGCACGGTCAGGCCGCCCTCGAGCGCGGCATCGAGCCGCTCGCCGGCGAGGTCCGCGACAACCGGCTTGCCCGCCGCGCGGAGGTCTGCGGCCAGCCGCCGGTAGGTGTCGGCCGGCAGCACCTCGTCGCCCGCCGGACCGGAGAGGACCGTGAGGTCGGACTCCAGGCCGGAGTGCAGCGTCAGGTTGTAGAGCTCGTCGAGGTCGTGCCGGATGAGCACGTCCCCCGCGGTCTCGACCACGGGCTCCCGCTCGCCCTGCCGCCGGTCGTGCACGTAGGCGGCCCCGCGCCCGTCCCGCTCGACGGCGCGCACGCGGATGCCCTCGCCTTCGATGAGGTGCCGGAGGATGTCGCCGACCTCGCCGAGGAGGACCGAGCAGATCGTGACGGAGGCGCCGAGCGACTCCAGCATCCGCGCCTGCCACACCCCCTGTCCTCCCGCATGCACGTGGACGTCCGGTCCGGTGGGCGACTCCTCGACCGTCACGGTGAGAAGCGGAGACGGGGCGAAGACGGCGACGGTTCCCACGGGCCTCCCTGGTGCACGCCGCGGTCGCGGCTCGTCTCCTCAGTCTGGTCGGCGCCCGGGGATGCCCGGCAGAGAATCCGCCGAGTTCCCCTGCGCTCTCCGGCCGGTCATCCCGGCGGGTTCGCGAGCGCCTCGGCGATCACCTGACCCAGCTCGGTCGGGCGGGTGAACTGCGGCCAGTGGCCCGTGGGCAGCTCGACGATCCTCCGGTGCCGCATCCGGGCGAGCTCGGTGACAAACGGATGACCCTGCTCGAGCAGCTGCTCGAGCACGGCCGCCGGCATCGACGTCGTGATGACGGTGGTCGGCACGTCGTAGCGCCGTTCGTCCGTCAGTCGCGCGGGATCGGACGCCACGGCAGCGGGCTCCGGGATCGCTCGGGAGCGGAACTCGGCGCGCAGCTCCTCCGTGAGACCGACGAGCTCGGACTCGTCGAACTCCGACCAATCGGGCAGGGGGATCTCCCCGTCGACCGCGGCGAAGCCCTCGTTGATCGCCGCGCCCTCGGGCAGCGGGCCGGCGTCCACGTAGACGACGTGAGCGACGCGCTCCGGCCGGGCATCGGCTACGGCGGCCGCGACCGCGCCGCCGCCCGAGTGCCCGACGAGCGCGACCGGACCCGGGAGCGCGTCCACCGCGGCGACCACGGCCGCCACCTGGTCGGCGAGCCCGATGCCGCGCCGATCGGCGTCCCGCTCGAGTCCGGGAAGGGTGAGCGGGTGGACGGTATGCCCGGCCTCCACGAGGGGCGGTGTCACACGCTCCCACGATGTCGCGTCGAGCCAGAAACCGGGAAGCAGCAGCACGTCCATGGCGGCACGATACGGCGAACCACCGACATCGCGTCCCGCGGATTGCACCGGGATTGCGCGGGGCTTGCCGCCCCGGTCCGGCGATCGGCACCAGGTCGGCGCGCCAGTAGCGTCCCCTCAGCCGGCGCGGCCGGCGTCCGCCGCCGGTCATGCGCCCGGCCGAAATCGAAAGGCTTCCCGTGACCCTCCGCCGGGCGTTCCTCTCCGTCTCGCTCCTGTGCCTCATCCTGCAGGTGGTCGGGGCGCTGCTGTCCATCGCCCTCGCGATGCCGGCTCAGGTCGCGTTCGGCGACGCGCCCACCCCGCCGTCGGCTGCGACGCCCGGCCTCGTGGCCCAGGAGTTCCTGTCCAAGGGGACAGCGCTCGCTCCCCCGCTGGCTCCGATGGTCGCGTTCGCGGTGTTCCTGCTCCTCGCCACGCGGGCGCGCGCGCTGGGCGTGATCGGCACCGTCCTCCTCGTGCTGCTGGGGATCCTCTTCACCGCCGCGACGATCGGCGAGTACCCCGAGCCGGACCGGTTCGTCGGGATGCCCGCGGCCGCGTATCTCGCTCTGCTGCTCCTGAACCAGGTCGTCGTCGCCGGCGTGGTCATCCTCGGAATCCTGCGGCTCGCGCGCTGGCGCTCCGCCGTCCGGGCGCCCCAGGAGGAGTCGCCGGCTCTGGAGCGCATCGGAGGCTGACGCGCTGCGTTTCTGGCTGCGTCGCGCGCGCCGCCGCTGCCGCGGCTCACACGGTGGCTAGCGTGCCCCGGGTGAGCAGAGCGGCGACCCAGGACGACGTCTTCGACGCCGTTCTCGCCGCGGCTCGGGTTGGAGCACCGTGGGCGCTCGGGAAGGTGTGGAACGGCTACTCCCCTGCCGTCCACGCCTTCCTGCGCGCTCGAGGAGCCGCGGAGCCCGAGGACCTGACGAGCGAGGTGTTCCTCGCCGTCTTCGAGGCCCTGCCGACGTTCGACGGAGGCGAGGCGGGGTTCCGCTCCTTCGTCTTCACCATCGTGTACCGCCGGCTCGTCGACGACTTCCGGGCCCGCTCCCGGCGTCCTCTCGAGGTCGAGTGGGATCCCGAGAGTGACGGCCGCTGCAGCGCGAGCGCCGAGCATGAGGCCCTGAGCGGCATCGGGGACGCCGAGACGCGGAAGCTGCTCGACACCCTCGCGCCCGACCAGCGGGACGTGCTCGTCCTCCGGATCGTCGCGGACCTCTCGATCGAGGAGGTCGCCGCCATCCTCCGCAAACGTCCCGGCGCGGTGAAGGCGCTCCAACGCCGCGGGCTCGAGGCTCTGCGGAAGAAGTTGTCTCCGACCCGTACCCTTTCCGGCCGCTCCGGCGATAGCGAGGATTGAGATGAGGAACAACCGACTGTCGGACGACGACATCACCGCGCTGCTGGCCGGGACGGCACTCCATGGCCGTCCCGACCTGCAGCCGCTCGCGATGCTCGTCGACGACCTCCGGTCCGCCTCCTCGGAGTCGTCGCCGCGGCCGTCTGCTGCGGTGACGACTCTCCTCGACCTCGATCGAGTGCCGGGGATCTCGACGGCTGCGCTGGGGGGTCTGGCGCAGCGATCGGATCGGGGCAGGGTGCCGGCAGGACCGGCGGCCGCTTCGCGGAGGGGGATCGCATCCATGTTTCTCACGTGGTTCACCGGGCTGGGGCTCGTCGCCAAGCTCGGGATCGGGGCTGCCGCGGCAGCCGTCGGCGTGGTCGGAGCCGGGGCGGCACACGCGCTGCCGCCCGGCATCCAGGCCGGCTTCGACACGGTCGTCGAGACCGTCGTGCCGCTTCCCGCGGACGACGTGTCCACGACGGACGACGACGACACGGGAACCGACGGGACGGCGCCGACCGGTGACGCCGTTGCGGACACGGAGACCGACGACAGCGGAGCGGACGGCGTCGGCGGCGTCGACGGCACCGCCGACGCTGGCCCCAAGACCGAGCACGCGCAGGGTGTGGTCGAAGCCGCGCACGACGACTCGACCGTGGGCCGGGAGCATGGCGAGGCCGTGTCCGAGGCCGCCCACCAGAACCGCGGGCAGGGCGGCTCGGGCGACGACTCCGCGGAGGACTCGGGCGACGAGGTCGAGGACGAGGGCGCCGACGACAGCGGCACCTCGAACTCGGGGTCCGGCAACGGCAACTCGGGCTCCGGCTCCGCCAACAGCGGCCGCGGCGGCAGGGACTGACGGGACCGCCATACTCAGGAGTGATCGCCGGGGTTCCGTCAGGGGACCCCGGCGATCGTCATTCCGCGAGCCTTCCCCGGCCGGGAAGTGGACCCACCCGTCGACGCGCGAAGTGGGGTCGACGCGCCGTCTCCCCCACTGCTTGAGTTGACGCAAACATCCCGAGGGAAGCGATGACTCCGCACGATCCGACCGTCTCCACGCCGCCCGAGGTCCCGCCCGCCCGCGGACGCACCGTGTCCGTGCGGCTCACAGCCGTGACCGCGGCGGGAGCCCTCCTGCTCGGCGCTGCCGTTGCCGGCGGAATCGGTGCTGCAGTGGCGTCGAGCGCTGCCGAGAGGTCCGCCGCGACCGCCGCCGAGCTGGACCGCGCCGGACGCCAGATCGAGGACCTCGGAAAGCGGCTCACCGAGGCGGAGGACGAGCTCGAGGCGGCAGAGGCAGCGGCAGCCGCGTCCGAGGCCAGGGCGGTCGCGGCCGAGGAGGCCCTCGTCGGGAAGGAGGCGGAGCTCTCCCAGTACACGGAAGCGGCGCGGCAGGCCTACGAGCCGAGCGAGGCCGACATCATCGCCGCGGCGACCCAGCGGTTCCACGACGCCGCCGAAGCGATGGGGATCAGCGTGGGCCCGATGAAGGAGGGGTGCTCCACCAGCCCCGAGAACTCGGGAACGCTGCGGTCCTACAACACCGCCCCGCCCCGCTTCGGGTTGACCGACTCGCTGTACGCGTCGGCTCAGATCACCGTCTCCACCAGCGCGGAGGACTCCATCGACTACGCCTGGTACGTCTGCGAGAAGGGCTGAGCGCAGCGCCCTGCGGGTGGCTGTCGTCCTCGAGGGAGGGCCTAGTCCGCGTCGCGGACGGCGTTGTCGATGATGACGCCGCCGAAGGGACTGCTGGTGCGCTTCCCGCAGACGAGACCGTCGCGGTTCAGGTCCACGATCTCGACGACGTCCGGCGGGAACATGCTCGTCGGGAACAGCTCGAAGCCTCCCCCGCTGGGACAGCCGCCGACCGGCGGAGCTGCCGCAGCCGGCCCGGCCGCGGAAGCGAAGGCCAGGGCGGCCGTCGCAGCGAGGAACCAAATCGAATGCCGAGCCATGTCGACTCCTCGGGTCCGGGGATCTTCGGCCATTGTGCGACGCCGCCGGCGCCGGCGCCACGGCCAAACGGACGATCTGCCGAGAGTCAGAATCCGGTCTGCAGAACGAGCAGGCCGGGGAAGATCGCGATGACGACGGTCGTCGGCAGGATCAGGAACACGAGCGGCACGAGCATCGCGATCTCCTTCCGGCCCGCGCTCTCGAGCAGAATTCGGCGTGCCTCGTTCCGGCAGTCCTCGGCCTGAGCGCGGAGCACCTCCGCCAGCGGTGAGCCCCGCTCGAGCGCCGCGATGAGGTGGTCCACGGCGCGGGACAGCGGGGGCAGGCGCAGCTCCCGGGACATGCGCCCGAGCGCCGTGGCGAGCGGGACGCCGCTGCCGACCTCCGCCATCACGACGGCGAGCTCCTTGGCCACCGCTCCCGACCCGATCCGCGAGACGCGCCGGATGGCGTCCTGGAGTCCCTCGCCCGCGGACAGGGACAGGACGAGGAACTCCAGCACGGTCGGCAGCTCCTCGCGCATCCGCTGCAGCCTCCGGCGTGCTGCACGGCCGAGCAAGTGATCGCGTCCGAACAGCCCGATCGCCGCGCCGAGGAGCGGCAGCGCGAGCCGGACGCCGGGCGGCGCTCCGAGGAGGAGCATCGTCGGCACTCCCCCGGCTGCCGTCCCGAGCAGCAGCGCGAGCAGCTGCTGGGACCGGTATCGCTCGACGGTGAGGTCGAGACCGGCGGCGCGGATGCGCCAGAGGAGCGTGTCCCGTCCACCGAGCACACGGTCGAGCGCCTGGCGCAGCGCCTCGATCAGCGGCGCGCCGAGCTGTCCGAGCAGGGGCAGCGGATCGGACGGGCGGCGCGCGACGAGCCGCCGCGCCTCGGCCGACACGTCGACGAGATGCGGCGCGAGGCGCTGCGCCAGTCGAGGGGCGCCGATGCGCGGAACGGCACTCGCCAGGGTCCAGAGCCCGAGCCCCAGAAAGGCGCCGAGGACGAGGGCCCACCCCACACCGGTCACCGGAACCACCGCCGCTCCTCCGGGAGCCTGCCGGCGGCGAGCATCAGCCGGTAGGCCACGACGGACACGGCGAGCGCCCCGGCCAGGAGCGCGACGCCCTGCGGACTGGCGTACGCGGCGGCCGCCTCGGCCCTGGTGCTGAGCAGCGCGAGGACCACCCAGGGCGCGGCCACCCCGAGCCGAGCGGCGCCGCGCACCCAGCTCTGGCGCGCGTCGATCTCGCTCCGCGCGGCCGCCTCCTGCCGCAGGTGCGAGCCGAGGGTGCGCAGGACGCCCACGAGCTCGGTGCCGCCCACCTCGCGCGCCATCCGAAGGGTCTCGATGAGACGGTCGGCGACGGGATCCGCCAGCCGCTCCTTCAACTCGTCGAGGCACAGTCCGGCGTCCCCGGTCGCTCGGAATCCGGCGCCGAAGGAGGCGAACGCCTCGCGGTACGCGGCGGGAGCCGGCGCGGCCAGCGCCGCCACGGCCTCCGGGAGCGGGATGCCGGCCCGCAGCGACGCCACGAGGTGATCGATCAGGTCGGGCCACGAGGACCGGGCCGCTCGCCGCGCGGCCGCCGCCCGGGACGCGGCGAGCATCGCCGGGATGGCGAGGGCGACGACGCCGGCGAGCAGGCCATAGGCCGGCACACCGGTCATCGCGACCGCGAGACCCCCGCCCGTC
This sequence comes from Naasia sp. SYSU D00948, assembly GCF_017916515.1. Classification (GTDB taxonomy): domain Bacteria; phylum Actinomycetota; class Actinomycetes; order Actinomycetales; family Microbacteriaceae; genus Naasia. The sequence goes on from NZ_JAFMTA010000001.1 coordinate 314,645, forward strand.
AGCGCCGACAGGACCGACAGCGCGACCAGGGTGCGCAGCGGCACGCCCGCGAGTCCTGCCCGAGCCAGCCGCTCGGCGAGCAGATTCGGCCGCGGCGTCCTCGTCCGTCGCCCCGTCGGCCACAGCCAGGGAGCGGCGATAAGCAGCAGCCCGGCCCCGAGGGACGCCCCGAGGAGCAGCCTCATGCCGTCGCCTCGAGCAGCGGTCGCGGATCCAGACCCGCGTCCCGGAACTTGCCCGCTCGCGTCAGCGGCGCCCCGGTGCGGCGCATCGCCTCGCGATCGAGGGCGAAGAGGTCGACGGCCCGCAGCGGCTCGCCGTCGGCTCCCCCGATGGGCTCCGCGATGGCCGCCACCCGCCGGCGTCCGTCGGGCAGCATCCGGCAGTGCACGACGAGGTCCACGGTCGACGCCACAGTGGGCACGACGAAGGACGAGTCGATGTTCCGGCCCGCGAGCAGAGGCAGCGTGCACAGCTTCCGCAGCGCGTCGTCGGCGCTGTTCGCGTGGATGCTGCACATGCCCGGGATCCCGCTGTTGAGGGCGATGAGCAGGTCGAGCGCCTCCGCCTCGCGGACCTCGCCGACGACGAGCCGGTCGGGCCGCATCCGCAGCGCCTCCTTGACGAGGCGACGGAGGGTGATCTCGCCCGTGCCCTCGAGGCTCGGCTGCCGGCACTGCATCGCGACGACGTCCCGGGCGGCCGGGGCCAGCTCGAACGTCTCCTCCGCCGTCACGATGCGCTCGGACGGCGCCGCGGCCGACAGGAGCGCGCCGAGGAGGGTCGTCTTGCCGGCCTGGGTCGCGCCGGAGACGAGGATGTTGAGGCCCGCGAGCACGGCGAGACGCAGGAACTCCGCTGACCGGCGGTCGAGCGACCCGAGCGCCACCAGGCGCTGGAGGTCGCGGGGACGGCGCGAGAACTTGCGGATGTTCACCGCCCAGTGTCGCGAGGTCACCTCGGGGATCACGACGTGCAGCCGCGAGCCGTCCGGCAGCGACGCGTCCACGAACGGGGACGAGAGGTCGAGCCGGCGGCCGGAGTGCTGCAGCATCCGCTCGACGAGGTCGCGCACCTCGGCGTCGGTGAGGACGACCGGGGTCAGCTCCGCGACGCCGCCGCGGGCGGCGAACACGCGGTGCGGGGCGTTGATCCACACCTCCTCGACCTCGTCGTCGTCGAGCAGCGGCTGCAGGGCGCCGAACCCGGTGAGGGAGGCGAGCACCGCCGACTCGGTCGCCGTCTCGTCACCGAGCACCGGCTCCGCTCCCCCGAGCGCCCGCTCGGCGTAGCGCTGCACCTCCTCCCGCACGTAGCGGTGCGCCAGCGCCCGGTCGCCGGCGAGGTCGACGCCCTCCCGCCGGACCCGCGCGCGCACCCGCTCGGTGATCGTCCCGACGGCGCTCGGCATGCCGACAGTGTCGGCGGCGAGAGGCACAGCGCGCGTGCCTTGTCCACAGTCTCGGCAGCCTGCACCGCTCATCCAGGCGCTGCGACGACAGACCGAGTGGCCGGTTGACCCGGCCGCGTGGGGCGGCATGTCGACGCTACCTACCGATACCGGAAGCCAGCTTGGGCGCACGGCTGACGCCGGTGGTCGAAATGGAGCCGGGAAGGGGCTCACGCAAGCCGTGGGCTCTCCTGACGGAGCACCAGCATCAGCACTCGCGTATTACGTTTGCAGCACTGCTGAAGGCGCGCACTGAGGTCCCCGTCCGGGTGGCGGCGCCGAGGACGGACTTCGCGGTGCATGCTCTGCGGCGTCGGCAGCGTGCGGGTGCTGCCCAGTGAGGCGGAAGGAGCCTGGTGCCTGCTGAGCAGTGTGGACACCTGGGTGCTCGGCGGCCGAGACAACTCGCGGAAGGTGAACGGCTACAATCTGCGGCACCTGCACAAGCGCCTCCGCCGCCCTGCCAGGCGAGCCTTTCGCGCTCGGGATGACGGCGATCGAGCGAGCCCTGCTCGCCCACCTGAGTGTTAGCCCGCCGCCGTGGCAGGAGTGGCAGCCGCGGGGCATCCGGGCGTGGGCGGCACTGCCGCCCGGGCACTCCCCCGAACGCCTCCCCTTGGCGCATTCGCCCATCGAGCAGCCCACCCACCAGTTGCTGGAGCCTTGGAATCGGTCCGGTCGTGGCGGATACCCTGACCGCGTGCTTCTCCTCGCTTTCGCCCGCGACGTCATCTACGTCGAGAGCCCCCCGGACGGTTGGGACGTCGCGGCTGTCCTCGCTTCCATAGTTGCCGCCCTCCTTGCCGGTGTCGGAGCGATCATCGTCGCCAGACAGACGGTATGGACGAAGGAGGCGGTCAAGCAAGCAGCTAAGTCCCTGGAGGAACAGCAGATCGCGCGTATTGAAGTCGGATTGCCGCGGCACAGGCTCGTCTATGGCGGCACTTACCCCGGGGGCCGCATCTCCGGCCCTGAGGGCACCCTGGGCGATGACCGGTTCTTCCATCTCCCAAACGACGACGACGCGCTGGTGGTCGTGCAGTTGGTTGGGACTGTAAGGAATGATGGCCCCGGGGCGGTCTACCTGAAGCCGAACCCGAACTCGCCCCCGCTAGGCCTTCTTCACATTGCGGAAGCTGGGCACGCCGATTGGGACGTAGACGCCGCCCACGAACTGCACGTACCGAGCGGCAGCGAGGAGAGCTTCTTGTTCGCTATCCAGCGCACCGTGAGGGAATGGGTCGAGATCACAGAGGGCCGAGCAAGCGGCGCGTACCGCGTAGACATGGTTTACGCGGGTCCCGGAGACACGGATGCCGACGTCCACCACGCTCTCGTAGTGCGTGGATCGGTGCTGCAGCAGGCGCACGCCAAGAACATCTACGTACTGAACGACGTGGAGAACTTTTCGCTGTCCGTGATCAGCGAACCCGCCCGGAAAATCTATTGGAGGTCCCGGGCGAAACAGTTGCAGATCCCGACCTAGGCGACGTCGCGTTAGCCTCTCTTTCCAGCGTCGGACCGACTGGTCCCTCGCCGTCTCGTCCTGCAATCTAGAAAAACCGAAGAAGACGTGCTCGGATATCTGTCAAAGTGCGGGTTTTGACAGGTCGAGTCGCCTTCCAGAGTGCTGCAGCATCCGCTCGACCAGGTCGCGCACCTCCGCGTCGGTGAGGACGACCGGGGTCAACTCCGCGACGCCGCCGCGCACGGCGAACACGCGGTGCGGGGCGTTGATGCACACCTCCTCGACCTCGTCGTCATCGAGCAGCGGCTGCAGGGTGCCGAAGCCGGTGAGGGAGGCGAGCACCGACGACTCGGTCGCCGGCTCGTCCGCGGGCACCGGCTCCGCTCCCACGAGCGCCCGCTCGGCGTAGCGCTACACCTCCTCCCGCACGTAGCGGTGCGCCAGTGCCCGGTCAGTGCCGAGGTCCACGCACCCGCGCGCACCCGCTCGGTGATCGTCCCGACGGCGCTCGGCAGTCCGACAGTGTCGGCGACGGCTCGGGGGACGGCGCTCTCCACACCCCCGCGCCGGCGGCAGTATTTCCGGGCCACGGCGCCCCTTCTTAGCTGACGCGCGTTGGAACCGAGCCGTTGCAAGGGGAAGGATCCTCGCGTTCCCTCTCATCGGTGTAGGGACGCAACGACAAGGCACGGCGCCGCTAAACGCTCACCGCCCTCCTCGACTTACTGCAACCGAAGGAGCATGCTTCTGTGACGCTGGCGCTGTGCCCCGCGCGTTCTGCCAGGATCAGATTCTTGCCGGCGACCTTGCAGAATCGATGCTCCTGTTCGCGTCTTCAACCCCGATGCCCTCCCTCGTTTCCTGCGGCAGGTATCTCAGAGCCTCGATGGTGCAGCCAAATGGGGCCATCCGAAGCGGTACTTGCGAGTGTACATACCTAACGAAAGAACGTGAGCCCATATTGAGCGAATATCCTTCGCAAGGTTACCTCGGAAGCGACCACCATGATAATCCCGACGACTAATCCTCCAGCGCTGGCGAATGGAGATATCCACTGCTCAGCAGGAGCACCGTTTAGCCACGCCCATCCAAAGACCGCGACCCCGCCGCTCGAAGAAGCGAGCAACATGAGAAACAGAAGTAGTTTTCGAATCGACACGAACACCGAGACGTGTTCAAACAGATCCGGTCGAATCCGCAATATCGAGTGCAAAAAGGCAGCAGATCCGGCCAGCTGAACCAGCGCCAGGAATAGAATCCAGGCGGTCGACCCGACCTGTGAAACCAGCGCGATCTCGGACATCCCGAGCACGAGAGGAACTAGCGTATCGAAGATGGTAGGAGTCCACCTAGCGACCAGGACGAGCCACGAGTACATGTAGAACACTACCGTTATAGTCACCAAAGACGTAAAGGCCTGCATCCATACAGGAATCGCGCCCGCACCATCATCGCCCTCGAAGATTTTCGCGACGAGCGCGCCGAGCGCGAGGCCTTGTACGACGCTAAGGAGAGCCGAGTAGGCGGTCGGAAACACCTCCACCGACCTTGCTCGGAGATTGCTTCGATCGAGGATGTCCGGCGCTAGGGGCCTCTCGAAGGAGCCCGTTGACGCGCCATGCTGGGATATTGCCGTCGGGCTCTGATGCTGTTTCCGTACGGATATGGCGACCACGGCCCCAAGAAGAGCAACGAGCACCGACAGAACGAAGGCCCTCGGTTTTTCCCTCACCAGCGCGCCCCGTCATTCACGAAGCGGGGCGGAGGCCCACGTCGGACACGTAGTCCCCTCGCAAGGACGGTCGGCTGCTGCATCAACCTCACCTTGACGCGCTGGTACGCACGAGCTCCCTCGCATGGGCACGGTTCTCCATCGCGGGAAGTATCCACTGATCCTGGCACCTCGCGCTCCCGTTCCCCACAGCCGAGCCTCGGCTAGTCCCACTGTCGGGCGTCGTCCTGGCCTGGCTCGGCGCGGCGCGGCGAACGCCTATCCGCTGCCCGGCGGGCACCCTATCCTCGGCCCATGGCGGTGCAGGGCGGCGATCCTCTCGGTGCTCCTGCCCCGGCCGACGCGGCCGCGGAACTCGCGATCGCGCGGGCCCGGCGAGCGGCCCGCCGGAGCGTCGAGCGGGGTGTGGGGCGGATCCTCCCCCTCGCCGCCCTCCTCTTCGTGGTCATCGAGATCGCGGGCAACCTCGACCGCTTCACCGACGTTGATCTCGTGGTCGGAGCGCCCGACGTGACGACGTCGCCCCGCCTGGACGTCACGTTCGACCTGTTAACCGGCTGGGACCTCACCGCCGGCATCACGGCCGCGGATGCGACGGTGATCGTGACGGCGCTCCTCGTCTTCGCCGCGACCTTCGGCGTCGCCTTCATCGCGACGTTCCTGGTCCCGACCGAGGCGACGGACCTCGACTACCTACGGGTGGACTGGGCGCAGACCGTGCAGCAGCTCGTGGCCGCCGCCACCGCTCTCGCGGCCGCGGTGACGGCGACCCGCGTGGCGGACCAGCCGGCGCTCGCCGTCGCCCTGCTCCTCGTGACGATCGGCACGTTCGCCGCCTACGGGCTCCTTCACGAGGGCTTCCTCGGGCAGAAGCTCGCCCGCGTCCGCCTGCTCCACGCGCGGGAGGACGTCCAGGCGGCGGCACTGGCGTTCGAGGCCTTCCGCGGCACGATCAGCGAGACCGCACGGGAGCCGCTCGGCGTCGGATCGGCCGGGGACCCCGAGCGCGCGCCGAGGGGTCAGGGTCGGTGCCGGGCGCTGATCCTGGTGCTGCTCCTCGGGGCGCTCGTCCTCGAGACGGTGATCCTCTGGCTCGCGCTTCTCTGGCTGGTGGCCACGCCCCCGCCGAGCGCCGGGGCGTGGGCGGCGATCGCCCTGAACCTCCTCCTGGTCAGCACGATCACGACCGCGATTCCCATCGCGGTGGCGACGTTCGGCCTGGCCGCCGTCTGGGCGGCTTTCGCCCGCCGCGACCGCTTCCTCGCGATCCGGGTGGCGGGCCTCGCCCTGATCGGCGCCGGACCCCTGGCGCTGCCCGTGCTGTCGTACGGCGACACCGAGCCTTTCACCGCGGCGATCTTCACCGTCGGCGCGATCGTGGTCGTGGCTGCCGCGGTGGTCGCGGTGGCTGTTGCGCGGCGGACCGGCCGCGGGCCGGGGACGGTCGTCCTCCAGCTCGCTGCCGCGAAGCTGGCCGCCTCGCTCGCCGCGGCCCGGCAGCTGCGCGACAGATACGAGGCGGAGCTCGACCGGCACCACTGAGGGACCGGCGGCTCGACGGCTCCGGTACCGGCTCCCGTCCCTTCGCCCGCGCCTGGAGCGGCGTCAGAACCGCGGGCGCCAGGCCCGGACGAAGAAGAACAGCCCGTACGCGACGAAGCCGAGCCCCACTACGACGAGGACCACGACGCCGAAGGGAAGCGCGGCGAGCGCTTTGAGCGCGCCGTCCAAGCCGCCGGCTCGGTTCGGGTCGTGGGTGAAGGCGGCCGCACCGAACAGGAGCCCGATCACGACGACGGCGACGCCCTTCGCGACGTAGCCGACCTGGCCGAGCAGGGGAACCGCCCTGCCGGCACCGCCCGGGGGCACGGACACGTGCTCCAGGAACTTCTTCCTGACGCCCGAGGCGATGAAGGCGACTCCGATGCCGATCGCGATGAGCGCCACGGCGAGCACGGCCGCGACGCCGAGGGGACTCGCGAGAAGCCCCGCTGCGGCTCCCTCCGCGCTCTGCTCGCTGCTCTCCCCGCCACCCGTCGCGAAGCGGAGAGCGGTGAGGCCGATCGCGAGGTACGCGATCGCCTTGCCCGCCTCCTTGACGCGCTTGCCGACCCGCTTCTTCCGATCGGGATCGGACACCGTGAGCGCCTCGAGGACCTGCCAGAGCCCGAGCGCGACGAGGCCGACGACGATGATCCAGAGCAGGAGGGCACCGCCGGGGTTCTGCGCGATCGTGGCGAGTGCGCCGGACTGGTCCGCCTGGCCTCCTCCCCCGAGGGCGACGGTGATCGCGAGGATCCCGATCAGGATGTGCAGGAGCCCGGCCACCAGGTAGCCGACTCGTGCGCCGGTCCGGAAGCCGAAGCTCTGGCGGAGACGGCTCAGGCCCTGTCCGGCCTGAGCCGAGGATGTCGCCATGGGCACACGCTAGGGCCGCGCCGTCCGCTCCCGGCAGGGGTTGCGGAGGTCACGCGACGTAGGCGGCGAGCCACCGCCGCAGCTGGTCCTCGGCCTTCGCCCGCACGCTCGCCCGGGACAGCATCACGTCGTGGACCGCATCCTCGATGCGCGTCACCGTCACCACGGAGCCGAGGCGCATCGCCCGCTGCGCCACCTCGTCGACATCGATCGCCACGTCGGCGGTGCGCATCCGCTCGCTCCAGAAGGGGCCGAGCGCGCTGCGGCGCGACAGCCAGACGAAGACGGGCGCATCGATGTCGAGGCCGCGCGCCACCGCGGCGTGGCCCTCGAGGATGGCGGCGAGCCAGGCCGGTGTCACCGGGAACCCCTGCTCCGGGCGCCACAGCCGGTCGTAGTCCCACTCCCCGCCGTAGTCGCGCAGCAGGGTCCGGGCGTAGTGGCCCAGGTCGATGCGCGGAAGCACATCCTGAGGACGGAACCGCGCCCGGAGCGTGACCATCGGCGTGATCGCGAGCCGGCCCACGGAGTCGCCCTGGAACTCCAGCCACGGACTGTTGAGCACGACGGCGGCAGCGCGGCCGGGATGGCGGTGCGCCCACAGGCTGAGCGTGAGGCCGCCGGTCGAGTGACCCACGAGGACGATGCGGCGGTCCCGGGCGCCGCCGGCGCCTTGTCCGATCGCGGCGAGAGCGGCTTCGAGGTCCGCGTCGTACACGGCGAGGTCGTTCACGAACCCGGGCGTCTGCCAGCTCCGCAGGCTCCTGCCGTACTTCCGTAGGTCGAGGGCGTGGAAGCGCGCCCCGAGTCCCGCCCACCACTCCGCGACGTGGGTCTGGAAGAAGTAGTCCGACCAGCCGTGCACATAGAGCACGTCCACGTCCGCCAGGGGCCCGGCGACGGGACGCGCCGGGGTGTGACGCACGAGAGTCGCGGCGACCTCCCCCTCGTCGTCCTCGCCGAGCGGCAGGGTGAGTTGCTCGTAGCCGGCGCCGAGCACGTCCGGCTCCCACTCCTCGGGAGCGTGGCGGCCCTCGCGGCCCGGCCGGGCATCCGCCACCTCGCCGCGCGAAGGAGCGAGGACGGCCGGAAGCGTCACGTCGGCGTCCATGAGCGGAGGCGCGCCGGCGAGGGTGAGATCCGCGGTCATGCCCCGAACGCTAGGGATCCTCGTGCTTCCCGCGGCGCCCGCTCCGCGCCTGCAACCGCTCTGCAACGCCCCGATACACTGAACGCGCCTCGCGGGAGTGGTGGAACTGGCAGACACGCAGGATTTAGGTTCCTGTGCTTCCGAGCGTGCGGGTTCAAGTCCCGCCTCCCGCACCAGCACCGCACCCGCGCCTCTCTCGGCCGGCGGAGGCGGACACCAGCCTCTCGAGCGCGATCTGCACAGGACTTGTGGCCCTTGTGCCGATATGACGTCCCCGTGCTAGTGCGGAACTGCGGCGATAACGTGAGGCCCGCTCATTTTGACCTGGACGCAGCGCGGGACCGCGGCTAGCGTGGTCGCACGGATTCCGATTCGGGTGAGAGGGATCCAGCGGCGTTCCGCATTCGGGTAGCCGGAACGCCACGGGGGCCTCAGCGGCCGCCCTGGCCATCTGAGCGCCGGGGCGGCCCCGGCCCCGTCAACTGCGGCGCACACCGCTGTCCGCTTTCTGTGCGCGCCCCGGCAATGTCGGCTCCCGGCGAGATTCCCCCGCTACCCTGATCGGGACCCACTGATCGCCGTCTTGTCGCGCGCCCGCTCGCCGACGTCAGGAGCCCTGTGCACACCGCCCTCATCCCCTGGCTCGACCCGGACACCCTCATCACGAGCTTCGGCCCCTGGGCCCTCCTCGGAGTCTGCCTGATCGTCTTCGCGGAGACCGGCCTCCTGATCGGCTTCCTGCTGCCGGGCGACACGCTCCTCGTGATCACCGGTCTGCTCACGTTCTACGGGATGCACGACCTCGCGACGGAGGGCGGCATCCGCATCGACATCTGGTGGGTGTGCCTCGCGATCGGCCTGGCGGCGTTCCTCGGCGGTGAAGTGGGCTACCTGATCGGCCACAAGGCCGGCCCGAGGATCTTCGAGCGCAAGGAGACCGGGCTCTTCAGCATCGAGAACGTCCGCCGCACCAACCGCTTCTTCGAGCGCTTCGGCGGACTCGCGGTCATCCTCGCGCGCTTCGTGCCGATCGTGCGGACCTTCGCCCCGGTCGCCGCCGGCGTCGGGCACATGAACTACAAGAAGTACTCCCTGTACAACCTGATCGGCGCCCTCATCTGGGGCGTCGGCCTCACGTTCCTGGGCTACCTGCTCGGGTTCATCCCGCCGGTCGCGACGTTCGTCCGCGAGTACATCGACGTCATCCTCATCGGCGCGGTCATCCTGACCCTGATCCCGACCGTGTACCACTACGTGCAGTCCTCGCGGAAGGCGAAGAAGGCGCGCGAGGAGGGCCTGGCGGAGAGCGCGAAGCCGGAGGAGCTCGCCCTCGAGCCCGACGCCTTCGACCAGAAGTTCGACTGAGCCTGGATCTGCGGCCCTGGTCGGCCGCGGTCGGTCCCGTGGGGCTCGCGGCTGGGCTCAGCCGCCGGTGAAGACCAGCCAGAGCAGCGTCAGGTTGAGCGCGATCAGCAGCACCGCGGCGACGATCGCGAGACCCGTCGTCGCGGCGCGATTGGTGGAGTCGCCCATGATCGAGCGCCGGCTCGTCAGCGCGACGAGCGGAACGAGTGCGAACGGGATCCCGAACGACAGCACGACCTGACTGATCACCAGGGCGAGCGTGGGGTCCACGCCGAGCACGAGGAGCGCGAGCGCGGGCACCAGCGTCACGAGCCGGCGGGCGATCAGCGGCACTCGGACGCGCAGCAGGCCCTGCATGATCTCGGCGCCCGCGTAGGCGCCCACCGAGCTCGACGCGAGGCCGGACGCCAGCAGCGCGACCGCGAACAGGGTCGCGACGACGGGGCCGAGGGTGCCGGCGATCGAGGCGTGCGCGCCCTCCAGTGTGTCGGTGCCCGGCACGCCACGCAGCGAGGCGGCGGCGATCAGCAGGATGACGATGTTGACGGTGCCGGCCACGGCGAGGGCGATCGTCACGTCGACCCGTGTGGCGCGGATCCTCGCCCGGCGGTCACCGACCGTGAGCGACTCGCCGAAGCGGTCCCGCGTGAGCGCCGAGTGCGCGTAGATCGCGTGCGGCATCACCGTCGCGCCGAGGATCGAGGCCGCGAGGAGCACCGAGCCGCTGTCGGTGAAGCGGGGCACGATCCCCTCGAGCGCCGCCGCCGGGTCGGGCGGGCCGACGACGATGCCGGCGCCGAACCCGATCGCGATGACCAGCACGAAGCCGGTGATGATCCGCTCGAACGGTTTCGGACCCCAGCTCGTCTGCAGCGCGAGCAGCAGGAGCGAGACGATGCCGGTGATGACTCCGCCGAGCAGCAGCGGCAGCCCGAACAGAAGTTGCAGCGCGATCGCGCCGCCGATGACCTCCGCCACGTCGGTGGCCATCGCGACCAGCTCCGCCTGCACCCAGTAGGCGTAGCGGGCGGCCCTGCTCTTGAACCGCCGGCCGAGGTTCTCCGGCAGGCTGCGGGCGGTCACGATGCCGAGCTTCGCCGAGAGGTACTGGATCAGCCACGCCATCGTGTTCCCGGCGACCACGACCCACACGAGCAGGTAGCCGTAGCGGGCGCCCGCCGTCATGTTGCTCGCGACGTTGCCGGGGTCGAGGTAGGCGACCCCCGCGACGATCGCGGGGCCGAGCATCGTCCACAGGCGGACCCGCGTGGGCACTGCGCTCACCGCGGTCGCCAGTCCCATGCGCCGACTCTAGTGACGGCCGGTGACGCCGTCCGCCGAAGTGCCACGTGGTGCCGTCAAAACGCGGAGATGACAGCACCAAGTGGCACTTCGACGGGAACGACGGCCGGGACGGACGGCGGAGGTCAGGAGAGGTGCGCGTGCAGCCAGGGCAGCAGGGCGCTGAAGGCGCGGCGGCGGTGGCTCAGAGCGTCCTTCTGCTCCGGCGTCAGCTCCGCGGCGGAGACCTCGACCTCGTCCGGGCGGAACACCGGGTCGTACCCGAAGCCGCCGGAGCCCGCGGGGGCCTCGAGGACCCGGCCCGGCCACTCGGCGCGGACCACGTGCTCGGTTCCGCCAGGCAGGACGGCCGCGGCGGCGCACACGAACTGTGCCCGCCGGTCCTCGACGCCGCGGAGCCGCTCCAGGAGGAGCGCGACGTTGTCCTCCGAGCGGCGGGTGCCGGCGTAGCGGGCGGAGTGGATGCCGGGAGCGCCGCCGAGGGCGTCCACGGCGATGCCGGAGTCGTCGGCGATGGCGGGAAGGCCGGTGTGCCGGGCCGCCGCCCGGGCCTTGATCAGGGCGTTCTCCTCGAACGTCTCGCCGTCCTCGACCGGCTCCGGACCGTCGTACGCGACGAGCTCGATCGGCCCGAGATCCGGGCCGAGGATGCGCCGCAGCTCGAGCACCTTGTGCTCGTTGTGCGTCGCGAGCACGACCTGCACGGCCTCGGTCACGAGGAGACGGCCGCCAGCACGTCGCGCTGGATCTCGGCGAGGCGGCCCGTGCCGACGAGGGCGAGGTCGAGGAGCCGGTCGAGCTCCCCGCGGTCGAACGGCGCCCGCTCCGCGGTGCCCTGCACCTCGACGAAGAGGCCGCGTCCCGTCGCCACGACGTTCATGTCGGTCTCGGCACGGACGTCCTCGGTGTATGCGAGGTCGAGCATCGGCTCACCGTCGACGATGCCGACCGAGATCGCCGCGACGCTGTCGACCAGAGGCTCGGCGCGCTGGGCGATCAGCTTCTCGCCCCGCGCCCACGTGACGGCCTCGGCGAGGGCGACGTAGGCGCCGGTGATCGACGCCGTGCGGGTTCCGCCGTCGGCCTGGAGGACGTCGCAGTCGAGCACGACGGTGTTCTCACCGAGGGCCTTGAGATCGATGATGGCGCGGAGGGACCGGCCGATCAGCCGCGAGATCTCGTGCGTCCGGCCGCCTATGCGCCCCTTCACCGACTCGCGGTCGCTCCGGGTGTTGGTCGCGCGCGGAAGCATCGAGTACTCGGCCGTGATCCAGCCCGTCCCCTTGCCCGTCATCCATCGCGGCACCCCCGGGGTGAACGAGGCGGTGCAGAGCACGCGCGTCTGACCGAACGAGATCAGCGCGGACCCCTCGGCCTGGCGGCTCCAGCCCCGCTCGATGACGACCTCGCGCAGCTCGTCGCCGGCGCGGCCGTCGATCCGGGTGCCCGTCATGGGGCTCCTCTCAGTTGGGGAAGCGGTATGGACCCGGTGAGCACGGCATCGGCGACGGGCGCCTCGAGCCCGAGGAACCGGCGGGCGAGGCGCGTGAACTCGGCTGCGTCGTCGCCGGTCGCCTCGAAGACGCGGCGCGGCGGGGACGCGTCGGTGCGAAGCATCCCGTGCTCGACGAGGCGCCGGTACACGTCCCGTGCGGTCTCGTCGGCGCTCGACACGAGCCGGACGTCCGGCCCGACGACGTACTGGATCGCCGCGGACAGCATCGGGTAGTGGGTGCAGCCGAGCACGAGGGTGTCGATGTCGGCGGAGAGCAGCGGCGCGAGGTACTCCCGGGCGGCCGCGAACAGCTCGTCGCCGGTCGTCACGCCCGCCTCCACGAACTCCACGAACCGCGGGCAGGCCGCCGAGAAGAGCTCCAGGTCGGGCGCCGCCGCGAACGCGTCGTCGTACGCCCGAGAGGTGATCGTCGCGACCGTGCCGATGACACCCACCCTGCGGTTGCGCGTCTGGTGCACTGCGGCGCGCACGGCGGGGAGGATCACCTCGACCACCGGGATGCCGTAGCCCTGCGTGAAGCGCTCGCGTGCATCCCTCAGCACTGCCGCCGACGCCGTGTTGCAGGCGATGACGAGGAGCTTCACCCCCTCGTCGACGAGGTCGTCCATGATCCCGAGGGCGTGCTCGCGGACGGCGGCGAGGGGCTTCGGCCCGTACGGACCGTTCGCGGTGTCGCCGACGTAGAGGATCGACTCGTTCGGAAGCTGGTCGAGGATCGCCCGGGCCACGGTGAGCCCGCCGACACCGGAGTCGAACACTCCGATCGGTGCGTCAGCCATCGGTTCAGTCTAGGCGTCGACCCTCTGCGGTCCGCGGAGCGCGCGCTCGTCGTCGGCCGCCAGCGCCTCCCGCTCGGCATCGCTGCGGCGCATCGCGGTGATGACGAGCGCGGTGCCGAGGGCGGTGAGCACGGCGGCGGCGACGCCTGCAGGGATGAGGTCGAGGCCGCTGAGGGTCAGTTCCGCGGCGAGGGTGCTCGGGGAGGCGTCGGCGGGCAGGGGGAGGTAGGGCATGGGAGCCTCTCGGGCGGGAGGAGGGGGCCGCTGTGGGTGCAGCGGTTTTCCGGGCCGGGTAGCGCGGAACGCATGGGCCCATGCTAGGGAGCGGCCGAACCCGCGAGGTAGGCGGCCCCGCTCCCCAGTTGGGGGGCCGACCGAGGGGTGCACGGCGGCGCGGCGCGGCGTCTGCACCGGCTGGCACCCGCCGTCCAGGCCGCGCAGCGCGAGTTGGCGCCTCAGTAGGCTGACCGGGTGACGGACAGCACGGCGCTTCTCACCGACCGCTACGAGTACACGATGGTGGACGCTGCCCTTCAGGCGGGCACGGCCGAGCGGGAGAGCGTGTTCGAGGTCTTCGCTCGGCGCCTTCCCGGCGAGCGACGCTACGGCGTCGTCGCGGGCACGGGCCGCCTGGTGCAGGCGGTCGCCGACTTCCAGCTCGGGGACGACGAGCTCGCCTGGCTGGCCGATGAGGGCGTAGTCAGCGCGGGAACCGTCGACTGGCTGGCGGACTACCGGTTCAGCGGCCGCATCACCGGCTACCGCGAGGGCGAGATCTACTTCCCCGGCTCGCCGATCCTCGTCGTCGAGGGGACCTTCGCCGAGTGCGTCCTGCTCGAGACCGTGGTGCTCAGCATCCTCAACTACGACAGCGCCGTGGCGACCGCCGCCGCTCGCGTGGTGTCCGCGTCCGCGGGGCGCCCGGTCGCCGAGATGGGGTCGCGCCGCACGGGCGAGCGTTCGGCCGTGGCCGCGGCCCGTGCCGCCTGGATCGCCGGCTTCTCGTCCACCTCGAACCTCGAGGCGGGGCGAACGTGGGGGCTGCCCACGATGGGGACCGCCGCGCACGCGTTCACCCTGCTGCACGACAGCGAGGAGCAGGCGTTCCGCGCGCAGATCGCCGCGCAGGGCAAGGGCACGACCCTGCTCGTCGACACCTTCGACGTCCCCACTGCCGTCCGGATGGCGGTGGAGATCGCGGGTCCCGAGCTGGGCGCGGTGCGCATCGACTCGGGCGACCTCGCCAGCCAGGTGGCCGAGGTGCGCCGGCAGCTCGACGGGCTCGGGGCGACGGGCACGCGGATCACGGTCACGAGCGACCTCGACGAGTACAGCGTCGCGGCCCTCAGCGCCTCCCCCGTCGACTCGTACGGGGTCGGCACGTCGGTCGTCACCGGATCCGGGCACCCCGCCGCGGGCATGGTCTACAAGCTCGTCGCCCACAAGGACGACGACGGCGCGTGGGTGTCGGTGGCGAAGAAGTCCAGCAACAAGGCGAGCGTCGGCGGACGCAAGCACGGCTTCCGAAATCTCGCCCGCGACGGCATCGCCACGGCGGAGGTCGTCCGCGTCGAGGCGCACGGCGCCGCATCCGCTCCCGCGGCGGGCGAGACGGAGCGTGCCCTGCACGTCCCCCTCGTGAGCGACGGGGTCGCCGACACGCAGTGGCTGGGCGCCGCGGGCACGCAGCGGGCCCGGGAGCACCACGCCGAGGTCGTCCGCGAGCTGCCGCCCGAGGCGTTCCGGCTCAGCGCGGGCGATCCCGTCCTGCCCACCGTCTACCGCTGAGCGCACCCGCCTGAGCCCGCTTCAGGAGAACGCGAGCCGAGCCCGCTGCGCCGCTCCGCGCCGTCGGCCGAACGAGCGCGGGAGCGCCCCTACTCGGCGAGGGACTCGTAGATCTCCTTGCAGGTCGGGCAGACCGGGAACTTCGACGGGTCGCGGCCCGGCACCCAGACCTTGCCGCAGAGCGCGATGACCGGCTTGCCGGTGACCGCCGACTCGACGATCTTCTCCTTGCGGACGTAGTGGGCGAACCGGTCGTGGTCGCCCTCGTCGACCTGCTCCCGCTCGAGGAGCTCCTGAAGCTCGCGATCGAGGGTCGAGGTGCCGCCTCCGGTCTCATCCGCCATGCCGGAAGTCTACGCCGGGACACCAGCGCGGAGCCGGACGACGGTCAGTTGAGGAGGGCGGCGCTCAGCAGCTCGGGCCCGCGGCGCTCGAAGATGCGGGCGCCGAACCGGACCCCCGCCCAGAGCGCGAGGAGGCCCACGACGAGGCCGGCGGCGAGCGACGCCCAGAACCAGCCGTCCGGTCCGAACAGGCCCAGGGCGGCGAACCCGAGAGCGGGAAGCGCGAGCACGACCGACACGAGGAACGCGACCGACTGGACGACCGCGCTCGTCGCGCCCGTGCTCTGCGGCGAACTGAAGGGGCTGTCCCCCGGCCGGACCACCGGGTACGGGAAGCGCGCCGACAGGACGCTCGAGAAGCCCATGCCGCCGAAGAGGAGGGCGGCACCGACGCCCAGCAGGCCGCACACGACGATCCAGTCGCCATGGACGGCGGCGCTCACGACCGAGCCGACGATGAGGAGCGGGATGCCGAGCACGAGCGCGGGGAACAGGCGTCCCCAGCGGTCCGCGCGCCCCGGCGTCCCCGACGCGACGTGCAGCCAGATCGCCGTGTTGTCGTAGGCCACGTCGTTGTGCACCGACCAGCCGAGGAGGAGGCAGATGACAGGCACCGGGATCAGCGCGAGCGCCTCGACGGGCACGCCCACGAACAGCAGCGGCACCATCATGAGGAACGGCGTGATCGGGATCATGAGCAGGGACACCCGGTAGCGGGGGTCGCGGATCCAGTACGTCGCGCTGCGCGCGGCGACCGCGCCGCCCGGCGTGGCCGGGAGCCGGTCGAACCAGCCGAGACCGGTGTAGGCCTTGACCCTCGCCTCGCGCTCGGGCGTGACGAGCATCCAGGCGACGAGCGCCCGCCAGGCGAGCCAGAGCACCCCGACGAACGCGGTTGCGAAGAGGAGGTGCAGGATCGCGCCGCCCCAGTCACCCCGGGCGGCGTCGCCGGGGAAGGCCCACGCCGCGCCGAGCGGCGTCCAGGCGAGGATGTCGGCGAGCGTCCGGGCCGGTGCTCCCCCGTTCGCGCTCCAGTCCGCGTTGGCGAGCACGACGCCCGCCGGGGAGAGCAGGACGAGCACGAGGATGCCGACCACGGCCATGAACTCGCGGGCGCGGCGGGACGCGAGCAGGAACGCCGCGACCGACGTCGTGACGCGCGCGCCGAGGACGCACGTGGCGAGGATGAGCGCCGCCGAGAGGACGGCGAGCACGAAGGATCCCGGATCCCGGGACCAGGTCACGACCGAGGCCAGCGCGATGATCGCGAGGGCGATCGACGGCACGCTGATCAGTGCGGAGACCGCGAGCAGCGTCGCGAGGCGCGTGTTCGGGATGCCGAACAGCGAGAAGCGTCGCGGGTCCAGGGTGTCGTCGACCCCGAACACGAGCGGCACGAGGAGGAAGCCGAGTGTGATGGCGGACCCCGCGATCACGACGATCGTCCTCGCCCCGTCGGCGTCCACGAGGCGCAGCGCGGTGAGCCCGACGGCGCCGAACACCGCGACGCCGAGCCCGTAGAGCACGCCAACGGCGAGGCCGACCGCCTGCCACGGGCTGCGCCGGAACGAGTTGACGAGGAGCCGCAGCTTCAGGCGGAGGAATACGGGGAGCACGAGCGTCTGAGGTCCGTCCGGGTCAGTCGGAGAAGTGGTGGAGCCACTCCATGCCCTCGGCGGCCTTGCGACCGCCGGCGAGCTCGACGAAGCGATCCTCGAGGGACTCCTCGCCGCGGACCTCGTCCATCGTCCCGGCGGAGAGCACCCGTCCGGCGACGATGATCGCGACGTGGTCGCAGACGCGCTGGATGAAGTCCATGCCGTGGCTCGAGAGCACGACGGTGCCGCCCGCGGCCACGTACTTCTGCAGGATCTCGTTGAGGTTGGCGGCCGAGACGGGGTCGACGGACTCGAAGGGCTCGTCGAGCACGAGCAGGCGCGGCGAGTGGATCATCGCGGCGGCGAGGGCGATCTTCTTCGTCATGCCCGCTGAGTAGTCCGCGACGAGGCGGTCCACCGCGTCCTCGATCCCGAACGCCGTGACGAGGTCGTGCGAGCGCTGGCGGACGGTCTCCCCGTCGAGCCCGCGCAGCGTCCCCGCGTAGTACAGGAGCTGAGCGCCCGTGAGGCGGTCGAACAGCCGGAGCGCGTCCGGGAGGACGCCGATCGCCCGCTTCGCCCGCACCGGGTCGCCCCAGACGTCGATGCCGTGCACGGTGACGCGGCCCGCATCCGGGCGCAGCAGCCCGGTCAGCATCGACAGCGTGGTCGTCTTGCCCGCGCCGTTCGGACCGACGATGCCGTAGAACGACCCCTGACGCACCTGGAGGTTGAGGTCGTCCACCGCGACCGTCTGACCGAACCGCTTCGTGAGCCCCTCGATCGAGAGCACGACCTCGCCGAGCTCGCGCGTCGGCGCGGCGGGGCGCTTCGGCGTCCGCTTCGGCCGGGGCTTCGGTGACGCCGGCGGCGCCTGCACGGTGATGGGAGGCGGAAGCAGGGTCTCCGAGGCAGGAGCGGCGGCGGCCGGAGCGGCGGGGGGCTCAGCGACCGCGGCGCGGGAGGCGTCCGGGGCGGGAGCGACCGTCGTCTCGACGGCGTCCTCCGCAGCGGTCTTCGTCCGCGCGCGCGTCGCGCCTGCCCTGCTCGCGGAGGCCGGGCGCGCACCCGCTCCGGATCGCTTGGGCGCGGCCTTGGCTCCGCTCTTCTTGGGTGCGCTCTTGGCCGCCGGCACGGGTTCCGCGGCGGTGTCGCCGGCGTCCGCGGCCGCAGGCGCGTTGTCCGCAGCCGTAGGGAGCGCGGTCGGTGCCTGCCGAACGGCGTTCGCGTCGACGGTCGTCGGCTCGGTGGCGGCAGTCCCGACAGTGGCGGAAGTCGTGCGGACGCTCGCCTCCCTGACGCCCGCCGTGTCGGTGTCAGCAGTCCCGTCGGTGGCAGCCGTCACGTCGGCGGTGGCGG
Organism: Naasia sp. SYSU D00948; assembly: GCF_017916515.1. Taxonomy (GTDB): domain Bacteria; phylum Actinomycetota; class Actinomycetes; order Actinomycetales; family Microbacteriaceae; genus Naasia. Next base: position 332,914 of record NZ_JAFMTA010000001.1, read on the forward strand.
TCGCCGGGGCGGCGTCCGTGGTGGGGGCGCTGTCAGCGGCGGCGACCTTGGCCGTGGCGACACGCTTCCGGGGGGCGGCCTTCGGACGCGCGGCACCGCCGGTGCTCTTCTCGGCACTCGCCGCGCCGGCGCTCTTCGTTCCGGCGCTCCTCGCGCCGGCCGCGGTGGCGCCCGAGGCCTTCGCGGCGGCCGACTTCGCTCCGGCAGGCTTCGCAGAGGCGGCCTTCGCGCCACCGGTCTTCGCGCTCGCTCCGGCTGTCGCGGCCCGCTCCGCGGGGCTCGCCGGGGAGGATGAGGTGGAAGCGGGGGCCTGGGCGCCCGCGTCGGAGGACGGAAGCTGCTCGGGCACGTCACTCACCTGCTCAACGCTACCAACCGCTCCGCCCTGGTTTCCGGCGAGGTGCGTTCCGATGTGACGCCGATGCTAACGATCCGGACACGGAAGGGGGCGAGAGCATACCCCACACGCGGACCCCCCGGTTACCATGGTCAGGGCCAACAAGGGTGTCGGTTCGACTTTGACTGCATGAACTTCAGGAGAACACCGTGAGCACCCAGATCGTCATCCTCGCCGCCGGAATGGGATCGCGGCTCGGTCGCTCCCTCCCCAAGCCTCTCACCGAGCTGAGCGACGGCCGCACCATCATGGGGCAGCAGTTCGACAACATCCGCTACGCGTTCGGCAAGGACGCCACCGTGACGACCGTCGTCGGCTACAAGCTCGAGCACATCATCGAGGCGTTCCCCGACGCGAAGTACGTCTACAACGAGCGCTACGACGAGACCAACACGTCGAAGAGCCTCCTCCGCGCCCTCCAGGCGTCCGGCCCCGGCGGCGTCCTCTGGATGAACGGCGACGTCGTCTTCTCGCCCCAGGTCCTGGTCCGCTGCAAGGAGTGGATCGAGCGCGACCAGTCCTTCGTCACCGTCAACACCTCCTCGGTGTCCGACGAGGAGGTCAAGTACACGACGACCGCGGAGGGCTACATCAAGGAGCTCTCGAAGTCCGTCAAGAACGCGCTCGGCGAGGCCGTCGGCATCAACTACGTCTCGAGCCGGGACAAGGCGGCGCTGATCCGCCAGCTCGCCCGCGTGGGCGCCCAGGACTACTTCGAGCGCGGCATCGAGCTCGCGATCGAGCAGAACGGCATGCTCGTCGAGCCCGTCGACATCTCCGACCTGTACGCGGTCGAGATCGACTTCGCCGAGGACCTCGAGCGGGCGAACCACTTCGTCTGATCCGACCCGGTCCCGGATCGCGGTCCCGTCGGGGCCGGTGGGTAGAGTTTCGGCGTGACAACGGCCGCAGTCCAGGCTCCCGCACGGGTGCGCGCGACGGGCGGCCGGCGCTACCGGCAGATCCTCTGGCTGCTCACGACACGTGACCTCCGGGTCCGCTACTCGACGTCCGCTCTCGGCTACCTGTGGTCGATCCTGGACCCGCTCGTCATGGCCGGGATCTACTGGTTCGTCTTCACCCAGGTGTTCCAGCGGCAGGTCGGCGAGGAGCCCTACATCGTCTTCCTGCTGTCGGCGCTGCTGCCGTGGATGTGGTTCAACGGCGCGGTCAGCGACGCGACCAGGGCCTTCCTGCGGGAGGCGAAGCTCGTCCGCTCCACCAAGATCCCGCGGACGATCTGGGTGAACCGCCTCGTGCTCTCCAAGGGCATCGAGTTCCTCCTGAGCATCCCGGTGCTCGCCGCGTTCGCGATCGTGAGCGGCGCCTCGCTCACCGCCGGCGTCGCCCTGCTGCCCCTCGCGCTGCTCATGCAGGCGGTCCTGACGGCGGGGGTCGGGCTGATCGTCGCTCCGCTCGTCGTCTTCTTCCGCGATCTGGAGCGCGCGGTCAAGCTCATCCTCCGCTTCCTCTTCTATGCCTCGCCGATCATCTACAGCGCGCGCGACCTGCCGGAGGGACTCCACGCCTGGGCGGCCTTCAACCCGCTGTTCGGCCTGTTCAGCCTCTACCGCTCGAGCTTCTTCGGGTCCGAGTTCGACCCCTACCTCGTCGGTGTCGGAGCGGCGATGTCGGTCGCGCTCCTCGCGATCGGCCTGCTCGTGTTCGCCCGGACCGAGCGCGCCGTCCTGAAGGAGATCTGACGTGACGAGCGAGGTCAGGGCGGCGAGCGCCGCGGCACTCGATGCCGGAGCGCCCGTGATCGAGGTGCGCGGTGCCGGGATCCGGTTCCGCAGGAACCGCCGCGGCCGTCGGACTTTCAAGGACCTCTTCTCCGGGCGCAACCGCCGCCTCCGCCCCGACGAGTTCTGGGCGCTCCGCGACGTCTCGTTCACCGTGCGCCCCGGTGAGGCGATCGGCGTCGTCGGGCGGAACGGCCAGGGCAAGTCGACGCTGCTGAAGCTCGTCGCCGAGGTCGTGCTCCCGGACGAGGGCACCGTCGCCGTGCGGGCCGGCGTCGCGCCGCTGATCGAGATCACGGGAGGTTTCGTCGACGACCTCTCCGTGCGGGACAACGTCTACCTCACCGCCGGCCTCCACGGCATGTCACGGCGGGAGATCGACGAGCGGTTCGGCGAGATCATCGACTTCGCCGAGATCGGCGACTTCCTCGACACGCCCTACAAGCATCTCTCCAGCGGCATGAAGGTGCGGCTGGCTTTCTCCGTCATCTCGCGGCTGGAAGAGCCGATCCTCCTCGTCGACGAGGTGCTCGCCGTCGGCGACCGGGCGTTCCGCGAGAAGTGCTACGCGCGCATCCAGGAGCTGCTCGACGGGGGACGCACCCTCTTCTTCGTCTCCCACAGCGAGCGGGACCTCCGGCGGTTCTGCACCCGCGGCCTGTATCTGAACAAGGGGCGGCTCGCGCTCGACGGCCCCATCGAGGACGTCCTCGCCCGGTACTCGAAGGACAGCGGGAGCTGACCCTGTCCACCCCCCGCGGGGTGCCCGGGGGCGTTTCGTAGACTTCGGGCATGGCCGAAGAGAACGAGGTGCCCCAGGTCGTCGTCAAGACCTTCGACGGACTCATGGCCGTGCACCGGCCGCTCGTCCTCGCGAACATCCGCCGGATCCGCCGACGTCACCCCAACGCGACCCCGGAGCAGCTGATCCGCGTGCTGGAGCGCGACTACCTGAACGCGGTCACCGCGGGAGGAGCGGCGGTCGGCGCCAGCGCGGCGGTTCCCGGCGTCGGCACGGGCGCGTCGCTGGTGCTGAGCGGGGCCGAGACCGCGGCGTTCCTCGAGGCCAGCGCGCTGTTCGCGCAGTCGGTGGCCGAGATCCACGGGATCGCCGTCGTCGAGCCGGAGCGCTCCCGGGCTCTCGTGATGGCGCTCATGCTCGGTGCCAGCGGGAAGGACCTGGTGCGGCAGTTCGCGGGCCAGGTCGGCCGCGGCGGTCAGCCCCTGAACGCCTACTGGGGCGAGCTCATCACGAACAGCCTGCCGAAGGCGGTCGTGGGCCAGCTCACCGACAGGATCAAGAAGAGCTTCATGAAGCGCTTCGTCGTCCGCCAGGGCGGCTCGGTCCTCGGCCGGCTGGTCCCCTTCGGGATCGGCGCGGTCGTCGGCGGCACCGGGAACCGCCTCCTGGGTCGCAAGGTCGTGCAGTCCGCGCGCGAGGCGTTCCCGCCCCCGCCGCTCGTGCTCCGGGCGGAGCTCGAGCCGCAGGACCGCGGGCCGACCGGTGAGGCGCCGAAGCGCTTCCCCGGGCTCGTGGGGATGGCGCGGCGCCGCAAGGAGGCGCGCCAGACACCGGCACTTCCGGCGGCCGACGGCACCGACGAGGCGGCCTCGGCGACCCCGTCCTCCACCGGCTCCTAGCGCTCGACCGGAGAGCAGCGACCGCTACTCCTCGGCCGGGTCGTCCGGGTCCGGAGTGTGGCTCGAGGGGCCGTCCCCCGCGTGCAGGCGGGCGTGCCGCTCCCACTCGTCCAGCAGGTGCTCGATCGCGGCGTGGAAGCGGGCGGTCGTCGCACCCGGTGTCGTGTCCCCGAAGTAGTGCTCGACCCAGGCGGCGAGCCGCGCCGCAGCGGCCTCGTCGTGCTGGAGCTCGTCGAGGCGGTCGACGATCCCGCCGGCGTCCGCCGCATCCAGCCACTCGGCGTCACCGAGGTAGCCGCCGGCGTCGATCTCGGCCTCGGGACTCACGGGTCGGGCCACGAGCAGCGGCTTGCCCGCGGCCAGCCGGTCGTAGACCATCGCGGAGATGTCGGAGATCATCACGTCGGCGGCCCCCAGCTGCCAGCCGAGGTCCGGTCCCGTGTCGTGCACGTGCTGCGCGCTGGGGTCGGCCGCGTTGGCGCGGCGGAGCATCTCGATGATCTGCCGGTTCGCCGCGCCGTACGCGCGATCCACCACGCCGCTGCGCGGGTGGGGGCGATACACGACGCGGTGGCGCCCGGTGGCGAGCAGGGCCCGGACGAGCGCGACGCCGTGCGAGGCGATGGACCCGTACGCGGCCGCCCCCCGGTCGCCCTCCCACGTCGGCGCGTACAGGACGACCATGCGATCGTCCGGGGTGTAGGGCAGGTCCCCGGAGTAGTGGTCGGCCTGCGGACGCCCGATCTGGATCGCCCGCTTGTCGAAGTCGTAGTCCCAGAGGACCCGGCCCAGGCGCTCCCGAGCGGCCCGACCGGCGATGAGCGCGTAGTCGTAGGCCTTGAACTGGTTCGTGGTCATGTACATCTTGTCGCTCTCGCCGTGATTGATGAACACGTGCCAGCGGCGGCCGTACCGCATCATCTGGAAGTTGCGCGCGTTCTGGTTCACGTAGAGCACGAGCTTGAGCGGCTGCTCGGCGACCACCTGCTCGAGGTCGGTGACCCGGCGCACGAAGGCGACGGGAAGAGGCGCCTCGTCGAGCATCGTGAGCGCCGACGGAGCCGACCGGCTCAGGATGAGGACGGGGTGGGCGGCGCTCAGCTCCAGCAGCGGCTTGTACCACTGGCGGATCTGGTACAGGTTCACGGGACCGTCGGCGAAGTACACCCCGATCTCGTAGTGCCCCTTCGGCAGGGGCGCGGTCGCCGCGAGGCGCCGCTCGAGCCGCCGATGCAGGATCCTTCCGCGAACGAGGCGCTTCGCCATCCCCCACGCCAGCCCCGCGTCCCGCAGCAATCCCACTCGTTCAGGGTAGCCCGGCCGGGTCGCCGCTCCGGTGGGTGGGCCAAGGGCGAGGGCCGTCGGGGCGAGCCCTGCCGCCAGGGGCTGCGCGTCAGACGATCGGCGGCCGTCCGGCGAGGGTCATCCGCCAGACCGTGGCCCACCGCAGCGGGCGGCGCTCCCCCGGGTCGGTGCGCCACCCCTCCCACCATCCGCTCAGCCACGCCCGCGCCCCGGACGGCCGGCGGGCGAAACGCAGCGCGTGGATCAGGGTCCAGGAGGCGACGTAGAGCGGCACGAGCGGTGCGGGGAGGTTGCGGCGCGCGAGCCACACCCGGTTCCGGGCGTTGAGCCGCCAGTAGTAGGGGTGCCGGGTCTGCTGGATGACGGGGTGGTTCGCGACGAGCTCGCCGGCGTACCAGGCGCGCGCTCCGGTGTCCCAGACCCGCCACGCGAGCTCGATCCCCTCATGCGCATAGAAGAACGGGTTCGCCCAGCCGCCCGTCGCGTCGAACACCGGACGCGGCAGCAGCACCGCCCCCTCCCAGCAGGAGAAGACGGGGCTGGACCTCGCGGGGTCTCCCTTGCGAATCCGGGGGATCCAGCGCCGGGGCGAGGCGACGCCGGTCGGATCCACCACTCGCGGCTGTACGAGGCCGATGGTCGGGTCGGCGCGGATCAGCTGCACGGCGTCGCGGAGGAAGGCCGGCGACGGGAGCGACGCGTCGTCGTCGAGGAAGAAGAGGTAGTCGCCGGCGACGTGCGGCACGCCGGCATTGCGCCCGGCCGGGATGCCGACGTTCTCGGGGAGCGCGAGCGTGCCGACCTTGCCGGGAAGGGCGTCCGTGGCGGGATCCCAGCCGTTGCCGACGATCACGACGTCGACGGCGACGTCCCTCTGCGCGAGGACGCTCTCGATGCCGCGGCGGAGGTCCGCAGGCCGTGTCCCCTGGGTCAGGACGACGACGCCGACGGCCGGCTCAGCCCCGGACACGCTTCGACGCGAGGATCGCCACGAAGTGGCCGGCGAGGGCGAGCATCGAGAGCGGAACGAGCAGCCCGACGAGCCAGCGATCCGCGAGGAGCTGGCCGTCGTCGACGCCGGCCAGCGTGAGGATCGTGCCGACGATCGCGGCGCCGAGGGCGAGGAGGGTCAGCTCGACCGAGTGGTACAGGCGGTGGAACGGGACGAACCGCGCGGCGCGGCGCAGCCGGGCAACGAGCGCCTGGGACGGCACCGCCTCGTCGCGGTGGTCCGCGAGCTTGTCGAGGCCCGCGTTCGCCCGGGCGACGTGGACCATGTCGTTGAGGGCCTTGTTGAGCACGATGACGAGGGCGAGCAGCAGCCCCAGCGTCGTCCAGAGGAAGTCCTCGGGCGCCTCGAAGGGGTAGCCGGCCGCGCGGATGCCGAGGGCGATCGGGATCAGAGCTTCGGTCGTGTAGTGCCCGACCTTGTCGAGGAAGACGCCGGCGGGTGACGAGGTGCCGCGCCAGCGGGCGACCTCGCCGTCACAGCAGTCGACGAGCATCTGCAGCTGGCCGAGGATGACCGCGAGGGCGGCCCCGCCGAGGCCCGGGATCAGGAGGGCGGCGGCCGTGCTCCAGCCGACGACGATCATGAGGCCGGTCACGCCGTTCGCCGAGATCGAGGTCTTGAGCAGCAGCCAGGTGAGGTACGGGGAGAGCGAGCGGAGGTAGAGCGACGCGGTCCAGTGCTCGGCGTTCCGGCGGAGCCGGACCTCCGGCGGCTGCGCGATGCGCTTGAGCTCGGCGATAGAGGAGGGGCGGGAAGGGGAGGCGGCCGTCGCCATCGTCACCTTCCCGTGTAGGCCTGGATGTTGCGGGTCAGCTTGGCGACGCCGAAGAAGAACCCAGTGCCCCAGCAGAAGTGGATGCAGGGCAACACTAGAAGAAACCACAGGGCGGTACGAAGTCCCGACCTCGCCGCGACGAGGAGCGTGGCGGCCACCACGAACAGGAGATAGACCGCGGGCGCCGCGAACCCGAGGAGCGGCCAGCGGGAGCCCCGACCGGCCGCGGTCCGGACCAGTCCGAGGATGCCGAGGAGCAGTCCCGCCGTGACGCTCAGCACCATGGCGGGCGGCACGAAGTAGCGGATGCCGTTCTGCGAGGGATGCCGGCGCGCGAGCTCGCCCCGCCACAGTCCCGTGCTGAGGAACTGCCGGGCGAGCTTCCGATAGCTGGACCGGGGCCGGTAGGTGACGTGCAGGGCCGGGTTGAACCACACGACGTCGCCGAGCTCGCGGAGGCGGCGATTGAGCTCCCAGTCCTGGCCGCGCCGGATGTTCTCGTCGAACAGGCCGGCGGCTTCGAGCCGGTCGCGCCGGAAGACGCCCAGGTAGACCGTCTCCGCCGGTCCCTCCTGGCCGCCGACGTGGTGCGGGGTGCCGCCGAGTCCGACCCGGGAGCCGTACGCGAGCGCCACCGCCTTCTCGAACGGGGTGACGCCCTCCGCGGCCATGACGCCGCCGACGTTCGCGGCACCGGTCCGGAGGAGGGTCTCGACGGCGATGCGGGTGTAGTCGGTCGGCAGCACCGAGTGCGCGTCGACGCGGATCACGATCGGGTTCGCGGTGGCACGGATCGCCAGGTTGAGCCCTTCGGGCGTCGTCCCGAGCTCGTTGATCGTCGTGCGCACACGTGGGTCATCCCGCTGGATGCGCGCGACGACCTCGTCGGTGCCGTCCGTGCTCGGGCCGAGGGCCAGCATGATGTCGAAGTCGCCGGCGTAGTCCTGGCCGATGAGACTCGCCACGGCGGCCTCGATGTGATCCGCCTCGTTGAGCACGGGCATCACGTAGGAGACGGCGGGCAGGGGGCCGAGATCCCGGTTGCCCTCAGGGCGCGGAGGGGTCTTCGGGCGATGCTCAGCCATCGTTCGGAGTGTATCAGCGGCCCCGGATGGCGGACCCGGGGGCCTTCTTGCCCGGGGGTCGGCTCCCGACTCCTCCCGCTCAACAGGCAATCTGTCGTCCAGCAGGCAAAATCGGTCCGATTCTGCCTGCTGACGGCATTCCTGCCTGTTGAGGGTCATGAGCGGACGCTCGAATCGGCAATTGGCCCGGGACTTCCGTCCGGGAGGACCTCGGCTGCTCTCGCTCAGCAGGCAGTTCGTCGCCCAGCAGGCAGAAACGGGCCGCTTCTTCCTGCTGACGTCATTTCTGCCTGTTGAGGGCCAGGAGTGGATACGGGAGTCGGCGGGAAACCCCGGACGCCTCCCTCGCCCCGCACGGCCGACCCGGGCTTCTCTCGCTCAACAGGCAATCTGTCGCCCAGCAGGCAAAAACGGGCCGACTTTGCCTGCTGACGGCATTTCTGCCTGTTGAGCGCGAGGAACGGGTGCCGGGGCGGCGAGAGGCAGACAGGAGGGGTCCGGCGCTGTCGTTACCCTCCCGCGCCGGACCCCGCCTCCGTAGGAGCGATCAGAGCTGGAGCTCGCCCAGCGTGACTCTGACCTCCGTCCGCTCGCCGTCGCGCACGTAGGTGAGCTCGGCGTCGGCGCCGCCGGCGAGGTAGCGCACCTGCGCGGTGAGGTCCGTCTGAGACGTGATGGGCTTGCCGTTGAACTCGGTGATGATGTCGCCCTGCCGCAGGCCCGCCTGGTCGGCGGCACCGCCGGCCGTCACGCTGTCGATGTAGGCGCCGGCGAGCTGCGCGTCGGGCACCTCGGTGCCGGCATCCGCCACCGTCGCACCGAGCAAGCCGTGCGAGGCCTGGCCGTCCTCGATGAGCTCGTCCGCGACGCGCTCCGCGAGGTTGGACGGGATGGCGAAGCCGACGCCGATGCTGCCGGCGCCTCCGCTGGACGAGCCCGCGCTGGCGATGGCCACGTTGATCCCGATGAGCTCGCCGTCCGTGTTCAGCAGCGCGCCGCCCGAGTTGCCGGGGTTGATCGCGGCGTCCGTCTGGATCACGGGGAGCGAGATGCTGCTCGACGCTCCGGCGCTGCCGCCCTCCTGGCCGGGGATGTCGAAGTTCCAGAAGTCGAACGGGTCGCTGGGGTCCGGCTCCGTCTCCTCGCTGTCGTCGCCCGGCTGCTCGGGGACCGCGGAAGACGCCACGGTGATGCTGCGATTCAGGGCGCTGACGATGCCGTCCGTCACGGTGCCGCTCAGCCCGAGCGGCGCACCGATGGCCACGGCGCCGTCACCGACGTTGAGCTCGTCGGAGTCCGCCCACTCGATCGGCGTGAGCCCCGACGCGCCCTCGATCTTGATGACCGCGAGGTCCACGATCGGGTCCGTGCCGACGACGCTCGCGCTGAAGATCTGGCCGTCGCTCGTCGTGACCTGGATCTCGGCATCGGCGGTGGCGCCGTCGAGAGTCACGACGTGGGTGTTCGTGAGGACGTATCCGTCCTCGGTCAGGATGACGCCGGAACCGGTTCCGCCAGAGTTGTTGCCGTTCACCGCGATGGTCACGACCGACGGCGCCGCCTTCGCTGCGACGGCCGTGGTGTTCGTGGCGTCCTCGGATCGGTTCACCGTGATGTTCGGCGCCGTGGTGGTGCTGACGGTGCGCGTGCCGTCCGCTCCGGTCGCGAGCGCGTAGATGCCGGCGCCGGATCCACCCCCGATCAGCGCACCGAGCGCGAGGGCGCCGATCACCGGGAGGAGCAGGCCGCGTTTCGCAGGCTTCTGCTCAGGGGCAGTGGCGTCCGCGGCCGGGTACTGCGCGGTCGCGGCGGAGCCGAAAGCGGCGCCGGAGTCGTGCGCTGCCGATGGCTCCGCGTTCGGGTAGGAGGCGGCCGGCCCCGCTGGGTATGCGCCGTTCGGGTCCTGCTGACCATAGGGCTCCACGCCCGGCGCCTGGGCCGGCTGCTGCTCGGCCGGACTGCCGTGTCCGGATGCAGCGGTGACCGGGGTCTCGGGAGAGGCAGGGCTCTCCGGGATGCGCTCGGTGGGGGCGTTCTCGGATCCCGCAGCCGGAATGGAGGCGGGGCGCTCGCTCGGCTGACCCTCGGGGGTCTGCGGGTTCTCGGTCATGTGGAGCTCCTCTCAGTGCCCCTCCAGCATGACTGCACTCCCTGGGCGTACCGCTAATCGACGCTATGGCGGCCCACAGGATCACCTATGAACCGCCTAGCAGCCCGGCCCGCCGGCCGAGTGGCAGTCGCCCACGACCAGCATCGTGTCCGCGGTCACGACGGAGATCGGCGTCGGTGACGTCGTCACCTCGAGCGTGCCGACCACGGGGATCCACTCCGGGCCGAGGAAGCGATACTCCGCACCGTACGTGACGGTGAGCTCGGCCTGGACGCGTCCGCGCTCGTGATAGGCATGGCTCGTCGACGTGGCCGTGAGCTCGGGGACTCCCAGAGCGCTCCAGGAAGCGCCGGGCTCGCTCGTCGTGCGGCTCTCTCCGTCGCCGTAGTCCCAGGTGAAGGAGACGGGCGTGAATCGCACCTCCGCCGGCTCGCCGAGGAGGATCCCGGAAACCACCTGCTGCTCCGCGTGCGCCACGAAGTTCGCAGGAAGGTCCACGACGGCCCAGCCCGCCGGCTCGGCGGACAGCAGCGGCAGGTCGGGCCGGAAGCTCTCGAGGTCCGCGATCGTGATCGGCTGCCAGGGAATGTCCGTCCCGTCCAGCGTCACGCTGAGGTCGTCACGGCAGGCGACATCGGCGGCGATCGGGTCCGAGGAGGAACAGGAGTTCGCGTCGCGGTATACCCACTCGACCTCTGGAGCGCCGCCGCCCGTCGAGGACCCATCAGAGGAAGGTCCGCGCCCCCCGGTGCGCACCTCAGCGGAGACATCCACCGCACCGCCGTTCACCCGGGCTGCCGAGGTGGGAGGAGAAGGATTCCCGCAAACGCCTGACAGAGCTTCGATACGGCCGCAATCCGCCGACGACGTCAGCACCAGTTGCGGGGATGTAACGAGCAGGAATGCTGTGGCTAGCAGAAGTTGTCGCCGGCCCATACGGAGTTCCTGCTAATCAGCACTTGACCTGTCGGTTCCCGCACGAAATTCACCTCGAAGGGTTGCCGGTCAACTCTGTCCGGTGGCGTCACATCATTGCCTGCGCGATCCACCAGCCGGACAGCTGATAGGTCGAGGCAGAGGTACGTTTCGACCGTGGTCGCATCCCAACGCTTGACTGAGATGGAGTCGTAGGAGCTAGCGCCCTGAAGCCGCAGTCCGTTGCTGGACAGATACTCGAAACCCTGCAGCTCCTGCCCGTAAGCCTCCTCGGAAAGCAGTCCGCGCACCCTTTCCGGACTCTCCCCGCCCTCAGCAGCTATCTGGTCGCTCACCGTTATGTAATCGGCGTATGCGTGCTGGGCGGCTTCAAGGGCCTCTTCCTCTGAGCTGAAACCATCGGCTGCGGCAGCGCTGCTGGTGGCCGGTGACGCGACGGGCCCCGGCTCCCCCGCACACCCACCGAGGGCGATAACGGCGAGCAACGCCGCCGCCACGCGCACCCTCGGTCGGAACATGCCAACACGGTAGGCCCTCCGTCGCGGCCTCCGGACTGCTGTCCACAGTCGGCGCTGTAGCGTTTCCTTCCGTGGCTGTGCAGGGATCGTGGCAGCGGGCGGCGCACGGCGCGCTCCTGCTCGGGGCGGACGGGTCGGTCAGCAAGACGATCTTCGCCGAGATGACCGAGCTCGCGGTGCGCACGGGCGCCATCAACCTCGGGCAGGGGTTCCCCGACTACGACGGGCCCCGGGAGGTGCTCGAGGTCGCGCGGCAGTCCATCGCCGAGGGCCTCAACCAGTACCCGCCGGGGATCGGCATGCCGGTTCTGCGGCAGGCCATCGCCGAGCACCAGAAGCGGTTCTACGGGCTCGACTACGACCCGGACACCGAGGTCCTCGTCACCGCCGGCGCCACCGAGGCCCTTGCCGCGACGATCCTCGCGCTCGTCGACGAGGGCGACGAGGTGCTCACGTTCGAGCCCTTCTACGACGCCTACGGGGCCGTGATCGAGCTCGGGCGCGGCGTGCACAGGACAGTCCCGCTGCGCGGCGCGGACTTCCAGCCGGATTCCGAAGAGCTGCGTGCCGCCGTCAGCGACCGCACCCGGCTGATCATCGTCAACGATCCGCACAACCCGACCGGGATGGTCCTCTCCCCCGAGATCCGGCAGCTGCTCGTCGAGCTCGCGGAGCGGCACGACGCCGTGCTCGTGACCGACGAGGTGTACGAGCACCTCGTCTACGGCGGGGAGCGGCACGTCCCCCTCACCACGCTGCCCGGGGCCCGTGAGCGCACCGTCTCCATCTCCTCGGGCGGCAAGACCTTCAACACGACCGGCTGGAAGATCGGCTGGATCACCGCGCCCGCAGAGCTGGTGCGCGCGATCCTCGCGGTGAAGCAGTTCCTCACGTTCGTCAACGGCGGACCGTTCCAGCCCGCAATCGCCGCCGGCCTGCGCCTCCCCGACTCGTTCTTCCAGGAGCTCGTGGCGGACCTCGAGCGCAAGCGCGACCTGCTGGCGAGCGGTCTCGAGGCGGCGGGCTTCCGCCTCAGCCTTCCGGCGGCGGGGTACTTCGTCGTCGCGGATGCCGCGCCCCTCGGCTACGAGGACGGGGCCGAGTTCTGCCGCCGGCTCCCCGAGCTCGCGGGAGTCGCGGCCGTGCCGATCTCGGCCTTCTGCCACGCGGAGCTCGCCGGCCAGTACCGCTCGCTCGTGCGCTTCGCCTTCTGCAAGCGGATGGACGTCCTGGAGCAGGCGGCGACGCAGCTCGCCGGCCTCAGGCCCTGACGCGGCTGCTGCGACCGGCGGCGGGGCCTACAGCAGCGGGCCGAGGCTCGACCCGGCGGCGCCCACCGTCGCGGGCGCGAGCGGCTCGACCCGGAAGCGGCGCAGGGACAGCGCCGGGTTCTTCGCGCGCACGTCGGCGAGGCGCTGGCGGGACACCCAGGCGACCGCGACGTCCACGGCCTCGCCGATCTCCACCATGTGCACGCCCATCGGCCCGACGATGAGGCTGTTGCCGACGCCGATCGGCGGGGCGTGATCCGCGGCGGCGACGTACACGGTGTTCTCAATCGCTCGGGCGGTGACGAGGGTCCGCCAGTGGTGCTCCTTGAGCGGCCCGCGCACCCACTCCGCCGGGATGAGCACGAGCTCGGCGCCCGCGTCGACGATGCGGCGGGTGACCTCGGGGAAGCGGACGTCGTAGCACGTCTGCATCCCGACCCGGATGCCGTTCACCTCGAAGACCTGCGGGTCCTCGATGTCGCCCGGCACGACCCACTCGCTCTCCCGCTGGCCGAACGCGTCGTAGAGGTGCAGCTTCCGGTAGGTGGCGACGATGCCGTCGCCGGTGACGGCGACGAGCGTGTTCGAGAACTTCGAGCCCTGCCGCTGCTCGACCATGCCGGCGACCAGCGTGGCGCCGAGCCGGCCGGCGACCTGGACCAGGTGCGCGACGAACCGGCCGTCGAGCGGCTGGGCGTTGCGGGCGAAGCTGCCGTCCATCGGGTCCGAGAAGTACGACGAGTACTCGGGGAACACGATGAGGGATGCGCCACGCTGGGCGGCGAGGTGGGCGAGACCGGTGATCCGGTCGATGTTCTGCACGTAGTCGCGGCCCGGCGCGAACTGCGCCACCGCCACGCCGAGCTGGGCGTCGCTCATGGGGCCAGCCTAGCCGGGGCGCCCCGGCGGCCCGCCGGGCGCCTCGAGCAGGTCGGCTGCGGGACTACTTGAGCAGGCGGGACAGCACCCGGTCCGCGAGCGGCTTGCCGCCCGTCTGGCAGGTCGGGCAGTACTGGAACGTGGAGTCGGCGAAGATGACCTCGCGGATGGTGTCGCCGCAGACCGGGCACGCCTCCCCTGTCCTGCCGTGGACCCGGAGTCCGGACTTCTTCTCCCGCTTGAGATCGGATGCGGCGAGCCCGTCGGAGCGCGCGATGGCGTCCCGCAGCGTCGACTGCATCGCCTCGAACAGGCGGTGCCGCTCGTCCTCGGACATGGCCGCGGGCTTGTACGGCGACATCTTCGCCACGTGCAGGATCTCGTCCGAGTACGCGTTGCCGATCCCCGCGAGCAGCGATTGGTTCCGCAGGACTCCCTTGATCTGGGCCCGTCCGGCGCCCGCCAGGATCCGGGCGAGATCGTCCTCGGTGAAGCCGTCGGCGAGCGGATCCGGCCCGAGACTCGCGACGCCGGGCACCTCCTGCGCATCGTTCACGACGTAGATCGCGAGGCTCTTCTTGGTGCCGGCCTCGGTGACGTCGAACCCCGACCCGTCGTCCAGCACCAGCCGGGCGGCGAGAGGGCCCTTGCCCGGCCGGGTCGACGCCTTCGGCTCCGCCTCGCGCCAGCGGATCCAGCCCGCGCGAGCCAGGTGCATGACGAGGTGCAGGCCGTCGGCGTCGATGTCCAGGAACTTGCCGTGCCGGTGCACGCCGGACACCGTGCGCCCGGCCAGTGCGGACGGGGGCGGGTCGAACGTCTTGAGCACGGCGAAGGAGACGAGCTCCAGGCGATCGATCGTGCGGCCGGTCAGGCGCGCGCCCAGGTCGGTCGCGAGCGCGTGGACCTCGGGGAGTTCGGGCACGGGTCCAGTGTCGGGCGTACCGCCGACGTCCGTCTACGCCGTTGTGGACCGCGGGGCTCGTGACCCGGCGGGCCGGTCCCGCTGCTCGACGGCCGAGGGAGGGGCCGGCGGAGCGCCGTCAGCCCGCGGAGGGGAGGTCGAACACGACGACCCGCTCGGCCCCCGCGCCGATCTGCTCGGCGAGCACGCGGTGCACGGGATGCGGGAGGTACCCGTCGCGCGCCTCCTCGCTGTCGAACGTGATGACGAGGCCCCACTCGAAGCCCTGCTCGAGGCCCTCGGGACTCACGCTCGGGCCCTCGTCGAGGCGGAGGATGCCGGGGATCCGGCCCACCATCGCGCGGGCCGCCTCGCGCACGCGCTCCTGGGCATCCGCGGACACGTCGTCCCGCCACTCGACGAGGACGACATGGATCACATTCGACATGGGACCTTTCTACCGGCCCGTGCCCCCCACGCCGACTCGAACCCTCCGACCCCTGCCACCGACGAGCGGTCGGCGCCGCCCTAGGCGCCCACGCCGGCGAGGACCCCTTCCGCTGGGCGGACGTTATGGTTGCGCGCGAAGAGGTTGCCGGGGTCGTAGTCCCGCTTGACCTCGCGCAGCCGGGCCAAGGTGTCCGGCGGGTAGATCCGGGCCGTGGTCTCCTCGCCCGCGAGCATCGAGAAGTTGCTGTACATGCCTCGCGTGTACTCGTCGAGAGCCGACCAGCGCCGGCGGACCGTCGCCACGTCCTCCGGGGCCGCGTCCACGGGGAGGAACGCGGCGAGGATCAGCAGGACCTCGCTATCCCGGTGCGCGAAGGCGGTCTCCGACGCCGGAACCCGGTTCAGCGCTCCGCGGAGGTACCGAATCATGAGGACGGACGCGTCGACCTGCTCCCGGGCGGCGGCGAGGGCATCGATCGTGCGGTCGTCGAAGTCGGCCGCGAAGCTGTTGTAGTCGACGATCGTCACGCCCTCCGGCTTCTCGGGCTCCTCGAGCACGTCCGCGTATGCGGTGCGGGCGAGCTGCTCGTCGCGCAGGCCGGGGAGGGCGCGCAGGGGCGCCACCACCTCGTCCGCCTGCTCCGGGTCTCCGGTCCAGCACACGAGGATCTGCACGCCGGGAGGCTGATCCCCGAAGGGCGGCATGGCGAGGACCGTGGTGTTGAGCTCCTCGGGTGCGCCCCGCATGACGTCCCGCCAGCCGCGCAGCAGACCCGGCAGATCGTCGACGCCGAAGGTCAGGGCTCCGAACACGACCTCGCCGACGGGGTGCGCCTGGAACGTGAACTCGGTCACGACGCCGAAGTTGCCTCCGCCGCCTCGGAGCGCCCAGAACAGGTCCGCGTGGTCGGATGCGGTCGCCCGGACGATGCGGCCGTCGGCGAGCACCACTTGCGCGCCGACCAGGCTGTCGAGTGCGAGGCCGTACTGCCGGACCATCCAGCCGATGCCGCCGCCGAGAGTGAGGCCGCCGACGCCGACGCTGCGGGTGTCCCCCGACGACAGGGCGAGCCCGTGCCGGCCGAGTGCGGCGGCGATCTCGCCCCAGGTGGCGCCGCCGCCGATCCGGACGAGGCCCGCCTCACCCACGGCCACATCCCGGAGGCGGGCCAGGTCGATGACGACGCCGCCGGGGTTGGCGAAGGCCGCCGCACCGTGGCCGCCGCTGCGCACGGAGATCGGCAGCCCGTGCTCGGCGGCGTAGCGGACCGTCTCGGCCACGCCCTCGGGCGAGGACGGCCGGACGATGAGCGCCGGCTCCCCTGCCACCATGTAGTCCGGCCTCAGCCGTTCGTACTCGTCGTCGCCCGGGCGGAGCACCTCGGCTCCTGCCCGACTCGACAGCTCGCTGGTCCCCGGGACCGCAGCACCGTCCGCCATCGTCCACCTCGATTCCGCGCCACTCTGCACGACGACGTCACTGTACAAAGGGGCACCGACACCCGTCGCGGACTGTCCTCAGGTCGCGCCTCCGCAGCTCCGGACACGCGAAGGGGCGGGGAGCCGCAACTCCCCGCCCCTCCCGGACTGCGTCAGCTCACCGGATGCGGAAGCTGCTCGCCGCCTCGGCGTCGAAGGATCCGCCGACGGTCACCGTGTAGGTGCCCGTCGCGGTCGTCCAGGCGCCCGCGCTCTCGTCCCAGTACTCGAGGAGGTGCAGCTCCGCGAGATCCTCGGGGCTCAGCACGATCTCGACGTTGGCGTGCTCGCCGGGGGCGAGGGTGACCCGCTCCCAGCCGACGAGGCGCTTCGACGGCTCACCGGTGCTCGAGGGGAGCTCGACGTAGGCCTGCGCCACCTCGGTGCCCTCGCGGTCGCCGGTGTTGGTGAGGCGGAACCGGATCCGGATCTCCTTCTTCCCGTCCGTCGACTGCGGCGTTACCTTGACGTGGCTGTAGTCGAAGCTCGTGTACGAGAGGCCGTGGCCGAACTCGAACAGCGGCTCGATGCCCTGCGCGGCGTACCAGCGGTAGCCGACCTGCAGCCCCTCCGAGTACTCCACCTGGCGGATGCCGTTCGCGTCCACGATGCCCGGGTACTGCTCCGGGGTGCTGGTCGGGGTGTCCTCGACCGACTTCGGGAACGTCATCGGGAGCTTGCCCGACGGGTTCACGTCGCCGTAGAGCAGGTTGGTGATCGCCGGGCCCATCCGGTCGCCGGGGTACCAGGTCGCGAGGACGGCGTCGACGCTGTCGATCCACGGCATCTCGACCGCGGTCCCGTGCCCGAGGACGACGGCCGTGCTGTCGTTCGCGGCGGCGACCGCCTCGACGAGCTGGTCGCCGTTGCCGTCCAGGCGGAGGTCCGGCGTGTCCGCGAACTCGCCGGTGCGGAGGTACCCGAAGACGAGCGCGACGTCCGCCTGAGCCGCCAGGGCCGCGGCCGATGCCACGTCGTCGCCGTCGTCGAACAGCACCGTCTGGCCGTTCTGCGCCGCCCGCTCGGTGAGCGCGGTCAGCGGGTCGATGAGGTGATCGCAGGACAGCACGCCGGCTCGGCGGAACTGGAAGTAGGCGGAGCACACGGACTTGGCGCTGACGCCCTCGGCGTTGAGCTGGGCGGACGCCGTCGGGCCGATGACGGCGATGGTCAGGCCCTCCTCGTCGCTCAGGGGCAGCACGGCGTCGTCGTTCTTCAGCAGCACCGAGCCCTGCTCCGCGATCTGCTGGGAGATGGCGCGGTTCGCCTCGCTCGACACGTCCGGCAGCGGCGTCGCCGGAGCGGGGATGTCGAACAGCCCGCCCTCGATGTAGGCGTGCACCACGTTGAAGGCCGCGGCGTCGATCTGCTCCTCCGTGATCTCGCCGGCGGCCAGGGCCGCGTCGAGGCGCTCGGGGGTGTACCAGACCGGCCGGTTGAGCTCCTGGTCGAGTCCCGCGTCGAGCGACGGCGCCGTGGAGTGCACCGACCCGAAGTCGGACATGATGTAGCCGTCGAACCCGTAGTCCTCGCGGAGGTGGGTCGTCAGGATCGGGTTCTCGCACGCGTACACGCCGTTGATCTGGTTGTACGAGCACATGAGGCTGTGCGGGTCGCCCTCCTTGATCGCGATCTCGAAGGGCAGGTCGTAGATCTCCCGCAGCGTCCGCTCGTCCATGTTGGACGAGCTCTCCTCGCGGTCGGTCTCCTGCTCGTTGGCGACGTAGTGCTTCAGGTTGGCGAGCACCGGCTTGTCCTCGTTGCCCTGCATGCCCTGGATGTTCACCGCCGCCGAGAGCCCGGACAGCAGCGGGTCCTCGCCGAAGTACTCGGCGTTGCGGCCGGAGAGCGGCGTCCGCGCGCTCGCGACGCCGGGGCCGAGCACGACGGCGCTGCCCTTGTCGAAGGCCTCCTGGGCCTGCGCGGAGCCCTTCTCGTAGCCGAGCTCGAGGTTCCAGGTGGAGGCCACGGCGATGGGTCCCGGGAACGCCGTGGTGCCCGGTGCTCCGTGGACGCCTTCGGGCCCGTTCGAGTAGACCACCGTCGGCGTGCACTCGAGCTGAGCCGGGTAGACGACCCCGCGGAACTCGGTCTGCTGCGGCGAGTTGGCCGCCTGCTCGTTGAGCCAGCGGTACTTCTGGTGCAGCGTGCTCGCCTCGAGCAGCGCCGTCGCCCTCTCCTCGGCGCTCTTCGTCGTGTCCATCCAGGGGACCGTCGTGCAGTCGACGGCCGCGGCGGGGCCGGCGATGCCGAGGGCACCCGCGGGCACGAGAAGGGTCAGCGCGGTGAGAGCGGACGCGACGGCGGGACTCCTCCGCCGTCGCGCCCTCGGTGCGGTTGTGGACATGGGGATCCCCTTCCCTCTCCATCGAGAGATCGTGTTGCGCTTCTTGGAGCGCTCCAATCCCTGGCAACCTACGAGGCGCTCGCGCTCTCGTCAACCGATCTACGGCGCGTCGCCTCTGCTGGGGCGCCTCGCGGATCCCTGCTGGTGAAGGGGGAGTCACTACAGTCGCTCCATGGCGACCGACAGGCCTCAGCGGGACAAACCCCTGATGGAGGACGTGGCCCGGCTGGCCGGCGTGTCCCGCGGAACGGTCTCCAATGTGCTCAACAACCCGGCGATCGTGTCGCCGGACACCCGCGAGCGGGTCCTGCGCGCCATCGAGGAACTCGGCTTCGTCCGCAACCAGGTCGCCCTCGCCCTCGCCTCGGGCCGAACGCGGACGATCGGATACGTCGGAACCGACCTCGCGAACTCCTACTTCCTCGACATCGCCCGCGGCATCGAGGAGCGGGCGGACGAGAGCGGCTACCGCGTCGTGCTCGCCAACAGCGACGTGGACGCCGCGAAGCAGCGCGGCTACCTCGAGCTGTTCGACGAGTCGCGCTTCGCCGGGGTGATCGTCGCTCCGCTCGAGGCGACGCACGACGAGGTGGGGCACCGCCACCGAGCCGGATTCCCCATCGTCCGCGTCAACCTCGCCGACCCGCGGGGAGAGGGCTGCGCCGTGGTCGTGGACGAGGAACACTCCGGGTACCTCGCCGCCCGCCACCTGCTCGACCTCGGGCGCCGGCGGCTGGTCTTCGCGGGCGGCTTCCCGAGCCTGTCCGCGGTGCGGTCCCGACTGCACGGGGCGGAGCGGGCGGCGGCGGAGGTGGCGGGCGCCGGCTTCGCCGCGATCGGCGCCACAGGGCTCCGCGTGCCCGCCGGGCTCGCCCTGGGCCGGGAGCTCGCCGCCCTGGCTCCGCACGAGCGCCCGGACGGCGTGGTGGCCGTGTCCGACGCCTTCGCGGCCGGCCTGATCCAGTCGCTCCTGAGCGCTGGGATCCGCGTCCCGGATGAGGTCGCCGTCGTCGGGCACGACGACAACACCTTCGCCACCGAGCACGTGCTGCCCATCTCGACCGTGAGCCAGCCCGGCGTGGAGATGGGACGGGTCGCCGCCGACCTCCTGCTCGAGGAGCTCGCGGGCGACGGGCACGCGCACCGGACGGTCGTGCTCGAGTCCCGCCTCATCGTGCGCTCGAGCAGCGTCGCCGACGACTCCGGCGTGCATGGCACGCCGTTCCCGGAGCCGGCCGGGGCGTGACTCTCCTCCCCCCTGCTCAGGCGGAGCGGAACCTGGTCCGGATGGATCCGATGCCCTCGATCGTGCTCACCAGCTCGTCGGCGGGCGTGAGGAAGCGCTTCGGCGTCCGGGCGTTCCCGACCCCTGAGGGAGTCCCCGTGAAGATCAGGTCGCCGGGCAGCAGCGCGCAGACCGCGGACAGCCGGGCGATCAGCTCGGGCACGTCGTAGATCATCTTGGCGGTCCTGCTCGACTGCATGGTCTGGCCGCCGATCGAGCAGGAGATGGCCAGGTCGTCGCGATCGGGAAGCTCGTCCGGGGTCACGAGCCACGGTCCGGTCGGGCCGAATCCCTCGTGCGACTTGGCGAGGCTGTACTGGGGGCGGCTGCCCGCCATCTGGGAGGTCCGCTCCGACAGGTCCTGTCCCACCGTCACTCCGGCGACGTGATCCCACGCCGCGGCCCTGGCCACGTCCCTCCCGCCGCGGCCGATCACGACCACCAGCTCGACCTCCCAGTCCACGGTCGCGGTCGGGAGCGTCACCTCGGCATCGGCGCCGGTGAGACAGGACGCGAACTTGGTGAACGTCACCGGCAGCGAGTCGGGCGGGTAGCCGGCCTCGTCCGCGTGCTCGCGGTAGTTGACCCCGATCGCGAAGACCTGGGTGGGCCGGGGAACCGGCGGGCCGAGGTCCGAGGGCGTGAAGGAGACGTCGCCCTCGTCGTAGCGCAGCCGGCTCAGCCAGTCGATGAACGCGTCCCAGTTCCCGACGACCTGCTGGGGGTCGGGCCCGAAGCGCCCTCCGCTCGCGGTCGCGATGTCGAGCCCGGACCCCTGGCCCAGGACGAGGACGGAGCGGCCGGCGACGTTGGCGAGCTTCACCATGCGCTCAGTATGGCCTCGCGACCGCTCCGGCGCCGCTCCGTGTCACGAGCCGACGAGCACCTGTGCCGAGTCGTACGTGCCGGTCTCGACGTGCGGCTGCGCATCCCACACCATGACGGCGCCCGCCTCGTCGTAGGCCTGCCAGCCGGGGAGGCCGTCGCGGATGAAGGCCGCGTACGCGCCGTGCACGGTGTCCGCGAGCGACTGCGGAGCGTCCGCTCCGGCGATCGTCGCGACGTGCGGGTGCGCGAGCACGTCGAACACGAACGGCACGTCCAGGCAGTGGCCGGAGATGCCGCCGATGCCGGAGGGCCACGCGAAGTCGTAGACCCACGTCGGGGCGGGGCCGCGCCGGGCGTCCGCCCAGGCCCTCGTGTGCCGCCGGAAGACGAGGTCGGTCGTGTACTGGCCGAGCGCCTCGGCCGCGTGGTCGCCGTTCAGGGAGCCGACGTAGGCGGCGGCCGTGGCCGCGTCCAGCCCGAGCTGCCGGAGCAGCTCCTCGGGCTCCCACGAGTCGAACAGGCTCCTGTGCCCGAGGGCGAGACCGCTGAACTCGTCGCGCGTGCTGCCGATCAGCAGCGGGATGTCGGCCCCGGCTCCGGCTCGCACGCTCTCCCCGATCGGGGCGGGGACGAGGTCGCCGTCGACCACGGGACCGAAGGTGATCAGTCCGCCCATGCCGCGGCTCGCCGCGATGAGGCTCTCCGCGGTCGGCCTCTCGAGCGGCGAGAAGCCGCCGCCGATCGCGTTCAGGAGCTCCGCCTCGGGCACTGACGCGAAGCCGGCGCGGTCCCCCTCGATGCCCAGCCGCTCGGCCAGCGTCGTGGTCGCGAGCTCGGCGACGGCGAGCGTGATGTCCGCGGGCGCGGGCGAGAGCGCCGCGACGCGGGAGAACAGGCCGCGGGCGCCCGGCAGGGTGAGCAGGGTCATGACCGCGCCGCCGCCGGCGGACTGGCCCGCAATGGTGACCTGGGCCGGGTCCCCCCCGAACGTCCCGATGTTGTCGCGGACCCACTCGAGGGCGAGGATCCAGTCCAGGATGCCGCGGTTCGCGGGAGCGTCGGGCAGCCAGCCGAAGCCCTCGAAGCCGAGCCGGTAGGAGATCACGACGAGGACGACGCCGTCGCGGTTGAAGGCCGCGCCGTCGTACCAGGGGCTCGCGGGTGAGCCGGCGACGTAGCCGCCGCCGTGGATGTACACGAGGACCGGGAGGCCGCTGCCGTCGGCGGGACGGGCGCTCGGCGTGAAGACGTTGACCGAGAGGATGTCCTCCCCGGGGATGCTCGGCTCCGGGATCGCGGTCACCTCGGCCAGCGCCTTGCGCTGCGGGGTGGGCCCGTACTCGAGAGCGTCGCGCACACCGCTCCAGCGCGCGCGGGGCTCGGGCGCGAGGAACCGGCGCTCGCCGAAGGGCACCTCCGCGTAGGGGATGCCGAGGAACACGTCCGAGTCGCCGCGGCGGAAGCCGCGGACGGCCCCCGCCGTCGTCTCGACGATGGGGTACTGCGCTCCGGCGTCGGTGGTCATCGCTCTCCCGTCGGCGTCCCGCGGTGGACGCCCCGGCCATCCTGGCACGACCGGGCGCTCGCGCTCAGCGGACCGGCGACGCCTCCGGGACCTGCAGGACGCCGTCCACCCGGCGGGGGACGCGCAGGGGGTTGTCGTCCTGCAGGGCGGGCGGCAGGACGGCGGCCGGGGCGTCCTGGTACGCGATGGGGCGCAGGAAGCGGCGCACCGCGGTCGCTCCGACGGACGTGTGCTGCGACGTCGTCGCGGGCCAGGGCCCGCCGTGGTGCTGCGACCAGGTCACCGCCACGCCCGTCGGCCAGCCGGCGAAGAGCACCCGACCGGCGATGCGTTCGAGCGCCGCGACCAGCTCCGGTCGGGCCTCGCCGTCCTGCGCGTGCAGCGTCGCGGTGAGGCTGCCCTCGAGCTCGGCGAGTGCGGCCAGCACCTCCTCCTCGTCGCCGTACTCGATGAGCAGGGTGAGCGGGCCGAAGACCTCCTCGAAGAGCTCGGACGCGTGCTCGCGGAGCTGTTCGGCGCCGACCCGCAGGACCACGGGAGCGACCTCCTCCCCGGCCGCCTCCCCGCTGCCGGCGACGACCGTCACGCCGGGCACGGACCGGAGGTGTTCGAGGCCGCGCGAGAAGCCCGCGGCGATCGACTCGGTCAGCATCTTGTGCGGCGAGGTGCCGACGAGGCCCGGCAGCCGGGACTCGACGCCCGACCCCCGAGGCACGAAGACGACGCCGGGCTTCGTGCAGAACTGGCCGTTGCCGAGCTGGAACGACCCGGCGAGCCCCTCCGCCAGCGCGGAGCCGCGTGCAGCGTCCGCACCGGGCGTGATCACGACCGGATTGATGCTGCCGAGCTCCCCGAAGAACGGGATCGGGGCCGGACGCGCCGCGGCCCGCTCGTGCAGCGCCCGGCCGCCGCGGACGGACCCGGTGAACGCGACGGCCTGGATCGCGGGGTGGTCGACGAGCGCGAGTCCCGCCTCGAACCCCTCGATCATCGCGAAGACGCCCTCCGGGGCGCCCGCGTCGGCGAGGGCCGAGGCGACGAGGCCGGCGGTGAGGCCGGAGGTCTCCGGATGGCCGGGATGGGCCTTGACGATCACCGGGCAGCCGACGGCGAGTGCGGACGCGGTGTCGCCGCCGGCGATCGAGAACGCGAACGGGAAGTTCGACGCCGAGAACACCGCGACAGGGCCGATCGGCCGGAGGATGCGGCGCAGGTCCGGCTTCGGCGGGGTCGCGTCCGGATCGGCGTGGTCGATGACCGCCTCGAGGTAGCCGCCCTCCTCGACGACGTCGGCGAACAGCCGGAGCTGCCCCGTGGTGCGCGTCACCTCGCCGCGCAGGCGCGGGTCGCCGAGCGCGGTCTCGTGGTCGCCGGCTCGCGTGAGCTCGTCCGCGTGCTCGTCGAGCCGGTCGGCGACCGCCCGCAGCCATCCGGCGCGCTCCGCCCCGGACGAGCGGACGGTGAGCTCGAACGCCCTCGCGGCCGCCCGCGCGAGATCGTCGACCTGGTCGATGGTGGTGTCCGTCATGCCTTCTCCTCCTCGGCGAAGCGGATGCCGAGTCCCTCGGGCGGTCCGCCCGTGACCCAGCCCTTCTCGATGCGGAGGCCGGGCGCCTCGACGAGCGACCCTAGCTGCTCGAACCCGGCGTCCTCGACGTCCTCGACCCACGTCGACTCGGGAAGGGCGAAGGCGAGCTGCGCGGAGAGCTCCGGCAGGAGGTGCGGGGCGAGCTCGACGCCGCGCTCGCGGGCGAGCTCGGCGATCGCGAGGAACGGCGTGATGCCGCCGACGCGGATCACGTTGGGCTGGACGACGTCCGCGGCGCCCGCGTCGAGCCAGTCGCGGAAGCGGTGGACGGTGTGCAGGTTCTCGCCGACGGCGAGCGGGAGGGGCACGCGCCGCTTGAGCTCGCGGTGCGCCGCGAGGTCGTCGGCGCGCATCGGCTCCTCGAGCCAGCGCACCCCGAGCTCCAGCAGAGCCTCCGCGGCGCGGGTCGCACGGTCGAGCTCCCACCGCTGGTTGGCGTCGACCATGAGGGCGCGGCCGTGGCCGAGGACCTCGCGCACGGCCTGGAGCCGGTCGAGGTCTTCCGCGAGGTCGGGCTTGCCGATCTTGACCTTGACCGCGCCGTAGCCGGCCGCCACCCACCGCCGGACCTGCTCGACGAGCTGCTCCTGCGAGTAGTGCAGGTTGACGCCGCTGCCGTACACCGGCTGCCGGTCGTGCCGCCGACCCAGCAGGTCGGTCACCGAGCGGTGCGCGCGGCGGCCCGCGAGGTCCCAGAGGGCGAGGTCGAGCCCGGCGAGCGCGATGGTGGTGACTCCCCCGCCGCCGGCCTCGTGGATCCGCTCCCACACGTCCCGCCAGATGGAGGGCTCGGCGGGCAGGCCGGCGGCGAAGGGCGCGATGTCGTCCTCGAGCAGCGCCTGCACGGCGCGGCCGCCGATCGTCGGCGTCCAGCTGAATCCGTGGCCCTCGGCGCCGTCGGACGCCGTCACGGCGACCTCCACGACGCTGAGGTCGCGCACGTCGGCGCCCCAGGGCCGGGTCAGCGGGATGCGGATGCGGCGGGTGCGGAGCTCGCGGATCGTCGCGGTCACGCGATCAGCGCCCGGCCCTGCTCGAGCAGTCCCCGCAGTCGCTCGAGCTGATCCGGGTTCGGGTCCACGAGCGGCGCGCGCACCGGCCCCACGTCGACTCCGCGGAGGCGGAGACCCGCCTTGATCAGGGCGACCGCGAAGCCGGGCGTCTCGTCGCGCAGGCGGACGAGCGGCGCGTAGAAGCCGTCGAGCAGCCGGGCCTGGATCTCCTGGTCCCCCTCCCGGTAGGCGCGGTAGAAGGCCGTCGCGATGTCGGGAGCCATGGCGAACACGGCCGACGAGTAGAGCGGGACCCCGATCGCGGCGTACGCGGCCTGACTCAGCTCCGCGGTGAGCAGCCCGTTGAAGAACAGGACGTCCGAGCGGCCGGACCGCCGGGCCGTGAGCACGAACTCCTGGGCGAGGGCGACGTCCCCGACGCCGTCCTTGATGCCCGCCACCCGCTCGTCCTCGAGCAGTCGCGCGATGGAGGCCGTCGAGAACTTCGCCGTGCCGCGGTGGTAGACGATGACCGGCAGCAGGCTCGCGGCGGCGATGGCCTGCACGTAGGCGACGAGTCCCTCCTGCGGGCCCTGCACGAGGTAGGGCGGCAGCACGAGGAGCGCGCGAGCGCCGGCCCGCTCGGCGATGCGCGCGCAGGCGACCGCCTGGCCGAGAGGGCCGCCGACCCCGGCGACGACCGGAACGCGGCCGGCCGTCGCACGGACGGCGGCCCGCACGACGATCTCGTACTCGTCGAAGCCCAGGGCGTGGTACTCGCCGGTGCCGCAGGCCGCGAACACCGCGCCGGGACCGTGCTCGACGCCCGTCGCGATGTGCTGCTCGACGACCTCGGAGTCGACGCGATCCTTGCCGTCGAACGCCGTGACGGGGAAGAAGAGGACGCCGTCCGCGAATCCGAGCTCAGCCATGTGAAGCCTCCGTGTTCGTCGCGGCGAGCTCGGTGCGCCAGGTGCGCCGTGCTCGCCAGCCGAGCAGCTCCTCGGCATGGGTGCTGGAGAAGACCGCCGCGTCGGGAGCCAGGTGCCGTCCTGCGCCGCCGACGCCGGGCACGAGCCGCTCGAGGGCCTCGCCGACCGGCTCCCGGACCAGCGAGTCCGGGGCCCCGACGAAGAAGACCTCGCCGTTCGGGATGCGGTCGGCGTTCTCGATCCAGGTCCGGACGAAGTCGCCGGCGTCACGGGCGTCCAGGTAGTTGAACAGGGCGACCGCCGATAGCGAGGGGTCGTCGAGCCGCTCGAGGACGGTGTGCCCCTGCTGGGTGGGCGCCCCCTGCCACTCCTCCGGGGAGATCACGTAGCAGGGCCGGAAGGCGCCGAAGCGGGCGCGGTGGCCGTCGCTGCGCACCGCCTTCGCCATCAGCTGCTCGACGGCGACCTTGGACAGGGCGTAGGCGTTCCACGGAGCGACGGGATGCCGCTCGTCGAGGGGCAGGTAGGCGGGGCTCCAGCCGCTCGGCGAGTTGTAGCCGATCACGGTCGGGCTGCTCGCGACGAGGAGGGAGCTCGCTCCGCTCTCGAGGGTCGCCTCGAGCACCGCGTACGCGAGCGAGGTGTTCGTGATGAACGTCTCGGCCTCGGGCGCGCTGAACGGCACGGCGATCGCCGCGAGGTGCACGACCGCCTCAGGGCGGACCTCCCGGAAGAGGCGGGAGGCGGTTCCGGGGGCGAGCAGGTCGGCCTGCAGCTGCCGGGCCGGCAGCCCCTCGAGCGCCTCCCGGTCCACCGAGACGACCCCGTGGCCGGCCTCCGCGAGGACCCGGACGACGCTGCGGCCGAGGCGTCCGGAGCCGCCGGTGACGAGGACCCGCGTCATCGGGCGCCCTCGCGCAGCACCGCGGACGCCGGGCCGAGGTCGAGCTCGGAGGTGGGGACGGGGCGTCCCTCGGCGAGGGACCGGTTCCCGGCGAGGCCGACCGCGACGGAGCGGACGCCGTCCGTCCAGGACGCCGCCCGCGCCAGCTCGTCCTCGTCGCCGCCGACGAACACGTCGCGGAGGAGCTGCTCGTCGCCGCCGCCGTGCCCGCCCTCGCCGGTCGGGATCTCGACCTGGCGGGCGGGCTCGAAGTGCTTCTGCACGACGAGGCGCTCGGACACGGGCCGGCCGCTCTCGTCGACGACCCCCTCGGGGCGCGCGCTGGGATCGACGACCCTGCCGCCGTCCCCGTCGAGCAGGACGGCGCCGCGCTCGACGACCGTGAGCTCCGCGCGGCCCCTGGTGCCGTTCACCGCGACGATGTACCCCTCCCAGGGCGAGTGCGCGTTGAGCGAGTACGACATCGTGGCGCCCGACAGGTAGTCGACGATCAGGGCGAGGTTGTCCTCGATCGTGATGCCCGGATCGAACACGTCGCGATCGCGGAGGTACCCGTCGTACTTCTCCTGCTCGAGGTAGAGGCCGCGCAGGTGGTCGTCGGTGCGGAGGTCGAGGCTGAACGCGTCACGGTGCGGGGAGTCGACGGAGCCGCGCTCGGGCCGCGGGCCGAGGCCGCGCTTCGCCGCGTTCTCGGCGCCGTAGAAGCGGAGCCCCCCGCTCGCGTACACGCGGGTCGGGGCGTCCTGCAGCCACCAGTTGACGAGGTCGAAGTGGTGCGACGACTTGTGGATCAGCAGTCCGCCGGAGTTCTCCTTCACCCGGTGCCAGCGCCGGAAGTAGTCGGCGCCGTGCGCCGTGTCGAGGACCCACTCGAAGTGCACCGAGGTGACCTGCCCGATCTCGCCGGACTGGATCACCCGCCGAAGGGCGGAGTTGCGGGGCGAGTAGCGGTAGTTGAACGTCACCGTGACCGCGCGGCCGGTTCGCTCCGCGGCCTCGGCGATGC
Organism: Naasia sp. SYSU D00948; assembly: GCF_017916515.1. Lineage (GTDB taxonomy): Bacteria > Actinomycetota > Actinomycetes > Actinomycetales > Microbacteriaceae > Naasia. The sequence goes on from NZ_JAFMTA010000001.1 coordinate 360,825, forward strand.
GCCGCACGCCCTCCTCGGTCGTGGTGAGGGGCTTCTCCACGACGGCGTCCGCGCCGGCCTCGAGGGCGGCGACGGCGTAGTCGGCGTGGGTGAAGTCGGGGGTCGTGACGATCACCCGGTCGATGCGGTGGGCGCGGACGGCGTCGCCGAGCTCGGCCGGATCGAAGCGCGCCGGAGCCTCGAGTCCCGCCGACCGGAGCCGCTGCTCGGACCAGTCGAGCCGGCCCGGGTTGGTGTCGCCCCAGGCGACGAGCTCCGCCACCTCGGCGAAGGGGCCGGCGATGGCGCCGACGTACATCTGGGCCCTCGAGCCCGTTCCCACGACGGCGTACCGGCGGCGCTCCCCCGCCTGCCCGCGCGTGTCCCCGGCCGTCCCCTCGATCGTTCCGGGAGTTCCGGAACCGCTCATGCTGACCTCCTCGTCGGGCGCCCGCGAAAGCGAGAAAGCGCTTTCTCGACGCTCGTCTATTGTGGTCTCCGCGCGTGCGAGGGTCAAACGCGCCGCGCGGGACGACCCGGCGGGGACCAGGAGGAGGGGACGGCGGGATGCGCGATCTGCACATGATCGTCCTGCCCGGCGGGGGCTACCGGAACCTGGCCGACCACGAGGCGGAGCCGGTGGCGGAGTGGCTCGGCTCCCTCGGCTGCTCGGCCGAAGTCGTGCGGTATCCCGTGCAGACGCGGCATCCCGCGCCCCTCGACGCGGTGCGCGCCGCCGTCCGCAGTGCCCGGGAGCGCGGCGCGGCGCGCGTGGGCCTGCTCGGCTTCTCGGCGGGCGGCCACGCCGCCGGTCTCGGCGCCCTCGCGCCCGGCGCCACGGCCGAGGAGCGGGTCGACGTGCTCGTCCTGTGCTACCCGGTCACCTCGATGCGGCTCGACACGCACGCGGGATCCCGTGCCATGCTCCTCGGGCCGGCCCCGTCGGACGAGCTGCGCGCATCCACCTCGCTCGAGACCCTGGTCTCGTCCGATGCCCCGCCCGTCTTCGTCTGGCACACCGCGGACGATGCCACCGTGCCCGTCGAGCACTCCTACCTCCTCGGGTCGGCGCTCGCCCGGCACGGGGTCCCGCACGCGCTGCACGTCTACCCCTCGGGGCGGCATGGGCTGGGCCTGGCCCGGGAGGGCGGCGACGCCGGGGTCTGGACGCGCGACTGCGCGGAGTGGCTGGCGAGCCTGGACCTGCGGGACGGAGGGGGATCAGCGCGCTGAGGGCGCCGGCCCGGTGCTGCCGCGGATGCGCGCGCGGGGCCGCAGGTAGACCGACTCGGGCGCGTCCCGGGCCTCGATGAGCCCGGACATGCCGAGCCACGCCTTCTCGCCGAGCTCCTCGGCCGGCACGGTCGCCGTGGTCAGGGGCGGCGAGGTGTACGCCGCGAACGGGATGTCGTCGAAGCCGGCGACCGAGACGTCTTCCGGCACACGGACGCCGCTGGCGGCGAGGGCGCTCAGCAGGCCCATCGCGACGAGATCGTTGAAGGCCAGGACGGCGGTGGCCCCGCTCGCCAGCACGTCGTCGAGCACGGCGGCTCCCGCGTCGAAGTCGACTCCGCAGGGGACCTCGTCGACCCTGGCGCCGGGGTTGGCACGGCGGAAGTCCTCCACCGCCTCGAGGCGGTGGGCGTTCGATGCACTCCAGGGCACGCCCGCGAGGTAGAGGATGCGGCGGTGACCGAGCGCGGCGAGGTGCTCGAGGAGCTCCGTGAGTCCCGACCGGTAGTCGGCCGCCACGACCGGCACGCCCGCCCGCGGGTCCCGGTTGACGAGGACGACGGGCGCGAGCTCCGGGAGCAGCGTCGCGAGCCGCTCCTCGGGCATGCGGGGAGCGCAGAGCACGATGCCGTCGGTGCGGCGGCGGCTCGCGACGGCGAGGACCTCCTCCTCCTCGACCACCTCGGCCGAGTCGGCGACGAGCACGTGGTAGCCGCTCCGTGACGCCGCTCGACTGAGACCCCGGAGGATCGCCTGGAACGTCGGGTTGCCGAGGTCCGGCACCACGACGCTCACGGTCTGGGTCCGGCCGGAGACGAGGCTGCGGGCGAGCGGACTGGCCGTGTAGTTCAGCGAGGCCACGGCCGCCCGCACCCGGTCGGCGAGCGCGGGGTCGACGGAGGGATTGCCGTTCATCACCCGCGACACGGTGGCGAGGGACACACCGGCGTGCCGGGCGACGTCCGCCATCGTCAGCGGCTTGGGGGCAGGGGTGGCCACGTCGGCGCTCTCCTCTGCTTCCGGGGACGGCCGGGCGCGATCAGCCTAGTGTCCCGCCAGAAAGCGCTTGCTGCTTCCGGGGTGGACGGGGACGCGGGATCGCTACCCGAGCTGGAGCACGGACGGGCGGGCGACGCCTCGGACCGGCGTCGTCGGCCACCGCGGGTCGACCGTCAGCGGGGTGACGATGCCGCCCTCGATCACCACCGTGTCCTCGACCTTCGCGCCGGCCGCGGAGGGGTTCCAGGTGACGTGCGCCCGCGGCGCGAACACGTCGGGCAGACCCGGCACCGCTCGGGGGTCGCGGCCGTCGTAGCCCGCGGGGCCGCCCTGATGGTGGCGTGTCCACTCGACCGGCGGGAAGCCGTGTCGCGGGTAGGCGGCGGCGATCTCGGCGAGCGCGTCGCTCACGGCCGCACCCGCCCGGGTCACGGCGAAGGCGTCGGCCTCCACCTCGAGGATGCGCGCCTCACTGTCCTCCTCCTCCGCCGTCGCCGGCCCGAACCGGATCCAGCGCGTGAGGTTGGCGATGAGGCCCCAGCGGCGCGCGCAGAGGACCACCATCGCCCGGCGCCCGATCGGCGACGGCGTCGGGAGGGGATGCCGGTGCTCGGAGCGCGACTCGCCGCCGACGAGGACGACGAGGGAGTCCATGCCGCGGGAGGCCACGAGGCCGGTGACGCGCGCGGCGAGGGCGGCCTCCGTCATGTCCGGCGTCGCCCCCTCCAGCGCATCCGTCAGGGCCTCGGCGGCACGCCGCCCGAGCGCCGCGAACCGCGCGCTCTCCGTCGGGAGCAGCGCGGAGCGGGCGGCGCGGAGCTCGGCGGCGATCGCCGCCTCGGCGATGCCGTCCGCGGGCGCCGGGAGCCACCAGTCCCGGGCACGGACCTCGACGTCCTCCGGCAGCTCCTCGCGCAGCATCCGGTCCCGCTCGTTGCCGGTCAGGTGCACGACGTCCCCGTGCCGACCCACCCGGACCGCGACGATCGGCGGCGCGGCCAGGCTGACGTGGGTCCGGGCGCCGTCGAGGTACCAGTTGACGGCTGCGGCGGTCGTGAGGAGGACGGAGTCGGCCTTGTGACGGTCGAGGATCTCGAGCACTCTCGCACGCTTCACGGTCCGGTCCTCGCGACTGGGCGAGAGATCTCGCGTCCCGTCGGCGGGCGCTTCGGTGGGATCAGGACGCACGGGTGCCCTCCTCAGGACGGACCGGGTTCGCGACGTCGAAGGCGCGCAGCCGGCCGCACATGCCGAAGCCGCGCAGGGTGCCCGGCGTCTCCGCCTCATGAACCGCTGCGGCGGCCAGGTGCGGCGCAGCACCGGCCGCGAGCGCAGCGACCGCGGAGAGCGTCTCGGACGCCTGCGCCAGGGGTCCCTCGCGCACGATCGCCTCCCAGGAGGGTGCGAGCGGCGCGACCAGCGCCGCCGCCGCGTCGTGGAAGGCGCGCAGCGGACCGAGGTCCCCCGCCCGCGCCGCATCGCGGAGCCGGACGAAGCCGGTGACGGCGAGGTCGCGGCGCCGGGCGGCATCGACGGCCCGCTCCGCCTCGGTGGTCCGCTGCGGCAGGCGTGCCGCCGCCCGGTAGGCGTCCGGGTCGGCGAGGACCTCCGGCGGGAACGTGAGCACCGCGTCCCCCGCCTCCGGCAGACCCGCGTTCTGCATGAGGACGACCACCTGCAGGCCGCCGAGATTGACGGCACGGTGGATCGTGCCCGGCGTGAACCAGACGACCGATCCCGGCTCGAGGGGCGTCTCGCGGTAGCCCTCGAGGTTCAGCGTGTGCAGCTCCCCCGCCCCGGCGACGACGATGTAGCACTCCGTTGACGCCAGATGCAGGTGGGGGCTGCCGCCGACGATCCCGTCCGGCGCGGCGTCGTCGTACACGTCGAGCAGGCTCACCGAGGTGCCGCCCGGGAAGCTGCTCCGCGTCATCCCGCCGCCTCGACGACGGAGCGGCCGGAGGTCCGGGCGAGCACGTCGCGGGCGGCCGTCAGCAGATCGTCCGCGACGTCCTCGGCCGCACCGTCCGCGACGCCGACCGCGTACCGGAACGCCACCGTCTCGCCGTCGCCGATCTCGAGCTCCTCGCTGAAGAACGGCGCGGGGTTGAGGCACGCGAACTGCTCGCTGCGCGCGAACCACTGCGGAGGATGGTGCGGGTTCGCCTCGTCGTCGACCATGAGGATCGTCGACGCCGCGTCCGACTCGTCGTGCCGCCCGGTGAAGGCGAGCCACTCCGCCCTCCGCCCGCGCAGCTCGTCGCCTCCCGACCCCTCGGCGCCCACCAGCCGGCCGCCGGTGAAGGACCTCGGCCCGCGCCAGAAGAGCCCGCCGTACCCGGCGTTCTCGCGTCCCTTCGTGGTCGGGGACCCGATCGAGACGCTCGCGCCGGACGCGTTCGTCATCGCCGTCTCGAACACGAGCACCCAGGCGGCGTCGGAGACCAGCTCCGCGCGCAGGCTGCGCCGCTCGGTGAAGTACGGTGCTCCCGCCTGCGTGATCCAGTCGAGCTCGTGCGTGAACTCGGCGCCGCCGCCGTCGCGGCCGAGGCCGACGACTCCCCGGTGGCGCTGGGTGCCGTTGTTGTCGAGCTGCACATAGGAGCGGCCGTGGACGTAGGTCGGGCCGCCCCAGAAGTTCTGGTCGCCGACGTTCGGGAGGGACCAGGCGATGCCCTTGTGCCACACGTGGTCGTGCGGGCGGTAGAGACTGACCACGTGGCCGGCCCTGGTCCGGACGGGATGCACGTACGGCTTGGGCGACTCGAGCTGGACCGTGTCCGGGGCGTAGACGTAGCGGAGGAGCGGGTTGTCGCCGTCGCGCACGGTGACGGCGACGTCGACCTCGTGGTCGAGCGCGAGCCCGCTCATCCGACCGGCTCCTTCAGACGCGGCCACGGCACCGCGCCACCGTCCATGCTCCGCGTGAAGGGGTCGTCGCCGGAGAGGTCCCCGGCCGCCACCGGGAGGCCGCGGAAGGCCGACGCGTAGGTCGCCGCTGCGAACTCCATCGTGCGGCGGGCGTCCGCCAGGGAGACCCCCGGCTCCTCCCCGGACTCGAACGCGTCGAAGATGGCCTGGAGCTGCACCAGGTGCCCGCTCTCGTCGTCCACGGCGTCGCGCGTCCAGAGCTCGGCGAGCTCCTCGTGCCCGGCGACAGGCGTGAAGCGCCAGTCCTCGTTCCGGTAGCCATAGACGTGCTCGAGCTCGACCGTGGCGTGCTCGAAGTCGAACCGCAGCCGCGAGCTCTGCCGCGGCGACACGATCGAGTTGACGACCGTCGCGAGCGCGCCGTTCTCGAAGCGCGCGATCGCCATGGAGACGTCCTCGGTGTCGGTCGGCCGGCTCTGCCGCGCCGCCATGGCGGTGACGAGGCTCCACGGTCCGAGGATCGACAGCAGCAGGTCGAACTGATGGATGCCGTGACCCATCGTGGGCCCGCCGCCCTCGACCTCCCACCGGCCCCGCCAGGGCACATCGAAGTAGCCGTCGTCGCGGTACCAGAGGGTCTCGCAGGTCGCGACGAGGGGCCGCCCCAGGGCGCCGCTGCCGACGAGCCGCCGGAGCCGGACGGCGCCGTCGCCGTACCTGTGCTGGAAGACCGTGAGCATGGGCACGCCGGTCTCCTCCTCGACGACGGCGAGCTCGTCGAGCTCGCGCAGGCTCAGGGCCGGGGGCTTCTCGACGAGCGCCGGGACCCCGGCGCGCATCGCGGCGATCGCGAGCGGCACGTGGGTCTTGGGCGGCGTGCAGATGTGCACCAGGTCGAGCCGCTCCGCCGCCAACAGGTCGGCCGCGTCCGTGTACACGGCGGGCACCGAGAACTGCTCCGCGAAGGCCGTGGCTCGGCTCTGGTCGACGTCGACGACGGCGACGAGCTGCGCCCGGTCGGGCAGCTCGCGAAGGGCGTTCGCATGCGCGTGCGCGATCGCCCCGGTGCCGATGATGGCGGCGCGGAACGGCGGTCGGGAGGTGGACATGAGGTGGGAGGTCTCCTTCTCCTGCGGGTCGGCCCCGCCGCGAGCCGGCGGGGCGGCGGCCGTCTCCCCGCGGTCGTCGACGACCGCCTCGGGGCCCTCCGATCTCGTGGCCGGAGCGCCTCTCCCTCAGTTCTAATGGCTCCCGGCCGATTGGGGAAGCGCTTTCCCGACTTTCCCGAGATCGTTCCGCGCGCGCCCGCCCTGCCGCGGAAGGGTCAGGGCACGGTGTAGCCGGCGGCCTTGAACAGCCCGTACCACTCCTCCCGGGTGAGGCGGATGTCCGACCCGGCGGCCGACTCGCGCACGCGCTCGGGCTTCGTGGTGCCGAGCACCACCTGGATGTTCGCGGGGTGACGTGTGATCCAGGCGACGGCGATCCCGGTCGGCGTGACCTCGTACTTCGCGGCCAGCTCGTCCAGCAGGTCGTTGAGGTCGGCGAACTTCTCGCGGTCGCCGATGAACGTCCCGGTGAAGAACCCGGCCTGGAACGGCGACCACGCCTGCAGCGTGATGCCGTGCAGCCGGGAGTAGTCGAGGATGCCGTTGTCGCGGTCAGTCGACTGGTCGAGCGCCCCCATGTTCGGAGCGATGCCCTGCGCGATCAGCGGGGCGTGCGGGATGCTCAGCTGCACCTGGTTGACGAGCAGCGGGCGGCTCACGGAGCGCTTGAGCAGCTCGATCTGCCCCGGCGTGTGATTCGACACCCCGAAGTGGCGGACCTTGCCCGCGCTGTGCAGCGTGTCGAAGGCCTCGGCGACCTCCTCCGGCTCGACCAGGCTGTCCGGGCGGTGCAGCAGCAGGATGTCGAGGTAGTCCGTGCGCAGCGCCGAGAGGGATTCATCGACCGAGGAGAGGATGTGCTCCTTCGAGAAGTCGAAGACCCCACCCGGCCGGATGCCGACCTTGCTCTGCAGGATCATCTCCCCGCGCTCCGCGGGCGACAGGTCGAGCGCCTCCGCGAAGCGGGCCTCGCAGCCGTGCAGAGGGTCGCCGTACACGTCGGCGTGGTCGAAGAAGTTGATGCCCTCCTCGCGGGCCGCGCCGACCAGGGCCCGCACCTCCTCGTCGCTGAGCGACTGGATCCGCATGAGGCCGAGGATGATGTTGGAGGCGACGAGGTCGGTGCCGGGGAAGGTCAGAGTCTTCATCCCTCCGTCTTACCCCCTCCGACGGTCGGCCGCCCGAACCGGGCGTCTCTTCGGATAGGAGGGCCTCTCCGGTGGCGTGGACTCTTATCCAATCGACAAGGAACGGTCAGCCCTTCTCCATCCGCCCCGTGGGCTCCGGATAGCCGCCGCCGCGAGCGTGAGCGGCAGCCCCTCATCGGGAGGGGCGGAAGGAGCACAACCATGGAGACGAGAAGGAAGCTGACGGTCGCAGGGGTCTCCCTCGCCGCGGTCATCGCCGGCGGCGCGCTCACGGCGGCCGCCATCCCGGCCGTGGCCGTGACCGAGTCCCCCACGTCGAGCGAGACCCGGCCCGACCGCGGCCCGCACGAGGCGAACGGCATCACCGAGGAGGAGCTCACCGGCGACGTCGCGGAGCAGGTGGAGGCTGCGGTGCTCGCCGAGTACCCCGACGCGACGATCGAGCGGATGGAGACCGACGCCGACGGGGCCGCGTACGAGGCGCACATCACGCAGGCGGACGGGACGCGGGCGACCGTGAAGCTCGACGAGTCCTTCGCGATCACGGGCACCGAGACCGGCGGCCCGGGCGGCGGCCACCGCGGGGGCGGCCCCCGCGAGGGCGAGGAGGAGCTCACGGGCGACATCGCCGACCAGGTCGAGGCGGCGGTGCTCGAGGAGTACCCGGACGCCACCATCGACCGGATGGAGACCGACGCGGACGGCGCGACCTACGAGGCGCACATCACGCAGGCCGACGGGACGCGGCTGACCGTGAAGCTCGACGAGTCGTTCGCCATCACCGGCACCGAGGAGGGGCGCACCGGCGGCGGCCCCCGAGGGGACCGGCCGGGCCGGGACGGCTTCGACGACTCGGGTTCCGACGACACGGACACCGACGACACGGACAACGGCACCGACCCCGACACGGAGACGGGCGCCGCGAGCTGATGCCCGGCCTGCCCGCGTCCGCCTCCGGGGTGCCGGCGGACGCGGGTAGCTAGCCGGCGCGCACCACGCGGAGCCAGACGAAGCCGTGGGGCGGAAGGTCGATCCCCGCACTGAGCGTGACCGCCTTCCCGGACACGAGCTCCACCGCCTCGGAGGGCAGTCCGGACAGCGTCACCTCGTTCACGTGCTCCCGCCGGTCCCCGAAGTTGGCGAGCACGACCACCGTCGACTGCTCGGCGCCGATGCCCGGCCGCTGATAGCCGAGGACCTGCGGGTTGTTGGAGTGGAACGGCACGAGCGCGCCGTCCCAGAACTCGGGCGTCGAGGACCGCACCTCGATGAGCCGCCGCAGCCGCTGGAAGATGCGCCCCGCCGGGGTCGAGGGATCGCCCCGGTCCGCGTACGCCTCGGCGGGATACCGCGGCCGCCCGACCCAGCGGCTGTCGTCCGCGTGGCCGGGCTCGAAGACGTAGCCGTAGTCGTTCAGCTGGCCCACCTCGTCGCCGAGGTAGAGCAGCGGGATCCCGCCCGTGCTGAGGACGACCGAGTGCATCAGGACGATCCGGTCGACGGCTCCCGGGTCGCCCGCCTCGAGCCCCGCGAGCGAGGCGGTCGCTCCCGAGATGCGGCAGTCGCCGGTCCGGGGATTGTCCTGGAAGGGGACGCCGCGGGCGAAGCTGCCCGGGAAGCGGTTGACGTAGAACGCGTTGAGGAACCTCCGGTGGTCGTAGCCGTTGATCCCGAGCTCGGCGGCGTCCTCGTCCGCGAACGTCCACCCGATGTCGTCGTGGCTCCGGACGTAGTTCACCCACGCGGTGCCCGCGGGAAGGGCATGCCGCCGATCCAGTGCCTGCTGGAGCAGCCCGACGTCGCGCGTGGCGAGGGTGCTCCAGAGCAGCGCCATCTGCAGCGGGTTGTAGCTGAGCTGGCACTCCTGAGGACTGATGTACTGGATGACCTCGTCCGGGTGGACAATCGCCTCCGACTTGAACAGCATCGACGGCGCCGCGATCCGGCAGACGGCGTTGAATGCCTGCAGCAGCAGGTGCGCCTCGGGGAGGCTCTCGCAGGGGGTTCCGAGCTCCTTCCAGATGAACGCGACCGCGTCCATCCGCAGGATGTCGATGCCGACGTTGGCGAGGAACAGCATCTCGCGTGCCATGGCCCGGAACACGGCGGGGTTCCGATAGTTGAGGTCCCACTGGAAGGTGTGGAACGTCGCCCAGATCCACCGGCCGTCCGGCAGCTGCACGAAGGATCCCGGATGGTCCTCGGGGAAGATCTCGCGCACGGTCTGCTCGTAGGCGTCGGGCAGCTCTCGATCCGGGAAGATCCAGTAGTACCCCTCGTGCTCCGGGTCGCCGGCCAGGGCCCTGCGCGCCCACTCGTGCTCGTTCGAGGTGTGATTGAAGATGAAGTCGACGACGAGCGAGATCCCCGCCTCGCGCAGGTCCGCCGCGAGCGCCCGGAGGTCGTCCATGGATCCGAGCGCCGGGTTCACCTCGCGGTAGCTCGACACCGCGTAGCCGCCGTCCGAGTTCTCCTCGGGGGCGAGGAACAGCGGCATGACGTGCAGGTAGGTCATGCCGAGCTCGCGGAAGTAGGGGATGCGGTCGCGCAGCCCGGCGAGGTTCCCCGCATACCGGTCCGCGTAGCAGACGCCGCCCAGCATGCGGTTGGACTGGAACCACTCGGGGTCCTCGACCCGAAGGGCGTCCCGCCGCTTGAGCTCCGGGTCCCTGTCGGCCCACGACGCCGCGGCGTCCGCGGCGAGCCGCCGGAGCTGCTCGCGCACCTCGCCGCTGTCGCCGTAGACGCGGAGGAACAGGGCCTGCAGCCTCGGGAACTCCGCGTGGAAGCGCTCCTCGAAGGCCCGCCAGTCCTCGTCGGGCACCCTCTCGGGACGCAGTCCGGTGAGCAGTTCCGCACTCGAGGACACCGACTCCGCCTCTCCGTCGAGATCGCGGCCGGATGACCGCACCACCGCATCATGACCGGTTGGGGAGCGCGGCGGGAGAGGTTGCCCCGAAGTCGCTGCGCCCCCGTCGGCCGCTCCGCCGATACCCGTCCCCGCCCTTCGGCCCGATGTCAAGAGGGCGGGCATCCGAGCCGTCCCACCGCGACGAATTGCTACCGTCGGCACACGGACTGGCACCCCCGGGGGGAGCGATGGCGATCGAACACCTCGACGTGGTGGTCGTCGGCGCCGGCATCTCGGGAATCGGCGCCGCCTGCCACCTCGTCACCGAGTGCCCGGACCGGAGCTACGTTCTCCTCGAGTCCCGCGAGGACATCGGCGGCACCTGGGACCTCTTCCGCTATCCCGGCATCCGCTCGGACTCGGACATGTTCACCTTCGGCTACTCCTTCGAGCCGTGGCAGGACCCGAAGACGATCGCGGACGGGGAGTCGATCCGCCGCTACCTCGCCTCGACGGTCGCCAAGTACGGGGTGCGCGACAGCATCCGGTTCCGGCATCGCGTGACGAGGGCGGAGTGGTCGTCCGAGCGCGCCCGCTGGACCGTGACCGCCACCCGGACCGACACCGGTGACGAGGTCCGGTTCACGTGCTCCTTCCTCCTCGTGTGCTCGGGCTACTTCCGCTACGACCGGGGCTACACCCCCGACTTCGCGGGCAGCGGCGACTTCCGGGGCGCCCTGGTGCATCCTCAGCTCTGGCCCGAGGACCTGGACTGGACCGGGAAGCACGTGGTGATCATCGGCAGCGGTGCGACGGCGGTCACGCTCGTCCCCGCCCTCGCCGAGCGCGCCGCCTCCGTGACCATGCTGCAGCGCTCCCCCACCTACATCTCGTCGCGCTCGAGCCGGGACCGGATCGCGGACCTCCTCCGCCGGGCCCTGCCCCCGCGGCCGGCCTTCGCCCTGATTCGGTGGAAGAACGTCGCCTACTCGGCGCTCACCTACCGGCTGAGCCGGCGGCTCCCCGGGATCGTCAAGTGGGCGGTGCGGCGGGATCAGCGCAAGCGCCTCCCGGAGGGCTACATCGAGCGCCACCTCACGCCGTCCTACGAGCCGTGGGATCAGCGGTTCTGCGTCGCGCCCGACGGCGACCTGTTCGCGGCGATCCGGTCGGGCACGGCCCGCATCGTGACCGACCACATCGAGCGGCTCACCGAGGACGGCGTCCTCCTCCGCTCGGGGGACCACCTCCCCGCCGACGTCCTCGTCACGGCGACCGGGCTCCAGCTCCTCCCCCTCGGCGGGATCTCGCTCGCGGTCGACGGCACCGAGGTCGAGATCGGCCGCACCGTCGCCTACAAGGGCATGATGCTCTCCGGCGTCCCCAACTTCGCGCTCGTGATCGGGTACACCAACGCCTCCTGGACGCTGAAGTCCGACCTGGTCGCCGCCTACGTGTGCCGGCTCCTGAACCACCTGACGCGGACCGGACAGGACATCGTGGTCCCCGTCGCGCCCGAGCTCGACGAGGCCTCGCTCGAGCCCCTCATCGACTTCACCTCCGGCTACGTGCGCCGGAGCATCGCGACCCTGCCGAAGCAGGGCCCGGCCGCGCCCTGGCGGCTGCACCAGAACTACTTCCGGGACCTCCGGATCCTGCGGGACGGGCCGCTCACGGACGGGGTGCGGTTCGCGCAGGCGGGAGCGCGGCTGCCCCTGGAGGAGGTGAGCCGATGACCACCTCGCTGGCGCGGTCCGCGGAGCTGCGCGTCGCCGGTCGCCGCGTCCGCTACCGCGACACCGGTCGCGGCGAGCCGGTCCTGCTCGTGCACGGCATCGGCCGGAGCCTCGAGGACTGGGACGAGCAGCACGACCTGCTGTCCGAGCGCCACCGGGTGATCAGCGTGGACCTGCCGGGCTTCGGCTGGTCGGACCGACTGCCGCACACCACGACGCTCGACCGGCTGGCCCGGTGGATCGCGGTCTTCCTCGACGAGCTCGGGGTCCGCGAGCCGGTCCACCTCGTGGGGAACTCGCTCGGCGGCGCCGTCGCGATGACCTTCGCGGCGGAGCATCCCGACCGGGTGCGTGACCTCGTGCTCGTCAACAGCGCCGGCTTCGGCCGCGAGGTCACGCTGGGCCTCCGGCTGCTCGCCCTGCGCCCTCTCGCGCGCCTGCTGCTCAAGCCGAGCCGCACGAGGGCCGCCCGCGGCCTCAAGGGCATCTTCCACGACCCCGCCTTCGTGACCGAGGAGCGGATCGCGCACGCCCACGCTCTGGCTCAGCGGCCGGCCGACGCGATGCTCGAGACCGCCCGGCAGCTCGGCACCTTCCGCGGGGTCCGGGAGCCGTGGCGCAGCGAGCTGCTCGCCCGCATGGCGGACCTGCACTTCCCCGTCCTCGTCGTCTGGGGCGCGAAGGACCTGATCCTGCCCGCGGTCCACCTCGAGGCCGCGAGGACGGCGCTCCCCCGCGTCCGCACCCACCTCTTCGACGACACGGGCCACATGCCGCAGATCGAGCAGGCGGAGCGGTTCGCGGAGCTGATCGAGCGGTTCTGGTCCGCGGAGAGCGACGAGGGGCGCGCCTAGGACCGGGACGCCCCGCGCTCCTCCACGAGCTCCCGGTGCGCCGTGCTGTGCAGGTGGAAGTCCCGCACGTCGCCCGCGGAGAGCGTGAGCAGGATGCCGATGTCCAGCACGAGGTTGAGCACCCACAGCTGGAACGCGAGGCCGGACGGCGCCGGCGGGCCGCTGCTCAGGCCGATCGCGATCCCCACCACGCTGAGGGTGAGGGCGACGAGCCGGGCGGCGGGGTGGCCGGTGAACGTGAAGTGACCGAGCAGCACGTAGATGAGCGCCGCCAGCAGCATGCCGGGCAGCAGCACCGAGAGCCGCTCGGGCGACCCCGGCAGGTCGAGCCACCAGGACTGCTCCGGCGCGGAGAACGCGGCGACGCCGAGGACGCCCGCCATGCCCGTCCCCACCGCCACCGCCGCGCGCGCGAGGATGAGGGCGTAACCGAAGTAGAGCGTCATCGGACGCTTGATCCGGTTCGAGGACGCGGTGTCCTTGACGGCGTCGATCAGGGATCGGGCGGACCCCAGGGACGCCTCGAGGCGGCCGCTCGGCACCGAGGGAGCCGCCTCCGGGACCCGGATCCCGCGGAGGTCGACGACGGGCAGGTCGCCGTCCGTCTCGATCGCGTCGCCGCCGCCGTTGCGGGAGTGGTAGCCGGAGGAGAAATGGCGGATGACCGTCGTCTCGGCCTCGGGGTTGGCGGCCGACAGCGTGCCGACGATGTGGTCGCGCTCCTGGTCGGTGTCGCCCGCGATCTTGTGCGTGATCTGGAGGGTGAAGATCGAGAGCCCGACCCGCCGGTCGTAGGTGCCCGCGGCGAGCCAGTCGACGGCGGCTCCGCCGGGGAGGAACCACCCCTCGGGCGTGCGCCAGAAGCGGACGTGGTGCCGCCGGGCGGGGCTGCCCTCGACCTCCTGCTGGTAGGTGAACGCCTGCATCCGGCCGAACAGGAACAGCGGACTCACGGGAGCGGTCGGGTAGGTGCGGCGGGTCAGCGTCGACGTGACGATCCGGAGTCCGCTCCGGAAGCCCAGCTCGTCGGCCAGCTGCCACCCGGCCCGTGACATGGCGGTGTGGATCTGCTCCTCGGACCCGAGGAAGGCCACGTTGACCGGATCGCCGAGAAGCCCCTCGTAGGTCCTCGTCCTGCCGATGAAGTAGTCGGGGACGTAGATGATCGTGAGCATCGTGTGGATGCGCGGCAGGAGCAGGTAGGCGAGCACGACCCACAGGACGAGCACGAGCCACCAGTCGCTGATGCCCCCGAGCACCATCTGCCGCACAGTGAGCACGGCGAGCCAGCCCGCGGCGATCGCCCCGAGCAGGAAGAAGACGCCGTCGAGGACGACGACGACGGGCTCCGACAGCCGGGGAGCGTGCGGCAGCGCGTGCCTGTGCCGGCTGGGCCTGCCCATCCCGCCTCCGCTGGTCCTCGGTCCGCCTGCCGGACGTCCCTGACGAACCTACCGCCCCGCGCTCCGCCCCTGAGCATCCCTCGCATAGCCCATGGGCAGCCGACCCGCCAAGTCCGGGGCTCGTCATATTTCCCCGCGTGGCGCCGTGTTGAGGAGTGTGCCGGTTCGTGTCACGAGCGGTGTCGGCACCGTTCGACCGCTCCCTAGCCTGAGCGGGTTCCTGCCCCTGCATCCCCTCGAGGAGACCGCGTCATGCGCCAGCGTCCCCGCACCACTCTCCCGCTCGCCCTCGGGCTCACGTCGATGATCGCGCTGAGCGGCTGCGCGGCCGGCAGCGCCTCGTCCTCCTCCGGAGAGCGGGTCGAGGGCGGCACCATCGTCTACGCCCACCAGCAGGAGCCGCCCTGCGTGTTCGGCGGGTGGATCGAGCAGGCCTACCTCTCCTACCAGGTGCTCGACAACCTCGTCTCGCTCGACGAGGACGGCGAGGTCGTCCCCTGGCTCGCCGAGGAGTGGTCCGCGTCCGAGGACGGCCTGACCTGGACCTTCACCCTTCAGGAGGGCGTGCAATTCACGGACGGCACCCCGGTGGACGCGGAGGCGATCGCCTACAACTTCGACTACTGGGTCGCGGGCGGCAACAGCACCGCGCAGGTCTGGCTGCAGGACTACTACGAGTCCGCGAACGCGGTGGACGAGCGGACGGTGGAGATCCACCTGAAGGCCCCCTACCCGCGCCTCGCCGACAACCTCACCCAGGGCTACTTCGGGATCCAGTCGCAGCACGCGCTCGAGACGCGCAGCGACGAGGAGAACTGCGCGGCTCCCATCGGCTCTGGGGCCTTCACCGTCGAGCACTGGACCCGCGGCCAGAACATCACGCTCGTCCGCAACGACGAGTACACGTCCTGGCCCGCGAACGCCGAGCACACCGGCCCCGCGTATGTGGAGCGCATCGACTGGCGCTTCGTGCCGGACGGCACCACGCGCGTCGCCGCGCTGCAGAGCGGCGAGGTCGACGCGGTGTACGACGTGCCGGCGGTCCAGTGGCAGTCGGTCGAGGACGGCGGCTTCGAGCTCCACCGGTACATCACGCCGGGACGCCCCCAGCAGCTGTCGTTCGACACGAAGGAGGGCCCGTTCACCGACCAGCTCGTGCGCCAGGCCTTCGCGTACAGCCTGGACCGCGAGGAGATCGTCGGGACGATCGGCCACGGCGTCATCCCCTGGGAGGGCAACGGCGGCGTGAGCCAGGCGACGCCCGGCTACAGCGAGAAGGCCGCCGGCTGGTACTCGTACGATCCCGACCGGGCGAACGAGCTGCTCGACGAGGCCGGCTGGACGGAGCGCAACTCCGACGGCGTCCGGCTGAAGGACGGCGAGCCGCTGAAGGTCGTCCTGCCCTACGGCGCCGGATCGATCCTCAACGCCGACGGCGCGGCGATCCTGCAGGGCGTCAAGGAGCAGGCGTCCGAGGTCGGCTTCGACGTGGAGCTGGTCCCGGTTCCGCAGAGCGAGCTCTTCGCGGGCGCCTACTCGACGCCCGAGGAGCGCGACTTCGAGGTCGGCTACTGGACCTCGGTGACCGCCGGGATCCTCTACATCAACTGGCGCCCGAGCACGGAGGAGGCCCCGAACTACAACAACGGCGCCTTCTACGACGACCCGGAGCTCGCGGCGATCATCCTCGAGGCGAACTCGACGGCCGACGTCGAGGCGCAGAACGCGCTGTACGCGAAGGCCCAGGAGTACATCGCCGAGCGGGCGCTCGCGATCGGCCTCTACGACCGGCTGAGCACCCTCGCGGTGGACCCCTCGCTGCGCGGGGTGTGGCAGGAGCACGCACAGGGAGGGCCGACGTTCTATGACGCGCACTTCGTCCAGTGACGCGCCGGTCGTCGCGGGGGCTCCGGCCCCCGCGGCGGCCCGCCCATCCCGGCTCCGCTCAGCCGGCCGGCTCCTCGCGGGCCGCGTCGTCTCCGCCGTCGTCGTCCTCTGGGGCGCGGCCACGGTCGCGTTCTTCGCGCAGCAGCTCCTGCCGGGCGACCGCGCGACCGTGATCCTCAACATCCGCACGGGCCGCGCGCAGCGCCGTACCCCCGAGGAGCTCGAGCCGATCATCGCCCAGTTCGGGCTCGACCGCAGCGTCCTCCAGCAGTACCTGGACTTCCTCCGGGGGCTCGTGGTCGGCGACTTCGGCACCTCGTACCAGCAGTTCCGCCCGGTCACCGCGATCCTCGGCGAGCAGCTCGCCGCCACGGTGACCCTGTCCCTGGTCGCGATCGCGATCTCGTGGGTGCTGATGGTCGTCTGGGTCACCCTCACCGCCGGGCGGGGACCCCGCGTCGGCGCGGTCGGCTCGGGCGTCGACGTCGTGGCCGCGGGCCTGCCGCACTACTGGCTCGGCATCATCCTCCTGCTCGTCTTCGCGCTGGGGCTGCGGTGGTTCCCGGTGATGGGCGGGACGGGCCCGGCCGGCATCGTCCTGCCCGCCCTGACCCTCGCGATCCCGCTCGCGGGCTTCATGGCCCAGGCCACGCGCACCGAGTTCGAGCGGGCGCTCGAGCAGCCGTTCGTCGTGAGCGCGCGGATGCGGGGCATGGGCGACACGGCGGTGCGGCTGCGGCACGTGCTGCGGCACGCGGTGCTGCCCGCCGTCACGCTGTCCGGCTGGGCCCTCGGCGCGACGCTGTCCGGGGCCGTGGTCGTCGAGTCGATCTTCTCGCGGCCCGGCATCGGCTCGGTCCTCGTCACCGCCGTCAACTCGCAGGACCTCCCGGTGGTCGTCGGCGTGGTCACGCTCGTCGCCGTCGTCTACGTCGTCGCGAACCTCGCGGTCGACATCGCCTACACCCTGATCGATCCGCGAGTGAGGCTCTCATGACCGCTCTCCGCCCCGCCCGCTCCCCCTCGCGCCCGTCCCGCAGACGCGCACCGTGGTCGCTGGCCCCGGCTGCCGCCCTGGTCGGGTTCCTCGGGATCGCGCTCGTCGCACCGCAGGTCCTCGCGACCCACGACCCGTTCGCGCTCGACTACGCGGCCGCGCTGCAGCCGCCCTCGCTCGCGCACTGGTTCGGCACGGACGAGTCGGGACGCGACCTGTACAGCCGCGTCGTCTTCGGCACCCGGGAGTCCCTCGCGATCGGTCTCGGCGCCGCGGCGGTCGGGCTCGCCGGCGCCATCGTCCTCGGTGCCCTCGCCGCTCTCGGGCCGCGGCCGGTCGCCGCGGCCGTCGACCGCCTGCTCGAGGTGCTGTTCGCCTTCCCCGCGCTGCTGCTCGCCCTGCTGCTCATCGCCATCGCCGGACCGAGCGCGCTCACCCAGATCCTCGCGGTCGGCGTGGGCACGGCGCCCGGCTACGCGCGCATGGTGCGGGGCCAGATCCTCGCGGCGAAGAACTCGGGCTACGTCCAGGCGGCCGTCGCCCTCGGCCATACCCGGTGGCGCATTCTTCGCGCCCACGTGCTGCCGAACGCCCTTCGGCCCCTCGTCGCGGTCTTCGCCCTGTCGGTGGGTCAGTCGATCGTGTGGGCCTCGAGCCTGTCGTTCCTCGGCCTCGGGGTCGCGCCGCCCTCGCCCGAGTGGGGCGCCCTGCTCGACGCCGGGCGCACGTACATCGTCCAAGCGGGATGGCTCGTCGTCATCCCGGGACTCGTCATCGTCGCGCTCGCGCTGACCGCGACCACTCTCGGCCGCCACCTCCAGGCCGGCCTCGAGCGAGGGGAGAAGTAAATGACCGCGATCGACACCGCCGTCCGGTTCGAGCGGGCGGAGCGCCGGGACGTCCCGCCGGCCCCGCGGCTCCGGGTCCGGGGGCTCGACGTCGGGTTCCGGGTCGACGGCGCCGTCCGCCGGATCGTCTCCGGCGTGGACCTCGACCTCGCCCCGGGCGAGTGCGTCGCGATCGTCGGCGAGTCCGGATCGGGCAAGAGCGTGACGGCGCGATCCCTCGTCGGCCTCACGGGGCGCGGCGCCGTGGTCGAGGCGGAGGAGCTCTCGCTGCACGGCCGGGACGTCCGGCGCTTCCGCTCCCGCGACTGGCGCCGCGTCCGGGGACGCGAGGTCGGGTTCGTGCTGCAGGACGCCCTCGTCTCCCTCGACCCGCTGCGGCCCGTCGGCGCGGAGATCGCCGAGGCGCTCCGCCTGCACGGCGTGCCCCGCGGGGAGCGGCGCGCCCGCGTGCTCGAGCTGCTCGCGGCCGTCGGCGTGCCCCTCCCCGAGCTGCGGGCGCGGCAGCGACCCGGCGCGCTCTCCGGCGGGCTCCGCCAGCGCGCGCTCCTCGCGTCCGCGATCGCGCTCGATCCCGACGTCATCATCGCCGACGAGCCCACGACGGCGCTCGACGTCACGGTTCAGGCGCAGGTCCTGAGCCTCCTCGAGGAGCGGAAGCGGCGCGGCGCGTCGATCGTGCTCATCAGCCACGACCTGTCCGTGGTGGCGCGGCTGGCCGACCGGATCCTGGTGATGCGCTCGGGCTCGGTCGTCGAGCAGGGGCCCTCCACGGACGTGCTGCGCAACCCCGTGCACGACTACACGAGGGCCCTCATCGCCGCCGTGCCGAGCGCCGCGACGCGTGGCCGCGCCCTCAGTCCGGTGGCGCCGCCGGCCGCGGCGCTCGGCTCGTCCCGGCCCGCGCCCGCCGCGGCCGACGCCCCCGTTCTCCGCGCCCGCGGGCTCGTCAAGCGCTTCGTGCGCCCGGACGGCACGGAGACGCGGGCCGTGGACGGCGTCTCGTTCGACCTCGCGCCCGGCGAGACGCTCGGGATCGTGGGCGAGTCGGGCTCGGGCAAGAGCACGACCGCGAAGCTCGCGCTAGGCCTCGAGGAGCCCGACGCGGGCACCGTCGAGGTCCTGGGCGAGCCGTGGTCGCCGCTGCCGGAGAGCCGCCGCCGGGAGCGACGCCGGCTGATCTCCGTGGTGGACCAGGACCCGCTCAGCTCCTTCGACCCGCGCTGGAACGTCGAGCGCATCCTCGTCGACGCCCTCCCCGAGGCCGAGCGCCGGGATGCGGCGCGGCGGCGGGCGCGGGTGCGCGAGCTGCTCGAGCTGGTGGGCCTCCCCGAGGCGGTGCTCGCGCGGTTCCCGCTGCGGCTCTCCGGTGGCCAGCGCCAGCGGGTGGCGATCGCCCGGGCGCTCGCGCCCCGTCCGTCCGTGATCGTCCTCGACGAGGCGGTCTCCGCTCTCGACGTCACGATCCAGGCGCAGATCCTCGACCTGCTCACCGCCCTGCAGCGCTCGTCCGGTGTCGCGTACCTGTTCATCTCGCACGACCTCGGCGTGATCAGCCACCTCAGCGACCGGGTGCTCGTGATGAAGGACGGCGTTGTCGTCGAGGAGGGCACGGCCGAGTCGGTCTTCGAGCGGCCGGCGCACCCCTACACGCGCGAGCTCGTCGCCTCCATCCCCGATCTCCCCCTGGCCGCGTCCGCGTCCTGACGAAAGGATCCCTCATGGCCGAGCGCAAGCAGCTGTTCCTCAACCTGTTCGAGATGGCGTGCGTGAGCCACATCACGCACGGCCTCTGGTCCCTTCCGGGCAACAACCGGCACCGCTTCGGCGACCTCTCGTACTGGACGGAGCTCGCGCAGCTGCTGGAGCACGGCGGGTTCGACGGGCTGTTCCTCGCGGATGTCATCGGCGCCTACGACGTCTTCCGCGGCGGACCCGAGACCGCGCTGCGCGAGGGCCTGCAGAGCCCCAACCTCGACCCGCTGCTGCTGATCCCCGCGATGGCGACCGTGACCGAGCGGCTCGGCTTCGGCGTCACCTTCTCCACGACGTACGAGCCGCCGTTCGCCTTCGCCCGCCGCATGTCGACGCTCGACCACCTCACGAGGGGCCGCGTCGGCTGGAACGTCGTGACCTCCTACCTGCCCAACGCCGCGCGCAACTTCGGGCTGGAGGGGGAGGTGCCGCACGACCTGCGCTACGAGTACGCCGACGAGTACCTCGACGTCCTCTACAAGCTGTGGGAGGGCTCCTGGGACGACGACGCGATCGTCGCCGACCGGGAGCGGAAGGTGTACACGGATCCCGCCAAGGTCCGCTACATCGACCACGTCGGCGAGCGGCACCGGGTGGCGGGCCCGCACATCGTCCACCCCTCGCCGCAGCGCACCCCCGTGGTGTTCCAGGCCACGGGATCGCCGGCCGGCATCGAGTTCGCGGGTCGGCACGCCGAGGTCGTCTTCACGGGCGGGCGGACGTCGGAGGAGTTCCGGCGCAACGCGGACTCGATGCGCCAGGCGGCGGTCCGGCACGGCCGCGAGGCGGACGACGTCAAGTTCATCGCGATGGCGGGCGTGATCGTCGGGAGGACGCAGGAGGAGGCCGAGGACAAGTGGCGGCTCTACCGGGAGAACGCGTCCCTCGACGGCATCCTGGCGCATCACAGCCTGCCGGTGGACCTCACCGCCTTCCCGCGGGACATCACCGTCGGCGAGGCGCTCATCCGCGCGGACGTGCGGCCCGAGGCGGTGCCGTTCCTGCCGCTCGGCCGGACCGTCGGGCAGGCGCTCGACTTCATCGCGGGCGTCCGGGACGACCGGTTCCTCGTGGTCGGCACGCCGACCACCGTCGCCGACACCATCGAGAGGTGGCTCGACGAGGACGGCCTCGACGGGATCAACCTGCGCCAGTACCACTCGTTCGACACTGCACGGGACTTCGCCGAACTCGTCGTGCCGGAGCTCCGCAAGCGGGGCCGGCTTCCGCAGGAGGGCGAGCGCTTCGGCACTCTGCGGGAGCGCCTGTTCGGCGCGGGCCGCGCCCGGCTGCCGGAGCGCCACATCGGCGCTCGCTACCGCGGGGGCGCGAACCTCGACGACCCGGTCCCGCCGCTGCGGCTGCAGGCCGGGAACGTCGCGTCGTTCTGATGCCCGTCCGGGCCCGCTGCTTACCCGAGGCAGGCCGCCGGCGACGATCGCCCGGCGGTCTGTTGCGGCGCATGACGCCGCGTGAAGCGGCGCGGCTCCATGTTTCGCCGCGACTGCGAGCTCGCGCGATCGCGTCCCTAGCCTGGCGGAATCCTCCCTCCGAGGACCGCACCGCCCCGTTCCCCCGACTTCAGGAGAAGCACCGATGACCGTCCTCCCGACGAGCCTCTCCCGCGACCCGGCCCGCCTCGCGGCCCTCGCCACCGCCGCGACGCCCCTGCCGAGGCCCCCGCACATCGTCGCCGTCAGCGGCAGCCCGACCCGGCCGTCCCGCACGAGCGTCCTCGTCTCCGAGGTCGCCGGCGCGTTCGCGTCGCGCCTCGGCGGCACGTCGACGGTCATCGAGCTCTCCGGCCTGCTCGGCGAGCTCGGGGCGGGCCCGTACCGCGATGACCTCGGGCCGGCGGCGCAGGACGCACTGGCGACGGTGGAGGCCGCGGACCTGCTCGTCGTCGGCTCCCCCGCCTACCGGGCGACCTACACGGGCCTGTTCAAGCTCTTCTTCGACCACATCGGCCAGTACGCTCTCGTCGACAAGCCGGTGGTGCTGACGGCGACCGGCGGCAGCGACCGCCACGCACTCCTCGTGGAGCACCAGATGCGTCCGCTGTTCGGCTTCTTCCAGGCCCTCACCGTGCCGCTCGGCATCTTCGCGAACCAGGGCGACTTCGACGGATACGAGCTCCGCTCCGACCAGCTGCGCGGGCGGATCGACGCCTCGGTCGCGCGGACGGTCCCGGTCGTGCTGGCCCAGCTCGACCCGACCGCCACCGCCGTGCAGGACTTCGCCCGCCCCGACGCGTTCTGAGCGGGCGCGGGTCCTGCGGACAGGCGCGGGTTGAGGACGAGGCGGCTGTCCGCACGACCCGCGCGGGGCGTCAGGCGAGCGCCGCCTCCACCTCGTCGCGCGTCGGCGGGTTGGCGCCCGCGCGGGAGACGGTGATCGCGGCGGCCGCCGCGGCGAACCGGCCGAGGTCTGCGAGCTCCTCCTCCGTCAGCGAGCCGGGACGCCGTGTCGCGAGACGGGCGATGAGGGCGGACATGTACGAGTCGCCGGCGCCGATCGTGTCGGCGACGGTCACGTGCGGGGCCTCCGTCTCCGTGGACGCCTCGGCGGTCGCGAGGAGGGAGCCGTCCCCTCCGGCGGTGAGCGCGACCAGCTCCGGGCCGAGCTCCAGGATCCGGTCGAGGACCGCGCGGGGCGCGAGCTGCGGGTAGAGCCAGGAGGCGTCCTCGTCGCTCAGCTTCACGACGTGCGCGAGGGCGGCGGCCTCCTCGAAGCGGCGCAGCGCCGTCTCGTGGTCCCCGACCAGGTCGGGACGGATGTTCGGGTCGAACGTGACGGTCGCGCTCGCCCGCCACTCGCCCATCTTCTGCAGGACGACGGCATCCCCGGGGTGCAGGAAGGCGGCGATGGATCCGGTGTGCAGCACGTCCGCGCGGGGCAGCTCGTGCGGCAGCCCGGGATCCCAGCCGATCTCGAACGTGTAGGCGGCGCTGCCGGACTCGTCGAGCACGGCCTCGGCGGTCGAGGTCCGGTGCTCGGGGCGCGTGGCGAGCACGCGCACGCCGGCGCCCTCGAGGTGCCGGCGCACCGCCCCGCCGCGCTCGTCGTCGCCGAGATCCGTGAGCAGCGACGTCCCCACGCCGAGCCGCGCGAGCCCGAACGCGACGTTCGCGGGGCTCCCGCCAGGGTGCTCGCGGCTCCCCTTCGCATCGCGGACGATGTCGACCAGGGCCTCGCCGATCACGAGAGCGTCCACGCGCGGGCTCCTTCCTGCCGCCTCAGCGGAGCGGCCATGCTGTCAGGAGCCCTCCCGAGCTCTGAACCACATAGTCGGACGCCGGGGCCGCGAGCGCAACGCCGAGCAGACCGGACGAGGTGGACACCTCCGCGACGGGACCGTCGAGGATCAGCCGGACGGTCCCGCCCTCGAACGGCATCGCCTCCGGCCCGGCGTCGCTGTGCAGCGTCAGCTCGCCGGGCGACGTGGTGAGTGCCATCCTCACCCGGCCTCCGCTGCGCACCTCCAGTCGTGCGGCGTCGCTCTGCGGATCCCAGACGACGTCCGCGGCCGTTCCGAGCGGCGTCCCCTCGGAGGCCTCCGGCGCGCGGTACCTCTCGAGGTCCGGGTGCGGCGCGGCGCTCGTCCGGTCGCCGGTGACGGTGAGGACGTGCGGGACGCTGTGGGCGCTCGCCCAGCCCGCCTCCACGTCCGAGACCCCGCGCATCCAGAACAGGAGGCACGGCCGGCCCTCCGCATCGCGGAAGAACGACGGGGCGTAGTAGCTGGGCCCGTACGTGAGGCGCCCCCAGTGCTCCGCCCGGAAGGAGCCGTCGGCGTAGGTCCCGATGCCGTACGCGGCGTAGTGCAGGGCGTCCGCGTCCCACACCGAGGAGACGAGGACCGAGCTGCCGTCCACGTCGACCACCTGGGGGCACTCCCAGAGCGCGCCCGTCCAGATCGGCTCCCGCTCGTGCGTGGAGCGGGATGCGGCGATCCCCTCGTAGCTCCAGGTCGCGAGGTCCGGCGAGGTGTAGGAGAGCCCCGCGGCGGTGCCGTCCGTGAGCGCCGCACCGACGAACATGCGCCAGGTCGCCGCGTCGCGGCGGAGGAAGGGGTCGCGGTAGGCGACGAGGTCGAGGTCGGCGGGGGCCTCCGCGACGATCGGGCCCTTCCGCCACTCGATCCAGTCGTCGTCGACGGGGGTCGCGGTCCTGATCCTTCCCATCCCGAGGTCCGGCCGGGCCGTCGAGGTGTAGAAGATGGTGGCGGCGCCGGCGTCGTCGAGCGCGAGCGACCCCGTCCAGATGCCGTCGTCGCCGTCTCCGGGAGCGAGGGCGACCGGGAGCTCCTCGAGCGAGAAGAGGTCCTCGCCGCGCGCGTGCCCCCAGTGGCAGTTCGGTCCCCAGATGGTGCTGTCCGGAACGTACTGGAAGAACACCTCGTAGCGGCCGTCCCGGTACGTGATGCCGTGCGGGTCGTTGATCCAGCCGCTGCGGGCGGTGAAGTGATACCGGGGCCGCATGTCAGTCCCGCCCGGGCAGGGACCCGCTCGCGGCCCGTCTCGCCTCCGCGGGCACCGCGCGGGGCTCCTCGTCCGTCAGCAGCGTGAGCCTCCCGTCCTGCCAGCCGACCGGGAGCGGGTCGGTGATCTCGCCGACGAACCGCCCGTCCACGTCCTCGTTGCGGAAGGCGAGCATCGCCCAGCCGCCGTCCCTGCGCTGGACGAGCCGTCCCACGTAGACGCTCTCGTCGGCCAGGCGGTAGGCGGACCGGACGTCGAAGGGCCCGACCCCGGCTCCGGACACGTTCACGGCCCAGACGCCGCCCCGGCGGCCCGGCTCGCTCAGATCCTGCCCTCCGCAGGAGAAGAGCAGCACCCGCCTCCCGTCGACCTCCGCCAGCTGGGTCACCTCCAGCTGGCCGAATCCGCTGCCGGGTTCGCTCGCGGGTGGGAGCACCGTCCACTCCACCAGGTCGTCGGAGCGCGCGTGGCCGACGACGCCGCGCTCGGCGGGATCTCCGGTGCGTGCGCGGGCCGTGATGAGCATGTGCCAGCCGTCGTCGCCGCGGAACACCCACGGATCGCGCCATGCCTCGTCCCTCCAGGCATCCTGCTCGAGGGTCTCGTACCAGCGCGGGTCGGCCTCCAGCACGAGCGGCGGATCGGGCTTGGTCCAGGAGTAGAGGTCCGGCGAGGTCGCCATCCCGATCCGCTGGACCAGGCCATGACCCCGACGGTCGACGCCGGTGTAGAACATGCGCCACGTCCCGCCGTCGTGGACGACCGATCCCGTCCACGTCGCGCGGTCGTCCCAGGCGGGCTCGTCCGCCGGGACGATCGCGTCGACCTCCTCCGTCCACTCCACGAGATCCCGGGAGGTCGCGTGACCGATGGAGGCACGCAGGTGACGGCGGTCCGGGTCCACGAGGGCTCGGGACGCCTTCAGGAAGTACAGGTGATAGGTCTCGCCGTCGTCGGCGAACCAGAAGTCCCAGACCCAGGACGACGTGAGACGGAACATCACTGCCTCCGGTCGGACGGGGAGGCGACGGACTCGCGCCGGACGAGCGGGCACGGCATGAGGACGGGGCCGTCGGCGAGCTGCCGCGCCTCCTCCCCTCCCTGCAGCAGGGCGACCAGGGTGTCGACCGCCCAGGCGCCCATCTCGTAGTGCGGGAGGGCGACGGTGGTGAGCCCGGGCGACAGATTCGCGGCGATGAGCTCGGAGTTGTCGAACCCCACGACGGACAGGTCCTCGGGAATGCCGAGGTGTCGCTCGGCGGCGGCCCGATACGCCCCCATCGCGGTCGCATCGTTGAAGCAGAAGAGCGCGGTGGGGCGGTCGGGCAGGTCGAGGAGGCGGGACGCGCTCCGGTAGCCGCCCGGAACGTCGGGCAGCGCCTCGGCGACGAGTGCGGGATCGAAGGGGACGCCGGCGGATGCGAGGGCGGCGGTGTAGCCCCGGAGCCGTCCGTGCGGGGCAGGCAGGTCCTCGACGTTGTTGGCGAAGCCGATGCGCCGATGCCCCGCCTCGAGCAGCGCCGACACCGCCGCGCGCGCACCCCTCTCCTCGTCGGGCACGACCGAGGGGATGATGCCGGCGCGGTCCCGCGCGTCGATGAGGACCGCGGGAACCTCCTGGAGGTTGGCGGGGAGCGACACCTCCCGGTGGAACATCGTGGCGTAGAGGATGCCGTCCACCTGCCGGTCCAGCAGCGCCGCGACGTCCCGCTGACGGTCCTCGACCGCGTCGGTGCGCGGGGCGCTGAGGATCACGAGGGTGAAGCCGTGCCGCCGGGCCGCCTCCTCCGCCCCGAGGATGATCCGGCCGGCGTGCGGGGTGGTCGCGATCTCCTCGCTGATGAGCCCGATCATCGTCGACCGCTGGGTCCGCAGCCCCTGGGCCATCCGGTTCGGCCCGTAGCCCAGCTCCCGGGCCGCCTTGCGCACCCGGAGCCTCGTCTCCTCATTGATGCGCGCCTGCGGGAAGTCGTTCATCACGTGCGACACCGTCGTGATCGAGACGCCCGCCGCCGCAGCGACGTCCCGGATTCCCACTCCCCGTCGAGCCATCTCGCTGCCCCGCGATCCCTCAGGAGGACCGCCCGGTTCCCGTGCGGCCTCGCCCGTCCGATAAAACGTTTTGTCATCACGTTTCGGCGGAAGGGTAGGCCGCCGCCAGTGGACCGTCAAGAGGGGCCGGAGCCCCCACCGCCGCGGCCGCGGCGGCTGCCCGGAACGGCTATGGCGGGCGCCCGCCAGGACGCGGGCGCGTCGCGGCGGGCGGCTGCGGTCGGGACTTGCGGGCATGGGATCTCCCTAGAACGGCGGATGGCGCGACGGCGGAGACGGACACGGCCGTGCCCGACGACGGGTGCTGCGGGGAGCCCTGGCGGCTCGGCCTCAGCCCTTCACGCCCGACGAGGCGATCGAGTTCACGAACGACCGTTGGAACGCGATGAAGAGGATCAGGATCGGCACCGTGATGATGCTCGCGTAGGCCATGATCTGACCCCACGACACGTTGAGCTGCTTGAAGTAGTCGATGCCGACCATCACGGGGCGCACGGCCTCGCTCTGCGTCACCATGAGCGGCCACAGGTACTGGTTCCATGCGGGCAGGAACATGAGGATCGCGACCGTCGCGACGGCGGGACCCGCGAGCGGCATGACGATGCTGCGGTAGATGCGGAACCAGCCGGCGCCGTCCACGGTCGCCGCCTCGTCCAGCTCCTTCGGAATGGAGTCGAAGTACTGGTAGAAGAGGAAGATCGAGAAGGCGTTCGCGATGAACGGCACGATCTGCACCTGATAGGTGTCCAGCCAGCCCTGGTAGAAGCCGAGGCTGTCCACGTTGGGCAGCAGGTTCACCTCCCACAGCAGCGGCAGCGCCATCACCTCGAACGGCACGATGAGCGTCGCGAGGATGATGCCGAGAGCGAGCTTCTGCCCCCGGAATCGCAGCCGCGCGAGGGCGAACGCCGCCATCGAGTTCACGATGATCCCGAGGCCGACCGTGAGGACCGAGATGAGGATCGAGTTGAACAGGAACGTCGCGAACGGCACGCGCTCGAAGACGCCCGTGTAGTTGTCCAGGCTCAGCGCCCCGACGGGGAGGAACGCCTGGATGCCCCCGAGGTCCGCGAAGATCTGCGTGTCGGGCTTGAAGCTCGAGATCACCATGAACAGCAGCGGAAGCCCGAACACGAGGGCGGCGACGATCCTCACCGCCATGCCGACGACGCGGCGGAGGACGGGCGGGCGCGTCCTGCCCGCCTCGTGCTCGAGCGGGGCGGGGGCCGTCCGGTCGGCGACGTGGGCGATCACCTCGGTCATCACCGCACCTCCTTGTCACGGGTCAGGTAGCGCTGGATCAGGGTGACGATGAGGACCAGGACGAAGAACACCAGGGAGATCGCCGAGGCGTAGCCCGTCTGCTGCTGCCGGAAGCCGGTCTGCACCGCCTGGTAGACGAGGGTCGTCGTCGCGTTGAGCGGACCGCCCTGCGTCATGAGGTTGACCTGCGTGAAGAGGCCGAAGGCGGCGATGGTGATCGTGATGAGGATGAAGGTCCTCGTCTGCCGCAGGCCCGGCCACGTCACGTTGGCGAACTGCTGCCACTTGGACGCTCCGTCGAGGTCGGCCGCCTCGTACAGGTCCGCCGGGATCGTCTGCAGTCCGGCGAGCCACACCACCATGTGCAGGCCCATGGCCTGCCATGCGGACATCAGGATGATGGCCAGCAGGGCTGTCGCCGGGTTCCCCAGCCAGTCCGGCCCCTGGATCCCGAACCTCGCCAGGATCGAGTTGATGAGGCCGTTCGGCTGGTACATGAACAGCCAGAGCATCGACACCACCACGATCGACGTCACGAGCGGCAGGAAGTAGATCGTCCGGAAGAAGTTCGTCCCGCGCATCTTCGTGTTCACGAGCAGCGCCAGCCCGAGGGCGAGCCCCGACTGGAACGGGACGATCACGATCGTGAAGATGATCGTGTTCCGCAGTGACGCCCAGAACGTGCCGTTCTCGAAGAGACGGACGAAGTTGTCGACGCCGATGAACTGAGCCGGCCGGGGCGAGATCAGCTTGGCGTCCGTGAACGCGAGCACGAAGGTGAGCCCGATCGGCACGATGAGGAAGGTGATGATGAGGACCGCCGCCGGCAGCATCATCAGCCACGCGATGGTGCGCTGATTCCTGCTCCCGGCCGGTCCTCGCCTCCTCGGCGGCGACGGTTCGAGGCGCGCGGCGACGACCGCCGGCGTCACGGCGCTGGTGCCTGCTGGAGTGGTCACGGGACGCCCTTTCTCTGCTGAACCGGAGGCGACAGGGGTCCGGGCCGGGACCCGGACCCCCGCGCCGCGCGGGATCACTCGAAGTAGTTGTTCGACTCCTGGTTGGCATCGATGTCGGCGACCGCCTGGTCCAGCGTCTGCTGGGGGTCGGCGCCGTTCAGGATGTCCTGTGCGGCCGTCTGGAAGGTCGTCGCGATGAACGGGTAGCCCGGTGTCGGAGGCCGGACGAGAGCGAACTCCTCCGAGTAGGTCCGGAAGATGTTGTTCTCGCCGTCCGGACCGTAGCCCTCCACCTCGGCCGCAGCCGACTCGGTGGTCGGGATGTTCTGCGTGTCGCCGGCGACCTTCGCGACCCACTCGTCCGCCGCCGCGAACTTCAGATAGGCGAGAGCGCCTTCCTGGTCCTCGCAGGTGGCCGACATCCCCCACTGCCAGGAGCCGCCGCCGATCTTCGGTCCGTTCCCCGCATCGATCGAGGGCAGGAAGACCACGTCGTCGAAGGCGTCGCGCGTCGCCGTCGCCGTCCACGTGCCGTTGTAGAGGATGGCCGACTTGCCGTTGATGAAGTCGGCCGCGGGGTCGGCTCCGGACTTCAGCGGGATGTAGCCGTTCGTGACGAGGCTGCGGAACCACGTGGCCCACTCGATCGCCTCGGGACCGTTCAGGACACCGTCGGCCGACCGGTAGTCGTCACGGTTGATCAGGTCGCCGCCGAAGCTCTGCAGAAGGGGCGAGTAGGCGTACGGCCACCACTCCCCGGTGAAGCTCGTCGCGAAGTCCGCCGGGTACTCGAACTGGCCGGTGGCCTTCAGCGTCTCCAGCGCGGCGTTGAACTCGTCGACGGTCCAGGGCTGCTCGACGGTCGGGATGCGGATCCCGTTGTCGTTCAGATACGACTCCCGCGAGACCATCGTGAGCGCCACGTCGTAGTAGCCGTACGAGTAGATCTGGTCCTCGTAGGTGCCCACCGTCGACGGGAGGTAGTCGGCCACGAGATCCTCGATCCCTTCGAGCGGTGCGAGGTAGCCCGCCCACGCCCAGTTCGGGACGTTGGGACCGTCGATGTCGAGGATGCAGGGCAGGCTCTTGGACGAGGCGGCCGCGACCACCGACTGGTTGTAGGAGTCCTGCGGAAAGGCCTGCACCTTGACCGTGTACTCCTCCTGGCTCTCGTTGAACGCGTCGACGATCGCCTCGATCGCTGCCAGCTCGGCTTCGTTGCCGGCGTTGTGGGTCCACATGGCGATCTCGCCCTCGGCGGTGCCCCCGCCGCCTCCTCCACGCCCGGAGGCGCACGAGGCGAGGGCGATCGGGATCGTGAGAATGGCGACGAATGTGCAGGCGCGCTTTCTTGCTGTGGTTGACACGGGGAATTCCTCGGAATAGTCGGGCGCACTGAAAAGCGCGCGGTGGCATGCGCAGGGAGGCGAGCGGAAAACGGCGCGGCGGAAAAAGGCTGAGCCGAGGCGTCGGATCGGCCCGGATTTACAGGGGAGGCGGGCCGAACGGTGCGGACAGGACCGGCTTCTCTGCGTCGGTTCCTGCCAAACAATTCGAGACTTGTCTTTCTCGAAACGAGGAACTTATCACCGGGCCGTCCGCGCCACAAGACGGAGATTCCGGCCATTCATTCGTTGCCGGGAAGCACATTTCCGACCCGTCGAGATGCCACCTGGTGCTCCTATCGGCGGCGGATGGGAGCACCAGGTGTCACTTCGACGGGATCAGGCGGGCGGGGCCGCCGTCGTCGAGCGGATCACGAGGTCGAAGCCGAGGGGCTCGTTGCCCTCGCCGTCCTCGCTCGGGGCCGCATCCCTGCCGAGCTCGGAGAGCAGGAGCTCGACCGCCCTCGCGCCCTGGTTCCCGGGGTACTGCGCAACGGTCGTCAGCCCGAAGAACGGCGCGAGCTCGTGGTCGTCGATGCCCACGACGGACAGGTCCTCGGGGACGCGCAGGCCGATCTCGCGCGCGGCGAGGATCGCCCCGATCGCCATCTCGTCGGACGCCGCGAAGATCGCCGTGGGGCGCCGCTCGGGATCCGCGAGGAAGCGCGCGGCCACCGCGTGGCCGCCGG
This sequence comes from Naasia sp. SYSU D00948, assembly GCF_017916515.1. Taxonomy (GTDB): domain Bacteria; phylum Actinomycetota; class Actinomycetes; order Actinomycetales; family Microbacteriaceae; genus Naasia. The sequence continues at coordinate 391,321 of NZ_JAFMTA010000001.1, forward strand.
CGATGGTGAAGTCGGCGGGCTCCACGAGGCCCGGATCCGGCTCGATCCCCGCGTTCCGCAGCGCGAGCTCGTACCCCACGCGCCGGTTGAGCGGCAGGTGGAAGTCGTATCCGCCGCCGCCGCCGGCGATGTGCGCGATGCGGCGGTGCCCGAGCGCGGTCAGGTGATCGGTCGCGATCCTGGAGATCTCGATGTCGTCGATGCTGAGCGTCCGCAGGCCGGGGATCGGCCCGCCGACGCACACGATCGGCTTGCCGATCTCGTGCAGCCTCCGGACCTCCTCGGTCGTCACCTCGAGGCTGATCGCGATGAGGCCGTCCACCCGCTGGCGGAACAGGAACTGCTCGAAGACGCTGCGGCGCGTGTCGACGCCGCCGCCGAGGTTGTAGAGCGTCAGGTCGTACCCCGCCGCGAGCAGGGCGTTCTGCGCGGCCTCGAGCACCTGGGCGTAGAACCACCGGTTGAGGAAGGGGACGATGACGCCGACCGCCCGCGTGCGGCCGGACGCCAGACCGGAGGCGTTCGACGACACCACGTAGCCGAGCTCCCGCGCCGCCTCGAGCACCTGCTGCCGGGTCGCCTCGGACACCGGCCCTCGACCGCTGAGGGCTCGGGAGACGGTCGCGGGCGAGACGCCCACGGCCCGCGCGACGTCGTCGATGCCGATCACGCAGACCTCACCGCTTCAGCGTAGCGGCGGCGGCAGGGCGTCCCGCGCCCGCCGTCGCCCGCTCGGCGACGGCGCATGGTAGCGCCGTCGCGCCGGGAGGCAACCCCCTTCGAGCGGAGTTGCAAGCGCTTCCAGTTCGGACCACGGTGTTCGGCATGAACCGTCCCTCGTCCTTCCCCACCCGCTGCGAGTGCCGCCACCTGTGCAGCAACCCGAGCTGCCAGCACGGGCCGGAGTGCGACTCCTGCATCGAGTGACGCCGGCATCTCCGGTCTCGTCGCACTGATCCCAGTGGGACTCCTGGACGCCGTCCTTCGTGCTCAGGCGTGGAGGACGGTTCGCGGATTGACGCCGTAGGCCTCCCGGTGGTGCCGCGCGAAGCGGCCGGCGTCGGCGAAGCCCCAGCGGAGCGCGACCGCTCGGACGGTGTCGCCGCGGGACGGGTCCCCGCGCTCGAGGTCCGCGTGCGCCGCGCTGAGGCGCACGGACCGGAGGTACTGCGCCGGTGTGACCGCCGAGAACACGGCGAACGCGCGGAGGATCTCCGTTCCGGAGACCCCGACGAACTGGGCGGCGTCCTCGACCGTGATGGGCAGGGACGCGTAGTCCTCGAAGAAGCGGCGGGCGCGACGGTGCACCACGGCGAGGCCCGCCACCGAGAAGGCCCGGGTGTCCCGGTCGCCTCGGAGCTGGAATCCCTCGAGCACGGCCACGGCGAGGCTGCGGTACAGGGACGCGCGGACGAGGGGGCTCTCGAACGCGTCGCCCGCCATCATCTCGCGCGCGCGCTCCACGACGCCCCGGAAGTAGCGGGCAAGGCGCTCCGACGCCGGGAGCGGGGACTCGAAGCGGACCCTGCCCGCGGACCCGCCGTACAGGAGGGCCGCCGTCCGCGCGACGGCCGCCCGGTCGAGGCTGAGCATGACGGCGTCGAGAGGACCCCACTCCGCCGCCATCGCGTCCCCTGCCTGGAGCAGCACGGCATCGGACGCGGTGCCGCGTGTGCCCCGGACCTCCCAGTCCAGCCGCCCCGACACCGCGAAGCCGGCGGTGAGGTAGTCACCGAGGACGCTCGTCCCCGTCATGCCGCCCGTGAAGACGGTCCGGCCGATCGACACGCGGTCGGTCCCGTGGAACTCCTCCTCGAACCGGAAGGGCGTCCCGGGCGTCGCCGGGCGCATGCGCGCCTTGAGGTAGGAGCCCAGGAGCGCCTCCTCGGCCACCTCCGGATCCGCCGTGCGGAACTCGTGGTGGAGCACCTTCGCGGTCATCGCATCGCCTCTCGGACAGAAGGTACGCGCCGGATCCCGCCGGCGTAACGCCTGAGGCGGAACTGTGCCGGAATCGGCTTCCGGTCCCCACCGACTCCCCTGCCGGGAGGCGTAGCCTGCCGAGCATGGCTTCCCCTGTCCCCCTGCTCTCCCTCACGAGCGGCGCACTGATCCCCCAGATCGGCTTCGGAGTCTTCCGGGTGCCGCCCGAGGAGACGCAGCGCGTCGTGGAGGACGCGCTCGAGGTCGGCTACCGCCACATCGACACGGCGACCGGCTACGAGAACGAGGCGGAGGTGGGCGCCGCGATCCGCGCCTCGGGGCTCGCGCGCGAGGACGTGTTCGTGACCACGAAGCTGCGCAACGACCACCACAAGGAGCAGGACGTCGACGGCGCCTTCCAGCGCAGCCTGGACGCCCTCGGCCTCGGCTACATCGACCTGTACCTGATCCATTGGCCGATGCCGGCGAACGACCGCTACGTGAACACCTGGCGACGCTTCGAGCACTTCGCCGCCGACGGGCGGGCACGGAGCATCGGCGTGAGCAACTTCCTGATCCCGCACCTGGAGCGCGTTCTCGCGGAGAGCGACACGGTGCCCGCCGTGAACCAGGTGGAGCTGCACCCCGTCTTCGCTCAGCCCGAGCTGCGGGCGTTCCACGAGCGGCACGGGATCCGCACCGAGGCGTGGGGGCCCCTCGGGCAGAACAAGTACGACCTCTTCGGCCTCGCGCCGATCCGGGACGCCGCGGCGGCGCACGGCGTCACACCCGCGCAGGTCGTGCTGCGCTGGCACCTGCAGCTCGGCAGCATCGTCATCCCGAAGTCGAGCTCGAAGCAGCGGATGGCCGAGAACATCGCCATCACCGATTTCGAGCTGTCCGCCGGGGAGATGGCGGCGATCGGCGCCCTCGACGAGGGGCGCCGCGTCGGCGGGAACCCGGAGGAGGTCAATTGATCCGCCCTCCGAGCGCTGAGCGGAGCCCGCCATGGTGTGGAGACTGAGGCGGCGGGCGCGCAGCGGGGCCGACGGAGCGGGCCCCGCCGCGGCCGAGCCGTCATCCGAGACGCACACCGACGAGGGGCTCCTGATCGCCGCCACCGCGATCCGCCTCGGAGCGAAGAACCGCCTCATCGTGCACGCCCTGCGCGACGGCGAGCCCTTCGACCGTGAGTGGTTCACGGAGACGCTGCGCGAGGACGTCGAGGCGCTGGCGGAGGAGCGGGAGTCCGACGCGCAGAGGCTCGCGGCGGCCCGCGCCTCCGCCCGACGCCGGCTCGGCCGTCCCCGGCACTTTCACGACTACCGCCACGCGGATGTGCGCAGGCTCGCGCTGCGCGAGCAGGCGGATCTCGAGCTCGCGCAGCGGCTCCGGGCGCTGCTCGGCGAGGAGGAGTTCGTCGGCGAGACCCTGACGGCAGCCCAGGAGTCGGCGCTCGACGAGATCCTCAGCGCCGAGCAGGCGCGCCGAGCGGAGCTCGCCGGCTTCGTCGCGGACGACCGGTACATCGCGGAGCGGGAGGAGCGCCTGGCCGCGCTGCGGAGCGACCTCGAGGCCCTGCAGCGAGCCAGGAGCTGGTGAGCCTCGCCTGCGCCGTCAACCGAAGAGGAGCGCAGCCTCCTCGTAGCGGCTGCTCGGCACGGTGTTGAGCGCCGACGTCGCGTCCGAGATCGGGACGGTGACGATCTCGCGGCCGCGCAGGGCGACCATGCTGCCCCAGTCCTTGCGCTCGATCGCCGCCATGGCGTGCATGCCGAGGCGCGTCGCGAGCACGCGGTCGTAGGCGCTCGGGACGCCGCCGCGCTGCATATGGCCGAGCGTCACCTCGCGTGACTCGATGCCCGTCCGCTCCTCGATCATCGGAGCGAGGATCTCGCCGATGCCGCCGAGCCGGGGCCGGTGGAAGGCGTCGAGGCCCTTGTGCGAGTGCGGCTGCTCCATGCCGGTCAGGCGGAAGCCCTCGGAGACGACGATGACGGGCGCCCGTCCGCGGTCCACCACGCTCGTGGCCCAGCCGCAGATCGTCTCGATCGACTCCGGCTGCTCCGGGATGAGGATCGCGTGCGCTCCGCCCGCCATGCCGGCGTGCAGGGCGATCCAGCCCACGTGGCGGCCCATCACCTCGACGACGATGCACCGCCGGTGGGACTCGGCGGTGGTGCGCACCCGGTCGATGGCCTCGGTCGCGATCTCGACAGCCGTGTCGAAGCCGAACGCGTAGTCGGTGGCCGCGAGGTCGTTGTCGATGGTCTTGGGCACGCCGACGATCGGGATGCCCGCGTCGGAGAGCCGGAGCGCTGCCGTCAGGGTGCCCTCGCCGCCGATCGCGATGATGCCGTCCAGGCCGTGCGACTCGAGCACCTTGCGGATGTTGTCCGGCCCGCCGTGCTCGCCCTCGAAGGGATTGGTGCGCGAGGAGCCGAGGATCGTCCCGCCCTGGCGCGCCAGTCCCCGGACCGAGTGCCGGTCGAGGTGCATCCAGTCGTTCTCGACGAGTCCCTTCCAGCCCCAGCGGAACCCGACGAACTCGTGGGCGTCGTACGAGCGGTCGCCGACGAGCACCGCCCCGCGGATGACCGCGTTCAGTCCCGGACAGTCTCCGCCCGAAGTCAGGATCCCGACCTTCACGCTGCTCGCCTCCCTCGCCGCCGACGGCGGTCCTATGAGTCCATTCTGGCGAGCGGAGCACGTGCCTCCGTCACACTGCGCTGGAGAACGGCCGAACGGAGCGCCTCCCGGGCGAAGGCGGGATCCCCGGAGAGGGCCCCCTCGGCGTACGCTCCGGTCGCCATCGCCCGAAACAGGAGCGGAAGGGCGGGCGTCGTCACGGTCGCCCGCGACCCCGCTTCCTCGCCGCCCTCCTGCTCGACCCGCACCCGCCGGCCGGAGGCGCCCATCTCGACCACCACCGAGCTGCTTCCGCTTCGGATCAGGAGGATCCCCTCCTCGCGGCGCGGTTCGTCATCCTGGAGCAGGGCCTTGAGCGCCAGGAGGATCCACCGATCCTCCGACCGGTCGCCGGCAGGACCGGTCAGCATGTAGGGCGTCCCCCAACGGATCAGCTCGAGGAGGACGGCCTCCAGTCCTCGCCCGCGCTCGGTCAGCCGGTACACGCCGCCTGCGTCCTGCACGACGAGACGGTCCTCGCGCATCCTGCGCAGCCGCTCGGCCAGCAGGTTGGACGCCATGCCGGGAAGGGTGCGCTGCAGCTCGCTGAACCGCTGCGGGGCGAGCAGCAGCTCCCGCACGAGCAGGAGCGTCCAGCGGTCGCCCACGAGATCCAGGGACCGGGCGACGCCGCAGTACTGCGCATAGCTCTTGCGGTCGGTCACGCGGCGAGTATAGCGTCGGGGCACTTTAGAATCTAAAGCGGAAGGGTGGGCGATGCACTCCCGAACAGTGGAAACGCCTCACGGCCGGGTTGCGATGACCGTCCGGGGCTCCGGGCCCGCGGTGGTCCTCGTGCACGGCATCCCGGGGAGCGCCCGGACCTGGGACCGGGTCGCCGAGCAGCTCGAGGACCGGTTCACCGTGTTCACGCCCGACCTCCTCGGCGTCGGAGGCAGCGACAGGCCCCGCGACCTCCGATCGCTGCTGGCGCCGGCGCAGGCAGCCGCGCTCGCCTCGGCACTCGGGAGCCAGGGGGTCGAGGACGCCACGGTCGTCGGGCACGACTTCGGCGGCCCTGTCGCGCTCACGCTCGCCGGTGCCGCACCCGGCACGGTGGCGCGGATCGCCCTGCTCGCGACGAACGCGTTCCCGAACACGCCCATCCCGATGCCGATCCGGGCGGTCACCTGGCCGGTGGCGGGGACGGCGCTCAGCCGACTGCTGTTCTCCCGGCCGTCGCTGCGGATGCTCCTCGGTCAGGGCACCGGCATCGGAGCCGCCCGCCTCACCGCGGCGTCCTACCTCGGCGACCGCGGTCAGGTGCGCTCGATCCGGCTCGTGTTCGCGGCCTGCCTGCAGAGGATGGAGGAGGTGTTCACGCCGGTGGAGCGAGCGCTCCGCGATTGGGAAGGCCCCGCCGCGGTGATCTGGGGCGAACGCGACCCGTTCTTCCCGGTGGAGCAGGGCGAGCGGACGGCGGTGCTCGCCGGGACGCGGCTCATCGTCCTGCCGGGAGCCGGGCACTTCCTGCCGGAGGAGCGGCCCCGCGAGGTGGCGGAGGCGATCGCACGGCTGGTGGCGAGCAGCCCCGGCGTGCGGTCGGGGCGCGCCTCCTGACTCCTCCGGCCTCTGCACCGTGGCGCCGGAGCAGGGCACCAGGACTCATGTGATAGCCCTTGATGCATGGCTGGAACCCGCTCGCGCACCGTGCTGGTGGTCGGGCAGGCCGCCCGTGACCTCGCGCTCCGCATCGAGGAGCTGCCGGAGTCCGGCGGCAGCACCGATGTCCGCGAGCGCCTCGAGATGCTCGGCGGGAAGGGCGCCAACCAGGCGGTCGGACTGCGGCAGCTCGGCTCCCGCGTCGCGCTGCTCGCGGTCTTCGGTGAGGACGCCGTGGGCGAGCGCATGCGGGACGAGGCGATCGCGAGCGGCATCGACGTCTCCCCCGCCGTCCGCCGGGGCGCCACTGCGCTGCTCGTCGACGTCGTCGAGGCCGCCGGTCACCGGCGGCTGCTGGAGGACGTGCCACGCTCCTCGCTGCTGACCGCCGCGGACGTCCGCGGCGCCTCCGCGGCGTTCGGGCAGGCCGACACCGTGTGCCTCCAGCTGCAGCAGCCCGCCGAAGCCCTGCTCGCGGCCGCGGACCTGGCCCGGGAGAACGGCGCGCGGGTCGTGCTCGACGGGGGCATCGACGGCGACGCCCGCGACCGGCTCCTCGAGCTGGCGGACGTGGTGCGCGCCGACGCTCCCGAAGCCGCCGCCCTGGCCGGGATGGAGGTCCAGGACCAGGACGACGCCCGATCCGCGGCACAGCACCTCCTCGCCGCGGGTCCGTCGGTCGTCGCCCTCGCCGTGCCGGGGCAGGGCGATCTCGTCGCGTGGGCGGGCGGCGGGCGCTTCTTCCCCTACGGCGAGGAGAGCGTCGTCGACCCGACCGGCGCGGGCGACGCGTTCCTCGCCGGACTCGTCACCGGCCTCCGAGAGGGGCTCGAGCCCGAGGCCGCCGGGCGCCGCGCCTCCGCCGCCGCGAGCGCCACGGTCGCCCGCCTCGGCGGCCGCCCCGACCTCGCGTTCCTCGCGGCGGAGCCCTCGTGATCGGCAGTCCCGGCTTCACGGTCGAGCCGTGGGGACTCACCGCCTCCGGCCCCGATCCGTCGGTCCTCGCCCAGACCGAGTCGCTGTTCGCGCTGTCCAACGGGCACATCGGGTGGCGCGGGAACCTCGAGGAGGGCGAGCCGCGCGGGATGCCCGGCTGCTACCTCAACGGCTTCTTCGAGGAGTACCCGCTCTCCCACGCGGAGCCGGGCTACGGCTATCCCGAGACGGGGGAGCTCCTCCTCAACACCGTGAACGGCAAGCTGCTGCGGCTCCTCGTGGACGACGAGCCGCTCGACGTGGACGAGGGCACCGCCCAGCGGCACGAGCGGCGCCTCGACTTCCGGGACGGCACGCTCCGCCGGGAGCTCGAGTGGACCTCGCCCTCCGGCCGCACGGTCCGGGTGCGATCGGCGCGGCTCGTGTCCCTCGTCGAGCGCTCGCTCGCCGCCATCGAGTACGAGGTCGAGGCCGTCGACGCCTGCCGGGTCGTCGTCCAGTCCGAGCTCCTCGCGAACGAGCCGCTGCCGTTCGAGCATCCCGACCCGACCGTCGCCGCCCGGCTGGCGCGACCGCTCGTCCCGGTCGCCCACGCCGCCGACGGCACGCGCGCCGAGCTCGTCCACCGCACCGCGGCGAGCGGTCTCATGATGGCGGCCGGGATGGATCACCACATCTCCGCCCCGGCGGGGGCCGTCGTCGAGGCCGAGGGACTGCCGGACCTCGCGCGCACGACGATCGCGGTTCAGCTCGCCGCGGGCGAGCGCCTCCGCATCGTCAAGTTCGTCGCCTACTGCTGGTCGCCCTCGCGAGGGGAGGCAGCGTTGAGGGACGAGGTCGACGGAGTCCTGTCCGTGGCTCGGCGCAGCGGCTGGGAGACGCTGCTCGAGCGACAGCGGGCGTTCCTCGACGGGTTCTGGCGCACCGCCGACGTCGAGGTGGAGGGCGACGCGGAGCTGCAGCAGGCGGTCCGCTTCGCCCTGTTCCACGTGCTGCAGGCCGGCGTCCGCGCCGAGGGACACGCCATCCCGGGCAAGGGGTTCACCGGCCCGGGCTACGACGGCCACGCCTTCTGGGAGACCGAGACCTTCGTGCTGCCGGTCCTCCTCGCCACCTGCCCCGAGGCCGCCCGCGATGCCCTGCGATGGAGGCACTCCACGCTGGATGAGGCCCGGCGACAGGCGTGCCTGCTGCGCCAGCGAGGCGCGGCCTTCCCCTGGCGCACGGTGAGCGGCCGGGAGTCCTCCGGCTACTGGCCGGCCAGCACGGCGGCGTTCCACATCAACGGCGACATCGCGGATGCCGTCCTCCGCTACGTGCGGGCGACGGGCGACCGCGAGTTCGAGGAGCGGTTCGGCGTCGAGCTGCTGGTCGAGACCGCCCGGCTGTGGATGGCCCTCGGCTACACCGGCGAGGACGGCGGCTTCCACATCGACGGGGTGACGGGGCCGGACGAGTACTCCGCGGTCGTCGACGACAACCTGTACACGAACCTGGTGGCTTGGCAGAACCTGCGCGGCGCGGCCGAGGCGGCCACGAAGCACCCATCACGGGCTGAGGCGCTCGGAGTCGGCGACGCCGAGCTCGCCGAGTGGCGCCGGGCCGCGGACGCGATGGCGGTGCCCTACGACGCGGTGCGGGAGGTCCACGCCCAGTCCCGCGACTTCACGCGGCGGGAGCGCTGGGACTTCGAGGCGACCTCGCCGGACGACTACCCGCTGATGGAGCACTTCCCCTACTTCGAGCTCTACCGGAAGCAGGTGGTGAAGCAGGCGGACCTCGTCCTCGCGATGGCGCAGTTCCCGGACGCCTTCAGCGGGGAGGAGAAGCTCCGCAACCTCGCGTACTACGAGGCCATCACGGCCCGGGACTCGTCCCTGTCGGCCGCGACCTCCGCCGTGCTCGCCGCCGAGGTCGGCGACCTGCGGCTCGCGTCCGAGTACGCGGCGGAGACCGCGCTCATCGACCTCGACGACATCCACGACAGCGTCCAGGACGGGCTCCACCTCGCGGCCCTCGCGGGAGTCTGGACGGCGATCGTCGCCGGGTACGCGGGGATGCGTCACGAGCCCGACGGGCTCCGCTTCGCTCCGCGGCTTCCCGACGGGCTGACCCGGCTCTCGTTCGGCCTCCGCCTTCCGGGCGGAGCGCTCCGGGTTGACGTGCGCCCGGACACGACGACGTACGCCTGGAACGGCGACTCGCCCCTCGTGCTGCGGCACTTCCGGGACACCGCGGAGGTGCGCCCCGGCGAGCCGGTCACCCTGCCGACCCCGCCGCTGCGGGCGCCCGGGATCCCGATCAGGCAGCCGCCCGGCCGCGCTCCGCGCACCCTCATCTCCCGCAACGGCGACTGACGGAGGCGGCACCTGCCGCGCTCAGCTGCAGGACGCGATCACCGCTGCTCCATCGGCTCCCCGGTGGGACCGGCGGGCTCCTCGACGCCGACGCCGGTGACCGGGTCGCCCATCCAGGTCCGGCACGTCCAGCCGCCCGCGGTCCGCTCGAGCACGGCGACGCCCGTGTTGTCCAGCCAGTGGTGCCGGGCCTCCTCGAGTCCGAGGTTGTCCGCCCGCAGGGACGCCCAGCAGCGGATGGCCGCGCCGTGGCTCACGACCGCGACCGTCCCGTGCCCGTCGTCCCCGGCACGGAGCAGCGCCTCGTCGATCACCGACTCGAACCGCTCGACGAACTCGTGCCCGTCCTCGGCGCCGGGCATCCGGACGTCGAGGTCACCGCGCGCCCACGACAGCACCACCTCGACGTACTCCCGCACCGCAGCGTGGCTCCCCTTCCGCTCGAGCGTGCCCGCGGCGATCTCGCGGATGCCGTCCCGCTCGGCCGGCTCGAGCGCGAGCGCCCGCGCGAGCGGCGCGGCCGTCTGCTGTGCGCGCAGCGCGGTCGACACCCAGATCGACCCGATGTCCTCGCCGTCGAGAGCGGCGGGCAGGAGGGCCGCCTGCTCCCGGCCGAGGCCGGTCAGGGCGGGCCCGGGAACCACCGTGTCGAGGATGCCGTCCACGTTCGACTGGATCTGGCCGTGGCGGATGAGCAGGAGACGCATCCTCCCACCCTGCCCCATCCGCCAGAGGGTTCCCCGGGCGCCGGCCGGCGAGCGCGGAGAGCGATCGCAGGAAGGCGGTGCGGCCGCCGTCGTCGAGCGCGTCGAACAGGTGCTGCACATCGAGCGCCGGGAGCAGGGCCAGTCGCCACCTGCCGCGTCCTGCACTGCACGGTCGACGCCGTCGTCCTCGCCGCACTGCTCGGCGGGATGCTGCAGCGGTGACCACCGGTCACCGTCCCGGGACCCGATTCCAGCCGACGAGCACCCGCCGGCCGTGCTCGAAGCCCAGGACGCTGATCGCCGCGGTGTCGAGGGCGAGGAGCCGCCCGTCGCGGACCTCGAGCGCGAGCCACACCGCGGCGAGCGCCCGGAGGAAGTGGCCGTGCGAGAACAGGAGCGCCTTCTCCCGGCGCTCGAGGACGGGCTCCGTGCGCTCCAGCACGGCAAGGGCGCGACGCCGGATGTCGCCGGCCGTCTCGCCCGGGGTGTCCCCCGGCGGGACCCCGTCCGTCCAGATCGTCCACGCGCCGCCGCGGCGCTCCCGGATCTCCCTGCTCGTGATCCCCTCGTAGGCGCCGTAGTCCCACTCGGCCAGGTTCTCGTCCTGCACCGCGTCACCGAAGCCCGCGAGCCGGGCGGTCTCCCGAGCACGGGTCAGTGGGCTGGTCAGGACGAGGCCGAACCGGATCCCGGCGAGCGCCTGACCCACCAGCTCGGCCTTGTACTCGCCCGCCTGCGACAGCGGGATGTCGGTCCGGCCGGTGTGCCGGCCGGTGCGGCTCCACTCGGTCTCGCCGTGCCGCACCAGGACGATCTTGGGGTCGTCCGGCCCGTGTCCGGTGTCGGGCGCGATCGCCGTGCCGTCCTCCTTCATCGCGCCTCCAAGGCACTCGTCGGGCTCGTCGGGGACCCCGGCTCCGCCTCGGATGTCAGGCGACGTGCCGGGCGCCGGGGGCGAGATCGAGCGCCCGCTCGCGGACGAGCCCGAGCGCGTAGTGGATGGCGCCGGTTCCGACCGCTTCCGGTCCGAGCCGGGAGGCGACCAGCTCGGGCGCGGTCGGATCGTCGCTGTCCGCCAGGGTGGCCCGGGCGCGACGGATCACGGCAGGCAGCGCGTCTGCGATCGCGCCGCCGACGATGACCAGATCGACATCCAGCAGGTCCCCGACCACGAGGCAGATCACGGCGAGCCGGTCGCCGAGGCGGTCGAGGATCGCGATGGCGGCGGCATCGCCCGCGTCCGCCGCCTCCTCGACGTCGCTCTCCCGTAGCGTGTCCGGATCGAGACGGCCCAGCAGGCTCCCCTCGGGCAGCGTGCCCGATCGGATCGCCTCGATCGCCCAGGCCCTGCACAGCAGCGCGAGCCCGTCCGGCGATCCGACGCCCTCGACCCGGTCCAGGAAGCGCATCTCGCCCGCGCCGCCCCGCCGGCCGCGGATGAGCCGGCCGTCGATCATGAGCCCGGATCCGATGCCCTCGCCGACCACCATCGCCACGTACGAGTGCACCCCCCGACCGCGCCCCTCCTCGACCGCGCCCTCCGCGATGGCGAGGAGATTGGCGTCGTTCTCGATCTGGACGATCGGCGCGAGCCCGGCCAGGGTCGAGCCGAAGCCGGGGTTCACGAGCTCCCAGAACCAGTGGTGCCCGGGCGAGCGGCCGGCGTCGTCCACCGGAGCCGGCACGCCGACCGTGATCGCGAGCACCTGCCGCGGGTCGACACCCGACGACGCGATCGCCTGCTCGATGGTCCGCCTCGCGAAGGCCCTCCGGGCCTCGGCGTCGGCGAGGCGGTCGATGCTCTCCGGAGTCCGCGCGGGGATGCCGACCGTCGAGCGGGCGAGCGGGGTGCCGCGAAGATCGGCGACGGTCGCGGTCATGTGGTCGTAGCCCGCGTCGAGCCCCACCACGACTGCGGCGCGGTCGCTCAGCGCGTAGCGGCGGGCCGGGCGCCCCTTCCGATAGTCGCCGACGGCACGGGCATCGTCGACCTCGTCGAGCCATCCCTGCCGGACGAGGTGGTCGCACACGCCGATGACGGTCGACCGGGTGAGCCCGGTCCACGCCATCGCGTCGGACGCGGTGAACGCGTCGACGTCCCAGGCGTGGTCCAGGACGCGGCGGGCGTTGAGCGCGCGGAGGACTTGAGGGGACGACCCGGTGAGCACGCGATCCACTCTTGACCTTTCCTGTGGTTCAGGAGCACTATTACCACGCCGAATAGATCTAGAGCCTAGATTTATCCGTTCCCGGCGTCCAGCGCCGCTTCCCAGGGAGACGATGACGTGCCCGGCAAGAAGAGAACGCGCTCCTCAGCGCGCGCAGTCCTCGGCGTCGGGGTCCTCGGCGCAGCACTCGCACTGACCGGATGCGCCGGTGCGGCCGGCGCCGGCAGCGGCCCCGCCGAGATCACGTTCCACATGAGCAAGCCCGAGGCGATCCCGTACTTCCGGGACCTGGTCGAGCGGTTCAACGACGAGCAGACCGAGGTCGAGGTGACGCTCGACACCGCCTCGAACCTGTCCGCCGGGTTCCTCCGCGGCAATCCGCCCGACGTCGGCCTGCTCAACTACAACATGGAGATGGCGCGCTTCATGGAGCGCGGCGCCCTCTCCGACCTCGGCGACATGCCGGAGGCGGAGCGCATCCGCCCCGACGTGCAGGAGCTCGTCAACCAGTACGCGACCTACCCGGGCCGCACGAGCGTGCTGCCGTACTCGGTGGCGGCGGCCTCCGTCATCTACAACATCCAGATGTTCGAGGACAACGGGCTCGAGGTGCCGACGACCTACGAGGAGCTCATCGAGGTCTGCGAGACCCTGCTCGACGCCGGCATCACGCCGTTCTACAGCACCTACCGCGATGCGTGGACGGTCGCTCAGGGCCCGTTCGACTACACCGTGGGCGGGAGGATCGACGTCGCGGACTTCTACGAGCAGATGAACGAGCTCGGCACGGAGGTCGGGCCCGACTCCCCGGTCTCCTTCGAGAAGACGTTCGCGGAGCCCGTGGCCCAGATGAAGGAGCTGCTCACCTACACGAACGACGACGCCGAGAGCCGCGGCTACGGCGACGGCAACGTGGCCTTCGCGAACGGCGAGGCGGCGATGTACATGCAGGGACCGTGGGCGCTCGGCGAGATCGCGAAGACGAATCCCGAGCTCGAGCTCGGCACCTTCCCGCTCCCCGTCACGGACGACCCCGAGGACCTCAAGGTCCGGGTGAACCTCGACCTGGCCCTCTGGATTCCAGAGGTCGGCACGAATCACGAGGCCGCCCGGACGTTCGTGTCGTACCTCATGCAGCAGGACGTGATGGACGACTACAACGCCAGCTACCTCGCCTTCGGCACCACCGAGGAGGCCGCGCCCGTCACCGATCCCCGCATCATCGGCATGCAGGAGTACTACGACGAGGGCAAGTTCTACCAGGGCCCCTCCCGCGCCATCCCGCTGACCATCCCGGTCGACAACTACATCCAGTCGATGGCCACCGGGGACGACCCCGAGGCCGAGCTCCGACGGCTCGACGCCGACTGGGCCCGCCTCGCCCTGCGCGGCTGACCTCCGCGACCACCACGCCACGAGGAGAAACGAATGACGACTCCCATCGCTCCCGCGTCAGCCGCCGCCGGGCGCCTCGTCGACGCCGCCGAGCACGGCCAGAGCGACCACCTGGCGGGCGGTCGGCACGACAAGAAGGGGCGGTCGCGCGTCGACCCGGTCTACTACGCCTTCCTGCTGCCGACCCTGATCCTGTTCACGCTCGCGATCACGGTTCCGGCGGTCCTCGGGATCTTCTACAGCTTCACGAACTTCATCGGCTTCGGCGACTGGCAGTTCACCGGGCTCACGAACTACATCGCGGTGTTCCAGGACCCGGCGGTCCTCTCCGGCTACCTCTTCACGTTCGGCTTCGCGATCGTCACGGTGGTCCTCGTGAACGTCATCGCGTTCATGCTCGCCGTGGCGCTCACCTCCCGCATCCGGCTGAAGGTGCCGCTGCGGGCGATCTTCGTGATCCCGATGGTGATCTCGGGCATCGTCATCGCCTACGTCTTCCAGTTCCTGTTCTCGAACTCGCTGCCGGCCCTCGGCAACGGGCTCGGCATCCCGCTGCTGCAGGAGTCGATCCTCGCGAACCCCGACCTCGCCTGGATCGCCATCGTCATCACGGCGACCTGGCAGTCGGTGCCCGGCACGCTCCTCATCTACATCGCCGGACTGCTGTCGATCCCCGGCGAGGTCTACGAGGCCGCGGACATCGACGGCGCGACCGCGCGCGAGAAGCTGTTCCGGGTCACGCTCCCCCTCGTCGCCGGGTACGTCGTCATCAACGTGATCCTCGGCTTCAAGAACTACCTCAACGTGTACGACATCATCGTCGGCCTCACGAACGGCGGCCCGGGAACGGCGACCCGGAGCATCGCGATGACGATCTTCACGGGCTTCACCGGCGGCGACTACGCCTACCAGATGGCGAACGCGACGATCTTCTTCATCATCGCCGTCGCGATCTCGATCCTCCAGCTGCGGCTGACCCGCAACCGCGCGGCCAGCGCATGACCCCGACTGCATCCTCCGACCGCGGCGACGCCGCACGCTTCAGAAAGGCGATGACCTCATGACTCAGGCAGCCGCGAGGCCGGTCACCGGCACCCCACCGCGGGCGCGCGAGGAGGCGGTCGCGACCACGCGCCGCCGGCGCGGGAAGGTCGGCCAGGAGACCACCAACTGGTCGACCATGGTGATCCTGTTCCTCTGCTCGCTCACCATCCTGGTCCCGCTGTACGTCACGATCACGATGTCGCTCAAGACGACGGCGCAATCCGTCGACGGCAACGCGTTCTCGCTCCCCTCGCCCATCTCGTTCGACGGCTTCGTGCAGGCGTGGACCCTCACCGACTTCCCGCTCCACTTCGCGATCTCGGTCTTCGTGACCGCGACCACGGTGATCGGCACGGTCGTCCTCGCGGCGCTCGCGTCCTACGCGATCGTGCGCAACTGGGAGCACAAGTTCTTCCGCTGGTCGTTCTTCTACCTGCTCGCGGCCATGTTCCTGCCGTTCCCGGTGGTCGCACTGCCGCAGATCCAGCTGACGGGCCTGCTCGGCCTGGCGAACCCGGTCGGCGTCGCGATCCTGCACATCATGTTCCAACTGTCGTTCAGCATCCTGCTGTTCACCGCGTTCCTGCGGTCGATCCCGCTGGAGCTCGAGGAGAGCGCCCGCATGGACGGGGCGACGACCTGGCAGACCTTCCGGCAGCTGATCTTCCCGCTGCTCGCGCCGATGAGCGCGACGGTCGCCATCTTCGCGTTCCTCTACGCCTGGAACGACTTCATGATGCCGTCGCTGATCATCGCCGACCAGGCGCAGCAGACGGTGCCGGTCGTGCAGAGCATCTTCCAGACGCAGTTCAGCAGCAACTACAACGTGGCGTTCGCGTCGTACCTCATGGCGATGGCCCCGGCGATCATCGTCTACCTGTTCACCCAGCGCTGGGTCATGGAGGGCGTCACCCAGGGCGCGGTGAAGGGTTGAGCGGCCGGCACGCGGCTCCCGGACCCGCCGACAGGACGGCGTCGGAGCTCACGAGCGACAAGACCGTCCCCGCGGTGTCCCTCGCGGAGGACCCGGAGTGGTGGCGCCATGCGGTGGTCTACCAGATCTACCCGCGCAGCTTCGCGGACGCGAACGGCGACGGGATCGGCGACATCCCCGGGATCCTCTCCCGGGTCGGCTACCTGCGCGACCTCGGGGTGGACGCCGTCTGGCTGAGTCCCTTCTACCCCTCGGCGCTCGCCGACGGCGGCTACGACGTCGACGACTACCGGGACGTGGACCCCCGGCTCGGCACCCTCGACGACTTCGACGCCATGGTGGCCGCCCTGCACGAGCTCGGCATCCGGGTCATCGTCGACATCGTCCCCAACCACACCTCGAACCGGCACGAGTGGTTCAGGGAGGCCCTCGCCTCGCCTCCCGGATCGGCCGCGCGGGACCGCTACATCTTCCGGGACGGGCTGGGGCCCGACGGCTCCCAGCCCCCGGCGGACTGGATCAGCCTCTTCGGCGGCCCGGCGTGGGAGCCGGTCGGCGACGGCCAGTGGTACTTCCACCTGTTCGCCCGGGAGCAGCCCGACCTCAACTGGGACAACCGGGAGGTCCGCGACGACTTCCTCACCACGCTCCGGTTCTGGTCGGATCGCGGGGTCGACGGCTTCCGGATCGACGTCGCTCACGCCCTCGCCAAGCACCTGGGCGAGGAGCTCCCCGACCAGGCGACGCTCGACGAGCTCCCCCGGGAGGGCGGTCATCCGCTGTGGGACCGGAACGAGGTGCACGACATCTACGCCGAGTGGCGCCAGGTGTTCAACGAGTACTCTCCCCCGCGAACGGCGGTGGCGGAGGCGTGGGTGGAGCCCCACCGCCGTCCCCGCTACGCGAGCCCGGAGGGACTGGGACAGGCGTTCAACTTCGACCTCCTCGAGGCCGACTTCGACGGCGACGCCTTCCGCAGGGTCGTGGACTTCAACCTCGACCTCGCCGCCCAGTCCGGCTCCTCGAGCACCTGGGTCCTGTCCAACCACGACGTCGTCCGGCACGCCACCCGCTACGGGCTGGCCCTGCCCGACGATCCCGACGAGCGACGGGGCGCCGCCTGGCTGCTCGCCGGCGGGCCCGAGGACGAGCTCGACCGGGAGCGCGGGCTGCGGCGCGCTCTCGCCGCGACCCTGTTCCTGCTCGGCCTTCCCGGCTCCGCCTACCTGTACCAGGGCGAGGAGCTGGGCCTGCACGAGGTCGCCGACATCCCGGCGGATCAGCGGCAGGACCCCACCTTCTTCCGGAACCCCGGCGTCGACGTCGGGCGTGACGGGTGCCGCGTGCCGATCCCCTGGGAACGGGAAGGGCCGTCCTTCGGGTTCGGCGCCGGCGCTCCTCATCTCCCGCAACCGGCCTGGTTCGAGGACCACGCGGTGTCCGCGCAGGACGGGGACCCTGATTCCCCGCTCGCCCTCTACCGCGCCGCGCTCCGGCTCCGCCGGGAGCTGCGGACCGCGGAGGAGCTCGAATGGGTCGAGTCGAGCGGGCAGCTGGTGCACTTCCGGCGCCCGAACGGGTGGGAGGTCGCGACCAACTTCGGTTCGGAGCCGGTCGCTCTGCCGGAGGGCGAGGTGCTCCTCGCCAGCAGCCCGGTCCAGGGCTTCCTCCTGCCGGCCGAGACGACCGTCTGGCTCCGCCGGTCCCGGTGATCGTCCCGGAGGCGGATCACCCGCCTCCGGGGAACCGGTGCAGCTTCAGCCTCCAGTCGGCGGGCACCCGTCCCTCGGGGCCCGGCGACCGCTGGTGGATCGGCCGATGCTGCGGCGGCGCCAGCTCGAGACCGTCGACGTACCGTCCCGCGGAGTAGTCCCAGAACCAGCTCTCCCCCGGCTCGAAGCTGCGGGCGATCGCATGACCCGTGGACTCGAAGTGGGCGCGCGCGTGCTGCTCCGGTGAGGAGTCGCAGCAGCCGACATGGCCGCACGCGGCGCATCGTCGCAGGTGCAGCCACCACCCGCCGCCCTGGTCGCATTCGACGCAGCCGGCGCCGCTCGGCGCCGCTGCCGGGTTGATCCCCGCCGTGCTCGACATCGGCCACTCCCTCGTCGACGGTCCCATCACAGCAGGCTCCGGTGCGATCGCCAAGGTCCCGGCCCGGATCCGTCCGAATCCAGGAGCGCCGTCCCGGACCCGTGCAGGAGGCGACCCCCGAAGGACGGGAGCCGTCGGGAGCGGCCGGCGACTCGGACCCCGTGATCGGGGACGGGGTCCGAGCCGAGTCCGGGTCAGCGGGCGTGACGCGCCGCTCTCGCCTCGTCCTGCCGACGACGCTCCGCGCCCGAGGCGATGGGTGCGCGGAGGTGTCCCTGCTGGTAGCCGAACGCCCCGACCAGGCCGACGGCGTGCGGCCGGAGACCGGCGAGGAGCTGGTCCAGGGTCTCCGTGACGGACCGGGCACGCTGGGCGCTCAGCAGTCCGCGCATCAGGTACCAGGCGAGGTCCTTCTCGAGGAGGTCGAGCGCGAAGACGTCGCGCACCTGCTCGAGGAGACGGCGGGTCGGAACGTCCTCGATCCGCTCGACGCCGCGGGTGAACGCCTGCCACTGCCGCAGCCGCGCGTAGGCCCGGGCCGTCTCGATGAGCTCGTGCTGGTTGCGGGCGAACAGCTCCGCCGACTCCTCGGGAGCGAGCCGGGAGACGTTGCGCAGCCGGCCCCCGAGGTCGGCCACCGCGAGCTCGACGCGGCTCGTGAGCAGCGCCTCCTGCACGTCCGCGTCCCGAAGCGAGTGCGAGGCTCCGGCTCGGAGGTCCGCCACGCGCTGGGCGAAGGCGGTGAGCCCCGCTGCGGCGACGACCGTGCCGCCCACCTGCCGCGCCATGATGCCCGCCATGCGGGCCGCGGACAGGCCCTTGAACCGCTTCCCGAAGTCTCCGAGCAGGCGCTTGCCGACGAGCTGCAGCAGGACGGTGTTGTCGCCCTCGAAGGTCGCGTAGATGTCGAGGTCGGACTTCAGCTGCCCGAAGCGGTTCTCGGCGAGGAAGCCGGCGCCGCCGCAGGCCTCCCGGCACTCCTGGAACGTGTCGAGCGCGTGCCAGGTGGCCTCCGCCTTCACCGCGGCGGCGAACGTCTCGAGGTCCTGTCTCGCCTCGTCGGTGTCGTGCTCGCCGCTGAAGACCGAGTGGAAGTCCGCGAGCAGCTCGTCCTGGGTGAAGGCGGCGGCGTAGGTCGTGGCGACCCGCGGCAGGAGCCGGCGCTGGTGCCGCGGATAGTCGAGCAGCACGGTCTCCTCGCCGCCGGCGCCCGCGAACTGGCGCCGCTCGTCCGCGTACCGCACCGCGATCTGCAGGGCGACCTTGGCGCTCGCGATGGCGGCGCCCGCGAGCGAGACGCGGCCCTGGACGAGCGTGCCGAGCATCGTGAAGAAGCGGCGGCCGGGGCTCGCGATCGGCGAGGAGTAGGTGCCGTCCGGCGCCACGTCGCCGTAGCGGTTGAGGAGGTTCGTGCGCGGGACGCGGACCGCGGTGAAGTGCAGCCGCCCGTTGTCGACGCCGTTCAGGCCCGCCTTGGCGCCGTCGTCCTCACCGCCGATGCCCGGCAGGAAGCGGCCCTCGTCGTCGCGGATCGGCACGTAGAAGGCGTGCACGCCGTGCCGCTCGCCGAGGGTCTCGAGCTGCGCGAACACGACCGCCGCCCGTCCGTCGATCGCCGCGTTGCCGATGTAGTCCTTCCACGCGGCGCGGAAGGGGGTGTGGATCACGAACTCCTGGGTCTCCGGGTCGTAGGTCGCTGTCGTCGCGATGGAGGCGACGTCCGAGCCGTGCCCGGTCTCGGTCATCGCGAACGCCCCGAGCGTGCGGAGCTCGATGGCGTCGGCCAGGAACCGCTCGTGCTGCGTCGCGGTGCCGAGGTGGAGGATCGCCGCGGCGAACAGGCCCCACTGGACGCCCGCCTTGATCTGCAGCGACGGGTCGGCGGTGACGACCTCCTCGAACGCGGCGAGGTTGCCGCCGGCGTCGTTGCTGCCGCCGTACTCGGGCGGGTAGGGCAGACGCGGCGCACCGGAGGCGAGGAGCGCCTGCAGCTGGGACGTCACCCGGGCCCGCCGCTCGGCGAGGGTCAGGTCGTCGCGGTAGTGCAGCTCGGGGTCGAGCATCCGTCGCCGCGCGTCGAGCCGGAGGTCCTTCCAACGCCCGAGCAGGGCGTCCTCGAGGACGGCGAAGTCCGGCTGTCCCTCCTCCGTCTCCAGTGCAGGGGCAGTCCGCCGCGGCTCCTGCACCGTCGCGCTCCGCGACGGCCGCCGCAGCGGCTTGCGCTGCTCCGTCTCGGCCACCATCGGCTCCGCTGTGGACTGCTCGGTGCTCACTGCCGCCTCCCTGCGTGCTGGACGCCGGGATGCTATGCCCGGGTGCGATCCGGATCCACGTCGATGTGAGGGAACCGAGAGGCGGGGCGGGGCGGAAGCCGCCGCGGTTTGCAGAACTGCACAAACGGCCGTTTTCAGTGGCCGACGCGGGGCGAACCGGCGTCTGCGGGAAGGCTTCCGCGCGGGCCGGTGGGGTGTCGGTGGCGCCGGGCGGCCCTCGGCGTCAGAGCAGGACCTCCCGGCGGACCTCCCAGGGCCACAGCTCGGCGGTGAACTCGACCACGAGACTCACGCGGCCCGGCCGTACCTCTCGATGAACCGGCGGAGGACGGTCGGCGGATGCTCGACCGAGCTCAGGCGGACCAGCTCCTTGAGAGCGTCCGCCTCGTCGGGATCGAAGTAGCCCGCGTGCCGGTACACCTCGATCCTGGTGATGATGCCGTCGACGTCGAGCTCGGGGTGGAACTGCGTGGCGTAGACGTTCTCGCCCACGCGGAACGCCTGGACCGGGCAGCCGGGTGACGATGCCAGGCGCACGGCGTGGGGAGGCAGCTCGCGCACGGCCTCCTTGTGTCCCACGAAGGCGTCGAACACCGGCGGGAGCGCACGGAACAGGGCGTCGCGCCGTCCCTCGGACGTGAGGGTGACCGGGACCGGACCGACGGGCTCGCCGTACGTGCGGTCGATCACCGCTCCCTCGTGCGTGCCGAGGGTCCCGATCCCGTAGCAGGCGCCGAGCAGCGGGAAGTCCTCCGCCACCACCACGTCGAGGAGCGCCGCCAGCTCGCTCTCCACGCGGCGCTGGACGTCCGACTTCGAATCCTCGGGATCCGAGTAGTTGAACGGGCTGCCGCCCATGATCAGCCCCGAGTAGTCCTCGAGCCGGATGTCGCCGAGCGGCCGCTGCTCGAGCCGGACCCTGCGCAGCTCGGACTCGCGCAGCCCGCCGAAGCGGAGGAACGCCGAGTACTCGTCGTCGGCCGCGACGTCCTCGGGCCGCGTGGCCAGGAGGAGGAAGGGCTTCATGGCCACAGGGTAATGAGGTCGGTCGCGGCCTGGTCGAGGTCAGTCGGCGGCGGCGAGCTGCCCGCAGGCGCCGTCGATCTCCTTGCCGCGCGTGTCCCGGATGGTCGTCGCGACGCCGGCGGCGGTGAGGCGGCGCACGAACTCCTGCTGCACGTCGGGCTCGGATGCCGTCCAGATGGACCCGGGCGTGGGGTTCAGCGGGATCGGATTGACGTGGACCCAGCCGTGGCCGCGGGCGTTCAGCTTCTCCGCGAGGAGGTCGGCCCGCCAGCCGTGGTCGTTCATGTCCTTGATGAGCGCGTACTCGATCGACACGCGCCGGCCGGTCTTCTCGAAGTAGGCGTGGGCGGCATCCAGCGCCTCGTCGACCTTCCAGCGCGAGTTCACGGGGATCAGCTCGTCCCTCAGCTCGTCGTCCGGAGCGTGGAGGGACAGGGCGAACGTCACCGGCACGTCCTCATCCGCCAGCTTGCGGATCGCCGGCACGAGCCCCACCGTCGACACCGTGATGTGCCGAGCGCTCATCCCGAGGCCCGCGGGCTGCGGCGCGACCATCGTCCGGACGGCGTGCATCAGGCGGGCGTAGTTCGCGAGCGGCTCCCCCATCCCCATGAAGACGATGTTGCTGACCCGCTCCGGAGTCGTCTCGCCCTTCCGCTTGCCGCCGAGCTCGCCGTTGGCGAGAGCGCGGTTGGCGCGCACGACCTGGTCGAGGATCTCGGCCGCGGAGAGGTTGCGGGTGAGGCCCGCCTGGCCGGTGGCGCAGAAGGGGCAGTTCATGCCGCAGCCGGCCTGCGAGGACACGCACAGCGTGATCCGGCCCGGGTAGCGCATGAGGACGGATTCGACGAGCGCGCCGTCGTGCAGCCGCCAGAGGAACTTGATCGTGTCGCCCTTGTCGGTGCTGAGCCGCCGGACCTCGGTCATCAGCGGCGGCAGCAGCCCGGCGACGAGCTCGGCGCGGTTCGCGGCGGGCAGGTCGGTCATCTCGGCCGGATCGCTCGTGAAGTGCGTGAAGTAGTGGGTGGCGAGCTGCTTGGCGCGGAACGGCGGCAGGCCGAGCTCGGCCATCTTCGCCTTCCGCTCCTCGGCGGTGAGGTCGGCGAGGTGCACCGGCGGCTTGCCGCGCTTGGGGGACGCGAACTGGAGGAGCGGCCGGCCCTCCGAGTCGAGCTTCTGCGACCAGCCCTCGGTGGCGGGACGCACCTGGGGGCGCGCGGTGAGGGAGACGGGCTCGGCAGGCATCCCTCAAGGGTACGCAGGAGGGGGTCCCGTTATTCCCAGCGCGGATCAGGAGATCCCGTGAGACACGCCGCCACCGGTCCTGAACGGCGCCGGATACGGCACGTGGATCCTGAACCGCGGCGAATCTCCTGATCCGCGCAACTCCCTCCGCGCGGCTACGCCGTGCGCGGGAGGACCGTGAGCACCCGCTGGATGTGGTCGCGGAACTCCTCCATGTAGCTGCGGAGGAACATCTCGGTGTCCTCGCGGGTGACCTCGCCGTCCTCGCGGAAGACGTCCGGCGAGAAGTGGATGTATGCCTCGGGCGCGGTCATCTGGCGCGCATTGCAGAAGCTGAGGACGCCGCGCAGACTCTGCTGCGCGACCGCGGTGCCGATCTGGCCGATCGAGGCGCCGATGACCGCCGCGGGGATGTGGTCGAACGAGTTCTGGCCCCAGGGCCGGGATGCCCAGTCGATCGCGTTCTTGAGCGCGCCGGGGATCGACCGGTTGTACTCGGGCGTGATGAAGAGGACGGCGTCGGCTCGGCTGATCGCCTCCTTGAGCGCGACCGCCTCGGGCGGGTAGTCGGCGTCGTAGTCGGGACTGTAGAGCGGCAGATCCTTGATCGGGATCTCGGTGAACTCGAGCTCCTCGGGGGCGACCCTGATGAGCGCCTTGGCCAGGATCCGGTTGATGGACTTCGAGTAGAGGCTTCCGACGAAGTAGCCGACCTTGTACGTGGTGGTCATGTGAACTCCTTTACCTGCCTGCAGCGTGAGCGCGCAGTGGCCTGGGCACGACGCTACGTCGCGACGCCGGGATGCAGGAGGGGTTGCGGTACGGGTCGGAGTCAGAACGGCGCAGGGGTCTCCGACCGACTCCGCTGGACGATCGGCCGGCTGCCCGGCGGTCCCGTCCGACGTCCGGGGGGAGGCAGCTTCGTCGCCGGGCGGCTGGTGTAGGTCCGTCCGGTGGGCGAGGTCCAGGTGATCGTGCCGTCACCAGTGGCGGACTGCGTCGCTCGCCATCGGCTGCCTCCTTTGAGGCGGTGGTGGCCGCGGCACAGATGCGCCAGGTTGTGCGCCACGGTCTCGCCGTCCTCGGCCCAGGGGACCGTGTGGTCGACGTCGCATCGGCTCGCCGCGCGGGTGCAGCCCACGAACCGGCACACCTCGTCGCGCACCCGGAGGTAGCGCCTGAGCTCCGCCGGCACGCGGTAGGTGGCGCGCCCGAAGGAGAGCGCGGCTCCCGTCTCGGGGTCGGTGAGCATCCGGAGGAAGCCGGTCGCGCAGCCCGCCACGCGCCGGGCGGTCTCACCGTCGATGGGCCCGTATCCCTCGAGGACGGCGGGAGCGTCGGAGCGCCCCATCGCGGTGAGGACGGGCACGTGGACGAGCACCTCCGGGCTCACCCCTCGCCTCGCCGCCGGGGTGGGGACAGGCTCGGTGCCCTCGACGGTCGGAAGCGTGACCCCGGCGGCGTCGATGAGGAGGTCGCGGAACACGTCCGCCTCGATCTGCGCCAGGGTGCGCTCCTCGCCGTCGACCAGGAGGCTCCGGGCCAGACCGTTCACGGCTGCGGCCGCGCCGATCGCCTCCGGCGCCGGCAGCAGGGCCCCGTACCACGCCATGCCGTCGGGAGCCGCTTCGAGAGCGGTGCGACGCTGCTGCGCCGCCTCCCGGTGTCGCTCCTCGAGGTCGGCAGGAGCGAGGTCGGCCCGGATGGTGGCGGCCACCTTCTCGAAGCGGGAGGGCACCAGATCGGCGTGCGGGAGGAGGCGCCGTTCGTACTCCCCCGTCAGGTTCTCGGGAAGCCCGACCGCCTGCTCGACCACGATCTGGGCGTGACGCTCGGTGAAGAAGGCGTGGTGCAGCCCGTCCAGCGTCGCCGGGAAGCGATGCACCAGGTCGCGCGCGAAGTCGAGCCTCCGCTCGGCCGCCTTCTCGTGCACGCGGAGGAGTGCCGCGACCTCCGCCCGGAGCTCGCGCCACGCCAGCGAGTCGCGCTGCGTCCAGCTCGCGCCGGTGAGCCGCTCGGTCTCGAGACGGAGATCGTCGAGGAACGAGAGCTCCTCGGCGATGAAGCGCGTCGTCATGGCGCGGCGCTCCTCGATCCGGTCCGCCAGTCGCCGCTCCAGGGGCAGGGCGTCCAGGACGGCGTCCAGCCCCTGCCGGTCGTCCTCCGCCCGCGGGTTCGAGTGCCGCCCCCACCACTCGGGGTCGATCGGCGGCTCCTCGAACATGCCTCCATCGAAGCACCAGCCACCGACACCGCCTCCGTTCGCGCCCCCGGTTCTCCACAGCTCCGGAAGCCCGGTTCGACGATCCGCGGATCGAGTCGAGTGCGCCCTGCCGTCGAGGCGGGAGCGCCATCGTCGCGAACACCTCCTGCGCATGTGAGCAGTGCGCGGGCGGCACGCGGACGCCTCCCTCGACCCTCAGCCGGTTCTCGAGGAGCCCGGAGTCGGACGACGGACGACGCCGGCAGGAGAATGAGCGCGATGAGGACCTCCCCGCACTCCCGCCTGCTGCCCCCGCTGATCACGCTGCTCGGCTTCAATCGCGAGTTCTCCTCGGCGGAGGCGACGCTGCGCAAGGTCGCGCAGCAGCAGCTCCGTCCCGAGCCCTTCGCCCCTCCGCGCGCGCTCGACCGATCCGTCGACATCTCCGTCCACCGGCCCTACGGCTGGCCGGTCTACACCGTCAGGCCGAAGCGAGGACGGACCCAGCGGCGCGTGCTGTACGTGCACGGCGGCGCCTGGATCCACGAGATCTCGCCCTACCACTGGCGGCTCGTGGCCTGCCTCGCCTCGGCGGCCGGGAGCGAGTTCACCGTGCCGATCTACCCGCTCGCGCCGGTTGGGACAGCGGGAGCCGTCGTGCCCGAGATCGCCGACCTGGCCGCGGGGCTCGTCGCCGCCGCGGGGCCCGAGAACGTCACCCTGATGGGCGACTCGGCGGGCGGCACGATCGCGCTGGCCGCCGCGATGACGCTCCGGGATCGCGGGATCCCGTCCCCCGCCGAGCTCGTGCTGATCTCGCCCGCGCTCGACCTCACCCTCACCGATCCGGGGATCGCCCGGATCCAGCCGCGGGACCCCTGGCTCGCCGTTCCCGGCCTGCGCGCCGCCATCGACCTCTGGCGGGGCGACCTGCCGGTCGAGGATCCTCTCGTCAGCCCCATCTTCGGCTCCCTCGCGGGGCTCGGGCGCATCACCCTCTTCACCGCCGGACGCGACATCACGAACGCCGACGCCGCCACCCTCGTCCGCAGGGCGCGCGACGAGAGCCATCCGCTGGATGTCCACGAGGAGGCGCACCTCGTGCACGTCCATCCGCTGCTGCCCATCCCCGAAGGTGCCCGAGCGCGGCGGGCGATCGCGGACGTCCTCCGTCGCTGACTCTCGCAACCTCCGCCCCGGGCCCCGCCCCGTGGGGATCGAGGACGCCGTCGAGCTGGCCCCACCCTCGCCACCCGCGGACCTCCCGGACGGCAAGTCCGGGTGGTGATGCTGACGGGGGCGACGCCCGGAAGAATCGGGACGGCGGCGCACGACCCCGCCGAGGCCGACCGAAGGAGAACCGAATGCAGCGCGTCTGCTTCCTCATGCACCTGAAGCCCGAGCGCGTCGAGGACTACCTGACGGCGCACGAGACCGTGTGGCCGGAGATGCTCGACGCCCTCCGCGAGACGGGATGGACCAACTACTCGCTCTTCCTCCGGCGCGAGGACGGCCTCGTCGTCGGGTATCTCGAGACGCCCGACTACGAGCGGGCCACGTCGGAGATGGCGCGCAAGGAGATCAACACGCGCTGGCAGGCGACGATGGCGGAGTACTTCGAGACGGGCCGCCCGGACGAGGCGGTCGAGGTGCTGGAGGAGTACTTCCACCTCGACTGAGCCGCCGGCGAGCCGCCGCGGGAGCCGAGGTTCGCGGAGCAGATCAGCCGCTCGTGGAGCGGGACGCGAGCGCGCTCGAGGTCAGCCGGCGGCCGACGACGGCAGGGACACGCGGAGCAGCCCGTCCCCCTCCTCGACGGCCGTGACGCCGGTGTAGTCGGCGATCCTCGGCAGGTCGGGCGCATCCGGGCTGACGTGGTCGCCCACCACGACGACTCTCATGCCGGCCGCGAGCCCGGCCTGGATGCCCGCCTCGGCGTCCTCGAACACCAGCGCCTCCGCGGGATCGACGCCCAGCATCTGCGCCGCGAGCAGGTAGACGTCCGGGGCGGGCTTGCCGTGCGGCACGTCCTCCGCGGTCACGACGAACTGCGGGAGCCGCACTCCCGCGCCCTTCATCCGCGCGACGGCGAGCGGCAGGGCCGCGGAGGTCACCAGCGCGTGCGACGTCACGGGGAGCGCGTTGAGGAACTCGACCGCACCGGGGACCGCCACCGTCTCGGCGGCCGCCCCGATCTCGAACTCCGTGAGCTCCTCGACCAGCGCGTCGATGTCGGAGCCGGGCGGGGCCCAGCGGCGGATGCTGTCCACCGCGCGGACGCCGTGGATGCTCGCCAGCACGACGTCGGGGTCCACGCCGAAGCGCTCGGAGAGCCGGTGCCAGGCGGTCTCGACGACGGCCGTCGAGTCGACGAGCGTCCCGTCCATGTCGAAGAGGAGAGCGCGGGCGGGGAACGTGAGGAGCTGGGATGGCATCGCTCCTCATCCTCCCCGACCGTCGGAGGCGGCCAGCACCTCGGCGAGCAGGCGGGCGAGTTCCTCCCGCTCCTCCTCGCTCAGCCGCGACGTGAGGAGGTCGTTCATCCGAGCGACGCGCGGAGCCAGGAGCCGGTGCTCCTCCTCGCCGCGAGCGGTGAGGGTGACCACGTTCGCACGCAGATCCCTCTCGTCCCGTCGGCGCGCGACGAGCCCGCGTCTCTCGAGGCGCGCCACGAGGTCCGCGATGGTGGACCGGTCCAGGTCCAGGGCGTCGCCCAGCTCACGCTGCGACTTGCCCTCGTTGTCGGACAGGCTGGCGAGCACGCCGAACTGCACGCTCGTGGTCTCCGCGGAGACCTCGCGCACCCACGCCGCGACGTGTGCCTGGGCGGCACGCCGGATCAGGTAACCGGCGTACTGGCTGAGGTCCACCCGGCCATCCTCCCCCGAGCGGGCCCCGCCGGCAGGACTCACAGCCAGGTGGGCGCCGTCGGTGCCGGCTCGCCGTCCGCGGTCAGCACGCCGGCGCTTCCGCGCCCGGTGCCCCAGGTCACGAGCTGGACCGCATCGCCGCGGACGACGAGCGCATCCGAATCCGCCTCGTCGAGGATGCGGTAGGCGCGGTCCCGGTCGACCGGCTCGAGCACGACGTTGCGATCGGCCGGGCCGCGCTTGCGCCGCCACACCTTCACGAGGTCCTCGAGGAGCGCATCGATCAGCTCGTTCGGGAAGTCGCGGAAGGTGCCGCCGTTGTCGAGGTCCACCGCGTGGATCCAGACCTCGCGCGTGCGCATCCACACCGTCTCCCGCACGGGCACCAGGCGCCCCTGGGCCGTGCGGACCTCGTGCGACCAGGCCTCCTCGGTGAGGTCGCGCCACTCGACATTCAGGTGCACGGCCGCGTGCGCGGAGAGGTTGCGGAGCGCCTCGATCGGCAGGGTCGCCCCGAACTCGATCTCGTCCTCACGCTGCGTCGGCGACGCGTACATGGGCGTCTCGACGCCCGTCGCCGCCCACTCCACGAGACGGGCGTTCGCTCTCGCGTTGTAGCCGACGTGGGCGACGAGGTGCCGCCGGGTCCAGCCGGGCAGGAGGGAGGGCGCGTCGAACTCGTCGTCGCGGAGCTCGTTGAGCTTGCGCGAGAAGTACGCCTGACCCCGGCGGGCCAGCAGCAGGGCATCGGCCAGCTGCTGGTCGGGAACGCTGTCGGTGCGAGCGGGCATCGTCGTCCTCCTGGATCAGGGAAGCGTCACGTCGACGGAGGCGGCAGCGGGATCGCCGGCGTGAGCCGCGGCCTCGAACCGGTACGCGCCCCGCGGATGCTCCCAGTTCCGGTTCCCGCTGACCCGCCGGGCGAGGGGCCGGAGCGAGACGTCCGTCTCGACGCTCGCGGATTCCCCGGGCTCGAGCTCCACCGTGGCGAAGCCGACGAGCGCAGGCACGGCGTCCTCGCCATCGGCGTCCAGCGCGCGGGCGTACCACTGCACGACGTGCCGCCCGGCCCGGTCGCCGGTGTTCGTCACCGTGGCCCACGCCGAGGCGGACTCGGGGCCGGTTCCCTCGACGCGCGCGGACGCGACCCGGAAGGTCGTGTAGCCGAGCCCGTAGCCGAGCGGGAACGCCGGGGCGATCCCGTCCCTGTCCAGCAGGCGCTGTCCGTGCCACCGGTCGTACGTGATGACGTCGGCGTCGCGGTCGAAGAACGGGAGGTGCTCCTCGCTCGTCGGGACCGCGAAGGGAAGGCGTCCCGAGGGGCTGCGGCGGCCGAGCAGGATGTCCGCGAGAGCGCTGCCGCCCTCCATCCCGGCGTACCAGGAGTAGAGGATCGCGGGCGGCTCCTCGCGCCACCGGTGCATCAGGACCGCGCTGCCCGCGACGATGGCGACGACCGTGCGCGGGTTCGCCTCGGCGACGGCGAGGATCAGCTCCTCGTCCTGGGCGGAGAGGGTGAGGTGAGCCCGGTCCCCGCCGGCCGAACCGCCGAACGGCGAGAACCCGGCGTTCTCGCCCGCGAGCGCACGGCCCTTCGCGGTCATGCTTTCGCGGGCGACGTCGTCCTCGAGCGGAGGGAAGACGACCTGGAGGTCGGGCCGGGCGAAGATGCCCTTCTCGAGGAACTCGCCCTCGTCCTCGGCGGTGTAGCCCACCACGACGAGCGCGACGTCGGCCCGCCGCGCGAGCTCGACGGCATCCGCCGTGCTGTCGGAGGACGGCCGAAGGACCTCGGTGTCGGGAAGCGCCGCCTGCAGCCCCTCGAGAGGCGTCACCACGTAGGGCGCGGGCACGTTGGACGACCCGTTGTCGCCCATGTTGGGCAGGTCGGCGAGACGCCCGAGCACCGCGATGCTCCCGGTCGCGCCGGGGTCGATCGGCAGGACGGGAGAGCCGTCCACCGGCTCGTTCCTCAGCAGCACCATCGATCGGGCCGCCACTTCGCGCGCCAGCGCGGTGTGCTCGGGCGAGGCGACCACGTCGAGCGGGATGTGCTCGTCGGGCGCCTGAGCGGCCCACCGCAGCTGCGCGCGGAGCACCCGGATGGCCGTCTCCTCCACCTCGGACCACTCCAGGTCGCCGTCGCGCAGTGCGATCGGCAGGCGGTGCGCCCGCTGCTGGGCGTAGGGCGCCTCGATGTCGAGTCCGGCGCGCACGGAGGCGACGGGGTCGCGGAGGCCGAAGATGAAGTCGGAGATCGTGACGCCCTCGAAGCCCCACTCCCGGCGCAGGATGTCGGTGAGCAGCGTCCGGCTCTCCCCGCACCATTCGCCGTTGACCCTGTTGTAGGCGCTCATGACGCCGTCGGCGCCTGCCTCGATCACCCGGCGGAAGTGGGGCAGGTACACCTCGTGCAGCGCGCGCTCGTCGGCGTGCACGTCGACCGTGAAGCGGGCGTTCTCCATGCTGTTGAGCGCGTAGTGCTTCACGCAGGCCATGGCGTGCTCGCGAACGCCGCGGGTGAGAGCGGCCCCCATCTCGCCGAGGTGGACGGGGTCCTCGCCGTAGGTCTCCTGCGCACGGCCCCACGCGGGATGCCGGAGCAGGTTCACGCACACACCCGCGAAGAAGTTGCCGCCCTGGGCCACGACCTCGCGGCCGATGACCTCGCCGACGCGGCGCTCGAGCTCGACGTCCCAGGACGCTCCGCGTGCCATCGGTACGGGGAACGCCGTGGAGTGACCCATGACGACGCCGCGGGGGCCGTCGCTGAAGCGGAAGCCGGGGATGCCGAGGCGGTCGACCGCGGCGAAGACGTAGGGCGTCCGGTTGTACCCGTCGGGCGCGGACCAGAACGGCTCGTCGCCGTCGAGGAGGCCGAGGGTCTCCTCCCGCGACAGCAGGGCGAGGAGGTCGCGGGCGACCTCGAGCGCCGGCGCACCCTCCCGCACCCGTCGGGCGGCGTCCGCGAAGACGCCCGGCTGCTCGGTTCCGGCCGCCGGCCGGCCGCCCGCGTCGTCCGTCCTAGTCGGCATCGCGGGGAACGACGATGTCGTTGCGCTGCCGACCGAGGCCCTCGATCACCGTCTCGAGCACGTCGCCGTCGCTCAGGTAGCGAGGAGGCTTGCGCGCGTGGCCCACCCCGCCGGGCGTGCCGCTCGCGATCACGTCGCCGGGCTGCAGCGGGAAGACCTGGCTGATGTAGCTGACGAGCGCCTCCGGTGCGAAGACGAGGTCGTCCGTGCCGACCTGCTGCACCGTGTCGCCGTTGACGACGGTGCGCAGCTCGGGGCCGGGTGTCCACTCGTCGCTTGTGACGAGGTACGGGCCGAAGGGCGTGGTGTTCTCGAACGACTTGCCCTGCAGCCACTCGGGCGTGCGGTACTGCCAGTCGCGCATCGTGAGGTCGTTCAGCACCGCGTAGCCCGCGATGGTCGATGCCGCCTCATCCTCGCTCGCCCGGCGGGCGGTCGCGCCCATGATCACCGCGAGCTCACCCTCCCAGTCGAGGGCTCCCCCGGCATACGACGGCACCTCGATGGGGTCGCCGGCGCCGATGAGTGCCTCGGGGTACTTCGAGAAGAGCGTCGGATGCTCCGGGAGCTGGCGTCCCATCTCGAGGATGTGTGCGCGGTAGTTGAGCCCGATGCAGACGACCTTGCCCGGGTTCGGCACGACGGGCGCCCAGTCGGCGAGCGTCAGGTCGGCGAGCGGGTGCCGGGCGCCGTCGCCGTCCGCGGCGCGCGTCCGCCAGTCCGGGTCCTGGAGCAGGGCGCCGACATCGGGGACGCCGAGCTCCACCGCCTCGTCGGCGTCGATGCGGACGGCGACCGTGCCGCCGTCCCGTCGGAGGGTTCCGAGCTTCACTGGGGGGCTCCGTTCTGGCGGTTGGGGATGTAGGTGCGCTCGAAGCCGAGGCGCTCGATGACGGGTCCGTCGTTGAACCGGAAGAGGTCGAACTCGGTCTCGGCCTGCAGGGACCAGGGCACCCAGCTCGGCACCACGAAGAGGTCGCCCTTCTCGAGCCGGTGGGTGGTGTCGCCGAGGACGACGCTGCCGGAGCCCTCGAACACCTGCCAGACCGACGAGCCGACCTCGTGGCGGAGCGCGGACGCGGCGCCGGCGCGCAGGCGGTGGAACTCGCAGCGGATCGTCGACATGACGTCGCCGCCGGTCGTCGGGTTCGTGTAGCGGATCGCGGCATGGCCCTGCTCGACGGTCGCGGGGTAGCCCTCGTCCTCCAGCTCGAGCTGGGAGCGCAGCGCCCTGTCCGTGTACTCCCAGCGGTAGGCGCTGATCGGTGAGGACGGCTTCGCGTCGAGCGAGGACAGCGGACGCAGCCCGGGGTAGGCCCAGAGGCGCTCGGCGCGGGAGACGTCCGGCGACGCCTCGTCGGTCACGCGCTCGGTGCCGTACTCGAAGAATCCGACGTCGGTGTAGCTGGAGAAGGGGATGTCGAGCCCGTCGATCCACGCCATAGGCTCAGCCGTGTCGTTGTGGTGGCCGTGGAAGTTCCAGCCCGGCGTCAGCAGCAGGTCGCCGCGGCGCATCGCCACGGGGTCGCCGTTCACGACCGTCCACACGCCTTCGCCCTCGACCACGAAGCGGAACGCGTTCTGGGAGTGGCGGTGCTCGGGCGCCGTCTCGAACCCGCCGAGGTACTGGATGGCGCACCAGAGGGTCGGCGTCGCGTACGCCGTCCCCGGGAGGCCGGGATTGGTGAGGCCGATGGCCCGCCGCTCCCCGCCGCGGCCGACGGGGACGAGCTCGCCGGAGCGCTCGGCGATGTCGAAGAGGGCCTTCCAGCGCCACACGTGCGGGATCGCCTTCGGCGCGGGGGTCAGCGGCATCAGGTCGTCGCGCTGCGTCCACAGCGGCGCGAGTGACTGGGCCTCGAAGTCGCGGTACAGCTGCTCCAGCTCGGGCGTGTCGGCCGTGCCGTCCATCTGCTGCATTGCAGGGGTCCCTCCCATGACTGAAAATACTCAGTACACCAACCATCTTGTGGGAACCGGCGGCGGATTGCAATGACGGCGAACCAGGCGGCGATGCGCCGCAGCGGCTCCGCCTCGCGCGCCGACCGGCGGGCGGCCGCCATCCTGCTCGCACCGAGCACCGCCGGCCTCGTCGCGTTCTTCCTCGTCCCGATCGGCGTCGTCCTGTGGCTGGTCACCCAGTCGTGGGACCTGCTGGGAGAGCCGACCTGGGTGGGACTCGGCAACCTCACCGCGCTCCTTCGCGACGAGGGGTTCGGCCGGTCCCTGCTGGTGACGCTCGGCATGGGGCTGATCGCGGTGCCGCTCCAGGTGCTCCTCGGACTCGCGCTCGCCGTGGCGCTCGCCCGGCCGGTGCCGGGGTCCGCGCTGTTCGGCGCGGCGCTCCTGCTGCCGTGGCTCGCCGCGCCCCTCGTCGTCGGGGTGCTGTGGCGGTGGATCCTCTCCCCCGTCGGCGGCGTGATCCCCGAGCTGACGGGCCGGACCGTCGACCTGCTCGGCGACCCGGTCCTCGCCCCCGTGCTCGTCTCACTCGTGGTGGTGTGGAGCAACGTCGGCTACGTGACGCTGTTCTTCGTCGCGGCGCTCGTCGCGATCCCGCGGGAGTACGAGGAGACCGCGATGCTCGAGGGCGCCGGCCGGCTGCGGCGGCTGTGGAGCGTCGAGCTGCCGCTCATCCGGCCGACGCTGTTCTTCGTCCTCATCACGAGCTGCGTCTCGTTCTTCGGCCTCTTCGACACCGTCGTCGCCCTCACCGGCGGAGGGCCGGGAGCGGCGACGGACGTCGTCGCCCTGCACGTCTACCGGGCCGCGTTCGAGGAGTTCGATCTCGGCCGGGCGGCCGCCATGGCCCTCGTCCTCGGAGGGATCCAGGCGGTCCTGCTGGTCGTCCAGTGGCGCCTGCTGCGGAGCGAGCGATGAGGCGCCGCTCCTGGTGGATCGTCTATCCGCTGCTCGGCCTCGCCGCCGTGCTCACTCTCGCGCCGTTCGCGCTCGCGATCCTCGGGGCGTCGACCTCTCCCGCGGCCTTCGCGGCGCGCGGGCCCTTCGCGCTGCCGGATCCCTGGACGCTCGAGAACTACGCCGAGGTCTCCGGCGGCCGTGCCGACCTCGCCGGGGCGGTCGCGCGGACCGCCCTGGTGGCGCTGTTCCTGACCGCGACCCAGCTGCTCACCTCCGTCATGGCGGCGTATGCGTTCGCGAAGCTCCGCTTCCCCGGGCGGCGTGCGCTGTTCGCCGGGTTCCTCGCGACGCTCCTCGTGCCGCCGATCCTCACCGTGATCCCGCTGTACCTGATGATGACCGCGGCCGGCCTGCGCGGGACCTTCTGGGGGATCGTGCTGCCGTTCGCGCTCGCGTCGCCGTTCGCGATCTTCCTGCTGCGCGAGCACTTCCGGTCGCTGCCCGACGCGCTCCTCGATGCGGCGCGCATGGACGGCCTCGGTCCCATCGCGGTGCTCTGGAGGATCGTCCTGCCGCTGTCCCGGCCCGCACTCGCCGCGATCGCGCTCGTCACCGTCGTGAGCCAGTGGAACTCCTTCCTCTGGCCGCGCCTCATCGCGGGGCAGGCGTACCCGCTCGTGACCGTGAGCGTCGCCTCGCTGCAGACGCAGCACCGCAGCAACTGGACCCTCGTGCTCGCCGGGGGGACCATCGCTCTGGTGCCGCTGCTCGCCGCCGCGTGGCTCGCGCACTCCCGGTTCAGCAGGGCCTTGGCGATCGGAGCAGGACGATGACCGTCCGCCGGGCCGCTGGGGCCGCCTCGGTCCTGGCGCTCGCGGCGGCGCTGCTCGCCGGGTGCGCGCCCGCCTCGGAGAGTGCCGTGACCTTCCGACTCTGGGATCCCCAGGCCGCCGACGCGTACGAGGCGTCGTTCGAGGAGTTCAGGGAGGAGACGGGCGTCCCGGTCGACGTCGAGCTCGTGCCGTGGGCGGACTACTGGACCCAGCTGCGGGTGGACATCGCGTCCGGCGCCGCGCCCGACGTCTTCTGGACGAACGCGACGGCCTTCCCCGAGTACCAGCGGGCCGGGAGGCTGCTGCCGATCGGGAGCGTGCTCGGCTCCGACGCGGCCGACGGGTGGGAGCCGAGGGTGGTCGAGCAGTACACGGCGGACGGGGAGCTCTGGGGCGTGCCGCAGCTCACCGACCCCGGGATCGGGATCTTCTACAACGCCGACGCCCTGGCCGCCGCGGGGGTGACGGCGGACCAGGTCGCGGACCTCTCGTGGGACCCCGCCGCGGAGACGGATCCGCTGCGCGAGGTCGCGGCTGCACTCACCCGCGACGCCGCGGGTCAGTCGCCCGGGAAGCCCGGCTTCGATCCGGAGCGGGTCGAGCAGTGGGGCTACAGCGCGTCGAACGACCTCAACGCGATCCTGCTCCAGTTCCTCGGCTCCAACGGCGCCGCCTGGCAGGACGGGGACGAGTTCGTGTTCGACTCCCCGGCCGCGGTCGAGGCGCTCGCGTACGTCGTCGACCTGATCAACGCCGACCGGGTCGCCCCGCCCGCATCGGCGACCAATCCTCCCGCCGGCGGCGACGCCGCACGGGACCTCTTCCTCCAGGGCCGGATCGCGCTGTTCCAGACCGGCGCCTACAACCTCGCGAACATCGCCGAGGCCGCGCCCTTCGACTGGGGCATCGCGCCCCTCCCCGCGGGTCCCGCCGGCGCCATCAGTGTCACCAACGGCGTGGTCGCGGCGGCGAGCGCGGACAGCGACGCCCCTGACGAGCAGCGCCGCGTGCTCGAGTGGATCGCGAGCCCGGAGGGGCTGCGGCACCTCGGCGCGGACGGCAGCGCGCTGCCCGCGGTGCTCGACGCGCAGGACGCGTACTTCGGGTTCTGGGCCGACCAGGGCGTCGACGTCTCCCCGCTCCTCGACGTGCTGGACAACGGCATGGTCCAGCCGCCGCAGGGCGCGGACTATCCGGCCGCGGAGAACGCCTACCGCCCGATCCTCAACGAGGTGTTCGCCGGTCGCGAGCCGGTGGAGGAGGGTCTGCGGCGCGCAGCGGCGGCCGCGAACGAGGCGATGCGGCGCGACGGATGACGAGGAGCCCCGCCGAGGAAGCGGGCGGGAAACGGCAACGCCGGCGACGAAAGGCAGCCGTGCACGGCTGCCTTTCGTCGTTCCGGTTGCCGTTCCGGGTCAGGCGACCGTCACGATGACGCGGGCGTAGCGAGTGAGCGGCATGGGGGCGCCGTCCCGCACCTCGAGGATCACGTGGATCGTCTGGCCCGGCGCCGCGTCCGCGGGCACGTCGAGCGTCGCCTCGGCGCGGTCCGCACCGGTCAGCTCGACGGTGCCCGCGTAGGTGCCCGCCTCGGCGTACTGCCACCAGCTGTAGAAGAGGTCGTCCCCGTCCCGATCCACCGCCCTCGCCGTCAGGGCGAGGGACTCCCCCGGCGCCGCGGTCAGGTCGAGTCCCGGCTCGACCCCGACGACCGGGTGGTGGTTGGCGTCGTCGTACTGAGGCGTGACCGACCACTGCAGGCGCGTCGCGAAGTCGCGCTGGGCGTGCCCGAACCACCGGGTCATGGAGTACTCGCCAGGCGTGCTGCCGTCGGGGGCCCGATCCGCCGAGGAAGCGGTCGTCCAGGTGTCCGGTCCCTCGTCCTCGGTA
This sequence comes from Naasia sp. SYSU D00948, assembly GCF_017916515.1. Classification (GTDB taxonomy): domain Bacteria; phylum Actinomycetota; class Actinomycetes; order Actinomycetales; family Microbacteriaceae; genus Naasia. The sequence continues at coordinate 427,406 of NZ_JAFMTA010000001.1, forward strand.
CGCACGCCCCGGCCGCCCCACCCACCGAAGCTCGGGTGCTCGTGTCCTCGCAGGCCGTTCTGGACGAGGTTGAGCATGTTCGGGGTGTCGCCCTCGGAGACCCACTCCCCGGCCGGCTGCGGGTCGATCCAGACCGTGTAGCCCATCTCGCGGAGCTCCTCCGCTGACTGGCCGCTCAGGTGGAAGAAGTCGGTGTAGTCGCCCTCGACCATCTGCCGGCCGTCGCCCCACACCCGGTACAGGGCACCGAGGGGCCCGACCGAGGTGATGTGCTCGCGCATCCATTCCGCTCGCAGCATGTGCGCATCCTCGGGGCGCACCACTCGCCGGATGCCGTAGCCGTACGCCATGCCCCCGATGTCCGTGACGCGGATGTCCGGCCAGTTCGGCCGGATGTAGCCGTCGTAGGTGCCGTCCTGGGACCAGAACTTCGTGATCACCGCCTTGCGGCTCACGCGAGCCCGGACATCGTCCCACTCGGCGGTCCCCGCGAAGCGGTCCTCGATCGCCTTCAGGGCGCGGGCGATGGTGCTCGTGCCCGCCCAGACCTGCAGGTGCAGCGGCGCGGGATCGTCGTCGAGGAGCGCCTCCTCGATCAGCCGCGACCCCGGCGTGTCCCGCTCCATCTCGCCCTCGAACTCGATGTTCCCGTCGCGGATCACGGAGCGGAGGGAGTCCGGCGACGGATAGCGGGGGTCGTGCACGACGAGGTTCGCATGGACCTTCGCGTAGGCCTCGACCGCGTCGTGGATGAATCGCTCGCCGGGAGCCCACCGGAACGAGGACACCGGCTCGTCGTACTCACGGTCGGGCAGGAAGAACGTCGTACCCCTGCCGTCCCCCTTCCAGTGGAAGCGGCTGCTCGCGTACACGAGGCCGTCGATGCGCAGCTCGTTGCTGAAGAGCAGGAGCCGGATCATCGAGTTCAGGTCGTCCAGCTCCGGATCCGCCGTCACGATCGTCCTGGGCCTGTCCTCGCGCTGCATCCACTTCTCCCTTGTCGGTGTCCGCCCAGTATTCCGGTCGGCAGCGGACCGTCCCGACCATACGGTGCTTGATAGTGCCACTCTCGATAGTCATACTATCGGCGTGCGCATCTCGGAGCTCAGCCGGCGGTCGGGCGTCTCCGCCGCCTCGATCAAGTACTACGTCCGAGAGGGCCTCCTGCCCGCCGGGGAGTCCACCGGACCGACCGCATCGGTGTACGGAGACGAGCACGTGCGCCGACTCCGGATCATCCGGGCGCTGATCGAGGTCGGCGGGCTCTCCATCGCGACAGCTAGGGACGTCCTCGGCGCCGTCGACTCTCCGGACCTGTCCCTCCCGCACGTCTTCGAGCGCGCCCAGGTCGCCGTCTCCCGCACGGACCTGTATATGAGGGAGAGCTCGGACCCCGCACGCATCCGCGTCGACGAGCTCGTGAACCAGCGGGGATGGCACGTTCACCCGGGCAACCCGGGACGGACCGCGCTCGCGAACGTGCTCGACACACTCGCCGACCTGGGCCACCCGGAGCTGCAGGACCTCCTCGAGCCCTACGCGGACGCGGCCGTCATCGTCGCGGAAGCGGATCTGCGAGCGGTCGCGGCGCAGCCGGACATCGAGGGGATGACGGAGACGGTCGTCGCGGGGACCGTGCTCGGCGACGCCATGCTCGCCGCCCTGCGCCGCATCTGCCAGGAGCACATGACCTCGCTCGTCTTCCCCTCCGACGGCCCCGACACCGCGCGCCCTTCCCGACCCGACGACAGGAGCACCCCATGACCGCCGCGACTCCCGCCGGCCCCCGCCGGCTTCCCTTCCCCCTCGACTGGCATCGGCCGCTCCTCCTCGTCGCCGGGCTGATGGCGCTGCTCGCACTGTTCGCCCTCGGCGCGCGGTTCCTCAGCACGACCGAGGTCACCGGCCTGAACCAGTGGGACAAGCCGCTCAAGTTCGCTCTCTCGTCCGTGATCTACACCGTCACCTGGTCCTGGCTGATCGCGCAGGTGGCGCGGGGGCGCCGTGCGGCCCGAGCGGCGGGAACGCTCATCGCGGCGATGCTCGTCGTCGAGGTGGCCGTCATCGCGGGCGCCGCCGCGGCGGGCACGACGAGCCACTTCAACGTGTCGACGCCGCTCAGCACCACACTGTGGGCCGTGATGGCGGGATCGATCGGCGTCCTGTGGCTCGCGAACTTCGTCGTCGCGGCGATGCTGTTCCGTGATCCGCTCGGGGATCGCGCCCGCACCCTCGCCATCCGGCTCGGAGCCCTCATCTCCCTGGTGGGCCTCGGGCTCGGGTACCTCATGACGAGCCCGACCGCGCAGCAGCTCGCGGACTTCGAGGGCATCGCAGGTGCCCATACCGTGGGACTGCCGGACGGAGGCCCGGGCCTGCCCGTCCTCGGATGGAGCACCGTGGCCGGCGACCTGCGCATCCCGCACTTCGTCGGGATGCACGCGCTGCAGGCCCTCCCGCTCGGGCTCCTGGTGCTCGAGCTGCTGTCCCGCCGGGTGCGCGCCCTCGCCGACGTGAGGGTGCGCGTGGAGCTCATGTGGCTGGCCGCCGCCGGATACTCGGCGGTCGTCGCGCTCGTCACCTGGCAGGCCCTGCGGGGTCAGTCGATCGTGCGCCCCGACGTCGTGACGTGGACCGCCGCAGCGGCGATCGTCGCCGGCACGACGCTCGCGGCGGCTGTTCTCCTGCTGCGCCGCCGCCCGCGGCCGTCGCCCGCTCCGGCAGCCGGCTCCGCAGAGGTTCCCGCGACCGCCGCCGGCGGAGCGGGGTCAGCCGAGGTGCAGCGGCTGACGCGTGGTGGCCGACTCGATGGATCCGAGCGCGAGGGCGAGCGTGCCGAGGTTGCCCTCGCCGCTCGTGAGCGGAGCACGCCGCTCCCGGATCGATCGCCAGAACTCCTCCATCGACCCGGCCCGGTCGATGCGCGTCAGTGACGGCAGCTCGAGCGCCTTCGGCTCGCCTCCGACGGGATGCACCACGACGGAGTCCGCGGTGGAGGTCCAGTCCCCGCGGCTCGTCCACGCGATGGAGCCGCGCTCGCACTCCATGACCCACTCCCCCGCCCACGCGGTCGGAGGTGCGGTGCTCACCCAGCTGCCCTGGTAGTCGACGACGATCCCGCCGGTGAACTCGATGGTCGCCACCGCCGCTGCGGCCCCGACGAAGTGGCTCCACACCGGGTCCCGGGTGACGGTGTGGACCCGCGTCGGCTCCTGGCCGAGGACGAAGCGCATCAGGTCGAAGTGGTGGATCGACATGTCGAGCAGCAGCGGGTCGGGCAGGAAGTAGTGGCGGTGCTTCTGCGGATCCTCGGCGATCTCGCCCTTGCGGAACGCGACGCTGACGGGCCCGACCTCCCCCAGCGTCCGCTTGGCGACGAGGTCCGCAACGACGCGCGGCGCCGGGAAGAACCGGTAGTTCTGGCTGACCATGAGGACGCGGTCCGCGCGCTTCGCGGCCGAGACCACCGAGCGCGCCTCGGCGACGGAGGGCGCGAACGGCTTCTCGACCAGCACGTGAAGACCCGCCTCCAGCGCCTCGAGCGCGACGGGCACGTGGCCGGGGAGGGCGGTGGTCACGAGGACGGCTTCCGCGTCCGACGCGGCCAGCGCGTCCTGGAGCGACGGGAAGCAGGCGGCCTCCTCGATGGGCAGCTCGTCCCGCAGCAGCGCGAGCATCTCCGGCACCACGTCGACATAGGCGACGGTCGTCGCGATCTCGGGGTGCTTCCGCAGCTCGGCCGCCCAGAACCTGCCCCACATGCCCATCCCGACGTGGATGATCCTGAGCGGAGGAGTGCGCTCTTCGTCGTTGCGGCGGCGGATCATCGCGTCCCCTCGAAGAGGCAGGTCGAACGGGTCACCCTCCGATCCTCGCCGTTCGCACCTCCGCTCGGCGCGGGTTGTCTGCGCCCGGCGGCCCTGGTAGGCGGGCGCTCAGGCGGTGCGGCGGATCGCCACGACCGTCACGTCATCGTCGAGGGAGACGCGGGAGGCCAGGGCGGTCACGCTGCCGACCGCTCCCGCCGCCGTCGGCGAGGTCCGCGTCGCCAGGTCGGCGGCCTGCCGCAGGGAGTCGAGCGACCCGTCGAAGAGATCGAGCACTCCGTCGCTGAACACGAGCACGAGGTCCCCAACGCCCAGCCGGTACGTCCGCGTCCGCCACTCCTGGTCCGGCACCACGCCAAGCGGGAGATGCTGGGACGACATCAGCTCGTCGCTCCCGTCGGCCCGCAGGATGACGCCCAGTCCGTGACCCGCATCGGTCACGGTGAGCTCGCTGCGCGCGACGCACAGGCGTGCGTGGAACAGCGTCACGAACGCCTGCGTGCTCGTGAGGTCCTCGGACAGGACGGAGGAGAGGGTCCCGACCGCCTCGGCCGTCCCCCTGTGGGGCAGCGTGCCCCGGACGGCCGCCCGAGTGGTGGCCGCGATCATCGCCGCCCCGAGCCCCTTCCCCATCACATCGGCCACGGTCAGGGCGAGGCCGTCGTCCGTGCGCTGCCAGTCGAAGAAGTCGCCGCTCACGCCCCGGCTCGGCACGACGGCGCCGGAGATCTCGTAGCCGGGGACCGCCGGGGAGGACTGGGGCAGCAGGCTCCGCTGGACCTCGGCCGCCTGAGCCAGCTCCTCGCTGCTGCGCGTGGCGCGCGTGGTGAGATCCCGGGCGAGCTGCTCGCCGCTCAGCCCCGCCATGCCGAACGAGACGACGACGAGGAGCACCATGGTGACGAGCGTCGTCACCTCGGTCCCGAACCAGGTCGTGAACAGAGGCGCCCGGGGGCCGACCGTGACGAACGCGATCAGGCGAAGGGCGTAATAGACCGACAGGGCACCGGAGACGGCGACGAGCGGCCACCGCACCCTCGAGTACCCGGGATCGAGGAGGAGGAGCTCGCGGGAGGAGAGCCCGATCAGAAGGCTCATGGACGCCAGAAAGACGGGGCCGCCGGACCAGTCGTTGGTCGCGGGATGGTCCAGGACCGAGGCCACGAGCGTGACGAGCGGCGCCGCCGCCAGCCACCACGCGCGCGCCGGCGCGCGGCGGAGAGAGCGGGCCCCGGACCACACTCCGACCGCGCCGGCGACGAGCAGGACGTTGCCCAGCGGGTTCGCCCACACCTGGTGCTCCGTGCCGTCGAGCAGGTAGGCGGACGAGCCCGTGAGGAACAGCGCGAGAGCGATGCACCACCAGAGGCTGTACCGGGATCTCGTGCCGCGGAAGGTGACGAAGAAGAACAGGAGCAGCAGGGTCAGCGCCGCCACGGCGAAGGCGACGCGGAGCGTCAGCGCGTCCAGCACGATCGGCCGCCGATCCCGGCCGGACGGTCGTCCGCGACCGTTCCCGTCCCGTCCACGCGCACGGCATGCGGCAGCATTCCGCCCCCCAGCGCTTCCCCACGGGCCACCCCCGCGATGCTGCCGTCACGCTAGCCCTCGCCGGCACCCTCCGGACAGACCCCGTTCGGGTGGCCGCCCGACGCCTCAGGCCCTGGTGAACGGTCCCCGGCGCTGCGCGCCGGTCCCGCGGCGCACCGGGTCGCTAGTGGTGGGACGCGGAGGCCGCGTCAGCCGCGCCGGACTGCTGCACGGGCTCCGGCACGACGTGCAGACCACCCGCGCTGTTCGACGCGCGCATGAGCACCTCGAGCCACTCGCGGTTCAGCACGTGGCCGTCACGAGGTCCGTCGTAGCGGAAGTACAGCTGGGACGCGGGCCCGATCCAGACCGTGCCGTGAGCAGCGGCCTCGTCGGTGGCCTCGTCCTCGCCGACACCGGGCTCCTGATCCCAGTTGAACGAGAAGCTCTCGCCCCGGCGGAGCTTGCCGACGATCACGGCCTGCAGGTGCCGGAGGACCCGATCCTCGATGCGGATCGCAGGAGCGACGCCGTAGATGAGGGACCCCATGGGCAGTCCTTCCGCTGTCGGGTGGGAAGCGCGGGGGTGGGAACCACCCCGGCATCAGTATGGGCGCTGAGTCGGCCTCAGGTCCATGGCCTTGGGCCCTCGCGGAGCTCCCGACCGGCGGTCCTGCAGCGTCATCCGCCTTCGTCCTCCTCAGGCGGCCGGGTCCTGCCGGCGCGGCTCCCGCACCGCGGACGAGACGAGACCGCCCACCGTCACGAGCACCAGCACGACGAGCAGCGCCGTCAGGATGCCCAGCTGCTCGCCGAGGAAGCCGATCACCGGCGGCCCGACGAGGAACGCGAAGTAGCCGACGGTGGCCACCGCGCCCACGCGCGTCGCGGCCTTCGCCGGGTCGTCCGCGGCCGCCGACATGCCGACCGGGAACCCGAGCGCGGAGCCGAGACCCCACGCGACCGCGCCGACCGTGGCGAGGACGGGATCCGGGGCGAAGATGACGGCGAGCAGTCCCAGGACCGCGAGGGCGAACGAGACGCGCACGACCGGGACACGACCCCACTTGTCGAGGGCACGCACCCCGAGCAGCCGGCCGAGCGTCATGGCGGTGAGGAACACGCCGAAGACGATGGCGCCGGTCTCCTTGGTCACGTCGTGCCCGTCCACCATCGCGAGCGCGAGCCAGTCGTTCGCGGTGCCCTCGCTGAACGCCGCGGCGAGCACGACCAGGCCGATGAGCAGGGTGGGGAGATCGATACGGAGTCCACGCCGCGGGCCCGAGGACTTCGGCTCCTGCTCGGCACCGAACTGCTCCGACTGCATCGGGCGCACCGCGATCAGCACGCCGACGACGGCGACCGCCGCGATCACGCCGAAGTGCAGTGCGACCGGGACGTCGAGGGCTTCGGCGACCACTCCGAGCCCGGCGCCGATCATCGTCCCGAAGCTGAAGAAGGCATGAAAGATCGGCATGATCGCCCGGCCCAGCGCGCGCTCGTTCGCCGCGCCCGAGACGTTCATCGCGACGTCGCAGATGCCGCTGCCGGCTCCCACGACGGCCAGACCGGCGAACACCACCCAGAAGGCGCCGGCGGTCGCTCCGATCCCGGTCACCGTGAGCCCGACGGCGGCCAGGATCATCATCACGACCATCGTCGGGCGGGCGCCGAAGCGCGCCACGATGCGCCCCGAGGCCAGCAGGCCGATCACCGAGCCGATCGCCATGCCGCTGATGATCACGCCGACCTCGTTCGTGCTCGCGCCGAGGGAGTCGCGGACCGCGGGGATGCGGGATGCCCAGGTCGCGAAGGCGATGCCGGGCAGCGCGAACATCAGGAAGACCGCATTGCGCCAGTCGACGACCTGGCGGCGCGACAGCTCCTGCACGGCGGCGGGAGGCGACGAGACGGACATGCGGGACCCCTTGAGTGAGAACTGCGAAGCGAGAGAACCTCGAATCGATTCGATCGAACCGATTCGACTAGGCTAGGGCCTCGTGTCCGACACGGCAACCTCAGGAGCCCGCCCCACACTCGCGGCGGTGGCGGAGCTCGCCGGCGTGTCCGCGTCGACCGCCTCCCTCGCGTTCAGCGGGAGCGGCCCGGTGTCCGCAGCCACTCGCGAACGGGTGCTCGCGGCGGCCGAGCAGCTCGGCTACGGAGGACCGGACCCCCGGGCGGCCGCTCTGCGTCGAGGCCGGAGCGGGGTCGTCGGCGTCGTGATGGAGGACCGTCTCGCCGACGCGTTCCGGGACCCGATGAACGTCGCCATGCTGGACGGGGTCGCCGACGAGGCGGGCGCGGCCGGTGCGTCCCTGCTGCTCCTGACGGAGTCGGGCGGCGAGCTCAGCCACCTCACGTCCGCTCCGATGGACGCCGCGATCCTCGTCGGGTGCAGCACGCGCATCGACGAGTCGGTCGACCGGCTGCGGCTTCGCGGCCTGCCGGTCGTCGCCGTCGAAGCCGAGGAGCGCGCCGGCGTCTTCACCATCGGGCTCGACAACCGCCGGGCGAGCGCCGAGGGCGCCCGCCATCTGCGCTCCCTCGGCCACGAGCGCGTCGCGGTCGTGGCGCTGCCGCTCCAGCCCTCGAGCGGGTCGGCTCCGCTGCCCGCGGACTGGGAGACACGGACCACCTCGCACACCGCGCTCGAGCGGCTGCGCGGTGTGCGCGACGTCTACCCGGAGTTCGACGGCGCCGTCGCGACGGGCAGCACGGTCGACGCGGGGCTCGAGGCGGGCCGCCTCGTGCTCTCCCTCTCCCCCCGGCCGACCGCCGTGATCGCGCAGAGCGACCTCCTGGCCGTCGGCGTCCTCCGGGCCGCGGAGGAGGCGGGGCTGAGCATCCCCGACGACCTCAGCGTCCTCGGCTTCGACGGCATCCGCCCGGAGCTCGTCCGGCCCTGGGACCTCACGACGCTCGTCCAGCCCGCCCAGGAGAAGGGCCGAGCGGCGGGAGCCGCCGTCGTGCGCCTGCTCGCGGGCGAGGAGCCGGCGGCCGCGAGCTTCACCTGCCAGCTGCACGTCGGCCGCACGACGGGTCCCGTCACGCGCTCGCTTCCGTCCTAGCCGCGTCAGGACGGGGTCTCGTCGCCGCCCACGACCGCCGCGCCGAGGATGTGCGCGAGGGGCGGACCGAGCGAGGCCGGCGCGAACCCGAAGCGGCGGACGCCGACGACGCGGAAGCCGCCGTCCCGGATCACCGCGAGCGTGTCCCGATTCGGGTGGCAGTTGCCCGCCATGCGCCGCCACAGCGGCGTCACCAGGTCCTCGACACCGGCGAGGAGCGGGTGCTCGGACCGCACGTGCTCGTAGAACAGGAGAGCGCCGCCCGGACGGAGAACGCGCCGGAACTCGCGCAGCGCCTGCTCCTGGTCGGTGGCGCTGCAGAGCACGAGACTCGCGACCACCACGTCGGCCGCGCCGTCGGCGACGGGCAGATCCTCGGCGAGCCCGCTCCGGACCTGGACCGGCACCGGCGCCCGCCCGGCGGCCTGCTCGGAGAGCCCACGGAGGTAGGGGTCGGGCTCGACGGCGACGACCCGGGTCACTGCCGGCGGGTAGTGCGGGAAGCTGCTGCCGGCTCCGGATCCGACCTCGACCACCGTTCCCGTCGCCGGCGCGAGGAGCTCCCGCCGATGCCGACCCGCGCCGCGGCGGTCCATCTCGGGGACCGCCTTCGCGAACGCGCGGGCGAACCCCGGATGCGGGGACCAGGTGGGCGGGGTCCGCGGCATGCCGACATTCTGTCGAGACAGGCTCCCACCTGGCGACCAGTTCCCCGCCCTACCGTGGCGCAGGGATCCATGGCGAGAGGAGCCATCGTGTCGACTCGCACCACGGCGCTGGGACGCGCCGCACTGATCGGTATGGCGTGCGGACTGGCAGGAGTGGCCGCCATGACCGCCGGCGAGAAGGCGGAGCAGGCCATCACGAAGCGCCCGAACTCCTACACCCCGGCTCGGACGCTGCTGACCCTGATGGGCCGGCGGCCGGGGGACGGGCCGCAGTCGCCCGTGTGGAACCACGTGATGCACTGGGGCACCGGCGCCGTGCTCGGCGCTCTGCGCGGCGTCTGGGCGGTCACCGGCATCCGGGGAGGGCTCGCCAACGCCCACCACACCGCGGTCCGACTCGCCTTCGACCAGACCCTCGAAAACGGCACCGGGGCGGGCGCCCCGCCGCCGACGTGGCCCCGTTCGGAGCAGCTCGTCGACGTGGCGCACAAGACCGTGTACTCGATCGTGACCGGGATCGCCGCCGACCGGCTGATCCGGCCCGTCCTGGCCTCGCGCCGCGGCACGGTGAGCCATTGACCTCTGGGCTCAGCGCGGGCAGTGCACCCGGGTGGGGACGGTCGCGGTGCCGCGCTCGATGCGGTGCTCAGCCATGAGCCGCCCGCAGATGGGGCAGCGGGGATCCCCCGTGGGCTCGTACGGCTGCTCCTTCTTGCCCCGCCCGACCCCGACCTGCGCCGCTCCCGAGAAGTTGTACGTGATCCGGTTCCACAGGTTCCAGAACCCGGGAAGGCCCCGGTAGGGGTTGGTATCGTCTCGTTCGCGCACGAATAGTTAGTGTACTAGCTAAAGTAGGAGGGTGGACCTCCTCGCCCTCGACCGCCAGGTCTGCTTCGCCCTCGCCGCGGCGAGCCGATCCGTTGTCGCCCTCTATCGCCCCGTACTGGAGCCGCTCGGGCTCACCCACCCGCAGTACCTCGTGATGCTCGCGCTCTGGGAGAAGAGCCCGCGACGGGTCCGGGACATCGCGGACCAGCTCCTCCTCGACTCCGCGACGCTCAGCCCGCTGCTGAAGCGCCTCGAGGCGGCGGGACTCATCGAGCGCATCCGCGACCCGAAGGACGAGCGCGCCCTGAACGTGACGCTCACGCCGGAGGGCGCAGCCCTCCGGAGCAGAGCGGAGGAGGTCCCGGCTCAGATCGTCGGCCGGCTGGGGATGCGGGTCGAGGAGCTCGAGGAGCTCCGCGACCGGCTCAGCCTCCTCCTCGCCGCCACCGAGCGGGCCGGGATCGCTGGCTCCGCGACGTCCGCGTGAGGGAACGGGGCCACCTCAGGCGCTCTCGCGCACGACGAGCTCCGTCGACAGGGTCATCGCCTCGCGCGGCACCCCGTCGATGACGTCCACCAGCAGCGCGACCATCTCCGCGCTGATCCGCGCCCAGGGCTGGCGCATGGTGGTGAGAGCGGGCTCATGGCGGGCCGCCTGGCCCGAGTCGTCGAACCCTGCCACCGCGAGGTCCTCAGGAACTCGGAGCCCGCGCTTCTGCAGCACTCCCATCGCGCCGATCGCCATCCGGTCGTTCGCCGCGAACACCGCGTCGAGCCGCGGCGACCGCTCCAGCAGCCGGGACATGGCCGCGGCGCCCGACTCCTCGCTGTAGTCCCCCTCCTCCACGAGCTCGGCGACGAACAGGTCGCCCATCTCCTCGCGGAACCCCTCGAGCCGGTACTTGCCCCCGGGAGTGTCGTGAGGACCCGCGATCGTGGCGATGCGCCGATGCCCCCGGTCGAGGAGGTAGCGCGTCATCCCCCGGGCCGAGCCCGCCTCGTCCACGGAGACGGCGGGCACCACGGCCTCGTGACCGAGGGGCACACCACAGCAGACGGTCGGCACCCCGGCCCGCAGGAGCGACTCGAGCAGCGGATCGGACTCGTGCGACGAGATGAGCATGACCCCGTCGACGTGGCCCGCTCCGACGAAGTGCTCGACGTTCGCCCGCTCGCTCGCCGTGCCCGCGACGAGCAGGACGAGCGTCATGTCCCGCTGCGCGAGGGCCTCCGCCGCTCCGCGGAGCAGCAGCGCGAACGTCGGATCCTCGAACAGCAGATGCTGCGGCTCGGTCAGCAGGAAGGCGAGGGATCCGGCCCGGCCCCGAGCGAGGCTCCGCGCGTGATGGTTCGCGGTGTACCCGGTGACCCGGATGGCCTCCTCCACCGCCGCGCGCGCCTGTGGGGAGACCCAGTGGCCGCCGTTGATGACACGCGAGACCGTGCCGTGGGAGACGCCTGCAGTCCGCGCGACATCGCGGATGGTGGGCCTGCGCCCGAGGGCCGCGGTGTCGCTCACGGCGGTGACTCTACCGCGCGGACGCTCGGTTTTGGGACCGGTCACAGTCGCGTAACGGCGTGTGGCGGAGGTGGCGCTCGCCGAAGCGGTGGGGTAGAACTGTGACCGGTCCCAGCCTGATCCGATGGAGTATCTTGAGCGCCTTCCCTGCATTGCCGGGCATCGCCTACGGCGGCGACTACAACCCCGAGCAGTGGCCACGCGAGACCTGGCGCGAGGACGTCGCGCTGATGCGCGAGGCGGGGGTGAACCTCGTCAGCGTCGGGATCTTTTCGTGGGCCCTCCTCGAGACCAGTGAGGGAGTCTTCGACTTCGCGTGGCTCGACGAGGTGCTCGACCTGCTGCACGAGAACGGCATCGCGGTCGACCTCGGCACGCCGACGGCCTCCCCGCCCGCCTGGTTCTTCGCCGCCCATCCCGATGCCCGCGTGAGGAACCGCGATGGCGTCGTGATGGGCTTCGGCTCCCGCGGGATGGCCTCCCACTCCTCCCCCGCGTACCGGTCCGCGATCGTCCGCATCGCCCACGCCCTCGCCCGTCGCTACGCCCGCCATCCCGCGGTGGTGCTGTGGCACGTGCACAACGAGTACGGCGTCCCGGTCGGGGAGGACTACTCGGAGCAGTCGGTGCGCGCCTTCCAGGGCTGGCTGCTCGACCGCTACGGGAGCCTCGACGGCCTCAACCGCGCCTGGGGAACCGCCTTCTGGGGCCAGCACTACACCGACTGGGAGCACGTGGGCGCGCCCGCGGCGGCGCCCTCGGTCGTCAACCCCGCGCAGCGGCTCGACTTCGCCCGCTTCACCGACCACCAGCTCCGCGAGTGCTTCGTCGCCGAGCGCGATGCGATCCGCGCGCACGCGACGCAGCCGATCACTACGAACTTCATGGCGAACCAGGCCTGGGCGACCGACCTGTGGAAGTGGGCTCCGTTGGTCGACGTGGTCGCCGACGACCACTACCTGTGGGCGGCCGACCCCGACGCGCACCTCGGCCTCTCGATCGCCGCCGACCTCTCGCGCTCCCTCGGCGGCGGCGCACCGTGGATCCTGATGGAGCACTCGACCTCGGCCGTCAACTGGCAGCCGCGCAACATCGCGAAGCGCCCCGGTGAGATGGCCCGCAACTCGCTCGCGCACCTCGGGCGCGGCGCGGATGCCATCCTCTTCTTCCAGTGGCGCGCCGGCCGGTCCGGCGCTGAGAAGTTCCACTCGGCGATGCTCCCCCATGCCGGCACCCGGTCGCGGGTATGGCGGGAGGTCGTCGACCTGGGCGCCAAGCTGGAGCGCCTCGCGGAGGTCCGGTCCTCCGAGGTCGTGGCGGACGTCGCGATTCTGTGGGACTTCGAGTCGTTCTGGGCCCAGGACCTCGAGTGGCGTCCCTCGGTCGACCTCAGCCACAACGAGCGGATCCGGGCGTACTACGAGCGGCTCTGGCGTGACGGCATCACGGCGGACTTCGTCCTCCCCGGTCACGACCTCTCCCGCTACAAGCTCGTCGTCGCGCCCGCGCAGTACCTGCTCAGCGTCGCCGACGCCGCCAACCTCACTCGCTACGTCGAGCAGGGCGGCACGCTCCTGGTCTCCTACTTCTCCGGGGTCGTCGACGAGAACGACGCGGTCCACGAGGGCGGCTTCCTCGCTCCCCTGCAGGACGCGCTCGGGGTCCTGGTCGAGGAGCACCTCCCGCTGCGCGAGGGCGAGCGCTGCAGCGTGCGCTGGACCGGCGACGACGCCGCGACGCTCCCCGCCGACGTCTGGCAGGAGGCCCTGCAGCTGCACGGGGCGGAGGTCGTCGCTCGCTACGCCGACGGCCCGGGCGCCGACGGTCCCGCGATCACGCGCCACCGCTTCGGGTCGGGGACGGGCTGGTACGTCAGCACCCGGCTCGACGCCATCGCCCTGCGCAGGGTGATGACCGACGTCTACGCGGACGCCGGCCTGGTTCCCCGCGGCCTGCCGGAGGGCCTCGAGGTCGTCACGCGGCACGGCGCCGAGGCCGACTACGTCGTCGCGATCAACCACCTCGAGGTGCCGGCCCGGCTCCCCGCCGACGGCGTCGAGCTGCTCACGGGCGCCGAGGTGCGCACCTTCCTGGACGTGCCGGCCGGCGAGGTCGCCGTGATCCGCACCGCGCGCAGCGCCGGAGGAGGTGGTCGCCCGCCCGAGTGACCTGCCCCACAGCACCCTGCGCCCGGACCGTCCGGTCCGGCGCCACCACGGTCGTAACGGCGCGATCGACCAGACGCGCCGACCACATCTGGAAAAGGAAGAACATGCGTAAGCACTTCGGATTCGGCGCCCTTGCCGTGGCGTCGGCCGCGATCCTCGCGGGCTGCAGCAGCAGCCCGTCGACCGACTCGGGCGAGTCCGGCGGCGGGAACGGTGAAGGCGGAGCGGAGATCGTCATCTGGACCGACGCGGAGCGCGAGGAGGCCATCAAGGACGCGGCCGCCGCCTTCGAGGAGGAGTCCGGCGCGACGGTCACGCTCGTGCAGAAGAACTTCGAGGACCTCCGCGCGGACTTCATCGCGCAGGTGCCCACGGGCGAGGGCCCGGACATCACGGTCGGCGCGCACGACTGGCTGGGCGCCCTGGTGGCGGCCGGCGTGGTCGACACCATCGACCTCGGCGACAAGGCGGGCGAGTTCGAGCAGGTGGCGCTCGAGGCCATGACCTACGAGGGCCAGCTGTACGCGCTCCCCTACTCGCTCGAGACCGTCGCGCTCCTTCAGAACACGGCGCTCGTGGGCGCGGAGGCTCCGGCGACCTGGGACGAGATGATCCAGCGCGGGCTCGAGGCCGGCACGGAGCGTCCGTTCGTCATCAACACGAACGCCGAGACGGGCGACGCGTACACGATGTACGGCTTCCAGACCTCGTTCGGCGCTCCGGTGTTCGTGCAGGACGAGTCGGGCTCGTACACGACGCAGGTCGGCATGGGCGGTGCCGCGGGCGAGGCCTTCGCGCAGTGGCTGCACGCCAACGGCTCGGCCGGCACGGGCTACATCTCCACCACCGTCGACTACGACATCAACAACGAGCTGTTCAACTCGGGCCAGGCGCCGTTCACCATCCAGGGCCCCTGGGCGGTCAGCGCTCTGCCGGACGTCGACATCACGGTGAACCCGATCCCGTCCGCGGGCGGTCAGACCGCCGCGCCGTTCGTCGGTGTGCAGGGCTTCTACCTCAGCTCGCAGAGCGAGAACGCGCTGCTCGCCACGGAGTTCCTGGTGAACTACCTCGCCACCGAGGAGGCCCAGCGCGCCCTGTACGAGGCGGACCCGCGCATCCCGGCCTACACGGCCCTCGCCGAGGAGGTCGCGAGCGACCCGATCATCGCGGGCTTCCTCGCGTCGTCCCAGAACGGCGTGCCGATGCCGAGCATCCCCGAGATGGGCTCGGTGTGGGACTTCTGGAACGCGGCCCAGTCGCAGATCATCAACGGCGCCGACCCGGTCGCGACGTGGAACCAGATGATCACCGACCTCGAGGCCGAGCTCGCCGGTTGAGTCATCGGGCGGCCGGGGCGGGACGCGAGTCCCGCCCCGGCGGCCCGGACCCGAGAAAGAGGAGGAGCAGGATGACTGCGCAGATGGAGCGCCCGCAGGCGACCGAGACGCCCGGCGGCGAGTCGCACGCGCGGAAGTGGCGCGGGCCCGGCTGGGGCTTTCTGGTCAAGCTCGCCCTCCTCGCCCTCGTCAACGCCTTCGGCATGACCGCGATCCTCTCCGCCTGGCGCGCGGAGTCCTGGGTCATCCTCGGCGCGGCCGTCGCGCTGCTCGTCATCGTCGACGTCGTCTACTTCGTGAAGCGCGCCCTGCCCCTGAAGTACCTCGTGCCGGGGCTCGCGTTCCTCCTCATCTTCCAGATCTTCAGCTTCCTCTACACGGGCTACGTCGCCTTCACCAACTACGGGACCGGGCACGCCGGCTCGCAGGCGCAGGCCGTGGAGGCCGCCCTGATCCAGGGCGAGCGCCGGGTCGCGGACTCCCCCGACTATCCGCTCGCCGTCGTCCAGCGCGGCGGCGAGCTCGGCTTCGCCATCAACGACGACGGCGACGTCCGCGTCGGCTCCGCGACCGAGCCGCTCACCGAGGTCGACGGCGCCGAGGTCGGCCAGAACGGCGCCCCCACCGAGGTGCCGGGCTGGACCGTCGTGCCGCGAGCCCAGGTGCTCGCGGACACCGCACTCCAGGAGCAGGTGGTGGGACTCCGGGTCCCGGTCTCCGACGACCCCGAGGACGGCTCCATCCGGACGCGCGAGGGCAGCACGGGAGTCGTCTACAGTTCGTCCCTCACCTGGGACCCCGAGGCGCAGACGATCACCGACACCGAGACCGGCACGGTCTACGAGGCGACCGAGCGCGGCAGCTTCGTCTCCGAGGACGGCGAGCGGCTCGCCGCCGGCTGGTACGTGAACGTCGGCTTCGACAACTTCGTCCGCGCGGTCACCGACCCCGGCCTCGCGGCGCCCCTGCTGCAGGTGACGCTGTGGACGTTCGCGTTCGCCATCCTGTCCGTCGTCATGCCGTTCGCGCTCGGACTCCTCTTCGCGATCATCTACAACGATCCCCGCGTGCGCGGCCGGAAGATCCTGCGCACGCTGTTCCTCCTGCCGTACGCGTTCCCCGCGTTCATGTCCGCGCTCCTCTGGCGCGGCATGATGAACTCCGAGTTCGGCGTCATCAACGACCTGTTCTTCTTCGGCGCCGACATCAACTGGCTCCAGGACCCCTGGCTCGCCCGCTTCGCCGCGCTCTGGGTCAACCTCTGGCTGAGCTACCCGTACTGGATGCTCGTGTGCACGGGCGCCCTGCAGGCGCTCTCAGGAGACACGCTCGAGGCCGCGAAGATCGACGGGGCCGGCCGGTGGCGGCAGTTCCGGTCGATCATCCTGCCGCTGCTGCTCGTCTCGACGGCGCCGCTCGCGATCTCGTCCTTCGCCTTCAGCTTCAACAACTTCGTGATCATCTACATGCTCACCGGCGGAGGGCCGAACTTCGCCGGCAGCTCGGAGGGCCTCGGCGCCACCGACCTCCTGATCACGGCGATCTACCAGATCTCCGGGGTCGCCGGCGGAGCAGCCGACTACGGCCTCGCGAGCGCCCTGTCGATCCTCGTCTTCCTCGTGATCGGCGCCGTCTCCGCGCTCGCCTTCCGCCAGACCCGCAAGCTCGAGGAGTACCAGTGACATCTCCGCAGCCCCGCGCCCTCCGCTCCCCCACCCGCCGCGGCCGCTGGTGGTCCGAGGTCGGGTGGAAGTACCCCGTCGCCGCGGTGATCCTCTTCTACGCGGTGTTCCCCCTGGTGTACGTGCTGTCCGCGGCCTTCAACCCGCGCGGCAGTCTCGCCGCGAGCAACGCGCTCTTCAGCTCGGTGAGCCTCGACAACTTCGCAGCCCTCGGCACGACGCAGTTCTGGACCTGGATGGGAAATACCCTCCTGATCGGCGGCGTCGCCGCGATCGGTGCCGTCCTCATGGGCGCCGCGGCTGCCTACTCGTTCTCGCGCTTCCGCTTCCGCGGCCGCCGCGCGGGCCTCACCGCGCTGCTCATCGTCCAGATGTTCCCGCAGACGGTGGCGTTCGTGGCGCTGTTCCTGCTGCTGCTGGGCCTCGGCGAGGTCGTCCCCGAGCTCGGCATCAACTCGAAGATCACGCTCATCTGCGTGTACCTGGGCGGCGCACTGGGGGCCAACACGTTCCTGATGTACGGGTTCTTCAACTCGATCCCGACGGAACTCGACGAGTCCGCGAAGATGGACGGCGCCACTCACGCCCAGGTGTTCTGGCGGATCATCATGCCGCTCGTCACCCCGGTGCTCGCGGTCGTCGGCCTCCTCGCGTTCATCGCCGCGTTCGGCGACTTCGTCCTCGCGCGGATCGTGCTCACTAGCGAGGACAACTGGACGCTCGCGGTCGGCATGTACCAGTGGGTGTCGAACCAGCTCGCCTCGCGGTGGGGCCTCTTCGCGGCCGGGACGGTCGTGGCGGCGATCCCGCTGATCGCGCTGTTCCTGGCGACGCAGCGGTACATCGTGGGCGGGCTCACGCAGGGCGCCGTCAAGGGATAGGAATCCGGGAGCAGCAAGGAGGGCGCCCGCGCAACCGCGGCCCCCTCCGGCAGCCCGGCCCCTCCTGTTGCGCCGGATGACGGCGCGCACGCGGTCGTGCCGAGGCACTCACCTACCGTCGGAACGGTGACCGAGACCGCAGCCGGCCCCATCCACGAGCTCCTCCGCGAGACCCGCAGCTATCCGCCCCTCCCCGAGCACGCGCGGAACGCCAATCTTGACGCGGACGCGTGGGACCGGGCGGCCGCGGACCCGATCGCCTTCTGGGAGGACGCAGCCCGCCGCCTCCGCTGGGACACCCCGTGGCACACGGCGCACCGCTGGGAGCCCGCGCTTCAGGCCGACGGCAGCCTCGCTCCCCCGCGCGCCGAGTGGTTCTCCGGCGGAACGCTCAACGTCGCCGTCAACTGCGTGGACCGCCACGTCGAGGCGGGGCTCGGCGACAAGGTCGCGTACCACTTCGAGGGAGAGGCGGGCGACACCAGGACCCTGACGTTCGCGGACCTGCAGCGCGAGGTCGCGAAGGCGGCCAACGCGCTCGAGCAGCTCGGCGTCGGTCAGGGCGACCGCGTCGTCATCTACCTGCCCGTGATCCCCGAGACGGTGATCATCACGCTCGCCGTCGCCCGGATCGGCGCCATCCACTCGCTCGTCTTCGGGGGCTTCTCCGCGGAGGCCCTCCGCTTCAGGGTGGAGGCCACGGGAGCGAAGCTGCTCGTGACGAGCGACGGCCAGTTCCGCCGGGGACGCGCCGTGCCGGTCAAGCCGAACGCGGACGCGGCCGTCGGGGGAATCGAGCACATCGAGACCGTCCTCGTCGTCCGTCGCACCGGCGACGAGGTCGCGATGACGCCCGGCCGTGACGTCTGGTGGCACGACCTGGTGGACAACCAGGCCGAGACGCACGAGGCGCGCTCCTTCGACGCCGAGACGCCGCTGTTCATCATCTACACGTCGGGGACGACGGGGAAGCCCAAGGGCCTCGTCCACACCAGCGGGGGCTTCCTCACCCAGGCGAGCTGGACGCACTGGGCCGTTTTCGACGCGAAGCCGGACGACGTCCACTGGTGCACAGCGGACCTCGCCTGGGTCACCGCGCACACCTACGCCCTGTACGGGCCGCTCTCGAACGGGACGACCCAGGTCATCTACGAGGGGACGCCGGACGTCCCTCGGCGGACGCGGCACCTCGAGATCATCGAGCGCTACGGCGTGACCGTGTACTACACCGCGCCGACCCTCGTCCGCACCCTGATGAGCTGGTTCCCGGACGGACTCCCCGCCGGATCCGACCTGTTCAGCCTGCGGCTGCTCGGGTCGGTCGGGGAGGCGATCAACCCCGAGGCCTGGGTCTGGTTCCGCGAGCACTTCGGCCGGGGCGAGGCCCCCATTATCGACACCTGGTGGCAGTCGGAGACCGGAGCCGCGATCATGGCCCCCGTCCCGGGCCGGTCGACGCTGAAGCCGGGGTCCGCGACCCGCGCGCTTCCCGGCCTGCGCACGCTCGTCGTCGACGCGCACGGCGAGCGGGTGCCGCCGGGCGCCGGCGGCTGCCTCGTCGTCGAGGGCACCTGGCCCGCGATGGCGCGGACGGTGTGGGGCGACCCTCAGCGCTACCTCGACTCCTACTGGAGGACGTACGCGGACCGCGGGTACTTCCTCTCCGGGGACGGCGCGAAGGCGGACGCCGACGGGGACATCTGGGTACTCGGGCGGATGGACGACGTCATCAACGTGTCCGGGCACCGGCTCTCGACCATCGAGATCGAGTCGGCGCTCGTCGCGCATCCCGCCGTCGGCGAGGCCGCCGTGACCGGCGCTCACGACGCGATGACCGGGCAGGCGGTCGTCGCCTTCGTCATCCCGGTCGCATCTCAGGAGGACCCGGGCTCCCTGAGCTCCGAGCTGCGGTCGCACGTCGCCACCATGATCGGCCCCATCGCTCGGCCCCGCACCCTGCACCTGGTGTCGGAGTTGCCCAAGACGCGGTCGGGCAAGATCATGCGGCGGCTGCTCCGCGACCTGGTCGAGCACCGCCCCCTCGGCGACACGACGTCACTGCAGGACCCGTCCACGCCGGGGCGGATCGCCGCGGCCCTCGCCGCGGGGAGTCCCGGCCGCTGAGGCGGTCCGTTCCCCGCGGCTCCGCCCTGTCAGCCCACGGCCTTCCGAAGGAGTGCGGCGATCCTCTCCTCGTCCTCGGCGGTCAGTCGCGTCAGTGCGAAGGAGGTCGGCCACATCGTGCCCTCGTCGAGGCGGGCCTCGTCGTTGAAGCCGAGCGTGGCGTACCGCGACTTGAACTTGTGAGCGCTCTGGAAGAAGCAGACGACCTTGCCGTCCTTCGCGTAGGCCGGCATGCCGTACCAGGTCTTCGGCGAGAGAGTGGGCGCGGCCGTCCGAACGATGGCGTGGATGCGCTCGGCCATCACCCGGTCCGGCTCCGGCATCTCGGCGATCTTGGCGAGCACCTCGCCCTCGTCGTCCGCCTTCGCGCGGCCGCGCCGCCCCGCCGATCTGAGCTCCCGCGCGCGCTCCTTCATGGCCTCGCGCTCCTCCTCGGTGAAGCTGTCGGACGCCGTGTCGGTGCGGGCGGTGCTCTTCGCCGCCTTCGTCGTGTCTGCCATCGCTGTCTCCTCCGGTCTCGCTCGAGATGCCCTCATGCTAGGGAGACGCTCGCGGCGGCGGCTTCTCCGAAACTGACCGGGTCCACGTCGCCAGCATCAGGCGGCGCGCGACCGCCCGCCGGCGGAGGTCGAGCTGACGGACAGCCGTCGCACCGCTAGCGGGGCTCGACCCCGAAGGCCCGGGCGAGCCGGTCGATCTTCTTCGCGCGGCCGAGGCGAGGCAGGTCCGAGCCGTCCCGGATGACTCTGCCGCGGCGCTCGAAGTCCTCGAGGAAGTCCCGTGCCCACGCCACCTCGGAGGGCGTGGGACTGATGACCTCGTTGATGACCGGGAGCTGGTCGACGTCGAGGCACAGCTTCCCGGTGAGTCCGAGGCTGACCGTGACCTCCGCCTGCTCCCTCAGCACGCGGTGGGCTGTACCCACCGTCGGTCCGTCGATGGGACCCGGCAGTCCCCCGATGCGACTCGCGACAACGAGCCGGGATCGCGGGTAGGCCATCGCCATGTCGTCCGCGCTGGTCCCGGTGTCCCGCCGGTAGTCTCCGGAGCCGAAGGCCAGGCGGAATGCGCCACGAGCACGGGCGATCGGGACGGCCTCCTCGATGCCCAGAGCGGATTCAACGAGCGGGAGGACCGGTGTCGCCCCGCCCAGTCGGTCGAACGTCTCGGTGACGTGCTCGGCGGCCTCCGTCTTGGCGAGGACGACACCGGCGAGGCCCGGAAGCCCCTTCAGCCGGTCGACGTCGTCGGACCAGAACGGCGTCGACCGGTCGTTGATCCGCACCCAGACGCGCTTCTCGGGGTCCTCGAGCCACCGCGCCACATCCTCACGGGCGGCATCCTTGAGGCCGGGATCGACGGCGTCCTCGATGTCGAGGATCACCTGATCGGCGCGGGAGGAGTACGCCGCATCGAACGTCTCCGTCCGGACGGCGTTGACGAGCAGCCACGAACGCGCGATCCCCGGATCGATGTCGCCTGTCATGACCTCATGCTCCTTCTGGTGGCCCCGAACCGGAAGGCAGGGGTGGAAAGCCGCGGCCGGAGAGCCGGCGGAGGTCTGCGACGCCCCGCCTCGGACCGGCTAGGCAATCTATCGCATGCGGTTCGCCCAGCCCCTCCGCCGTCGCCGGTGCAGCCCGAGGAGCCGCGGCAAGGCTCACTGAGCCTCCGGTGCAGATTGTTCCGGAGGTCGGCATCGCAGCTCTATTCCGAGGAATCCGAGGTCCGGTCGCGGGCCTGGATCGCCTCCAGCACCGAGGTCATGTCCCGGCGCCCGTTGCCGAACTCGACGCTCTCCCGGTAGAGCTCGGAGGCGAGGTCGAGCAGCGGAGTCGCGATGCCGGCGGCGCGCGCCGCCGCTGCGATGAGGCGGGTGTTCGCGTAGGCGTCGCTCGTCGCCGCCTGCACCGAGAAGTCACGGGCGATGAGCATGGGGGTCTTCACCCGCGTCACGTCGCTCGCCATCGGTCCGGCCTCGATCGCAGCCCGGAACGATTCCAGCTCGAGTCCGTTCGCGTCCGCGAAGTGCACCGCCTCCGCCAGTCCGGCGAGCATGGTGTCGAGGTACAGGTTCACGGCGAGCTTCATGAGCAGCCCGCTTCCGGTCGGGCCGCAGGAGATGGTCGCACGGCACGTCGGCGCCAGGGCAGCGCTCGCCTCGGCGATGTCGGCCGGATCCCCGCCGAGGAGCGCCACGAGCCGGCCGGCCTCTGCGGGCTCCGGGAGCCGGAGACCGGAGCCTCGGCGTAGCGGCCACCGGCAGCCGCGATGTCGGCGCCGAGACCGCGGGAGTACTCGGGGGACGTCGACGCGGTGGAGATCACGAGACGACCGGCGACGAGCTCCGGAAACGCCGGAGTGCTCCGCCGCAGCACCTCGTCCGTGGCGGCCTCGTCGACGAGCATGAGGATCACCGTGCCGGCCGCGGCGAAGAGCTCCTCGACGCTGGTGGCGACCCTTGCCCCGAGCGCCTGCAGGCCGGCAGTCCGCCCGGCCGTCCTGTTCCAGACCACGAGGTCCGCACCGGCTCGCAGGAGGTTCGCCGCCATCGGCTCCCCCATGTTCCCGATGCCGGCGAATCCGATCGTCGGGTTCTTGCGCTGGTCCGCCATACCTCAGCATCCTGCTCGTTCCCGGCCTCCACCTCACACCGGGCACCCCGGCCCGGCTTCCCGGACTGGCCGTGAACGGTCCTGTGGCTCGGCGTCCCCGCCATCGCGGTGCTGGCCGCACCGCTGTTCGCCGGCGGCGCTTCCCGTTCGGCGCACCCGCCGCCTACTGGGTGCTCGCCGCCGCGAATCCCTCGTCGACCCGGGGCTGGTCCCCTTCGTGAAGAGCGTGTTCGTGCTCTTCCGCGGGCTGCTGCTCCTGTCTCACCCGACGAAGCGCTACCGGAGCGCAGTGCTCTCGGTCATCGCGCGCAGCTCGCAGACGGTGGTGTTCACCGCCCTGCTCCTCCTGCTCGTCCCGAGGTGGCGGGCCGGACCCGCAGGCTCCCCGGAGTCACCGATCACCCTCGGCTCCGGCACGGCCGGGGCTCAGCGGCCGGTCCCGTTCGGATGGGGAACCGTCCGGTAGGCGAACAGGCACGCCCCGAGCAGCCAAGCGAACCCCGCGACCACGGCCGCCCAGAGCGCGACGACCCCGATCGGAAGGGCTCCGAGTGCACCGCCGCCGACGAAGCCGAGGATCACGACGATGCCGGCGATCAGGGACAGTGTTGCGGCGATCCCGGCGCCTCGCGCTCGAGCCCAGCGCGAGAAAACGATGGCGGCGGCGCCCAGGCAGAGGAACCCGATCGCCCCGAGGAGCAGGTGCAGGATCCCGCTGACGCTCGCCGTCGCCTCGGCGCCCGGCGGGAAGCCGGCCAGGGGGTCCGGCGGGAAGATCCCGCTGCCGATCATCCCCACTCCGAACACCGCGACGAGCACGGTCAGCACACGGGCTCGCGTTCCCGGCATCGCCGCCCGGCCGAGGCCCACCGCCGCGGCGATGACCATGAGCCCGGTCAGGATGAGGTTGGCGCGGTGGATCCAGCCGGTGTCGGTGAGCATCAGGAGGCTCAGCGGGTGGCGCGAGAAGTCGAAGCCCGGCTTGAGCAGGGCGTGCACGACTCCGACGAGCAGGTAGAACGGGCCCGCCACCACGCCCCAGCCGAGCAGCGATCGGGTGACCGCCGCTCGGGTGTCGAACGCTATCGACCTCGGCCGTTCCATATGATCCCGCCCTCGCCTCGTCGCCTGCTCCTAATATCCAGCCGAACGCCTGCCCAGGACCGGGACCGGCGGCGGCGCGCCGCGCCGATCGGGTCGCGACGCGCGGGGCGTATCGCTCAACGACGTCGAAGGACGGCGCCGTCTGCTCAGACCGGAGGAGGGGCGACGGCCTCCTGCACCGTCCGATCGACGTCCTCCGGCAGCAGGAGGCCCTGAGCGACCAGGCGCTCGGCCGCGGCGCGCGCGAGGAGCCGGGCCGCCGTCGGATCCGGGGCCGGACGCCCGGACTGAAGCGGGAGACGGCTCCCGACGAACTCGTAGAGCACGTCGGGAAGCCCCGGCACGTTCCTCCTCGGGTTCCATCCGGTGTAGGCGGCTGTCGCCGCCTCGACTGCGGGCAGCCGGACGCCCGCTATCTCGTTCCCGTCCTCGTCCACCTGGCTCACGAGCGCGGTGACCGGCTCGGCCGCGCTGAGCTCCCACGCCGGCGCGGTCGGATCGTCCACACGCGCCTGCTGGGGCAGGGCTGCCGAGTCGGGCAGTGCGGCCGAGCGGAAGCGGCGGAGGACCTCGTCCCGCGTGACGGCGGTGCCGTCGTCCCTCCGCGGCACCCGGCTGGAGGGCGGCTCGATCCCGTCGCAGACCCACTGCTCGAGGCGCAGGAAGAGCGCGCGAAGCAGGGGCATCGGGTCGAGGGGGTTGGGCTCGTTCTCCAGGGGCAGCTGTCCCTTGATCGGATGCGGTCCGACGTGATCGACGCCGCTCAGGAGGAACGTCCGCGCGTCGTCATCCTCCGGGAGGTCGGCGCCCGTCCTCGCGTCCTGGTGGACGAGCCCGGCGTCGCCGCGCCAGTACTCCGCGGAACTGTTGGTGAGGACGATCTTCGGCGCGGGGAGGATCCGGCGGTGCTCCGCGAGCAGCTCCGAGGTCGGGTAGGGCGGGCCGTACGCGGGCGTCATGGGATGGGTGAGGGAGGGCTGGCCGTACCGGGAGTTGAACTCGCCGCGACGGGCACCCGCGATGTGCACGAACACGCCGTCGAACACCCGGTCGCCGCGCTCGTCGATGTTGCGGGCCTCGAGCAGGAACTGGCGGAGGAAGCGCCCGGACTGGGACACCCCGAAGGCGAAGGCGGCGTCCATCCCCTGCCGGAGCGACGCCGCGACGTCACGGAGAGCGAGCAGTCCGGTCCCGACGACGGGAGCGAACGTGCTGCGGTAGCGCAGGGTGTACCAGTGGAAGGGCTGGAATCCGCCGTCCAGCTCGACCGTGGCCGGGGCAGTGAAGCGCCACCGCTCTCGGGGCACGACGGTGCCCGGACCGTGCGGCGTGGTCCGCCATGTGAGCACGGCGTCCGGGTCCTGCTCGTCCCACGTCGGGATGTCGGCGAAGCTCGCGAACTCGGTCGAGTCGCTGAGGGAGTGGCTCGCCATCGGCGCGTCGGGGCGGAACTCGAGGCGCAGCCACCCCGGCTCCACCTCGGCGACGGGGGCACGGAGGCCGAGCCGGTCGTCGCCGGGGAGGACGTCCCACTGCCAGCCGACCCACGCGATCGTCCACCCCCTGCTCAGCAGCAGCCCGTCGCCTTGGTCCGGAGGCTCCCCGGCGGCGAGCGGATCGGTGCCCACGCTGAACGGGACGGCACCGGTCGTCCCGCGGTTGGGCACGACGACCAGCAGCCGGCGGTTGCCGCCGTCGCGCGGGCGGAGGATCCGCACGTCCGCGTCGTACCGGACCGCGCCGTGCGCTCCTCGGGGAGCGAGGTCGAGGTCGGCGATCCCGGCGTTGGCAGCAGCATCCGGATCGAGGGCGCCGTGGGCGACCGCCCGCTTCCACTCGTAGCCCGGGTAGGGGCCGGGTCCGGTCTCGCCGAACTCCATGCGCTCGAGCATCGTTCCTCCCCCGCCACGGTATCCGCTGCGTGCGACGGCCCGGCAGCAGGGCGAGTCGTTCGGCTCAGTCGATCCCGAGCGACTCGAGCGACCTCCGCATCGGCAGGTGCGGGATGCCGTCCTCGAGGTACCGCTCGCCGGAGACCTCGAACCCGAAGCGGGAGTACCAGGGCACGAGATGGGCCTGAGCGTCCAGCAGGATCGGGGCGCCCGCATCCAGCTCGGTGCACCTCTCCAGCGCACGCCGCATCAGCTCGGAGGCGACGCCCCGGCTGCGGGCGGCGACCGCGGTGGCCACCCGGCCGATCCGCAGGGCACCCGGCTCCCGCAGGATCCGCACCGTCGAGAGCACCTGGCCGTCCTCCTCCGCCCAGAGGAGCTCGGCGCCCGGCTCGAGATCGCGCCCGTCGAGGTCCTCGTACGCGGCGTTCTGCTCGACGACGAACACCCGGACCCGCAGCCACAGGATCCGGTAGAGGGTCTCGGGATCGCAGTCGGCGAGGACGCGGTGGTGGTACTCGAGAGGCACCGCCTCACTATAAGAGCGGCCGGAAGCACCGGGGTGGAGGTCAGCCTCTAGGGCCGTCCCATGCCGTGGTAGGTCCAGCCGGCGGCGCGCCAGGCGGCGGGGTCGAGGACGTTCCGGCCGTCGAGGAGGATCTTCTCCCGCACCAGCTGCCCGGTGGCGATCGGGTCCAGCTCGCGGTACTCCTTCCATTCGGTGACCAGCACCACCGCGTCGGCGTTGTGCAGCGCGTCATGGGTGTCCGTGGCGAAGCCCAGCTGCGGATGCAGCCGGATCGAGTTCGGGATCGCCTCCGGATCGGTGGCGATCACGTGCGCACCCAGACCGTTCAGCCGCACGGCCACATCGAGCGCCGGCGAGTCCCGCACATCGTCCGAGTCCGGCTTGAAGGCGAGCCCCAGCACGGCCACCTTCTTCCGGTACACCTGCCCGCCGAGCGCCTGGATCACCATCTGCACCATCCGCTCGCGGCGGCGCATGTTGACCGCATCCACCTCGAGCAGGAACCGCACGGATTCGCCCCGGCCGAGCTCCTCCGCCCGCGCCGCGAACCCCCGGATGTCCTTGGGCAGGCAGCCGCCGCCGAATCCGATCCCCGCGTTCAGGAAGCGCCGACCGATCCGGGCGTCGTAGCCAATCGCGTCCGCGAGCGCCGTGACATCCCCGCCGGAGACCTCCGCGATCTCGGCCATCGCGTTGATGAAGGAGATCTTGGTGGCGAGGAACGCGTTCGCGGCCACCTTCACGAGCTCGGCCGTCGCGTAGTCCGTCACCACCACCGGGGTGTCGTTGGACAGGGCGACCGCGTACACCTCGTCGAGCAGCTGCCTGGCCTGCACCCCCTTCTCCCCCGCCGGCACCCCGTACACCAGCCGGTCCGGGCTGATCGTGTCCTTGACCGCGAACCCCTCGCGCAGGAACTCGGGGTTCCAGGCGAGTGAGGCCCCGGATCCGGAGCGCTCCATCTTCTCCGCCAGGCGGGCGGCCGTGCCGACGGGAACCGTGGACTTGCCCACGACGAGATTGCCGTCCGCCAGGTGCGGCGTCAGGGCATCGAGGGCGGCGTCCACATACGAGAGGTCGTACGCGCTCTCCCCCTTCTTCTGCGGGGTCCCGACGGCGATGAAGTGGACCTGCGAGCCGCCGGCGGCGGCGATGTCCGTCGAGAACGACAGCCGGCCGGACGCCATGGCGGACTCGAGGATGTCGGTGAGCCCGGGCTCGAAGAACGGCGCCTGCGCGGCCTGGAGCGCCCGGATCTTGCCCGGATCCACATCGATCCCGACCACCTCGTGGCCGAGCTCGGCCATGGACGCGGCGTGGACCGCGCCGAGGTAGCCGCAGCCGATGACGGACATGCGCATGTGTGAGCTCCTTCGGGTCGGAGGGCGTCACCACGCTGTGCGGAGTTCCCATTCCTAGCAGGCGGATGCCCCCGCGGTGTTAACGGGAGGAAAACCATTGTGGCCTTCCCCTTGTCCCTGCACGGGGAGGCGCCGCTACTGTCGAGGACACCGTCCACCGCGGCACCCGCCCGCGGGCTTGCAGCGTCGCCTGGCGCGATGCCCCGATCGCTCGAGCCTTCCGGGCTCGTCCATCCCCTGAGAGGCGATGTCATGCCCTTCACCATCGAGGAAGTCGTCGCCGGCGGGACCTGCGTGGGCTGCGGCGCGTGCTCGGTCGCCACGGGAGGCAGGATCCCCGTGACGATCGGCCGGTACGGCGCTCCTCAGGCCCGCCTCGACGGCGTGCCGGCTGCGGCGCGAGCGGTCGGCAGCCGGGTCTGCCCGTTCTCGGACGACTCGCCGAACGAGGACGTCCTCGCTGACGCGCGCTTCGGGCAGCTCCCCCACGACGGGCGGGTCGGGAGGTTCCGCGCGGGATACGCCGCCCGGGTGACCGACGAGGAGTTCCTGCTGGGCAGCAGTTCTGGCGGATTGACCGGGTGGGTGACGGCCCGGCTCCTGGAGCGCGGCGAGGTGGACGGCGTCATCCACGTCGGGCGCAGCAGCGAGGAGGGCGGGGCGCTCTTCGAGTACCAGGTGTCCTCGACGCCGGCCGAGGTGGTCGCCAAGCGGAAGTCCCGCTACTACGCGACGAGTTTCGCAGAGGCTCTCGCGAGCATCCGCGGACGCGAAGGACGCTTCGCCTTCGTGGGCGTACCGTGCTTCGTCCGCGCGGCGCGGGCGGTCGCGGCGCAGGACCCCGAGCTGAATCGGCGCCTCGCGTTCTACCTGGGTCTCGTGTGCGGGCACCTCAAGACGCCGGGCTTCGCAGAAGCCCTCGCCTGGCAGCTCGGCGTTCCACCCGGTGAGCTCGACGAGGTCGACTTCCGCGTCAAGAACCCCACGCGCAGCGCCTCGCGGTACGACTTCGGCGCCCGTGCGCAGGGCGCCTCCGAGATGGTCACGGCCGCGACCGCCGACCTGCTCGGCGGCAGCTGGGGACACGGGATGTTCCAGCTGAACGCGTGCAACTACTGCGATGACATCTTCGCCGAGACCGCCGACGCCGTCTTCGGGGACGCCTGGCTGCCGAGGTACGTCGCCGACTACCGCGGGACCAACCTGGTCATCACGCGGTCGCCGCTGATCGACGCGATAATCGAGGACGGACTCGAGAGCGGAGCGATCGTCGGAGAGGCCCTGAGCGTGGACGATGCGGCCGCCAGCCAGGCCGCGAACTTCCGTCACCGCCGTGACGGCCTGCGGGTGCGCCTGGCGGATGATCTCCGGGCCGGTCTCCCGGTTCCGCGGAAGCGGGTCGAGCCGGGATACGAGGGCGTTCCTACGCAGCGGCTCCCGCTGATCCGCCAGCGCCGCGCCATGTCTCCGATCAGCGAGCGGGCCCTCGAGGAGGCCAAGCGCAGCGGTCGGCTCGGCCGGTTCCTCCGCATCATGCGCCGGGAGGTCATGACCTACCAGCGCCTCGAGGGCAAGTCCCTCCGGACGCGGCTCGCGACCTTCGTGCGGCACACCTCCGTCGGGAGGGGGCTGGGAGTTTGATCACCGAAGGGGTCGGTCCGCGGGTTTGCGACTGTGTTAATAGACCGTTACGCGCCTTGTGACCCCTCTTCGGGGGCGGGTAGTCTCCCAACGTCCAGCCGCCGGGCCGACAGCCGAGCGGCTTCTGTCCAGCGTCGGTCAGCACCGCACCTGAACGATCGAGGACCCATGCCCCGCAGCGATCGGACGCCGAGCGTTCCCGCCACCGGGGATCCCGCCGCCTCTCCCGTCGGCGGCGCGCGGTGAGGCGCTGGGTGGGCCGGTACGGGATCGGCAGGACCGTCGTGCTCGGGATCGGCCTCGCGGCGGCTGCGCTCGCTCTGTCTGCTGCCTGCGTGTACGTGCTGGCACCCTCCGGGATCAGCGCTCTGCCGATGCTCGGCGCCGGCGCCGCCGCCGTCGCGGTCGCTCTCCTCGTTCCCGTCCATTGGCTCCCGGCCCTCGCGCTGATCGCGTTCGCCGTGCTGCCGCTCCAGCTCGTGCCCTCCGAGGGCATCGCGAACGTCGTCCGGCCGACCTCGATCCTCCTCGGCATCTGGATCCTGCGGCGCTGGACCTCGCCGAGACGCGACAGCGAGGATCAGCATCCTGCCGTCGCCCGCTTCGGGAGCCGCTTCACCGTCTACGTGCTCGCCGGCCTGCTGATCGTCTGGATGGGCCTGACCCTCGCCTACTCGACGGCCCTCACCACGAGTGCGGCGTGGCTGTCGAGCTTCCTGATGGGCGCGTTCCTTCCTCTGCTCGTGTTCGACGCCCGCGCGGAGGCGCAGACGCTCAAACGGGCCTTCCTGTGGCTGGGCGGTCTCTACGGCGCCTACGCCGCGGTGGAGCAGGTGGTGCGGGCGAACCCGCTCTTCGACACGATCTATGCGCTCCTCGGAGCCTCGGTGAGCAGCCCCTGGGCGGTGTACCGGTCCGAGGCGTCCTTCGGGCATCCGCTGTTCCTGGGGGCCTTCCTCGCCATCCCGGCGGCCCTCGGCATCGGCGACTGGCTCACGAACGGCCGCCGGTCGAGCCTCGTCCTCGGTCTCCTGAGCGCCCTCGGCGTCGTCATGACCGTCTCCCGGGGGTCGATCCTCGCCGTCGGCGTAGCCGGGGTGTTCGCCGTGCTCGCCGCGGTCGTCGTGCGCGGCGGGCACGGTCTGCCGCGGGTCCTCGGGCTGGGTCTCATCGGCGCCGTCGCCCTCCTCGCCCTCAGCAGCTTCGCGCCCCTCGAGGAGCGCCAGTCGTCGACGGAGTCCGACCTGTCGGCAGGGGTGCGGGAGCAGGCGGTCGACGTCGCGCTCCGCGCGGCCGACGCGAGCTCCTGGATCGGCAGCGGACCCGGCACGTCCGGGATCACCGGCCGGCTCTTCAGCGACGTGGTGATCGAGAACTCGCTGCTGCAGCTGCTGATCAGCATCGGCGTTCCCGGGCTCCTCCTCTTCCTCGCGCTCTTCGGGGCGGCGATGCTCGACAGCCTCCGTCGCGGCGACCTCGGCCCCGCCGCCGCGATCGTCGCGTACGTCGTCGCCATCACCGGCTTCAACTCCCTCGACGCCGTCCGCAGCATGCACGCCCTTCTCGGCCTGCTCCTTCTCCTGGCCCTGAACGGGCCGGCGATGCGGGAGCGCCTGTCACCTGCTCCGCCTCCCGTCCGGTCCCCCCGCGCGGCGACTCGGCCCCGTGCCGTCCTGCGGGAGGTGGCACCGGCATGATCGCCCCGGTCGTCGACTCCCGCACCCGCATCCGTGTGCTGCACTCCCTCGCTCCACCGGACGGCACCACCAAGTACGTCAACCAGATCACCGAGGGGGCGGCGGACGACGTCACCGTGCGCTACTTCTCGTGGCGGGAGGCCCTCTCCGGACGGTATGACGTGCTCCACCTGCACTGGCCCGAGCTCCTCCTGCGCGGTCGCTCCGCCAGGATCCGGCTCGCGAAGCGGCTCTGCATGCGGCTCCTGCTGCTGCGGACGAGGCTGCTGCGGATCCCGATCGTGAGGACCGTGCACAACCTCGACCCGCACGAGCGCGGAAGCAGGGCGGAGCAGCGGCTGCTCGCGGCGATCCAGTCGCGCACCTCGCTCTTCATCCGGCTGAACCCGACCACGGAGCTTCCCGGCGGGGCTCCGGTCGAGAGCATCCTGCACGGGCACTACCGGGACCGGTTCGCCGCACATCCGCGGGAGAGCCGGCGCACCGACCGCGTCCTCTACTTCGGCATCATCCGGCCCTACAAGGGCGTCGACCGGCTGCTCGAGATCGCGCCCGAGCTGGGCGCCGCCGGGATCGAGGTCCGCATCGTCGGCAGCCCCACACCGGAGCTGCGGGACGAGGTCCGGCAGCGCGCCGACGAGCTCGCCAACGTGAGCGCCCGCCTCGCGTTCGTGGCGGACGCCGAGCTCGTCGCCGAGGTGAGCGCGGCGGACCTCGTGGTGCTGCCGTACCGCGAGCTGCACAACTCCGGCGTCGCCCTCGTGGCGCTGTCCCTGGACCGTCCGGTGCTCGTCCCCGACGGCCCCAGCACCCGGGCGCTCCGGGACGAGGTCGGCTCCGACTGGGTGATCCCCTACGAGGGCGAGCTCGGGCCGGAGCAGGTGATCCGCGCACTCGACCTCGTGCACAGGCCCGGACGATCCCCGCGCCCTGCGCTCGAGGGCCGCGATTGGGCGAGCATCGGCGAGGCCCACTCGGCGGCGTACCGGCGAGCGATCGAAGGGGCCGAGCGGTGACCGCGCGGGTCGCGGAGCGCGGGCTCGCGTCGTCGGCCACGCGCGGCGCCGCCGTGACCTTCGCCGGGCAGGGCTTGCGCATCGCGATCCAGCTGGCCGGGATCGTGATCCTCGCCCGGCTCCTCGATCCCGCCGACTACGGCGTCCTCGCCATGGTGCTCGCGATCCTCGGCGTGGCGGAGGTGGTCCGCGACTTCGGCCTCTCCTCGGCCGCCATCCAGGCACCCGTCCTGCTGCCCGGCCAGAAGACGAACCTGTTCTGGATCAACGTCGCGGTGGGTCTCGGGCTCACGCTCGTCGTCCTCGGCCTCTCCTGGCCGATCGCCGCGCTCTACGACGACGCGCGACTCCAGCCGGTCGCGGCTGCGCTGGCGTTCACGTTCCTCCTGAGCGGCTCCGCCACCCAGTTCCGCGCCGACCTCAACCGGAATCTCCGCTTCACCGCCCTGACGGTGTCGGACGCGAGCGGACAGGTCGCCGGCTTGACGCTCGCGATCCTCACGGCCTCGCTCGGCTGGGGGTACTGGGCCCTCGTCGTCCAGCAGCTCGTCGCGGCGGCCGTCCAGCTCACGGTCGCCGCCGCCGCGACCCGCTGGCTGCCCGGGCGCCCGATCCGCGGAGTCCCGATGAAGCCGTTCCTCGCCTTCGGCTCGAACCTCGCCGGAGTGCAGCTGCTCGGCTACGTCAGCCGGAACGTGGACTCGGTCGTGATCGGCGCCACCCTCGGAGCCACGGCGCTCGGCCTTTACAACCGCGCCTTCCAGCTGATGCTGCTCCCGCTCAACCAGATCAACGCACCCTCGACGCGGGTCGCGCTTCCCGTCCTCTCGCGGCTCCAGGACGACCGGGAGCGGTTCGAGGACTTCCTGCGCGTGGGCCAGACCATCCTCCTCAACGTCGTCGGTCCGGTCCTGGCCCTGTGCGCCGCGCAGGCGCCCGCGATCGTCGACCTCGCGCTGGGGCCGCAGTGGTCGGGCGCCGTCCCGATCTTCCAGATCCTCAGCATCGCCGGCTTCTTCTCCACCGCGGGGTACGCCGCCAACTGGGTCTTCCTCGCCAAGGGCCTGACCGGGGCGCATCTGCGCCTCGCGCTGATCACCCGGCCGCTCATGGTCGGCATCATCCTCGCGGGCGCCGCGTGGGGGGTCCTCGGCGTTGCCGTCGCGTACTCGCTCGCCAACGTCCTCCTGTGGCCCGTCCAGCTCCTCTGGCTCCGGCGGGTCTCGGATGCGCCCGTCCGGATGATGTTCGCCGGCGGGCTGCGCACGCTCCTCATCCACGGAGCGGCGACGGCCGGCTCCTTCGCCTCGACGCTCGCCCTCCCCGCCGGCGCGCCTCTTCTCCGGATCCTCGTCGGCGGGCTCGCGCTGCTCGGCGTGCTCACGCTGGCCGCGGCCGTCGTTCCGCCGTTCCGACGCGACGTCGTGTCGATCCTGTCCGTCCGCAGGCACCTGCGGCGCCGTTCCGCCGTCCCCGCCTCGAAGGAGACCGCATGAACCTCACCAGGCTGCGCCGGCGCGCGGAGCGCTTCGCCGGCGACGCGTGGGCGTCCACCCGGCTGTCCTCGGCTGGCCTCCGCCGCGCGTTCGCGTCGGCCCCGTCCGCCGGCCGCGGACGGACCCACGTCCTCGTCGCCCCTCCGGGCGGCGGCAACATCGGCGACCAGGCGATGTTCGAGGCGTTCCTGGAGAACACCGAGGGCCGAGTCGCGGTGGTGGTCACGAGCGAGGACGACCTGGTCGTCCCGCCGTGGGCCTCAGGCCGGGTGCGGGTCGTCGTGCTGCCCGGCGCGGTCTACGGCCGCGGTTCCGCTCGGCGGCGCGATCTCGCCCGATACCGCGAGCTGCTCCAGGAGGCGTCCGCGGTGTCCGTGATCGGCGCCGACATGATGGACGGGAAGTACACCATCCGGGCGGCGGTCCGGCGGGCGCTGCTCGCGGAGCTCGCCGCCCTGTCCGGGGTCCCCGCCCGCATCCTCGGCTTCAGCTGGAACGCCTCGCCCGCACCTGGTGCCCGTCGCGCCCTCCGCTCGGCGGCGGCGGCGGGCGTCGTGCCTCTGCTCCGCGACCCGCACTCGGCCGCGCGAGCCCGCGGCGACGGCATCCCCGGGGTGGTCGAGACGAGCGACATGGTGTTCGCGGCGTCCTCGACGGATCCGGCGCTCCTCGAGGAAAGCGGGGAGCTGTCCGGACTGGGCCGCCCCTATGTCGTCGTCAACGCGAGTGCGCTCGTCGGCAGGAGCGTCGACCAGGTGCCCGAGTACGAGCGCATCCTGTCCTTCCTCTCGAGCGAGGACTACGAGGTGGTGCTCCTCCCGCACGTGCTCCGCGGCACGAGCAACGACCTCGACGCCTGCCGGGCGGTGGCGGAGCGCGCCGCGGCGCCCGGAGTGCACCTGATCGAGCGAGCGCTGTCCCCCGCAGAGGTCCGGGCTCTGACCGCGGACGCGGCGTTCGTCGTGACCGGCCGGATGCACCTCGCGATCATGGCGTTCTGGAGCGGGGTGCCCGCGATCACCTTCTCGACGCAGGGGAAGGTGAGCGGCCTGATGGAGCTGCTCGGCGTCCCCGAGCTCTGCGTCGACCCCGAGCCCGGCCTGGCCGGGCGCACGATCGAGCTCGCGCGCGAGCTCGGCGAGTCCGATCGGATCCGCTCCGCCGTCCGGGCACGACTGCCGCACCTGCGGTCGCTCGCCCGCCGCAACTTCCGCCGGAATCCGCCCGGCCCGGTCGTCGCCGCGGACCCGCCCCAGCCCGTCGAGACAGTGGCCCCGTAGCGCGTGGAAACGCCGCTGCCCGAGACCGAGCGAGGACCCGTCATGCTCACACGCAGACTCCGAGGACTCGTCGCCGACGACGTCGGCGGCAAGGACTGGGTGAACTTCGCCAAGGGCGTCGCCATCATCCTGGTCGTGCTGTACCACTCGATGCTCTTCCTGCGCTCCATCGAGTTCGAGGGCGGCGGGATGGGGCGCGCGAAGACGGCGCTCGAGATGTTCCCCATGCCGGTCTTCCTCGCGATCGCCGGGATGTACCACCAGCGCGTCGTGACCTGGACGCTCGGCGAGACGTGGCGCCGGCGGCTGCTCGGCTACCTCTATCTCTACGTGCTGTGGTCGGTGATCCGGTTCGCCTTCTACCTCGTCGTGCCGAACGTGCGCTCCGACGGTGCGGGGAGCTACGCCTCGGACCCGCTGGCGCTCCTCACCATCCTCGTGTGGCCCATCAGCAGCTACTGGTTCATCCTCGCCCTCGCCGTCTTCACCCTCGTCCTCTGGCTCGTCCGGAAGCTCCCGCCCTGGATCCCGATCACGGGCGCGGCCGTCCTCTCGATCGCCTTCTCGACGGGCTTCGTGACCGTCCGGAACGTCGGCTGGGACCGCATGGGCGAGTACCTCGTCTTCTTCCTCGTCGGTGCGCTCGCCGCGCGGAAGCTGTTCGCGGCGGTCCCGAAGGCGCCCTGGTGGGTGGTCCCCGCCTCCCTCGCGGTGTACGGCGCGTCCGCCGCCGTCGCGGCCTTCGTCCCGGCCGGCAGCCGCGTCCCCGGCGTCGTGCTCGTCGGCCAGGTGGCCGCCGTGGTCTTCGGGGCCACCGCATCGCACCTCCTCGTGCGGCTCCGGCCGCTCTCGTGGGTCAGCTACCTCGGCACCCGGAGCCTGCACCTGTACCTGATCCACGTCTTCGTCATCGCCGGTCTGGCGGCCGTGGTCCAGGCGCTCCCGCAGCTCAGCCTGCTGCCCGGCCGGGGCTTCCTCGTGCTCGGCGCCATGGTCGTCCTCGTGATCGCGATCTCCGCGCTGCTCGGGCGCCTCCTCAGCAGGGTGTCGTGGCTCTACGTGCCGCCCCGGCTTCGGCGCCGCACTCCACCGTCGTCGCGCACCGACGGTTCCGCCGTCCCTGCGTCGGAGCCGGCCCGGAGCGTCCGATCGTGATCCGGCGCCTCGCTCCCGCGGCCGCCCTGCTCGTGGCGGCCTGCCTCGCCCTGGCCGGCTGCCGTCCCGTGCCGGAGCCGTCGCTCACGCCTCCGGCCGAGACCAGCAACCCCGACGTCGCCGTGACGGCCGACATCGAGTACCGGTCGGAGGGCGGAACGCCCCTGACCCTTGACGTCTGCCGGCCTGCGGAGCCGGCGGGTGCGCTGCCCACGATCCTCCTGCTGCACGGCGGCGGCTTCGAGGCCGGCGACAAGTCGGCGATGCGCTCGCTCTGCGAGAGGTTCGCGGAGAACGGCGCGGCGGCCGTCTCGGTCCAGTACCGGCTGCTGCCCGACTACCACTTCCCCGCGCAGGTGGAGGACGTCGCCGCGGCGGTGGCGTGGGTGGGCGCACCGGAGAACGCGGAGGAGTACGGCTTCGATCCCGCGCGGATCGGCGTGCTCGGCAGCTCGGCGGGCGCGATCATCGCCATGTCCGTCGGGGTCGGCATGGGAGGCGCGCCTGTGGCCGCGGTGGTCGCGCTCTCCGGCGCCGCGGACCTCACCGAGTCGGGCCTGAGGCTGGGGGTGCCCGCCAAGCAGGCCCAGGAGATCGTCCTCGGCTACCTGGGCTGCGAGGACATCCGGGCCTGCCCGACTGCGCAGGACGCCTCGCCGCTCCTGCATGTGACGGCGACCAGCGCGCCGATGCTCCTCCTGGCGGGCTCGGACGAGCTCGTGCCGAGCGCGCAGAGCGTCGCGATGAGGGACGCCCTCCGCGCCGCCGGAGTAGCCTCCGAGGTTCTCGTGGAGGAGGGCACCAACCACGGGCTCGCCCTGCTCTCGAGCGACAATCTCCGGATCGTCCAGGACTTCTTCCTCGCCAACCTCTGACCCACCGTTAGGAACCGACATGGATCTCACCAGCATCCTGAGGACGATCAGGACCACCTGGCCGCTCATCCTCGGGCTCACCCTCCTCGGCGGAGGGGCGGGCGCCCTCGTCGCGGCAGTCACGACCCCGACCTACACCGCGACCACCCGGATGTTCTTCGCGTTCGAGGCGACCGCCGGGGCCCCGGCGGCGGAGCTCGTGCAGGCGAACAACTTCGCGATCCAGCGGGTCTTCTCCTACACGGAGGTGGTCGAGACCCCGCGCGTCCTGGACCGGGTGATCGACGAGCTCGGGATGGACACGGACGCCGAGGAGCTCGCGCGCGACATCTCCGTCTCGGTCCCGACCAACAGCGTGATCCTCGACATCTCCGCGAGCGCGGCGAACCCGCAGGACGCCGCGACGCTGACCGGGGCGATCAGCAGCACCTTCATCGACGTCGTCGTGAACGAGCTCGAGTCGCCCTCGACGGGCGGGGCCGGTCCGGTGCGGGCCGAGATCCTCCAGGAGGCGACCGCTCCCGAGCTGCCCGCCAGCCCGAGCTACCCGCTCTACATCGCGCTCGGCCTCTTCTCCGGACTCGTCCTCGGGCTGCTCACCGCCACGATCCTCGCCCTCGCCGACCGGCGGGTGCACAACCGGGCGGAGGTCGAGCGCCTGAGCGGCCTGCCGGTGCTCGCGGGCATCTCCGGAGCCCCCGGGAAGGGCCTCGTGCTCAACTCGCGGGGACTGGGCGTCGCGGCGGACGGGTACCGCGGGCTCGCCGCCGCGATCGTGCTCGACCCGGAGGTCGTCGCGGGCAAGACGCTGACGCTCCTGTCGCCCAGCACTCGGGAGAACTCGGCGGCCGTGGCGGCGAACCTGGCCATGGCGCTCGCCAAGGCAGGCGTCCGGACGGTCGTCGTCGACGGCGACCTCCAGCGGAAGGGGCTGTCGAAGCTCCTGGGCGTCGAGGAGCGCCCGGGACTGGCCGAGCGGCTGGCCGGGGACCCCGGCGTCGCGCCGATCAGCACCGGAACCCCCGGACTCTCGGTGCTCCCCGCGGGCCAGGGCGGCGCCGCCTCCGCCGAGCCCTTCGCGGCCGGGCGCTTCGGAGCGCTGGCTCAGGAGCTCGCGAGCGACTGCGACATCGTCCTGGTGGACTCGCCTCCGGTGCTGTCGAGCCCGACCGCCGGCTTCCTCGCGGCCGCGTCCGGCGCGACGACGCTCGTCGTGCAGACCGGCCGCACGACCGGACCCGAGGTCCGGTCCGCACTCGACACCCTGACCAGGGCGGGCGCCAACGTCATCGGGCTCACGCTCACCGACGTCCCGACGTCCGGTCCCGACGCCGACGCCCACTCCCGCGCTCTGGTGACGGCGGGAGGCAAGGGCTGATGGTTCTCACGACCCCCGCTGATGCGGCCGCGACGGCGACTCCGGCGCCCCGCCCCCTGTCCGTGATGGTCGTCGTGATCTCCCTGCACGGCGGCGGCGCCGAGTTCGTGGGCCGCACGTGGATGGAGTGGCTGGTGTCGCAGGGCCACTCGGTGACCGCGGTCACCACGTCGAGCAAGGACACCGACCGGTACCTCCCGGCGGGTGTCGCGGCGGTGTCCCTCGGCGGGGTCCGGGGCCACGCGGCCAAGGCGCGGGCGCTCAAGCGGCTGTTCGAGGAGCGGAGGCCGGATGCCGCGGTCGGACTCCAGGCCTACGCGAACCTCGTGCTGGTCGCCGCCGCCGAGCTGATGCCGAAGTCCTCGCGCCCGGCGGTGGTGGTGAGCGAGCGCAACCTGGTGGCCTACGGTCTGCCCGGGTCCCCGCTGTCCCACCGGGTCAAGCACCTGCTGACGCGCCGCGCCTACCGCCGCGCCGATCACGTCATCGCGATCTCGCATCCGATCGCGGGCGAGCTCGCCGGCGGCTTCGGGATCCCCGAGGGCCGCTGCACCGTCGTGCCGAACCCGGCCGCCGCGAAGGTGCCCGGCAGGAGCGTCCGCCGCAGCGCGGACGACATCGACATCGAGGTGATCATCGCGCACCGGCTGGTCCCGCAGAAGCGCCCTGCCCTCGCCGTCCGCACAGCGGCGGAGCTCGCACGCCGCGGCCACCGAGTCCGGCTCACCGTGTTCGGCACGGGGCCGCTCCTCGACGAGCTCGTCACGCTCGCCGGCGAGTTGCAGGTCGATCTCAACCATCGGGGCTGGGTCGAGGACTGGTTCGCCGAGTGCTCGGACAAGGCGGTGTTCCTGCTCGCCTCCCACCGGGAGGGCTTCGGCAACGTGCTCGTGGAAGCGGCGGCGGCGGGCGTGCCGTCCGTCGCCCTCTCCGGCGCGCTCGGCGTCGCCGACGCCCTGGTGCCGGGCATCACGGGCGAGCTCGCGATCGACGACTCCCCCGCCCGCGTCGCCGACGCACTGGAGCGTGCCGCGGGCATCTCGATCCCCGACATCTCGGCCTGGCTCGATCACTTCTCCTCCCGCTCCAGCGGCACGACCCTCGAACACGTGCTCCGGAAGGCCATCGCCACGTGAAGGTCTTCGCCTCCGCCATCGGCCAGCACGACAACATCGGCGACACCGTGCTGCGGCGCGGCTTCCTCGACGCCGTGCGCGGGGCGGGGCCGCTCCACCTGTACGTCGGGCGCCAGCAGGAGGACCAGCTCAGCGCGCTCGGGCTGCGGGAGGACGACACGCTGTACCGCAGGTCGCAGGAGTGGCGCGCGAAGCTGTCCACGACCATGGGCCGGGAGCCGTCGGTCTACGCCTTCGACACCGGCGAGACCGAGCTGCAGCGGGGCTTCGCCCTCCGATACGCCCGGCTCGCGCCGCTGCTCATCCTGAACCGCCTCCGCGGCGGAGGCGCCGCGCACGTCGGCGTGGGGATCCGGGAATCGACCCCCTGGCGTCACCCCATCCGGGGTGTGCTCCGGCTCTGCGACGTCGTGACGTGGCGAGACGCCCACAGCAGGTCGGTCATGGGGCTCGGCGGCATCTCACCCGACTGGGCCTTCCGCCTGGGATCCACCGATGCCGACCTGAGGGCGTCCCTGCCGATCCCGCGGAGGAAGCTCGCGGTCGCCGTGCGGGCGAGCCTGCAGCACGCGCAGAAGAGCGAGCCGTCGGCGCGCTGGACGGAGGCGGTCGCCGAGCTCGCGGATCGGCACGGCCTCGAGCCCGTCTTCGTCGCGCAGATCCGCCGCGACGGGCCGCTGGCGGATTCCCTCGCGGAGCGGGTGGGCGCGCAGTCCCTCACCTGGGAGAGCGGGCACCACGGCGCCTTCGAGGAGCGGCTCCGGGCGCTGTACCGGGAGTCGGCAATCGTGCTGAGCGACCGGCTGCACGGGCTCGTGATCGGGGCGACCGAAGGGGCGGTGCCGCTCGCGCTGTCCGCGGACCCGCTCGACAAGTCCACGAGGACGCTGGCCGCCGCCGGAATCCGGAACGCCTCGGTCGACCCCGAGCTCGCGACCGGCGGGGCGGACGAGATGATGGCCCGCGCGCTCACCCGCCGGGCGGAGGTCGCGCGTGCCGTGGAAGAGGCCCGGCGCGCGCTCGATGCCGTCGCGACCGCCATCGCGCGCATCGGCCGGAAGCGAGGGTCTCGATGATCGTGAGCGTGATCCTCCCGTCCTTCAACGATCAGGCTCATCTCGGCGACGCCCTCGCCCGCCTCCGCCGCCAGCGCGGGATCGACATCGAGGTGATCGTGGTGGACGACGGCTCGAACGACGCGAGCCCCGCCATCGCCGAGCGCGCGGCGCGCGACGACCGCCGCATCCGCGCGCTGCGCCTCGAGGCGAACGGGGGCGTGGCCCTCGCGCGCCGCCGCGGAGTGCTCGAGGCGCGGGGCGACTACGTCTGGTTCGTCGACTCCGACGACGACTGGCCCGACGACGCGGCCGCGGTCCTCGCCGCGAAGGCCGAGGCGACCGGCGCGGACGTCGTGGTGGCGGGCGCCCTGTTCCGGCTCGAGTCGGGCCGGACCAAGCAGCTCGCTCCACCCTCCGGCGATCCCGTCGACGGGCGGATCGCCTTCACCCAGCTCCTCACGGGCGGGATCACGGGCCACCTCTGGAACAAGCTGTTCCGGCGGAGCCTGCTCACACAGATCGAGTACGTCCCGGCTCGTGTCCAGTCCGACCTCGCCATGGTCGCGGGGGCCCTCGCTCGCGCGGGCAGCGTGGCCTTCCTCGACCGCACGGTCTACGAGTACCGGATCCGCCCCGGCTCCATCATCACGAGCCGATCCCGGCGGGCCGACTCGCTGCGGCTGATCGAGGCGGGAGTGCGCCGGGCCGCGTCCCTGCTGCCCGGGGTCGTCGACGGTCCCGCGCACCGCTACTTCGTGACCCGCTACATCCTGCTCTCCGGGATCAAGGACGCCACCTTCGGCGACTACTCGGACGAGGAGCGCGGCGCCCTTCTCGCCGAGCTCCGTCGCCGGCTGACGCTCCGCGAGCTGCGGCTGCTGGCCTCGGCTCGGGACGTCCGGCGCCTCGCTCTCGCCGCCACGGCCAAGTGGTCGCGGCCCCTCTACCGCCGCCTTCTCGTGATCGCGGACCGATGACCTCGACAAGGGAGACCCCATGACCCCGTTCCCGGAGGACGCGACCACGCCGGAGCGCCGCTCGCCGCTCGACTCGGTCAGCCCGGTCACACGCCGCCTCTTCCTCGGCGGAGTCGCCGGAGCAGTGGGCTGGTCGGTCCTGTCGGGAGGGCAGGCCGTGTCCGCCGCCACCCCCTCCCCCAGCCCCCTGCTTCCGGGCGAGTACACCCGCAAGAGCAACCAGGTCACCGCCTACGGGGGCACCCTGTACGACAACATCGTCGTCAAGATCAAGGGCGACCCCGCACGGCTCTACGTTCCGCAGTCCATCAAGCCGGGTCAGCAGACGCCGATCCGGGTGGTCTGGCTGTACCACGGCTCCGGAAGCGACCACAACGCGCTCGACGGGGGCTTCAAGCAGACCGGGGAGCGCACCGTGGACGAGGGGGCGATCGCCATCTGCCAGAAGGCCGGGGGCACCCTCTACTCGCATCCCTTCGCCCAGGCCTGCCAGGTGAACGGCTATGCGTGGGTGGCGGCGCTGTACAGGATCGCCGGGAACTACTTGCGGGGCACCTCCGGCGGAGGCGCCCTCTCGTGTGAGACGTACGGCTCGCGGCTCATCCCGGACATCCTCGGGATGTACAACGTCAACGGGTCGTACGACCTCATGGCGATGTACAACGCGGGCGGGAGCTCCCGCGACACCGTGGTCGCCGCGTTCGGCGACGATCCGGCTGCCATCCAGGCCGCGAATCCCGCTCGTCACCGGCAGGCG
Source organism: Naasia sp. SYSU D00948 (assembly GCF_017916515.1). Lineage (GTDB taxonomy): Bacteria > Actinomycetota > Actinomycetes > Actinomycetales > Microbacteriaceae > Naasia. Next base: position 469,011 of record NZ_JAFMTA010000001.1, read on the forward strand.
ACGTGGGCCGGGACGAGGATGCGCATCGTCGTCTCCCAGCCGAACGAGACGGACCGGACGGTTCCGCCGGAGCAGCACGGCCTGGCTCTGCTCGCCCTCGCTGCGCCGGTGGCCGCCGAGGCCTCCCTGCGCACCCATGCCCACGGCCACAGCACGCCGGGCTTCGCGCACCTCGACTTCGTGGACGCCATGCGGCGATGGGCGCCGACCGCTCCTGCGCCGGACACGACCGCTCCGAGCGTCGCGGTCACCTCGCCGAGCGACGGCGCCGCCGTCGCGGGCAACGTCACCCTCGCCGCGACCGCGACCGACGACTCCAGCGTCACCGGTGTCCGCTTCACGTGGGGCTCCGTCGACGCCGGCGCTGCGACCCTCGCGAACGGCGTGTGGACGCTGCCCTTCGACACCCGCACAGCCGCCACTCCGGACGGGAGCTATGCGATCACCGCCACGGCCACGGACGCCGCCGGCAACACGGGCGTGAGCGCTCCCGTGACGGTGGCCGTGCGCAACACCGACACGCGCGCGCCCAGCGTGGTGATCACGTCCCCGGCGCAGGGCGCGGTCGTCTCCGGAGTCGTGACGGCGACGGCGGCCGCCTCCGACGACGTCGGGGTGACAGGCGTGAGCTTCTACTCGGGGAGCCGCCTGATCGCCCCCGCGAGCCTCGTCGACGGGGTCTGGACGCTGACCTTCAACACGCGGACCAGCGTGACGCCGAACGGCACGTACAGCATCACCGCACGCGCCGGTGACGCCGCGGGCAACGTAGGCGTGAGTCCTGCCGTCTCCATTCGGATCGCCAACTGACGGCGGCGGTCCGCCGGCGGTCCTCCGCCCGGCGGACTGCCTCCGCGGGGACCGGGAGGTACCCTGTCAGTCACGGCACGTCCGACGGCGAGCGTCCGGGGGGTTGTCTCGCTGTCGGTTTTCATTGGGGGCTCACGCGCATGCGCCGTTTCACTCGTTTCCGCTCACTGCTGCTGCTCGCGGTCGGGGCGCTCACGCTGCAGGTCACGCTGATCGGCTGCTTCACGGCCACCGCGCAGCCTGCTCCGTCGACGATCGGCGGCTCACTCGCCACCACGTCGGGCATCACGGCGACGCCCAAGTCCGACGGCGCCGTGGTGACCTGGACCGCCGCGAGCGGGGCAGCCGCATACAAGGTCTACCGGAGGACCGGGACCTCCGCCGCCGTGGTGGTCAACACCGTCCCCGTGACCGGCACCCGGCTCTTCGACGCGGGCCTCACCGCCGGAACGAGCTACACGTACTCGGTCGCCGCGGTGTCGTCCTCCGGCGCGGAATCGCCGCTGCCGGGGTCCGTGACGGTGAGGGCGGCCGATCCGCTGGCGAGCTACGCCGGCGCGATCGCCCGCGAGTGCCCGGCCGCGACCAAGCGGGTGTCGACGGCTGAGCAGCTTCGCACGGCCCTCGCGGGGGCCCGCGCCGGCGAGGTCATCTGGCTCCAGCCCGGCGTCTACCGCGGGAAGTTCAAGCTGGAGCGCAGCGGCACGACCACGAGTCCCATATGGCTCTGCGGCACCGAGGACTCCGTCCTCGAGACCGGCTCGATCTCGGACGGGTCCGCCCTCGTCCTGGACAAGGCCTCCAACGTGGGCCTCAGCGGCTTCGCGGTCCGCAACTCGCTGCAGGGCGTCATGGTCAAGTTCTCGAGCAACGTCACGATCGCTCGGCTGACGGTCACCGACATCGGGTACGAGGGGATCCACGTCTACGCCCTCAGCTCGAACGCCGTCATCCGCGACAACACCATCCGCAACACCGGAGTGGTCGACGTCGCATACGGCGAGGGCATCTACATCGGAACGTCCAACCGGAGGTGGGACGTCGTCACCAGCGGTCAGCCCGACACCACGCGCCGCGTGGTCGTGCTCCGCAACACCATCGTGAACGCCGGCGCCGAGCCCATCGAGGCGAAGGAAGGCACGTCCGACGGCGTGATCGAGGGCAACGTGATCACCGGGCACCAGACGGCGTCGCGCGCCATCGGCTGGGTCCTCGTCACGGGGAACAGCTGGCTCATCCGGGACAACACCGGCAGCGACGCCGTCACCAACGCCTACGCGCTCATGAAGAACGGGACGCAGTGGGGTCTCGACAACTCGGTCGTCGACAACAGCGGCGAGGCCGGCTCGGCCGCAGGCTGGGGAGTCCTCGTGCACCATCCCGGATCTCCCGTCCCTGCTGGCACCGTCGTCGGCTGCGACAACAGGGTGTCGGGCACCGCGTCGGGCGTGACGCACGTGCCCTGCCAGAACTGAGACACTCCGCCGCAGTCGCGGCGCCTGCCCCCCGAACGGGTTGTTGCGGGCCCGTGAAATTCCGGTAACAGGGTGCCCCCGGCGTCTAGAGCGCCGCAGAGGGGCCGCGCTAGGGTGATCGCGCGGCCACGGATGTCTGCACCTTCATTACCAGAGACAGCACCCGGGGAGCCGTCATGGGAAGCACGACCGCCAATCGCAAGCTGCTGCTCGTCGCCTCCACCGGCGGCCACCTCGCCGAGCTCGTGCGGCTGCTGCCCGTGCTGAACGCCTCCGACGACTCCCTCTGGGTCACCTTCCGGTCCCCGCAGAGCGAGGCTCTCCTCAGAGGGCGCCGCGTCTTCTACGTGCCCTACGTGAAGCCGCGGGACGTGCTCGCGGTGCTCCGCGTGATGGGGATCACACTCCGCCGGCTCCGCCACGAGCGCTTCGACGGCGCGGTCAGCACCGGGTCGGGCATCGCCCTCGCCTGCTTCCCGGCCGCCATCCTGCGCGGGATCCCGACGAAGTACGTCGAGAGCCTCGGTCGCGTCTCCGCGCCGTCCGCGACCGGCCGGATCCTCGCCGCCCTGGGCGCTACGGCGATGTTCACCCAGTCCGAGCGGATGGCTCGCGGCCGGTGGTCGCCGCACCCGAGTGTGCTGAGCACCTACCGCGCGGTCCCCCGGCCGACCGACTCCCGGCCCCCGCGGCTCTTCGTCACCCTCGGCACCATCCGCGGCTACCGCTTCGACGCGCTCGTCGACGCCGTCCTCGCCTCCGGACTCGCCGACGAGCGGACGGTCTGGCAGGTGGGCGAGACGGTGCGGCGCGACCTGCCCGGCACGGTCTACCAGTACCTGTCGGCCGAGGACTACGTCGCGGCCGCGCGGGACGCGGACGTCGTCATCTCCCACGCGGGCGTCGGCTCGCTCCTGGTCCTTCTCGAGGCCGGCGTGTACCCGATCCTGGTCACTCGCCGGGCCCACCGGAACGAGCACGTGGACGACCACCAGCTCGAGCTCCGGGAGGTGGTGCGCGGCCGAGGCGTGGCGCGGGTCGTGGACGTCGAGGAGCTCGACGCCGCGCTCATCCAGAGGGTGCGCGCGCTCGAGGTCACCGACCGGCTGGAAGGGATCTCCGACCGCAGAACCGCCCTCGCCGGCTGATCCCGCCCACCACGAAGGAACGCGCGTGAGAACCGTCTTCGCGATCGGCCGCGGCCAGTACGAGAACATCGGCGACATCATCCTGCGACGACAGCTGCTGGACTGGGTGCGGCCGATGGGACCGCTCCATGTATATGTGGGCCACTCGCCGGACGGCTACGACGAGGGCTTGCGGCTCGGCCCGGACGACGTGGTGTACCGCTCCCTTCTCCGCTGGTACCGGGCAGCGCTCTCCGCAGCACTGCAGGGGAACGCCGCCTACGTGTTCAAGCCAGGCGAGATCCAGCTGACCCTCGTGGGCATGAAGGAGCACCTCTCGATGCTCCCGCTGCTCGCCGCGCTCCGAGCCAGGGGCGGCAGGGCCGTCCGTGCGGGAGTCGGCACCCGCAACTACGCCCCGCTGCCTCGGGCCCTGATGCGGCCGTCGATCGCGCTGTCCGACCTCACGCTCTGGCGCGACGTGACGACGGCCTCCTACATGCGCACCGGGCAGGCGATGCCGGATCTCGCGTTCGCCGAGGGGGCCGGCGACGAGGAGATCGAGCGCTTCCGCGAGCACGACCCCGAGCGGAACGTGCTGGTCGTCTCCATGCGCGCCGATGACCACATCCGGCCCTACCCGAGCCGGCAGTGGCTCGACGGCGTCCGGCAGTATGCCGCGTCCCGGGGACTCGAGATCTGGGCGGTCACCCAGGTCCACGTCGACGACGAGCGCACCCGCCGGCTGGCGCGCGACCTCGGGGGGCGCGCCCTCACCTGGGAGCACCTCGGCGACCACGCGGGACAGGAGCGCCGCCTGCGCGAGCTGTACCGGCGCACCGCCGTCGCGCTGAGCGACCGGCTCCACGTCATCATCGCGGCCTTCACCGAGGGAGCTGTGCCCGTCGGCTCCCTCGTCGACGGCTCGGACAAGGTGGACCGCCACTTCCGCACCATCGGGATCGACGGCGTGTCGGTGGCCACCCGCGGCCTCTCCGCCGACGAGTTCGCATCCGCCATCGGCACCCTCGAGACGCAGCGTCCCGCCATGTTCGAGCGTCTCCTCGAGGCCCGATCCCGGCTGGGACGCCATCGTGCGGACGTCCAGAGCGTCCTGGCATCCGGCCCGTCGGGAGCGCGCCGGCCGGCTCCCGAGAAGGTCCCCGCCACCTCATGACGGGCGTCCGCCCCGTCGTCCACCACCTCGGAAGGGCGGGCGACATCGCAGGGGGCATGACCCAGGTCCTCAACGGCTACCTGGAGTGGCCCTTCCCCCGTGTGGACGTCGCGGTGATCACCTCGCGGGGGGATCCGCACGACATCCGGGCCGGGGTCCGCCGCGCGGCGAGCGCAGCCGGCCGAGTCCTGCAGCTGCCGCGCAGTGGCACCGTCGTCGTGGCCCACCTCTCGGAGCGAGGGTCGTTCCTGCGTGAGGGCTCGCTGCTGCGGGCGGCCGCCGCGCGAGGCGTGGCCACGGTGGCGCACCTGCACGGAAGCTCCTTCGCGTCGTTCGCCGAGGCCCGGCCGCGCCTCGTACGGTGGGCGCTGTCGGCCGCGGACCGGGTGGTCTCGCTGTCGGAGGAGTCGAGCAGGGTCGCCGCACGCTTCGTGCCGGCCGACCGCATCTCGCTCATCCCGAACGCCATCCCGTCCGGAGCCCCCGCGACGAAGGAGCGGCTGGTCGTCTTCGGCGGCGTCGTGACCCATCGGAAGGGCATCGACGTCCTCCAGGCCGCGTGGGACGCGGCCCGTCAGCCGGGCTGGGAGCTGGTGGTCGCCGGACCGCCCGTCGACGGGCACCTGATCCGCCCCGACCTGCGTCAGGCGCGCTTCCTCGGGGCCGTCTCCCATGCCGAGCTGATGGCGCTGCTCGACCGCTCCGCGATCGCCGTGCTGCCCTCGCGCGAGGAGGCCATGCCGATGTTCATCCTCGAGGCGATGGCCCGGAGGAACTGCGTGATCGCGACGCGCGTCGGCGGGATCGCGGCCGTGCTCGGCGGAGGCGAGGGCATCGTCCTTCCGCCCGGTGAGGTCGAGCCCCTCGCCGCCGCGCTGGGGAACGTGATGACCGACGGCGCGGCTCGCGGCCGGTACGCGGACGCCGCGGCGAGCGCCTTCGCCGACCGCTTCTCGGCGGAGACGGTCTTCCCGATGCTCGAGGAGCTCTGGCTCACGGCTCTCGAGGATGCGAACACTCGCCGTGCTGTGCCGCGGCGGAGTCAGGTCGCTCTGGACTGAGCGGCCGCTACCGCTCGTCGAGGCGGCGGGTCCTCGTGGTGCCGTCCGGGTTGATGAGCCCGCGCCGAAGGGCGCGCCGGTACGCCCTCCCGCGCAGGTGCCGGAACTCCTGGCCGGGCGGCAGGTCACCGGGATCCGCGCCATGACGAGCGCGGAAGACCCGGACGAGGAGGCGCCTCAGCAGCGTCACGTCACCTCTTCGCCTCGCTGGAATCGGCGCTGTCCGCACCTGTGGCCCCCGGTCGCCCCAGCAAGAGCGAACGCATCATTCTACCCGCGGCGGGAAGCGCCGCCTATCGCGCATCACCACAGGGAGCCCGATCCGATTGTGGGCCCTCGACAGGAGGCGATCCTCCGCGCAGCGGAACTAGCGTGGGGGCTTCGCGAACAGCAGAAGGAGGCACGATGAGTGCCAGCTCCGCCGTCACCTCCCCGCGTCTCGTCCCGTCGTCGCCCGCCGACGAGAGCCGTGAGCTGTCCCGCGACCGCCTCTGGTGGTGCCGCCTCCCCCGTCCCCTGAGCTCCGGGGTGCTCAGCCCGGGCGCGGAGGACTGGCCGTGGCGACCGGTCCGGCTGATCGATGCCTATGCCGACCGGTTCATCGTCGTCCTCGAGATCCCGGGTCCCGACGAGTCGGCCGCCCCGCTGATCCTGACGGGCGAGGCGGCACGCCTGCTCGCCGCCTCGCCCTGCTGACCCTCGGCACCCCATGGAAGGACCGATCCGGGCGGCATCAGTAGGCGCCGGCGGGCGCGACGACGGCTCGCGCCGTCTTCCAGAGGATCGCGAGGTCCCCGGTCATCGACCAGTTCTCGACGTAGTAGAGGTCGAGCCGCACCGACTCCTCCCAGGAGAGGTCGGAGCGACCGCTGACCTGCCAGAGGCCGGTGATGCCCGGCTTCACGAGGAAGCGGCGGTTCACCCGCGCCTCGTACCGCTCGACCTCGCGCGGAAGGGGCGGCCGGGGCCCGACGAGTGACATCTCGCCCCGCCAGACGTTGATGAGCTGGGGCAGCTCGTCGAGGCTGTAGCGCCGGAGGATCCTCCCGACGGGCGTGACCCGAGGGTCGTCCTTCATCTTGAACAGGATCTCGTTCCCGCGGTCGCGGGCGGCCGACTGCAGCGCGCTCAGGCGCTCCTCCGCGTCCGTCACCATGGAGCGGAACTTGAGCATGCGGAACTCCGTCCCCTTCTTGCCGACCCGCAGCTGACTGAAGAGGACGGGCCCGGAGCTCGTCGCCTTGATCGCGATGGCGATCGCGAGGAACAGCGGCGCGAGCGCGACGAGCAGCGCGGACGAGACCACGATGTCGAAGACCCGCTTGGAGTACAGCGGGCGCCCCTCGTACCGCGGCGTCTCGACGTGCAGGAGCGGAAGGCCGGACACCGGACGGGCGTGCACACGAGGGCCCGCCACGTCCGTGAGGCTCGGGGCCACCACGAGGTGGCGTCGGCCCGGCTCGAGCTCCCAGCTCAGCTCGCGCACGCGCTCCGGCGGCAGGTCGTCCGAGCTCGTCACCGCGACCGTGTCCGCTCCCGACTGCTCGACGATCGCGGAGATGTCCCCGAGGTCGGACCAGAGCGGAATGTCGGTGCCGGGCAACGTCCCGCCGCCGCGCGCGTTCAGGACGCAGGCGCCGACGACCCGGTACCCGGCCGACGGGTTGCGGCGCAGGTCCTGCTCCAGGTGCCGCACGCTCGCCTCGGAGCCCACGAGGAGCATCCGGTACGAGTACTCCCCCGCCGCCCTGCGGGCGGTGAGCCAGCGGCGCCAGAGCCAGCGGGACGTCAGGAGCGCCGCCAGCCCGGCGCAGAAGGCGGTGAGGACGTAGACCCTGCGGAGGTCGCCCTGGTACAGGTAGGCGGCGACCGCCAGCAGCCCGAACACGATCACCGTCGCGTTGATCACCCGTCGGTACTCCGTGGCGTCCGCACCGACGATGCGGTGGTCCCGCGTGCCGAGGGTGTGCAGCGCGGTCCCCCAGGCGAGCGACACCACGACCGACACGAGTCCGTAGCGGACGACCATCGGGAGCACGGCGGCCGCCGGCAGCTCCCGGGAGTCGAGGGCGACGGCGACGAGGAACGAGGCGGCGACGGCCAGCCCGATCGCGAGGGCGTCGGTGAGGGCGAGCCGCCATCGGTAGTCGGACTGCCAGGTGGCTGTCCGAGCGACGCGTCGCGTCGAGATCGGACGCGCAGCGGTCAGAGAGTCGAGCATCGAAAATACCCCCGTGGTCGAGAGCCCCGTCGCTCGAGGAAGACCTGTGGGGGCAGGGTATCGCCCCCTTTTCGGGGGGTGCTAGGTCCTTCACAGACTGTTTACAAACCGGCGAGCCGCGCGTCACCACGGGTGGGGCACGCGGCCGAAAGCGCCTGCTGCGTCCAGTGTGCGCTAGTGGAGTGAGTGCTCACTCACTATGGTGATCGGGTGACCCTCACCGCCGACCACAACTCCCGCGAGCGCGCGAGGCCGCTCGCGCCGGGCGACCGGCGGGAGGCGATCCTCGACGCTGTCCTACCGCTTCTTCGTCAGCACGGCCGGGACGTCTCCACCCGTCAGCTCGCCGAGGCGGCCGGAGTCGCAGAGGGGACCCTGTTCCGGGCCTTCGGCGACAAGGAGTCGCTCCTCGAGGCCGCCGTCGCCAAGCTCCTCGATCCCTCGCCGCTCATCGCGGACCTGCGGGCGATCGACGCGTCCCTGCCGCTCGAGCGGAAGCTCGCGGAGATCCTCGCGCACGTCCGCGCGCGGTTCAGCGGGATCTTCCGGGTGATGGCGCTCCTCGGCATCAATCACCGGCCGCCGGCCGGTCCGGACCAGGGGCGCTGGATCGAGACGGTGTGCGAGCTCCTCGCGCCGCACGAGCACGAGCTGTCGGCGCCGCCCCGCACGGTCGCCTACTGGCTGCGGATGAGCGCCTTCGCCTCGACGCTCCCCTCGTTCAACGATCCCTACGAGTTCACGACCGACGAGCTCGCCCACCTGATCACGTCCGGGGTCGCGTGCAGCGACGGGAGGGCCTCCTGATGCTCGGCCGGCTGCTCGTCCGCTTCCTCCGCCCCGCGTGGCCGCTGCTGGTCGCGGTCGTCGTGTTCCAGTTCGCCCAGGCCATCGCGTCGCTCTACCTGCCGGCTCTCAACGCGGACATCATCGACGAGGGCGTCGCGGTCGGCGACACGGGGTTCATCCTCCGCACGGGCGCGCTCATGCTCGCGATCACCCTCGTCCAGATCGCCTGCTCGATCGCGGCGGTCTGGTTCGGCGCCAAGGCCGCCATGGGCCTCGGCCGGGATCTGCGCGGGGCGGTGTTCGCCCGCGTCGGAGACTTCTCGCAGCGGGAGGTCGACAGGTTCGGCGCCCCCTCGCTCATCACCCGCAGCACCAACGACGTGCAGCAGGTGCAGATGCTCGTGCTCATGAGCTGCACGATGCTCGTCTCGACGCCGATCCTGGCGATCGGCGGGATCATCATGGCGCTCCGCGAGGACGTGCAGCTCAGCTGGATCATGGTGGTCGCCGTGCCGGTCCTGCTGCTCGCAATCAGCCTCATCATCGCTCGCATGGGGCCGCTGTTCCGGCAGATGCAGGACCGGATCGACACCGTCAACCGCGTGCTGCGGGAGCAGCTGACCGGCATGCGGGTCGTCCGGGCGTTCGTCCGCGAGCCGGATGAGACGATCCGCTTCGGAGACGCGAACGCGGCGCTCACGGACACCGCACTTCGGGTCGGGCGGCTGTTCGCGCTGATGTTCCCGATCGTCCTGCTCGTGCTCAACGTGTCCAGCGTCGCGGTGCTGTGGTTCGGCGCCTTCCTCATCGAGGGCGGCAGCCTGCAGGTCGGCTCCCTCACCGCCTTCCTCAGCTACCTCGCGCAGATCCTCTTCGCGGTCATGTTCGCGACGTTCATCGCGGTGCTCCTGCCCCGCGCCATGGTGTCGGCCGACCGCATCGGCGAGATCCTCCAGACGGAGCCGACCGTCGTCCCGCCGGCCGACCCGATCCGCACGATGCCGGCGCCGGGCACGGTCGAGCTGCAGGGGGCGACGTTCGCCTACCCCGGCGCGGAGCAGCCGGTGGTGCGGGACGTCAGCTTCCTCGCGCGTCCGGGCACGACGACCGCGATCATCGGCAGCACCGGCGCGGGCAAGACCACGCTCGTGAACCTTCTCCCCCGCCTGTTCGACGTCACCGGCGGCGCGGTCCTCGTCGGCGGCGTGGACGTGCGCGAGGTGGATCCCGAGCTGCTGTGGAGCGTGATCGGGCTCGTCCCGCAGCGCGCGTACCTCTTCTCCGGCACGGTGGCGAGCAACCTCCGCTACGGCAATCCCGACGCGACCAACGAGGAGCTGTGGGCGGCGCTCGAGATCGCCCAGGGCCGGGACTTCGTCGAGGCCATGGCCGACGGGCTGGAGTCCTCGATCGCGCAGGGCGGGACGAACGTGTCGGGCGGGCAGCGCCAGCGGCTCGCCATCGCCCGCGCCCTCGTGAAGCGCCCGCCGATCTACGTGTTCGACGACTCGTTCTCGGCGCTCGACACCGCGACCGACGCCCGTCTCCGGGACGCGCTGTCCCGCGAAGTCGGCGACGCGACAGTGATCGTCGTCGCGCAGCGGGTGTCGTCCATCCTCGGCGCCGACCAGATCCTGGTCCTCGAGGACGGCGCCGTCGTGGCTCGCGGGACGCACGGGGAGCTGCTCGCGAGCTCGCCGGAGTACCGCGAGATCGTCGCCAGCCAGCTGACGGAGGAGACGGCGTGAGCACCGGAAACGCACCCGCGAGGCCCGCCGGGCCTCCTCGTCCCATGGGCGGCCGCCCCGGCGGACCGTTCGGCGGCCCCATCCCGGTCGAGAAGTCGATGAATTTCGGGCCGTCCGCGCGGCGCCTCCTCCGGCGCCTCCGGCCGGAGCGCGGCCGCGTCGCGCTCGTCATCCTGCTCGGCGTCCTCAGCGTCGTGCTCGCGGTGATCGGGCCGAAGCTCCTCGGCGAGGCGACCAACATCGTCTTCGAGGGCGCGATCTCGGCCGACCTGCCTCCGGGGGCGACGAAGGCGCAGATAATCGCGCAGCTCGAGGCGGCGGGTGAGACGCAGCGCGTCGACCTCCTCCGCGGGATGAACCTCACCCCCGGCCGGGGCATCGACTTCGGCGCGCTCGCCGGGGTGCTCGGCGTGACGCTCGCGGTCTACGTCCTGTCGTCGGTCTTCGGGTGGCTGCAGGCGCTCATCCTCAACGTGGTCACGCAGCGCACGGTCCTCCGCCTCCGCGAGGACGTGGAGCACAAGCTGCACCGGCTGCCGCTGTCCTACTTCGACCGGATGCAGCGCGGCGAGCTGCTGAGCCGGGTCACCAACGACATCGACAACATCTCGCAGTCGCTGCAGCAGACCGTGAGCCAGCTGCTCAACTCGCTGCTCACCGTCATCGGGATCCTCGTGATGATGTTCGTGCTGTCGCCGCTGCTCTCGCTCATCGCGCTCATCACGATCCCGCTCACCCTCCTCGTGACGACCCTCATCGCGAGGCGGTCGCAGAAGCTCTTCGTGCAGCAGTGGACCCACACCGGCACGCTCAACGCGCAGATCGAGGAGGGCTACTCCGGGCACTCGCTCGTCAAGGTGTTCGGCCGGCACCGGGAGGTGCGCGCCCGATTCGCCGAGAAGAACGAGGAGCTCTACCGGGCGAGCTTCGGCGCGCAGTTCGTCAGCGGCATCATCATGCCGTCGCTGATGTTCATCGGGAACCTCGTGTACGTCGCCATCGCGGTGGTCGGCGGCCTCCTGGTGGCGAACGGATCGATGCGCCTCGGCGACGTGCAGGCCTTCATCCAGTACTCGCGCCAATTCACCCAGCCGCTCAGCCAGCTCGGCGCGATGGCCAACCTGCTCCAGTCCGGCGTCGCGAGCGCCGAGCGCGTCTTCGAGCTGCTGGACGCGAGAGAGCAGAGCCCGGACCCGGAGCAGCCCGCGCGGCCGGCGCACGCCACCGGACGGCTCGCGTTCGAGCAGGTGTCCTTCCGGTACGAGGCCGACAAGCCGCTGATCGAGGACCTCTCGCTCGTCGCGGAGCCCGGTCACACGGTCGCCATCGTCGGGCCGACGGGTGCCGGCAAGACGACCCTCGTCAACCTCATCCTGCGCTTCTATGAGCTCGACGGCGGGCGCATCACGCTCGACGGCGTCGACATCACGACGATGTCGAGGTCGGAGCTCCGCTCCCGCATGGGGATGGTCCTGCAGGACACCTGGCTGTTCGCCGGCACCATCCGCGACAACATCGCGTACGGCCGCCCCGACGCCACCGAGGAGGAGATCCTCGAGGCGGCTCGCGCGGCGTACGTGGACCGCTTTGTCCACTCCCTGCCCGACGGCTACGACACCCTGCTCGAGGACGAGGGCGGCAACGTCAGCGCCGGTGAGAAGCAGCTGATCACGATCGCGCGCGCCTTCCTCGCCCGGCCCAGCGTCCTCATCCTCGATGAGGCGACGAGCTCGGTGGACACCCGGACCGAGCTCCTCGTGCAGCGGGCGATGAGCTCGCTGCGGAAGGACCGCACGAGCTTCGTCATCGCGCACCGGCTCTCGACGATCCGGGACGCCGACCTCATCCTCGTGATGGAGAAGGGCTCGATCGTCGAGCAGGGCACGCACGCCGAGCTGCTCGCCGCGGGAGGCGCCTACGCCGCCCTGTACGCCGCCCAGTTCGCGGCGCCCCTGGAGCTCGAGGAGCCGCTCCCGGCCGCCGGCTCCCGCTGACGCGGCGCCCGGCGCCGCTCAGCCGGACGCATCCGATGCCAGCCAGCTCATCCCCTCCTCGGCGATCTCCGGGGGAACGAGGTGCGGACCGGGGAACTCGCGGTAGGTCACGTCGAGACCCTCGTCCCGCAGTACGGGCACGATCCGCCGGCTCGTCCTGTCGATCGGCAGGACCTCGTCGCCGGTGCCGTGGCTGATGAAGACCGCCGGGTCCCCGCTGCGCCGGCCGGGCGGCACGAAGCCGGGCGAGAAGGCCACGATCCGGCTGAACAGGGCGCCGTTGGCGAGTCCCAGGCCGAGCGCGTAGGAGGCTCCGTCCGAGAACCCCGCCACCGCGATCCGCTCCGGGTCCACGGCGACCGTCCGGAAGACCTGCTCGAGCGCCAGGTCGATCAGGCGGAGGTCGGGACCGTAGCCCCCGCCCACGGCGTCCCAGGTGCTGCCGCGCGACGCGGGGGCGAGCAGGAGCAGGCCGCGTCCGTCCCCCTGACCCTGCAGGAGCGCGACCCCCGCCCACGCGTCCCCTCCTGCTCCGTGGAGCGAGACGACCAGCGGCGCCGCCCGGTCCTGCTGGATGCCGGCGGGCACGTGGAGCAGCGCGTCCCGCTCCGGATCCAGTCCGAGGGCGTGGGTGCCCGGGCCGGGGAACTGCTCCGCGGGATCCGCGGGACGCGCCGACAGGACCCCGGCCCCGGAGTCCCCGCCGCTCCTCCCGCGCTCGTCGCCGCGGACGGCGCAGGCGCCCAGCAGGCCGACGAGGGCCCCACCGACGGCGGTCGCCAGGAACGACCGGCGGGCGGGATCGGGCACGGCATCCGCGACATCGAGCACGGCCCTCAGCATGTGCGTGGGCGGCTCGCCCGTCCACCCGGTGGACGTCCGGCGGCGGCTGCCGGCCGGTTGCACGGCTCGGGAGCGAGGCTCCGTGCGGCGCCGCTGCGCCGGCTGGATAGCCTGGCGTCATGAGAATCGTCGTCGCCGGAGCGGGCATCGGCGGGCTCGCCACCGCCCTCAGCCTCGCCGCAGCCGGCTTGAAGGACGTGACGGTCTACGACCGCGTCGACGAGCTGACCGCCCTCGGCGTCGGGATCAACCTGCTGCCGCACTCGATGGCGGAGCTCACCGACCTCGGTCTCGGAGAGGAGATCGCCTCCCTCGGCGTCGCGCCGTCGGCCCTCTCGTACTGGAACCGCTTCGGGCAGCTGATCTGGAGCGAGCCGCGCGGGCTCGAGGCGGGCTACCGCTGGCGGCAGGTCTCCATCCACCGGGGCGAGCTGCAGCTCGCGCTCGCCCGCGCCGTCCGGGACCGCCTCGGCGCCGGCGCGATCCGCCTGAGCCACGCCCTACAGCGCGTCGAGGAGGGGACCGACTCGGACGTCGCCGTCTTCGCGACGCCGAACGGCGAGGTCAGGGAGAGCGCAGACCTTCTCGTCGCCGCCGACGGCATCTCCTCCTCGTTCCGCCGGCAGCACTATCCGGACGAGGGACGCCCGGTCTGGAACGGCCTCACCCTGTGGCGCGGCACCGCCGTCGCCCCCGCGTTCCTCGACGGGCGGGCGATGATCATGGCGGGCGACGGCGAGCAGAAGTTCGTCGCCTACCCGCTCACCGCCCCCGACGACGCCGGGAGCGCCCGCATCAACTTCATCGCCGAGCGCCGCGTCGGCGGCGACCAGACGGTCGACTGGAACCGCGCGGTGGACCCCGAGCCGATCGTCGAGCTGTTCCGCGACTGGCGCTTCGACTGGCTCGACGTGCCGGGGGTCATCGCGGCCGCGGACGAGATCCTCGAGTACCCGATGGTCGACCGCGACCCGATCCCCCGCTGGACGTTCGGACGGGCGACGCTGCTCGGCGACGCCGCGCACGCGATGTACCCGAACGGGTCGAACGGCGCCTCCCAGGCGATCCTGGACGCCCGCACGCTCGCCTTCCACCTGGCGACGGCCCCCGACGTGCCCTCGGCGCTCGCGGCCTACGAGGGCGAGCGCCGTCCGGCGACCGAGGCGCTCGTGCGCAGCAATCGGCAGCAGGGTCCGGAAAGGGTCATGCTGCTCGCCCACGAGCGCGCGCCGCAGGGCTTCGCCGACGTGCACGACGTCCTCCCCGAGGCGGAGCTCGCCGAGATCGCCGCGGGCTACAAGCGCACCGCGGGCTTCCTCCCCGAGATCCTCAATGACCGGCCGCCGCTCACCCCTCCGGTGCGACGGTGACGGGCGTGCAGCCGCCGGTCCCGGCTCTCGAGCCCGCGTTCCAGGTCGAGGTCGAGCTCGGCCCCCTCGAGGACCACGGCAGGACCCGCGCCGGTCACCGGAGGGTCGTCCCGATCCTCGGCGGCACCATCCGCGGCGCCTTTGACGGGACGATCCTGCCCGGCGGAGCCGACTGGCAGCTCGTGCGCGACGACGGCTCGATCGAGATCGACGGACGATACACCGGGCGCTCGGCGGACGGGTCGCTCGTGTACCTGCACGCGGTGGGCGTCCGCAGCGGGTCCCCCGACGTGCTCGAGGCCCTGCTGCGCGGAGAGGACGTCGATCCGCGCTCCTACTACTTCCGCACCGCGGTGACGATCGAATCGTCCAGCCGCCCGGAGTTCGAGCGGTCGCTCTACGTCGCCTCGTGCATCCGGGACGCGAACCGGGTGAGGTACGTCGCGTACCGCGTCACCTGACGCGCACTAGCGGCGCCCTCGCGGGAACTCGCGCCGGATGGCGACGACGGCCGCGCCGCGGGCCCACTCGAAGAAGTCGACCGGGTGCGTCACCACGTCGACCGCCTCCGCCTCGCCGGAGTGGTAAGCGGTGAGCCCGGCCGTGAGCGGTTCGTGCGCGGACTCCGCCAGCACCGCCTCCCCGGAGAGGATGATGCGCCGGACGGACGTGACATCGGCGATGATCTGGGCCGCCCGTCCCACCGCCCAGGCCGCCTCGCTGAGCACGCGCAGCGCGATCGCGTCGCCGCCGTCCGCGAGCGCGACGACCTCGGGAAAGGCCAGCGGCCGGCGGTGACCGACCGAGACCGCCGCGGTGATCGCGCCCGTGGTGGCGAACGACGCGAGGCAGCCGCGATGCCCCTCAGGGCACGGCGGCCCGCCGGCGTCGATCGGGAGATGCGCGGCGGGACCCGTCTCGACCGGGACGAGGGTCCCGCCGAGGACCAGGCCGTATCCGATGCCGGCCCCCACGGTGAGCAGTGCGAAGTCGGCATGCCCGCGGCCCCGGCCGAACCAGTGCTCGGCCTCGGTCAGACCGACCACGTCGTTCTCCACGTGCCCGGCCTCGCCGAGCGCGCCGTTCAGGAGGCTCTTCAGGGGCACGTCGCGCCACTGCAGGTACGGCGAGTGCACGACGACCCCGTCGCGGACCCGGCCGCCCAACGTGAGCCCGACGCCGTCGAGGCTGCGCCCCTCCGACGCCTGCAGGTCCTCGACCACGCCCCGGACGGCGCGGACCACGCTCTCCGGATCCGTCCGCGGCGGGAGGGGCACCGAGAGCTCCGCGAGCACCGTCGCCCGCAGGTCGGTGAGCACCGCGTAGGCCGTGTCCTGCGTCAGCTTGACCCCCGCGAACCGGTAGTCGTCGGCCAGGACGTCGAGCGGCATCGAGGAGCGGCCGAGCTGCGAGGTCCGCACGGCCCCCGCCTCGACGAGCACTCCGCTGCTCACGAGCGGCTTCACGAGGCGGGTGAGGCTGGCGGGCGACAGCCCCATCCGCGCGGCGAGCCGGGCGCGCGACTGGGGACCGTGGACGAGCACCTCGACGGCGACGGCGCGTGCCGTCCGGGGCATGGGAGAAGAGCGGTCGAGGTCCTCTAGAAAGTTTTGCTCCGGAATGATTTACTCCACGTTCATCGGGCGTTGCCCTGCTGTGAGCCTTCCGCGATCAGAGTCGAGGTGCTGAAGGACGTTGTCAACATTCCGACGCGAAATCAACGGTGGGCGCCGCCGAGCCACCCACACACTCACATTCCGCATCCCGTCTCCTAGGAGAGTCATGTCCCGCCGTTCCGTCCTGCCCGCCGCCGCGGGCATCGGTCTCGCTGCGCTGCTGATGAGCGGCTGCACGCCCGCCACGACGTCGTCCTCCGAGCAGGACGGCAGGCTCCGCTACCTCATCGAGGAGCAGGAGGATCCCGAGTTCCTGTCGACGATCGAGGCCCACATCGACGACTTCGAGGAGGAGAACCCCGGCATCACGGTCGAGGTCGAGGCCATGCCGTTCGACACCATGCGGACCGTGCTGCAGACGCAGCTGCAGGCCGGCGACGCGCCCGACGTCTTCAACTGGGGCTCCGGTCCGAGCTTCGCCGGGGCCCTCGCCGAGGCCGGGCTGCTGTACGACCTCACCGACGCGTACGAGGAGTACGACTGGCCGATCTACGAGTTCGCCAAGGAGCGCGTGACGGTGGACGGGAAGCTCATCGGCATCCCCGGCGACCTCGAGACCATCGGCATCTACTACAACAAGCAGATCTTCGAGGACCTCGGCATCGACGAGCCGCAGAACCTCGGGGACCTCGAGGCCGCCGCGGCGACGATCCTGGAGGCCGGCATCATCCCCTTCGCGGTCAGCGACCAGGAGGGCTGGCAGGCCGGTCACCTGCTCAGCATGACGCTCTCCAGCAAGGTGGGGTCCGAAGGCATCGCCGCGCTGGTCGAGGGCGAGGAGTCGTGGACGTCCCCCGACGTGCTGGAGTCACTGAGCCTCTGGAAGGAGTGGCAGGACGCCGGATACCTTCCGGAGTTCCCGACATCGATCTCCTACGACTCGGGAGCCGCGCTCTACTACTCCGGCGAGGCCGCGATGCTGCCGACCGGCAGCTGGTTCATCCCCGAAGTCGCGGCGAACACCGAGTTCGAGTCCGGATACATCCCCTTCCCGAGTGAGGACGGCAGGGGCATCTTCACCGCGGGGCTCGGCTCCGGGCCGCTCGTCGCCGCGAACACCGACAACGCCGAGGCCGCGCTGACGTTCGTCGACTTCATGGTGTCCGAGGAGCACGGACGGTGGGCCATCGAGAACCTCGGCACCATCCCGCCGTACCCGGTGGACACCGAGGGCGTCGAGGCGCTGCCGCTGCTGAAGCAGGTCATCGAGGACACCGCCACCTTCGCGAGCGGGGACGCGGACCTGGGGACGAACATCGACGTGGTCGCGAGCGACGCCTTCAACCAGGCGATGTACGACGGGTTCCAGGGCATCTTCACGGGCCAGCAGACCCCTGAGGACGTCGCCGCGGCTCTCGAGGCCGCTGCCCGGTCCTGATCGCCGAGGGGGAAGGGGACGAGCATGCGCACCTCGACCACGCCGCCCGTCACCCGCCGCGCCCAGGCGCGCCTGGGGCTGGCTCTCGTCGTGCCGCTGGTGCTCATCATCGCGGTCTTCTTCCTCTTCCCCCTCGGGAACGCCCTCTACTACTCGCTGCTCGACTACAACGGCGTCAACCCGACGCCGCCGTTCGTGGGGCTGGCCAACTACGTCGAGCTCGCCACGGATCCGGCGCTCCTCCCCGCGCTCGCGAACAACATCCTGTGGATCGTGGTCGGCACGGCGGCACCGATGCTGATCGGCTTCGCGCTCGCACTTCTCATGTGGCGCGTGAGGCGAGGGAGCACGTTCTACCGGATCGCGCTCTTCCTGCCCTACATCCTCCCGACCGTCGCGGTCGGCGTGGTGTGGGGCTGGATCTACGACCCCATCCGCGGCTGGCTCAACGCAGCCCTGCGCGGGATCGGACTCGGCGGCCTCGCCACCGGATGGCTCGGCAACCCGGACACGGCGCTCTACGCGGTCCTCGCGACGGCGGTCTGGACCGCGACGGGCTTCGTCTTCGTCGTGCTCCTCTCCTCGCTCCAGAACGTCGACAGCGAGCTGCTCGACGCCGCCCGGATGGACGGCGCGAACGGGGCGCAGCGGGTGTGGTACGTCGTCCTTCCGCAGATCATGCCGGTGTTCCTCATGATCCTGACCCTGACGCTCGTCGGCGGGTTCAGCGTCTTCGACATCATCTTCGTGATGACGGGGGGCGGTCCGGCGAACGCCACCGAGGTCCTCGGCACGTACGCCTACAGCAGCGCGTTCCAGCTCAACCGGATCAGCTACGGGACCGCGCTCGCGCTCGTGATCAGCGTCCTCGCGATCCCGTTCGCCGTCGCCCTCAACCGGCTCCAGCGCCGCCTGTCCCTCCAGGGAATGGGAACATGACCGCCGCCACGTCACGCGTGTCACCCCGTCGCCGGACCGGCACGATGAGCAGGCACGCGCTGCTCATCGTCCTGTCGCTGCTCACGCTCTTCCCGGTGATCCTCATCGTGTCGACCACGCTGAAGACGCGGCAGGACGTCAAGGTGAACCCCTTCGGCCTCTTCTCGACGTTCTCCTTCGAGAACCTCGAGAGGGCCTGGACCGTCGGCGACTTCGGCTCCTACCTCCTCGACAGCGTGCTGCTCACCGTCCCGAGCACGGCGCTCGCCGTCGTGCTGTCCACCATGGGGGGCTACGCCTTCGCGCGCCTGCCCTTCCCGGGACGCTCCGTCGCCTTCTACCTCGTCGTGCTCGGGCTGCTGGTCCCGTTCTTCGCGTACATGATCCCCCTCTACTTCCAGCTGCGCAGCATGGGGCTGCTGGACACGCTCATCGGGGTCGTCCTCGTCCTCACGAGCACGGGGCTCTCCTTCGGCACCTTCTTCATGCGCGCCTTCTTCTCGGACCTCCCCGAGGAGCTCGACCAGGCGGCCCGCATCGACGGAGCCTCGGAGGCGCGCATCTTCACGCAGGTCATGCTTCCGCTCGCGACCCCGGGCATCGGCACGCTGACGGTGTTCACCTTCCTGCAGAACTGGAACAACTTCCTCGTCCCCCTGCTCTACCTGCCGGGCGGCGAGTACCGCCCGCTCACCACGGGCCTCTACCTGTTCGCCGGCGGCCGGTCGGTGGACATCGGCCCTCTCGCCGCCGGCGCCCTCATCACGATCCTGCCCGTGGTGGTGCTCTTCATCGGGCTGCAGCGGCAGGTGACGGAGGGGTTCCTCTCCGGCGCCGTGAAGGGCTGACCCGTGCACGACGTCCTCGATCTGCGCGATCTCGTGCCCGACGAGGCGGAGGAGCTCCGAGTGAGCGGCTTCCCCGTGGGCGACCTCCTCGACCGGGCGCGGGCCGCAGCGGCGGCGGACGACCTCGAGGGGCTCGTGGAGGTGGAGGCGGAACTGGGATCGCTGCGGCGGTCCGGCGACTGGCCCTACGAGGAGCCGACCGAGGAGGCGGAGCTGCGGAGGCTCTGCGAGGGCGCCCCGGTGCTCCCGGTCGACGGCTCCGCACTTCCGCGGCGCATCCGCGGCGCCTGGCTCGGGCGGGCGATCGGCAACACGATCGGCAAGCCGGTCGAGGGTCTGACCCGGCATCAGGTGGGGCTGTACCTCAGCGCCGCGGCGCACTCCCCGCTGCGCGGATACCTGCCCCTCCTGGACCCGCTGCCCGCCGGCGTCGAGACCCTGCATCCCTCGGCCCCGATCGCGACGGCCGGCCGGTTCACCGACGTGCCGAGGGACGACGACATCGACTGGACGATCCTGGCCCTCCACGTGGTCGAGCGGCACGGACGCGGCTTCAGCACCGAGCAGCTCGCCGCGGCCTGGCTCGACCGGCTCCCCTTCCTGCAGACGTACACCGCGGAGCGGGCCGCCTACCGCAACCTGATCACCGGCGACAGGCCGCCCGTCACCGCGGTCCGGCGCAACCCGTACCGGGAGTGGATCGGGGCCCTGATCCGGGTCGACCTCTACGGGTACCTGAACGCGGGGCGTCCCGGTGCGGCGGCCGCCCTCGCCCTCACGGACGCGCGCCTGTCGCACACGGGCAACGGCGTGTACGGGGCCATGTGGGCCGCCGCGCTGGTCGCGTCGGCGCTGGGCGCGGACTCGCCGCGCCAGGCCCTCGACGCGTCCCTCGCCGTGGTCCCGGCGGGCTCCCGCCTCTCGGCCGGCCTGCGCGGAGTCCTCGAGCTGCGCGACAGCGGCGCCTCGCACACGGCGGCGCTCGACCACGTGGACCGCGAGCTCGGCGAGTACAGCTGGGTGCACACCCTCAACAACGCGGCGCTCATCGCGATCGCGCTGCTCTGGGGCGAGGACTTCCTGAGTTCGGCCGGCATCGTGCTGCAGGGCGGCAGGGACACCGACTCGAACGGCGCGACGGTCGGCAGCGTCCTCGGAGCGCTGCACGGCGACTCCGTCGTGCCGGCATCCCTGATCCAGGCGGAGCCGCTCCGGGTGCGCAGCGCGGTCCGTGACTTCGATCGCATCGGGATCGACGAGCTGGCACAGCGCACCCTGCGCCTCGCCCAGGAAGGCTGACATGCCCCCCACCTCCCCGCAGCTGCTTCCCGACGACGCCGAGACGCTCGACGTCTCGGTGCCGGTGCACCTCACCGCCGCGGGCGTGAGTCTCGTGATCGACCCGTCGGCCGCCGTCCCGCGGATCCTCTACTGGGGCCGCGAGGGGGAGTTCGCGCGGGACGACCTGCTCGCCCTCCGGCAGGACGCCGAGGGCATCCGCATCACGGAAGGCGTCACCGCGCCCCTCGCGGCCTCCGTCCTGGGCCTGCCGTCCGCGGGCTGGGTCGGCGCTCCGGGTCTCGAGGGGCACCGCGAGGGCACACGGTTCTCGCCGCTGTTCGAGCTCGCGGAAGCGGGGCTCCACGCCCTGCCGACGGGAGCAGCCGTACGCACGGCCGGGGTGGACTCGGACGCAGGACTGCGGCTCGAGATCACGATCGCGCTCCTCGAATCCGGGCTGGTCCGTCTCGAGGCGGAGCTCACCAGCATCGCGACGGGGACCTACGACCTGGAGGGGATGCGGCTGAGCCTGCCCGTGCCGACGGAGGCTCAGGAGGTCCTCGACTTCGCCGGACGGCACCTGCGCGAGCGGTCGCCGCAGCGGTCGCCGTTCCTCGTCGGGTCGCACCTCCGGGAGGGCCGGCGCGGCAGGACCGGATCCGACGCCACGCCGGTGCTCGCGGCGGGCGAGACCGGGTTCGGGTTCGGAGGCGGCGAGGTCTGGACGATCCACACGGCGTGGAGCGGCAATCACACGACCTCCGCCGATCTCGGCCTGGGCGGCGTGCGCGTGCTGAGCGGGGGCGAGCTGCTGCTGCCCGGCGAGGTCCGGCTCGCCGAGGGCGAGTCCTACCGCACGCCCTACGTCTACGGCTCGTACGGCTCCGGTCTCGACGAGGCGGCCCAGCGCTTCCACCGGCACCTCCGCAGCAAGCCCGGCGCGCCGGCCTCCTCACGGCCGGTCGTCCTCAACACCTGGGAGGCCGTGTACTTCCGGCAGGACCTGGCGAGCCTGGTGGCGCTGGCCGAGCGCGGCGCCCGCGTCGGGGCGGAGCGCTTCGTCCTCGACGACGGCTGGTTCCGCGGCCGCCGCAACGATCGGGCGGGGCTCGGCGACTGGCAGGTCGACGCCGGCGTCTGGCCGGACGGCCTCGGACCCCTGGTCGAGAAGGTCCGCGCCCTCGGCATGGACTTCGGGCTCTGGTTCGAGCCCGAGATGGTCAACGAGGACTCGGACCTCGCGCGCGCACATCCCGAGTGGATCCTCGCCCCCGGCGAGCGCCTCCCCCTCCCCGGCCGCAACCAGCAGGTGCTCAACGTCGCGAACCCGGAGGCGTACCGCTACCTGCTCGAGTCGATGAGCGAGCTGATCGAGCGCTACTCGATCGACTACCTGAAGTGGGACCACAACCGTGACCTGCTCGAGCCGGGCGACCGGGTCACCGGCCGACCCGGGGTGCACCGGCAGACCCGGGCCGTGTACGCGCTGATCGACGAGCTCCGCGCGCGCCACCCGGGCATCGAGATCGAGTCCTGCTCCTCCGGAGGCGGCAGGGTGGACCTCGGGATCCTCGAGCGCACGGACCGGGTCTGGGCGAGCGACTGCATCGACGCGCTCGAACGCCAGCAGATCCAGCGCTGGACGGGGCAGCTGCTGCCGCCCGAGTACGTCGGGTCCCACGTCGGGTCCCCGGTGGCGCACACGACGAAGCGGCGGCACACCCTCGCGTTCCGCGCGGCGACCGCCCTCTTCGGGCACTTCGGCATCGAGTGGGACCTGCGCGACGCGAGCGACGAGGAGCTCGAGGAGCTGGCGGCGTGGGTCGAGCTGTACAAGAGCGAGCGCGCCCTCCTCCACAGCGGGCGGACCTGGCGCGCCGACCATCCCGACCCGGCGTACTGGGTCCACGGAGTGGTGAGCGAGAGCGCCGACCGCGCCCTCTTCGCCTTCGTCGCGACGGGCACCGGCGTCGCCGCCCACCCGGGGAAGGTGCGCCTGCCCGGCCTGCGGGACGACCAGCGCTACCGACTGGAGGCCGTCGACCTCTGCCGGGAATCGCTCATGAAGGGAGGCGCCGGGCAGCCCGGGTGGACGGCCTCCCCTCAGTGGCTGCACGGAGGCACCCTCACGCGGGCCGGGACCCAGGCCCCGCGCCTCTACCCGGAGCAGGCGTTCCTGCTCCGCCTCGTGGCCGACGATCCCTCCTGACACCGCGACCGGAACGGAGAGCACCGTGCCCCACCTCGTACGCTTCGACTCCCCCCGCTCCGCATCGGTGGTGGAGTTCGAGCCCCCCGCCATCGGCCCCGGCGAGGTGGGACTCAGCACGCTCTACTCGGGCATCAGCGCGGGCACCGAGCTGACCGCGTACCGCGGCAGCAATCCGTACCTCACCTCACGCTGGGAGGCGGAGAGCCGGCTGTTCGTCCCCGGGACCACGACGCACGCGTACCCGCTCGACGGCTGGGGCTACGAGGAGGTCGGCATCGTCTCGGAGGTCGGCGAGGGCGTTCCGGACGACCTCGTGGGCGCGCTCGTCTGGGGTGCCTGGGGTCACAGGTCCGCCGCGGTGCGCCCCGCCGAGTACGTCCGGGCGCGGCGGATGCCCGACGTGGACGACCCCATCGTGGGGATCTTCGGCAAGATCGGGGCGATCGCCCTGAACGCGGTGCTCGACGCGGACATCCACGTCGGCGAGACGGTCGTCGTCTTCGGCGGCGGAGTCCCGGGCCAGATCGTCGCCCAGCTCGCACGCCTCAACGGCGGCCGGGTCCTCCTCGCCGACCCTCTGGCGGAACGCCGCGCGCTGGCCGAGCGGCTCGGAGCCTGGCGTGCCGTGGATCCCACGGCGGGCTCGGTCGCGGAGCAGGTGCGGGCGGTGACCGAGAACCGCGGCGCCGACGTCGTCATCGAGATCAGCGGCAGCTACCAGGCCCTGCACGAGGCGATCCGCACCGTCGCCTACAGCTCGCGCGTCGTCGTCGCGGGCTTCTTCCAGGGCGGCGCGGAGGCGCTCCGCCTCGGTGAGGAGTTCCACCACAACCGTGTGCAGCTCGTCGGGTCGCAGATCTCCGGCGTCTCCCCCGCACTCGCCCACCGGTGGAACGAGCTGCGCATGTCGAAGACCGCCCTCGAGCTCGAGAGCGCGGGGTCTCTCCGGCTCCGCGAGCTCATCAGCCACGTGGTGCCCGCCGCGGAGGCGCCCGACGCGTTCCGGATGCTCGACGAGCATCCGGGGAACGCCCTGCAGGTGGTCCTCGACTACCGGGCCTGAGCCCGGTAGCGAGGCGAAGCTCCGGCGGCGCCACCGCTCGAGTGCCGCAATCCGCGTTGCTCGGGCGTCCTGCTCAGCACGGGCGCACCGGCTGCCGCAGCAGCGTTTTCAGCTTCGCGGCGTCTCACCCGGGAACGCGCCTCGTGCGAGCGAGCGCAGCGACGGGTCGTTTCATGGAGCGCGCCCAGGAATCGACCGCCCCGAGGGTCACCGCGTCAGCGGTGTCCTCCGATTCGATCGCCGTCTTGGTGCCGGCCCCGCCCCGGCGAAGATCGACGAGCGAGAGCCCGTAGATGATCTCCAGACGGAAGGCGGACGTACTGGTGAACAGCTTCCCCTCGACGTTGATCCCGTACGCGTTGACCTTGGCTTCACCGGAGAACTCGGTGTACCGCTTCACGGTTATGTACTTCTGCACGACACCGACGACGACCGAGATCTTGCGGACGTCCGGGTCGGCGAGTATCTCCTGGGCCTCCGGAAAATCCTCCCATTCCTGGATGGCTGTTCTCCACGCGGGCCCTGTGTCCACGCGCGAGGAATAGTTGTCGATGATGCGGAGCTCGGCGACGTCCTTACCGCTCAGATCGAGGTTCGCGAGGCTGAGTACGTCCAACCCCGCACTCGCCTGCCGGTCGACGACGATCTCGCCGCGGACGAGTGGCGCCTTGAGGACGGTGGAGGGCTTCACCGTCACGTCCACCGGAAAGACGAAGGGACTGCTCTTGCTCGAGCCTCTCCGGGTGACGAAGACCTGTCCCAATGCCACCGAGGGGTCTGCGGTGAAGCTGTCGTCTTTCAGGAAAGCCATGCCGTCCTCGATCTGCATGGCTTTGCGGACCTCGTCCTGGGTGGCCCGCGCGGCGCCCTCCGAGAGCTCGTTCATGGCTTCGTTCACGTGCTTCGGCGACCTGTCAATGCCCATCCGACCCTCCGGTGCAACGTCGCGATCGATGGCTCTGGAGTAGCAGAGCTGCACATGAGGGTCAAGCGTGTTGGGACGCCGGGGTGTTCGGATCCTCACGTCCGGACGACCTCGCGAACCGGGATCGAGGCACCTCGACCGCGGTGAACCGCGGCACTCGGCGCGGAGAGGTCTCGGCGCTCGACCCGGTAGTCGGTCTTCAGGCTCCGGATCGACCGGACGCGTCGTAGCGATGCAGCACGAGCTGCGAGTCCGGCAGGACGCGCGCCTCGAGCAGGCGCAGCGGCGTGCGCGCGCCCGTGTACAGCTTCGTGCCCTCACCGAGCAGCGCCGGACCGACCAGGACCCGGAGCTCGTCGACGAGCCCCGCCTCGAGCAGCGGGTTCCACATGGTCGCGCTGCCGAAGACCACGATGTCCCGGCCCTCCTGGCGCTTGAGCTCAGTCACCTCGCCCGGCGCCTCGGCGACCGGCACCACGCGGGTCGTCGAGGCCCAGGGATCGCCCGGATCCAGCCGGAGGGTGTCCGACACCACGATCTTCTCGATGTCGCGGTTGCGGCGCCCGATCTCGCGCTCCAGCGGGGGCTCGTCCGGATCGTCGACCACCCGCGACCAGTAGGACGCGAACCCCTCGAACCCCCGCCGGCCGAGCAGGAGCGTGTCCGCGCCACGGAGGAGCTCGAGGTTGTGCGGGCTGAAGGCGTCGTCGAAGGGCAGCGCCATGACATCCCTCCCTGGTCCCTCGTGGAACCCGTCGAGCGAGGTGATCATGGAGACCACGAGCTTGCGCACCACCGCCTCCTTCTGCCGCAGACCCCGAGTGTGGCACCGCGACGCGGATGGGCAGAAGCCCGGAGCGCCAGTCCGCGATGCACTTGGAACCGTCGCTGATGCACGAGGAAGCGTCATCCCTCGCGCAGAACCTGCCGAACCCGGACCGGTGTCGGCGGGGTCGGCCAGGATGGTGTCGTGACGGGTCGTGGCTTCGTGTTGTTCGCGTCCCTGTCGCTCGCCTGGGGCATCCCGTACCTCCTGATCAAGGTCGCCGTCGAGGAGCTCGACCCCTCGATGGTCGTGTTCGGCCGCAGCGCGATCGGCGCTCTGGCCCTGCTGCCGCTGGCGCTGCTCCGCCGGCAGGTGCTCCCGGTGCTGCGCCGCTGGAGGCCGCTGCTGGCCTACACGACGGTCGAGATCGTCGTGCCCTGGTACTTCCTCAGCTCGGCGGAGACGCGGCTGCCGAGCTCGACGGCGGGTCTGCTGATCGCCGCGGTGCCGCTCGTCGGAGTCGCGGTCGCCTTCGCCTTCGGCCGGCCCGAGCGGCTCAGCCGCGGCAACTGGCTGGGCATCCTGTTCGGCATGCTCGGGGTCGCAGCCCTCGTCGGACTCGACGTCGCGGGCTCCGACCTTGTCGCCGTCGGTGAGGTCGCGGTCGTCGTCATCGGCTACGCGATCGGCCCGGTCATCCTCGCGCGCTGGATGACCGATCTGCCGGGCGTGGGAGTCGTCGCCGTCTCGCTGGCGCTCACCGGGGTCGTGTACGTGCCGATCGTGTCCCTGACCGGCGGCTGGCCGGCGGCCGTCCCGTCGGCGCCGGTGATCGGCTCAGTGGTCGCGCTCGCACTCGTCTGCAGCGCGGCGGCCTTCCTCATGATGTTCGCGCTCATCGCGGAGATCGGGCCGGTGCGGATGACGACGATCACCTACGTGAACCCGGCGGTCGCCATCCTCGCCGGCGTCCTGGTGCTGGGCGAGCGGCTCACCGTCTGGACGGTCCTCGGCTTCGTGCTCGTGCTCGCGGGGTCGTACCTCGTCACGCGACGCCGGGAAGCGGCAAAGACCCCACCGGAACCGGCCGCCGCGCCCGTCCTCGTCGAGGAGCCGAGCGTCCGGGTCCGCTGACCACACGGCCCCGATGCCCCCACCGCAACCGGGCCATACTTGTGCCACCGAGGGCTACCGACGAGGGGGCACCATGAGTGACGGCACCGGCGACACGCGTACGACGGTGGCCCCGCAGCCCTTCCGCACGACGAGGGGACCCTCGCCGCTGCAGGAGGACCAGATCGAGGTCCTCCGGCGCTACGGACGGACCCGGGAGGCCGAGGCCGGAGAGATCCTCTTCCGAGCGGGCGACACCAGGAACGACTTCCTCGTCGTCCTCCGGGGCGAGGTGCACGCCGTCGACGACTTCGCCGGCGAGATGCGCACCATGGGGGTGTTCGGCCCCGGCACCTTCCTCGGCGACCTGCACATGCTGACGGACCAGGGCGTGCCACTCTCGGCGGTGATGAGCGTCGGCGGGGAGCTGCTCGCCGTTCCCCGCCAGCAGCTGAAGAAGGTCGTCACGGAGGAGGCCAACCTCTCGAACGTGCTCCTCGACACCTTCATGGCTCGGCGCTCGTTCCTCGTGAAGATCGGGGTCGGACTGCGGATCATCGGCTCGCGGCACTCGCGCGACGCCACCCGCCTGCGCGAGTTCGCGACCCGCAACCGCCTCCCCCACGTCTGGATCGAGCTCGAGGAGGACAGCGACCGGGCGGACGCGCTGCTCGCACGCTTCGGCGCGACCCGGTCCGAGACGCCCGTGGCCATCTGGCAGGGCCAGGAGGTGCTGCGGAACCCGACGAACGCCGAGCTCGGCCGCGTCATGGGTCTCACCGTCGACTTCCCCCGGAACCGGACCTACGACCTGGTCGTGGTCGGCGCCGGCCCCGCCGGCTTCGGCGCCGCGGTCTACGGCGCGTCCGAGGGGCTCTCCACCCTCGCCCTCGAATCCGTGGCCCTGGGCGGGCAGGCGGGCACGAGCTCGCGGATCGAGAACTATCTCGGCTTCCCCGTCGGTCTCTCCGGCTTCGAGCTCGCCACCCGCGCTCTGGCCCAGGCCGACAAGTTCGGCGCGCAGACCGCCGTGCCCGAGGAGGCCGTCGGCATGACGAGGGAGGAGGGCGGCTTCCGCATCAGGCTCGCGGACGGGGGCGAGATCCTCGCTCGCAGCGTCATCGCCGCCACCGGCGCCCGCTACCAGCGGCTCGATGTGCCCGGCCTGGAGCGGTTCGAGGGCGTGAGCATCCACTACGCCGCCACCGAGGCGGAGGTCCAGCGCTTCGAGGGCGAGGAGGTCATCGTCGTCGGCGGCGGGAACTCGGCGGGACAGGCCGCCGTGTACCTGGCGGGACGCACGCGCAAGGTGCACCTGCTCATCCGCGGCGGCGACCTCCGCAAGGGCATGTCGCAGTACCTCGTGGACCGCGTGGCTCAGGCAGGGAACATCGACCTGCTCCCTCACACCGAGGTGAGAGAGCTCCTCGGCGAGGACCGCCTCGAGGGGATCGTGGTCGAGGACAACCGGTCCGGCGAGCGCCGCATCCTCGACGTGGCGGCGGCCTTCGTGTTCATCGGCGCTCAGGCCAACACGGCGTGGCTGCGCGGCATCGTGGAACTCGACAAGCGGGGCTTCGTCCTCACGGGCCGCAACCTGGACGCCGCCGTCCTCGAGAGCGAGGCCTGGCGAGGTCTCTCGCGCCCGCCGTATCGGCTGGAGACGAGCCTGCCGGGCGTGTTCGCTGCCGGCGACGTGCGCAGCGGCTCGATCAAGCGCTGCGCCTCCGCCGTCGGCGAGGGAGCGATGGCCGTGTCTCTGGTCCATCAATACCTGACCGAGACCGGACGGGCGAGCTAGCGCGGTCGCCCGGCTGAGGTCCCGCCCGCCGCAGCTCCTGGGTCCTCACCCGAGGAGGGCCGCGTCCGTCCTCTCGGAGAGGAGCGCGCGTGCCGCCATCCCGATGACCGCGCTGTAGGTCGGGTAGGCGAAGCGGACGCCGGCGAGCGTCGACACGTCGATCCCGGCGGCCATCGCCGTCGTCACGGACTGGATGACCTCGACGGCGTTCTCGCCGACCGCATGCGCGCCGAGGATCAACTCGCGGCGACGGTCCGCGATCAACTTGAGGAACCCGCGCTCGCGGTCGTCGATGACGGCACGGTCGACGTCGCGGTAGGAGACCGTCGCGACCACGCACGAGGCGTCCCTGCTGCGCGCCTCCTCCTCGGAGAACCCGACCCCGGCGTAGTCCGGATCGGTGAAGCCGCCGGCGGGGAGCAGGTGCTGCGGCCTCCGCCGGTTCGCGCCGAGGACCGCGTTCTCCGCCGCCGCCTCACCCTCCGACTGAGCGCCCTGGACGAGCATGTCGCGCCCGTTGGCATCGCCGACCGCGAAGATGTGCGGCACCACGGTGCGGAAGTACTGGTCGACGGGGATGAACGAGCGCTCCCGCTCGACCCCGGCGTTCTCGAGGCCGAGGTCCTCGACGTCGGCCGGCCAGCCGGTGGCCATGATCACCGCGTCGAACTCGGCGGTTCGGCTCTCGCTCCCCCGCCAGGTCATGGTGATCGATCCGTCGTCCGTCCGGTCGAGGCGCTCGACCGTCTCGATGCCGGCCTGCACCTCGATCCCCGCATCGGTGAAGGCGGCGGCGACCGCCTCCGAGATCGAGGCGTCGGAGGCCACCAGCACCCGCGGGGCGACGTCGAGCAGCGTCACCTCCGAGCCGAAGGAGTGGAAGACGGTCACGAGCTGCGCGCCCGTGTTTCCGGCGCCGATGACGGCGACGCGGCGCGGAAGCTCCGGCAGCGAGAGCACGTCCTCGGGCACCGTCGCGAGCTCGGCCCCGGGGATCGGCAGCCGCCTCGAGTGCCCACCGACGCAGATCAGGATGGACTCGGCGGTGACCCGACGTCCGCTGTCGAGCACCAGCGTGGTGTCGTCCTCGAAGCGCGCCCGGCCCTCCTGGATCAGCGTGACGCCCGCCTCCTCGAACCGCTCGGCCTCCCGCTTGATGGACCGGACGGCGTCCACGCGCGCTTGCACGCGGGCCACGATCGCGGGCCAGTCGACCTGCGGGGCGCCGACTCCGATGCCGTAGTCGCCGGCGCTGCGGGCCTCGCGGATGAGGCGGGCCGTCTTCGCAAGGACCCGGGTGGGGACGCACCCGGTGTTGACGCACGTCCCGCCGAGGCGCCCGGCCTCCAGCACGACGACCTTCGCCCCCAGCTCCGCGGCACGCAGGGCGGCGGCGGTGCCGGCGGGCCCGGCGCCGATCACAGCCACGTCGTAGCGGTCGGGTGCCCGGTCTCCGGTGCCGGCTGCCGTCGCTTCCGAGTCGGCGGAATCGTCTGCGCGAGCGTCGTCGGGCTCGGTAGAGCGGGGCATCTCCATGTCGTTGCTCCTTCGTCGTAGCGACGCGGCCGCGGGACGGGCACGTGCCGACGCTCCTCATGGCCGCCGCTCGGGCAGGAGAGGCGGCCGAAGCGGGCCCTCGCTGCCGCGACGCGCGTCAGCGCCCGCCCGGCCCACGCTACCCACCCGGGTCGCATGACGACTGCCCTTGCGCTGAGGCCAGCCGGACGTGATCATCGTGCCCCGGGAACGACGAAGGCCCCCGCTTTCGCGAGGGCCTTCGTCGTTCTTCGTTGCGGGGACAGGATTTGAACCTGCGACCTCTGGGTTATGAGCCCAGCGAGCTACCGAGCTGCTCCACCCCGCGGCACGGTTGTTAACACTACCAGAGTCTCGGAGGGGGTCCGACCGCGGGGCCGGAGGCGGGCCGGATCGGCGTTCGCGGGCCGGTACGCCGGCCCGGATCCGCCGGACCGGCCCGGGTTGCCGAACCCGGGCCCCGCACCGTCGGCCGCGCACGGCCGTCCGGACTGCCGTCGGTCAGGCGGACTGGCGGGCCTGCTCCACGCGGGCGTAGTCGTCCTCGGTGAGCTGGAGCGACGCGGCGGGCAGCCAGCCGTCGATCTGCTCGGGGCTGCGGGCGCCGACGATCGCACCGGTGACTCCGGGGAAGCCCAGCGTCCACGCCACCGCGGCGGCCGCGGCACTCACCCCGTGCTTCTCCCCCACCTCGGCGAGCGCAGCGGCCACGGCGAGGTTCCGGTCGAGGTTGGTCGTGAAGTCGGGGCTGCGGCGGCGCCAGTCGTTCTCGGCCAGCGACTCGACCCGCTCGCGGGTGAAGGCGCCGGTGAGCAGGCCGGAGCCCATGGGGCTGTAGACGATCACGCCGGTCTCGTGCTCCGCGCACCACGGCAGCAGGTCCTCCGCGGTCTCCTGCCGGATGGCGGAGAACGGCGGCTGGAGCGTGTCCACGTGACCGACCGCCTCTGCGGCCTCCAGCTGCTCGACGCCGTGGTTGCTGAGCCCGATGGCGCGCACCTTGCCGCTCTCGCGCAGCTCGACGAACGCCTGCCAGTACTCCTCGACCGGCGTCCCGTCCTCAGCAGGCCAGTGCATCTGGTAGAGATCGATGCGGTCGACCTGCAGCCGGCGCAGCGAGTCCTCGACGCGGGTTCGGATCGACTCCGGATCGCCGACGCGCTTCGACGCAGCGCGTCGGTTCTCCTCGTCCCACACCAGGCCGCCCTTGGTGAAAACAAGCGGGCGGTCGGCCGCGGGCAGGTCCTGCAGTGCCCGCCCGACCACTTCCTCCGAGTGGCCGGTGCCGTAGATGGCGGCGGTGTCGATCCAGTTGATCCCTCGCTCGACAGCGTGGTGGATCGCCGCGATCGACACCTCGTCGTCCTGCGGACCCCAGCTGTTGGCGCCCTCGGTGCCGCCGAGGGCCCAGGCGCCGAAGCCGACCCGAGTGATCTCCATGTCGGTCCGCCCGAGCCGGGCGACGGGAAGTGACGTCTGCATGCTCTTCCTCCTCCTGCTCGACGCTATCGGGCCGCCGACAGCTCCGCGACGTCCTCGTCCGTCAGCTCGAGCTCGGCGGCCTTCGCCGAGTCCCGGATGCTCTCGGGGCGCGAGGCGCCGGGGATCGGAATCACGACGTCCGCGAGGGCGAGCTGCCAGGCGAGGCAGACCTGCTGCGGGCTCACGTCGTACTTCTGCGCCACGCGGGCGAAGGCCTCGTACGCGGTGCCGAGGCCACCCGCCTTGCCGATGCCGCCGAGCGGGCTCCAGGGCAGGAAGGCGATGCCAAGCTCGGTGCACAGCTCGAGCTCGGGCTCGCTGCTGCGGAACGCCGGCGAGAACTGGTTCTGCACCGACACGAGCCGTCCGCCCAGGATCTCCTGGGACAGCCGGATGCGCTCCGGGTTCGCGTTCGAGATGCCGGCCATGCGGATGACGCCCTCGTCCAGGAGATCCCGGATGGCGCCCACCGAGTCCTCGTAGGGCACCTCGGGGTCGGGGCGGTGGAACTGGTAGAGGCCGATCACGTCGACGCCGAGCCGGCGGGCGGACTCCTTCACCGCCTCCTTGAGGTACTCGGGACGCCCGTCGAGCGTCCAGGACCCGTCGCCGGGACGGAGATGGCCGCCCTTCGTGGCGACGAGGACGTGCGACGTGTCGGAGCCGTAAGTGGCGAGCGCCTTGGCGATCAGGCTCTCGTTGTGGCCGACGTCGTCCGCGTGCAGGTGGTAGGAGTCCGCGGTGTCGATGAGGGTGACCCCCGCATCCAGCGCGGCGTGGATGGTCGCGATGGACCGCTCCTCGTCCGGGCGTCCCTCGATCGACATGGGCATCCCGCCCAGTCCGATCGCGCTGACCTCGACGTCTCCGATGACCCTGTTGCGCATCCTCGCACTCCCCTTCGTCGGTTCGACGCTAGGCGGGGCCTTTCGTACTGTCAAACGACAAATCAGGGTTGACGAGGCGGCGGAGCGGCCGTCGCCCTTGCCCTCGCGCCCTCAGGCAGCGCCGGCTCGGATCCCCGGGGAAGCCGCCACCAGGGCGGCTCAGGGACCGGGGATCCGAGCGTGCTGCTACTGAGTGGCTGCGGTGTTGGCCGCCGCTCCGGACGCGGCGACCGCGCGCTCGATCGCATCCTGGAGGCGGGCGTCCGCCTCGGCTGCGGCGACGAGGTCGTTGTTGCGGTAGGCGGCCTCACGGTCCTGGAGCGCCTGGTTGGCGTCCTGGAGGGCCTGCTGCAGCTCCGGGTTGTCGACGGGCACGGCGGGCGGCGTGTCGGTGCCGCCGTCAGTCCCTCCGTCGGTGCCGTCGGTGCCGCCGTCGGTCCCTCCGTCCGTGCCACCGTCGGTCGTGCCCTCGCCCGCCTCGGGCGGCACGTCCTCGTCCCCGGCGTCCGCGCCGGAGTCGCCGCCGAAGAGGCTGTCGAGCGCCGCGTCGAGGGTGTCCTCGAACGCGATCTCGTCACCGAAGGAGACGAGGACCTTGCGCAGCAGCGGGAACGCGGTCTCACCGCTCGACCGGACGTAGACCGGCTGCACGAACAGCAGGCCGCCGCCGACGGGCAGGGTCAGCAGGTTGCCTCGGTCGATGGACGTGTCGCCCCGGGTGAGCAGCGCCAGCTGGTTGGCCACATCGGTGTCCGAGTTGAAGGCGTTCTGCACCTGACCGGGACCGGGGACGTTGTTCGGGAGGGTGAGCAGCCGCAGCTTCCCGTAGTCCTCCGCGACCGAGCCCTCCTCGCCTCCGGCGTCCGAGTTGACCGCGAGGTACCCCGTGAGGATCGACCGGCTCTCGGCGCCGGTCCTGTTCGGGATGAACGTCGAGTACAGCGAGTACGCGGGGCTCTCGGCGCCGGGGATCTGCATCGTCAGGTAGTACGGCGGCTGCAGCGTCGGGTTCGAGGCCGGCGAGGTCGGGTCGTTCGGCGCCCGCCAGGCGTCGTCCCGCTGGTACCAGGAGCCGGCGTCGGTGACGTGGTACTGACCGAGCACCGAGCGCTGCACCTTGAACAGGTCAGCGGGATACCGCACGTGGCTGATCAGAGCCGCGGACATCTCGGTCATAGGGCGCAGCTCGTTCGGGAAGACCTTCTGCCACGACGCGATGATCGGGTCCTCCTCGTCCCAGACGTAGAGGGTGACCGAGCCGTCGTAGGCGTCCACGGTGGCCTTCACCGAGTTGCGGATGTAGTTGATGTCGTCGACGGCATACGCCGGCGCGGGCGTGTAGGTGTCGGCGATCGACTCGCTGAGGCTCCGCGTGCTCGAGTACGGGTACGCCGACGACGTGGTGTAGCCGTCGATGATCCACTTGATCCGGCCGTCGACGACCGCCGGGTAGGCGTCGGAGTCGAGGGTGAGGTAGGGCGCGACCTTCTCGACGCGGGTCTTCGGGTCGCGGTCGTAGAGGATCTGCGACTCGGAGCTGACCGCGTTCGAGAGGAACACCTGCTCGGACTGGAACTTCAGCGCGTAGACGAGCCTCGTGAACCAGTTGTTGAGCTGGGGTCCGCCGTCGCCCTCGAAGGTCGTGTAGACCTGCGTGTCGTCCTCGCCGCCGCCCGACGGGTAGTCGAGCTCGATGGGCTCGGTGCCCTCGGGGGCGCCGACGATCGAGTAGGTCGGCGAGTTCTCGCCGAAGTAGACGCGCGGCTGGTACTCGCCGAGCTCGCCGCTCGTCGGGATGCCGGACTCGAGGAACACCGGCTGCCCGTCCGCCGAGCGCTGGTTGCCGTAGGCCGCGACGACGCCGTAGCCGTGGGTGTAGACGACGGTGCGGTTGTACCAGGTCTGGCCCTCGCCGAGCCCGTCCTGGTTGAGCTCGCGGACGGCGACCACGGTGTCCTGCGTGGTGCCGCCGATGTCGTACCGGTCGACGTCGAGGTCCCGGGCGAACGCGTAGTACTGCCGGAACTGCTGCAGCTGGCCGAAGGAGGGCGACACGATGGCCGGGTCCAGGATGCGGATGTTCGCCGTCGTCTCGGCGTCCTCGCGGAGCGCGCCGGGCGTCGCCTCCGTCGTCGCCTCGTAGGGGATCTCCTCGACGTCGTCGACGCCGTACGCCTGGCGCGTCATGTCGATGTTGCGCTGGATGTACGGGCGCTCGAGGCTCAGCTCGCTCGGATCGACCTGGAAGCGCTGGATGACCCAGGGGTAGATCGAGCTTGCGATGAGGCTCGTGACGATCAGGAGCGCCGTGCCGATAACCGGCAGGCGCCAGCGGCCGATGACCGCCGTCACGAGGAACAGGAGGGCGACGATGCCGGCGACGAGTGCGACGATCACGCGCGCCGGGATCGTGCCGTTCACGTCCGCGTAGCTCGCGCCCGTGATGAGTCCGCCGCTCTGGGAGAGCGTGAGGAACTGGTCGAGGTAGATGCTGAGCGCCTGCAGCCCCACGTAGAGGGCCGCGATCACGGCGATCTGGATGCGGGCCGCCTTCGAGATCCGCACCTCGCGTCCGCTGACCCGCACCGCCCCGTACAGGTAGGTCGTCGCGAGGGTGGCGAGGCCGGCGACGAGCACGACCGCGGACGCGAAGGCGACGAGCCCGTGCAGGAACGGGAGCTCGAACAGGTAGAAGGAGACGTCGAGGCCGAACTGGGGATCCGTCGTGCCGGTCGGCGTCCTGTTCAGGTAGAGCAGCACGGGCTGCCAGCGGGTCGACGCGGACACGCCCGCGAAGAGGCCGACCACCGCGGGGATGCCGAACATCGCGAGGCGGCGCAGCGGCTCGATCACCTGCTGGTAGCGGTCCAGCTGCGAGTTGAGGCGCGCGTAGATCGGCCGGAACCGGTAGGCGAAGAAGATCGCCAGGAAGACCGGCACCGCCATGCCGAGGAAGCCGGCGAAGAAGAGCCCGATCCCGGCTCCCCACTCCGTGAGCAGGACGGGCAGGAAGCCGAGCTGGTCGAACCAGAGGATGTCGGCGTAGAGTCCGGCGAAGACGAAGAAGAGGATCAGGAGACCCGCCACGATGCCCGCCGTGATGGCGAGTGTGGCGCGGTTCCTGCGGCGTGGCGCGGCGGCTGTGGTCGTCACGGTGCTGAGCCTATCTCGCGTCACATGTGGGTAATCCGGACGTGCCTGCGCCCTCAGCGATCACGTTCAGCGCCTCGAGCGCGTCGTCCAGCGTGGCCACCGCGACGACGTTCAGACCGTCGGGAACGTGGCCGACGACCTCGGCGCAGTCCCCCTCCGGAGCGAGGAACCAGGTGGCGCCGGCCTCGCGTGCGCCGTACATCTTCTGCCGGATCCCGCCGATCTCGCCGATGACGCCCTCGGCGTCGATCGTGCCCGTCCCCGCCACGCGCTCGCCGCCGGTGAGGGAGCCGGGCGTGAGCTTGTCGTAGATGCCGAGGGCGAACATCATCCCGGCGCTCGGGCCGCCGACGTTCGGCAGCTCGATGTCCACCTCGAAGGGGAACTCGTACGAGATGGCCACGCCGACTCCCATGATCACCTGGCCCTCGCGCTCGACCGGCGTGAGGGTCTCGGTGCGCGGGGCCCCGTCGCGGAGGACGCCGAGGCTCAGCGGCGACTCCGTCCCGTTCTCCGCGACCAGGCGGCGCAGCTCCGGCAGGCCTTCGACGGGCTCGTCGTTCACCGTCACGATCTGGTCCCCGTCCTCGAGGACGCCTTCGGCGGGCAGCCCGGCCTCGACCGCCTGGACCGTGAGCGTCCGCGGGATCTCGTAGCCGAGCTCCGTGAGCGACGCGGCGACGGCCTCCTGCTGCGAGTTCTCCATCTGCAGCCGGCTCTGCGTCTCGCTCTCCTCCACCGAGTACCCCGTCGGGAACGCCGCCTCGAGCGGCTTCACCGACCGGCGCGGATCGAACCAGGCGAGCGCGACCCGGAGGAGGTCGGGCGTGCGGACGGGACTGCCGACGACGGTCACGGTGAGCACGTCGAGGCTGCCGTCCGTCTCGTAGGTCTGCTCGCCCTCGATCGTGATGAGGGGGTCGCCCTCGAGGCTTCCGAGGGCGTCGTACACGGGCCCCGGCTGCTCGATCACGTACCCGGACGGGCTGACCCCCAGCCCGACGACGAGGGCGACGGCGACGCTGACCAGCACCCAGCCGAGGCGGCTGCGGTCGCGCCGGGGAGGCAGCGAGCGCAGGGGGACCGCCTGGCGCAGGTCGGTGGGGCTGGTCACGGCGGCTCTCGTCGATCGGGTCCTTCCCTCGGGTGCCGCGCGGACGGCGTCGCGGAAGGACGGTGCGGGGTGTTCGCGGTGGGCAGAAGGACCGGGACACGGCCCGGACGTGCGGCCCAGGGTCCCGCACTACCGTAGATCCTGCGCGAGCGCCCCTGAGAACCCGCCACGAAGCGTTTCCGGGGACCTGAGCGGAAGGAGCGCACGATGCCGGCCGAGGACCAGGACCCCGAGGACGACCTGCAGGAGATCCTCCGCGAGCTCCTGTCGGGCGGCGCGGGCGTCGACCCCGCGAAGTTGGCCGGAGCGGCCGGGCTCCCCGCGGACCCCGAGACGATGGCGCGGCTGATCGCCCAGATCCAGGGCGCGATGAGCGGCGCCGCGGACGGCATCAACTGGCAGGTCGCCACCGACCAGGCCAAGGCCGTCGCGTCCCGCACGAGCTTCACGCCGACCGACCAGCAGCGCCGCGACCTCGACCAGGCCATGCATGTGGCCTCGCTCTGGCTCGACGAGGCGACCACCGTCTCCGCGCTCCCCGAGGCGCCGCGCATCATGACCCGCGTGCAGTGGATCGAGCAGACCATGCCGTTCTGGTCGCAGCTCGCAGAGCCGGTCGCGACCAGCATCGCCGACGCCCTCACCGGGGTGCTGCAGGAGCAGGCGCCCGAGGGCCTGGCCGGGATGATGCAGAACGCGGGACGGCTCGTCCGCGGCGTGGGCGGGACCCTCTTCGCGGTCCAGCTCGGCCAGGTCGTCGGCGCGCTGAGCGCCGAGGTGATCTCGGGCGGCGACGTCGGCATCCCCCTCCTGGAGGACCGGGCCGCGATGCTCCCCCAGAACCTGGAGGCGTTCGGCAGCGGGCTCGACATCCCCGCCGACCAGGTGGCGCTGTACCTCTCGGTCCGCGAGATGGCGCACGCGCGGCTGTTCCGGCACGCGCGGTGGCTGCGCATGCGGCTCGTGACTGCGATCACCGAGTTCGCGCGCGGCATCCGCATCGACACCGACAAGGTGGAGGAGCTCGCCTCGAGCTTCGACCCGAGCGACCCCGAGACGCTGCGCCAGGCGCTCGTCAGCGGCGCGCTCATCCCGCCGAAGACGGACGCGCAGCAGACCGCGCTCGCCCGGCTGGAGACGATGCTCGCCCTCGTCGAGGGCTGGGTCGACGTCGTCACGGCGCACGCCACGGCCCGCCTGCCGAAGTCGGACGCCATCGCCGAGACGGTGCGGCGCCGCCGCGCCGCAGGCGGTCCCGCGGAATCCGCCTTCGCGACGCTCGTCGGTCTGGAGCTGCGGCCCCGGCGCCTCCGTGAGGCGGCCGCCATGTGGCAGATCGTCGGCGACACGCTCGGGCCCGAGAGGCGCGACGAGCTGTGGTCGCACCCGGACCTGCTCCCCGGCTCGGCCGACATCGACGACCCGGAGGCGCTCGTCCGTCGGCTCCAAGAGCCGGCGGCGTCGGACGACGTCGACCAGGCGCTCGAGGACCTGCTGCGCGACGACGGACCCGACCGCCCCCAGGAGTAGCGGGCCGCCCTTGCCGCCGCCGGGCGGTTTGCGCCGATCAGGAGTTCCGGCTGCGCGCACGGCGTGTCGTCCTGAGCCGCGCGGAAAACCGGCCGCGCGTCCTGAACGGCGTCGGATCTCCTGATCCGCGCAGGTGCGGTTCGGTGAGGGGCGGGGCTGGGGATAACCGTGGGAGCCGTCGCGGATGGGGCACCATGCCCGCCATGGTTCTCCGCGTCGACCCCCGCCTCAGCCTCGTGTGGCGCACGCCGCACACCCTTCAGATCGGCGCAGATCGCCCGGGCCGGCTCCTCGAGGTGACGCCCGGCGAGGAGCATCTCCTCGCGGCGCTGCGCATCGGCACGACCCGCGGCGGCCTCGCCGTCGTCGCGCAGGCGGCGGGACTGCCACCGGACGCCGCGGAGTCCCTGCTCGTGCGGCTGGGTGACGCCGTCGTCGCCGGCCCGCCGCCGCAGCAGGACCTCGCGGTCGTCGTCGAGCACACCGGGCTCGGCAGGGCGGCGGGCACGATCGCCGCCGCCCTCACGTCGGCCGGCGCGCGGCTCGTCGGTCGCGACGATCCGGACGTGCAGCTCGCCCTGCCGCTCGCGGCGCACGTCCTCGCCCCCGGCAGCGGCGCCGGCTGGCTCGGACGGGACGTGCCGCACCTCCCCGTCGTGTTCGGCGACGCCGAGGTGGAGGTCGGGCCGCTCGTGCTGCCCGGGCGGACCGGCTGCCTCGCCTGCGTGACCCGGCGGCGCCTCGCGGAGGACCCGGGATGGGCGGCGGTCGCGGCCCAGCTCCTGCACGGCGGGCATCCGGCAGCGGCGGCTGGATCCCCGGTTCTCGTCCACCAGGCGGTGGTCGTGCTGCTGCGCGCCGTCGGCGAGATCGCCGCGGGGCGCCGCAGCGGGTTGGAGGGCAGGTCTGTGCGGCTGCGAGCGGAGGGACAGGTCAGCGAGCGGCGCTGGCCCCCTGCTCTCGGCTGTTTGTGCGGCGCTCTTCCGGATGCGCACGCCGAGCGGCCGGCGACGGCGGGGCCGCCGAGGACGGCAGCCGCCCGGATCGCTCACGCCTGACGGCGCGGCTGCATGGGGGTGCTTCGGCCGGTCAGGCCGGGCGGGATGCGCGAGCGGAGACGTGCTCGTCAGCGGGCAGGTCGCCGCGCCTCACCGCCTGCACCAGCCGTGCATGGTCCGCCTCGGTCTGGTCCGCGTAGGCCCGGGCGAAGCGGGCCATCGCCCGATCGACCCGGTCGGAGGATCCGCAGTAGCCCGCGATCATCGACGCGCCGCTGGTCCTCGCGTGGCCCTTCGCGAGGAGCCGGCCGACGATCCCGGCGTAGTCGGTGAGCGCGGGCGCGTCGATGGCGTCCACCGCGATCGCGCCCTTCATGTTGCGGAACTGCCGGACGTAGTACTGCCGATCGCCGATGCTCGTCCAGCCGAGGAGCGGATCCGACACGGTCTGGAGGGCCTGCTGGTACTCGACGACCCGCTGGCCCTGGTGCGCGTGCCAGGCGGAGTCGCCGTGGACGTGCGGTCCGAGCACCGACCGTCGCGCCTGCTTCAGCTGCAGGAAGAGCACGTCGTCGGGGCTGCTGCCCTCGAGCAGCGCCACGTACGCGCGCAGGCCCACGCTGCCGACGCCGACCACCTTGTGGGCGACGTCGATCACGGTGTAGCCGCCCACCACGCGACGCCAGTGCGGGGCGAGCGTCCGCAGGTAGTCGTCGAGGGCCGCCCCGATCTGCTCCTGCTCCGCCTCGGGCAGCCGGGTGATCAGGGGCGGGTCGGCGACGATCTGCCGTCGGCCCTCGCTCTCGCGGGTGAAGCGGGGAAGGGCGCGGTCGTTGGTCCGCTTCCGCGCGCGACGCACCGACCGCTCGATCTCGTCCCGCAGCGACTGCTCGCGAGTCGTCTCGTGCAGGCGCCCGGCATCGAGACGGGTGAAGGATCGGGTCAGCAGCGGCTGGTCGGCGAGGAAGCGGACCTCCTCGCGATAGGAGGCGACGCAGAAGCGGACGGACTCCTCGCACTGGTCCTCGCTCGCCCCGTTCTCCCGCCCGGCCACCCAGACGCTCGCGACGAGCCGGCGCAGGTCCCACTCCCAGCTGCCGGGGTGCGCCTCGTCGAAGTCGTTCAGGTCGAGGACGAGGTCGCCCTCGGGCGATGCGTAGAAGCCGAAGTTTCCGAGGTGGGCGTCGCCGCAGACGACCGGAGTGATCCCGGTGGCCGGCAGGCGGGCGACGTCCTCGGCCATCACGTTCGCGCTGCCGCGGAGGAAGCTGTACGGGGACGTGACCATGCGCCCGATGCGGACGGGGATCAGCCAGGACAGCCGGCCCTCGTGAGCCGAGCGGACGAGGTCGACCGGGTCCGGCCGGTCGTGCGACGGGGACCAGGCGCCGAGGCTCGAGCGCGGGACGGAGTGCCGCAGCGCGCGTCCCATCGCATACCGCTCCTTACGGGAGGTCGGCCTGCGCCGGACGGAGGCGAAGGCGTCGCTGTCCGCGGAGGCCAGGACGATGTGGCCGTTCGCCCGCTCCGGGCTCGACGGCGCCCGGCCCTCGAGATCGATCCCGTGCGCGTGCTCCTCGCCCATGCCGCCTCCTCGAAGCGTCACAGTACCGGCGACGCCGCACCGTCCGCGGCCGCGGGTCAGGGCGCGGCGGTCGCGACCCGCTCGCGGATGCCGCTGCCGAGCTCCTCGAGGAAGCGCGACGGCTCCCGCACGGAGGACCGGTGCGGTCCCGCCGCCGCCCAGGACAGCCGCAGCGCGGAGCGCGCCCGGGTGATGCCGACGTAGAGGAGGCGGCGCTCCTCCTCGATCGCCGCCGGCGTCTTGGCGTACGCGATGGGGAGGTATCCCTCCGACAGGCCCGCGAGGTAGACGCGCTCCCACTCGAGGCCCTTGGCGGAGTGCAGGGTCGCGAGCGTCACCGCGTCGACCGTCGGCTCGTGCTGTGCCGCCTGACGCTCGGCGAGGTCCTCGACGAACTGGGGCAGCGTCGTCCCGGGGGGCGCCTCCTCGGCGAGGCCCATGAGCGTGTCGAGCGACTCCCACCGGTCCCGGACCGCGCCCGCGGCGTCCGGCGGCGACTGCGACCAGCCGAGCGAGCGGAGGACGTCGCTCACCGTCTTGAACAGCGGCTCCTGGGAGAGGGTCAGGGCGGCGGCGCGGAGCATCATCAGCGCCTCCTTCACCTCCCGCCGCTCGAAGAACCGCTCGGAGCCTCGGACCGCGCAGGCGATCCCGCGCTCCGCGAACGCGGACTCGAACGCGGCCGACTGCGAGTTGACGCGGTAGAGCACGGCGATGTCGCGGGCCCGCTCGCCCGCCGCGATGCGGGCGGCGACGTCGTCCGCGATCGACCGGGCCTCCGCCTGCTCGGTCGGGTACCGCTCGAGCTCCGGCTCGCCGCCCGATCCGCCGGTCGAGACGAGGGTGAGCGCGCCCGGCCTGTCGCGCATGAGCCGGTTGGCCGCGGCGATCACGCCCGGCGCGGAGCGGTAGTTCCGCTCGAGCCGGATGACCGCGGCCTCCGGGTAGCGGGCGCCGAAGTCGAGCAGGTAGTCCGCGCGTGCCCCGGCGAAGGAGTAGATGGTCTGGCTCGCGTCCCCCACGACGCAGACGTCGCGCCGGTCGCCGAGCCAGACCGCGAGCAGCTGCTGCTGCAGCGGGGATACGTCCTGGTACTCGTCGACGACGAAGAACCGGTACTGCTCCCGGACGTGCTGGGCAACCCTCGGCTCCTCCTCGATCATCCCGATCGTGGCAAGGAGCACGTCCTCGAAGTCGAGCTGCCGGCGGGCGTCCTTGAGGTCCTCGTAGGAGCGCTGCACGGCCGTCGCCCGGCGCGGGTCGAGCCCCTCGGGCAGCGCCCGGCGCTCGGCGCGCTCCTCGTACTGCTCGAGCGAGAGGCCGCTCACCTTCCGCCACTCGATCTCGGCCGCGAGGTCGCGGAGGGCGGCGGTGTCGACGCGGACGCCGACGCTCTCGGCCGCCTGGGCGAGCAGGCGCGCCTTGCTGTCGAGGACGCGCGGCAGCGTCCCGCCCACGACCTGCGGCCAGAAGTAGCTCAGCTGGGCGAGTGCGGCGGAGTGGAAGGTCCGCGCCTGCACGCCCGCGGCGCCCAGCGCGCGGAGCCGCGACTTGAGCTCGCCGGCGGCGCGGGTCGTGAACGTGAGCGCCATGACGCGGCTCGGCGGGTACGCGCCGGACGCGACGCCGTAGGCGATGCGATGGGTGATCGCGCGGGTCTTGCCGGTGCCCGCACCGGCCAGCAGGCAGACGGGTCCGAGGAGCGTCTCCGCCGCCACCCTCTGCTCGGGGTCGAGTCCGGCCAGCAGGTCCTCGGCGGTCACCGGGCCCCTCCCGGCGAGCGCCGCGGAGGCCTCACGGAGCGTCGAGGGGGCCGCCGAACCACTGCTCGATGATCGCACGAGCGATGGACGTCCGGCCCGGGATGCCGATGGTGCGGTTCGCGTCCGTCAGCTCGTCCCGGCTGAACCAGCGGAGGTCGATGAGCTCGACCCCGTCCGGCACCGGCTCGGCCGGGCCCGCCGGGTCGAGGCGGGCGCGGAACCCGATCATGATCGAGGCGGGGAACGGCCACGGCTGCGACCCGACGTAGACGGGATCGACGACGGTGAGACCCGACTCCTCGCGCACCTCGCGGATGACCGCACTCTCGAGCGACTCCCCCGGCTCGACGAAGCCCGCGAGGATCGAGTACCGCTCCCCGCCCCACAGCGCGTTGGCGCCGAGCAGCAGCCGGTCCTGCCCGTCGACGACCCCCATGATGACCGCGGGGTCGGTGCGCGGGAAGACGTGGTGACCGCCCGCCTCGTCGTCCTGTCCCTCGGGATGCCGGACCCAGCCTCCCTGCGCCGGGAGCGTCGGCTGCCCGGTGCGCGGCGAGTAGCCGTGGGACGCGTGCCAGTTGGTGATCGCGAGCGCCTGGGTGAAGAGTCCCGCGTCGAGGGCGTCGAGGTCCGCGCCGAGCCGGCGGAGGTCGCCCCAGCGCTCGGGGTCCGGTTCGAGGGCCGCGGCGGCCGCCTCGTCGACGACCGCGGCGACGATCGGCGCGCCGGAAGCCTGCCCCTCGAGGGCGCGGCCGAGGTAGACGAGCAGGTCGGCGCCCGGCAGCGACGCGAGCGGGA
Source organism: Naasia sp. SYSU D00948 (assembly GCF_017916515.1). GTDB lineage: Bacteria > Actinomycetota > Actinomycetes > Actinomycetales > Microbacteriaceae > Naasia. The sequence goes on from NZ_JAFMTA010000001.1 coordinate 512,474, forward strand.
CGAGGCGGAGGCGGGGCCGGTCGCCGTCCTCCATCAGGGCGGAGCCGCGACGCAGGACGACCGCGCGGGTCAGCGGATCGGCGCGGAGCTCGTCGACCAATCCGGGGCGTGACCGGGTCAGATAGTCCCGGTCGACGGCCGAACGGGACAGCGCGAGGCGCGAGGTGAGCGATCCGGTCATCGACCTGCGCATTCTGCGTGGCGAACGGCTGGGGAGAGGGGGTGCAGACCTACCCTTGGCGGTATGGCCAGATCCCACCTCACTCTAGCCGCGCTGGCCACATCGGCCGTCGAAGGGCTCGATGTCGCGGCGGCGCAGCCCTTCAGCTCGAACCGTCACGGCGACTTCGACACCGCCCTGATCACGGCCCGGGACGGCAGCCACTACCTCGTCCGCGTCCCCAACTCCGACGCCGCCGAGGCGGCGCAGAACGCGGAGCTCACGGCTCTGGCCTCGCTCAGCTCCGGCGTCCGGTCCCGGCTGCCGTTCGCGCTGTCCTCCTTCGTGGGCCAGACCCTTCTGCGCTCCCCCGACGGCCGGCCCGCGCGCCGCGCGACGGTCTACGAGTTCGTCTACGGCCGGCGGGTGCGGCTCGAGCGCCTGTTCCCCGGTCCGCTGCCCGCGTCCATCGGCCGGGCGATCGGCGCGATCCACTCGCTGCCCTCGGGCTTCATCGTCGACGCCGGGCTCCCGGTCGTGACGGCGATCGACAGCCTTCGCTCGGTCGTCGGCGTCATGGACCGCGCGGCCGCGACCTCCCTCGTTCCGGCACAGCTGCTGTCTCGCTGGGAGAGCGCGACCGACGACACGACGCTGTGGCAGTACCAGCCGACCGTGATCCACGGCGCGATGAACGCGGACGCGCTGCTCCAGTCGGACGACGCGGTCGTCGGTGTCCTCGGCTGGTCGGACCTGCGCGTGGGCGACCCGGCGCGCGACCTGTCCTGGGTCCTGTCGGCGCCGAGCCCCGAGACGGTCGACCAGGTCTTCGAGGCGTACGGGGACACCCGCCACGGCACCGACATCGGCGAGCTCCGCCGCCGCGCCATGCTGTACGCCGAGCTCGAGCTCGCGAAGTGGCTGCTGTTCGGCTTCGACACGAAGGACAGCACCATCGTCGACGACGCGGTGCAGATGCTCGATGTCCTCGTGAAGAGCGTGCAGGGCCACACGGCGGCCGGCCTGGCGCACGAGACGGGCCCGATCCTGGACGTCGAGGAGGTCGAGCGGATGCTCGACCAGCGCCCCCAGGTCGCGTTCGACCACAGGACCCGCAGCTCCCTCTCGGAGTAGTCCTCCTCACGGGGACCGTCGCTCAGCAGGAACTTCGCTCGTTCAGCAGGAACTGCGCTCGTCCAGCAGGCGGGATCACGCCGTTCCCGCCTGCTGTAGCGGCATTCTTCCTGCTGAGCGAAAGGGACCGACGCGGGATCAGACGGCGGCGACCCACCGGTCGCGGAGCTCGGCCTCCGAGTACAGCCGCTCCGGGCGGATGATGCGGTCCTCGGCGACGAAGTAGAAGGCCGCGTCGATGAGGTCCGGGTCCACCCCGCGCCACTCGGCGAAGGCCAGCCGGTACAGGGCCAGCTGGAACTGCTTCTGCTCGAGGTCCGCGGCGTCCTTCGGCGCGCGGCCCGTCTTCCAGTCCACGATCTCCCAGCGGCCGTTGCGCTCGAACACCGCGTCCATCTTGCACACGACGATCCGGTCGGCGAACGGCAGATGGATCTCCAGCTCGACCGCCTCAGGACGCAGGTCCGCCCAGGGTGAGCGCTCGAAGGTGCGCTGCAGCGCCTCCAGGTCCGCACTCTCCGCGAGGTCCTCGAGGTCGAGGTCCCGGTCGCCGGGCAGCGCGTCGACGAGCTCGTCGAGCCCGCCCAGCCCGTACCGCTGCTCCACCCAGGAGTGGAAGAGCGTGCCGAGCCGGGTCTGCCGATAGGGGCGCTGCGGCATCGGACGGCGAAGCGCCGCCGCCATCGCGGACGGATCCGAGACGTAGTCCTTGAAGGCGGAGGCCGAGATGCGCACCGGCAGCTCGACGAGCTCCGCGTCGCGCCGCCGCCGCTCGCGCTCCGCGACGAGGAGGTCGATGCGCTCGCTCCACGGGGTCTCCACGGCAGGATCCGCGGCGCGGACGGCGTCCGCGGCCGCGAGCACCCGCCGGGCGCGGGCGCCGAGCGGGTCGCTCGGCCAGGGCACGTGCGTGACGAGCTCGTCGAGGGGGTTCTCCTCCGACTGCGGTCCCTCCGGCAGCGCGTCGTCCGAGATCAGGCCGGCGCTCTGCAGCTCCCGGAGGAACAGGCCCGGCCCGCGCGGCTTCCGCTGCGTCCACCAGAAGGATCCCGTGAGCAGCAGCGCCCGGCGGGCACGGGTGACGGCGACGTAGGCGAGTCGGCGCTGCTCGTCCGCGAACGCGGCGGTCACCGCCGAGCAGTAGGTGCCGTGGGCCTCGTCGAAGTCCTTGCCCGTCGCCGCCGCACGCCACGCGAGGGCCGGGAGGTCCGCGGCGTCGCCGCGGAACTCGTACGGCAGCTCCCCGAATGCGAGCCAGCCCTTGCTGCTGCGCGGCGGAGCGGGGAGTTCGCCTTCGACGAGGCGGGGTACCGCGACGAGGTCCCACTCGAGGCCCTTCGAGCCGTGGATCGTGAGCACCTGCACCGTGCCCGGCTCGGCCTCCTCGGTCCGGGGGCTCAGGTTCTCCCGCTCCTCGGCGAGCTCGAGCCACGACAGGAACGACCCCAGGCCGGCCGACGCGTCGCCGGCCACGAAGTCCGCGACGAGCTCCGTGAAGCCGTCGAGACCCGCGCGCCCGATCGGAGCGGACTCGTTCGCGGCCACCTCGACGTCGAGCAGCAGCTCCTGCTGCACGAGCGCCACGAGGTCCAGCAGGTCCAGGCCGACCCGACTGCGCAGCCCTGCGAGCTCGCGCGCGAGGGTGCGCATCCGGCGCAGGCCCTCCTCGCTGAAGTCGCGGAGTGCGCCATGGCCTTCGCGGGCGGTCGCGACGAAGTCGAGCGCGTCGACGATCGACGCGCCCTCGTCCGCGACCGTCGAGGCGCGAAGGAGATCCCGCACGCCGTCCGCGAGCTGCTGCTGTCCCGCGTCCCGGCCGGACAGCCAGCTCGCGAGCTCCCGCAGCGCCTTGATGTCGCGGACACCGATCCGCCAGCGGGCTCCCGTCAGCAGACGCAGGAGGTAGGGGCCGGCGGTCGGGTCGTGGAGCACCCGGAGGGTCGAGACGAGGTCGACGACCGCGGGGTCCTCGAGCAGACCGCCCACGCCGAGGACCCGGAACGGCACCCCGTGCTCGGCGAGCGCGCGGGTGAAGACGGCGACCTTCTTGAGCGAGCGGCACAGCAGCGCGGCCGTCGGCGGCGCCTCGTCGGGCCGCTCGCCCAGGCGCTCCTCGAACCAGCAGGCGACGGCGTCCGCCTCCTCCAGCACCGTCTCGCGGAACGCGACCGTCAGCTCCCCGTCGCCGGATCCCGGACGGCGCTCGAGCCGCTCCACCGGGATGGGCGAGGCGAGCGAGAGGGGCGCGACGAGGGTGTTCGCCGCGTCGAGCACGCGACCCGGGTTCCGCCAGCTGGTGGACAGAGCGTAGGTGCGGGCGCCGTCCGGCCCGCTGAAGTCGCGGCCGAAGCGCGCGAGGTTGCTCGCGCTCGCTCCCCGCCAGCCGTAGATGGACTGGTGCGGATCCCCGACCGCCATGACCGCGGTGCCGCGGAAGAGCTCCGCGAGCAGCCGTGTCTGGACGACGCTCGTGTCCTGGTACTCGTCGAGGAGCACGACCCGGTACCGCGCGCGGTACGCGGCGGCGACGCCGGGCACGCGGCGGACGATCTCCAGCGCCAGCGCGATCTGGTCGGAGAACTCGATGAGCCCGCGCCGGATCTTCTGCCGCTGGTACTCCTCAGCCAGGGCGAGCAGCGGCGGGAGCGTGCCGACGACGGCGATCGCCTCGCGCAGCGTCCGGTACTGCTGCTTCACGCGGGCGTTGCCGTACGGCAGGTCGGCGAGGCGGGCGAAGTCCTCGATCATGCGCCGGACGTCGGCGGGATCGGCGATGTTGTCGGCCAGCGCCCGACTCAGGGTCAGCACGCCCTCGGTGACGGTGTCCACCGACTTCCCGAGCTCGACGAGCCGCTCGTCGTCGCTGCCCACGACGACCCGGCGGGCGAGCTGCCAGGCGGACGCGTCGCCGAGCACGAGCGCGTCAGGCTCCCGGCCGATCGCGAGGGCGTGCTCACGGAAGAGGGTGCTCGCGAAGGAGTTGTAGGTCGCGATCGCGGGCGCGTCGAAGGGATCCGACTCGGCGGGGGCGAAGGCGGTGCCGTCGAGCCCGGCGACGCGCCGGGTTACGCGCTCGGCGAGCTCCCCTGCCGCCTTCCGCGTGAAGGTCAGACCGAGGATCTCGTTCGGGGCGACCTGCCCGTTGGCGAGCAGGTAGACCACGCGGTTCGCCATGGTCTCCGTCTTGCCGCTGCCGGCCCCCGCGAGGACGAGGCTCGGCACGAGGCCCGCCTCGATGACGGCCTTCTGCTGCGCGGTGGGCTCCGGCAGACGGAGCGCCGCCGCGATCTCGGCGGCCGACGTCATGCGGACACCGCCGGCACCAGGTGGATGCGATAGGCGTACCGCGCGTACGGGTCGCGCTCGTCGAGCCCGTCCACGCCGGGGAAGAGCGTGCCGGCCATCGTCTCGGCGGCGGCGCGGACCCGGCACCGGAACTCCTCGAGCGCCTCGTCCGTCAGCGGCTCCTGCGCGGCCTCGCGGAACAGGCGGCCCCCGACGCCGTCGGCGACGAACAGCAGCTTCGCGCCGCCGCCCACCCCGTCGGCGGGGATCGCGGGAAGGGCTCCCGAGGCAGCGGCGAGCTGGTACATGCCGAGCTGCGCGTGCCCGGGCAGCTCGTCCTTGGCGGGCCACCGGCGCCCCGTCTTGAGGTCGACGATGACGACCGCGCCGTCGGCGGTCAGCTCGACGCGGTCGATCGTCCCGCGCACCAGCGCCCTGTCGACCTCGAACTCGAACTCCGACTCGGCGCCCAGCAGGCGGTGGCCGTCCCGCTCGAAGGCGGCGAGGTAGTCCGCCAGACCCTCCGCGAGGCGCCCGGTGCGGCGCCGCTCGTACTCCTCGAGCCACGGCGACTCGAACGAGAACTCGTTCCAGCGCTCGTCCACCGCTGCCATCACCGCCTGCGCCGACAGGTCCGCGCCGGGGGTCGTCGACAGCTTCTCCATGGCGGCGTGGAGGACCGTGCCGATGCTGGCGGCGAAGCCGGACGGCGTCGCGGCCATCACGTCGACGAACCAGCCGAGCGGCGACTTCTCGACCGTCGCGAGCTTCGAGGGCGACACCGAGACCCGCACCTCGGGGTCCTCGAGGTCGGCGAGCGGACGCTGGGTGCTCGGAGGGAGGACGCCGTACCAGGAGTCCGGGTCGGCGCCGGGAACAGCTTCGTCCCGCAGCCGCGCGAGCGCCGACGCGCCGGCAGAGGAGGGGTCGGACGACAGGGTCCGCCGGAGGGCGCCCACAAGCCCGCGCAGGGTGAGCGGAAGACGCTCGCCCCCGCGCTCGGGAGGGATGTCCGGCAGCAGCCGCAGCAGCGAGGAGGGCTGCTCGTCGACGTTGGACACGCACGTCAGCACCAGGTGGGTGCGGGCGCGGGAGACGGCGAGCGCGAACATCCGCAGCTCGTCGTCCAGCACCAGCTTCCGCGCGTCGACGTCCTCGCTCGGGATGCCGTCGAGGGCGTCGGCGAGCTTCCCCGGATGCAGCAGGGTGCCCCGCAGGCGGAGGTTCGGCCAGACACCGTCCTGCAGCGCGGACACGGCGACGACGTCGAACTCGGCGCCGAGGACTCCGGTGGGCGCGCACACGAGGACGGAGTCCTGCCGGGAACGCGGCGCGAGAGTGTCCTCGGGGAGGTCCGCTCCGAGGACCTCGGCGAGGAAGTCGGTGGCCGGCTGACCCGGGGATCGCTCGACGAAGCGCTGCGCCGCCGTGAAGAGCGCGACGGCCGAGTCGAGGTGCCGGTTCGCCTCGTCGGCGAGGACCCCGGTGCCCTGTGCCTGCGCTCCCCAGGTGCGGGCGAGGCCGCTGCGCTCCCACACCAGCCAGAGGAGCTCCTCGATGGATCCTCCCGCCGCGTGGGCATCCCGCACTCGGCTGAGGGTCTCGGCGAGGGACCCGGCACGGCGGGCGGGGGCGGCATCGATGGTCGAGAAGCGCCCGGGCGCCGACATGGCCTCCACGAGCAGCTCCTCGGCGGAGCGTGCGCCGCCGCCCGCCAGCTCCTCGTGGCGCAGCGCGAGGCGGAGGCGGCGGAGACATACGGGGTCGAGCCCGCCGAGCGGGCCGAGGAGGAGGCCGGCGAGCGTCGGCGCGTCGAAGGGCAGGGCGCCCACCGCGACCGCGACCGCGTCGACGAGGTGACGGGCGGCCCACTCCTCGCGCAGCGGCCGCGCCGCGAGGCTCGTGCGGGTGGGCACCTCGGCGACCGCGAGGCCGCGGGCGAACGAGGGCACCAGGCGCCCCGACCGGACCACAACGGCCATGCGGCTCCACGGGACGTCCTGCTGGACGTGCAGTTCCCGGAGGCGGGACGCGAGGCGCGCGATCTCCTCGGGGCGACCGGAGGCGTCGATGCGGAGGACGCGGGGCTCCTCGACGGGGTCCTCCCGCTCCTCGGGACGGCGGGCGCGGTGGGTGCCGAAGCCGGCGGCGCCGATCCGGGCCGTGACCCTCGCGGTCACGCTCCGCAGGTCGGGGTGCGCGCGATGGTCGGCTGTGAGCTGGAGCACCGGGAGCGAGGGCAGGCCCAGCGTCTCGCCCAGCCGGGACAGCAGGTCCGCGCGGCCGCCGCGGAACCCGGTGCTCGCGATGTCGGGGTCGCCGAACGCGACCACGGACGTGCCGCGGCCGACCCAGGCGGCGACGAGCTCGGCGGTTCCGCTGCCGAGCTCCTGCGCGTCGTCGAGGAGGACGAGACGGGGACGCAGCGTCGCGACGCCGGAGCGCACGAGGGCGGTCGCCTCCGCGAGGAGCTCGCCCGAGTCGTAGGAGGACGACCGGAAGCTGTCGACGACCCGCTGGTACTCGTCGGCGAAGCGCGCCGCGGCCTCCCACTCCGGGATTCCCGAGCGCCGGCCGAGCCCGGCGAGGTCCGCGGGCGACAGGTTGGCCTCCGTCGTGCGCGCCATCAGCTCGCGCAGCTCGGTGCGGAACGCGGGGAGGCGCCGGACGTCGGCGTCGAGCCCCTCCGGCCAATCCGGGCCCTCGCCGCTCTCGGCGTGCCCCTCCAGCAGCGCGGCGATGATCGAGTCCTGCTCGGCGCCCGTCAGCAGCCGGGGCGGGACGTCGCCGCGGCGGGCCGCGTCCTCCCGCACGATCTCGAACGCGACCGAGGCCGCGGTGCGGGCGACGGGCCCCCCGGTCGGGACGCCGAGACGGAGCGCGATGCGGTCGCGCAGGGCGGAGGCCGCCTGGCGGGCCGGGGACAGCACGAGGATCTCGGACGGGCGCCATCCGGACGCCACGCGGGCCGCGACGAGCTCCACCATCGCGGTGGTCTTGCCGGAGCCGGGCGGACCGACCACCACGCCGCTCTCGTCGTCGCCGAGCCCCAGCACCGCCTGCTGTGCCTCGTCGAGCTCGACCCCCTCGAGCTGCTCGATCGTCGCTGCGTGCCCTCCCACGGCGCCAACGGTAACCCGGTGCGCCGACAGAGAACGGGCGACGGGCCCGGGAACGGCCTGCCGTAGGCTCTTCCCGAACGTTCGGCGTCAGGAAGGTCCCCGTGGAGATTCGCATCGGCATCGTCAACAGCGCACGTGAGCTGAGCTTCGAGACGAACCAGCCCGCGGCCGAGATCGAGAAGACGGTCTCCGAGGCGCTCGAGAGCGAGGCGAAGGTCATCCGCCTCGCGGACGACGCCGGCAAGGTCTACCTCGTGCCGTCGGCGACGCTCGCCTACATCGAGGTCGGTTCGGAGAAGACCCGCCGCGTCGGCTTCGTCGCCTGAGGACGCGATGGAGCTGCTCTTCGTCGTCCTCGGCGGACTGATCCTCGGCTTCGTCGCCCGCTACACCCTCCCCCGCCGCAGCACCAACGGCGTGCTTCTCGTGCCCGCGATCGGCGCGGCGTTCTCGGCGGCGCTCTGGGTGGCCCTGACCTGGGCCGGCCTCGCCTGGGACGCGGGCCTCATCTGGTGGATCACGCTCGTCGCGACGGCGGCGGTGTGCGCCGCGGCGGCGCTGCTGCTGGGACGCGCCCGCGAACGGCAGGACTCCGAGCGCCTCGCGGCCCTCACCCGTGCCCGAGCTCGCGCTCGCACGACCCGCTCCTAGCCCCCGGCGTCACTTCCGCTCAACAGGCAGGAACGGCCTCCAACAGCAAGATCGGGCCCGTTTTCGCCTGCTGAAGCCCTCTTTTGCCTGTTGAGCGACAGGGCGCCGGCGCGGTCAGGCGGTGAGGCCGAGCCGGTCCATCCGCCGCGTGTGCTCGGCCATGAGCTCGGTGAGCACCGGCTCGATCCGATGCTCCGCGTTCGGCTGCGTCTGCGGCAGCGCCGAGCGGGCGACCAGCAGCGTGTCCCCGACGAGCCGGCGGCCCCACACCGCGAGGCGGGACCCGAGCTTCGGATTCTCGGCCATCGCATCCGCGAGCATGTCGACGATCGCCTCCGCGCCGTTCTCCCCTGCGATGACCGCCGACAGCTTGGCGCCGCCGTCCTCGATGCCCGCGGCGAGCCGGGAGAAGAAGTCGTCGAGCAGGCCCGACGTGAGGTAGATGCTCGCGAGCGCCTCGTACCAGTCGGCCCCGGCGACCATAACAGCGAAGGCGTCGATCGGCTCGCGGTACGGGGCCATGGCCTCCGCGGGCTCCACGCCGCGGCGCCTCAGCTCCGCGGTCAGCGCGCGGTGCTTGGCGAGCACGAGTCCCGCCGCGTTGGACAGCGCCTCCTTCGCGCGCAGGTCCGGGGCTGCGGATGCGGCTCGCGACAGCGCCTCGAACTCCGACAGCTCGAGATATGCCGCTTGGGCGATGACTTTGACCGGATCCGGTCGCAGCGCCTCGATGCTGACGCGGTCGATGGTCTGCGGCACCGCACGACCTCGTGGCCTCGATGACTCGGCGCCCGTGCCGTGTCGTCCGAACCAGGAGATCACACGCCCCAGCTTAGGGGGAGGCGCCGTCCGGCCCCCGCGGAAAGGGGACCGGCTAGGATGGGCGGATTCCGCGCAGACTCGCCGGAAGAGACGAGCGCCTAGAACCGACAGGCGCACACACTACCGACAAGGCGCTCCGCTTCGTGACTTTCACCGAACTCGGCGTCGACCAGGACATGGTCGACGCCCTCGCCACCAAGGCGATCACCGACCCCTTCCCCATCCAGACCCAGACCATCCCGCTGGCGCTCTCCGGTCAGGACATCATCGGCCAGGCCAAGACCGGCACCGGCAAGACCTTCGGCTTCGGCCTCCCCATCATCCAGCGTCTCGGCCCGGACCCCGCGCCCGGCGTGCAGGCGCTCGTCGTCGTCCCCACCCGCGAGCTCGCGGTGCAGGTGACCGAGGACCTCGAGCTCGCGACGTCCAACCGCCCGACGACCGTCGTCTCCATCTACGGCGGCAAGGCGTACGAGGGCCAGATCGAGCAGCTGAAGGCGGGCGCGCAGATCGTCGTCGGCACCCCCGGCCGTCTCCTCGACCTCGCCGGCCAGCGGCTCCTCTCGCTGTCGAACGTCCGCGAGATGGTGCTCGACGAGGCCGACAAGATGCTCGACCTCGGCTTCCTGCCGGACATCGAGAAGCTCTTCGCGCAGACGCCACCGACGCGGCACACCATGCTGTTCTCGGCGACCATGCCGGGCGCGATCGTCGCGCTCGCCCGCCGCTTCATGAACCGGCCCGTCCACATCCGCGCGACGGACCCCGACGAGGGCCTCACGCAGGCGAACATCAAGCACCTGGTCTACCGGGCGCACGCGCTCGACAAGGACGAGGTCATCGCCCGCATCCTCCAGGCGGAGGGACGCGGCAAGACCGTGATCTTCACCCGCACCAAGCGCGCCGCGGCCAAGCTCGTCGAGGAGCTCACCGACCGCGGGTTCAAGGCCGCCGCGGTGCACGGCGACCTCAGCCAGGAGCAGCGCGAGCGCGCCATGGCGGCGTTCCGGGCCGGCAAGAAGGACGTCCTCATCGCGACGGACGTCGCCGCCCGCGGCATCGACGTCGACGACGTCACGCACGTCATCAACCACACGATCCCGGACGACGGCGAGGCCTACCTGCACCGTGTCGGCCGCACCGGACGAGCGGGCAAGACGGGCATCGCGGTCACGTTCGTCGACTGGGAGGACCTGCACAAGTGGTCCCTGATCAACCGGGCCCTCGAGTTCGGCCAGCCGGAGCCGGTGGAGACGTACTCGTCCTCGCCGCACCTCTTCTCGGACCTCGACATCCCGCAGGGCACGAAGGGACGAGTGGTGGCGCCCCGCGCCGCCGCCCCCGTCACGGCGCCCGCAGCATCGGAGCCCACGGAGGGCGAGGCGACCGCTCCCGCGGAGAAGACCGCCCGCTCCCGGAGCCGGCGCCGCACCCGCAGCGGCGGCGCGACGCAGTCGAGCGGCCCGCAGCAGCAGGCCCACGCGGAGCACGCTCCGGGCTCGGGAGCGCACGACGGATCGGGGCCGCAGCGACGCCGCCGGCGACGCGGCGGGTCCCGCCCCACGCCCTCCGCCTGACCCGCGGACTGCCCCTCAGGGAACGGACATGGACAGCCCCGATCATCCCCGTCCCGAGCATCCGCGGCCGCAGTTCGTCCGCGACCGCTGGCTGAGCCTCAACGGCTGGTGGGAGTTCCAGCTCGACCAGGGTGACTCGGGGCTCGAGCGCGGCCTCGCGGGCCGGGAGCTGGACGACCGCATCCTGGTGCCGTTCGCGCCCGAGTCGGAGGCGTCCGGCGTCGGCAACACGGACTACCTGCAGGCGGTCTGGTACCGGCGCACCGCTCGCGTGCCGGACGACTGGACCGGCCGCGTCCTCCTGCACTTCGGGGCGGTCGACTACGACGCGACCGTCTGGATCGACGGCGTCGAGGCGGGCCGCCATCGCGGCGGGTTCAGCTCCTTCACCCTCGACCTCGGGCACCGGGAGCCGGGGACCCTCCTCACGATCACCGTGCGGGCGCGCGACCTGCGGGATCAGCCGCAGGCGCGCGGCAAGCAGGCCCGGCAGTTCCTCAACAACCTCGCCTACTACACGAGGACGACGGGCATCTGGCAGTCCGTGTGGCTCGAGTCGGTGCCGAGCACGTACCTCAAGCGCGTCGCGATCACGCCCCGGGTGGCGGACGGCGTCCTCGCCCTCCGCGCGACCGTGAACAGGAACCTCGCGGGCTCGCGCTTCCGGGCGACGGTGCTCGCCGAGGGGCGCCCCGTCGCGGAGGCCGAGACGCGCGCCGACCTCGACCTCTCCCCCGGCGTCGAGGTCGCGCTCCCCGCCGAGTCCGTGCGGCTGTGGTCCCCGGAGGACCCGTACCTGTACGACGTCCTCCTCGAGCTCCTCGACGCGGACGGCGACACGATCGACAGCGTCCGCAGCTACGCCGGGATGCGGTCGATCGCGATCGACGGTCAGGCGCTGCTCCTCAACGGCCGACCCGTCTTCCAGCGTCTCGTGCTGGACCAGGGCTACTGGCCGGACACCCTCATGACCGCGCCCTCGGACGCCGCGCTTCGGCAGGACATCGAGCTCGCGCAGGAGGCCGGGTTCAACGGCGCACGCCTGCATCAGAAGGTGTTCGAGGAGCGGTACCTGTACCACGCCGACCGGGCGGGATTCCTCGTGTGGGGCGAGTACGGCGACTGGGGGATCAACGCGCTCGGCCCGACCGGCAACAACCAGCAGCCCACGGCGGCGTTCGTCGGTGAGTGGCTCGAGGTGGTCGCGCGGGACGTCAGCCATCCGTCGATCATCGGCTGGTGCCCGCTCAACGAGACGCACCAGCAGCTGCACGACCGCACGACGGCGCTCGACGACGTCACCCACGCGATGTTCCTCGCGACGAAGCTCGCCGATCCGTCCCGCCCCGTCATCGACGCGTCCGGCTACGCGCACCGCGAGCCTACGGACGTCTACGACTCGCACTCCTACACGCAGGCGCCGGCGGAGTTCGCGCTGCAGCAGCAGGGCCTCGCGGACGGCAACCCGTACGTGAACCGCGGCGCCGACGGCGAGTGGTCGCAGCCGTACGCGGGACAGCCGTACTTCGTCTCGGAGTTCGGCGGGATCTGGTGGAACCCCGAGCGCGCCGCCGAGGGCGAGGCGGGGTCGGACGTCCTCGACTCCTGGGGCTACGGGCAGCGCGTGCGGAACCTCGAGGAGTTCTACGAGCGCTTCGAGGGCCTGGCCCGGGTGATGCTCGAGAACCCGCTGATGTTCGGCTACTGCTACACCCAGCTGACGGACGTGTTCCAGGAGGAGAACGGCATCTACCGCTTCGACCGGTCGCGGAAGCTCGACGTCGAGCGGATCCGCCGGATCCAGCAGGTCGAGGCGGCGTACGAGCGGGAGACGCCCGGAACGGCGGCCCCCGATCTCGGCTACGCGGGCCGGGTGACCGGCGCGTAGCCCGTCGCGGCGGCGACCAGCCGCTCCACGACCTCGGGCGCCGTCGTGTTCTCGCCGAGCCGGTTCGGCTTGCCCGCGCCGTGGTAGTCGCTCGACCCGGTGACGGCGAGGTCGTACTTCTGCGCCAGCTCGAGGAGGCGGCGGGCGCCATTCGGACTGTTGTCCCGGTGGTGCACCTCGACCCCGAAGAGGCCGGCGTCGATGAGCCGGCGGAGGTAGTCCTCCGGCAGGATGCGGTCGGTGCTCACCCCGGGATGGGCGAGGACCGGGACACCGCCGGCGGCGACGATGAGCCGGATGCCCTCCAGGGGCTCGGGCGCGTAGTGCGGCTCGTAGTACCCCGCACGCCAGTGCAGGATGGTCGCGAACGCCTCGCCGCGGTCCCGGACGTGCCCCTTCGCGACGAGCGCGTCCGCGATGTGCGGCCTGCCCACGGTTCCGCCGGGCGTGGTCTGCGCGACGACGTCGTCCCACTCGAGCTCGTAGTCGTGCCCGATGCGAGTCACCATCGTCTCGGCACGTGTGACGCGATCGCGGCGGATGCGCTCCGTCTCGGCGAGGATCCCCGCATCGGTGGGATCGAACAGGTACCCGAGCACGTGCACGCTCGCCCAGCCGTGCCGCGTGCTGAGCTCCATCCCGGGGAGCAGCGCGACTCCGTGCCGCAGGGCGGCGGTCCGCGCGTCCTGCCAGCCGGCCGTCGAGTCGTGGTCCGTGAGCGCGATCCCGTCGAGGCCGGCCGCGGCCGCGGCGGCGACGAGCTCGCCGGGGGTCTCGGTTCCGTCGGAGACGCTGGAGTGCGTGTGCAGATCGAACCGCCCGCGCACACCCATGGACCCATGCTAGGACCGGTTCTTCAGGCGGCGTGGCGTCGGGCCCCCTCTCCGGAGGAGCATTCCCGTGACGGCATCGGAAGGAGGGGTGCATGCCGGATTACGGAGCCGACCTGCGGTTCGGCGCCTTCCTCACCCCGTCGGCCGCGGACCCCGAGGGGACCGTGGCACTGGCCGTCGCGACCGAGCGCGCGGGGCTCGATCTCGTCACGTTCCAGGACCACCCGTATCAGCCGCGGTTCCTCGACGCCTGGACGCTGCTGTCGTATGTCGCCGCCCGGACCACGACCGTGGGGCTCTCGGCGAACGTGCACAGTCTGCCCCTGCGGCCGCCCGCGGTCCTCGCCCGCGCGGCGGCCTCCCTCGACCGCCTCAGCGGAGGCCGGGTCGCGCTGGGACTCGGCGCCGGCGCCTTCTGGGACGCCATCGCGGCGATGGGCGGCGAGCGCCGCTCCCCCGGCGAGGCGGTCCAGGCGCTCGAGGAGGCCGTCCTGCTCATCCGGGACCTCTGGAACACCGACGAGCGCGGCGGGGTGTTCCGCGACGGGCGGTTCTACCGGGCGCACGGCGCGAAGCGGGGCCCGCGGCCGGCGCACGAGATCCCGATCTGGATCGGCGCGCTGCGACCTCGGATGCTGCGCCTCATCGGGCGGATGGGCGACGGCTGGCTGCCGTCGCTGGCCCGACTCGACTCGCTCGACGACCTCCGGACCGGCAACCGGATCATCGACGAGGCGGCCGTCGAGTCCGGACGCGACCCGGCGGCCATCCGGCGTCTGCTCAATGTCCCGGCCGAGGTCGCAGACGTCGACTCCATGGTCAGCCTCGCGCTCGAGTACGGCATCTCCACCCTCATCGTGGCGACCGACGACGAGGACACGATCCGGCGGTTCGGCGAGGAGCTCGCCCCCGCCGTCCGCGCAGCCGTGGCGGCGGAGCGGCGTCGGGCCCGCTAGCGGCGCCTCCGCGGGAGGGCGCACCCCCTCGGCTACGGTGAGGCGGTGATCCGTCGCGTCCTGGCAGCCCTGATCCTGCTGGCGGTCGCCGGAAGCCTCCTCGCCCTCGCCTGGCCGCAGCTCTTCGGATGGCATCGCGTGACGCCCGTCGCCCAGGCGGTGTCGCTGCGCTCCGCGGCCGTGGTCGTCGCCCTGATCGCCGCTCTCCTCTCGACCGTGCTCGCGCTGCTGATCGCCGCCGGGCGCCGCTTCTTCGCGGTCATCGCGGTGCTGCTCCTCGCCTTTTCCGGACTGCAGGTCGCGGTCCTCTCCTCCCGGGGGTTCAGCGGGTCCGGGTTCGAGACACCGTCCGCCACCAGCATCCGCGTGCTCTCCTGGAACACCCTCGGCGATGCCCCGGGCGCCGAGCGGATCGCACAGCTCGTGATCGACTCCCAGGCGGACGTCGTCGCCCTGCCCGAGACCACCAAGGCGACCGCGGACGACGTCGCGGCGCGCGCCCGCGCGGCGGGCCTCCCCCTCGTGGCGTACACGGTCGCCTACGACCAGGTGTCGAAGGCGCGGTCCACGTCGCTGCTGATCAGCTCGGACCTGGGGTCCTACGTCATCGGCACCGGCGCGTCCAACACCTCGGTCCTGCCGAGCCTCGTCGCGATGCCCACCGGCGGCGGGCCCGTGCTCGTCGCGGCTCACGCGGTCGCGCCGCTGCCTCAGTACACGTCCGAGTGGCGCAGCGACCTGGCATGGCTCGCCGCGCAGTGCGAGGGCGCGGACGTGATCCTCGCCGGGGACTTCAACGCGACGCTCGACCACTTTCCGGGACTGCAGGCCGAGCCCGGTATGGATCTCGGCCGGTGCCGCGACGCCGGGAGGCTCGCGGGCGCCGGCGCGGTCGGCACCTGGCCCACGGCCGTGCCGGCGCTGCTCGGCGCCCCGATCGATCACGTCCTCGTCACGTCCGCCTGGCGTGTGAGCGGGTACCGGGTGCTGACCGACCACGAGGGCGCGGGCAGCGACCACCGGCCCGTTCTCGCCCAGCTCACCCGCGCGGGCTGACGAGCAGGGGGACAATGGACCCATGAACGACGAGACGGAGCGACTGGCGGAGCCGGACCTCGAGGCGCCGGAGGCGACGGGGCCCGTGGAGGGCCAGGCCGAGCAGCCGCGCGCGACGGCGAACCGGGCTGCGCCGTGGCCCGAGTCCTTCGCGGCCTACATCGGCAGCGGCTGGGCGGATCGAGCGCTCGTCACCCCGCCCCAGCGGGACCAGGCGCCATACGCGGCGGAGCGGCGCCGCCGCCTGTCGGGCCTGTTCCCCGGTCAGCGGCTCGTCGTGCGCGCCGGCAGCCGCAAGGTGCGCTCGAACGACACGGACTACCCGTTCCGGGCGGACTCCGCCTTCTCCTGGCTCACCGGATGGGGCGCGGACGCGGAGCCGGACGCGGTGCTCGTGCTCGATCCCGCAGGCGACGGCCACACCGCGACGCTCTACTTCCGGCCTGCGGCCGGGCGCGACTCCGACGAGTTCTACGCCAACCCCGAGATCGGCGAGTTCTGGATCGGACCCCGGCCGACGCTCGACCACGTCGCCGCCGACCTCGGCATCGCGACGCAGCCGCTCACGGAGTTCCGCTCCCAGGACGACGACGTCGACGCGGACACCTCGGACGAGCTCGCCCGGGCGCTCAGCGAGTTCCGGCTGGTCAAGGACGATTACGAGATCGCGCAGATGCGGCTCGCGATCGAGGCGACCGCCCAGGGCTTCGACGACATCATCGCCGACCTGCCGCGGATCCAGCGGCATGAGCGCGGCGAGCGGGTCGTGGAGGGCGTCTTCTACACGCGGGCTCGGATGGACGGCAACGCCGTGGGCTACGACACGATCGCCGCCTCGGGACCGCACGCGTGCATCCTGCACTGGACGCGCAACGACGGTCCCGTCGTGCCCGGCGACCTCATCCTCATCGACGCCGGGGTGGAGCTGCCGAGCCTCTACACCGCGGACATCACCCGGACGCTGCCGGTCGACGGCCGCTTCACCCCCACCCAGCGCATGGTGTACGAGGCCGTGCGGGAGGCGGCCGACGCGGCCTTCGCGGTCGTGCGGCCCGGCATCCG
The DNA here is from genome assembly GCF_017916515.1 of Naasia sp. SYSU D00948. Classification (GTDB taxonomy): domain Bacteria; phylum Actinomycetota; class Actinomycetes; order Actinomycetales; family Microbacteriaceae; genus Naasia. The sequence continues at coordinate 529,020 of NZ_JAFMTA010000001.1, forward strand.
CTTCCTCGACGTGCACGAGGCGGCGATGGCGGTCATCGCCCGGAAGACCGCCGAGTGGGGCCTGCTGCCGGGGACCGCCGAGGAGGCGCTGCAGCAGGAGAACCAGCAGCACCGCCGCTACATGGTGCACGGGACGAGCCACCACCTCGGCATCGATGTCCATGACTGCGCGAAGGCGCGGCGCGAGCTGTACCGCGAGGGGCTGCTGAAGCCCGGCATGGTGTTCACGATCGAGCCCGGCCTCTACTTCCAGCCCGACGACCTCACGGTCCCCGAGGAGTTCCGCGGCATCGGCGTCCGCATCGAGGACGACGTGCTCGTCACCGAGAACGGCGTCGAGAACCTCTCCGCGGCGATCCCGCGCACGGCGGACGAGGTCGAGGCCTGGATCGCCCGCCTCTCCCGCGCCTGAGCGCCGCGCTTCGCGCCGTGCTACGCGCCGTGCCTACTCCCGCCGAGATGCCACTTGGTGCTCCCAAATCGCGGGAATGGGAGCACCAAGTGGCACTTCGGCGGACGGACTACGCCGTGGGAGGGTACGGCGACTCGGGAGCCGCAGGCGGCGTCGAGCCGAGGATGCTCTGCGCCCGGCCTGAGCTCTCCGGCTTGACGACGAGGGTGTAGTTGGACGCGATCACGGCCCGCGTGGACGTGAAGTCGCGGATGCGGCGGGTGGCGGCGTAGCTCGCGAGGCCGAACAGCATGCCGAAGCCGGCGCCGATCAGCATCGCCGCGAGCGCGACGCCGAACACGTTCGGGCTCGCGGGCGAGAAGAGGAGCAGGACGACGCCGAAGAACACGCCGAGCCACAGGCCGGACAGCGCGCCCGCGCCCGCCGCCTTCGCGTAGGTGAGGCGCCCGGTCACATGCTCGACGCTCTTCAGGTCGTTGCCGACGATCGAGACGTCCTGCACCGAGAAGTCCGCCTTCACGAGCCGGTCCACCGCCTGCTGCGCCTGCGTGTAGGTCTCGTACGTCCCGACCACCTCGCCGCGGGGCAGCGCGGGCTCGACCGCCGGGCGGCCGCTGAACGGGGAGGGTGAGGTCATGTGAACAATTCTGGCCGAAACACCTGACAGATGGCGGCATCGGCGTCGCCGGGAGGTCGCGCCGGTAGCCTGGTCGTGTGAGTGTGAGCAGGGTCTTCGTCGCCCGGCTGGTCGGCTGCACGGTCTTCGACCCGCTGGGCGATCGCGTCGGGAAGGCGCGCGACGTGGTCGTCGTGTACCGCCGAAGCGACCCTCCGCGCGTCGTCGGCCTCGTCGTCGAGATTCCCGGCAAGCGGCGCGTGTTCCTCTCGATCGGCCGGGTCACGAGCATCGGCGCCGGTCAGATCATCACGACGGGTCTCATCAACCTGCGCCGCTTCGAGCAGCGGGCGAGCGAGACCCGCGTCATCGCCGAGATGCTCGGCCGCCGGGTCGTGCTCGCGGACGGATCCGGCGAGGCCACGATCGAGGACGTCTCCATCGAGGAGGTCGCCCCCGGCGAGTGGGAGGTCGGACAGCTCTTCGTGCGCAAGCCGAAGACGAGCCCCAGCCCGTTCGCCAAGGGCCCGACGATGTTCGTCCGGTGGGACGAGGTGCGGGAGCGCGTCGGCAAGGGCCAGAGCCAGTCGGCGAGCCAGCTGATCCAGACCTACTCCGACCTCAACCCGGCGGACCTCGCGAACACCCTGCTCGACCTGCCCGAGCAGCGCCGCCAGGAGGTGGCCGAGGAGCTGCCCGACGAGCGCCTCGCGGACGTGCTCGAGGAGATGCCGGAGACGGATCAGGTGCAGATCCTCGCGAAGCTCGACGACGACCGGGCCGCTGACGTCCTCGACGCCATGCAGCCCGACGACGCCGCCGACCTCATCGCCCAGCTGCCCGGTGAGCGCGGCGAGGCCCTCCTCGATCTGATGGAGCCCGAGGAGGCGGACGACGTCCGCCGGCTGCTCGAGTACGAGCCGGACACCGCGGGCGGCCTCATGACGCCCGAGCCGATCATCCTCTCCGCGGACGCGACCGTCGCCGAGGGGCTGGCCCTGATCCGCCGGCACGAGCTCGCGCCGGCGCTCGGCGCGGCCGTGTGCGTCACGCTGCCGCCGTACGAGCCGCCGACCGGTCGCTTCCTCGGCATGGTGCACTTTCAGCGGATGCTCCGCTACCCGCCGCACGAGCGGCTGGGCACGCTCCTCGACCAGGGGCTCGAGCCCGTGCGCGACGACACCTCCGCCGCCGAGGTGTCGCGGATCCTCGCGACCTACAACCTCGTCAGCGTCCCCGTCGTGGACAAGAACAACCGACTCGTCGGCGTCGTGACGGTCGACGACGTGCTCGACCACCTGCTCCCGGAGGACTGGCGGAACCCCGACTCCGCACGGGCGCCGCGGACCCGCGCCGCCGCACTGAGGCGGGGGCTCCCGGTGCCCGCCGGACGCCGTGGAAGGAGGGCAGGAGATGGCGCGACCCGTTGAGACCACGCCACGGCAGGAGCCGCGGCTGGACGCCCCGAAGGGCCTCCGCACCTCGGTCCTGTCGTTCCGCAAGCGGGCGAGCCGGGACCGCTTCGGCCGCGCCACGGAGTTCATCGCGCGCGCGATGGGAACACCCTGGTTCCTGATCGGCCTGACACTGTTCGTGATCGCCTGGATGGCGTACAACACCTACGCGCCGGAGCAGTGGCGCTTCGACTCGGCCGAGATCGGCTTCACGGCACTCACGCTGATCCTCTCGCTCCAGGCCTCGTATGCCGCGCCGCTCATCCTGCTCGCGCAGAACCGCCAGGACGACCGCGACCGTGTCGCCATGGAGCAGGACCGGCAGCGGGCCGAGCGGAACCTCGCGGACACCGAGTACCTCGCCCGCGAGGTCGTCGCCCTGCGCCTGCTCGTGCGCGACATGGCCTCCAAGGACTTCATCCGCTCCGAGCTGCGAAGCCTGCTGGAAGAGCTCGAGAAGCGCGACCACGACGAGCCGGCCGAGGCCGAGCACCGGCGGTCGACGGGATCGAGGTCCGCGTGACGGCGGGCACGGCCGAGCTGGAGGACGCCGTCCGGGAGCGCCTGCGCAGCGTCATCGATCCGGAGATCCGCAAGCCGATCCCCGACCTGGACATGATCGACGGCGTCACGGTCACCGCGGACGGCACGGCGCGCGTGGGCCTGCGTCTCACGATCGTGGGCTGTCCTGCCGCGGACCGGATCGAGCAAGACGTGCGCGACGCGGCGCTCGGGACGCCGGGGGTGACCTCCGCGGTCGTCGAGACCTCGATCATGACGCCCGAGCAGCGGCACGCGCTCACGCTCAAGCTCCGGGGCGCCCGGGCGCGAGGCGCCCAGTTCGGCCGCGACTCGCTGACGCGCGTGATCGCGGTCACGAGCGGCAAGGGCGGGGTCGGCAAGAGCACCGTGACCGCGAACCTCGCGGTCGCCCTGGCCGCGCAGGGCCTGTCCGTCGGCGTGGTCGACGCGGACGTGCACGGGTTCTCGATCCCGGGCCTGCTCGGCATCCCGGCGGACGCGACGCCGACGCGGGTGGACCAGATGATGCTCCCGCCGGTCGCGCACGGCGTGAAGGCGATCTCGATCGGGATGTTCCTTCCGCCCGAGCAGCGGGGCGGCGCGGTCGCGTGGCGGGGCCCGATGCTGCACCGGACGATCGCGCAGTTCCTGACGGACGTGTTCTTCGGCGAGCTCGACGTGCTCCTGCTCGACCTGCCGCCCGGCACCGGCGACGTCGCCATCTCGGTCGGTCAGCTGCTCCCCCAGGCCGAGGTCATCGTCGTCACCACGCCGCAGCCGGCGGCCGCCGAGGTCGCCGTGCGGTCGGGTCTCCTCGCGCGCCAGACCGGTCAGCGCCTCCTCGGCGTCGTGGAGAACATGGCCGGCCTCGCTCAGCCGGACGGCAGCGTCCTCGACCTGTTCGGCTCGGGCGGCGGCGCCGAGACGGCGGCGCGCCTCTCCGACGGTCAGGCCGACGCGGTGCCGCTCCTCGGCTCCGTGCCTCTCAGTGTCGACCTCCGCGTCGCGGGGGACGCGGGCGTGCCCGTCGTCCTCTCCTCCCCGGGGGACCCGGCCGCGCGGGCGCTGCGGGACATCGCGGCGCGGCTCTCGGTGCGGCGCGAGAGCCTGGCGGGGCGCAGCCTGCCCCTCTCCCTCCGCTAGCGCCTGCACGGGTCCGGAGCGCCTGCACGGATCCGGAGGACCTGCACGGATCCGGAGGATCTGCACGGATCCGGAGAATTCGGCGACACGCCGTGCGCGGAGCCCCCGGCAGCGGCGTGTCGCGAAGTGCGCCGGACCCGTGCAGATGCTCGGGCGCCAGGGGGCGGCCGCGCGCCTCGCGGTGCGCGGCCGGGCGAGGGGCTAGGTCGCCTCGGAATCGAAGGGCGCCGGGCCGCCCGGCTCCCGGCGCACCGCCGGGGCCGGCCCCGCTCGCGGGGCGCTCCTGGCCGGCGGTCGGACGACCTGCGCCGGCTGCTCCTCGTCCTCCAGAAGGGCCTCGCGGATGATGCGGCGCGGGTCGTACTGGCGCGGGTCCAGCTTCTTCCAGTCGACCTCGTCGAACTCGGGGCCCATCTCCTCGCGCATCCGGTCCTTCGCGTTGTCCGCGAACGCCTTCACCGACTTCACGAGCCGGGCCAGCTGGCCGGCGTAGCGTGGCAGCCGGTCAGGACCGAGAAGGACCACCGCGAGCACCGCGAGAAGCAGCAGCTTCTCGAAGGTGAGGCCCATCATGCACCCCACCCTAGCTTCCGCATTCGGGGCCTTTTCGTGCGCCGGAGAAGGCTCGTCCTGGGGATTGCCGGAGCGGGAGGGGCGGGCCGCATAGGGTGGGAGGCGTATGTCAGAGAAGGAAGCGAACTGGAAGTACGCCGACGACTACGTCGTCGAGCCCGAGTCGATCGCGCGCGCCCGAGAGCACGCGCTGGAGCTGGGAGTCGAGGCCGTCTCGCCAGCGGTCGGCTCGCAGCTGGCCGTGCTGGCGGCCGCCCTCCGCGCTTCCTCCATCGTCGAGGTGGGGACCGGGACAGGCGTGTCCGGTCTCTGGCTGCTGACCGGTGCGCCGAACGCGACCCTCACGTCCATCGACAGCGAGCCCGACCACCAGGCGGCCGCGCGGAGCGCGTTCGCGGAGGCCGGGATCGGCATGAGCCGCATCCGCCTGATCTCGGGACGTGCCAACGAGGTGCTTCCGCGTATGAACGAGGAGTCATACGACCTCGTGCTGGTGGACGCCGACCCGCGCAGCGTGATCGAGTACGTCGAGCACGGCCTGCGCCTGGTGCGCCGCGGCGGACTCGTCCTCGTCGCGAACGCGCTCTGGCACGGTGACGTGGCGAACCCGGTGCGGCGCGACGCGGTCTCGACCGCGTTCCGCACGCTGCTCGAGGAGATCGGCCAGTCGAAGGCGGTGCTCAGCACCCTCTCCCCTGCTGGGGGCGGGCTGCTGCAGCTCATCCGGCTCTGAGCGCACCCGCGAACGCCGCCTGAGCCCGCCGTGCCTGGCGGAGCCGGGCGGCAATCGCCGATGCTCGCGAGCCGGGATCAACGGGTTCGGTTCGCCGCCCGAGGGCGTCATCGCGTCAGCGCGAGCGACATACGTCATCGAGCGCATCGACCACGAGACGAAGTCGGCGACAACCGGCGCCGCTCCGCGAGGGAGCGGCGGCAGGCTGACGCGGCGGGGCGCCACGGAGGCGCCCTGAGGATGCTGAGGCTCAGCTGGCCCCGACGACGGCTCCGAGCGCGTCGTGCAGTTCCCTGGCCTCTGCGTCGTTCACGGAGACCACGAGACGGCCACCACCTTCGAGCGGGACCCGCACGATGATGAGCCTGCCCTCCTTGACGGCCTCCATAGGCCCGTCTCCGGTGCGCGGCTTCATAGCGGCCATGGAGCTTCCCCTTTCTGAGGTTCAGCCTCCATTATCCCGTAGCGCGCCGACATGCGCCAAAGCGGCGGCCCATCGGGCGCTCAGGGGACACCGAGCCGGGCGTCAGGGAACGGTCCACCAGGAGCTGACCGGACCCCACGTCAGCCAGAGCCAGCCGAACTGGAGGACCAGCGAGACGACGATCACCGAGATCCGGTAGAGCACCGAGCGCGGCTGAGCGAGAGCGCCGGCGAGCGGGAACATCGGGATCAGGAGGCGGAACGTGCTGGACTGGGGGAAGAAGACGGCCAGCAGGTAGAGGGCGTAGCTCACGACCCACAGCCGCATCTCGACGCCGAGCCGCCGAACGGACGGGAGGACGAGCGAGAGCGCGAACGCCCCGACGATCAGCACGACGACGATCGCGCCGAGCGGGGCGCCGAGGTAGAAGTCGAAGGCCTGGAACCAGGGGGCGAAGGGCACCAGGTGCTGGTGCCCGATGATGGGCGCGCGCCAGGCCAGCTCGGTGTCGGTGTAGGCCGTGATGGAGCCCGTGGCGATCCAGGCGGCCGCCGGCCAGAACAGGCCCATGACGCCGCTGAACACCGCGAGACCGCCCACGACGACCTGCTCGCGCCGCGGGAACGGATCCCTGTCCCGCTGGACCAGGCGCACGAGCCAGTAGAGGGCGAGGGTCAGCGCGAAGGCGAGACCGGACGGCCGGGTCAGCGCCATCACGGCCGTGACCGGGAAGAGCCAGCCCCACTTGCGCCGGATCAGGAGATACAGCGCGAGCACGAGCAGGAACGTGTGCATCGCCTCGGCGTATGCCATCTGGAAGATGAACGACAGCGGCGACACGGAGAAGATCACGACGCCGAAGAACGCCTGGTCCTCGTCGAGGCGCAGCAGGAAGAGGCGGTAGAGCAGGACGGCCGCGCCGAACCCGAACAGCAGCGAGACCGTGAACGCGGCGACCGGCCACCACGCACCGCTGAGCGCGGCCAGCGCCGAGACGAGGAAGGGGTAGACGGGCATGAACGCCCACTGGTTCTCCGCGACGTAGCCGGCAGCGTCCAGAGGCAGTTCCGTGGGATAGCCGACGGCGGCGATGTACCAGTACCAGTAGCCGTCCCAGAGGGCGGAGTAGGAGAAGAAGTCCGGATCGGCGCCCGCCCGCGACTGCGGCGTGAGCTGGCCCGCCGTGAACGCGAGCGCGATCGTCGTGAGCGCGCGGGCACCGCCGTAGACGAACAGCACGCGAGCCCACCACGGCGTCCGTCGCCAGAGCGACTCCCGCCGCGGCGCCTCGACGGCGACGGCGGAGCTCAGCTGTCCGCCCCCGTCAGCCACGCGCGCAGCCCGCGCTCGCAGTCCGTGATCTGCTCGACCGGAACCCGCTCGTCGTCCGCGTGCGCCTTCACCGGGTCGCCGGGGCCGTAGTTGATGGCCGGGATGCCGAGGCGCGAGAAGCGGGCCACATCGGTCCATCCGTACTTCGGCATGGGCGTGCCGCCGACCGCCGCCACGAAGTGCTGGGCGATCGGGGCGTCCAGTCCGGGACGTGCCCCGGCCGCGAGGTCGACGATCTCGATCTCGAAGCCGTCGAAGACCTCGTGGATGTGCGCGACCGCCTCCTCGGCGCTGCGACTCGGCGCGAAGCGGTAGTTGACGTGCACCATGCACTCGTCCGGAATCACGTTGCCCGCGATCCCGCCGGTGATGCCCACCGCGTTGAGCCCCTCCCGGTAGACCAGGCCGTCCACCTCGACGCTGCGGGCCTCGTACGCCGCGAGCCGGTCGAGGATCGGCGCGGCCTTGTGGATCGCATTGTCGCCCACCCAGGACCGGGCGGAGTGCGCGCGGAGGCCGCGGGTGCGGATCTCGGCGCGCAGGTTGCCGTTGCAGCCGCCCTCGATCTGCGACCGGGTCGGCTCGCCGAGGATGGCGAAGTCGCCGGCGAGGAGCTCCGGGGACGTCTGGGAGAGCCGGTTGAGGCCGTTCTTCGCCTCCGACACCTCCTCGTGGTCGTACCAGATCCACGTGATGTCGGCGACGGGCTCCGCGAGCTCGGCCGCGAGCTTCAGCTGCACGGCCACCCCCGCCTTCATGTCGACCGTCCCCCGACCCCAGAGGTACTCGACGCCGTCGATCGTCTCGAAGCGGGTCGGCACGTTGCCGTTGATCGGCACGGTGTCGATGTGTCCGGCGATCACGACCCGCTGCTCCCGCCCCAGCTCGGTCCTCGCCACGATGGTGTCGCCGTGGCGGGTGACGCGCAGGTGCGGAACCGCGGACACGCTCTCCTCGATGAGGTCGGCGAGCGGTCCCTCGCGGTCGGAGACGGAGTCGATGTCGCAGATGGTGCGGGTCAGATCGATCGACGACATGGTGAGGTCGAGCGACGGCATGCGATCACCCTACCCAGCGAAAAGCGGCGAGCCCCCGCGCCCAGCCCCCGACCGGCCGATCGATACCCTGGAGCCATGGCGAAGGACGAGCGGAAGGCCTGGGGCTACGGACTGGCGACGGTGGCGTCGGAGGGGACCGTGCTCGACACCTGGTTCCCGGAGCCGAAGCTCGGCGCCTTCCCCGCAGGACGGGACCGCTGGATCGCGCCCAAGCAGCTGCAGGAGCAGGCCGGAGCCGACGCACGGCGGGATGTGCGCATCGACACCGTCACCGTGGAGATCGACCTCGACCGCGCGCCCGGCTCGACCTCCGACGCGTACCTCCGCCTCCATCTGCTGTCGCACCGGCTCGTCGCGCCCAACACCATCAACCTCGACGGGATCTTCGGTCAGCTTCCGAACGTCGCGTGGACGACGGCGGGGCCCATGCACCCGGACGCCGTGATGACCCGCCGGAGCGCCCTGCAGCGTGCGGGCATCCAGGTTCAGGGCGTCGACCGCTTCCCGCGACTGACCGACTACGTGCTGCCCGATCGCGTCCGCATCGCCGACGCGTCGCGCGTCCGGCTTGGAGCGCATCTCGCACCGGGAACCGTCGTGATGCACGAGGGCTTCGTCAACTACAACGCGGGCACGCTCGGGACATCGATGGTCGAGGGCCGCATCTCGCAGGGCGTCGTGGTCGGCGACGGCTCCGACATCGGCGGCGGCGCCTCGATCATGGGGACGCTCTCCGGCGGCGGCACCGAGCGCGTCGTCATCGGCCGGCGCGCGCTGCTCGGCGCGAACGCCGGTGTGGGGATCTCGATCGGCGACGACACCGTCGTTGAGGCGGGCCTGTACGTCACCGCCGGCACGAAGGTCGTCCTGGTCGGCTCGGCGCCGTCCGCCGACGGGACGCCGCCGACCGTCAAGGCCCGTGAGCTCTCCGGGGTGCCGAACCTGCTGTTCCGCCGCAACTCCGTCACGGGCGCGGTGGAGGCGGTCCCGCGCAGAGGCCAGGGCATCGAGCTGAACGCGGCCCTGCACGCCTAGCACCCTCGGCCGCGCCTGTGCGCGGCGAGGCGCGCTCGTAACCGGGGGCCGGTTCGGCGTTTCCGGGCCGGCGATTCGGCCCGATCTCGCCGATACGGCCCGTGTTGCGATGGGGCCCGGGTTGCCGATTGCGCCGATCCGGCCCCGGTCGCCGCGGGAAGCCGCGTCAGCGGGAGATGTGGCGCTCCGCCGGGCCGACGTACAGCTGCTGCGGGCGGCCGATCTTCGTGGCCGGGTCGTCGTTCATCTCGCGCCAGTGCGCGATCCAGCCGGGCAGCCGGCCGATCGCGAAGAGCACCGTGAACATCCGCGCCGGGAAGCCCATCGCCTTGTAGATGACGCCCGTGTAGAAGTCGACGTTCGGGTACAGCTTGCGCTGGATGAAGTAGTCGTCGGCGAGCGCGATCTGCTCGAGCTCGCGGGCGAGGTCGAGCAGGGGGTCCTGCACGCCGAGCGCGTCGAGGACCTCGTCCGCGCTCTCCTTCACGAGCTTGGCCCGCGGGTCGTAGCTCTTGTAGACGCGGTGGCCGAACCCCATCAGCCGCACGCCCTCTTCCTTCTTCTTCACCCGCTCCACGAACTTCTGGACGCCCTCGCCCGAGTCGCGGATCTGCGCGAGCATGCGCAGGACGGCCTCGTTCGCGCCGCCGTGCAGGGGTCCGTAGAGCGCGTTGATGCCCGCCGAGATGGACGCGAAGATGTTCGCCTCGGTCGATCCGACCAGGCGGACGGTCGAGGTGGAGGCGTTCTGCTCGTGGTCCTCGTGCAGGATCAGGAGGCGGTCGAGCGCCTTCGAGAGGACGGGGTTCACCTCGTACGGCTCGGCCATGGTGCCGAAGTTGAGCCGCAGGAAGTTGTCGACGAAGCTCAGCGAGTTGTCCGGGTAGAGGAACGCCTGGCCGAGCGCCTTCTTGTGCGCGTACGCCGCGATCACGGGCAGCTTCGCGAGCAGCCGGATCGTGGAGATCTCGACCTGCTTCGGGTCGTGGACGCTGAGCGAGTCCTCGTAGTACGTCGACAACGCGGAGACGGCGCTCGACAGGACGGACATCGGGTGCGCCGTGTGCGGCAGCGCGGCGAAGAAGCGCTTGAGGTCCTCGTGCAGGAGGGTGTGGCGGCGGATCTTCTCGTCGAACTCGGCGAGCTCGTCCGCGGTGGGCAGCTCGCCGTAGATGAGCAGCCACGCGACCTCAAGGTACGTGGACTGCTGGGCGAGCTCCTCGATCGGGTAGCCGCGGTAGCGGAGGATGCCCTTCTCGCCGTCGATGTACGTGATCGCCGAGCGCGTCGAGGCGGTGTTGACGAAGCCCTGGTCGAGGGCGGTCAAGCCGGTCTTCCGCGTCAGCGTCGAGACATCGATGCTCGAGGCGCCGTCCACGCTCGGGATCACCGGGAACTCGGCGGTGCCGCCGGGATAGGTGAGCGTGACGTTCTGCGCGTTCCCAGCCTGGCCGACTTCGCCCACGGCGCCTCCTCCGATTGGTCTCAGGGGACGACCCCCGCTTGTGGCGGAGGACACCGCATCAGCCTAGGGCGTGCCGGGAGTCCGGTCACATCGCCTGGGCTGCGCGGATATCAGGCGTTCGCGCCCGGCGGGACGGCGGACACGATCGGGTGGTCCTTCGGGATCACGCCGACTTTGGCGGCACCGCCCGGGGACCCGATGTCCTCGAAGAACTCGACGTTGGCCTTGTAGTAGTCGGCCCACTGGTCCGGGAGGTCGTCCTCGTAGTAGATCGCCTCGACCGGGCAGACCGGCTCGCACGCTCCGCAGTCCACGCACTCGTCGGGGTGGATGTAGAGCATCCGGTCGCCCTCGTAGATGCAGTCGACGGGACACTCGTCGATGCAGGCGCGGTCCTTGACGTCGACGCAGGGCAGTGCGATCACATAGGTCACTGGATGCCGTCCTCTCCCCTCCCAGTATCCCACCCGGTCGGCCGCGCCCCCGCACCGCGGCGCAGGGGCACCCGCGGCCAGGCCAGCACGAGCCCTCCGACGATGGCCGGTCCGAACGTCCACGCGTATCCGGGGAGGTTCGCGGGAAGCAGCGCGGACCCGCTCGGCCCCGGAAGGGCGAACAGCCCCGCGGCGGCCAGAATCCCGGCGACGGCGAGGCCCGCGTGGAGGCGCGAGTCCAGCGCCAGCCGGATCCCGACGACGAGGCACGTCACGGCCGCCAGCGCCACCACGAGCCCGAGCGGGAGCCGGAGCGGGCCGACGGCCCAGGTCGTCTGATGCGCGAACGTGCCGATCGCACCGGTCACGAAGCCGAGCACGAGGCAGGACGCCGCACCGCCGAGGCGCGCGGCGAGCGAGGGCCGATCCGGGTCCGTGAGCACGCGGCATTCTACGCCGCGGCTTCTGACCTCTCCCCGGTGGGGCAGGGCCGGTGAGACGGGCGCGGCCGGGCCGCGCTTGCTCCTGACCGTCCCGGCCCGGGGTTGAGCGGACACCGCCGGGCCCGGTTCAGGAGCAGCGCCCTCCCGAGCGCTGCGCGCTACTGCGTTCCGGCGGTCGAGTTCTTCGGGGTGACGGTGTAGTTGGCGAGCCAGCTGCTGTCGCTCTCCTGGGTCAGCACCACGACGACGCTCCAGTTCTCGCCGTCGTACGCCGCCCCGCCCTGGGAGGTCGGATCGGTGCCGCCCAGCAGGGTGAAGCCCGCCGCCTCGAGGTCGCTCCGAATCTGCTCGCCGGCGGCGGCATCCGGCACCCGGATGGTGACGTTGAACGCCTTGCCCGCCTCGTCGCCGATCGCGATGCCGTAGGTCACTTCGCCGTCATAGAGCGGCACCTCGTCGGAGGGGAAGCCCTCCGGGATCTGGTTGCCGCCCAGGTCCACTCCCCCGCCCGTCGCGCCCTCAATGAAGGACTCGACCGGGTTGAAGCCGCAGCCCGCGAGCCCGGGCAGCAGTGCGGCCCCGAGCAGCAGGGCGAGCGCGGGGCGAAGAGATCGGGAGGGCATGGTGCCGAGGATAGCCAGGGCCTCTGACAGCGACCAGGGCCGCCGGTCCCGGCAGCCGTGAGCACACTGAGGAGGGCCGTTCCAGAGCGCGCCGACCGGTTCCCCCGGTCAGGCGGGCTGGAGGCTCGCGATCTGGATCAGGTTGCCGCAGGTGTCGTCGAGGATGGCCGTGGTGAGCGGCCCATTCGTCTGGGGCTCCTGTGTGAAGCGCACGCCCAGTCCGAGCAGCCGCTCGTACTCGGCTCGCACGTCCGCGACTCCGAAGCTCGTGAAGGGGATCCCGTCCGCGACGAGGGCGGACGTGAAGGGCTTCACCGCGGGATGAGAGGCCGGCTCCAGGAGGAGCTCCACCGCATCCGGGGCCTCGGGCGACACCACCGTCAGCCAGCGGTACTCCCCGGACGGGATGTCGGTCCTCGGCAGGAACCCCAGCACCGACGTGTAGAACGTCAGCGCCTTCTCCTGGTCGTCCACGAACACGCTCGCCGTCGTGATCCTCATCGGTGCTCCCTCCGGCCAGCACTGTACGCGCGTCCTCGCCCGACCGCCGCGTGTCTCTCCCCCTTCATACGCACCGATGCTGGGCGAGCGCGCCGCCGATCGGCGAAAGTGGGAGCCCCGCGAGTGTCGAAGTGCGCGGCCGCGGATCGACGTAGGAACGACAGAACCTTCCGAGGAGGACCCCATGCGCATCCTGATGCTCGTCGCGACCGATCCCAAGGCGGAGCCGTACTCCGCCGAGGAGGACAACGTCGAGGAGTGGTTCGAGGAGGTGACCGCCCGGGGCGCCCACCTCGACGGCGACCGCCTCCGGCCCGCCGAGGAGGCCAAGACCGTGCGCGTGCGCGACGGCCGGCTCTCCGTCACCGACGGTCCGTTCGCCGAGACGAAGGAGGTGATCGTCGGCTACGACCTGCTCGAGTGCGCGGACCTGGACGAGGCGATCGACCTCGCGTCCCGGCACCCGATGGCGCGCTTCGGCCGGATCGAGCTGCGCGCCCTCTGGCCGCTCGACTGACCCCGACAGCAGCGAGTGGCTCGCGACGCGGATCAGGACAAGTGCGGCGAGATGCCGCCTTTCCTCTCGACCGGCACGGCGCCGATCAGGAAGGGCGCGCCGCGACGCGGCGTGTCCTCCTGATCGGCGCGCGGAACCGGCCGCGCGTCCTGATCGGCGTCGACTTTCCTGATCCGCGCAGTACCGCGGTCCCGGCCCCGCAGTGCCGCTTCCTGATGCCCGGTACCGCCCGGAGGGCGGACTCCAGTACGGTCAGCCGGCCTGCTTCTTCAGGCGGGAGGCCGCCCGCGCGCGGGAGGTCTGGTCGAGCTCCACCTTGCGGATGCGGATCGCCGTCGGCGTCACCTCGACGCACTCGTCCTCGCGCGCGAACTCGAGGCTCTCCTCGAGCGACAGCTTGCGCGGCGGGGTGAGGCGCTCCAGCTCATCCGCGGTGGAGGAGCGGATGTTGTTGAGCTGCTTCTCCTTGGTGATGTTGACGTCCATGTCCTCGGGACGCGAGTTCTCGCCGATGACCATGCCCTCGTACACCTCCTGCGTCGGCTCGACGAAGAAGGTGCCGCGGGACTGCAGCGCGATGAGGGCGTTCGTGGTCACGACGCCGGACCGGTCGGCGACGAGGGAGCCGCTGTTGCGGGTCGTGATCGGGCCCGCCCACGGCTCGTAGCCGTGCGAGATGGCGTTCGCGATGCCCGTGCCGCGCGTCACGGTGAGGAACTCCGTCCGGAACCCGATGAGGCCGCGCGACGGGACCAGGAACTCCATCCGGACCCAGCCCGTGCCGTGGTTCGACATGGACTCCATGCGGCCTCGGCGGCCGGCGAGCAGCTGGGTGATCGCGCCGAGGTGCTCCTCGGGCGCGTCGATCGTCAGCTGCTCGAAGGGCTCGTGCAGCTTGCCGTCGATGGTCTTCGTCACGACCTGCGGCTTGCCGACCGTGAGCTCGTACCCTTCGCGGCGCATCTGCTCGACGAGGATGGCCAGCGCCAGCTCGCCGCGGCCCTGCACCTCCCACGCGTCGGGGCGGCCGACGTCGACGACCTTGATCGACACGTTGCCGATGAGCTCGCGGTCCAGGCGGTCCTTGACCATGCGGGCGGTGACCTTGGAGCCCTTCACCTTGCCCGCGAGCGGGGAGGTGTTGGTGCCGATGAGCATCGAGATCGCCGGGTCGTCCACGGTGATCGCGGGCAGCGGCCGCACGTCCTCGGGGTCGGCGAGCGTCTCGCCGATCGTGATCTCCTCGATGCCGGCGACGGCGACGATGTCGCCGGCGGACGCCGACTCGGCGGGGAAGCGCTCGAGCGCCTTCGTCTTCAGGAGCTCGGTGATCCGGACGTTCTGGGTCGAGCCGTCGTGACGGACCCAGGCGACCGTCTGGCCCTTCTTCAGCTCGCCCTGGAAGATGCGCAGGAGGGCGATGCGGCCGAGGAACGGCGACGCGTCGAGGTTGGTGACGTGGGCCTGCAGCGGGTGCTCGGGATCGTAGGTCGGCGCCGGGATGTGGGTGAGGATCGCCTCGAACAGCGGCTCGAGGTCCGCGTTGTCGGGCAGCTCGCCGTTCGCGGGCTCGGTCCGGCTCGCGGCGCCGGCACGGCCCGATGCATACACGACCGGGACGTCGAGGATCGCGTCCAGGTCGAGGTCCGGGACCTCGTCCGAGAGGTCGCCGGCGAGGCCGAGCAGGAGGTCGTGGCTCTCCTCGACGACCTCGGGGATCCGCGCGTCCGGCCGGTCGGTCTTGTTGACGACGAGGATCACGGGAAGCTTCGCGGCGAGCGCCTTGCGGAGCACGAAGCGCGTCTGCGGCAACGGCCCCTCACTCGCGTCGACGAGCAGGACGACGCCGTCGACCATCGAGAGGCCGCGCTCGACCTCGCCGCCGAAGTCCGCGTGGCCAGGGGTGTCGATCACGTTGATGGTGATCGGGCTGCCGTCGGCGTGGGCGCCGTTGTACGAGATCGCGGTGTTCTTGGCGAGGATCGTGATCCCCTTCTCGCGCTCGAGCTCGTTCGAGTCCATCGCCCGGTCCTCGACGTGGGCGTGCTCGGCGAAGGAGTGCGTCTGACGCAGCATGGCGTCGACGAGGGTGGTCTTGCCGTGGTCGACGTGGGCGACGATCGCCACGTTTCGCAGGTCGGAGCGCGCGGCTGACGCCATGGGAAACATCCTTGGAAGAAGAGGGGCCGACGACGGCCGGAGACGCTGAAGGGCGGAACGCAGCCCCAGCAGTCCTTCAGTCTAACCCCGCCGACGCGCCCGGTGGGCCTCGTGCGGTGCGCTCACAGGCACTTCCCGCGCTCGACGCGCCGAAATCCCTCGCGCTCGACAGGCCGAACCGGCTCCAGCACGGACCCCGCCCACGACGACGGAGGGGCCGCCGCGAACGGCGAGCCCCTCCTGTCTCGATAGGGATCAGACCGTGGCGGGCACCGCAGCCGGGGAGGCGGCGGCCTGCTCCTGCTCCTCCGTCGGGCGGCGGCGCACCCAGCGCTTGAGCGCCACGACGAGGAGGGCCGAGACGACGGCTCCGACGATGATCCACAGCGCCCACAGCAGGGCGTTGTTGATCGCGAAGAACACGAAGATGCCGCCGTGCGGAGCCTGCGAGGTGAGGCCCGTGCCCATGACCAGCGCGCCGGTGAGGGCGGAGCCGACGATGCCGGCGGGCAGCACGCGCAGGGGGTCGGCGGCCGCGAACGGGATCGCACCCTCGGAGATGAAGGCGGCACCCAGCAGCCACGCCGCCTTGCCGTTCTCCTGCTCCGCGACGCTGAAGATCTTCCGGTCGATCACCGTGGCGAGAGCCATGGCGATCGGCGGGACCATCCCCGCGGCCATCACGGTGGCCATGATCTGCCAGGGCGCCTGGTTGTCGAGGCTGCCCGCGCCGAGACCCGCGACCGCGAAGGCGTAGGCCACCTTGTTGACCGGGCCGCCGAGGTCGAACGCCATCATCGTGCCGAGGATCAGGCCGAGGAGGATCGCTCCGGCGCCCGTCAGCGAGGACAGCCAGTCGCTGAGGCCCGTCATGAGGGCGGCGATCGGACCGCCGAGGATCATCAGCATGAGGCCGGACGCGACGATCGACGCACCGAGCGGGATGATCACGACGGGCATGAGGCCGCGGAGCCAGCGGGGAACCGCGGGCCGGCCGATCAGCCACGCCGCCCAGCCGGCGAGCAGGCCGCCGACGAGACCGCCCAGGAAGCCCGCGTTCATGAACGCGGCCACGGCGCCGGCGACGAAGCCGGGAGCGATGCCGGGCCTGTCCGCGATGGCGTAGGCGATGTATCCGGCGAGCGCGGCGACGAGGAAGCCCATCGAGGTGACGCCGATCGTGAACGCAACGGAGCCGAGGTACTCGCCCAGTCCTCCGGCCGGCAGGTTCCACAGCGAGTTGTTGATGACGACGTCGGTCGCCACCTCGTTGACCTGGTAGCCCGCGAGCAGGAACCCGAGGGCGATGAGCAGACCGCCACCTGCGACGAACGGGATCATGTAGCTGACGCCCGTGAGCAGCCAGCGCTTGAGCTTGAGGCCGAAGTGCTCGTTCTTCTCCTCGGCGGTGGATGCGGCAGCCGCGCTCTCACCGCCGGTCACGCGGCGCGCGTTCGGGTCCTTCGCGGCCGCGAGGGCCTCGGCGACCATCTCGTCCGGCCGGTCCACGCCGCGCTTCACGGGCCCCTGCACCACAGGCTTGCCGGCGAAGCGGGCGCGGTCGCGCACGTCGACGTCCACCGCGAAGATGACGGCGTCCGCGCGGTCGATCACGCTCTGGTCGAGCGGCTTGGCGCCCGCCGAGCCCTGCGTCTCGACCTTGAGCTCGGCGCCCGCGCGCTTCGCCGCGGCGACGAGGGCGTCCGCTGCCATGTACGTGTGGGCGATGCCGGTCGGGCATGCGGTGACGGCGACGAGCGTCGGCGCGCCCGAGCTCGCCGCCTCCGCGCTCGCCACTGCTCCGGTGGGAGCGGACGAGGCCGAGCCGGCCGGCGCGGCCTCGGGCTCCTCCTCCTCGGCGAGGGCGCGTCCGACGATGGCGACGATGTCGTCCTGCGTCGCGGCGGCGCGCAGCTCCTCGAGGAACTCGGGGAGCATGAGCGACCGCGCGAGCTTCGCGAGGAGCTGGAGATGGTCGGAGTGCGCCCCCTCGGGCGCCGCGATCATGAAGACGATGTCGGCCGGTCCGTCGAAGGCGCCGAAGTCGACCGGGGGCTTCAGGCGCGCCATCACGAGGGCGGGCTGGGTCACCGCGGCGGAGCGGCAGTGCGGGATCGCGATGCCGCCCGGGATGCCGGTGTCGCCCTTGCTCTCGCGCTCCCAGGCGTCGGCGAACAGGGAGTCCGCTTCGGTCGCGCGTCCGGCGGCCACGACCCGCTCGGCGAGCGCGTGGATGACATCGCGCCGCTCGGGTCCGAGATCGGCGTCCAGCAGGACGAGATCGCGGGTGATGAGGTCGGTCATGAGGGTTCCTTTCAGTGCCCGGCGGCGATGCCGGTGAGGGGGAGGGAGGTGACGGATACGAGGGGAAGGAGATCGTGGACGTCGGCGGGCGCCGGCATCTCGCTGCCGGGCAGGGCCGCCGCGGCGGCGCCGTGCGCGACCGCGCGGCGCAGCCGCTCGTCCGCCTGGGCGCCGCGGGTGTCGGCGAGGAGGTATCCGGCGAGGGCCGAGTCCCCCGCGCCGACGGTGCTGCGCGGCTGGATGACGGGCGCCGGCGCGTGCCAGGCTCCCGCCTGCGTGACGAGCAGGGCGCCGGCGGAGCCGAGGGTGCAGAGCACCGCGCCGACGTCGCGGCGGAGCAGTCGGCCCGCGAGCTCGGCGGCCAGCAGAGGGTCCGCCTCCACGGCGGCGGGATCATGCCGGTCGCCGGTGAGCTCGACGAGCTCCTCCGCGTTCGGCTTGACCAGGTCGACGGGGGCCTCCCCGACGGTGGCGGAGGCCGCGGCGCCGGAGGTGTCGACCGCGACGCGCGCACCGAGGGCGCTGACCGCGCGGGCGAGGCCCGCGTACGCGTCGAGCGGGACGCCGGGCGGCAGGGAGCCGCACAGGGCGACCCACGCGCCCGTGCGGGCGTGGGCGAGGACCGCCGCGGCGAGGCGCTCCCACTCCTCGCCGCTCAGCAGGGGTCCCGGCTCGTTGACCTTGGTCGTCGTGCCGTCCGCCTCGGTGAGCGTGAGGTTGGAGCGCAGCGCACCCTCGATGGCGACCGGCTCGACGGGCACCCGGGCGGCGACGAGGGCCGCGACCAGCGGCTCGGACGCCCGGCCGGGAAGCACTGCGACGGTATCTCCGCCGAAGCGGTGCAGGGCGAGGCTGACATTGACTCCCTTGCCGGCGGGCGTCGCGGTGGACGCCGTGGCGCGCAGCACGGCGCCGCGCTCGAGCCGGCCGGGAAGCTCCACCGTGCGGTCGAGCGACGGGTTCGCCGTGAGGGTGACGATCACGCGATCACCACGTCGACGTCGGCGTCGGCGAGGGCGCGGGCGAGAGCGGCGGGGGGCTCGGCGTCGGTGACCAGCACGTCGATGTCGGCGAGCCCGGCGAAGACCACGAGCGTCTCCTCCTCGAGCTTCGAGGAGTCGGCGAGGACGATGACACGGCGCGCGGCGCGAACCATGGCGGCCTTGACCGCGGCCTCGGCCTCGTCGGGAGTGGTGAGGCCGGCGGCGGCGGAGATCCCGTTCGTGCCGAGGACGGCGACATCCGGGCGGAGCCGGGAGATCTGCTCCAGCGTCGTCGGGCCGACGGCGGCGTCCGTGACCCGGCGGACCCGGCCCCCGAGCACGTGCAGGTCGATGCTGGCGGACCGGGCGAGGAGCGCGGCGACGGTGACCGAGTGGGTGATGACCGGGAGCGCGTCCTCCGGCTGTGGACCGCGCCAGTCGAGCAGGAGCTCGGCGAGAGCGCCGACGCTGGTGCCGGCGTCCAGGAGCAGCGCCGATGCCGAGTCGGCGGGGACGAACGGGAGCGCCGCCTGGGCGATGCGCGACTTGGCCGAACGGGCGACGTCGTTGCGCTGGAGCACGGGGCGCTCCACGACGCTGCCCCTGTCCGGCGCGACGGCTCCGCCGTGCACGCGGCGGATCAGTCCGGCCCGCTCGAGGGCGTCGAGGTCCCGCCGGATGGTCTCCGTCGTGACGTCGAAGCGCTCGGCCAGCTCTGCGACCCCTGCGCGTCCCTCTGCGGAGATCACGGCCGAGATGGCCGCCTGCCGCTCCGGTGCGTACATCTGCCTCACCTTTGAGTCTGTTGGTTTGCCTTCGATTCCCTCAGGCGCGCCAACTATACGCAGAAGAACCAACAGAAATCAACGGCAACAACAGTCCGTGCCCCCGGCGAATCCGGCCGCGCACTCGCGCTCAACAGGCAGAAACGACTTCAGCAGGCAGAATCGGCCCGATTCCGCCTGCTGAAGCAGGAAATGCCTGTTGAGCGCCAGGAGAGCGCCCGGGATCAGACGCCGAGCTGGATGCCGGCTCCCGGGATGGCGTCGAGGAGGTCGCGGGTGTACTGCTCCTGCGGAGAGCCGAAGACCTGGTCCGTGCTGGCCGCCTCCACGATCCGGCCCTTCTGCATCACGCACACGTTGTCCGCGATGACGCGGACGACCGCGAGGTCGTGCGTGATGAAGAGGTACGTGAGGCCGAGCTCGCCCTGCAGCTCCGCGAGGAGGCGCAGGATCTGGGCCTGCACGAGCACGTCGAGCGCGGACACCGCCTCGTCGAGCACGACGATGTCGGGCTTCAGGGCGAGTGCGCGGGCGATCGCGACGCGCTGGCGCTGGCCGCCGGAGAGCTCGTTCGGATACCGCCCGGCGATGACTCTCGGCAGGGACACCTGGTCGAGCAGCTCGAACACGCGCTCGCGACGGCTGGCGCGGTCGCCCACCTTGTGGACCTTCAGGGGTTCGGCGATCGTGTTGCCGATGTTCGTGAGCGGGTCGAGCGACCCGTACGGGTCCTGGAAGACCGGCTGCATGGCCCGGCGCAGTGAGAGCAGCTCCCGTCCGCGCAGGCTCTCGATCCGTCGCCCCTGCACCGAGATGGACCCGCTGGTCGCGTTCTCGAGCTTCAGCAGGAGCTTCGCGACCGTGGACTTCCCGGAGCCCGACTCCCCGACCAGTGCGGTCGTCGTCCCCTTCTGGATCGAGAAGGAGACGTCGTCGACCGCGGTGAAGTCGACGGACTTGAACCCCCCGGAGCGGATCTTGAACACCTTGGTCAGGTTCTCGACCACGACGGCCGGCTCGCGCGGCGCCGCCTCGACCTGCTCCGCGCGCTCCTCCGCCGCGGTGATGAGGTCGAATCCGGACGCCGGTGCGGCCTCGGTGTGCGCGAGCGAGCCCAGGTGCTGCCCGCTGGCCTGGATCCGCCGCGAGGCGAGGCTCGGCGCGGCGGCGATGAGCCGCTGCGTGTAGGGGTGGAGCGGGTTCTGCAGGATCTCGAGCGAGGGACCCGCCTCGACGATCTTGCCCTTGTACATCACGATCAGCTTCTCGGCCCGCTCCGCCGCGAGGCCCAGGTCGTGCGTGATGAAGAGCAGCGAGGTGCCGACCGTCTCCGTCAGCGACTCGAGGTGGTCGAGGATCCGCCGCTGCACGGTCACGTCGAGGGCCGAGGTGGGCTCGTCCGCGATGAGCAGGCGCGGGCTGGAGGCGAGGCCGATGCCGATCAGCACGCGCTGGCGCATGCCGCCCGAGAACTGGTGCGGGAACTGGCGCAGCCGCCGGTCCGCGTCCTGGAGGCCCGCCTGCTGGAGGACCTCGATCGCCTTCTTGCGCACCTCGCGCTTGCCGGTCGCGAGGCCGTTGGCACGGATCGTCTCCTCGACCTGGAACCCGACGCTCCACACGGGGTTCAGGTTCGACATCGGGTCCTGCGGCACGAACCCGATGCGCTTGCCGCGCACCTCCTCGAGCTCCTGACGGCTGGCGGTCGCCAGGTCGCGGCCCTCGAACAGGACCTGACCCCCGGTGATGCGCCCGCTGCCGGGGAGGAGGTTGATGATCGCGTGCGCGGTCGTCGACTTGCCCGACCCGGACTCGCCCACGATGGCGACGGACTCGCCCTGCTCGATCGTGAAGCTGACGCCGTTGAGTGCGGTCACCATGCCGCCCTGCGTGCGGAAGCCGACCTCGAGGTTCCGGACCTCGAGGAGCGGCCCACCGGGGGCGGATGCGGGGACGGCGCCCGCGGGGACGGCTGCGCTCATCGGAGAGCCCTCGCCTTCGGATCGAGTGCGTCGCGCAGCGCCTCACCGAGCAGGATGAAGCTCAGCACCGTGGTGGTGAGCGCGATGGACGGCCAGATCAGGGTCTGCGGGTCCGTCCGCAGGTCGCGCTGCGCCTGGCTGATGTCGTTGCCCCACGACATGAACTCGCTCGGGGGAAGCCCGACGCCGAGGAAGGACAGCGTCGCCTCCGCGGTGATGGCGGCGCCGAGCGACAGCGTGGTCACCACGATGACCGGCGCGATGGAGTTGGGCAGGACGTGCCGGAACAGGATCGCCATCTTGGACAGGCCCGTGGCCGTGGCCGCCATGACGAAGTCGGAGTTCTTGACCCGCAGCACCTCGGATCGCAGGACGCGCGCGGTGGTCGGCCAGGCGAACACGCCGATCGCGAGGGCGATGACGACGATGTTCCGGTTCTCCGAGAACACCGACATGATCACGACGGCCGCGAGGATGTAGGGGATCGAGAAGAAGATGTCGCCCACGCGCATCAGGACCGTGTCGAGGAAGCCGCCGAAGAAGCCGGCCAGCGCCCCGAACACGACCCCGGTGACCGTCGTCAGCGCGATGACGATGAAGCCGACCGAGAGCGACGTCGACGTCCCGTGAATGATCCGCGAGTAGATGTCGCAGCCCTGCTTCGTGAAGCCGAGCGGGTGTCCGGGGGCCGGGCCGCCGTTGCTGTTGGCGAGCAGGCAGCCGCTGTTCGGCGGCGTCGACGTGAAGAGTCCGGGGAACAGCGCGACGAACGCGATGAAGAGGATGAGCACGCCCGAGATCCAGAAGATCGGGCGACGCCGCAGGTCGCGCCAGGCGTCCCGCCACAGGTTGCTGGGCTTCTCGTCGAGCTTGACCGCGTCGACCTCGGCGACCGGGGTCTCGTCGACGTCCGCGACGTAGTGATTCGCGGACCGCGTCTTCCGGCCGATGGTCGTGTCACTTGACATAGCGGATCCTCGGGTCGAGCACGGCGTAGATGAGGTCGATCAGGATGTTGACGATCAGGTACAGCAGCACCATCACGGTGACGAAGGAGACGACCGTCGGTCGCTCTCCGCGGATGATCGCCTGGTAGAGGGTGTTCCCGACGCCCGGGACGTTGAAGATGCCCTCGGTGACCGTGGCGCCGACGATCAGCAGGCCGAAGTCGGCGCCGAGCTGGGTCGTGACCGGGATCAGCGAGTTGCGGAGGATGTGCACCGGCACGACCCGGCGGCGCCCCAGCCCCTTGCTGTAGGCCGTGCGCACGAAGTCCGCCGTGGAGGTCTCGATGACCGAGGCGCGCGTCAGGCGGATCGCCGTCGCGACCACGAAGAGGGCCAGCACGATGGCCGGGAGGATCAGCTTCGGTATGGAGGCGTCGGCCCCCACGGTGGGACTGAACCAGCCGAGCTGCACCGCGAAGAAGAACTGGGCGATGAAGCAGAGCACGAAGATCGGGAGCGAGATGAGCAGCAGGCTCACGACGAGCGCACTCGCGTCGAAGATCCCGCCCTTGCGCAGGCCGCTGATGAGGCCGACCGAGAGGGCGATGACCATCTCGATGGTGATCGCCAGGAAGGCGAGGCGGAGCGTGACGGGGAACGTGCGGGCGAGGATGTCGTTCACCGACTGACCCGAGAACGAGATCCCGAAGTTGCCCGTGACCACGTTCCCCAGGTAGTTCAGGTACTGGATGATGAACGGCTGGTCGAGCAGGTACTGCTGCTCGAGGCGCTCGAGAAGAGCGGGCGGCGGGGTCCGATCGCCGAAGAGGGTCAGCAGCGGGTTCCCCGGCATGGCGAAGACCATGAAGTAGATGAGGAACGTCGTGCCGATGAGCACGGGAATCGCCTGCAGGAGGCGCCGGACGATGTAGTACGCCAACGTTCAGCCCTGGTTTCCGCTGAGCATGAGTAGAAGTTACCTCCGGTGTACCGGCCGATCAGAACGGTGGGGCGGCAGCTTGCGCTGCCGCCCCACCTGGAGAGCGATTCGGCTCGCTGTTACGCGGTCTTGGTGATCGCGTGGTACAGCGGGACGGAGTGCCAGTCGAACTCGACGTTGTCCACGGCCTCGCTGTAGCCGCCGGTCACGTTCGAGTACCACAGCGGGATCGCCGGGAGGTCCTGGAGGAGGATCTCCTGGGCCTGCTGGTAGAGGCGGTTCGCCTCGTCCCGGTCGGTCGTCGTGGCGCCCTCGGCGAGGAGCCGGTCGACCTCGGGGTTCGAGTACGCACCGTCGTTCGAGCTGGCGTTGGTCGCGTAGAGCGGTCCGAGGAAGTTGAACAGACCCGGGTAGTCGGCCTGCCAGCCGGTGCGGAACGCCGTCTCGATCGTCTTGGTCGTGATCAGCTCGCGGGACTCTGCGAACGTCGGGATCGGGTTGCCCGATGCCTGGATGCCGAGGGTGTTCGCGATGCTGTTGGTCACAGCGTCGACCCAGCCCTGGTGGCCGCCGTCCGCGTTGTACGTGATCTGGAACGAGCCGGTGAACGGGGCGATGGCGTCAGCCTCGGCCCAGAGGCGCTGAGCCTCCTCCGGGTTGTACTCCAGGACCTCGGATCCCTCGAGCTCGTCGGTCCAGCCGTCGATCGTCGGGGAGGTGAAGTCGCTCGCCGGGGTGCGGGTGCCCTCGAAGATCACGTCCGTGATCTCCTCGCGGTTGATGGCCATCGACAGCGCCTGGCGGCGGAGCTGGCCCTCCTCGCCCACCCAGTGCTGGAAGGCGGCGGGGTTGGCGAACTGCGTGGGGTCGCTCGGGATCGTGAACGACTGGAAGATCGCGGCCGGCTGGTTGACGGCGCGGTCGCCGAGGTCCGACTCGAAGGTCGCGAAGTTCGCGTCCGGGATGGAGTCGAGCACGTCGAGGTTGCCCGCGAGCAGGTCGGCGTAGGCGGCGTCCTGCGTCGCGTAGAAGACGATGCGGAGACCGTCGTTCTGCGGCGCGCGGGGGCCGTCGTAGTCCGGGTTCACCGCGAGGTCGATCTGCACGTCGTGCTGCCACGCGCCCTCGCCGTCGAGCATGTAGGGGCCGTTGCCGATCGGGTTCTCACCGAACGCGTCGATGTCCTCGAACGCGGCGTCGGGCAGCGGGTAGAACGCGGAGTAGCCGAGGCGCAGCGGGAAGTCCGAGCGCGCCTCCTTCAGCGTCACCGTGAACTCGTACTCGTCGGTGACTTCGAGGCCCGTGAGCGGGCTGTCCACGTCGTAGGAGAAGCCCTCGATGTCCTCGAAGAAGTAGGAGTTGAGCTGCTCGTTCGACAGGAGCGCGCCGTACTGCCACGCGTTGACGAAGGACTCGGCGTCCACCGGCTCGCCGTTGGTGAACTCGTGGCCCTCCTCCACCGTGATGGTGAAGGTCTTGTTGTCCTCGGTCTCGATGGACTCGGCCATGTCGTTCTCGGGGCTGCCGTCGGCACCGTAGGTCACGAGGCCCGCGAAGATCGCGTCGAGGATCTTGCCGCCACCGGTCTCGTTGGTGTTGGTCGGGATCAGCGGGTTCTGGGGCTCCGAGCCGTTGGCGGTGATGATCGCCTCGCCGCCGCCGGACTGCTCGCCGCCGTCATCGCCTCCGGTGGCACAGCCGGCGAGCACGAGAGCGCTGGCCGACGCCAGTGCAATCGTTCCCACGCCGAAACGCCTGAATTTCACTTGTCCTCCTGGGAATGTGCAGGTTTGCGGCGCAGATCGGCACGGCCTCGCTGCGGCGCGGTTATCAGTACCCTAGGTGGGGTACAGAAGCCGCCCAAACCGCCAGGCCATATCGTTACCTCTCAGATACGAAAACTGTGGATTCTTGCAACGGGCGCACGGAAGTTGCCGAAGGGGATGTGTGGAACCCGACACCGTGCTGATCTTCGACGGCGACTGCAGCTTCTGCTCGTCCTGCGTGGACTGGCTCGAGGCGAACCTGCCGGCGATGCCCGAAGCGGTGCCGTTCCAGTGGGCCGACCTCGACCGCTTCGGCCTCTCCCGGGCGGAGGCCGAGTCGCAGGTGTGGCTCATCACGCCTGAGCGGCAGTACGGCGGAGCTTCCGCCGTGACGGCCGTCCTGCGCCGTCAGCCGGAGCCCATGTACCGCTTCCTCGGCTGGATCCTCGGGGCCCCGCCTCTCTCCTGGGTGGCGGACGGGGCGTACTGGGTCGTATCCCGGCTGCGGCATGTGCTGCCCGGCGGCACCCCCACCTGCCGCAGGTGACGGCCGAGTCCCTTCCCGCGACGGGCAAGCGGCGCCTGCGGATCGAGATCGTCCTCGTCCTCGGGCTCTCGCTCGGCGCATCCGCGGTCTACTCGATCGTCGCGCTCGCCAACCGGCTCAGTCAGCCTGTGCCGATCTCCGAGCAGACGGCGACCCTCAATCCGACGCTCAGCGAGCGGCCCGTCTTCGACCTCGTCTACCAGCTGCTCGGGATCGGGTTCGATCTCGTGCCCGTCGCTCTCGCGCTGTATCTCCTCTGGCAGCCCGGGCTCTCGGCCTTCACCCGCATCGGGTTCGACGCGACGCGGCCCCTGCGGGACGCGGGCTCCGGGCTCCTCCTGGCCGCCGCGATCGGGCTGCCCGGCCTCGCGCTCTACGCCGGAGGCCGCCTCCTCGGCATCACCCCCTCCATCGCGACCTCGGGGCTGTCCGACTACTGGTGGACGATCCCCGTGCTCGTGCTCTCCGCGCTGCGCGCCGCGCTGACCGAGGAGCTCATCGTGGTGGGGTACCTCTTCACCCGCCTCCGCGAGCTCGGCGTCGGCCCCTGGGCGACCATCCTCAGCAGCGCGATCCTCCGCGGGAGCTACCACCTGTACCAGGGAGTGGGATCGTTCGCCGGGAACGTTGCCATGGGGATCGTCTTCGGCTGGGTCTACTCGCGCTGGGGCCGCACGACGCCGCTCGTCGTCGCGCACTTCGTGCTCGACGTGCTGAGCTTCGTCGGCTACCCGCTCGCGCTGGCCTGGTTCCCGGGGCTCTTCAACACCTGATCCGGCGTGTGTCGGGTCAGGCGAAGGACTCCGGCGGGGGGCACGCGCACACGAGGTTGCGGTCGCCGAACGCCTGGTCGATGCGGCGCACCGGAGGCCAGTACTTGCCGCGGATGCGGGCGGTGACCGTGGCGGGGTCGGCCGCGGTTCCGGAGGCGAAGGGGTGGACCGCCGTGTCGCGGGCGTACGGGTGGGTCCACTCGGCCGCCGTCGCGGCGACGGCAGTGTGGGGGGCGTTGCGGAGCGGGTTGTCGTCCTGCGGCCACTCCCCCGCCCCCACCCGGTCGGCCTCGGCCTTGATGGCGGCCATCGCGTCGACGAAGCGGTCGAGCTCGGCGAGGTCCTCGCTCTCCGTCGGCTCGACCATGAGCGTCCCGGGCACCGGGAACGACATCGTCGGGGCGTGGAAGCCGTAGTCGACGAGGCGCTTCGCGACGTCGTCGACGGTGACGCCCGTGGCCGCGGTCAGCGGCCGGAGGTCGAGGATGCACTCGTGCGCGACGAGCCCGTTGTCGCCGCGGTAGAGGACGGGGAAGTGCTCGCCGAGACGGGCGGCGAGGTAGTTGGCGGCCAGCACGGCCGCTCCGGTCGCGTCGCGCAGGCCCTCCTCCCCCATCATGCGGACGTACGCCCAGCTGATCGGCAGGATCGAGGGCGAGCCGAACGGCGCCGCCGACACCGGCGCCCGCAGCGCCTCCTCGCCGCCGCGCTGAGACTCGGCGTGGCCGGGCAGGTAGGGCGCGAGGTGCGCCTTGGCCGCGACGGGGCCGACGCCGGGTCCGCCGCCGCCGTGCGGGATGCAGAACGTCTTGTGCAGGTTGAGGTGCGAGACGTCGCCGCCGAAGTCGCCGAAGCGGGCGTAGCCGAGGAGCGCGTTGAGGTTGGCCCCGTCCACGTACACCTGGCCGCCCGCGTCGTGCACGGCGTCGGTCACCGCGCGGATCTCGTGCTCGTACACCCCGTGCGTCGACGGGTACGTGACCATGAGCGCCGCCAGGTCGTCGCGGTGAGCGGCGATCTTCGCGCGCAGGTCCTCGAGGTCCACGTTGCCGAGCTCGTCGCACGCGACCACGACCACGCGCAGGCCCGCGAGCACCGCCGAGGCCGCGTTCGTCCCGTGCGCGCTCGACGGGATGAGGCAGACGGTGCGGTGGCCGTCGCCGTTCGCGCGGTGGTAGGCCCGGATCGCGAGCAAGCCGGCGAGCTCGCCCTGGCTGCCTGCGTTCGGCTGGAGCGAGACGGCGTCGTAGCCGGTGAGGTCCGCCAGCCACGTCTCCAGCTGACCGATCAGCTCGAGGTAGCCCTCGACGTCCTCCCTCGGCGCGAAGGGGTGGATGCGGGCGAACTCGGG
Source organism: Naasia sp. SYSU D00948 (assembly GCF_017916515.1). Classification (GTDB taxonomy): domain Bacteria; phylum Actinomycetota; class Actinomycetes; order Actinomycetales; family Microbacteriaceae; genus Naasia. The sequence goes on from NZ_JAFMTA010000001.1 coordinate 556,843, forward strand.
CCAGGTCACGGGCTCCATCTCGGTCGCCGAGTTGAGCTTCATGGTGCAGGACCCGAGCGGGATCATCCCGCGGTCGAGCGCGTAGTCGAGGCCGGCGAGGTAGCGGAGGTACCGCATCATCCCGGTCTCGGAGTGATGGGTGTTGAACACCGGGTGGGTGAGGAAGTCGGACTGGCGCTGCAGCGCCGCCGGCTCGATCTCCCGCGCACGGTGGCCGTACCCGACCAGGCCGAACGCCCCGTCCTCGACCGGCTCGTGGCCGAGCGCGTGGGCGAGCAGTGGGGCGATCAGCGGATCGGCCGCCGTCACCTCGTCCAGGGAGACGCCGATGGTCGTGGCATCCACCCGGCGGAGCAGGAGTCCGTGAGCAGCGGCCCGCGCGACCGCGTCGTCCGCGTCGGGGACGCGCACGGTGAAGGTGTCGAAGAAGGCGGGCGTGAGGACCTCGAAGCCGGCCTCGCCCAGGGCTTCGGCCACGGCAGCGGCGGCGTCGTGCACCTTGCGGGCGATGTGCCGGAGCCCGTCCGGCCCGTGGTACACGGCGTACATGCCCGCCATCACGGCGAGGAGCACCTGCGCGGTGCAGATGTTGCTCGTGGCCTTCTCGCGGCGGATGTGCTGCTCGCGCGCCTGCAGGCTGAGCCGGTAGGCGGGGGCGCCGTCGGCGTCCACGCTGACGCCCACGAGCCGTCCGGGGAGCTGCCGCTCGAGTCCCGAGCGGACGGCGAGGTATCCGGCGTGGGGCCCGCCGAAGCCCATCGGCACGCCGAGGCGCTGCGTCGTTCCGACGGCGACGTCTGCGCCGAGCTCGCCCGGCGGCCGCAGAAGGGTCAGCGCGAGGAGGTCCGCGGCGACCACCGTGACGGCGCCCGCGGCGGAGGCGGCCGCGAGAACCTCGGAGGGGTCCCAGACGCGGCCGGAGGCGCCGGGATACTGCACGAGGAGCCCGAAGAGCTCCCCCTCGGGCAGCCCGTCGGCGAAGTCGGTCTCGACCAGCTCGATGCCGACCGCCTCCGCGCGAGCCGCGAGCAGCGCCCGGGTCTGCGGCAGCGCATCCGCATCCACCGCGAACCGGGCGGAGCGGGACTTCGACGCCCGGCGCGCCAGCAGCATCCCCTCGACGACCGCGGTCGCCTCGTCGAGCATCGACGCGTTGGCGGTGGCGAGGCCGGTGAGGTCGGCGACCATCGTCTGGAAGTTGAGGAGCGCCTCGAGCCGGCCCTGGGAGATCTCCGGCTGGTAGGGCGTGTAAGCGGTGTACCAGCCGGGATTCTCGAGGACGCCGCGCAGGATGACCGCGGGCGTGACCGCGTCGTAGTAGCCGAGCCCGATCATCGAGCGGCGCACTCGATTGCGGCCCGCCATCGACCGCAGCTCGGCCGCGGCCTCCTGCTCCGTCGCCGCGGCGGGCAGGGCGGAGGGCCGGCCCTCCTCGACGCGGATGCCGCCCGGGATGGCGGCGTCGAGCAGCGCCTCGACGGAGCCGTAGCCGAGGACGTCGAGCATCCGCCGCTGCGACGACTCCCCGGTGCCGATGTGCCGGCGGGAGAAGGCGTCGTAGGCGGTCGCCTCGCGGACGGGGGCGGTGGGCGCGAGAGTCATGCGCGGGTCAGCTCCTGGTACTCGGCGGCACCGAGCAGCTCCGGCAGCTCGGTGTACTGGATCTTCAGCAGCCAGCCCTCCCCGAAGGCGTCCGCGTTCACGGTCTCCGGGGAATCGGCGAGCGCCTCGTTCACCGCGGTCACGGTGCCGCTCATCGGCGCGAACAGCTCACCGACGGACTTCGTCGACTCGATCTCGCCGATCACGGTGCCCGCCTCCACGGTGTCGCCGACCTCGGGGAGGCTGACGTACACGACGTCGCCGAGCCGGTCCGCCGCGTACGCGGTGATGCCGATGGTGGCCACGCCGTCGCGGGCGTCCACCCACTCGTGCTCGCTCGTGTAGCGGAGGTCCTCGATGCTGGTCATGCTGCTGCTCCTCGCTGCCGGTCGCGGCGGTAGAAGGGAAGGGAGGTGATCGTGGCGGGAAGGCGCGTGCCCCGCACGTCGACCGACACGACGGTGCCCGGTGCCGCCAGGTCCTCGTCGACGTAGGCGAGCGCGATCGGGTGACCGAGCGTCGGCGAGAGGAGCCCGCTCGTGACGACGCCGATGCGGTCGCGATCCTCCTGGCCGTTGTAGATCGCGTAGCCCGCGCGGGGCGCCCGCTTCCCCTCGGCGGCGAGCCCGACGAGGACGCGGCCGGCGAACTCCGATGCGGGGTCGGCGGGGCGCCCGCTCTCCAGCGCGGCCCTGCCCACGAAGTCGCCCTTGCCGTCGAGGGACACCGCGCGTCCGAGCCCCGCCTGGGCGGGCAGGATGCTCAGGCCGAGCTCGTGTCCGTAGAGCGGCATGCCGGCCTCGAGGCGAAGGCTGTCGCGCGCCGCGAGTCCTGCGGGGACGAGGCCCGCGCCCGCGCCGATCTCGAGCAGCGAGGTCCACAGGGCGCGGAGGCTCTCCGGCGCTGTGTACAGCTCGAAGCCGTCCTCGCCGGTGTAGCCGGTGCGGGCGATGAGGATCCGCCGACCCTCGAACTCCCCGCGGATGCAGCGGTAGTAGCGGAGCGCGGCGAGAGCATCCGGAGTGGTGGAGCCGTCCTCGATGTCCGCCCGCAGGTCCAGGCCGTCGAGGTTCTGCAGGATCTCCAGGGCCCGCGGGCCCTGCAGCGCGAGCAGCCCGATGTCGTCGCTCTCGTCCTCGACGACCGCGTCGAAGCCCTCGACGCGCTCGCGCAGCCGCGCGGCGACCGTGCCGCGATTGGACGCGTTCGCGACGACCAGGTAGCGGTCGACGCCGGTGCGGTACACGACGAGGTCGTCGAGGATGCCGCCGTTCTCGGCGAGCAGCAGCGTGTACTTCGCCTGCCGCTCCTGCAGGGCGGACATCGGGCCGGCGAGCGCGTAGTCGAGCGCGGCGGCGGCGTCCGGTCCGACCACCAGGATCTCGCCCATGTGGGAGAGGTCGAAGAGGCCCGCCGCTCGACGCACGGCGGTGTGCTCGGCGAGGTCGCCGCTGTAGCGGACGGGCATCTGCCAGCCGGCGAAGTCGGTGAACGCCGCACCGGCCGCGACGTGCGTATCGTGCAGCGGCGAGCGGCGGACTGTCGCATCGGGCGGGAGGTCGGTCATGAGCTCTTCTCCTCGGTCGGGCGCGCTGCGCCCTCGGCAAGAACTCCCCCTCTGTCATGGCGCCTGAGAGATTCGCGCGCCGCGTCGGCGGTTCGCTTTCACCGTGGGCGAGACGCCGGGGCGCCTGCTTTCCAGAGTGGCCGGTCCGAGCGGTACGTGCACCTGAGAGATTGACGGGGAAGCTTTGCTCCTTCGGTGTCCGGCATTCCTGCCCGGACTCTCCCGCGTCGGCCCCGAAGCCCGATGTTCAGTTGTGGAGGCCAGCCTACTCCGAGGGGGACGGCGCGGCATCCTCCGCGCGCGCCGCGGACGCGGAGCGCCGTCGGGAGAGGAGGACCGCGACGAGGACGCCGACGGCGGCGAGCGCCACGACTGCGGCCGCCGCGCCGAGGAGCAGGACGTCCTCCTGCCCGCCGCTCTCGGCCGCCGCCTTCGAGCACGCGGGACTGGCGGATCCCTCCGCGGCGGGTGTTCCCTCCGCAGGCGCGTAGGTGAAGGTGTAGGTGCCCGACGTGGGGTGACCGTCCGAGGAGACGACCTGCCAGATCACCTCGTAGTCCCCGGCGCCGCCCAGGGCCACGGGTGCGGACACCGTGCGATCCGAGAGCACGGGGCATCCCGTCTCGAAGTAGCGGTCGTCCTGGCGGACCTGGATGGCGGTGGAGCGCTGGTTCGCCCCCAGCTCGAGCAGCACGTTCGAGAAGGTGAGCTCGATCTCGTCCACCGTCTCGACCGTGGACTCCGCGGACGGGGACGAGCCGGTCAGCGAGTCGTGCGCCGCGGCCGCGGTGGGAGCGCCGAGCGCGAGCGCCCCGGCGAGCCCGAGCCCGGCGAGCAGGTGTCGTCCTCGCATGGTCTCATCCTCCCGCGTCCGGCCCGCCGTCCGCTGGGAGGGCTCTCGGGGACGTTCGGTGCATCCCTTCCGCCGGATTGCGCCTCAGCCAGGAGCGGTCAGCGCGACGAGCACCACGAGGTTGCCGTCCGGGTCGCGGATGCCGGCGTGCCACTCCTCCATGCCCGCCGGTCCGAGCGCGTCGTCGGAGTGCGTGAAGATCCGCTGAGGCGGCCCCAGGCGCTCGGCCGACTCCGGGACGCGGGCGAGCGCCGCCTCGAGGTCGGGGACCTCCAGGTAGACGAGGCCCGGCGGAGCGCCGCGCTCGAGGAGGAGCCGCGCCCGCCCTACCCGGAAGAACAGGAGGCCGGGCGGGTCGAACCGTCCGGCGGGATCCGAGCCGAGCAGCTGCGTGTAGAACGCCGCCGCCCCGTCGAGGTCATCGGCGTGCAGCGCCACCTGCAGGAGCTCCATGCGTCCTTCGCGTCCCGCCCGGGATCCGCCGTGCCGTCAGCGCCAGATCGAGCGGTAGCCGCGGCGGCCGCTGATCACCCGCACCGCGAGCGCGGTGAGGGCTGTGACCGCGTAGGCGACGGGCACGGGCCAGGTCCGCGCGTCCACCCAGAGCGCGGCGGCGCTGGAGGTCAGTGTGAAGACCCCGAACAGGTACGCGGCGGCGAGGGCGACCACGTGCGTCGGACGGTCGTGCAGCTCGGCCAGGGCCGACGGCCACTCGTCCTCGCCGTCCCCGGGCGGGCGTCCCACCGGTCCCGTCCGGGTGCGAAGGGCCTGCAGGGTGAAGCCGAGGCACACGAGCGTCGCGGCCAGCGCGGCGATCGCGCCGAGCCAGGGGCGCGGGCCGCCGACGAGCAGGGCGAGCACGAGCAGCGCGAGGGTCAGGTAGCCGAGCCCCTCGGTGGCGACCAGGAGCCGCACCGTCTTCCGCGTCGCTCGAGGAGCGGGCAGGGCGATCATCGGATGCTCGCACGGGCTCGGCAGGCGTGCCGGGACGCAATCGGACAGGCGCGGGTCGCCATATCCACTCACCACCGCTTCGGGTCGACGGCTGATCGGGGAAGGCGACTGTAGCCCCGCGCCGGACCGCGTCAATAGGGCCCAAGGTTGCGATTCCGCATCGGTCCCCGGCGGGCGCAGCGGCCGGGCGCGGACCGAGCTGGGCGGAGCTCCCACGCCGTGCACGACCGAAGAAGGAGGAGCAGAGCGGCGGACTACCCCTGCGGGTCCTGGGTCTCGGCGAGCACCCACTGCGTATACGCGGGGTTCGCGGAGAGGACAGGGATGGCGAGCACGCACGGAACCTCGTACGGATGCTCGCGGAGCACGCGCTCGAGGATCGCCGGGACGAGTGAGAGGCGCGTGTGCAGCGCCACCCGGGCCTCCGTCTCGTCCTCGATCCTCCCCTGCCAGCGGTAGACGGACCGGATGGACGCGATGTGCTGCCCGCACGCCGCGAGCCGATCCTCGATCAGGCTCCGAGTGAGGGCGGCCAGCCAGTCGAGATCAGGCCCCGTGACAACGACCTCGCAGATCTCGCCCGCCGCCTCAGCGACGATCTCGGCCGCTTCCCGGTCGTCGACCATCCCGCCTCCTGCTGCGGTCTCCGCTTGCCCCTCGGCCCGATTATCGTCTCGGCGTAACGTCGGGTTCGTGGAGACGCTCGTGCCGACCTCGGCCGGTCCCGCCCGCCTCACGGTGGCGGCGGCGGGGGAACCCCGGGCCGTCCTCTGGCTCGGCCACGGCGCCGGCGGCGGCATCGGCGCTCCCGACCTCACGGCCCTGGCGGCGAGGCTGCCCGAGCAGGGCGTCACCGTCGTCCGGCACGAGCAGCCGTGGCGGGTCGCCGGCAAGCGCATCGCGTCCCGTCCCTCCGCGCTCGACGCGGGGTGGCTGGAGTCGCTCCCCGCCGTCCGCGAGCTCGCGGGGCCCCTCCCTCTTGTGGTCGGCGGACGCAGCGCGGGCGCCCGCGTCGCGTGCCGCACCGCGGCCGAGACCGGTGCGACGGGCGTGGTCTGCCTGGGCTTCCCGATGCACCCTCCGTCCACTCCGGAGAAGTCGCGCCTCCCGGAGCTGCTGACCCCCACTATTCCGGTGCTCGTGCTGCAGGGCGAGCGTGACACCTTCGGCACGGCCGCCGCCGTCGCCGAGGAGGCGCGCGACGCGCCACAGGTGCGGGTGCTGGAGGTGCCCGGGGCGGATCACTCGATGAAGACCCTGAAGGGATCCGCGCTGCGTCCCGCGCAGGTGCTCGCGATGATCACGGACGCGGTCGCCGACTTCGTGGGCGAGGTCGCGGGACGGGAGGCGGCGCGGTGAAGGGCGACGTGACGCGGGCCGCTCGTGCCTTCGCGTCTGGTTCGCGCGCGGCGGACCAGGGGCACGTCGCTCGTGATCCCCGAACCGGCCGACCACGGAACGACGGATGGGGCATAAGCGCGAACGGCTCCGGTCCCGGAGCGCGAGAGAGGTGGCACCCATGCCGATCGAGGTGAAGCCGGCGCACGACTTCGACGACATGGCGAGGATGTTCGCGCCGAAGAACCCGGAGTCGTCGGTGTGCTGGTGCCTGTCGTGGCGCCTGAGCTCGAAGGAGAACAGTGCGCTCAAGGGGACCGCGCGGGCGGAGAAGGTGCGCGAGCTGTGCTCCCGCAAGCTCGCGCCGGGCGTGCTCGCGTACCTGGACGGCGAGGTCGCGGGCTGGGCCGGGATCGCTCCCCGGGCGGAGCTGCACCCCTTCGCGAACTCGCGCAAGATCCCGCACATCGACGACCTTCCGGTCTGGTCGCTGTGGTGCATCCGCGTCCGTCCTGGCTTCCGGAAGCGGGGCATGACGGCCGCGCTCATCGACGGCGCCGTCGATTACGCGCGAACGCAGGGGGCCCCGGCCGTCGAGAGCTACCCGGTCGACAACGCGGGAGAGAAGGTCGACCTCACGATGGCCTACGTCGGCACTCGCAGCATGTTCGAGCGCGCGGGGTTCGTGAAGGCGTCCGACACGGACTCGGTGATCAACGGATTCCCGCGCATCCTCATGCGGCGGCCGCTCGACTGAGACGCGCTCAACGGGCAGTTCCGGGCTGCGGCGGCCGTCGCGCCCGTCAGTCGCCGAGCTGCTCGAGCCCGTCGCCGTCGAGGAGCGAGCTCGTGAGCGTCTCCAGCGCCTCGGTGGTGAGCCTCTGCAGGTCCGTGAGCAGTCCGTCGACCGAGGTCGCCCGGAGCAGGGCGACCTGGTCGAGCTCACCGAGCGGCGCGATGCCGGCCAGCTGCCAGGCCGCGCCGACCGGATCGTCGACGAGCTCGACGTCGGGACTCCACCGCTGCTCGGCGAACTCGCTCGCCTGAGCCAGCGCCCGCCGGACCGCCTGCTCCGTCTGGTCGAGGAGTGGGCGGAACCGCTCGTCCCACTCGAGCTCGGGCAGCAGCCGCACCTCGGCTCGCGGGTACGGGTCGTCCGGCAGCCACCGCTCGACCTCGAACCGCTGCGATCCCTCCGCGACCAGCCCGACGAACCCCTCCCCCTGCATGAGCTGGGTGATCCGCGCGAAGGTGCCGACGCCGAAGCGCTGATCGCCGCCGCCTACCTCGACGCCGCGCTCGATGAGCACGACGCCGAACTCGGACGGCTCGTCCTGCAGCACGGTCGCGAGCATCGCCAGGTAGCGCTCCTCGAAGATGCGGAGCACGGCGGGCATCGACGGGAAGAGCACTGTGCCGAGGGGGAACATCGGTCGCGCGGTCACCCCCTCAGCGTGCCACCTCGGACCTGGGCGAGCGCGGCGGTCCGCGGACGCGACGGCGGGGTGCGCCTAGGTGGCGGTCAGCGGCGCTGGGTCCGGAAATGGAGAAGGGGCCGCCGCTCGTACCCCTACGAGCGCGGCCCCGATAACTCGCCATACCCCTATGACGCGTCAGGTGCTACCAAACGCCGCTGGAGGTCGTTACCCGAAAACGAGCTCCAGTTCCGGCGTGATCTCATGTTCGCGCAGAACCGGGCGGCGCGCGCCCCCCACTGCGAGTGCCCGTCATTTGGAGGACAAGCGGGGGTTCGAGGGGTGAACAGCGGTGCGTCGCGAGCGCGTGTCCGGAGGGCTACCCGACGCCCCCGCCGCCGCCCGCGAGCGGGTGGGCGAGGGTCACGACGGCGACGACCGCCGCCGCCGCGACGACGAGCAGTGCTTCGATCAGCATCGGGCGGCGGCCGGAAGCGATCAGGCGAAGGAGATGCACCAGGACGGCTCCGCCGACGATCGCGGCCCAGACGAGCAGCGCCAATCCGACCATCCAGAGAAGCGTGAACGCGGCCTCGGTGCTCGGGTCGGCGAACCCGATCGCGTCGCCCACGGCGAACGACAGCGCGGCGCACCCGGCCAGCGCGAGCGCCAGCGCGGCGGCGACGGTCGCCGAGCGCGGCTCGGACCGGGGCACCGCTTCCATGCCACGAACGCTAGGGGAGCCGCCCGCAGCGCATCAAGAACGCGGCGGCGTCAGCGCGGTGAACGGTAGGTGCACCGAGGCCGCGCCTCCGTCACCGCTCGGCGGCTGCTCGCCCGCGGCGCCCAGGTCTTCTCGGTTTCCCGGGCGAGGTCCGCTCGCTCGGCGTCCGCAGCAGCGGCGGCGGCGGCGGCGGCGGAACGGGAACACGTCGCGGGACGCCCTCACCACGCGTATGGAGCTCGTGACGGAACGGTGACGCCGGGCTGCGAGGATCACGCTCGCGACGCATCGACGTGGTTGGTGCAGATGGAGCTCGGCGGAGGACGACGACTGAGGCGAGACCTGCCACCGCCGGGCGGCGCTGCCCCTCCTCCTTCCCCAGCAGGTGCGACACATCTCCGAGCGGATGACGGAACCTCGCCAGGTGCCGGCAGGGGCTGCCGCTTCCCGCGGCAGAGCGTGCCACCGAGGCGATCATCCCCAGGAAATGCGACAAGGAGACAGACATGGTCCGGCAGCTCAACCCGGCACTCGACCCGCGGCTCCGCCGACTGGTCTTGGCGCAGGAGGACACAGCGCGCCTCGAGAACGTGACGGCGCAAGAGATCCCCGTCCGCGACGGCGCCGTCGCTGCCGAGCGCCCGCCGAGCACGCGGGTGCTCGTGAGGGCGAGCGGTCAGGCGCCGGCGGAGGGCGCGCCGGGCAGTTCGTGGACGAGGATCGCCGAGGGCATCTACGCGGTGGATGTGCCGATCTCCGAGCTCCAGACGCTGGCCGACGACCCGCAGGTGCAGTTCGTCGAGGCCGCCCGGCTCATGGCACCCGAGCTGATCACGTCCGTCCCCGCGACCCGCGCCGAGATGCTGCATGTCGCGGCCCCACCGCGCCCCGCCTTGACAGGTAGGGGCATCATCGTCGGGATCATCGACTTCGGCCTCGACTTCACCCTCGACGACTTCATCAACCCCGACGGCACCACGCGCGTCGCGTTCCTCTGGGACCAGTCGCTCACTCCCCAGGCCGGCGAAGCGCCGCCGGCCGGCTTCTTCCGCGGCGTGGAGTACGACGCGGCCGCGATCGACATGGCGCTGTCGGATCCGGATCCCTTCTCGGTCGTCCGGCACCGGCCAGATCCCGCCAGTCACGGAACCCACGTCGCGGGCACGGCGGCGGGCAGCGGACGATCCGGCGACGCCGCCTTCCCGGCCGGCGATTACGTCGGCGTCGCTCCCGAGGCGACCATCGTCTTCGTGCAGCCCGACACGAGCGGAGACCCGGGATCCTTCACGGACTCCGTCGCCGTCGCCGAGGCGATCAGCTACATCTACTCGAAGGCCGCCGACCTGGGACTGCCGTGCGTGATCAACATGAGCCTGGGTCAGAACGGCGGGAGCCACGACGGGGAGAGCGTCGTGGAGCAGGCCGTCGACCGGCTGCTGGAGGTCCCCGGTCGCGCCTTCGTGCACGCCGCCGGGAACGAGCACGTGTGGCGCGGGCACGCATCCGGCCTGCTCGCCACGGGTGACATCCGCACCCTGCAATGGCGAACCGGAGGCGGGATCACACTGCCTGGCGGAACGCAGCCGCCGGGGCCGGACCGCACCCGGAACGACCTCGAGATCTGGTACTCCCCACGCGACGAGCTGCACGTCCGGCTGACCGATCCTGCCGGGGAATCGACCGCCGTCGTGGCGCCCGGCCAGACCGAGGTGCACGACTTCCCGGGCGGGAACAGCGCCTTCATCGACTCGGAACGGTTCTCGCCCCTGAACGGCGACGCACGGATCTTCATCGCCGTCGACCGTGGAACCGCGCTACGGGTCGCCGCCGGCGTCTGGCAGGTCGAGATCACCGCAGTGCGCGCGAGGTCCGGGCGGTTCGACGCCTGGATCGAGCGCGACGCCCGGGATCGTGCCAACAACTTCGCCGACCAGTCGTTCTTCGTCGGAACCGACTTCGACCCGGTCATGACCCTCGGCACCCCCGCGACGACTCGCCAAGGGATCGCCGTGGCGAACTTCAGCCATGTGACCGTCGCGCCGAGCGCCTCGAGCAGCCGAGGACGGACCCGTGACGGACGGGACAAGCCCGAGGTCGCGGCTCCGGGAACGAACATCCTGTCCTCGTGCGCGCTGGGCGGCCGGGCCGACGGAGCAGGCGGCGTGCATCCGATGCGCACGACCATGAGCGGCACGAGCATGGCGGCTCCCCACGTGGCCGGGATCATCGCGCTGCTGCTGGAGATGGACCCGACGCTGTCCGCCGCCCAGCTCCGCAAGGCCGTGCTCGCATCGGCCGATCCGCCGGTGGGAGTGCTGCCGTTCGATCCCGCCTGGGGCTACGGCCGCGTCGACGCGGTCGAGGCGGCGCGCTTGTTGAGTTGACGCGGTCGCGCTACGACGGGCGGTAGACGTCCCCGGCGTCGACGTGGACCACCCCGTTCAGCTCGGCCAGGTTGCCGAGCTGAGCGGCGGGCAGGTCGACGGTCAGCAGTCCGGTCTCGCGGTCCCAGGACCGCACCGTGCCGCCGAGGGCGACCACCCGGCTGGCCAGGTCTTCGGGATCGGCGACGCCGGCGGTCTTCACGAGGCTGCGAACACGCTCGTCAGCGCCCGCGCGGATCAGCCGGTACTTGGCCTGCGGGCTGAGCCTGCGCGGCAACCGCTGCGCCATGACGACCTCCTCATCCCTCGGCCTCGACTGTACGCGCCTGTCCTTGCAGGACAGCTGCCAGTAGGGCTCTGCTTGGAGGACAAGCGGGCTTCCGGCAGGCGAGCAGCGATGCGCCCCGGCGCCCTGTGCTCGCTAGCCCGTGCCCCCGCCGCTGCCCGCGGCCGCGATCTTGCTGACCTCGGCTTGGACGGTGTCACCGCTTCGAAGCGATGAACGCGAGAGGAGCCGCGGGACACCGGGCAACGGCGCTCGGGAGTCGGCATGGCGAACGGGACGCGGACGATCCGTGGGCGCTCCACACTGCCCATGTCGACCGTCGCCATGGCAGATGGAAACGGAACGCGACGCGCCAGCTCGCGGTCGGGTGGGCGGCACGCGGCGGGACCTCGGGCCCTGCCTGCGGCTCCTGTCGCCTTCTATGGTTCCGCAGATGGACCGCGAAGCGCGGGCATGAGCACGCAGGACGACCCGCCGCCTGCTCGGATCCGCACGCCGGATCAGCGGCTCCGCGTGTTCGTCAGCTCGACACTCACCGAGCTCGCCGCCGAACGGAAGGCCGCGAGACGAGCGATCGAGCGACTGTCGGCGGCTCCGGTGATGTTCGAGACCGGTGCTCGCCCGCATCCGCCACGGTCGCTCTACCGCGCGTACCTCGCGCAGAGCGACATCTTCGTGGGCATCTACTGGAACAGGTACGGCTGGGTAGCACCCGGCGAGGCAGTGTCGGGTCTGGAGGACGAGTACAACCTCGCACCGGCCGAGATGCCCAAGCTCATCTACGTCAAGACGACCGAGGGCACACGCGACCAAGCTCTCACGGAACTTCTCGACCGGATCCGGGATGACGACACCGCCTCGTACAAGCACTTCGCCGATGCGAAGGAGTTGGCCCGCCTCCTCGTCGCCGACCTTGCCGTGCTCCTTGCGGAGCGATTCGATGACAGCCGTCGGCAGCCCGCACTCAAGGCTCGGCCGCAGGCGCCGGAGTCCCAGCCCGCCGCGATCGGCGAGCCATCGACGCTTCCTGAGTCCCTGAATCCCCTCCTCGGACGGGAGGAGGACATCGAGAGACTCGCGGAACTCGTCACGTCTCCCGGAACGCGGCTCGTGACCCTCACGGGTCCGGGAGGCGTCGGCAAGACACGCCTCGCCGTAGAGCTGGCTCGGCGAATCGAGTCGGAGTTCAGTGACGGAATCCTCTTCGTGCCCCTCGCGTCCGTGCATGATGCGGCACAGGTTCCGAGCGCGATAGCGCGTGCGCTGGGAGTGAACGACGATGGAGGCGCGCCGGTAGAGGCGAAGCTCGTCATCTCCCTGCGTCATCGGCGCATGCTGCTCGTCCTCGACAATTTCGAGCAGGTCCTGCCGGCCGCGTCCGTCGTGTCGACGCTGCTCGCCGGCGCTTCCGATGTGAAGGCTGTCGTCACGAGTCGTGTCATGCTTCGGATCTCCGGTGAGCACAACTATCAGGTCGCCCCGCTGCGGCTGCCGGACCGCCTGTCGCCTCGGCATCCGAGGGACCCGCTCGCTTCCTCGGTGGAACTCTTCATCCAGCGCGCGCAGTCAGTGCAGCCGGACTTCCTGCCCACCCCCGAGACCATGACGGCGGTGGAGGAGATCGTCGCCCGACTCGAGGGGTTGCCCCTCGCCATCGAACTGGCAGCAGCTCGGGTGCGCCTGCTCACTCCGCCCGAGCTGCTGCGACGGCTCGACAGACAGCTCGCACTCCTTGTCGGCGGCCAGCGCGACGCCCCTTCCCGACAGCAGACGGTCAGGAACACGATCGAATGGAGCACTCGCCTGCTCGCTCAGAACGAGCAGAACGTGCTCTGGCGCCTCGGCGCGTTCACCGGATCGTTTTCCCTGGAAGCCGCCGAAGCGGTCGCAGGACCGGACACCGACGTCCTGGGACCCCTCGAGGCTCTGATCGACGCGAGCCTCGTGCGACACGAGGACCGCGACGGGCGCACCTACCTGCAACTCCTTGTGAACGTCCGTGAGTACGCCCTCGAGAGGTTGACGGCGCTCGGGGAATACGACCATGCGCGTCTGCAGCATGCCCAGTACTACCGCCGGTGGGCGGAACGAGTCAGCGGGGAGCTCACCGGGGCTCGTCAGCGCGATCTGTTGACGGCGCTCGACGATGAGCGCGAGAACCTCCTCTCGGCCCAGCGGTATCTGCTCGAGAGCGGGGACTGGCGTTCAGCCGCGGACTTCATGTGGAATCTGTTCGCCTACTGGGCACTCGGCGGCATGATGGCCCAGGCGCGCGGCTGGGCGGAGACGATGCTCTCCGCCGGCGAGCACCTGCCACAGCGAGCGGTCGCGATGGCGCTCGGACTGCGCAACGCCCGGCTTCTCTGGGAGACCCCGACCCCGGAGATCATCGCGGGTTTGGAGCAGAGCGCGGCGCTGTTCGAGAGTCTCGATCACCCCGAGGACACCGATGCCATCTCCAGTTTCGTCAGCGTCGTCTACTCGACTCTCGCTCAGGCGTATTTCCTGTCACCCGAACCCGACTTCACCAAAGCAGAAGCAGCCATACAGCGCGGATTCGACGCCTACCGGAAGCTGACGAATCGGTGGGGCGAGGTGATCCTCGTCCTGACTGCGGGCGCACTCGAGGCGGTCCGCGGTGACACCGAGGCGGCCGCGAAGCGATTCGACGAGGGACTCCGTCGCGCTGACGCAGGGCAGGACGGCGTCAGCCGCGGCCTCGCCCTCGATTACCTGGGCTGGCTCAACCTGGAGAGAGGCTCTCTCCGAGAGGCGGCGACCTATTTCGAGCGGGAGTTGCACAATGCACTGCCGATCCGCTCTCGCCAGGGGATCTCGATGGTGTTGGAGGGCGCGCTCGCCATCGCTGCTCGGCGTGGCGATGCTGAGCGTGCAGGGATGCTCGCCGGGGCCGCGGAGGCGAGGCGCGAGCAGCATGGCCAGGCAGCGCTTACGGAGCGCTCAGGGACCGTGCAACCGATCGACCAGCTGAGAGGTGGGCTCCTCTTGTCGACCTTCGAAGGTGCTCGCCGCCGGGGCAGAGGCATGCCACTGGAGCAGGTGCTCGGGATCGCTCGCGACGTGCTGGCCGAGACGATCGATAAGGACGTCAGCGATACGGCCCAGCTGGAAGCCAACCGGGTCTAGGCGGCAGCCACAGTCGCTCCCGCGCTCGGGGCAGTTGTACAGGCTCAGGAGAAGGAGCGCAGGCTCCGGTAGGTCGCTGCCTCTTGGGAAGCGCCGCTTCGATCACACGTTGAAACGGAACGCCACGACGTCGCCGTCCTGCATGACGTAGTCCTTGCCCTCGATGCGGGCCTTGCCCTTGGCGCGCGCCTCGGCGACCGAGCCCGCCTCGACGAGGTCGTCGAAGGAGATCACCTCGGCCTTGATGAAGCCCTTCTGGAAGTCGGTGTGCATCACGCCGGCCGCTTGCGGGGCGGTCCAGCCCTCGCCGATCGTCCAGGCACGCGCCTCCTTCGGCCCCGCCGTGAGATAGGTCTGGAGGCCCAGGGCGCCTAAGCCCACGCGGGCGAGCTGGTCGAGACCGCTCTCCTCCTGGCCCGGGCTCGCGAGCAGCTCCGCAGCATCCGCCGGCTCGAGGTCGACGAGCTCGGACTCGAGCTTCCCGTCGAGGAACACGGCCTCGGCCGGGGCGGCGAGCTCGGCGAGCTGCTGCCGCTTCCCGGGTCGGTGAGGACCCCACTCATTCACCTCGAAGAGGATGCCGAAGGACCAGCCCCGCCTGCCGCTGCAGGTGGCTCCCCCCACTGGAGCGACAGCTCGCGAGACCCCAACTTGCGGTCACCCCGAGGCGGAGGAGAGCCCGGTGGGCAAGATGGCATGTACAGCTCGGTGTCGGGTTCGTCGTAGGTGCCGAGCCGCACCAGCTGCAGAAGGTGGGCCTGCCCCGGGGAGACAGGGCCGGAGCTCTCCTCGCATGCAACCGGATGGATCCAAGGCGAGGAGCCAGACCGGCCGGGCCCCGACGCCCGGCGAGATCTGCGCAAGCGGGGCGTACCGGGATGCGCTGTCTTCGAAGCGGTTCGCCGCCACGACGTTGCCCTCAGAGGCCGTCTTCCCCGCTCGCCCTAGACTCCTCGCAGTCGCCCGAGGGCGAGGCGGTCGATCGGAGCCGCCAGGACCGAGCACGATTGCCGCTCGGTCCAGAGACTGACCGAAAGGCCGCAACGTGGTTCGATCCGCCCGCCGCACGTTCGTCCTCGTCGACGGAGAGAACATCGACGCGACCCTCGGCTCCACAGTGCTCGGGCGCAAGCCCGAGCCTGGGGAACGTCCGCGGTGGGAGCGGGTGACGGACTTCGCCCGCCGGCTCTGGGGGCAGGAGGTGAGCGGCCTCTTCTTCCTGAACGCCTCGAACGGCTACCTGCCCGGGCCCTTCGTCAGTGCGCTCATGAACATCGGTTTCCGCCCCGTGCCGCTTGCCGGTGCCGCGTCCGAGAAGGTGGTGGACATCGGCATCCAGCGCACGCTCGACGCGCTCACGGGTCGGGAAGCGGACGTGCTGCTGTGCAGCCACGACGCCGACTTCGTCGAGCAGGTAGAGCGACTGCTCGACGCAGACCAGCGGGTGGGTTTGATCGGCTTCCCCGAGCTGGTCAGCGCAGCGTACGGCGGCCTGAACGTGCCCATCTACGACCTTGAGAGCGATGTGAAGGCGTTCACATCGCCCCTGCCCCGGGTCCGCATCATCCCACTGTCGGAGTTCGATCCGGAGGTATTCCTCCGCTGAGCATCGGGGAGCTCCGATGGAGACAGACCCGGCCCGACAGCGCCCCTCGGGATGCCGTTGAGGGCCTAGCGGCGGGGCAGCCGCCGCGCGGGACTTCAGTGACGAGTGAGCGAGCTCGTGTCGTATCAACACCCCTCGCACGCTCGTGACCCATTGAGTGCTGGGCTGCGTCTGCTCGCGGCAGGCAATACTTGGGCGACCGGCCGCGCATCAATTACTCGGCGACCTCAAGGCTCCGCTATGCGCTTCTCGCGATCACCTTCTGCGTCGTCTGAATGTGAGCGCTGGGACGAAGCAACCGCAGTCGCCACGAGGGCGTGTAGGTGGCCGGCGCGCTTGCCTAGATCCTCGATGAGCAGCAATAACGATCGTTAGTCCGACGCGGCGGCGGGAGCACTCCAGTCGGTCAAGCGGGAGGAAAGTGCTCCTCGAGCTGAGCGGCGAGCTGCTCTAGCTGCGCGACTCCAAGGGGGCCGGGTCGGCGGAGAAGTTTGAGCAGACCGCGGCGTCCGCGGATCGCAATGCCGGCGATTTCTTGGTCGATCAAGGGCAGCTCCGTGCCGACGAAACAAAGAGCGCCTCGCACATTCACGTCAAATCCCGAACCGCGCAATCCAGCGGCGACGGCGTCGACCTGGCGTCTGACGCCGTCAATGAGGCCGGTTCGGTCGCGGCCGTTGATGAAGAGTCGCTCGACGCGAGGGCTGAACAGACCCCCGGAGCGCCTGACCTCGAGCTTTCCGCGGTGTGTCTTTGCGTCGATGACCCAGACGCCGGTGGGGGTTATGACGAGATGGTCGATGTTCGCCCGAGAGAGTCGCCCGTTGGGTCGGCGCACCCGTCGGTCGTTCAGCACGACCGCTTCATCGAGCCAGTCGAGACGTTCCCCGACCGCGCGCTCACCCTCCGCGCCCTGGGCCCACACCTTCGTCTGGGCGGGATCGCCCACGAGGGCGAGCAACAGCCCTCCGATCTTGGGGTGCCGAGCGCGAACCCGCTGCTCACGGGCAGCGCGACGACGCTCGTACTCCCTCTGCGCCGAGGCGCCTGCGATGCCGTCTTTCGCCAGCGCTCTATCGCCGGCGGGATCGGTCCGCGGGCCCTGTTCCGGCTCGGCGCCAATGGTCGAGGCCCCCGGCGGCTCGGGGGCACAGGCCATGCAACGGACGGTCCGGGCCTCGGCATCCCACCGTGCTCGTGTGCCAACCTGCAGGGACAGCCCACAGGCCGCGCAGACGTCTGCTCGGCGCAATGCCAGTGTTCGCGAGCCCACTAGCCCACCATGCCACTCGCGGAAGCGAGAGGAGACGCCCAGTTCGGGGAGCATCGCAACGAGCAATGCTGACCCTTGTTCTGGCAACAGCCGCTCGGCTGCTCGCTATACAAGCAGTTTCTTGCGTCCTCAGGGCTTCGCGTCCACCGCAATGGGCGTTGGATACCGGATTCAGAGCCGGTAGAAGTTTGGAGAAGGCGAATGAGGGTTGAGCCGAAGCACTTGTGCGTCAGTTCTCATGCGGTCCGCACGCCCTTGCAAGGGTAAGGGGCGCCCTTCCGAGACAATGGCCACAGGAGCGTCTAGGGCATAGTCAAAAACGAAGGGAGTGGCAGGAATCGAGGTTCCGGCGCCATAGCGGGCCTCGGCCTCCGGCCAACGTGCGTCAATACTCGACCCTAAGCGCGTCGCGGAATGGGTCGACTTGCTGCGCCTATCCGGGTTCACCATAGGGGGTCGCTGAGGTTGAGGGCGCGCTTCGGGCCTGTTGAGCCGAGGCGGGCGGTCTCGCGCTCGGTGGGAGTCGCGTGCGGGGCGCCGACTCAGACGTTGAAGCGGAACTCCACGACGTCGCCGTCCTGCATGACGTGCTGCTTGCTTTCGATGCGGCGGGGAGTTTGCGGGGATCCGAGTCTACCGCGGGACCGGGCCGCGGCACTCCCTGCCGGGCGGTGTTTCGCGACACGATCCGAGCCGGCACGGTCGACGACGCCACCCCGCCCGACTCGCGCCAGGGCCCGGCGCGCAGCCCGGGTGAAGCCCGGCCTCGCCCTCAAGGGCGAAGGGCCTGATCCCAATCGCAACGCACTCGCGCTATCACCGCGGCGATGTGCGCCCGTTTCCGGCCGCTTGGGCACGTTCCACGACCCCAGGCCTGCCGCGTGGGGCGGGCATCAGCGTGAGACGCGAGGACCCCCGAGCGAGTGAGAGACGTCAGATGTCTCCACCAAGCCTGAAGGTCTTCCTCCTTCACAAGACCCGAACCGCCACCCAGCTCCTCGCAGAGTTCGGCTAGTCGGTCGCGAAGTCGAGCTGAGAGTCGTCGACCGCGACGACCGACCACGTGCCACCGTCAGCGTCCGTGAATTCGTAGGCGGGAACGACGAGCACGCTCCCGTCCGGCTGCCACTGGCTCGCGAGCCCGAGCCGAGCGCTCACGATGCTGACAGTGTTGACGGGCCAGGCGAGCGATGTGCCGGCGACGGGAGTCGCCGGCGGCTCGGTCGGAGGCACCCACTCTGCGACGGTCGGCTCGCGCAGGGCGATAGGCATCGTCGTCATCTGGGCACCGAACCGCGGGTCAGAGAGACGCTCGAACCCTTGCTGTTCGCTGACGATGGGGTAGTCGCCGAGCGGGACTATCCCGGCGAGAGCGCCGTACGCGCTGTACACACCGGCACTCGTCAGTTCCAGGGACCAACCCTGGTCAAGGCGTTGCCCGTCGACGACGGGCCAAGCTTGAGCGTTGCGAGTGTACGAGCCCTCCCCCGTCTCTGAGGCGAACTGGAACGCCGCGGGGTCGCGCCCGGCCGCGACGATGATCGAGCGCAGGGCATCGATCGCGGCATCCTCGCCCGGCAAGTCGGAAGGCGGAGTGCACGGTTCAACTGCTGCATCCGGCGGGACCGGCTGCTCGCTGGTGCCGCACATCCACGGGTCGACCAGCGGGTCCGTGAAGTAGAAGCTGAGCATTCCATCGAAGCTCACCGAGAGATACGGCGCTGTGCCGTCCTGGGGACCCACCATCCAGGCCCCATCCTTCGATTCGACCGTGCCCTCGATGCCGAGCGCAGCGGCGAGGGCGGCGACCTTCTCAGCGTTGGACGCCGCTCGCGCGTCGAAGGCGTACGCCGACGCCGCGCCCGCTGCCGTGGACAGTCCCTCCGAGCTGAAGCTGTTGCGGCCGAATCCGTAGGGGTGCGTCATGTCGTCCGCCCACATCCTCGACGGCGCGGCGCCTTCGAGGCCACCTTGCACTGCGCCATCCCGGGCCTCCCCCGTGTCCCGTGCCATGCCGCCTGTCTGCAAGGAGATGGGCGGTGCCGCGCCGTCAGCGGGGCTCATGCCCCCACCGGTCGTGGCACCGATGCCGAATCCGGCACCGCCGACGATCGCGACCGACGCAGCGACCGCGACGTACGCGAGCCACCGGGGGCGCCGGCGCGCACGCTCGGAACCCAGATGGGCCACCTCGCGGGGGTGGGCCGGAGGCTCCGTCAGCGTTCGGGCCACGACATCGCCCGCGAACCCCGCGGGGGCTTCAACGTCGGCGGCGGGGTCGGCTGCGCGCAGTCGAGCGACCGGGTCGAACTCATCGTCGTGGTTCATGCAGGTTCACCCTCCGTGATCGCGGTTCACTTCCGGATATGTGCGCTGCGGCCCGAACCTTGCGCGTGCATCAGAACGAGAGGCGCTCCCGCCATGCGCTCCGCAGCCGTGCGCGAGCCCTGGAGAGCGCGGCATCCGCTCCGGAGCGAGAGATGCCGAGCACCTCCGCGAGTTCGGCACCGTCGAGCCCCTCCCACGCGTGCAGGAGCAGGATCTGACGGTCGCGTTCCCCGACGCTCGCGAGCGCACCTCGCAGTTCGGCGTCGAACAGCGCGCTCAGTTCCGGATCGTCGCTCACGCGTGCCGTTCCGGACTCAGGCACCGTGTCGACGGTGATGTCGAGGTGTTTGCGGCGGTGGTTAGCGAGCGTGAAGCCGGCGGTGCGGTAGAGCCAGGGCAGTACCGCGTCGCGAGGAACATCGTCGCGTCGACGCCAGGCGATCGCAAAGACCTCGGCTGTGAGATCTTCGGCATCCTGACGCGGGCCGCGGCGGGCGAAGTAGCGCACCAGCGCGGTCGAATGCTCGTGGACCACGGTGGTGAACCACGCGGCGTCCGCGGGTGTCGCGAGTGAGCCGAGGCCGTCGGGCAGCGCCTCCTCCGCGGTCGCATCTACGGGTGCGGCTGCATTGTCGGGCTCCACGACCTGAATGTGTCACAGGTGCCGCGGGTCTTGCAGGAAGTGCCGCATCCGCCCGCGTGAGCCCGCGTGATGCACCCCGAAATGCCTAACTGTGGCGGAACTCCACGACGTCGCCGTCCTGCATGACGTAGTCCTTGCCCTCGATGCGGGCCTTGCCCTTGGCGCGCGCCTCGGCGATGGAGCCCGCCTCGACGAGGTCGTCGAACGAGATGACCTCCGCCTTGATGAAGCCCTTCTGGAAGTCGGTGTGGATCACTCCCGCCGCCTGCGGGGCGGTCCAGCCCTTGCCGATCGTCCAGGCGCGCGCCTCCTTCGGGCCCGCCGTGAGGTAGGTCTGCAGGCCGAGGGCGCCGAAGCCCACGCGGGCGAGCTGGTCGAGACCGCTCTCCTCCTGGCCCGTGCTCGCGAGCAGCTCCGCTGCATCCGCCGGCTCGAGGTCGACGAGCTCGGACTCGAGCTTCGCGTCGAGGAACACGGCCTCGGCCGGGGCGACGAGGTCGGCGAGCTGCTGCCGCTTCTCGGGATCCGTCAGCACCGTCTCGTCGACGTTGAAGACGTAGATGAACGGCTTGGCCGTGAGGAGGCCGAGCTCGCGGATTGGGGAGATGTCGAGTCCCGAGGACGACAGCGTCTTCCCGGAGTCGAGCACGTCCTTGGCCTTCTGCGCCGCGTCGAGGACGGCCGGCTCGACCTTCTTGCCGCGGACCTCCTTCTCGTAGCGGGGGATCGCGCGCTCGAGGGTCTGCAGGTCGGCGAGGATCAGCTCGGTGTTGATCGTCTCGAGGTCCCCGGCCGGGTCGATCTGGCCCTCCACGTGCACGACGTCCGGGTCGTCGAAGCCGCGCACGACCTCCGCGATCGCGTCCGCCTCGCGGATGTTCGCGAGGAACTGGTTGCCGAGTCCCTCCCCCTCGCTGGCGCCGCGCACGATGCCGGCGATGTCGACGAAGGAGACCGTGGCGGGCACCGTCCGCTCGCTGGAGAACAGCTCGGCGAGCTTGTCGAGGCGCGGATCGGGCAGGCCGACCACGCCGACGTTGGGCTCGATCGTCGCGAACGGGTAGTTCGCGGCGAGCACCTCGTTGCGGGTGAGGGCGTTGAAGAGGGTGGACTTGCCGACGTTGGGCAGTCCGACGATGCCGATGGTGAGAGCCACGGGGTACAAGGCTACCGTCGGCGCTCGGCGCGTCCGGGACGCGGCGGGGGACGGTTCGGCGGAGGCACGGCGGGGCACCCCGGCGGGGTCGGAGGCCGGTGCGAGCATCGCGGCGTGCCCCTGGACTTCACCGCCATCGACTTCGAGACCGCCAACCGATCCGCCGCGTCCGCGTGCTCGGTGGGACTGGTGAAGGTGCGGGACGGGAAGGTCGTCGACCGCGCCTGGTGGTACATCCGGCCGCCGTTCGGGCACGACTGGTTCTCCGAGTGGAACACGCGCATCCACGGCATCGACGAGTCCCACATCGTGGACGCCTCGCTCTGGTGCGATCAGCTGTCGGATCTCGTCGCCTTCGCCGAGGACGACGTGCTCGTCGCGCACAACGCCGGCTTCGACATGGGCGTGATCACCACGGCCTGCGCGGCCAGCGGCGTCCCGGCGCCCGAGTACGCCTACCTGTGCAGCCTCCAGGTTGCCCGCAAGACCTACTCCCTCGACTCGTACCGGCTCCCGGTCGCCGCGATGGCCGCGGGGTTCGAGGACTTCCGGCACCACGACGCCCTCTCGGACGCGGAGGCGTGCGCCGCCATCGTCGTCCACGCGGCGAAGCGTCACGAGACCGACAGCGTGGAGGGGCTCTCTGCCGCGACGAGCGCCCGCATCCGCCGGATCGGCGCCGGTTCCGACCGTCCCGCCGTTCTCGTCGGCTGATCTCCGGGCGCCCGCCCCGCGCCCCTTGCACCCTCGCTCAGCAGGAGGATCGGACCTTCGGCAGGCAGAACCCGGCCGATTCCTCCTGCTGGACCCTCGACCTTCCTGCTGAGTGAAGGGGAACGAGCGGGAGGACGGACGGGGGGCGGGCGCCCGCCGTCAGTGCGTCGTCTGCGGGAAGCCGAGGTTGATGCCGCCGTGGCTCGGGTCGAGCCAGCGGCTCGTGACCGCCTTCTGCCGCGTGAAGAAGTGGAACGCGTCCGGTCCGTACGCCTTCGTGTCGCCGAACAGCGAGTTCTTCCAGCCGCCGAACGAGTGGTAGGAGACCGGGACCGGGATGGGGACGTTGATGCCGATCATCCCGACCTCCACCTCGTTCTGGAAGCGGCGGGCCGCTCCCCCGTCGTTGGTGAAGATCGCCGTGCCGTTGCCGTACTGGGAGGAGTTGATCAGCTCGAGCCCGTCCTCGTAGGAGGCGACGCGGACGACGGACAGCACGGGGCCGAAGATCTCGTCGGTGTAGACGCGGGACGTGATGGGCACCTTGTCGACGAGGGTTGGACCCAGCCAGAAGCCGTCCGCCTCCCCGTCGACCTCGATGCCGCGGCCGTCGACGACGACCTCGGCGCCGTCCTCCGCGGCGAGGTCCAGGTACGAGGCGACCTTGTCCCGATGCTCCCTCGTGATGAGCGGGCCCATGTCGCAGGCCTTCCGGCCGTCGCCGACCTTCAGCCCCGCCATCCGCTCGCGGATCTTGGCGACGAGGTCGTCCGCGACCGGCTCGACCGCGACGACGACCGAGATCGCCATGCACCGCTCCCCCGCCGACCCGAAGCCCGCGTTGACCGCGGCGTCCGCGGTCAGATCGAGGTCGGCGTCGGGAAGGACGAGCATGTGATTCTTCGCGCCGCCCAGCGCCTGGACGCGCTTGCCGTGCTTCGCCGCCGTCTCGTAGATGTACTTCGCGATCGGCGTCGAGCCCACGAAGGAGATCGACTTCACGTCCGGGTGGGTGAGCAGGCCGTCGACCGCGTGCTTGTCGCCGTGCAGCACGTTGAACGCCCCGTCCGGCAGCCCGGCCTTCTTGAGCACGGCGGCGAGCCAGTTGGCGGCCGACGGGTCCTTCTCGCTCGGCTTCAGGACCACGGTGTTCCCGGCGGCGAGAGCGATCGGGAAGAACCACATCGGCACCATCGCCGGGAAGTTGAACGGCGAGATGATGCCGACGACGCCGAGAGGCTGGCGCAGCGAGTACACGTCCACCCCGGTCGACGCGTTCTCGGTGAACTCGCCCTTGAGAAGGTGCGGGAATCCGGTCGCGAACTCGACGACCTCGAGGCCGCGCGCGATCTCGCCGGCGGCGTCCGTGAGGACCTTGCCGTGCTCGGAGGTCAGGATCGCGGCCAGCTCGTCCTTCCGTGCGTTGAGCAGCTCCCGGAATGCGAACAGGACCTGCGAGCGGCGGGCGATGGACGTGTCGCGCCAGCCGGGGAAAGCCGCTTTCGCGGCGGCGACGGCGGCCTCGATCTCGGCGTCCCCGGCGAACACGACCTCGTGCTGCTGCACGCCGCGAGCGGGGTCGAACACGGGGCCCGTGCGCTCCGTGCCGTTCGGGTGCGCCTTGCCGCCGATCCAGTGCTCGATGAGGGTCATGGGCACACTCTAGGACTCCGGGATCGGCGCGGTCAGGGGCGTCGGGACGGGCCGTCCTCGGCTCGTGGCACGCGGCGCGGGTGCTGCGGACGGCCGCGGGCCGGGTGCGGGGCGGCGCGTGTCCGCAGCACCCGCGGCGCCGAACTCCCGGGCGCGTCCCGCGGCCGATGTCGGACCCCCGCCGCAGACTCTCGACATGGACCTCGCGCTCTCCCTGCTCCTCGGCCTCCTCGTCGGCATCGTGCTCGGGATCCCCGCGGGCGCGCTCCTCGTGAAGCGGCGGGCGGCGGCGCCCGGGGAGGACCCCGCACTGCTCGAGGCACGGCACCAGGCCGAGATCGTGCGGATCCGCGCGGAGGAGGCCGCGGCCCGCGCGGCCCTCGAGCGCGAGCAGACCGAGCACCGGGCCCTGCTCCAGTCCGAGCACGCGTCCATCTGCGCCGCCCTGCAGGCCGACCTCTCCGGTCTCACCGCCACCGTCCAGGCGCTGCGCGGAGAGGTTGCCGGACACGAGGCGCGCTACCGGGAGCTCGTCGAGCGCCACGAGGCGGAGCTCGCGGCGCAGAAGCAGCGCGACGGCGCCGAGAGCAAGGTCCTGCAGGCGCTGACGCCGGTGCAGGAGTCGCTGCGCGCGATGCAGAGCAAGGTCGCGGAGATCGAGTCGCAGCGCTCGCTGCAGCACGGGGAGCTCGCCCAGCAGCTCCGGGCGGCCGCGGAGTCCGAGGAGCGGCTGCGCAGCACCGCGGAGTCGCTGGCCTCCGCGCTGCGCTCGAACAGCACCCGCGGGGTGTGGGGCGAGACGCAGCTGAGGAGCGTCGTCGAGGCGGCGGGACTGCTGCACCGGGTCGACTTCGACGTGCAGTCGAGCATCACGTCCGACGCGGGCGCCGGACGTCCGGACATGGTGGTGCACCTGCCCGGCGGCAAGCGCATCGCCGTGGACGCGAAGGTCCCGTTCACCTCCTACCTCGAAGCGGCCGCGATCCCGGCCACCGCGGGCGAGGCCGAGCTGGCGCGCAAGGCCACCCTGATCAAGGCGCACGTGAAGGCCGTCCGGGACCACGTGACGGCCCTCGGCAGCAAGACGTACTGGGAGGGACTCGACGGGAGCCCCGAGCTCGTGATCGCGTTCATCCCGAGCGAGTCGCTCGTGTCCTCGGCGCTCGAGGCGGACCCGTCGATCATGGAGTTCGCGTTCAGCCGCCGGGTCGCGCTCGCCTCCCCGGTGACCCTGTGGTCCGTGCTGAAGACGGTCGCCTTCAGCTGGCAGCAGGACGTCGTCACCCAGGAGGCGAAGCTGCTCTTCGACCTCAGCCGTGAGCTGTACGGGCGCCTGGCGACCATGGCGAACCACCTGTCGAAGCTCGGCCGCTCCATCGAGCGCAGCGTGAAGGACTACAACTCGTTCGTCGGCTCCCTCGAGCGCCAGGTCCTGCCGTCGGCCCGGAAGCTGAACGCCCTCGACGAGTCGAAGGTGCTGCCGAGCATCGAGGGCATCGAGGAGTCTCCCCGCGAGCTGACCGCCTTCGAGCTGACCTCGGGACCCGAGCGCGCCGAGGTCCTCGCGGTGATCGAGCACGAGCTGGAGGCGGTCGCCGACCACGAGCCGGAGCTCATCGACCTCGCTGCTGCCCGGCCCGCCGACGAATCCGCCGCCCGAACCGCCTGACGCCCGCCGCACCGCCCAACGCCGAGAGGCGGATCGGCGCGGGGCGGCGAGGGCGTCCACCGGGTCTCGTCCGGCGGGGCCGCAGGGAACCGCCCCTACTCATCCGGGGCGATCGATGCCAGCATGCCGGTGATGGGATCACTCGCCTGCCCTTCGCGGAACCCGGAGCATGACGGGCGCGCACGGGGGTGCGGATGACCGAGGTCGACGCGGGCACCGATGCTCCCGAGCGGGAGCACAGGGACGGCAGCGCCGACCTGGGCAACCGCATCCGTGCGGGCCGAACTCGCCGCGGCCTCTCGCTGCGAGCGCTGGCGGAACGGGTCGACCTCTCCGTCGGCCTGCTCTCCAACATCGAGCGCGGGGCCACGAGCCCGTCGATCGCCGCGCTCACTCGGATCGCGGAGGCCCTCGATCAGCCCGTGTCCGCTCTGCTTGCACCCGCCGAACTGAGGAGCCTCGTACCACGTGGCACGGGGGTGAAGGTGAGCCCGCCGGACGGTTCCTGGACCTCCGAGATCCTCACGCCGCAGACGTTCTCGCGGTACAACATCCTCCGGGCGACGGTGCCCCCGCGCCGCGTGAACGAGGTGGACCTGGACGGCGCGGGTGCGGAGGGCTCGCTCATCGCCGAACGCGGCACGATCATCGCCTGGATCGGCGGGACGGCCACTCCGGTCGGTCCCGGAGACTGCCTGTCCTTCTCTCCGCCCGCCCTGGCCCGGTTGGAGAATCCGGGGGACAACCCCGCCGTCTTCCTCCTCGTCGTGAGCCGCTCGACCATCTGAGCCTACGAGCCCCGGCGTTCACCGTCACGTACGGAGGACTCGGCTGCGTGAACGGCACGCTGTTGTTCGGCGCCAAGGCCACGACACGGCCGAGATGAGCGCCCCTTCGGGACTCGTCTGCTAATAGCCTCCGCCCGCTCGCCGATCGAGGCGGGCCACGGGGCGTCCCTCGGGTGGGAGGGGCGCCTTCCCGCGAACAGCCCGAACAGTGGGGGACACAGATGAACACGCACGCAGAATCGCGGCGCAGAACGCGACGACTGGTGGCGCTGGCGGCAGCCGGCCTGGTGCTGGCGGTCGGCGCGACCGCCTCGGCGATGGCGGCATGGACCGACACCGAATGGGTGTGGGGCTCCGCCGGCGGCGTGCTGGGCGGCGAGGACGGCCTCGCGACGTCCGTCTTCGCGGTGCAGCAGAACACCGGCACCGGCGACGCCGCGTGGTCGGACCGGCCCACGTCCGCGACCGCCGGCGCGATCTCCTTCACCGCGGACGCCGCGAGCCTCGCGCCGGGCGACACCGTCTACGGCTTCGTCCGGCTGAGGACGGTCGTGGAATCCGTGGCGGGGACCGTCGTGATGAAGCCCGCGCTGCCGGGGGACGGCACCGACACCGACCTCTTCGGCGCGCTGACCTTCGGCGCACGCGTGATGTCGTCGCCGACCACCTGCTCCGCCGCGGGATTCGCATCGAACGGGACCGCGATCGTCGCGCCCGGCACGCCGGTCACCTCGACGGCCGACGCCGCCTCCTTCACCCTCGCGGCCGCCGGCGACTCCGTTCCCGGTGAGGAGAGGACCGTCTGCGTCGCGCTGACTTTGCCCGCAGGGTCGCCGAGCACTCTGCAGGGACTCCAGGCCCTCCCGGTGTGGCAGTTCGTCTCCACGTCGAACTGATGCGGACCGCGCGGTCCCGCGCCCTCCGGGCCGGACGGCTGGCGGTCGGAGGGGCGGCGGGCGTCGTCGTCGTGCTCTGTGCGGCGCTCCTTACGGCTTCTGCTCTCGGCGTCCAAGTCGTGCGCCTGACGAGCGGATCGATGTCCCCGGACCTTCCGGCAGGCGCCCTCGTGCTGGTGGCCGACGTCGCGGCGAGCGACGTCCTGCCGGGAGAGGTGGTACTGGCTCAGCGGCCGGGCGCCGCCCCGGTGCTGCACCGAGTGATCGGCGTGGCGACGAGCGGCTCCCGGACAGAGCTCGTCCTCCAGGGCGACGCCAACCGGGCCGCTGACCCGCTCCCCTACACGGCCGCGCGCGTGGGCCGCCTGGTGCTCGGCGTGCCCTGGGGCGGTCAGGTCGTCCAGGCGCTCGCGTCGCCGGCCGGGATCCTGGGCTCGTCGGCGGTCGTCTCCGCGCTCACCTACCTCGCGCTCGCCCCCTCTCGACGCCGGGAGGCGGCGGCATGAGCAGTCGCGGTCGGCGCGCCGCCGCCCTCGTCACAGCCGTCCTCGCAGGACCGGCGATCGCCCTCGCCGCTCAGGCCGCTGCGGCGGCGCCCGCCGGCCCCGAGGAGGTCGGCAAGCTCCGGGTGACCACCTCGGCACCCGGGATGCGGGCGCTGCTCTCTCCCGGGGAGTCGCACGCATGGCTGCTGACGGCGGAACTCGAGGGCGCCGAGGCAGGAACCCTGTCGCTGGCGATGCAGGCCGCGGGCGACCTCACGGCGAGCGAGGACGGACTCTGGGTCATCCTCGACGAGTGCCGGGAGGAGTGGACGGACACACCGACGCCGACGTGCGCGGGCGAGTCCAGCCACGTGGTCACGACCGCCGCGAGCTCGGTGAACCACGGCGTCGCGATCCCCCTCGGCGCGATCCGCGCAAGCAGCCCGCGGCATCTCCGGCTCCAGTTCGCCCTGCCGCCCGACTCACCCGCCGAGCTCCAGGACCGGTCGGGCATCGTCGGACTCGGCTTCACCGCGACAGGGGACGGGGTGCCGCGGCCGGGAGCCACGGTCGGGAAG
Organism: Naasia sp. SYSU D00948; assembly: GCF_017916515.1. GTDB lineage: Bacteria > Actinomycetota > Actinomycetes > Actinomycetales > Microbacteriaceae > Naasia. The sequence continues at coordinate 584,902 of NZ_JAFMTA010000001.1, forward strand.
GAGCTCCTCGGGGACGGGGCGGCCGCCTCCGGCGCAGTGAGCGACGGGCAGGCGGGAACCGCCTGCGCGGTCACACTCGGAACGGGTGGCGGCACGTCGGACGGCAGCGGCACCCCGGGCGGCGCGACCGGACGCGGCGCGACGACCTCGGGCGACGACCTCCCCCTGTCGGGCAGCGGCTTCCAGCAGTGTCCCGTGCTCTCCCTCGGCGACTCCTCACCGCAGAGCGGGATCGCCGGCTGGGCGCTGGTCGCGGGCGGCGCGGCGACGGCGGCCGCCGCGCTCGTCGGCCTCCTCGTGACCCGACGGCGTGACGCCGACCAGGCACCCCACCTCGAGGTGACGGATGCCTAGGCGTTCCGCAGCCCTGCTGGCGGCCGGCACCGCAGCGCTCGTCGTGCTCGCCGGCACCGTCTCGCCCACCACGGCAGCGTGGGTGGTCGAGCAGTACGACCGGGGCACCGCGTCGACGCTCGACTGCGCCTCGGGCGCCGCCGTCGACGGCTCCGCCTGGTCGCAGGTGATCGGCGCCACCGGTCCGGATCCCGTTCCCGCTCTGCCGGGCCTGAGCGTGACCAACATCGCGCCGGGCCTGGAGAGCACGCCCTCGGATTCGGCCGCCGTCTCGCTCGGCGCGGACGGCTGGTCCTCGACCGTGGACATCGCGGCGCTGGATCCCTCGGGAGGCACCGGGCTCGCCGCCGGCGCAGGGCTCTATTCGCAGGTGGCGCGCGCGACGGCCGGAGGGCTGTCCGTCGCCGCGGCCGGCGCCGTGACCGCCGCGGCGGACGGCGCGGTGGCGCTCGACACGGCCGCTCCCGCCTCCTCGCGCTCCCTGACGCTCCGCCTGTCGGAGGTGCTCGCTCCTGTGCTCGCCGGGGCCGGCTCCGCGGTGGAGCCCGATGAGCTCGCCGACGTGCGCCTGACCGTCGGAGCGCTCGGCGCGCGCGCCCGGTACGACTCGTGTCCGGTTCTCTGGAGCCCGTCACAGCTGGCGAGCCACCTCTCCCGGAGCTACCTCCTCACCGACCTCACGGCCGGCTTCGACAGCAGCGCGGTGCGCACGGCGGTCGCCACCCTCGACGAGTCGCTCGCGGCGCTGCAGACGCAGCTCAACGCCCTGAGGCCGCCCGGCACGCCCGTCACGGGGGCGGCGCTCACCACGGTCACGCAGGCGCTGACGTCGGCGCTCCGCGTCACGGTCCTCGGCATCCCGGTCCAGCTGGGCCGGGTCGACTCGGTCACGGCGGGGACGGCCTTCGACCTCACCGCCGCGCGTTCCCTCCTCACCGGCACGATCAGCGACGGCTCCGTCACCATCGACCTCGCCACGGGACGGATCACCGCGGATCTCGACAGCATCTTCGCGGAGACGCACCACACGTCCCGGCTGAACGGTCTCGCCCCCAACTCGAAGGTGCTCACCCCGGAGGTCCTGGCCGCGCTGTCCACTCGGGTCGGCGCGCTCCTCACCGGCTTCGTCGACGGCGCGCTGAGCGCTGCGCTCGACACCGCCATCACCTCGGCGAGCACCGTCGTCGACACCCGCGCCTCGCTCGATGTGATCCTGGCCCCTCTGGTCCACGCGAACGCCCTGGCGCTCACGACGAGGATCTCGGGCTCGCTGGGCTCGTTCCTCGGCACCGCCGGAGAGCCCCGACCGGCGGTCGCGTCGACCGTCACGGTCCTGAACGGGCTGCTGTCGGCGGTCCTCACCCCTCTGCTCGTCCCGCTCGCGGCCGCGATCGAGATCCCGATGGCGACCACCGTCGCGTCCGCGGTCGGCTCGGCGGTCCTCGCCGGCGTGTCCTCGTCCGCCTCCCAGGCGGCGACCTCGACCACGCAGCAGGCCACGCACACGACGGTGCCGGCCCTTCTCACCGCGCTGCGGCCCGCGCTCGACGCCCTCCGCCGCGTCGTCGACGTGACGGCGAACGCCCAGCCCGACAGCCCGGGCGGCGTGGACCCGCCCGCACCGGCGGTGGAGGGCCGGTACATGGTGTCCGCGCTGAACGTCGCCGCGCTCGACCTGGCCGGTTCCCGTCTCCTCTCGGTGCACCTCGCCTCGGCCGCGGTCGGGCCGAACGCGAAGCGCTGAGCCGGGAGTCAGCGGGCGGCTACAGCCACTTCGACGCGAGGTGGTCCGCGATGACGCGGCGTACCGTGCCGGAGCGGGAACGCAGGACGACCGACTCCGTCCGGATGATGGGTCCCTTGCGGCGGACGCCCTCCACGAGTCCGCCGTCGGTGACTCCCGTCGCGACGAAGAACGTGTTCTCGCTGCGTACGAGCTCGTCCGCCTCGTAGACGTGATCCATCTTGAGGCCCGCGTCGATGCCGCGCTGGCGCTCCTCGTCGTCCTGCGGAGCGAGCCGGCCCTGGATGAGGCCCCCGAGTGCCTTGATCGCACAGGCCGTCGCGACACCCTCGGGGCTGCCGCCGGTGCCGACGCACATGTCGATGCGGGTCTCGTACCGGGCGGCGTTGATCCCGCCCGCGACGTCCCCGTCGAGCAGGAGGCGGGTGCCGGCTCCGGCGGCCCGGATCTCGTCGATCAGCTGCGCGTGACGCGGACGGTCGAGGACGGCGACCTGCATCTCCTCGACGGGCTTGTTCTTGGCCTTCGCGAGCGCCCGGATGTTCTCGCCGATCGGCTTCCGGATGTCCACGACGCCGACCCCCTCGGGGCCCGCGACGAGCTTCTCCATGTAGAAGACGCTCGACGCGTCGAGCATCGTGCCGCGCTCGGAGACGGCGATCATCGAGAGGGCGTTCTGCCGCCCCGCGGCGGTGAGCGAGGTCCCGTCGATGGGGTCGACCGCGATGTCGCACGAGGGGCCCTTGCCGGTTCCCACGCGCTCGCCGTTGAAGAGCATCGGGGCCTGGTCCTTCTCGCCCTCCCCGATGACGACGACGCCGTCGAAGTCGACGGTGCCGAGGAACTTGCGCATGGCGTCGACCGCCGCCTTGTCGGCCCCCATCTTGTCGCCCCGCCCGATCCAGGGAACGGCCCGGATGGCGGCCGCCTCGGTCGCGCGGACGAGCTCCATGGCGAGGTTGCGGTCCGGGTGCTCGTAGACGGTCGCGGCTTCCTCGGCCAATGCTGGTCCCTTCGTCGGGCCGCTCTCCGAAGGCGGAGGCGCGTGCAGGTCGAGCCTAGCGAGCGGCGATCCCGCGCCCCAGGGCCGGGGACCGGGGAGCGCGAGCGAGGGAACAGCCGCCTCGGGCCCCTCGCTAGACTGCGGCTGACCCGTCCCCGAGGAAAGAGACGCCATGCCTGTCGCCACGCCGGACCAGTACGCCGAGATGCTCGATCGGGCGAAGAGCGAGGGCTTCGCGTATCCCGCCATCAACGTGTCGTCGTCCCAGACGATCAACTCGGTGCTGCAGGGGCTCACCGAGGCGGGCTCGGACGGCATCATCCAGGTGACGACCGGCGGCGCCGACTACTTCGCCGGCCACACGGTCAAGAACCGCGCCGCAGGCGCCCTCGCCTTCGCGGCGTTCGTCACCGAGGTCGCGAAGAGCTACCCGATCACCGTGGCGCTGCACACGGACCACTGCCCCAAGAACGCCCTCGACGGCTTCGTGCTGCCGCTCATCGCGGCCTCCGAGGACGAGGTGCGCGCAGGCCGCAACCCGATCTTCCAGTCGCACATGTGGGACGGATCGGCCGTCCCGCTCGACGAGAACCTGCAGGTCGCGGAGGAGCTCCTCTCCAGAACCAAGGCGATCAACGCGATCCTCGAGGTCGAGATCGGCGTCGTCGGCGGCGAGGAGGACGGCGTCAGCCACGAGATCAACGAGCACCTCTACACGACCATCGAGGACGCGACGAGGACCGTCGAGGCCCTCGGGCTCGGCGAGAAGGGCCGGTACATGGCGGCCCTGACCTTCGGCAACGTGCACGGGGTGTACAAGCCGGGCAACGTGCGGCTGCGTCCCGAGCTCCTCGGGGAGATCCAGGCGGGTCTCACCGAGCGCTTCGGTCAGGGCCCGAAGCCGCTCGACCTCGTCTTCCACGGCGGCTCGGGCTCGACGCAGGAGGAGATCGCCGAGGCGGTCGCCAACGGCGTCGTGAAGATGAACATCGACACCGACACCCAGTACGCGTTCACCCGCTCCATCGCGGACACGATGTTCCGGAACTACGACGGCGTGCTGAAGGTGGACGGCGAGATCGGCAACAAGAAGATCTACGACCCCCGCGCCTGGGGCAAGCTCGCCGAGTCGGCGATGGCCAAGCGCGTGGTCGCGGCGACCCAGGAGCTGGGCTCGCACGGCAAGTCGCAGAGCTGAGCGGCGGACGCGGCCGGCCGGTCTCCCGCCGGCCGCGGACCGCGCTCAGCGCGCGGTCTGCTGCTCCAGGTACGCGGCGAGCGCCGGATCCCCGATCATGGCCGCGCCGATGAGGACGACCGCCACGACCAGCGCGATGGCACCGGCGACGAGTGGGATCCAGAAGGCGATCCGGCCCGCGCGCAGCTGAGGGATGGATGCCGCGACGGCGGCGATCAGCAGCAGCACGTTGACGACGTTGACCGCGATCCCGATCGCCGAGGCGAGCGCGATCGCGGTGTAGTCGCCGAACCCCTGCATGGCGTACGCCTCGTCCAGCGCGTCCGGCAGACGCAGCATCTGCGGGATGCCGGTCAGGACGTTCACGGTGCCGAACACGAGCAGCGCGATCGTCAGGACGCGGTCCCAGGTGGGCGCCGCCCGCCTCGCGGCCGTGGCGGGCGGCTGCTCGGGCGCCGGCGCTACCGGAGGGGGCAGCTCGGGCGCCGGCTCCGGCGCCGGTCCGTACTCGCCCCAGCGGGGAGCGGGACCGGATGTCGGCCGGTCGCTCACGAGTCCCGTCCGCGCCCGCCGAGGGCGCGGGAGTCCTGCCGGCCGCTCACGTCGCGCCGGAGCTCCTTCGGCAGCGAGAAGATCAGGTCCTCCTCCGCCGTCTTGACCTCGGACACGTCCCCGTAGCCGGCGTCCGCGAGGTCCTCGAGCAGCTCCTGCACGAGCTCCTCCGGCACGGACGCGCCGCTCGTCACGCCGACGGTCTCGACGCCGTCCAGCCACTCCTGCCGCACCTCGCTCGCGTAGTCGATGCGGTAGGCCGCCTTCGCCCCGTACTCGAGCGCGACCTCCACGAGGCGCACGGAGTTCGAGGAGTTGGCGGACCCGACGACGAGCACGAGGTCCGAGTCCCGGGCCACCTTCTTGATGGCGACCTGGCGGTTCTGCGTGGCGTAGCAGATGTCGTCGCTCGGCGGATCCTGCAGGTTCGGGAACCGCTCGCGGAGACGGCGCACGGTCTCCATGGTCTCGTCCACCGAGAGCGTCGTCTGCGAGAGCCACACGACCTTGTCGGGATCCTTCACCGTGATGTTCGGGACGTCCTCCGGCGAGTTCACGAGCGTGATGTGCTCCGGGGCCTCCCCCGCGGTCCCCTCGACCTCCTCGTGACCGGCGTGCCCGATGAGGAGGATCTCGTAGTCGTCGCGCGCGAAGCGGACCGCCTCGCGGTGCACCTTGGTCACGAGGGGGCAGGTCGCGTCGATGGCGCGCAGCCCGCGCTGGGCGGCGGACTGGACGACGGCAGGCGAGACACCGTGGGCGCTGAAGACGACGTGCGCGCCTTCCGGCACCTGATCGACCTCCTCGACGAAGATCGCGCCCTTCTTCTCCAGCTCGCCCACGACGTGGATGTTGTGCACGATCTGCTTGCGCACGTACACCGGGGCGCCGTAGTGCTCGAGAGCCTTCTCCACGGCGACGACGGCGCGGTCGACGCCGGCGCAGTACCCGCGCGGAGCGGCGAGGAGCACCCGCTTCGTCCCCGCGACGGGGGTATCGGTTAGCCTGTTCCGCGCCCGGGGGATCCGGGGCATGCCGAGGCCGATGGTGGCGTTGCTCATCCGCAGGATTCTAGTTCGGCATGTGTGCGCGGCCGCTGAGAGCGCGGCGAGGAGAGGCAGCCATGTCGGACGGTCGTCCCACCGCGGAGACCCCTTGGCCGGTGGGGCTGCTCGCCACCAAGCTGCGCGACTACATCGACCGGCTCGGCACCGTGTGGGTCGAGGGCGAGATCACGCAGTGGAGCGTCTCGAGCGGCACGGTCTACGGCAAGCTGAAGGACCTCGAGCAGGACGCCACCATCGGGTTCACCGTCTGGTCCTCGGTCAAGGTGCGCATCCCCGCCGACCTCAAGCAGGGCGACCGGGTCGTCGCGCTGATCAAGCCGAACTACTGGATCAAGGGCGGCAGCCTCACGATGCAGGTGTACGACATCCGGCACGTCGGACTCGGCGACCTGCTCGAGCGCCTCGAGCGCCTGCGGGCGAAGCTCGCGGCCGAGGGCCTGTTCGCGACGGAGCGGAAGCGGCGGCTGCCGTTCCTGCCGGCGCGCATCGGCCTCGTCACCGGCAAGGACTCCGACGCCGAGAAGGACGTGCTGCGCAACGCCCAGCTGCGCTGGCCCGCCGTGCAGTTCCGGATCATCCACGCGTCGGTGCAGGGCGACCGGGCGGCCGCAGAGATCACCGGCGCCATCCGCGCGCTCGACCGCGACCCGGAGGTCGACGTGATCATCGTCGCCCGGGGCGGCGGCGACTTCCAGAACCTCCTCCCCTTCAGCGACGAGAACCTCATCCGGGCCGTCGCCGGGATCCGCACGCCGCTCGTGAGCGCGGTCGGTCACGAGGCGGACCGGCCGCTCCTCGACGATGTCGCCGACCTGCGCGCCTCGACGCCGACCGACGCCGCCAAGCGCGTCGTCCCCGACGTGAGTGAGGAGCTCGCGCGCATCGAGCAGGCGCGCGCCCGGATGCGGAGCCGCGTCACGCATTTCGTGAGGATCGAGGTGGACCGGATCGCGGCCCTCCGCAGCCGCCCCTCCCTCGCCACCCCTGCCACCATCGTCGACCGCCGGGCCGACGAGCTGGCGCGGTACCGGGCCCGCGGCGGGGAGCTGCTGGACCGGGAGCTGGAGCGGGCGGACACCACGACGGCGCACCTGACCGGACGGCTCCGGGCGCTCTCCCCGCAGAGCACCCTGGCCCGCGGCTACGCCATCGCCCTCCGCGAGGACGGGCACGTGCTGAGGGAGGTCTCGGAGGCGCCCACCGGCACGGCGCTGCGGCTGCGGCTGACCGACGGGTCCCTGGGAGCCGTGAGCACCGGGCCCGTCGGCGGCCCCGAATAGACTGGGTGCATGCCCGATCCGGCCGCTCCCGTCTCCGAGCTCAGCTACGAGCAGGCGCGCGACGAGCTGATCCGGGTGGTCAACGAGCTCGAGCAGGGCGCCGAGACGCTGGAGCGCTCGCTGCAGCTGTGGGAGCGCGGGGAGCTCCTCGCGCGGCGCTGCGAGGAGTGGCTGCTCGACGCGCGGGCGAGGCTCGACGCGGCCCGCGCCGGCCAGGCGCCGCCCCGGGCATGAGCAGGCAGCGCCGACCGGCGGTCGTCGCGGAGCTCGGCCGTCCGGAGACGCCCGAGGAGACCGCCGCCCGCAAGGCCGAGGAGCGCCGCGTCCGCGCCTCCCGCCGCACCACCACGAATCTCTGGCTGTCGCTCCTCGCCGGCCTTGCGGCCGTGCTCGTCCTGGTGCTCCTCGTCCCGCGCGGCGACGCCGAGCTGACCCCCGACATCGACTACGTCGCCGTCGCCGCCGACGCGCAGAAGGACGTCGACGTGCCGCTCGCGGTGCCGCGTCCGGGATCCGACTGGCGCGCGAACGCCGCGGAGCTGCGCACGAGCGCTGCGGACGACATCGTCTCCTGGTACATCGGCTTCCTGACGCCGGGCGACGAGTACCTCGGGTTCAGCCAGGGCATCGAGGCCAACCCGAGCTGGGTGAGCGCGCTCCTGCAGGAGTCGCGACCCGACAGCACCGACCGCATCGGCGGACTGGAGTGGACCGTCTACGACAACCGGGAGACCGGGGCGAGGGGCAACGTGGAGTACGCATTGGTGACCGAGGGGCCGGACGGCCTGTACGCGGTGTACGGCACCGCGGACCCGGGCGAGGCCGCACAGCTGGCCGCCGCCGTCGCGGAGTCGATCTCGGGGGACGCCTCGTGACCCGGCCCGCCACCCCCGCGGAGGCGTGGGCCGAACTGATGCACGGCAACGAGCGCTTCGTCCGCGGTGAGCCGTCGCACCCGCGGCAGGACGTGGAGCGCCGCGCGGAGCTCGCTCACGTGCAGCATCCGTCGGCCGCCCTGCTCGGCTGCAGCGACTCCCGCCTCGCCGCCGAGATCATCTTCGACACCGGGCTCGGCGACCTGTTCGTGGTCCGCAACGCGGGTCAGGTCGTGTCCGACTCCGCGGTGGCGTCCCTCGAGTACGCCGTCGCGGTCCTGAAGGTGCCGCTCATCGTGGTCCTGGCGCACGACGAGTGCGGCGCCGTGCGCGCCGCCATCGACTCCCAGGGCGGGGAGGCGCCGCCGCTGCCGCCGCTCATCCGCCGGCACGTCGAGGGCATCGTGCCCGCGGTCCGCGCCATCGGCGTCGTCGCGGAGGACGGGACCATCGACCCGGACGCCATCGACGTCGCCGAGGTGGGCCGGCGCCACCTCCGGAACACCGTCGCGGAGCTCATGGCGCGGTCGGAGCTCATCTCGCAGGCGATCGCCGACGGTAGCCTTGCAGTCGTGGGGGCGCACTACCGCCTGGCCGAGGGCCGCGCGGGCCTCGATCTCGCCGTCGGCGACGTGCGCCGCACCGGCGACGTCGGCTGACCGCCCCGAGCCACGCAGAGAGGGAGCCACGCAGTGGTGGATAGCGAGTACCGCATCGAGCACGACACCATGGGCGAGGTGCGGGTGCCGAAGAGCGCCCTGTACGCCGCGCAGACGCAGCGGGCGGTCGAGAACTTCCCGATCTCCGGGGACAGCCTGGAGGAGGCGCAGATCGTCGCGCTCGCCCGCATCAAGCGGGCCGCGGCCCTGGTGAACGGCGAGCTCGGGGTGCTGAAGCCGGAGGTGGCCTCCGCCATCGTTGCCGCCGCCGACCGGATCATCGCCGGCGAGCACCTCGACCAGTTCCCGATCGACGTGTACCAGACGGGCAGCGGCACGTCCTCGAACATGAACATGAATGAGGTCCTCGCGTCGCTCGCGTCGGCGGACCTCGGCTCGCCGGTGCACCCGAACGACCACGTGAACGCGTCGCAGTCCTCGAACGACGTCTTCCCGACATCGGTGCACGTCGCGGTCACGGAGGCGCTCCTGCGCGGGCTCGTGCCATCGCTGTCGCACCTCGCGTCCGCGCTCGAGGCGAAGGCCGCCCTGTGGAAGGACGTCGTGAAGCCGGGCCGCACCCACCTCATGGACGCGACGCCGGTCACCTTCGGCCAGGAGTTCGGCGGCTACGCGCGGCAGATCCGCCTGGGCATCGAGCGCGTCGAGGCCACGATCCCCCGCGTCGCGGAGGTGCCGCTCGGCGGCACCGCGACCGGCACCGGGATCAACACGCCGCGCGGCTTCCCGCAGAAGGTGATCGCGATCCTCGCCGACGACACCGGGCTGCCGATTACGGAGGCCGAGGACCACTTCGAGGCGCAGGGCGCGCGGGACGCGCTCGTCGAGGCGTCCGGGGCGCTGCGCGTCCTCGCGGTGAGCCTCACGAAGATCTGCAACGACATCCGCTGGATGGGCTCCGGACCGAACACCGGCCTGGGCGAGCTGCACATCCCCGACCTGCAGCCGGGCTCGTCGATCATGCCGGGCAAGGTGAACCCGGTGATCCCCGAGGCGGTCCTCATGGTGACCTCCCGGGTGGTCGGCAACGACGCGAGCATCGCCTGGTCGGGCGCCTCGGGCTTCTTCGAGCTCAACGTCGCTATCCCGGTCATGGGCACGGCGCTGCTGGAGTCGATCCGGCTCCTCTCGAGCGCTGCGCGGCTCCTCGCCGACAAGACGGTCGACGGGCTCGAGGTGAACGCCGAGCGAGCCCGCGCTCTCGCTGAGTCGTCGCCGTCGATCGTGACCCCGCTGAACCGGGTGATCGGGTACGAGGCCGCCGCGAAGGTCGCCAAGCACGCGGTCGCGAAGGGGCTCACTATCCGGGAGGCCGTCGTCGACCTCGGCTTCGTCGAGCGCGGCGAGGTGACCGAGGAGCAGCTCGACACGGCGCTCGACGTCCTGTCGATGACGCACCCGGGCTGAGCCGGGCTCAGCCGACCGGGGCCCTCTCCAGGTTCGCGTCGAGCCAGCGCCGCAGCTCGCCCGCCGGGCGGGCGCCGACGGCCCGCGCCACCTCCTTGCCGCCCGCGTAGAGGAGCAGCGTGGGGATGCTGGTCACTCGATGGCGGGCGGACACCGCGGGGGACGTGTCGGAGTTGACCTTCGCCACCTTGAGCGTCCCGGCCCGATCCCGGGCCAGCTGCTCGACGATCGGGCCGACCATCCGGCAGGGGCCGCACCACGGCGCCCAGACGTCGACCAGCACCGGCAGGCGGCTCTGCTCGACGGCCTCCGCGAACGTGTCGTCCCCGACGTCCACGAGCCACGGCAGGTCGGCATGGCAGTTCGCGCAGCGCAGGCGGCCCTTCGCGGACACGGGGACGCGGTTGCGGCGTCCGCAGCCGGGGCATTCGACGAGGGACGCCATGCTCACATCCATACTCCGTGCCGGGCGAGGGCCTGCTGGACCTGACGCAGGCTGGGCTCCATCAGCCACTCGCCGTCGATGTACACGACCGGGGTGTGCAGGTCTCCCCCGGCGAGGTACGAGAGCTTGCGCTCCGCGTCGGGGTGCAGATCGAGGTCGACGTAGGCGTAGTCGATGCCGGCCCGCTCCAGGGCGCGCCGGATCATCTGGCTGATGCCGCACCAGCGGTTGCCGTAGACGGCGATGGGAACCGCCGGAGCAGCGCGCCGATCGGCGTAGGCGCCGAGCATCGTCATGTGGGGATCACCTCCTGCTGTCCCCGGACCCTGTCGAGGGCGTCCAGAAGCTCGTAGATATCGGGAAGATGGTGCAGCTCGGGCGACACGTGCGCCCACCGGATCACGCCCTCCCCGTCCACGAGGTAGAGGGCGCGCTCGCTGAAGCCGTCCGCGTCCCGCCAGACGCCGTAGCGCCGCGCGACCTCCCCCTTGGGAGCGAAGTCGGACAGCAGCGGGAACGTCAGCCCGCGGACCGCGGCCCAGGCTCCATGGCTGTAGATCGAGTCGACCGAGATGCCCAGCAGGGCGATGCCGCGCGAGGCGAACTCGTCGAGCTCCTGCTGGTAGAGCTCGAGCTGCTGGCTGCACCCGGGGCTCCAGTCGAGCGGGTAGAACACGAGCACGACGGGCGTGCCGCGGAAGTCGGACAGCGAGACCGGCTGGTTGCGAGCGTCAGGAAGGGTGAAGTCGGGAGCGGGAGCGCCGACGGGAAGACCCTCGTTCCGGCGCTCGCCCCGCATCGGCGGCGCGGTCCGCCAGAGGTCCGCCACATCGCCCGGCGTCTTCTCCACCGCATCCGGGTGGGCCCGCCGGATCGCCTCGCCGACGAGGGCGTGCAGCACCGAGAGCGACTCGCGCACGGGCGAGTCCGAGATCTGCGGCTCCAGCTCGGCGAAGCGCTCCTCGAGCTGGTGCAGCCGCGTGTCCGAGAAGGGGAGATCGACAGTGCTCATGATCGATGGAAGAGGAAGGGCGGGCGGGGTTCCCCCGCCCGCCGCCGATCGGATTAGGCGCCGGCCTGCCCGCTCTGCTGCGCGGGCTGCGCCTGGCGCTCCTCCTGGGAGCCGGAGCCGGCTTCCACGCTCCGCTGTCCGGTCTGCCCGGTGGCGATCTGGATCTTGCGGGGCTTCGCCTGCTCCGCCACGGGGATCACGACGCTCAGGACGCCGTTCGTGTAGTGCGCGCTGATGCTGTCCGCGTCGATGCCGTCACCCAGGGTGAACTGCCGCACGAACGAGGCGTCCGGCCGCTCCCGGGTCAGCCACTCGACCCCCTCGAGACCGCGGACGGTGCGCTGCGCGCGGAGGGTCAGGGTCTGGCCGTCGACGGACACATCAACCGAACCCGGGTCTACACCCGGGAGGTCGGCGTTGAGCACGAAGTGATCCCCTTCGCGGTAGAGGTCGACCGGCATCGCCATGCCCGAGGCCGCCCGGCGGTAGAGGGCGCCGGTGAGCCGGTCCAGCTCCTGGAAGGGATCGAAGAACATCGCCATTGCTTGGTCTCCTTTCACTCTCGTGGCGAGTGACCTCTGTTCAGTTCTGAGAGCAGTGACGCGCGGCGGTGCGCCAATATTCCCGCTTACAGCGTTCTCAGCGAACTCGAAGAAAGGCTGGTCAGGAGCGCAGGTTCGACGCTTCCTCGCCCGCCGGAGCGCTCTTCTCGATGGCGACGGTGACCGGGACGCTGCGGGTGACGGCGTCGTGCACCGGCGAGTGCGCCACCGCCCAATCGATGATGCGGCGGGTCGTGTCCTCGTCCGCGCTCGAGCGGGAGTAGCGCACGGTGATGGTCATGGAGAGCGGCCCGGGCGGGATCTCCTCGTCCATGCCGAGGGCGCCCCGATCGTCGGTCTCCGCGTGCACCACGACCTCGAGGTCCTCGAGGACCGCGCTCTCCTCGGCCGAGCGCATCGCGATGAACATGGCCACCTGGCTCGCCAGGGCCGCACGGAAGAACCAGCTGGGCGACGGCACCTCCGAGGTCCCGCCGATCCCGGCGAGGAGCTCCTTCGGCAGCCCGTCCGGCCCGCTGATCCGGATGATGAGGTCGTGCGCGATGGTGGCGCGCGCAGGCGGGTCCTGCATCTGCGCCATCGCCGGAAGCGTGCGGAGATAGCTCCGCGCCCGCCGGATGTTGGCCGCGATCTGCTCCTGGTCCATGGGCTGCTCCTTCGCTGCCTGAAAGGCCAGGTTTCTCCGCCGCGGCGGCAATCGCAAGTGCCGGGGGCGTCGCGAGTGCCGCGGACGTCAGGAGAGAAGGAGAAGGGAGGCCCAGAAGCCGCCGAGAAGGAACGGCCCGAACGCGACCCGCGCCGTTCGCCCGGCGCGCGCGAGCATCACGATCGCCACGCAGCCCCCGGCGACGAACGCGAGGAGGAGGGCGCCGAGGGACGCCGCCACGCCCACGGCTCCGAGCACCAGCCCCAGCACGCCCGCGAGCTTCACGTCACCCATGCCCATGCCACCGCCGGCACTCAGCAGGAGGAAGAGGGCGAGGTACGCCGCTCCCGCGAGCACCGCCGGCACGGCCGGCACGCCCGCCGACGCGGCCGCCGCGATGCCGGCGAGCGCGAGCGGGTATCCCGGCAGGGTGAGCCGATCCGGCAGGCGGTGCTCGGCGAGGTCGACGCGGACGAGCTCCGGTGTCGTCACAGCGAGCCATGCGACGGCGGGCAGGAGCAGCGGCGGAGCGCCCGCGACTCCGACGGCGAGCAGCACGATCGCGACGGGGGCCTGCCAGGCGAGGAGCCCCGGGCGCCACGGACGCTCCTCGCGCACCAGGACGGCGGCCCTCATCGTCACGCGGCGACCCTAGTGAGCGGGCGCCGCCGCCGCGCCCGCTCTCCACACCTCCTCTGCCGGCAGGGATCCGGCTGATCCCCTGCGGAACCGGCTACGCGAGCTCGTTCGACTCCAGCATCTCCGTCACGAGGGCGGCGATCGCGCTGCGCTCCGAGCGGGTGAGCGTGATGTGACCGAACAGCGGGTGGCCCTTCAGCGTCTCGATGACGCTCGCGACGCCGTCGTGGCGGCCCACGCGCAGGTTGTCGCGCTGTGCGACGTCGTGCGTGAGGACGACCCGCGAGTTCTGGCCCACGCGGCTCAGCACGGTGAGCAGCACGTTCCGCTCGAGGGACTGGGCCTCGTCGACGATCACGAACGCGTCGTGGAGCGAGCGCCCCCGGATATGCGTGAGCGGCAGGACCTCGAGGATGCCCCGGTCGACGACCTCGTCGAGGACGTTCTGCGACACGAGCGCACCGAGGGTGTCGAACACCGCCTGGCCCCAGGGCGTCATCTTCTCCGACTGGTCGCCGGGGAGGAAGCCGAGCTCCTGCCCGCCCACCGCGTAGAGCGGGCGGAAGACCATGATCTTGCGGTGCTGCTGCTTCTCGAGGACCGCCTCGAGTCCGGCGCACAGGGCGAGAGCGGACTTGCCGGTCCCGGCACGGCCGCCGAGGGACACGATCCCGATGGACGGATCGAGCAGCATGTCGATCGCGAGCCTCTGCTCGGCGGAGCGGCCGTGCAGGCCGAACACCTCGCGGTCGCCGCGGACCAGGCGGAGCTCGCCGGCGCGGGTGACCCGGCCGAGGGCGGAGCCGCGCTCCGACGAGACGACGAGTCCCGTGTTCACGGGGAGTCCGTCGACCTGCGACGTGGTGAGTCGCTCCCGCTCGTAGAGGTCGCTCATCTGCGCCCCGCTGAGCGCCACCTCGGCCAGGCCGGTGTAGCTCGGATCGTGCGCGAGCTCGGCGCGGTACTCCTCCGCGGCGAGCCCGATGGACGCCGCCTTCACGCGCATCGGCAGGTCCTTGGAGACCACGACGACGTCGAGGCCCTCGTTCTTGAGGTTGAGGGCGACGGCGAGGATCCGCGAGTCGTTGTCGCTCAGCTGCAGGCCGGACGGCAGGACGGAGAGGTTCGAGTGGTTCAGCTCGACGCGCAGGCTGCCGCCCTCGTCGCCGATCGCGATGGGGAAGTCGAGTCTCTCGTGCTGGAGGCGGAGGTCGTCGAGGTTGCGCAGCGCCTGCCGGGCGAAGTAGCCGATCTCGGGGTCGTTGCGCTTCGCCTCGAGCTCGGTGACCACGATCACCGGAAGGACGACGGCGTGCTCCGCGAAGCGGAAGACGGCCTTCGGATCGGACAGGAGCACGGAGGTGTCGAGCACGAACGTGCGCTCGGCCTGGCCGACCTGCCCTTCCTGGATCGCCGGCGCTTCCGCCGCGGACTTCGAACGGGCAGCCTGGGCCACGTTTCCTCCCACCTCGAGCGCGGGGAGCCCGCGCTCGCTCAGCGGGACGGCCACGGTGGGACGTCGCGAAACGTACTGGATGTGGCCGTTCCGATCAGGTGCCGTACCTGATGGCAGGAACGCTACGCATCGGGTGCGACACCGGTGGAACCGACACACCCCGGTTTCGTTACGGTCAGATGACGTCCGGTCAGCGGAGCCGCCCGCTCGTCGCGTAGTCGGTGAGCGCGGCCCGCAGGGCGGCGAAGGTGTCCTCGGTGGTGCCGGCGTGCGGCGCCACGCGCACCCGGCCCTGCCGGGAGGTCACCGCCACGCCCTGGTTGTGCAGCGCGGCGGTCAGCGCGGTGAGCTGGTCGGGGTCAGGCTCCAGGACGACGATGCCGGCGCGCTCCGCGGGATCCCGGGAGGAGACGACGGTCAGCGCGTACTCGTCCGCGAGCTCGATGACCCGCAGCGCGTTCTCGGCGACCCGTTCCGCGATGACCGGGATGCCGACCTCGGTCACCTCCTCCACCGCCGCCGCGAGGCGGGCCGCTGCGAGCGGGTCCGGTCCGCTGACCCGGAAGGCCGCGGCCGCACGGATGGGCGGCGGGACCTCGTCCCACGGGATCACGTCCTCCTCGGACGTGCCGGGATAGCCCGAGAAGACGGGCGTGAGGCGCTCGACGGCGCGGTCGCTGAGCGCGAGGTAGCCGGTGCCCCACCCCGCCCTGAGCCACTTCTGGCCGCCGCCCGCCACGATGTCCGCGAGCTCCAGCGGAGCGTCGACCGCCCCGAAGCCCTGGACGGCGTCGACGACGAGGACCCGGTCGCCGATCACGTCGCGGATCCCCTCGAGGTCGGCGACGAAGCCCGTGCGGGCGTCGACGAGGCTCACCGCCACCGCGACCGTCGTGGAGGTGAGCTGGTCGCGGATCTGACCCGGAGTGACGCGGCCGTGGTCCGTCTCCAGCCAGATCGGCGCGGTCACGCTGAGGGACTGCTCGGCGCGGACCGCGGCGAACGGGAGACTCGGGAACTCGGCCGGCGACAGGAGGATGCCGCCGGTGAGGCCGAACATCGCGTGCATGAGCGCCGTGCTCGTGTTCGGCTGGAGCACCACCTGGTCCGGCCGGAACCCCAGCGCGTCCGCGAGCGCCGCGCGCGCCCGGCCGTCCTGCTCGAGCAGCGCCGCGGTGGAGCCGAACCGGGCTCGGGCGAGGACCTCACGCTGCCAGTCCATCTCCGCGGCCACCGCGGCCGACATGGGACCGAACGCCCCGTAGTCGAGGAAGCCCGGCTCCTCGGTGAACCCCGCGAGGTACGTGTCCAGTGCGCTCATGCTCCGGCCAGCCTAGGACGGGGCTAGCCGCCGAAGCGGCGG
This sequence comes from Naasia sp. SYSU D00948, assembly GCF_017916515.1. Lineage (GTDB taxonomy): Bacteria > Actinomycetota > Actinomycetes > Actinomycetales > Microbacteriaceae > Naasia. The sequence goes on from NZ_JAFMTA010000001.1 coordinate 601,186, forward strand.
TGGCGCTGGCCGTAGTCGCGGAGCGCGCGGAGGAAGTCGACCTCCCGCAGGTCCGGGCCGAGGGCCTCGACGAAGTAGAGCTCGCTGTGCGCGCTCTGCCACAGCATGAAGTCCGACAGGCGCTGCTCGCCGGAGGTCCGGATGACGAGGTCGGGGTCCGGCTGGCCGCCGGTGTAGAGGTGCTCGCCGATCAGCTCGGGCGTGAGGATCTCGACGAGGTCCTCGATGCTGCCGCCCTGCAGGTGGTGGGACGCGACGATGCTGCGCATCGCGGCCGCGATCTCGCTGCGCCCGCCGTAGCCGACGGCGAGATTGACGTGCAGACCGGTCCTGCCCTCGGTGCGCTTCTCGGCGGCCGCCAGGGTGCGCACGAGCTCCTCCGGCAGGCCCGCGGTGGTCCCGACGTGCTTCACGCGCCAGTTCCGGTAGTGGGAGAGGTCCTCGGCGAGGTCGCCGATGATCTCCACGAGTGCCCGCAGCTCGTCGCTGTCCCGCGCGGTCAGGTTGTCCGTCGAGAGCAGGTAGAGGGTGACCATCTGGATGCCGAGGTCGTCGCACCAGACGAGGAACTCGCGGATCTTCTCGGCGCCCGCCCGATGCCCGTGGGCGGCCGTCTCCAGTCCCACCTGCCGCGCCCAGCGCCGGTTCCCGTCGAGGATCATCGCGAGGTGATGCGGCAGCGTCTCGGGGTCGAGGGCTCTGCGGATGCGGCGCTGGTACAGCGCGTACACCGGGTTTCGCGGCGCCCTCTTCTGCCCTCGGAGCACCTTTCCCACGTTAGTCCTCCCGGTCGGGCCGAGCCGCCGAGGCGGCGCCGCCGCGCCCTCGAACGGCCGGTACGCTGAGGCCGATGACCGAGGACAGTGCTTCCCTGCGGGAGGACGGCGGGAGTCCGGAGTCCCCGATGGACAGCGAGGCGGAGGCCTCGCGCGCGGACCGGGAGCCGGGCGCCGGGCTGCCGAACCTCCCCCTCGTCGAGGACGCGGTCGAGCATCCCCTCGAGGCGAGGCCGACCTGGCGCGGCTGGATCCACGCCGGCACCTTCCCCCTCGCTCTCGTGCTCGGGGTCGTCCTCATCGGCGCGGCTCAGGGCGAGGTCGCGAAGGCGGCCTCCGCGGTCTTCATGGCGTCATCGCTGCTGCTGTTCGGCAACAGCGCGCTGTACCACCGGTTCGACTGGAAGCCGCGCACCAAGCGACTGCTCAAGCGGATCGACCACGCCAACATCTTCCTGCTCATTGCGGGCACCTACACGCCGCTGTCGCTCCTCGCGCTGCCGCCGGACAAGGGGCTGCTCCTGCTCTCCCTCGTCTGGGGCGGGGCGCTGCTCGGCATCGGCTTCCGGGTGTTCTGGATCCACGCGCCGCGCTGGCTCTACGTGCCGATCTACGTCGGGCTGGGCTGGGCCGCAGTCCTGTTCATGGGCGACCTGTTCGACACGGGCGCGACCATGATGACGCTCGTCCTGATCGGCGGGCTCCTCTACACCGGCGGAGCCGTCGTCTACGCACTGAAGAGGCCCAACCCGTTGCCCGGGCGCTTCGGGTTCCACGAGATCTTCCACGCCTGCACGGTGCTCGCGTTCGGCTGCCACTGGGCCGCCACGCTGCTCATCGCTCTCGAGCCCGCGTACAACCGCTGAGAGCCGGGACCGCGGACGGCGCGCTACGCGCCCTTCGGCGGGTCGTCCTGCTCCTGCGCCTGCTCGGGCGCCTGCTCGCGCTCGAGCCGCTCCCGCACCTCTGCCCGGTAGCGGGTCCGGCGGACGCGCCTCGTCATGTCGAGGATGAGGAGGATCGTGACGACCGCGATGAACAGGATGATGATGAAGCCCCACGGTCCGGGCGTGACGAGGTTCTCGTCGAACTCGGGAGGCGGGGTCGGCGTCGCGGCGAGCGACGCGAGCAGGATGCTCAGGGCGATCGGTCCTTCCGGCCCGGCTTCAGCCGCGCCTTGTAGCGTGGATCCCACACTAATCCGCGGGGCAGGAGCGACGTGACGTCAACAGTGGAGCCGGCGAGCGCGCCGTCGGACCTCGACGCGCGGTACGGCCGCACCCCTCGCGCGCGGCGTCGCAGGCGCTGGTTCGGCATCACCGCGGCCGCCGGATTCGCGGCGGTCCTCGCCGCCTGGGTCGTGTGGGCGGGACTGGACGGCACCGGCGACGTCCTGCAGGCCCGGGACATCGGCTACCAGAAGATCGGCGACGACCAGGTGCGCATCCGCTGGGAGCTCACGGTCGAACCGGGGACCGCGACCCGGTGCGCGGTCCACGCGCTCGACGAGCGCTACGAGATCGTCGGCTGGAAGGTCGTCGACATCCCCGCATCCGAGGAGCGCACCCGCCCCTTCGCGGAGACGATCCGGATCGTCTCCCCCGCCACGACGGGCTTGATCTCGGAGTGCTGGCTCCCGTAACGTGTTTGCTTCGCCTTCGCCATGGGCGCTGTCGCCCCGTGCGAGGGCCTGACGGCTCCGCCTTCCTCGCCGCGAGCCCCCTTCCCTTTCAGGAGTAACCCCATGTCTCAGGAAACCCACGTCACCTGGCTGACCCAGGACGCCTTCGACCGGCTCTCGGCCGAGCTCGAGCAGCTGTCGGGACCGGGCCGGACCGAGATCGCCAAGAGGATCGAGCAGGCCCGCGAGGAGGGCGACCTGCGCGAGAACGGCGGCTACCACGCCGCCAAGGAGGAGCAGGGCAAGATCGAGGCCCGCATCCGCCAGCTGACGCAGCTGCTCCGGAGCGCCGAGGTCGGCCAGGCTCCCACCTCGACGGACGTCGTGGGGCTCGGCTCGGTCGTGACCGCCACCATCGCCGGCGAGGAGAGCACGTTCCTCATCGGCAACCGGGAGATCGCGGGCGACAGCGACCTCGACGTCTACAGCGAGCAGAGCCCCCTCGGGCAGGCGATCCTCGGGCAGAAGGTCGGCTCGTCGATCTCCTACACCGCCCCGAACGGGCGCTCCATCCCGGTCGAGGTCCTCAAGGTGGAGCCCTACTCCGGCCGCTGACGGCCGTCCGCCTGGGAACGCAGCCGGCGGAGACGCGGTCAGTCGGCGTGCTCGGGCGGCCACACCACCCGGAACCGCTCGAAGACCACGTCTGCGGAGGGGTCCCAGACGCGGCCCTTCGCCGCCTCGGTGCGGCTCCAGTAGCGCGAGTGGCCCGCGAGCCAGTCGTCGCGGGTCCGGTCGCCCTCGCCCTCATCCCAGGCGAACGCGTCGTCGACGCTCTCCGCGGGGCCGAGCCGGAGCTCCATCGTCCGGACCACGAGCGCGGCCTGCCCGGACCCGTCGCACACGATCCAGTGCTCGCCGATGCGCGGCAGGGCCTCGCCGTCATCGCGGAAGTCCCGGACGAGGGAGGCCGTCGCCCGCTTCGTGCCGGCGAGCACCAGGCCCAGGAGCTCCTCGGCCAGCGAGGGCGAGTCCCCGAACACGTCGACGTAGGGGAAGCCCTCGCCTTCGGTGTCCGCCGCATGCCTCTCCCGGTATGCGTTCCACATCCCCTCGGCGGACGCGCGGTCGATCGGGACGGCGGGCGGCGATTCGGGCACGGGCACCGAATGTGGCAGAGCCTCCGGACCGCCGCAACCCGATGCCGCCCGCGGACCGGCTCGATACTGTGGGGGCGTGGCACCGAATGAGGTGAGACGCGCGCCCGCGTGGGTGCGCCTCCTCCTGACCTGCATGGTCGCTGTCCTGTTCCTGGCTCCCGCCGCGCCCGCGCACGCCGTCGACCCGGTGGACTTCGGCGGCTCCGACATCGTCGACCAGGCCGGCATCCTGGGCGCGGGCGAGGAGTCCGAGGTCCAGCGGGCGGTGGACACCCTGCAGCAGGAGACCGGCGTCACCCTCCTCGTGGCCTACATCGACACGCCCACCTCTCCGACGGACCTCGCCGCGTGGAGCGACGAGGTCGCCCTCCTCAACGGCCTGGGCAGCGACAACGCCCTGCTCGTCGTCGCGGTCGAGGACCGCCAGTACCGCTTCACCGTCGACCAGGAGATGCCCGTCACCGACGCCCAGCTGGACGAGATCCAGCGCGAGCACATCGTCCCCCGGCTCGGCGCCGGGGACTGGGCGGGCGGGGCCGTCGGGGCGGCGCAGGGCCTCCAGGCTGCGCTCACCGGCGGTGGCGGAGGCGGAGGTGGAACGGGCGGCGCCGCCGCACCGTCGTTCAACTTCCTCCCGACGCTGCTCATCCTGGGCGGCTTCGTCCTCGTCGTCGTGATCGTCCTCCGCGTCGTGCGGGCCCGGCGGAACCGGGCCGTCGCCCAGAGCCGCGAGCAGGACCAGAAGCAGCTCGACCTGCGCGCCGGGGCCCTCCTCGTGGAGCTCGACGACGCGCTGAAGACCAGCGAGCAGGAGCTGGGCTTCGCCGAGGCCGAGTTCGGCGCGGAGCAGACCGCGCCCTTCGCCGCGGCGGTCGAGTCCGCCCGCGGGAAGGTGCGGGAGGCGTTCCGGATCCGGCAGCGGCTCGACGATGCGGAGCCCGAGACGCCCGAGCAGCGCCGCGAGTTGACGATGCAGCTCATCGCGCTGTGCGAGCAGGCGGACAAGGAGCTCGACGACCAGTCGGAGGCGTTCGACGAGCTGCGGCAGCTGGGCCGGAACGCCCCGCAGGCGCTGCAAGCGATGACCGCGGAGGCCGAGCGGCTCAGCCCTCGCGTCGATGCCGCGGAGGCGGCGCTCGCAGCGCTGCGCAGCCGCTACGACGAGACGGCTCTCGCGAGCGTCGCGGACAACCCGGAGCAGGCGCGCAAGCTGCTCGCCTTCGCCGCGACCGAGGGGACCCGCGCCGCCGAGAGCATCCGGGCGGGCAAGGCCGGCGCCGCCGCGCTGTCCGTCCGGAGCGCCCAGCAGTCCCTCGGTCAGGCCGCGCAGCTGCTCGACGCCGTGGACCGCGCGGGCGGCGAGCTCGAGGCCGCGGCCGGCAAGCTGACCCCCGCCGTCACCGCCCTGCGCGAGGACGTCGAGGAGGCGTCCCGCCTGCGACCCGAGGCACGGGCGTCCGTGCCCGAGCTGGAGACCGCCGTCGTGGAGGCGCAGCAGGCGCTCGCCGCCACAGCGACCGCCCAGCGCGACCCGCTCGGCACGCTGACGCGCATCACCGGGGCCGAGCAGCGGATCGACGCGGCCCTCGCGCCGGTCCGCGAGCGCGCGCAGCGGGAGCAGCGCGCTCGGGCGGCGCTCGAGCGGGCCCTCCCGTCGGCCGCGGCTCAGGTGCAGTCCGCGCGCGACTTCATCACCACGCGCCGCGGCGGAGTCGGGCCGGGCGCACGCACCCGCCTGGCCGAGGCGGAGCGGTACCTCGCGCAGGCGCAGGGCAGCGCGGCCATCGATCCGGAGGCGTCGCTCGCGGCCGCGCAGTCCGCGTCCACGCTCGCCTCCAGCGCGATGCAGTCCGCCCAGAGCGACGTGGCCGACTTCTACAGCACGGGCATGCCGACCGCGACGTACGGCGGCAGAGGCGGGGACATGACCGGCGCGATCCTCGGCGGGATCATCGGCGGCATGCTGGGCGGCGGGGGCCGCAGCCGCGGGTACGGCGGGGGCGGCTTCGGCGGGAGCTTCGGCGGCGGATTCGGCGGAGGGGGCTCCCGCCGGGGCGGCTTCGGCGGAGGCGGGTTCCGGGGCGGCGGCGGCGGCTTCGGCGGCTCGAGGGGATTCGGGGGCTCCGGCGGACGCCGGGGCGGGGGCGGGCGCTTCTAGAGCGAACGATCCATCACCGGAAAGATCCACAGGAAAGAGAGGAACCATGGCGAAGCAGACCATCTTCGGCCGGATCGCGCAGCTGGCCCGGGCGAACATCAACGCCCTGATCGACCAGGCGGAGGACCCGCAGCTGATGCTCGATCAGCTCGTGCGCGACTACACGGCGAGCATCGCGGAGGCGGAGAACGCGATCGCGCAGACGATCGGCAACCTGCGCCTGCTCGAGGACGACCACCGCGAGGACGTGCAGAACGCGCAGGAGTGGGGACGCAAGGCCCTCGCCGCGAGCCAGAAGGCGGACGAGCTCCGGGCGGCGGGCGACACGGCGGGCGCCGACAAGTTCGACAACCTGGCCAAGGTCGCGCTGGGCCGGCAGGTGCAGTCCGAGAGCGAGGCGCGGGCGGCGGAGCCGAACATCGCCGCGCAGACCGAGGTCGTCGAGCGACTCAAGTCCGGCCTGCAGAAGATGCGCGAGAAGCTCGGCGAGCTGACCGCGAAGCGCGACGAGCTGGTCGCCCGCCAGAAGACGGTGCAGGCGCAGGCCCAGGTGCACGACGCCCTCAAGTCGATCGACATCATGGACCCCACGAGCGAGGTCAGCCGCTTCGAGGAGAAGGTGCGCCGCGAGGAGGCCCGCGTGCGCGGCCAGCAGGAGCTCTCGGCCTCGAGCCTGGACGCCCAGTTCGAGAGCCTCGAGGACCTCGGCGAGATGGCGGAGGTCGAGGCGCGGCTCGCCGCTCTCAAGGCGGGCGGGCAGCCGAAGGCCGTGACCTCCGGCAGCTGACACGGCGAAGGACGGGGGCGCGGCGTCGGCCGCGCCCCCGTCCTCGTGTTCAGGGTCCGGCGATCCTCGGGGAGTACCCCGCCTTGCGCAGCGTCTCGACCACGAGGGTCGCGTGATCGTGTCCGCGGGTCTCGACGCTCACCTCGAGCTCGACCTCGCTGATCTGCAGGCCCTTCCCGTGGCGCGTGTGCAGGACCTCGACGACGTTCGCGTTGGCGTCCGCGATCAGCCGGGAGATGACGGCGAGCTGACCCGGCCGGTCGGGGAGGCCGATGCGGAGCGTGAGGTAGCGGTCGGACGCCGCGAGGCCGCGGCTGATGACGCGCTCCATCATCAGCGGATCGATGTTCCCGCCGGAGAGCAGCACCACGGTCGTGCCGAGATTCCCCGCGATCTTGCCGCTCAGGATCGCCGCCACGCCGACCGCGCCGGCGGGCTCGACGACGAGCTTCGCCCGCTCGAGGAGGACGACCAGGGCCTGCGCGGTCTCGTCGTCGCTCACCGTCACGACGCTGTCGACCGTGTCGCGGATGATCTCGAAGTTCAGGATGCCGGGACGCGACACCGCGATGCCGTCGGCGATGGTGGGGGCGATCTCGATGACGACCGGCTCGCCCCGCGCGATCGACGGCGGATACGGGGCGGCGTTCTCCGCCTGGACCCCGATGATGCGCACCGGGCGCTCGGCCTTCTGCTTGATCGCGCTCGCGATCCCGGCGATCAGGCCGCCGCCGCCGATCGGGACGACGATGGTGTCGACATCCGGAACGTCCTCGAGGATCTCCAGGCCGAGGGTGCCCTGCCCGGTGATGACGTCGGGGTGGTCGAACGGCGGGATGAGGACCGCGCCGGTCTTCTCCGCGTACTCGGCCGCCGCGCGCAGGGGCTCGTCGACCGTGTGGCCCTGAAGGATCACCTCCGCGCCGTACGAGCGGGTGGCCTGCAGCTTCGGCAGCGGGACGCCGAGCGGCATGAAGATCGTCGCCCGGATCCCCAGCTCGCGGGCGGCGAGCGCGACGCCCTGCGCGTGGTTCCCGGCGGATGCGGCGACCACGCCGCGGAGGCGCTCGTCCTCGCTCAGCCGGGACAGCCGGTAGTAGGCGCCGCGGATCTTGTAGGAGCCGGTGCGCTGCAGGTTCTCGCACTTCAGATGCACCCGGCTGCCCAGCACGTCGCCGAGGAAGTGCGAATCCTCCATCGGCGTGTGCTGCGCGACGGCGGACACCACCGTGCGGGCGCGCTCGAAGTCGGTGAGCCCGGGACCGGCGTAGACCGGGACGGGCTGGGTGTCACGCATCGGGTACGACGTCCTCGAGCTCGGGTTTGGGGTTGGACCGCCAGCTTCCCTGGGCCACGTACTTGATCATGACGTTCAGTGTGGCCACGATCGGCACCGCGAACAGCGTGCCGGGGATCCCGCCCAGGATCCCTCCCGCCACCACCGCGAGGACGACGGCGAGCGGGTGCACCTTCACGGCGCTGCCCATGATGAGCGGCTGGAGCACGTGACCCTCGAGCTGCTGCACGAGCAGCACGATGCCGAGCATGATCAGCGCCGGGACCGGGCCGTTGTAGACGAGCGCGATGAACACCGCGAGGGCCCCGGTGACGAAGGCGCCGACCACCGGGATGAACGAGCCCAGGAAGACGAGGACGGCGATGGGGATGGCGAGCGGGACCTGGAGGATGAAGGCGCCGAGCCCGATCCCGACGGCGTCGATGAAGGCGACGAGGATCTGCACCCGCACGAAGTTGCCGAGCGTGAGCCATCCGGCCCGTCCCGCTCCGTCCACCGCCGCCCGGGCGCGGTGCGGGAACAGCCGGACCACCCAGTGCCAGATCCCCTTGCCGTCGATCAGCAGGAAGAGCGTGCTGAAGAGGACGAGCAGGAATCCGGTGAGGACGTGGCCGAGGGTGACGCCGACTGAGAGGGCCCCCGTGAGCAGGACCTGGCTGTCGCGCTGGATCGCTTCCATCGCCTGCGCGATGTAGGCGTCCAGCTCGGCCTCCGAGATCTGGAAGGGCGACGTGACGAGGTAGTCCCGGAACTGCTCGAACGACTCGACGCTGCGCTGCCGCAGGTCGTCGAAACCGCGGGCGACGAAGGTGACGACGAGGTAGATGAGTCCGGCGATCGCGACGAGGGTCCCGATCTCGGCGACGGCGACGGCCAGCCACTTCGGCCAGCCGTGCCTGCGGAGGAACTGGACCAGGGGCACGAGCAGAGCTGCGAGGAGGACGGCGATCAGCAGCGGGATCACGATCTCGCGCAGCTGGATGACGAGGAAGATCAGCAGAGCCAGGGCTCCGGCGATCGCGAGCACGCGCCAGGACCAGGCGGCGGCGATGCGCATCCCGGGCGGGACCGTGTCGTGCCGGTCGGCTCGGCGGCCCGCGACCAGGGAGGCCCCTGGGTCGCTCCGGTCGGCCTCCGGTTCGGCCGGGACCGCGCCGGCGCTCGGCTGCTCGACCGGATCCTCCTGCGGCACGGCGTCCCGGGACGCGACACCTCTGCTGCGACCGAAAGCCATCGCCCCAGTCTAGGGATGCTCCCCCCGGCGTGTCGGGGCTTGCGAGGCGCGGAGGGGGCGCGTCGGTGGGGGTGGCTAGGGTCGAAGCGTGGTCGAGACGATGAGCGCGGCTCAGGCGCGCCGCGTCGCCCTCGCGGCGCAGGGCTTCGGCCGCGAGCGTCCCGCCTCCGTCGGCACCCGGCAGCTGAATCACCTGATCCAGCGCCTCGGTCTGCTCCAGATCGACTCGGTCAACGTCTTCGAGCGGAGCCACTACCTCCCGGTGTTCGCCCGGCTCGGCGCCTACGACCGCGCGGTCCTCGACCGGCTGCTGTTCACCCCGCGCAGCGCCTATGTCGAGTACCTCGCGCACGTGGCCTGCTTCATCCCCATCGACGCCTGGCCGCTCTTCCGCTGGCGCATGCGGGCCTACCGGGAGAAGCACGCGTCCGAGCCCTGGGTGCAGGCCAACGGCGAGATGCTCGACTGGCTGCGGGCCGAGCTTGCGGAGAAGGGCCCGATGGCGGCCAGCGAGATCGAGCACGACGCCAACGTCCGGCGCGGACCCTGGTGGGGCTGGTCGGACGTGAAGGAGGGCCTCGAGTACCTCTTCTGGTGGGGAGAGGTGACGAGCGCCGGCCGGACCCGGTTCGAGCGCCGATACGCGCTGGCGGAGCAGGTGCTGGACGACCGGATCCTCTCCGCCGAGGTGCCCCGCGGGGACGCCTACCGTGAGCTGCTGCGGCGAGCCGCAGCGCTGCTCGGCGTCGGCACCGCCCGGGACCTGGCGGACTACTACCGCCTGCGCGGACCCGAGGTGCAGGTGGCGCTCGGCGAGCTCGAGGACGCGGGCGACATCGTCCCGGTGCAGGTGCGGGGCTGGGAGCGGGAGGGCCGCCCCGTGCGCGCGTGGCGGCACCGGGACGCCCGCATCCCGCGACGCATGGAGGGAGCGGCCCTGCTCTCGCCCTTCGATCCCGTCGTGTGGGAGCGGTCGCGGACGGAGCGCATGTTCGGCTTCCACTACCGCATCGAGATCTACACACCGGCGCCGCGCCGGCGGTACGGCTACTACGTCCTCCCGGTCCTCGTCGACGGCGAGCTGGTGGGCCGGCTCGACCTCAAGAGCGACCGCCAGGCGGGAGTCCTCCGCGTGCAGGCCGCGTGGTCGGAGGACGGCACGGCGGAGGACGCGGCGGACCGCATCGCGGCCCTGCTCCGCGAGGCGGCGGCGTGGCAGGGCCTCGGCGACGTCGCGGTCGAGCCGCGCGGCACCCTGGCGCCGGCGCTCGCGTCCGCCCTCGGCTGACCCGACCTTCCGCTCGGCGCGCTCCCGCTCTCAACAGGCACTCGCGCTCAACAGCCACCGCACCCCTCGCGCTCAACAGGCACTCGAGGCACTCGCGCTCAACAGGCACCGGACCCCTTCAACAGCAGGACACGACGCCGCTCAGCCTGTCGACGACGATTCCGCCTGTTGAGCGCGAGGAGGGATGCCGGCGCTCGGCTAGAAGCTGCCGCCCATCCGGTGCAGGCGCTCGATGCGCTCGGCGATCGGCGGGTGGGTGCTGAACAGGCGGTCGAGACCGCCCGGCTTGAGCGGGTTCGCGATCCAGAGGTGCGCCATCGACGAGTTCTGGCGGCGGAGCGGCTGCCCGTACGCCTCGAGCTTGGCGAGGGCGCGGGCGAGCCCGTCCGGGTAGCGCGTCGTCAGGGCGGCGGTCGCGTCGGCGAGGTACTCGCGCTGCCGCGAGATCGCGAGCTGGACCAGGGTCGCGACCAGCGGCGCCACGAGCATCGCGACGAGGCCGAACACGAGCACGACCGGGTTGTTGTTGCGGCCCCGGCCGAAGAAGGCCATCCGCAGCAGGATGTCGGAGAGGATGCCGACGGCCACCACGAGCCCGTACACGACGAGCGAGACGCGGATGTCGTAGTTGCGCACGTGGCCGAGCTCGTGCGCCATGACGCCCTCGAGCTCGTCGTCGTCGAGGAGCTCCAGCAGCCCGGTCGTGGCGGCGACGATCGCGTGCTGCGGGTCCCGACCGGTGGCGAACGCGTTGGGGCCGGGGTCCGGGACGACGTAGATCTTCGGCATCGGCGTCCCGGTCGCGATCGAGAGGTTCTCGACGGTCCGGTAGAGCCGGGGCTCGTCGGCCTTGGTGATCGGGCCGACGGCGCCGCTCATCGCGATCGCCTGCTTGTCCGCGAGGAAGTACTGGATGAGCGCGTACAGCGTCGCACCGGCGACCACGAGGATCGCGATCGACCAGTCCCCCGGGCGACCGTAGGCGTACTGCGCGAGCAGCCCGAGTCCGCCGAGGAGGACGACGAAGACCAGCAGGATGAGGACGGTGTTGCGCTTGTTGCGCGCGATGGCACGGTACACGACGACCTACCGGCCGCCTCTGGCCCGGCGGGTCAGAACTGGACCCGCGGCGGCTCTGCGATCGCCGCCGGCTCCGTGACCTCGAAGAACTCCCGCTCGCTGAAGCCGAGGGAGCGTGCGAAGAGGTTGTTGGGGAAGATCTTGATCTTCGTGTTCAGCTCGCGGACACCGCCGTTGTAGAAGCGGCGCGAGGCCTGGATCTTGTCCTCGGTGTCGACGAGCTCGCTCTGCAGCTGCAGGAAGTTCTGGCTCGCCTGGAGCTGGGGGTAGGCCTCCGCGACCGCGAAGATGCTCTTCAGGGCGGCCTGCATGTGGTTCTCGGCGGCGCCGGCCTCCGCGGGAGTGCTGGCACTGAGCGTCTCCGCCCGCGCCCGCGTCACGTCCTCGAAGACGCCGCGCTCATGGGAGGCGTATCCCTTCACCGACTCGATGAGATTGGGGATCAGGTCGGCCCGACGTTTCAGCTGCACCGTGATGTCGCTCCACGCCTCGTCGACCCGGACCCCGAGACTCACCAGCGAGTTGTAGGTGGCCCACAGGTAGATGCCTCCGATGAGGAGCAGGGCGACCACGATGAGAATCGGGATCAGGATTTCCATGAGCGTCACTATAGCGACGCACCCCCGGCCGACCGCGGACTCTCAGGGCCCTGCGAGCCTCGCCGCAACCCCCCATCGGCACCCTCGAGATGTGCTAGCGGAGGCGGCGGGCTCGCGCTCGACAGGCACTCGTGTCCTCCAACAGGAGGACACGCCGACGTAGAGCCTGTTTCGGGCGATTCCGCCTGTTGAGCGCGAGGGACGCGTCGGCAGGGCGCGGCCGGCGCACAGGGCGACGCCGGGCCGTGCCGGAACGGTGCCCCCGGTGGGAGTCGAACCCACACCTGGAACGATTTTAAGTCGTCTGCCTCTGCCGATTGGGCTACGGGGGCGGACCCTACGTGCCCTTGCTCGGCGTCGCGTACACCGGGGCGGACATGCCCTCCGCGCCGGGCAGCTTGTCCTTCGTCGTGTCCGTCTGCTTCGGCGACTCCTGCGGAGCCGGCTTCGGGCGGGACGCGAACTCCTGGAAGAACGCGCGCGGGTTGTCGAGGTTCTCGATCGGCGCGATGTCGCGGCCGAGCACGAAGCCCATCACCCAGTTGCCGATCACCCGGATCTTGCGCTCCCAGGTCGGGATCGCGAGGCCGTGGTAGCCGCGGTGCATCAGCCAGGCGATCGGGCCGGTGAGGCCGATCTTGCCGGACTGGAAGGCGCCGTGGCCCGGGCCGAGGCCCGCGACCGCGCCGAGGTTCTCGTGCCGGTAGTCCTGCGGCAGCTCCCCGCGCAGGGTGGCCGCGATGTTCTTCGCGAGGCGCTTGCCCTGGCGGACCGCGTGCTGGGCGTTCGGGACGCAGAAGCCGCCGACGCCGCCGCCGGTGATGTCCGGCACGGCCGCGACGTCGCCGGCGCCCCAGGCGCCCTCGACGATGCCGTCGTCGCCCTCGACCCGCAGGTCGGCCCGCACCCGGAGACGCCCGCGCTGCTCCACGGGCAGGTCCGTGTTCTTGAGCATCGGACTCGCCATGACGCCGGCCGTCCACACGATGACGTCCGACTCCAGGCTCTCGCCCGTCGACAGCTGGCAGACGCCGTCCACGGCGGAGGTGAGCTGGGTGTCGAGGTGCACGAACGCGCCGCGCTCGGCGAGGTTCTTCAGCACCTTGTGGCTCGTCTTGAGCGACACCTCCGGCATGATCCGGCCCATCGCCTCGATCAGGTGGAAGTGGGTGTCGTCGAAGGTGAGCTGCGGGTACACCTTGAGCAGCGCGCTGGCGAGCGAGCGCATCTCGGCGAACGCCTCGATCCCCGCGAAGCCGCCGCCGACGACGATGAAGGTGAGCAGCCGGTCGCGCTCGGGCCCCGGAGGAAGCGTCGCGGCCTTGTCGAAGTTCGTCATGATCCGGTTGCGGATCTCCACGGCCTCCTCGATCGCCTTGAGGCCGATCGCCTGGTCGGCGACGCCCGGGATCGGGAACGTGCGGCTGACCGAGCCGGCGGTGACGACGATGATGTCGTAGGTGATGTCCCAGGGGCTGCCGACCTCGGGGGTGATCGTCGCGGTGCGCGCGGAGTGGTTGATCTGGGTCACCTTCGCGGTGATCACCGTCGTGCGCTTCAGGTGCTTGCGCTGGGAGACGACCGCGTGACGCGGCTCGACGTTGCCGCCGACGACCTCGGGGAGGAACGGCTGGTAGGTCAGGTACGGGAGCGGATCGACGACGACGATCTCCGCCTCACCCTTGGCGAGATGCTTCTCGAGCTTCCACGCTGTGTAGAACCCGGCGTAGCCGCCGCCGACGATCAGGATCCTGGGCACAGTCCTGCTCTCTCCTTGTGTCGTTCTCGCCTGAGACTCACCAAGGCTACTACCTGCGTCCGGTCCGCCTGATCGACCGCACCGTGCCGACGACCCCCGCGGCGAGCAGAGCGGCGAAGCCGCCGAGCACCCCGAGGGGCAGGACGGCGTCCGTCAGCACGGCCGTCGTGGGCAGCGCCTGGCGCAGCCAGACGGGGAGCAGGTCCACCGGATCCGCTGCCCGGGGCTCCTCCGGCGGGGGCGCCGCGGCCTCCTCGTCCTCCTCGTCCTCGTCGGGGAGCGGCACCGGGGACTCCGCCTGGCGGTACAGGGTGATCCACTTCTCGAGGTCGTAGGGCACCGCGAGGGGGTTCGCGTCGACCGGCGGGACGTCGGCGGTCACGGCCGCGGCGGCGTTCACCAGCCCGTACCCGTAGATCGGCCCGGGCACGGGCTCCCCCTTGGGCGTGGCGGTCCGGATGAGCCGGTTGATCGCGTCGTCCGCGTCGAGCTCGGGATGCGCGGAGCGGATGAGGGCGACGACCCCGGACACGATGGGGGCGGCGCCGCTCGTCCCCGACCAGTAGACGGGGTCGCCGTCGGGCGTGATCCCGACCAGCTCCTCGCTCGGCGCAGCGACGGCGATGGTGATGCCCTGACTCGAGGCGTCGAAGCTGGCGTTCCCCTCGCGGTCGACTCCGGCGACGGCCACGACGCCCGGGATGGTCGCCGGCGCCCCGACGACGTCCGTGCCGGATCCGCGGTTGCCGGCCGCCGCCACGACGACGACGTCGTGCTCGAAGGCGTACAGGAACGCGTCGTCCCAGCTCTCCGGCCAGTCGAGCGTGTTCGTGGTGAGCGACATGTTGATGACGTCGGCGCCGTTGTCGACCGACCAGCGCACCGCCTCGGCGATCTGCTCCTCGACGTCCGCGGTGCCGGCGTCGAAGCCGACGGACACCGACAGCAGCGTCGCCTCCGGCGCGACGCCGATCATCCCGTCGCCCTCGCCCGTCCCGCGCCCCGCGAGGATCGTGCCGACGAGGGTGCCGTGCTCGGACCCCTGGCCGACCGGCGTCCGGCCGTCCGGCTCCCCGAGCCCGGACACGTCCGTGCCGCCGAGGACCGCGCCGGCGAGCTCGGGCACGGGTGCGATGCCGGAGTCGATGACGGCGACGGTGACGCCGGCGCCCCGGGTCGTGTTCCACGCCTCCCGGATCCCGTAGTCGTCGAGCCAGTACTCGAGGTCGCGGACCATGTCGGCGCGGGCCGGGCCTGCGGGCGCCAGGGCGAGCCCGGCCGCCACGGCGAGGATCGCTGCCCTGCAGCGGGCGGAGCGCCTCACGCTTCCTCGGAGCGGTGCTCGCCGTCCTCCGCGCTTGCGGCCTCCCCGACGTCGTCGGGACTCCAGTCCGCGAGCTCGAGCGCGAGATCCCCGATCGGGTTCACGCCCGGACCCGCCGCGAGCGAGTGCGCGGCGAGCGCGTGCAGGCACTTGACCCGGTGCGGCATCCCGCCCGCGCTGATCCCCGCGATCTCCGGCACCGACGCGATGCTCTCCCGGTCGGCGAGATAGGCCTCGTGCGCCGCGCGGTAGCGGTCGCGGAGCTCGGGATCCGATTCGAGGCGCTCGTTGAGCTCCCGCATGAGACCCTCCGCCTCGAGATGCGAGATGGCCGCGGTGGCGGCGGGATGCGTCAGGTAGTACAGGGTCGGGAAGGGCGTGCCATCGGAGAGGCGGGGCGCCGTGGCGACGACGGTCGGCTCCCCCGACGCGGTCCGTGCCGCGATCCCGAGCACGTCCCGCGCCGGTCGGCCGAGCTGCTCGGACACGAGCCGGATGTCGATCGGTGCGGGCGGCGGGAACGGGGGCCGGGTCATCCCTCGTCCTCGACGGGCGCGTCGCTCAGCCCCGCCGCGAAGTAGGACGACAGGAGGGACGACGCCCAGTCCACCTTGGTCTGCTGGAGGTCCGCGCTCGCGGGCTCCGGGTCGGCGAGCCCCTCCGCGGTGACGTCGTCGATGATGAGGTACGGGTACTCGCCCGGCATCACGTAGAACAGGCGGTCGCGCGCCTGGGCCTTGATGTACGCGGGGTCGTCCCAGCGGGCGCGCTGCTCGGTGAGGTCCTCGACGGTCTGCTCCTGCTCCTCCAGGCTCGCGCGGAGCTCCGCGATCTGCTGCCGCTGCTCGACGAGCACGCGCACGCTCGGCGCGAGCACCACGATGGCGAGGATCACGATGCCGAGCACGAGGATCGAGAAGCCGGAGAGGTGGATGCCGCGCAGCCACGACTCGGCGGTCGCGGTCCGCGCGGCGTCCTGCACGGCGCGCCGGTGCGGCACGGCCGGCCCGTCGGAGCGGTGCGGGGCACCGCGGCCGGCGGGAGGCGCGTCGTGTCCGGGAGGGCGGCGGGGCACGCTGTCCCCCTTCCGGCTCAGGCGGTGTAGCGCGGGAAGGCGGAGCGCCCGGCGTAGACCGCCTGGGTGTCCAGCTCCTCCTCGATCCTCAGCAGCTCATTGTATTTGGCGACCCGCTCGCTCCGGGCAGGCGCACCGGTCTTGATCTGACCGCAGTTCGTGGCCACCGCGAGGTGCGAGATCGTCGTGTCCTCGGTCTCGCCCGAGCGGTGGGAGAGGATCGCCGAGTAGCCGCTGCGGTGCGCGAGGGCGACCGCGTCGAGGGTCTCGGTGAGCGTGCCGATCTGGTTCACCTTGACCAGGATCGAGTTGCCGACGCTCTCCTGGATGCCGCGGCCGAGGCGGGTGGGGTTCGTGACGAACAGGTCGTCGCCCACGATCTGCAGCTTGTCGCCGAGCTGAGCGGTGAGCTCGGCGTAGCCGGCCCAGTCGTCCTCCGCGAGCGGGTCCTCGATCGTGACGAGGGGATACGCGCCCGCGAGCTCGGCGAAGTACGCGGTGAGCTCCGCGGAGGAGAGCTCCTTGCCCTCGAAGCGGTAGACGCCGTTCTCGAAGAACTCGGTGCTCGCGACGTCGAGGCCGAGCGCGATGTCCGTGCCGGGCGTGTACCCGGCCTTCTCGATCGCACGGAGCAGGAGGTCGAGCGCGTGCCGGTTGCTCGGCAGGTCCGGCGCGAAGCCGCCCTCGTCGCCGAGGCCGGTCGCGAGGCCCTGGGCCTTCAGCTCGCTCTTCAGCGCGTGGTAGGTCTCGACGCCCCAGCGAAGGCCCTCGGAGAAGGTCTCGGCGCCGAGCGGCACCAGGAAGAACTCCTGGATGTCGACGGCGTTGTCCGCGTGGGCGCCGCCGTTGATGACGTTCAGCAGCGGCACGGGGAGGACGTGCGCGTTCGGGCCGCCGAGGTAGCGGAACAGCGGGAGGTCGGCGGAGTCCGCGGCCGCCTTCGCGACGGCGAGGCTGACGCCGAGCAGGGCGTTCGCGCCGAGGCGCTGCTTGTTGTCGGTGCCGTCCAGCTCGATGAGCGTGGAGTCGACGAGGCGCTGGTCGGTCGCGTCGATGCCCTCGATGGCGGGGCCGATCTCGTCGAGGATGCCCTCGACCGCCTTGGTGACGCCCTTGCCGAGGTAGCGGCCCTTGTCGCCGTCCCGCAGCTCGTAGGCCTCGAAGGCGCCGGTCGATGCGCCGGAGGGGACGGCGGCGCGGGAGACGGTTCCGTCCTCGAGCAGCACCTCCACCTCGACGGTCGGGTTGCCTCGGGAGTCGAGGATCTCGCGGGCTCCAACTGCGTCGATGCTGGCCACGTAGTGCTCCTTCAGGTCGTCGCGATCTGGCGGTCGCCCGCCCGACACAGCAGTCTAGTGACGGGGTCCGGTACGGCCACGACACCGGCAGGAGCGCGATGACCCATCCGCTGATGTTCACCGAGGACGACTTCGGGCTCGCCGAGGTCCGCCGCATCTGCCTGGCCCTGCCCGGCGCGACCGAGACGATCTCGTTCGGCCGCCCGTGGTTCCGCGTGAAGACGGCGTTCGCGGTGTTCGGCGGGGGCACGAGCGGCCCCGAGCGACGCATGTTCCCGTCCGGCCTCATCGTCCATCCGGACGCGGACACGCGACTGGCGCTTCTCCAGGACCCGCGCTTCTTCGTGCCCGCCTACATGGGTCCGAGCGGCTGGATGGGACTCGACCTCCTCGCGGCCCCGGTGGACTGGCAGGAGGTCGCGGAGCTCGTGGACGAGTCCTACCGCAACACCGCCCCGCGCCGCCTGGTGGCCCAGCTGGACGAGCGCGCGGGTCGCGCCGCCTCCGGCTGATCCCCTTGCGCGGGCGCCCCCTGCGCGGATGCCCTCTGCGCGGATGCCCTCTGTGCGGATGCCCTCTGCGCGGATGCCCTCTGCGCGGATCAGGACTTTCGACGCCCATCAGGACGGGCGTCGCGTTTACGGCGCGGTTCAGGACGACACGCCGTTCCGCAGTCGGGGGCCCCTGAAGCGTGCGGACAACCCCCCGGCGCACCGGATACGACTCGCGCCAGGATGGGAGGATGACGATCCCCTCGATCCCCCTGAACACCGGCGCCGGCATCCCGCAGCTCGGGCTCGGAACCTGGCCCATGAACGACGCGGAGGTCGCCGACGCCGTCGTCGCGGCCGCGGAGCTCGGCTACCGGCACATCGACTCGGCCACGAAGTACGCCAACGAGGCCGGCGTGGCGGAGGGGATCCGGCGCACGGGCATCCCGCGCGAGGAGTTCTTCGTGACGACGAAGCTCGACGGCGAGTTCCAGGGCGAGGACCGGGCGGTCGGCGGCCTGCGTGCGGCGCTCGATCGGATGCGCTTCGAGTACGTGGACCTGCTCCTCATCCACTGGCCGCTGCCGCAGCGGGACGAGTACGTGTCGACCTGGCGGACGTACGAGCGGCTGCACGCCGAGGGCCTCGCCCGGGCGATCGGCGTGTCGAACTTCAAGGTCCCGCACCTGGAGCGGCTCCTCGCGGAGACGGACGTCGTCCCGGCCGTCAACCAGGTGCAGCTGGATCCCCGCGTCCCGCGCGTCGAGGAGCGCCGCTTCCACCACGAGCACGGGATCGTGACCGAGAGCTGGAGCCCCCTCGGAGGCGGCGGCGGGGTGCAGGAGTTCCTCGCCGACCCGGTCCTCACCGAGCTAGCCGAGCGGCACGGACGCACTCCCGCGCAGATCGTCCTGCGCTGGCACGTGCAGGAGGGCATCGTCGCGATCCCCAAGTCGTCGAACCGCCAGCGCATGGCCGACAACCTGGCCGTCTTCGAGTTCGAGCTGACCGAGGACGACATGTCCCGCCTCGCGACCCTCTCCCGCGGCCCGGGCGCCGGCGTCGACTCGGACGTCACCGGTCACTGAGGCTCGCCGATCCCGTCGAAGTGCCACCTGGTGCTCCCATCCGGGCGGTTCGACAGCACCAAGTGGCATCTCGACGTAAGCGACGTGCCGCGGGGCCAGCCGCGGGAGGGATGCCGAGCACGGCCGACGTGCCACTTGGTGCGCTTATCGGGCGCGTTTGACAGCACCAAGTGGCATTTCGGCGGACTGGGCGGCCGCGGTCGGTCACACCGGCTGACCGGCGGCGGGAACGGAGCGGCCGCTAGGTGAGGGGGCGAACGTCGCCGAGCGCGCCGTCGCCGTCGAGCGTGACGAAGCCCGTGTAGCCGGAGGACGCCGCGGAGTCGAGGAGGCCCTTCAGGTTGCGGGGGCGGCGCTCGAGGCGGACGCGCGGCGCCGTCTCCAGGAGCTCGCGCTTGGCCGCGATCAGGCGCTCGGGTGCGGTGTCCGCCGCATGGACGAGGACGACTCCCCCGGTATCCGAGCCGCCGTCCTCGAGGAGGTCGAGGATCCGCTCGAAGCCGATCGAGAAGCCGACCGCCGGGACGTCCGTGCCGAGGAAGCGGCCGATCATCCCGTCGTACCGGCCGCCGCCCGCCACCGAGCTGCCCGAGCCGGGGTGCGCGACCTCGAAGATCGTGCCGGTGTAGTACCCCATGCCGCGCACGAGGGTCGGGTCGAAGACGAGCGCCACGTCGGGCAGCGCCGCCCGCAGGTCGAGAAGGTGCCGGTACGCGTCGACGTCGAGCCACTCGGGCGGCGCGTCCTCGAGCTGCCACCCGGCCGACTCGATGGCGCGCAGCGACTCCGCGATGCCGTCGGTGTGGACTCCGAGCTCGCCGAGCTCCGCGACGACGCCGTCGACGCCCACCTTGTCCAGCTTGTCGATCGTGATCAGCGCACGCTCCCCGAAGTGACCCGGGATGCCCCAGTGCTCGAGCAGGCGGCTCAGGATTCGGCGGTCGTTGAGGCGGACGGTCATTCCGGTGAGACCCACCGCGGTGAGAGCCGCGACCGTGGCCGAGATGAGCTCCAGCTCCGCGAGCGGCCCGGCCTCGCCGAGGATGTCGATATCGCACTGCACGAACTGCCGGTAGCGGCCCTTCTGCGGGCGCTCGGCACGCCAGACCGGTCCGGTCTGCAGGGCGCGGAACACCGTCGGGAGCTCCGCCCGGTGAGACGCGTAGTACCGGGCGAGCGGCACGGTCAGGTCGTAGCGGAGTCCCAGGTCGGCGAGCCGGAGGGCATCACCGGCCGTCGCGGCGTCCTGGAGGTCCTCCGGACCGATGCCGCGCTTGAGCACGCTGTAGGCGAGCTTCTCGTTGTCGCCACCGATGCCCGAGTGCAGGCGCGCGATGTCCTCGAGCGCCGGCGTCTCGATCTCGTCGAACCCGTGCCGGCGGTAGACGTCCTTGATGGTCGCGAGGACCCGCTCCCGGCGGCTCTTCTCGACGGGCAGGAAGTCGCGCATGCCGCGGGGCGGGTTGACGGGGGAAGGCACGACCTCGATTCTCCCATCCGCGCTCGGCTCCCCTTCTCCGCGGTGAGAGGCGGCCCTCGACCCCTAGCGCGGATCAGGAGATCCGACGCCGTTCAGGACGGTCGGCCCGATCCGCGCGCGGATCAGGACGACACGCCGCCGCACCGCGGGCAGGTCCTGATCCGCGCAAACCCCCGGCCCCATTGCGCGGATCAGGAGATCCGACGCCGTTCAGGGCGGTCGGCCCGATCCGCGCGCGGATCAGGACGACACGCCGCGTCACTGCGGGCAGGTCCTGATCCGCGCAATTCCCCGCGCGCGCGGTTGAGGACCACACGCCACCTCCCCGAGGCCGGTCCTGACCCGCGCAAACCCCCGGCCCCCATTGCGCCGATCAGGAGATCCGACGCCGTTCAGGACGATCGGCCCGATCCGCGCGCGGATCAGGACGACACGCCGCGTCAGCGCGGGCAGGTCCTGATCCGCGCAATACCCCGCGCGCGGTTGAGGGAGGGAGCGAATGACTCGCCGCAAGCAAACCGCCATCCGCGCAGCCCGCCTCCCCGCGAGCATCCCTGAACCGCGCAATCCCGCTCAGCGGAGGTTCAGGCCGAGTCGCCCTCGACCTCGCCGGCCTTGATCTCCGCCTCGAGTCCGCGGAGGGTGGTGCGGAGGGCGCGCTCGGCGTCGAGGCCGCGCGCCCGGGACGCCATCACGAGCGCGAGGAGGAGCCCGCCCAGCTCGTCCTCCGACTCGAAGGGCAGCGCCGGGACGTCGCCCGCCGGAAGCATCCCGGACTGCTCCGCCCGGCCGAGGACCTTGTCCGCGAGCGCGAGGGCGGACATCCCGCGCGGGATGCCGTCGAGCACGCTCGCGCGCGACGCCTTCTCCTGGCGCTTCACCTCGAGCCACTGCTGCCGGATCTCGTCGGGCGTCGACGCGTCCGAGTCGCCGAAGACGTGCGGGTGCCGGCGCTTCATCTTCTCGATGGTGACCGCCGCCACGTCCTGGATGTCGAAGCCCTCCTCGGCGGCCGCGATGTCGGCGTGGAACAGCACCTGGTAGAGCACGTCGCCGAGCTCCTCGCGCATCCCGTCGACGTCGCCGGTCTCGATCGCCTCGACGAGCTCGGCGCTCTCCTCGAGCAGGTACGGGACGAGGGAGCGATGGGTCTGCTCGCGATCCCACGCGCACTCGGCGCGCAGCGTGCGCATCACGGAGACGAGGTCGTCGAGGGCCGTCACCCCCTCATCCTCCCCCGTCCCTCGCCGACCTCGAGGTCCGGACGCAGCACGAGGCGGATGCGTCAGCTCGGCGGACGCGCCCGGTAGTGGTAGCGCGCAAGCTCGGCGAAGCCCGCGCCGTCGTAGAGCCCCAGCGCCGCCCCGTTGTCCCGCTCGACCTGCAGGTAGAGGCCGGCGGCCGCGCTGTCGGCGGCCAAGCCGGCGAGCGCGGCCAGCACCCGGCGTCCGACACCCCGGCCCCGGGCGCGCGGCAGGGTGGCCATGCCGAAGACGCCCGCCCACCCGTCGTCGAGGACTGCGCGGCCCACGCCCACGACCTCACCCCGGTCGACCGCGCTTGCGTAGACGCTGCGCCCCGCGACCCGGGACAGCATCCGCTCCTCGGCGGCGACTCCGTCGTGGCGATCGATCGCGTTCCGCGCCTCGAGCCAGGACCGCGACGGGGCGGCGTCGATCCGCACCTCGCCCCCCGCACCGGACTGCGCGACCGCCGCAGCGCAGGCGGTCATCAGCGACAGGGGACCACTCGCGAGGTAGCCCCGCTCGGCGAGCACGTCGTCGAGGCGGGGATCGGCAACCCCGGGCGTGAGCTGGAAGGCCGTCCCCGCCTGGAACCGATCGTAGAAGCGCTCGGCCGCCTCGATCCGCTCCGCGAGCTCTGCGGGCTCGACGGCGCCGTGCGCGAGCACGGTCCCCGTCCACCAGGAGGGACCTCCGGTGTCGCGCAGCCACCAGTCGCCGATCCGCTCGACGTGCTCGGCGGGCTGGGCGCGCGCCGCACGCTCCTGGAGGCCGCGGATCAGATCCAGGTCGTGGCCTTGTCCAGCGACCTGGTTCCCAGAGGGCGTCCCCTCAACCATGGGCAGGACGCCGCGACGGCGCCTCCTCGGTTCCCGGGCACCCGGTCACCGCACGGGGGCGGCGAGCAGGGCGACGGTGTACTGGCCGCCCTTCGTGTCCTGCTCCCCCACGCGCTCGAACCCCAAACGCGAGTGGAACGCGAGCGACTCCGGGTTCGGCGGCTGCAGGTTCACCTCGCAGGTCACCTCGGGCCGGCCGTCCGCCCGGGCCTTGTCGAACACGGCCTCGTAGAGCGCCCGCCCGACTCCGGCGCCGCGGAGGCCGCGGTCGATCACGATGCGGTCGATGTAGAGCGAGGGGCCGCGCTCGGAGAAGAACCGGTAGTTCTCGCTCTCGTAGTCGGCGCCGGGGTCCATCGCGAGCAGGAACCCGACGACGGACCCCTCGTGCTCCGCGACGAGCGACAGGCCCGGGAAGGCGATCAGCCGTCCGAGCTCGGCGACGTCGGCGTTCGGGACGGCGGGATACGCCGCGTTGTTGAGGTCGACGATGCGACTGAGATCGACGGGGCGGACGGGGCGCAGGCGGACGGAAGCCACCGGACGACCCTACCCAGACCGCCAGCTCGTCAGAACCCCGTCGAGGGCCTGCACCATGCGGCGGAAGGAGCTCTCCGGGTCCCTCGACAGAGCGAACCCGCCGCCCTGCTCGAGCAGCACCCATCCGTGCAGGGCGGCCCGCAGGGCCCGGGTCGCATCGATCGCGTCCTCACCCTCGAGCCCGTACCCCCGGAGCGCGGCGAAGACGGTCTGCGCGGCACGCTCGGCGGCCGCCCTGTGCGCCTCGTCGGCCGGAGCCACCTGGGTGAGCGCGTAGCCGCCCGGATGCTCGCGCGCGTACCGGCGGTAGGCGTCGGCGAGCGCGGCGACCGCCTCCGCTCCGGACCGTCCGGCGACCGCCTCCCCGAGCACCCGCGCCAGCTCGTCCGTCGCGGCGACCGCGATGCGGCGGCGGAGATCCTCGAGCCCGCCGACGTGCTTGTAGAGGCTCGGCAGCGCGACGCCGAGACGCGCGGCCAGCGCCGCCAGCGTCAGCCGGTCGGCGCCCACCTCGTCCGCGAGCCGGCCGGCCTGCTCCACGACGACGGCGGGACTGAGCCCCGCCCTAGGCAACGGCCGTGGCCCGGCGGGCGAACGCCACGACCGCGGGGTTCACCTGGTCCGCGGAGTCGACCATCGGGTAGTGCCCGGCGCCCTCGACGACGAGCACCTCGGCCTTCAGCCGCTCGCCGATCCAGGCCGCCTCGGCGGCCGGATCCTTCCAGTCCCGGTCCGCGCTGCCCATGACGACGAGGGCGGGAGCGGCCACCCGCTCGAGCGCGCGCTCGGCGGGCTCATGCGTGGTCTTCGTCGTGCGCGAGAACGAGCGCCAGTGCCGGGCCAGGCTGCGCGCCATCGCCTCCTCGTGCTGCTCCTGATCGGCGGGACGGCGGGTCGGGAACAGCGACCGGTAGTAGGACCGCCACACCGCCGGCCCCCACGGCTTCAGCAGCGCCGCCCGGAAGAGCAGCCCCGAGAGGCGGGACGACGGCGGGTTTCGCACGAAGGGGCCGAGCAGGACGAGCCCGGTCACGGCCTCCGGCCGCTCGGCCGCCGCGAGCACGGCCGCTCCGGCTCCCATCGAGCTGCCGATCACGATCGCCGGTCCGCCGAGCTTCGCGATCACCGAGAGCGCGTCGCGGGCAGCGGCCTCGTCGTCGAAGGCGTCGAAGCCGTCGTCGCTGTCGCCGTGACCGCGGAGGTCGAAGGCGGCCACGCGGAACCCGGCGCCGACGAGAGCGGGGACGAGGAAGCGATACGAGCTGCGCAGCTCTCCCATCCCCGGGATGCAGACGACGAGCGGACCCTCGCCGCTCACCTCGACCGCGATGCTGCGGCCGGCGGTTCCGATCTGGCTAACTGTCATAGCCGCGAAGCTACTCTTATTAGCCGGAAGGGTCAATGGGCTACTCTGGACGGAGGGGAGCCGGGAAGTCTGGTCGGCGCTCGTCCGCCGACCCATTGCGAGGCCCCGTGCACATCTTCCGCTCCGAGCGCTACGCCGCCGCGATGCTCCTCGGGGCCGCGGCGCTCGCCCTGCTCCTCGCCAACCTGCCCTTCGGATCCGCCCTCATCGGTCTCCGCGATGCGCATCTGGAGCTCCCGGCCCTCGGCCTCGACCTCTCGATCGGGCACTGGATCAGCGACGGTCTGCTCGCGGTGTTCTTCTTCCTCGTCGCGATCGAGCTCCGACACGAGCTGACGAAGGGCGAGCTCAACTCGCTCACCCACGCGCTCGTGCCCGCCATCGCCGCGGTCGGGGGCGTCGTCGCACCGGCCGCCCTCTACCTGGCCTTCACCGCGGGAAGCGGGCTCGCGGAGGGATGGCCCATCCCGACGGCGACGGACATCGCCTTCGCGCTCGGCGTCCTCGCCATCTTCGGGTCGCGCCTGCCGGCTCGCGTCCGCGCCTTCCTGCTGGCCCTCGCGATCCTCGACGACCTGATCGCGATCCTGATCATCGCGGTGTTCTTCACGCGGGACCCGAGCCCGCTGCTCCTGCTCGCGGCCGTCATCCCGGTCGCGGCGTTCTGGCTGCTCGGCAGACTGGCGGGCGGGCGCTTGCGGCTTCCGATCGGGGCGGCGATGGTGCTCGTCGCGCTGGTCGCCTGGTACTTCGTCTACAGCTCCGGCGTGCATGCGACGATCGCCGGCGTCGCCCTCGGGCTCGTGCTGAAGCCCGACGTGGCGCACCGGGTGCACCGCGCGATCGAGCCGTACTCGAACGGGCTGATCCTGCCGGTGTTCGCGTTCTCCGCCGCTCTCGTCGCCATCCCGCAGGTGAGTCTCGCCGAGCTCTCGGCGCCGTTCTGGGGCATTCTCGTCGGCCTGCCGGTCGGCAAGCTGCTCGGCATCACCGTCGCCGGCGCGATCGCGCTCCATTTCGCCCGCCGCAGCGGTGGGACGCTCCTCAAGATCCGGGAGATCGTCGTGGTCGCGGCGCTCGGCGGCATCGGCTTCACCGTGTCGCTCCTGATGAACGAGCTGGCCTTCGCCGGTCAGGAGCTCGTCCGCGACGAGGGAACTCTCGCGGTGCTGCTCGGTTCGGCGATCGCGATCGTCGTGTCGGCGTTCGTCGTCAGGTCCGCCGCGCGGCGGACGGACCCAGCCGACGAGGCGCAGGAGGAGGACGTCCGCGAGCCGATCGTCTGATCGGCCCGCGCTCTCGTCAGCGTTCCGTCGGCCCTCGTCAGCTCGAGGCCGCGACGGGCTCCGAGACGAAGATCGCCTGCAGCAGCTCGCCGACCCACGCGATGAGCTCGGGGTCGGCCGGCAGCGCGCCGTCCCGCTCGGGAAGCGGCACGAGGATCGCGCTGCCCTGCGCGAGGATCCGGGACTTCGGGTACATCCGCTGCAGCCGCACCTGCCGCGAGTCGGGGATCGAGGCCGGCGCGATTCGCAGGTTCTGCCCCATCACCACGACCTCGGAGAGCCCGGCACGCTGCGCGGTCCGCCGCAGGCGGGAGACCGCGAGCAGGTTCTGCACCTCCGCGGGCGGCTCGCCGTACCGATCGGTGAGCTCCTCGCGGACGAGGTCGAGGGCGTCGTCGGCCGCGGTGGGGCCGCTGGCGGCGGACAGCTTCTGGTACGCCTCCAGCCGCAGGCGCTCGCTGTCGACGTAGCTCTCCGGGATCCGCGCGTCGACGGGCAGCTCCAGGCGCAGCTCGGTCTGCCCCTCGGCGACCTCGCCGCGGAAGGTGCTCACCGCCTCGCCGATCATCCGCAGGTAGAGGTCGAAGCCGACCCCGGCGATGTGCCCGGACTGCTCGCCGCCGAGCAGGTTGCCCGCGCCGCGGATCTCGAGGTCCTTGAGCGCGACCTGCATGCCGGACCCGAGGTCGTTGTTCGCGGCGATCGTCGCGAGCCGGTCGTGCGCGGTCTCGGACAGCGGCTTCGTCTCGTCCCAGAGGAAGTACGCATAGGCGCGCTCCCGCCCGCGCCCCACGCGTCCGCGCAGCTGGTGCAGCTGGCTCAGGCCGTACTTGTCCGCCCGGTCGATGATCAGCGTGTTCGCGTTGGGGATGTCGAGGCCGGTCTCGATGATCGTCGTCGAGACGAGGACGTCGAACCTCCGCTCCCAGAAGTCCACCATCACCTTCTCGAGCGTGGCCTCGTTCATCTGCCCGTGGGCGACGGCGATGCGCGCCTCCGGCACGAGCTCGGCGAGCTTCGCCGCGAGCCGGTTGATGCTCGACACCCGGTTGTGGACGTAGAACACCTGGCCCTCGCGGAGGAGCTCCCGCCGGATGGCCGCGGCGACCTGCTTGTCGGAGTACGGGCCGACGAAGGTGAGGATCGGGTGCCGGTCCTCGGGGGGCGTTGCGAGCGTCGACATCTCGCGGATGCCGGTGACGGCCATCTCGAGGGTGCGCGGGATGGGCGTCGCGCTCATCGCGAGGATGTCGACGTTGGTCTTGAGCTTCTTGAGCTGGTCCTTGTGCTCGACGCCGAAGCGCTGCTCCTCGTCGATGATGACGAGACCGAGGTCCTTGAACTTGATCCCGTCGGTCAGGATCCGGTGCGTGCCGATGACGACGTCGACGGTGCCGCCCTCGAGGCCCTTGATGATCTCCTTGGCCTCCTTGTCCGTCTGGAAGCGGCTCAGGGCGCGCAGCTGGACGGGGAACCCCGCGAAGCGCTCGGAGAAGGTCTCGAGGTGCTGGCGCACGAGCAGCGTCGTGGGCACGAGGACCGCCACCTGCTTGCCGTCCTGCACCGCCTTGAACGCGGCGCGGATCGCGACCTCGGTCTTCCCGAACCCCACGTCGCCGGCGATGAGGCGGTCCATCGGGATCGGCCGCTCCATGTCGGCCTTGACCTCGTCGATGGTCGTGAGCTGGTCGGGCGTCTCCGCGTACGGGAAGGCCTCCTCGAGCTCGCGCTGCCAGGGGGTGTCCGGCGAGAACGCGTGGCCCTTGGACGCCATGCGGGCGGAGTACAGCTTGACGAGCTCGACCGCGATGTCGCGGACGGCCTTCCGCGCCCGGCCCTTGGCGGCGGCCCAGTCGGAGCCGCCCATCTTGGACAGCTGGGGGGCCTCGCCGCCGACGTAGCGTGTGAGGAGGTCGAGCTGATCGGTCGGGACGTAGAGCTTGTCGCCCGGGTAGCCGCGCTTGGACGGGGCGTACTCGAGCACGAGGAACTCGCGGGTGGTCTTGACCGCGTTGCGGCCGCCGGTGCTCACCTCCCGGGACACGAGCTCGAGGAAGCGGCCGATGCCGTGGGTCTCGTGGACGACGTGGTCGCCGGGCTTCAGCTGCAGCGGGTCGACGACGTTCTTCCGGCGGCTCGCGAGCTTCTTGACCTGTCGGGAGTCGTAGCCGGAGGCGCGACCGAAGAACTCGCGCTCGCTGATCAGCGCGATCTTCGACTCGGCCTGCTCGAAGCCGACGTCGATCCCGGCCTGGAGGAGGTAGGCGACGCCCGGCTCGGGGTCCGCGGGGAACGCGTCCGCGATCCGGCCGGCGAGCTCGTGCTCCGCGAGGACGTCGCGGCTGCGCTCCAGCATCCCGTGGCCCGCCGCGCCGACGGCGAGGGACCAGCCGGCACCGAGAAGGGCGGCGACGTGGTCGAGCGCGTGCTCGCCCTGGATGGCGGGCACCGCCTCCCCGCGCACCCGCACGTACTCCGCCTGGTCGACGGCCGCCGCGTCGTCGTCGTCGTCGGGGCCCGCCTGGAAGGAGGTGAAGGTCCACCAGGGCCGGCCGTCGGCGGTCGCGTGCAGCTGATTCAGGGTCAGGAAGTCGCCGGCGGCGAGGTCGATGGGCGCCTGCGCGCCCTGCGTGGCCGCGGTCCATGCGGCGGTCAGGAACTCCCGGTTCGTCTCGGCCAGGTCGACGGCCCGGCTCGCGACCCGCTCGGGGGCGAGGACGGCGACCGCGCAGCCGGCGGGCAGGTACTCGGTGACGGGGACGAGGCGCTCGACCAGTGCGGGCGTCAGGGACTCCATGCCTTCGACCGGGATGCCCTCTGCGAGCTTGGCGAGCATCCCGGCGAGGCCCGGGAACTCGTGCTGCATCTCGGCCGCGCGCTGGCGGACGGCGGGCCCGAGGAGCAGCTCGCGGGAGGCGGGCAGCTCGACGGTGCGGACCTCGTCGGGCAGCGACCGCTGGTCGGCCACCGAGAAGAGGCGCATCGCGTCGACCTCGTCGCCGAAGAAGTCGACTCGGACCGGATGCTCCGCGGTCGGCGGGAAGACGTCGAGGATGCCGCCGCGCACGGCGAACTCGCCGCGCCGCGTGACCATGTCCACGCGGTGGTAGGCCAGCTGCGGAAGGCGTTCGGCGAGCTCGGTGAGGCCGGTCCCCCGTCCGCCGAGGGTGAGGACGATGGGCTCGAGGTCCGCGAGGTCGGACGCGAGCGGCTGCAGGGCCGCACGGACGGCGCCGACGACGATCAGCGGGCGCGCGCCGTCCCAGGTCCGGAGGCGGCGCAGGGCGTGGATCCGCTTGCCGACGGTCTCCGCGCTCGGGCTGAGCCGCTCGTGCGGCAGCGTCTCCCAGGCGGGGAACTCGAGGATCTCGGCCTCGGGCACGAGGCAGCCGAGCGCGGTGCGCAGCGCCTCGGCCTCGCGTCCGGTGGGCGTGATGGCGAAGAGCGCGGCGGGTTCGCCGGCCTCGGCGCGCGCCTCGAGGAGGGCGGCGAGGAGCGCCGGCTGGAGGCCGGCGGTGACGGAGAAGTCGGCCTCACGCCGGGCCCAGCGGAGGGCGTCGGCGAAGGACGAAGCACGGGTGAGGGCGCGGGTGAGCCCGGAAAGTGTCACTCGTCCGATTCTACCGGCGGCCCCTGGCGGCGGCTCGGCGTCCGCCCTGGGCTTACCGCCCCCGCTGCGGGCTTCCTCGAGATGCCACTTGGTGCCCCCATCCGCGCGGAATGACGACACCAGGTGGCATCTCGACGGAGGAGAGAGGGGCTCAGGACGGAGCGTGGAACTTCTGCTGCGCCGCCGTCAGGCCCTCGGCCGCGATCTGCTGCACCGCATCCGCCGCGTCCTCGAGGAGCGACGGCAGCACCTCGCGCTCGGCGGACGCGAAGTCCTTGAGCACGTAGTCGGCGGCCGGCTGGCGGCCCGGGGGCCGTCCGATCCCGACTCGGACCCGGGTGAAGGCACCCGTTCCCAGCGCAGCGATGATGTCGCGGATGCCGTTGTGCCCGCCGTGGCCGCCGCCGAACTTGAGACGCACGGTGTCGAACGGGATGTCGAGCTCGTCGTGCACGACGATCAGCCGGTCGGGCTCCAGCGAGTAGAACTGCAGGAGCTGCGCGACCGGCGAGCCGGACACGTTCATGAACGTGTTCGGCTTCGCCAGCACGAGCCGCGGACCGGCCGGGAAGCTGCGCCCCTCGGCCACGGCCGCGTTCGTCTTGTGCGACTTGAACCGCGCGTCGATCCGGTCAGCGAGGGTGGCGAGCACCATCTGACCGACGTTGTGCCGGTTGCCGGCGTACCCGGACCCGGGGTTGCCGAGACCGACGACCAGCCACGGATCGTCCACAGATTGAGACGGGGTCAGCCGTTGTCGGCCGCCGTGGCGGCCTCGGCCGGCTCCTCCGCACCCGCGGGCTCCTCGGCCGTCTCACCGAGGTCCGCCGCCTGCTGCGCGCTGATCGCGACGACGAGGAGCTCGGGGTCCGACGCGAGCTTCGACCCCTGCGGAAGCGTGAGGTCGGCGGCCGTGATGTGCGTCCCGGCCTGGAGGCCCTCGACGTCGACCGTGATGCGCTCGGGGATGTGCGTGGCCTCGGCCTCGAGGTTCACGGTCGTGGCGTCGAGCGCGACGATCGTGCCCTCGGCGGACTCGCCCTCGACGTGCACCGGCACCTCGACGCTGACGCGCTCGCCGCTCCGGACGACGACGAGGTCGAGGTGCTCGACGATCTGGCGCACCGGATCCTTCTGGACGTCCTTGACGAGCGCGAGCTGGCTGCGTCCCTCGATGTCGAGCTCGAGGACGGCGTTCGCACGGCGGATGATGAGGGAGACCTCGTGACCGGGCAGCGCGACGTGCTGCGGGTCGGAGCCGTGGCCGTAGATGACGGCGGGGATCTTGCCCTGGGCACGCAGCTTGCGCGCCGCGCCCTTGCCGAAGCTGCTTCGAAGCTCAGCCTTGATCTGGTTGTCGGCCATGGTGATGCTCTCCTCGCGGGCCGCTCGGCCCAAGTCTCGTGGTCGGGCGCCATGGCCCGGGGTCTGTCGTGCTCGACTCGGGCGCGCGCAGAGCGGAAGGAAGAGCCGCAGCCATCCACCGCGTCGATCACGGATGCGGGTCGCATCCCTCGCCGAAGTCCAGTCGGCAAGTTTACCGCACCGGCGGGAGGGCCGCGACGGCGGCCTCGACCAGCTCCTCGGGCCTCAGTGCGATATCGAGGACGATGCCCGCCTCGTCGTCCTGCAGCGGCTCGAGGGTCTCGAGCTGCGAGTCGAGCAGCGTGGTGGGCATGAAGTGCCCCTCGCGGTGCCCGAGCCGATCCGCGAGCAGCTCCTTGGTCCCGTGCAGGTGCACGAAGAACACCGGACCAGCGGCCGCCTCGCGCAGCGCGTCCCGGTACACGCGACGCAGCGCAGAGCACGCGACGACGATCGATCGGCCGCCGTCGGTCTCGGCCTTCATCGCGGCACCCACCAAGCCGAGCCAGGGCCAGCGGTCCTCGTCCACGAGGGGCGTCCCGGCCGCCATCTTCGCCTTGTTCGCGGCCGGATGGAGGTCGTCGGCGTCGAGGAAGTCGACCTCGAGCCTGCGCGCCAGGAGGTCCCCGACCGTGGACTTGCCACAGCCGGAGACCCCCATGACGACGATCGCGAGCGGCTGCACGCCTCGAGCCTATAGAGCGACGGGCGCTAGATGGCCGACCAGCCGCCGTCCGAGGGCAGGATGGCGCCGCTCACGTTCACGCCGTCGTCGCTGAGCAGGAACGTGATGGATGCGGCGAGCTGGTCCGGCAGGACCGGGGTCGGCAGCACGGTCATCGCCTGCTGGACGCGCTGGGCGCCGAGCTCGGAGGCGAACTTCGCCTCGATGTTCGTGATCACCGGTCCCGGAGCGACGGCGTTCACGCGGATGCCACTCGGCGTGTACATGAACGCGCTGCTCTTGGTGAGGCCGACCACCGCATGCTTCGAGGCGGTGTACGCCGCGCCGGCCGCAGACCCGCGCAGCCCCGCCTCGGACGAGACGTTCACGATCGAGCCCTTGCCGCGCGCGAGCATCCCGGGGACGACGGCCCGCATGAGCTTCATGGTGCCGGTCACGTTGACGGCGAACACCCGCTCCCAGATCCTGTCGGTCACCTCGTGCACGGGCGTCATGTCGTCCATGATCCCCGCGACGTTCGCGAGCCCGTCGATCTGTCCACCGGCCGCCTCGACGATCGCCGCGACGGACGCATCGTCGGTGATGTCGCCGGCGACCGCCACGATGTCCGCGTCGGCGATCGAGCCGGCGAACTCGTCGAGGCGCTCCTGCGAGATGTCGACGGCGATGACGCGGCCGCCCTCGCGGGCGATCCGGGATGCGGTGGCGCGGCCGATGCCGGAGCCGGCTCCGGTCACGATGACGGTCTGGCCCGTGAAGCGTCCGGGCGTGATCCTCTCGGCCCACTCCGGCGCCGCGGCCGCCGCCGAGGCGTCCTCGAACTCGTCGACGTCGTCGCCGGACTCGGCACGGACGCGCTCGACGAGCCCCTCGATCACCTCGTCGCTCATCGCGCCGCCGCTCATGGCGACGAGCTGCTTGATTGCGAGCGGCCGGACGGGGGCGAGCGCCTCGGGAGTCTGCCCGGCCTGCGCGAGCAGCTCGCGGATGACCTGACCGCCGACCGGGTGGTCGAGCCAGGCGCCGATCGACGAGTCGCGGGTGAGTGATGCCATGTGTTCTTCCTCCATCGGGATAACCGGACAACCTTGTCCGGTTCTACGCTATACCGGTGGCGGAGAGGGCGAAAGCGAATCGGGGGCCGAGCGCCGGCCCCGAGAACCGGCGAGCCCTGATCGGCGCGGCGCGCGAGGTTTTCGCCGAGTTCGGCTACTCGGCGCCCCTGAGCGCGGTGGCGCGACGTGCGGGCGTCGGGCAGGGCAGCCTCTACCGGCACTTCCCGGATCGGATCTCGCTCGCGGTCGCGGTTTTCGACGAGAACCTGGACGCCATCGAGGCGCTGGTCGCGGGCGCTGACTCGACCCTGGACGACCTGCTGGACCTTGCAGGCGAGCAGGCGATGGTCGGCACGGCGTTCGTCGATCTGGTCGGTGAACACCAGCACGATCCGCGCGTGGAGGCGCTGGGCGCCCGGGTCGGAATACTCGTCGCACGCCTGCTCGAGCGCGAGCAGAGGGCCGGTCGCGTCTCCCAGGACATCACGACGGATGACGTCGAACTCGCCCTCTTCATGCTCGCCGGAACCCTGTCCAGGTCGGACCCGGACCAGCGACCGGACGTCGCCCGCCGGGCGAAGGCGCTCTTCCACGCCGCGTTCGCGCCGGCCGACGAGCGCACGCCCTGAACGTGACCTGTCAGCGGACAGCGACCCCTGCAAGCCGGGGCAGGACGCGGTCCACGATCTCCTGCGGCGGCCGCCCGATGTCGACCATCATGCCGCCCTCGTCCGGCTCCAGCGGTTCCAGCGTGGCGAGCTGCGAGTCGAGCAGACCGACCGGCATGAAATGCCCGGCCCTGCCGCCCAGGCGACCGGCCAAGAGGTGCCGGCTGCCGTGCAGATGGACGAAGAACACCGGCCCCGCTGCGGCATCCCGGAGCGCATCCCGGTAGACCCGCCGCAGTGCCGAGCAGGCGACGACGATCCCCTGACCGGCCGCAGTCTCCCTCCTGATGGAGGCCCCGACGTCGGCGAGCCAGGGCCAGCGGTCGGCGTCGACGAGCGGCCGGCCGCTCGCCATCTTCGCCTTGTTCTCCGCCGAGTGCAGGTCATCGGCATCCCGGAAGCGCACAGCGATCCGCGCTGCCAGGAGCTCCCCCACGGTCGACTTGCCACACCCCGACACACCCATCACGACGACCGCCGCCGGCGCAGCATCAGCAGGACTCACAGGCGTGATGCTAGACCGTTTGGCAATCGGTTGCATAGACCGATCGTGACGGGCAGTATGGCGTCGGCAGGTCCGCCGCCGGGCGGGCACGGACGTGAGGGAGAACAGATGGACGACGCGGTCCAGTGGGCAGTCGTGGGCACGGGGAAGATCTCGCGATCGGTCCTGCCGGACCTCCTCCTGAGCGGAGACGCCCACGTGCGCACGGTGTACAGCCGGAGCTCGGACAAGGCGGAGTCCTTCGCTGCTGAGTACGGCGTCGGGCAGTGGACGAGCGACTACGACGCCCTCCTCGCCGACCCGGCCGTTCAGGCCGTCTACCTCGCCACCCCCTTCGCCATCCACCACGCGATGACTCGCGCCGCGCTCGAGGCCGGGAAACACGTCCTCGTCGAGAAGCCCATCGCACTGACCGCCGCGGAGGTCGGCGACCTGTTCGCCCTGGCACGCTCGCGCGGCCTCTTCCTGATGGAGGCCATGTGGATGAAGTTCAATCCCGCGTTCCGGCACCTCCTCGAGCTCCTAGCGACGGGGCGCATCGGCGAGCCCCGGAATCTGCGGGCCGGTTTCGGCCTCCCTTTCCCCACCGACGGCGGAAGCAGGTGGGACCTCGCCCGGAGCGGCAGCACGCTTCTCGACCAGGGCATCTATCCCGTGACGTTCGCGCACGCGGTGTTCGGCGAGCCGGAGTCGGTGTACGCCCGCGGAAGCGTGCGACCGGACGGCCTCGACCTCGCCGAGCACTTCACCCTGGAGTACTCGGACGGCCGATTCGCGCAGTGCGCCAGCTCGATGGTCGACTTCGCCGACCCCACCGCCTCCGTCAGCGGAAGACTCGGCTGGATCAGCATCCCGGGTCTCTTCTGGACGTCCACCTCGCTGCGGGTCCACGCCGACGGATGGGACGCCATGGTCGCCAACCCTCACCCGGTCGACTTCCCGAAGGAGGGCAACGGCTACGTGCCGATGCTCCGCGCGGTCGGCCAGGCGATCCGCGAAGGACGGACCGAGCATCCGCTCCACACCGGCGCGGACACCGAGGCCGTCTTCCGAACGATGGACGCGATCCGTGCACAGCTCGCGGCACAGCGGATCGCGGTGGGCGCGTGAAGGTCGCCTAGAGGCGGGCGACCTGCGCGCGGATCTCGTCCATCACCGCGGTCACCGACATGGTGTCCGCGAGAGGGTGAGTCGGATGCTCTCCGGCGCCGTTCAGGATCGCCTCCCCGGCGGCTCGGAGCATCGGCGCGTAGCCGTTGCCTTCGACCGCCACCTCCAGGGTTCGAGGCCAGCTGAGCGCCTGCCACACCGACCCCGACCGGACGGTCGAGGAGGATGCAGCCCAGAACGGCGCCGGGATCTGCACCCAGCCTCCGGTGCCGCTGACCGACGCGGACGGATCGATGTACTCGGTTCTGGACGCCGCGACGTAGGCGGTGCGCCCGCCGCCGTAGTCGAGGAGCACGTGGACGGCGCTGTCGAGCCCATCGGTTCCCACCACGCCGCGTGCCACGACCTCCTGCGGCTCGCCGAAGACCTTTTGGGCGAGAGTCAGCGGGTAGACGCCGCGGTCGAGGACCGCGCTGAACGGCTCCGGCCCACGTGCAGAGGAGGGCGGGAACCCGAAGGATGCCCGGACACTCCGGACCTCCCCGATCTCGCCGCCGGTGAGAGCCTCCATCAGCCGCGGGAACAGCGGACTGAACTTGGTCCACATCGCCTCCATCGCGAAGAGACCGGACCTCCGGGCGGCGTCCGAGATCTTCTCCACCTCGCGGACGTCGAGTCCGAGCGGCTTCTCCACGAGGATGTGCTTCCCAGCGGCGAGCGCCTGCATCGCCATGCGCGCGTGAGTGGCCGAGGGAGTGGCGAGGTACACCGCGTCGACATCCGGGTCAAGCAGCAGGCTCATGTAGTCGCCATAGGCGCGCTCGACCCCAAACTCCTCCGCGAACGCCTCTGCCGCCGAATGGGCACGTGAGGCGACGGCGAAGCGCGCGGCATTGCCCGCGAGCTCGAAGTCGGGCGTCACGCGGCGGGCGATCCCACCGGTGCCGACGATGCCCCAGCGGACGCTGTCGCGCTCCCTCACCGCTCCGCTCCGCTCCGGAGGTCCTGGCTCGCGCTGCCCACCTCAGGCGGTGTCGCCGCCGTCGGCGAGCAGGGTGCTGCCGGTCATGAACATGGCGAGGTCGCTCGCGCAGAAGAGGACCACCCGGGCGATGTCGTCGGGGGTGCCCGTCCGTCCGATCGGGCTGGTCATCATCAGGGCCATCTTCGAGACGTCGATGTCGCCGCCCGCCATAACGGCCGCTGCAGCGATGTTGCCCTCCGTTGGCACGTAGCTCGGAGCGACCCCGAGCACCCGGATGCCCTGGGGAGCGAGCTCGAGCGCGAGCTGCCGCGTCAGTCCGCGGACGGCGTGCTTCGAGCCCACGTAGGCGGCGAGGCCCGGGGCGCTTCCCCGGAACCCTGCGGTGGACACGACATTGACGATCACCCCACCGCTGCCGGCCTCCGTCATGCGGCGCGCGGCCTCCCGCGCCCCGGCGAAGGTTCCGCGCGCGTTCACGTCGAACACGTCGTTCCACGTGGAGTCCGACATCTCGAGCAGCGGCACGCTGGGGAAGATCCCGGCGTTGTTCACCCAGATGTCCATGCCGCCAAGCTCCTCGACCGCACGGGCAGCGGCAGCGGCGACCGTCGCGCTGTCCGTCACGTCCATCCGGCTGCCGATCGCCGCGACTCCGTGCCGCTCTGCGATCTCACGGGCGGAGGCGTCAGCGAGCTCGCCGTCGACGTCGCCGAGCAGCACATCCGCGCCCGCCTCGGCGAGGCGGAGTGCGATCGCCTTCCCCAGACCGCGGCCACCTCCGGTGACGACGGCGCGCCGACCGGCGAGCGAGAGGAGCTCGGGCAGCGTTCGGGCGGAGACGTCGGGCATGGCCATGTTGGGCTCCTTGAGAGGACGGGGGCGGTACGAGGTCAGGAAGCGAGGGCGACGGCGACCGGCCGGCGGTGCACGAAACGCCCGGGGCCGGCGGTGTGCCGCTCGCCGTCGGGGAAGACGACGGCCGCTGACGACCCCGCCGGCACGTCGACGGTGATGGACAGCTGGTCGTCCTCGAGGCGCCAGTCGACCGCGATGGTTCCATGGGGGCTCTCGAACGTGCCTTTCGCCCAGGTGACCACCTCGTCGAGGACGGGGGCGACGACGAACGATTCCCACGCGACCGACCCGGGCGTC
Source organism: Naasia sp. SYSU D00948 (assembly GCF_017916515.1). Lineage (GTDB taxonomy): Bacteria > Actinomycetota > Actinomycetes > Actinomycetales > Microbacteriaceae > Naasia. The sequence goes on from NZ_JAFMTA010000001.1 coordinate 638,111, forward strand.
TGACGGAGCCCCAGCGTGTGGGTGTGCAGGAAGCGGATCACGGCTCCCTTGCTGTAGTGGTTCAGCGATTCGTGCGCGTTGCCCTGCTCGTCGACGCCGTCCCAGTCCTCCCAGATGCTCGTCGCGCCGCGGTCGAGCATCCCCAGCCAGGACGGGGACGTCCGCTGGAACAGCAGCGAGTAGGCGACCTCGGCGTGACCCGTGTCGGCGAGCACCGGCAGCAGATCGGCCGTGGAGAGGAAGCCGGTGCCGAGGTGGTTCCCCGCGGCCCGGATGAGGCCGACCAGATGCTCGGCAGCGCGGGCCTGGAGGGGCCCCGGAACGAGATCGAATGCGAGGGCCCGGACATAGCTCGCCTGCGTTCCGGCCTTCGTCCTCCCGTCCGCGTCGAGGAACTCGGTCCGCCACGCGTCGCGGATCCGCTCGGCGAGGGTCGCGTAGCGCGCGGCATCCTTCGTTCTCCCCAGCACCGTCGCGATCGAGGCCACCGTGTGCACCGAGCGGAACAGGTAGGCGGTGCCCACCTCGCCCTTGTCCGCCATGAACCACGCCATCGGGTTGGACTGCACCGGGTCGATGAGCGATCCGTCCTCGGCTCGCTCCTTGGGCTCGAGCCATTCGCCCCAGTGGAAGGAGCCGTCCCAGATGTACTCCTCGTGCGGCATCGGCTCGGCGGAGCGCTCGACGCGGCTCTGGTGCCGAGCGGAACGGGCGGTCGTGAGCGCCCAATCCACCCAGCGCACCATCGCGTCCCAGTTCTCCGCCAGCGCCTCACGGTCGCCGTACGTCTCGTACAGCAGCCACGGAACGGCGACGATGGCGTCGCCCCAGCCCGCGGAGCCGGTCATCATCGCCAGCTGGTGGTCGAGCCGCTCCTTGATCCGGCGACCGTCCGGGGAGAAGTTCGCGATCCGGCCGTCGGCGAGCTGGTCGTCCCGGACGGACCGCAGCCACTTCCGGGTGAAGCCGGAGACGTCGTAGAGCCGTACCGCGGTCGGAGCGAACACCTGATAGTCCCCGGTCCATCCGAGCCGCTCCCGCGTCGGGCAGTCGGTGGGCACGTCGACCGCGTTGCCGCGGAAGCTCCACTCGGCCACCGAGTGGAGCCGGTTGAGGTCGTCGTCGCTGCACTCGAAGCTGCCGGCGCGCGCGAGGTCGGAGTGCACGACGCGCATGGCGACGCTCTCGCGGTCGAACTCGACGCCGTCCCGCTCGATGCGGGCGTACTGGAAGCCGTGCACGGTGTGCCGCGGCTCGAACACCTGCCCTGGCTGCCCGGACGACACGACCTCGTCGCGCTGCACGAACGGGACGCGGGCGTCCGGGCGCACGCCGTCGAGGTGGGCCGTGGCGAGGTCTCCGTCGGGGCCGACGTGTTCGCCGTAGTCGATCACGGTCCGGCTTCCCGCCGGACCGAGGTCGGTCAGAGTCACCCACCCCGAGGCGTTCTGACCGAAGTCCGCGATCCACCGGCCAGGCGCCACCGGGACGACCGAGACCGCCTTCCTCGTCTCGACGACACGCACAGGAGGGGCGGGCGACCAGTCGATGCGGGGAGCGTCGACGGCGTCGACAAGAACCCCCTGCGGATCGGGCGCCCCGACCGTGTAGTCGGTCGTCTGCCCGTCCATGAGGTCCGCGCGGGTGACCTCGGACAGGCTGCTCGTCCATGTCTCGTCCGTGACGACCACGGACCGGGACCCATCGGCATGGCGGAGGTGGAGTTCCGCGCGTGCAGCGAGGGTCTCACCCCACCCGGCGGGCTCGCGAAAGGCACCGACCTGACCTCGGTACCAGCCGTCCGACAGGAGGATCGACAGGAGGTTGCTCCCGCGCCTGATGAAAGAGGTCACATCCGACGCCTGGGCGTAGAGCGTGCGGTCGTAGGACGTGGAGCCGGGGCTGAGCTCTGCGGTGCCGGCGCGCTCCCCGCCCACGAACGCCTCGTAGACGCCCAGCGCTGTCGCGTACAGCCGCGCCGAGACGACATCCTCGCCGACCTCGAACGTCGTCGCGAGCCGATAGGCCGGGCGGTGTCCCTTCGGTGCGGGCTCGCCCTCCACCGGAGAGATCCACCGTGCGCCCCAGTCCTCATCGAAGAGGCCGGCCTCGAAGCGATGCCAGGCGGACCAGGCCGCGCCGCCGAGAACCCGGACCCGCCAGGCGACCGACTCCGTGCTCGCCAGTGGGCGCCAGGGCCACGCCACGAGCACATGCTCGGCCGAGGACAGCACTGCTGTGTTCCGCTGGCCCTCGATGTCGGCCTCCAGCTCGAAGCCGGCCGGCTCGGCGGCGGCCGGGACCTTCCAGGAGAGCCGAGGTCGAGGTCCGGCGACCGGGAAGCGGTCCCCGCCGTAATCGATGGACAGGCCGAACGGAACCTGCTCGCTCACGGGCACGCTTCTTTCTGCAGGGAGGCGGGTTGGACACTGCGCGACACGACGGGTCAGCGCACGGCCTTGATCTTGGTGAAGACGATGAGGCCGCCGATGAGGGCGAGCACCGCACCCGCCAGGTACAGAACCGTGTAGTTCTTCTCGTCCGCGGTCGCACCGATCGCGATGATGAACGGCGCGAGCAGCGGGGCGATCGCGCTCGGGATCTTCTGCGAGAAGGCGACCACCGCCATGTAGCGTCCGGCCTCCTCCCGGTTGGGCAGCACCGCGATCACGATCGCCTGGTCGACAGCGCTGAACGCGGCGATCGAGAGCTGCATGAGTACCGCACCGGCGACGAGCATGGTGAAGTCGTACGCGAAGGCCTCGACGGCACCGCCGGCGACGAAGAACAGCGCCCCGATGAGAGCGAACAGCTTCCGACGGCGGAGCTTGTCGGACAGGAAGCCGCCGACGAGCGCGCCGAAGATCGCGGCGAAGACGCCGAGGATGCCGATGATCGCGACGGTTCCCGCGACCTCGCGCACCGGCAGGTCGAGTCGCTGGGCATAGAAGAACGTGCCGAAGGTCGTGTTGAAGTACAGCCCCATGAAGAACACGAACCGGCCGAGCCAGTTCCACCCGAAGTCCGGGTGCTTCCGCGGGCTGAACGTGTAGCTCGAGAGCAAGGTCTTCACGGAGACAGCGTCCTTGCGCCGCAGGTTCCTCGAGTCGTCCTCCTTGCCGAAGAACAGGAAGAAGAGGAGGAGGAGAGCGCCGACGAGTCCTGGCAGCACGAACACGAGCAGCGTGCTCGACGCGACCGCGTACGCGATCCCGATGCCGAAGATCGGCGCCATCTGCCCCGTCAGCCCGGTGAGACCGCCCAGCTTCCCGCGCTGCTCCTCCGGGATCCGGTCCGCCTGCACGTTGAGGATCGCTTGTGCGGCGGTGGCCCAGCCCAGCATGGCGAAGATCCAGCCCACCCCGACAAGGAAGACGTTCGGCGCAACGGCGATGAACGCGAGTGCGACGAGGCCCAGGAGTGCGCCCGCGAGCATGAAGGGGCGACGGCGGCCGAGTGTCGACCGGAACCGGTCGCTCCAGACGCCGAGGAGCGGACTCGCAAGGATGTAGATGAGCTGCGCAGTGCCCGTCACATAGCCGAGCACCTCCTCACGACCCGGTGCCAGCTCGTCGATGCGCAGTGCGAGCGAGTACGACAGCGGAACGATGAACGCCATCGAGATGCCGAAGTTGGCGGCCATCATCCAGAAGATGTAGCCCTTGCTCGCCTTCTTGAGCGGCGTTGGATCGTCCGTCGGCGAAAGGTCGCCGTCGACGAGCGGCCCGGCCTCGGGGCCGGCGATGACCGGCATGGAGGTCGCTCCGAGGAGCTCCTCCTCGGTCGGGATCGTTTCCTTGGTCACGGACGTGACTCCTTCGTCAGTTCGAGGATGAATGCGACATCACCAGTCGTGGACGGTGCCGTCCGCGAGCCGGTTGTAGGGCAGATAGGCCTGGACGTACGGGTACTTGCCCGCCTCGTCGACGTCGAGTTCGACACCGATGCCGGGCCTGTTCCCCGGGTGGAGGAAGCCGTCCTGCCACGTGAAGGACTGCTCGAAGACCTGGTCGGTCTTCTCACCGTGCCTCATGTACTCCTGGATGCCGAAGTTGTGGATCGCGAGTCCGAGGTGCATCGCGGCGGCCATGCCGACCGGCGAGATGTCGGTCGGGCCGTGCATGCCGGACTTGATCTGGTACTGCGAGGCGTACTCGAGCACCTTCTTGAGGTGAGTGATTCCGCCCGTGTGCGTGACGGCGCTGCGGACGTAGTCGATCAGCTGCTCGCGGATGATCTGCTGGTAGTCCCAGATCGTGTTGAAGATCTCGCCGATCGCCAGCGGCGTGGTGGTGTGCTGGCGGACCAGGCGCAGCGCCTCGGGGTTCTCGGCGGGCGTGCAGTCCTCGAGCCAGAACAGGTCGTAGGGCTCGAGCGACTTGCCGAGCTTCGCGGCCTGGATCGGCGTCATCCGGTGATGCGCGTCGTGCAGCAGCGGGATTTCGGGCCCGAACTCGCCTCGGACCGCCTCGAACACGGTCGGGACGTGGCGCAGGTAGCTGCGGGTGTCCCAGTCCTCCTCGTTCGGCAGCGCCCCGCGCTGGGCTGGCTCGTGGTCGTACCGAACGCCCTTGTTGGCCTCGTAGGTGGCGTTCGACGCGATGCCGTAGATCGACTTGAGGCCGGGGACGCCGGTCTGGATGCGGATCGCGCGGTAGCCCTCCTCCTGGTGCTTCCGGACGCTGTCGAACAGCTCCTCGGTGCTCTTGCCCGAGGCGTGACCGTACGCGAGGAGCCCGTTCCGCGAGGCGCCCCCGAGCAGCTGATACAGCGGCATGCCGGCGGCCTTGGCCTTGATGTCCCAGAGGGCGACGTCGACCGCGGCGATCGCGGCCATCGTCACGGGGCCCCGGCGCCAGTAGGCGCTGCGGTAGAGGAACTGCCAGGTGTCCTCGATCCGGGACGCGTCTCGGCCGATCAGCAGCTGGACGACGTGGTCCTTGAGGTAGCTGACGACGGCGAGCTCGCGTCCGTTGAGGGTCGCGTCGCCGAGGCCGGTGATCCCCTCGTCGGTCGTCAGCTTGAGCGTGACGAAATTGCGGTCGGGACTGGTGACGATAACTTCGGCTTTGTCGATGATCATGGCGATGCTTCTGGTCCTGAGGTGAAGGGGGTCAGTCGACCGAGGGCTTGCGAGTGCCGATGCGGGTCCAGCGGGTGCGCAGGGCGTGAGCGGCGGCCTTCGGTCGGCGGTCGCGCGTGAAGACACCCTTCTTGTTGCCGTCGATGCGGTGGATGCCCGGCGACGTCTGGAAGTCGGCGAAGTTCCACACCTGCTCGCCGACGAAGCCGTCGATGCGGTCGAACACGCGGTGGTACATCTCGAGGAACGACGCCTGGTACTCCTCGCTCCACGGGGTGTCCCAGACCGAGTGCAGCCCCTGCATCGTGTCCGCGCCGTACTCGCTCATCATGATCGGCTTGCCGAACTTCGCGATCCAGCCGCGCAGCTCGCCCTCGAGCGCCTGCTCGGCAGTCGCGAGATCGCCCGTGAAGACGTACCAGCCGTAGTAGCGGTTGATGCTCAGCACGTCGAAGAGGTCGGCGATCTTGTCGTTGTTCACGAGCGCGAACATGACGAGCGCGTAGGTGACCGGACGGGTCGGGTCGAGCTCGCGGGTCAGGTTCACGAGCGGCTCGAAGTACTCGCGGGCGCCCTCCTCGTTCGACGCCGGCTCATTCGCGATGCTCCACATCACGACGCTCGGGTGGTTCTTGTCCCGGGCGATGAGCTCCCGGATGTGCTGGGCGTGGGCGGCCTGCGTCTCGTCATTCGACGTCTCCGGCGAGAAGCTCGGCTTCGGGCCCACGCCGCTGAGCCCGCCCTGGACGCCGAGATTCAGACCGACCGCAGCGGTCTCGTCGATGACGACGATGCCGTGCCGGTCCGCGAAGTCGAGGACCTCCTCGGCGTAGGGGTAGTGCGAGGTGCGGAAGGAGTTCGCGCCGATCCAGTCCAGGAGCTGGAAGTCGTGCACCAGGTAGGCGTTGTCGTGCCCCTTCCCGCGGACGGCGGTGTCCTCGTGCTTGCCGAACCCGGTGAAGTAGAAGGGCTCGCCGTTGATGAGGAAATCGGTTCCGCGGACCTCGACGGTGCGGACGCCGAACGACTGGGTGTAAGTGTCCACGACCGCGCCGTCCTCGCCGAGAACCTCGATCACGAGGTCGTAGAGGTAGCCCGCACCCGGCTGCCAGAGCGTCACGCCGTCGATGCGCACGGTGCCGGTCGCCCCTTCACCGGTTGCGACCTCAGCACCGGCCGCATCGAGGATGCGGACGCGAACGTCGGCCGATCCGGTGGTCTCGACCGTGTAGTCGACGACGCCTGCGCCTCCGTCGATCCCGGTCACCACGGTCACGTCGTCCACTCGGACGGCCGGCGCGGAGTACAGCCAGACGGAACGTGCCAGCCCTGCGTAGTTGTAGAAGTCGTGGAAGTAGGTCTGGGTCTTCTTGCCGTCCTGCCGGACCGTCACCGATCCGGGCGGGATCGTCACGTTCGTCAGCTGGTTGTTCACCCCGACCGTCAGCCGGAACTCGGCGCCGGCCTGCACGTGCTCGGTGATGTCCGCCTCGAAGGGCGTGTAACCGCCGACATGCTGCGCGACGAGCGAGCCGTCCACGTAGACCCGGCCCTCGTGGGTTGCGGCGTCGAAACGGACGAAGACCCGCTCGCCCGCCCAGCCGCGCGGCACGCGCACCTGGCGCTGGTACCAGACCCAGCCGACGTGGTCCCGGATCGCCGAGTCGACGAAGAGGTCGTTGTAGCTCGCCGGCACGGCGGCTTCGAGCGGGGTGTCCAGCACCGCGTTCCACGGCTCCGACGTGACCGCGGACTCGGTGGCGAATCGCCACAGCCCGTCGAGGTTGACGAGCTCACGGGTAGCGGTGGACTGGGGCTTCAGCATTGAAAAGGTCTCCTACGCGGCGATGCGGGCAAGTGCCCAGGCGGAGGCGGGCGGCCCCGCTCGGGATTCAGTAGACCACGTCGGCGCCCGTCTTGGCAAGCGGTTGCCAAGCCGGAGTGCCGGAGTGGCGACAGGTGGTTGACGGACTGCGAAGGAGGGCGAATCAGCCCTGAGCGAGGGGAAGCAGGAACTCGACGCGCGGCACGAAGCGGCGGTGCGCCGACACGTCCGTCCGCTCCCCGACGATCTCGACGGATGCTCGCGCGCGGAGGTCGTCCGAGGCGGACCCGACGAGGACGTCCATCGTCCCTGGATCGACCACGAAGCGCCCATCGGCTGCGGTGAAGCCGAGCTGTGGCACGTCGATCGCGAACGCGATGGTCTGCTCCTCCCCCGGCTCGAGCTCCACCTTCGCGAACGCCGCGAGCTGCTGCTCAGGTCTCGTCACTCCGAGTCCCGGAAGCCGCAGGTACACCTGCACGACTTCGGCGCCGCGCACCTGCCCCTCGTTCCGAACCGAGACCGACAGGCGCAGCTCGCCGAGCGGGTCCACCTCATGCTGATCGACGAGGACCTCGCCGTAGCCGAACGAGGTGTAGCTCAGGCCGTGGCCGTAGGCGAACAGGGGCGTATTCGGCAGGTCGACGTACGCGCTGAACATGTCCAATGACGTGCGGCGGGGTCCGCTTCCGCGCTTCTGCCCCTGGTAGACGGGCACCTGTCCCGCGTGCCGCGGCACTGTGAACGGTAGCTTGCCCGAGGGGCTGGTCCGTCCGAACAGCACGTCGGCGATCGCGGGCGCTCCCTCCGGTCCCGGGTAGTAGACGGCGAGCACGGCGGTCGCCTTCTCCACGATCCGGTCAAGCAGATACGGCTTGCCAGCGAAGAGGACCGCGATGACCGGCTTGCCCGTCGACGTGACGGCGTCGAGGAGCTCGAGCTGCCGAGCGGGAAGCTCGAGCGTCGCAGAGTCGGACCCTTCGCCCTCGGTGGCGCGGCCCGAGAACGCCGCAGACCGGCCGCCGAGCGCCAGGATCACGACGTCGGCGGCATCCGCCGCCGCCACCGCGGCATCGATGTCGTGTGGCTCGGAGTCCATCACGCCGGTTCCCGGAACCGAGGTGACACGGGCGGTGGGAACGGCGTCACGGACCGCATCGGCGAGACTCCGCGCACCGTACTGCTCGCGAACCGCGAGTTCCGGATCGAGGCGGCGCATCGCCTCCATCCGCTCCTCGACCTGCTTGCGCGCCGCCTCCGGCAGGTTGTCGAGCGCGTTCTCCCAGCCCGCCATCCGCGCCTGTCCCGTCGCGATGCCGCGCAGCATCTCGAGGACCGGCGGGTAGGTGTAATTCGCGAATCCGGCCATCACCGACTCCGCGTGCGGCCCGACCACGGCGATCGACTCGGTCTCCGGCGAGAGCGGCAGCGCCGCGTCGCGGTTGGTGAGCAGAGTGATCGACTCGGCCGCGAGCTCGCGGGCCAGCTCGCGGCCTTCCGACACGATCGGAGCGAGGCGCACGGGATCGGCGTCGACGTACGGATTCTCGAAGAGCCCCAGCGCGAACTTCTGAGTGAGCACCCGAAGGACAGCGCGGTCGAGCAGGGCGACGTCGATCTCGCCGCCGTCCACCGCCTCCGCCAGGACCTCGCCGTAGCCGTACGGCTGCGGCAGCTCGACGTCGAGGCCCGCCCCTAGCGCGAGGGCGGCGGCTCGACGGGCGTCGGGGGCTGCGCCCTGCCGCTCCACTGCATAGAAGATCGTGCGGTAGTCGGACACTACTGTCCCGTCGAAGCCCAGCCGGCCCCGCAGGAGCTCGTCGAGGATCTCGCGCGAGAGGCCGACCGGCACACCGTCGATCTCCGAGTAGCTGTTCATCACGCTGGCAAGGCCGGCGAGACGGATGGCCGCTTCGAACGGTGTGGCGAAGACGTCGTACAGCTCGCGATTCCCGAGATGGGTCGCGGCCATGTTCTGACCGCCGTCGGTGACCGAGTACCCGAGGAAGTGCTTGGCGGTCGCCAGGACGCCGGAGGCCGGGTCGTCGCCCTGAATGCCTCGCGTGTAGGCCACTCCCATCGCTGAGACGAGCAGTGGCTCCTCGCCGAACGTCTCGTGCACTCGGCCCCAGCGCGCATCGCGCGCGACGTCGAGCACGGGAGCGAGCGCCTGGCGGATGCCGATGGCGCGCATCTGCCGGCGGATGATCTCGGCCATCTGCTCCACGAGCTCCGGACGCCACGTCGCGGCCAGCCCGATCGCCGTGGGAAACGACGTGAACCCCTCGGCGAGGACGCCGTTGAGAGTCTCGTTGTGGAGGAGCGCGGGGATGCCGAGCCGGGTGTTCTCGGCGAGGTGGCGCTGGATGCCGTTCGCGAGGCGGGCCACGACGTGCGCAGGACCCGTTCCGACCGAGACGGTTCCGACCTGCCCGATCCCGTTCGCCAGGTGCCGCTCCATCTGGCGCTGGTCGAGGTCGCCCGACAGCCCGGTGATCGTGTTCGCCAGGATGCCGGTGAGCTGAGACGCCTTCTCGGCGGTCGTCATGCGACCGAGCAGGTCCGTCGCCCGGTCGGCGGCGGACAGCGAGGGGTCCATGTAGTCCACATTCATTCCACTCTGTCGAGGACTGATCAGCGGTTCGGCTGCAGGGTGAGACGCCATACCCACCGGTAGCGGTCACCGTCGAGACGGTGGTCGGGACGGGTGTCCGGACCGAGCCTCCCGGTCCCCACGCCCCGGTGCGCGACGTCGAGGTGCACGATCGTCCGTTCACTCGGCGGGAGCTCCCACCAGTGGTCGGCCTGCTCGAGCTCGTGTGGGGCGTAGCGACTCACGTTCAGATGCAGGGGATCGGCGGAGCGCGCCCGAACGACGCCGGCCGCACCGGCCAGCACCAGCTCGGTGACGCCGCCTCGCGTGCCGTTCTCCTGAGGCACGACGTAGGGCACCGCGAGGTCGTCGACGGTGCTCGTCCACCGACCGAGCAGCGCGGAGGCGCGCCGGTCGGGGTAGTTCTCCCACGGCCCGAGGCCGACCCACTCGACCTCGTCGAAGCCGGGAGGAAGCTCGAACCGCATCCCGACGCGGAGCCCGTCGCGGGTGCCGGGCGGGAGCGCGACGTCTTCAGTGAGGACCCAGTCGCTGTCCCCGACGGCGAGAATCCGCCTGCGGTGCGTCACCTCGTCGCCGAAAGCGGTGGCGTACCGGGTGGTGACGACGGTCCCCCCGTCCTCCTCCCCCACGGCGACCTCGGTCGGTTCGAGCGAGAAGAAGCCGGACCTGACGAAGCGGTTGTCGAGAGCGAAGGAGGCGTCGTTCTCGGTGAGGGCCCGCCACAGCGCGAGGCGCGGGGGTCCGGCGAGCAGAGGGTGCCGCAGCTCGCCGTCCTCGCCAAGGGTCGCCCGCTGGGTTCCCGCGGACGGCAGACTCGGGGCCGTAGTCGGGAGGACGATCTGGTGGACGGCGATCTCGGTGCCCGCAGGCGCCCACGCGGCGTCCGCTCGGGTCCGGACGGTGAGCGTGAGGGCCAGCGAGGAGTCCCGCGCCGCCATGTCGCGGATGCTCCGAGGCAGCTCGAGAACCGCGTCCGCACCGGGAGCGACGTCCGGGGTCGGAAGAACGACCGCACCTTCCGGGCCCGCCGTCGTCTCCGCCCGCAGCTCGAGCTCGTATCCGGCGAGGTCCGCGTAGGTCTGCCGGTTGCGGATCGTCAGGCCCCCGGCGAGCGCCTCCTGGGCGCCGGACGTGATGCGGAACGGGCTGAAGATGCCGCGCGCCTCGAGGAGCGCCGGCTTCGGCGTCAGATCCGGGAACGCGACGCCGTTGAGCAGGACCGGCCCGTCGTTCGGCTGATCGCCGAAGTCGCCGCCGTACCGGTAGCGGCCGTCCCCATCCGGGTCGAGCCCGTGGTCGAGGAACTCCCAGAGGAATCCGCCTTGCAGGCCGGGGAGCGTCTCGAACAGCTTCCAGTAGTGGTCGAGACCACCGGTCGAGTTGCCCTGGGAGTACGCGTACTCGCACAGGATGAGGGGCCGGTCCGCACGCTCGTCGGCTGAATACGCCTCCAGCGAGGGGAAGGAGGGATACATCGGGCAGACGACGTCGGTCGCAGCGTGCCCGCCGTGCCAGTCCTCGGAGACGGCTCCCTCGTAGTGCACGGGACGAGAGGGGTCGACGCGACGGGACCACGCCGCCATGGCGTCGTGCGCGGCGCCGTACCCGGTCTCGTTGCCGAGCGACCACAGGACGACGCTGGGGTGGTTCCGGTCCCGCAGCACCATCCGTGAGTACCGCCGCAGGAAGCTCGGCAGATACTCCGGGTCGTCGGCCATCTGAGTGGCGAAGGCGTGACCCTCGATGTCGGCCTCGTCGATCACGTAGAAGCCGAGCTCGTCGCAGAGGCCGAGGAAGACCGGGTCGTTCGGATAGTGGGACGTCCGGATGGCGTTGACGTTCATCCGCTTGAGCAGGGAGAGCTCGGCGAGCATGCGCTCCCGGCTCATCACGCGCCCGGTGCGCGGGTCGGAATCATGCCGGTTCACCCCTTGGAACAGCGGGCGCCGGCCGTTCACGAGCAGGTCGCGGCCCCGGATCTCCACTCGGCGGAAACCGACGCGCATCCGGGCCTCGTCCACCACCGTGCCGGCGCCGTTCCGCAGCCGCACCACGACGCCTTCGAGGTGCGGAGTCTCCGCCGTCCACGGTGGGACATCGAGGTCGTCGAGCGTGACCTCCGCCCATCCAGCGGGAAGACCGTGCGCGACGGTCTGGGCGAAGGCGGCGGCGACCGGCGCCAGCCGGGCGGGGATCTCCGCTCCGGCGGCCCTGAGGGACAGGAGGTCCATCATGTCGTCCGGCAGCCGGGGTTCCGGCCGGTTGCTGCGATCGCGCCGCGGCTTCGGCAGGGTCTGCGTCGCGAGTCGGCCGGTCACCGGAGCGGTCTCCGCACGTCCGACTCCCTGCACCTCGACGGTCCAGTCGACGGACGGCAGATGCGCGAGCCCCGCGGTGGACACCCGCACCCGGAGCGTCCCTCGCTCGGACTCCGGGTCGTAGTCGGCGAGCGCCGCCACATCGGCCAGGCGGACCTCCGGCACCGAATAGAGGAAGACCGATCGGCTGATGCCGCCGTGCCACCACTGGTCCTGATCCTCGAGGTAGCTCTCCGCCGAGTACTTCTGCACAACGAGGATGAGTTCGTTGTCGCCGGGCCGCACCTGCTCGGTGACGTCGAACTCGGCCGCCAGATGTGCGTCGCTGCTGACGCCGACCACCTCGCCGTTCAGGAGGACGCGCAGGACCGACTCGGCTGCGCCGACGTGCAGGATGAGACGCCGCCCGGGTTCCGGGCGCAGCTGCATCGTCCGCCGGTACACCCCGGTCGGATTCCGCTCGGGGAGGGCCGGCGGCACCTCATCGAAGGGCATCGGGACGTTGGTGTAGTGCGGCGGGTCGCTGAGCTCGGTCATCGTCCAGAGTCCCGGGACGGTCGTGGTGTCCCAGTCGGTCCCGAGCACTGCATCGGGAGAGGGAAGGAGCTGGAACTCCCATATCCCATCGAGGGACACCTCCGGCTCCCGCCGGATGCCGTGCATCGGGAGGCGCCCGACGGGATGGAACCCCGTTACGTCTCTCGGCACGCCGGCGAGGACCGTCCTGTCGACGCTTCTCTCCGCGACGGGCGCTCCGGCGCTCATCGTGCGGTCGCCTCCCTCGCGAGTTCCGGCAGAGCGCCGCCGCGGGCGACGTCGCCGAGCCAGGCGAGGCTCGGCTTGGGGGTGCGCTCGAACGTCTCCCGGTCGACGGCGATGAGCCCGAAGGTCGGCTCCCAGTGGCCCCACTCGTAGTTGTCGAGCGCCGTCCAGTGGATGTAGCCGCGCACGTCGATCCCGTCGTCCATCGCGGCGGCCAGGTGCTGCAGCGCCTCGGCGGTGTAGGCGATCCGGCGCTCGTCGTCCTTCGTCGCGATGCCGTTCTCGGTGACGATGATCGGCACGCCGCCCGTCACGTCCCTGGTGTGCCGCACGGCGATGCCGAGTGCGTCGGGACGGTACGCCGTGCCGACGAGCGTGTTGTCCGGGTGCGGCGGATAGGGCTCGATGCCCTCCGGGCCCACCCACTGGGCCGAGTAGGACTGCACGCCCACGAAGTCGTCGCCGCGCGAGCCCTCGAGGTAGAGGTCCTCCCAGATGTACTCGAGCTCCCGGCGCTTCTCCTCCGCGCCTGGCCGCGTCTCGAACGCGCGGTTCGCCACCGTCCAGCCGACGGCCGCGCCGGTGCGCTTTCGCACGATGTCGCGGACGGCGTGGTGGGCCTCGACGAACCGCTTGCCGATCTCAGGCTCGGGCGCCGGCAGCGGCTTGCGCGCTCCGTTGTCGTTCTCCACGGTCGGGCTCTGCCACTCCCCGCTCGCCTGGGCCTGCTGCATCGCCCGCGCGAGCCCCGTCATCATCGCGAGCATGTTCGGCTCGTTCATCGTGGCGACGTACGGGACGCCGTCGAGGATGCTTGTCGCGGCCTCCACGTAGGAGGTGAACCGTTCGATTGCGCGCTCGCCGAGCCAACCGCCCTCCTCCGCGAACCAGCGGGGGTTCGTGAAGTGATGCAGGGTCACGAGCGGAGTGAGACCGAGGCCGAGCGCGGTGTCGATCATCCTGCGGTAATGGGCGAGCTGCGCCTTCGAGATGAGGCCTGGGACCGGCTCGATGCGCGCCCACTCGATGCTGAAGCGGTAGGTGTTCAGCCCGGCCTCGGCCAGCAGCCGCATGTCCTCCGGGTAGCGGTGGTAGCTGTCGCACGCGTCGCCGCTGCGCTCCATGCCGGGCATCCGGCCCTCGTTCGCCCAGAAGTCGCTGTTGACGTTGCTGCCCTCGACCTGGTGGGCGGCGGTCGCTGCACCCCAGAGGAAGCCGTCGGGGAAAGAGGTCATGAGATGTTCTCCTGGTTGTCGGCCGGCGAGCCGGCGGTGTATTCGAAGCGGGTGAGCAGGGCGTCGCGGCCGAGCGCCTCGACGCCGATGACGCGGCCGGTGAACCCCCCGGCCACCTCGGTGGACAGGTAGCGGCCGTCGATCTCGGCGAGCGCGCGGAATCCGTCGCCGTCCCGGTACCCCAGCTGCAGCCGATCGGGGCCGCGACGGAAGCTGTAGCGATCGCCGTCCGCCACCGCGCGGAGGACGAGCGGCGTCCCAGCCGCCACTCCCGACTGCTCGCCGAGGACCTGGTCCAGCGGCCCGACGACCAGGCGCGCGGACACGCGATCAGCCACTCGCTCCACGGCGGCCCAGTGCGCGTCGTCGATGCGGACGACGAACGCGGCGTCACCATCGGGCACGGTCACCGCCGCGGTCCACTCTGCGTCGCGCGCTCGGACCGCGAGGAGCCTCGCGGCCTGGCGGTCCTTGGGCGAGCGACCTGCTTCGATGCGGACTCCGTCGCCGGTCGATCGCGTGAAGCTGCGGGGATCGACGCCCGGCGAGATCCAGCGGACATCGAGGGACGCAGAGGAGAAGTCGTCGACGAAGGATGTGATGGTCTCGCGCACTTCGTAGTGGTCCTCGACGACGACCGGCCAGTCGTCGATCCAGTCCACGCCCGCCAAGAAGGTCTCGCGGCCGTTGACGTGGAATCTCGGGAATGAGCCACGCGGGCGCACCCCGAGGTACACCATCGCCCACTCCCCATCGGCGAGCTCCACCAGGTCCGCGTGCCCCGTGCTCTGCACCAGGTGAGGCGTGCTGCGGTGGGAGAAGATCGGATTCGCGGGATGCCCTTCGAAGGGTCCGCCGGGCGTGCGCGACCGCGCGACCGACACGGCGTGTCCGCGGTCGGTCCCGCCCTCCGCGACCACCAAGTACCACCAGCCGTTCCGCTGGAGGAGGTGCGGTCCCTCAGGATCGGCGAGACCGGTCCCCTCCCACAGGTGCTGCGGCTCGGAGAGCAGCCTGCCGCTCGCCGGGTCCACCTGCGCCTGCTGGAGACCGAGCATTGGGTTGGCCCAGGTGAGGTAGCACGTGCCGTCGTCGTCCCAGGCGAGATCCGGGTCCATCCCCCAGGCGCCGGTCGTGTAGACCGGGTCGCTCCAGTCACCGGCGGGGTCCGCGGCGGACACGATGAGGTGCCCCCGCATGATGTCCGCGATGTTCGTGGTGATCATCCAGAACCGGCCGTCGTGGTGGCGGATGGTCGGCGCGTAGATGCCCTTGCTCGCGCCCTCGAGGCCAGGCTGCACGTTGAGCTGGCTGGGACGGTCGAGCACGTTGCCGATCTGCTCCCACGTGAGCAGATCCGTGCTCGTGAAGACCGGCACTCCGGGGAAATACTCGAAGCTCGAGTTGATCAGGTAGAAGCGGTCGCCCACCCGGCAGATTGACGGGTCGGGGTGATAGCCCGGAAGGATCGGATGCGCGCTCATCCCTAGGCGACGGCCCCGGCCTGCTCGGCCTGCTGGCGATGCACTTCCAGGAGCCGGTACCGCTCGGCACGGCGCTTCTCCTGCTCGATCGGATCGGCGATCGGCGCCGCGAGGAGCAGGCGCTGGGTGTACGGATGCTCGGGCTCCGAGGTCACGGAGGCGGCGGGACCGGTCTCCACGATGTCGCCCTTGTAGACCACGCTGACCCGGTGGCTGATGTGTCGCACGACGCTGAGGTCGTGCGACACGAACAGATAGGCGACCCCGGTCCGGCGCTGGATCTCGATGAAGAGGTCCAGCACGATGGCCTGCGTCGAGAGGTCGAGAGCGGAGACCGGCTCGTCGCAGACGATCAGCTTCGGCTCGGGGGCGAGCGCACGCGCGATGGCGACGCGCTGGCGCTGGCCGCCGCTGAACTCCCGCGGCAGCCGCTCGGCGGCGTCCCTCGGCAGGCCGACCTGATCGAGCAGGGTCCGCACCCGAGCACGGGCGTCCTTCGCGGTCGCGCCCTGGACGACGAGCGGCTCGCTCAGAATGTCCCCGACGGTCATCGACGGGTTGAGCGACGTGTACGGATCCTGGAACACGACCTGGAGCTCGCGGGCGAGCTTGCGCCGCTCGGCGGCACTGACGTGCGTGATGTCCTGGCCGTCGAAGATGATCCGTCCGCCGCTCGGCTTCACGAGGCCGAGCACCGCGCGTCCGATCGTCGTCTTGCCGGATCCGGACTCTCCCACGACTCCGAGCGTCTCGCCTTCGCCGATCGTCAGCGAGACCCCGTGCAGCACCTCCGTGGCCTTCGCGCGGAAGCCGCGGCCGGGATACGTCACGCGCAGGTCGGTGACCTCGAGCAGCGGATTCGTCATCGGGTCGTCCCTCCGGCGAGAGCGCCGGCGGAGACCGGCGGGTCGGTTCGTACGGTGGCCTCGTCGAGGATGGCGCCGAGCAGCTTCTGCGTGTACGGGTGCTTCGGCTCGCGGAAGACCTCGAGCGCCGTTCCGGATTCCACGACCTGCCCGTTCTGCATCACTGCGATCCGATCGCAGATGTCCGCGACCACACCGAAGTTGTGGGTGACGAGGACGACGGCCATGTCGAGCTCCGCCTGGAGGTCGCGGAGCAGATCGAGGATCTCGGCCTGCACCGTGACATCGAGGGCGGTCGTCGGCTCGTCCGCGATGAGCAGCTTCGGCCGGCTGGCGACCGCCCCGGCGATCAGGACGCGCTGCGCCATGCCGCCCGAGATCTGGTGGGGGTAGGAGTCGAACGTGCGCTTCGGGTCCTGGATGCCGACGCGCTTCAGCAGGGCGAGCACGCGCTCACGAGCCTCGCGCTTCGACAGGCCGGTGGTCGCCCGGATGCCCTCGACGAGCTGCGCCCCCACCGTGTAGGAGGGGTCCAGGTTCGACATCGGCTCCTGTGGGATGTACGCGATGGACCGGCCCCGAAGCTGCCGGAGCTCGCGCTCGCTCAGACCGATGAGGTTCCGGCCCTCGAGCCGGATCGACCCGCGCACGATCACCGCCTCGGCCGGCAGCACGCCGAGGATGGCGAACGCGGTCTGCGTCTTGCCCGAGCCGGACTCGCCCACGAGGCCGACGGTCTCGCCGGCGTTGACTCTCAGCGTGACGCCCTTCACGACCTCGTTGAGCTTTCCGGACGGCGTGGGATAGGCGATCACGAGATCGTCGACTTCGAGCAGGGCGTCCGACGGCCGGGACTCGGCGCGACCAGCCACCTGCTCGACCTTGGGCGCCGCGATCTTCGCGGGCTTGAGCTTCACGCCCTCGAATGCATCGCGGAGAGAGTTGCCGAGCAGCACGAGCGACGCCGTGATGACTCCAAGCAGGACGGAGGGCCACAGGAACTGCATCGGGTCGATGTAGAGGTTGAGGAACCCTTCGGAGATCATCGCCCCGAAGCTCGGGACGAGCGTGGAGCCGACACCGAGGAAGGCGAGGCCGGCCTGCACGCTGATCGCTCCTCCGAAGAGGAACGCGGCCGCGATGATGATCGGGCCCCGAATCACGAACAGCACGTGCCGGGCCAGGATGCGCAGGTTCGACAGACCCGCGACGCGCGCGGCATCGACGTAGAGCTCGTTCTTCACGCCGACGACGAGGTTCCGCACGATCCGATATATGCCGGGCGAGAGCAGCACGCCGAAGATCAGCATCGTGAACCGGTAGTCGCCCTTGGTCACGGGCATGAGGACGATGAGCAGCAGGATCCCCGGGAAGGTCATCACGAGGCTGAATACCCACTCGGTGACGCTGCGCAGGCGGCTGCCGAAGTATCCGCCGATGAGACCGAAGGTGATGCCGATCGCCAGCGCGACGCTAGCGCCGATCAGGCCGGAGATCATGCTCGTGTTGATCGAGTGCAGGAGCCGGGACATGATGTCGCGCCCGTTCTGGTCCGCACCGAGCGGGTAGCCGGGCGTGCCGGGATCGGCGTTGATCGCGCTCAGCTGCGCTTCGTTGGGGTCGTGCGGAGCGATGAAAGGGGTGAGGAGTCCCAGCAGGACGATCACCAGAAGCAGCGACGCGGTGATGACCGCCTGCGGGTCCCGGAGAAGCTTCCGGAAGGGCGACCGCCGCGGCGGCGCCGCCAGGCCCGGGTCGATGGAGAGCTCTTCGATGCTCAATAGATTCTCGCCTTCGGGTTGAGCCAGCCGTTCACGACGTCGGTGACGAGGTTCACGACGACCACGAGGATCACGCCGAACGCCGTGATGCCGAGGATGATGGGGATGTCGCCCTGGAGCGCCGCGTTGAACGCGTACTGGCCGTACCCCGGCAGCGCGAAGACGTTCTCGATGATGAGCGCGCCGCCGAGCATCTGGATGAACTCGAGCGACAGCACGGTCAGGGCGGGACCTGCCGCGTTGCGGAGCGCGTGCCGGATCACGATCGACGTGGTCGAAACCCCGCGAGTGCGGAGGGTGCGGACGTAGTCCTTGCGGAGTTCGTCGATCATCGTGCCGCGCACCTGGGCCGCCATGTTGGCGACCCCGCCGATGACGAGCACGATCACCGGCATGGCGATGGAGGCAGCCCAGCGCGCTGGATCCTCGGAGAACGGGGTGAAGCCACCGGCGGGCAGCAGCTTGAGGTTCACCGCGAGCACGACGACGAGGACGATGGCGAGCAGCAGGCCGGGGACGATGTAGCCGACGAGGGACAGGATCTGAGAGATCTTGTCGGCGACGCCGCCGCGAGATGCCGCCCAGACGCCGAGCGCGACGCTGATGACGACGGTGATGAGGAGCGCCGTGACGACGAGGGACAGCGTGACCCCGAGCCGTGCGGCGACAGCCGGCGCGACGGGCTGGCTGGTGAAGAGCGAGCGCCCGAAGTCGCCGGTGAACACGCCGCCGAGCCAGTCGAAGTACTGCACCAGGATTGGGCGGTCGAAGCCGAGCTCCGTCATCATCCCGGCGATCGTCTCGGGTGTTGCGGTGGGCCCGAGGCGCTCCCGCACGACGGACTCGAACGACGGACTCAGCAGCAGGAAGGTGATCAGCGTCACCAGGAGCGCGAGGACGAGCCCCGCGCCGAGCCGTCGGAGGACGTAGAGGGTCATGCGCCGACCCCCGACACGACGTGGGGCACCATCGAACTCCTTTGTCTTCTGTTGCCCGATCACGGGCTGCCCTGAGCGGCCGAAATCTCGGCAATCGCTTGCGGGAACCCGTCTAGTAAAACATCGGACGCGCGTTTTGACAACCGATTGCCAATACCGCGCCGGCTCACTTCTCATAGACCGCGACAGCGTCGTCAGCGGCGCTCGCGCCTTACTCTTGCGAAGGCGTCCGGACAGCCAGAAGGGCCCGGGCGGCGACCGCCCGGGCCCTTCTGGGGGAAGGATCAGCCCTCGACCACTCCGAAGTTGCGGACAGTGGGAAGCACACTGACCTCGGGGATGAAGTCGACGTCCTCAGTGGTCGCCCAGAGACCGCCGATGTAGGCGATCGGCGCATTGAGGGCGTTCTCCACCGAGAAGGCATTGAGCTCCTGGTAGAGCTCGGCCTGAGCCGCCTCATCGGCCTCGTTCGCGATGGACGAGAACAGCTCGGTCAGTTCAGGGTCCTCATAGTTGAAGGGATTGAGGAACCCCGTCGGAGCATAGAGATCCGCCACCTCGCGAGCAGGCACGTTGAGACCCATGAACCAGAGCGCGGCCGGATACTGCTTGGACGCGAGAGAGGAGGCGGTGTTCTGCGGGGGAACCGGCTCCCACTGGATGGTGATGCCGATGTCGGCGAGGGCCTGAGTGACGACCGGCTCGAAACTCTGCGAGATGACCGTGCTCGGCATCGTCAGCGAGAAGCCGTCCTCGTAGCCCGCGTCGGCCAGAAGCTCGCGAGCCGCCTCGGGGTCGAAGTCGTACGTGCCCTCGAGATCCTCGTTGTAGGCGGCCTCCGACGGATTGAAGGGCTGGACGGTCGGCGCGCCCACACCCTGGAACAGGGTCTCGACGAACTGCTCACGATCGAAGGCCATGTTGATCGCCTGACGCACGCGCAGATCCGCCAGCGGCGGGGCGAGCTCGCCGCCCCGGTCCGCGAGGATGATCAGAAGCGACGAGATCGCCTCCTGCTCATGGACGGTCAGGCCGGCTCCCTCCACCTGCGGACGCTGCTGGGGCTGGATGCGGCCCGCGTCGATCTCGCCGGCCTGCAGAGCGTTGAACGCCGCGGTGCGGTCCTGGATCACCCGGACGGTGAAGGTCTTGAACGGGTACGCCTCCGCGTTCCAATGGTCGTCCCGGCGCTCCAAGACGTACTCGCTGCCGTCGACGGTCGCGTCCGCCAGCGTGTAGGGGCCGGATCCGACCGGGCGCAGCGTGCTGCTCTCCTCGTCGAGCGTCTCGGGATCGCCGATTACGCCGGTGGCCTGGGCGAAGTAGCTGAGCAGGCCGGGGTCGGGCTCGCTGAGGTTGACGACGACGGTGCGCTCGTCGGTCGCTTCGATCGAGGAGACCTTCGCGAGCTTCGGCTGCTGGGGGCTCGGTGTCGTCCGTGTGCGCTCGAGGGTGCCGACGACGTCCTCGGCGGTGACCGGGTCGCCGTTGGTGAAAGTCAGGTCGTCGCGGAGGGTGAGCGTGAGAGTGCGCAGGTCGTCCGAGTACTCGTAGCTCTCGGCCGCGTTCGGCTGGATCTCGTTCTCCTGGTCGACCGCGAGGAGAGTGTCGAAGACCGAGGCCCAGATGAAGGCCTGCTCACCCTCGGCGAGCTGGGCCGGGTCGAGCGAGGCGGGCGGCGCCGCAACGGCGATCGTCAGTTCGGCAGTGCCGAGGCCGCCGCCTGAGCCGTTCGACTCCCCGGGCCGCTCGTTGGAGGGCGACGATGCGCACGCCGCTGTCGCCAGTACCGCCGAGACGGCCAGCGCGGCGGTCGCCGCGCGAGTCAGCGCCCGCGGACGGGACAGAAGGGAATTCATGCCTGGAGACTCCTTTGTCGGGGATTCATGATCTGAGTGCGCCGGCCGAGCGGTGATGGCTGTGGTGACACCGGCGCCTGATGCGTCAGTAAACCAGTTCTGATCGTTTTTGACAACCGATTGCCACTTGTGCCACGCCGCGGCGTGAAAGGACGGGCCCCAGCACCCGGAAGTGCGCTGATCGAGAGCGGCCAGGCGGCGGTTCGACAACCGCTTTCCGCCACTGCTGCCGGTCGACCGGGCAGTCACCCTCGGCTTCCGCCGCCCTACAGCTCCCTGACGAGGGCTGTCACGCGGCGCCGGAACGCGACGTCCTCTGCGAGCAGAGGACTGACCAGTTCGAGCAGTCCCTCAGCTCCTCCGCGCCGGTCGGCGTCGGCGATCGCCGAGGACGCGGCATCCCGGAGCGGAATCCCTGCCTGCACCGCAGCGATCCACGCCGCTATCGCAGAGGCACAGCCGGCGGCCGACCTCCCGGCCGTCAGCTCCCGGTCCGCGACGGGGACGATCCGCAGCCGCAGCTTCAGCAGCGCGTCGGTGGCGATCTGCTCCAGCTGATGCTCGATCCGTGCGTTGAGGAAGCGTGCGGCGAGAGCAGCGCGATAGGCATCGAGGTCGAGCGAGGCGGGAAGATGGCGGATGTCCTCATCCCAGAGGCGCTCGACGCCATCCCGGCACACCGGATCCGCCATGGCGTCGGCGACGGTTCGGTGACCGCGCAGCAGACCGGAGTAGGCGAGGAGCGAGTGGGCGCCGTTGAGCATCCAGAGCTTGCGCGCCTCGTACGGCTCGATGTCGTCGACGAAACGGGCGCCGGCGGTCTCCCAGGCGGGACGGCCGGAGGGGAAGTCGCCTGACAAGACCCAGTCGGAGAACGGCTCCGTGATCACAGGAGCCGCGTCGAGCCAGCCTGTCGCGGCGGTGACCCCGCGCTCCTCGCCGTGGTCGATTCGAGGCGTGATGCGGTCGACCGAGGTGGAGACGAAGGCTGCTCCTGTCGGGAGCCAGTCGGCGAGGTCCGGCGAGCAGAGTGAGGCGAGCCCCGTCAGGCCGCGTTGCAGGTGACCTCCGTTGTCGGGGATGTTGTCGCAGGACACGAGCGCGACGGGCGGCGCTCCCTCGCGGCGCCGGGCCTCCAGAGCGAGCAAGAGCCGCCCGAGTGCCGTCGACGGCTGCACAGACGGCAGCGCCTCGGATCCACGCAGCGCACCTCTGAGGAGGTCGACGTCCGACGTGACGGCGGGGTCGCTCAGGTCGGGGGAACCGTCGGGCAGCAGCCGGTAGCCGACCTCGGTGATCGTCAGTGTGACGAGGGCGGTCGAGGGCGCACTCAGAGCGGCGACGAGGGCGTCCACTCGGTTCCCAGGCAGGACGTCGACGAGGTTGCCGATAATCTCGTGTCGGTCGGCGTGAGGTCCCCGCTCCACGAGCGTGTAGAGGCCGTCCTGCGGACCGAGGCGGTCGGCCATGTCGGGACTCCGGCCCGTGAACCCCACGATGCCCCAGTCGCTCGCGTCCGTCGAGTGCGCGGTGTACCAGACCTGGTGAGCCCGGAAGAAGGCACCCACCCCGAGATGGACGATGCGGACGGGCGGAGTCGGGACGGAGCGCCCGGCGTCTCGAAGGGCGCCTCGCGACAGGCGCAGCGACGGGAGGACTGCGCTCACAGCTTGAAGGCCCGTCGGGGGATCGAATCGACGAGATCATCTGCGATCTGCTCGGCGGTGGACACCGTGAGGCGTCCCTCCCGCACGAGCCGCGCGAGGAAGGCCGAATCGGCCCGCCGAGCCGTGTCGTGGCGCGCGGGGATGGAGAGGAACGCACGCGTGTCGTCGATGAAGCCGGAGGTCCGGTAGAAGCCGGCGGTCTCGGTGACGGCGGATCGGAACCGGGCGATCGAGTCCGGAGCGTCGAGGAACCACCAGGGCGCGCCGACGTAGACCGAGGGATAGAAGCCGGCAAGCGGTGCCAGCTCTCGCGAGAACGTCGTCTCGTCCACCGTGAAGAGGACGAGGTTGAAGTCCGGCTCGAGCCCGTAGCGCTCGAGGAGCGGGCGGAGACCTTCGACGAAGGTGGTCGGCAGGGGCACGTCGTGACCGGTGTCGGCTCCGTACCGCTGGAATGTGGCGGTGCTGTGGTTGCGGAAGACCCCGGCGTGAACGGTCATGACGAGCCCGTCCTCCACGCTCATCCGCGCCATCTGCAGGAGCATGTGCGCCCGGAAGAGCCGGGCGGTGTCGGTGTCGGCGTCACCGGACAGAGCGACCCGGAAGAGCCGCTCCGCTTCGACCGCATCCAGTTCCGCAGAGAGGGGCTCGACGACGCCGTGGTCCGCAGAGAAGGCGCCGTGGTCCACGAAGTACGCCCGGCGATCCTCCAGGGCAGCGAGGTACCCGGCGAACGTCGCCGCGGATCCCGTTGCCGCGAGGAGCCGCTCGACGCGTTCCGGGAAGCCCGGGGCCGACGGGTCCAGGTACGCGTCCGGGCGGAACGTCGGAACGACCCGGCCCGGCAGACCGGCTTCGGCCAGTGCGCGGTGATGGGTCAGATCGTCGAGCGGGTCGTCGGTTGTGGCAAGCACCTCGATCCCGAAGCGCTCGAACAGAGCACGGGGCCGGAACTCCGGTCGGGCGAGCCGATCGGCGATGTGGTCGTAGACACGGTCGGCGGACTCCTCGGTGAGCTGCTCGTCGACCTCCAGTACCTCGGAGAGCTCCTCCTGGAGCCAGTAGCCGGACGCAGTGCCGGCGAACAGGTGCCAATGGCGAGCGAGAGTGCGCCAGATCTCGCGAGGTTCGGCAGAGCGCTCTGATCCGACGCCCAGAACGTCGAGGCCCACTCCCTCTGCGTGAAGGAGGCGCGTCACGTAGTGGTCGCGGACGACGAACAGCTCCGCCGGATTCCCGAAGGGCTCGTCCTGGGCGAGCAGCTCGGCGGGCACGTGGCTGTGTGGCGACAGGATCGGCCGATCGGCCACCCGCCGGTAGAGGTCGCGGGCGACGGCGCGGGTCTCCGGATCCGCGGGAAGGAGGCGGTCGGGGTCGCGTCGCTGCAGGCCGAGCATGTTCCCATTGGAGCGCCTCGCACGGTAGTTTGTCAACCGATTGCCACCGCGGCGCCCGCCAGCGCGCATGCCACTATGGGTGCAATCCGAACAGCGAGGGGAAGTCGTGGTCGACGCCGAGAACGCCGCCCCCGCGTCCATCGGGGCGCGGAAGGTCCCGGCGACCATCTACGACATCGCGCGAGTGGCCGGCGTCAGTCCATCGACGGTGTCTCGCGCGCTGAACAAGCCGGGGCGCATCAACGCCAAGACGGAACAGCGCATCAAGGAGGCGGCGGCCTCCCTCGACTACCGGCTCAACCCGATGGCACGCGCGCTCCCGACCGGACGGACAGGGACGCTCGGCCTGCTGCTGTCCGACATCACGAACCCGGTGTACTTCAACCTCGTCCGCGGAGCGGAGAGAGTGACCGCCGAAGAGGGCTACACCCTCGTGCTCGCGGAGTCCCAGGAGTCGGCCGAGGTCGAGATCGAGACGGCGGAGCGGCTGCTGCCTTCCGTGGACGGACTCGTACTCGTGTCCACGCGCCTCGCCGACGAGGATCTCCGGGAGCTCGCGGAGCGGAAGCCGCTCGTCCTGGTGAACCGGGAGCTCGACGCCGTCCCCACGATCGTTCCCGACGTCGCGCCCGGCATCCGGGACGCGCTCGACCACCTCGCCGAGCTCGGTCATCGGTCGCTCGCGTTCCTCGCCGGCCCGCCCGCCTCGTTCATGAGCCGGCTCCGCTGGGAGACGCTCCTGGACGAGGCGCCCAGTCGGGGCATGACCATCGTAGAGATCGGGCCCGGCGCTCCCACTCTCGAGGGCGGCCGGGAAGGGCTTCGGCGCGTCCGCGCGTCGGGCGTCACAGCCGTGATCGCGTACAACGACCTCATGGCCATCGGCCTGCTCCGTGCATGCCAGGACGCGGGCATCGCCGTGCCCGAGCAGCTCAGCATCATCGGATT
Organism: Naasia sp. SYSU D00948; assembly: GCF_017916515.1. GTDB lineage: Bacteria > Actinomycetota > Actinomycetes > Actinomycetales > Microbacteriaceae > Naasia. The sequence goes on from NZ_JAFMTA010000001.1 coordinate 662,891, forward strand.
CGACGACATCTTCGGGTCCGACTTCACGACGCCCCCGATCAGCACCATCCGCACTCCCCTCGACCTCGCGGGCGAGGCGGCGGTCCACCGGCTGATCGCGGCTGTGGACCGTTCGGGGAACGGGGATGGACGGGAACTGGCGACCGAGTTCGTCCTGCGAGGATCCACGGCCGCCGCCCGGTCCTGAAGTGGGTCAAGGCCGTCATACGCATCAGGGCGTTCACCCTCGCCGACTACGCTCGAACAGGCTCTAATCAGCAAGGAGAGAACGTGGCGGACACGACAGCGCAGGCGAACATCGGAGTGGTCGGACTGGCGGTGATGGGCTCGAACCTCGCCCGGAACCTGGCCAGCCGCGAGGGCAACCGGGTCGCGGTCTACAACCGGACGTGGGAGCGGACCGAGGGCGTCGTCGAGGCGTTCCCCGACGCGGAGTTCATCCCCGCGAGGACGATGGAGGAGTTCGCCGCGTCGCTCAAGAAGCCGCGCGCCGCGATCATCATGGTCAAGGCCGGCCGCCCCACCGACGCGGTCATCGAGGAGCTGACCCGCGTCTTCGAGCCCGGCGACATCATCGTCGACGGCGGCAACGCGCTGTTCACCGACACCATCCGCCGCGAGAAGGCGGTCCGGGAGACCGGGATCAACTTCGTCGGCGCCGGCATCTCCGGCGGCGAGGAGGGCGCCCTGAAGGGCCCGTCGATCATGCCGGGCGGCAGCGCCGAGGCGTGGGAGACCCTGGGCCCGATCTTCAGGTCCATCGCGGCGATCGCCGAGGGCGAGCCGTGCGTCACGCACGTCGGCACGGACGGCGCAGGTCACTTCGTCAAGATGATCCACAACGGCATCGAGTACGCCGACATGCAGCTCATCGCCGAGGCGTACGACCTGATCCGCCGCGGCACCGGCAAGAGCCCCGCCGAGATCGCCGAGATCTTCGCCGAGTGGAACAAGGGCGAGCTCGAGAGCTACCTCATCGAGATCACCGCCGAGGTCCTCCGCCAGGTCGACGCCGAGACCGGCAAGCCGCTCGTCGACGTCATCCTCGACCAGGCCGGCGCCAAGGGCACCGGCGCGTGGACCGTGCAGACGGCCCTCGACCTCGGCATCCCCGTCTCGGGCATCGCCGAGGCCGTGTTCGCGCGGTCCCTGTCGTCGAAGCCGGCACAGCGCGCCGCCGCGTCGAACCTGCCCGGCCCCGCGGAGGAGTGGACCGTCGACGACCCCGAGGGCTTCATCGAGGACGTCCGCCAGGCGCTCTACGCGTCGAAGATCGTCGCCTACTCGCAGGGCTTCGACGAGATCGTCGCGGGCGCCGAGCAGTACGGCTGGGACATCAAGAAGGGCGAGATCGCCAAGATCTGGCGCGGCGGCTGCATCATCCGCGCCCAGTTCCTCAACCGCATCACCGAGGCGTACGAGGACGACCCCGGCCTCGTCGCGCTGCTCACCGCGCCCTACTTCCGTCGCGCGCTCACCGAGGCCGAGCCGGCCTGGCGCCGCGTCGTCATCGCGGCCGTGCAGGGCGGGATCCCCTCCCCCGCGTTCTCGTCGTCGCTCGCCTACTACGACGGCCTGCGGGCCGACCGGCTTCCCGCCGCGCTCGTGCAGGGCCAGCGCGACTTCTTCGGGGCGCACACCTACCGCCGGGTCGACAAGGAGGGCACCTTCCACACGCTGTGGAGCGGCGACCGCTCCGAGGTCGCGGCGACCGACACCCACTGATGCCGCAGCCGCCGGCCGATCTCGCGGGCCGGGTCGCCCTGGTCACCGGGGCCTCCCGCGGGATCGGGCGCGGCCTCGCCCTCGCCCTCGCCGGTGCGGGGGCGACCGTCGCGGCGACCGCCCGGACGCTGGAGGATCTCGAGAGCCTGGCGGAGGAGGGCCGTGCGGCGGGCGGTCGCATCGTGCCCGTGGAGGCGGACCTCGCCGACGTGCCCTCTCTGCGCCGCGCGGTCGAGGAGGTCGGGCGCGAGCACGGACGGCTCGACGTGCTGGTCAACAACGCCGGTCTCGGGTTCAACCACGACGCCCTCGAGGTCACCGAGAGCGACTGGGACCGGATGATGGACGTCAACCTGAAGGGGCTCTTCTTCGCGAGCCAGGCGGCCGTCCGGCTGATGGCCGACCGCGGGTACGGCCGCATCATCAACATGAGCTCCCAGGCCGGGCTCGTGGGCATCCGGCGTCACGCCGTCTACTCGGCGAGCAAGGGCGGGGTCAACATGCTGACCAAGGTCCTCGCGCTCGAGTGGGCGCCGCTCGGGATCACGGTGAACGCCGTCGCGCCCACCTACATCCGCACCCCGGGGACGGCGGAGCGGCTGGACCAGCCGGAGATCGCGGGCGACATCCTCGCCCGCATCCCGGTGGGCCGCTTCGGCACCATCGACGACGTGGCGGCGGCGGTCCTCTACCTCGCCTCGCCGGCGGCGGGGCTCGTCACCGGCACGGTGCTCCCGGTCGACGGCGGCTGGACGGCCCAGTAGGGGTTCCTCCGCCGCATCCCGCGCTCTCGGGTCAGAAGACCTTGCCGGGGTTGAGGATCCCGAGCGGGTCGAACACCTCCTTGATGCTGCGCTGCAGCTCGTGCTGCACGTCGCCGAGCTCCCGCCGCAGCCACCGCTTCTTGAGGAGCCCGACCCCGTGCTCGCCCGTCAGCGTCCCCCCGAGGCGCAGGGCCTCCTCGAAGAGCTCCCCGGCGGCCGTCCAGACCGCCTCCGGCACCTCCTCGCCCTCGAAGATGAACGTCGGGTGCAGGTTGCCGTCCGCCGCGTGGGCGACCACCGGGAGCAGGATCCCGTGCCGGTCCGCGATGGCCGTGACGGCGTCGAACATCTCGGGGAGGGCGCTGCGAGGCACCGCGATGTCCTCGATGAGGCCCGTGCCGAGGGCGTCGAAGGCGTAGTGGGCGCTCCGCCGGACGGCGAACAGGCGCTCCGACTCGACCGGATCCGTGGTCATCTCGGTGTCCACGGCCAGGGCGCCGAGGACGGCGAGGGCCTGCTCCGCCTCCACCCGCGCGCCGGGACCGTCGAAGCTCACGAGCAGGTAGCTGCCGCGGCCGGTCAGGTCCAGGCCGAGGTAGGCGCCGATCGCGGCCAGGCCGCGCTCCTCGATCAGCTCCATGACCGCGGGCGTGAGCTGGGCCGCCGTGACGGCCGCCGAGGCCGCGGCGGCGTCGCGGACGGTGCGGAAGTAGGCGCCGATGGTGGCGACGCCCGGCGCCGGGAGCGGCAGCAGCTTGAGGGTCGCCTCGACGATGACGCCCAGGGTGCCCTCGGAGCCGATCATCAGAGCGGTGAGGTCGTATCCGGTGACGCCCTTCACCGTGCGGTGGCCGAGCGTGAGCAGGGTGCCGTCCGCCAGCACGACCTTGAGGCCGAGCACCGACTCCCGGGTCACGCCGTACTTGGCGCAGAGCAGCCCGCCGGCGTTGGTGGCGATGTTGCCGCCGATCGTCGAGATCGCCCGGCTCGCGGGGTCCGGCGCGAACCAGAGGCCGTGCGGGACCAGCTCGGCGTTGAGCCCCGCGTTGAGGATCCCGGGCTGGACGACCGCCAGCTGGTCGGGGACGCTGACCTCGAGGATCCGGTCCATGGCGAGGGTCGACAGGACGATCTCGCCCTCCCCCGCGGTGGCGCCGCCGGCGAGGCCGGTTCCGGCGCCGCGCGGGATCACCGGGATGCGGTGCGCGGTCGCGAACCGGAGGGTGGCCTGGACGTCGGCGACGTCCCCAGCGGTCACCAGCGCGAGGGGCGGACCCGAGGATCGATGGCCCGACCGGTCGACCCGGACCTGCTCGAGCTCGGGACCGTCGGTGACGACGACCGGCGACGCGGCGTCGACACCGAGCGCGTGACGCAGGGCCGAGGCCGGCTCCACGCCGCGGAGAGCCTCCGTGTCCATTCGAGCCGTGGTCCCGTGCGGGTCAGGCGGCGCCGTCGAACATCGAGGTCACCGAGCCGTCGTCGAAGACCTCGTGGATGGCCCGCGCGATGAGCGGGGCGATCGGCAGGATCGAGAGCCGCTCGAAGCGCTTCTCCGGAGGCAGCGGCAGGGTGTCGGTGACGATGACGGAGTCGATCTCCGGGGTGTCGAGCAGCTCGACCGCCGGCGGCGAGAACACGGCGTGGGTCGCGGCCACGATCACGCCGATGGCACCGTTCGCCTTGAGGGCCGCGGCGGCCTTCGCGATCGTGCGTCCCGTGTCGATCAGGTCGTCGACGATGAGGCAGACCTGCCCCTCGACGTCGCCGACGATCTCGTGGACGGACACCTCGTTCGGCACCCGGGGGTCGCGCCGCTTGTGGATGATCGCGAGGGGCACGCCGAGCTTGTCGCTCCAGATGTCGGCCACGCGCACGCGGCCCATGTCCGGGGAGACGACCGTCAGGTTCTCCTTCGGCACCGTCTTCTCGATGTGCTCGAGCAGCACGGGCATCGCGAAGAGGTGGTCGACGGGGCCGTCGAAGAAGCCCTGGATCTGGGCCGCGTGCAGGTCGACCGACATGATGCGGTGCGCGCCCGCCGCCGCGTACAGGTCCGCGACGAGACGGGCGGAGATCGGCTCCCGCCCGCGGTTCTTCTTGTCCTGGCGGCCGTACGGATAGAACGGGGAGACCACGGTGATGCGCTTCGCCGACGCCCGCTTGAGCGCGTCGACCATGATCAGCTGCTCCATGAGCCACTGGTTGATGGGCGCGGTGTGGGACTGGATGACGAAGGCGTCCGCTCCCCGGACGCTCTCGTCGTAGCGGGCGTACAGCTCGCCGTTCGCGAAGGTCCGCGCGTCGGTGGGAAGGACCGTGGTGTCGAGCTCCGCAGCGATGCTCTGTGCGAGTTCCGGATGGGCTCGGCCGCTCACGATGACGAGGTGCTTCTCACCGTGGGTCTTGATGCCCGTCACGCGTTCCCGCTCTCCGCCGCGGCCCGCGCGGCTTCGGTGCCGGGCCGGTTCGTGGCCACCCAGCCCTCGATGTTGCGTTGCGGAGCCACGTTGATCGCCAGCGCTCCGGACGGCACGTCCTTCCGGACGACGGTCCCGGCACCCGTGTACGCTCCGTCGCCAATCCTAACGGGGGCCACGAAGACGTTGTGCGAGCCCGTGCGCACATGGGAACCGACCACCGTCGAGTGCTTGTGGACGCCGTCGTAGTTCGCGGTGATGGTCCCCGCGCCGACGTTGGAGCCGACCCCGACCTCGGTGTCGCCGATGTACGACAGGTGCGGCACCTTCGACCGCTCGCCGATGTGCGCGTTCTTCGTCTCGACGAAGGTGCCGATCTTGCCGTCCGGTCCGAGGACCGTGCCCGGACGGAGGTACGCGAAGGGACCGACGGATGCTCCTGCGCCGATGACCGCGAGGGTCGCGTCGGTCCGCTTGACGACGGCGCGCTCGCCGATCTCGCAGTCGACGAGCGTCGTGTCGGGGCCGATGACCGCGCCGGTGGCGACCGTGGTCGCGCCCTGCAGCTGGGTGCCGGGGAGGATCTCGACGTCGGGGGCGAGGGTCACGGTCAGGTCGATCCAGGTGGTCGCCGGGTCCTGGATGGTGACGCCGTTGAGCTGCCAGCCGCGCACGATCAGCGCGTTCAGCTTCGCGGCGGCGTCCGAGAGCTGGGCGCGGTCGTTGATGCCCTCGACGAGCCACGGCTCCGCGACCGGGACAGCGGACACCGAGGACCCGGCCTCGCGGAGCGCGGCGACGATGTCGGTGAGGTACTTCTCTCCCTGCGCGTTCGCGGTCGACAGCGACGCGAGCAGGTCGCGCAGCCCCGACAGGCCGAGCGCGTAGACGCCCGTGTTGATCTCGTCGACGGCGAGCTCGTCGTCGTTCGCGTCCTTCTGCTCGACGATGCGGTCGATCGCGCCGTCGGAGCCGCGGATCACTCGCCCGTACCCGGTGGGGTCGGGCAGGACCGCCGTGAGGACGGAGGCCGCCGCGGCGGAGCCGCGATGAGCGGCGAGGAACTCGCGGAGCGTGGCGGCGTCCAGCAGCGGCACGTCGCCGTTGAGCACGAGGACGTCGCCGTCGAAGCCCTCGGGCAGCGCGGCGAGCGCCACCTCGACCGCGCGTCCGGTGCCCGCCACCTCGTCCTGGTCGACGATGATCGCGTCCGGCAGAGCGCCCGTGATCGCCTCGGCCACCCGGTCCCGCTCGTGCCGCACCACAGCGAGGACGTGCGCGGCGGACAGCTCCCGGGCTGTGGCGAGCACGTGGGCGACGATCGGCAGGCCGGCCAGCTTGTGCAGGACCTTGGGAGTCGCGGACTTCATCCGGGTGCCCTGGCCTGCAGCGAGGATGACGACGGCGAGACGGGGGTCGGTCACGGGGCTCCCTTGGTTGTTGCGGCCGGACGTCCATCGGATGCGCGGGCTCGGGACGGACCGCCCCCTGCGCCACCGACTCTGTCGAGCCTAGTTGAGCCGTCGGAACCGGTCCGGCGGCGAGGAGCCGCCCGGGTGGGCCCGGCCCGGGCCCACCGGCTCTCACTGCCGGCGCCGCGCCCGGCCCGGACGGGCGCGATCACGGCGCGAGGAGGGCCTCGGTGCCGACCGTGACGACGATTCCTCGCACGCTCTCCACCAGGTCCGCGTCGAGCGTCACCAGCGCGTCCGCCTGCAGCTGAGTGAGTGCGACGTACTCCGCGGCGTACGTCGACGCCCAGCCGAGCCGGTCCGCGACCTCCCACGCGCGCCGGCGCAGAACCGCGTCGCCGAGGAGGCGGATCGGCATCCGCGCGATCCCCGCGAGGCGGGCGCGCGCCTCGCCCTCCGCCAGCTCGCCGCGATGCACCGCCTCATGGAGGGCGGACAGCGTCTGGGATCGCAGCAGGGTCGGCGCCAGGAGCTCATGCCCGGGCGCCACCTGAGCACCGGTGCTCACGAGCTGCAGGACGACCCCGGCGTCGACGACGAATCTGGTCATGACCCTCCCTCGGTCCAGCACTCCGAGCGCCGCCAGGGTACGCCCGGCACCCTCCCGCCGCTGCGGGGCCGTTCCTCGCGATGAGCGCCTCCCGAAGCGCCCAGCCGCGCCAGCGGTCCCAGAGCGCTTCCGGCACCGCGAGCTCCGGGAACTGGTCCGCCAGGAGCGCTGCGAGCGTGCGCTCGGCGATCTCGAGGGGCATCGCGGCTAGCCGGCCACCTCCGTCCGACTGCGCGCGAGCAGGAGGGCGCGGATCACCACCAGGGGATGAACGGCACGCTGGCGGTCATCACGAGTGACACCGCGTAGATCGCCATGGCGACGCCGATGAGGATCAGCTGCACGCGCAGCTGGCGGGCGACCGCCGCGACACCGAGCAGGAAGAGCGAGATGGCCATCAGCACCGTGGTGAGCGTCAGGGCGTCGCCGCGCTTGTCGGCGGCATCGCCCGCCTCGAACGCCGCGATCGATCGGTCGTCCTCCGCGGCCCACGCCCCGTAGAGCGCGTTCTGGTAGTCCTCGGACTCGAAGGGGCTCGTGAACGCGCTCGGGTCCGCGACGTTCTGCTCGGCGGACCAGAGGATCGCCCTGTTGAGGTTCTCGGACACGGACGTGAACAGCAGGGTGTCGTACTTCAGCTGCGACGCCTCGGCCTGCTCGGGGACGTTGTCGATCTCGATCTGCAGCTCGGTCATCCGGTCCCAGAGCTGGACGTCGCGGATGTACTGCTGGTTCGCCTCGAGGTAGAGCGACTCGGCCTCGGTCTGCGAGCTCTGCCCAGCACTGAACTGCTTCGCCGTCTCGCCGTCGTAGAGCGAGGCCTGGAACGACGCGTACGCGGTCGTCACGGACACCACACCGAGCAGGATCGCCGTGAGGAGCTCGACGTTGCTGAGCAGCCGGCCGAGCCGGGGCTCGCTGCGGCTGCGCCGACGCGGTTCGGTGGACGGTTCGTCGATCGTGGCGGTGTTCGTCACGCAGGGCACTCCGATGCTGTGGACGCGCGTTTCCTGTGAGGAGGTGCGCAGGGCGGCGCAATCGTAGCGACGGCCGAGCGCCTTCCTCGGGAGGCACCGCCGCGCGTCTCACCGAGTGTCCTCCCGATCCGAGCGGCCGATCCGGAGCGGCTCCTACGATGGGTCGGCCGGGTGCCCGCCCGGCTGCACTCGACGGGAGAAGAGGAGACGCCGTGGCCTGGCTGCCCGAGGGGTGGGAGCATCCCGCGAAGGTCCCCCTTCCCACCGGGCATCACCTGCGCCCGATCCGCGCCGACGACGTCGACCTCGACATGCCCGCCGTCATGGGGTCGCAGGAGCGCCTGTGGTCCATCTACGGCCGGGCCTGGGGCTGGCCGCCTTCGACGATGACCCGGGACGCGGACCGGGAGGACCTCCAGCGGCACGCCGAGGAGATCGAGCGCCACGAGTCGTTCAACTACGCCCTCTTCGACGCGGGCGAGACGGAGCTGATCGGCTGCGTGTACATCGATCCGCCCGAGAAGCCGGGCGCGGACGCCGAGGTGTCGTGGTGGGTCCGCGACGAGTACGTCGGCTCCGCGGTGGAGGAGGCGCTCGACCGCTTCGTGCCGCAGTGGCTGGCGGCGGACTGGCCCCTGCGGAGGCCCCGGCTCATCGGCCGGGACATCACCTGGGACGACTGGCTGGCTCTGCCCGAGGGGAGCTAGCCGCGGCGCCGCCGACGGAGCACGACGGACCCCGCCAGGGCGACCACGACGGCGACGGCGAGCGGCGGGAGCACCAGCTCCGGCATCCCGAGGCGGAGGAGGAAGACCCCGAGGCCGTAGTCGAGCATCTCGAGCGGATGGGCCGCGAGGACGCGCGTTCCCGCCGCAGCCGACACGGCAGGAATGGCGGCGGCGCCCACCCATAGGACCAGCAGCGCACCGACCGCACCGGCGATGCGGCTGAGACTTCGGACTCCGCACCACGCGACGGCGAGGCCGACGAGGATCGGCGGCACCCAGTTCGTGAGCGCGAGCAGCTCGTACGCGCCCGCCGGCGGGAGGGACCCGAACGGCGCGACGAGGCCGTTGAGCCAGATCCCGGCCGCCAGCGCGCCGACGGCGAACCCGACCGCGGCGCCGGGCACGGGCGCTCGCGCCTCGAGCAGCAGCACGGCGAGGCCGATCGCGATCGACAGGACGACGACGCCGACCACCGCCGCGAGATACAGGCGTCCGCGCGCGCTCTGCTCCACGCCGTCGCCGACGACCACCGCGCTCTGCACGCCCGCGACCGCATGGACGAGCAGCACCCCGAGCGCGGGCCAGAGCACGCTTCCGCGGGCGCGCGCGGACCGGGCGACGAGTCCGGCGACCGCCGACCCGGTCACGACCAGCCCTGCGATGAGGGTCACGGCGTACTGGCTGAGCGGCAGGAGCGCGATCGGCATCGCGTCGGCGGCCGTGCTCTCCGCCCAGAGGTTCTGCAGCGGGAGCCGCATCCCGGTGAGGAGCCAGGGAACGAGACCCAGGAGGCCGGCGCCGACCCCGATCGCGAGGAGGGCTGTCGGGCCGAGGGGACGCCGGCCGCGCTGCTCGGGCCTCTGCTCGAGCGCGTCCGGATCCGCGTGCGGCGCCTCGCTCATCGAACCCCCGATCCCGCCCATCCTGGCAGAGCCCGGCCCCCGCGGATTCGTGCCCGGCGTCGCTGACGAGCCCGAGGCCGACGACGCAGCCGGCGAGCACGGAGGGAGCAGCACCTCGAGCACGCCCGGGACAACGAGGATGACCGAGACATGACTCGTCCGGGCCCCGATCCCGGCGCCGGAGTCGACCACGCGGGCTCGCTCCGAGCAGACCCTGATCAGCAGTGCGCCGTGACGGCGACGCCGCGCCTCAGCTGTCGCACTCGCAGATGCGGTTGAACGACACCACCCGGTCGCCCTCGTCGGGGCGGGCCCACGCCTCGGCGGCGGCACGGTCGGCGAACGCCCGCGGGGCCAGGCGGCCGTTCGCCATCAGGACGCTCCACTCGATGTCCTCGCGCGGGTCGGTCCATGCCGCGGGTGCCGGCTGTGCCATGTCTCCAATGTACGCTCGGGCGGCCGCGCCGGCTCGGGTTCCCGTGACGACGGTGACGGCGGCCGTCCGCCTCCTACCTGCGCCGGCGCAGGAGCGCGACGACGGCGAGCACGAGCGCGGCCGCACCGGCAGCGGTCCCCCACGGGAAGCCCGCCGCCCGATCTCCTCGCCGGGTCGACGGGTCCTCCCCACGGCCCAGGAGAGGCAGGTGCTCGATCGCGTGCGCCGTACGGGTGAGGCCGCGGCTGACCCAGTCGAGAGCGGGGCGCGGGGCGGCACCGCCCCGGAGGCGGCGGGCGTCGACCGCGTCCCGGAGGCGGTCGACCGCCGTGAGCGGCAGCGCGGCGACGACGTTGCCGGGAGGGCGGCGGGCGACCACGGGATGCGCCCGGGTGGGCGCGATCCGCCGCACGACCTCCCACGCCACGCCGAGGAGCTGGAGCTGCCGCCGGCCCACACGGGTCTGGAGGCGCGGGAAGAGCTCGTCCTCCTCGTCGCGCACGTCCTCCCGGAGCACCTCGACGAGCCGGTCGAGGACGGGCACCCGCCGCGCATCGCCGACCGGAAGCGTCTCCAGTGTCGTGACGAGCTCGTTGACCTCCTGATGCTCCCGCTCCACCTCGAGGGTGAGCTCATCCCCCTCGGGCAGCGCGCGGCGGATCACGGGCCAGAGCACCGACTCCTCGGCGAACGCGTGCGGGAACACGAGCCGGTAGATCCGCAGCAGCGCGTGCTGCTGGGCGGAGCCGGAGGACCCCTGCAGCTCCTCGAGCAGCCCGTTCAGAACGACGTGGTCGCTCTTCTGCCGAGCGAGGACGCTCATCCGTCCTCCCAGCTCGTCCGTGCTCTGCTCCGCCACCGACCGCATCGCGGCCTCCCTTCGTCCTCGACTCGTCAGTGAACGGGACGGGCGCCCGGAAGCGGAACCGGGTTGACGGAGACGCAGATCGGCGACGCGAGCCGGGCGGGGGCGTCGATGCACCGGGACGGAGCGCGAGGAGGCTCTCGCGGCCTTGCTGCAGCCGCTCGAGGCGGCCCGGCTCCGCCTCCAGGATTCGAACCTGGTCCTCACAGCTCCAAAGGCTGTCGTGCTGCCGTTACACCAAGGCGGACCGCTTCGCGGGGCACGGCGAAGCACACGCCAGTCTGCCAGACGGGTTCCGCCCGAACGGGGTCGCGGGGGCTCGCCATAATGGGGGCATGCCGAGCCACGACGAGGTCGATCGCATCGTCGCGGCATGGGAGCGGGAGCGCCCCGAGCTCGACTTCACGCCGCTCCAGGTGCTGTCCCGGGTCACCCGCCTCGCGCGGAAGCTGGAGCGGGCGCGGAAGGCCGCGTTCGCCACGGCGAGGCTCGAGCCGTGGGAGTTCGACGTCCTCGCCCCGCTCCGCCGGTCGGGGTCGCCGTACCAGCTGAGTCCCAAGGAGCTGCTGTCGCTGACGGGCGTCTCCTCGGGGACGATGAGCAACCGCATCGACCGCCTCGTCGAGCGGTCGCTCGTGGAGCGGCGCATCGACCCGCGAGACGGCCGGGGCGTGCTCGTCGTCATCACGCCCGAGGGCCGCTCGCGGGTGGACGCCGCGATCGAGCGGCTACTCGTCGCCGAGGCGGACCTGCTGGAAGGGCTCTCCCGCAGCGACCAGGAGCGCGTGGCGTCGCTCCTGCGCAAGCTCAGCCACTCGTTCGACTCCGCCTGAGACGCAGGCGGCCGAGCCAGACACCGATCAGGAGAAGACGCGGATGTCCTTCCAGGCCTATCTCGACGCGGTCGAGAAGAAGACGGGGCTGACCCCGCGGCAGCTGCTGGAGCTCGCCCGCGAGCGCGACTTCGGCCCCGACTCGAAGGCCGGACCGATCCTCGAGTGGCTCGCGCAGGACTACGGCCTCGGCCGCGGGCACGGCATGGCGATGGTGCACGTCATCAAGAACGGGGCGAGCATCGATCCGAAGTTCGTGGGAACGACGGGCACGCATCGGGATCCGAAGGACCACCTCTGGCTGGACGGGGTGGCGACGAAGCCGGAGGGGTACTGACTCCGCGATCCGGCGGAGTCAGGAGAGGAGCTCGCTGAGCTCCAGCCAGCGCGTCTCGAGCTCGCCCTCGCGGGCGTCGAGGTCGGCCAGCCGCTCCTGCAGACGCAGCAGGCCCTCGTAGTCGGACTGGTCGTGCTCGGCGAACGCCGCGTGCAGCTCGTCGCGCTCCTTCTGCACCCGCTCCAGTCGGCGGTCCACGGACGCGAGCTCCTTCTCGGCTGCTCGCCGGTCGGCCCCGGTCAGGTCCGAAGCGAAGGCCGGAGCCGCCCCGCCAGGGGCCAAGCGCAGGGCGTCGGCAGCGGCTCGCTCCTCCGCCCGGCGCAGGGAGAGGTACTCCTCCACTCCACGCGGGAGGTGGCGGAGCCGTCCGTCGAGCACCGCGTACTGCTGGTCGGTGACCCGCTCGAGCAGGTAGCGGTCGTGCGAGACGACGAGCAGGGTCCCCGGCCACGAGTCGAGCAGGTCCTCCATGGCGGCGAGCATGTCGGTGTCCAGGTCGTTCGTGGGCTCGTCCAGGATCAGGACGTTCGGCTCCTCCAGCAGGATCAGCAGCAGCTGGAGGCGCCGCTTCTGCCCGCCGGACAGGTCCCGCACCGGCGTCGACAGCTGGGCGCTTGTGAAGCCGAGCCGCTCGAGCAGCTGCCCGGGGGTGAGCTCGACCGCGGACGACCCGGTCCCGCTCACGTAGCCGCGGCGGAGCCGCCCGACGACGTCGCTCACGCGGTCGTCGCCCACCTCGTCGAGCTCGTCCAGCTGCTGGGACAGCTCGGCGACGCGCACCGTCTTGCCGCGCTTGACCCGTCCCGTGGTGGGCGTCAGCGAGCCGTCGATGAGCCGGAGGAGGGTGCTCTTGCCCGCGCCGTTGCGGCCGAGGATGCCCGTGCGCTCGCCGGGCGCGATCCGCCACTCCACGTCGCGCAGGACCTCTCGGGGGGTGTCGCCGTCGTACCGGTAGGAGACGTGCTCGAGGTCGACGACGTCCTTGCCGAGGCGGGCGGTGGCGAGCCGGGCGAGGGAGACCGAGTCGCGGAGAGGCGGCTCGTTCTCGATGAGCTGATTGGCGGCGTCGATGCGGAACTTCGGCTTCGAGGTGCGGGCAGGAGCGCCACGCCGGAGCCAGGCGAGCTCCTTGCGCATGAGGTTCTGGCGCTTCGTCTCGGCGGCGGCCGCCATCCGGTCGCGCTCCACGCGCTGCAGCACGTAGGCCGCGTACCCGCCCTCGAACGGCTCGACGATGCGGTCGTGGACCTCCCACGTCGCGGTCGACACCTCGTCCAGGAACCAGCGGTCGTGCGTGACGACGACGAGCGCCCCGGTGTTGGCGGGCCAGCGGGACCTGAGGTGCGTGGCGAGCCAGTCGACGCCCTCGACGTCGAGGTGGTTCGTGGGCTCGTCGAGGAGGAGGACGTCCCAGTCGCCGACCAGGAGGGCCGCGAGGGAGACGCGGCGGCGCTGGCCTCCGCTCAGCTCCCCGAGCGGCGCGTGCCAGTCGAGGTCGGCGACGAGGCCCGCGATGACGTCGCGGATGCGCGGGTCGCCCGCCCACTCGTGCTCGGGCGTCTCGCCGACGATCGCCTGCGAGACCGTGCCGGCGGCGCCGAACTCGTCGCGCTGCGTGAGGACGCCCACGCGGATGCCGCCGCGCCGGGTGACGCGTCCGCCGTCCGGCTCCTGCTCGCCCGAGAGGAGGCGCAGCAGGGACGACTTGCCGTCGCCGTTGCGGCCGACGATCCCGACGCGGTCCCCGTCCGCGAGACCCAGGGTGACCTCGTCGAACACGACCTTGGTCGGGTACTCGAGGTGCAGCCGTTCGGCGCCGAGGAGATGTGCCACTGGTCCAACGGTAGGCGATGGGACACGCGGACCCGGCCGGTCCCGCTCAGGGCGAAACGGTGGGAAGCGCCTCAGTCCGCGACGACGCGGGCGCCGGACACCGGGCCCGTCACCCGGGCGACCGTGAGACGGGCCGCGGAGAGCGCGATCTGGAGCGAGATCGCACCGTCGAGGTCGGGCGTGAGGAACGCGATCGTCGGGCCTGAGCCGGAGACGATGCCGGCGAGCGCGCCGTTCCGCTCGCCGAGCTCGAGCACGCTCGCGAGGGCGGGGGCGAGGTGGAGCGCCGGCGCCTGGAGGTCGTTGTGCAGGGACTCGGCGAGCATGTGCGGATCACCGGCCCGCAGGGCCTGGAGGACGCCGGTGTCGATCATCGGCTGGCCGCTGGCGGGGAAGATGTCGAGGGCGTGACGGGCCCGGTGCTGGTCGAGCTCGTCGTAGACCTGCGGCGTGCTCATGCCGAAATCGGCGAAGGCCAGGACCCAGTGGAACTGCCCCTTCGCGAGCGCGGGGCTCAGCCGGTCGCCACGTCCGGTCCCGATCGCCGTGCCGCCCATCAGGGCGAACGGCACGTCGGCGCCGAGCCGCGCCGCGAGCGTGTGCAGCTCCTCGCGTCCCACGTCGGTGCCCCACAGGGTGTCGCACGCGAGCAGGGTGGCGGCCGCGTCGGCGGAGCCTCCGCCCATGCCTCCCGCGATGGGCACGCGCTTGGTGATCTCCAGGCGCACGCCGCCGCGGAACCCGGTGCGCCGCGCGAGCGCCCGGGCGGCCTGGATCGCGATGTTCGTGCCGTCGGTCGCGAGCTGCGAGCAGTCGATCGGTCCGTCGAAGCCGACCGAGAAGTCGGGTGCGGGGAACGCGCGGACCTCCTCGCAGAGGGAGACCGCCTGGTAGGCGGTGGACACGTCGTGGTAGCCGTCCTCCTGCAGGGCCCCCACCCGGAGGAACACGTTGATCTTGCCCGGCGCTCTCACGCGCACGGGCGAGGCCGACGTGGTCATGGATCCAACCTAGCGGCGTCGCAGAACCGGCTCCGACGCTGCTGAGCGGACCTCAACTGCGAGCGGCGAGCGCGATGTCCAGGAAATCCCCGACGGTCAGGCGTTCTCCGCGGGCGGAGGGATCGACTCCGGCGGTCGCGAGTATCCGGGCGGCGCTGTCGGCGCCGCCCAGGACCCCGGACAGCGACTGCCGCAGCGTCTTGCGTCGCTGGCCGAAGGCGGCGTCGACGAGCCGGAACGTCTCGGCCCGGAGGTCGGGCGGACCGGGCTCGGCCGAGTGGCGGACGAAGGACACGAGCACCGAGTCGACGTTCGGCACGGGCCAGAACACCTGCCTGCCGACCTGGCCGACCACCCGGAACAGCCCGTACCAGGCGGCCTTCACGCTCGGCGACCCGTAGACCTTGGACCCCGGGACGGCCGCGATCCGCTCCCCCACCTCGGCCTGCACCATCACGACGCCCGCGCGGATGCTCGGGAAGGTCTCGAGGAAGTGCAGCAGGACGGGCACGGACACGTTGTACGGCAGGTTAGCGACGAGCCGGACGGGGGACGGCAGCTCGGTGACGCGGAGGGCGTCGGCGTGCACGACCGTGAGCCGGGCGACGGCGTCCTCTCCGCCGACCTCCCGCACGGTGGCGGGCAGCTGCTCGGCCAGGCGCCCGTCGATCTCGACCGCGACGACGGAGGCGCCCGCCTCGAGGAGCCCGAGCGTGAGGGAGCCGAGCCCCGGCCCCACCTCGACGACCGTCTCCCCGGCCTGCACCCCGGCGGTCCGGACGATCCGGCGGACCGTGTTCGGGTCGAGCACGAAGTTCTGGCCGAGCTTCTTCGTCGGGTTCACGCCGAGCCGGGTCGCGAGCTCGCGGATCTCCGCGGGGCCGAGCAGCGCCGAGGGCCGGTCCGTCATGCGAGGGCGCTGGGGCGAGGGGCGTCGGCGTCGGGGACGGGCGGGTCGTCGCCCCACGACCCGTAGACGAGCTCGGTGTTCGACGAGATCTGGGCGGCCAGCATCGACACGTCCGCGCCGAGCCGGGCCGCCATCGCACGCAGCGTGTACGGGATCAGGTAGGGCGCGTTCGGGCGACCCCGCAGCGGGTCGGGCGTGAGGAACGGCGCATCCGTCTCGACCAGGAGCAGGGCCCGCGGCATCACGTCGAGCGCCTCGCGCAGCCGCTCGGCGTTCTTGAACGTGATGTTGCCGGAGAAGGAGGCGTACCAGCCGTTGTCGGCGCAGATCCGGGCGAGCACCTCGTCCCCCGAGAAGCAGTGGAAGACCGTGTGCTCCGGCGCACCTACGCGCTTCAGCGTCCGCACCACCTCGTCGTGCGCGTCGCGGTCGTGGATCTGCAGCGCGAGGCCGTTGCGCTTGGCGATCTCGATGTGCGCCTCGAAGCTCTCGTACTGCGCGGCGCGGCCGTCCTCCCCCGTGCGGAAGAAGTCGAGGCCGGTCTCGCCGATCGCGCGCACCCGGGGCCGGGTCGCGAGCTCCGCGATCTCCTCGAGGGCGCTCTGCAGCGCTCCCGCGGCGGCGTACCTCGGCGCCTCGTTGGGGTGGATCGCGACCGCGGCGAGCATCCGCGGCTCGTTCGCCGCCACCTCGGCGGACCAGCGGCTCGTCTCGAGGTCGCCGCCCACCTGCACGACACCGCGGACGCCGACGCTCGACGCACGGTCGAGGTGCTCGAGGTAGGTCAGCGGCTCGACGCCGTCCGCGATCTCGAGGTGGGTGTGGTTGTCGTAGACCGGGACGGTGAGCCCCTCCGGCAGCGGCGGATAGGTGAGGTCGCGGGACGTCCCGTTGACCTCGGTCGTGTTCCGCTGGCGGACGTAGGCGGACGGGCTCGAATCCTGCTCGCTCACCGGGCGGCCCCGACGCCCGCCTCCTGCTCGATGCGCGGGAACAGCGCCTCGAGCGCCGACACCGTCGCCCCGGCGGGAAGCCGGCCCCAGGTCCCCGCCTCGCGCAGCGGCTGCTCGAGGAGCGGGCCCAGCGTGGCCTCCGCACCGAGCGCCGACCAGAGCTTCGCGGTGGAGGCCGGCATGACCGGCGACAGGAGCACGGTGAGCGCACGGAGCCCCTCGGCGGCGGTGTACAGGACCGTCGACAGCCGCTCCCGCTGCTCCGGCTTCTTCGCGAGCACCCACGGCTCCTGCTCGGTGATGTAGCCGTTGAGTTCCTCGACGATCGCCCAGATCGCGCCGATCGCCTCGTGGATGGCGAAGCGCTCGATCGCCGCATCCGCCTCCGCCGCGGCCGTGGCGACGGTCGCTCGGATCCGCTCGTCCGCCTCGGCGAGGGCGCCGGGCTCGGGAACGCGCCCGTCGAAGTAGCGGGTGATCATCGCGACGACGCGGGAGGCGAGGTTGCCGAAGCCGTTCGCGAGCTCCGCCTGGTAGCGGGCGGAGAGGTCCTCCCAGCTGAACGAGCCGTCCTGCCCGAAGGTGATCGACCGCATGAAGTAGTAGCGGAACGCGTCCGAGCCGAAGACATCGGTGATCTGGCTCGGCGCGATGCCGGTCAGCTTCGACTTCGACATCTTCTCGCCGCCCACGAGGAGCCAGCCGTGCGCGAACACGTGCTTCGGGACGTCGAGGCCGGCGGCCATCAGCATCGCGGGCCAGATGACGGCGTGGAAGCGGAGGATGTCCTTGCCGACGAGCTGGATGCCCGGCCAGCGGCGGCGGAAGTTCTCGTCGTCCCGCCCGTAGCCGATCGCGGTGATGTAGTTGAGCAGCGCGTCGAACCACACGTAGACCACGTGCTGCGGGTCCCACGGGATCTGGATGCCCCAGTCGAAGCTCGACCGGGAGATGGACAGGTCGGCGAGCCCCTGCCGGACGAAGGACATGACCTCGTTGCGGGCGCTCTCCGGCTGCACGAAGTCCGGCCGCTCCTCGTACAGGGCGAGCAGCCGGTCCTGGAACTCGCTCATCCGGAAGAAGTAGTTCCGCTCCTGCAGCAGCTCGACCGGCTTCGAGTGGATGGCGCACACCAGCTCGCCCTCGAACGGACCCGTGCCCGGGACGAGCTCGCTCGGCTGCTTGTACTCCTCGCAGCCGACGCAGTAGTAGCCCTCGTAGTCGCCGGTGTAGATGAAGCCGGTGTCGTAGAGGTGCTGGAGGAACGCCGCCGCGCTCGTCTCGTGCCGCTCCTGGGTGGTGCGGATGAAGTCGTCGTTCGCGATGTCGAGGGTGTCGAGCAGCGGCAGCCAGGAGCTCTCGACGAGCCGGTCCGCCCACTCGCGCGGCGTCATGTCGTTCGCCGACGCGGTCCGCAGCATCTTCTGCCCGTGCTCGTCGGTGCCGGTGAGCAGCCAGGTGTCGTCCCCCGACTGGCGGTGCCAGCGCGCCAGCACGTCCGCCGCGACCTCGGTGTACCCGTGTCCGATGTGGGGCACGTCGCTCGGGTAGAAGATCGGCGTGGTGATGTAGAAGGACGCGCCGGAGGACATGCCGACAATCCTAGGCGCGCGGGTTCGGCGGCCCCGGCCGGGTTACGGCGGCCCCGCGTGCTCGACGCGGTCAGGGGCGGCGGCGCAGCGCGGCCTCGTACAGCGAGCGCCGGGACAGGCCGGTCGCCTCCGCGACCTCGGCCGACGCCTCGCGGAGGCGGACGCCCTCCCCGACGAGGGCGAGCACCTGGCCGACCGCGTCCTCCTCGGACACCTCGACGGGCGCCGCGCCCGCCACCACCACGACGATCTCTCCGCGGACCCCGTCCGCCGCCCACGCCGCGACCTCGGCCGCGGTGCCGCGCACGACCTCCTCGTGCAGCTTCGTGAGCTCGCGGCACACTGCGACCCGGCGCTCGGGGCCGAAGGCGGCCGCGAGGTCGGCGAGGAAGTCCGCGAGGCGCTGCGGCGACTCGAAGAACACGAGCGTCCGGGGCTCGCGGGCGAGGGCTGCGAGGGCGGCCCGACGCTCGGCGGGGCGCCGCGGCGGGAAGCCCTCGAACGCGAACCGGTCGGTCGGCAGCCCGGATACCGCGAGGGCCGTCGGCACCGCAGACGGTCCGGGCAGCACCGTGACCCGGATCCCGGCCTCGACGGCGGCGGTCACGAGCCGGTACCCGGGGTCGGACACGGTCGGCATCCCGGCGTCGCTCAGGACGAGGACGTCGCCCTCCTCGGCGAGCGCGAGGAGCTCGGGGATGCGGTCGCGCTCGGTGTGCTCGTTGAGCGACACGAGGCGGGGCCTGTTCTCGACGCCGAGCCCCGCGAGGAGACGCTGGGTGACCCGCGTGTCCTCGGCGGCGACGACGGAAGCCGTCGACAGCGCGTCGACGAGGCGTCGTGTGGCGTCGCCGAGATTCCCGATCGGCGTCGCCCCCAGCACCAGCATGACCCTCAGTCTGCTCCACCACCCCGGCGTCCGCATGGCGCGGAGGTCCCGGAGGGGCCGCGCCTATCATGGGGCGGTGCCGCGCGCGACCGTCCTCTTCCGGCGCGCCCCGCGGGACGCGCCCGCCGCTCAGGACGACGCGGTGGCGGCGCTCCCGGCGGCGGACCGCGCGGCGGGGTGGCCGGGCTGGCGCTGGGCGGCACCGCTCGCGGTCACGCTCCTCGCGGCCGTGCTCCGCTTCTGGAACCTCGCGCATCCCGCGACCCTGATGTTCGACGAGACGTACTACGTCAAGGACGCCTGGACGCTCCTCAACCTCGGCTACGAGGGCGCCTGGCCGGAGGACTACACCGACGCGGACTTCAGCGCCGGGAAGGTCGACGAGTTCACGGGCGCCCCGTCCTACCCCGCGCACCCGCCCCTCGGGAAGTGGCTGATCGCGGTCGGCCTCGCCCTGTTCGGCGCGGAGAACCCGGTCGGCTGGCGCTTCTCGGTCGCGCTCGCCGGCACGCTGGCGGTCCTGCTGCTCACGCTCATCGCGACGGCCCTGTTCCGCAGCACCGCCCTCGGGGTCCTCACCGGGGCGCTCCTCGCGATCGACGGACTGGCGATCGTGCTCTCGCGGGTGTCCCTGCTCGACACCTTCGTGATGCTCCTCGCCCTGCTCGGCTTCGGCGCGGTGCTCCTCGACCGCCGAGAGCGGGATCGCCGCCTCACGCAGTGGCAGGAGTCCCGCCCGCCGGACGGAGCGACCGGGTGGGGTCCGCTCCTCCTCTGGCGCCCCTGGCTGCTCGCGGCGGGGATCGCGTTCGGCCTCACCTGTGCCGTGAAGTGGTCCGGGATCTACTTCCTCGCGGCCTTCGGCCTCTACGTGGTCGTCACGGACGCCCTCGCCTGGCGGCGGGCCGGCGCGGACGGCTGGCTGCCGGCGACCCTGCTCCGCCAGGCGCCGCTCGCGTTCGTCACGATGGTGCCCGCGGCCTTCGCCGCGTACCTCGCGAGCTTCACCGGCTGGCTCGTGACCTCGGGCGGGTACGACCGCAACTGGATCGCGCAGGGCGGCGAGCGCTGGACCGGTGTGCTCGCCTGGGTGCCCGACGTGCTGCAGAACCTGTGGCACTGGCACGCCGGGATCTACTCCTTCCACACCGGGCTGAGCGCGACGCACGCCTATGCGACGCCCGCGATCCTGTGGCCGCTGCTCGCGCGTCCGACCCAGGTGTACTACGTGGGCAGCGCGGCGGGCGAGAACGGGTGCGCCTTCGACTACTGCTCCGAGATCGTGTGGTCGATCGCCAACCCGATCCTGTGGTGGGCGGCGGTGGCCGCCACGGGATATCTCGTCTACCGGTTCGCCCGCTACCGGGACTGGCGGCACGGGCTGATCCTGATGGGCGTCGCGGCGGGCTACCTGCCCTGGCTGCTGTACCCGACTCGGACGATGTTCCAGTTCTACTCGATCGCGTTCGAGCCCTACCTCCTGCTCGCGCTCACCGCGGTCATCGCGGCGGTGGGGACGGGACGCCGCGGCGAGACCGTGTCGGAGGAGCGGGCGATCGTCGCGCGCCGCGTCATCGCGGTGTTCCTCGTCGTGGTCGTGCTCGTCAGCGCGTTCTTCTACCCGCTGTGGACGGGCGTGCAGACCCCGTTCTGGTTCTGGCAGATGCACGTCTGGCTCGCCAGCTGGGTGTGACCCGCCACTGCAGCGTGCCCGTGCCGCCTCAGGCCGCGGTGCTGAGCGCGGTGCGGAGCTCGGACGCCTCCTGCACCGGGAGGCGGCAGACGAAGCCCTCGCAGAGGTAGGCGGTCGCCCGGCCGTCGCGTGCCGCGCGGTCGGCGAACAGCGGGAACCCCGACTCCGCGAAGGCCGCGGCCTGCTCCTCGGACGCGCGGACGACGATGTCGATCGGCGCCGAGCGCGCCACGTCCTCGAGCTCGGGATCCGGCGGCCCGATCAGCAGCAGGGCCGCGCCGGCGCTCCGCATCCGCAGGAGCGCCTCGAGCGCCGCCCCGAGCGAGACGGGGCGCGACTCCGCGAGCGCCGCGAAAGGAGCCAGTGCGCGCTCGGCGGCCTGGAGGTAGAGGTCCTCCCCCGTGAGCTCGAACAGCAGCATCGATGCGACCGCGATCTCGCTGGTACCCGAGGGGTAGGCGCCCTCGCCCGGGTCGCTCGGCAGGGCCAGCCCTCGACGGGCGAGCGTGGAGTCCGGACCGCCGGGCACGGCGAAGGCACCGCCCCGACCCGCCGAGAGGCAGTCGTCGACGAGCTCCCGTGCGGCGACCGCATAGCCCGGCTCCGCCGTCGTGATCGCGAGCTCGAGCAGTCCCCGCGCGAGCATCCCGTAGTCCTCGAGCGTCGCCGGGGCGGGCGACGCGCGACCGTCGAGGGTCGCCCGCAGGAGCCGGCGCCCCTGCCGAGCCGAGGCGAGCACGGCGTCCGCCGCGGTGCGGGCGAGCTCCGCCCACTCGGGCCGGCCGAGCCGGAGCGAAGCGGTGGCGAGGGCGCCGATCGCGAGCCCGTTCCACCCCGTCAGCACCTTCCCGTCGACGGCGGGTGCCGGCTGGCTGCGCCTCGCCTCGGCGTCGAGCGCGTAGTAGCCGCCCTCGCTGCGCTCTCCGTCGATGTAGCTCTCCGAGTCCTGCGCCGACCCGAAGGCACCGGACGGACGGCGGAGGATGCTCTGCAGGAAGGACACGATGCCTGCCGCGATCTCCTCGTTCCCTGCTTCGGCGTACGCGCGCAGGAGCTGGGCGTTGTCGTAGAGCATCCGCTCGTAGTGGGGCTCGGTCCAGTCCCGCTTGGTCGCGTACCGGAAGAATCCGCCCTCGATCGGGTCGCGGAGGCCGGAGTACGCCATGGTGCGGAGGGTACGGCGGGCGAGGTCGGCCACCGCCCCGCGCGCCGGCTCGTGCAGCACGTCGGAGGCTCCGAGGCGGAGGGCCATCAGGACGACCGGCGCGATCGGGAACTTCGGCGCACCCCCGAAGCCGCCGTGCTCGCGGTCCTCGTACGACAGGAGCTGCTCGGCGACCGCGGCGAAGTCGACCGCCGCGGGTCCCTCCGGCGGCAGCACCGGCTCGACCAGGGCCGCGGCGAGGCCCGCCGCGCTGCGCTCGACCTCGTCCCGGCGATCGCGCCAGGCCTCGTCGACCGCCTGGAGCACCTGACGGAAGGACGGGTGGCCGAGCATCGGGCTCGGCGGCGAGTAGGTGCCCGCGTAGAAGGCCCGCCCCTGCGGGGTCGTGAACACGTTGAGGGGCCAGCCGAGGTTCGGCGTGAAGACGGACGCGGCCGCCATGTAGGTGGAGTCGACGTCCGGGTGCTCCTCGCGGTCGATCTTGATCGCGACGAACCGCTCGTTCAGGTACTCGGCGAGGTCCGGGTCGGAGAAGCTCTCGCGAGCCATGACGTGACACCAGTGGCAGGTGGCGTAGCCGATGGACACGAGCACGGGGACGTCGCGCCGGGCGGCCTCCTCGAACGCCTCCTCGCCCCAGGGCCGCCAGTCCACCGGGTTGTCCGCGTGGCTGCGCAGGTACGGGCTGACGGCGTCGGCCAGGCGGTTCATTCCGACACGGTAGTCCCGCGCTTGCGGCGTCGTCTCCCCCCTTGACCCCGCAGCGAGCGGATCGCGAGCTGAGCCGCGCTCAGCAGGAGCAGCGCCGCGAACGCGATCGCCGAGACCTCGGGCGAGAGGAGGAACGCGCACGCGACGCCGGCGAGCGACAGGAGCGAGGCCGCGACCCCGACGACGAGCGCCTCGCGGAGACGGACGAGACCGCCGCGCACGTTGGTCACGGTGCCCATCGCGCTCGAGGCGATGATCACCGTGAGGGACGTCCCCTTCGCGAGCAGGTCGCCGATCCCGAACCCGGCGACGAGGACGGGGACGATGATGATCCCGCCTCCGACGCCGAACAGCCCGGACGCGATGCCGACGAGGAGCCCGATCCCGGCCAGGATCACGAGGAGCCACCACTCGAGCTCGATCTCGGCGCCGCGCTCCGGCACGACGAGCACCATGCGCAGCGCGACGAGCAGCAGCAGCGCGATGAACATCCAGCGCAGCAGTCCCAGGTGGATCCGCCGCAGCAGGCGGGCCCCGAGGAGCGCCCCCGGGATCGCCCCCGCCGCGAGGGCGATCGCCGCCGGCAGGTTCACTTGACCGTTCACGAGGTAGCCGGACGCGCCGACGATGCCGGCGGGGATGATCGCGGCGAGGGACAGGGCGGAGGCCCGCCGCTGGTCGAAGCGCGCGAGCGCGACGAGGAGGGGCACCATGACGACGCCTCCGCCGACCCCGAAGAGGCCGGAGAGGAAGCCCCCGATCACCCCGACACCGATGAGCGCGAGCCAGGGTGTGCGAGCGGGAGCGGTCGTCGTCATTCGTAGGCCTCCGAGATGCCGCGGGGAAGGAGCAGGATGGCGGCACTCGCGATCCAGACCGCGCCGACGAGGACTGTGAGCGGGACGGCCCCGATCAGGCCGAGTCCCCCGGCGATCGCGGCGCCCGCCGCCGCCGCCGATCCTCTCAGACCGGCGCCCACCGTGAACACCTGCGACCGGACTGTCGGTGGACTCTCCCGCTGGCGGATGGTGAGCATGGCGGCGACGCCGGGAGCCGTGAACAGGCCCGCGAGCCCCATCGCGATCAGGGTCAGCGTGTAGTTCGGCGCGAACGCGCTCACCACGGTGAACCCGCCGGTCGCGGCGAAGCTGCCGAGCATGACGGTGTGCGGCGCCCAGCGCCGGACGGGGCGCCAGGCGCTCACGAGCGCGCTCACCAGTCCGCCGATCGAGAAGGCCGTCATGATCCAGCCCGCGTCCGCGACGGTGCGGGCGCGCTCCGAGGCGAGCGCGACGGCCGCGATCGGCAGGGCGCCGCCGCCGAGCTGGGTGAGAGTCCCGGACAGGGTCGACAGGGCCAGCGGCCGGTGGCTCACGAGGTGCCGCATGCCCCGGCCGACGTCGCCCACCACGGACGACGGCTCGTCGGGAACGGGCCGCGCCGGCAGCTTCAGGAGCAGGACGCCGACGGCGCCCGCCGCCGCGATGACCGCGAGGAGCTCGAGCGCGAGCCTCCCGGATCCCGCCGCCATGGCGAGCGCCGCGAGGCCGGGACCGGCGACGCCCGCGATGTTGTAGGACAGGGTGTCGCTCGCGAACGCGCGCTCATGGCCGGGCACGACGTCGGCCGCGAAGCTGCTGAGCCCGCCGGAGAACGCCGGCGTGCAGCATCCCGCGACGAGCAGCGAGATGACGACCACCCATGTCGGGAGGATGCCGAGCAGCCCCGCGATCGCCAGGGCGACCGCGGTGCCGAGCGCGCCGCCGAACACGAGGACGCGGGGCGCGCGCGACCGGTCGAGGGCGACGCCCGCGAGCGGGGCGAGCACGACGCTCGGCGCGAGCAGCGCCGCGATGAGCGCACCGCCCAGCGCCACGCTGTCCGTCTCCTCGACCGCGAGCACCGCGAGCGCCACTCCGGCGCCGGAGACGGAGAGCCGCAGCGGGATCGAGGCGAGCAGGTAGGCGGCGACCCGGGCGCCGAGGCCGGCGCCCGCCTCCGCGCTCAGCGGAACGAGGCGGTGGCGGGGTCGGCCCCCACCCGCCGGCCGGAGTCGAGGGCGTCGAACACGGCCAGCTCCTCGGGCGTCAGCGAGAAGTCGAGGATCTCGAAGTTCTCGCGCTGGCGGCCCGGGTCGTTCGACTTCGGGAAGATGATCCGGCCCTCGTCGAGGTGCCAGCGGAGGGTCACCTGCGCCGGGGTCTTGCCGTACTTCCGGGCGATCGCGGCGACGTCCTCGCGGTCCACGATCTGCCCGGACGCGAGCGGGGACCAGGCCTCGATCGCGATCCCGTGCTGCGCGCAGAAGTCGACGACGTCGCGCTGCTGGAGCTCCGGGTGCAGCTCGATCTGGTTCACCGCGGGCACGACGTCGCTCGCGTCGAACAGGGCCTGCAGGTGCTCGGGGAGGAAGTTGGAGACGCCGATCGTCTTCGTGCGGCCGGTCGCGAGGATCTCCTCGAGGGTCTTCCACGCCTCGACGTACTCGCCGTACATCGGGACCGGCCAGTGGATGAGGTAGAGGTCGACGTAGTCGAGGCCGAGCTTCTCCATGCTCGCATCGAAGGCGGCGAGCGCCCTGTCGCGCTTGTGGTTCGCGTTCCAGAGCTTGGTCGTGACGTAGAGCTCCTCGCGCGGGATGCCGGAGGCGGCGATCGCCCTGCCGACACCCTTCTCGTTGCCGTAGATGGCGGCGGTGTCGATGTGCCGGTAGCCGATCTCGAGGGCGCTCTCCACGACCTCCTGGGTCCGCTCGGGCTCCACCTGGAACACCCCGAAGCCCAGCTGCGGGATCTCGGTTCCGTCGTTGAGGGTCACGGTGGGGACGGTGCTGGTCGACGTCATACGTCAACTCTTCCATCGGGGTCGGCGCATCCTGAAACCGGCGGTCGGGGCTTGCGCCAGCCGCACGCCCGGTCCGCGGTTCAGGAGATGCGAAGCGGATCAGGACAGACGGCCGCTTTCGCCCCCGGTTCAGGACGACACGCCGTGCCGGTCGGCGGATCTCCTGAACGGCGCAACCCCGGGCATCCCTCTCACCGGTCACGGACGCGAGGCATGCCGGAATTACCATGGAGGGCTCATGTCTCTCGACGCGCTCGCCATCACCTACCCCGCGGAGCTGCCCGTCTCCGCGGCGAAGGACGAGATCGCGGCGGCCATCCGGGACCACCAGGTCGTCGTGCTCGCGGGCGCGACCGGCTCGGGCAAGACGACGCAGCTGCCGAAGATCTGCCTCGAGCTGGGGCGCCAGTCGATCGGCCACACGCAGCCGCGGCGGATCGCCGCCCGGACGATCGCGGAGCGCATCGCGGAGGAGCTCGGCGTCGACCTGGGCGGCCTCGTCGGCTACCAGGTGCGGTTCACCGACAAGGCGAGCGCCGACACCCGGATCAAGCTGATGACGGACGGCATCCTGCTCAACGAGCTGAGCCACGACCGCATGCTCAGCCGCTACGACACGATCATCATCGACGAGGCGCACGAGCGCAGCCTCACCATCGACTTCCTGCTCGGCTACCTGAAGCGCCTCCTCCCGCAGCGTCCCGACCTCAAGCTCATCGTGACGTCCGCGACGATCGACCCGCAGAGCTTCGCGGAGCATTTCGCCGCGGCGGACGGCACTCCCGCGCCGGTGCTCGAGGTCTCCGGCCGCACCTATCCGGTCGAGATCCGCTACCGGCCCCTCGTGGGCGAGGAGTCCGAGGACGGCGAGCGCCGCGAGGACCGCGACCTCTTCGACGGCATCGTCGCCGCCCTCGACGAGCTCGCGGCGGAACCACCCGGCGACGTCCTCGTCTTCCTGTCCGGCGAGAACGAGATCCGCGACGCCGAGGACGCGATCCGCGCCCGGAACCTGCCCGGGACCGAGGTGCTCCCGCTCTACGGGCGCCTGTCCGCCGCCGAGCAGCACCGGGTCTTCGACACGTCGCGGGCGCCGGGGATCCGGCGCCGCATCGTGCTGGCGACCAACGTCGCCGAGACGAGCATCACCGTGCCGGGCATCAAGTACGTCGTGGACGGCGGGACGGCGCGCATCTCCCGCTACGGCGCGCGCTCGAAGGTGCAGCGGCTGCCGATCGAGCCGATCTCGCAGGCCTCCGCGAGCCAGCGGGCCGGCCGCGCCGGACGCACGAGCGAGGGGATCGCGATCCGCCTCTACTCCGAGGAGGACTTCGAGCGCCGGCCGGAGTTCACGGATCCGGAGATCCTCCGCACCGGGCTCGCGGCCGTCCTCCTGCAGATGCTCGACCTGGATCTCGGCGACATCGAGGACTTCCCGTTCCTGCAGCCGCCCGACAAGCGCGGCGTCCGGGACGGGTTCGAGCTGCTCCGCGAGCTGGGCGCGCTGACGGGCGACGGCCGGCTCAGCCGCACGGGACGCGACCTCGCGCGGCTGCCCATCGACCCGCGCTTCGGCCGCATGGTGCTCGAGTCGAAGCGCAACGGCGTCGTGCGCGAGGTGCTCGCGATCGTCGCCGGCCTGAGCATCCAGGATCCGCGGGAGCGGCCGGCGGAGAAGCGCGAGCAGGCGGACCAGTCGCACGCGCGCTTCGCCGACCCGACGAGCGACTTCCTCTCGCTCCTGAACCTCTGGAACCACCTCGAGGCACGGCAGCGCGAGCTGTCGTCGAGCGCGTTCCGGCGGCTCTGCCGCAGCGAGTTCCTCAACTACCTGCGCGTCCGGGAGTGGCAGGACGTCTACCGGCAGCTCGACCGGCTCGCGCGCCGCATCGGGATCCGCTCGGGCGAGCCGCGGGTCGATCCGGACGGGATCGCGCGCTCGCTGCTCTCCGGGCTGCTGTCGCAGATCGGGGTCGTGGACCAGCGCACCGCCGCGAAGGACGGGCGCAGCGGCGGCAAGGACGCGAAGGACAAGCGCCGCCGCAACGTCGAGTACCTGGGGGCGCGCGGCGTGAAGTTCGCCGTCTTCCCCGGCTCGCCGCTCGCCAAGAAGCCCCCGTCGGCCGTGATGGCGGCGGAGCTCGTCGAGACGTCGCGGCTCTTCGCGCGCACCGTCGGCGCGATCGACCCGGCCTGGGCGGAGCGGCTCGCGGGCGACCTGGTAAAGCGGAACCATTCGGAGCCGCACTGGGAGGCGCGGCAGGGCGCTGCCGTCGGGTACGAGACGGTGACCCTGTTCGGCGTCCCCCTCGTCGTCCGCCGGCGCATCCAGTGGTCGCGGGTGGACGCCGCGGAGGCGCGGGAGCTGTTCCTGCGGCACGCGCTCGTGCAGCAGGAGTGGCCGTCGCACCTCGACCGGTCGAAGGATCCGGCGTTCGAGTTCGAGCGCGCGAACGCCCGCCTCGTCCGGGAGCTCGGCGAGGTCGAGGAGCGGACGCGGCGCCGCGACATCCTCTCGGGCGACGAGTCGATCCTCGACTTCTACGACGCTCGCGTCCCGTCGGACGTCGCGAGCGTCACCGCGTTCCAGGCGTGGTGGGGCGAGGCCCGCAAGGAAGCGCCCGGCCTCCTGACCATGAGCCGCGCCGACCTCCTCGAGGAGGAGGACGAGGGGATGCCGGACGTCCAGGCGTTCCCCACCACCTGGCGCACCGGCGACCAGCGCCTCACGCTCCGCTACCGGTTCGAGCCGGGCGCCGTCGACGACGGCGTCACCGTCGAGATCCCTCTCCCCCTTCTGCCGAGGATGAGCGCGGCCGGCTTCGACTGGCAGGTCCCGGGGCTGCGCGAGGAGCTCGTGGCGGCGCTGCTCAAGACCCTGCCGAAGGCGATCCGCCGGACCGTCGTGCCGGCCGCGCAGTGGGCGGAGAAGCTGATGGCCGAGCTGCCGCCGGGACCCCACGACGAGCCGAT
This sequence comes from Naasia sp. SYSU D00948, assembly GCF_017916515.1. Classification (GTDB taxonomy): domain Bacteria; phylum Actinomycetota; class Actinomycetes; order Actinomycetales; family Microbacteriaceae; genus Naasia. The sequence continues at coordinate 691,464 of NZ_JAFMTA010000001.1, forward strand.
CGCCGCGGCGCTGGCCACCGCGATCCGCCGAGCGGCCGGGACGGCGGCGGCAGCGGAGGACTTCGACCCCGAGCGGCTGCCGGCGCACCTGCGCATGTCGTTCGCGGTCGTCGACGACCGCGGACGCCGCCTCGGGATCTCCAAGGACCTCGCCGAGCTGCAGGAGCGCTTCTCCGAGCGCGCCCGCGAGTCGGTGTCGAAGCTGTTCGACGCGCGGGCGAAGCGGGACGAGTCCCCGGCGCCGTCCATCGAGCGGACCGGTCTCACCGTCTGGGACGTCGACGAGCTGCCGCGCGAGCTCGACCTCCGCCGCGGAGGCAGCCGCGTGCACGCCTACCCGGCCCTCGTGGACCGCGGCACGACCGTCGACGTCCGCCTCTTCGGCACGGCGGCCGAGCAGGCCGCGATGCACCGCCGGGGCGTCCTGCGTCTCCTGCAGCTCGCGATCCCCTCCCCCGTCTCCTACCTCAACGAGCACCTCACCGGGGCCGAGAAGGTGGCCCTGGCCACGAGCCCCTACCCGAGCGCTCGAGCGCTGTTCGACGACGCGCTGGCGGCGGTCATCGAGGCCCGGCTGCGGGCGCGCATCCCGGACGGCCTGCTGTGGACGCGCGCCGAGTTCGACGCGGTGCGCGAGGACGTGTCCGGGCACGTCGTCGACGACCTGTTCGCCGCCGTCGCCCTCGCCGCGCGGGTGCTCACCGGCGCCCGTCAGGCCGACGCCGCCATCCGCGGCGCGACGAGCCTCGCGCTGCTGCCCGCCCTCACGGACGCCCGCGCGCAGCTGGACGCGCTCGTGCACCCCGCCTTCGTCTCGGTCACCGGGATCGAGCGCCTCCGCCGCGTCCCCGTGTACCTCGAAGGGATCACCGCGCGGATCGCGAAGCTGCGCGAGAACCCGGGGCGGGACCGGGTGTGGCTGAACGAGGTGCAGGCCGCGACCGAGCGGTACCTGGCTGCGGGCGGCACCCTCCCGCTCCGGGCCGACGCCGAGCCGCGCCTCGCGGAGGTCCGCTGGATGCTCGAGGAGCTGCGGCTCAGCCTGTTCGCGCAGCACCTCGGCGCCGTGGGCCCGGTGTCCCTGCAGCGCGTCACGCGCGCCCTCGGCGCCTCCTGATCCGGCCGCGGCAGCAACGCCATCCGCGCGGCAGGAACAACAGCTGTGGCGAGGCTGCATCCGCCGGGGCGAGCGCGGTTCAGCCGGCGGCGAGGACCTTCTCGAGCGTCTGGAGGTTGCGGGTCGTCACGATCCCGGCGTGCTTCCTGCCTGTCAGCGTGCCGAAGGGGCTGGACAGCGTGCTGCCCTTCTCGACCTCCCAGTAGAGGAGCCCGTCGGCCGGCCGGACCCGCTCGAGGTCCGAGTCCTCCGGCGCCGCTGCGGCGAGCGTCCGCAGCGTCGCCGGGTCCGTGACGAACACCGCGTACGCGTGCCGCTCCGGCGACCGGGGGAACGGGTATCCCTCGACCGCCGCGCGGACCGTCTCGAGCGGCACGACGTGGATCGCGGCGTCGTAGCCGAACGCCTCCCCGACCGCCCGCTCGAGCACGCCGGCGGACTCCGCGGGGTCGGTTTCCGCGTCGAACACGACGTTGCCGCTCGCGAGCACGGTCCGCACGTTCGTCATCCCGGCCTTCTCGACCACGGCGCGCAGCTCCGCCATCGGGACCTTGTTGCGGCCGCCGACGTTGATCCCGCGGAGCAGCGCGACCTGACGCATCAGCTCAGTGGCCGACGGGCCCCGAGACGGCGTTGTCCGGCTTGCGCACGAACAGGACGGCGACGATCAGCCCGAGCGACATGATCGCCCCGACCAGGAACGCGGCGTGCGTGCCGGCGACGGTTCCCGCCACCTCCATGGTGTCGCTCCCGGCCGCCGACGCCCCCACCGCCATCACGGTGATGAACAGCGCCGTGCCGGCCGCCGCGGCCACCTGCTGGAACGTGCCGAGCACGGCGCTCCCGTGCGAGTAGAGCCTGCGCTGGACCGAGCCCAGTCCGGACGTCATGAGCGGGGTGAAGGTGGCCGACAGGCCGACGCTCAGCCCGATGTTGGTGAGCACCAGGGTCCAGATCGACGTGGACTCGTTCACCGTGGTGAGGAGCCACATCGCGCCGCTGATCAGGAGCGTGCCGGGAATGAGCAGGAAGCGGGGCCCGTGCCGGTCGTAGATCCGGCCGATGAAGGGGCTCGCGATGCCCATGAGCAGTCCGCCGGGGAGCGTGATCAGGCCGGTCGCGAGCGGGTCCAGCAGGAGGGCACGCTGCGCGAAGAACGGCAGGAGGATGAACGCCCCGAACATCGTGGCGGTCGCGATGACCATCGATACCATCGCGATCGTGAAGATCGGCGAGGTGAACACGCGCAGGTCGAGGAGCGCCCGCTCGTGGCGCTGCAGGAGGATCTGGCGCAGGAGGAACAGCGCGAGGAACACGCCGCCCGCCGTGAACAGGATCCAGACGGGGATCGCCGCGCCGCCCTCGGCCGACTCGCCGATGCTCGCCAGGCCGTAGACGAGGCCGCCGAAGCCGAGCACGGCGAGAGGGATCGACAGGACGTCGACCTTGGCGCGCGTCGTCTCCGAGACGGAGACGACCCACTTGGCGCCGATCGCGAGCGTCGCGATCGCGATGGGCAGCACGATGCCGAAGATCCAGCGCCAGCCGAAGTGCTCGATCACGAAGCCGGACACGGTCGGACCGAGAGCCGGCGCCACGGCGATCACGACCGAGATGTTGCCCATCATCGCGCCGCGGCGCGCGACGGGCACGAGGTTCATGACCGTGGTCATGAGAAGCGGCATCATGATCGCGGTTCCGGACGCCTGCACGACCCGCGCGGCGAGCAGCACCTCGAAGACGGGCGCGATCGCGGCGACCGCGGTGCCGACGCTGAACAGCGACATGGCGCTGATGAACAGCGCCTTCGTCGGGATCCGCTCGATCAGGAAGCCCGTGATCGGGATGACGACGGCCATCGTGAGCATGTAGGCGGTCGTCAGCCACTGCCCGATCGACGGGGCGACGCCGAGATCCTCCTGGAGGACGGGCAGCGCGACGCCCATCACGGTCTCGTTGAGGATGACCGTGAACGCGGACACCATCAGCACGAGGATCACGTTGCGGTGGTGTCGCGCGAGCTTGTGCGGCGCGCGGACGACGGGGATGCCCCCCGTGCTGGCGGAGACCACGTCGCGCGCGGCGGTGCTCGGGTAGTCGTCGGTCTCGGGCTGGTCGGTGTCGGTTCGGCTCACAGGGCGGCTCCGGTGGTCGCTCGAGCTTGCGCCTTGGATTCGGGACGCGCTTGCTGCCCCTGGAGGAAAAACAGTACAGAGGGCGCCAACACGTGACGCCCTCTCTTTATGCCGAGGTCAGCGCGCATGCCCACGCCGGCCGGGGCGAATCGGATTCGAGCCCCGGCCGACGGGCGGTTCAGGAACGCGCGGTGGCCTGCGCGTTGACCTCGTACGAGGTGTTGGTCGACTCGAAGAAGTTCACCAGCTGCAGCGTGTCGTTCGCGGTCGCCATCCACTTCGCGGGGTTGGACACGTTGTACTCCGGCTCGAAGCCGAGCTCCTCGAGCCGGCGGTCGGCCAGGTACTTGACGTACTGGTTGATGTAGTTCGCGTTGAGGCCGAGGATGCCGTTCGGCAGGAGGTCGCGGTTGTACTGCTCCTCCATCTCGACGGCGTCCGTGATCATCTTCTTGATCTCGGCGGCGAACTCCGCGGTCTGCAGGTCGGGGTTCTCGTCGAGCACGGTGAGGATCAGGTTGATGCCGAACTTCAGGTGGAGGCTCTCGTCGCGCACGATCCAGTCGACGAGCGAGCCGAAGTTGCGCAGCAGGTTCCGCTGGCGGAACGAGAGCGCGACCATGAAGCCCGAGTAGAACCAGATCCCCTCGAGGATGATGTTGTACGCGACGAGGTTCCGGATGAAGTCCTTCTTGCCGGCCGTCGTCGTGATGTCGAGCTGCTGCTCGGTCATCCGCTTGATGAAGCTGACCTCGAACTCCTCCTTGCGGGCCATCGACGGCACGTCGATGTGGGAGTTGTAGGCCTCGTCCCGGTCGATCGGGAACGTCTCGAGGACGTACTCGAACGACATGCAGTGGTTCGCCTCCTCCCACATCTGCTTCGCGAGGTAGAGGTGCGCCTCGGGAGCGTTGATGTAGGGGTACACGCCGAACGCGAGGGCCTTGTTGACCAGCAGCTCGCTCGGGTTGAAGTAGGACATGAGGAACGTGATCGCGTGGCGCTCCTCGTCCGTCATGCGCTTGAAGTCGGCGATGTCCTCACCGAGCTGGATCTCGTTCGGGAACCACGTGTTCGCCACGGCCTGCTCGTACAGGTCCATCGCCCACTTGTACCGAACGGGCTTCAGGAGAAGCCCCTCCTGGATGCCGGTGCCGAGGATGCTCATATGTTGTTCCTAACGCTGGGCCGTGGCCGTGGATTCCCTGGTGACGGCGATTATTGGCAGGAGTCGCACTGGAGGAGGTCCATCGGGTCCATCGGCACGATGTAGATCGATCCGGTGGCCGTGGACACCCCGTCGCCCCCGAAGTCGCGGGCGCTCACGAGTCCGCCTTGGGAGCGAGACCGCCGAAGCCGAAGCCGCGGCGGGCGGGAGCCGGGACGGCGGGCTCGGCCTCGGGCACCGCCGACACCGCGGACGCCTTCTCCGGCGTGACCGGCTGGGCGGCGCCGAAGCCGCGCTTCGTGCCCTCGGTGATGGTCTCCGCCTTGTTGACGCGCACCGTCGACTGCTCGGCGGTGTGCCGCGGCTTCATGTGCAGGTAGTACGTCGTCTTGACGCCCCGCTCCCACGCCGCGTAGTAGATGTCCATCATGTCGCCGAGGTCGCGCGTCTCGAGGTACATGTTGCGGCTGATGGCCTGGTCGATCCACTTCTGAGCGCGGGCCGCGACCTCGAGGAAGGCGTACGGCGAGAGCTGGAAGCTCGTCTTGTACGCGGCCTTCACGCTGTCCGGGATCTCCGCGATGTTCTGGATGTCGCCCTGGCTGCGCAGGATCGACTCGCGGACGCGCTCCCAGAGGCCGAGCTTCTGCAGGTCGGCGACCAGGTTGCGGTTCACCTCGAGGAACTTGCCGGACGAGGTCGCGCGGCTGAAGATCTGCGAGAACTGCGGGTCGAGGCCGGGGGTGGTGCCGGCGACGAGGCCGATTGACGCGGTGGGCGCGATCGCCATGAGCGTCGCGTTGCGCATCCCGCCCTTGACCTTGGCGCGGAGCGCATCCCAGTCGAGCCGGGTCTTGCGGGTCACCTTGACGGGGACCCCGCGGTCGGCCTCCGTGAGCGCGATCGAGTCGAGCGGCACCATTCCCTGGGACCAGCGCGAGCCCTGGAAGTTCTGGTACGCGCCCCGGCTCTGCGCGAGGTCGGCCGACTCGTCGATCGCCGCGTAGGAGACGTGCTCCATGATCTCGTCGATCAGGTCGTAGGCCTCCTCGCTCTCGTACGAGAAGCCGAGCTTCTCGACGACGTCGGTGAATCCCATCACGCCGAGGCCGATCGCGCGGTTCTGCTGGTTCGAGAAGTCCGCCTCGTCGACGCTCGAGAGCGTGATGTCGATGAGGTTGTCGAGCTGCCGCACCGCGAGGCGGGCGCTCTCCTCCATCTGCGCCCAGTCGAAGGCGAGCTTGCCGTCGACCTCGACGAGGTGCCGGGACAGGTTGATCGACGCCAGGTTGCAGACGGAGACGTTGTCGCGGTCCTGCGGGAGGCAGATCTCGGTGCAGAGGTTGGAGAGGTGGATCGTGCCCGTGTTGTTGTTGAGGGCGCGGTTGTTGATCGTGTCCTTCCAGGTGAGCCAGGGGTGGCTCGTGGTCTGGAGGGCGATGAGGATCGCCTTGAACTGCTCGCGCGCCTTGATGCGCTTGAACATCCGGAGCCTGCCGGCCTCGGCCTCCGCGATGTAGTGCGCGTAGCGGGCCGAGAACTCCTTGCCGTAGAGCTCGTTGAGGTCGGCGACCTCCAGCGGGTCGAAGAGGTACCAGTCCTCGTCGTTCTGGACCCGCTTCATGAACTCGTCCGAGATCCACACGGCGGTGTTGGCGGTGCGGGTGCGGCGGTACGGGTCGCCGGAGTTCTGGCGGAGGTCGAGGAACTCGGGGAAGTCGAGGTGCCAGTTCTCCATGTAGAAGCAGAGGGCGCCGAACTTCTTGCCGCCGCGGCTGACCGCCCGCAGGATCGAGTCGATCGTGTGCATGAAGGGGATCGGCCCGGTCGAGGTGGTGTTGTTCGACCGGATGGGCGAGCCCTGCGCGCGCAGCTTGGTGACAGAGAGGCCGATGCCGCCCGTGCCCTTCGTGAGCCACATGACATCGCGGGTGGTCTTCGCGATGTGCTCGATGTCGTCCTGCATCTCCATGACGAAGCAGTTGGACAGCTGCGGGTACTTGGTGCCGGCGTTGACGAGCGTCGAGCCCGCCGCGAGGTAGTCGAGCGTCGACATCTTGCGGTAGAACGCGATCGCGGTGGAGGTCGGGTCCTGCTCGTTGAGCGAGAGACCCATGGCGATGCGCATCCAGAAGTACTGCGGCACCTCGAGCGGCTCGCCGTTGCGCGCCTTGATGCCGTACCGGTTGTTCAGCGTGACGACGCCGATGTACTTGAGCAGCTCGTCGCCCGCGGGCTCCAGCGCCTCGGCCAGGCGGTCCAGGTCGAACAGCGTCGCGAGACGGTCGTCGAGGAGGTCCTCCGCGACGCCGCGCTCGATGTACGGGCGGAACTTGAGCGTGTGCAGCGCCTTGAGCTCCGCGGCGGTCTCGTAGTCGCCGAGCACGCGCTTGTAGATGGTCTTGAGCAGCAGCCGCGCGGCCACGGTGTCGAATGCAGGGTCGTCCTTGACGTTCTGCAGCGCCACCTGGATGACGGCCTCGTCGAGCTGCTGGGTGGTGATCCCGTCGAAGAGGGTGAGCTCCAGCTCCGACGCGATCTGGGTGACCCAGGTGATGTTCTCGTCGAGGCCGGCACTCGCGTGCTCGATCGCGAGGTTGATCTTGTTGGCGTCGTAGGGCTCCCGGTCCCCATTGCGCTTGACGACGGTTATAGACACGACTGCCTCCCACTGTCCGGTCGACGAACGACCACGAGCGACCTCGTATGAGGTCGCATCCCCCCAGAACCCCGCACTGCCGGCGGGGCAACAACCGGAACGTCTCCGGACCCCGGGCCACCCGAAGGCCGGGGTCCGGAGAACGATTCCGTACAGTCGTCCGCCTGGGATTCCAGAGCCACCCGAAGACCTGGATTCCGTGCGGCGAGCCGACCGAAAATCACTATATATGGGGCTCTGAACATGGCGGCAACCCTAGATGTGGCGGCGTGTCGTGCACAGAGTGTGCACAACCCAGGACTACTTATCCACACGCTACGCCGCACCCCTGACACTTCCTGGGCTCTAGGATTCTTGCCCTGTGAGTAGTTACGCCGGCCTGCTGAGAACGAGGGGCGTCGCTCGCATCATCTCGGCGCAGCTGCTGGCCCGATTCCCGAGCGGCATGCTCTCGCTGGGCTTCCTGCTGCACATCGAGCGGACCACCGGGTCGTACGGCGCGGCGGGTCTCGTCCTCGCCTCGCTGAGCGTCGGGCAGGCGGTCTCGGGACCGCTCACGAGCAGGCTCATGGGCCGGTTCGGGATGCGCCCGGTCATCGCGTCGGCGGTGGTCCTCTGCAGCCTCGCGATCGTGGAGATCGCGCTGGTGCCGCAGCCGGTCCCCGCGTCGATGGCGGTCGCGCTCGTCGCGGGCCTCACCTTCCCGCCCATCCAGCCGGCGGTCCGGACGATCTACCCGAAGATGGTGAACTCGCGACAGCTGACCCCGCTGTTCTCGCTCGACGCGTCGGCGCAGGAGCTGATCTGGATCGGCGGGCCGGTGCTCGTCACGTTCGTGTCGACCCAGATCGGGACCGTCGAGGGCGTCCTGCTCTCCGTCGTGATGATGACGGGCGGCGGGCTCTGGTTCCTCGCCTCGCCCGAGGTGGGACGGGTGCGCATCCCCCGCAGCAAGCGGCGGCTCGGAGCGGTCCTCGCGAAGCCCACCGTGCTCCTCGCGACGATCGTCGGGTTCCTCCTCATCGCCTCGTGCGCGGCCGTCGAGGCCTCCGTCGTCGCCGCATTCGGCGAGGAGGGGCCGCAGGCGGGCATCGTGCTCGCGATCTGGGCGCTCGGCTCGCTCGCGGGCGGGCTCCTGTTCGGACACATCCCGATCGGCCCGTGGGCGCTCGCGCGCCGCGTGCTGCTCGTGACCGTGGGGCTCGCTGCGGCGGTCGCGATCCTCGACTTCTGGTGGCTCTCCCTGACCCTGGTGATCTCCGGCCTGGGTCTCGCGCCGGCGCTCGCGGTGCTGTCCGCGATCACGTCCTCGAGCGTGAAGTTCAGCGACACGGCCGAGGCGTACGGCTGGATCGGCACGGGCCAGCTGATCGGGGCCGCGCTCGGCTCGGGCGTCGCGGGCTTCCTCATCGATGCGCAGGGAGCACTCGGCGGGTTCTGGACCGGCTTCGCGTTCGCGGCGGCGGCCACCCTCGCCGCGGTCGCGGGCAAGCGCTGGCACCCCGACCTGCGCCACCGCGACCCCAGCCCGCTGCCGGACACCGACTCGATCCCCGTCCAGCCCAGCTGACGCGGCCGGCGACCGGTTGCGCGGCCGACCCCTTTCGCGGCCGCCCCCCCCTAGCCGCTGACGCCCTGCGCGGATCAGGAGATCCTGCGCGGATCAGGACACTCGGCGGGTTCCCGTCGCCGTTCAGGAAGAAACGCCGCCCGGCGCACGGGAAGTCCTGATCCGCGCAGCAGCACCGACCCGTCTCCCGCCGACCGGACGTCCTGATCCGCGCGAACCACCGCCGCCTCGACCGCGATCGGCCTGCGGATAATGGACCGTGACCTCGGACGCGCTCGCCCCCTCCGTGCCCCTCAACGACGGGCACTCGATCCCGCAGCTCGGATTCGGCGTCTACAAGATCCCGGACGACGAGGTCGAGCAGGCGATCGCGGAGGCGATCCGGGTCGGCTACCGCCACGTCGACACCGCGACCCTGTACCGCAACGAGCGCGGGGTGGGACGCGCGATCCGGGATGCCGAGGTCCCGCGCGACGAGCTGTTCGTGACCACGAAGCTGTGGAACGACGACCAGGGCTACGACCGCGCCCTCCGCGCGTTCGACGAGAGCATGGCCCGGCTCGGGCTCGACTACGTCGACCTCTACCTGATCCACTGGCCGGTCCCCAGCCGGGACCTGTACGCCGAGACGTGGCGCGCGCTCGAGCGGATCCGCGAGGAGGGGCGAGCCCGCTCGATCGGCGTCTCGAACTTCGCCACGGCGCACCTGCAGCGCATCCTCGACGAGGGGAGCGTGCCGCCCGCCGTCAACCAGGTCGAGCTGCACCCCTGGCTTCCCCAGTCGGAGGTGCGCGCGTTCGACGCGGAGCACGGCGTGGTGACCGAGGCGTGGTCCCCGCTCGCGCGCGGCCGGGTGCTCGGCAACGAGGTCCTCGAGGGGATCGGAACCAAGCACGGCAGGACCGGAGCGCAGGTGGTGCTGCGCTGGCACCTGCAGCTCGGAGTGGTCGCGATCCCGAAGTCGGTGACGGCGTCCCGCATCCGGGAGAACTTCGACGTGTTCGACTTCTCGCTCGACGACGAGGACCTCGCCGCCATCGCGACCCTCGACAGCGGTGTCCGCACCGGCCGCGACCCCGCCCAGGACTGACGGGGCCGCGGCCCGCGCGAGCCTCAGGCGGCCGGGATGACGCCCTCGTTGACGAGCGCCTGGAAGTAGCCGAGCTGGTAGCCCTCGGCGGTCGGGTGCAGGAAGCCGATCGGATCGGTCGGGCCGCCGATCCACGAGTCCTCGCTGCCGAGCTCGTGGTGCCGGAACTCGTCCCGCACGTCGACGTAGATCACGCCGGCCTCGTGTGCGGCCTTCCGCACGGCCTTGTTGAGCTCGTCCCCGCCCTTGAGGAGCGCCCTCGTGAAGTCGTCGCCGTGGGCGTCCGGGCTGAAGAGGTTCGGGTAGCCGAGCACGACGATGTCGGCCTCCGGGAAGACCCTCTGCAGCTCGGTGTACACCGCGACGAGCGAGGCCGTCAGGGCGTCCGCCTCCTCCTTGGTCACGGTGAGGAGGGCCTGGCACAGTGCGGGATCCGCGGTCGGGCCGAAGCACGCCGGCCCGAGGGCCGAGAAGCCGAGGTCGTTGCCCCCGAGCGTCAGCGTGACGAGGTCGACGGTGGGATCCGGCGTCGCGGTCGCGAGGACCGCGAGCACCTGCGCCGTGGTGGCGCCTGCACAGGCCGTGTTGGCCACCAGCTCGACGCCCTCGACGGCGTCGACCAGGTTGGGGTAGCCGAGCGGGCTCTGATTGCACGGGAGGTTGGCCGGGTCGAAGGGGATCGACCCCTGGCCGGCGGTGTACGAGTCGCCGATGGCGACGTACAGGGTGGGCTCCGGGGCGGCGACCGCGGGAGAGGCGGCCGCCGCGACGAGTCCCAGCGCGAGGGGGACGCCGGCGACGATGCCGGCCAGGCGGCCCTGACGGCCGCGTCGCTGAGTCAACATGGCGCGCAAGGTACTCCCCGGCAGCGGATACCGGGAAGGGCGCTTGGACCCCTCCCGGCCCCGCATGCCGAACGCGAGACCCCCTAGGCCCTCACCAGCGGGAGTGGACGGCCTCGCGGAAGTACCTGTCGTAGATCTCCCGGGCGCGACGACGGAAGTCGTCGCCGAGGTCCGACAGGGAACCGGCGGCCGCGTTCATCCGGGCCTGCCGGGGGTTGCGGGCTCCCGGGATGACGGTGCTCACCTCGGGCAGCTGGGCGACCCACGCCAGCGCCGCCTGCGCCGCGGTCATGCCCTCCGGCACCAGCTGAGCGAACTCGCGCGACGCGGCCACCCCGGACTCGAACTCGACCCCGGAGAACGTCTCCCCCACGTCGAACGCCTCGCCCCGCCGGTTGTAGGTGCGGTGGTCGTTCTCCGCGAACGTCGTGTCCTCCGTGTACTTCGCGCTGAGCAGACCGGACGCGAGGGGGACGCGGGCGATGATGCCGACGCCCGCCTCCGCCGCGGCGGGCAGGACCTCGTCGAGCGGCTTGAGGCGGAAGGCGTTGAGGATGATCTGCACGCTCGCCACGTTCGGGCGCGCGATGGCGGTGAGTGCCTGCCCGGTCTCCTCGACGCTGACGCCGTAGGCGGCGATCGCCCCCTCCTCGGTGAGCGTGTCCAGGGCGTCGAACACGGCGTCGGACTCGTACACCGGCGTGGGAGGGCAGTGCAGCTGGACCAGGTCGAGGGTGTCCACCCCCAGGTTGCGGCGGGACCGGTCCGTCCACTGCCGGAAGTTGTCGAGCGTGTAGTTCTCCGGCTCCTGCGGCACACGACGGCCCATCTTCGTGGCCACGGTGATGCCCGCGTCGGGGTGCGCCGCGAGGAACTCGCGCAGGAACCGCTCGCTGCGGCCGTCGCCGTACACATCGGCGGTGTCGTAGAAGGTGACGCCCTCCTCGAGCGAGGCCTCCAGGACGGCGCGGGCGTCGGCGGGATCGACGTCGCCCCAGTCCGCGCCGAGCTGCCAGGTGCCGAGGCCGATCACCGACACGGGACGCCCCTTGCGGCCCAGAATGCGCGTCTCCATGTGTCCTCCGTCCGGGCGGCGAGCTCCCGCCGCTCCTCCCTTTCTACCCGCTCCGGGAGGCGGCGGACTCGGATCGGTAACGATCCCGAGGGCACCTGCCGCGCGGGAGCGGGCGGTCCTAGTGTGTGCGCCATGAGGACTCCCCTGCGCGTCGCAGCCGTGGCGGCGCTCGTGCTCGCGCTCGCCGGCTGCACCGGCCCGCTCGGCGGCTCCAGCGGCTCCGACGGCGGCGGCGTCTCGGGACCCGGCGTCGTCGCACCCGAACAGCCCGCCACGGGCGAGGACTCCGACCGCGGCGAGAGCCGGCAGGAGATCATCACCGGCACGCTGAGCATGGTCGCGGCGGATCCGCTCGAGTCCGCGGACCGGGCGCGCGACCTGGTCGAGGGCGCCGGCGGACGGCTGGACGGCTTCGTCAAGGAGCCGAAGAGCCAGTACCAGGAGGCGAGCGCGCAGCTGATCGCGCGGATCCCCTCCGACCGGCTGGACGAGACGATCGAGGAGCTCGAGGGCCTCGCGACGGTGCAGTCGCTGTCCACGAGCTCGGCGGATGTCACCCGGCAGAAGACGGACCTCGACTCCCGCATCCGGAGCCTGCAGGCGTCCACCGATCGGCTCCGCCAGCTCATCACGACGGCGGCGACGACCGCGGACCTGATCGCGATCGAGACCGCGCTGAGCGACCGCGAGGCGCAGCTCGAGTCGCTCATCGCCGAGCGGGACTACCTCGCCGACCAGATCGAGTACGCGACGCTGACGATCATCATCACGACGCCCGCGAACGCCCCGACTCCCGCGCCGACGGACTTCTGGAGCGCCGTCGTCGCCGGCTTCACCGCGCTCGTCGCGGCGCTCAGCTGGACCGTCATCGCGTTCGGGGCGGCGCTGCCGTGGCTCGCGTTCCTGGCGCTGCTCGCGCTCGCGGTGATCGGGATCATCCGGCTGCTGCGCTCGCGCCTCCGGGGACGCCGGCCGGCGACACCGGCGACGGCGGAGGGGCCGCCTCCGGAGGCCTAGCGGGCAATCGGCGGAGGGGCCGCCTCCGGAACGGTCAGCGGGCCAGGTGCCGCGGCCGCGAGCGGTGCCGCAGCGCGCCGGCGGTGACCGCGCAGCCGAGGCTCGCCAGGCTCATGCCGACGATCAGGGCGAGCAGCCCCGAGTCGTCGGCGGACGGGATCAGCGACCCGCGCGACGAGGCGTTGCCGGCGAGGAGCCGCGTGTTGGGCTCGACCGCGGTCGGCAGGGTCTCCCGGGCCTCCTCGAGCGCACGGTTCGCCGCCCGCTGCTCCAAGTTCGTGAGCATCGGCCCCTGAGGCGCGACCGGCACGGCTGGAGCGGCGGCGGCGGCGGCGGGCGCCGCGGCGGAGGCGTCCGGGGACGAGGAGGACACGCCCGCCGGACTCGAGGACACGTCTCCGCCGGAACTGGAGCCGGCCGAGCCACGCGCCGCGGCGCCGCTGGACGCCGACCCGGCGGCCGGGGCCGCGGCAGCGGGCGGGGCCGCCTGAGCCGGGGGCGCGACCGGAGCCGGCGCGGCGGGCGCGGGGGCGGCCGGAACCGGCGCGGGCGCCGGAACGGGCACAGGAGCCGCCGGGAGCGCGGGCGGCTCCGCGACGACGGGCGGCGCGCCGGCCCCGCCGCCGCCGACCGCGTTCTCCCCCGTGCCCGGGGTCGACGGCTGCGCCGGATCGGCGAGGTCCTGGAGCTGGTCCGCGACGATGGGAGGGCACCCCTCGGGCACCGACTCGCACAGCCGCTCCACCGCGGATGCGGGAGCGACCGTGGCCGCCGTCGCCCCGAGAGCCGAGAACCCGGTGACGAGCGCAAGCGACAACGCCACGCGAAGCGCGCCAGACGTACCCAACTGATCCCCCTCAGCGTGTCGCGTCCACCCCTGAATCGCGACGCTCTATCCTGCGCTCCCGCGGAGGCGACGCGCCAGAGCCTCTCAGGGGACGCTCAGAAGGAGGCCGAGGCCGCCACCAGGGTGAGCAGCGCCTCGGCGTACGCGTCCGACGCATCCTCCGACGCGTAGGACTGGTCCTCGCCCCGGAAGTGGATCCGGACCTCGAACCCGACGGGGGCGGCCGACAGCGAGCGGAACGTCGCGCCGAGCAGCTCGCGCAGCTGGTCCTCGCGCGGGAGCCAGATCGCGTCCTCGATCGCCACCGAGTCGAGCGCCCACTCGGTCGTGCCGTTGAAGCCGAGGATCGTCCCGGTCGGATAGCTGTGCGCCTCCACCGTCATCTCGCTGACCGTGAACACGTCCCCCGACACCTCCGGCCGGTCGATGCTGAAGCGGTCCCCGGAGGAGGGCTTCCAGCGCAGCCCCGCCGTGCGGAGGGCACGAGCGAGCGGCAGGGAGATCACCCGGCCATTATGCGCATCTCGTCCTGAGAGCGGGGCGGAGCATCCGACCGGGCAGAATCGGAGGGTGACCCCCCTCTCCGGCACCCAGTTCTCCCTCGCCTCCGGCGACTACCGCGCCGACATCGCGAGCGTCGGCGCGACCCTCCGCACGCTCCGCCACGGCGAGCGGGACCTCGTCCTGTCCTTCCCGGCCGACTCCCTGCGCCCGCGGTTCCTCGGGGCGACGCTCGCTCCGTGGCCCAACCGCATCGTCAACGGGCGGTACCGGTTCGCGGACACGGACCAGCAGGTGGCGATCACCGAGCCGGACCGCGGCCACGCCCTGCACGGGCTCGCGTCCTGGCTCGACTTCCAGGCGACCGAGCAGGCCGAGGACTCCGTGACGCTGGAGGCGACGGTGCCCGCGCAGCAGGGCTACCCGCACCGCATCGCCCTGTCGGTCGCCTACCGGCTCGGCGCAGACGGCCTGCTCTGCGAGACCACGGCCGTGAACACCGGCCCGTCCGCCGCTCCCTACGGCACTGCGCCCCATCCGTACCTCTCCGCCGGCCCCGGCACCGCGGACGACTGGACTCTTCAGCTGCCGGTCTCGCGACTGCTTCAGGTCGACGAGCGGCTGTCCCCGCTGGACGAGGTGGACGTCCCGGGAGAGCTCGACTTCCGCAGCCCACGCGCCATCGGCTCGACCCAGCTCGACAACGCGTTCACCGGGATCGAGTGGGCGGACGGCTCCGCCGAGGTGAGGCTCACGGCGGCGGACGGGCGGGGCACCGCGCTGCGCTGGGGCCAGGAGTACCCGTGGGTGCAGGTGTTCACGGGCGACGTCCCCGAGCCGGAGCTGAAGCGCCGCGGTGTCGCGGTCGAGCCGATGACGTGCCCGCCGGACGCCTTCAACTCGGGCCGCGACCTCCTCGTGCTCGAGCCGGGCGAGAGCTTCACCGCCTCCTGGCGGATCACCGCGATCTGAGCGAGACGCAGCCCGGCCGCGCGCGGTCAGTCGTCCCCGCGGTCCCTCTGGCCG
Source organism: Naasia sp. SYSU D00948 (assembly GCF_017916515.1). Classification (GTDB taxonomy): domain Bacteria; phylum Actinomycetota; class Actinomycetes; order Actinomycetales; family Microbacteriaceae; genus Naasia. The sequence goes on from NZ_JAFMTA010000001.1 coordinate 706,514, forward strand.
CCCGCGGCTCCGGTGTCGAAGTCGGCGCCGGGCTCGAGGAGCGGTCCCTCGCTCTCGGTGATGTCGATGTCCCAGTCCTTCGGGTCCTCGGGGACCTGAGGCCGGTCGCGGTCCTCGCTCTCACGCTCGCTCATCCCGCGTCCTCCCGCATGCTCGGCTTCGTCGGGGGAAGTGTCGCCCGTGCCGGCGACGGGCGTCAACGGCTACCGGCGAGTGCGGTTCCCGGGCTAGCGTCGCCCCGACGGAAGGAGCCGCCATGGTGAGTCCGATCGAGATTCAGAAGGCGCTCGGAGGCATGGAGTACCCGGCCGACAAGGACGCGATCGTCCAGCACGCCGAGTCGAAGGGCGCGGGGGACGACGTGCTCGAAGCGCTGCGCGGGCTGCCCGAGAAGAGCTACGAGCGCCCGACCGACGTCAACGAAGCCCTCAGCTGACCTGACCCCCGCGCTCTCGCTCAGCAGGAAGGCCGGCCCTCCAGCAGGTGCGGCGGGGCCGCGCCCTCCTGCTGAGCGCGCAGTCCACCTGCTGAGCGAGGGGTGCGGGCAGGGAGGACGTTCCGGTCGCCGGCCGCAAGCCCGTTGAGGGGGCGCGGGGCCGGTCCTAGCGTGACCGCATGGAGTGGCTCGCCGCGACGGACTCCGAGCTCGCTCGGCAGGTGCTGCAGCGGGGCATCGCCGCCGTCTACGTGATCGCGTTCCTCTCGACGGCCGCGCAGTTCCCGGCGCTCCTCGGCGAGAAGGGGTTCCTGCCGGTCCCCCGGCTGCTCGCGTTCGCGGGCAAGCGCGTCGGGCCCACCCTCTTCCGCTGGCGCTACTCCGACGCGCTGCTGCGCGCCGTGGCGTGGACCGGAGCCGCCATCGCGCTGCTCCTCGTGATCGGGGTGCCGCAGGCCGGGCCGCCGTGGGTGCCCATGCTCGCGTTCCTCGCGATCTGGCTGCTCTACCTGTCCATCGTCAACGTCGGCCAGACCTTCTACGGCTTCGGCTGGGAGTCGCTGCTGCTCGAGGCGGGGTTCACGGCCGCCTTCCTCGGCTCGAACGAGACGGCGCCGCCGACGACGATCATGATCCTCTTCGTCTGGCTCGTGTTCCGGCTCGAGTTCGGCGCCGGCATGATCAAGATGCGCGGCGGCGAGGAGTGGCGCAACCTCACCGCGCTCTACTACCACCACGAGACCCAGCCGATGCCGAACCCGGTCAGCCGGTACGCGCACCTGCTGCCCAAGCCGATCCACCGGCTCGAGGTCCTCGGCAACCACTTCGTGCAGCTCGTCGTCCCGTTCCTCCTCTTCTTCCCCCAGCCGATCGCCACGGTGGCGGCCGCGCTCGTGATCCTCACCCAGGGCTGGCTGGTGCTGAGCGGCAACTTCGCGTGGCTGAACTGGATCACGATCGTGCTCGCGTTCGCGGCGGTGAGCGACTCGGCCGTGCACTGGCTCGTCCCCGCGATCCCCGCCGACCTCGGGCAGGAGGATCCGCTCCCCCTCTACTGGCTGGTCATCACGCTCGCGGCCACCGCACTCCTCGTCGTCCTCAGCTTCTGGCCGGCGCGCAACCTGCTGTCCCGCCGCCAGCTCATGAACGCGAGCTTCAACCGCTGGCATCTCGTGAACGCGTACGGCGCGTTCGGGAGCGTCACCCGGCGCCGCTACGAGATCGCGGTCGAGGGCACCCGCGACGAGCTGCCCTCGGCGGACGCCGACTGGCGGGAGTACAAGTTCAAGGGCAAGCCCACCGAGCCCGAGCGGATGCCGCGGCAGTTCGCCCCCTACCACCTGCGGCTCGACTGGCTCATGTGGTTCCTCCCGCTCGGCGGCGACGACCGCTGGTTCATCGCGTTCCTCCGCCGGCTGCTGGAGGCGGATCGGTCGACGCTCAGGCTGATGCGGGAGGACCCGTTCGGCGGAGAGCGCCCCCGCTGGGTCCGCGCCCGCATGTACCTCTACCGGTTCACCACCCGTGAGGAGAAGCGCGAGAGCGGGGACTGGTGGGTGCGCACCCCGATCCGGATCGTCGTCCGCCCCGTTCGGCTGGAGGACTTCCGCTGAGACCGCAACGGGTGCCGTGGATGCCTCCCGGGGAATAGCCTCGGAATCTGCGGACGAAGGAGGAGCTGTGGCGGAGAGCGCCCCCATCGAGGACTACGCGATGATCGGCGATCTGCACACCGCCGCCCTCATCTCCCGCGCGGGAAGCATCGACTGGATGTGCATGCCGCGCTTCGACTCACCGGCGATGTTCGCGGCGCTGCTCGACACCGACGATGCGGGCCACTGGACCTTCGCGCCGGCGGAGGAGGTGCTCGAGGTGACCCGCAGCTACCTCCCGGGCACGTTCGTGCTGAAGACGGTGTGGAGGACCGCCGGCGGGGAGGCGGAGACCCTCGAGTTCATGCCGCTGCACGACCGCAAGGCGAACATCGTGCGGCGCGTGAAGGGCGTGCGGGGCCGGGTGAAGTGGAACTCGCGGATCCGCATCCGCTTCGACTACGGCGAGGCGGTGCCGTGGGTGCGCCAGGTTCCGGACCGCGGCGGGAACGCCCTGCTCGCGACCGCCGGCCCCGACGCGGTCATCGTGCGCGGTCCCCGGCTCAAGGCGTCCGGCCTCCGCCACGTCGCCGAGTTCGAGGTCGGCGAGAACGAGACGGTGGACTCGGTCCTCACCTGGTACCCGTCCTTCCGCGAGCCGCCGACGCCGATCAACGTCGACCTGGAGCTCCAGCGGACGCTGGCCTGGTGGGAGGACTGGGCGGGACGCAGCAACCCGCCCTCGCCGTACGACGACCAGGTGCAGCGCTCCCTCCTCGTGCTCCGGGCGCTCACGCACGAGGACACCGGCGGCATCGTCGCGGCCGCGACCACCAGCCTCCCGGAGGAGCTCGGCGGGGTCCGGAACTGGGACTACCGGTACGTCTGGCTGCGCGATGCGGCTCTCACCATCGGGGTCCTGCAGACCCACAACTACAAGCAGGAGGCCGAGGAGTGGCGCGGTTGGCTGCTCCGGGCCATCGCCGGGGATCCCGCCGACGTGCAGATCATGTACGGCATCGGCGGCGAGCGCCGGCTCCCCGAGCACGAGCTTCCCCACCTCTCCGGGTACGGCGGCGCGAAGCCGGTCCGAATCGGCAACGCCGCCTACACCCAGCGGCAGTGGGACATCTTCGGCGAGGTCATGGTCGCCCTCCACGGCGCCCGGAAGATGGGGCTCGCCGAGACCCGCGCGTCCTGGCCGCTGCAGCTCGCGCTGCTGAACTTCCTCGAGAAGAACTGGCAGAACCCGGACCGGGGGATCTGGGAGATCCGGGGCCCGGAGAAGCACTTCGTCCACTCCCGGGCGATGGTGTGGGCGGCGTTCGACCGCGGGGCCCGCGGCATCCGTGAGTTCGGCCTGCCGGGCGACGCGGAGAAGTGGGAGCGCCTCGCGGACCAGGTGCGCGAGGAGATCTACGCGAACGGCTTCGACGAGGAGCGCAACACCTTCGTGCAGCACTACGGCAGTCCGGGACTCGACGCCGCCCTCCTCCAGCTGCCGCAGATCGGGTTCATCGAGGCGGACGATCCGCGGATGCTGGGCACGGTGGAGGCGATCGAGCGAGAGCTCATGCGCGACGGGCTGCTGCTCCGGTACCGGACGGAGACGGGAGTGGACGGGCTGGCCGGCGAGGAGCACCCGTTCCTCACCTGCTCGTTCTGGCTCGCGGAGCAGTACGCGGCGTCCGGGCGGGTCGCCGATGCGCGCAAGCTCATGGACCGGCTGACGACCCTCGTCAACGACGTCGGGCTCCTCAGCGAGGAGTTCGACCCGGCCACCGGCCGGCAGATGGGCAACACGCCGCAGGCGCTGTCCCACCTGGCGCTCGTGCGTGCCGCCGACGCCATCGCGGCCGCGGAGCGGGGGCACGTCGACGAGCTCCCGTTCGTCCGGGGCGAGGCGGAGCCCGAGGAGGCCGAGCACGCCGAGGAGGCGACACCGGAGGACGCGGGCCCCTCGCCGGAGCGACCGGAGCCGCAGTCCGGCGAGGACCTCGGGGCCACGCCGAGTCAGGCCCGGGAGGCGTCCCGCGCCGACCTCGACGGAGCGGTCGGCGCCGGCGAGGTCAGCGAGGCCCGCGGCGGCGCCTGAGCGCTACCAGCCCTCCGGTCCGCGCGACCCCGCCGGGTACTCCTCGAGCGGCACGAGGTCGTCGCGCCACACGTCGACGACGGGCTCGACGATGCGCCAGCACTCCTCGGCGATGTCCCCGCGGACGGACAGCAGGGGGTCGCCGTCGAGGATGCCCCGGAGCACCTGGCCGTACGGCAGCAGCTCGCCGGGTCCCTTCTTCACGTGCAGCGTCGTCTGCTCGACCTCGAACGGGTCGTCGCTGCCGTTCATCGTCAGCCGCAGCTCGACCTCGCCGGACTTGAGGTCGAGCATGACGCTGTCCGGCGTCGGCGCACCGCCCATGCCCGGCATCCCGGGGACGGGCTTCATCTGCACGCGCACCTGCGTGACGTACTTGCCGAGCGCCTTGCCGGAGCGCAGGACGAAGGGCACTCCGTGCCAGCGGGGGGTAGCCACCTCGAAGGTGACCTGCGCGAGGGTCTCCGTCTTCCGGTCCGGGTCGACGCCCGGCTCGTCGGCGTAGGACGGCATCTCCCGGTCGCCCACCTTGCCCGCGGTGTAGCGCGCGCGGCGGCCGGCCTTCACCGGGTCGTCGTTCCAGACGCGCGTGCTGCGCAGCACCTGCGCGATGTTCGACCGCAGCTCGACCTCGTTGAGCTGCGGCGGCTGCTCCATCGCGACGAGCGCGAGCACCTCGAGCAGATGGCTCTGGATCATGTCGGCGAGCGCGCCGGCCTTGTCGTAGTAGCGGCCCCGGCCCTCGAGGCCCAGCAGCTCGTCGTAGACGATCTCGACCCGGTCCACGGTGCCGCTGTGCCAGACCGGCTCGAGGAACTGGTTGGCGAAGCGCAGGCCCAGGATGTTGAGCACCATCGACATCCCGAGGAAGTGGTCGATGCGGAAGACCTGCTCCTCCGGGACGAGGCGGCCGATGAGCCGGTTCAGCTGCTTCGCGCTCTTCAGGTCCGATCCGAAGGGCTTCTCGAGGGCGAGCCGGGTGCCCTCCGGCAGGTCGACGCGGCGGAGCGCGGCGCACACCTTCGCGGAGACCGCGGGCGGCAGGGCGAAGTAGAGAACCGGGGTGGCGTCGCACGCCTCGAGGAGCGTGCGCAGCTCGTCCTCGTTCGTGACGTCCGCCGTGATGTAGCGCGCGTCGTGGACGTACCGGTCGGCGAGGCTCGGATCCTCGACCTTCGCGAAGCTGTCGCGGATCAGCTGCCGCCACTCGTCGTCCGTGCGGGGATCGAGGCTCGAGCCCAGGATCTGGAGGTCGTACTCGTAGCGGCTGAGCAGGCTCGCCAGACCGGGGAGGAGCAGCCGCTTGGTGAGGTCGCCCCCCGCGCCGAGGATGAGCACGCTGACCCGCTGTGACGCCATGCGACCGAGAGTAGGCGCGGGCCGCTGTTCCGGCCAGGAAGGGTCCCTCCCCTGGCGGCCGGGCGGCCCCGATGGTAAGTCAAGGCCTTACCGGGCGCCCCGGGAGTTGCGACCGTGGTCGGGGAGGCGATCGGATGAGCGAGCGCACGGTGTCGGACGTCGTCGTCGAGCGGCTGGGTGCCTGGGGCGTCGACCGGATCTTCGGGTACAGCGGGGACGGCATCAACGGCTTCCTCGCCGCGCTGCAGCGGGCGGACGACGGGCCCGCGTTCGTGCAGGCGCGCCACGAGGAGACCGCGGCGTTCATGGCCGTGGGCCACGCCAAGTACACCGGCAGCGTGGGCGTCGTCACCTCGACCCAGGGGCCCGGCGCGATCCACCTCCTCAACGGCCTCTACGACGCGAAGCTGGACGGCGTCCCGGTGGTCGCGATCGTCGGCCAGCAGAGCCGCACCGTCCTCGGCGCCGCCTACATGCAGGAGGTCGACCTGCCCGTGCTGTTCGCGGACGTCGCGGCGGAGTTCTGCCAGCTCGTGACCACGCCCGAGCAGGTGCCGCTCGTGATCGACCGTGCCTTCCGCACGGCGCTCGCGACCCGCTCGCCCTCGGTGGTGATCCTGCCGCACGACGTGCAGAAGGCGCCGGCTCCGGAGCTCGAGCAGGAGCACGGCATCGTCGTCACGGCCGCCGAGTTCGCGGTCCCCGTCGTCCGGCCGACCGACGACGACCTGGACCGGGCGGCCGCGGTGCTGAACGCGGGGCGGAAGGTCGCCCTCCTGGTGGGGCAGGGAGCCCGGAGCGCCCAGCAGGAGGTGCTCGACGTCGCCGAGCGGCTGGGCGCCGGCATCGCGACCAGCCTCCTCGGCAAGCCCTACGTCGACGAGACCCTTCCCTATGTCGCCGGCACCATGGGTCACCTGGGCACCACGGCGAGCGCCGCCCTCCTCGGCGAGTGCGACACCCTGCTCATCGTGGGCTCCAACGACCCCTGGACCGAGTTCTACCCGCCGCCGGGGGCGGCCCGCGCGGTGCAGATCGACCTCGACGGCAGGAACATCGGCAACCGGTACCCCATCGAGGTGGGCCTCGTCGGCGACGCGGCCGTCACGCTCCCCGCCCTGCTCGACCGCCTCGAGCACCGGACGGACCGGAGCTGGCGCGAGCACGTCGAGGACGAGGTGCAGCGCTGGGGACGGATCGCCGCGACGCGCGCCCAGGTGCCGGCCGACCCCGTGAACCCGGAGCTGGTGCTGCGCGAGCTGAGCGGCCGCCTCCCCGGGGACGCGCAGGTCGCGCTCGACGTGGGCAGCGTCGTCTACTGGTACGCGCGCCAGCTCACGCTGCCGCCCGGCGTTCCGGCGCACGTGTCCGGGACGCTCGCCTCGATGGGGTGCGGCCTCCCCTACGGCATCGCGGCGAAGCTCGCACGCCCCGAGCGGCCGGTCGTGGTCCTCGCCGGCGACGGCGGCATGCAGATGACCGGGATCGCCGAGCTCGTCACCGTGAGCCGCATGTGGCCGCAGTGGGCGGATCCGCGGTTCGTCGTCCTCGTGCTGAACAACGGCGACCTCGCCGAGGTGACCTGGGAGCAGCGCGAGATGGAAGGCTCGCCCCGGTTCGCCGAGACCCAGGCGCTGCCGGCGTTCCCCTTCGCGGCGTACGCGGACCTCCTGGGGCTGCGCGGCCTCCGCGTCGAGTCCCCGGACGAGATCGGGGCCGCCTGGGACGAGGCGCTCGCCGCGGATCGCCCGGTCGTCCTCGAGGTGCTCAGCGACCCGGACGTCCCGCTGCTGCCGCCGTTCCCCGCCGGGAAGCAGAAGCTCGAGCAGATGCGCGCCGGCCTGGCGCAGGAGGGCGGCGCGTCGGCCCGGGCACGCCGTCTCCTCGACGAGTACGCCTCGCACGAGGAGCGTTGAGCGGGCACACCGCCTCAGACGATGCCGGCGGCGACAGCAGGCCCACGGTAGGCCTCGCCGAGCGAGGCGAGCGTCGCGTGCGCGTTCAGTCCGCTCGGGTTCGGCACGACCCACAGCTCGGCACCCAGCAGGTCCTCGGGCTGCCGCCCCGCGAGGGCCCGAGGCCGGGCGAAGGCCTGGCGGTAGGCCGTGATGCCGGCGACCGCGACCACGGCGGGCCTCCACTCGGCCACGGTGCGCGCGAGGCGCTCGGCTCCCCCGCGCAGCTCCTCGGCGCCGAGCTCGTCCGCCCGCGCGGTCGCCCGGTTCACGAGGTTCGTGATCCCCACGCCACGGGAGAGCAGATGCTCCCGGTCGGCCGCCTTCAGGCCCTCGGAGGCACCGATCACGTACTCCGTGATCCCCGCCGCGGCGAGCGCCGGGTAGAACCGGTTGCCCGGGCGGCCGAAGTGGCCGCCGGTCGCCGCGGTCCAGAGGCCCGGGTTGATGCCTACGAAGAGCAGCCGCACCCGCGCATCCACGAGGTCGGGCACTCCCTTGTCGCGGAAGGACTCGAGGTGCTCGCGCGTCATCGCCACTCACTCATCCTCGCGGACCAGGGGGTGGCGGCGGCTGAGCGCCGCTGCCGCCCTCCGACCGTGAAGGCGCGCCCTACCTCCGGAAGCGGTCGCGCACCTCGCTCAGCTCCTCCTCCAGCGTGCGCAGCGCCAGCTCGACGCCCCGGTCGGCGCCGCGCGCCATCACCTCGGCCACCTCGTCCTCGTCGATGTCCGCCCGGTCCGGCGTCGGATCTCCGATGCGCCGGCGCAGCTCGACGAGCGCGGCGCCGAGCGCGATGTCGGCGAGGGCCGAGCCGTCCACCCAGGTCGTCTCCGGCCGCTCCTTCCGGTCGGGACGCCAGGGATCGACGTCGGGCACGAGATCGGGGATCGCGCGCTGCAGGACGAGGTCGAGCACGAGCCGGAAGGACTGGCACTGACTGGCACGGCGGCCGAGCGCGTCCCGCGCGTGCACGCCGACCAGCTTGAGAGCGAACGGGGACAGCTCGGCGAGGTCGGCGTGCGAGGTGGTGAGGACCGCCTCGAGCACATGCCCGTCGAAGACGATGTCGAGCGCGAGCCGGGTGTTCATGCAGCGGATGCGCTCGGCCCTGGTCCCCCAGACGGCGAGGTTGCGGAAGTAGGCGCGGATGTCCTCGAGGTGCGACAGCCCGCTGAGGGAGCCGAGGAAGCCCTTGTCGAACTCCGGCGCGTCCGGAGTCACCATCCCGACGAGGTTGATGTTGACGAAGTGGTGCCAGGTCGCGTCGGTGATCGCGCGGCCGACTCCGGCGCGATGACCGTCGTAGGCGCAGATCCCGCCGAAGATCTGGGCGTGGGTCGGCCTCTTATCCCCCGAGGGCAGGCCGCCTCTGTTGCCCGACGGGACGGTGCTCATCGAGATGACCTCCGGCAGGGGCCGGGAACCGCCGTCGGTGGCCGGCGGATACTCGGGACCGCCGGAGGGGAGGTTCTGCGAGGTGTCGGTGGGCTCGACGCACTCGCCCTCGTGCGGGTGGTCCGGCATGACACGGATGACCCCGCGCGGCCCGCAGAGCAGCGGGTGGGGGTAGCTGATGCGGAAGAAGTGCCCGGCGGCGTACATCTTGGGTGCGATGACCTGCGGCACGTCGTCGGACTGGTCGTTGAACAGCCCGCCGCGGTTCGTGTCGTTGCGGCGGGGACCGCCCATCGACACCGCATCGAACTCCTCCTGCGCCGAGGTGGAGCTCCAGAGGCGCATGTTGCGGACTCTGGGCACGGCGCCGGAGAGCGCGCGGCCCAGTGCGCCGTGGTCCCCGGTGGCGAACAGCCCGCCTCCGCCGTCCATGTAGGCGGTCAGTGCCTGCAGCTCGGTGTCGGCGAGCCGGTCCGCCGGGTACTCGCTGCCGTCGGCTGCGGTGCCGCGAGGGCCGAAGGCGGTCGCGATGCCGAAGAGCATGACGAAGTCGTAGCGGTCGGGCGCGAAGTGGTCGCCGACGTCGAAGCGGAACGCCGGGATGCGCCGCGCGATCCGCGGCTCTGCGGCCAGGAGCCGCGAGGCGTCGACGTCGGAGATGTGGGCGAGGGTGATCTCGTGCCGCACGTAGCGGCCGGGTGTGTTCAGCAGGGTCCGCACGAAGACGCTGAGGCCGAAGTCGGCCTCGGAGAAGTCCAGCCCGCCGTCCGCGACCAGGAGCACGCGGTTGCGGCAGGGGCGGAAGAACGGGAACAGGCGGCCGGGCTCGAGGAGGAGGTCCCGGCGGAAGCTCTCGCGCAGCAGCCGCTCCTCGAGGGCCCACGGCGGAAGCGGGTCGATCGGCAGGCGCGGGTCGGCGGCGTCGGGCATGGGTTCTCCCCCTCCTCGTGAGGCGTCCCTTCCGGTGCGGGACGCGCTGACGTGCGTTGCGGACCGGCGTGATGGCCCCCGAAGCCCTCCCGGAGCGTCCCCTGCACGCCGTGACGGGAGCCTGTCAGGGCGCTCGTCACGGCGCCGTCACGTGGTCGTCACCGACCAGCGGACCCGTGCGACGCGTCGAGCCGCCGCGGCAGCTCCGCTCCCTCTCCCTCCTCGCCGCCCGGTGGCAGGCTGGGTGCATGTGGATCGGCTGGATCGAGTTCGACCTGCTCCTCGGCGACGTCCACTCTCTCAAGGAGAAGCGGGCGTACGTCCGTCCCCTTGTCGCGGAACTCGGCCGGCGCTTCTCCGTGGCCGCTGCCGAGGTCGGCAGCCAGGACCTGCACCGGCGGAGCACGGTGGGCGCGGCCCTCGTCTCCGGGGACCCCGGGCACGTGCGGGAGGTCCTCGATGCGCTCGATCGCTTCGTCGGCGAGCGGCCCGAGGTGCAGCTGCTCTCGGCGCGGACCCGCATCCTGAGCTCCGACGACTGAGCTGACAGGAGCACCGGTGGCCACGCTGCTCATCGGCTACGACGTCGAGTACGTCGTGCCGGACGGGACGACGGCGGCCTTCCTGGAGCGGGCCGTCGAGGTGCACGAGCGCTGGGCGGCGCCCTTCACGATGTTCCTCCTCGGTCAGACGCTCGAGCGGAACGTGGAGGCGCTGCAGCGCGCGGCGGCGTCCCCGCTCGCCGACGTGGGACAGCACACGTACGCGCACAGCCTGCTCCGGCCCCTGCGGGTCGACACGGGGCGGACGGTCAGCGAGCATCGGGCGGCGGCACCCGAGCGGATCGCCGACGAGCTGGCGCGCACCGACCGGCTCCTGCGCGAGCACCTCGGCGTCGAGTGCCGCGGCCTCACCGCGCCGTACACGTACCATCGCGGGCTGCAGGGGCACCCGGAGCTGCTCGCGGTCCTCCGCGCGAACGGCATCCGCTACGTCCGCTCCGACGGCAGGGACGAGCGCGACTACCAGCCGGCTCCAGCGACGCAGCCGTACTGGTACGCCGCGGACGGGTTCCCGGAGATCCTCGAGATGCCGACCCACGGCTGGCACGACTGCGTCGTCCGGGAGGACGTCCTCGGCTGGGACGACGTCGACGGGTACGTCGCGCTCCTCCGGGACGCCCTCGACGACGCGGCCGCGGCGGATCGGATCCTGTCGATCTGCGCGCACGACTGGAGCAGCGTCCGCTGCGACCCGGAGCTGGCCCACGTGGACCGCATCCTCGGCCACGCCCGCTTCCTGGGGATGGAGATCACGAGCTACGGGGCCGTGCACGCGAGGTTCGCGGCCGGCTGACGGCGCGCACACCTGCCATCCCGGGCACCGCCGCTCTAGAATCCGGTCATGGAGCGGGCGAACAGCACGACTCTTGTGGTCGTGGGCGGAACAGCAGAACTTCTCGAGGACCTCGACCGCCTGCCGAACGTGCGGGCAGCAAGCCTCGCGGGGCGGCCGGAGCGCGCGGTGAAGTCCTTCGTCGAGGGCGCGGGCACCGCGTACGTCGCGCACGACCGCGACCCCCTCGAGCACGTGGCGGCGGCCTGGGTCGAGTTCTTCGACGATCAGGGGACGCTCGGCACTCTGGACGTCGAGGTCGCGACGACGAGCGCGAACCTTCGGCGGGGCGAGGCGTCGCTCCCCGACTACTACCTCGTCCTCGACCCCCAGGACCTGCCGCCGACCTGGAAGCACTGGTGGCTCGGGGTGCTCCCGGGAGTCGCACCCCTCCGGGTGCTGCCCACCGAGTCCGACTACCTGGCGATCCGCCGCCTGCTTCGGCGCCTGCCCTCGAGCCGCACATGGCCCGAGTCGCCGGAGTGGCTGAACGGCCTCACCCGGAGCGCTCCCGACCGCTTCGGCCTCGACTCCTGACCCGCCCCTCGGCTGTCGACCGAGCCGCGGCCGATCCTGCGGCGGGCGCTACTGCCAGGCCGGCGCCTGAGCGATCGCGTGGTTCGCCTGCTCCTCCGTGAGGAGCGTGGTGCCGCCGCAGTTGGAGCACTCGAGGAAGTGCTTGCGGGACACCGTGAAGAGCGGGATGAAGAACAGCGAGAACCTGTTCACGCGCCGGTAGACCCGCTGCGGCGCCTGCACGCGGCAGTAGGAGCAGACGAAGCGCAGCGTCGTGAGCTCCTCGAAGAAGGCGCGGGTGCCGAAGATCAGGATCACCCCTCGAGCCTAGGCAGGCGGGAACGGGCCGCCGTTCGGCTTGACGCGGTGCCCCGCATGGGCAAGGGGGCGTGCGGACGGGACGGCCCCGGCAGCCGGGGTAGGGTGGCGAGGGTCTGCTGAACGGGGAGGGACGGCACACTGAGGATCGTCAGCTACAACCTGCGCAAGCACTCGGCGGTCGGCGAGCTGATCGATCTGGCGGAGTCGCACGACGTGGACGTCCTCTGCCTCCAGGAGGCGGACACCACGGACCTCCCGCAGCGGGTCGGGCACCTCGTGCTCGCCGACGCGACGCAGAAGAACCGGCTCGGACTCGCGATCTACCTCCGCGAGGACCAGTACGAGGTCCGGGCGACGCGCATGTTCTCCGTGCACAAGTCACTGCACGACCGCATCCTCGCCCCGGCGCACGAGCGTCTCCTGGCCGCTCACCTGTACGACCGGAAATCCGGCCGCGAGGTGCTGGTCGGCGACTTCCATGCCGCTCCGCTGACCGCGTCGAACAAGCTGCGGCGCAAGCAGATCGCCGGCGCGCACGACGGCATGCGGTCGCTGGCGCCGCACCTGCCGGCGCTGATGGTGGGCGACTTCAACTACCCGTGGTTCATCAGCGCGCTGGAGCGGAAGCTCATGGTCTCGGGCTACACGCTCACCCGGAGCACCGAGCCGACCTACGTCCGGTACAAGTTCTTCTCGGGCTACTTCGACTTCGTCACCTCGACGGGCTTCACCATCGACCGGGTCGACGTCCTGCCGCCCGGTGCGTCCGACCACCGCGCGATCAGCCTCAAGGCCCACATCACCGAGCTCTGAGGCGCCGCGCGGCGGCCGGAGCGCAGGCGCTACTGCTCGGCGCCGGCGTTCTCCTGGCCCGCCGACGCGCCCTGTGCGTTGCCCGCGATGTTCACCAGCCAGTCGATGCCGTACCGGTCGGTGAGCATCCCGAAGGCGTCGCCCCAGGGAGCCGTCTCGAGCGGCACGACGATGGTCGCGCCGTCGCTGAGCTTCTCCCAGTAGCCGCGGAGCTCCGACTCGTCCTCGCCGCTCAGCGAGACCGAGACGTTGCCCGCGCCCTTGTACTCCATGTTGTTCGGCGTGTCCGCGCCCATCAGGGTCAGGCCGTTCGGGGTGTCCAGCTGAGCGTGCATGACCTTGTCCTGCTCGCTCGGGTCCTCGCTCAGCTGGTACTCGCCGAAGGTGCTGACGTTCAGCTCACCGCCGAAGACGGACTGGTAGAAGGTCATCGCCTCGCGGGCCTCGGAGCGGAAGTTGAGGTAGGGGTTCAGACGGGTCACCATGGGCACTCCTCGTTCGATCAGGTGTCGGCCCCCATGCTGGACCCCGACGGAGCCGCTCCGCCAGAGGCGATTCAGCGGTGGATCTCGACGAGGAGCACCCAGGCGTTGAGGGCGGCCCCGAGGAAGCCGACGACGAAGGCGGCGGTGAGCCAGTACAGCCCGCCGCCCGCCGCGAGCGCGAGGGTCACCCCGGCGACCAGGACGAGGACCGCGGGCAGCAGCGCCACCACGACCGGGATGAGCTTCCAGTGCAGGGGCGCCGGTCCGCTCCGGCGCTCGGCGAGGATCACGCCGGCGCCGGCCGCCACCATGACGGCGCCGAGAACCCCGAGCTCGGCTCCGAGGGCGAGCCGGGACTGGCCCGGCGTCAGCAGGAGCGTGCCGGCGACGAGGAGCGCGACGAGCAGCCCGAGGGTGGACGACGCCCGGGCCGGGAGCCGCGGGAACTTCAGGATCTGCTCGAGGTTGATCGACACCGCGACGAAGAGGAGCCCGGTCAGGGCCGCGGCGGCGCCGACGACCCCGACCGCGAAGTCGGCCCAGGCCTCCGGATCGTACGGCGCCATCGTCCCTCCGGGTGCCGCGTCTCGGTTGGCGGTGCCCCTACTGGTCGAGGACCGCCGAGTCGAGGACGATCTCGATGCCCGCCAGCGCCTTGGACACCGGGCAGTTCGCCTTCGCGTCCTCGGCGAGCTCCCGGAAGCGCTCGGGCTCGAGGCCTGGGACGGTGCCGGTCACCGTGAGAACGCTGCGGGTCACGCCCTCGCCGGGCACGAACGTCACCTTCGCCGACACGTCGAGCTGCTCCGGCGGCGTGCCGTTCTGCGCCAGGCCGAGCGAGAAGGCCATCGAGAAGCAGGAGGAGTGAGCGGCCGCGAGGAGCTCCTCGGGAGTGGTGACGCTGGTGTCTCCCTCGGAGCGCGCCTTCCAGTTGACGTCGAACTCGGCCACCGAGGAGGTCTCCAGGCGGGTGTGCCCGGACCCGGACTGGAGGTCTCCCCGCCAGACGGTGGATGCGGTGTTGTCGACCATGCTGCGTTCCTTCCGCGTCGAGGACCCGTCTCCCTGACGCGGGCGAGTCCGGCAGAGCCATGTAAGCACGCCGACCGTCCGAGCCACAGGCCCGGGCGGGCTCAGCCGGCGAACGCGTCCAAGGGCCGGCCGGCCACTCCCACCTCGGCTGCGAACAGGGCACCCGCCGCCGGCTCGCGCTCGAGGTCCACGCCCTGCTGCGACGTCGTGATGTAGAGCGTGCGGCGGTCCTCGCCGCCGAACGCGCACGAGGTGACGTTGCTCACGGGCAGCTCGATCCGCTCGGTGAGCTTTCCGTCCGGGGAGTAGCGAGCGACGGCGCCCCCTCCCCACAGCGCCACCCAGAGCCCTCCCTCGGCGTCGATCGCGACCCCGTCGGGCGCCCCGCGGTCGGGATCGAACCGGATCAGGACCTGCGGGTCGAGCAGGCGCCCCTCGGCGGCGTCGAAGCGGTACGCGCTGATCACCGCGGGTCCGGTGTCGCTGTGGTACGCCGTCGCGCCGTCCGGCGACCAGACGAGCCCGTTCGGAATCGTGACCGCGGGTAGCACCGTGGCGACGGACAGGTCCTGCTCGAGGCGGTAGAGGGTCCCCGCCCCCTCCGATGTGTCGTACGCCATCGTGCCGCAGTAGAACCGCCCCTGCGGGTCGCAGCCGCCCTCGTTCATCCGCACCTGGGGATCGTCGAGGACGCGGATGGAGCGCTCCGGCTGCCAGTCCTCGTCGAGCAGCAGGAACCCGTGCTCGACCGCGACGACGTAGCCGCCGCCCGCCCTGGCCCGGACAACCGCGGCGACGTCGCCCAGGTGGCGCCGGGTGACGGTCCCCGTCGGCAGGAGGGTCACCACGTCGCCCGCGAGCATGTCGACGAAGCGCACCCGCTGCCGGAGCTCGTCCCAGAACGCGCCCTCGCCGTGGTAGGTGCAGCTCTCGGTCACCTGCTCCGCCTGACCCATCGGGCCTCCTTCCTCGCTCGCCCAGTTCTACCGGGTGCCGGGAGCCAGGGCTACGCCTTCCGGCGCGACCGCGGATAGATTTCCCGGACGGCGACAGGAGCGAGGGAGACGCGTGGCTGACGAACAGGACTGGATCGGCCTCCTGCCGGAGGACCGCGAGGACGCCGTGCTCATCGCCCGGGTCTGGGATCCGCAGGAGGGCGGTCCGCTCGTGGCCGCGGTGCGCGGGGGCGACGTGGTCGACCTGAGCGCGCACGCGGCGACCGTCTCCGAGCTGCTCGAGCGGGAGGACGCGGTGGCCGTCGCGTCCTCGGCGCCTGGGCCGGCGCGCTGGCGCCTCCCGGACCTGCTCGACGCGTCCCTCGGCCAGGACGGCGCGCGGCCGCGCCTCCTCGCGCCCGTCGACCTGCAGGTCGTCAAGGCGTGCGGGGTGACCTTCGCCGAGAGCCTCCTCGAGCGCGTGATCGAGGAGCGGGCGGGAGGCGACCCCGAGCAGGCCGAGACCATCCGCGCGAGGGTCCTCGGCGCGATCGGCGAGGACCTCGGCTCGATCCGGCCCGGGTCGTCCGAGGCCGCGGAGCTGAAGCGCGCACTGATCGCCGAGGGGATGTGGTCGCAGTACCTCGAGGTGGGCATCGGGCCGGATCCCGAGGTCTTCACCAAGGCTCCGGTCCTGTCCTCGGTCGGCCTCGGGGACAGCGTGGGCGTGCTCAGCCGCTCGAGCTGGAACAACCCGGAGCCGGAGCTCGTGCTCGTCGCGAACAGCGCCGGGACGGCGGTCGGGGCCACCCTCGGCAACGACGTGAACCTCCGGGACTTCGAGGGCCGCAGCGCCCTGCTGCTCGGGGCAGCGAAGGACAACAACGCCTCGAGCGCGCTCGGTCCGTTCCTCCGGCTGTTCGACGGCGCGTTCTCCCTCGACGCGCTCAGGGACGAGGACATCCTGCTGACGGTGGCCGGAGCGGACGGCTTCACGCTCGAGGGCCGGAACAGCCTGGGCCGCATCAGCCGCCCCTTCGAGGAGCTGCTGGCCGCGACCTGCGGAGCGCACCACCAGTACCCCGACGGGTTCGCGCTGTTCACGGGGACCCTCTTCGCGCCCACCCAGGACCGGGGCGAGCCCGGCGCGGGCTTCACCCACCACGTGGGCGACGTCGTGACGATTCGCAGCCCGCACCTGGGCGCTCTCGTCAATCCGGTGGGACGCAGCGAGGAGCTGCCGCCGTGGACCTTCGGGATCGGATCCCTCCTCCGGTTCCTGCAGAACCGACGCGAAACTTTCCAAGTTGACGCGTGAAGATTGCTGAGGCGCAGCGGGGTGGGTAGCCTGACATGGCCGCGGGAGGCGGATTCCTCCCTGCACGCCAGCAGCTCGATGACGAGGCCGAAGGTCTCCCTAGCCGACAGTGGATCCAAGTGACCGAACAGCGCAGTTCGCAGTGGTACGCCGGGAACGACCGGAACGCCTACCTCCACCGGGCGTGGATGCGGCGGGGCATCCCGTCCGATGCCTTCGACCGTCCGCAGATCGCGCTCGCGAACACCGCGTCTGACCTGACGCCCTGCAACGCGCACCTCAACGAGGTCGCCGAGAGCGTCAAGATGGGCGTCTACGAGGCGGGCGGCATCCCGCTGAACCTCCCCGTGGTGTCCCTCGGCGAGACCCAGGTCCGTCCCACCGCGATGCTGTGGCGCAACATGGCAGCGATGGCGATCGAGGAGATGCTGCGCGCCAACCCGATCGACGGCGTCGTCCTCCTCGGCGGCTGCGACAAGACGATCCCGTCGCTGCTCATGGCGGCGGCCTCCGTCGACATCCCCGCGGTCGTCATCCCCGGCGGGCCGATGCTCAACGGCACCTTCCGCGGCGTGCCGCTCGGCTGCGGCACGGACGTGTGGAAGCTCAGCGAGGAGGTCCGGGCCGGGAAGCTCAGCGAGAAGCTCTTCCTCAAGTCCGAGTCCTCCATGATCCGCAGCCGCGGCCACTGCAACACGATGGGCACGGCTTCGACGATGGCGATCATGGCCGAGGCGCTCGGCACCGTCATGCCGGGGCTCGCCGGCACGCCCGCCCCGGACAGCCGCCTCCTCGAGACCGCGCACGAGACCGGCAAGCTCGCCGTCGAGATGGTGCGCGAGCAGCGCCGCCCGAGCGACATCATCACCAAGGAGTCGTTCCACAACGCGATCGTCGCGCTCGCCGCGATCGGCGGCTCCACGAACGCCGTCGTCCACCTCCTCGCGATCGCCGGTCGCCTCGGCATCGACCTGAGCCTCGACGACTTCGACCGCATCGGCGCCGACGTCCCGCTGCTCGTCAACCTCCAGCCCGCGGGCAAGTACCTGATGGAGGACCTCTTCCGGGCGGGCGGGCCGCTCGCCGTGCTCCAGCAGGTCAAGGACCTGCTCGACCCGACCGCCGTCACCGTGACGGGCCGAACCCTCGTCTCCTACCTGGAGGACCAGGAGATCTGGGACCGCGACGTCATCCGCGTCCGCGAGGAGCCCCTCATCGAGGAGGCCGGCATCTCGGTGCTCTACGGGAACCTCGCCGAGACGGGCGCGATCATCAAGCCCGCCGCCGCATCCCCCGAGCTGCTGCAGCACCGCGGACGCGCGGTCGTCTTCGACTCGGTCGAGGACCTCCACGAGCGCATCGACGACCCGGACCTCGACGTGGACGCGACCTCCGTGCTCGTCCTCCGCGGCTGCGGGCCGAAGGGCTACCCCGGCATGCCGGAGGTCGCGAACCTGCCGCTGCCGAAGAAGCTCCTCGAGCAGGGCGTGCGCGACATGGTCCGGATCTGCGACGGCCGCATGAGCGGCACCGCGTACGGGACCGTCGTGCTGCACGTCACGCCGGAGGCCGCGGCCGGCGGGCTGCTCGGCCTGGTCGAGGACGGCGACGAGATCGTCCTCGACGTCGAGGGGCGGCGCCTCGAGCTGAACGTGCCCGAGGAGGAGCTGCAGCGCAGGCGCGTGCCGGACACGACGGCCGGCGCCTTCGCCGCTCCGAGCCGCGGCTGGGAGAAGCTCTACGTCGAGCACGTGCAGCAGGCCGACCGCGGCGCCGACCTCGACTTCCTCGTCGGC
The DNA here is from genome assembly GCF_017916515.1 of Naasia sp. SYSU D00948. Taxonomy (GTDB): domain Bacteria; phylum Actinomycetota; class Actinomycetes; order Actinomycetales; family Microbacteriaceae; genus Naasia. The sequence continues at coordinate 724,890 of NZ_JAFMTA010000001.1, forward strand.
GCCACCGGACCCGACGTCGCGCGCGAGTCCCACTGATGACGGCGAGCAGCGCGGCGGCCGAGGCGCCGCCCCGCCCGCTGCGCACGTCGGGGACGAAGATCGTCGACGGCTTCGGCGAGGAGATCCGCCTCCGCGGCGTCTGCGTCGGCGGCTGGCTCAACATGGAGAACTTCATCACGGGCTACGCCGCGAACGAGTCGCTGATGCGCAAGCGCGTCCGCGAGGCGATCGGGGAGGAGAAGTACGAGCGCTTCTTCGAGCGCCTCCTCGGCGCGTTCTTCGCCGAGGACGACGCGCGCTTCCTGGGCGAGGCCGGGCTCAACTCGGTCCGCATCCCGGTCAACTACCGGCACCTCGAGAGCGACGCGAAGCCGTTCGAGATCCTCGAGGACGGCTTCCGGCACCTCGACCGGGCGATCGAGGAGTGCGGGCGCCACGGCGTCTACACGATGATCGACCTGCACGCCCTCCCGGGCGGGCAGAACCACGACTGGCACGCGGACAACCCCACGCACGTCGCCGCCTTCTGGGAGCATCCGCACTTCCAGGATCGCGTCGTGAACATCTGGGAGGCGATCGCCACCCGCTACCGGGACAACCCGTCGGTGGGCGGCTACAACCTCATCAACGAGCCCGCGGACGAGTCCCGGCAGGTCGTCGGGCCCTTCTACGCACGCCTCGTCGCCGCGATCCGCGCCATCGACCCCGACCACATCCTCTTCCTCGACGGCAACACCTACGCCACCCAGTTCGACGTCTTCCCGGACGAGCCCGAAGACAACGCCGTCTACACGCTGCACGACTACGTGTCCGCCGGCCTCGGCCGCGGCGGCCCGTACCCGGGCACCACCATGGACGGCGTCTGGTTCGACAAGGCGAAGGTCGAGGACAAGTTCCTGCAGCGCTCCGAGTACGCGCGCCGGACCGGCACCCCGATCTTCGTCGGCGAGTTCAGCCCGATCTACACCGGCGACCCGGAGACCGACGCCCAGCGGCGGCAGATCCTCGCCGACCAGCTGGAGATCTACCGGCGCTACGACGCGGGCTGGGCGACCTGGATGTACAAGGACCTGGGCCGGCAGGGGCTGGTCGGCGTCCGCCCCGATTCGCCCTACCTGCAGCGCTTCGGCGACTTCGTCGCGAAGAAGGACCGGCTCGGCGCCGACCACTGGGGCAGCACGGGCGAGGGCATCCGCGAGGTCACCCAGCCGGTGCAGGACATGATCGCCGCGGAGTTCCCGGGCTTCGATCCGTACCCGTGGGGCCGCTTCGACTACGTGCGCCGGCTGCTGCTCAACATCCTGACCGCGCAGCCCCTCACCTACGAGTACGCGGACCTGTTCCGCGGCCTGGACGACAGCGAGCTCGACGCGCTCGCGGACTCGTTCGCATTCGCCAACTGCACGGTCCGCGAGACCCTGCTCGAGCAGCTGAAGGAGGGCTGATGCGCGCCGCCGTGCTGAGGACGCCGGGAGAGCCGCTCACCATCGAGGACATCACCCTCGCTCCGCCGAAGAAGGGCGAGATCGTGGTGCGCGTCGAGGCGGCGGGGGTCTGCCACAGCGACTACCACTACATGACGGGCGACATCACCTGCCCGCTTCCCGCCGTGCTCGGGCACGAAGGGGCGGGCATCGTCGAGGAGGTGGGACCCGAGAGCTCCGGGCGGGTCTCCGTGGGCCAGCGGGTCGCGCTCATGTGGCGTCCGCGCTGCGGTGAGTGCCCGGCCTGCATCGCCGGCAACCCCGTCCTGTGCCGGTTCGGTCCCCTGCAGGCGACGACCGGCGGGCTGCCGGACGGCACCTCCCGGCTCAGCCGGGACGGGGAGAAGGTGCACCACTTCCTCGGCGTCTCCTGCTTCGCCGACCGCGTCGTGGTGTCCGAGCGCTCGGTCGTGCCCGTTCCGGACGGGGTTCCCGCGCACATCGCGGCGATCGCCGGCTGCGCGGTGATCACCGGCGTGGGCGCCGTCTTCCACGCCGTCGGCGAATGCGCCGGCCGGTCCCTGCTCGTGCTGGGCGCGGGCGGCGTCGGCCTGTCCGCGGTGATGGGCGCCCGCCTCTCGGGCGCCGATCCCATCGTGGTCGTCGACATCGACCCGCGGAAGCTCGAGCATGCCCGCCGCCTCGGCGCGACGGCGACGATCGACGCGCGTTCCGGAGACGTCGTCGCGCAGGTGCTCGCGGAGGTCCCGGGCGGTGTGGACTTCGCCATCGAGGCGATCGGACGGCCGCAGACGCTGCAGCAGGCCTTCGACGCGCTCTCGCCCGCCGGGACGCTCGTCGCCGTCGGCCTCGGGCGCGTAGGCGAGACGTTCGCGATCCCGGTCAACCAGCTCGTGCAGCGGCAGAAGCGCATCATCGGCTCGCTCTACGGGTCCGCGAACCCCCTGATCGACCTGCCGCGGATCTTCGGGCTCTACCTGTCCGGGCGGCTGCCGCTCGACGAGCTGGTCGGCACGACGTATCCCCTGGAGTCGGTGAACGAGGCCTACGACGACCTGCGCGGTGCCGTGGGAAGAGGAGTGATCGTCCCGTGAGCGACCCGCAGTACGCCGTCTACCCCAGCCTGCGCGGCCAGGTCGCGTTCGTGAGCGGCGGCGCGACCGGGCTCGGCGAGGAGTTCGTGAGCTCCCTCGCCGCTCAGGGCGCCCGCGTGGCCTTCATCGACATCAACGAGCAGGCCGGCACAGCCCTCGCACAGCGGATCGCAGACCGGGGCGACCCCGAGCCGCTGTTCCTGCCCTGCGACGTGCGGGAGATCCCGGCCGTCCAGCAGGCGATCGCCACCGCCGGCGAGCGCCTCGGCCCGATCACGGTCCTCGTCAACAACGCGGCACGCGACGACCGCCACAAGGTCATGGAGATGGACCTCGCGCTCTGGGACGAGGAGATGGCGGTCAACCTCCGCCACCACTTCTTCGCGGCGCAGGCCGTGGTCCCGATGATGCGCGAGGCGGGTCGCGGCTCGATCATCAACCTCGGCTCGATCAGCGCACACATCGACCTGGTCGACCTGCCCGGCTACATCACCGCCAAGGCCGGCATCGAAGGCCTCACGCGCACGCTGGCGCGGGAGCTCGGGCCGTGGGGCATCCGGGTCAACTGCATCATCCCGGGCTGGATCATGACGGACCGGCAGCTGCGTGAGTGGATCACGCCCGAGGCCGAGGCGTCGATCGAGCGCAACCAGTGCCTGCCGCAGAAGCTCTACCCCGAGGACGTCGCGAGGATGCTCCTGTGGCTCGCCGCGGACGACTCGCGGTCGTGCACGGCGCAGAAGTGGGTCGTCGACGGCGGCTGGATGTGACGGAGGAGAACAGATGACGGACCTGGACGAACTGCGCAGGATCACCGCGGCCGCGGCCGCCGCCGCCCCCGTCGCCGCGGCGGCGCCGGACGCCGAGCGGGCCCGGTGGCTGCGCGCGGTCGCCGACCGCCTCGACGAGCACACCGACGAGCTCGTGCGGATCGCCGACTCAGAGACCCGCCTGGGCTCCACACGGCTCGGCGGCGAGGTCGCCCGGACCACGGGCCAGCTGCGCCTCTTCGCCGACGTGATCACCGAGGGCTCCTACCTCGAGGCGATCATCGACCACGCGGATCCCTCGGCCACCCCGCCGAAGCCCGACGTCCGGCGCGTGCTGCACCCCGTCGGTCCCGTCGCCGTCTTCTCCGCGTCCAACTTCCCCTTCGCGTTCTCGGTCGCGGGCGGCGACACCGCCTCCGCGCTCGCGGTGGGCTGCCCGGTCGTCGTCAAGGCGCACTCGGGTCACCTCGAGCTGTCGGTCCGCATGGCCGAGCTCGTGGCGGAGGCCCTGACGGAGGCCGGCGCCCCGGCCGGGATGTTCGCCCTCGTGACGGGTCGGGAGGCGGGCAACGCGCTGGTCGCGGATCCGCACATCAAGGCGGTCGGGTTCACCGGGTCGGTCGCGGGCGGCCGAGCGCTGTTCGACATCGCCTCGAGCAGGCCGGAGCCCATCCCCTTCTACGGGGAGCTCGGCAGCATCAACCCCGTGGTGCTCACGAGCGCCGCGGTGAGCGCCCGCGCCGAGGAGCTGGCGAAGGGCCTGACGGGCTCGTTCACCCTCGGGGTGGGCCAGTTCTGCACCAAGCCCGGCGTCGTCTTCGTGCCCGACGGCGGCGGTTTCGAGGACGCCGTGGCCGGTGCCGTCGCAGGGGCGGCCGGCGGGCCGCTGCTCACCGACCGGATCGCGGAGGCGTTCCCGCGCGGCCTGCAGAGCCTCGCGTCCGATCCGGACGTCACCGTCGTCGCCGGTCCCGTCGAGCAGGACGCGGCGGCGGAGGGCGCGCAGCCGGTTGTCCTCGCCACGACGGCGAGGGCCGTCCGGGAGCGGCCGGACACCCTCCTCGAGGAGGTGTTCGGTCCCACCACGCTCCTCATCCGCTACGGCTCCGAGGAGGAGCTGCTCGGCGCGCTCGCCGAGGTACCGGGGAGCCTCACCGCCACGCTGCATGCGGAGGCGGACGACGACGTCGCCTCGATCGTCGGGGCGCTGCGGGAGCGGGCCGGCCGCGTCGTGTTCGGCGGATGGCCGACCGGCGTCGCGGTCAACTGGGCGCAGCACCACGGCGGCCCCTACCCGGCGACGACCTCGCTGTTCACCTCCGTGGGCGCGACCGCCGCCCGGCGCTTCCAGCGTCCGGTCGCCTACCAGAGCGCGCCGGCGGCCCACCTGCCGCCCGCGCTGCAGGACGACAACCCGCTGGGCATCCCGCGCCGCGTCGACGGCGTCATCGTCCTGCCCTGACCCAGTTCCCCCTACGGAGACAGATGCGCACCCTGGAACGCCGCCGGCTCGGCCGCACCGAACTCGCCGTGACGGAGCTGTGCTTCGGCACGAGCCCGCTCGCCTTCCCTCAGCTCTACGGCTACGAGGTCGCCGAGGAGAGGGCCGTCGAGACGGTGCTCGCCGCGTTCGACAGTCCCGTCCGCTTCCTGGACACCTCGAACGGCTACGGTGCCGACGGCGAGAGCGAGAAGAGGATCGGGGACGCCATCCGCCGGCGCGGCGGCCTCCCCCACGACTACCTCCTCGCCACGAAGGTCGACCCCGCCTCGGATGACCCCGACTTCTCCGGGGCTCGCGTGCGCAGGTCCTTCGAGGAGAGCCTCGAGCGGCTCGGGGTCGACCGCATCGAGCTGCTGCACTTCCACGACCCGGAGCGCATCTCGTTCGAGGAGGCGATGGCGCCCGATGGCGCGGTGCCGGCCCTCGTGGCGCTCAAGGAGGAGGGCCTCGTCGACCACCTCGGCGTCGCCGGAGGTCCCATCGACCTGCTGCGCCGGTACGTGGAGACGGAGATCTTCGACGTGGTCCTGAGCCACAACCGGTACACGCTGCTCGACCGGTCGGCGGAGCCGCTGATGGAGGACGCGGCCCGGCTCGACGTCGGCTTCCTGAACGCGGCGCCCTACGGCGGCGGGATGCTGTCGAAGGGCCCCTCGACCACGGCCAAGTACGCGTACGGGGAGCGCGAGTCCGTGCGCCAGGCGGCGCTGCGCATGGAGGACGCCTGCCGCCGCCACGAGGTGCCCCTCGCCGCCGCGGCCCTCCAGTTCTCGACCCGCGACCCGCGCGTCGCCTCGACCGTGGTGGGCATCTCGGCACCGGAGCGCATCGATCAGACGCTCGCGCTGCTCGACACCCCGATCCCGGACGAGCTGTGGGCGGAGCTCGACACCCTCACTCCTCCGCGCGACACCTGGCTCGACGCGTAACGTCGACGCGCGGCGGGGGCGTACCGCCGAGTGCCCCCTGAAACACCGAGTGCACCTCGTGCACAGGGCGCACTGGGTGTTTCCCGGCGCATTCGCCGACCGCATGTGCGCCCGGTAGCGCCGGCGTGCGTGCGGTGGCACATCGCCGTAGCACTGTCTCGACGCCGCGCGACCGCCGCCGAACCGGCGGCACCGCGTGCGTACAAGATCGCCGCGGCGGAAACCGCCTCGGCGCGGGTGTCCCCTCGCCGAGTGCGATTCCCCCGTGCCGGGGGCTCGCTGGCGGCCGCGCGCGCTGTCCGCGCTGCCCCACCCCCGGTCGCCGATTCCCCCGCCGCGGTCAGGCGTTCCCCCGCGCTCTCCTCGCCTGAGCCCCCCAGCCCCAGCGTCCGAGCTTCCCCGGAACACCGCCGCGGCAACCGCGCTCCCCCCGGGACACGCATTCCCCCCGCGCCGGCATCCCCCACGCCGGCACACCCCCGCGCGGCACTCCCCCCGGAGCGCCGCGCTAGGGGCACGGCGTCAGACGGTGCGCTCCTCCACGTCCTGACCACCGGCCGCTGCCGGAGCCTGCGCCGCGAACGCGCGCCGGGCCTCGTGGTAGCCGGTCACCAGACGGTTCACGAACTCCTCGACGCCGGCATCCGGCTTCGTCTCCTCCGGGTGCTCCTCGCGCCAGCGCACCATGTTGACCGCTGCGCGGGTGAAGGTGCGGCGCGGGAAGTAGCCGGGCACGAAGTTGCGGATCTTGCTGTTGTCGAAGATCGCGCTGTGCGCGAGGTCGCCGAGGATGAGGTCCGACCAGAACCAGTCGGGCGCGGCGATCGGGTAGAACTCCGACGGCACGTGCACCAGGCGCGGCTGCACGCCGAGCGCCTCCGCGAGGATCGTGTAGATCTGGTCCCACGTGTACACGTCGTCGGACGTGATGTGGAACGCCTCCCCGATGGCCCGCGGGTTGCCGAGCAGGCCGACGAGACCCTGGGCGAGATCGTCGGCGTGAGTCAGCGTCCACAGCGACGTGCCGTCACCGTGCACGACGATCTCGTCGCCGCGGGCGATGCGGTCGACGATCGTCCAGTCGCCCGGGAGCGGCGGGTTCGCCTCGTCGTAGGTGTGCGACGGACGGATGATCGTCACCGGGAAGCCGCTCTCCATGTAGCGCCGCATGAGCAGGTCCTCGGCGGCGAGCTTGTCCCGCGCGTACTGGAGGTACGGGTTCTGGCGCAGCGTCGACTCGGTGATCGGCGTCTGCAGGATCGGCTTGTGGTAGATCGACGCGGAGCTGATGTAGACGTACTGCTTGGTGCGGCCGCTGAACAGGTCGACCATCTGCTGCGCGTCGTCGGGGCCGTAGGAGAGGAAGTTCACCACCGCGTCGAAGCGGAGGTCGCCGAGGGCGGCCTCGGTCGAGGCCCGGTCGGTGATGTCACCGGTCAGCCAGGTCACGTTCTCCGGCAGGTCGCGGCTCTTCGCGTTGCGCCCGCGGTTGAGCACGTACACGTCCATGCCCTCGTCGACGGTGCGCCGGACGCAGGACGCGCTGATCGTCCCGGTTCCCCCGATGTAGAGGACCTTGAGCGGCGCGGGATCGGTGGGCATGGGTGTCTCCTTGACGAGGGCCAGCAGGTGGGACGAGCGAGCGGGCGGCGCGAGGGCGACCGTCAGAGACGGCCGGCGTACCAGTCCTCGAAGCCGTTCTCGGTGACGCTGATGAGGATGTCCTCGGGCCGGATGCCGAGGGTGCCGAGCCGCGTCACGATCGCCGCGTAGAGGTCGCGCTTCGTGGCGACGCTGTACATGTGCACCATGACGATGCGGATGAGGACGAGACTGCGCCGGTCCACGCCGCCGAAGCCGGGGTCGAATCGCAGCTCGCCCTTGTCGTGCGGCGAGAAGACGTGGAAGAGGTCGTCGGGGACGATGCCCAGCGCGTCGACCTGAGCCTGCTGGATCTCGCGGCTGATGTCGTCCGCGGAGCTCTCGTAGAGCTCGCGCTCCAGGTCGACGTGGATGAGCGGCATCGTCACTCCCTTGTGAGTCGAGGCGCATCGGCGCCGGGGCTCGGTCATGCTAACCGGCCTTTGATGCGCCTGACAACCTTTCGGCCCGACATCGAAAAGTATTTCGGGCGCTTCCCGCCCGGACCGGGACCAAAGCCCCTAACAGCGTCGTCGTGACCGGAATCGAGGCGTACGACCCCTCCAGACCGCCGCGATCACACCCTGATAACGAAATCTTTCGAGGTGCCCCGGGAAACTTGACCGGTTCTGGGGGGCCACGTATCTTGTGCTGAATCCTGATGGATCGAGCCCACGAAGCTCGGGTTGGGGACAAAGATGTCGTTCACCTGACGACCGGTCGACGGTGCGGCTCTCCATCGTGCTCACGAGGATCGCCGCGTCGTCCTCGGCCGCAGGGTCGCGCTCCCCGCCATCGGATCGGCGGCGCCCACAGCGTCGCCGCACTCGCAGGCCCGTCACGGAGTCGTGCCGGGAAGAGGCAAGGAGAACCATGAACACAGCACGAGCAGGGCGCCGGATCCGCATCGCCGCGGGCCTCGGCGCCGTCGCCCTGACCGCCGGGCTCGCCGGCTGCGGCGCGCAGGGAGGAGGCGGCAGCGAGGGCACCGCGGACTCCGGCACCATCGACTGGTGGGGCTGGACTCCCGACGTGAACGTCGCGAACACCTACATCGAGGCGTTCAACGAGGAGTACCCCGACATCACCGTCAACTACAAGCAGGTCCCGATCGAGGACTGGGAGGCGGCGCTCCGTCCCGCCCTTCAGACCGCGAGCGGCCCGGACGTCTTCGGCGTGCAGCCGGGCTCGCGCGTCGACGCCTTCAAGACGTTCGCCGAGGACCTGACGCCGCTCGCCGAGGAGGCCCTCGGCGAGGACTGGAAGGACAAGGTGTCGCAGATCGGCATCGACGGCCTCACCGCTGACGACAAGCTCGTCGCCATGTCCGTCGGCGCGGTCTACGCCGGATCCCTGTGGGTGAACCAGGCGCTGTTCGACCAGGCGGGCCTCGAGCACCCGACCACGCTCGACGAGTGGGTCCAGGTGTGCGAGGACTTCCGCGCAGCCGGCATCGGCTGCTTCGTGCAGGGCGCGTCGCAGGAGGGCTTCGACCAGGACACGCTCCAGGCGATCGCCGAGCGCGTCGAGCCCGGCGCGTGGACCGAGGCGTCGAAGGGCGAGCGCCCCTGGAACGACCCGGCCATCGTGGAGACCTTCGAGATCTGGCAGCGGCTCTTCACCGACGGGATCATGCAGGAGGGCGCCATCGGCTACGCGCAGTACCCGGACGCCAACAACGACTTCATGTCGGGCAAGTACGCCATGATCATGATGGGCAGCTGGTACACGCAGTACGCCCCCGAGGCCGGCATGATCGGCGCGATCGAGGCCGCAGGGGTCGCGGACCCCGAGCCGTTCCCGCTCGTCCCGATCGAGTTCCCGGACGTCACCGGTGAGGGCAACCCGGCCGGGTACTTCGGCGACGCGGACTACGGGCTGGCGCTCAGCACGAAGTCGGACAACAAGGCGGCGGCCCGCACCTTCATCACGTGGCTCACCACGAACGAGGATGCTCAGCAGATCGTCGCCAACACCCTCAACAACATCCCGGCGCTCAAGGGCATCTCGGCGGACTGGGACAGCATCACCCTGCCGTTCCCGGACCAGCAGCTCACCGCGCTCCAGGAGTACACCGAGACGGTCTCGCAGGCCACCGCGGCGCGGTTCCTCCACCTGAACCAGGACGAGCAGGACGCCATCCTCGAGGCGGCGGTGTCCCTCGCCGAAGGGACTGCGACTCCTCAGGAGGCGGCCGACCGGATGCAGGAGACGGTCGCGGCGCTCGGCGAGTAGCGCCTCCCCGCCCGAGGCATCGCGCCACGGGCACGGGCCGGCCGGCCGTTCGCGGCCGGCCGGCCCTCCACCACGAAAGCACCATCCTCGGCGCGCGAAGCAGCGCCGACCAACGCAAAGGAGCGGGTATGGTCGCCACCGAACCCCGTTCGGCCCGGACGCTCGCAGCGAGCCCGGGCACGAACGCTCCCAGCACGGGACCCCGTAAACGGGAGCGCCGAGCCCTTCAGCCGCACGGGCTCCCCTGGATCCTCCCCGGGCTCGTGCTGTCCATCGGAGTCCTCTACTTCTGCATCGGGTACACCGCGGTGATCTCGACGTGGGAGTGGGACGGGCTCAGCCCGACGCCCGAGTTCGTGGGCGGCCGGAACTACGCCCAGATGTTCCGCGATCCCGTCTTCTGGGGAGCGATCCGGAACACGATCCTGTTCTTCGTCATCACGTTCACGGTGCAGACGGCCCTCGGGATGCTGTTCGCCGTGCTGCTGCACTCGCGCGTGAAGCTCGGCGTGGTCTACAAGGTCATCATCTTCATCCCGGTCGTGCTCGCGCCCGCGATCATGGCGCCGGTCTTCCGCCAGTTCTTCTCGGCGGACGGCCTGTTCAACGGGATCCTCGAGTTCTTCGGGCTCGGCGCGATCACCCAGCCCTGGCTCGCGCAGTCGAGCACCGCCCTCTGGGTCCTCATGGCGATCACCGTCTGGCAGTGGACCGGGCTCACCTTCGTGCTCTACTACGCCGCCATGGGGCAGATCGACAACTCGATCATCGAGGCGGCGCGCATCGACGGCGCCGGCAACCTCCGGGTCATCTGGAGCATCATCTGGCCGGGAGTGCGAGGGACCACCGTCGCCCTCGCGATGCTGGGGGCGATCGGCGCGCTCAAGACGTTCGACTGGCCGTGGCTCGTGACCGTGGCCGGCCCGAACCACGCCACCGAGTTCCTCGGCACGATCATCTACCGGCAGACGATCCCGAACTACGACGTGGGATACGGCGCCGCCGTGTCGGTCGTGCTGCTCGTCCTCGCCCTCGTGATGGCGATCATCCTGCAGATCCGCGGCCGGGAGAGGGCGAGGTAGTCATGTTCGAAGTACGGAGTCTTCCGGGCCGGATCGGCCTGCAGCTGCTCGTCACGCTCCTGACGATCCCCTTCCTGCTCCCCCTCGTCGCGATGGTGCAGGGATCGCTCGCCGGCGCCGGGTTCGAGAACTACGTCGCGGTGCTGAGCGTGGGCCGGATCTGGAACTTCTTCATCAGCTCCATCATCATCTCGGCCGGGGTGATCATCCTCGTCTACGTGGTGACGATGTTCACCGCGTTCGGCTTCTCGAAGTTCCGCATCCCGGGCAAGGAGGTCTACTTCTGGCTCCTGCTCGCGTGCCTGACCCTGCCGGAGGTGGTGCTGCTCGCGCCGCTGTTCGCGACCTCCGTCTCCACCGGGCTCTACGACACCTACTGGGCGGTGATCCTGCCGCTCGCCGCGCTCCAGGTGCCGTTCGCGGTGCTGCTGGTGAGGAACTTCATCAACGGGATCCCGGACGAGCTGTTCGAGGCCGCGCGGGTGGACGGCGCGAGCTCGTGGAGCGGCTTCATCCACCTCGTGATCCCGCTCACCCGGCCGATCGCGGCGGCGGTGCTGATCTTCACCCTGATCGGCGCGTGGAACAACTACCTGCTGCCGCTCGTGTTCCTGCAGGATCCGGCGAAGCAGACGATCACCCTGCTGCCGTCGTACTTCATCGGGCAGTTCAGCCACGACCAGACGAAGGTGCTCGCCTCCGCCGTCCTCACGGCGCTGCCCGAGGTGATCGCCTACCTCTGCCTGCAGCGGCTGTTCGAGCGGGGACTGTCCGCGGGTGCCATCAAGTAGCGAGGGGACGGGGTCCGCGCTCCTCCTGTCCGGAGGGCGCGGGCCCTTCACCGACCCCTGGCATCCGTTCGCGGAGACGTCGCGGCGGGTCGAGGAGATCCTGATCGAGGCGGGCTACGAGGTCGAGGTGAGCTTCGACGTGGGGGCCCGGATGAGCGACCTCACCGGCGTCGACCTCGTCGTCGCGAACGCGCCGGAGCCGGCCGACCCGCTCCCCGAGCCCGTTCTCGAGGCCGCCCGTGCCGCGCTGCGCACGCACCTGACCCGGGGAGGCGGTGTCGTCGGCATCCACGCCGCGGCCGTGGGGCTGCTGCGGATGCCGGAGTGGCGCTCGGCGCTCGGCGCCCGCTGGGTTCCCGGCCGCTCCATGCATCCGCCGCTCGGCACGGCGACCGTCCGCGTGCACCCGACCGACCTGACGCACGGCGCCGGCGAGTTCACCGTGGTGGACGAGCTCTACAGCCACCTCGGCTTCGAGACCGGCGCCGAGACGCTGGTGTCGCACGAGCTCGACGACGAGCGGCATCCGCTCGTCTGGCTCCGCCGGTACGGGTCGGCCCGTGCGGCCGGGGATGCCCTGGGCCACGACGCTCGCTCGTTCGACTCGACGGCTCACGCCGAGCTGCTCCGCGAGGTGTTCGCGTGGGCGGGCGGACGTCAGCCGACGGTCTCGGGGACGCGCGACTCGACGTAGGCCGCGGTGCTGTCGCGCACGACGAGGCTCGTCGCCAGGTCGATGCGCACCGTCTCCTGGCGCTCGCTCCCCCGCAGCTGGAGGACGAGCCGGGTCGCCTGCTCCGCCATCTCGGTCAGCGGCTGCCGCACGGTGGTGAGTGGCGGTCCCACCCACTGCGAGACCTGGAGGTCGTCGTAGCCGACGACCGAGACGTCGTCCGGCACCCGCAGCCCGAGTGCCCGCGCCGCCTCGTAGACGCCGAACGCCTGGAGGTCGCTCCCCGCGAAGATCGCGGTCGGACGGTCGGGCCGAGAGAGCAGCCGGTGGCCCTGCTCGACGCCGTCCTCCCGGTGGAAGTCGCCCGCGACCACGAGCTCCTCGTCGACCTCGAGGCCCGCCTGCTCCATCGCGGACCGGAAGCCGGAGACCCGGGCCCGCGAGCACATCATGTCGTCCGGCCCCGTGATCATGGCGATCCGCTTGTGCCCGAGCCCGATGAGGTGACGGGTCGCGAGGACACCGCCCGACCAGTTGGCCGAGCCGACCGACGGGACGTCGGGAGCGGGATCGCCGGACGGGTCGAGGATGACGAACGGGATGTTCCGCGAGCGCAGCTGGACCTTGTGCTCGGGCGGCAGGTCCGAGAACACGAGGATGACGCCCGCGGGACGGCGCGAGATGACCCCGTCGATCCATTCCCGGCCCGGCGCGTGCCGGTCCCCCGACTCGGTCAGCACGAGGCTCAGCTGGTTCTCACGCGCGACACGCTCGACGCCGCGGATGAGCTCGATCGCCCACACGCTCACCAGGTCGCTCACGACGAGCTCGATCAGGGAGGCGGCCTGCGCGACACCGCGTCGGTTGTAGCCGCTCGCCTGGAGCAGCTCCTCGACCCGCGCCCGCGTCTCCTGGGCGACGCCGGGGCGGCCGTTCAGCACCTTGGAGACGGTCGCCATCGACACGGACGCCTCGGCCGCGACGCGGGCGAGCGTGGTGCGCGGAGCACGCCCGGCCACGAAAGTTTCGTCCGTCATGGTCCTACCATACCGGCACGGTGCCCACCGCGGGCATCACCCCTGTCAGAGGGGCGACACGGTGGCCGGCGCGACCATCACCCGCTCGCCCTCCACGATCCGCAGGTCGCCGGTGACGGCGAAGGTCCCCTCGAGCCGCAGGTCCTCGCTCGACGCCGCCACCCAGACCCGGAAGCTCCCCGGCTCGACGATGCGCCGGTAGTCCACTCCCGTGAAGGAGGTGAGGTCGGCGGAGAGCTCGAAGGAGACCCGGGCGGCCTCGCCGGGAGCGAGGGCGACCCGGGTGAAGCCGGTGAGCTGCCGGACGGGCCGGGCGACCTGGGCGTACTCGTCGGAGAGGTAGAGCTGCACGACCTCCTCGCCGGCGACGTCCCCGGTGTTGCGGATGACGGCGGACACCGTGAGGGCACCGGTCGCCTCGACAGCCGAGGCCGAGAGAGACAGGTCGGAGTACTCGAACGTCGTGTAGGAGATCCCGTGTCCGAAGGGGTAGAGGGGCGTCGGATCCAGGTTCGAGACCCCCTTGCTGAAGCGGCCGAGGATCGGTGCCAGGTAGGTTCCCGGCTGGCCCCCGTGGTGGCTCGGGACGCCGACGGGGAGCTTGCCGCTCGGGGTCACCCGGCCGGAGAGGACCCCGCTCAGCGCGGCGGCGCCCTCGGACCCGGGCAGGAAGGCCTGGACGATCGCCGCCGCGCGCTCGGCGTAGTCGCCGAGGGCGTAGGGCCGGCCGGACACCACGACGAGGACGGTGGGCGTGCCGGTGTCGAGGATCGCCGAGAGGAACTCGGACTGGTGCCCGGGCAGCCGGAGGTCGATGGCGTCACACGCCTCCCCGGAGGTGCCCCGGCCGAAGAGCCCCGCGAGGTCGCCGACCGTCACGATGGCGAGGTCCGCGTTCCGCGCCGCCTCCACGGCCTCCGGGATGCCGCCGGTGTCTCCGCCGCTGATCTCGACGCCCTTCACGACCCGCAGCTCCGCGTCCGGGAACTCTGAGCGGATCGCGTCGGCGATCGTGGGCACCGGGATCCCCGTTCCCTCGTCGCCGAGCCGCGACATGACGTGGTTCGGGAACGAGTAGCAGCCGAGCATCGTGCGGGGCTCGGTCGCGGAGGGACCGAGCAGGGCGATCCGCGCGGGCGCCGAGCGGACGGGCAGGACGCCGTCGTTGGCGAGGAGGACGACGGACTTCTCCGCCAGCTCGCGCGCGATCTCCCGGTTGCGGGGCGAGTCGAGGTCGATCGGTCCGTCCTTCGCCGGCGGCTTCCAGCCCGGGTCGAGCATCCCGAGGTCCGCCTTCTGCCGCAGCACCCGCTCGAGGGAGCGGTCGACGAGCCGCTCGTCGAGCTCGCCCGACTCGACGAGCCGCGCGATGGCGCGGTAGGCGGAGGTCTCGGGGAGCTCGACGTCGAGGCCGGCCCGCAGCGTGGCCGCTCCCGCGGCCGCGACGTCCTCCCCCACCCGGTGCATCGTGTGGACGAAGTTGATCGACCAGTAGTCGGATACGACGGTTCCGTCGAAGCCCCACTGGTCGCGCAGCACCTTCGTGAGGAGCTCCGTGCTCGTGGCGACCGGCTCGCCGTCGACGTCCGTGTAGGAGTTCATGACCGAGCGCACGCCGCCGAGCCGCACCGCCATCTCGAACGGGGGCAGGATCACGTCCGCCATCTCCCGGCGTCCCATCGGGACCGGCGCGTGGTTGCGGCCGGCGCGTGACGCCGAGTAGCCGGCGAAGTGCTTGAGCGTCGCGATGATGCCGGCCTTCTCCAGGCCGCGCACGTAGGCCGTTCCGAGCATGCCGACGAGGTAGGGGTCCTCCCCGATGCACTCCTCGACGCGGCCCCAGCGGTAGTCGCGGACGACGTCGAGCAGCGGCGAGAGCGACTGCTGCACACCGACGCTGCGCAGGTCGTCGCCGATCGCGGAGGCCATGCGCTCGACGAGCTCGGGCGAGAAGGTGGCGCCCCAGGCCGTCGCCGTCGGGTACACCGTCGCGCCGAGCGTCGTGAATCCGGTGAGGCTCTCCTCGTGCGCGATCGCCGGGATGCCGAGGCGCGTGTTCTCCCTCAGGTGGCGCTGGTACCGCCGGAGGTTCGCGACGCCCTCCTCCGGATCGACCGGGACGCTGCCGAACACCCGCGTGAGGTGGCCGAGCCCCTCGGCGGCCGCGGCCTCGAACGACTGCCCCTGCTCGCTCATCTCGCTCTCGAGCGGCGCCACGTCTCCGAACTCCCCCTCCTCGACGAGGTTCTTCGGCCAGTAGCTGCCGAGCTGCGCGAGCTTCTCGGTGAGGGTCATCCCGCTCATCAGTGCGGCGACGCGCTCGTCGACCGGGAGGGACGGGTCCCGCCAGCGCTCGCTCTCGGTGGCGGTGATGGTGTCGTCGGACACGGCTCTTCCCCTCTCGACTCTGAGAGCACTCGCGTGCGCGTCCGCGAAAGTTTCTGGCAACATTTTCGCGACGTCGGGCCACCGTAGCAAAGGGCGGGAGCCCGGGCAACGGCGCGTGCGCCCCCGGGCGACGGGGCCGCGCGGCAGTACTGTCGGAGGGCCCGCCGACGAGGACGGAGAGGTGTCCATGGAGCTGCTCAGCGGCGTTCTGCCGGTCGCGCCGACCGTGTTCGCGGAGGACGAGAGCCTCGACCTGGACGGTCAGCGGCGCGTCGTCGACCTCCTGATCGACGGCGAGGTGGACGCCATCTGCGTGCTCGCCAACTTCTCGGAGCAGTTCTCGCTCGACGACGCCGAGCGGATGGCGGTGATGTCCGCGGTGCTCGACCAGGCCGGTGGTCGCGTCCCGATCGCCGTGACGACCAGCCACTTCAGCGCCCGCATCGCGGCGGAGCGGTGCCGCACCGCCGAGGCGGCCGGAGCCTCGATGGTCATGCTGATGCCCCCGTTCTTCGGCACCACGGTCCGCGTCGGCGAGGAGGGCGTCCTCGAGTACTTCAAGCGGGTCGCGGACGGGCTGTCGATCGACGTCATGATCCAGGACGCCCCGATGAGCGCCACGCCGCTCCCGGTTCCGCTGCTCGCCCGCATCGCGCACGAGGTCCCCCAGGTCCGGTACGCGAAGATCGAGGTCCCCCAGGCGGCGGAGAAGCTGCGCCTGCTGTCGCGCGCCGCCGGAGAGGACCTGCCGGGCCTCTTCGACGGGGAGGAGGCGGTCACGCTGATCCCCGATCTGGATGCCGGCGCGATCGGGACGATGAGCAGCGTCATCGCGGCCGCCGAGCTCGGTCGCGTGGTGCGGGACTACGCCGCCGGCCGCCGAGAGGCGGCGGTGTCCGCCTGGGAGGAGCTCCTGCCGCTCGTGCACTTCGAGAACCGGCAGGTCGGCCTCCGCGCGTCCAAGATCCTCCTGCAGGAGGCCGGGGTCATCGCGAGCGACCGAGCCCGTGCCCCGCTGCCCGACGTCTCCCCCGAGACCCGGACCCAGCTCGTGGACCTGGCGCGACGGAAGTCGCCCTTCCTCCTCTCCTGGGCGCGGTAGGGCGCTCCGGCTCGGACGTCGCGTCGCACCGCGGCGTCCGAGCCGGAAGCTGGGACGGGCTCAGCCGACGGCGACCTGAGCGCCGATCCGGTAGCCGGCGCCCTTGTGCTCCTCCGGCAGCCGGTCGCCCCGCCCGTGCAGCTTGTGCCGCAGCGTCCCGGGCGTGTACTCGGTCGGGTACACGCCCCGCTCGCGGAGCACCGGGATGACGTGCTCGATCACGTCCTCCCAGGTGCCCGGCGTGATCGCGTAGGCCAGGTTGAACCCGTCCACGTCGGTCTCCTCGACCCACTCCTGGAGCTGGTCGGCGATCTGGGTGCCGGATCCGACGATGGTGGGACCCAGGCCGCCGATGGACCCGTGACGGCCGATGTCCCGCACCGTGAACTCCTTTCCGTGTCGCGCGGACTCCTGCAGGTTGGCGATCACCGACTGGATGGCGTTGCTCTTCACGTTGCCGACCGGCTCGTCGAGGTCGTACTGGGACAGGTCGATCCCCATCCAGCCCGACATGAACACGAGAGCACCCTCGTCGCTGGCGTACGAGAGGTACTCCTCGTACTTCGCCTGCGCCTTCTCCGGCGTCTCGTCCGTGATGATCGTGAGCAGGGTGTAGATCTTGGCTGCGTACCGGTCACGGCCCGCGGCCTCGAGGGCGTCGCGGATGCGCGAGACCGTCCCCGTCAGGACCTCCTTCGTGGGCGCGGCGACGAAGATCGCCTCCGCATTGCCCGCGGCGAACGCGATGCCGCGCGGCGAGGCGCCCGCCTGGTAGATCACCGGGGAGCGTTGCGGCGAGGGCTCGGAGATGTGGATGCCGGGGACGGTGAAGTGCTTGCCGCGGTGGCCGATCTCGTGGACCTTGCTCGGGTCGGTGAACACGCCCCGCTCGCGGTCCTTGACGACGGCGTCGTCCTCCCACGACCCCTCCCACAGCTTGTAGAGCACCTCGAGGTACTCGTCCGCGTGGTCGTAGCGGTCGTCGTGCTCCATCTGGTCGTCGTGACCCATGTTGCGCGCCGCGCTCGGCAGGTAGCCGGTGACGACGTTCCACCCCACGCGTCCCTTGGTGAGGTGGTCGAGCGTCGTCATGCGCCGAGCGAACGGGTACGGGTGCTCGTAGGCGGTGCCGGCGGTGACGCCGAAGCCGAGGTGCTCGGTGACGTGGGCCATCGCCGACACGAGCAGGATCGGGTCGTTCACGGGGACCTGCGCCCCGTTCCGGATCGCGGCCTCGTTGCTGCCCCCGTAGACGTCGTAGGTGCCGAGCACGTCGGCGATGAAGATGCCGTCGAAGGTGCCCTTCTCGAGCAGCTGCGCCAGGTTCGTCCAGTACTCGAGCGTGTTGTAGGTGGCGGAGCGGTCCTCGGGGTGGCGCCAGAGGCCCGAGGACTGGTGCGCGACGCAGTTCATGTCGAACGCGTTGAAGCGGATCTGTCGACTCATGCCGCCATGGTGCGATGCAGGGGCGGCCCCGCGCGACGGCGCCCGCAACGGCGGGTAACGGCTCGACACATCCCGTAACGGTTGGGGCGGGGGGATGCGGGGTGCGGCGCGCCGGCGGAAGGGGGGGCCGAAAGGCGGCGCCGAGGGCTGAGGCGGAGCGCGCGCCCTGCCGCTACCTGCGGCAAGCAGCGCGGACGGAAGAGGCGGAGGCCGCCCCGCAACGGGAGAAGGCGCCCCGAGTGGGACGCCTTCTGCTTCTCGTGGACCTGAGGGGATTCGAACCCCTGACCTTCTCATTGCGAACGAGACGCGCTACCAACTGCGCCACAGGCCCAAGTGCCCGTCCACACTACCAGTTCTGGGACGGGCGGATGCGCCACCGGGCTCCGCAGCGGCGCAGGCGTCCTCGAGCGCTCCCTGGCACACCGAGCGCACCCCGGAACCCCGAGAGCGCCTCGGGCACGGGGTGCATTCGGTGTCTCGGGGTGCGCTCGGCGGCATCGACTGCGCCAACGGGGTCTGCGGGGTGCCCAGCGCATCCGGGCACCGGATCCCGCCGTGCACCCATTGCCCTCGGTCCTCCCGGATGCAGTCGGTGCGGCACGGCAGACGGAACGTTCCGCCGGGGTCGCGCACGGCCAATGTACGAAACCTCCGGCGCACTCGGTGGTGCCGAGCGCGCCCTAGAACACCGAATGCGCCCTGTGCAACGGGCGCCCTCGGTGTTCGAGGTGACGCTCGGCGTTACAGGGCGCTCGGCGGACGGAAGCCCCGCCGCAGCAGCCCCGCCCCCTGCCGCCGCCTCGCGGAGGCGTGCCCGAGGGCGGGCGGGATCAGACGGCGCGGCGGCGGCGCAGGACGTCGTTGAGGTCGGTGATGCCGGGTGCGGGGTCCTCGAGCTCGACGAGGGCGACGTAGCGCTCCTTCGACACCGGCCGCGCCGGCATGCTGGCGACCTCCGGGGCCGACTGGGCGGCGCGGAGGGCCGCCTCCGCCTTCGCGGCCGCGTCGCGCAGCGACTGGTCCACCGTCACCTCGATGCGACGGACCGGCCCCGGCGGCGGTGTGGGGAGCTCGGTGCGGGACAGGTAGAGGGGCTTCGGAAGGGGCACCGGCGTCCAGGTCGGCCGGACCTCCTCCGTCTTCTCCCAGTCGACGAAGCTCTGCACCGGCGGCGCGACGGTGACGGTGCGGTCGACGGCGAGGGTCGCGCGCCGCGCCGCGGCCACCGTGGCGACCCAGTGCAGGAAGGCGAGAGCGCCGAGCACGCCGACCGAGCTCGCGGCGAGGAGCAGCCAGGAGCCGCTCGCGAACACCTGCGGCAGACCGACGACGACGCCGACGCCGGACGCCGCCAGGAGGACCGAGGCGAGCAGGCGAGCGCGCCGGAGGCGGGATGCGGCGAGCGCGGACACCGCGGCGGCCCGCTGCTTGGGCTCGCGGGGCGCCCTCGGGCTGCGGGCGAGGGCACGCGCCGCGGCGGCATCACGCGCGTGCGCAACCGCCTCGGCGCGCTGGGCGGCCTGCTTCAGCGCGCGGTGCGCCTCCGCGACGCTGCGCGCGTCCATCTCCGCCCGGACCTCCTCCGGGACCTCCGCCGTCTCGGCGAGGATCCGCAGGGTCTGCTGCAGGCGGACGGCGTTGCGCTCGGTGGCGAGGTACTGCCGGCGGCGCAGCCAGCTCGGCATCAGGTAGACGAGCCAGAGCACCGCGGCGAGCGCGATGATGATGCCGCCGCCCGCGCTCTCGCCGCCCATGCGCTCACGGTAGAGCGCGGGCTCCCGTGGTCATCGGATTGCCGGGGCGTGTCTCGTCCGTTCTCGGCGCTCATCAGGTAAGAGGGCCCCCGAAAGCGGGTCAGCCCTCGTGATCCGGCCGGCCCGGGAGCACGAGAGACAGGCGGCAGGCCGCGCGTCAGGCGTACGGCCACGCGGGTGGTGCGGACAGTTGCGGGTCAGGTACGGGGTGGCGACTGTCCGCACGACCGGCACGACGACCGCACGACCCGCACGACTCGCGACCCGCCCCGACCTCACCAGGCCGGGAACGGCTGCGCCGCGGCCTCCCGGTCCGCGTTCGGGATGTGGGCCGCGTCCGGAGGGACGCGTCCCTCCTTCCAGCGGCGCAGGACGCCCTCGCGGAGCTCCTCGGCGACGAGCGCGAAGCAGAAGTGGTCGCGCCAGTCGCCGTTGATGTGGATGTAGCGGCGCCGCAGCCCCTCGTACCGGTAGCCGAGCTTCTCGACCACCCGCAGCGACTTGGCGTTCTCGGGGCGGATGCAGATCTCCATCCGGTGCAGCCCCAGCTGCTGGAAGCAGTAGTCGGTCGTGAGGGCGACCGCGGTCGGGGTCGCTCCGGCGCCCGCGAAGCGCTCGCCGATCCAGTACCCGGTCGAGGCGGACGACGTGGAGCCGTACGCGATGCCGGACACGTTCAGCTGACCGGCCAGCTGCCCGTCCACCTCGATGATGAACGGCAGACCCTGACCCGACCGCGCGTTCGCCTGCAGCGCGCGGATCGTCGAACGCGTGTCGAAGCTCATCGGCCCCCGGGGGTTCGTGGCCTCCCACTCCCGCAGCCAGCCGCGATTCTCCAGCAGCTCACGCTCGAGGGCACGCGCGTCGCGGAGGCGGATCGGCCGGACCGTGATCCTGCCGTCACGCAGAGTGGGGATGATGGCCACCGTCAGTCACCGACGGTGGCGACGAAGTCCCGCAGCCAGGGGCGCAGCTCCTCACCCAGGTCGCCCCGCTCGCACGCGAGCTGGACGATCGCCTTGATGTAGTCGATCTTGTCGCCGGTGTCGTAGCGGCGGCCACGGAAGACGACGCCGTAGACGCCGCCGTCCGTCTCCGACGCGGCGAGGTGCTGGAGCGCGTCGGTCAGCTGGATCTCGCCGCCCTTGCCGGGCGCCGTGTTCTCGAGCACGTCGAAGACCTCGGGACGCAGGACGTAGCGTCCGATGACGGCGTAGTTGGAGGGCGCGCTCTCGGGCGACGGCTTCTCGACGAGGCCGGTGATCCGCACCACGTCGTCCTCCTCGGTGGCCTCGATCGCCGCCGCGCCGTACAGGTGGATCTGCGCGGGGTCGACCTCGAGAAGGGCCACCACGGTCGCGTTGCGCTGGCCCTGCACCTCGATCATGCGGCTGAGCAGGGTGTCGCGGGAGTCGATGAGGTCGTCGCCGAGGAGGACGGCGAACGGCTCGTCCCCCACGTGCATCCGGGCCCGCAGGACCGCGTGGCCGAGGCCCTTGGGGTCGCCCTGGCGGACGTAGTGGATGTCCGCGAGGTCCGTGGACTCCGTCACCCGCTGCAGCTTGGCGAGGTCGCCCTTCGCCTCGAGGGTCGCCTCGAGCTCCGCGACGCGGTCGAAGTGGTTCTCGAGAGCGTTCTTGTTGCGGCCCGTGACCATGAGGACGTCCCTCAGTCCAGCGGACACGGCCTCCTCGACCACGTACTGGATGGCGGGCTTGTCGACGACCGGCAGCATCTCTTTCGGCATCGCCTTGGTGGCGGGAAGGAAGCGGGTGCCGAGGCCTGCGGCAGGGATGACCGCCTTAGTGATGTGGGAGGGCATACAGAAGAGGCTATCGGGAGGGCCCCCTAGTATCGGACCATGCCGGCCGACCCGGGGCACCAGAAGAGGGCACTTCGAGCCGAGTTGCGGGAGCGCCGACGCACTCTGACGTCCACGGAGCGGGCCGAAGCGAGCAGCGGACTGACCCGCAATCTGGTCGAGCTGACCCGCTCCACGGGCGCCAGATCCGTCTCCTGCTACCTCTCCGCGCCGGACGAGCCGGACACCCGCGGGTACCTCCGCTGGACCGCCGAGCACGGCATCCGCACCCTCCTTCCGATCACCCGCAACGACGGGCTCCTCGACTGGACGGTGTCGCACGGCACCGAGGAGACGGTCGGCCTGTTCGGCCTCCCGGAGCCGATCGGCGAGCTGCTCCCCCCGAGCGCGATCGACGACGTGGACCTCATCCTCGTGCCGGCGGCCTGCGTGGACGAGCGGGGCGTCCGGATGGGCTGGGGCAAGGGGTACTTCGACAAGATGCTGGGGTCGATCGAGAAGTGCCCCCCGGTGTTCGCGGTAGTCTTCGATTCCGAGGTGATCGACGAGGTCCCCCGCGAGCGGCATGATCAGCCGGTCGACGGCGCGGTGACTCCGACCCGGATCCTCCGGTTCGCCTCGACGCCGTCCCGATCCTGATCGACCCGGAGCTCCTCCATGCCGACCTACTCCTACAAGTGCACCGCGTGCGGCAACGCCTTCGACACGGTGCAGTCCTTCAGCGATCCCGCGCTCACCACGTGCGACGTGTGCGGCGGCACGCTCCGCAAGGTGTTCAGCCCGGTCGGGGTGACGTTCAACGGATCCGGGTTCTACCGCACCGACTCGCGCAGCAAGCCCTCCGACTCGAAGCCGGCCTCCGGCTCGTCGGGCTCCGGCGCCGGGAAGTCGGACGCGGGCTCCGGCTCGTCGGGCTCGGGCTCGTCGTCGTCGGCGCCGTCGTCCGCCCCGGCCTCGACCGGCGCCTCCTCGTGAGCGAGGAGGAGAAGGCGGCCGGCGAGCAGAAGGAGAGCCTCTTCGCGGGCTTCAAGGAGTTCGTGCTCCGCGGCAACGTCCTCGACCTCGCCGTCGCCGTCGTCGTCGGCGCCGCCTTCACCGCGGTCGTGAACGCGATCGTGTCCGGGATCTTCAACCCGGCGATCGGCGCCCTCTTCAACGCCGAGAGCCTCGACGACGCGCTGATCTGGCGCATCCCGACGACGAGCGGCGGCACCGCCGACATCCGGTTCGGGTCGGTCCTCGGCTCGATCCTCCAGTTCCTCATCGTCGCGGTCGTCGTCTACTTCGTGCTCGTCCTCCCGCTCAACCGGCTGAAGCGCATCGCCTTCGCGAAGCAGCAGCAGGAGGAGACCGAGGAGGACAAGGCGCCGCTCCCGCCGAGCGAGGCCGAGCTGCTGCTGCAGATCCGCGACCTCCTGGCGGCCCAGGCGGACAAGGACGCCGTCCCGATCACGACGGGCAAGCACGCGGTCATCCGCCCGGGCGCCACCCCCGCCGACTGAGCCCCCTCCCGCCCTCTGCGCGGATCAGGAGTTTCGACGCCGATCAGGACAGCTGCCCGGTTCCGAGCGCGGATCAGGAGAACACGCCGTGCGGGAACCGCGAACTCCTGATCCGCGCAGCCACCGCAGAGTCGCCCGCTCAGTAGTGCGGCGGCTTGTCCGCCCGCAGGCGCGCGTCGTTGCCGTCCGAGCGGTCGCCCCAGGCCTCGTCGGCGTCCTCCTTCGCCCGCACCGCATCCACGCGCTCCTGCGGGGACGGGTCGGACCCCGGCACGGGCTCGGTGCGGACGCGGCGGTGCCTGCGCGGTTCTGCCACGCCGCAGACCCTAGTCCGCGATGACGGGGATCGCCTCGGTCTGCGGGGCGAGGTGCTTCGCCCCGAGCGCGATCGCGATCCGCAGCGCGACGCCGCCGGGGTCGGCGAAGAGCTCGAAGCTGTGCACGCGCAGGTAGTGCCAGCCGAGCCGCTTCAGCACCTCGGGACGCAGCCGCAGCGCCTCGCGCAGACTGGTGCCGGTCACCGCGGCGTCCGTCTCGATCGCGATCGCCCGCCCCTTGTACGAGGCGACGAGCCCGAGACCCTTGTAGCCGAGCGCCGTCTTCAGCCCGAGGGCCTCGAGCCGCCGGGACAGGTCGACGAGCATGGCGTCGCTCTCGTCCGGCTCGCGGTGCTCGCCGACGCGCGCCTCCGCCTCGGCGAGGAGCTCGCCGAGGGCGAGGACGCCGTGCGACATCCGCTCCGGGCTGATGTCCTCGGGTCGGAAGCAGGACACGATGACGAGCGAGCGGCGGGCGCGGGTGACGGCGGACGCCAGCAGCCGGTCCCCGCCGGGCCGGCCGAGCGAGCCGAAGCCGGAGAGCATCCGGCCGTGGGGTGTGCGGCCGTAGCCGATCGAGAGGATGACGCGGTCGCGGCTGAGCGCGACGGCCTGCTCGAGCGTCACGACCATGAACGGCTCGGCCTGCTCCTTGAGGAAGAAGTCCGTCACCTCGACGCGCTTCGCGACCGCGCGGAGGACGGCCGCCTGCACGCGCACCGCGTGCTTCTGGCTCGCCGTCACGACGAGGAGGGACTCCTTGGGCCGCTTGATTGCGTGGTCGAGCACGAGCTCGACCACGCGTGCGACCTCCGGATCGACGCTCTCGACCGAGCCGCTGTCGGCGTCCGGCATCCCGAAGCCGTCGACGACGTAGTCGAGCACCAGGCTCGGCCGGCCGAGGAAGCTGCCCGCCCAGGGCAGGGACTGGATCTTGCCGCCGTAGAAGCGGCGGTTCACGAGCTCCGCGAGGTCCTGGCCGCCGGCGCGGTAGCTGCGGGTGAGCTCGAGCGTGGGCAGCAGCTCCCCGAGCCGCGACAGCGCGGAGTCCGCGTGGCGGGCGTCGAGCTCCTCCTGGGTGTGCTCGACGCCGGGCGAGCCGCTCGTGAGGTCCTGGACCGCGATCCGGAAGTCGACCGGGGTCTGGGTGACGGGATCGCCGAACGCGACGATCTGCTTGCCGCGGCGGATCGCACCGAGCGTCTCGGCGACGCTCACGGAACCGGCGTCGAGCAGGAACACGGCGTCGAAGGGGATCTCGTCGGAGATCGTCCACAGGTCGTAGGGCGAGGCGAGCCAGACGGGCGCGACGAGCCGCGACAGGTGCGGCGCAGCCCGGTACAGGCTCGTGGCGTTCGCCGACTCGCCGCGCAGCAGCAGCCGCAGCGCCTCGGCCTCCTCCGGCCAGTCCTGGATGGCGACCTTCCAGGCTTCCGCGAGCGACCAGGCGAGGCGCGGGGCGTTGCCCGCGGCGTGGGCCTCGTCGACGAGCCGGAAGTCCGCCTCGAGCCGGTCCAGCACGCGGGTGTTCGCACCGAGCAGCGCCTTGTCGGTGGCGAGCATCCGCTCGAGCACGCTCGTCCACCAGGTGAGCTCGAGCTCGATCGCCACGTCCTCCTCGGGGACGTGACGGCGGGCCAGGTCGTCGAGCAGGGGGTCGAGGTCGAGCGCGCGCAGCGTGGTGACGAGGGCGGTGCGCTCCTGCAGGTTCTGCAGGACCTCGGAGTCCTCGGCGAGGGCCGCGAGCGTGCCGAGCAGCTCGGGGATCGGCAGGGTCGCGAGCGAGCCGGACGTCGCGGCGA
This sequence comes from Naasia sp. SYSU D00948, assembly GCF_017916515.1. Classification (GTDB taxonomy): domain Bacteria; phylum Actinomycetota; class Actinomycetes; order Actinomycetales; family Microbacteriaceae; genus Naasia. The sequence continues at coordinate 750,227 of NZ_JAFMTA010000001.1, forward strand.
GACCGAGCGGCTCGTCGAGCATCGCGAGGTCGCTCGCGACGCGCTGGTACGCGACCTGGACGTCGCCGATGCCGATCGGCACCTCCGGAGTCACCCCGGAGGTCACGAAGCGCTGGTAGAGCACGCGCTGCTGCTGGATGCGGATGAGGGAGTCGTGGAGGTCCGCGACGTGCACGCCGGGCCGGACGTACTCCTTCGCGAGCTTGCGCAGGCGGCGCCGGTTGCCGCCGCTCATCGCCTCCGCCTCGCGGCGGGGTCCGGTCGCGGCGATCAGCTCGCCGAGCGAGCGGTCGAACACGACGGGCAGGAACTTGTCGAGCGTCTCGCGGATGTCGAGCAGGAGCCGCAGGTAGATGCCGAGCTCGGCGATGCTCTCGAACGGGCGCAGCCGGGTCTGCCCGATGAGGTCTCCGGCGCGCTCGAGCAGGCGCGGGACGTCCGTCGACGACAGGCGCTTCGCGAGCGCATGCGCGTTGGTGGCGGCCGCGGACGTGGCGAAGGTGGCGCCGTACCAGGGCGAGTCCCCCGGCCCGTACTTGAACTCGCCCAGCGCCGCGGCCCGGACGAGAGTCTCGGCGGCGCCCGCCCTGTCGGTCGCGAGAGCCTCGATGGCGCGGTCGGTGAGGCGGGAGGTCGTCTGCGGAGGCTCGGGCAGGAGCGAGAGCCGGGCCAGCTCGGAGAGGGCGTCGAGCGCCGAGACCCCGAGGATCGGATCCTTGCGCGCGAGCGCCTCGCGGTAGTCGAGCAGCACGCTGCGGAGGCGGACGAGCGCCTCGTCGACCTCCGCGGTGTTGCGCTCCACCGCCTTCTCGCTGCGGTTGATCGACTGGATGACGTCGCGGCGCACGGAGCGCGGCGAGACCGCGATGCCGGGCAGGCCCGTCTCGTTGAGGCGCGCGGTGAGAGCGGCGAGGGTGGCGTGCCGGGGACTGACGACGAGCACGCGCTTGTGCTGGGCGACGAGGCAGCCGAGCGCGTTGACGATGGTCTGCGTCGCGCCCGTGCCGGGGAGCGTCTTGACGACGACCGAGTTCCCCTCCGCGATCTGCGCGACCACGAACTCCTGCTCGGCGTCCGCATCCAGCACGAGGGTGTCGCTCGCGGGCGGGCGCTCGTCCTGGCCCGCCGGCTCGATCTTCCGGTAGGCCTCGCTGATCGTCCGCTTCGCGTTCTTGTTGCCCGCGAGCGCGTCGATCACCGGATGGTCGAGCTTCTGCACGTCGGCGAGCATCGGCGGGGCGACGTCCGCGAACGAGGACGCGACGAGGCGCGGGTGCACCGAGAACCAGGCGAGGTGGGAGGTGAGCCCGCGCAGCCGGTCGATGGCCGCCTGAGGCTTGAACGTGTTCCCCGTCCCCGCGAGCGCGACGAACGCGGCGGGATCGAGCGTGATCTGGAACTGCTCGTGCAGGGCCCGCGCGAGCGCCGGGTTGAGGAAGGGCGAGCCCTTGAGCCGCAGCTCGAAGTCGCGGCCGTAGCGGCGGAGCGCGAGCGGCCGAAGCAGGAGCGGTGCCCGGTACTCCTTCTTGTCGTGCTTCCACTCGGCGATGCCGATCGCGAGGTGGATCGAGTCGATGCCGCGGGTGGAGCTGAGCTCGACGCCCTTGGCGGTCATGTTGGAGGCCGCGACGCTCGCGGTCCGGAAGGCGAGGTCGTCCCGGATGAGGCTCGAGAGCAGCGTCGTCTTGCCGGTGATGAACTGGGCGAGGCCGCCGGGATGCGTGGTCCCGAGCTCGATGCGGGTCCGGGGCGAGTCGATGAACTGCAGGAGAGGGGACGGGCCGCCGATGGCCGCGACCTCCGCGCGCCACTTCTCCCACTGCGGCTCCGCCACGTTGATCGGCGTCGCCCGCGGGTCGCCGACGGTGATCGTTTGCGGCCTCACCGGGGCCGGCGCGACCTTCGGCACGACAGCCTCGGAGAAGACGCTCACGTCCTCGTTCTTCCTGCCGACCCACGCCACCCGCCCACTGTATGCGGCTCGGGTCCCGGAAACCTGGAGGCGCCGCGAGTTTCGCGGACCCCGGACGGGGGGCGTGTCGTCCCTCGTCCACCGGGAACCGCTCTGCGATCACGCGCGCGTGCCGACCCCGACGGGGGCGAGGACGGGCGGCGTCGGAATCGAGGGCCGGCCGGAGCTCGCCCGGTCCACCCGCCGACCGCCGGTCCGCCCCGTGCTCCGCGGCGGCGGCACGAGGGCTCCTGACCGTAGACTGGGCGGGCCTCGCCTCTGTAGCTCAATGGAAGAGCAGTTCCGTCCTAAGGAAACGGTTGGGGGTTCGAGTCCCTCCAGGGGCACCACGCACGCGCGGCGGACCGTTCGCGACGTTGCGGCAGTGCTCCGATACTGCCCGTGCCCTGCAGGGAGCCGCTAGCGGCCTAGGTCTACGGCTGGCCCCGTCCGATCGGCTCTCCAGCCCACCGGCGCGTGACCCTGCGACGGCGACTCGGGCCCCAGCCGGTCGAGGTGGCCCGCACGGCCGGTGCGGGGTCGCCAGACTGGTGTCATGAATCCACACCCGGGCGAGCGGTCCTCCGGCGCGGAGCTGCGCCCGTCGGAAGAGCCGGCGCCCAGCACGACGACCGCGCTGACGCGAGCGGATCGCCTCGACCGACTGCCCTTCACGCGGAGGCACCTCACCCTGCTCGGCGGGTCCGGCGTCGGCTGGGCCCTCGACGCCCTCGAGGTCGGCCTCATCTCGTTCGTGATCGCACAGCTCTCGGTGACCTGGAGCACGGATGCGGCCGCGCTCTCGTGGGTCGCATCCGCGGGGTTCGCCGGCATGGCGATCGGCGCCGCTCTGGGCGGCCTGCTCGCGGACCGGATCGGCCGCCGCAACGTCTTCGCCCTGACCCTCCTCCTCTACGGGGTGGCGACCGGGCTCTCGGCGCTGGCCTGGTCGGTCGCGGTGCTGATCGTGCTGCGCTTCGTGGTCGGACTCGGGCTCGGCGCGGAGCTGCCCGTCGCGTCGACGCTCGTCAGCGAGTTCGCGCCGCGCCGCATCCGGGGCCGCGTCGTGGTGATCCTCGAGGCGTTCTGGGCCGTGGGCTGGACGGGGGCCGCCCTGCTCGGCTACCTCGTCATCCCGACGAGCGAGGACGGCTGGCGCTGGGCCTTCCTCGTCGGCGCCATCCCCGCCCTGTGGGCGGTGATCATCCGGTGGCGGCTGCCCGAGTCCGTCCGCTTCCTCGAGGCGCAGGGCCGGGAGGCGGAGGCTGAGCGCGCGGTGCGCTGGTTCGAGGAGAGCGCCGGTGTGCCCGAGCCCGAGACGTCGCCCGTCCCGCCCGCGCCGGCGGAGTCCGCCCGCCGCCGGGTGGCGCACCTGTTCGCCCCCGACCTGCGCCGGCGCACGTCCGCCATCTGGCTCGTCTGGTTCACGGTCAACTTCTCCTACTACGGCGCCTTCATCTGGCTGCCGACCCTGCTCGTCGCGGCGGGGTTCCCGCTCGTCCGCTCCTTCGAGTTCACGCTGCTCATCACGCTCGCGCAGCTGCCCGGGTACGCGGCCTCGGCCTGGCTCGTCGAGCGCTGGGGGCGCCGCGCCACGCTCGCCACGTTCCTGCTCGGCTCGGCCGTCGCCGCCGTGTTCTTCGGATTCGGCGCGGTCACCGGCTCGGAGGCATGGATCGTCGGCTTCGGCATGCTGATGTCGTTCTTCAACCTCGGCGCCTGGGGCGCTCTCTACGCCGTCACGCCGGAGCTCTATCCGACCCCGCTGCGCGGCACAGGTTCCGGCTGGGCGGCCGGCGTCGGGCGCATCGCGTCGATCCTGGCGCCGCTGTCCGTGCATCCGCTGCTCACGCTCGGCGGCACGCCCGTGCTGTTCACCGTGTTCGCCGGGGTGTTCCTCGTCGCGGCGGCCGGGGCTCTGGCCCTTCCCGAGCTGAAGGGCAAGGCGCTGGACTGAGCCCCGGCGGTGGGCGCCGCCGGCGCCCCTCGTCAACCCCGCGCCGGGAGCGCCGGCGCCCTGTCAGGGTGGAGGCACGAACAAGGAGGGGAACCATGTCCGACACGACAGGAACACCCGGCGGCTCCGAGAACGAGGGCGGCCTCGGGACCGAGGGCACGATCCCGGACAACCCCGCAGGTGTCGCGATCGGCGCGGGAGAGCCCAGCACGTTCGAGCCGGAGGAGGATCCCGAGACGGTGGACCCCGACGGAGGCGCGGGCGACGGCGAGGCCGCGACGGGCTTCAGCGGCCACTCGTAGGGGCGGATCCGTCTCAGGAGCCGGGGACGACCGGCGAGCCGCCGGCACCCTTCGCCGAGCGCCCGCGCCGTGGTCGGGCCCGTCAGGAGCGGATGCGCGGAAGCACGTCCTCCGCGAAACGCCGGTAGCTCGCGAGCGGGTCGTCCGCTCCGGCGACGACCACGACGGTCTCGCAGCCCGCCGCGCGCCAGCCGGCGATGGCCGCCAGGGCGTCGTCCGGTGTGCCGGCGAGAGCGACGGACTGCAGGATCGCGTCGGTCATCTCGCCGCTCCCGTCCGATCCGAGGCCGGCGATCTCCGCGAGCCGGTCGAAGACGCGGAACTCGACGATCCGCTGCATCCGCTGCCGCACCTGCTCGATGGCGCGTCCCGGGTCATCGCCGAGGCTCGTCATCGCGAACACGACGGCGCTTCCCGCCCGTCCGGCGGTCTCCATCTCCCGCCGCGCCCACCGCACCGCCTCCGGTGAGGCGATCTCCGGCAGGACCACTCCGTCCGCGACGCGACCGGTCAGGGCGAGGCCGGTGGGGCCCGTCGTGCCGAGGAGGACCCGCGGGGGCTGCTCCGGGGGGAACCCCAGCCGCACGCCGTCGAGCCGGACGTGCCGGCCGCTCATCGTCACCTCCTCCCCCGCCAGGAGCGCGGTGAGCGCGCTCGTCGTCTCGCCGAGAGCGGCGAAGGGGCGCGGCACCCGCGCGCCGATCTGCTCCATCCACGACGGGATGCCGTGGCCGAGCGCGACGGTCAGCCGTCCCGGCGCGATTCGGCTGAGCGCGGCGATCTCCATCGCCGCCGTGACCACGTTGCGCGTGACCGCGGGGAGGAGGCCGAGCCCGACGTGCAGCCGCGTGGTCGCCGCGAGCGCGCTGGCCGCCATCGCCACCCCTCCGGCCCACGGGAGGTCCTCGCTGAACCACAGCTCGTCGAAGCCCGCGTCCTCCGCCCACCGCGCGAACGCGGGAAGCTGCTCGGGGGGCCAGTCCGGCTCGAATCGGACCCCGATCCGGGGTGTGCGGCCGTCGGTGATCGTCACGTCGGTCCTCTCCGCTCTCCGGGGTCCGTTCGCACGCATCCGGGCGGCGCTCCCCCACTGACATCATCGACGGGTGGGACCCTCGACGACAGCCGACTGGTACCTCCGATACGCGGACCAGGAGGCCCGGGGCGAGTCGGCGACCTACGAGGAGTGGGCGCGAGGGGTCGCGGCGGACCCCGAGGTGCTCGGGCTGCTGGGCGGGCTGCCGGAGCAGAAGCGGCAGCCCGCCCTCGTCTTCGCCACCTCGCGGCTCCTCGGCGCGCAGGCCGGAGACTGGCCGTCGTTCCGCCGGTGGCTCACCTCGCACTGGACGTCGGTCGCGCGCGAGGCCGAGCGGCGGACGACGCAGACGAACGAGCCGCACCGGTGCGCCGCGGTGCTCCCCGCCCTCTCGCTGATCCCGCAGCCGATCGCGCTCCTCGAGGTGGGCGCCTCCGCGGGGCTCACCCTGCTGCCCGATCGATACGCCTACCGCTACGACGACGTGCTCGTCGGCGACAGCCCGCTCGTCCTCGAGTGCGCGACCGCGGGATCCCCGCCTCTCCCGGAGGTCCTGCCGGACATCCGATGGCGGCACGGCGTCGACCTCCACCCGCTCGACGTGGGCGATGCCGACGACGTGCGGTGGCTGGAGGTGCTCGTGCCGCCGGAGCAGACGACGCGGCGCGACCGCATCCGGGAGGCGGTCCGCCTCGCCCGGCTCGATCCGCCTCAGGTCGACGCCGGGGACGCCGTGGACGCGCTGCGCGAGCTGGTCGCGCGCGTCCCCGCTGATCTCACGCCCGTCGTCCTCTCCGCCGGGACGATGGTGTACGTGCCGGGAAGGCGCCGCCAGCTCTTCCGCGAGCTCGTCCGCGAGCTCGGCTGCCGCTGGGTGGCGATGGAGCGGGTCGGCGTGTTCCCGGATCTCGTCCCGCCGCGGCTGCCGACCGTGCCGACCTCGGCTCCGTGCCTCGTCACGCTCGACGAGCAGCCGCTCGCGGTCGCGTCGCCGCACGGCCGGCACCTCGCCTGGCTCTGACCGTGCACAGGCGTGCCCACCTGCGCGGCGCAGGCGCGGGCCCTGGCTAGGATCACGGCGTGAGCACCCCGAACGTCGCCCCCGCCGGCTGGTATCCCGACCCCAACGACGGCCGTCGGCAGCGCTGGTGGGACGGCTACCAGTGGACGGCGGAGACGGCGACCTGGCCGTCCGAGGCGCAGAGCGGGCCGCTCACCGCTCCCCCCGACACCGACTGGCGCACGCCCTGGGTGTGGCTCGTCCTGATCCTGCCGCTGCTGCCGATCCTCCCCGCCTTCCTGATCGACTGGTCCTCGATCTACCGGATCGACCCGGTCACCCTTCAGCCGGATCCCGCGGCGCAGCTGGCCCTCCTGACGTCTCCCGCGTACCTGGCGTCCGTGATCGGCGGATGGCTCTGCTACGCCCTCGCGATCGTCTTCGCCTATCTGGACTGGAAGGAGCTGCGCGCTCGCCGCGTGCCGCGCCCGTTCCACTGGGCGTGGACCTTCCTCAGCTCGTACGTCTACGGAATCGGCCGGGGCGTGGTCGTGCACCGGCGCACCGGGGGTGGCCTGGCCGTCGTGTGGGTCTCCGTCGCCATCCTCGTCCTGAGCATCGTGCTCGGCGTGGTGGTCTCGGTGCTGGCCGTCGCGGCCGTCTTCGCCCAGGTGAGCAGCTTCTCCTAGGCGAGAGCACGGCCGCCCGGGCGGCGCAACCCGGAGTTGCCCCAGAGCCGCGCCCGGGACTCCGGCCTACGGTTCCTGCATGACCGAGTTCAAGAAGGGCGACAAGGTGTCATGGAAGTCCCACGGCGGCGAGGCCGTGGGCGAGGTGAAGGAGAAGATCACCGAGGACACCAAGGCCGCGGGTCGGCAGGTGCGCGCATCCGAGGAGGATCCGCAGTACCTCGTGAAGAGCGAGAAGAGCGGCGGCGAGGCGGTGCACAAGCCGGACGCCCTCAGCAAGGAGTGAGGCGCCGTCGTACGCCGGCGCAGCAATGACGCAACCCCCCTGCCCGTTGCCGGTGGCCCTTGTTAGCGTGGAACGGCGATCCTGAGGAGGCGACGTGAGCACCGAGCACGACGAACTGCCACTGCCCGACTACGACCATCTGCCGGTGGGCAGTCTCGCGTCCCACCTGTCGGCGCTGACGGAGGACGACGTCGCGCGCCTGTTCGACTACGAGCGCGCGCACGGCAACCGTCTCCCGGTGCTCCAGGTGCTGGAGCACCGCCTGAACGCCCTCCGGGCCGGAGCCGAGCCGAGCGGGTCGGTCCCCGAGACCCTGCCGGAGCTCGGCGGGTCCGCAGCCGGCGGCTCCAAGGTCTCGCCGCAGACGAGCGGTCCACCGATCAACCCGCCGTCGCACGGCGACCCCACGAACCCGACCCAGCCCCGCGGATAAGGAGCACGCGATGGCTTCCGCCAAATACCTGAACCTCGCCTGGAAGGCGCTGCACACGCCGCAGGGCCGCGCGGTCGCGCGCAAGGCGACCGAGACGATCGCCGACGCCGGCAATCGGATCACCAAGAACAAGTACGAGACGCAGATCGCCCAGGGCAGAGCGGCGGTCCTCAAGCACTTCAGCGACCCCGAGCCGAAGCGGAAGGGACCGTTCAAGCGGAGGTGACTTCGCTCGGCGTCTTCCCGCCGGTCAGCATCCGACACGACCCAGTGTCGCGTGTGGTCCGGCCGGGGACACGCGGAGCGACGCCCGTTCTGGGGCGTGCTCCGCGCGCCGGCGGGGGCGTAGGAAGGTAGTCGGCCGTGCGCGGGGGCGCAGCGGCCGACTCAGGGGGAACGATGTCCGCGACGCTGCGCGCCGAGGCACGCCGCCCGGAGCTGCCGCCGCGCCGTCCGTTCGTGCGGCCCGCTCTGCTCACCGGAGCCGCGCTCTGGCTCTATCTCGGGGTCGCCGGGATGTGGTCGCCGCGTCCTGAGGTGACGGTCGCGTGGGCTCTGCTGGGCGCGTATCTCGTTCCTGCAGCCCTCGTGCTGGAGTCGGGCCGCCGCCTGTGGCCTCGCGACCGGGTGACGACGGTGATGCTCCTCCGCACGATGCTGCTCGGCAGTCTTGTCGCCGCAGCCGGCGCCGCAGCGCCGGATCTGGGCGCCTCCTCGGGTCCCTTCCCCCTCCGGGCCGCAGCCGCAGCACTCCCCGCAGCGGCGGAGACGGCCGTCGTCGCGCTGGCCGTCGCCCTCCTCGGGCGTCGCACGACGCCGACTCCGCGAACGGGCCTGTTCCTCGGCGGCGCGCTCGGCGCCGGCATCGCAGCGTTCACGGCTCTGTCCGCCACCCTGCAGGCGATCGGAGCGCTCAGCGGCGTTCCGCTGCCCGCCGAGATGTCCGCGCCCGTGTTCCTCGAGGGCGGCGTCGCGGTGCAGCAGGCTGTCCTCGCCGCGATCACGTCACCGGTGTGGGGCGCGCTCGTCGGAGCGGCGGTCTTCGGCTCCCCCCGGGCGCTCGCCGCCGCCGTCGCCGGAGTGCTGCTCACCCACGTCCTCGCCGACGCGGCCTTCCTCACCGTCGGCGGGCTGCTCGGCACGTCACCCGCTGCGCTCGCCGTCCAGCTCCTGCTGACCGCCGCGGTCGCCTCCCCGGCCGTCGCGGCCTGGAGCAGGCGCGCTCGCGCCCTGGGGCATCGCGCCGCCGAGGATCAGGGAAGCGGCGGCGCGTAGAGGAAGAGCGCGATGTCGGACACCTCGAGGATCCGCTGTCCGTACGCGTGGCTCATGCCGTGGTTGTACTCCTCGATGAGGAAGGTCCCGTCGGGGAACACCTCCTTCACGTACGCGACGTGGTTCCCGGGGAACCAGGCGACGGCGCCCGCGACCGGCTCCTTGCCGGTCGGCCAGCCGTGGCGCTTCCAGTTCGAGGCCCACTGCCGGGCGTCCCCGCCGCCGGGCGTCAGGTACGGCCAGGTGAAGGCGAACGGGGCCTCGGTGCTGCCCACGTCCCGGTTGAGCCGCCAGGCCACGAAGTCGACGCACTCGCGGTAGTAGTAGCCGAGCGGGGACAGCCCGCCGCCCTCGTAGTCGGCGGCCTGGTAGAACCACGGGTAGTCGTCGCCCGCCTCGACGGCGCCGGACGCGAGGTACTTGGCCACGCGGGCGGCCCGGGCGGGGTCGGCGATGCGGGCGCGCATCTCGTCCTCGGAGGTGGCCGAGAGGCCGCTGCGGTCGATCGCCTGAGCGGCAGCCTCCGACGAGACCACGAAGGAGCGGCCCTGCTGGGCGGCCGAGGCGGCACTCGTCCCGAGCTCCGGGGCGTACACCGACGCGTAGGCGGGAAGCGCGGCGGTCGCGAAGAGCCCCGGCACGACGAGGACGGTCACGAGGGTGCTCCAGACCGGCCGCTTGACCTTGGAGCGCGACGGCGCGGCGGGGCGCGCCGAGGGCCGCCGCTCGCCGATGACCCCGCTGCGACGGGCGCGCCGCGGGGGCGTCGATCCTCCGCGGAGGTCGCGGCGCCGGGTGGTCCCCGGCTCGGCACTCGCGGTTGCGGCCGTGCCGCTCGACGCTCCGTATGCAGGCTCGATCAATCGTTCCCCCGGTTCAGGTACGCGACTTTCCCCCCGCCGCCGACTGAGCCGGCGACCACCCGAGCGTACGCGAACGAGCGCGATCTGTCACGGAACGGTAACGGCGCGTCCCTCGCCCGAGGGTCAGGCGGCGGGGGCGAGGAACTCGGACCATGCGGCGTGCGGCCGCTCGATCCCCCGCACCACCCAGGACCCGCCATGGGGTGCCCGCGGAGCGATCCGCAGCCGCCAGCCCATCTCGGCCGGGGTCCGGTCACCCTTCGCGTTGTTGCATCCGAGACAGCACGCGACCAGGTTCTCCCAGGAGTCCGCCCCGCCCCGCGACCGCGGGAGGACGTGATCGACGGTGGTCGCTCCGTGGCCGCAGTAGGCGCATCGGTGACCGTCCCGGCGGAGCACGCCGCGACGGGACACCGGAAGACGTCGCGCTGAGGGGATCCGGACGTACCGCGTCAGCAGGATGACGCTCGGACGCTCCCACTCTCCGGACGAGCCGATCACGGGATTCCCGGCGTCGGATGCCACCACCGTGGCTTTGCCGCCCATGACGAGCACCAGGGCCCGCTTGAAGGAGACGACGGCCAGCGGTTCATATCCCGCGTTCAGCACCAGCGTGCGCATCTGCATCCTCTCGAGACGGCCTGCACGGCTTGCAGGCACCCGATCCCGCCTTCGACAGGCGCAGGATGCGAAAAAGGGCACCGTCTAACGACGGCGCCCTTTCTCCCGGACCGCGAACGAGCCGCGGCCCTGTATCCGGCTGGCGTGCCAGTGTCCCGCGAGCGCGCAGGCCACCCTGGTGCGGGGGCTGCTGCTCAGGTCCACTGACGGCCGTCCTCTCGGTGACGTGAGGTCAGGGTAGCGCATGCCCGCCCGACAATGGCTCAGCGCAGGGCGGGCGCGGACTCCTTCTCAGCCGACGCGGACGTAGAAGACGTTGCTCGTCCAGATCGGCTGCTCGCGCACCGACGCGCCGGGGTAGGGCGCGTGGACGATGTTGCCGTTGCCGGCATAGATGCCGTCGTGGCTCAGGTCGCTGAGGACGACGATGTCGCCCGGCCGAGCCTCGGAGGCCGGGATGACGGTTCCCGACTGCGACTGGCTGCGCACCGAGTGCGCGAGCGAGATCCCGTGCTGCGCGTAGACGAACTTCACGAGGCCCGAGCAGTCGAAGCCGGACGGGTTCGAGCCGCCGAAGACGTAGGGGACGCCGATGTACTGGCGGGCGGTCGCGAGCACGCTCTCACGGGGACCGCTCGGCGGTGCCGGCGTCGACGCGGCGTACTCGGACGCGCTCGGCCCGGAGTAGGAGTTGTACTGCGCGGCCAGCCGGGCACGGAGCTCCTCCGCCTGGCGGGCGGCCTCGGCCGCCTGGCGGGCGGCCTCTGCAGCGGCACGAGCGGCGAGGATCTCCTCCATGCTCGTAGCGGTGTAGTTGTCGCGGGTGACCGCGGCCAGGCCGGCGTCGTCGGAGACCTCGACGGTCTGCGCGCCATCGACCCGGAGCTCCTGGATGTCCGAGGCGGCGAAGGCGGCCTGCCCCGCCGTGACGGGGTTGAAGGCGTAGGAGGGGATCGCGATCGTCGCGACGAGTCCCATCGCGAAGGTCATCACCGCGACGTTGACCACGCCCTTCACGCGTGCTGCGCGGGAGCGCGGCGCGCGCTCGGGCCGGGTCTTCTCCAGCTGCCGTCCCGCGGTGCGCACCGAGCGGCGCGCGGGAAGCGGGATCGGCGAGGATTCGCGGCGCACCAGAGCGGTCGCGGAATCGGGTGTCGGGTCGTTCTGGGCGGAGCCGGAACGGTCACTCGATAGGGCCAAAAGGAACCTCCTGCGCCCCGCACCCGGTTCCCCGGGCACCCGTCCTCACGTTGTCAGCCGTGCACAGGAATGTCGCGTGACGGAGGGGTGGAGCGTCGCGATTCCCGGCCCTCCGACCGGCCTTTCTGGTCACGGGGCTGTAGCAGGCTACGTGACACCCGTGCCGATGGCAACAAATCGGTAACGGTCAGGTGGACACGAAGATATGTCCGGCGACCTCGACCGGCAGCTCGATACCCTGCTGCGCCCCGTCGACACTGACGCGGATGTAGCCGCCGGCGGCCTCGATCGTCGCCTGCGCTCCGGGGAGGACGCCGGCCTGCTTGAGGCGCAGCAGCAGCTCGGGATCGAACTGGACGGGCTCGCCCAGGCGCCGGATCACGGCGCGGACGGCACCCGAACGGGACCGCGCGGAATCGACCAGGTTCTCGACGCCGGCGAGGAACGCGACGGCCGGTGACTTGTCGACGTCGTCGAGGCTCGGGATGGGATTGCCGTAGGGCGACTCGGTCGGGTTGCCGAGCATCTCGATGAGCTTCTGCTCGACGTGCTCGCTCATCACATGCTCCCAGCGGCACGCTTCCTCGTGGACGAACTCCCACTCGAGCCCGATCACGTCGCTGAGCAGCCGCTCGGCCAGCCGATGCTTCCGCATGACGTGCAGCGCCTTCAGCCTGCCGCCCGGGGTCAGCTCGAGGTGGCGGTCCCCGGACACGACGACGAGCCCGTCGCGCTCCATCCGCGCGACCGTCTGCGACACGGTGGGGCCGGAATGACCGAGGCGCTCGGAGATGCGGGCCCGGAGGGGGACGATGTCCTCCTCCTCGAGGTCGAGGATGGTGCGCAGGTACATCTCGGTGGTGTCCACGAGATCGGTCACGAAGGCCTCCTCAACGCACGCGCTCGATGAGCGAGTTTACCGGCGGAGCAGGAGGCCCCCCGTCCGCGCCCATAGGCTGGACGATCATGGCCGCTCTTGCCCTGCCCGCGAATCTGCTCCCCGCCGACGGCCGCTTCGGATGCGGCCCGTCCAAGGTCCGCCCGGAGCAGCTGTCCGCCCTCGCCGGAGAGGGAGCCGCTCTTCTCGGCACGTCGCACCGGCAGAAGCCCGTGAAGCGGCTGGTGGGACGGGTGCGCGAAGGACTCGCCGACCTGTTCTCCCTTCCAGAGGGCTACGAGGTCGTGCTCGGCAACGGCGGCTCCACCGCGTTCTGGGATGCCGCGGCGTTCTCACTGATCGAGCGGCGCAGCCAGAACCTCGCGTTCGGCGAGTTCGGCGCCAAGTTCGCGAAGGCCGCAGCCGCGCCGTTCCTCGAGGCACCCGACGTCCGCAAGGCCGAGGGCGGCACGCGGAGCCGTCCGGAGGCCGTGGAGGGCGTGGACCTCTACGCGTACCCGCACAACGAGACGAGCACCGGCGTCATGGCGCCCGTGCAGCGCGTGAACGGGGACGACGGCGCCCTCACGGTCGTCGACGCCACCAGCGCTGCGGGCGGCATCGCTGTGGATGCGACCCAGTTCGACGTCTACTACTTCGCCCCCCAGAAGAACTTCGCGTCGGACGGGGGCCTCTGGCTGGGCCTGTTCTCACCGGCGGCCCTCGAGCGCGTGGAGCGCATCGCCGGGAGCGACCGCTGGATCCCGGAGTTCCTCAGCCTCCAGACGGCCGTCGACAACTCCCGGCTGGACCAGACGCTCAACACCCCGGCCATCGCGACGCTCCTGATGCTCGCCGAGCAGGTCGACTGGATCCGCGGGAACGGCGGGCTCGCCTGGGCCGACGCGCGCACCCGCGAGTCCTCGGGCATCCTCTACGACTGGGCGGACCGCACCGCCGTGGCGACGCCGTTCGTCGCCGACCCCGCCGACCGCTCGCAGGTCGTCGTCACGATCGACTTCGACGACACGGTCGACGCCGCCGCGATCGCCCGCACCCTCCGCGAGAACGGCGTCGTCGACGTCGAGCCGTACCGGAAGCTCGGCCGCAATCAGCTGCGCGTCGCCACCTTCGTCGCGATCGAGCCCGACGACGTGCGCGCCCTGACCGCCTGCATCGACTACGTGCTCGAGCACCTGCGGTAGCCGCCGTGCGCCTCTACCTGCGCGACTCCGAGCGGAGGCCGGACCCGGAACCGGTCGTCACCGACGACCGGACCGCGATCCTCGCGGGCCTCGGGCTCTGGATCGTTGCGCTCGTGGTCGCGGCGATCGTCGCCGGGCAGGGCGCCGCCCTGTGGACCTGCATCGCCGGCATCGTGCTCGGCGCGGGTCTCCTCACCTACGTCGAGGCACGGGCGCGCCGGAGGCGCTGACCCGACGCCGGCCGGCTCCGGGAAGCCCTAGGCGCGCTCGGACGGGTCCCAGCCGAGGTCCTCCCCGGCGTCCCGGTCCTCGTCGGCCTCGACGTCGTCCTGGTCGTCCCCCTCGTCGAGGTCGTCCGACTCATCGTCGTCGTCATCGTCCGACTCGTCGTCGTCATCCTCGTCCGACTCGTCGTCGTCGTCCGACTCATCGTCGTCGTCATCGTCCGACTCATCGTCGTCGTCATCCTCGTCCGACTCATCGTCGTCATCGTCCGACTCATCGTCGTCGTCGGACTCATCGTCGTCGTCATCGTCCGACTCATCGTCGTCATCGTCGTCGTCGTCGAGGTCGTCGGATTCCTCGTCGTCCTCGAGGTCGCCGGGCTCGTCGTCGACCGCGGACGCCTCCTCGAACTGCACGCCGTCGAGCTCGTCCTCGTCGTCACCGAGGAGGTCCTCCTCCTCGACGTCGACGAGCTCGTCCTCGTCCGCGAGCTCGCCGGCGAGGCCGTCCTTCGCCTCCTGCGCCGCGCGGTACTCGGCGAGCCGCTCCGACCACGGCACCCACTCGGGCGCCACCAGCGCTCCCTCGCCCGGGAGCAGGCCCAGCTCGAGCACCGACGGCCGGTCGCGGCCGTCCGCGACGGACACCGACACGGTCCACGTCCAGCCCGGGTAGCCGGCGAGTTCGGTGGCGAAGTGCACGTCGACGACGCCGTCGGACGGCTCGTCGAGCCCCGCCAGCTCCCCCACGGTGTCCTCAGGGGTCGTCTCGAGCAGCGCGGCCCGAGCCGACTCGATCACGGGCGCGTCGACCGGAGAGGGCTCACGCATCCAACTCGTCCGCGACCTTGCGCAGCATGGCCGCGATCTTGCGGCCGTGCGCCCCGTCGGGGTACCGCCCGCGCTTGAGGTTCGCACCGATGCCGTCGAGGAGCTTCACGAGGTCCTCGACGATGATCGCCATGTCGTCGGCGGGCTTGCGAGCCGCCTTGGCGAGGCTCGGCGGCGCCTGGATGACGCGGGCCGAGAGCGCCTGCGTGCCGCGCTTGCCCTGGACGACTCCGAACTCGAGCTTGGTCCCGGGCTTGACGGAGGTGACCCCGGCCGGCAGGGCCGACGCGTGCAGGAAGACTTCCTCGCCGTCGTCGGAGCTGATGAATCCGAAACCCTTCGCTTCGTCGAAGAATTTCACCTTGCCGGTGGGCATGTCACTCGCCTTCTCTCGTGTACAGCGTCCCTGATTCTACGGCCGGGCGCCGGGGCGGGCTCACCGCGGGCGGCCCCTATCCTGGTCCGATGGCCTCCGCCCCTGCCCCGCGCGCCCGCTCCTCCCGTGCCGAGCGGACGCTCGGCGGGATGGCCGCCGCGGTGATCGGGCTGTCCGTGCTCGCGATCCTCGCGGTGCTGATCGCGGGCGCACTCGGCGTATCGACGGGCAGCGGGATCTGGGTCACGATCGCCCTGCTCCCCCTGATCGGCCTCCCGATCGGACTTATGCTGATCATCGCGTTCATCGTGGTGAGCGCCGTGAACCGGTCACGACAGGCCCGCTCGTCGCGCTAGCGCGCGTCCATCGGCTCCGCTCCGAATCCTCCCAGCATTCCTACAGCCCATCCGCAGAGAATGGGTGCATGGCTGCCGACGGCCCCCGCATCCTCATCGTCGACGACGAGCCCAACATCCGCGACCTGCTGACGACCAGCCTCCGCTTCGCGGGCTTCGCCGTTCGGGCCGTCGGCAACGGGGCCGCCGCCATCTCCGCTGTGCTCGAGGAGGAGCCCGACCTCATCATCCTCGACGTGATGCTCCCCGACATGAACGGGTTCGGCGTCACGAAGCGGCTGCGCTCCTCGGGCTACACCTCGCCGATCCTGTTCCTCACCGCCAAGGACGACACCGAGGACAAGATCACCGGTCTGACCGTGGGCGGCGACGACTACGTCACGAAGCCGTTCAGCCTCGACGAGATCGTCGCCCGGATCAAGGCGATCCTGCGCCGGACCATGCACGCCGAGGAGGACGCGATCATCCGCGCCGGCGAGCTGACCATGGACCAGGACACGCATGAGGTGACCATCGGCAACCAGTCCGTCGAGCTGAGCCCGACGGAGTTCAAGCTCCTCCGCTACCTGATGCTGAACCCGAACCGGGTCCTCTCGAAGGCGCAGATCCTCGATCACGTCTGGGAGTACGACTTCAACGGCGACGCCGGCATCGTCGAGTCGTACATCTCCTATCTGCGTCGCAAGCTCGACCAGTACTCGAGCGAGCCGATCATCCAGACCAAGCGCGGCTTCGGCTACATGCTGAAGGCGTCCAAGGTCTGAGGTCCCGGCGAGCGCGAAGCCGCCGTCCGTACACTGGGCCACCGTGCACGAGTCGCTGGTGGAGTGGTGGAACAGCATCTCGCTGCGCACCAAGATCACCGGCGTCACCGTCCTCCTCCTGACCTTCGGCCTCCTCGTCACCGGCCTCGGCACGATGACGGTGATGCGGAACTTCCTGTTCGACGAGGTCGACAGCCAGATCGTCGCGGCGGCCAAGAGCCTGCCGGAGTCGTTCCAGGTCGAGGACGACGACATCTGGGGCAACACCCCGGCCCCCACGGACTACGTCCTCGCGGTCGTCGACTCGGACGGCCGCGTGATCAGCGCGAACGAGCAGTGGGGAGGGGCGGAGGCACCGCCCGACGTGTCCGACATCAACCTCGCGTTCACGAACGAGCACGAGTTCACGCCGTTCACCGTCCGCAACGACGACCACACCAGCGAGTGGCGGGTGGTCACCATCCTCGGCACCGACGGCGGGACCGGTCAGCACGTCTCGATCATCGTGGGCCTGCCGCTCGACAGCACCAACAAGGCGATCGCCCGCATGTTCACGCTGTTCCTCCTCTTCGGGATCGTCGTGGTCGTGCTCGGCGCGGTGCTCACGCGCCTGCTCGTCACGTCCGCGTTCGGTCCTCTGCGTCAGGTGGAGAAGACGGCCGCCGAGATCGCCGACGGGGACTTCAGCCAGCGCCTCACGGGCGCGACCCCCAACACCGAGGTGGGGCGCCTCAACCGCTCGCTCAACACCATGCTGAGCCGCATCGACCGCGCCTTCAGCGACCGCGCCCGGACGATCGAGCAGATGCGCCGATTCGTGGGGGACGCCAGCCACGAGCTGCGGACGCCCCTCGTCTCGCTGCGCGGCTACGCGGAGCTGTACCGCATGGGGGCGCTGCAGACTCCGGAGGAGGTCGCGCAGGCGATGGACCGGATCGAGCGCGAGGCGATCCGGATGAGCGCCCTGGTCCAGGATCTGCTCGAGCTCGCCCGGCTCGACGAGACGAAGCCCCTCCAGCTCGCGCCGGTCGCCCTGCTCCCGCTCGCGAAGGACGCGGCGCTCGACGCGATGGCGTCGTCGCAGGGTCGCGTGGTCACGGTGGTCACCGATCAGGAGGGCGTGTCCCGGCCGGACCTCGCCGATCTCGACACCGAGGGCGAGCCGCTCGAGGAGGAGGCGGAGGTCGTCGGCGCCTCGACGGACGGGGACGGCCGGCAGCGTCCGCGCCTCCCCCGCCTCGCACGCTCGTCGTCCGGCACCGGACCCCTCGCGTTCCCGCGCGCCCAGCTCGCGCGACTGCGCCGCCGGCGTCCTGCCGAGGGCGGCATGCCGCTCGTGCTCGTCGCGGACGAGGTCACCGAGAGGGCCGCCCCCGCCGCTGTCGTCCTCGGCGAGGAGAACAAGATCCGCCAGGTGCTCACGAACCTGCTGGGCAACGCCGTGCGCTTCAGCCCGCCGGACACCCCCATCGAGATCGTGGTGCGCACCGAGCCGGAGACCTCGGCGGCGGTCATGGAGGTCGTGGACCACGGGGAGGGCATCCCTCCCCAGATCCGGGAGAAGATCTTCCAGCGGTTCTGGAGGGCGGACAGCTCGCGCGCCCGCGACACGGGCGGCACGGGCCTCGGCCTCGCGATCGTCTCCGCGATCGTCGCGGCTCACAAAGGCACCGTCGAGGTCGACGAGACGCCGGGCGGGGGCGCGACGTTCCGTGTCCGGCTGCCGCTCCTGCAGATGAGCCCCGACGGGGACGACTCCACCGAGAACGCCTGACTCCGGCCTCCCGTCCGCGGCGCCGGATACCGTCTCCTCCTCAGGAAGAGGAAGGAGCATCATGCCGAGGTTCACCGTCGACAGCGAGGCCGTGTTCGCCGCCCAGTCGGCCGTCGCCGCGACCATCCCGCGCGTCCAGTCCGACGTGGCGGCCCTGCTGGCGAACCTGCACGCACTGCAGGACAGCTGGGGCGGAAGCGCCGCGGCCGCGTTCCAGGGCATCGTCGCCGACTGGCAGGCCACTCAGCAGCGCGTCGAGCAGTCCCTGCTCGCGATCAACGAGGCGCTGGGAGCCGCCGGTCGCCAGTACCTGGAGGTCGAGGAGGCGAATGTGCGGCTGTTCAGCTGACTCTGTGTCTTGGTTTGGTGTCGCGGTGGGCGGGGCCGCCACCGCTGCTCAGACAGTTGCGCGCCAAGCATGGCGCGCAAAACTCGCCTCGGCGGCGACCCCACCCACCGCTTCGTCTCACGGCGAGTCGCTTTCTCAGCCTGAGGGAGGGATAGAAAACAGAAAGGGCGGCCCCGAGGGGCCGCCCTTTCTGTGTCTGCTCGGACTTAGAAGTCCATGCCACCCGTGGGGTCGGCAGCCGGGGCCGGGTTCTTCTCCGGCTTGTCGGCGACGACCGCCTCGGTGGTGAGGAACAGGCCGGCGATCGACGCGGCGTTGACGAGCGCGGAGCGCGTCACCTTCGCCGGGTCGATGATGCCCTGGGCGAAGAGGTCGCCGTACTCGCCGGTCGCGGCGTTGAGGCCGTGACCCTGCGGGAGGCCGCGGACCTTCTCGGCCACCACGCCGGGCTCCAGGCCCGCGTTGAAGGCGATCTGCTTGAGCGGGGCGTCGATGGCGACCTTGACGATGTTCGCACCGGTCGCCTCGTCACCGACGAGGCCCGTGATCGCCTCCGACTCGAACGCCTTCGCGCCGGCCTGGATGAGGGCGACGCCACCACCGGCGACGATGCCCTCCTCGACGGCGGCCTTCGCGTTGCGGACGGCGTCCTCGATGCGGTGCTTGCGCTCCTTCAGCTCGACCTCGGTCGCCGCGCCGGCCTTGATGACGGCGACGCCGCCGGCCAGCTTGGCGAGACGCTCCTGGAGCTTCTCGCGGTCGTAGTCGCTGTCGGTGTTCTCGATCTCCGAGCGGATCTGGGCCACGCGGCCGGCGATCTGCTCCGGGTCACCGGCGCCGTCGACGATGGTCGTCTCGTCCTTGGTGATGACGACCTTGCGGGCCTGACCGAGCAGGTCGAGGGTGACGTTCTCGAGCTTGAGACCGACCTCCTCCGAGATGACCTGACCGCCGGTGAGGATCGCGATGTCCTGCAGCTGCGCCTTGCGGCGGTCGCCGAAGCCCGGGGCCTTGACGGCGACGGACTTGAAGATGCCGCGGATCTTGTTGACCACGAGGGTCGCGAGAGCCTCGCCGTCCACGTCCTCGGCGATGATGAGGAGCTGCTTGCCGGTCTGGATGACCTTGTCGACGATCGGGAGCAGGTCCTTGATCGCGGAGATCTTCGAGTTGACGATCAGGATGTACGGGTCCTCGAAGACCGCCTCCTGACGCTCGGGGTCGGTCACGAAGTACGCCGACAGGTAGCCCTTGTCGAAGCGCATGCCCTCGGTGAGCTCGAGCTCGGTGCCGAAGGTGTTGGACTCCTCGACGGTGACCACACCCTCCTTGCCGACCTTGTCGATCGCCTCGGCGATGATCTCGCCGATCTCGGGGTCGGCCGCGGAGATGGACGCGGTGGCCGCGATCTCGTCCTTGGTCTCGATCTCCTTGGCGTCGGCGACGAGCGCCTTCGTCACGGCGTCGACGGCCTTCTCGATGCCCCGCTTGAGGGCGATCGGGTCGGCGCCGGCGGCGACGTTGCGGAGGCCCTCGCGGACCAGGGCCTGGGCGAGCACGGTGGCGGTGGTGGTGCCGTCGCCCGCGACGTCGTCGGTCTTCTTGGCGACCTCCTTGACGAGCTCCGCGCCGATCTTCTCGTACGGGTCGTCGAGCTCGATCTCCTTGGCGATGGAGACGCCGTCGTTCGTGATGGTGGGGGCGCCCCACTTCTTCTCGAGCACGACATTGCGACCGCGGGGGCCGAGCGTCACCTTGACCGCGTCGGCCAGCGTGTTCAGACCACGCTCCAGGCCACGGCGGGCGTCCTCATTGAAGGCAATGATCTTAGCCATGTGTTGTTGTCGTCCCTCCCGGACGTACTGGGCGAAATGCTTGGCACTCTCAGAATCCGAGTGCTAATTCATCTTGGCAGTCACCCCGGGAGAGTGCAAGACGACCCGGCACAGGCTGCGACCCCGAGCGGCCGCCGGGAGGTCGTCTCAGACGGCGCGGACGGCTTCCGCCTGCGGCCCCTTCGCACCGGAACCGACCTCGAAGGTCACGGCCTGGCCCTCCTCGAGCGTCTTGTAACCCGGCATGTCGATCGCCGAATAGTGCACGAAGACGTCCTGTCCCCCGTCCACCGTGATGAAGCCGAAGCCCTTCTCAGCGTTGAACCACTTGACGGTCCCTCGCGCCATGTCTGTACTCCCGTGTGCTGTGCAGCGGGGCGGCCGAGCGGCCGACCCGGGGGAATAGTAGCGAGGGCGTGTGACGCGCAAGTCGCGAAATACGCATTGCGACAGGGGCCGGCGGAGTTCGACCCGCAGATTAAACGCGGCCGTAACACCGCCGTCATTCCGGCGTCAGGCAGGCGCCGTGTAGTCCGCCCCGAGCACGACCGTGATCCGGCTCTCCCCCGGCACCAGGTAGGCGTCGGACTGCTGGATCGGCACGTTGTTGAGCGCCGCGGAGAGGCCGAGCGCCGCCCCCTCCTGAGCCGGGTCGGTGTAGTAGATCATCGAGGCCTGGACGTCCTGGCTGCTGGCGTTGCTGCGCGCGCCCACCGTCCAGCCCTGCTCGACGAGGAGGTCACCGACCTGCCCCGCGAGACCGTCGACCGTCGTCCCGTTGAGCACGATGACCGTGACCGAGGGGTCGAGCGTCGGCTGCACCGTGGGCGTGGGGGTCGGCGTCGTGGTGGTCGAGGAGCCGGCGAACGGGTTGAAGACGACCCTGTTGTTGATCGCGAACATCGCGAGCACGCCCACGCCGATGAGGACGCCGGTCGCGACCACGGCCCACAGGAAGACGACCCAGCCGCGACCGCCGGGGCGAGGGGCACGATGCGCGCCGACGCGCTGGAGGTCGGTGGGCGGCCGGTCGAACCGGTCGGGCGGGAAGGTGGGCATGGCTCCTGGGCTGGTGGTCGGGCTCGGCGGTCAGGGCGCCCGGCGGAGGCTTCTCCGGGCGGCGCGCCGGGCGACCCGCGCGTCCCGCAGGCGCTGCAGCCGCTTGACGAGCATCGGATCGTGGACCAGCGCCGCCGGCGAGTCGATCAGGGCGCCGAGCAGCTGGTAGTAGCGCGCGGCGGAGATCCCGAACTCCTCCCGGATGGCTTCCTCCTTGGCTCCTCGGTGGGCCCACCAGGTCCGTTCGAATGCGAGGATCGCCATCTCCCGGTCGTCGAGGCGGCCCCCCGCTTCGCTCCGGTCAGAGGGCACAGGATCCATCGAGCCTCCCTCCCGGAATAGGGTCATCCTAGGGACGGTTGGCCTTGGCGAGCGGAGCGACAGGCCCCGATGCGCGAGGCTCCGATCCGGCTCGAGGAGGACGACATGGCGTACAAGGTGACGAAGAGCGACGCGGAGTGGCGGCAGAGCCTCTCGGACAGCGAGTTCCAGGTGCTGCGCAACGCGGCGACCGAGCGTGCGTGGACCGGCGCCCTGCTCGACGAGAAGCGCGAGGGCGTCTACATCTGCAAGGCGTGCGGCGCCGAGCTGTTCCGCAGCACGACCAAGTTCGACTCGGGCTCGGGCTGGCCGAGCTTCTTCGAGCCCGTCAGCGAGGACGCGGTCGAGCTGCACCGGGACGTCTCCTACGGCATGGTGCGGACGGAGGTCCGCTGCGCCACCTGCGGATCGCACCTCGGTCACCTCTTCGACGACGCCCCGCAGACCCCCACCGGTGAGCGCTACTGCATGAACTCGATCTCCCTCGAGTTCGAGGAGGAGACCCGGAGCTGAGCCCGTTCCGGCGAACGCCGGCAGCGAGGGCCGCGGTCAGCTCCAGAAGCCGACGTGCACGGCCTTCGCCTCGTCCGCGACGGCGGGTCCGGCGACGGTGATCGTGCGCCGGCCGCTGTTGAGCACCGTCGCGCTGGCCAGGGACATCGTGGGGTTCTCGGCGTGGTCCCCCGTGAGCTCAGCGAGCTGCGCCTCGGTCATCGCGTAGACGACGCGCCCGATCCCGGACCAGTAGATGGCGCCCGAGCACATCGCGCACGGCTCGCAGCTCGTGTAGAGGGAGTACCGCGAGAGCGCCTCCCCGCCGACCTCCTTCCAGGCCGCTCGGGCGAGGCTCGTCTCGGCGTGCGCCGTGCAGTCGACCTCGGTCGTCACGCTGTTCTCGGCCTCGAGGACGATCCGGCCGTCGGGGTCCGCGAGCACCGCTCCGAAGGGGTGGTTCCCCCGCTCGCGGGCGCGCCGGGACACCTCGATCGCCGCGCGCAGCAGCTTCCGGTCGTGGTCCGTGATCGCCGGGTCCTCGGTCATCGCGCTCCTCCTGCCGCCCGGCGCCGTTCTAGCACATCCAGGTTCCTCCGAGATGTCGCCCCCGGGGCCCGGGGCCGCCTAACCTGGCCGGAAGCGGGAAAGGCGGTCGGCGTGGGACACGACACTCCGGGGCACGTGGTTCTGCTCGGCGACTCCATCTTCGACAACAAGGTCTACGTGGGCTCGGGGCCGGACGTCGTGAGTCAGCTGAGACAGCTGCTCCCGGGGGGCTGGAAGGCCACGCTGCTCGCGGTCGACGGGGACGTGGCCGCGGGGGTTCCCCGGCAGCTTCGGCGCCTCCCCTCCGGCGCGACGCACCTCGTGATCAGTGTGGGCGGCAACGACGCCCTGCGCGTCGCGTCCCTGCTGAACGAGCGACCGGGGTCGGTGGCGGAGGCCCTGCTGCTGCTGCGCGGCGAACAGGAGCCGTTCGCCCGCGACTACGCCGCGATGCTCGACGAGGCCCTGAGCACCGGTCTGCCGACCGCGGTGTGCACCGTGTACGACACCCCGCCCTCGGAGCCCGCCTATCCGGTGATCCGGACGGGGCTCGCCGTCTTCAACGACGTCATCACCCGCGCCGCATTCCGGCGAGGCATCCCGCTGATCGACCTGCGGCTGATCTGCGACGAGGACGCCGACTACGCCAACCCGATCGAGCCGTCGGTCCAGGGCGGAGCCAAGATCGCGAGCGCCATCCGGAGCCTCGTGCTCGGCCGGCACACCCCGGGAAGCTCCGTCGTCGCGACGGCGTCGCCCGCCGGTTGAACGCGGATTGCAGCCGAGGTCAACCCGCAATCGCGGCGATCTCCGAGGCGTAGGTTTTCCGTCATGTCGACCGCCTCCCACGACTCGCCGGATCCCGCCTGCCCCAACTGCGGCGTGCAGCTGGAGCGAGGCGGGGATTCCGATCACCGCTACTGGTCCTGCCGGAAGTGCAACCTGATCTTCCTCGCCTGACCGCTCCGTGACCGGCCGCACCGGGCCTGTGACCCCGGACCGGTCAGCGGGAGCGCGCGACCAGACCTCGCACCCGGGCGCCGAGGCCGGACGGAGCGGCGACGAGCGGGCTCGTACGCCGCTGCTGCTCGCCCTGCTGAGCCGCGAGCACGATCAGCACCCCGGTCAGCGCCGGCGGGATCCACTGCACGATCTTCTGCTGCCGCTGGGCGCCGCTCATCTCGGGCGACGCACTGGCGAGAGGCTCGGTGGGTCCGACGCCTCCCTCGTTCTGGTGAGCCGACTGCACCCGGCCGAGGACGCCCGAGTAGGCGGACGCCCCGATCGCGAGCAGGGTGATCGCCGTCTTGATCGCCGCGCTCCGCCGGCCGCCCTCCTGGACCAGCAGCCGCTGCTTGTCGCTGAACAGCATCACGACGCTCCCGGCGACGTGCGCCGCGATCGAGAGCATGAGCACCGGGGACCACTTCTGCCAGCCGGCGGACGAGATCCGGGTCCTCTCCTGCGGAGCGCGGGCGGTGGCAGCCCCGCCGTTCAGGCCGATGGCGCCCATCAGCGTGCCTCCGAACCAGGATCCGAGACCGAGATCGTGCAGGCTTCGCGCGGCGGTTGTCGCAGCGGACATGGTGTTCCTCCGATTCCTCGTCGAACCGGACGCCTCGTCCGGCTCGGCCAGTGTGCCGAGGACGACTCCGAACCGGCTGACAGGCGTCAGCCGACGACCGGAAGGCCTCCCCGGAAGGGGGCGGCGGAGGGGCCGGTCACGTCGACCTTCGCGCGGAAGACGCGCCCCGCCAGCGGATGCTCGTCGCTCTGGGCGGGCGAGTACCCCTCCTGCGACGTCGTGATGAAGAGGACGTCGCGGTCGGGGCCGCCGAAGGCGCAGCTCGATACTTGAGGGGCGTCGACGTCCACGATGCCGAGCAGCTGCCCTTCCGGTGAGTACCGGTGGACGGCGGATCCGCCCCAGAGCGCGACCCAGAGGCAGCCCTCGTCGTCGATCGTCATTCCGTCCGGCGTGCCCGCGGACGCGTCGATCGGGAACGCCGTCCGGCGCCCGAGAACGGCACCGTCGGGCGCGACCGCGAGCACGTCCACCCGCTGGGTCGGGCTGTCGATGTAGTAGGCGAGGCCGCCGTCGCCGTTCCACGCCATGCCGTTCGAGATCGTCACCCGGGTGATGACCGTCGCGCAACTGCCGTCGAGGTCCAGCCGGTAGAGGGCGCCCGACCCGGCCGTCTTCTCCCAGGCCATCGATCCCGCCCAGAAGCGCCCCGACGGATCGCAGGTGCCGTCGTTCATGCGGAGCCGGTGCGTCTGGCCCGCGAGCGGCGAGGCCACCGCGGTCACGACCCCGTCCTCTCCGAGGTGGGCGAAGCCCTCCCCCGCGGCGATCATCCAGCCGAGGCCCCGCTCGAGGAGCGGGACGACCGCTCCGACCGGCGTGCCCACGTCGTAGGTGCGCGCGAGCTCGACCGCCTGCCCCTCCTGCGCGGAGGCGAGGTGCACGAGTCCGGCGAACTGGTCGACCCAGAGCAGCATCGAGTACCGGGCATCCCACGCGGGCCCCTCGGCGTGCTCTGCGCGCGGCAGCGGTGTCGGATCGGCGGTGTACACCGTGGTCGTCATCGAGGGTCTCCTCCGCAGCGGGGGCGCCTGGCGCTCGTCACGGTAGTGCATGCCGCCGCCGGGGCCGTCAGGCGAAGGCGGAGAGGCCCGTGATCTCGCGTCCCAGGATCAGCGCCTGGACGGTCTCGGTGCCCTCGTACGTGTGCAGCGCCTCGAGGTCCGCGAAGTGGCGGGCCACGCGATTGCCGATAAGTATGCCGTTGCCGCCGAGCAGGTCCCGCGCCTCCGCCGCCAGCAGCCGGGCGGTCCGTGTCCCGCAGTACTTCGCGAGCGACGCCTGCGGACCGCTGAGCCCCTGCTCCTCCTCGGCGAGCGGCGTGAGCGACATCAGCAGGGCCTGCAGCCGCGTGAGCTCGGACAGCATCCGGGCCAGCCTCTCCTGCACCACCTGCGATGCGGCGAGCGGCCGGCCGAACTGCACGCGCTGCCGGGCGTAGTGCACGGCGGTCTCGTAGCAGGCGGTCGCGTGACCGAGCGCCGCCCACGCGACCCCGAGCCGGGTCGCGAGCAGGACGCGCGCGGTGTCCTTGAAGCTGTTCGCGTCCGGCAGCCGCGCGTCGGCGGGCACGAGCACGTCGTCGAGCCGGATGTGCGCCTGCCAGATCGCTCGCAGGGCGAGCTTCCCCTCGATCGTCTCGGCCGTGTAGCCGGGGGTCTCCTGGGGGACGAGGTAGCCGTGCACCGCTCCGTCGTCCCCGCGCGCCCACACGACCGTGACGCCGCCGACCGAGCCGTTGCCGATCCACTTCTTCTCGCCGTCGAGGACGTACCCGCCGTCGACCGTGCGCGCGGTCGTCTCCAGGCTGACCGAGTCGGAGCCGTGGGTGGGCTCCGTCAGCGCGAAGGCGCCGAACTCCGCCGCCCGGGCGAGAGGCGCGAGCCAGCGCTCCTTCTGCTCGGCGGACCCCAGCATCGCGATCGAGCGGAGGGCGAGGCCGCCCTGCACGCCCACCATGGTGCCGACCGAGCCGTCGCCGCGGGAGAGCTCCGCCTGCACCAGACAGGCGGCGAGCAGGCTCTGCCGTGGGAAGCCCGGCACGTCGAGCCCGTCGCGGACCAGGTCGAGCTCACCCAGCCGGCGCGCGAGGTGCAGCGGGTACTCGGCGCGATCCCAGTACCCGTCGATGACGGGCAGGACCTCCTCCTGCACGAAGCGGCGAGCCCGGTCGCGGTACTCGAGGTCGTCAGCGGGGAGGCCGCGGAAGACGCCCGCCATGTCGGGGTCGAGGGGCTCGGTGAGGCGATAGGCCGGCTCCTCGACACCGACCACCGAGTGCCGCGGCGGAGCGACCGTGTCGGCGGTGGGAGGGATGACGGTGGGGACGTCGGCAGGGCTCACGGCATCTCCTTTCGGGGCCATGCCGGGGCCGGCACGACGGCCGGCCCCGGTTGGCGACTAGAAGTCGAACTCCCCGATGTTCTCGGCGTCGAAGACGAACGGGTCGCCGAGCAGCACGGTCGCATTCGCTCCCACCTCGTACTCGCCGAGGTCGCCGGCCTCGAAGCTCTCGCCCTCCTCCCCGCTGATCTCGCCCTCGATGAGCGCCTTCGCGGCGTACGCCGCGAGGTAGCCGAGGTCCTCCGGGTTCCACAGCGCGAACGAGGTCACGGTGCCGTCCTCGACGTACTCGCGCATCTGGTTCGGCGTGCCGAGACCCGTCAGCGCGACCTTGCCCTTGAACTCGGACGTGGACAGGTAGCGCGCCGCGGCTGCGATGCCGACCGTGGTCGGCGAGATGATGCCCTTGAGCTCCGGGTAGGTCTGCAGCAGGGCGGCCGTCTGGTCGAAGGACTTCTGGTCGTCGTCATCCCCGTACGCGACCTCGACGAGCTCGACGTCCGGGTGGTTCGCCTCGAGCTCCTCCTGCATCAGCTCGATCCACGCGTTCTGGTTGGTGGCGTTCGCGGATGCCGACAGGATCGCGATCTGGCCGCTGTCGCCGATCTGCTCGGTGATCAGGTCGACCTGCACCTTCGCGATGCCCTCGGCATCCGCCTGGTTGATGAACAGGTCACGGCACTCGGAGTCGGTGTCCGAGTCGAAGGTGACCACCTTGATGTCGAGCTCGCGGGCCTCGTTCAAGGCGTCGCAGACCGCGTTCGGGTCGTTCGCGGAGATGACGATCCCGCCGACCTGCTGCTGCGTCAGCGTGTTGATGAACGACACCTGCGCGTCCGGGCTGGCCTCGGTCGGACCGACTTCCTGGTACTCGCCCCCGAACTCCTCGATGGCCCGCTCTCCGCCGGCGTTCGACGTCTCGAAGTAGGGATTGCCGAGGTTCTTGGGGAGGAAGGCGATGGACAGGTTCGCGTCGCTGCCGCTGTCGTCGCCGCCGCCCGTGCCGCTGGGTCCGCCGCCGCCACCGTTGGCGCAGCCGGCCGCGGTGAGCGCGACCGTGAGCGCGACGGCCGCGATGCCGACCGCTCGGCCGCGGCTGTGCGTGCTTCTGGGGAACATCGTCGTGTCCTTTCTGAAGGGGATGGTGCAGTCGGCGCTCAGCCCGTCGTCGCGGAGAGGGCGCCCTTCTTGGTTCCTCCTCCGCGCCGGCGCCGCGAGCGGAGCCAGGTGAGGAAGCTGGTGGACAGGACCGACAGCACGAGCAGGACGCCCGTGATGATGTTGATGACCTCGGCCGTCACGCTCGCCAGGCGGAGTGCGCTCGCGAGCGCGCCGATGAGCAGCACGCCCGCCAGGACCCCGTGCAGGGCGCCCCGGCCGCCGAAGATCGACACCCCGCCGAGCAGCACCGCGGCGATGACCGACAGCTCCATGCCGGTCGCGTTGTCGCCCCGGGCGCTGCCGAACCGGAGCGTGTAGTAGATCCCGGCGAAGGCCGACACGAGTCCGCTGAGCAGGAACAGGATGAACTTCGTCCGGTTCACGTGCACCCCGGAGAAGGACGCCGCCTCGCTGCTGAGTCCGATGGCGTAGATGCCGCGCCCGAACGGGGTGAAGTGCAGCAGGACAGCGAAGGCCACCGCGAGCACGACGACGACGATCGTGACCCCGGGGAGCGGGGTCCCGGGGATCCGGTCGGTGAGCAGGTCGGCCCAGAAGTCGGGGAAGTCGGTGACGGCGGTGGTGCCGAGCAGGCCGACCGCGAGGCCTCGGTACAGAGCCAGTGTGCCGATCGTGACCGCGAGGGAGGGCAGGCCGACCGCCGTGACGAGGAAGCCGTTCAGTGCACCGCCGGCGGCTCCGGCGGCGAGCGCGACGACCCCGGCGACCTCGAAGGGGACGCCCGCCTGGTACAGCGTCCCGAGCAGCACGCTCGACAGCCCGACGATGCTGGCCACCGAGAGGTCGATCTCGCCGGTGACGATGATGAGCGTCATCGGCAGGGCGATCATCAGGATCGGCGCGACGTCCAGCAGGAGGAAGGTGACCGTGATCGGCGTGCCGAAGTTGCGCACACCGGCCGACGCGACGAGAACGACGATCAGCAGCAGCGCGATCACGGCGTTCGACCGGGTGAACAGGAAGCGCTGCCACGCGGGACGCGCGTAGTCGGCGTAGGTGCGGCCCCGGGCCGGCGTGGCGGCGGTCATGATCCTCCCTCCCTCTCCGCGAGGAGCCTTCGGCTCTGCCGGACGGCGAGGACCCGGTCGAGGATGATGGCTCCGATGATCAGGCCGCCGACCACGGCGCGCTGCCAGAAGGCGGGCACGCCGAGGATCGGCAGCGCGCGGTTGATCGTGAGCAGGAGGACGGCGCCGATCGCCGCACCCCAGACGGTGCCGCTGCCGCCGAAGATGGCGACGCCGCCGATGACCGCGGCGGCCACGGCGTTGAGCTCGAATCCGCTGCCCGCCTGGGAGCTGACGGTCCCGTAGCGCGCCGCGTAGAGCACGCCCGCGAGCCCCGCGAGCGCTCCGGAGACGACGAAGGCCGCGAACACCCGCCGGGTGACGGGGAGGCCGTACAGGTTGGCGGCCGCCGGATCCGAGCCGATCGCGTAGAGCTCCCGGCCCGACCGGAGGTTGCGGAGGTACCAGCCGGCGGCGACGAGCACCGCGAGCGCCAGGAGGGAGAGGTACGGGACGCCGAGCAGGCGGGCGGTGCCGAGCGCCAGGAAGTCGTCGGGCATGTCGCCCGCGTTGATCCGGTCGCCACCCGCCCAGAGGACGTTGATGCCGCGGAAGGCGTAGAGCGTGCCCAGCGTGATGACGAGCGCGGGGACCTTGGCGATGGCGATGAGCGCGCCGTTGACGAGCCCGAGCAGGGCGCCCAGGAGCACGCCCGCGAGGATCGCGAGGGGGTACGGCAGGCCCGGGGCCGCCACGAAGATCGACCCGACCAGGTAGGCGGACAGGCCGAGGATGGAGCCGACAGAGAGGTCGACGTTGCGCGTGATGATGACGATCGCCTGGCCGATCGCGAGCAGCACGAGGATCGCGGGGGTCAGCAGGAGGTCGCGGGAGCCGTCGTTGCTGAAGACGAACGAGGGGTTCCGCACCGTCGCGGCCACGATGACGAGCGCGAGGGCCAGGAAGATGCCGAACTCGCGCGCCGTCACGACGCTGCGCAGGCCGCTGAGGACCGGCGAGGGACGGCGTGCCGAGCTCGCGACGCTCATGCCGCCTCCTCCCCCTGCGTCGCCGCCGTCATGACGGCCTCGGGCGTCGCCTTTTCGCGCGGCATGTCGGCGGTGAGCCGTCCCTCCCGCATCACGAGCACCCGATCGGCCATCCCGAGCACCTCCGGCAGCTCGGACGAGATCATGAGGATCGCGATCCCGAGCCCCGCGAGCTCGGAGAGGAGCCGGTGCACCTCCGCCTTCGTTCCGACGTCGATCCCGCGGGTCGGCTCGTCGACGATCAGCAGGGTCGGCTCCGTCGCCAGCCACTTGGCAAGCACGACCTTCTGCTGGTTGCCT
The DNA here is from genome assembly GCF_017916515.1 of Naasia sp. SYSU D00948. Taxonomy (GTDB): domain Bacteria; phylum Actinomycetota; class Actinomycetes; order Actinomycetales; family Microbacteriaceae; genus Naasia. The sequence goes on from NZ_JAFMTA010000001.1 coordinate 780,318, forward strand.
CCGCTCAGCGTCCCGACCTCGGTGTCCAGCGCGGCGGCCTTCACCTCGAGCCGGCTCGCCCACGTCCGGGCCGCCTGGTTCTCGGCCGCGGCGGAGATGAGCCCGAGCCTGCTGAGGGTGCGCCGGATCGCGAGGGTGATGTTCCGCGACACCGACTCCTCGAGGACGAGGCCCTGCTTCCGCCGGTCCTCGGGGACGAGCGCCATGCCGGCCGCCATGGCGGCGACGGGGCTGTTGCGCGGGACGCTGCGTCCCCGGATGGTGACGCTGCCCGAGTCGTAGGGATCCACTCCGAAGATGGCGCGCGCGACCTCGCTCCGCCCCGCGCCGACGAGTCCCGCGAGCCCGACGATCTCCCCGGCGCGCACGTTGAAGGAGATGTCGTGGAACACGCCCGTCCGGGTGAGCTCACGGACGCGGAGCACCGGCTCCCCGATGAGGGCCTTCTCCTTAGGGAAGAGCTCGGTCACGTCCCGTCCGACCATCCGTCGCACGATCAGGTCGACCGTGACGTCGGCCGTGCGGTCGGTGGAGATGTACTCGCCGTCCCGCATGACGGTGATCTCGTCGCAGAGCTCGAAGACCTCGTCGAAGCGGTGCGAGATGAAGACGAGGCCGCGGCCCTCGTCCCGGAGGCTGCGGGCGACCGCGAAGAGCCGGTCGACCTCGACGCCGCTCAGCGCCGCCGTGGGCTCGTCCATGATGAGGAGCCGGGCATCGAGCGAGATGGCCTTGGCGATCTCGATGATCTGCTGGTCCGCGATGGAGAGTCCCTCGGCGGGGCGGTCGGGATCGATCGCGACACCGAGCCGGCGGAACAGCCCCTCCGCCTCCACCCGCATCGCCCGCCGGTCGATGCGGCGCAGCGGTCCGGTCGGCTGACGACCCATGAAGATGTTCTCGGTCACCGAGAGGTCCGGGAAGAGCGTCGGCTCCTGGTAGATCACCGCGACTCCCGCAGCCTTCGACTCGGCGGTCGAGCCGAAGTCGACCTCGGCGCCGAGCAGGCGGAGGTCGCCGGAGTCCCGCCGGTAGAGTCCGGCGACGATCTTGACGAGGGTCGACTTGCCCGCGCCGTTCTCGCCCACGAGCGCGTGGATGGAGCCGGGCCGGACGCGCAGGCTCGCGGACTTCAGCGCGACCACCGGCCCGAACGCCTTGCTGACGCGCTCGAGCTCGAGGACGGGCGTGCCGTCGGTGGGGGGATCGTTCGCCATCGAACTCCAAACCGCGATGTAAGGCCGGTGATCCACATCATGGATCGATTCAGCCGCTCGGACCAGTAGCAACCCGCCGCGTTCCGCGACCGGGCCTCGCGCCGCAGGATCTGTCCGGGTGCGAACGTAGCCCCGACGTCCGGGCTCCGTCCAGGACGTGGTGATCCCGGTTCGGTAACACCGTCCTGAGAAGGGGCCAGGCGAGGCGAGGAGACGGGCGACATCCAGGGGCCGCTTCAGGCTCCGCTCTAGGATCCGAGCATGGATTCCGCGCTGCTGATCGCCGGTGCCGCGGTCGCCGTGGTGGTCCTCGCCGTCGTCCTCGTCCTCTCGGGGCGAGCCCGCCGTTCCGCGGCTCGGATCCGGGCCGCCCAGGGTCGAGCGCCCCGAGTGGAGGAGGGGCGCCGGAGTCAGGTCGACGAGGGGCGCCGGAGTCAGGTCGACGAGCTGCAGCGATCGGCGGGCTCCGCGCTGGTGCAGGCGGATGAGCGGCTCCGCCTCGCGGACGACGAGCTCGGCTTCGCGATCGCGGAGTTCGGCGAGGAGGCGGCGGCGCCGTTCCGAGCCGCGCTGCAGAGGGGCCGGCAGCGGCTCACCGAGGCGTTCCAGCTCAACCAGCTGCTCACCGACGCCGCCCCGGACTCCGAGGCGCAGCGCCGGGAGTGGAGCGAGCGGATCGTCTCGCTCTGCCGGTCGGCGGAGCAGGCGCTCGCTGAGGAGAACGCCGCGCTCGCGGCCCGGCGCACCGCCGCCCGGAGGACTCCGGCCCAGGTGGCCGAGCTGCGGGCGGAGCTCGGGCGGGTTCGCGAGGCGGTGCCCGAGGCGCGGGCGACGCTCGCGGCCCTGGCCGAGCGGTACACCGGCGAGGCCCTCATCCCCGTCTCCGGGAACGCTGACGAGGCCGAGCGGCTGCTGTCGTTCGCCGAGCGGAGCCTCGAGGTGGCGCAGTCCCGGCTCGGGGCGTCCCGCGAGTCGGAGGCGGTGGCCGCGGCGCAGGCCGCAGCGGAGACGATCCGCCGGGCGGAGGAGCTCCTCGCCGCCGTCGACCGCTTCGAGGTCGAGGCGCTCCAGGCGGAGGCGACACTGGCCGCCATGGTGGCCGAGTCCCGCCAGGAGCTCGCCGCCGCACGCGCCCTGCCCGAGGGGGAGCGCCGAGGAGCGATCGAGGCGGCGATCACCGCGCTGGACGAGGCGCTCGCCGCCCTCCCGTCCCCCGGGGCGCGCGTCGACCCGGTCGCGTCGCTGAACGCAGTCCGGAGCGCCAACACCGCCCTCGACGAGGCGGTGGCGGAGCGCGCCGGACGCGCGGAGCGGAAGGAGCGGCTCCGGACGCAGCTGGTCACCGCGATCGACGACGCCGAGCGGCAGCTCGCCGTCGCGCGGCAGCTCGTGACCGACTACGGCGCCTCGGTCGGACCGCATGCGCGCACCCTGCTGGCGACCGCCGAGAGGGAGCTCGCGGGGCTGACCGAGGAGCGCGAGCCGGAGCCCGCGATCGCCCGCGCCCGTCGCGCCGCGGCTCTCGCGGCCGATGCCTCGGCCGCCGCCCGCGCCGACCTGCAGCGGGGCCCCGCCCCCGGAGCCTGGCGGCAGGGGGGAGGCCGTCCCGGGCTCGGCGCTCCCCCGGTCCTCGGGGGCGTCCTCGGCGGCCTGGCGATCGGGAGCCTCCTCGACGGCATCGGCGACGTCGGCGATCTCTTCGACTGAGGCTCGGGCCGGCCTGCTCCCCCGCCGCGGGGTTCCTACTCACGGTCCGGCGCGGCACGCCGGCGGGCGGTCAGCCGAGCGCGGCGGTCGTGCTCGCGACGGGTGCCGGCGCAGGAGGAAGGACGGGCTGGATCGCGCCCCACACGAGGAGGATGCCGGCGATGACGGCGGCCGCCACGACGGCGAGGAGCGCGACCAGCAGCGCGGCCTGGAGGCCGGCCGGGTGAGCGTCGCGGCCCACCTCCGTCTCCTCGAACTCGGGAGGCGGCGCCGACATGGGCACGAGCCTAGGTGAGGGCGGCAGCACTGGCCGCGTGTCGACTGGGGAGAGCCGTCCCCCGTCCGCCGCGCACCCTGCATCCTTGATCCCGGTGCCCAGGAGGTGATGCGGATGGAGTCGCAGGTGGACTGGAGGCGTCCGGCCGGGAGACCGGACGCGCTCTTCGGCTCCGGCGCGCGGCCTGTCGAGAAGGCGCTGGCCCTCGCGGGAGCCGCCGGCGCCGTCGTGGTCGTCCTCGGCGTCGTCGCTGCCACGGATTCGGACATCTGGGCGGTCTGGCAGTACGTCCTCGCCGCGGTCCTCGTCGCCGACCTCGCCGGCGGGGTGGTCGCGAACGGCCTCAACTCGGCCAAGCGCGACCACTTCTCGCCTGAGCCGGACGTCGCCGAGCCCGCGAGTGCCCGCCTCGTCCGGCGCCACGTGCTGTTCACCGCACTGCACCTCCAGCCGGTGCTGATCGCGCTCCTCTTCCCCGGACCCGGGCTCTGGTGGGGAGTGCTCTGGTACCTCGTCACCCTGGCCGCCGTCGTGGCCGTCCGGCGCTCCCCGCTTTACCTGCAGCGGCCGGTCGCGCTCCTCGCCTGCACCCTCGTCGCCGTCACCGGCCCGCTGGTCCCCGCTCCATACGGGTTCTGGTGGCTGCCGGTGATCCTCGTGCTGAAGCTGGCACTCGCCCATGCCGTGCAGGAGGAGCCGTACCGGCCTCGGGAATCCGGAGAGCACCCAGGCACCCGAGCTAGCCGGTGACCCTTCGGCGTCGCCCGGCTCGGCGAGCCGGATCCCCGCTGTGGGGACGGATGCGACGGTCCCGGCGTCGCCGGTATGGTGATGCCCACCATCGGCCGGAGGAGTCCACGTGTCGTTCGGAGCGCGCCTGCGGTCGCTCCGGCAGTCGCGCGGACTCACCCAGGAGGAGCTGGCCGAGCGGGCCGGGATGACCGCCAACGGGGTGAGCGCGCTGGAGCGCGGTACGCGCACCCGCCCGTATCCGCACACCCTCCGGAGCCTCGCCGACGCCCTCGGCCTCGACGAAGCGGAGCGCCGCTCCTTCGTCGCGGCCGCGCGCGAGGACGGCGAGCAGCCTGCGCGGGCAGAACCCGCAGCGCCGGGGCGCTCCCGGCTGCCGATTCCTCCGACGCCGCTCGTGGGCCGTGATGGCGAGCTCGACCAGCTCACGGCGCTCCTCACGACCGGCGACGCTCGACTCATCACCCTCACGGGACCGGGCGGCGTCGGCAAGACCCGGCTGGCGGCGGAGGTCGCCCGCAGAGGCGAGACGCTGTTCCCCGACGGCGTCACGGCGGTCGCGCTCGCCTCGCTGCCGGATGCCGATCTGGTCGCCCCCACGGTGCTCTCGTCCCTGGGCGGCTCGCCCGGCGGATCCGGTAGGGACCTCGGCGCCCGCATCGGATCGAGGGCGATGCTGCTCGTGCTGGACAACTTCGAGCACGTGATGGACGCCGCACCGCTCGTGGCCGAGCTCGCCGCCGAGTGCCCGTCCCTGACGATCCTCGTCACGAGTCGGGCCCGCCTCCGCCTGCGGGGCGAGGTGGAGGTCCCGGTCCGTCCGCTGCAGCTGCCCGCGTCCACACGGTCGCCCTCGCCGGACGAGGTGAGCGAGTCCCCGGCCGGCAAGCTGTTCCTGCAGAGGGCTCGTGCGGTGCAGCCGGGTTTCGCGCTCTCCCCCGCCACCGCCGCCGACATCGCGTCCATCACCTGGCGGCTCGGCGGGCTCCCGCTCGCCATCGAGTGTGCGGCGTCCAAGGTCCCCGCCTTCCCTCCCCGGCAGCTGCTGGCGAACCTGGACGCGGCGCTGGCGACCGGCTGGGCCCGGGACCTCCCGGAGCGGCAGCGCTCGCTCCGGGCCGTGCTCGACTGGAGCTACCAGCTGCTTGACGAGCCGACGCAGGCGACGTTCCGCGGCCTCTCGGTGTTCCAGGGCGGCGCGACGCTGGAGGAGGCGGAGGCGGTCCTCACCCCCGTCGTCGGGCGGGGGCGCGTCCTCGCCGGCATGGAGGAGCTGACCGAGCACTCGCTGCTCACCGTGGTGACCGAGGGCGGCGACGCACCCCGCTACACGATGCTGCAGCCGGTCCAGCAGTACGCCCGCGACCTGCTCCGGGAGCACGACGAGGAGACCGTGGCCGGCCTGGAGCACGCCCGCTTCGCCCTCCACGTCCTCGAGCACAATCCGCCGGTGCCAGGGGATCGCGCGGACTGGGAGACCGAGAACGTCCGCGCCGCGTTCGACTGGTGCCTGCGAACCGGCGACGGGCAGCTCGCCGCGCGGCTCGCCTACGCCGCATGGGTCCCCTGGCTCCCCTGGTGGCTGGGTGCTCCCGCCGAGAGCGGGCGCGGGCGGCTGGAGAGCCTGCTCTCGCTCGACCTCGGCGAGGAGAACCGGTCCCGAGCACTCCTCATCCACGGCAGCATGTGCTACGCCGAACACGACTTCGGCGGCGCCGGGGAGTCCTGGCAGGAGGCTCTCCGGATCGCCCGGGCTCGGGGCGACCAGGTGACCGAGGCGTACGCCCTGGCGGGGACCGGCCTCGTCCTCGCCCCCACCGATGCCCGGGGCGCGGCCGACGTCATCCGGCAGGCCATCGAGCTGAGCCGGACCGCAGAGGACGACCGGCTGCCCTTCATGGCGAGCATCTGGGCGGGGATCGCGGCGAGCGCGGCAGGTGAACGCGCGCAGCCTGTGTTCGAGGAGGTCCTCGCGGTCGCGCGCCGGCACGGCGATCCGGCGATGCTGAGCGCCGCGCTGTTCAACCTCGGTCACGCCGCGATCGAGGAGGGCAACCCCGCGGATGCGGAGACGCCGCTGCTCGAGAGCATCCAGATCTCCGCGCTCAATCGGGACAACGTCAACCTCGCTCACGCGCTCGACCTGCTCGCGGTGATCGAGTGCCAGCGGGCCGGCTGGCGCCGGAGCGCCCTCCTGAGCGGCGCCGCCGAAGGGGCCCGGTCGTCGGCTCTCGCGGCGGACGCGAGCTATCACCAGCCGGACCCGGCGATGCGCGAGCAGACGCGCTCGAGAGTGGAGGCGGCGCTCGGCCCGGAGGCCTATGCCGAGGCCTACGCGGAGGGCGCGAACCTCGCGCTCGACGACCTGAAGCGGCTGCTCGCCGAGCACTGACTGCCGCCTGCTCCCGTCGCGCGGGCCCTCGGTGTGAGTCCTGCGCCGGCAGCTGCCCGGACACCTCTCCCACAGCGGCGATGTGCGGGTAGCTGTCCGTGGTGGCCGGGCGAGCGCCGGGCCATCGTGATGCCACCGGTCGGATCCCCGGCCGGCGACGCACACCGGAAGCCGAATCCCATGAGCCTCACCCTCCACCGCCCGGACGTCGCCCACGAGGCGCCGGCCCGCGCGGACCATCCCGGCCTCGCGGGGTGGTACCCGACCAGCGACCCCTGGACCGACCGCTACTGGGACGGCAGCACCTGGACCGAGCGGTACCGGGAGGTCGGAACGGAGCCGGCCCCGGCATCCGCCGCCCACCGGAGCCGTCCCCAGCCGCGCGTGCCGCTCCTCGCCCTCGTGCTGTGGTCCGTCGGCGCCCTCCTCGCCGGGGTCGTCCTCGGCGGCCTCGCGGCCGATCGTGACGGATTCCCCGGCGCCGCGGACAGCGGCGCCGTCGCGAGCGCCGCCCGTGTCCAGAACGCCGACCCGGCCGCCGCACGACCCTGATCCAGCTGTCCGGGCAGTGTGCGGGTCGTGTCCGTGGTGACGCGCGAGCGTCCCCGGAAGTCTGATCAGTACCGAAAACAGCAGGAAGGAGCCCGACATGACGCTCACCCGGATGCCGGCGTTCCGGCCCTCAGGAGCCGGGGTCCCGGTCGCGACGCCGTGGCACGAGGCCCTCGTCCGGAAGGTGGACGGCAGCTCCACCGGCGGCGCGTTCAGCGTCCTCGAGCTCACCGCGGCCGCGGACTGGAGCCGTCCGCCGTACGTCCACCACCAGCTCGACGAGTGTTTCTACGTGGTCGAGGGGTCCTTCCTCGCCACCGTCGAGACCGCGGACGCGCCTCTCGAGCTGTCCGCGGGATCCGTGCTCTTCGTCCCGCGCGGCGTGCTGCGCTCGCTCCGGGCCATGAGCTCGGACTCGCGCCTCGTCCTCGTCACCACTCCCGGGTGCTCACCGGGAACCGCCGACCTCTCAGCGGGCATCGAGCTCGTCGAGCCGCCCCATCCTCCCGTCCCCGACAGCATCAACATCCATAGGACAAGGAGTCCCCTCTCATGATCGAGGTCCATCACCTCACGAAGAGGTTCGACGAGGCCACGGCCGTCGACGACCTCACCTTCACCGTCCGTCCCGGGGTGGTCACCGGCTTCCTCGGCCCGAACGGCGCCGGGAAGACGACGACCATGCGCATGATCGTCGGCCTCGCCCGCCCCACCTCGGGCAGGGTCACCGTGAACGGACGCTCCTTCGCGGAGCACGGCGCCCCGCTCGACGAGCTCGGCGTCCTGCTCGACGCCGGGAACGTCCACCCCGGACGGTCGGCACGAGCGCACCTGAGCGCCCTCGCCGCCACCCACGGGATCGGCCGCCGCCGCGTCGACGAGGTCCTCGAGCTCACCGGGATCCAGGAGGTCGCCGGGCGCAAAGCGGGCAAGTTCTCGCTCGGGATGCGGCAGCGGCTCGGCATCGCCGCGGCCCTGCTCGGCGACCCGCACACGCTCATCCTGGACGAGCCCATCAACGGGCTCGACCCGGACGGCGTGATCTGGGTCCGGACGCTGCTCCGCCGGCTCGCGGCGGAGGGACGAACCGTGTTCCTCTCCTCGCACCTGATGAGCGAGATGTCTCTCACGGCGGACCACCTCGTGATCATCGGCCGCGGGCGGATGATCGCGGACGCGCCCCTCGCCGACGTGATCGCCGCGACCTCGCACACGACCGTCCGGGTGCGCACGCCCGAGCCCCAGCGGCTCGCGACGGCGGTCGCCGCGACGCCGGGCGCCTCGGCCACCGAGGTGGGCGGCGGAACGCTCGAGATCGCCGGAGCGGACGCCGCGGCGGTCGCTCTCCTCGCGGCGCAGGCCGGCATCCACCTCGACGAGCTCTCCACCACGGGCGCCTCGCTCGAGGACGCCTATCTCTCCCTGACCCACTCCAGCCTCGAGTACCGGTCCACCACCGGTGCCTGAGGACACGATGAGGAATACCGACATGTCGACTCTCACCTCCACCCCCACGACCCATCGGGTCTCCCTGCCCCACCTCCTCCACGCCGAATGGATCAAGGCGGCCACCGTGAACGCGACCAGATGGACGACCGCGGTGACGCTCGCCCTCGCCGCGTTCTTCGCCGGCACGGTCCTGCTCGTCATCGGTGTCGCACCCCTCGAGGGCGAGGACCCCAGCGCCCTCATCCTCGAGAACTTCGGGGAGCGGCCGGCGCTCTCGGTCCTGTCCTTCACGTTCGCGGTCGTCCCGGCACTGGTCGCACTCCTCGGCCTGCTCCTCGTCAGCGGCGAGCGCGGCACCGGGACCCTGGCCGTGACGCTCGCGGCCGTGCCGCGGCGGACCCCCGTCCTCGTCGCCAAGCTCCTGCTGAGCGCCGCGGCCGGGTTCGTCGTCGGGCTCCTGGCGGCCGGTGTGACCATCGCCGTCGTCCAGCCCGGCCTCGCCGGGATAGGCCTCGGCGACGGTCTCTGGACCGCGGTCGGCGCGCAGGTGGTCCTCGGCGGAGCGGTGTCGTCCGCGGCGATCGCCGTGCTCGGCACGGCGCTGGGCTCCCTGTTCCGGAACACCGCGGGCGCCGCCGGCGCGGTCCTGTCGCTGCTCCTGATCGCCCCGGTCATCCTGCCGATGATCCCTGTGATCGGGAGCCCGCTGAGCCAGGTCCTCCCGACCTCGGCGGCCGCCGCGCTGTCCCAGCCGATCGACACGGTCGGCGGCGGAACCCTCCTCACCGGCGGGCTGATCCTCGCCGCCTGGGTCGCCGTCTCGGCGGTGGTGGCCACGGTCCTCTGGAAGCGCCGCGACATCTGAGCGCGGACAGCAGAAAGGCCCGGATCCGCCAGGATCCGGGCCTTTCACGCGCCTGCTGGCCTCCCGCTCCCGGTGACGGCTACAGCGAGTCGCGCGCCTGGATCCCGAGGTCGGGGTGGTCGCAGAAGGCCCCTGCCACGCCGGTCCCGAAGATCAGGCGGTACTCGGCCATCCAGTCGCCGTAGTCGCTCGGCTCCCTGCCCCGGCGGAGGTTGCGACCGAGGAACGCGTTCTCGGCGCGCAGCGTCCAGACGAAGGTCTCGAGCCCGGCCGCGGACGCCCGCTCCACCAGGTCGGTCGTGCCGGTCACGTTGCCGCGCCGGTCCTCCTGCAGCAGGAGCCCCTTGTTCACGCTCACGACGTCGACGGTGCCCGCCAGTCCGGCGAGGCCCTCGTCCGTGAGATAGCTCGCGAACGTGCGCGCAGCGGAGCCGAACCGGGCGACGTGGTCGGCCGGCGCCCCCTGCGCCTCGACGAGGAACACCCGCCGGCCCGGCACTCCCCTCGCGCGCACTCCGGCGAGGACATCCTCCTCGAAGCACTCGACCACCAGGTTCGCGTCGGTCGCCCAGCCCCCCACCTCCTGCGCGAACAGCTCATCGAGGGGCAGACCGAGCGACGCGAAGTACGTCGGATGCTTGAGCTCGGCGACGACCACCACCGGCCGGTCGGACTGCTCCGCCAGCGCGATGACGTCGCTCAAGCGGAGCAACCCCTCCGCACCGTCGAACGCGGTGTTCCGGGGCCGGATCGACGGCAGGCGCTCCCGCGCCCTCAGCGTCGCCAGCTCCGCCCACGTGAAGTCCTCTGTGAACCACCCCGTGTGGCGGACACCGTCGATCACTTTCCTGGTGCGCCGCGATGCGAACTCCGGGCGGGACGCGACGTCGGTGGTGCCGGAGATCTCGTTCTCGTGCCGCACGACCAGGACCCCGTCCCGCGACGCCACGAGGTCCGGCTCGATGGCGTCCGCTCCCATCGCGAGCGCCATCCGGTAGGCGGACGCGGTGTGCTCGGGACGGTAGCCGCTGGCTCCCCGATGCGCGATGACGAGAGGGGGTGCGCTCACGGGAGCCACCGTACGGGACACCGGGCGGAGCTCAGGCCCCAGGATCGGCTCGCCCTCGCGTCCCCGGAGCGAGTTCGTGCATCCTTGCAGCCATGACGAGCGCTGAGACCGCTTCTACGCCGGCCGCCGATCCGGTCTCCGCTGGCGTCGCTGCGCTGAACGGGCACCGGGCGGATCCGGTCACCTTCGTGCTCGTGCACGGCGGCTGGCACGGTGCATGGTGCTGGACCAGACTCGCCCCGATCCTGCGCGCCGAGGGCCACCAGGTCTTCACGCCGACGCTCACCGGCCTCGGCGACCGTGCGCACCTGCTGACACCGGACGTCGACCTCTCGACCCATGTCCGCGACCTCACGGCGCTCCTCGAGTACGAGGACCTCCGGGATGCGGTCCTGGTCGGTCACAGCTACGGCGGAATGGTGATCACGGGCGCCGTCGCCCAGTCACCCGATCGGGTGGCGCAACTGATCTTCCTCGACGCGTTCCTGCCGGAGGAGGGCAAGGCCCTGGCGGACTACGCCCCGCTGCCGCCGGCGAGCGCCGACGGCTGGCGGATTCCGCCGCCGGTCACGGCCGCCCAGTTCGGCGTGACCGATGAGACAGACGCGGCCTGGGTCGATCGGCGTCTCGGCGATCACCCGCTGAAGACGTTCACCGAGCCGCTGCCCTCATCGACCGGCGTGCCGCAGAGTGTGGAGCGCAGCTTCATCCGCTCCACGGACACACCCTGGTTCGTGGAAGCAGGCGAGCGAGCCCGCCGTCACGGATTCCGCTACCGCGAACTGCTCTCGGCTGGGCACGACGCGATGCTGACCCGCCCCCGGGAGCTCGCGACGGTGCTCCTGGAGCTGACGGAGTCCGTTCACATCCGTCCAGGAGGACGGCCGGGCGAGCAGGGCGGATAGGCGTCACCTCGTGCGCCCCGCGTCGCCCCATCAGCTCCGGGTCAGGCGCTCGACTTCGGCCTCGATGTCCCGCTCCGTGATGAGGCCGATCGGGGGTCCATAGGCCTTGAAGGCGGTGACTGCCACCGCGATGCCCACGCCGAGCATCGGCCAGAGCGGCCAGAAGGGCTGAGCGGGGTCGCTGATCGACCAGACGAGGACGAGCAGCGCGGTCACCCCCGCCCATACGGCGGCGAGGACCTTGAGATCGTGCCTCGCCTTCAGCCGCGCGTGCGCGTACTCGCGTGCCCTGCTCTCCTCGTTCATGGTCAGGTTCATCCTCGGGTCCTTCCCCTCGTGTGCGCGTCGGGCTTTCAGCGTGCAGCGCGGCCGAGCAGCACCCCTGCCGCAACGGCTGCGGCGAGCAGGGCGAGCAGGCGCGCGGCGGGCGTCGGAGTGGGGATGAAGCGCGTGCTGCTCGGAGTGATCTCGATGGCGCCGATCGGAGTCGTCTGAATGCCGCCGCCACCGCTCTGCGGAACGGTGTCCCCGCCTTCGCTCGTGACGGGCTTGCCGTAGCCGCCGCCGAGTCCGTAGGCGACGCGGGCGACGGGGATGAACGTGCGGCCGGCCACCTCGCGGGGCTCACCGAAGACGGTGTCCGCTCGCCCTGAGAGGTGGAGCTTCTCGGCCAGGGCCTGCAGGAAGGCGGGGTAGTTCGCGGTGGTGCTGTCGGTGCTCATCGGTGGTCCTTTCTGGTCAGTTCCAGCTCATGGCGAGGAAGGAGAAGATGATGACGTCCTGGAGCCAGTGGATGAGCCAGACCCAGCGGGAGCTGTTCGTTTCGACGACGCTCTTGGCCATGACGTAGCCGAGGAACGCGGCCAGGACGACGCCGGAGGCGCCAGGCGGGTTGCCGTAGAAGTGCTCCAGCCCGAACACGGCGGCGGTCATGAGCAGCGCGGGCATCCTGGAGTACAGCCCCGGCAGGAAGGCCAGCGGCACGTTGCGGAACTGGAACTCCTCGTTGAACGTGTTCGTCGCGGCGAGGATCATCACCATCGGCAGTGCCGGAAGCAGGGTGGCGAGCGCGTCGGGGCCGGGCGGCAGCGCGATCAGCATCGCCGTCAGCGTTCCGATGGAGATCAGCACCGCCCAGACCGGACCGAGGACGGACCATCGTGTGCGGCGTCCCAGGGAGATCAGGTCGGGCGCGGCGGGAGCGGCTCCGCCGTGCCAGGTGAGGCGCAGGTCCGAGCGGCTGCGCCTGCCCACGCCGAGGCCGATCAGCAGGAGTGTCGGGATGAACACCAACGCCTGTACCACAGTGCCGCGAGCGACCCAGGGGACGCTGTGCTGCCAGGCGTCCCAGGCGGGAAGACCATGCAGCACGGCAAAGACGAGGTGCCAGCCGGCGGCGATCGCGAGCATCCAGGCCAGGACCGGCGCGAGTGGGCGCAGCCTCGGCACACGCGGCGCCGCGAGCGTCCCTGCACCGAGGACGAGCACCTGGACCAGGGCCGGCCAAAACGTTTCGCCGCCGGTCCATTCGCGCCAGAGGATCAGCGGCAGTGCACTCCCCGAGAGGATCAGCGTCCAGGCGAGGACGCGACCGCGGCGCGTGCCCGTGCTCGCCGGCGGGGTGGCTGTGAGGGTCGCCATAGCTCCTCCTTCTGACGAGGGATGGCGTACACCGTAGCGCCGTAGCTTTCCACCGTAAAGGGCCGGATGTACACTGTACGGGCATCGGCGCGAGGAGGCACTATGCCCGAGCGGGAGAAGCTCACGGAACGACGGATCGCCGAGGAAGCGCTGGGCCTCATCGACGAAGACGGCATCGACGGACTGAGCATGCGCAAGCTCGGCCAGCGCCTCGGCACGACCAGCATGTCCATCTACACCTACTTCACGGACAAGGAAGCGGTGCTCGCCGGGGTCGCCCAGCTCATCCTGTCCGAGGTCGATGCCCCCAGCGACGAAGGTCTGGACTGGCGAGAGGTGGTCCGCAGGATCATGTGGTCCTACCGCGAGGTCTGCCATCGGCACATCAACGCCGCCCCGCTCGCGATCAAGTATCCGCCCACCACGCCGGACGCTCTCGCCTTCGTCGAGGCCGGCTTCCGAGCGCTGCGTCGCGCCGGCTTCGACGACCAGAGCATCGCCCGCTCCTATCGAGCACTCGCCGCCTACTCGTTCGGCACCCTGGCGATCGAGATGAACGGCTACTACGCGACCGCCTCGGCTGCTGCCGCCCCGGGAGCTCGGCGGGAGACCCTCCATGCCGCGACGCTCGACAAGCACCTGCCGACCGTCGCGGAGATCAGACCCAGCCTCGCCGAGCAGCACGACGCCGAGGAGTTCGAGTACGGCCTCGAACTGATCCTGACCGGCTTCGCCGACATCACAGCCGCAGGCGGCAGCTGAACGCCTCGGCGCCTTGCCGGCGGCGTGTTCGCGCGGACCGGGACGCCGAAAGGATTGGTGACTGCTCGAGCATGGCGGTCGCGGCTACTGCTTCTCCGTGGGTGCAGGCGTCAGCATCGCCCGAAGGAAGTCCCGCAGGTGCGTGCGCTCGACGCCGAACTCGCGCGCCACCTCGCTGGTGTCGAGCACCGTCTCGTAGGTCTCCAGCGCGGCGGCCAGAGCAGTCACTACGGGGGGCAGTCCCGGCAGAGGCGTCCCTGGCGCGACGTACTCGACCTCGATCGTCGTCCCGAGGATCCGGCTCGCCTCCGCGACAACCTCCGTCCAGGTCAGTGCCTCCGGCCCGCACAGCGCGAGGGTGCGTCCGGACGCGGCCGCCTCGCCGACGCAGGCGATCGCGAGCGACGCCACATCGGCCGACGCGACGAAGCTGTGCCGGTGATCGCCGCGACCGACCAGCAGGACCGGGCGGCCCTGCTGCAGCGGCAGCCCGACGAGCATCGGCACCCATACGTCCATGAAGAAGTTCGGCTGGATGATCGTGTACGCCATTCCGCTCTCGCGGATCCGACGCTCCGTGAGCGCTTTGGCTCGGACGAACTCCGCCGGGCTGTCCTCGGTTGCGCCGAGCACGGACACGAACACGAAGTGTGCGACACCGGCAGTGCGTGCGGCATCGACCAGCGCGGCGTTGCCGCGGAGGTCAACCGTCTCGGTCGTGTCCTCGCCCCCGCGACCGGCCGAGTTCGCGGTCGTCACGACCGTTCGTGCGTCGTCGCACGCTCGCCGCAACGACGCCGGGTCCTTGAGATCCCCGACGATCGGGCGGGCACCGGCGTCCACCAGCGCGCCGTAGTCGCTGCCCTCGCGCACCAGAATGCCCACCTCTTCGCCGCGCTCCAGCAGGCCGCGGCAGACCCGCCCGCCCAAGGACCCCGTCGCTCCGACTACGAGAATCATCGGTCCCTCCGCTGCTCCCCGCCGCCTTCGCGGCTCCCGTCGATCCCGTCACGGTAGGGCGACGCCGCGCGAGGTCAGGAGAGCAGAAGGTCCCGGCGCAGACCCCCTGCACGACGTCGGCCGTCGCACGACGCAGCAGTCATCGCGTGCGGGGGCGAATCAGGAGCGCGGCCCGTCGGAACCCCGAACCAGGCCGTCGCCGCAGCGCAGGGTGCGGGTGGAGAGCGCCGTGACGACGGCGTCGGCGGAGGCCCAATACCGCGCGTAGTGATCCTCGTCGGAGTTGCGCTGGACACGATGAGCCGCCACGGTCGGCTCGAGGGACTGCCAGTCCGGCAGCCTGAGGAGGGCCCGGTAGAAGTTCTCGGCGCTCGTCGTGGGATCCATCCGATCCTCGAGCGTGCCCCATGCGCCGTTGTCGCGCTGCTGGAAGAGGCCCCGGCTGTCCGGGCCGGCAGCGTCACCGTGGTCGAGCACCCGGAGCCCGGACTCTCCCATGGCCGTCATCACGGCGATGACCCGCGCCTCGCGCGGCGCCCCGAGCGCGATGCCGGCATCGATGATCGCATCGGCATTGTCGAGCTGCTCGCCCGAGTATCCGCCGATCACCGCTCCAGGGTCGACCGGGCGTCCCGCTTCATCCACGCACAGGAGTCCGCCGGACGCCTGCCCCGTGCCGATGCCGACGAGGATCGCCACGAGGACGGCGATACCGGCGGCGAGCGGCGCCCATCGGGGTGGCCGGATGACACCGCTGCGACGGCGACGCGTCCGGCGTGGTCGCCTTCGGGGCGAGCGTCCCGCCCCTCGTGGGCGACCCCGGGTGCCAGGACGCCGGGCGGGAGAGCGAGCGGGCATCGGCGGTCGACGTCCTCCTGCAGTCCTCCGGCGAGGACGCTGCCGCTCGCCCAGTTCATGATCCTTGGCCGGTTCACGAGGAGCTGCACGACGGCATCCGCCGCCCACCTGATGGCGATGGCGTCGCTGCTGCTCATCTACCTCGTCGCCCGGCGCTGGGTCATCTCCGGCCCGATGCGACCACGCGGTGAACACCGACGAGGCCGCGGCAGCCGCGATCGAGGAGGAGCGGCACGATCGGTGTCGCTCCTGCTCGATCCTACGGCGGCGTCATGCGCTCGACCTGCGCCGCCGGCCTCGCCGGCGCGGCAACACCTGAACGGTCAGGCCCAGCGGGCATTGGACTTCCTTTCGAGGGGCGGTTCAGCCCTTGACTGCGCCGGCGGTGAGACCGGACACGATGTGGCGCTGGAGCAGTGCGTACGCGTCAGGATCGGAAGGATCCCGATGAGGATCGCCGCCGCCAGACCGTTGTAGTTGGTCGTGAATCGGCCGGAGAAGTTCAGGATGCCCAGCGGGAGGGTAAGTCCAACCGGGCCGATTCCATCGAAATCATCGCGATGGGTCACCCGAACTTCGGAGTCTGGTCGATCCTCGAGGGGATGACGGCGGCCGTGCGCCGGGCCGGGTTCACGCTGGTGATCGGTCAGCTCGACATCCTCGTGAACGACCCCGATTTCCCGTCGGAGGTCGAGGCCGCCGTCGACCACCTGCTCCGCGCAGGTGTGGACGGCCTGGTCGTGGGAACGCCCTATGCCGGCGGGGAGAAGCTGCTCAGCGACCTCGTCACCGAGGTTCCGGTCGTCGTCATCTCCGAGCATCCCGACACGACCGACAGCTCCGTCCGCGGGAACTCGTACGGCGCCGGCACGCTGGCCATGGAGCATCTCATCGGCCTCGGTCATCGACGGATCCTGCACGTCTCCGGCGACCCGACAACCATCGAACCGGCGCAGCGCGAGGCGAGCTACCGCGACTCGCTGGCCCGGCACGGTCTCTCTCCTCTGCCCGTGAGCGGTCGCGATTGGACCGCGGACGCCGGATTCGAGATCGGCACCTCCGCGGACCCGCGGGACTTCACGGCGGTCTTCGCGGCGAACGATGCGATCGCATCCGGGTTCATGAGTGCGATGCGCGCCCGTGGCCTCGAAGCTCCCCGCAACTACTCCATCGTTGGCATCGACAACATGCCGGAGACCCGTTTCTACGCCCCTCCGCTCACGACCGTCACGTTGGATTTCGTGCAGCTCGGCGAGGTGGCCGTCGACATGGTGCTGCAGCGGATCCGAGAAGGCGGTTCCGTCCCGCAGCGCACCATCACTCCTCACCTCGAGGTGCGAGAGTCGACCGCCCCCGCCGTCTGACGCCCGCCGGGCCTGCGCGCGGGTCTCCGCCGCACGATCGGATGGCAGAACGGCATCCCTGGGGTTCCTGAGCCGACTACGGGACTTGAACCCGTAACCGCCCGGAGGGGATTTGGGCTTTTTGCGGACTAATCCGCGGGCGCTTACGTTTGGGAAAGACCAGGCTGACCTGGTGTTCTCCAGAACCGGTTCCTGCTTGATGTTCGCCAAGCCTAGTCCGCTTCGGGGCACTCTTGGCAGGTCTCGGCCGAGTAAATGGCCAATGAATGGCCATCAAGGAGTCGCGCCTTCCCATTTCTGAGGATGCCTCTCGAGGCGATGGAGCGCCGTCAGCCGACGGCGGTCGATGGGCGACCGCTCGGACCCCGTTGGCCGCCTCAGGCCGGCTCCACCACCTCCAACAGCTCCAGTTGAGCGAGGAAGGGATTGCGCCGGGCCTGCTCGCCGTAGTGCTCGGTGTCCCACACACATGTAGGGCACCAGTGTCCCGCGGTGAGGACGAGTCGCGGGCTGCCGGCGAAGGCGTGGCCAAACACGCACTCCCACTGAAGGGGTGTCGCGACGTCGCCGGGCGTCATGGCGTCCGAGAGGAGCCGTCCCCCACGGAAGGTCGCGGCCTCGATCATGTCGAGCACCGTCCACTCGGACGGGTCCTTGTCCTCGTCGTAGCCGTGGTCGAGGTAGGACGGAGTCCTGTCAGGTCGGGGCGGCCAGAAGGTGGACCAGTCGCCGATCGCTTCCCATTCGGCGCGGGAGCCGAAGTACGCCGCGATCTTCTCCTCGTTCCCGTCCCGGATGAAGCTCATGGTCCCGCGGGGCTTAAGGGTGAGCGGCTTTAGCACCAGGTTCTTGACGACCCAGGCAGGGACCTTGCCGGCGATCTTCAGCCTCGGATTCGCGTCGACCGCGCGCTGCAGCGCCCCCTCGAAGGTGTCCTTTCGGAAGGGAACGAGCTGCTGGAGCCGGTCCGAGTCGGTGTACCACTGGCCGTGGAAGTTGCGGGTCGCGAACCAGTTGCGGTCGTACCACTTCTTCACGTCACGAACGCCGAGCGCGGCGGTCATCCGGGTCTGCAGCTCCCAGTTCGTGAGCCGCCAGTCCTCGCCGCCGCCGATGTTGTAGATCCCGCCCCAGAACTCGGCGGGAACCTCGTCCTCGCACGCGTTCACCAACAGCCGGGCGGCATCCTCGACGGAGACCCATTCCATGACTCCGCCGAACGGCGAGTGCGTCATGATCGGGTCGCGGATTTCAAGGACGCCAGGGTGGAAGATGCCGGTCTGACGGAGCCAGGCCCATCTGGGGAGGCCGGAGTCGACGAGCTCCTTCTCGGCCACAATCTTGCTCTGCCCGTACTCGTCGTATCGGGCGACGCGGAGCGGGTCGCCGACCCGGCCCCAGTGGTGCGGCGGGTTGCGGTCGCCGGTCTCGGCGATCGTGCCGATGCCGATCACCCCGACCGCGGACGGGTCGGGCTGCGACCGTACGGCTCGGATGATGTTCCGCACGCTTCCGACATTCACCCGGTGAGCGAGCTCGGGGTGATCGTCGGCAAAGGGCGACACGACGGCGCCGACATGCAGCACGTAGTCGGCGTCGCGGACGCAGGCCTCGACCGCCGCGTAGTCGGTGAGGTCGCCGAAGCGCACGTCGAGGGTCTCCATCTCCTCGAACTCGCGGATGGCCGCGGTGTCCTTCTTCGAGGGCAGGACGAGGGCGACGACATCGAATCGTTCGGACCGCTCAGCGAGCTCGCGGAGGATGTAGCGGCCCCAGTTGCCCGCGGCCCCGGTGAGGAAGATCTTCTTCTTGCGCCGCATGCTCGCTGTTCCCGTCCGTCAGGCCGTCTGCGCGGCCTTGCTCGCCTCGATGAGCTGCTCGAGCGCCTCGACCGGGATCGCCCCGCCGAGGAAGCCCATGAACTGCTTCATCGGCATGGACTCGACCATGCGCAGCTGTTCCTGCTGCTCCGCGGCCTGCTCCTTCTGCTCCTCCGTCATCGCGGCGGTCATGCCCTGCATGAGGGCGGGACCGGCGATCGGGTGAGCGAACCACTCGCCCACCGTGGAGGCGAAGGAGAGCACGGGCACGATCACGTCGCCGGTCAGGGTCACGGACTGCTCGGCGAGGACGGTTGCGGCGTCCTTCGCGACCTGGATGCGGTACTCGCCGGGTGCGACGATCCAGCCGCCGAGCTCGACGTCCCAGTACGCGAAGCCGCGACGATCCAGCTGGAGAGTCGCCGTGCAGCTCTCGCCCGGCTCGAGCTCGAGCTTGCGGAAGGCGCGGAGCTCCCGTGCGGGTCGCCGCACCGGTCCCGCCTGGGAGGCCACGTAGACCTGGATGACGTGCTTGCCGGCCCGCGTCCCGGTGTTCGTCACGGTCACGGTCACTGTCGCGGTGTCGTCTCCGGTCACCTCGACGGAAAGGTCGCTCGTGACGAACGACGTGTAGCTGAGGCCGTGCCCGAATGGGTAGCGCACCCGGGCATCGACGGTCTCGTAGTGCCGGTAGCCGACCATGACACCCTCGCCGTACCGGACGTGCCCCTGCTCGCCCGGGAAGTTGAGGTAGCTCGGGGTGTCCTGCAGACGCAGCGGGATCGTCTCGGCGAGGTGTCCGGACGGGTTCGCAACGCCGAAGAGGAGGTCGGCGATCGCGCTGCCTCCCGCCTGGCCGAGGAGGAAGCCCTCGAGGATCGCGTCGACCTCGTCGTGCCAGCCCTCGAGCGAGACGACGCCGCCGTTGCTGAGCACGACGACGGTCTTCGGTGCGACCGCCGCGACCGCGCGGATGAGCTCGACCTGCGCGGCCGGGAGATCGAGGGTCACTCGGTCGAAGCCCTCCGACTCCTCCTTCTCCCCCAGCCCCGCGAAGATGACCGTCACATCGGCCGAGCCGGCCACCTGCACCCCGGCGGCGCGCAGCTGGTCGGCGTCGCCGGATCCGTCGATGGCGAAGCCGGGCGCGTACTCGATGCGTTGTCCCCGCTCCTCGGCGAGGGCGCGCATCGCGTCGAGAGCGGCGTCGGTGCGGGTGGCGTTGATGTGCGAGCTTCCGCCGCCCTGGATGCGCGGATTCTCCGCGAACTCGCCGATCACGGCGATGGTCTGCACGCCGTCGAGCGGGAGTACGGCACCGTCGTTCTTCAGCAGCACGGCGCTCTCGGTCGCCAGCGTGCGGGCGAGCTCGTGATGCGCATCGACGTCGGAGGCACCGGCTTCCGCCGGCACGTGGTCGGCGAGCGCGACGACGCGACGGACGGCGTCGTCGACCACGGACTCGGGGAGCTGCCCGGATCGGACGGCCTCGACGATCTCCTGGTCGGTGCGGCCGCCGGTGCCCGGCATCTCGAGGTCGAGACCGGCGGCGAGCGCGGCGACCCGGTCGCTCACGGCTCCCCAGTCGGAGACGACGGCCCCCTCGAACCCCCACTCGCCGCGCAGCAGGTCGGTGAGCAGCCACCGGTTCTCCGACGAGTAGACGTCGTTGATCTTGTTGTAGGAGCACATCACCGTGGCGGGCCGAGCCTCGGTGACCACGCGCTCGAAGGCCGGGAGGTAGATCTCACGCAGCGTCCGCTCGTCGACGTCCGCGCTGACGCGCATCCGATCGCTCTCCTGGTTGTTCGCCGCGAAGTGCTTCACCGACGCGCCGACGCCAGCGCCCTGCTGGCCGCGCACGTGGGCGGCGCCCAGCACGCCGGAGAGCAGCGGGTCCTCCGAGTAGTACTCGAAGTTGCGGCCGCACAGCGGCGAGCGCTTGATGTTGATGCCGGGGCCGAGGAGCACCGTCACGCCGAGGGCGCGGGCCTCGGCGCCCACCGCGGCGCCGACCTTCTCCGCCACCTCGGGGTCCCAGGAGGAGCCGACGGCCACCGCCGGTGGGAAGCAGGTGGCCGGGACACTCGCGTGGATGCCGAGGTGGTCGGCGTCTCCGCTCTGGAGGCGCACGCCATGCGGTCCGTCGGTGAGGGTCATCGCGGGGATGCCGGCCTCGTCGATCGGCTTGGTGACCCAGAAGCTGGCTCCCGACAGGAGCGAGGCCTTCTCCTCGAGGGTGAGCGCGGTCAGGTCGGGCATCAGCGGGCTCCTTCGAGGGCGAGGCGGAACTCGTCCGCGAGGGTCGGGGGCGCCCCCGGGATGTACTGGAGCACGACATTGAGGGACATCGCGGCCGCCTCGGGCGCCTTGCCGTCGAGCGGGATGCCCGGGAAGTGGGACTGGAACACATCGGTGATGGCTCGCCAGACCTGCGGGTCGTCGGCCAGCGTCTTCAACGGGGTGTCCATCGAGTACTCGGGCCGGTCGGGCACCTCGGGCAGCGCGTATCGCCAGGAGTGCGAGCCCGGCGTGGCCTCCTCCACCGCGGCGTCCGGGTGCAGCGGGAGCACGACCTCCGCGGAGGCGCCCTCGGGGATCATGACGTCGAGGAGCATCTCGCCGTCCTCGATCCGCCAGCTGACCTCTGCCCGGCCGTGCACCGTGTCGTGGGCGACGTGCGCGGAGGTGAGGCCGCCGCCGGGCTGCGGTGCGATCCGGATCCGCCGGTAGCCGGGCTCGATCCGCTGCAGTCCACCCACCACGCGGTGCAGCCAGTCGGCGACAGCTCCGAGCGCGTAGTGGTTGAGGGAGGTCATGCCCGTGACGTTGAGGGTGCCGTCGGGCAGGACGGAGTCCCAGCGCTCCCAGATCGTCGTCGCGCCCATGGTCACCGGGTAGAGGAAGGAGGGGCACTCCTTCTCCATCAGCAGCAGGTAGGCCTCGTCGAGGTGTCCCGTGCTGCTGAGCGCGTCGGTCACGAGCGGCGTGCCCGCGAACCCGGTCGAGATCTTGTAGCCCGCCTTGGCGACGAGCTCGGCGAGACGGTCGCCGGCCTTCCTCTTCTGGTCCTCGTCGAGGATGCCGAAGGCGATCGCGAGGGCGTAGGCGGTCGCCGACTCGTTCACGACGCGGCCGGACTCGGTGATGTACTCGCGGCGGAAGGCGCGGCGGACGCGGTCGGCGAGCGCAGCGAAGTGCGCGGCGTCCTCGGTCTTGCCGAGCAGGGCGGCGGTCTCCGCCATCTCCCGCGTCGTCTTGCAGAGGTAGGCAGAGGCGACGAGGTGCCGGTCGGTCTTGCCGCCCGCCGGGTTGTCCGCCGGCGCATCCGGGTCGAGCCAGTCGCCGTACTGGAAGCCGCTGCTCCACAGACCCGTCTCGTCGAGAAGGCCCTCGACCTGGCGGATGAACGCCGCCATCGAGTCGTAGCTGCGGCGGAGGATGTCCAGGTCGCCGTACTCCTGGTACATCACCCAGGGCAGGCTGACGGCCACGTCGCTCCACAGTGCGGTGGGCGAGGACGGCGTCGACAGGATGTCGGGGACCACCCAGGGCACGTATCCCTTCTCCGTCTGCTCGACCGCCAGGTCCTCGAGCCACGAGCCGAGGACGCCGCGGACGTCGTAGAGGAAGGTCGCCGTGGGCGCGAAGGCGTTGATGTCGCCGGTCCAGCCCATGCGCTCGTCGCGCTGCGGGCAGTCGGTCGGGACGCCGACGAAGTTGTCCCGCATCGACCAGACAGCATTCGAGTGCAGCTTCGTGACGAGCGGGTCCGAAGTCTCGAACCAGCCCGTGCGGGTCATCTCGCTGTGCACGACGACCGCGCGGATGCCGTCCGCTGTGAGCTCGCCCGGCCACCCGTCGACCTCGACGTAGCGGAATCCGTGGAAGGTGAAGCGCGGCTCCCAGGTCTCCTCTCCCCCGCCCCGCAGCGTGTACCGGTCCGTCGCCTCGGCCCGCCGGTTGCTCTCGGGCTCGAGCTCTCCCTCGGGAGTGAGTGCCTCCGCGTGCCGGAGGGTGATCGTCTGTCCTGCCTCGCCCGACACCGTGATCCGGAGCCAGCCCGAGATGTTCTGGCCGATGTCGACGATCGTCTTCCCGCTCGGGCTGCTCAGGATCGCGACGGGGGCGAGCTCCTCGATGCGCCGGATCGGCGGAGTGATCCCGACCTGCAGGGCGTCGAGGTTCCACGCGAAGGGCTGGGCGGGCGCCCAGTCGCTGTCGTCGAAGCCGGCGCTGCTCCAGCCCTCGGGCTCGAGGGGCGCGTCGTAGGTCTCGCCGTCGTAGATCCCGTTCGCCTGCACCGCCCCGGTCCTGACCCGGAACTGCGGGTCGGTGCCGATCACCTCGGTCCGGTCGCCGTAGTCGAGCTCGAGCTGGACGAACAGCGCCGGCCGGTCGGTGTAGTGGTTCCGCCGGTCCTCCCAGCTCAGCCGCCCGACGGCCCAGCCCTCGCCGACGATCGCGCCGACCGCGTTCTCGCCGGTGGTGAGCAGGTCGGTCACGTCGTAGGTGCTGACGTTGAGGCGGTGCCGGTAGGAGGTCCAGCCCGGAGCGAGCACCTCGTCGCCGACGCGGACGCCATTGAGGTAGGGCTCGACGATGCCGAGCGCGGTGACGAGGAGGGTCGCACGTCGAAGCCCGTCGGCGACTGCGAAGTCGCGCCGGAAGTACGAGGCAGGGTCACCGGGACCGGCGGGAGAGCCGGCGCTGACGAATGAGGCGTGCCAGGAGGAGGCCATGGCGCAGGTTCCTTTCGTGACGAGCGAGCAGGAATTGGCGGGACGCGCGACTGCTCGCGCCGGGGAGGGGAGGCGGGATCCGGGGGCGCCGGCGAGCGGCGCCCCCAGAGGTCACCGCACCGACTTGATGCGCAGGACGACCAGTCCACCGAGGACGGTGCACCCCGCGGCGACGACGTAGAGCAGGGTGTAGTTCTTCTCCGCGCCCGAGGCGCCGATCGCGAGGAACAGCGGGGCGATGAACGGCCCGAACGCCTGAGGAATGGAGGTGGCGAATCCGGTGATCCCCATGAAGCGTCCTGCGTCGGTGGTCCGCTCCGGAAGCACATCGAGGAGGAGCGCCTGGTCGACCGCCGCAAAGGCGCCGATGCCGACCGAGCAGATCAGGGAGCCGGCGAACAGCAGCGGCACGTCCGGCGCGAGTGCCATCAGCACCGCTCCAGCGCCGAAGATGATGCCGGAGGCGAGGACGAAGGAGCGACGGCGGCGCAGCTTGTCGGAGAGGAATCCGCCTCCGATAGCGCCCGCCGTGGTGGCGAGCACGCCCATGCCGCCGAGGATCGCGATGAGGCCCGCGACCTCCTCGACCTTGATGCCCAGGCGCTGGGCGAAGAAGAACGCGGTGAAGGTCGTGTTCAGGGTGAGGCCGAAGTAGAAGAGGAATCGGCCGAGCCAGTTCCAGGAGAAGTCCGGGTAGCGACGCGGGTTGTAGAGGTACTTCGTCACCAGGGCCTTCGCGGTGAGGGCCTGGTCGAACACGCGGCTGCGGCTGTCGTCCTCGTGCACGAGCAGCACGAACAGGGCGACGAGGATGACGCCGACGACACCCGGCACGAGGAACAGCAGAAGGTTCGACGACGTGAACGAGCCGGCGATGATCACGCCGAACACTGGCGCGATCTGGGTGGCGAAGCCGGTGAGGCCGGCGACCTTGCCGCGCTGCGACTCGGGCAGCCGGTCAGCTGTCGAGATCTGCAGGTTGCTGAGGACCTGGCCCCAGCCGAGCTGAGCCAGGATCCAGCCGAGTCCGACGAGGGCGATGTTCGGGGCGAGGGCCATCACGAACAGCGAGATCACGCCGAGGACCGTGCCGCCGATCATCCACGGGCGGCGACGCCCCAGGCGGGTCCGCGTGCGGTCGCTGAGAGTGCCGAGGAACGGGGACGTCAGCATCACCACGAGCGCCCCGGCGCCGGTGATGTAGCCGAGGTACTCATCGTGCCCGGGCTCGAGCTGCCGGACCCGGATGGCCAGCGAGATCGCGAGCGGCGTGATGAAGGCGACGAACACGCCGAACTGGGCGAGCACCATCAGCCAGATGTAGCGAGCACCCACCTTGGGCAGGTCCGCGCCGCCGAGATGCGCGGCGGCCTCCAGCTCTTCCTCCTGCACCTCCGTCGACGAGCTCGCGATGGGGAAGGCAGTGGGAGGTGGCGTGATCTCGTGGCGCTCGTTGCGCGAACTCATCGGGACTCCGTTGTCGGGGGAATGGACTAGCGCGTGCTAGCAATGTCGGCGATGCTAGCGTGAGGAACTAGCACGCGCAAGCAAGAGGGGGTGCGGAGTGGCGAGCGGCACCTTTTCGCGTCGCGTCACCGCGGCGGACATCGCCAAGTCGCTCGGCGTCTCGCGCGCGACCGTGGGCTTCGTCCTCAACAACACCCCGGGCCAGACGATCTCGGAGGGCACCCGGTCCCGAGTCCTCGCTGAGGCGGAGCGTCTGGGGTACCGGCCTCATACCGCGGCGCAGGCGCTCGCTCGCGGACGCAGCCGGGTCGTCCTCCTCGTTCTGCCGGACTGGCCGATCGAGTACAGCATGGGCCGCAACATCGAGGAGGCGTCCCTCGCCCTCGAGGAAGCCGGCTATTCGCTCGTCACGTACACGCGTCACGACTCCTCTCGGACCCGCCCGCTGTGGGAGACGCTCAACCCCGACGTCGTGATGGGGATGCTTCCCTTCGCCGCGGCGGACGTCGAATCCATGCGCGCGAGCGGTGTGCCCCACATCCTGCCGTCCCCAGACGTGCCGCCCAGCTGGGAGCAAGGCGCGAGCGTCACCGTCGGCCCGTCGCTCCAGGTGCAGCATCTGGTCGAGCTGGGGCACCGCAGGCTGGGCTTCGCGGCGTCTTCTGACCCGCGCCTCTCCAAGCTCGTCGAGGCCCGATCGGCCGCCGTCCGGGCGGAGGCGGCACGAAAGGGGCTTCCCGAGGTCGCCGAATTGGCGGTCGGTATCGGAGATACGTCCGCCGCCGCAGGGGCAGTGGCGACGTGGCGTGCGGACGAGGTCACCGCCGTCGTCGCCTACAACGACGACGTCGCCGCCATGGTCGCCGGCGCCGCCATCCGTTCAGGAGTGTCCGTGCCGTCGGAGCTGGCGATCATCGGCCACGACGACAGCCCGCTCGCAGGCATGTTCGTCCCGAGCCTCACGAGCGTGCACCTCGACGACGCCGGTTTCGGGCGTCAGCTCGCCGCCATCGCGCTGCACGCCGCCGAAGGCCTCCCCCTTCCGGACGCGGATCCGGCTTTCGCCGCACGGGTCGTGCGGCGGGAGAGCACCTGACCGAACGAGACCACAGCGCCTTCGTTTTTCGCCGGCCGGGAGTTTCTGAGCGACTACAGGACTTGAACCCGTAACCGCCCGGACGGGATTTGGCCGATTGGCGGACATATCCACGACCGGTTTGCGTCTCGGAAAGCCTCGCCTGACCCGGTCTTCTTCGGAACCGGTTCCTGTTTCGTGCTCGCCAAGCCTAGCCGGATGTGGGGCCATTTCGGCCCGTCGCGGTCGAATAAATGACCAATAAATGGCCACCGCCGACGTGAGCTGACTGCACTCCACCTGACACACCCGAGCCTGCGAGCACTCGTCCCCTGCACGAGCAGGAACGACTCGCGCCGGCGTAGCTTCGCGCCGATAACGATCGATGTATGGCCCGCTTACGTCTCGCCCGCGCCACCGGCGGCGACGGGTGGTCGATCCGGTGGACCGTCGACACGGATCAGCCGAGGAGACTCGCTATGTCCTGCGGGGACTGTCCCGCTGATCGCAGCGCTTGAGCCTGCTTCGAGCGCTTGGTATCGAGCACCCTCGGGCCCCCGCCCACTCGCCCTTGCGTCTTCGCGGCCGCGAGGCGAGGCGCTTGTCCGCTCGCGGATGAAGCTACGTTCCAGCTCCGCGACAACGGACAGCAGCTTCATCATGATCTGCCCTTGGGTCGTCGAGGAGGCGAGGCCGCCTCGGATCCTGACGACGTTGGTCGAGCGCTCGCCGAGCTGCTCAAGGAGCGTCAACACATTTGCGGCGTTGCGGCCGAGGGCGTACGTCAACACGGTGTCGCCTTCACGGCATCGGCGAGGAGAGCATCGAGCCCGGGCCGTGTGGTCTTTGCTCCGCTCACCCCATGGTCGATGTACCTGTTGCGCTTGAGCACTCCTGCTGCATCGAGGGCGTCGTGTTGCAGTTGCAGGTCCTGGGCTCCGGCGCTCACCCGCAGGTATCCGAATTTGGCCAAAGGAGGGTGGCGATGAAGCAAACCGGCACGCAAGTCACCTTTGGAGGACTGGGGGCGCTCGCCCTACGCAGTCGCCGTCTTGTTCCCCCTAACGCGCACGTTGGCCGCGATGATCTAGAGCATGGCGGACACCAAGATGACGAAGACCGTCGGAGAGCACTGGGTCGCGGCCCAACTCGCTCGGCTCGGTTGGGCGCCTGCCCTGACCCGGGACGGCTTGGAAAGAACGGACATTCTCGCCGTCAACACAATGCTCGATCGGAAGCAGATCGAGGTGCAGGTGAAGACGGTTAACGGGACTGGACCCCGCACATCGTGGCCGCTCGGCGAGAAAGCGCAACAAGTCGAGCTACACGACCGCGAGTGGTTTGTTCTCGTCGCCGTCCCTCACGAGGTCACCGAACCGCCGCGATCGTTCGTGATTCCACGTAACCACGTGGCCGCGGCGGCGTGGATCGCTCACATGCACTGGCTGACAGAGCCCGGGGTACCCGCCGGTCGGCGCAACGCCGGGGTCGGACGTGCCCGCGTGTTCATCGAGGCGTTCCTTCGCTATGAAAACCGCTGGGATCTGCTGCACGAGCCCACCACGGCCGTTCCCGTGCTATTGCCTCCGCGAATGCGGAAGCAAGCTTCTCGCCCGGAAGTTGGCCTCCCCCTTGGGCATCCCTGGACCGGCTCCCTACCTGAGTGGTGATGCCGCCTGGGGTAGACGGGCGGACCCGGACCATTCGGGCGCCATGGCATGCTTCATGGCAATGCGCGCGGTGCAACCGATCGTGAGCCACCCCGTCGCAGGTTCGCAGTAACGATGGTGGCCGTGACGCGCTGGGGCGCGTCATCGTTGTGCGCTTGAGCCCTCGTCTCCGGTCTGTCGCGAACCCCCCACGCCTGTGCCCGTTTCGAACTGGAGCGCAGTCTGCTGGATCACCGCAGGGTGCGGCGGGTCAGGCGCTCGTTCAGCGCCTGAGCGGTCGCCGAGTGCAGCTGATGGCGCACGTCGTGAACTGTGACCACAAAGCACTCGGCCTGGTCGTCACCCGCGAGATCTACTCGAACGTGACCGTCTGGCCAGTTCCGCGGGTGTTGCGGTTCATGCGTCACAGACGCATCAGTAGCTCGCTCACGCCTGATTCGGCTCGCTTTCCCCATGTGGTCAGCCTCAGGGGCGAGACTCCGGATATCAACTACCGTCGTCTTACAGTTGTCCTCACTGCCCGCAGGAGGCACGAGAAGCCGAGACACTCGGCGGGGCACAGGGACGACAACGCGACGAGCGTTAGCGTTCGATGCAACGTCTCGCTGTGGCCGGCACGCGTCAGAGCTAACCAGGGGCGAACGCGATCCCGGCAAGTTGGAGCGGCCCCTTACATGGATTTCTCGACAGCATTCGTGGTCGAGTGGTTGCCCAATCTCGCGAACGCGGCGACCGCGCTGGGCGGCGCGGCAATCGTGCTGGCGCTCGTTCCCTTCATGCAGGCGCGTAAGCAACGGCTACGTGACGCGGAGCAGTGGTACGTCGACCGCTACTGGGCAATACAGGACCGGATCGAGGTTGGCGTCGTCGACGGACGCCTGAGGAAGATGCCCACCGCGAAGGACATGTACGACGAGTTGCGTTTGTGCGAGGACGAACTCGACCAGCGCAAGAGCGGCTTCATCACTGACACAACCTGGGACTTGTGGAGCCCATCAATCGCCGCGGTTGCCGAGGACCCGGACAAGATGGAGTTGCTGCGTCGGGCGGACGAGCTGAGCCTCCTGCGGGCGTATCTGGAGACCGAAGGCAAGGACCCCATCGAGATCGGATGGGTTAGGGCGCAGCTTCGGGGCCTGCACTGATTGCCCAGGCCCCGTGCATCCGGTGCGCGTTGCCGGCCGATCGATAATCGGGGTGCGGACACTTACAAACGATGGGCAGGACGGTGACGTCTCGAAGGGTTCGCGTGTCAAGAACCGCCCTTGCCGGAGCGATGACGATGACCGTAGTCGTTGACTCGATCCCGCGGGTTGACGCTACTGGATCTCCTCGCCCGGCGGGCCGATTTCGATCGCCTGGTCGAGGTCGACCGACATGACGCCGGGCACCGCATTCAGCGCGCCGACCTCCTGCGCCGACCCGGTCACTATGCCCACGCTTCTCAGCACCCGGTCGACACGCATGCCGCGTTCGCGCAGGCGCTCAACGACCTCGTCGATCGCGACTATTTGCTCGTCGAGCCAGACGCTCACCCGGGTCCACGCCATGGCCGTATCCAACTCGCGCTCATCTCGGATGCCCTCCTCAAGACCCTCGAACCGGTGCGGGCCTTCGCGCATAGGATCAGGTCGTTCGCCGATCCTGCCGACACCTGCCCTCTGACCTCGGGACAGCAGGAAATGGGGGCCGGATGAACACACGAAGTCCGGGCGAGGGCTGCGTCAGTACGTTGTCATGCCGGGATGCCCATAGATAGTACGGGTGTCGAATCTCCGCGCATCGATGAGTCGTTGGGAATTACTCACCATCTGGTGAATAGCAGAGTCGGCGAATGTTGAACTGGAGGACGCCTGAGTGCGGTCTATTTCGCGCTCCTCCCGCCGCTCTCTAATGGCGCGAAAGCCCGGGACGACCCGCTCAGCTATTGCCAGCCCCGGTGGAAAATGCCAGAAGACCCTCATGTAATCTTCCCACCAGGACTGTGATCTGTCATAGAGCGCGTTGTCCCAAATGGGTGACGCAGTCACATACTCTTGCTCGCGTAGCTCACTCCATAATTCAGTCAGGACGCCTATGGCGGCGTCCAGGTCCTTGCGCGTGGGCAGGTGCTCCCACGCCGACCACCGATTGTTGCCACGCGTAAGCTCCCGCGCCACTTGGATCGTACGAGCGCAGAAGGTTGCAGCGGCATAGGTCGTCAACGCCAAGTCACCTTTAGCGAGTACCTCCTGACAGTCCTCTATGAACGCCGCGGCGAAGATGTCCGTTTGATGGCGCACAGGATTCTCGAGCATTGCCCGTACCCGTAGCCGCGCCAAGGTCGGATCAGCTCCTGCCCGCCCGGCGGCGATCACATCGTTGCTTGCCTCATACCACTCCCAAAACCGACGACGTTCCTCCTTCTGCGACCACGCGGCGATCACCCGCTGGTGGAAACCCGCGGCACTCGGCCAGGCAAGACCATCGGCCCCGGCGAGGAAGCGCTGCAGGTCCGCCACCTGCGCGAGCTGGCCTCCCGTTAATGGCTGGCCATCAAGGTTGTGGTAGACCTTGTCGACGTACCAAAACATCAGCTCGCCTCCTAACCGAACCCCCGAACCGTTGCGTCAGCACCCACGGCCTTTCCCGCCACTAGATGTAGTCGAAGCACTGCAACATCACCTCTAAGCAGGGAGTCTTCGACTCGTCACGTCCTTCCCCTAGGACCCGTGAAAGGAGAAGCGCTGCTCCTTCTGCGAAAAGCATGACGGACCTGGTAGTAGGCAGATGGGTCTTCCGTCCTACGAAGTGACGAGTTCGACGTCCTTCGATGTCCGCCAGGTCATGACCGGCCGCAGTTGCCGGGGTACGGTGTTCGTCGTCAGCGAGGTGCCCGAGCGGCTGCAGACCAGCAGGGCGGCGTGCGTTGCTCCCAGAGTCGAACCACTCGGCACCGCACCGCCTCGGACGTGAACGACGGCATCGCCACCGTCCTACTTCGCGGTCTTCGGGAGGCGAGGACACGATGCGGAAGGGATCGCGGAGGTGAGACCGACGCGAGCGGCGCTAAAGGCCTCCACGGCCTTCTCGCCAATCGACGTCCAACGTCCCCCTGGCGCGCGTGGCGCTCGGAGCGCACCACGAACGCAAAACGATGCCCAAACGAGCGAACGCAGCTGTACTTGGGCTGAGGTCAGTCGGGTTCGGGCGCCCGATATTGAAGGCGCGCTCGCGCTCGGCTGCCCGCCCCTTCCGGTAGGCGGTGCGGTACCCCTGCATGCACTGGTCGTGTGCGGACTGCGAGTCTCGGAGACGCGAGTGTTCTCGTTCAGTCGGCCGCGGGCCAGCCACTCGGGACGATCTGTCGAATGAAGGGGTCAGTCTGTCCCTGACCGCCGACATGCTCACTCCGGACTCGCTGCGCCAGCGATCAACTCTTCGTGCCTGTTGAGCAGCGTGACGGCTTCGTCTCCCTGGGCCAAAACCACGGCCGCGCTCTCCGCCAGCAGCCGAGCGGACTTCGCCGGAGCGAGAGCGGCTCCCCGTCTAGCAGCACCTCGGTAGCTATGGAGAACGTGATCTCGCCGCCGCCACTGAGGTGCTCCAAAGCGTCCTGTGCATGCGCCGCGCGGTGCGGGCCGGCCTAGGGCCATCTGCGCTCGCCTGTCGGTACTGCCGAGCTCGGGCCGCGAGGTCCTTGGATTCGCCGATGTAGCGCAGCCAGCGCCCCTCCTGGTCCAGACCGAAGTCATACA
Organism: Naasia sp. SYSU D00948; assembly: GCF_017916515.1. GTDB lineage: Bacteria > Actinomycetota > Actinomycetes > Actinomycetales > Microbacteriaceae > Naasia. Next base: position 811,597 of record NZ_JAFMTA010000001.1, read on the forward strand.
AGTACAGGCCCGGGTCCCTCGGGAGCGCCGGAAATTTCGGTACGCCCCTGAAGTCAAGCTCAACCTGACCGATGTGTCGCCATCGGAAGCCCACTGAAACCTGCACCGACGGCGTGTGGGACGAGCCGAGCATGCCTTGGGTCCCCCCTCGCCTGCTATGACGGCGCTGACGTGTCGGTGTCCATGTCGCGAGGCTAGAGGCACCAGGGATCTGCGGCGCGCGTCTTCTCTACCGGCGCCCGGACGGGGGCGTCCCAGGGGCCGGCTTGCTCAGGAGCCACCAGAAACGATGGATAGACGCGATTCCAGTGTGGTTCGTCCGGAGCCCGTTAGTGCATCCCTTCATTGGGTAGCAGGATCAGGACGTCCCGGCCAAAGTCACGACGAAGGCCTAGGAAGGCAGCGCTCCATCTGCCCTGTACCGCCCTGTCAGGTTGAGCCAGTCGTCGAACGAGGGCAGGCTCACGCGAGAAGCCAACTGAGGAGAGGCGTCCCGCCATTGGCGAAGCCGGTTGATGACGACGTCGAGGTACTCCCATGCGTATCGATTCCAGCGCTCATCCCGTGTCTCCACGGGCCACTCGCGCAGTTCCGGCTCGCTCTGAAGCATCGCGATGCCTCCGAGCGCCTCCCCTAGGGCCGAGCGAACCTCTCGACTCGAACGACGGAGACCAGGAGGCATCACATACAGCGAGTCATCCAGAGTTTCGTACACGTTGCGATCGAGGTTGCCCACCGTGACTGCGACACCTCATCAGCTGACCCGCGAAGCAGGTCGCGGAGCTGAAGCAATGGCTCGAGGCAGTTGTCGGCGCATTCTCGCCGCCTCGCGGCTGTCTCCGTTCGATCGCGCACCTTCTGCCCCCACCGTCCGCTCACATAGGAGCCGATAGCCGCCGCAGCGACTGTCGAGATGGAAGCGATCCAGTCGAAAGGTCCGAGGGCCACGCCACCATTCTTCCCGCCCGGGTGCTGCCCCACGAACTCTGGCGCTCCTAATGCTGCCGTACTGTGAGGCACTGCCCGGAAGCGCTTCCCTCAGTACAGATCGACTCGATCCCCGTGGTCCAGCGGCTTCCGGTCGAGATGGCTCAAACGCTTGGGATCAAATCCATTCAACCGCGCCGTCCTGCCCTCGACCTAGGCTCGAAGTTGTGCACGCGAACGCCGCAGACCTACTGAACGACGTCTCGTTCCGTCCCGCCGCCGCCATCGACGCCGACGTGCCCCCGTCCCCTGGTGTCTACGCGATCCGGCTTGGGCTCCAATCGAGGTTGCCAGAGCCGTTCCAGTCGCTTCGCGACGGGCGCCACTCGCGCCTCCTCTACATCGGAAAGGCCACATCGCTCGCGAGTCGGATGCTCCGAAATGAGCTCCGCGGCCGCGGCCACGGCACCTTCTTCCGAAGCATCGGGGCTGTGTTGGGCTTCCGGCCACTAGCCGGATCACTGGCGAGCAAGGCGAATAAGTACAACTACAGCTTCGAGAGGAGCGACCGCGACGCCATCGTCGAGTGGATCAACTCGAACCTGGAGGTGAGCTGGAGGACGCTGCCACTTGGTGACGCTCCGGCCCACCGAGACGAAGCTGATTCTTGAGCACGCGCCCCTGCTCAATATCGAGGGCAACCCCTCGGTGCTGCGGAGGCTCGACGAGCTCCACGTTGTGCGCCGCGCAATCGCAGTTGGACAAGCCGGCCCGCTGTAGAGCGCCCAAACCGGACCAGGCCGGCCGTCCCCCCAGGAATGAACGCTGCGACAAAACCATCAGAGAGCGCCGCCTCGGCACGATCGCGACGAGGCAGCGGCCGCGGTGACCTAACGCCAACACGGACCTCCCCGGAGCCGGCTACCGCGTCGCGCTCGCGTTCGAGCAGGCCGCATCGTGCTTCCCCGGGTTGATGCAGGGTGTGGACCCCGCAACGCCCCAGATCTCGGCCTCGCATCCGGACGCGATACTGGAGTCGTGTATACCCGGTCGGGCGGGGCCAAAGAGCCCGCGGTTCTTTTCGACGAAACCGGTCAGCAGACGACCCGGCCAATTGTGGTGGGTGCGGTCATAACCGCTGACGTGGACCGCCTCGAAACCACGGTTCGCGAGCTGTTCGACTACTGGGCGGCCGAGGAGCGCTTCGACGGGATGGAGTCGTACAAGCACTTCCTGGCCCGCGGGTTCCACAACAATCAAATACCCCTCGAACTGCAGAACGCGTTCATCCAGACGCTCCGCGAGATTGATGGCCTGCGAATCTTCGCGGCGGTTTCGGATCGCACTCGCCTTACTTTGACCGACGATGATCGGTGCCTCGTCCTGTACGGCTCGCTGCTGCCGGACGTTATCGCTTACCTTCGGCTGGGAGAGCCGACCTTCTACTTCGAGGAGAACCCCACGCTACAGAAGCACTTCGGTCGGCTGACACAAGATGCGTACGATCGTGCGGCGAGGCGGGCACCAGGTCGATCGTTGCCCAAGCCGGAGGTACGCGTGACACGAAAGGACGAGCTACTGGCGCTTGGCGTGGTCGACTTCGTGATCTCGATCATCGCGAACTGGGTCGCCCTCGAGGACCGGCAAGACGTGAGCAAGCGCGAGGTACGTAACTACCGTGCGATCGAGCGCGACATCGCTGTCATCTACCACTTTGACACCCGTGAGCGCATCTCTCGAAGGCACCGCGCGTTCCCTTCTTCAGCTGTACGCTCGTCCTAGAGAGCGGGGCCAGGTCATGGTGGGCGCGATTCCGCGCACGGTGTATCAATAGTTCATGCTGCGGACAGGTCCCGCTCTCACATGAACATCAGCCGACGCGCGCTCGCCGCCCGACTCCTGGTCAGCAACCGCTACTTGGACGAGGCCGCCTCGAGGGTGACCGTGGGTGACGCGTACATCCTGCTCTCGCTGCACAGGCGCCGGGGTGAGACACCGCGCCAAATCTTCGTCCCCGACGCCGCAACCGCGTTCCTGGTGAAAAAGTTCCATGAGTGGATTACGTCGGTCGGACCGAGACCCCCGGATCACGTTTACGGGTTCGTGCGTGGCCGCTCGCCGCTTGAAAACGCTCGTCAGCATCTTGCGAAGCAGGCCGTCCTGCGTATCGACCTCCGCGACTTCTTCCCGTCGATCTCCGCGCAGAAGGTCCGCGAAGCCCTCCTCTCGGTTGGCCTGGATGCTTCGGCTGCAGAAGTGGCAACACGTATCTTGACGGTCAACGATCAGCTACCGACGGGCTTCGCGAGTAGCCCAGCGCTCTCGAACTTGGTCTTCCGCGATTCGGATATCGCGATCAGCAGTTGGGCGAAGGACCACGGACTCACGTTCACGCGGTACGTCGACGATCTCGTGTTCTCCGGTGAGATCGGCACAGAGGCGGTCAGCGCCGCTGTTGCGATGGTGGAGAAGACGGGGTGGAGGGTCAATACAGACAAGACCCGCCTTATGAAGCGTGGTGGGAAGCAGTACGTCACAGGACTTGCCGTAAGCGATCCCGTGCGCCCGCGAATCCCGCCATCCCGCAAGCGCTCCATGCGGATGAAACTTCACCTCATCGAACGATTCGGCTACGAGCGCTACATGCGTGAGTTTCAGGGCGAGGAGCGGGGCGACACACCAGGCCATCTGCGCGGCACTGCCCGGTACATGGCGGGAATCGAGCAACCATTCGGATCGAACCTGCTCGCCCGTCTGAATGCAGTGCTACCCGAGTACTGGAGTATGGAGGATCGATCCGACCCGGATTGGCTAGAGTGGCTCGGCGACTTCCATTGAGGCCAACGACAGTGTTGGGAATGCCAGGAGCACTCGCTGTTCCGCCTAGACGAACATCCTGACGCGTCTGCCTCTTTGGCGTGCGAGAGTCGTAGCGCTACCGGCCCACCTTTGCGGAACGGTGACGGGCTCAGGGAGGGCGAGACACGGCGGGTCGCGAGAAGCCTTTTTCCTCTCCAGCTGAACGCCTGGGGACTCAGTTCTCGGAGCAGCAAGCGTCGGGTGCTCGCTTCTGCCGATATGCGTCCCGGCCATGTCGTCTCGTGGGTCAAGGCCGGCCACCGTCTCGACGGCCTCTTACCCCCGGTGGCCCATGGTCGCGACGTCGACTTGGCACCGCAGCGCCCGCGGACATGACAGTTAGGTCGGAGGGCACTCAACATCGTCATCTAAAAGGGCAGTTCGTCATCAGACTCCTCGTCGGCGAACTCAACCGCCCGTTCCGCGGCCTGAACGACCGGCGCCGACCAGAGGTCGCGTACTGCGAGCACTGCCTCACGCCCCGTCTTCGACAGGTCACTTATCACGGTTTGAAGCTCGGCCGATGAGGCGGCGCGCGTGCCCGTCCATCCTCGCCTAACCAACTCCACAAATGCATCTCGGGTCAGGTATTTCATATTGTCGTATCCAGCTCGAAATCCGCCCCGTTCCCCCGTGCGCAACACGCCTTCCTCGATGGCGAGCCGAAGGTAGTCTGCGGGAACGTACATTCCTTTCAGTACGCGCGAATCCAACGACCGGCCCGCGTCGCCCCTGACGAACTTCAGCCAATATGGCGTCTGCGTCATGCGCCAGTCAGCGCTGCTGCCGTCGGGACGCTCATTCGAAACCATCAGCTTTAGCTGGCGCCTCAGTTCGTCCTCTCGCGTGTACACCCACTGGTCGAGTTCTCGGCCCGACCGAGCTTTCTCACGATCGAGTCGCTTGTACTGGACGAGCGTGAAGGAGCCGTTTGTCACGTCCCAGTAAATGAGATCGACTCCAAGGGAGACCTCAGCACTCTTCTTGTTCACGGAGAAAACTGCCAAACGATATTTTTCCGCATGGAAGACCGAGGCGCTGGCGGCTATCTCGGCAAGATTGAGCTGGCCATCAAATCGTTCCAAATCCTTGGGAAGGAGGTCTTCTTCGAGGTCCGCACGGTAAGCCGAATTCAGAACGGTACTTAGGAGGTCATTTGCCTCCGCTGGCGGTCTATCGGCCACGAATGCATCGCTAGGGACCGGAACACCCGCAATGCCCGCTGCGAGTGAAATCGCATCTCGCACTTCGGCTCGCTCCTGCGCGAACTCGGCGCTATACCCCGGATCCTCCGCCCGTGCGATTCGAATCAGCCGAAGGGCGTCCGGGTCGTCTTCGGCAAGAAGGTCTAGAACCACCTGGCCCGTGACGTCTCCTAATCGTACCGCCCTGAGCTCCCGCGGCACGCGCAGACCACCCGCGCGTGAATTCCGCAGCTTCACCCGATCCGCTAGATCAGCGAGTTCCACGCCTCGAATACTGACGTACGGGTCCATCCGCGCGCGGACAGTGCCCAACGCCACGCCCGAGACGGTCCGTACCCAGCCGAGGCCGACCACAACGGCAACCCCGTCCTCGTCCACCGAGACAGTGAGGGCCACGCCACGCACCTCGGGCGCAGACCCTCGTCTAAAGACCTCACTTACGGCGGTTAGGGCGAACTCCTCAATCGTTTCCGCTCGATCACTCTGCCAGATCCAAACCCCGGTCAAAGAAGCCACTTGTCCCCCTCGTCGCCTGCAACGCGCGCATGATCGCCTCTCGAAGCTGAGGCTAGGGCTACTTGGACCGCGTGGCGGTTGGTGCCTGCGGCGAGGTTGCGAGTATCAGGCGTTGGGCGCGTTGCCGTCGCGAACAGGGATGGACAGCGGTAGTCGGTCTTGCTCTCGAAAAACGAAGGAATCGCGAGAAGGGCGGTTCCGAGCCGTTTGCTCTCGGATGTCACCAACCGCTCTCGTCAGAACCCGACCCTCCGTGCGTCGTGAAAAGGATCAAGTTGATGCGACGACCGCGACGGGGTCATGCGACCGTGCCGGTTCGCTGAAGTCGCATCGTCACAAGCTCGGTCCGGAATGGCGGCGTGACCGTTGCACGGGGCTGAATCGGCCTGGCGGCGTCCAAGTTCTGAGGTTGCGTGCTCCGTGCAGGGCGGCTGCCGCCTGCGCTGCATCGAATTGCTGAACGGCGGTTTCCGGGTCCGTACCGAGCGGGGTGCTGGCGGTGATGCGGTAGCGGTCGCGGTAGGCGGCGACTGTCGTTACGTCGCGCCGCCAGGCTCGCAGAGCGTGCCGGTCGGGGGGCGGGGTGCTAAGGCTGACGATCCAGAGTTCTCGGGCGGAGAGGGCTGCGTCGACTAGGGCGATCGCTCGGTGTTCGATGAGGTTGCCGAGCTGTGCGAGCGCGTCGCGCATCTCCGAGGTCATCGGGCCGATTGCGGCGGGGATGAGTCCCGCGACGAGCCGGTCCGCCCGTCGCCCGGAGCGAGTGCCCGCCGGGGTTGCGGTCGCGCGGGCGAGTCGGTGATGCAGGACCGCCGCGAGATCCTCACCGTCCTCCATTCCGCGTGCATCGATGAGTCGCGGCAGCAGACGGTCGACGTCGTGGTGGAGGGCTTCGGCACGACGCAGCTCGGCCGTCAGCGGCGCGAACGCCGGCGAGGAGATGACTTGCTTCGCCTGTTCCGGTGTGAGTCCGGATCCGCGGATGGGGGCGGTCCAGCGGTCGTGTTGGGCGGCCGCCGCGATGGTCTCGTACTCGGCGGCGAGCTGCGCGATCGAGGCCCACGCGTCTTGTTCCGCCGCGAGGCTCTGGTGGGCTGAGGTGTTCGCCGTGGAGCGCTGCAGCACGGCGTGGAGGACCGCTCTCGCGGTGACCTGCGACCCGGTTGCCGGGTGCTGTGCCGAGTGGTTGTCGTCGGGTCGGTCGGTGGCGACGTAGGCGGTGTTCGAGGTGCGTCCGCGGGTCATCGCGACGTAGAGGCTCTCGCGGCTGCCGGCGGCCTGGATCAGGGCGTGGCCGGTGTCGGTGGTAAGTCCCTGCGCCCGGTGCGCGGTCACCGCATATCCGAGTTCGAGATGGTTACGGACGTAGTCGGCAGGAAGCACGAGGGCGCCGCCCCAGCGTCTGCCCTCCCTTCTCACCTGGAGCGAGCCGTCGGCCCTGACATTCGTGACGATCCAGCGGGCGCCGTTGCGCACCCAATCCGTTCCGGAACGCAAGCGCCGGTCGTTGCGCCGGGTGAGGACCAGGTCGCCGATCGACGCGGCGGTTCCGTCGTGGAGGGCGACCTCGGCGGTTGCATCGATTGCACCGGCGAGGGCGAGGTCGGCACGGGCCCTGCGATTCAGATCCGCGACGGTGGCGCCGTCCTCCGCAATCAGGATCGACATCAAGCCGTCGGCGAGGTCGCTTCGCCAGGCACCGTAGGCAGCGTCCATCATGTCCTCTGCCGTGCCACCCCGGATGCGCCCCTGTTCCTCATAGACGTCGACGGCCGGGGCATAGCCGCGGCGCAACTCGAGTGACGCCCGCTTCTCCCAGTCCTGAGTGAAGCGCTCGACCCGCTCGAGCTCCGGGACGTCGGCACGATCCTGGACGAGGAGGGCGAACGCGCCGCCGGCCTCGACCGAGGACAGCTGCGCCGGGTCTCCCACGAGGAGCAGCTTGGCGCCGCCGTCCTTGACCTGGTCGGCGATGCGCTGGAGGCCGAGGGTTCCGGCGAGGGAGGCCTCGTCGAGGATCACCAGCTGCCCCGCCGTGAACGTGACGCGGCCAGCCTCGTGGTCGTGCCACCACTTCGCGGTGTTCTCGGCCGGGATCCCGAGCTCGGCCCCGAGCACCTCGGCGGCGGCCGCAGAGGGCGCCAACCCGAGAACAGATCCGATGCCGTGCTCGGCCTCCCAGGCGTGCCGCAGGGCCTGCATGGCGGTGGTCTTGCCCGCGCCCGCCGGACCCACCAGCACGTCCACCACACGGCCGGAGGTGGCGACCGAGCCAAGGGCCGCCACTTGATCGGGACGGACCAGCCGCCCTCGGCTGTCCGTCCGGGACCACTGCAGGCGATTGGTGGCGAGGGTCGGTGCGCTCTTGTCACGGGAGAGGGTGAGGAGCCGGTCCTCCGCCTCGAGTAGCGCCGTCGAGGAGAACAGGACCGAGTGTCGCGGCCGGAACACGCTGGTTCCGTCCGGCCGCTGAAACACCGCAGGAGTCGGCGCGAGTTCGGGTGGAGTGAGCCGGATCGATGCTCGTTCGGCGGCATCGACGATCAGGCCGGTGACAGCCTGCCGATCCTCGGTGGTGGCGAAGCGCCAGCCCATGGTCTGCCGGGCCGCCTCGGCGTAGAGGTTCCAGTGCCGCCAGGTCGACCGCTTCTCCCCCACCTCCTCCACCACACTCCGGCCCAGCCGCCCGACCACCTCCGACGGGACGTCCTCCGCCCGCAGCATCGACGACGGACCGCCCGCGGCGACCCTTCGAGCCCAGGTCGTGGCGTTCTCGCCGAGATGCGTGCCGGCCCGCTGGCGCCAGTCGCGGGTGAGGTCGGCGAGGGAGCGGATCTCCTTGTCGGGCCTGGTGGCCAGGGTCGCCTGCGCCCTCAGCTTCACGATCGTCGCGGGACCCGGCCGACGCCCGAGCGCCGCCCGGTACTCCTCGATCAGACGGTCGGTCTCGACGTCGATGTGCCGCGACCGGTTGGAGAACTCGGCGACCAGGGCCTCCTGCACGCCGCGGATCGCCCAAGACGGATTGCGGTCGACGCCCATCTGGCGCTGCTCCCACCGCACGCCGAGGACGCGCGAGAGCCGGTCGGCGAACAGCGCCTCGTGCAGCTCCGAGAGCGCCACGGTCGCCGCGTGCAACGGGCGGCCGTCCAGGGCGCGCCACTTCCCGTCGAACACTGTGCGGGCCTTGTTGCTGACTACCACGTGGGTGTGCAGGTGCGGGTCCCCGGCGCGGGAGTCGTAGTGGTCGAACGCGGCCGCGATTAGACCGGTCACCTCCACCTGCGCAACCGCCCCATCGCGTCCGGTTGCACCGGCTCGGGTGGCGGCAACCTCACGCTCCATGAACGCAACAACGTCCGCAACCGCCTCATGATGGGCCTGCACGATCGACGACTGCGTCCCAGCGTCCGCCACGGCCCACAGGACCGACGCCGACTTCGGCACCGAGAACGTGAAATCGAACCCGGCGACTGGGCGCCGCGATCCGCGCTCCCCCTCCTCCGCCTCGATCGCCGCCACCGCCGCCGACCGGTCTTCACCCGCCAGCTTGGGGTCGAGCGCTGCGACGCGGTCGGCGACCCGCTCCGAAAGCGGGGCATAGACGGGATACGCCCGACCCAGAGGGTCACCGCTGGCCGGGTCGCGGCCCATTCCAACCATGAGCTGCAGCTGCGACTCCGACACCGGATCCCCCACGGCGATGCGGCCACCGCCGAGGGCAGCGACGCCACCGCCAAGCCACCGCCCCGGCGGAGTGCCCACCTCCGCGTAGTACCGCGTCAACGGCGTGGACAGCGACCGGTCGCCGTCGCCGGCCGCGACGGTGCGCAGCAGGTACTTGTAGCCGTCCCCGGCACTCATCACCCGCATCGACACCGTCACCCGACAGGCACCTCCGGCAGGAAGGTGCGCGACCAAATCCAGGGGGGCGCCTCGGACTGCAAGAGGCGTGGCAGCTCTTCGCTCCTTGAAACGGATATCCATGAGCCGGTCATAGGAGGAGGGCGGTCCGAGTGCGCGTGAAGCGAGCTCGTACGGCCTGTGGCCGCCGGAGTTTCGGATGCGAGGAGTGCGACAGCGCGGTCTGTGCGCCAGCTGCATTGCTGAGCCACCACAGAGGATCCCTCGATGCGCAGAGACCGGTGGGCCCGCGTCGATACGTGACGGTGGGGAGCCAGGGCTGAGGGGACACCAAGTCCCGGCGCACGCTGCCAGCGGTCGGCTCCGCTGCGGGCCTGCCCGGACAGGTCGCGGCACCACCGCGGTGTGCGGGGACGGCGTGCGTACCTACCTGATGGAGGCGAATCTTGGAGACTACGAGCGGAACCCCAAATGGCCCCTGAGACGTGGGATGAGGGCGTTCAGGCTGCAGAAGGCAGGTGCGCCGTCGCGGGGACACGCCAGTGGGGCTGGCCGGGCGATGGCGAGAGTGCGGTGGTGCCAGCGTGGCACCACCGCTCCTTGGCGGCCGGTCGAGATTGCTCCGGGCCCACCCAATGCAGGCCGAAAGGCCAAAAGAGCGGTGGTGCCGCCGCGGCACCACCGCGCAGCCTCGGTTCATCTCGATCCATCGAGACCTCACTCGGAGACACCTCACGGCACATCGGGGTCGTAGTTCGGTGCCAGCTTCTCGAGGATTGCCGCCGTCGCCGGGTTCGCCACGTTCTCCCGCTCGATGTAGTGCTGACGGGTGATCCGGGTCGCCGCGTGACCGAGCATCTCCGCAGCCATCTCGTCATTCGCTTCCCGGCTGATGAGCGTTGCCACTGTCTTACGGAACGAGTGAGGCGTAATCCTTTGGCCGGATAGGCCCGCCAGGTCCAGCACGAGGCGGAAGGTCCGGCGCACGTTGTATGGGGTGAGCGGTGTGCCATGACGCGTGAAGAAAAGCAGGTGCTCGGGGTCGCCGTCGGGCGTCAGAGCGAGTCGCTTGCGGATGACCTCCGCCGCGAACTGCGGGATGGCCACCGTCCGGTTCGATCGGTCCGTCTTGGGCGACTCCTGTCGTAGAACACCCTTGCCCTTGCGCACCACGACCGTGCCGCGGAACTGCACCGTCGGGGGGTTCGCCGTCATGTCGACATCACACCTGCGCAGTGCGAGCGCTTCGCCGATGCGAGCCGAGCTGCCGAGCATCACTTCGATGATGCCGCTCACCTGACCGTCCGGCCTCGGCCCCATCACGCCGGGTGCGGTGCGCCAGGTCGCTGCCGCCTGTCGGATCGCCTGCAGCTCCGCCATCGTCAGCGCCTTGGGCGGGGCCGGCGGCTTGCGTAGTGGCGTGGTGGCAGCCACCGGGTTGTTCCGGATGGCCTCGTGCCGCATGGCGAATTTCATGAGCAGGTTCAGCATCACCTTGGACAGCTTTGCCCGTGCGTAGGACTTCGCGGCCTGCGACTTGAGGAACCGCTCGACCCGGGCGACGGTGATCTCGCGAAGCGTGAAGTGCTCGAAGGCCGGCATGAGCAGGGTGCGCAGCTGACGTTCGTAGGTCTCCTTCGTCCCCTCCGACAGGTTGGGGTCCATCTGGACTTCCTCGAGCCAGAGCCGGGCGAGCGTGGGGACCGGGGTGTCTGCGGTCACGGCCTCGCCGGTGTCGCCGAAGCTGTCCCGGTTGGCGGCCTTGCGCTTGAGAGCGGCGATCGCCGCGGCCTTCGTCGCTCCGGTCGCCGAGAGGCGACGCAGACGACCGTCCGAGTCGCGGATACGGGTGGTGGCCTGCACCTTCCCCGACCCGGCTTTGGCGGTCCGGATCTCGCCGAAGGTGCCGATGTCCGTGCGAGGCCTACCCGACATGGCGGGTTCCTTCGGCGCCCCGCTCTGGCTCGGACATGCGCTCGATCCACGCCTCGATCTCCGAAACGCGGTAGCGCAGTTCGCGTCCGACGTGAACGGCGCGCGGGCCGCGTCCGTCGCAGCGCAGGTCGTAGATCGCCTGGGGCGCCACGCCGAGGTACTCGGCGAGCTCCCGCGTGGACAGCATCTTCTCAAGGCCGGTGGTGATGGTGTCATCTCGCATGCCAACCAGGTGCGCGAGGCGTCCCAAGATCGGCCCAACACGGCCGATGCCCATACTGCGCAGGGCCGCCGCAACGGCGGTCTGCGCGAATAAATGGCCAATAAATGGCCAGCTCATCGAGTCTCCGTCCCTTCACGGTTCGGAGAAGTAGGTCTGACCAGGAGTTTCTGAGCCGACTACGGGACTTGAACCCGTAACCGCCCGATTACAAGTCGGGTGCGCTACCAATTGCGCCAAGTCGGCCTGCGGGCTGGCGCCCGCGCACCCATCCTACGAAGCTCGCGGCCTCCCGATCCGCGACGGGAACGGCAACCGGAACGACGAGGGGCAACCGTGTCCGGTTGCCCTTCGTCGCTGGGGTTGCCGTTGTGACGGGGAAGGGCCCCGCGCTCACGCGCGGGGCCCTTCCGCTCACCGGAGGCCGATGTTGACGAAGTACGTCTGGCCGTCGTCGAGCTTCACGCCCACCCGCCAGTAGTTCCCGCCGGTGCCGGTCTTCCAGTTGTAGAGGTACTGCTGGGCCGCGGAGTCGTAGCGGTAGGTGGTCCCGCTGTCCGCCGAGGCCGTGTACACCGTCTCATCGACCGGCGCGGTCGTCGTCGAGCCCTTGACCGGGGTCAGCCACACCGGGGCCGTCGCCGCCTGGACCACGGTGCCGTCGTCCTTCTTGAGCTGGAACTTCGCGGGCACGGTGCTGCCGGCCTTGAAGATGCTCGTCGAGGCGCCGACCTGGTGGGCGGTGTCGTTGATCGGCTGGAGGAACCCGTCGAACCGGTAGATCACCCGGTAGGTGCCCGTGATCGTCGTCTTGTTCCCGACCTTGTCGGTCGCCGTCGCCGTGTAGGTGAAGGTGCCGACGCCGTTGGCGTTGCCGCCCGAGACGGTGACCGTGCAGGACGCCAGCCCCGAGAAGCTGTCGGTCGCGGTGCAGGTGGCCGCGGGGACCTTGCCCAGGGTGAAGGTGCCGCCCTGGACGTTGACGTCCGCCGTGGTGAGCGTCGGCTTCTCCTGGTCGATGTTGATCCCGGTCACCGTCGCGGTCGCGGTGTTCCCGGCCTTGTCGGTCACCTTCCCGGTCGCCGTGTTGGCGCCGTTGGCGGAGAGGATCACGGGGTCCGGGCAGGTCGCCACGCCGGAGAGCGCGTCGCTGCAGGTGAAGGTCACCGTGACCGGACCGCTGTACCAGCCGCTCGCGGTCTTCGTGCCGCTCGTGATCGCGCCCGTGATGGAGGGGGCGGTCTTGTCGAGCTTCACGGTGACCGAGTCGGTCCCGACGTTGCCCGCGGTGTCCTTCGCCGTTCCCGTCACGACCTTGCCGGCCGTCTCGGTGGAGACGGTCACCGGAGCGGTCGTGCTGGCCACGCCCGAGCCGTGGTCGTCGTCCTTCGCGGAGAAGGTGACGGTCACGTCGGAGTTGTTCCAGTCGTCCGCGTTCGGGGCGGGGTTGAGGACGTGCGTCACGGTCGGGGCGATGTTGTCCCACTTGAGCGCCACGGCGTTCGCCGGCTCCGCGTTGCCCGCGTTGTCGACGGCCCAGTACCTCACCGAGGCCGCGCCGGTGCCGCTGAGCAAGACGCTCACCGTGGCGCTCGCGCCGGCGTGCACCTGCTCGGCACCGCCGTTCACGACGTAGCGGATCTCCCGGACTCCGGACAGGCCCGCCTGGTCGACGGCCGTGAGCACGATGTTCGCGGTCTCGCCCTTGCAGTAGCCGTTCTCGGCGGTGCAGGTGTTGTTGCTCGTCGTGCTCGGCGCCTGGCCGTCGATGTTGATGCCGTCCACGGTCACCCGGGCGCTCGCGTTCCCGGCCACGTCGGTGGCGGGGTCGCTGGTCGCGCTCTGGTTCCCGCCGTTGCCCCTGACGGGGACGCTGGTCGGGCAGGACGCGACGCCGGACAGGCTGTCGGTGCACGCGAAGTCCACCGTCACCTCGCCGGTGTACCAACCGGCGGCGTTCGGCCGGGTCGTGGGCGCTCCGGTGACCACCGGCGCGGTCCGGTCGATCCGGATGCCGGAGACGGAGGCGGGCTCGCTGGTGTTGCCCGCTCTGTCACGGATGGTGACCGGTCCGGCGCCGAGGTTGGCGCCCTCGCCGGTGATCCTGCTGTCCGCCGGCTGGCTGCCGGAGTCGATCCCGGAGAGCGCGTCGTCCCCGACCCACTTGACCGTGACGTCGGTGTTGTACCACCCGGCGCCGTTCGGGTCGGAGGGCACCCCGACGAGGGTCGGCTTCACCATGTCGATGTTGACCGGGCCGTACTCGACCGCGTTGCGGTTGCCCGCCACGTCGACCGCGTCACCGCGGACGGTCTGGTTCGCGCCGCTGTTGGCGAGTGTGGTGTCGCCGGCGCAGCCCGCCACCCCGGCGATGCCGGAGTCCGCGTCCTCGCAGGTGAAGATGACGTCGACCGGGGTGTTGTTCCAGCCCGCGCCGTTCGCCGCCGGGCTCTGCGAGCCGCGGATCGTCGGCGGCGCCACGTCGACCTTCACCGTGAAGGAGCGCTTCGCCTCGGCGTTGCCGGCGTTGTCCACGGTCCAGTACTCGATCGTGTGCGTCCCCGTGCCGAGCTCGGCCTCGAAGCGCTCGCCGTAGGTCTGCTGGGCGCCACCGTCGATGCGGTAGTAGGTGGCGGCAACGCCGGAGCCGGTCTCGACGACCGCGAAGGCCACCGGGATGCCGCTCGTGACGAACCAGCCGCTCGCCGGGGAGATCGGGTCGATCACCGTGGTGACGGGAGCGGTGCGGTCGACCCTCACGTCGACCGGCGCACCGGCCTTCTCGACGAGACCAGCGTTGTCCACGCTCCAGAACTCGACCGTGTACTCGCCGTCCTCGACGAAGGCGATCGGCCCGGTGTACGTCTGCTGCGCTCCGTCGTTGACGGTGTAGTGAGTCGCCGCGACGCCCGAGAGGTTGTCGGATGCGGTCAGGGTCACGCTCGCCCCGGTCGTCGCCCAGCCGGAGTCGCCGACCCCGCTGACGGACCCGGTCGTCGTGGGCGCGGCCCGATCGATCTTGATGCCCGAGACGGTCGTGGTCGCGGCGTTGCCGGCCACGTCGACACAGGTCGCGGTGGAGGACAGGTTCGCGCCCTCACCGGAGACGAGTGTGTCGGAGGGCCCGGCGGCGACACCGGACAGCGCGTCGGTGCAGGTCCAGCTGACCGTCACATCGCCGGTGTGCCATCCGGCCGCGAAGGTCCCCTTCAGGACGGGCGCGGTCCGGTCGATGTCGATCCCGCTGACCGTCGCGCGGCCGGTGTTCCCGGCGGCGTCGGTCGCCTCGCCCGTCGCCGAGCGGTCCGCGCCCTCGGTGAGGACGGTGGGAGCGGACGTGGTGGTCACACCGGAGAGCGCGTCCGTGGCGGAGTAGGTCACCGTCACGTCCTCGTTGTACCAGCCCGCCTCGTTGGGCGTGCCGGTGACGGAGGCGGACACCTGCGGGGCGGTCGTGTCGATGTTGACGGTGGCGCTGTCCGTCGCCGTGTTGCCGGCGCCGTCCGTGGCGGTGCCGCCGACCGTGTGCGAGCCCTCGGCGGACTTCGTGACGGGAGCGGTGCAGCCGGCCACGCCGGAGCCGCCCTGGTCCTCGCAGACGAAGGTGACGGTCACGGCACCGTTCGTCCATGCGCCGTCGCTGTAGCTGCTGGGGGCGAAGGTGTGGCCGATCGTGGGCGCCGTCCTGTCGATCAGGATCGTCGCCGTCCGCGGGGCCTCGGCGTTGCCCGCCTTGTCGACGCTGAAGTAGGTGACGGTGTGCTCGCCCTCGGTGGAGAGGGTGAAGCGGGTGCCGGTCTGAGCGGCTCCACCGTCGATCGTGTACGAGGTGGAGGCGACGCCGGACAGCCCGTCGGTGGGGGTCAGCGAGACGTTCACGCTGCCGTTGACCCAGGTGTTGGACGCGCCGCTGATGCCCGTGGTGGGGGCGGTGCGGTCGATGTTGACCGCCGGGCTGCTCGTCGCGGTGGTGGAGAGGCCGGCTCCGTTGCTGACGGTGGTCGAGCTCGTCAGTCCGGAACCCTCACCGGTGATGAGGGTGTTCGCGGGCGGAGTGGGGATGCCGGACTCCGGGTCGGCGGCGGTCCACTTCACGGCGACGTCGCCCGCGTACCAGCCGTTGCCGTTCGGCTGGGTCGTGGGAGCGCCGGACAGGGTGGGGGCCGTCGTGTCGACGTTCCTGACCTCGACGCTGGTGGTGGTCGTGTTGCCCGCTCGGTCGGTCGCCGTGCCGGTCACCGTGCCGTTCGCCGTGACCGTGATGCTGCTCGACGCCGGGTTGGTGCCGTCGGCGACACAGGAGGCGATCCCGGACGACTGCCCGCCGCCGGAGTTCGAGTCCGCACACGTGAAGGTCACGGTCGTGGGCTGGCCGAAGCCGGCCGTCGTCTGCGTGGCCGTGATGGTGGGTGCCGCCTTGTCGACCCGCACGGTCACCGATCCCGGCGCTCCCAGGTTGCCGAGCCGGTCGGCCTGAGCGAGCGTGGTGAGGTCGGTCACACCGTTGGAGGTCACGGTGTTCGTGCGGAACGGCTGCGTCCCCGCCACGCCGACGCCGCCCCCGAGGTCGGTCGCGGTCCAGGCGACCGTGACGTCCGCGTTGTTCCAGCCCGCCGCGTTCGGCGTGGGGGTGATCGCGGAGGTCACGACAGGCCCGGTGTTGTCGCGGACGTAGAAGGCGGAGCTGTTGGTCGCGGTGGTGGTGCACCTGTCGTTGTTGTTGAACGCCCCGGTGGCCGCGACCGTCACCGCGGTCCCTCCCTCTCCAGCGGGAGCCGTGAGGTTGAAGGTCCACGTCGTCTTGGCGGTCGCGGACACCTGACGGGCGGTGTGGGCACCGGCGACGTCGACGCACTTGGTGCCGGCCGGGGTGGTGACCGTGAGCGTGACCGGGGAGCCGCTCTTCGCGTAGAGGACGCCGCCCACCTCGAGCGTGCCGGTCCCGCCGGTGAACCGGGCGGAAGCGACATCGGCCGCGATCGCCGCGGTGACCGGCGCGTTGAAGGTGCTGAACAGCACCGCGAGGACGGCGAGGACGGCGAGCCAGAGGGGTCGCCGTCTGCCGTTCGGCTCGGCTGCCTTAGCCGAGTTGAAGAACAGTGGGGAGCGCATTCGGGAATCCTTCGGAGGGGATGAGCGGGGACTTCTCCCGAAGGTAAGTGGACGCTTCAGCGGTGGGGAGGCCTGCGCCGTTCAAAGGCCTGAACACCGCCCCGTCAGCCCGTTCAAATACCTGAACACGCGCCGTTCAGGCGCCTCGACGGCAACGGGAACGACAAAGGGCAACCGTTTCCGGTTGCCCTTTGTCGCTGGTGTTGCCGGTCGTTACCGGCGCCGCCGTTCCGTCGCGGCGCTGCCGTCGGCTCAGCCGGCTGGCTCCGCCTCAGGCCGCCGGGGTCGGCGTCGGCGTCGGCGTCGGTGTCGGCGTCGGCGTGGCCGAGGCCTCCGCCGTCTGCTCGAGCACGAAGGCCGCGAACTCCGTGGGGTCGGTCAGCGACCCCTGGTACTGCGCGCCGTTCACAAGGACCGTCGGTGTCCCCGTCACCTTCGGGACGTCGGTGTTCGGCAGAGGTCCGGTCAGCGCGCGGGTGGTGGCGTCGGTCACCCAATTGTTGAAGGAGCCGTCCTCGATGCAGTCCTCGATGCGCCCGGACGACGAGACGCCCGCCTCCTCCGCGAGCTCGACGAGCTCGTCGTTCTCGAGGCCTGCGGTGCCCTCCGCGGGCTGGTTCTCGAAGAGCAGGGAGTTGAACGCGTAGAAGGAGTCCGGCGAGTAGTTGGCGACGCAGGCGGCCGCATTCGCCGCTCGGGTCGAGTACCGGGTCCCCTGCGACTGGCTGTTGAGGATCGAGATCGGGTGGATCTCGACGGTGGCGCTGCCCTCGGTGACCCAGCTCTCGATCTGCTCGCTGTTGGTGCTCTCGAACTGGCCGCAGAACGGGCAGAGGTAGTCCACGTACACCTGGATGTCGACGACCCCGGGCGGGTTCGCCTCGGAGGGCACCGGGTCGGAGCCCGCGGGCAGGGCCGCGGTCGTCACCGCGCGGAGCTCCTGGCCGATCTTGATGCCGTCGCTCGCCATGTTCGCGGGACCGGGGCCCGCGGGCCGGATCGAGGTGAAGATGATGAAGGCGATGATCGCGACCACGGCGATCGCGGCGATGCCGATGCCGCTGCCGAGCAGGACCTTGTTCCGCCGCTCGCGCCGCTTCTGCTCCTCACGGAGCTGGCGGGCCTTCTCCCGTGCGGCGTCACGACGCTCGTTCTTCGAAGGCCTGGCAGATCCTCCGCCGATGGTCACAGCTGAACTCCTAGTGATGGGCGCGCGAGAGCACGCGAGATGCGCTCAGCATCGTAGGGGCTGGGTGCTGGGAATCGTCGCCACGGCGGCTGGACGGCGCGTCAACGCCCGCCAGCCGTTTCCTCACCGCGATGCGTCGAACAGTGCAATACTGAGCCGAGTCGGTTCCGATGGCGGGCCGACATTTCCATCACTACGGATCGTCCGGCACGTACCTGCCGGTGAAGGAGACGACGCCACCATGGCAACTGTCACGTTCGACAATGCAACCCGGCTCTACCCGGGCTCCAACCGCCCCGCGGTCGACGCGCTCAACCTCGACATCGCGGACGGCGAGTTCCTCGTCCTCGTCGGCCCCTCCGGCTGTGGCAAGTCCACGTCGCTGCGCATGCTGGCGGGCCTCGAGGAGGTCAACTCCGGCCGCATCCTCATCGGCGACCGCGACGTCACCGACGTCCCGCCGAAGGACCGTGACATCGCCATGGTCTTCCAGAACTACGCGCTCTACCCGCACATGACCGTCGCGGAGAACATGGGCTTCGCGCTGAAGATCGCGGGCATCGGCAAGGACGAGCGCGCCTCGCGCGTGCTCGAGGCGGCCCGCCTCCTCGACCTGGAGCCCTACCTCAACCGCAAGCCCAAGGCCCTCTCCGGCGGTCAGCGTCAGCGCGTCGCGATGGGCCGCGCGATCGTCCGTCAGCCGCAGGTGTTCCTCATGGACGAGCCGCTGTCGAACCTCGACGCCAAGCTCCGCGTCCAGACCCGCACGCAGATCGCGTCGCTCCAGCGCCGCCTCGGCGTCACCACCGTCTACGTCACGCACGACCAGACGGAGGCCCTGACGATGGGCGACCGCATCGCGGTCCTCAAGGACGGCATCCTGCAGCAGGTCGGCAGCCCGCGCGACCTCTACGAGAAGCCGAACAACGTGTTCGTCGCCGGCTTCATCGGCAGCCCGGCCATGAACCTGTTCCCGGCGGACATCGCCGAGGGCGGCGTCCGGTTCGGCACGGCGGTCGTCGGCGCCGGCCGCGACGAGGTGGGCCGTGCACACGGCAGCCAGGTCACCGTGGGTGTCCGCCCCGAGGACCTCGTCGTCTCGACGGCCCGCGGCGAGGGTCTCCAGGTGGAGGTCGACCTCGTCGAGGAGCTCGGCGCGGACGGCTACCTCTACGGCCACTCGGAGGTGGACGGCAAGCGCACCGACATCGTCGCCCGAGTCGACGGCCGCGTTCACCCGAACGCCGGTGACACGGTGTACCTCATGCCGCAGCCGGGCCACGTGCACATCTTCGACATGGAGACCGGCGAGCGCCTCACCCAGAAGGCGATCGCGCACTAGGACACAGGGATCGAAGGGGCCCGCCGCGACGTCCGCGGCGGGCCCTTTCGCCTGTGATCGACTTTCCACAGCGCACCTCTAGGCTGGACTACCTATGCCAACCCGCGGCTCCCTCAACATCACGGCAGCGATGGTCGACCCCGCGCTGCTCGACCTTCCCTGGCACCTCCCCCTCGAGGAGTGGCCGGACAAGAACATCGCGTCCCTGCCGAAGGGCATCTCCCGGCACCTCGTCCGGTTCGTGAACCTCTCCGGCTACGTCATCGCCGTCAAGGAGACCTCGGAGGACCTCGCGCGCCGGGAGTACGAGATGCTGCGCACGCTGCAGCGCCTCGAGGTCCCCTGCGTCGACCCCGTCGCGGTGATCTCGAACCGCACCGATCTCGACGGGGCGCCGCTCGACGCCGTCCTCGTGACGCGCCACCTGAAGTTCTCCCTGCCGTACCGCGCCCTGTTCTCGCAGGCGCTGCGGCCCGACACGGCCACGCGTCTCGTCGATGCGCTCGCCCTGCTGCTCGTCCGGCTGCACGTCATCGGCTTCTTCTGGGGCGACGTGTCCCTCTCCAACACGCTGTTCCGGCGGGATGCCGGCTCCTTCGCGGCCTACCTCGTGGACGCCGAGACCGGGAAGCTGTACCCGGGCGGCCTCTCCAACGGTCAGCGGGAGAACGACGTGGAGATCGCCCGCGTCAACATCGCCGGCGAGCTCATGGACCTCGAGGCCGGCGGGCGCGTGGAGGAGGACCTCGACCCCGTCGAGGTCAGCGAGCGCATCGTCGCCCAGTACCGCACGCTCTGGAAGGAGCTCACGGGCTGGGAGATGTTCCCGCGGAACGAGCGGTGGCGCATCAACCAGCGGGTCGACCGTCTCAACGAGCTCGGCTTCGACATCGACGAGCTCGCCATCAAGACGGACGAGACCGGCACGCAGGTCCGCATCCAGCCGAAGGTCGTCGACGCGGGCCATCACTCACGGCGTCTGCTGCGCCTCACCGGCATCGACGCCCAGGAGAACCAGGCCCGCCGGCTCCTCAACGACCTCGACTCGTACCGCGCCACCTTCGGCCTGGAGGGCATGGACGAGGAGGCGGTCGCCCACGAGTGGGTCGCCCAGGTCTTCGAGCCCGTGGTCCGGGCCATCCCCCGCGACCTCAAGGGCAAGCTCGAGCCGGCTGAGGTCTTCCACCAGTTGCTCGAGCACCGCTGGTTCATGTCGCAGAAGCAGAACCGGGACGTGCCGCTCGCCGAGGCGGTCGCCGCCTACATCGACGAGGTGCTCCGCCACCGGCGCGACGAGGCGACGATGCTCAATCCGCCGACGGCGTCGATTGCAGTACCGGTGGGCGCCGACGAGGACGACGACGACGACTGGCGCTCGAAGGTCTGACTCGCGCTCGGCGCACCGGGGATCACCCTCGCCGCAGTAGTCGTTCCCACCGCGGCGAGGGCCCTCCTCGAGCGCCGGGGCGACGCCCTGTCAGCCGGCGGCGGCGTCCTCGGCGCGCAGCTTCGCGATCTCGTAGAGAGCGACGCTCGCGGCGATGCCCGCGTTCAGGGACTCCGTGTCGGCTGTGATCGGAATCGACACCACCGCGTCGCAGGTGTCGGTCACGAGCCGCGAGAGCCCCTTGCCCTCGCTGCCGACCACGACGACGAGAGGCCCGGTCGCGAGCTGAAGGCCGGGCAGGAGGGTGTCGCCGCCGGCGTCGAGGCCGACGATGAACAGCCCCCGCTCCTTCAGGGACTTGAGGGTGTTCGTCAGGTTGCTCGCCATCGCGACCGGGATCCGCGCCGCGGCCCCCGCGGACGTCTTCCAGGCCGCCGCGGTGAGACCCACCGACCGGCGCTGCGGCACGATGACGCCCTGCCCGCCGAACGCCGCGATCGAGCGGATGACCGCACCGAGGTTCCGCGGGTCCGTCAGGCCGTCGACGGCGACGAGGAGCGGGATCTCGCCCCGGTCCTCGATCTGGTCCAGCAGCTCCAGCGGGTGCGCGTACTCGTAGGGCGGGATCTTCAGCGCGATGCCCTGGTGCACGGCGTCCTCGCCGGCGAGGCGGTCGAGCTCGGGACGCGTCACCTCGAGGAGCGGGATGTTGCGGTGCCCGGCGAGAGCGATCGCCTCGCGCACGCGGTCGTCCATCTCGATCCGCACCGCGATGTAGAGCGCCGTGGCGGGGATGCGCGCCCGCAGCGCTTCGACGACCGAGTTGCGGCCGCTGATCACCTCGGACTCGTCGCCGGCCTTGGGCCTCCGTGGCGGGCGGGCGGCAGGCGCCTTCTGGTTCCCCGAGCGCGCGGCGGCGCGCTCGGCGGCGGCCTTGCGCTTGCCGGCCGGGTGGTACTCCCGGTCCTCGGCCTTGGGGGTCGGGCCCTTGCCCTCGAGGGCCTTGCGGCCGTGGCCGCCCGTGCCGGCCTTGGGTCCCTTGCGGTTCTTGCGGACGGCTCCGGGCCGTCCCGGCTTATTCGCCATCGATGCTCCACTGTGTGCCGGCAGGGGTGTCCTCGAGGGCGATGCCCGCCTCCGCGAGGTCGTTCCGGATGCGGTCGGCGCGGGCGAAGTCGCGGCCGGACCGCGCCTCCTGCCGCTCCTCGAGAAGGCGCTCGACGAGCGCGCGCAGGGCATCGGCCGCGGGACCGGCGCCGGTCGACGCCCACTGCGGGTCACCGGGATCGATGCCGAGAACGCGCACCATCGCGAGGACCTCCGCGCGGCGCTCCGCAACGACGTCGAGGTTCCGTGCATCGAGGGCGGCGTTGCCCGTCCTGACCGTCTCGTGCAGCACCGCGAACGCGCCGGGGGTCGACAGGTCGTCGTCGAGCGCGTCGGCGAAGGCGGCAGGGACCGTGTCGGCGCGGTCCGACCCGACGCCCGCGCGCTCGAGCGCGAGCGCGGAGCGGTCGAGGAAGGTGCGGATGCGCTCGTAGGCCGCGTCCGCCTCGAGCAGCGCGCCCTGGTGGTAGTCGAGGGTCGAGCGGTAGTGGGTCGCGGCCAGGTAGTAGCGGACGACGACGGGCCGTGCCTCGGCCAGGAAGTCGGCGGCGAAGATCGAGTTGCCGAGCGACTTGGACATCTTCTGCCCGTCGACCGTGACGAGGCCGTTGTGCACCCAGTAGCCGGCGAACGCGTCGCCCGCCGCCGTCGACTGGGCGAGCTCGTTCTCGTGATGCGGGAAGCGGAGATCGAGTCCGCCGCCGTGGATGTCGAAGGCGCGGCCGAGGTAGCGCGCGGACATCGCGGAGCACTCGATGTGCCAGCCGGGACGTCCCGGACCCCACGGCGACGGCCAGGAGGCCGACTCCGGCTCGTCCTCCTTGCGTCCCTTCCACAGCGCGAAGTCGCGCGGGTCGCGCTTGCCGCGCGGGTCCGCGTCCTCGGCGGCGACCATGTCCGCCGACGCCTGCCGGGTGAGCGAGCCGTAGGAGGGCCAGCTCAGGGTGTCGAAGTACACGTCGCCGGACCCGTCGGGGGCGGGGTAGGCGTGGCCGGCGTCGATCAGGCGCTGGATCAGCTCCTGCATCTGCTGCACGCTCGCGGTCGCGCGCGGCTCGTAGGTCGGCGGGAGGATGCCGAGCCGGTTGTAGGCGTTCGTGAACTCGAGCTCGTACCGGTACGCGAGCGCCCACCACTGCTCGCCGTCGGTGTCGCCCGGCTTCGCCGCGAACGCGAGGATCTTGTCGTCGATGTCCGTCACGTTGCGCACGAGCGTGACGCGATAGCCGCGGTAGCCGAGCCAGCGGCGCCAGAGGTCGTACACGAGGGCAGAGCGCAGGTGCCCGATGTGCGGGGACGACTGGACGGTGGGTCCGCACACGTACATCCCGACCTCGCCGGGGACGAGGGGCTCCAGCTCCCGGAGGCGGGCCTCCAGGGAGTCGTACAGTCGGACGGGCACGGATCCAGCTTAGGGATCGCGGCGAGCGCCCGGACGGACGAGCGCCGTCGCGACGGCCGTGACGCCCTCGCCGCGGCCAGCGAAGCCGAGGCCGTCCGTCGTCGTGGCGGCCAGGCTGACGGGTGCGCCGACCACCGCCGTGAGCGCGTCCTGCGCCTCCTCGCGGCGCCCGGCCAGGCGAGGCCGGTTTCCGATCACCTGCACGGCGACGTTGCCGGGCTCCCAGCCCGCCTCGGCGAGCAGGGCGACGGTGGCGCGGAGGAAGACGTCGCCGGTCGCGTTCTCGAAGCGCGGATCGGCCGTGCCGAAGCGGGAGCCCATGTCGCCGAGCCCGGCGGCGGAGAGCAGCGCGTCGCAGATCGCGTGGGCGACCGCATCGCCGTCGCTGTGTCCCGCGAGTCCGGTCTCGCCCGGCCACTCCAGGAGCGCGAGCCGCAGCGGGGCGTCACCGCCGAAGGCGTGCACGTCGATGCCGATCCCGGTCCTCGGGCTGCCGGCGAGGAGCAGCTCGGCCCGGCGCAGGTCGTCCTCGGTCGTGATCTTGAAGGCGAGGGGCGACCCGGGGATGACCCGGACTCCGCGCCCGGACGCGGTGAACACGGCGGCGTCGTCGGTGTGCTCGTCCGAGACCGACGCGTACGCGGCGTCGAGCTCGGCCCGCGGGAACCCCTGCGGGGTCTGCACGGCGGAGAGACGGCTGCGGTCGACGGTCTCGAGGACCCGGGCGTCCGCGTCCACCCGCTTGATGGTGTCGGCGACCGGCAGCCCCGGCACGACCCCGGCTCCGCTGCTCTCGACCGCGGCGACGACCCGCTCGAACTGGCGGGCCGGTGTCAGCGCCCGCGCGGCGTCGTGGACCAGCACGGTCCGGACCGACGGCGCCAGCGCGGCGAGGCCCGCGACCACCGATTCCTGACGGGAGGCGCCGCCGCGGACGACGCGGAGCGACCGGAAGCCGGAGGCGAGTGTGCGGGTCTCGTCCTCGCGCCCCTCTGGAACGACGGCGACGACCTGCGGCTCGGGCTCCATCGCGCGGATGCCGTCGAATGCCCGGGCGAGCATGGATCGGCCCGCCACCGGCACGAATGCCTTGGGCACGCCGAGGCCGAGGCGCGATCCCGCCCCGGCAGCGACGAGCACCACCCCGACCGTGGGGTCCGCGCTCATCGCGGGAGGCTCAGGAGGCGAGGACCTCGTCGAGGACCATGGACGCCTTGTCCTCGTCGGTCTTCTCGGCGAGGGCGAGCTCGGAGATCAGGATCTGGCGAGCCTTCGCGAGCATGCGCTTCTCGCCGGCGGAGAGGCCGCGGTCCTGGTCGCGGCGCCAGAGATCGCGGACGACCTCGGAGACCTTGATCACATCGCCCGAGGCGAGCTTCTCGAGGTTCGCCTTGTAGCGGCGGGACCAGTTGGTCGGCTCCTCGGTGAAGGGGGCGCGCAGCACCTCGAAGACCCGATCCAGGCCCTCCTTGCCGATGACGTCGCGGACGCCCACGAGGTCGACGTTGTCCGCCGGGACCTCGATGGTCAGGTCTCCCTGCGTCACATTCAGCTTGAGGTAGACCTTCTCTTCGCCCTTCACCATCCTCTTCTTGACCTCAGTGATGGTTGCCGCCCCGTGATGGGGGTACACGACAGTCTCGCCGACCTCGAAAAGCATGGGTGATGAGTCCTTTCGACCGGCCAGAAGTCTAGCACAGAGGCCGATTCGGAGCCCCCGGGGTCACCAGGCGGGCGCAGCCCGTGCAGTAGGCTCAGGAACGCTGACCGCGCCCCGAAGCTGCCTGGATGAGGCACCGGTGGACGCGGGAACGCCGGGAGGAAGACAGTGCTCAAGGTTCGCGCGGCGGTGTCCGCCCTGCTCGCGGCCGTGCTGGCCATCGCCGTCGCGGGGTGCTCGTTCACGAACGGGAACATCATCCTTCCCCGCAAGTACGACCCGAGCGACGGTGTCAGCGCCGAAGTGGGCAACCTCGCCGTGCGCAACGCCCTGCTGGTGAGCGAGGCCGGCGAGCGCGCGTCCCTGGTCATCTCCGTCGCGAACCCGACCTCGGAGTCGCAGCCGCTGAGCGTGCAGTTCGAGGGCACGGCGGGCCGCACCACCATCGATCTGACGATCCCGGGGCAGTCGACCGTCACCTACGGCTACGGCGACAGCGACCAGATCGTGCTCGAGGGCATCGACACCATCCCGGGAGCCCTGTTCCCGGTCTACTTCCAGAGCGGCTCGTCGGAGGGATCCGAGGTCCGCGTCCCGGTGCTCGACACGGTCCTCGAGGAGTACCGGACGCTCACGCCGAGTCCGTCCCCCACGCCTTCGCCCACGGCATCCCCGATCCCGGCTCCGACGCCGACCGAGGGAACCATCCCGGACGGCGACAACACCGGCGAGACCGACCCGGGCGACTCCGTCGACTCGGGCGAAGAGGGCACCAGCGAGTAAGCGTCGTGGGGGCGTCGCGATCGATCGGTGGCGCCCCGCCGCGAGTGGAGGCCGCTCGACGGACGGCCGCGTCGGCGGGCGCAGCGGCGGCTTAGCGCCTGCGGCTCAGACCGCTGCGGCGTCCTCGAACCGGTAGCCGAGCCCTCGCACGGTCACGAGCAGCGCCGGCTCGGACGGGTTCTCCTCGATCTTCGCGCGCAGCCGCTTGATGTGCACGTCGAGGGTCTTGGTGTCCCCGAAGTAGTCGGCTCCCCACACCCGGTCGATGAGCTGCCCGCGGGTCAGCACGCGTCCCGCGTTCCGCATCAGCATCTCGAGCAGGTCGAATTCCTTCAGCGGCATGGCCACCGGCGCGCCGTGCACGCTCACCAGGTGGCGCTCGACGTCCATCCGGATCGGGCCCACGTGCAGCACGCTCTGGACCTCCTCCGGCTCTACCTGCCGGCGGAGGACGGCACGGATGCGGGCGAGGAGCTCCCGCGTGGAATACGGCTTCGTGACGTAGTCGTCCGCGCCGAGCTCCAGCCCCACGACGATGTCGACCTCGGAGTCCTTCGCCGTCACCATGATGATCGGCACGGACGAGCGCGCGCGCAGCTCCCGGCAGACCTCGGTCCCGGGCAGGCCCGGGAGCATGAGGTCGAGCAGCACCAGGTCGGCGCCGTCACGGCCGAACTCCGTCAGGGCGGACGGCCCGTCCTCGGCGACCGCCACCTCGTAGCCCTCCCGCTCGAGCAGGAAGGCGAGAGGCTCGCTCAGTGCGGGCTCGTCCTCGACGAGGAGGATGCGGGTCACGCTGACTCCAATCCGAGCGCTGCCGCTCGTGCTTCCGAGGCCGCCGGGATGCGGAGGGTGAAGGTCGACCCGCGCCCCGGCTGCGACCACAGGCGGACCTCGCCGCCGTGGTTCTGTACGACGTGCTTGACGATGGCGAGGCCCAGGCCGGACCCGCCCGTGTTGCGGGATCGAGCCCGGTCGACGCGGTAGAACCGCTCGAAGACGCGGTCGCGGTCCTCCTCGGCGATGCCGATCCCCTGGTCGGTGACGGCGATCTCGACGAGGTCGTCGACGCGCCGCACCCCCACGCCGATGCGGCCGCCGTCGGGCGAGTACTGGATCGCGTTCGCGATGAGGTTGTGCACCGCCATGATGAGGAGCGCCTCGTCGCCGTAGACGGTGGTCCGCTTCTCCCCGCCGCGCCGCACCTCGATCCGGTGGGCGGCGGCCGCGACGGAGTTCTGGTCGATCGCGGACGCGACGACGTGGTCGATGTGGACGAGTTCCGGCGACTTGAGCGCGTCGGCTGCCTGCAGACGGGACAGGTCGATGATCTCCTGCGTGATCCTGCTGAGCCGCTGTGCCTCGGTGGACATCCGGGCGGCGAAGCGCCGGACGCCCTGGGGGTCGTCCGCCGCGCTGTCGAGGGCCTCGGAGAGGAGCGTGATGGCGCCGATCGGCGTCTTCAGCTCGTGGCTGATGTTCGCGACGAAGTCGCGCCGCACCTCCTCCAGGCGCAGCGCCTCCGACCTGTCCTCGACCAGGAGCAGCACGTAGCGGATGCCGAGACGGGCCGCGCGGACGACCACCGGTCGCGCCGCGCTGCCGAACGGACCGCGGGACAGGCTCAGCTCGCGCACGACCGGACCGTCACCGCGCCGGACCTCCTCCACGAGGTCGACGAGCGCCTGGGAGAGCAGCGCCCGCGCGTGCACGAGCCCGAGCGCGGCCGCTCCCGGGGAGTGCTTCACCACCGTGTTGGACGGGTCGACCACGAGGGCGGGCGCGCCCAGGGCGTCCAGCATCCCTTCGACGCCGTCCGGCACGTCCTCGGTCGCGGCCTCCGCCGCTTCGTGTCCGCGGCGCACGGAGAGCACGACCAGGAGCGTCAGACCTGTGCCCGCGGCAAGGCCGAAGAGCATGGCCAGAGGCACCAGCCACGCTGATTGCATGATGCCTAGAATATGAGGACCTTTTCCCCCGCCCGGTGCCTCCTCCGATCAGAGGGGCCGAGTTGGGCGAAGGTTCAGCACAGCGGCACCTGCCGTTAACCTTCCCGCCGGAGACTGGCAGGCCGACGGCGGCGGGCGCCGGGGAGGGAACAGGCATGCGCGAGGTCTTTCAGGAGCAGTTGACCGACGTCCGGGAGCGGCTCGTCACGATCGCGGAACTCGTCGCGGTCTCGATCGAGCGCGCCACGGCCGCGTTCAACGACTCGGACGTGAGCCTCGCCGAGCAGGTGATCGCCGACGACCACCAGATCGACGAGCTGGCGCTCGGCCTCGACGAGCTGGCGATCAACATCCTCGCCCGGCAGCAGCCCGTCGCCCGCGACCTGCGCATCGTCGTGAGTGCGCTGCGGATCAGCGCGAGCCTCGAGCGGATGGGCGACCTCAGCTCGCACATCGCGCAGCTGGCTCGCTACCGCTTCCCGGACAAAGTCGTGCCGAAGAGCCTGCGCAGCACCTTCGCCGAGATGGGCCGGCTCGACGTGAGCCTCGCCCGCAAGGTCGTGGAGCTCCTCCGTACGGAGGACGTCGAGCTGGCGGAGCAGATCCGCACCGAGGACGACAGCGTCGACGAGCTGCACCTCAGCGTCTTCGACAAGGTGCTCGGCGAGACGTGGAAGGGCGCCGCGGTCGACACGGTCGACGCCACCCTCGCGTCCCGCTACCACGAGCGCTTCGCCGACCACGCGGTCTCGATCGCGAAGAAGGTCCAGTACCTCGCGACCGGGGACTGGGTCGTCGCGTCCGTCTGACCCGGTCCCCGGCGCCCTCGTCCATCGAGATGCCACGTGGTGCTGCCATCCGTCTCGGATGAGCGCACCAAGTGGCACTTCGACGTCCGCACGCGCACGGCAGGGTGCAGGGTCGCCCATCGAGATGCCACGTGGTGCTGCCATTCGGCCGGGATGGGAGGACCAAGTGGCACTTCGACGGCGTGTGACGGCGCGCGCGTGACACCGCGGTAGGGACGGTGCGCTGCGTCACGCGAAGTCGCGAAACGGGCACGCCCTCGAGGTGCCAGTCGGTGCTGTCATCGGCGCCGGATGGGAGCACCAGGTGGCATCTCGGCGGGAGGAGTGCCCGCCGCGCGGCGCTACTTCTTGGTGCCCTGGGCGGCGACCGCGGCGACGCCCGCGGCGGCCGCCTCCGGGTCGAGGTACTCGCCGCCGGGAACCGTCGGCCGGAAGTTCTCGTCGAGCTTGTAGACGAGGGGGACGCCGGTCGGCAGATTCAGGTTGGCGATGTCCTCGTCCGAGATGCCGTCGAGGTGCTTCACGAGCGCACGCAGCGAGTTGCCGTGCGCAGCGATGAGGACCGTCCTGCCCGCTCGCAGCTGCGGCTTGATCTCGATCTCCCAGTAGGGCAGGAAGCGGTCGATGACGTCCTTCAGCGCTTCCGTCTTCGGCAGGTCGGAGCCGAGGTCGGCGTAGCGGGGGTCGCCCGCCTGGGAGTACTCGTTGTCGTCCGAGATCTCGGGCGGCGGCACGTCGAACGAGCGGCGCCACGTCTTGAACTGCTCGGGGCCGTACTGCTCGAGGGTCGCCGCCTTGTCCTTGCCCTGCAGGTCGCCGTAGTGGCGCTCGTTGAGGCGCCAGGACCGCTTCGTCTCGAGCCAGAGCAGGTCCGCCTCGGACAGCGCGTAGTTCGCGGTCTGGATCGCGCGGCTGAGCAGGGACGTGTAGAGGATGTTCGGCACGATGCCGGACTCGCGGAGCAGCTCGCCTGCGCGGATCGCCTCCTTCACGCCCGTCTCCGACAGGCGGACGTCCACCCAGCCGGTGAACAGACCCTTCTCGTTCCACTCGCTGGAGCCGTGACGGAGCAGGACGAGCGTGTAGGGCGCTGGCATGTCCCCTACCTTATTAGCCATGCCGGAGGGCCGAGTGACCCGGGGCACGACCGGCACCAACCGGCTGCGCCGGGTCGACCGGTGGCTGGCCGCGCATCCGGCGTTCCTCCGGGCGGAGGCGCCCCTCGTCGTCGACCTCGGCTACGGGGCGGCGCCGTGGACCGCCGCCGAGCTCTTCGACCGGCTGCGGAGGGTGCGTCCGGACACGCGGGTCGTGGGCATCGAGATCGACCCGGAGCGCGTCGCGGCCGCCGAGCCCCATGCCCGCCCCGGGCTCGAGTTCCGGCTGGGCGGATTCGAGCTTCCGCTGCCGGACGCCCGCTCTCCCGACATCGTGCGCGCGCTCAACGTGCTCCGGCAGTACGAGGAGCACGAGGTGCCGGCGATCTGGCACCGGATGGCCGGCCGCCTCTCCCCCGCCGGTCTGCTGGTCGACGGCACGAGCAACGAGGTGGGGCGAGTCGCGAGCTGGGTGGGGGTGACGGCGGCGGGACCCGAGACGTTCACCGTCTCCTTGCGGCTCGCGGGGCTCGAGCGTCCGAGCGTCGTGGCGGAGCGCCTTCCCAAAGCGCTCATCCACCGCAACGTGCCGGGTGAGCGGATCCACGCCCTGCTCGCGGACCTCGACCGGTTCTGGCTCCACAGTGCCGGCTACGCCGAGTTCGGGCCGGTGCAGCACTGGCAGGAGACGGTCGCCCGCCTCGCGGCCGCCGGCTGGAGCGTCCTGACACCGCCGCGGCGCGTGCGGCTGGGCGAGCTCACCGTGCCCTGGACGGAGGTGGAGCCGCAGGGGTTCGCGTGGTGACCCGTCACGTCGCCGCGCCGCCGAGCCGTCGCCGATCGGCAGCACGAGGCGGATCGTGAGGATCAGCGGCGGGCGGCGGACCCGAGCCTCGGCAGCTTCGGCAGGTCGCCCAGCGCGGCGCCCGCGTCGGCCGGGACGATGACCTCCTGCGTCGCGGCCACGGCTTCCCCGTCGACCGAGACGACGAGCGGGGCCGCTGCGTCCAGGCCGCGCTTCACGACGGCGAGCGCGATCGGACCGAGCTCGTGGTGGACGGCGGGCGAGGTCACGGCGCCGACCTCCTTCCCGGTCGCGCGATCGAGGACGGGCGCCCCGGACACCACCGGCACGTTCTCCGACCCGTCCAGGTGCAGGAGCACCAGCCGCCGGGGCGGCCGGCCGAGGTTGTGCACCTTCGCGACCGTCTCCTGTCCGCGGTAGCACCCCTTGGAGAGGTGCACGGCGCTGCGGAGCCAGTCCAGCTCGTGGGGGATGGTGCGCTCGTCGGTGTCGGCCCCGAGGCGCGGGCGCCAGGCCGCCACGCGGAGCGCCTCGACCGCGAGCGCACCCGCGAGCCGGACCTCGCCGCGGCGGGCGAGGTCGGCGAGCGCGGCGACGTCGTCGCGGCGGACGACCGTCTCCGTCCACGTCCACTCGGAGGCGGGATGCGCGGCCGGCGAGGCGTACTGCACGCCGCCCGGAGCGCCTGTCCGCCAGGGATCGGCCCACGTCACCAGGGCGGGCACCGGGACCGTCGAGCCCTCGAGCCCGCCGAGCACCGCGGTCGTCTCCGTGACGTCGACGACCTCGACGCGGAGGAGGAAGCGCATGCGGGTCAGGAAGGCGGCGAGGGACGGCGCCTCCTCCCGCTGCACGAGCAGCCAGGCGGTGTCCCCGTCGTCGACGATCCGCAGGTCGTGCTCGACGTGCCCGTGCGGGTCGAGCAGGAGGGACTCCGCGGACTCCCCCGGCTGGAGGCCGGTGAGGCGCTGACTCGTGAGCGAGTCGAGCCAGGACAGCCGGTCGGGACCCGTGACGGTGACCACGCCGCGACCGACCTCGGCGATCGCCACTCCGGACGCCAGCGCGCGCTGCTCGGCGAGCGGGCTGCCGTAGTGCGCGGGGACGCCCGCATCGGGTCCGGCGGAGTCGACGGCCCCAGGCACGCCGAGGAGCGGGGAGATCGTCTCGGATTCCACCCTCGCTCGCCGCCTTCCGCGCTCCGGCCGGTTCCGCGGCCGCCTCCAGCCTAGGTCGCTCAGAGCAGCGGGAGGCGGGTGTCGTAGTCCAGGCGCGTGCGCACCGGACCGTAGCCGTCGCGCCGCACCAGCCGCACCGCGGCCGCGACGGACGCCGCAGCGCCGGCCGCCAGGATCGCGATCAGAAGGATGACCATACCAATCCCCTCCTCTCGGACCCTCGATCTCGGCTGATCGGTGCCCATCGGCTCCGACGAGACCGATCCAATCGCCGACCAGCCCGACCATCAAGAGTCCAATCCACATATGCTGGACCGATGACGACGGGACGACCGGGTCGCCGCACCCTCAGCGGGCACGCGCTCGCGCGCCTCCTGGGCGAGTGGGAGGCGACCGGCGGTGCGGCCTACGAGGCGCTCGCGGAGCGCATCCGGGTCCTCCTGATCGACGGACGGATCCCGGCGCAGACCTGGCTGCCCGCCGAACGGGACCTCGCCGAGGTGCTGGGCCGCAGCAGGACGACGGTCATCTCGGCCTACCGGCTGCTCCGCGAGAGCGGCTACCTGACGAGCACGCGGGGAGCCGGCAGCATGGCGACCCTGCCCTCCGCGGCAGGCGCCGCGCCGACCCTCGCCGACGGTGGGCTCGTGGACTTCGGCAAGGCGACGCCGCCCATGTGGCCGGGCCTTCCCGACATCTATCGCGACGTCGCGGGATCCCTCAGTGCCGAGGGGATGGGGAGCGGCCTCGACCTCATCGGGCGGGAGGCGCTGCGCGTCCTGATCGCGGCCCGCTACGAGGAGCAGGGCCTGCCGACCCGGCCGTCCCAGATCATGGTGACCCTCGGTGCCCAGCACGCCATCGCCCTCTGCGCCCGCTCGCTCCTCACGCGCGGGGACCGCGTCGTCGTCGAGTCCCCCACCTACCCGCACGCGTCCGAGGCGCTGCGCGACGCGGGCGGCGGACGCCTGATCGCGGTCGGCGTGACCGAGGCGGGATGGGACGTGCCGGGCTTCGAGGCGGCGCTCGAGAACGCCCGTCCGGCCCTCGCCTACCTCATGCCCGACTTCCACAACCCGACCGGAGCGAGCATGGACGGCGCCACCCGCGAGGCGGTCGCACGCGCCGCGGCGGGCGCCGGGACCCTCCTGCTCATCGACGAGACCACGCGGGACCTCGGCATCGACTCCCCGGCCCAGCACCCCCCGCTCGCCGCGGCCGCGCCCGTCGACGCGCTCACGGTCACCGTCGGCTCCCTGGGGAAGACCGTCTGGGGCGGACTCCGCCTCGGCTGGATCCGAGCCGACGAGCAGGTCGTCTCCCGGCTCGCGACGACCCGCGCCTCCTCCGACCTCGGCACGCCCGCGGTCGAGCAGCTGGTGGCGACCGAGCTCCTCCCCCGGCTCCCCGAGGTGATCGCAGATCGCGTCGAGCAGCTGCGGACCCGCCGCGACCTCCTCGGCAGCCTGCTGCCGGAGGCCTTCCCCGAGTGGCGAGTGCCGATGCCGGCGGGAGGCCTGAGCTTCTGGGTCGGCCTCGGCACGCCGATGAGCTCGGCGCTGTCCCTCGCGGCGCGCGCCCGCGACCTGCTGCTGACCGCAGGACCGCGATTCGGCATCGACGGCGCCTACGAGCGGAACGTGCGGATCCCGTTCACCGCCGGGCCGGACGAGCTGCGCTCGGGAGTCGCTCTGCTTCAGGACGCCTGGCGGTCCCTGCCGCGCATGGCGGAGCCGGTCTCACCGGCGGCCCCGGTCGTCTAGCAGCGAGCTCCGGCCGCCGCCGCGCCCCCGCCCCGCCGAGCGCTCCGAAGACACCGGAGCGCCGTCAGTCGGCTCGACTGAGCCGTCCGGATGCGTGGCTGCGCAGCCCCTGGCCGAGCGCGGCGATGTCCCAGGCCCAGAGGAGGTCGCCCTCGACGAGACCGTAGATGCGGGTGGCTGCGGAGTACTCCTTCGCGCCCTCCGTCCGCATCACCGCGTCCGTCGCGAGGTCGATCCGCCCGGAGCGGACCTGACCGAGGTAGAGCTCGTTGACGCCCGTGGGATGCACGAGCGAGACCTGGATGTCGAAGCCGTCCGAGTTGTTGCGGAGGGTCTCCACCGACTCCGCCGTGTTGTAGGGGCGGGGGCCGACGCCGGGCAGCATGCCGGGCCCGGGATCCCCTTCGAGGAAGCCCCGGGAGAGACGCCAGTAGCCGGTCTCGGCCATGAGCGGAGCGGTGCCGACGGGGTCCGCCTCGTCGGCACCCGTCGGCATCCACGTGTGCGACGAGTAGTTGAGGTAGGGCTGGCCGTCATGGCTGAAGCTGACCCGCTGGCCGAACTCCTGGCGGATCTGCCGGTCTCCGACGGCGTACTCCACGACGCCCGTGCCCTCCCAGACTCCGATGAGCCAGGACAGGGGCACGAGCTCGGCGGGCAGACCGGTCGGCAGGTTGATCATCGGGAACCTCCTCCGCGCGTTCTCAGCGAGCTGCGCGGTGCTGCGGAGTGCGGACTAACGCTGGCCCCTGAACAGGCTGTAGAGCACCACCAGGGAGACCCAGCCGATGGCGAGCGACGCGAGCGCGAGCAGTCCGAGGTAGAACAGTTCGAGCGCCAGCAGCATGGCTGCAAGTCTACCCTCCGCCTCCCGCAGGATCAGGGCACGGCGAGCGCGGCGAGCGAGGCGACCAGCAGCACGGCGAAGGCGCCGACCGCCGACGCGGTGACCCGGCGAACGAAGCCCTTCCGGTCCCCGGTCACCAGCTGGATGCAGAGGGTCAGCACGACCGCGCCGGCGAGCGCCAGGGACAGCAGCCCGGGTCGCGACCCCGGCTCGGCGAGCGCGACGATCGCGGCGCCGGCGACCGCGGCCAGCACCCAGACGGGCACCGCGGCGGCCCAGGAAGCTCTCACCTCAAGGATTCTGCCGCAGACCGCGAGGGGGTTGCCGCGGATGCCACCGTCTACTATTGGGGACCTACCTATCGGGGAGGGTGCGTGGCGCAGCTGCTGATACTGACCCCTGCCGTCGATCAGGAGGTCCTGCCCGCGCTCGGCCTGCTGAGCCACAAGGTGCGGCAGATCCCGGCGGAGCCCGCCCAGCTGATCAGCGCCCCGCCGAGCGACGTGATCCTCCTCGACGCCCGCACCGATCTGGCGAGCGCCAAGTCGCTGTGCAAGATCCTCCAGACCACGGGCCTCGCCGTCCCCCTCGTCCTCGTGCTGACCGAGGGCGGCCTCACCGCCGTCTCCGCGGACTGGGGCGCGAACGACGTGATCCTCGAGACCGCCGGTCCCGCAGAGGTCGACGCGCGCATCCGCCTCGTCGTCGGACGGATGGCGCAGGAGCAGTCCGCCTCCAAGATCCAGGCCTCCGGGGTCGTCATCGACGAGGCGAGCTACTCCGCGAAGGTGCACGGCAGGCCGCTCGACCTCACCTTCAAGGAGTTCGAGCTGCTGCGCTTCTTCGCCACCCACCCCTCCCGCGTGTTCACGCGCGAGCAGCTGCTCAGCGAGGTGTGGGGCTACGACTACTTCGGCGGCACCCGGACGGTCGACGTGCACGTCCGTCGCCTCCGCGCCAAGCTCGGCGACCTCGAGTCGCTCATCGGCACGGTCCGCAACGTCGGCTACCGCTTCAACGTCTACGAGGACGACGAGCAGCCGAACCTCTCCCCCGCCGCGCGGGGCTGACGCACCGGATCGGCGGGCGTCAAGGGAGGGCGTCCCGTTGCCCTCCGGCAGGTTCCGGGGTGCACAATGATGCGGTGGAGAGCGACACCGTCCTCGGCGATCCGGCCCTCGCTGCGGCGATGCTCGACGAGTACGACGAGCCGACGCCCACCTTCGACGAGTCCCTGCCCTCGGACCGGTACCTGGACCGCGAGCTCAGCTGGCTCGCGTTCAACCAGCGCGTGCTGGAGCTCGCCGAGGATCCCAACCTCCCGCTGCTGGAGCGCGTGAACTTCCTCGCGATCTTCGCGAGCAACCTCGACGAGTTCTTCATGGTCCGGGTCGCCGGCCTCAAGCGCCGGATCGCGACCGGCATCGCCGTGCCGACGAACATCGGCCGCGCTCCGCACGATGTCCTGACCGACATCAGCCGGGTGGCGCACGAGCTCCAGGCCCGGCACGCCGCCGCGTACCGGAACCTCGTCAAGCCGGCCCTCGACGACGCCGACATCCACATCGAGAGCTGGAGCGACCTGGGCGTCGCCGACCGGGAGCGCGTCCGCGAGCAGTTCGTGCAGCGGATCTTCCCCGTCCTGATGCCGCTCGCCGTCGACCCCGGGCACCCGTTCCCGTACATCTCCGGGCTCTCGCTCAACCTCTCGGTGCGGGTGCGCAACCCCAAGACGGAGAAGGTGCAGTTCGCCCGCGTCAAGGTCCCGTCGATGCTGCCGCGCTTCGTCCCGCTGCCGGACGACGGCTCCGGGCTCACGCGCTTCATCCCGCTCGAGGACCTCATCTCGAACCACCTCGAGGACCTGTTCCCCGGCATGGAGATCCTCGAGCACCACGAGTTCCGGCTCACGCGCAACGAGGACGTCGAGATCGACGAGGACGAGTCGGAGAACCTCATCCAGGCGCTCGAGAAGGAGCTCCTCCGCCGGCGCTTCGGCCCGCCGATCCGCCTCGAGATCAGCGACGACATGGACCCGGTCACGCTCGAGCTGCTCATCCGCGAGCTCGACATCACCGAGCAGGAGGTCTACCGCCTCCCCGCCCCGCTGGACCTCTCGGGCCTGTTCGAGCTGACCAAGCTCGACCGTCCCGCCCTCAAGTACCCGCCGCACCTGCCGACGACCGCCGTCCAGCTGCTGCCCTCCGAGGGCTCCAGCACCCCGGACGTCTTCGCGGCCGTCTCCAAGGCGGACGTCCTCGTCCACCACCCGTACGAGTCGTTCGCGACGAGCGTGCAGGCCTTCCTCGACGAGGCGGCGTCGGACCCCCACGTGCTCGCAATCAAGCAGACGCTGTACCGGACCTCCGGCGACAGCCCCATCGTCGAATCGCTCATCGCCGCGGCCGAGGCCGGCAAGCAGGTGCTCGCGATCGTCGAGATCAAGGCGCGGTTCGACGAGGAGAACAACATCTCCTGGGCCCGGAAGCTCGAGAAGGCCGGGGTGCACGTCGTCTACGGCATCGTCGGGCTGAAGACCCACGCGAAGCTCTCCCTCGTCATCCGCGAGGAGAAGAACGGGCAGCTGCGGCACTACACGCACATCGGCACGGGCAACTACAACCCGAAGACGAGCCGCATCTACGAGGACTTCGGGCTCCTGACCGCGGACGACCAGGTCGGCAAGGAGGTCACCCGCCTCTTCAACGAGCTGTCGGGCTACGCGATCGAGAAGAAGTTCAGCCGCCTCCTCGTCGCGCCGCGCTACCTGCGCAAGGGCCTCATCAAGCGCATCGACAGCGAGACCTCGAACGCGAGGGCGGGCAAGCAGGCGCGGATTCAGATCAAGGTCAACTCGATGGTGGACGAGGCCGTGATCGACGCGCTCTACCGTGCGAGCAACGCCGGTGTGCCGGTCGACATCTGGGTCCGCGGCATCTGCGCGATCCGTCCCGGCGTCCCGGGCCTGAGCGAGAACATCCGGGTCCGATCCATCCTCGGCCGCTACCTCGAGCACTCGCGCATCTTCGCGTTCGCGAACGGCGGCGAGCCCGAGGTGTGGATCGGCAGCGCCGACATGATGCACCGCAACCTGGACCGGCGGATCGAGGTCCTCGTCCGGCTCACGGACCGCCGCCACCAGCGGGACATGGCGAAGCTGTTCGATCTCGCGATGTCCGACCGCACCTCGTCCTGGCACCTGGACGCGGACGGCACGTGGGTCAGGCACGCCCTCTCCAAGACCGGGACGCCCCTGTCGGATCTGCAGGACGTCGTGATGCGCGAGGTGACCGCCCGGAGACGCAGCCGGTGAGCCTCGTCGACGCCGGTCCGGTTCTGGCGGCCGGCGCCGTCTGCTGGCGCGAGGGCAGGTCCGGGATCGACGTGCTCCTGATCTTCCGGCCCCGCCACAAGGACGTCAGCCTGCCGAAGGGCAAGGTGGACGACCGCGAGACCCTCCCGGTCGCCGCCGTTCGCGAGATCCGGGAGGAGACCGGGTACTCCGTCACCCTCGGGCCGCCGCTCGGCTCCACCGAGTACCTGCTGCCGGGCGGCCGGGACAAGGTCGTGCGGTACTGGGCCGCCGAGGTGCGCCGCGGCCAGCTCCGGCGGGGACGCTTCCGGCCGAACGACGAGGTCGACAGGATCGAGTGGGTCCCCCTCGGCAGAGCCCGGAAGCGGCTGACCTACCCCCGCGACGTCGAGGTCCTCGACCGCTTCGCGGAGCTCGTGCACCGGCACCACCACCGCACGTTCTCCGTCATCGCGCTGCGCCACGCCAAGGCGGAGCAGGACTCGGGCGAGGGCGACGCCGCCCGCCCGCTCACCTCGCGCGGGAAGCAGCAGGCCGAGGCGCTCGTCCCGCTCCTGCGGGCGTTCAACCCGAAGGCCATCCTGTCGAGTCCTGCCAAGCGGTGCGTCGACACGGTGCGGCCGCTCGCGCGGATGCTGGACCTCGAGATCAAGCGCGCCCCCGCCCTCAGCCAGGAGCTGTGGGAGGGCGGCACGGATGCGCCGCCCCGGGAGGAGCTCGAACGGCTCCTCCGCAAGCGGATCGCGAAGCGCACCCCCACCGTCGTGTGCAGCCACTCGCCGGTGATGCCGGAGATCCTCGACGCCGTCGTGCGGCGCACCCACGGCGAGCGCGACGGTCGGCTCGTGCGCGCCGCGATCCTGAGCACCGCCGAGTTCACGGTGCTGCACCTCTCGTCGGACGACCCGGAGAGCGGGCTCGTGGCCATGGAGAGCCACGCCCCCCTCGTCTGAGCGGCCGTCGAATACCGAGGAGCCGTTCACCTTCCGTTCACCGGGACGCACGACTCTCGTCATCCGGGAGCCCTACCGTCCTGAAGGAACCCGACGCCGTCGCCTTCGCGCGCGGTCCACAGCGCATCGATCGCGCACGTTCCGAACGGCCCCGGGCCTCGGCCAGGGTTCGACTCCTGCACACAATCCGAAGGGAATCCCTTTGATCTCGAAGCGTTCCGCCGGCCTCGCCGGCCTCGCTCTCGTGGGCGCGCTCGCGCTCACCTCCTGCGCCGCGAACGAGGGCGCCGCCGACCCGGGCAGCACCACGGGCACCGGCTCCGAGGGCGGCAGCCTCTCCGGCGACCTCGTCGGCGCCGGCGCCTCCTCGCAGGGCTCGGCTCAGGAGGCCTGGATCGCCGCTTTCCAGGGCGCGAACCCCGACGTCACCGTGACCTACGACCCCAGCGGCTCCGGCGCGGGCCGCGAGGCCTTCCTCGAGGGCGGCGTGAACTTCGCCGGCTCCGACCGCGCGTTCGACGACGAGGAGATCGCCGCCGGCGGCTGGGCCGCCTGCGCGCCCGACACGGACATCGTCGAGCTCCCCCTCTACATCTCCCCCATCGCCGTGATCTTCAACCTCGAGGGCGTCGACACGCTCAACCTCGACGCGGCGACCATCGCGGGCATCTTCGCCGGCACGATCGCCAACTGGAACGACCCGGCGATCGCGGCGCTCAACGAGGGCGTCACCCTGCCGGACCTCGCCATCACGCCGGTCCACCGCTCGGACGACTCGGGCACCACCGAGAACTTCACGGACTACCTGGCGTCCGCTGCGCCGGAGGTCTGGACCTACGAGCCCGACGGCGTCTGGCCGATCGAGAGCGGCGAGGCCGCTCAGGGCACCACCGGCGTGGTCGACGCGGTGAGCGGCGGCAACGGGACCATCGGCTACGCCGACGCGTCGCGCGCCGGTGACCTCGGCACCGTCGCGGTGCAGGTCGGCGAGGAGTTCGTCTCCTACTCGCCGGAGGCCGCGGCCGCGATCGTCGACGCGTCGCCGCGCGTCGAGGGCCGGTCCGAGGGCGACATCGCCATCGAGATCGAGCGCACCACGCAGGAGGCGGGCGTCTACCCGATCGTCCTCGTCAGCTACCTCATCGGCTGCCAGGAGTACCAGGACGCCGAGGTCGGAGCGCTCGTGAAGGGCTACTTCAGCTACATCGCGAGCGAGGAGGGCCAGCAGGAGGCCGCCTCGTCGGCCGGCTCTGCGCCGATCTCCGAGACGCTGCGCGGCGACATCGAGGCCGCGATCGAGCTGATCAAGTAAATCCACTCTCACCTCTGCCCCACCCGGCGCGCGACGCGTCCGGGTGGGGCAGACTGAGCGAGGGGCTCGGAGCCTTCCCGTTCCGAGCCGCTCGCTGAGTCTTCATCCACTACCGGAGGGCAATCGAGCACATGGCGAGTGCCGCCGTTCCCATTCGGGCCAAGCAGCGCCCGGGCGACCGCGTCTTCTCGGGCTCCGCTCTCGCGGCCGGCTCGACCATCCTGATCCTGCTGGCCGCCGTCGCCATCTTCCTCATCGCGCAGGGCATCCCCGGCGTTCTCGCGCAGCCGGGCGACACCGTCATCCTCGGCGAGAAGAACTTCTGGGACTACGTCGCCCCGCTCGCGTTCGGCACACTCTGGGCCGCGGCGCTCGCGCTCCTCATGGCGACCCCGCTCGCGATCGGCATCGCGCTGTTCATCTCGCACTACGCCCCGCGGCGCCTTGCCCAGACGCTGGGCTACATCATCGACCTCCTGGCCGCGGTGCCCTCGGTCGTGTTCGGGCTCTGGGGCGGCCTCGTGCTCGCCCCGCTCGTGCGTCCCGCCTACGCGTGGCTCGCGGAGAACGCGTCCTGGTTCCCGCTGTTCGCCGGGCAGGCCTCGGCCACCGGCCGCACGATCCTGACCGCCGCCATCGTGCTCGCGGTCATGATCCTGCCGATCATGACCGCGATCTGCCGCGAGGTGTTCCTGCAGACGCCGCGCCTGCACGAGGAGGCCGCGCTCGCCCTCGGCTCCACCCGGTGGGAGATGATCCGGATGGCCGTGCTCCCCTTCGGGCGCGCGGGGATCGTGTCCGCCGCGATGCTGGGTCTCGGGCGTGCGCTCGGCGAGACGATGGCCGTCGCGATGGTCCTGTCGCCGGCCGCGGTCATCTCCTTCATCGTGATCGGCTCGACGAACCCGAACACGATCGCGGCGAACATCGCGCTGAGCTTCCCGGAGGCGTTCGGCACCGGGGTCAACGTGCTCATCGCCACGGGCCTGGTTCTGTTCGTCGTCACCTTCGCCGTGAACGCGGTCGCGCGGTACGTCGTGAACCGCCGCAAGGAATTCTCGGGAGCGAACTGATGGCCGTCTCGACCACCGCCGGGAACTCCCTCACCCACGGCCGCCTGCCCCGGATGGCCCCGTGGGCCATTCTCGTCGCGTGCTGGCTCGTCGTCGCCGGCGTGTACGCCATCTTCGCGATGAGCGGCACCGTCCGGGACTTCAGCCTCGTCGGCACCCTCTTCTTCGGCACCGTCCTCTACGTCGCGATCATCTACGTCGTGTCCCTCTCGGTGGAGGGACGCCGCCAGGCGGTCGACCGGCTCGTCACGGCGCTCGTCTTCGCGGCGTTCATCGTCGCGCTGCTGCCCCTGGTGTCGCTCCTCTCGACCGTCGTCGCGAACGGCGCGGCCCGCTTCGACCTCGACTTCTTCACGATGTCCCAGCGCAACATCGTGGGCGCGGGCGGCGGCGCGCTCCACGCGATCGTCGGCACGCTCGAGATCACCGCCGTGGCCGCGCTGATCTCGGTGCCGATCGGTCTCATGACCGCGATCTACCTCGTCGAGTACGGCCGCGGTCAGATCGCGCGCTGGATCACCTTCCTGGTCGACGTCATGACGGGCATCCCCTCGATCGTCGCCGGTCTGTTCGCCTACGCGGTGTTCGCGCTCATCTTCGGCCCCGGCGTCCGCATGGGGTTCGCCGGCTCCGTCGCGCTCTCCGTCCTCATGATCCCCGTCGTGGTCCGCGCCTGCGAGGAGATGCTGAAGCTCGTGCCGAACGAGCTGCGCGAGGCGGCCTACGCGCTCGGCGTGCCCAAGTGGCTGACGATCGTGAAGGTCGTCCTTCCCACGTCCGCGGCCGGCATCACGACCGGCGTCATGCTCGCCATCGCGCGCGTCATCGGCGAGACGGCGCCGCTGCTGCTCGTCGCCGGCTTCACGCAGAGCATGAACTACGACCTCTTCGACGGCCGGATGCAGAGCCTCCCGGTCTTCGTGTTCACCTCCTACGCCAACCAGGGCACCGACGGCGACGCCTACATCGCCCGAGCCTGGACCGGCGCGCTGGTGCTCATCCTCATCGTGATGGCGCTCAACCTGCTCGCCCGGCTCATCGCCCGATTCTTCGCGCCCAAGACGGGCCGCTGACACATACAGAGAAGGAATCCGTGTCCAAGCGCATCCAGGTCAAGGACCTCAACGTCTACTACGGCAAGTTCATGGCCGTCGAAGGCGTCAACCTCTCGATCGAGCCCCGCTCCGTCACCGCGTTCATCGGCCCGTCCGGCTGCGGCAAGTCGACGTTCCTCCGCACCCTCAACCGGATGCACGAGGTGATCCCGGGCGCGCGCGTCGAGGGCGAGGTGCTCATCGACGGCAACAACCTCTACGCCCCCGGCGTCGACCCGGTGCTCGTCCGCCGTCAGGTCGGCATGGTGTTCCAGCGCCCGAACCCCTTCCCGACCATGTCGATCCGGGACAACGTGCTCGCGGGCGTCAAGCTCAACAATCGCCGCCTGCCGAAGTCGGAGGCCGACGACCTGGTCGAGCGCGCCCTCCGCGGCGCGAACCTCTGGAACGAGGTGAAGGACCGGCTCGGCGTCCCCGGGTCCGGTCTCTCCGGCGGTCAGCAGCAGCGGCTCTGCATCGCCCGCGCGATCGCGGTGCAGCCCGAGGTGATCCTCATGGACGAGCCCTGCTCGGCCCTCGACCCGATCTCGACCCTCGCGATCGAGGACCTCATCGAGGAGCTCAAGCAGGACTACACGATCGTGATCGTGACACACAACATGCAGCAGGCGAGCCGCGTCTCGGACCGGACCGCGTTCTTCAACATCGCGGGCACCGGCAAGCCGGGCAAGCTCATCGAGTACGACGACACGTCGCTGATCTTCTCCCGCCCCAAGGTCAAGGCGACCGAGGACTACGTCTCCGGTCGCTTCGGCTAGGACACGGCCGGGATCCGGCGGCGGGTCGTCAAGGCGCCGGAGTCAGGCGCCCTCGGTGAGGACCATGGGCTCCGTGGTCGGCTCGGCCGATCCACCCTCGGGCTCGATGGTCATCGCGACCGGCTCGCCGTCGTAGTCGCCCTCGAGCATCCGGTAGTTCGGGCCGGCGTCCGGGTCCACGATCCCGGCGCTCTCCGGGCCGGACTCCTCGACGTACCACGCCTGGAACGTGCTGCCCTCCGGGAGCTCCGCGTCGTGCAGCACGACGGCGGACATGCCGAGCTCCTCCGAGCCGACGAACGAGATGCTGCCGCCGTCCGGGAGGGGCGTGTTCGTGCGAACGGCGTCGGGCGCCGCGTTGAGGGCGGCGAAGCGGTCCGCGGTCCGCTCCTGGGACACGGCGGTGAGCAGGCCGCCCGCGAGCGCTCCCCCGGCGAACAGGACGACGGCGGCCGCGGCCCCGGCCAGGGCACGCAGTGCCTTCGCGGTCGGGCGCCCGCGGGAGGGGCGGCGCGCGACGTGCTGGCCCCCGGCGAGCCGGGGCTCGGAGTCGGCGACCTCGGAGGCCGCCGCCGCGGCGACGAGGGGCTCGGCGGCGGCCGGCCCGGTGACCGCAGGCCCGGCGTCGGGCAGGACATCCGCTCCGGCCGGCTCCGCTGCGGCCGGCTCCGCTCCGGCGACCGGGGCCGGCTCGGCTCGCTGCGGCTCCGCATCGATGGCCGCCAGGATCGACGCCTTCAGCGCCGGGGACGGTGCGACGGGCGGCACCGCGAGCGCGAGCACCGCGGCGGCCTCGGCGAACCCGTCGACCTCGGCCCGCAGCTGGGCGGAGTCGCGGACGGCGGCCTCGAACTCCGCCGCGTCCTCCGGGGAAAGGGCGCCCAGCGCGTAGGCCCCCGAACTCGACGCGCGGTCGTAGCAGTCGCTCATCCCGCCACTCCCATCTCGTCCCTCAGTCTGATCATCCCGTCCCGCAGCCGTGTCTTGACCGTGCCGAGGGGGATGCTCAGGTGCTCCGCTATCTCCGTGTGTGTGAGTCCTTCGTAGTACGCGAGGGTGATCGCCTGCCGCTGCAGCTCGGTCAGGCGAGCCATCGCCCGGCGGACGCGCTCGTTCTCGAGGCGGATCTCCGCCTGCTCCGACACGTCGTCGATGTCGGGGCTGTAGTCCCGCACGCCGATGCGGAGGTCCCGGTCCCGCCCCGCCTGGGAGGAGCGGATCCGGTCGATGGCCCGGCGGTGCGCCATGGTCAGGATCCACGTCGTCGCTGAACCTCTATTCGGTTCGAAGCGCCCGGCGGATTGCCAGATCTCCAGAAAAACCTCCTGGGCGACCTCCTCGGACTGCGCGGGGTCGATCAGGATGCGCCGGATGAGCCCCAGGACGCGCGCCGCGGTGGCGTCGTACAGGTCGGCGAAGGCTGCCCGGTCGCCTGTCGCGACGCGGGTGAGCAGCGCCTCGGTGTCGCGGACCGCGTCCGTCACGGGGGGAGCCTCGTCCTGCACCCTCCCAGCATGGCGGAGAACGGCGGCGACGAGGGCCTCCCAGGCGGGAAGCGCCGGACCGCAGTTAACGCCTCTCGGCGCGAGGCCGCTCGAAGCGGCGAATTTTGGAGCCCGGGGTTACTGCGGCCCGGCCGTCCTAGTCTAGGCCACCCTCGTGCCACAGCTTGGAGGAGGCGCTCAGGTCCGCCGCGAAGGTGGACAGGCGCGCGGCCCGCGTCGTGAGATCCGTCGCGCGCAGGGGCTCGGCGACGTCCGCGTCGTCGGCGAGGCTCGTGCAGCCGGCTGCGACGACCCGGCAGAAGGCGGCGGCGCGATCGAGCGCGACGGCGAGGTCGCCGGTGAACACGCCCCGGAGGATCAGGTCGGCGAGCGCGAGGACCTCGTCGGGCCCTGCCGGCTCGGCCGCGCCCGCCACCACCGGGTCGATCGTGCGCGCCACGCCCAGGCCCCGCTGGTAGAAGAGGCTGATGCCGCGCGGATCGCTCCGGATCATCGCGCGCAGCAGGTAGATCCGCCAGAGCGCGCCGGGAAGGCTGCGTGGGGTCGCGCGGGACCAGAGCTCGGCGACCGCGTCGATCCCGTGCTCGTCGGTGAACGACAC
This sequence comes from Naasia sp. SYSU D00948, assembly GCF_017916515.1. GTDB lineage: Bacteria > Actinomycetota > Actinomycetes > Actinomycetales > Microbacteriaceae > Naasia. The sequence goes on from NZ_JAFMTA010000001.1 coordinate 856,183, forward strand.
CAGCCGGTCGACGACCTCCGGGTCGCGCTCCTCGCGCACCCGGTTGACGAGGGCGGCGGCGCTCTCGTGCGCGAGCCGCGACACGGCCGCGGGATCCTGGCCGCCCTGGATCGCGTCGAACTGGTACCCGGCGAACTTGACCGGCTTCGAGTGCCTCTCCGTCACCGGACCAGGGTACGCGCGGGCCCGGCGGCGCTCCCCGGGCGGGGGCGCGGGAGTACGCTGAGCCCCATGTGGCTCATGGTCGCGCTGCTCGCCGCCTGGGTGGTGCTCGCGCTGCTCGGCCTGGTGATCGACGCGATCCAGTGGCTGCTCTGGCTCGCGATCGTCCTGATCGTGGTCACCCTGGTGTTCGGCGCGCTGATGCGCTTCATCCGCGGCGAGTCCCGCCGGTCCTGAGGGGGCCGGCGGAGAAGGAGGTCATCCGACGTGAACACGCTCCTCATCCTGCTCGCGATCCTCGCGGTGATCCTGCTCATCGTCGGCGGGATCGTCGAGGCGGTGCAGTTCCTCCTGTGGGTCGGCCTCGTCCTGCTGATCCTCGCGGCGATCGCGTTCCTGCTGCGCGTCATCACCGGCCGCCGCGTCTAGCGGCGGGGCGGCGGCGGACGTGGCGTCAGCCCCCCGGGGCCGCCGAGCGCACCCCGCCCCACCGAGTGCGCCCCGAAGCACCGAGTGCACCCCGTGCACGAGGCGCGTTCGGTGTTCCGGGGCGCACTCGGTGGCATCGACTGCGCCACCCGGGGATCGGGGGCGGGGCTACATTGGAGCGCGGGCCTCTAGCTCAGTTGGCAGAGCAGCGGACTTTTAATCCGCGGGTCGTCGGTTCGAGCCCGACGGGGCCCACCAGGAAGCGCCCCCGATTCCCGGGTTCCGCCGAACCTGCGGGCCTACCATGTCAGCGTCCCGCAACGTCTGCTCGGGAGGTCGCATCATGGTCCAGGTCCGTGTCGCAGGACTCGCGGTGGGCGCCGGCGCACCGGTCATCCTGCTCAAGTCGATCTTCGAGGAGCCCGGCGTCGGTCGGATCCTGCCCATCTGGATCGGGTCGCAGGAGGCGACGTCGATCTTCGTCGCCGTCGAGGGAGCCGAGACGCCCCGGCCGCTCTCCCACGACCTCATGAAGACCCTCCTCGAGGTGGTCGGCGCCGAGGTGGAGCGCGTCGAGGTCACCAAGATCGAGGACGGCACCTTCTACGCCGAGATCACGCTGCGGACGCGCGAAGGGCGGCGCATCATCGACTCGCGGCCCTCCGACGCCATCGCGCTCGCCGCCCGGGTCGATGCGCCGATCTGGGTCGCCGATCAGGTCTTCGATGAGGCGGGGATCCCGGACGAGACCGGGCAGGAGTCGCGCGAGGAGGAGAAGCTCGCCGAGTTCAAGCAGTTCCTCGACCAGGTCAATCCGGAGGACTTCCAGGGCTGAGGGTCCGAAACATTTCGGGTTGCTCGTGAACACTTTTCCTTCGGGCTAAACTCCGCAGGGTCGGCCTCGCCGGCCACCTGTAACCGCACTCGAGGAGGAGAGCCCGTGGCTGCCCCTGTCCCCCCTGCTGACCCGACCATGCGTCACCGCATCGCCGACGCGACCGTGACCGTCCTCGGTCCCGACGGCCGCCCGCTCGCCGACACGGAGGTCGTCGTCGAGCAGACGCGGCACGCGTTCGGCTTCGGCAACATCGGCTTCGACTTCATCCCGCTCGCGAACGGCGAGACGGACGAGGACGCCGTCGCCAAGGAGGTCGAGACCTTCGGCGGCGCCTCCCTCGACCAGCTCGAGCACCTCTCCGGGCTCTGGCTCGAGCTCTTCAACCAGGCGACCCTGCCGTTCTACTGGGGCCGCTTCGAGCCCGTCCGCGGCAAGCCCGACACGGTGCGCATCCGCAACACCGCCCAGTGGTTCGCCGACCGCGGCGTGATGGTCAAGGGCCACCCGCTCGTGTGGCACACCGTCACGGCGCCCTGGCTGCTCGACCTGTCGCTCGACGAGATCGAGCAGGTGCAGCGTGAGCGCATCCGCCGGGACGTCCGCGACTTCGCCGGGCTGATCGACACCTGGGACGCCATCAACGAGGTCGTCATCATGCCGGTGTTCAAGAACGGCGACAACGGCATCACCAACCTCGCCTACGACCGCGGCCGCATCCACATGATCCGGCTCGCGTTCGAGGAGGCCCGCGCCACCAACCCGAACGCCACGCTCCTGCTCAACGACTTCGACCTGTCGTCCGCCTACGAGTGCCTCATCGAGGGCGTGCTGGAGGCGGGAATCCAGATCGACGCGCTCGGACTGCAGACGCACATGCACCAGGGCTACCGCGGCGAGGAGCAGGTCCTCGAGATCGTCGACCGCTTCGCACGCTACGGCCTGCCCATCCACATGACCGAGACCACGCTCGTGTCCGGGCACGTCATGCCGCCCGAGATCGACGACCTGAACGACTACCAGATCCCCGAGTGGCCCACCACGCCCGAGGGCGAGGAGCGCCAGGCCGACGAGATCACCCGGCACTACAGGTCCCTCGTCTCCCACCCGTCCGTGCAGGTCATCAACTACTGGGGCCTATCGGACAACGGGATGTGGCTGGGCGCACCCGGCGGGCTCGTGCGGGCGGACGGCTCCGTCAAGCCGTCCTACGAGGCGCTGCGCGGCCTCATCAAGGGCGAGTGGTGGCTGGACGCGACCCCGATGCGGACGGACGCGGAGGGCCGGGTGCGCGTCAGCGGCTTCCTCGGCGACTACCGCGTCAGCGCGGGAGGCGACCAGGCCGCCTTCACGCTGAGCTCGAGCGGGGAGACCACCGCGCAGGCGACGCTCGGAGCCGACCTGCAGGGCGCTCGCCAGTAGCTCCAGAGGAAGGCCGGTCCCGCTCGCCGGGGCCGGCCTTCTGTGTGCCCCGCGGCGGCCTGAGGAGGCTGAACCGCCGTGGACGGCTGGGCCGCCCTGCCGTCGGCGCGATCCAGCGCGCCCCGCAAAGGACGCTCGGGCCGGGCATGCCGAGGCGCGGCGCCCCGGGAGGGGACGCCGCGCCTCGGTCCTGGCCCTACGCCGGCCGGGTCAGCTGCGGCCTCCTCGCGGCGCAGGCTGCACCTGCACCGACGCGTCGGCCGTGGCGCTCAGCTCACCGGACTCGGCGACGAGGGTGTACTTCCCCGTCCTGGTGTCCGTCGGCACGGTGACGGCGCCCGTGAAGGACCCGTCCGACCCCATGGTGACGGCGCCGAGGGGCACGGTCACGACGGACCGGCCCACCTTCGCCTCGAGCGAGAGCTCGACCGAGCTGCCGGGGAGGAATCCGGTGACCTCGACCGCGAGGGAGCCGCCGGCCGCGACCTTGCCGCCCTCGGTCGCGACCTTCGGGTCGGGCACGAACGCCGGCTCGACGAGCTGCACGACGCCCCAGCGAGCGGTGCTCTGGTAGCCCAGCCCGGTCGGGTCCGCCCACGTCTTCACCGCGGTGCGGGCGCCCGCCGTCGCGTCGTTCACCTGGAAGTCCAGGCCGTGGAAGGTGCCCACGCCGCCCTCGTCGAGCAGGCTGATCGCCGCCTCCACGATGTAGCCGCCGTCGGTCACGCTCGTGGCGCTCTGCAGGCGGCCCTCCTGGAAGGCCTCGTCACCGGTGCCGAACGAGACCGCGTTCAGGTAGCTGATCCGGATCTGCGTGTCGTCGTAGCGGTACGGGCCGTTCTTGACGTTGCCTGCGTCGAGGAAGATCTCGACCGAGTCCTGGATCCAGGGGTCGGATCCGGACGCGTCGAGCGTCGGGTCCGCCACCTCGGCGAGGACGTACAGCGTTCCGTCGCGCCAGAGCGTGCGAACCGTCGCCTCGGCGCCGTTCGGGTCGCCCGCCACCAACTTGCTCGTGACGACGGAGTTCGCACCGGCCCAGGCCTCGTCGACCTCGCCGTCGATGGCCGGAGCAGCCGGCGCCTCCACGACCTCGGTGTACGACAGCGGCTCCACGAGCGTGAGGGTGCCCGTCGTGCCCTCCCCGGCCCAGCCGGAGGTCACGGCGCCGTCGGTGGCCCGGACGTCGAACGCGACGAGGTCGCCCTCGGCGGCCGCCGCGAGCGGCAGGTGGGCGACGACCGCCCAGCCGCCGTCGACCTCCGCCGTCACGGCGTCGACGTCGCCCTCGCCGTTCCTGCCCACGGTGGAGGTGGTGTCCCCCACCGTGAACCAGACGGCGTCGGTCGCCTCGGGCGTGGCGTCCATCACTCGGACGTAGGCGGTGAGGCGGTCGGCGCTCCAGCGCAGCTGGAACCCGGCGACGTCCTCCACCGCGTGCAGCGGGAGCTGCGACCACTCGAGGGCGTCGACCGCGCCGTCACCCAGCGCGACGTCGCCCGCGAAGACGACCGCCGTCCGGAGCGGGGCGGGCAGCTCGGCGTCCGCCGCGCCGTAGTAGGCGGGCTTGGCCTGCAGCTGGTCGTCGAACAGCAGCGGGGCGCCGGAGGAGTTCCGCCAGCTCCGGCCGTCCGTGAGGCCCCACACCGTCACCGAGAACAGCTCCCCGGTGTGCTCGCGGAAGATCCGGAACGCGTCGCGGTAGTAGTAGCCCTGGTCGACCAGCAGCGCCTCGGTGACGGGCGTCCCCGTCGTGACGTCGAGCTCGCTCACCACCTGGGTGACGGGCAGGTCCGAGAAGGCGACGATCGCGTCCTCGAGCGCCTGCACCGGCATGGCGAGGCTCACGTGGAACTGGTGACCCACCGCGTCGACCGGGACGCCGCGCGCCAGCAGCCGCTCGACGAGGGCGTGCATGCGCTGCTGCTTGCCGATCTGCTCGGTGTTGTAGTCGTTGATCGTCAGGGTGATCGGCCGGCTTTCGCCCTCGACCGCGTACTGGCCGTTGAAGGCCTCGTCCGCGTACTGGAACGCCAGGTCGATGTACTCCTCGCCGAGGATGCGGTACCACTCGCTGCGGCGCAGCCCGTCCGCCTCCTCGCGGCCGTCGGAGACGACCTCGTTGACGACGTCGAACGCGACGAGCGGGTTGGTCTCGCTGCCGAAGAGGCCGTAGCCGCCTCCGGTGCTGAGCGCCTCCGCGACCGCGAAGATGTGCGTCCGCAGGCGGTCGCGCAGGACCTGCTGGTCCGTCTCGCTCGTCGTGAGCGGCTGTCCCGCGCCGTTCTGGAAGAACCAGGCCGGCGTCTGGCTGTGCCAGACGAGCGTGTGCCCGTAGACCCGCAGGTCGTTCGCCTGGGCGAAGTCCATGAGCGCCTGCGCCTCGGGGTGGATGCCGAAGGCCCCCTCCGCGTCGTACCAGGCCTCCGGCTTCATGTGGTTCTCCGCCGTGATCTGGTCGAAGTGCCGCAGCAGCAGCTCGGACGCGCTGCCGGTGGTCTCCCGGCGGTCGATCGCCACGCCGATCGGGAAGTCGACCGTGTCCTGCAGCGGCGTCAGGGGCTGGACGCCCCGGTCCTCCTGCGGCTGGATGACCACGTCGTCGAGGAGGAAGCTCCCCGCGCCGCCGTCCGTGTAGGAGGTCTCGAAGTACACGAACGCAGTGTCGGCGGCCGGCATCTGGTACGTCGCGGTGACCTGCCTCCACTCGCCGGAGGTGACGTCCGCGAACTGGCCGACGGTGTCGAACGACGTCGATCCGCCGCTCGTGCGCTGCATGCTGAGCCAGATGTCGTCGGAGCCGGCGCCCGCCGCCATCTTCACCCAGGCGGTGATCTCGTAGGTCACGCCGGGCTGCATGAGTCCGGTGACATCGTGGCCGATGCCGTCGCCCTGAGACGTCCGGTTGCTCACGAGCGCCGCCTGCGCGCCGCCGTGCTTCTCCTCGGTCGTGAGGGTGACCGTGGGGTCGCCCTGCGCGTCTCCGCGCGGCACCCAGCCGTCGAGCCCGTCCTCGAAGTCGCTGCTCAGGACAGGACCGGCAGCGGGGATGCCGCCGCCGGGAAGCGTGAACGTCCAGCCCTCCGCCAGCCGCTCCGACACGACGGTCTCGACCGCCGCCACGGTGCCCGCGCGGTCACCGCCGCCGTCGTGCACGAGCACGAGCTGACCCGGCTTCATGGCCGCGCGGAGGTTCGCGGTGAGCGTCGCCTCGTCCTGCGTCTCCCAGTCGTTGATCACGTTGACGACGGCGAGCGGCTGCATTCCGAGGGCGACCGCGACCTCCGGGGTGCTGCCCCAGCTGCCGTTCGGCGCGCGGAAGTACGGCACCTGCGCGTCCGGGTCGCCGAGCGCGTCGCGGATGATCTCGAGGTTCGCCTTGAGGTCGGCCTCGATCGCCGCGTGCGTCCAGCTGCCCATGTCGGCGTACGAGGTGGTGTGGTTGCAGAGGGTGTGCCCCTCGGCCACGATCCGGCGCAGGATGTCCGCGCCGCCCTCGGCCTGGATGTTCTGCCCGATGACGCAGAAGACCGCGGGCAGGTCGTTCGCCGCGAGGAAGTCGAGGATCTCCTCGGTCTCGCCGGGGTTCGGCCCGTCGTCGAACGTCAGGGCGGACACGTTGCCGCTGCCGCGCGCGGAGGCGACGGGCGTCTCGACGGGGTTCACCGCACCGCCCGGCACGAAGTCCGGGTCGGGCGTCGGCTCCCAGGGCTCCTCGCCGCCGGTGGCCGCCGTGATCAGGATGTCGTCCACGAGGACGGTGTAGGGGCCGGCCTGGTCGGAGGTGCCGATGTACACCTGCGACTGGGCCGGGTCGATCGGGTTGCCGCCGTTGTCGACCTCGGGAAGCGTGAAGGTCCCGGTCACCGTCGTCCAGCCGCTGCCGTCGATCGTGGCGTTGCCGACCCAGTTGTACGCCGGCTTCACGACGAAGCGCACCTGCGTGCTGCCCGCCGCTCCTTCGGGCAGGCGCGCCCGCATCGAGAAGGTGTACTCGACGCCGGCCTCGAGGAGCCCGACCGGAGACTGGATGCCCTCGTAGTCCGCCGCGCGCGTGATGGACAGCGCCTTGCCGCCGTCCGCATCCACGTAGGCGAGGGCCGGGTTGCCGCTCGGGGTCCACGTCCCGGTCGTGCTGTCGTCGAAGTCCACCGCCGTGATGGTCTGCTCGGCGGGCGGAGCCGCCGGCCCCGTGATGAGGATGTCGTCGACGAGGTAGCCGTAGGGCGCGGCGAGGTCGTCCGTGCCGATGTAGACCTGGGTGGACGCCCCGGCCGGCACGGTGTACGTGCCCGTCACGGTGCTCCACGCGTCGGCGGTCATGGACGCGCCGCCGATCCAGTCGTAGGTCGTGTTCCCGGCCGCGTGGCGGGTCTCGGCGACGAAGCGGACGCCGGCGGGACCGGTGACGCCCTCCGCGAGCCGGACCCGCATCGAGAACGTGTACTCCACCTCGGACTGCAGGAGGCCCGCCGGGGACTTGATGCCGTCCCAGTTGTTGGCGCGGCCCTGCACGAGGAGCGCCTTGCCGCCGTCGGCGTCCACCACGGAGAGAGCGGGCCCTCCGTTCTGGACCCAGGGCGCCCAGCTCCCGTCCTCGAAGTCGGTGCTCAGCACCGTCGCCGCTTCCTCCGCGGCTGCGGCCCCCATGGGCACCGCGCCCCCGGCCAGCGCCAGGGCCAGAAGCCCCGTCCCCCATGCCCTGATACGCCGTCGTATCGCCATGTTTCGCTCCTTCGCGAGAAAAGTTACCCCCATAGGGGTGGCGCTCACGCTAGGACGAGTGCCCGCCGCATGTCCAGTTCGCCCGGAGAAGCGTGCGCCGGATGGCGCAACCGGCTTGACCTCGATCCCCGCCTTACGTAGCATCCAGGCACCTGAACAATTTTCGGTACCGATGCCGAAACTTTCGAGAGGCGTTCAATGAAGAACAGACGCAGCATCATGCGTACTGCAGCAGTCACACTCGCAGCGGGAACCCTCGCCCTGACCGGCTGTGCCGGCGGCGGCGGCGGCGGAGGCGGCGGAGAGGGCGGCGGCGACGTCACGCTCACCTGGTGGCACAACGGCACCCAGGGAGTCCTGAAGGAGTACTGGCAGAGCGTTGCCGACGCCTTCGAGGAGGAGAACCCGGGCGTCAAGGTCGAGATCCAGGTCACGCAGAACGAGGAGCTCCAGCGGACCAAGATCCCGAACGCGCTCCGCTCCAACAACCCGCCGGACCTGTTCCAGCAGTGGGGTGGCGGCGAGATGGCGGCCCAGGTCGAGGCCGGCCGTCTGCTCGACATCTCCGACGACGTGGAGGAGGAGCTCGACTCCATCGGCGGCAAGGCCGCCGGCTGGCAGTTCGAGGGCCAGACCTACGGCCTGCCCTACAGCATGGGCATCGAGGGCTTCTGGTACAACAAGGCGATGTTCGAGCAGGCCGGCATCACGACTCCGCCGGCCACGATGGACGAGCTGAACGACGCGGTGTCCAAGCTCAAGGCCGCCGGCATCACGCCGATCGCGGTCGGCGCCGCTGACAAGTGGCCGGCCGCGCACTACTGGTACAACTTCGCGCTCCGCAGCTGCTCGCAGGAGACCCTGGAGCAGGCGTCCGCCGAGTTCGACTTCAGCGACCCGTGCTTCGAGGAGGCCGGTGAGCACCTGCAGTCCTTCATCGAGACGGAGCCGTTCCAGGAGGGCTTCCTGGCCACGTCCGCACAGCAGGGCGCGGGCAGCTCGGCCGGCATGCTCGCCAACGGGCAGGCGGCCATGGAGCTCATGGGCCACTGGAACCCGGGCGTCATGGCCGGGCTCACGGAAAGCGGCGAGGGCCTCGGCGAGAACCTCGGCTGGTTCAACTTCCCGGGCGTCGAGGGCGGCGAGGGTGACCCGAAGGCGGCCCTGGGCGGCGGCGACGGGTTCTCCTGCTCGTGGCAGGCTCCGCCGGAGTGCGTCGACCTCCTCAAGTTCGTCGTGAACGTGGAGAACCAGCGGGCCTTCGCGGAGACCCAGACCGGTCTCCCCGTCGCCGAGGGCTCCGAGGACGCGGTCACCGACCCGACCATGCAGACGCTGCTCGAGGGCCGCGACAGCGCCCCCTACGTGCAGCTGTGGCTCGACACCACCTTCGGCCCGACCGTCGGTGGCGCCATGAACGACGCGATCGCGAACATGTTCGCGGGCCAGGCACAGCCGGGCGACATCGTGAAGGCCATGACGGACGCGGCAGCGACCCTCTAAGGAACAACGGAACAATGAGCATCTCGGACCGGTCCACCACTGAGGTGGGCCGGGACCGGGGCTCGATTCCCGCCGGCCGCGCGGACTCCGCGCGGCCGGCGGCGTCTCAGCCCGGTCCCATGAACGAAACCCGCCGCGCCCACCAGCGCCGCAACGCCCGCCGGCTCAACCTCTTCATCGCGCTCTTCGCTGCGCCGGCCCTCATCGTCTACCTGACCTTCGTGCTGCTCCCGGTGCTGCTGGCAGCCTTCTACAGCTTCTGGAAGTGGAACGGCCTCGGACCCCTCACCGAGTTCGTGGGGATCGAGAACTACGCCCGCGCGCTCAGCGACCCCGTGTTCCTCGGCGCGGTCGGCCACAACCTCTTCTTCGTCATCGCATCGCTCCTCGTCCAGGGGCCGATCGCGATCGGGGCGGCACTGCTGCTCAACCGGCCGTTGCGAGGACGCACCGTGCTGCGAGTCGCGATCTTCATCCCGTACGTCCTGAGCGAGGTCATCGCCGGTGTCGCCTGGCGCCTGCTCCTGCAGCCGAACGGCCCGTTCGACAGCTTCCTCGCCGCAGTGGGGCTGGGGGGCCTGAAGCAGCTCTGGCTCGCGGACACGAACCTCGTCCTGTGGACCGTGTTCGCGGTCGTGAGCTGGAAGTACCTCGGCTTCGCGATCATCCTCTTCCTGGCCGGCCTTCAGGGCGTGCCCGAGGAGCTGTCCGAGGCGGCGCAGATCGACGGCGCCTCCTGGTGGCAGACGCAGCGCCACATCACCATCCCGCTGCTCGGACCGACCATCCGCATCTGGGCGTTCCTGTCGATCATCGGCTCGCTCCAGCTGTTCGACATGGTCTGGATCATGACGGGCGGCGGACCGGCGAACGCGACCTCCACGATGGCGACCTACATGATCCAGTTCGGCTTCCAGCGCTCCCAGTTCGGGTTCGGCAGCGCCGTCGCGGTGATCCTCTTCGTCGTCTCGTTCATCTTCGCGCTGATCTACCAGCGCTTCGTGCTGAGCCGCGACATCGGCGGCACAATGTCCAGAAGGGTGGGCTGACATGACCACTGTCGACCTCGCCACCGATCTCTCCAAGACCCCTCCCTCGCACCACGAGGCGGGCCGCCGGTTCGACTGGAGCTCGCCGTTCGTCTACGTGATCGCGCTCATCGTGGTGGGCATCTCGGTCGTGCCGGTGCTCTACGTGATCCTCGGGGGGTTCCGCTCCAACGCGCAGCTCAACGCCGACCCCGCGGGGCTCCCGAGCCCCTGGATCCTGAACAACTACGGGTCCGTGCTCACGGCGGGCACGTTCTGGCAGCAGGTCGCCAACAGCACGCTCACCGCGCTCGCGACGACCGCCGGCGTGGTGATCATCGGCGTCATGGCCGCCTTCGTGATCGCCCGCTACAACTTCAAGGGCCGGGACGCGCTGTACACGCTCTTCACGGTCGGGCTGCTCTTCCCGCTCACGGTCGCGATCCTGCCGCTGTACCTCATGCTGCAGAACCTCGGCCTGCTCGGGTCGCTGCTCGGTGTGATCATCCCGCAGGTCGCGTTCGCGCTGCCCACGACGATCGTCATCCTCGTGCCCTTCCTCCGGGCGATCCCGGAGGAGCTCGAGGACGCGGCGGTCATCGACGGAACCGGCCGGTTCGGGTTCTTCGCCCGGATCCTGCTGCCGCTCTCGGGACCCGGACTCGTGACGGTCGGCGTCCTCGCGTTCGTCGGCAGCTGGAACGCCTACCTGCTCCCGCTGCTCGTGCTCGGCGACCCGAACGCGTTCACCCTCCCGCTCGGCGTCCAGGCGTACTCCACGCAGTACTCGCAGGACACCGCCGCGGTGCTCGCGTTCACCTCGCTCGCGATGCTGCCCGCGCTGATCTTCTTCACGCTGGCCGAGCGCCGGATCGTCGGCGGCCTCACCGGCGCCGTCAAGGGCTGAAAGGTTCCGAATGAACTCCCCTGTGTCCACCCTGCCTCTCTGGCGGGACACCACGGCATCCACCGAGGAGCGGGTCGAGGCCCTCGTCTCGGCGATGACCCTCGAGGAGAAGATCGCCCAGCTCTACGGAGTGTGGGTGGGCGCCTCGAACGAGGGCGCCGAGGTCGCTCCGCACCAGCACGACATGGAGAGCGTCGTCGACCTCGACGAGCTGCTCCCCGACGGGCTGGGGCAGCTGACGCGCCCGTTCGGCACGCGTCCCGTCGACCCCGCGGTCGGCGCGCTGTCGCTGATGCGGAGCCAGGAGCGCATCGCGCGGAGCAACCGCTGGGGCATCCCGGCGGTCGCCCACGACGAGTGCCTCGCGGGCTTCGCCGCCTGGGGCGCCACCGCCTATCCGGTTCCGCCCTCGTGGGGCGCGACCTTCAACCCGGAGCTCATCGAGAGCATGGCCCGCCGCATCGGCGAGGACATGCGGTCCGTGGGTGTCCACCAGGGTCTCTCCCCCGTCCTGGACGTGGTGCGGGACGCCCGCTGGGGCCGGGTCGAGGAGACCATCGGCGAGGATCCGTACCTCGTCGCCACGGTGGGCACCGCGTACGTCCGCGGGCTCGAGTCGTCCGGCCTCGTCGCGACGCTCAAGCACTTCGTGGGCTACTCGGCCTCCAGGGCCGGGCGCAACCTCGCGCCCGTGTCGATCGGTCACCGTGAGCGCAACGACGTGCTGCTGCCGCCGTTCGAGATGGCCCTCCGCGAGGGAGGCGCGCGCTCCGTGATGAACGCGTACACCGACATGGACGGCATCCCGACGGCCGGCGACGTGGAGCTGCTCACCGGCCTCCTCCGCGACACCTGGGGCTTCGAGGGGACGGTGGTCGCGGACTACTTCGCGGTCGCCTTCCTCAAGAACCTGCACGGGACCGCGGGCGACCTGGGCGAGGCGGCCGGCCAGGCGCTGGCCGCGGGCATCGACGTGGAGCTCCCGACGGTGAACGCGTACGGGGCGCCCCTGCGCGAGGCGATCCGCGAGGGCCGCGTCGACGAGGCGCTCGTCGACCGCGCCCTGCGGCGAGTGCTCCGCCAGAAGGTGGAGCTCGGCCTGCTCGACCCGGACTGGTCCGCCCGGCCCGCCGCGCTCTCCGACGAGGAGGACCAGGAGGCCGTCCGCGGATCGATCGACCTGGACAGCGCGGAGAACCGTGCGCTCGCGCGCGAGATCGCGGAGCAGGCGGTCATCCTGCTCACGAACGACGGCACGCTGCCCCTGCGCCGCCCGGCCAGGATCGCGGTGGTCGGCCCGAACGCGGACAACCCGTTCGCGGTGCTCGGCTGCTACTCCTTCCCGGCGCACATCGGGGTCCACCACCCCGACTTCGCGATCGGGATCGAGCTGCCCACGCTGCTGGAGGCGCTGCGCGAGGAGTTCCCGGACAGCGAGATCGAGTTCGTGCAGGGCACGACGATCGACGGCGGCGAGACGGACGGGATCGCCGAGGCGGTCGCGCTCGCGCAGAGCGCCGACGTCGTCGTGGTCGCCCTCGGCGACCGGGCGGGGCTGTTCGGCCGCGGCACGAGCGGCGAGGGCTGCGACGCCGCGACGCTCGCGCTGCCCGGCGCCCAGCAGGACCTGCTCGACGCCGTGGTCGGATCGGGCACGCCGACCGTCGTCACCCTGCTCTCGGGGCGCCCCTACGCGCTCGGCCGCGCCGTCACGGACGCGTCCGCCATCGTGCAGACGTTCTTCCCCGGCGAGGAGGGCACCCGCGCCATCGCGTCCGTGCTGAGCGGTGCGGTCAACCCGAGCGGGCGCCTGCCGCTCTCGGTGCCGTCGTCGCCCGGCTCGCAGCCGTCCACCTACCTGGCGGCTCCGCTCGCCCGCTCCAGCTCGGTCTCGAACATCGACCCCACCCCCGCGTTCCCCTTCGGGCACGGGATCGGCTACACGACGTTCGAGTGGACGGGGTCGGAGAGCAGCGGCGAGGAGATCCCCATCGACGGCGAGGCGCGGGTCTCGGTCCGCGTCGCCAACCGGGGCGACCGGGCCGGCGCCGAGGTCGTGCAGCTCTACCTGCACGACCCGGTCGCGTCAGTCGTACGTCCGGTGCAGCGCCTGATCGGCTTCACCCGGGTGGAGCTCGAGGCGGGGCAGGAGGCGGAGATCTCCGTCACCGTGCCGGCCGACCTCGCGGCCTTCACGTCCCGCTCGGGAGAGCGGATCGTGGAGCCCGGCGAGCTCGTCCTCGGCCTCGGCCGGTCGAGCGGGGACATCGTCCTCAGCACGTCGGTGACCCTCGTCGGGGACGTCCGCGTCGTGGACCATACCCGCGAGCTGCACCCGCGGTTCACCGTGTCGCCCTCCTCGGAAGGCTGACACCCGTGCGCGCACCGCGGGCTCGCGCCGGCGGCGCCCGCGGTGCAGGCGACGGGGAGGGCACCTCCCCCGCCTCCGGCGAGCGCGTCACGCTGAGTGACGTGGCGGCGGAGGCGGGGGTCTCCCTCGCCACCATCTCCAAGGTGCTCAACGGCCGCCCGGATGTCGCGCCCGAGACCCGGGCGCGCATCGAGCAGCTCGTCGAGCGCCACGGCTACCTCCGCCGCGGCGCCGGTCCGCGTCGCTCCACCCTCCTCGAGGTCGTGTTCCACGCGCTCGAGAGCGCCTGGGCGCTCGAGATCGTCCGCGGCGCCGAGAGTGCAGCGCGGGAGCGAGGGCTGAGCCTCGTCCTCACCGAGAGCGGCAGCCGGCACTCCCCCGACTCGGGCTGGATCGACGGCGTCCTGAAGCGGCGTCCTGCGGGGGTCGTGCTCGTCTTCTCGGACCTCGATCCGGTCCACGGCGCCCGCCTCCGGTCCTCCGGCATCCCGTTCGCGATCATCGATCCGGCCGGGGATCCCTCGCCCGACGTGCCCTCCGTGGGGTCGACCAACTGGTCCGGCGGGCTCGCCGCCACCCGCCATCTCATCGACCTCGGACACCGTCGGATCGCGGCGATCACCGGTCCGGAGGACATGATGTGCTCGCGAGCGCGCCTGGACGGCTATCGCACGGCGATGCTCGCCGCGGGCCTGACCATCGACGAGGACCACGTCGAGTTCGGGGACTTCCAGGTGGACGGCGGCCGAGCGGCCGCGCTGCGCATGCTGGCGTCCGAGAACCCCCCGACCGCGATCTTCGCGGGCAGCGACCTCCAGGCCCTCGGGGTGTTCGAGGCGGCGCGGCTCCTGGGGCTCACGGTTCCCGGGGACGTCTCGGTCGTCGGCTACGACGACCTCCCGCTCGCTGAGTGGACGAGTCCCCGCCTCACCACCATCCGCCAGCCGCTGCGCGATATGGCGGAGACGGCGGTGCGCCTCGTGCTCGAGCCGCGGCAGGAGGGCCCGCCGGCCCGGCTCGACCTCGCCACCCATCTCGTCGTCCGCGACAGCACGGCAACGCCCCGCCGCTCACGCGTCCCGTAGCGGGCGAGCCGATCGGCACGTACACCGGCGCGGGCGGGGACCACACGCGCGTCCCGGAGCTCTAACGGAGGATGCGCAGCAGCACCGATCGATCGACCGGAACTGGGGCGCGCCGAAGTCGGATCCGAGCGGTTGGTGACCCGCCGGCTCCGGTAACATCGACCGGCGGATTCGCGCGGGGTGGTGCCGCATCCGCTCGGCAGGGGGGGCCTCGGCTTTCGGGTGGCTCGAGGCCCTCCTGTTCCGCACACCGCAGATGCCCCCTGGGCCCACGATTCCGCGTGGACCCAGGGGGCATCAGGATCTCGGGTGATGTCCGGGTGGCTCTCCGGTCCAGCGGGCCGGCTCGTCCATGGGACCACGCGAGGCAGCCCCCGGCCAAGGCCTTGCGCAGGGCGTTCCGGGTGACGTAGGGGCGCGCCTGCCGGGCCGCACGCCTCGTGTCAAGGCGTTCGGAGCTGCGGGCCCCGGCACCTAGGGTGGTGACCCGTGATGCGCCTCGTCTACGCCGGCCGGACCTTCCTCGCCGGACAGGACGTCGTCACGCTCCTCCTGGAGTACTCGGCCGCTCTCGCGCGTGCCCGTACCGCCGACAACGTGCAGCTGCGCACGGTGGACCCGGACGGCACCGTCGAGGAGATCTCCCTCGTCATCGGCGCAGGCATCCCGATCCTCGGCGAGACGTCGCACGCGGTCGGGCCCGGTCCCGCGAACGGCGGAGCGATCGAGTACATGCGCGGGGAGCTCGAACGCCTCCACAGCGTCGACCCGGCGGGCTGACCGGCGGCCCTTCCGATGCCGCTCAGGCGAGGAGCATGAAGTCCTCATGCTCGGCGCAGGCGCCGACGGCGTCCTCCAGACGGTCGAACGGACCGAGGCGCGGGAACTCCGGGCTGCTGGGGTAGGTGAGGTAGCCGTCCGCCCCCCGACGGACGACTCCCACCACCTGTCCCGAGCGTGCGACGAGGAAGTCCCCATCCTCCGTCCTCGTCACGAGCACGCGCGTGTCCCGCTCCATGTCCCCCGCATCCGTTCCGTCCGGCCCCCGCCGGCCCTGCGCCGAGTGCATTCCCCCTCCGGCGCTCGGAAAAGCGTACGTGGGGAACGCGCGGCGGTCAACTCGCTTGAGTGTCGAGATTCTCGTCGTTACCGACAGTTCCGGCGTAGAGTGGGGGCGGCCGAGCCGAAGGCGAGAGGGACTCCCGTGAGCGACCAGAGGGCCGGCTCCGCCGGCATCGCACCCGACGAAGGGCTCTACCGCGAGGCCGCGGCCGCCGTGAGCCTCCTCGTGAGGAACGTCGACGCCTTCCGCCACCGCGTGGCGCAGGATGCCGGCGTCGGCATCACCGAGCTTCGGGCACTCAACCGCATCTCGCTGGCGGGGAGGATGAGCCCCAAGCAGCTGGCCGACTCCCTCGACCTCACCACGGGCACCGTGACGGCGCTGCTCGACCGGATGGAGCGGGCCGAGCTCGTGACGCGCGCCGCCCATCCGACCGACCGGCGGATGCTGCAGATCCAGCTCACGGAGCGCGGGACGGACCGGCTGAACCGGGCGCTCCGGTCCTTCGACGCGACGGTGGCGGCCGCCGCGGAGCCGCTCCCCGAGGAGACCGTGCGCGCGGCGACCGAATTCATGGGACGGGTGGCCGCGGAGATCGCGCGCTACTCGACCGAGTGGAGGCGCTCGCCCGAGGGGACCCGCTGACCACCCCTTCCGAGGGAAGCGCGGAGGCCACCGGCGCGCTGCAATCGACCGTCCTCCTGGTGGCCCTGCTCAACCTCGCCTACTTCGGCGTCGAGTTCGCGGTCGCGCGGGTCATCGGATCGGTCTCGCTGCTCGCCGACAGCGTCGACTTCCTCGAGGACACGAGCATCAACCTGCTCATCTTCGTCGCCGCCCGCTGGTCGCTCCGGGCCCGCGGCGCGGTCGGCTCGCTCCTGGCGGTGGCGATCCTGGTTCCGACGGCTGCGACCGTCTGGACGGCCGTCGCGAAGATCCTGGACCCGCAGCCGCCCGAGGTCGCCCCGCTGACGCTCACGGCGTTCGGAGCGCTCGTCGTGAATCTCGCCTGCGCACTCCTCCTGGCCCGCCACCGCTTTCTCCGGCGGCAGCCTCCCGAAAGCGGCCTGGCTGTCGGCGCGCAACGACGCGATCGCCAATCTGGCGATCCTCGCCGCCGGCCTCGTCACGCTCGCCGCGGCGTCCGGATGGCCGGACATCGTGGTGGGCCTCGCCATCGGCGTGCTGAACGCCGGGGCGGCCTGGGAGGTGTGGCGCGCGGCGCGCCGAGAGCGCCTCGCGGCCGCCCAGGCTTGACGCGTCAGCTCCTCAGGAGCGCCGTCGCCTGCGCATCGGGCGAGTCCACCCGGGTGCGGCTCGGCCACCAGACCGGTCGCCCAGCAGGAACACGAGCGCCGGGACCTGGTGGTCAGGAAGAAGCTGTAGTCCATGCCGAGCGCGACGAGGAACAGGAACGCGAACAGCGTCACGCTCGTGTCGAGCGCCGGGAACCCGAGTGCGCGGCGTGGCGGAGGTCCTGTCCGACATGGCGCCGGACGAGACGGCGGCGGTCGAGCGGATCCTCGCCCGGCTCGTCGCGGTCCACCGGGAGGTGCTGGAGGACGAGGGCGCGGGCTCCTGAGTCAGGGAGCCGTCGCGATGTACTTCTCCTCGAGGAACTCGAGGATGCCCTCGGAGCTCCCCTCGCGCCCGAGGCCGCTCTGCTTCATGCCGCCGAACGGGGCGGCGGGGTCGCTGACAACCCCGCGGTTGACGGCGACCATGCCGGCGTCGATGCGCTGCGCGACGGAGAACGCCTGTCCCGTCTCGCCGAACACGTACGCGATGAGCCCGAAGATGGTGTCGTTCGCCATGCGGACCGCCTCGTCCACATCGTCGAACGGCACGAGCGGCGAGACCGGCCCGAACACCTCCGTCCGCGTGATGGCGCTGCCGTGCTCGACGTCGAGCAGCACGGTGGGCTCGTAGAAGGCGCCGTCCGGGAGCTTCCGGCCGCCCAGGGCGAGCCGGGCGCCCTCGGTGACGGCCTCGTCCACGAGATCGGCCACCTTGTCCCGCTCCTTCACCGAGACGAGAGCGCCGAGCTTGTTCGCGCGGTCGATCCCGGGACCGACGGAGTAGCCGCGGAGCGCGTCCGTGAGCTTGCCCGCGAACTCGTCGTAGACGGATCGGTGCACGTAGAAGCGGTTGGCGGCCGTGCATGCCGCTCCGCCGTTGCGCATCTTCGCGACGACCGCTCCCTGCACCGCGAGATCGACGTCGGCGCCGGGAAGCACGAGGAAGGGCGCGTTGCCGCCGAGCTCCATCGACGTGCTGATGACCGTCTCCGCCGCCTGGCGCAGCAGGATCCTGCCCACCTCGGTCGAGCCCGTGAAGGAGAGCTTCCGGACGGCCGGATGCGCCATCATGCGCTCCACCGCGGGACCCACCCGCTCGGGCGTCACCAGGTTCACCACGCCGGCGGGGACTCCCGCGCGCGTGAGGACCTCGACCACGTACGCGGCGGTGAGCGGCGTCTCGGACGCGGGCTTCAGCACGACGGTGCATCCCGCCGCGAGCGCCGGTGCGAGCTTCCGGGTGGCCATCGCGGCCGGGAAGTTCCACGGGGTGATGAGCAGGGAGACGCCGATCGGCTGGTGGGTGACCACGATGCGCTTGTCGCCGTTCGGGGAGAGCCGGAACTCCCCCGGGATGCGGACGGCCTCCTCCGCGAACCAGCGGAAGAACTCCTTCGCGTAGTCCGCCTCCGCCAGAGCATCGGCGAAGGCCTTGCCGTTCTCCCGGACCATGATCTCGGCGAGGTGCTCGCGCTCCTCGGTGAGGATGTCGAACGCTCGCCGCAGGATCTCGGAGCGCTGCCGGGGAGCGGTCGCCGACCACTCGGGGAGCGCCGCCTCTGCGGCATCGACCGCGGCGACGCAATCCTCCTCGGTCGCGACGGCGAAGTCGGCGATGACCGTGCCGTCGGAGGGGTCCAGCACCGGGAAGGTGCGCTCCCCGCTCCCCCCGCGCCACCGGCCGCCGATGAAGAGGTCGGACCGGTATCCGGTCGCCGTCTGCTCCAAGGTCATGACCGCCGCCTTCCGCTCCGCGCCCGGCCCGCGCGGATCGGCGGCGGAACGACCGCCGTCGGCACCGCATCGCCGGGAACCCCCCGATTCTACGGTCGGATCAGGGCGTCAGGCGGGCGCGTCGACACATGCCCGCGCCTGCACGACGCTGTGCACGAACGCGGCGGCCTCCACGTGCGCCGGGTGCTTCTGGTACACGGCGAGCGCATCCTCGTCGTCGTGCTCCGAGACGAGCACGAGGTCCCAGTTGCCCTCCGTGGACCCGACGTCCGGGGCGACGATGAGCGAGCGCAGACCCGGCACCACCCCCACCAGCGCTTCGAGGCGCTCGCGGATCCCCTCGGCATCCCTCTCCCGCTGGGAGGGATCGGAGGACGACAGCTTCCAGAGGACGACGTGGCGGATCACGACTCCTTCTCTATCACGGAGCTTCGGCGGCGGGCACGGCCGTGGCCGGCGTGGGGGCTCGGTGGCCCGGCATGAACGCCACCGCGACGGTGAGCGCCACCGCCACCGCCGTCATGCCGAGGAAGACGAGGTGGAGCGAGGCGCTCAGCTCGGCGGCCGACGGCGTGCCGCCTCCGGTCGTGCCCGCGTTGACGATCGCACCGAACACCGCGACCCCGACCGCGGATCCGATCGACCGGGCGAAGAGGTTGGTGGAGGTGACCACGCCACGCTCGTTCCACTCGACGCTCGACTGGGCCGCCACCAGGGTGGGTGCGGTGACCCAGCCCATGCCGATGCCGATCAGCAGGCAGTAGAGCGCCACCTGCCAGAGCTCCGAGCCGGTCCCGAGGGTGATGGTGAGCGCGGTGCCGAGGAGGACGAACGCGGAGCCGACGAGCGCGGTCGCGCGGAACCCCCAGCGGAGATAGAGCGCGCCGGCCAGGGTCGCCGAGATGGGCCAGCCGATGGTCAGCGCGGCGAGCGCGAAGCCCGCGAGGACGGCCGTGGCGCCGAGCACGACCTGCCCGTAGGTCGGGACGTACGAGGAGAGCCCCAGGACGATCGCGCCGGCGAGGAGGGAGCCCACGCTGCTCGCGAGGAGCACCCGGCGCCGCAGCACCCACAGCGGCAGGATCGGGTGCTCGACCCGGCGCTCGACGAGGACGAACACGACGAGGAGCACCGCGGCCCCGGCGAAGATGGCGAGCGACGGCGCGGACGCCCACTCCCAGGCGACCCCGCCCTCGAGGAGGCCGAGGATCAGGAGCGCCGTTCCAGCGGCGAGCAGAGCGGCGCCGACGTAGTCGATCCGCTGCCCGGATCGCACGGCGGTCTCCCGGAAGCCGCGCACGAGGAGCGCGGCGGCGATGAGGCAGAGCGGGATGTTGAGGAAGAAGATCCAGCGCCAGGAGAGGACGTCCGAGAAGAGCCCGCCGAGGGCCGGGCCGAGCACGGAGGAGATCCCCCAGACGCTCGCGAGGTACCCCTGCGCCTTCGCCCGTTCGCGCACGGTGTAGATGTCGCCGGCGATCGTGATGCTCATCGGCATCACCGCGCCGGCGCCGAGCCCCTGGACCGCACGGAACACGATCAGCGCGGGCATGCTCCAGGCGATGCCGCAGAGGATCGATCCCACCAGGAACATCGCGATGCCGGCGAGCATGAGGGGCTTCCGGCCGAGGATGTCGGCGAGGCGGCCGTAGACCGGGGTCGAGGCCGCCTGCGCGAGCAGGTAGATCGAGAACAGCCAGGGGAACTGGCTGAACCCCCCGAGGTCGCGGACGATCGCGGGGATCGCCGTCGCGATGATCGTTGAGTCGAGGGCCACGAGCGAGGTGCTGAGCATGAGCGACAGCAGGATCGGCCCCCGCTCCGAGCGGAGCCCGACGCCGGCGCGGGCGACGACCTCGTTCTCCGCCGTCATCACCGCCGCCTCATGAAGGGGGACAAGGGGGCCGGATCCGCTCCTATTCCCGGTCCGAGCGCGGATAGGGTTCGGAAGGAGGGAGGGACGGCGTGGACGCGGGGGGCTTCGACGACATCACGGCCGAGCGGCTGCGCGAGCTCGGCGGGCTCAAGTGGACCGCGTTCCCGGGCGCGATCGGCGCCTTCGTCGCCGAGTCCGACTACGGCGTGGCGCCGCCGATCGCCCGGGCGCTCCATGACGCCGTCGATCGTGGGCTCTTCGGCTACCGCCCCGCCTGGCTCGGGCGCGAGCTCGCCGAGGCCACCGCCGAATGGCAGCGCAGCGCGTACGGATGGGAGGTTCCGCCCGAGCGGATCCACCCTCTCGGGGACGTGGTCGCGGGCCTCGACGCGGCCATCTCCTTCTTCTCCGAGCCGGGGACCCCCGTCATCCTGCCCACACCGGCCTACATGCCCTTCCTCACCGTGCCGGGCACTCTCGGACGGGCGACCATCGAGGTGCCGCTCCTCGAGCACGACGGCCGCTACCGGCTGGACCTCGACGGGATCGACCGGGCCTTCCAGGCGGGCGCTGGGCTGCTCATCCTGTGCAACCCGTACAACCCGGTGGGCCGGGTCTTCACGAGGCCCGAGCTCCTCGCGCTGAGCGAGGTCGTCGCGCGCAACGGCGGCCGGGTCTTCTCCGACGAGATCCACGCGCCGTTCGTGTACCCGGGAGCTCAGCACACCCCCTACGCCTCCGTGTCCTCCGAGGCCGCTCGGCACACCGTCACCGCGACCTCCGCCTCGAAGGCGTGGAACCTGCCCGGCCTGAAGTGCGCCCAGCTCATCCTCACCAACGAGGCGGACGAGGAGCGGTGGCAGCGAGACGGGTTCCTGCACGAGCACGGGGCGAGCAACCTCGGCGTCGTGGCCAACATCGCGGCGTACCGCGAGGGCGGGGACTGGCTCGCCTCCGCCATCCGCTACACCGACGAGAACCGGCATGCGCTCACCCGCATGATCTCCCATTCCCTGCCGGGCATGCGGTACCGCGAGCCGGAGGGGACGTACATCGCCTGGCTCGACGCCCGCGCTCTCGAGCTCGAGGACCCGGCGACGTTCTTCCGCGAGAGCGCCGGGGTGGCGCTGACCGACGGCCTCGCGTGCGGTTCGCCGGGAGCGGGCTTCCTCCGCCTCGTCTTCGCGACGCCCCGCCCGATCCTGGAGGACGCGATCGAGCGGATGGCGACCGCGGTGCGGTCGCGGGCCGCCTGACGCTACTCGCCGCGCTCGACGAGGAGGGCCCGCGCCTCACGCAGCGAGCCGACCCGGTGCCGGTCCGCCGGGCGCTCCAGCAGGAGCACCTCGTAGGCCGGGCCGACCCGCTCGACGAAACCGAGCAGTCCGGAGGCGTCCCCGTCATCGACGGTCTTGTTGACCAGGCGCCACTGGCCCTCAGCCACGTACTGCGCCCCCACCTCGGACAGCCGGCCAGGGTATGCCACCTTCAGCATGTCCAGCCTCCTCGCTCCGCCGTGATGGGCGTACAGAACTGTACGGACGACCCCCGACAAACCCCCAGGGGATTGACAAAACCGCGGAACTGAGCAGTGGCAACGATCTATGCCGCGGCAGGCAGATACCGCACTCCCCAGCGCGCGAGCCACGTCTCGCCGGGCTCCAGCCACCGCAGCCCCTCACCCGTCTGCAGGGCGTTCGCCGGCGCGGTCATCGGCTCGAGGGCGACGGCGAGCTCGGTGCCGGACAGCCCCGTGAAGGCCGGCTGCGTGAACACCTGGACGTAGGCGAAATCCTCGTCCCCCCACACCTCGGTCGCCGAGCCATCGGGCGCGGTGAGCACGTGCCGGTAGGCGCCGTCCATGAGCTCCAGGTCGGTGAACGCCGAGTTGAGGGAGGCGCCCCTCAGAGGCACGCCCCCGCGCAGGTCGTTCTCGGTGCCCTCCACCGGCTCCCGTCCCGTCGGGATGAAGCGGTCGTCGACCGGGAACCAGCTCGAGGCGCGAACCGTCACGGTGAGCTCCTCGGAGGGGATGTCGCCGACCCGGAAGTACGGGTGGGCGCCGAGGGCGACCGGAGCGGGATCGGCGCCGGCGTTCACGATGCCGTGGGTCACCTGGATCCCCGACGGCGTCAGCTCGTACCGCACCGACGTCTCGAGCAGGAACGGGTAGCCGTGCTGCGGGAAGACCGTCGCGCTGAGGGTCACCGCCGCGTCGGAGCGGTCCGTCGCGCGGTAGCCGGTGTTGCGCAGGAGGCCGTGGGTGGCGTTGCCGGTCGACGGCTCGGTGACGTCGAGCCGCTGCTCCTTGCCGTTCAGCGTCCATCTGGCGTCCCGCACGCGGTTCGGCCAGGGCACGAGCACGATGCCGGCGCCGTAGGGCGGCGTCAGGTCGTCCGGGTACTCGTGCACGAGCGGGACTCCGCCCACGCGAAGCGCGCGGAGAGAGGCGGCCAGCTCCGTCACCGTCGCGGTCACCGTCCCGGCCTCGCCCTCGAGCACGAGCGTGAACTGTTCTCCGGTGGGCAGCATGTCCCGACTCTAGTGACGCGGCTGCCGCCGCGGACCGGGAACACGACAGTGCCCGTCCGGCGGCGGGGCGACCGATAGTGTTGGGCCTGCCATGGAGCAGCTGTCGTCGGGGATCGTCGCACGCCGGAGCCGTCTCGCCGACGGCCGGGAGCTCATCTACTACGACGACGCGGACACCTCGCTGCCGCCCGAGCGGGCGGTCGACGCCCGCACCCTCGACCCCCGCCCCGCCACGGCCACGATGCGGCAGGACGTGCTCACCGGCGACTGGGTCTCCGTCGCCGCGGCGCGCCAGAACCGGGCCTTCCTGCCTCCGGCGGAGCTGGACCCCCTGTCGCC
Source organism: Naasia sp. SYSU D00948 (assembly GCF_017916515.1). Lineage (GTDB taxonomy): Bacteria > Actinomycetota > Actinomycetes > Actinomycetales > Microbacteriaceae > Naasia. The sequence continues at coordinate 879,492 of NZ_JAFMTA010000001.1, forward strand.
GCAGTCCCCGACGAACCCGTCGGAGGTGCCGAGCAACTACGACGTCGTCGTCTTCGAGAACCGGTCCCCGTCGTTCGGCCCCCTGCTCGAGGACGAGAACGCGCCCCGAGGTCTCGAGGACCTGTCCGACATCGGCCTGGGTCGCACCCGCACGTCGGTCGGCCGCACGGAGGTCGTCTGCTTCAGCCCCGAGCACCTCGGCTCGTTCGGAAGCCTGACCACGAGCCGGGCGCGGACCGTCATCGAGGCGTGGGCGCACCGCACCGCCGAGCTGTCGGCCCTGCCGGCCGTCCAGCAGGTCTTCCCCTTCGAGAACCGCGGCGAGGCGATCGGCGTCACGCTGCACCACCCCCACGGGCAGATCTACGCCTACCCCTACATCCCTCCTCGCACTCAGGCGCTGATCCGCTCCGTCGAGAAGGTGGGACCGGACCTGTTCGCCCGGATCCTCGAGTTCGAGCAGGCGGGCGAGCGGGTGGTGCTCTCCGGGAAGCACTGGACCGCGTTCGTGCCCTTCGCGGCCCGGTGGCCGATCGAGGTGCACATGCTGCCGCACCGGCATGTGCCGGACTTCGCCGCCACGAACGAGGCCGAGCGGAGCGAGCTGGCCGACCTCTACCTCCGGCTGCTCAAGGGCATCGACGCGCTCTACCCGACGCCCACCCCGTACATCGCCGCGTGGCACCAGGCTCCCGCGCACGCGTACCGGGACGAGATCCGGCTGTCGCTGCAGCTGACGTCCCCGCGGCGGGCAGCGGACCGGCTGAAGTACCTGGCGGGCTCCGAGGCGGCGATGGGCGGCTGGATCGGGGACATCCCCCCGGAGCGGCAGGCCGCCTCCCTCCGCGAAGCGCTGCTCAGGGAAGGACTGGGAGAAGCATGATCGATCTGCGCACCGAGACGCTGCAGGCGTTCGCCGCGGTCTACGGCACCGAGGCCGCGTCGCTGTGGTCGGCGCCGGGCCGGGTCAACCTCATCGGCGAGCACACCGACTACAACGACGGATACGTCTTCCCGTTCGCCATCGACCGGCGGACCTTCGCCGCCCTGGCCGCTCGCACCGACGGGGTGGCCCGGGTGGCCTCGTCCTTCGCCGCCGAGGCCGCGGAGATCCCGCTCGCCGACCTCGCTCCCGAGCGGCTGTCGGGCTGGTCCGCCTACCCCTTGGGCGTCGCCTGGGCGCTGCGCGAGGTGACCGCGGGCCGCGCCGAGGAGATCGGCTTCGACCTGTTCATCCACTCGGACGTGCCCGTCGGCGCGGGTCTGTCGTCCTCGGCGGCCATCGAGTCCGCGGTCGCGGTCGCCCTCGACGACCTCTGGGACGCCGGCCTCGACCGCCGGACCCTCGCACGTGTCGGGCAGCTCGCCGAGAACAGGGCGGTCGGCGCCCCCACGGGGATCATGGACCAGTCGGCCTCCCTCCTCGGCGAGCAGGACGCCGGGGTCTTCCTCGACTGCCGCACGCTGGACGCCGAGGTGATCCCCCTCGGGTTCGAGGCCGCCGACCTCGTCCTGCTGGTCATGGACACGCACGTGTCGCACTCGCACGCCACCGGCGGCTACTCCGCCCGCCGCGCCTCGTGCGAGGCGGGCGCCCAGGCGCTCGGAGTCGAGGCGCTGCGCGACGTGACCCTCGCGGACCTGCCGCGCGCCCGCGATCTCCTGGACGACGAGACCTTCCGCCGGGTCCGGCACGTCGTGACCGAGAACGAGCGCGTGCTCGACGCGGTGCGGACGCTCCGGGAGCGGGGGCCCCTCGCGATCGGGGACCTCCTGGACGCGTCGCACCGATCGATGCGCGACGACTTCGAGATCTCGACCCCGGAGCTGGACCTCGCCGTCGAGACCGCGCTCAACGCGGGTGCCCTGGGCGCGCGCATGACGGGTGGCGGGTTCGGCGGGGCCGCGATCGCGCTCACGCCGAGCGACCACGTGTCCCGGGTGAGCCACGCGGTGGACACGGCGTTCGCGGAGCACGGCTACGCGTCGCCGACGATCTTCCCGGTGCGCGCCTCCGCGGGAGCACACCGGGAGGCTTGAGCTCCCCCTCGCCCGGCTGCCCTGAGCGGGCGTCCGAGGGCGAGCCGCGTCAGGCGGCGCGCATCGTCCCCCGGAGCGCCCGCTCCGCCGTCTCCACGACGTTCGCGACCAGCATGGCGCGGGTCATGGGACCGACGCCGCCGGGATTCGGCGAGAGCCAGCCCGCGACCTCCTCGACGCCCGGCGCGATGTCGCCCGTGAGCTTCGCCTTGCCCGTCTCGTGGTCGATCACCCGCGTGACTCCGACGTCGAGGACGGCGGCGCCCGGCCGGATCCACTCCGGCTGCACGAGGTGCGGGACGCCGACCGCCGCGACCACGACGTCCGCCCTGCGCACCTCGGCCGCGAGGTCGGGCGTCCGGGAGTGCGTGAGCGTCACCGTCGCGTCGAGGCCCTTCCGGGTGAGGAGGAGACCCAGCGGCCGTCCGACGGTCAGGCCGCGGCCGATGACCACCACGTGCTTCCCGGGCAGCTCGACGCCGTGCCGGTGCAGCAGCTCGACGATGCCGTTCGGCGTGCACGGAAGCGGCGAGGTGAGCTCGCCCTGCACGCCGAGGACGAGGCGCCCGAGATTGGTCGGATGCAGGCCGTCGGCGTCCTTGCGCGGGTCGATGAGCTCGAGCGCGGCGTTCTCGTCCATGCCGTTCGGAAGCGGCAGCTGGACGATGTAGCCCGTCACGGCGGGGTCGGCGTTGAGGGCCGCAATGGCCTCGTGCACCTGCGCCTCGGTCGCGTCCGCGGGCAGGTCGGCGCGGATCGACCGGACGCCCACCTCGGCGCAGTCGCGGTGCTTCCCGGCGACGTACGCCCGGGATCCGGGGTCGTCGCCGACGAGCAGCGTCCCGAGACCCGGCGTCACGCCGTGCCGCTTGAGCACGTCCACCCTCTCGCGCAGCTCCGCCTTGATCGCGGCTGCCGTGGCCGTGCCGTCGAGCCGGACCGCGGTCATCGCGCCACCGACGAGGGGAGCTCGTCCACGGGCAGCGGCTGGCCGCTCGGCGTCAGCCCGGCGTACAGCGGGAAGCGGCCGGCGAGGTCGTGGACGCGCGTCCGGAGCGACTCGAGGTCCGCGCCGCCGATCAGGGCCAGGGCGATGATGTCGGCCACCTCCTCGAACTCGGCGTCCCCGAAGCCGCGAGTGGCGAGGGCCGGCGTCCCGATGCGGACGCCGGAGGTCACCATGGGCGGACGCGGGTCGAACGGGACCGCGTTGCGGTTGACGGTGATCCCCGCCTGGTGGAGCGCATCCTCCGCCTGCTTGCCGTCGAGCTGGGCCTCGCGCAGGTCGACGAGCACGAGGTGCACGTCGGTGCCGCCGGTGAGGACGTCGATGCCGGCGTCCTTCGCGTCCTGCGCGGTCAGCCGCTCGGCGAGCAGCTGGGCTCCCCGCACGGTGCGCTCCTGCCGGTCGCGGAACTCCTGCTCGCCCGCGAGCTTGAACGCCGTCGCCTTGGCGGCGATGACGTGCATGAGCGGGCCGCCCTGCTGGCCGGGGAAGACCGCGGAGTTGAGCTTCTTGTACAGGTCCTCCTCGTTGCTGAGGAGGAAGCCCGAGCGCGGACCGCCGATGGTCTTGTGCACGGTCGAGGAGACCACGTGCGCGTGCGGCACGGGGTTCGGGTGCAGGCCCGCGGCGACGAGTCCGGCGAAGTGCGCCATGTCGACCCAGAGCCGCGCGCCGACCTCGTCGGCGATGGAGCGGAAGGCGGCGAAGTCGAGCTGCCGCGGGTAGGCCGACCAGCCCGCGATGATGACCGCGGGGCGGTGCTCGAGCGCCTTCTGGCGGACCACGTCCATGTCGATGCGGAACGTCTGCGGGTCCACCCCGTAGGCGACCGCCTGGTAGAGCCGGCCGGAGAAGTTGAGCTTCATGCCGTGCGTCAGGTGGCCGCCGTGGGCGAGCTCGAGGCCGAGGATGGTGTCGCCCGGGGTGGCGATGGCGTGCAGCACGGCCGCATTGGCGCTCGCGCCCGAGTGGGGCTGGACGTTGGCGTAGCCGGCACCGAACAGCGCCTTCGCCCGCGCGATGGCGAGCTCCTCGGCGACGTCCACGAACTCGCAGCCGCCGTAGTAGCGGCGTCCCGGGTAGCCCTCCGCGTACTTGTTGGTGAGCACGGATCCCTGCGCCTCGAGCACGGCGCGGGGCACGAAGTTCTCGCTCGCGATCATCTCGAGCGTGGACTGCTGGCGGTCGAGCTCGCGCGCGAGGACGTCGGCGATCTCGGGATCGACCGCGGCGAGCGGGGCGAGGAAGGAGGACTCGGGCTCAGGCATGGGGCTCCTTGACTGACGAATGGGTGGAGTCGTGGCCCAGGCGTACGGCCCCGTCCGTGTCAGTCGTTCCCCGGTGGTGATCCACCTTGAGGAGCCGAGGCTCCCTTCCGCCAGTCGCGACCGGGCCAGTGTAGCAAGCCCGTCAGCGCGCCGAGCCGACCACCCGCCTCGCCAGCCGCGGCACCCCCTCGAAGCCCTGAAGCAGCGACCGGGGAGCGAGCGCCGCCCTCAGCCGTGCCCCGCGGCTCGCGCTTCCGCGCATCCGCTGCAGGAGCCGCCGCACGGGCGCCTCGTCCATCGCCCCCGATGAGGAGCCGGGGCGCGCGTACCGCTCCCGCTCCACCGTCCGCAGCAGGGCGGCGAGCTCCTGGTGCTCCGGCGTCCCGCCGCCGATGACGGCGCCGAGCCGGTCCGCGAGTGCACGCGGGGTGAGCGCTCCGCCGGGGACGAGCCCGAGGTCGAGGGCCGTGTCGCGCACCTCGTCCCACGCCGGGCCCACGCGTTCCCTGCCGAGGGCGCCGAGCCGCCGTCGCCGGATGAGCGCGCGGACGCCCGCGGGCGCCAGCAGTACGAGGGCCGCTCCGGTGCCGAGCGCCACGCCGCCGATCGGCGGCCCGCCGCCCGCGCCCGTCGCGCCCGCGGTGACGTCCTGGTCGGGGCGGTTCTGCGCGCCGGACGAGGTGGGCGTCGGGGTCGGCGCGGCGGACGGGGTGTCCGAGGCCTCGGCGTCGCCCTCGCGGTACTGCGGCACGTCGCCGCGCCCGGGGGTCGGCTCGAAGCGGGTCCAGCCGACGCCCTCGAAGTAGAGCTCGGGCCAGGCGTGCAGGTCGTGCGAGGTGACCTCGTACACGCCGGGCTCGGTGAGGCGGCGCTCACCGGGCTGGTAGCCGACCGCGATGCGCGACGGGATCCCGAGCTCGCGCGCCATCACGGTCATCGCGGAGGCGAAGTGCGTGCAGTAGCCGCGCTTCTCCTCCAGGAACGCCGCCAGGACGTCCATGCTGTCGCCGTCGCCGTCGGCGCGCTGCGGCGTGTTCTCGTCGTAGGTGAACTCGGGGCTCCGCAGGTAGTCCTGCAGGGCGACCGCCTGGTCGTAGGCCGTGCCCGCCTCGGCTGTCACCGACCGCGCGGTGTCGCCGATCTCGTCCGGCATGTCGAAGGGCAGCTGCAGGAAGCGGGCGAAGTCGGTGGTGCGAGCGGCCGGGGCGCTGCGCAGCTGCTCGACCGTCGGGTCCACGACAAGGCTCTCCACGGTGTACTCGTCCACCGGCCGGGTGCGGCCGACGGCCTGCACGGTGAGGGCGGAGCCCTCCCAGGCCCACGCTCCTTCGAGGCCGGCGACCGACGTCGCGGGGTACGGCAGGGGCAGCCACGTGCGCTGCTGGTAGGCGTCGCGGATGATCGTCGTCGCCTCCTCGCGCTCGACGTCGTCCGTGAGGCCCTCCGGCTCCGGGAACGTGCGGACCTGACGGCTCGCGGCATCCCCGTCCGAGGTCGTCGGGGCCCACTCGTCCCCGGTGAGGTCGTCGATCGTCACCACGCGCAGGTATACGGGGGACGACGACGACGACTCGTAGTTGAGCACCGCGACGTCGGCTCCGCGCCGCAGGGTCTCGCCGAGGCGGACGAGCGGGTCGGCGCCGGGGGCGAAGACGGGGCGGAGCTGGCCCGCCGCCGCGGGAGCGGGAGGCACGAGCGTCGGGACCATGGACTGCACGACGAGCGCGGTGACCACGGCGCCGGCGCCGAGCAGCGCGGCGCTCGAGGCGGGTGGCCGGGACTGGTCGCGGCGCCGGTCCAGCCAGACGAGCAGGAGGAACGCGGCGACCGTCACCGTCACTCCGGCGAGGTCGTCGCCGACCCCGACGGCCCGGGCGGGCACGATGGCGAGCAGGAGGAGAGGCAGGCCCGCGAGCCACGGCATCCGCAGCTCGGCGACGAGGGAGTCGACGAGGACGGCGAGCAGGGCGACCCCGACCGCGACCATGAGGTGCAGGCCGGGCGTGGGCGTCGCCGGCGGCGAGTCCAGGTAGATCTGCCGGGCGGCGGCGCGGATGAGCTCGAGGAGGGCCGTGACGGTCCGGCCGGTCGGGATCACGCCCCACATGAGGCTCTCGGGGACCCAGATCAGCGGCACGAGCAGCACGGCGACCGCCGACCCGCCGAGGGGCGCGAGGACCCGGAGCGGCCGGATCGCGCGCATGCCGGCGGCCGTGGCGACGGCGAAGCCGCCGACGAGGACGGAGGCCCACCACCAGGTGTCCCCCTGGATGAGCGTGCGCAGCGACCCGGCGGCGACGAGCACCGCGAGGAGCGACGCCGCGCTGATGCCCCACGTGGAGCGGCGGATGCCGGGACCGGACGTGCTCATGACCGTCCTCCCCGGGGCGAGGTCCGCGCCCACACGCCCGCGACGTCGTCACCGGGCCACGACGACGCGGACCGCCAGCCCGCGAACCACACCTCTTCCGGCGGCTCCCGGTCGGGATCGCCGACGAGCACGAGCGCCGCGCTGCTCGCGCGCGCCTTCTGGGGCGCGAGCTCCCGCAGCTCCTGATCGGTCACCGCCGAGCCGAGCACGGCGTACACGGGAGCGGGATCGCCGGCGAGCAGGACGCCGAGCCGGTGCAGGTAGTCGCTGGAGCGGGCGGTGCGGCGGCGCACGGTGGCGAGGTCGAGGAGGGCCTCGCGGGCCGTGCGGTTGACGTCGAGCGTGCCCTCGGGGGCGGGAGCCGTCTCCATGAGCATGACACCGACGCCCGTGTCCGTCAGGTGGACGAGGAGCGACGCGGCGAACTCGACGGCCCACTCGAATGCGGCGGACGACGAGTAGCTGTCCCGCCGGGTGTCGAGCAGGATCACCGCCCGGGCCTCGTCCTGGCTCTGCTCCTGGCGCACCATCAGCTCCCCGCGGTGGGCGGTGGCACGCCAGTGCACGTGGCGGAGCGCGTCGCCCGCCCGGTACTCGCGGGCGATGACGTCGTCGTGCCCGTGCCCCGTCTTCCACGCGGGGACGGAGGAGTCGGCGATGCTCGTGCGGCCCGCCACGGCGCCCTCGAGCGGGGTGATCCGCGGCAGCACGGTGAGGGTCTCCGCCTGCCCGACGCGCGCCTCGTGCAGCGTGAGACCGAACGGGTCGGTGCGCTCGACGAGGAGCGGCCCGATCCGTGCGACCCCCCGCTCGCGGGGCTCGACGTGGTAGTCGAGGCGGACGCTGGCGTTGCGGTCGCCGCGGGCGCCGAGCGCGGGGAGGACCTGGTACGGAGGCGGGTCGAAGCCGCGCGGCGCGAGGTCGCGCCAGAGCTGACGCGAGGCGCGGATCCACGCGTTGTTGGTCACCCGAATCTGCACCGTGACCGGCTGGCCGACGGACACGACGTCGGGACTCAGGCGACGAGCGGCGGACAGCGACGCCACCCGGGCGCGGACGGCGAGAGCACAGCCGAGCAGCAGGGCGCCGAGGATGAGGCCCACATAGAAGAGGTCCCGCCAGCCCACCGAGAACGCGACGATCACCGCGACGGCGGACGCGCCGAGGACGGCCCACCCGCGCGGGGTGAGCCGGGGCAGCCCGACGTCGAGCGCCAGCCGGCCCCACCTGCGCCGGGGGAGCGCCTCCGTCGCGGCCGTCATGGGGAGCTCACGCCCGCGGGACCGGAGTCGCCGCGACGACGGCCCGGACGATGTCGGCTGCGGCTTCGGACTCGCTGCCCCCGCTCCGGCCGAGGGCCTGGCGGGTCGGGAGCAGGCGGTGCGCGAGCACCGGCACAGCGAGCACCGCGAGGTCGTCGGGGAGCACGAAGTCCCGCCCCTCGAGCAGCGCCCGCGCCTTCGCGACGCGCGCCAGCTGGAGGGTCGCCCGCGGGCTGGCCCCGAGCCGGAGATCGGGGTGGGTGCGCGTCGCGGTGATGAGCGCGAGCAGGTACTGCTCGACGGCCGGGGACAGGTAGATGGTGCGAGCGCTGGCGATCATCGCCTCCAGCTCCTCCAGCGACACGACGGGGCGCACGTCGTCGAGGGGGCTGCGGGTCTCGCGTGAGCGCAGCATGGCGAGCTCGGCCTGCGGGTCGGGGTAGCCCATCGACACCGAGGCGGTGAACCGGTCGCGCTGCGCCTCGGGCAGCGCGTACGTCCCGTCCATCTCGACGGGGTTCTGGGTCGCGACGACCATGAAGGGGCGCGGCAGCTGCCAGCCGCGGCCGTCGACCGTGACCTGCCCCTCCTCCATGCACTCGAGGAGCGCCGACTGAGTCTTCGGGGATGCGCGGTTGATCTCGTCGCCGATGACGAGGTTCGCGAACACCGAGCCCGGCTTGAACTCGAACTGTCCCGACGCCTGGTCGAAGACGGACACCCCGGTCACGTCGGAGGGCAGGAGGTCGGGGGTGAACTGGATCCGGCTCACGGTCCCGCCCACCGAACGGGCCAGGGTCTTCGCGAGCATGGTCTTGCCGACGCCGGGCACGTCCTCGATGAGGAGGTGTCCCTCCGCGATGAGGACGGTGAGGGCGATCGCGCTGACGTCCGGCTTGCCGTCGATCACGGTCTCCACGGAGCGGAGAACCCGCGCGGCGGCCTCCTGGACGTCGACGTCGACCGCGGTCATCTGGGGCCTCTCTCGGAGCGGAGGATCTGGACGAAGAGGGTGGCGACCGCCGTCGCGATGCCGAGCACGACGAGGTACGGCGCGACGGAGACGGCGAGCTGGGTCGCGAGGACCTGCTCGACGCTGCGCCCGTCGGCGAAGCGGATGGCCCCGCCCTCGGTCGACACCGACCAGTCGGCGCCGTAGCCCGCCGCCCCGAAGGCGAAGTGGAGGAACACTCCCGCGACGACGAGCGCGGCGCTGACGAGCCAGAGGATCCCTGTGCGCGGGCGGGGAGCCGGGGCGTCCGCCGCCGTCCCCTGCACCTCCATGAGCGGCTCCGCACCGGGTGCGGCCTCGGGGCGCGGCTCCGCTCGCGGTGCGGCTGCGGGAGCCGCTGCGGAGGCGACCTTCCGCGCCTGCACCGTCCGCTCGGGGGCCGCGGCGTAGCCCCGCTGGAAGAGAGGGTCGTACCGCGGATCGAGGGAGGGCGAGGTGCGGTCGGCCGGGGGAACCGTTGCCATGCTTCCTCACAGGGTTGGGTGGCCTAGAGGATAACCGACCCGGCTGACGCTTTCCTTCGGCTGGACAGGACGGTTGCGAGCACCACCGCGAGGGCCGACGACATGATGAGGGCGGCCGCCCAGGGCAGGAGGCCGATGCCCCCGACCGGGAGCAGGAGGGCCCCCACGAGGGCGCCTCCGCCGATGCCGAGGTTGAACGCGGTCGTCATGAGCGCGGACGCCAGATCCCTCAGCCGGGGCGAGGCGAGGTGCATGTTCCTGGTCTGCATGAGCGGTGCCACCGACCCCATGGCGACGCCCCATGCGACGAGGGCGGCCACCACGAGCCAGGGCACGCCGGGAACCGCGGCGAGCACGAGCGTGCATCCGATGCTGATGGCGACCGCGACGCCCACGGCGGCGACCGGATGACGGCTGCCGACGATGCCGGCGAGGACGAGGCCGACGGCGCCCGCGCCGCCGTAGAGGAAGAGGAGAGGCCCCACGGTCTCCGCCCCGAACGCGGCGGCATCCGTGATGTACGGGGCGATGTACGTGTAGAAGGTGTTCTGCCCGACCATCAGCAGCACGACCGTGATGGACGTGACGAGCACCGCGGGGAGCGTGGGGTCCCGGCGGGTGGGCAGCGGGATCTCGCCCGTGCGCACGGGGACCGCGTGGTCGACCGGCGGGAGCAGGCGGAGCACCAGCAGGGCGAGCACGACCATCGCGCCGGCGATGACGCCGAACGCGGGGCGCCAGCCGACCGCGTGGCCGAGGGCGGTGCCGACGGGGACGCCGAGCACGAAGGCCGCGGAGACGCCGGCGTTGGAGATCGCGATCGCCCGGGCGAGCTGGTGCTTCGGCACGAGGTAGGCGGCGTAGGAGCCGACCACCGCCCAGAACAGACCGTGTGCGAGGCCGCCGAGGATGCGCGCGCCGATCAGGATCTCGTAGGTGGGCGCGATCGCGGCGAGGAGCGTGGCGAGGGCGTTCACGAGGAGCACCCAGAACACGAGGGTCTTCCTCGAGATGCCCCTGGTCAGCACCGCGAGCGGCGCGGCGGCGAGCACCACGGTCGCCGCGAAGACGGTCATCAGGATGCCGGCCTGCCCGACGGTCACGCCGAGGTCCCGCGCCATCTCGGGCAGGAGCCCGGTCGGCAGGAACTCGCCCGTGACGGAGACGAAGATCGCACCGGCGAGGGTGACCAGCCCGAGCGTCGGGAAGCGCGCGTCGGGGGCCTTCATGTCCCACCCATGGTACCGGACGGCCGGAGCGGGTCCGGCCGCGCGGGTACGCTGGGGAGCCGTGCCTGCCAGCGACCCTCTCGTCCGCGACCAGCCCGGCGACCCGGGCCACTGGGTCCTCTCCCTCGCCTGCCGCGACGAGCCGGGGATCGTGCACGCCGTGAGCGGGGCGATCGTGGCCGCGGGCGGCAACATCACCGAGTCGCAGCAGTTCTCGAGCTCGGACACCGGCCGCTTCTTCATGCGCCTGGAGGTCAGGACCGGCGCGTCCCGCGAGGAGTTCCTCGCCCTGCTGGAGCCGGTCATCGCCCGCTTCGCGATGTCGTGGCAGCTGGACCGCGCCGGACGGGACAAGCGCACCCTCGTGCTCGTCTCCAAGGCGGCCCACTGCCTGAACGACCTCCTGTTCCGCCGGCGCTCCGGTCAGCTGCCGGTCGAGATCCCGCTCGTGCTCGGCAACCATCCCGTGCTGCGCGAGCTCGCCGAGTTCTACGGCGTCCCCTTCGAGTCGCGCTCGATCACGGACGCCGACTCCAAGGCGGAGTTCGAGCGGCGCATCCTCGAGGTGGTGGACGAGTTCGACATCGAGCTCGTCGTCCTCGCGCGGTACATGCAGATCCTCTCCCCGGAGCTGTGCGAGAAGCTCGCCGGCCGGGCGATCAACATCCACCACTCGTTCCTGCCCGGCTTCAAGGGCGCGAACCCGTACCGGCAGGCGCACGCGCGAGGCGTGAAGCTCATCGGCGCCACGGCCCACTTCGTCACGAGCGACCTCGACGAGGGGCCGATCATCGAGCAGAACGTCGTCCGGGTCGACCACACGCTGTCTCCGGAGCAGCTCGTCGCCATCGGCCAGGACGAGGAGTGCCGGACGCTGCGGCAGGCGGTGACGTGGTTCGCTCAGGACCGGGTGCTGCTCGACGGAGCGCGCACGATCATCTTCCGCTGATCACCCGCGCCACCCGCCACTCCTCGTCGAGGAGCACGAGGTCCGCGGCGGCGCCGGGACGGAGGCTCCCCCGGTGAGCGAGCCCGAGCGCGGCGGCAGGGGCGGAGGTCGCGGCGGCGACGGCCACGGCCGGCTCCAGGCCGAGCTCGAGGACCGCGCGGCGCACCGCGGCGTCCTGGGTGAGCGTCGAGCCGGCGAGCGTCCCGGTCCCGACGACGACCGCCCTGCCCCCGTCCACGGTCACGTCGAGCGACCCCAGGCGGTAGCTTCCGTCCCCCGCGGCGGCCGCCGCCATGGCGTCCGTGACGAGTGCCACGCGACCCGGCGCGAGCTCGAACAGCATCCGGGCCGCTGCCGCGGACACGTGGATGCCGTCGAGGATGAGCTCGAGGGTGACCCGGTCGTCGTCGGCGGCGGCGAGGACGGGTCCGGGCTCCCGCGCGGCGATGCCCGGCATCGCGTTGAAGGTGTGCGTCAGCACGCGAGCGCCCCTCTCGAAGGCCTCGCGCGTGAGGCGGTAGTCCGCCTCGGTGTGCCCCACCGCCACGACGACGCCGGCGGCGGAGAGGCGGGAGATCGCGTCGAGCGCTCCGGGCAGCTCCGGGGCGATCGTGACCATCCGCAGGACTCCGCCGCCGGCCTCGAGGAGTCGGTCGACGTGCTCCGCGGTGGGCGGCACGAGCGCCTCGGGATCGTGCGCCCCGCGCCGGGCCGGGGAGAGGAACGGCCCCTCGACGTGGACGCCGAGGATCTCCGGATGCCCTGCCGCGAGCGCTCCGATCCGGCGCAGCTGCTCGGCGAGCACGGGCATCGACGCCGAGGCGAGGCTGACGAGCGAGGCCGCGGTGCCGTGCCGACGGTGGGCTGCGAGGCCCGCGAGGACGTCGCCGCCGTCGTAGCCGAACCCGCCTCCGCCGTGCGCGTGCAGGTCGAGGAACCCGGGGACGAGGGTGAGCCCCGTCGCGTCCACCTCCTCGTTCCCGGCACCCCTCGGCCACGTCGACCCGGTGCCGACGTCCTCGATCCGCCCCTCCGAGCAGAGCACCCAGGCGTCGTCGCGGACGCCCTCCGCGTCGACCGCCAGGGCGCCGTGGACCAGGAGCCTCACAGCGGCTGCCAGCTCGGCTTGTTCGCGTACGCGTAGCGGTAGTAGTCGGCATACTCGAGGCGGGACGCGGCCCGGTCGTCGACGAGCACGGTCACCCGCGGGTGCAGCTGGATCACGGATCCGGGCACGCGGGCCGACACCGGTCCCTCCACCGCGGCGGCGAGCGCGTCGGCCTTGCCCTCGCCGAAAGCCAGCAGCAGCAGGTGACGGGCGCGCAGGATCGTGCCGAGGCCCTGGGTGATGCAGTGGATGGGCACCTCCTCCAGCGAGCGGAAGAAGCGGGCGTTGTCGCGCCGGGTCTGCTCGGTCAGCGTCTTGATCCGCGTGAGCGAGGCGAGCGACGAGCCGGGCTCGTTGAAGCCGATGTGCCCGTCGGTGCCGATGCCGAGGATCTGCAGGTCCACCCCGCCCGCGTCCCGGAGGTCCCGTTCGTACGCCTCCCCCGCCTCCTCGAGCGGCCCCTCGCCCGGCACGTGCACGCGAGCCGGATCGAGGCCGAGCGGCTCGGTGACCTCCCGCGCGATCACCGAGTGGTAGCTCTGGGGCGCGTCGAGCGGAAGGCCGACGTATTCGTCGAGGGCGAACGCGCTCACGCGGGACAGGTCGAGGGACCGTGCCGCGAGGGCCCGGTACACCGGGAGCGGCGTCGATCCGGTGGCCACCCCGAGCACGGCGTCCGGCTTCCACGCGACGAGCGCGGCGACGGCCTCCGCCCCCAGAGCGCCCGCCTGCTCCTCGTCCGCGACGATGATCACCTCGGCCATCAGGCCGCCTCCTCCGCCGCCAGGAGAGCGGCCCCGATCGCGGCGACCGGCAGGTCCGGCTCGAGGACGGCGAGCCGGTCGCCCAGGTCGAGCGAGGCGAGGAAGGGCGAGCTGGCGGCCGCCTCGCCGAGCTCGCGCCGCACGTCCGTCAGGAGCAGGTCCCCCTGCACCGCCACTCCGCCGGCGAGGACGACGAGCTCGACGTCGAGCGTCTCGACGAGCACCCGGACCGCCGTCGCCAGCCCGCGCACGGCGTCCCGCCACACCCGAATCGCGCCGGGCTGTCCCGCGAGCACGGCGTCGGCGAGGCCGGAGGCCGGACGTCCCCACCGGCGGGCGATCCCGGAGCCGGAGGCGACCGTCTCCAGGCAGCCGCGCTGCCCGCACGGGCACTGCTCGCCAGCGGGGTCGAGAGCGAGGTGACCGACCTCGCCGGCGCTGCCGCGAGCGCCTCGCCACGGTCGCCCGGCGAGGACGAGGCCGGCGGCGAGTCCGGTGCCCACGTTGAGGCAGGCGAGCGATGTGAGCTCGGGCCGGCGTGCGGCGATCGTCCGGAACGCTCCCCAGGCCGCGGCCGTCGCGTCGTTCTCGACCCGTGCCGCGAGGCCCAGGCGTCCCGTGAGCTCTCGCCCGAGGGCGAGGTCCCGCACGCCGAGGTTGACCGCGTTCGCGACCCGGCCGGTGCGCGCGTCGACGGAGCCAGGGATCCCGATGCCCAGGGTGAGGGCGCCACTCGGCGGATCGGCGAGGGCCCCGATCATTGTGGACACCGCCTCCTCGGCGGAGGCGAGCACCCCGTCGGCACCCGGGCGGGTGGGCACCCGGAGGCGCCCCACGACCGCGCCGGCGGCGTCGAGGACGACCGCCTCGGTCTTCGTCCCGCCGATGTCGAGCCCGAGCCGGATCCCGGGGGCGTCCTCGCCGTCCGGTGCCATCGGCCCTCCCGCCGTCGCCGCGTACCGGCCAGCGTACCGGCGCCGCCGACGCTCACGGAGAACCGAGGATCGTTCGTTTTCGGCGAACGCGAGCTCTGGCACTCGCCGGGCCGGAGTGCTAATCTGACGGTAGTTGAGCCGCGACGGCTCAACTCTCTCGAACTCCGCCGCACACGCGGCCCGACCGAAAGGACATTCGATGGCGATGAACTTCGACCCGTTCCGCGAACTCGACCGCCTCGCCGGCTCGATGTTCGAGGCACGGGGCCCGCGGCTGATGCCGATGGACCTCTACCGCGACGGCGACCACTACGTCCTGAGCGCCGACCTGCCGGGCGTCGACCCCGGCTCGGTCGACATCGACGTGGACGGCCAGCTGCTCACCATCCGCGCGCAGCGGACCCTCACGAGCGGCGAGGGAGTGAAGTGGCTCACTCGCGAGCGCCAGAGCGGCTCGTTCCTGCGCCAGCTCAACCTCGGGCAGGGCATCGACACCGAGCGGATCTCGGCCTCCTACGAGAACGGCGTCCTCAGCGTGACCATCCCGGTCAGCGAGCGGATGAAGCCGCGCAAGATCGAGGTCCAGGGCGGCGCCCAGCAGAACACCATGACCATCGGAACCGGCAGCGAAGAGGGCAGCGGCACCCAGTCCGCGTCCTGATCTCGGAACGCCGAAGCGCCCGTCCCCTCCGGGGGATCGGGCGCTTCGCCGTTTCTTCCGGTTCTCCCTCTGTCGCTCAGCAGGAAGGATGCGCATTTAGCAGGTGGAACCGGCGGCTTCCTGCCTGCTGAAGCGCTGGGTCTCCTGCTGAGCGAAAGGTCGAGGCCTGCCCGGGAAGCGGGAGGTCAGCCGCCGAGGCGGGCCTTGAGGTTGGCGTCGAGCGTGTCGAGGAACTCGTCCGTCGTCTGCCACGCCTGGTCCGGGCCGACGAGCAGGGCGAGGTCCTTCGTCATCGCGCCGGACTCGACGGTCGAGATCACGACCTCCTCGAGGGTGTTCGCGAAGTCGATGAGCTCCTGGTTGCCGTCCAGCTTGCCGCGGTGCGCGAGGCCCCGCGTCCAGGCGTAGATCGAGGCGATCGGGTTCGTCGACGTGGGCTTGCCCTGCTGGTACTGGCGGTAGTGGCGCGTCACGGTGCCGTGGGCGGCCTCGGCCTCGACGATCCTGCCGTCGGGCGTGGTGAGCACGCTCGTCATGAGGCCGAGCGAGCCGAAGCCCTGCGCGACGGTGTCGCTCTGGACGTCGCCGTCGTAGTTCTTGCACGCCCAGACGTAGCCGCCCTCCCACTTCAGCGATGCGGCGACCATGTCGTCGATGAGGCGGTGCTCGTAGGTGAGGCCGGCGGCGTCGAACTTCTCCTTGAACTCGGTGTCGAACACCTCCTGGAAGATGTCCTTGAACCGGCCGTCGTAGGCCTTGAGGATCGTGTTCTTCGTCGACAGGTAGACCGGGTAGTTGCGGGCGAGGCCGTAGTTGAGGCTCGCGCGCGCGAAGTCGCGGATCGAGTCGTCGAGGTTGTACATCGCCATCGCGACACCGCCGCCCGGCGCCTGGAACACCTCGAACGACTGCGCCTCGCCGCCGTCCTGCGGCTGGAAGCTGACGGTCAGTGTGCCCGGGCCGTCGAACTTGAAGTCCGTTGCGCGGTACTGGTCGCCGAACGCGTGGCGGCCGACGATGATCGGCTTGTTCCAGCCGGGCACGAGCCGCGGGATGTTCGAGATGATGATCGGCTCGCGGAAGATGACGCCGCCGAGGATGTTGCGGATGGTGCCGTTCGGGCTCCTCCACATCTTCTTGAGGCCGAACTCCTCGACGCGCGCCTCGTCCGGGGTGATGGTGGCGCACTTGACGCCCACGCCGTGCTTCTGGATGGCCTTGGCAGCGTCGATCGTGATCTGGTCGTCGGTCTCGTCGCGCTTCTCGATGCCGAGGTCGTAGTACTCGAGATTCACGTCGAGATACGGGTGGATCAGGCTGTCCTTGATCTTCTGCCAGATGATCCGTGTCATCTCGTCGCCGTCGAGCTCGACGACGGTTCCCTCGACCTTGATCTTCTCGCCTGCTGCCACTGTGCACGCTCCTCGGCTCGTCGTCCCGCCCGGCGCGGGGCCGCGGTCCAGCTTACCCACCGCCCCGGATGTCTCGACGTCGAGATATCTCGCCCTGCGCCGCCGCTGGCGTGCCACTAACCTGTGCGCATGGGCCCGCTCGTCCTCGAGGAACTCAACGCGCGCAACATCTCCGCCGCGAACTCGCTCACCCTGAAGCAGGGCCAGGAGCGGTTCGTGGCGCCGCTGTCCTACTCGATGGCCGAGCCGTTCGTGAACCAGGCGACCATGTGGCCTCGCGTGGTGCGCGAGGACGGCAGGGTCGTCGGCTTCATCATGGGCAACTTCGATCCCGCCGCCGAGCGCGAGGAGTTCCGCTGCGCCATCTGGCGCATCCACGTCGCGGCCGAGGCGCAGGGCCACGGCATCGGACGCTTCGCCGTCGAGGAGCTCGCCGAGGAGGCGCGGCGCCGCGGCTGCGAGCGCGTGACCGTCATCTACGAGCCGGGCGAGCTCGGCCCCGAGCAGTTCTTCCTCCGCCTGGGCTTCACACCCATCGGCGAGACGGACTACGGCGAGGTCGTCGCGGCACTCGGCCTCTGATGCCGGTCTTCGCTCGCGACGGCGAGTACACCGACCAGGTGCTCGACGTCGTCGCTCAGATCCCGCCGGGCCGGGTCATGACCTACGGCGACGTGGCCTGGACCTTCGGGCGCCCCGGGGCCCGCGCCGTCGGCATGGTGATGCGGCTGCACGGCTCCTCGGTCCCCTGGTGGCGGGTGATCCGGGCGGGCGGGCATCCCCCGACGTGCCACGAGCAGGCGGCGCGCGAGCATTACGAAGCGGAGGGCACCCCGCTGGTGCCGGCCCCGACGGCCGCCGGCTACCGGGTCGACCTCACGGCCGCCCGCTGGCTCCCCGACGGCTGAGGCGCGCTCGCGCGCACCGAGCACCCCTGAACACCGAGCGCACCTCGTGCACGGGGCGCGCTCGGCGATCCGGGGCGCGGTCGGCGGTCGGAGGAGCGCTCGCCGTCACACCAGCGAGTCGCGCCACGCCGCGTGCAGCGAGGCGAAGCGCCCCTCCCCCGCGATGAGGTCCGCGGGGGTCCCGTCCTCGACGATGCGGCCGCGCTCCATCACGAGAACGCGGTCCGCGATCGCGACCGTCGAGAGGCGGTGCGCGATGATGACGGCGGTCCGGTCGGCCAGCAGGGTCTGCAGGGCGTCCTGGACCGCGCGCTCGCTCGGGATGTCGAGCGAGGCGGTCGCCTCGTCGAGGATGAGGACCGACGGGTCGGCGAGGAACGCGCGGGCGAACGACAGCAGCTGCCGCTGGCCCGCCGACACGCGTCCGCCGCGCTTGTTCACGTCGGTGTCGTACCCGTGCGGGAGCCGGCTGATGAACTCGTGGGCGCCCACGGCCTGCGAGGCACGCACGATCTCCTCGCGAGTCGCCTCCGGCCGCCCGAGCGCGATGTTCTCCGCCACCGTGCCGGAAAAGAGGTACGCCTCCTGCGTCACCATGACGATCGCCCGGCGGAGGTCCTTCGGGTGCAGCTCCCGCAGGTCGACGCCGTCCAGCAGGACGGCGCCCGCCGTCGGGTCGTAGAACCGCGACAGCAGCTTCGCGAGGGTCGACTTGCCGGCACCGGTGGAGCCGACGAGCGCGATCGTCTGACCGGCCGGGATCTCGAGGTCGAAGCGCGGGAGCACGACCTTCCCGTTGCGGTAGCCGAACTCCACCCCCTGGAACCGCACCGCTCCCCGGGCGGCGCGCAGGGCGACTGGCGCGGCGGGGTCGGCGACCGTCGGCCGCTCCTCGAGCACCCCGGAGATCTTCTCGAGCGCCGCGGAGGCGGACTGGTAGCCGTTGTAGAACATGGCCACCTCCTCCATCGGATCGAAGAAGCGGCGGACGTACAGCAGCACCGCGAGGAGCACGCCGATGGCGAGCTCGCCGCCGGCGACGCGCATGCCGCCCACCAGCAGCACCGCCGCGACGGTGAGGTTGCCGATGAGCACGAGGCCCGGGTCGAAGGTGCCGAACAGGCGGAACACGCGCGCGTTGGCGGCGCGGTGGTCCTCGACGAGCCGGCCGAACGTCTCCCGGTTGCGCTCCTCCTTGCGGAAGGCCTTCACCGCGCGGATGCCGGTCATGGTCTCGACGAACTGCACGATCACGCGGGCGGACGTCACGCGTGTGGCGCGGAAGAGGCGCTGCGAGCGGACCTGGAACCAGCGCACGAGCCCGGCGAGCGGCAGGATCGCGACCGCGAGGACGAGCCCGCTGGGCGCGTCCAGCAGCACGAGCGCCACGGCGGTGAACGCCATGTAGAACCCGCCCGAGATGAGGTTGCCGATGCCCTCGTCGAGCAGCTCCCGGATCGAGTCGAGGTCGCTCGTCTGCCTCGAGATGATCCGGCCGGACGTGTACGACTCGTGGAAGTCGAGGCTCAGCCGCTGGGTGTGCGTGAAGACGCGCCGGCGCAGGTCGAACAGGACGTCCTGGCTGATCTTCGCCTGCAGGATGCGGAACCACCCGATCAGCACGGCGCCGAGCAGGCTCGACAGCAGGAATCCGGCGCCCGCGAGCACGAGCGGCACGGGATCGCCGTCCGCGAGCGCGGGAACGCCCTGGTCGACGCCGAACGCGATCAGCGCGGGGCCGACCACCTGGGCCGCCGTCGCCGTGACGACCACGACGAACGTGAGCCAGAGCCGGCCGTGCATCGGCCGGAGCAGCTCGAGCAGCAGCCGCCGCGACCGGCGGCGGATCTCCCGGCTCTCCGCGCGGGACAGGTCCTCGCGCTCCTCGCCGGTGACTCCCGACACGCTGCTCATGCGCTCACCTCCGCCCTCCGGCTCGTCTCGTCCCGGTCGCCGTCCCGCTCGCCGCTCTCGGCATCCCGGGCGTCCTCGTCGTCCAGCTCGTCGTCGTCCTCGAGGCTCGAGATGACGAAGCGGTAGTGCTCGTTGGTGGCGAGCAGCTCCGAGTGCCGGCCCACCGCCGTGATCCGGCCGTCCTCGAGGACCGCGACGCGGTCGGCGAGCATGACCGTCGAGGGCCGGTGCGCGACGACGAGCGCGGTGGTGCTCGCGAGCACGCGGCGCAGCGCCGCCTCCACGAGCTCCTCCGTCTCGACGTCGAGGGCCGAGAGCGGGTCGTCGAGGATCAGGACCGAGGGCTTCGCCGCGACCGCGCGCGCGAGGGCGAGGCGCTGCCGCTGACCGCCGGAGAGGCTCAGCCCCTCCTCGCCGATCACCGTCTCGACCCCGTCCGGCAGCTCGTACGCGAAGTGCGCCTGGGCCACCTCGAGGGCCTCGGCGAGCGTCTCCTCGCTGCGGTCCTCGCTGCCGAGGAGAACGTTCTCACGGACGGTGTCGGAGAACAGGGTGGCGTCCTCGAACGCCATCGCGATGTGCCGCCGCAGCTCGGCCAGCCGGAGCCGCCGCACGTCGACCCCGTCCAGGACGACCGCTCCCCCGGTCACCTCGTAGAGGCGCGAGGGCAGCGCGGTGAGCGTCGACTTCCCCGAGCCGGTGAGGCCGACGAGCGCGACGGTCTCCCCGGGCTCGAGCACGAGGTCGACGCCGTCCAGCAGGTCAGGCGTGCCGGCCGCGGCGTCCGGGTACCGGAAGCGCGTGCCGCGGAACTCCAGGCGCCCGCGCGGGTCCGCGATGTTCTCGGGATCCTCGGGGTCGCTGATCGTGACCGGCTCCGAGAGCACCTCGAAGTAGCGGTCCGTGGCGTTGCGGGCGTCGAGCGTGAACGCGAGCAGGAAGCCGATCGACTCGATCGGGAACCGCAGCACGGTCGCCGTCGCGAAGAAGGCGACGAGCTCGCCGGGGGTAAGTGCACCCTGGGCCGCGAGGACGGCGCCGACGACGAGGCAGACCGCGAGCGTCCCGTCCGGGATCAGCGTGAGCCAGCGCCAGATGAACGCGATCGCCCGCGCCTTCTCCATCTCGGTGCCGTAGAGCTCCTCCGCCTGCCGCTCGAACTTCCGGAGCGCGTGGGGGCCACGGCCGAACGCCTTCAGCACGCGGATGCCGTGCACCGACTCCTCGACGGCGGTCGCGAGGTCGCCCGCCTGGTCCTGGCTGCGGCGCGCGGCCCTGCTATACCGCTTCTCGAAGCGCATGGCCACGATCCAGATCGGCAGCGCGCTCGCGAGGAACACCGCGCCGAGGAGCGGGTTGATGCCGAACAGCAGGACGGCGCCGACGATCACCGTGACGCCGTTGACGACGAGCAGCACGACGCCGAACGCCAGCCAGCGGCGGATCAGATTGAGGTCGCTGACCGCGCGCGAGAGCAGCTGCCCGCTCGGCCACCGGTCGTGGAACGCCACGGGCAGGGCCTGCAGCTTCGCGTACAGCGCGTTCCGCATCGACGCCTCGACCCGCGTGTTCGGCGTGAGCACCAGCCATCGCCGCACCAGGATCGCGACCGCCTCGAAGACGCCGAGCCCCACGATGACGAGCACCGCGGGCAGCACCGCGCTGCTGTCGCCCTCCTGCAGGGCCGAGTCGACGAGCACCTGCAGGACCTGCGGGATGGCGAGCGCCACGAGGCCCGCGAGCAGGCCGGCGACGATGCCGCCGATCAGGCGCGGGAGGGCAGGGCGGACGAACGGGAGCAGGCGCGCGAGAGCGCGCCCCGTGGACAGCCTTTCGGCGGACATCGAGATCCTTGGTGGCCCGTCAGGGCCGATCGGAGTGGTGGAAGAGGGGGAAGGCGCCGCGGTCTATCGCGTGGAGCGACGAGCGAGGGCGGGGGTCGCGCTCAGGATGGTGTCCATCTCGTCCTCCGGTTCCACTCCATGCCCGCCCTCGGAGGGCGGACGAGCCTCCCACGCTAGCCGCGTGCGACGCTCTCCTGCAAGGGTCGGATGCGGACGGACAGGCAGGTGACGCTGCCCTCCAGCTTGTGGAACTCGGACAGCTCGACGGGCAGGACGCGGTAGCCCAGCGAGCGCACCAGCTCGGCGGATCGCGGCGCGGCGGCTGACATGAGGACGGTCTCGGGATCGAGGACCACGACCTGCGCGCCCTCCGGCTCGGGCACCTCGAGATAGCGCCCGAAGATGCGGGGGTCGTCGAGGGCCTCGCCATGGCCGAGGACGGTCCCGTCGGGCAGCGCGGTGACGGCGGTCTTGAGGTGCAGGGCGCGGGTCATCGGCACCCCGACGACCGTGACCCCCCGCGGCGCGAGGAGGGCGCGCAGCTGCCGGATGCCCTCCGCGTTGGTGCGGCCTCCGCGGCCGACGTAGACCGTGTCGCCCACCACGAGGACGTCGCCGCCGTCGAGGGTCCCGGGCTCCTCGATGCGGGCCATCGGCACGCGGAGATCGCGCAGGGTCTCCTCCGTCCCGTCGACCTCGTCGCGCCGGTGCTCGGCGCCTGGCCGGGTGAGCACGGCGAGCCCTGCGATCACGACCACGGTGTCCTCGACGAAGACCGAGTCGGCCATCGCATCTGCAGCGGGGACCTCGACGACGTCCCATCCCTCGGAGCGGAAGGTGTCGACGTAGGCGGCCCACTGCGCGTCCGCCCGCTCGGGGTCCACCTCCGCGCGCTCCTGGAAGGTCACCGCGCCCTCGGCGAGGTTCGCGGCGGGCAGCCGCACGAGCGCCGTCCGGCCCGAGCGGAGCACCGCCGGCGGGATCGCCGCGACCGAGCGGTACACGGCGGGGGCCACGGTGAGCGCCGCGATCAGGGTCACCGCGAGGAAGACCAGGTTCACGTCGGCGAGGCTCGCGAACACCCCGGAGAGGAGCGCCCCGGAGAGCGCGGCGCCGGAGAGGAGCGCGCCGATCGTCGTGCCGAGCAGCGCCCCGGCGAGCGCCGCCACCACGGCGGTCACCGCGGTCCACCGGAACCGCTCGAAGGCCCCCAGCACGCCGCCGACCGCCAGCACCAGGAAGGCGATCAGCACCCCGAAGCCGAAGAACCCGTTCGCGGCCGGGATCGACGCGGGGTTGAACCCGTTCCCGACGAAGACCAGGAGGACGGTCGCGAGGTGGGCGGCGAGCGCGGCGACCGCGGCGCTCAGCAGCGCCGGGAACAGCCGCCGGCGGGGAGGGGTCGAAGGCACCCGACCACCCTAACGAAGGCGCCCTGAGCCCCCGGTCAGTGGTAGAAGTGCCGCTCGCCGGTGAAGTACATCGGGACGCCCGCGCGCTTGGCCGCGTCGATGACCTCCTCGTCGCGCACCGACCCGCCGGGCTGGACGACGGCCCGGACCCCGGCGTCGAGCAGCACCTGGAGGCCGTCCGAGAACGGGAAGAACGCGTCGGACGCCGCGACCGACCCCCGGGCACGCTTGCCGGCGCGCGAGACGGCGAGGTGGCAGGAGTCGACGCGGTTGACCTGCCCCATGCCCACGCCGACGGATGCGCCGCCGTCGGCGAGCAGGATCGCGTTCGACTTCACGGCACGGCACGCGCGCCACGCGAACTCGAGGTCGGCCCGCGTCGCGTCGTCGACCTCCTCGCCGGACACGAGACGCCAGCCGGACGAGTCGTGCTGGGCGGATCCCCGCTCCGCGTCGAAGCTGTCGGCGGTCTGGAGGAGGACGCCGCCGCTGATCTGCCGGAACTCCCAGCCCTCCCGCCGGTAGTCGGCGGGGAGACGGAGGATGCGCAGGTTCTTCTTCCGGGAGAGCACCGCGAGGGCGTCGCTCTCGAAGTCGGGGGCGACGAGCACCTCGGTGAACACGTCGGCCACCTGCTCGGCCATGCGCAGCGTGACGGTCCGGTTCGCGGCGATGACGCCGCCGAACGCCGACACGGGATCGCACTCGTGCGCGCGGATGTGGGCGGAGGCGATCGGGTCCACGGTCTTCGCCGACGCCACGGCCACCCCGCATGGGTTGGCGTGCTTGATGATGGCGACCGCGGGCCGCTCGAAGTCGTACGCGGCGCGGACGGCGGCGTCGGCATCGACGTAGTTGTTGTAGCTCATCTCCTTGCCGGCGAGCTGCTCGGCCTGGGCGATCCCGCGCCCCTCGGCGAAGGTGTAGAGGGAGGCCTGCTGGTGCGAGTTCTCGCCGTAGCGCAGCGGCGCCGCGAGCGTCGCCTCGACGCGGAGCACGCGGTCGCGCTCGCCCGTCTCCTTGGCCAGCCAGTCGGCGACCTGCCGGTCGTAGGACGCCGTGTGGCCGAACGCGGCGGCGGCGAGGGCGCGGCGCTGCTCGAGCGTCGTCCCGCCCTCGGCGAGGGCGCGCCGGATCCCGTCGTACCCGTCCGGCGACACGACGACCGCGACGTTCGCGTGGTTCTTGGCGGCGGCGCGGACCATCGCCGGCCCGCCGATGTCGATCTGCTCGATGACCTCCGCGGCGGGGGCACCCGACGCACGCGTCTCCGCGAACGGGTAGAGGTTGACCACCGCGAGCTCGAATGCCCGGATGCCGAGGTCGTCGAGCTGGCGCTCGTGGTCCTCGAGCCGCAGGTCCGCGAGCAGGCCGCCGTGGACCGCGGGGTGCAGGGTCTTCACCCGCCCGTCGAGCGACTCGGGGAACCCGGTCACCGACGCGACCTCCGTCACGGGGACGCCCGCCTCCTGGAGGAGCGCGGCGGTCGAGCCGGTGGAGACGAGCTCCACGCCCGCGGCGGCGAGCGCCTGACCGAGCTCGACGAGCCCGGTCTTGTCGCTCACTGAGAGGATCGCCCGCCGGATCGGGATCCGGTCGCGCTCGCGGTAGAGGCTGGGGTCGATGCGGGGGCCACTCATCGGGCGTACTCCTCGAGTCGGACGGATCCCTCGGCGATGCCGCGGAGCACCTCCGAGAGCAGGCGGCGCTCGACCACCTTGATGCGCTCGTGGAGGGTGTCCTCGGTGTCGCCGGGAAGGACGGGGACGCGCTCCTGCGCCAGGATCGGGCCGGTGTCGACGCCCTCGTCGACCACGATGACACTCGCCCCGGTCTCCGCCACGCCCGCGGCCATGGCGTCGCGGACGGCGTGGGCCCCGGGGAACTCCGGCAGGTAGGCGGGGTGCGTGTTCAGCAGCCGGGGGGACAGCTCGCGCACGACCTCCGCCGGCAGGAGGCGCATGAATCCGCTGAGGACGACGAGGCCCGGTCGCCAGCACCGGATCTGCCGGAGCAGCTCTCGGCCCCACTCCTCGCGGCTGTCGAACGAGGAGAGCGGCACGGTGAAGGACGGGACCCCGTGCTGCTCGGCGAACAGCAGCCCGTCCGCCTCGCGGTCGGCGCCGACCGCGACGACGCGTACGGGGAAGTCGGCGTGCTCCGCCTCGGCGAGCAGCGCGGCGAGGTTCGTCCCGCCGCCCGAGATGAGGACGACGACGGACAGCACCCCGAAATCCTACCGGCGAAGCTCCTCCGAGAGGGACGCGGTGCCGCTTCCCACCGAGGCCGACCGACGGCCGGCCGTGAGGAGGCCGAGGGCGACCGCGACCGCGACCTCGAGCGCGACGACCACGCCGACGAGGAGCGGGTCCGGGCCGACCGAGGCGAGCCGCCCGGGACCGGCCGCTCCGGATGCCGCCCAGCAGAGCAGCCCCAGCACGACCCCGCCGGCGACGCCCGCGGCGCCGGCCGCGGCGAGGAGCTCCGGCACCGCCGGCGGCAGCAGCAGCGTCCGGTCCAGCCGCGGCCGCAGCAGGGCGCCGCAGAGGAACGCCACCGCGAGCGGCACGGCGAGGCCGAGGAACCCGAACGCGAGGTCCCCCGCGGGCAGCGCGCCGAGCACAGGGAGTCCGGGGACCGGCCCCAGCGCCGTCCCGAGCGGCGAGACCGAGGACCCGGCGCCCAGCGAGAACCCCGGTCCGGTGAGCCAGGCGGCCGCCCAGATCACGAGGTCGGGCAGCAGCGCGAGCTGGCCCAGCGTGAGCACCGCGCCGCCGAGGACGTCGCCCTGCAGCGCCTCGTACAGCGAGACGACCGTGGCGTAGCCGAGGACCAGGAGCACCGCGACGGCCACGGACGCGGCCGCGAGGAGGCCCGCGATCGCCGCGACCCCGGCCCGTGCGCCCTCGCCGAGGAGGACGGCCCAGCCGGGCGCGATCGGCAGGCGCAGGAGCGGGTTGCGCAGCGGCACCCCGCGCCGCCGATGCCAGCCGACGGCGAGCCCGGCGACGAAGACGGCGAGCGGCAGCACGACGCCCTGCCAGCGTGAGGGCTGCGCGGCCGGCGTCCCGGCCGTCAGCGCGAGCACCAGCGAGAGGAGGCCGAACACCGCGATCGCGGTGACCGCGGCGAGCCGCCGGTGGTCGGTCTCGAAGAGCCGGCCGCCCGCGCGCACGGCGAGGAGGGCGGTGAGGAGCGCGATGCCGAGGGCACCGATCGTCACGTGGAAGGGCTCGGCGGCTCCCGGAAGCCCGAGGGCCGCGGCGACGACGGGATCCAGCGTGAACCGGATGTCGACGCCGTGGCCGAGCAGCCAGGTGTCGGCGGCGGCGCGGTAGAAGACGGCCCAGTCGATGCCGAGCTCGTACTGGATCGCCCACAGGGCGGTGAGCGGGACGAGGAGGACCCCGAACCCGATTCCCGCGACGAGGAGGGACTCGAGGGCGGCCAGGAGCGCGGTGAGCGGGCGGTTCATGCGTTCCGGAGCCTAGCCCGAGGTTCCGGGCCGGGCTCCGCGAAACCCCGTCAGACCGTCGCGAAGACCTCGCGCATCAGCGCGGCGGTCTCGCTCGGGGTCTTGCCGACCCGCACTCCGGCGGCCTCGAGCGCCTCCTTCTTGGCCTGCGCGGTGCCCGAGGAGCCGGAGACGATCGCGCCGGCGTGGCCCATCGTCTTGCCCTCGGGAGCGGTGAAGCCCGCGACGTAGGCGACGACGGGCTTCGTCACGTTCGCCTGGATGAACTCGGCCGCGCGCTCCTCGGCGTCGCCGCCGATCTCGCCGATCATGACGATCGCGCGGGTCTCCGGGTCGGCCTCGAAGGCCGCCAGGGCGTCGATGTGCGTGGTCCCGATGATGGGGTCGCCTCCGATCCCGATCGCGGTCGAGATGCCGATGTCGCGGAGCTCGTACATCATCTGGTAGGTCAGCGTCCCGGACTTGGACACGAGCCCGATCGCGCCCGCGCCCGTGATCGTCGCCGGGATGATGCCGGCGTTCGACTTGCCGGGGCTGATGATGCCCGGGCAGTTCGGGCCGATGATGCGCGTGCGCCCGCCCTTGGCCTTCGCGTACGCCCAGAACTCGGCCGAGTCCTTCACCGGGATGCCCTCGGTGATGACGACGACGAGCGGGATCCCCGCATCGATCGCCTCGAGGACGGCCGACTTGGCGAAGGCGGGCGGGACGAAGATGACGGAGACGTTCGCGCCGGTCGACGCCATCGCCTCCGCGACGCTGCCGAAGATCGGGAGCGTCCTGCCCTCGATCTCCACCTCGGTGCCGGCCTTGCGCGGGTTGACCCCGCCGACGATGTCCGAGCCGGAGGCGATCATGCGCCCGGCGTGCTTGGTGCCCTCGGACCCGGTGAGGCCCTGGACGATGATCTTGGAGTTCTCGTCGAGAAGAATCGACATGTCCCTGCTTCCTCCGGGCCTCAGGCGTTCGCCAGCTCGGCCGCCCTGTCGGCGGCATCGTCCATCGTGTCGACCACGGTCACGTGGGGGTGGTTCGCCTCCGCGAGGATCCGCCGCCCCTCCTCGACGTTGTTGCCGTCGAGCCGCACGACGAGCGGCTTGCTCTCCTCGTCGCCGAGCCGCTCGAGGGCGCCGACGATGCCGTTGGCCACGGCGTCGCAGGCGGTGATGCCGCCGAACACGTTGACGAAGATGCTGCGCACCTGCGGGTCGCTGAGGATCACGTGCAGCCCCGCCGCCATCACCTCGGCGGACGCGCCGCCGCCGATGTCGAGGAAGTTGGCGGGCCGCACGCCGCCGTGCCGTTCTCCGGCGTAGGAGACGACGTCGAGCGTCGACATGACGAGACCCGCGCCGTTGCCGATGATGCCGACCTCGCCGTCGAGCTTGACGTAGTTGAGGTCGCTCTCCTTCGCCTTCGCCTCGAGGGGGTCGACGTCGCCCGCCTCGGCGAGCTCCTTGTGCTTCTCGTGGCGGAACTCGGCGTTGTCGTCGAGGGTGATCTTGCCGTCGAGCGCGATGATCTGGCCCGACTCGGTGAGCACGAGCGGGTTCACCTCGACGAGCGTGGCGTCCTCGTCGCGGTACACCCACCAGAGCCGCTCGATGACCGGGAGGACCTTCTCGAAGAGGTCCTCGGGGAAGCCGGCGGCGCGCGCGATCTCGGTCGCCTTCTCGCGGTCGACGCCGGTCAGCGGGTCGACCTCGATGCGGGCGAGCGCCTCGGGCTTCTCGACGGCGAGCTGCTCGATGTCCATGCCGCCCTCGACGCTCGCGAGGGAGAGGTAGGACCGGTTGGCGCGGTCGAGCAGGATCGAGAAGTAGAACTCCTGGGCGATGCGGGCGCCGGCGGCCACCATGAGGCGGCGCACCGTATGGCCCTTGATGTCGAGGCCGAGGATCGCCTCGGCGGCCCTCTCGGCCTCGGCCGGGCTGTGCGCGACCTTGACGCCGCCCGCCTTTCCGCGGCCTCCGGTCTTCACCTGGGCCTTGAC
Organism: Naasia sp. SYSU D00948; assembly: GCF_017916515.1. Taxonomy (GTDB): domain Bacteria; phylum Actinomycetota; class Actinomycetes; order Actinomycetales; family Microbacteriaceae; genus Naasia. Next base: position 907,519 of record NZ_JAFMTA010000001.1, read on the forward strand.
GACGACGGTGCCGCCGAGCTTCTCGGCCGCCGCTCGGGCTTCCTGAGGCGTGTCGGCGACGATGCCCGCGAGCACGGGGACGCCGTAACTCTCGAACATGTCACGGGCCTGGTACTCGTAGAGATCCACTGGTCTTCCGGGTCCTTCCGGGGCGGCTGCGGGCGGCTTCCACGCCGCCGAGGGGACAGCAGAACTCTACCCTGATCGACCTCGCCGACTCGGAGGCGGATCGCGAGGCGGGATTATCGCCGAGAAGAATACGGGCGCAATTCAATAGCGTCTTCGCTCACCGGCGTGCACGCGGGGTTCCTTTTCCGTACACTAATCACGCGGACATTTCCCGCCCGCTATTCGGGCCTTCGCCCCCTCCTAACGATTGCTGAGAGTATCCGTGGCACAGAAAGTCATTGTGGAGACCGTCGACGATCTCGACGGCAGCGTCATCACCGACGGCTCCGGTGGAACCGTCGCCTTCTCTTTCCAGGGGAAGTCCTACGAGATCGATCTGTCCGCCGAGAATCGCGAGAAGCTGTCGGCGGCTCTCGACCCCTACATCTCCAAGGCCCGTCCCACGGGTCAGCGCCGGCGGGGCTCCGAGCCCCAGCCGCGCGGCGGCGGAAACCGCCTGCAGGAGATCCGGGAATGGGCCCGTTCCAACGGCTACACCGTCTCCGACCGCGGCCGGATCTCGAAGGAGATCCAGGAGGCGTTCGAGCAGTCCCGCTGATCCCCGGCGATTCCTGAACAGAACTGCCGGCCGGCCGTCATCATCTCGACGGCCGGCCGGCAGTCTCTGTTTCCGGGCGGGAGGCCCGCCTGATGAATAGCCGGCGACTGTCGGGATCGGCAGTACGGCTTGCGGTGATCCGCATCGTTTCCTTGGTGCCAGCTCGCGGACCACGGCTGTCGCCCCGACCGTCATCAGCGCCGCCGGTAAGGCGCTCTGAAGAAACACAACCGCCGGCGAATGGGAGCGGACCGGTCAGGAGACCTTCTCGATCGGGGCGACTTTGATGAGCAGCCTCTTGCGTCCCGCGGCGTCGAATTGCACCTCGGCGATCCGCTTCGCCCCCTCGCCGGTGACCGCCATCACGCGGCCCTCGCCGAAGTCGGTGTGGCGGATGCGATCGCCTGCGGCGAGGGCGAGATCGCCGTTGTCCCGCATCTGGCCGGTCACCTTGTTCGCCCACTCGGTCTTGGGCTTCGGGGCGGACGGGCCGGCGGGGAGGCTGTAGGCGCCGCCGTAGCCGTCGCGCCGGACGTTGAGGGCGCGGGGCTGGCTGCCGCCGCGGCTGTTCGCCATCCCGGGGGACTGCCGCCAGTCGATGAGCTCGGCGGGGATCTCCTGCAGGTACCGGCTCGGCAGCGCGACGGACACGTCGCCGTACTGGGCGCGCGTCATGGCGAGGGACAGGAAGAGGCGCTTCCGGGCCCGGGTGATGCCGACGTAGAAGAGGCGGCGCTCCTCGGCGGGGCCGCCCGGCTCCCCCGCCGACATGCGGTGGGGCAGCAGGTCCTCCTCGACGCCGGTCACGAACACCGCGTCGAACTCGAGTCCCTTGGCGGTGTGCAGGGTCATGAGGGAGACGCTGCCGGAGCTGTCGTCGATCTCGTCGGCCGCCGCCACGAGGGACACCTCGGTGAGGAAGTCGAGCAGGGTGCCGTCCGGGTTGTTCCGCTGGAACTCCTTCGTCACCGCGACGAGCTCCTCGACGTTCTCCGCGCGGGCCTCGTCCTGGGGGTCGCGCGAGGCGCGGAGGGCGTCGAGGTACCCGCTCCGGCTCATCAGCAGGCCGAGCACCTCGGGCACACCGCTGTCCGCCTGGGTCGGCCCGGCCTCGGCGAGCGCCGCCGCCTCGTCCAGCAGGTCGGACAGCGCCGTGATCGCGCCGGTCACCTTCGGCCCCAGCCCCAGCTCCTTCACGTGCCGGAGGGACTCCCGGAAGGTGATCCCGTTCTTCTCGGCGTAGGTCGCCAGCTGCGTCTCGGTCGCCGGGCCGATGCCGCGCTTCGGCGTGTTCAGGATGCGGCGGACGGCGAGCGTGTCGGCGGGGTTCGCGACGGCGGTGAGGTACGCCATCGCGTCCTTGATCTCGGCCCGCTCGTAGAACTTGGTGCCGCCGACGATCCGGTACGGGATCGCCGACCGGATGAAGATCTCCTCGAGCGCACGGGTCTGCGAGTTCGTGCGGTAGAAGACGGCGATGTCGTGGTACGCCGTCCCTCTGTCGTGGAGACCCTGGATCTCGTCCGCGACGAACTGCGCCTCGTCGTGGCCGGAGTAGCCGGTGTAGCCGACGATCTTCTCGCCGTCGCCGTCGGCGGTCCACAGCTTCTTGTCCTTGCGGTCGAAGTTGTTCGAGATGACCGCGTTGGCCGCGCTCAGGATGTTCTGCGTCGAGCGGTAGTTCTGCTCGAGCAGGACGACCTTCGCGCCCGAGAAGTCGCGCTCGAACTCGACGATGTTGCGGATGTCAGCCCCGCGGAAGGCGTAGATCGACTGGTCGGAGTCCCCGACGACGGTCAGCGACGGCGCCGGAGCGACCGGCTCCCCCGGCTCCGGCGCGGACGGGCCGCGCGTAAGCTCCCGGATCAGCGCGTACTGCGCGTGGTTCGTGTCCTGGTACTCGTCGACCAGGATGTGCCGGAACCGGCTCCGGTAGCGGTCGGCGACGTGGGGGAAGGCCTGGAAGAGGTAGACGGTCTGACTGATCAGGTCGTCGAAGTCGAACGCGTTGGCCGCCGACAGCTCCCGGGTGTACCGGCGGAAGATCTCGACGAACATGACCTCGTTCGGGTCGTTGAAGTTCGCCTGCCGGGCGTACGCCTCGACATCGGTGAGCTCGTTCTTGAGCTTCGAGATCTTGCCCGCGGTCGAGGGGACCGTGAAGCCGAGGACGTCCGCCTCGAGGTCCTTGATGATCCGCTTGAGCAGCGCCCTCGTGTCCCCGGAGTCGTAGATCGTGAAGCTGCGGCTGTAGCCGAACTGCTCCGCCTCGCGGCGGAGGATGCGCACGCACGCCGAGTGGAAGGTCGAGATCCACATGCCCTCGGCGACCCCGCCGACGAGGTGATGCACGCGCTCCCGCATCTCGCTGGCGGCCTTGTTCGTGAACGTGATGGCGAGGATCTGGCTGGGCCATGCCTCGCGCGACTCCAGCAGGCTGGCGATGCGGTGCGTGAGGACCCGGGTCTTGCCCGAGCCCGCGCCGGCGACGATGAGGAGAGCCGGTCCGCGGTAGAGCACGGCTTCCCGCTGCTGCGGGTTGAGCCCCTCGAGCAGTGGCGACGATGTGAGGGTGGGCGTGCTCATTTGGGCACCGAGTCTAAGCGAGCCCCCCGACAGCGGCCCGGGTGCCCCGCGGCGAGGCGGTACCGTGAGCCCGTGGCCGTCCGACCTCCAGAGCCGAACGCGTCGCTCCCCCTGCGGTGGTCCCGCTACGGGCCGCGCCAGGCGGCCGGGGCCGTCCTGATCGTCGGCGGCGCGGGACTGCTCCTTCCGACGACGGCGTACACGCTCCACCTCGGACTGCTCGGCGCGGCCGCCCACGTGACCGGGTGGCTCGTGCTTCCCGCTCCCGGCTGGCGCCGACTGCTCGGCGCCGGGGCGGGGCTCGCCTCCCTGCTGCTGCTCCTGCTCGGCGGCCAGCTGGCCTGGCTGATGGCGGTCCCCCTGGCGCTCTGGTTCCTGGTCCGCCGCCGGCCGGCGCGGGCGTACCCGCTCGTCCTGGCTCCGGTGATCGCCGGGCTCCTGATCGCGCAGACGGGCGGGGCGCTGGCCTCACGGGTCCCCGCCGCGCTCACGACCGGTGCGGTCGCCGTCGCGGCCGCCTGGGCCGCCGCTGTTCTCCCTGCGCGATCTTCGGCCTCTATCAGCCGAAATTCACCGCGCGACCCGTAAAATCGTAAGGAACAATCACCTTCCCTGCCGGGATGGTCCCGGCCAGAGGGATACGAGGAGTCATGGCACTGTCCAGCAATCCCGCATTCTCCAACAGTCCCGCCTTCAACGGGCGGGGCGATGTCGCAGCGCGCGTCAACGCGCCGTCGGCGGAGGAGCTCGACCAGCTCTACAGCCGCCCGTCGGCGACCCCCGTCGACACCCAGCGGATGACCTACGAGGACACGATCGTCAAGACGGTCAGCCTCTTCGCCGTCCTGCTGGCCACGGCCGCGGTGGGCTGGTTCATCCCCGGCCTGTTCATCGTCGGCATGATCGGCGGGCTGATCCTCGGGCTCGTCAACACGTTCAAGCGGCAGCCGTCCGTTCCGCTCATCGTCGGCTACGCGGCGTTCGAGGGTCTCTTCGTCGGGGGCATCTCCGCCCTCTTCGAGGGGATCTGGCCGGGCGTCGTCGTCCAGGCGGTCATCGCGACGCTCGTCACGGTCGCGGCGGTGCTCGCGCTGTTCGCCAGCGGCAAGGTCCGGGCCTCGGCTCGCGCGACCAAGATCTTCCTGGTCGCGATGGTCGCCTACCTGCTGTTCTCGCTGGTGAACCTCGGCCTCATGCTGTTCAACGCCCCGGTCGCCGGCGGCGCCTTCGGCCTCAACTCGATGGAGATCATCCCGGGCGTCCCGCTCGGCCTGATCATCGGCGCCCTCGCCGTGCTGCTCGCGTCCTACTCGCTGGTGCTCGACTTCGACTTCGTCAAGCGGGGCGTCCAGACGGGCCTGCCGCAGAAGTTCGGCTGGCAGGCGGGCTTCGGCATCATGGTCACCGTCGTGTGGCTCTACGTCGAGTTCCTCCGCATCTTCGCCATCCTGCGCGGCTCGGAGTAACCCGGAAAGCAGTCGAAGGGCGGTCCCATCCGGGGCCGCCCTTCTTCTTTGCGTTCTCGCGGTTGCCGTTCTCGCGGCCTCGCCGTTCTCGCGGATCAGGAGATCCGACGCCGATCAGGATGGGCGGTCGTCGTCGCGCGCGGATCAGGAAGACTCGCCGGGCAGCGGCGGAACAATCCTGATCCGCGCAGCACCCGATCAGCGGAGGCGGCTCACTCGCACCTCCCCCTTCAGCGGAGGAAGCTCACTCCCACTCGATGGTCCCCGGCGGCTTCGAGGTGATGTCGAGCACGACGCGGTTGACGCCCGGGACCTCGTTGGTGATCCGGTTGGAGATCCTCGCGAGCACGTCGTACGGGAGCCGGGTCCAGTCGGCGGTCATCGCGTCCTCCGATGAGACCGGACGCAGGACGATCGGGTGGCCGTAGGTGCGGCCGTCACCCTGGACGCCGACCGAGCGGACGTCGGCGAGGAGGACGACCGGGCACTGCCAGATCTCGTGGTCCAGTCCGGCCGCCGTCAGCTCTTCGCGGACGATCGCGTCGGCGGAGCGGAGGAGGTCGAGCCGCTCCCGGTCTACCGCGCCGACGATCCGGATCCCGAGACCGGGGCCCGGGAACGGCTGGCGCGCCACGATGACCTCGGGGAGGCCGAGCTCCCGGCCGATGGCGCGGACCTCGTCCTTGAAGAGGGTGCGCAGCGGCTCGACGAGCTCGAACGTGAGGTCCTCGGGGAGGCCGCCCACGTTGTGGTGGGACTTGATGTTCGCGGTGCCCGTGCCTCCGCCGGACTCGACGACGTCCGGGTAGAGCGTGCCCTGCACGAGGAACCGGATGCTCTCGCCCTCGGCCTGGGCCTCCAGTACGAGCGCCTCGGCGGCGTCCTCGAAGGTCCGGATGAACTCCCGGCCGATGATCTTGCGCTTCTGCTCGGGGTCGGTCACGCCGGCGAGCGCGTCGAGGAACCGCTCGGAGGCGTCGACCGTGACGAGCCGGACGCCGGTGGCCGCGACGTAGTCCTCCTGGACCTGCCGGGCCTCGTCCTGGCGCAGCAGCCCGTGGTCCACGAAGACGCACGTGAGCTGATCCCCGACCGCCTTGTGCACGAGCGCGGCGGCGACGGCGGAGTCGACACCGCCGGAGAGTCCGCAGATGACCCGCGACGACCCGATCTGCGCCCGGATCCGCTCGACCTGCTCCGCGATGACGTTGCCGCTGTTCCAGTCGCCCGGGAGCCCGGCCGCCCGGTGCAGGAAGTTCTCGATGACCGCCTGCCCGAACGGGGAGTGCTTCACCTCGGGGTGCCACTGGACGCCGTAGAGCTTGCGCTCATCGCTCGCGAAGGCGGCGACCGGCGTGGAGGGGCTGCTCGCGAGCACCTGGAACCCGTCGGGCGCCTTCGCGACGGAGTCGCCGTGGCTCATCCAGACGGTCTGGTCGGCCGGGATGCCCTCCAGCAGGGATCCGTGATCCGCGACCCGGACCGGCGTGGAGCCGTACTCGCGCTGGCCCGTGTGGGCGACCTCTCCGCCGAGCTGCTGCGCCATGGCCTGGAAGCCGTAGCAGATGCCGAGCACCGGCACCCCGAGCTGGAGGATGCCGGGGTCGAGCGCCGGGGCGCCCTCCTCGTAGACGCTGGACGGTCCGCCCGAGAGGACGATCCCGGCCGGCTTGCGCGCCCTGATCTCCTCGGCCGTCACGGTGTGCGGCACGATCTCGGAGTACACGTTCGCCTCCCGCACGCGCCGGGCGATCAGCTGCGCGTACTGGGCGCCGAAGTCGACGACGAGGACCGGGCGGGCGTCGGTGCCGCTCGCCTCCTCCGGTCCGCGCGCCTCGGGCGCGACGCTCAGGCTGTCCCGGGGTCCGGGGTTGTCGTTCTCGCTAATGACGGGCCTCCGTGGCGACGGGGAGCTCCGCGGTCTCCCGCGCGGCGAGGTAGTCCTTCACCTCGCGGGTGATCCGGTGCTCGGTGAAGAAGGAGAGCAGGGGGACGACGCCGCCCGCGGCGATCAGCAGGAAGCGCGTGATCGGCCAGCGCAGGAACGTGACGAGCACGAAGTCGACGACGAGGTAGGCGAGGTAGAAGTAGCCGTGCGCGATCTGCGCGACCAGGCTGAGGTTGATGCCGGTGTGCCCGTCGACGGACACGAGGGCCAGGAAGCCGCCGCTGCCGCCGAGGTCGGCCTCGAGCCCGAACCCGTACTTGAGGATCATCTCCACGACGAGGACGAGCAGCATCACGCCCGTGGCATAGGCGAGGATGCGGTACACCGAGAGGGTGGTGCGGATCCGGGGGAAGTCGCTGATCCGCGGCTCGGTCGGCATGCCCTCAGTCTACGGTCGCCCGCTGAGCGCCTTCCCGCGGTGCGTCATCGCCCGCCGCCTGCGCAGCCGCCGCCTCGTCCTGCTCGCGCTCGTAGATGTCCCGCATCAGCCGGTACCAGATGTAGAGCGCGGCGACCGAGAACAGCACCCATTCGAGGGCGTAGAAGAGGTTGAGGAAGTTCAGCGCGACCTCGGTCTCGGGCGCGGGCGACCAGATGCTTTGGAGCGGCTCCGGTGCCTCCCGCAGGGTGACGTATCCGGCGTAGGCCGGTTCCGGGTCCTGCCACTGGTTCACGAACGACGCCGGGGACATCTCCCGTGGCAGGGGGTCGTCGCCTTCCGGCGGAGTCGGGGCCTCCGAGTGCTGGAAGCGCCCGCTGACCTCGGCCGGGAGGACGGAGGAGTCGTCGTTCCAGCGCTCCGCGGCGTCGATCGCCTCCTGCCGCTCGGGGGTCCAGCCCAGCGCGACCGCGAGCGACGCGCCCTCGTCGGTGCGGAGGTGCCCGACCGTCCAGTAGCCGGCGTCGCCGTTGTCCAGCCGGTCGCGCAGCGCGAAGAAGTCGCCCTCGACCCACTCACCGGACACGGCGACGAGCTGCCCGACCGCGCGATTCGAGGTCGGGGTGTGCGGCTCGGCGACCTCGCTGAGCGGGAGCACGGTCTCGGTCGGCCGCTCGAGGACGTCGCCGTTCTGCACGGCCCTGCTCAGCTGCCACTGCCCGAACAGGGCGAACACGACGGCGACCGCGACCGCGAGCAGCAGCAGGCCGATCGAGGTCGGCCTGCGCATCACCGCGAGGAGCGGCGGCGGGAAGAGGGAGCGCGCTTTTCTCACGCGGAGGTGGTCACGATGTCGGGCGCTTCGAGGCGGACCCGGTCGGCCGACTCGTCGTCGGGCTGCAGCTGGCTCTCGCGCTCCGCCTGGACGCGCCGGAGGTAGGTCTGGATCTCGCGCTCGGTGCGCGCCTCGTCCCAGCCGAGGACCTCGGCCATGAGGCGGGCGGCGACGGGCGCGGCGGACACCCCGCGATCCCACGCCTCGATCGAGATGCGGGTGCGGCGGGCGAGCACGTCGTCGAGGTGGAGGGCGCCCTCGTGGCTCGCGGCGTACAGGATCTCGGCCTCGATGTAGTCGTCCGCCCCGGGGATGGGCTCCCCGAGCTCGGGACGCGCCTTCAGCAGGTCGAGGATCTCGTCGGTGAGCACGCCGTACCGGTTGAGGAGATGCTCGATGCGCACCCGGTGCACCCCGAACGCGCGGGCGATCCTGCTCCGCTTGTTCCAGGCGGCCTGATACCCCTCGGCCCCGAGGAGCGGGATGTCCTGGGTGACCGACTCGGGGATGCGCCCGTCCAGTGCGGAGACGGCGGCGTCGATCGCGTCCTTCGCCATGACGCGGTACGTCGTCCACTTGCCGCCCGCCACGACGACGAGGCCCGGCACGGAGTGGGTGACGATGTGCTCGCGGGACAGCTTGGACGTGAGCTCGGACTCGCCGGCGAGCAGGGGCCGCAGGCCCGCGTACACGCCCTCGACGTCCTCGCGCGTGAGCGGGACGGCGAGGATGCGGTTCACGTGCTCGAGCAGGTAGTCGATGTCGGCGGCCGTGGCGGCGGGGTGGGCCTTGTCCAGGTTCCAGTCGGTGTCGGTCGTGCCGATGATCCAGTGACGTCCCCACGGGATCACGAAGAGCACGCTCTTCTCGGTGCGGAGGATGACGCCCATCTTCGACTGGAAGCGGTCGCGCGGCACGACGAGGTGTATGCCCTTGGAGGCACGCACCTTGAACTGGCCGCGCTCGCCCACCATCGCCTGCGTCTCGTCCGTCCAGACGCCGGTCGCGTTGACGACCTGCTTCGCCCGGACGTCGAAGGTCTCGCCGCTCTCGAAGTCGTGCGCCTTCACGCCCACCACGCGCTCGCCGACCTTGAGGAAGCCGACCACCCGGACGCGGTTCGCGACGTGGGCGCCGTAGAAGGAGGCGGTGCGGGCGAGGTCGGCGACGTACCGCGCGTCGTCCACCTGGGCGTCGTAGTACGTGATGCCGCCCGTGAACGCGTCGCTGCGAAGGCTCGGGATGGCGCGCAGCATCTGCCGCTTGAAGAGGTGCCGGTGGTGGGGCACGCCCGGCGGGCGGCCGCCGCTCCAGCTGAAGATGTCGTACAGCAGCATGCCGGCGCCGATGTAGGCCCGCTCCCACACGCGGTGCGTGAGCGGGAAGAGGAAGCGGACGGGCTTCACGAGGTGCGGGGCCAGCCGCTGCAGCAGCAGGCCGCGCTCGATGAGAGCCTCGCGCACCAGCCCGAAGTCGAGCTGCTCCAGGTAGCGGATGCCGCCGTGCACGAGCTTCGACGAGCGGCTCGAGGTGCCGGACCCGAAGTCGCGCGCCTCGAGAAGCCCGACGCTGAGGCCGCGCGTGACGGCGTCGAGCGCCGCGCCCGTGCCGACGATCCCGCCGCCGATGACGAGGATGTCGACCTCGCGCTCCTTCAGCCGGCGGATCGCCGCGGCCCGCTCCTCAGGACCGAGCTTCGACGAGATCGAGACCGAGTTGCCCTGCGCCATGCTTCTCCTCCTCCGTCAGACCGCGTGCCCGGTCGGACCGGGACGTGTCACACCTGGTACGGCGCGACCACGACTTCCACCCGCTGGAACTCCTTGAGGTCCGAGTAGCCGGTGGTGGCCATCGACCTCTTCAACGCTCCGACGAGGTTCGCTGTTCCGTCGGCCACCGGCGCCGGCCCGTACAGGATCTGCTCGATCGGCGCGACCTGACCCACCCAGACGCGGTTGCCGCGCGGGAGCTCGCCGTGGTGCGCCTCCTGGCCCCAGTGCCACCCGCCGCCGGGGGCGTCGGTGGCGCGGGCGAGCGCGCTGCCGAGCATGACGGCGTCCGCGCCGACCGCGATCGCCTTCACGATGTCGCCTGCCGTGCCGAGCCCGCCGTCCGCGATCACGTGGACGTAGCGTCCGCCGGACTCGTCGAGGTAGTCGCGCCGGGCGCCCGCCGCGTCGGCGAGCGCGGTGGCCATGGGCGCGTGGATCCCGAGGGTGGCCCGGGTCGTCGAGGCGGCCCCGCCGCCGAAGCCGACGAGGACGCCCGCCGCGCCCGTGCGCATGAGGTGGAGCGCGGCCATGTAGGTCGCGGCGCCGCCGACGATGACCGGGACGTCCAGCTCGTAGATGAACTCCTTGAGGTTCAGCGGGGTCCGGCTGCGGGAGACGTGCTCGGCGGACACAGTGGTGCCGCGGATGACGAAGAGGTCGACGCCGGCCTCGACGACGGTGCGGTGGTGCTCCTGGGTCCGCTGCGGGCTGAGGGCGCCGGCGACGGGCACGCCCGCGGCCCGGATCTCCGCGAGGCGGCTCTGGATGAGCTCCGGCTGGATGGGCGCCGAGTAGAGCCGCTGCATCGCCGTGGTGGCCTCGGCGGGGTCGAGGTCGCGGATCTCGGCGAGCTTCGAGGCGGCGTCCTCGTACCGGGTCCAGAGCCCTTCGAGGTCGAGGACGCCGAGACCTCCCAGCCGGCCGATGGCGATCGCCGTCTCGGGCGAGGCGACGGAGTCCATGGGCGCGGACAGCACGGGGATCTTGAACTGGAACGCGTCGATGGTCCACGAGGTGGACACGTCCTCCGGGTCCCGGGTCCGGCGCGACGGCACGACGGCCACGTCGTCGAACGCGTAGGCCCGCCGGGCCCGCTTGGCGCGCCCGATCTCGAAGTCCATGCTCACCCCTCCAGCCTACCGGGGCCCCTCTGGGGGCCTCTCTGTGCCCGGCTCAGCAACCCGGGCCGAATCGGCTGATCCGGGCCGCAACACCGGCCCCGAGTGACCGGATCGGCCCGGGTTGCGGTGTGCGCAGAACGGACGGGAGCCCCGCCTCCGTCAGCCGCCGGTACAGAGCAGGACCGACCCACGCGACCTTCCAGTCCCACCGGGCTACCCCGTTGCCCGTCCGGCGGATGCGGTCCTCCCGGCGCTTCTCGTCGAGCAGAGCGCTCGGGTGACCCACCACCTCCGGGTCGTACTTGAGATCGCCGTCGAACTCGCCGACCAGGCGATGCGCCGGCCAGTAGAAGTCCACGCGTCCGGCGACGCCGTTCACGTCCCGGATGTCCACCTGCAGCTCGGGCGCGGGGAAGCCCAGCTCCGCGATGGCCACCCGGCTGAGCGACTCACCCGGCGACTCGGCGCGCGGATCGGCGAACTGCAGGACCCGGCCGACGCGCCGGCTGTTCCGGACGAGGCCGGAGGCGGCGACGTACTCGGCGAGGACGAGCGGATCGATCGTCGGCTTCGGCGCACGCGGATGGTGCCGCAGAGCCCAGTCGAGACTCGCCGTCGCCGACGCGAACGGCGCCTCCCGCATCAGGTCCAGCAGAGTGCGCCGGAGGCTCGTGAAGCGCACTCCCCCGGATTCGAGGACGTCCTCCTCGGCCACGTCCATGGCATGGCGGCGGACCCCGTTCTCGGTGCGAGTCCCCGCGGCCGGCGTGGTGAGCACGTGCACCACCTCGCCGCGCCGTCCGAGCGTCGGCATCCCCCACACCGCGGCCGCCGACTCGTGGGTCAGCACCGGGCGGCTCCGAGAGGCGAGCGACACGGCGACGACCTGCCGCCGGTACCGCTCGTACCGGTCGAGTCCCGCCCACTCCTCGGCTGAGACGTAGGCGCCGCGGTGGACGCGGACGAGGTCGCCGCGCGCGGTCGCCGCCCGGAAGGGGCGGTCGTCGACGTCGAGCCGCGACAGCTCGGAGACGAGGGTGATGCCGTGAGCCGACGCGACTGTGTCCACGCGGGAAGGGTCCCGGACCCGGTGCCCGCCGGCGGGGCGCACGAGGGACCACGGGGACGAACCCCAGATTCCCGCCCCTGGGGAGGACCCGCCCGCCAGGACGCAACCCGGGCCGGTTCGGTCGATCTGGGCCGGCACGACGGCCCGGAAACGCCGAACCGGCCCGGGTTGTGCAACTCGGGCCGGTTCGGTGAGGCGGGTCAGCGGCGGTAGTTCGGCGCCTCCACCGAGATCTGCACGTCGTGCGGGTGGGACTCCTTGAGGCCCGCCGCGGTGATGCGCACGAACTGGCCCTTCGCCTTCAGCTCCTCGATGCTGCGCGCGCCCACGTAGAACATCGATTGACGGAGGCCGCCGGTGAGCTGGTAGACGACCGACGAGACCGGGCCGCGGTACGGGACCTGGCCCTCGATGCCCTCGGCGATCAACTGCTCGTCGCTCGGCACGTCCGCCTGGAAATAGCGGTCGCGCGAGTACGAGGTCTTCTTGCCACGCGTGCGGAGGGCGCCGAGCGAGCCCATGCCCCGGTAGTTCTTGAACTGCTTGCCGTTGACGAAGACGAGCTCGCCGGGGCTCTCGTCCGTGCCCGCGAGCAGGGATCCGAGCATCACGGTGTCCGCGCCCGCCACGAGCGCCTTGGCGATGTCGCCCGAGTACTGCAGGCCGCCGTCCGCGATGACCGGGACGCCGGCAGCGCCGGCGGCGCGCGAGGCCTCGTACACGGCCGTCACCTGCGGCACGCCCACACCGGCGACGACGCGCGTGGTGCAGATGGAGCCCGGTCCGACACCGACCTTGACCGCGTCCACGCCCGCGTCGACGAGCGCCTGGGCGCCGGAGCGGGTCGCGACGTTGCCGCCGATGATGTCGATGCCCCCGAACGCGGAGTCCGCCTTCAGCCGGCGGATGATGTCGAGCACGCCCGCGGAGTCGCCGTTGGCCGTGTCCACCACGAGGACGTCCACGCCCGCGTCGCGGAGGGCTCCGGCACGGTCCCACGCGTCGCCGAAGAAGCCGATGGCGGCACCGACGCGGAGCCGGCCCTCGCCGTCCTTGGTCGCGTTCGGGTACTTCTCGCTCTTGTCGAAGTCCTTGACGGTGATGAGGCCCTTGAGGCGGCCCTCGCCGTCCACGAGGGGCAGCTTCTCGACCTTGTGCTGCGCGAAGATCGCGACGGCGCCGTCCGGGTCGATGCCGACCGGGGCGGTGATGAGGTTCTCCCGCGTCATGACGTCGCGGACGAGAGTCGAGGCCTTCTCGAACGGGGAGACGAAGCGCATGTCGCGGTTGGTGATGATGCCGACGAGGCGGCCGTCCGCCTCGACGACGGGGACGCCGGAGACGCGGAAGCGCGCGCAGAGCTCGTCCACGTCGGCGACCGTGGCGTCCGGCGTGATCGTGATCGGGTTGGTGATCATCCCCGACTCGCTGCGCTTGACCTGGTCGACCTGCGCGGCCTGCTCCTCGATGGAGAGGTTGCGGTGGAGGACGCCGATGCCGCCGTGGCGGGCCATGGCGATGGCCATCCGGGACTCGGTCACGGTGTCCATCGCCGAGGACAGCAGCGGGGCGTGGACGCGGATGCGGCGGGTGAGGCGGGACGAGGTGTCCGCCTCACTCGGGATGACGTCGGTGTGCCCGGGCAGGAGCATGACGTCGTCGTAGGTGAGGCCGATGAAGCCGAACGGGTCGTGACCCTCCATGGATCCCCTCTCGTCGCCGCCGGGTCGGCGGTCACAGAACAAAAGCACCCCGGGGCGACGCTGCGGGCCGGTGATACATGTTAACCGCGGGCGGCGCGATATCTTCCCGATCAATCCCCCGCAAGGGGGCTGTGCGGGCGCCTGGCGAAACATCGCGGCAACACGGCGGCCTATAGGCTTCCCGCAACGTTCCCGACGGTCTCGGACCTGATGGGCCCCCGAAACAGGTTCCACTGGAGGTTCCTTGTCCGCACCCGGATCCGCACGGTCGGCCGCGCGCCCGATCGGCCTCCTCGTCGGATTCCTCCTCGCCCTCGCCGCGCTGCTCTCCCTCGCCCCGATCGGCGCTCTCGCCGCGGAGGCTCCGGCGCCCACGCCGAGCCCCACCGGCGACTTCACGACGACGTTCACGGTCGGCGGCGTCATCCGCAGCGGCGACGAGCCGCTCGAGGGCGTCGAGGTGCTCGTCGAGGGCGACGGGTTCAGCGAGGTCGGGACGACCGGGCCCGACGGCCGCTGGAGCGTCTCGCTGCCGGGCCGCGGCGAGTACACCGCCACCCTGCAGGTGGAGACGCTCCCGGAGGGGATCGCCCCCCGGGATCCGGACAACGTCACCCGGCAGGTGAACATCGGGACCACGAACACCGTGAACGTCCTCTTCCCCACGGGCGAGGGGCGGGTCTCCACGACGACGATCTGGGACACCGTGTTCACGCGCCTCGTCTACGGGCTGAACTTCGGGCTCCTGCTCGCGCTCGCGGCGATCGGCATCACGCTCATCTTCGGCACGACCGGCGTCAACAACTTCGCGCACGGCGAGATGCTCACCTTCGGCGCGATCTTCTTCTACGTCTTCACGACGGCGCTCGGCTGGAACGTCGCCCTCGCGCTCATCGCCACGCTCGCGCTGTCCGCCGCCTTCGGGTGGGGTCAGGACGCCGGCCTGTTCCGCCCGCTGCGGCGGAAGGGGGTGGGCCTCGTCCAAGTGCTGATCGTCACGATCGGCCTCTCGATCGTCGTGCGCTACCTCTTCCTCTTCTTCTTCGGCGGCGGCACCGAGAACGTGAACATCGGCCTGTCCTCGACGGTGTCGCTCGGTCCGGTGACGATCACGCTCGCGTCGCTGATCAGCATGGGGGTCAGCGTCGCGATGCTGCTCCTCGTGGCTTTCTTCCTCACCCGCACGCGGATCGGCAAGGCGACGCGGGCGGTGAGCGACAACGCCTCCCTCGCGGCGGCGTCCGGGATCAACGTCGACCGGGTCATCCGCATCGTCTGGGTGATGGCCGCCACCCTCACCGGCCTCGCCGGCATCCTCTACGGGCTCTACCGCGGCGTGACCTGGGATATGGGGTTCGCGATCCTGCTCCTCATGTTCGCCGCGGTCACCCTCGGCGGTCTGGGCAGCGCGTTCGGCGCGCTCGTCGGCTCGCTCATCATCGGGATCCTGACCGAGCTGTCGACGGTGTGGATCCCGCCGGACCTCCGCTACGCGGTGGCGCTCATCGTCCTCATCCTCGTGCTGCTGCTCCGCCCCCAGGGCGTGCTCGGCCGCCGCGAGCGGATCGGCTAAGGAGGCGACATGGACTGGGGAAGCATCATCGGCAACGCGGCCGGGGAGCTGATCAGCCCGACGACCGCGGCGTACGCCCTCGCGGCGATCGGTCTCAGCGTGCACTTCGGCTACGCCGGCCTGCTCAACTTCGGCCAGGCGGGGTTCATGGCGGTGGGCGCGTACGCCTTCGCGATCACGACCCTCGAGCTCGGCTGGCCCGTGTGGCTCGCGATCCTCGCGGCGATCGTCGCGTCCGTCGTGTTCGCCTTCGTCCTCGGCGTCCCGACGCTGCGGCTCCGAGCCGACTACCTGGCGATCGTCACCATCGCTGCGGCCGAGATCGTGCGGTTCGTCGTGTCCACGGTGAACCTCACGGCGATCACGGGAGGCTCGCAGGGCCTCAGCGGCTTCGCCCGCGGCTTCGACGCGCTCAACCCGTTCGGCGACGCCCGGTTCGGGTTCGGCCCGTGGACGTACTCCGGCGAGCAGTGGTGGGTGCGCGTGTTCGGCTGGGGCCTCGTCCTCCTCGCGACGGTCATCGTCTTCCTGCTCATGCGCAGCCCCTGGGGCCGTGTCGTCAAGGGCATCCGCGAGGACGAGGACGCAGTGCGGAGCCTCGGCAAGAACGTCTACTCCTACAAGATGCAGGCCCTGGTCCTCGGCGGCGTCTTCGGATCGCTCGCAGGAGTCGTGTTCATCCTTCCCCGGGCCGTTCAGCCGGGGAACTACGGCACGGCGCTGACCTTCTTCATCTGGACGGCCCTGCTCCTCGGGGGCGCCGCCACGGTCTTCGGGCCGATCGTCGGCGCCATGATCTTCTGGGCGGTGCTCTCCCTCACCAACGGCGTGATCGTCGGCCTCCGGGATGCCGGCGTCCTCCCGTTCATCAGCACGACGCAGGCGGGGCAGATCCGCTTCATCCTCGTCGGCCTCGCACTCATGCTCCTCGTGGTCTTCCGACCGCAGGGCATCTTCGGCAACAAGAAGGAGCTGTCGTTCAATGTCTGACACGCAGCTGGCCTCCTCCCCGCTCGTCACGGGCGAGATCCGAGCCGGTGTCCCGAAGGTGGACCCGATCCTCGTCGCCGACGGCGTCACCCGTCAGTTCGGCGGCCTGACCGCGGTCGACGTCGAGCACGTCGAGATTCCCCGCGGGGCGATCACCGCCCTCATCGGCCCGAACGGCGCCGGCAAGACGACGTTCTTCAACCTGCTGACCGGCTTCGACAAGCCGAACACCGGGACCTGGACCTTCGAGGGCTCGAACCTCGCCGGAGTGCCCGCCTTCCGGGTCGCCCGCAAGGGCATGGTCCGCACGTTCCAGCTCACGAAGTCGCTCGGCCGGCTCACCGTGCTCGAGAACATGCTGCTCGGCGCGAAGGAGCAGCCGGGCGAGAGCATGCTGCGCGCGCTCGTGCCCGCGCTCTGGCGCTCGCGGGAGTCCCAGATCCGCGAGCGGGCGGAGGAGCTGCTCGTCCGGTTCAAGCTCGACGCGAAGCGCGACGACTACGCGGCATCGCTGTCCGGCGGCCAGCGGAAGCTGCTCGAGATGGCCCGCGCGCTGATGAGCGAGCCGACCCTCGTCATGCTCGACGAGCCGATGGCGGGCGTGAACCCGGCGCTCACCCAGTCGCTGCTCGGCCACATCCTCGACCTCAAGGAGCAGGGGATGACCGTGCTCTTCGTCGAGCACGACATGCACATGGTGCGGCACATCTCCGACTGGGTGATCGTCATGGCCGAGGGCAGGATCGTCGCCGAGGGCCCGCCCGACAGGGTCATGTCGGACCAGGCCGTCATCGACGCCTACCTCGGAGCCCATCACGACACCGATCTCGGCAGCCTGACCGAGGCCGACCGTGCCGCGCTGCGCGCCGAGGCGGAGGCCGAGCTCGAGCCCGGCACCGAGGAGAAGCGGTGAGCGCGGCGGCGGAGCCGGTGCTCCGGACGACGGATCTCGTCGCCGGCTACCTGCCGGGCGTCAACATCCTGAACGGCTGCACGGTCGAGGCCAACCAGGGCGACCTCATCGGGATCATCGGACCCAACGGCGCCGGCAAGTCGACGCTGCTCAAGGCGATCTTCGGCCAGGTGAAGATCCGCGGCGGCGGCGTCTTCCTCAAGGGCGAGGAGATCACCTCGCTGAAGGCGGACCGGCTTGTCGCCAAAGGCGTCGGCATGGTGCCCCAGAACAACAACGTCTTCCCGAGCCTCAGCATCGAGGAGAACCTCCAGATGGGGGTCTTCCAGAAACCGAAGGCGTTCGCGGAGCGCTTCGAGTTCGTCACGACGCTGTTCCCGGAGCTCCGGACGCGACGCCGCCAGCGCGCCGGCTCGCTCTCCGGCGGTGAGCGGCAGATGGTCGCGATGAGCCGTGCGCTGATGATGGACCCGTCCGTGCTGCTCCTCGACGAGCCCTCCGCGGGCCTCTCCCCGGTGCGCCAGGACGAGACGTTCCTCCGCGTCAGCGAGATCAACCGCGCCGGCGTGACGGTGCTGATGGTCGAGCAGAACGCCCGCCGGTGCCTCCAGATCTGCTCCCGCGCGTACGTCCTCGACCAGGGCAAGGACGCGTACACCGGGACCGGACGGGAGCTGCTCACCGACCCCCGCGTGATCGAGCTCTACCTCGGCACCCTCGCCGCCGACGAGGACGCCAAGCGCGCGCGGGCGGGCTCGGCCGCGCTTCCCGCGGAGTGACCGGGCGGCGGCGCGCGGCCCTCGCCGCGGCCGCCGCTGTCGCCCTGCTCTCCTCCTGCACTCCCGCGACGCCGGCGGCGCTGCCCGACGGCGTCACGGTCGAGCTCGTCCAGCTGCGCTCGGATCTCAGCGTGGGGCGGATGCAGCTGCACGTGCGGAACGCCTCGGCCGGGCCCGTCGAGCTGCTGTCGGCGCGGCTCGCGGTGCCCGCGTTCCGGGAGGAGGCAGTGTGGAAGCGGGCACCGGCGACGGTGGCGCCCGGCGCGGCCCTCAACCTGCCCGTCACGATCCCGGAGGTCAGCTGCGACGCGGCCGCCGGGGAGCCGGTGCTGACGGGCGAGGTGCGCTGGGACGGCGAGGCCCTGCCGTTCCGGGTGCGTCCGGAGGATCCCCTCGGTGCGGTGGGCAGCATCGTCGCCGCGGCCTGCGCGGCCGAGAGCACGGAGGCGGCCGTCGCGATCGAGGCGACGGGAGTGGCGGTCGAGGGGACCGGGCCCGCGTCCGTCGCGGTCCTCACGGTGGGGCTGCGCCCCACGGGCTCCGGTCGGGTCCGGCTCGTTGAGGTCCGCCCGACCGTCCTGCTCCGCGCGGAGGAGGGCGACGGCGGGTGGCCCCTGGACGTCGCGGTGCAGGAGGAGACGCCGCCCTCGGCGCTGACGCTGCCCATGGAGCCCGCGCGGTGCGACGCGCACGCCCTCGCGGACGACAAGGTGGGAACGCGCTTCCCGGTCGTCGTCGAGCTCGAGGACGGGACGATCGGCCGGTTCCCCCTCCCGCTGGCGGCCGGCGTGAAGGACGCGCTGCTGCGCTTCGTGGCCGCGCGCTGCGGCCTGTCCGGCTGACCGTCCTCAGCCGGACTCGTCGGGATGCGGGGGGACCGCCGCCCCCTCCCGCTCGTCGCGGTCGGCCCACTCCAGCAGCGGCGCGATGTCGAAGACGGCGTCGTCGATGCCCGCGTGCAGGTCGCCGAGCTCGGCGTAGCGGGCGGGCACCGTGGCGATCGTGAAGTCGCGCGGCGCCACCTGATCGACCTCGTCCCACCGGATCGGAGCCGACACGGTCCCCTCCGGGTTGCCGCGCACCGAGTACGCCGCCGCGATCGTGTGGTCGCGCGCGTTCTGGTTGTAGTCGACGAACAGCGCGCGGGGATCCCGGTCCCGGCGCCACCACTCCGTGGTCACGTCCTCCGGCGCCCGCCGCTCCACCTCGCGGGCGAACGCGAGCGCCGCACGGCGCACCTCGTCGAAGCCGTGCTCGGGACGGATCCGGACGTAGACGTGGATGCCGTGCCCGCCGGAGGTCTTCGGCCAGCCGACCGCGCCGAGCTCGTCCAGGACCTCGTGCACGACGTGCGCCACCCGCTGCACCCGGGAGAAGGGGCAGTCCGGCATGGGGTCGAGGTCGATGCGCCACTCGTCGGGCCGCTCGGTGTCGGCACGGCGGCTGTTCCAGGGATGGAACTCGACGGTGGACATCTGCACCGCCCAGATGACGTGCGCGAGCTCGGTGACGCACAGCTCGTCGGCGGTCCTGCTGTACCGGGGGAAGAAGACGCGGACCGTCTCCATCCACGGCGGTGCGCCGGCCGGCAGCCGCTTCTGGTGGACCTTCTCCCCCTCGACGCCGGTCGGGAACCGGTGCAGCATGCAGGGCCGCTCCCGCAGCGCGTTCACGATGCCGTCGCCCACCGAGAGGTAGTAGCGGACGAGGTCGAGCTTCGTCTCGCCCCGGGCGGGGAAGTACACGCGGTCCGGACTCGAGATGCGGACGGTGTGCTCGCCGACCGGGATCTCGACGGCGTCGCCGCTCGCCTTGGCCATGTGCCACATTCAAGCGCACGGCGCCGGAGGCGGATAGGCGGACCGGAACGGAAGAGGGGCCCGGCGCCGTGGCGCCGAGCCCCTCCCCGTGCTGAGGGTCCTACTCCTGGAGGGAGCCGAACTCCGTGTTCAGCAGCGTGTACTTGTTGTCGGCGCCGTACTGGTAGATGCCGATGTAGGCCTCGGTCGGGTCGCCCGCCTCGTCCCACTCGATCGGGCCGGAGACACCGTCGTAGTCGATGTCCTCGCCCTCGCCGATCAGCGCGAGGCAGTCCGCGAACGTCTCGCACTTCGTGCCGCCGGTCGACACGTCCGCGAGGTTGTCGCGGATCGCCTGACCCGAGTCGTTGCCGGCCTGCGCCGCCGCGAGGGCGGACGCGATGACCGCGTCGTACGACTCCGGCGCGTAGCTGAAGTCCTGCAGCGCCGGGTCCACCTGAAGGAGGCGGGCCTGGAACTCCGAGTCCGCCGGGTTGCCCGGCAGGGTGCCCTTGGCACCCTCGAGGGTGCCGGGCTGGAACTCGTAGCTGTTCGAGAGGTTGCCGTCCACGAAGTAGACGCCGGAGCCCGGGAAGCCCTGCGTGTTGACCAGCTCGGGGATGATCGACGCGGTCTCCTCGAAGGCGATGACCGCGATCGCGTCGGGGTCCTCCGCGAGCAGCTCGTCGACCTGGGACGTGAACACCGTGTCGCCCGGGTTGTAGGGGACGGACGCGGACACCGTGCCGCCCGCGGCCTCGATCGCCTCGCGGGCGTTCGCCTCGAGGCCGATGCCGTACGGGTCGTTGATGTAGATGATGCCGACGTTCTCGGCGCCGTCACCCACGATCAGGTTGCCCAGCACGCGGCCCTGCAGCACGTCCGACGGAGCGGTGCGGAAGTAGTAGCCGTCCTCGTCGTAGTCCGTGAAGTCCGGCGAGGTGTTCGCCGGCGAGATCTGGACGATGCCCGCGTCGACCAGCTGGTCGATGAAGGTGAACGACACACCGGAGGACGCGGCACCGATGACGACGTCCGCCCCGAGCTCGACGAGCTCCGACGCCGACTGGGTCGCGATGTCGGTGGTCGTGTCTCCGGAGTCGCGCTCGTTGAGCTCGACCTCGAACTCGAAGCCGGCCGCCTCGATGTCCTGGATCGCCAGCTTCACCGCGGCGACCTCGGGCGGGCCGAGGAAGGCGAGGTTGCCGGTGGCGGGGAGGATGGTCCCGACGGAGAAGACGCCGTCGCCCTCAGGGGCGGCTGCTGCGGTCGTCTCCTCGGTCTCGGCCGGGGCGCTGTCGCCGCCTCCGCTTGCGCAGGAGGCGAGCAGAAGGATGCCGGCGCCGAACGCCGCCACCTTCGCGCCACGGGAGACCAGCGTCGAGCGGTCAGGAGTTGACCTCCTGAGGAAAACGCTCATCGTGCTCCTTGAATGACTCTGAATGCAGGAATAGGTCCGCCGGAGGGCGAACGTTCACCTCAACTTAGAGGGACTTTCGCGCCGCCACGCGTCACATGTGTTACAGGCATGTAACACGGCAGAGGCGAAAGGACCAAATCCTGCCCCCGTTTTCGGGCGGATTCACATCAGATACCGGGTGCAATGGCAAGTGCGCGCGCCCGCCGCGTGCTGCGGACGAGATCGAAGCTCAGGACCGCGAGCGCCACCCAGACGAGCGCGAAGCCCGCCAGTCGCTCCGGCGGCATCTCCTCGTGGAGCACGGCCACACCGATCGCGAACTGCAGGATCGGCGCCATGTACTGGATGAAGCCGAGCGCGGTCAGCGGAAGCCGGCGGGCGGCGCTGGCGAAGAGCAGGAGCGGGACGGCCGTGACGGGCCCCGCGAGGACCAGCATGAGCACGTTGACGGCACCGGCGGAGCCGAAGACCAGTTCCCCCTGTGCCGCGATGGCGAGCAGGATGCCGACCGCGGGCAGGAGGAGCCAGGCGGTCTCGAGCGCGAAACCGGTGAGCGCGTCGACCTCCGGCCCCAGCCGCTTCTTCAGCAGCCCGTAGAAGCCGAACGAGAGCGCCAGGGCGACGGCGATCCACGGGAACGCGCCGTGCCCCACCGCGAGCACGAGCACGGCCACCGCGCTGATCGCGATCGCGCTCCACTGGAGCGGCCGCAGCCGCTCCTTCTGCACGAGCACGCCGAGCAGGACGGTGACGATCGGGTTGATGAAGTAGCCGAGCGACGCTTCCACGACCTGGCCGTCGAGGGCGGCCAGCACGAACACGAGCCAGTTGACGAACACGAACGCGGCGGCCGCGCCGAGGGTCCAGAGCAGCTTGCCGCGCCGGGCGACCGCGACGAGGCGACTCCAGCCTCCCGACATCGTGAGAAGGACCGCGCAGAGCAGCAGGGAGAAGACGACGCGCCAGGCGACGATCTCGAACGGGCCGGCGGGCGCGAGGGTGAGGAAGTAGAGCGGCAGCACGCCCCAGAGGAGGTAGGCGCTGACGGCGGCGAGGAAGCCGGCGCGCGAGGCGCGGTGCCCGTGCAGCGCGGACGCCGCGGGCGGGTCCGCCAGGCCGGCACGGCGGGAATCGGGGCCGGGCTCGGTCATCGCGGTCGAGTCTACGTGCCGGGCGGGGTGCGGCCCGGCAGGGCGGCGGGGCCCGCCGAACGCGGAAGGGGCCCGGCCTGTACGGCCGGGCCCCTTCCGGTGACCAGTTGTCGCGTCGTCAGCGGACCACGACGGCGAGCACGTCGCGAGCGGAGAGCACCAGGTACTCCTCGCCCCCGAACTTGACCTCGGTGCCGCCGTACTTGGAGTAGAGGACGCGGTCCCCGACGTTGACGTCGAGCGGGATCCGGTTGCCGTTGTCGTCGATCCGGCCCGGGCCCACCGCGATGACCTCGCCCTCCTGGGGCTTCTCCTTGGCGGTGTCGGGAATCACGAGACCCGAGGCGGTGGTCTCCTCGGCCTCGACCTGCTGGATGACGATCCGATCCTCGAGCGGCTTGATGGTAACCGGCACGGTTGACCTCTTCTTTCTTACCTTCGACGTGGTTAGCACACGAACCATCGGAGTGCTAAAGCGAGTCTAGGGGCTTGTTTGGCACTCCTGCAATGCGAGTGCCAGCAGGGGCAACGCGACCCGCACACCTTAACCTGGGAGCGGTGCGCGCAGACGAGGTCCGGGAACTGCTGTCGGTGGAGGGGCTGCGGCTCCTCGACCGCATCCCGCCGTACCGCTCGGGAAGCGACGTGCTCCGGACGTCGGCGGAGCTGCGCAAGGCCGGGCATTCCCCGGCCCTCGTCGCGGCGGTCCTCACCCAGGCCCGCCTTCGCGAGCGGGCGAAGGCGAAGTTCGGGGACTTCGCGGAGCGCATGCTGTTCACCGAGGCGGGGCTCGAGCAGGCGACGCGCCTGCCCGTCGCGGCTCTGCACGCCGGGCGGTACGCGCGGGCGGGACTCCCCCTCGTCGCCGACCTCGGCTGCGGGATCGGCGGCGACGCCATGGCCCTCGCCGCGCTCGACCGGGAGGTGCTGGCGGTCGAGCGGGACGAGTCCACGGCGGCTCTCGCCGCCTACAACCTGGCGCCCTTCCCCTCGGTGACCGTGACGGTCGGAGATGCCGAATCGACGCCGCTCCCCGACGGGGCCGCCGTGTTCCTCGATCCGGCCCGCCGGACGACCGGGTCGAGCGGCCGCCGGGTGTCCGCCGACGAGTGGACGCCCTCCCTCGACTTCTGCTTCCGGACCGCCGCCGAGCGCCCGACCGGAATGAAGCTGGCGCCCGGGTTCGACCGGAGCCGCATCCCGGAGGACCTCGAGGCGCAGTGGGTGACCGCGGGCGGCGAGACGGTCGAGCTCACGCTCTGGTCCGGTCCGCTCGCCCGGCCGGGCGTCCGCCGGAGCGCGGTCGTGCTGGGCCCGCAGGGCACCGCGGAGCTCACGGCGGCGGAGGACAGCCCGGACGCCGCCGTCGCGGCCCTCGGCCGCTACGTGTTCGAGCCGGCCGGGTCCGTGATCCGGGCCCGACTGATCGGCGACCTCGCGCGCGCGGTCGGCGCCGGGATGCTGAGCGAGGGCATCGCCTACCTGACCGGCGACGCGCTCCCGGATTCGCCGTTCCTCGCCGCGTTCGAGGTCGTCGCGGTGCTCCCGCTCGATGAGAAGCGGATCTCACGCGAGCTCCGGGACCGCGGCATCGGGCGCCTGGAGATCAAGAAGCGCGGCGTCGACGTCGATCCCGCCGCCTTCCGGAAGCGGCTCTCCCTGCGCGGCGAGGGCGAGGCGACGCTGCTGCTCGCGCCCGTCGGCGGGAAGCGCACCGCGATCCTCGCCACCAGGGCCGGTCAGCCCGGAAGCGTCACCGCGGGCGCGAGCACCGCGAAGTAGAGCGTCCACCACGCGAGCGACAGAGCGAGGCCGGCGTAGCCGATCACGAGGGCCCAGGTCGCGAGCCGCTGTCCGCCCCGACCTGTCTCGGCGATGCGTGCCCGCGCCAGGTGCCCCAGCACGATGCCCGGGATGTGCAGACCGACGAGGGACACCGCGAACGCGGCGACGGCGAGCCCGTCCACAGGCGGCCGCCGATCGCGCCCGGCCTGCTCCTCCGGTGGCCGCGGCGGGAGCGTCGGCTCGCCGGTCACAGCGAGGTGAACGCGGGGAAGGTCGCGAGGAACGCGAACGGCAGGGTCAGGGCGATGCCGATCAGCACCGCCGTGAAGACCCCGAGGGCGATGCCGAGATAGCCCAGCACGAGTCCGAGGATCGCGTACGCGCGGCCCGCGGGCTCCCGCTGCAGCGCGAGGTGCCCGAGGACGACGGCGACGATGCACGGGACGCCGAGGAAGGCCCATCCCGCGATCAGGCCCGCCCCGCCGAGGACGAGCGAGGCGATGCCGAGCCCGCGCGGCGGCGCGGCCGGCGGGCCGTCCGTGACCGGGGTCGCGAGGGCGGTGGCGTGCGGATCGGACACGGGGCCTTCCGGACATGCGAACCGGCCGGCACCCGAGGGCGCCGACCGGTCCGAGGGATCAGAACGAGGTGCCGGTGTTGTAGGCGCCCGCCGTGGCGAACAGGATGATCCAGCCGATCAGCGAGATCAGCGCGATGGCGAGCCCCACGAAGCCGAGGATGATGCCGGTGAGCCAGAGGCCCTTGGGCGCCCAGGGCTCGCGGCTCTTCCCGAGGAAGCCGAGGACGATCGCGGCAGCCGGGATGAACAGCTGCATGATCGAGCCGACGATCGGGATGAAGACGACGAAGAACCCGACGACTCCGAGGATGCCGAGGACGAGCGAGATGATGCTCAGCACCGCGGGCTTCTGGGCCGGGGCTCCTCCGCCGGTGTAGGGGCTGGTGGGGGAGGCGCCGTAGGACGGCGTCGAGGACGCGGGCGTCGCCGAGTACGACGGCTCCTGCGGCGGGACGGGAGGAGGTGTCTGGTCGCTCATGGTGCTTCCTTTCGAGAGGCCGGCCTCAGCCGGTCGTGATGATTCCCTGCGAGGCAGCGATCCCCGTCGTCACGAGGATGAGGATCACCAGGATGATCGACAGCACGATCCCCACGTAGCCGATGACGAGCGCGGCGATGGCGAAGCCTCGCCCGCGCTCGCCGGTGCGCTTGATCTGGCTCATCCCGATGTGACCGAGGATCACCGCGAAGAGCGAGAGTCCCACCAACGACAGGATGAACGCGATGATGCTCATGACGTTCAGGGGCCGGTCGTAGGCCGAGGGCGCCGAGGCGTAGGAGGGGGGAAGGGGCTGGCTCATAGCGGAGGACGCTCCTGGATTCACAGCAACACCGAAGGTTCGGCGGGCCGTGCCATAGTCCCAGCACCGCTATGGGCTGTCAATCACCTGGCAGCGTGTTGAGGCGCGCGTACGGGGCGCGGCGGACGAAGGGCGACGTCAGCGCTCAGGGAACGAGGACCTCGGTCACGGGCAGTGTCGAGTCGGCCCCGAAGGCGGGACCCGAGGGCGCGCGCCCGGCCGCCACGAGCCCGGCCCCGACGGCGGCGATCATCGCGCCGTTGTCCGTGCAGAGCGACAGCGGCGGGATGCGCAGGGCCACCCCCGCCGCGGCGCACCGCTCCTCGGCCAGTCTCCGCACCCGCGCGTTAGCGACGACACCACCTCCGAGCAGGAGGCGGGGAACGCCGCGATCGGTGCAGGCGGCGACCGCCTTCCCGATCAGCACGTCCGCGACGGCCTCGCGGAAGCTCGCCGCCACGTCCGCGACGGGCAGCGTCCGCCCCTCGTCGTCCGCCTTCTCGACCCAGCGCGCCACCGCGGTCTTGAGGCCGGAGAAGGAGAAGTCGTACCGGTGGCGCTCCAGGTCCCGCGGCTGGGTCAGGCCGCGGGGGAAGCGGATGGCCGCGGGGTCCCCGTCCTTCGCCGCGCGGTCGATCTCGGGCCCGCCCGGATAGGGCAGGCCGAGGAGGCGCGCGACCTTGTCGAACGCCTCGCCCGCGGCGTCGTCGATGGTCTCGCCGAGCAGCTCGACGTCGTCCAGGAGGTCGCGGACGAGCAGCAGGGAGGTGTGACCGCCGGAGACGAGGAGGGCGACTGTCGCCTCGTCGAGCGGCGGAGCCGGCTCCTCCCCCGGCGGCCGCAGCAGATCCGCGCCGACGTGCCCGATGAGGTGATTGACCCCGTACAGCGGCAGGCCGGTCGCGGCGGCGAGCCCCTTGGCCGCGCCGATGCCGACCATGAGCGCTCCGGCGAGCCCGGGCCCCGCCGTCACGGCGAGTGCGTCGAGGTCGGCGAGCCGCACCCCGGCCTCGTCGAGAGCTCGCTGCAGCGCGGGCTCGATCGCCTCGAGGTGCGCCCGCGCGGCCACCTCGGGCACGACGCCGCCGTACCGGGCGTGCTCCTCCATCGAGGACGCGATGACGTTCGCCAGGAGCTCGCGGCCCCGGACGATCCCGACTCCCGTCTCGTCGCACGAGGTCTCGATGCCGAGGACGAGGGGGCCGGTCACGAGCACTCCCCTGGGCGCGCTGCGACGCGGCGCATCACGACGGCGTCCACTCCGTCGGGCTGGTAATAGCCGCGGCGGAGGCCGATGTCCTCGAAGCCGAGGGAGCGGTACAGCTGCTGGGCCGCGGGATTGTCGGCCCGCACCTCCAGGAAGACCCGGTACGCCCCGCGCTCCCGCGCCTCGCGGAGCAGCTCGACGACGAGGCGGCGCCCCAGGCCCCGGCGCCGGGCGCCCTCGGCGACCGCGACCGTCTGCACGTCCGCGTCGCCCGTGCCCACGGGAGCGAGCAGACCGGCGTAGCCCTCGATGCGCCCGTCCTCCGTCTCCGCAACGAGGTAGTAGGTGTTCCGGTCCTCGAGCTCGGCGCGCATCATCGGCGAGGACCAGGCATCGGTGGGGAAGGTGGTCCGCTCGATGTCCATGATCGGGTCCAGGTCCCGGACGGACGCCCGGCGCAGGGTCCAGGTCTCCATCAGCTCACCCGCTTCGGGGCCGACAGGGTCACGTCCGGCGAGCGCAGGTACAGCGGGACGACCGGAGCCGGGGCGCGGCCGGCCGCCAGGACCCGCTCGGCGACGAGCCCGAGCATCCCCGCCGGCACCGCTGTCGCGTCGATCCGGCGCTCGCGGGCCGGCACGTCGGCCGGGCGAGCGAGCGCCGGGCCCTCGTCCCGGATCGGGAGGCCTGCGGCATCCAGTCCCCGGTAGCGGGACCAGTAGAGCTCGCGGCGCCGCGCATCCGTGACGACGAGGAGCTCCCCGGAGGGGTCCGCCTCGTACGCGGCCGCGGCGACGGCATCGTGGCTCACGACGCCGAGCGCGGGCCGTGCCGCGGCGAGCGCGAAGGCGCGTCCGGCCGCCATGCCGACCCGGAGCCCCGTGAAGGGCCCCGGCCCGACGCCGATCGCGACCGCGTCCAGATCGGCGACGCCCACGCCGGCCTCGCGGAGCACCGCGGTGATCAGCTCGCCCACCACCTCGGCGTGTCGCAGTGTGTCCGCGACCGCGCGCTCGGCGAGGATCCCGCGCGCGCCGTCGACGACCGCGGCCGCGGTTCCGGCCGAGCTGTCGATCGCGAGGAGCACCGGACAAGCCTACGAGCCGCGTCCGAGGCGCACGACGCGAGGCGGTCGGCGCCCCCGCCGACGGTTACTGCAATGCCGAGCGGAGCAGGGCTCAGACGGGGAGGGCGTCCGCCCAGCGCGCCCCGAACCCCTCGACGGTGACGACGCGGGGCTGGTCCTCGTCGTCCCCGCCCGCGGCGCGCTGGATCGTGACGTCGAGCCGGTCGTCGACGAGCCCCTCCACCATCCCCGCGCCCCACTCGACGACGACGACCGAGCCGGCGAAGTCGATGTCCAGGTCGTCGAGCTCGAGTGCGGACCCGAGCCGGTACGCGTCGACGTGCACGAGGGGCGGACCGCCGGCGAGCGAGGGATGCGTCCGGGCGAGCACGAAGGTCGGGCTGGTGACGGGCCCGCGCACGGAGAGCGCCTCGCCGATCCCGCGCGTCAGGGTCGTCTTCCCGGCCCCGAGCGGCCCTGCGAGCACGACCACGTCGCCGGCGCGCAGGGCGCTGCCGATCCGCACGCCGAGCTCGTGCATGCCGTCGGCCGTCGGCACCTCGAGCCGGGTCACCGCGGGGTCCGCTGCACCCGGGGACCGATGCGGGTGACGATCTCGTAGTTGATGGTCCCGGCCCACTCGGCCCACTCGTCCGCCGACGGAACTCCTGCCGCCGGATCCCCGAAGAGCACGGCCTCGTCGCCCACGGCCACCGGGGTGTCCCCCACGTCGACCACGAGCTGGTCCATGGCGATCCGGCCGCGGACGGGATGCCGGGCGCCCGCGATCCACACCTCCGCGCTCCCGGAGGCGGCACGCGGAACGCCGTCCGCGTAGCCGAGCGGCACGAGCGCGAGCCGGGTCGCGGCGGGCGCCCGCCAGGTGTAGTCGTAGGAGACGCCGGCGCCCGCCGCGACGGTCCGGACCGCCGCGACCCGGGTGCGGAGCGTCATCGCCGGCCGGAGCCCCAGATCGTCGCCAGCCTCGTCCGCGAACGGGGACAGTCCGTAGGCGCCGATGCCGAGGCGGACGAGGTCGAAGCGCGCGGCCGGGCGGCGGATCGCGCCGGCGGTCGCGGCGAGGTGGCGCAGCTCGGGCCGCAGGCCGGCCTCCTCCGCGAGGGCGAGGGCGGACCGGAACGACTCGAGGGCGTCGGCGTCGTCCTCGGGGGACGCGTTCGAGAGGTGCGACATCACGCCGCGGACGGCGAGAGCGCCGGAGCGCTCCAGCTCGGCGGCGCGGCGGAAGACCGCAGGCCAGTCCTCTGGGGCGAGGCCGTTGCGGCTCAGGCCGGTCTCGACCTTGAACTGCACGTGCGGGCGCGCTCGGGCACCGGAGGACGCGACGGCCTCGAGCTGCGCCGGCGTCGAGACGCCGATGTCGACCCCGACGTCGATCGCCGCGCGGAAGTCGGCCTCCGGGTCGTGCAGCCAGGCGAGCATCGGGGCCCGGATCCCCTCGGCGCGCAGGACCAAAGCCTCGGCGAGGTCGGCCACGCCGAGCCAGTCCGCTCCCCCGGCGAGTGCGGCCTCCGCGGCGGCGACCGCCCCGTGGCCGTAGCCGTTCGCCTTGACGACGACCATCGCGTGCGGCGTGCCGGCGACCGCCCGGAGCCGGGCGACGTTGGCGCTGATCGCGCCGAGGTCGACGACCGCCTCGCGCAGTGGGCCGCTCACGTCACGCGCTCCGCCACGACGAAGGCGCACGCGATGCCGGCGTCGTGGGTGAGCGACAGGTGCAGATGGGTGATGTGCCGCGTCGCGAGGGCCTCGGCCACGCGTCCGCTGGCGGTGATCCCGGGGTTGCCGTGCTCGTCGGAGTCCACCGACATGTCGAGCCAGCGGAACCCTGGGATCTCGCCGAGGGCCTTGATGAGCGCCTCCTTGGCGGCGAACCGTGCGGCGAGCGACGAGTTCGACCGGTTCCGCTCGTGCTCGTGGAACAGGCGCGGCAGCAGCGCGGGCGTCCGGCGCACCGCCCGGTCGAAGCGGGCGATGTCGACGACGTCCACTCCGATCCCGACGATCACCGCCGCTCCGCTCCCCGAACGCCGCGCGTCACTCGACCGTGACGGACTTCGCCAGGTTCCGCGGCTGGTCCACGTCGAGGCCCTTCGCCGCCGCGAGCTCCATCGCGAAGATCTGCAGCGGCGCGACGGCCAGGAGCGGCTCGAAGAGCGGGGCGGCCAGCGGGATGCGCAGGACGTCCTCCGCGAACGGCAGCACCGCGACGTCGCCCTGCTCGGCGATCGCGATCACGTGGGCGCCCCGGGCGCGGATCTCCTGGATGTTGGAGACCACCTTCGGGTGCAGGGAGGTCGAGACCCGCGGGCTCGGCACGATCACGAAGACCCGCTGCCCCGGCTCGATGAGCGCGATGGGGCCGTGCTTGAGCTCGCCCGCCGCGAAGCCCTCCGCGTGGATGTACGCGAGCTCCTTCAGCTTGAGGGCGCCCTCGAGCGCGATCGGGTAGCCGACGTGCCGGCCGAGGAACAGGACGGAGCGGGTGTCCGACATCCCGCGCGCGAGCTCGCGGATCTCGGGCCCGGCCTCGAGCACGGTGCGCAGCTTGTCGGGGATGCCGGCGAGCTCATCGAGGTTCTCCCGGATCTGGTCCGGGGTGAGCGTGCCGCGGGCGGCGGCGAGGTGCAGCGCGAGGAGGTAGAGCGCGGTGACCTGGGCGACGAACGCCTTGGTGCTGGCGACGGCCACCTCGGGTCCGGCGTGCGTGTAGAGCGCCGCGTGCGACTCCCGGGCGATCGTCGCTCCCTGGGTGTTGCAGATGGAGAGCGTCGTGGCGCCCTGCTCGCGGGCGTACTTCACCGCCATGAGCGTGTCCATCGTCTCGCCCGACTGGCTGATGGAGACGACGACCGTCTTCTTGCCGATGACGGGGTCGCGGTAGCGGAACTCGTGCGAGAGCTCGACGTCGACCGGGAGCCCCGCCCACTTCTCCAGCGCGTACTTGCCGAGCGTGCCTGCGTAGGCGGCCGTGCCGCAGGCGAGGATCAGGACGCGGTCGGCGTCCGCGAGGACCTCGCCCACGCCGTCCAGCTCGGGCAGCTGCACCGCGCCGTCCACGAGCCGGCCACGGAGGGTGTTGGCGATCGCCTCGGGCTCCTCGCTGATCTCCTTCGCCATGAAGCTCGACCAGCCGCCCTTCTCGGCGGCCGAGGCGTCCCAGGCGATCTCGAACGGCTCGGTCTCGACGGGGTTGCCCTGGAAGTCGGTGACCTCGATGGAGTCGGGGCGGATGGTGACGATCTGGTCCTGCCCGATCGCGACCGCACGGCGGGTGTGCTCGACGAAGGCCGCGACGTCGGAGCCGAGGAAGTTCTCGCCGTCCCCGAGGCCGAGGACGAGCGGCGAGTTGCGGCGTGCGCCGACGACGACGCCCGGCTGGTCCTGGTGCACCGCGAGGAGGGTGAACGCGCCGTGCAGCCGTCCCACGAGGCGGCGGAAGGCCTCCGTCAGGTCTCCGGCGGACCGGTACTCGCGGCCGAGCATGACCGCGGCGACCTCGGTGTCGGTCTCGCTCGAGAAGGTGTAGCCCTCGGCGAGCAGCTCCTCCTTGAGGACGGCGAAGTTCTCGATGATCCCGTTGTGGATCAGGGCCAGCTTGCCGTCGTCGCCGAGGTGCGGGTGCGCGTTCCCGTCGGTGGGACCGCCGTGGGTCGCCCAGCGGGTGTGGCCGATGCCCGTGGCGCCGTCCGCGATGGGCGAGGTGGCGAGCTCCTCGGTGAGGACGTTGAGCTTTCCGGCCTTCTTGTGGGTCGAGAGCCGGCCGTCCTCGCCGATGACGGCGACACCGGCCGAGTCGTAGCCGCGGTACTCGAGGCGCCGGAGTCCCCCGATCAGCACCTCCAGGCTCTGACGGTTGCCGACGTACCCCACGATTCCACACATGCCGACGATTCTAGGTAACCCCCTCTGGGAGCCCGGGACGCCGCGGGGTACGGGCGCGCCCCTGCCGCGGAAGGGGGCGTGGCCGAGGCGGAGGTGGGGGCGCCACTACGCTGGAGCGGTTATGTCGGACCCCGGCGCCACTGCCGCCAGCCCCTTCCTCGAGATCGACCGCCCCCGCTGGGCGGAGCTCGCTCCCAATGCGACCCTCTCCCTGGATGAGACGCAGCTCACCCGGCTCCGCGGTCTCGGGGAGCCGCTCGACGCCCGGGAGGTCGGTGACGTCTACGTGCCGCTCAGCCGGCTGCTCAACCTCTACGCGACGGCGCGCCGCCGCCTCGAGGGCGAGGCGAGCGCGTTCCTCGGCGAGGGCGCGACGAGGATACCGTTCGTCATCGGCATCGCGGGATCGGTCGCGGTCGGCAAGTCCACGGTCGCCCGGCTGCTGCGCGAGCTCCTCTCCCGCTGGGAGGGCACGCCCCGGGTCGAGCTCGTCACGACGGACGGCTTCCTCCTCCCCAACGCGGAGCTGGAGCGGCGCGGCCTGATGGCGCGCAAGGGGTTCCCGGAGTCGTACGACCGCCGGGCGCTGCTCCGGTTCGTGAGCCGCATCAAGAGCGGCGTCGAGGAGGTGCGCGCGCCGTTCTACTCGCACCTCAGCTACGACATCGTCCCGAACGCCGAGATCGTCGTGCGCCGGCCCGACGTGCTCATCGTCGAGGGGCTCAACGTGCTGCAGCCTCCGGGAATCGGCCAGCGACTGGCCATCAGCGACCTGTTCGACTTCGGGATCTACGTCGACGCACGAACGGCGGACATCGCCAGCTGGTACGAGGAGCGCTTCCTGCGGCTGCAGCGGGGCGCGTTCGCCGACCCGAAATCGTACTTCCACCGGTACGCGGACCTCACCGAGGCGGAGGCGCGCGAGAAGGCGCAGCAGATCTGGGCCGCCATCAACGAGCCGAACCTGGTGCAGAACATCCTGCCGACGCGCTCCCGCGCGACGCTCGTGCTCCGCAAGGCCTCGGATCACAGCGTGCGGAAGGTCCTGCTCCGCAAGCTGTAGCCGCGTCCGGCAACGCCGGTGGTTGCCGTCGCGCGAGCCGTCAGGCGACGGCGAGGCGCTCGCGCACGATGTCGGCGAGCTCTCCCGCGACCTTCTCGGCGGTGTCCTGATCGGCGGCCTCCACCATCACGCGGACCATCGGCTCGGTGCCGGAGGGGCGCAGGAGGACGCGGCCCGAGTCGCCGAGGCGCTGCTCGGCGCCCGCGACCGCGGAGGCGATCGTCTCGTCGGCGCTCAGCCGCTCCCGGTCGACGCCCTTCACGTTCACGAGGACCTGCGGGTACATGGTCACGACCGAGGCCAGCTCCGCGAGCGTCTTGCCCGTGCGGGCCAGCTCCGCGGCGAGGTGCAGCCCGGTCAGCAGACCGTCGCCGGTGGTCGCGAAGTCGGTCATGATGACGTGCCCCGACTGCTCGCCGCCGAGCGACAGGTTGCGCGCGGTCAGCTCCTCGAGCACGTACCGGTCGCCGACCTTCGTCTGCAGGACGTCGATCCCGTTCTGGCGCATCGCCATCCGGAGCCCGATGTTGCTCATCACGGTGGTGACGAGCGTGCGGTCGCGGAGCACCCCGCGCTCGGCCATGCCGAGGGCGAGGATCGCCATGATCTGGTCGCCGCTGATGACGTTGCCCTGGGCGTCGACCGCCAGGCAGCGGTCCGCGTCGCCGTCGTGGGCGATCCCGAGATCGGCTCCGTGCTCCACCACGGCGGCTGCCAGCGGCTCGAGGTGGGTCGAGCCGACGCCGTCGTTGATGTTGAGGCCGTCCGGGTCGTTCCCGATCACGGTGACCCGAGCGCCTGCGTCGGTGAACACCTCGGGCGAGACGCCGGCTGCGGCACCGTGGGCGCAGTCGATCACGACGTGGAGGCCGTCCAGCCGCGCCGGCAGCGTGGACAGGAGGTGCAGGACGTAGCGGTCCTCGGCGTCGGCGAAGCGGCGGACCCGGCCGACGCCCGCCCCGGTCGGCGCGAGCTTGGGCTGCTCGAGAGCCGCCTCGATCCGGTCCTCCACCTCGTCCGGCAGCTTGACCCCGCCCCTGGCGAAGATCTTGATGCCGTTGTCCGGCGCGGGGTTGTGGGACGCGGAGATCATCACGCCGAAGTCGGCGTCGATGTCCGCGATCAGGAACGCGGCGGCAGGCGTCGGGATGACCCCGGCGTCGAGGACGTCGACGCCGGAGCTGGCCAGGCCGGCCGCGACGGCGGCGGTGAGGAACTCGCCCGAGACCCGCGGGTCCCGCGCGACGACCGCGACGAGCCTGCGGCCCTGAGCGCGCCGTGCCTCCGCCGTGCGTCCCTTGCCCAGGACGACCGCAGTCGCCTGGGCGAGGGACAGCGCGAGCTCAACCGAGACGTCCCGGTTGGCGAGGCCGCGGACTCCGTCGGTCCCGAACAGTCGTGGCATGTCTCCGGACGCCGAGGATCAGCGCTTCGAGAACTGCGGAGCCTTGCGGGCCTTCTTGAGACCGGCCTTCTTGCGCTCGGTCACGCGGGCGTCGCGGCTGAGGAAGCCCGCCTTCTTGAGCGTCGGGCGGTTGTTCTCGACGTCGATCTCGTTGAGGGCGCGGGCGATCGCGAGGCGAAGGGCGCCCGCCTGGCCGGAGGGGCCGCCGCCGGTGATGCGGGCGACCACGTCGTAGCTGCCCTGCAGCTCCAGGACCTTGAAGGGGTCCGTGATGAGCTGCTGGTGGAGCTTGTTCGGGAAGTAGTTGCCGAACTCGCGGCCGTTGACCGTGATGTTGCCGTTGCCGGGCACGACGCGCACGCGGGCGATGGCCTGCTTGCGGCGGCCGACCGCGGCGCCGGACACGTTGAGGACGGCGCGGGGCGTCGCCGGAGCGGCCGCCGCCGGGGTCTCGGTGGAGAAGCTCGAGGGAGCGTTGTCGATGGAGTCTGCGATTCTCGCCATGAGGATGAGTCCTTGGGTCCGGCCGGCGCTACTGGGCGACCTGGTTGAGGGTGTACGGCGTGGGCTGCTGGGCAGCGTGCGGGTGCTCCGGGCCGGCGTAGACCTTGAGCTTCTTCAGCTGCGCGGCGCCGAGCGAGTTCTTCGGCAGCATGCCGCGGATGGCCTTCTCGACCGCGCGGGTCGGGTGCTTCTCGAGGAGCTCGGTGTAGCTCGTCGCGGTGAGGCCGCCCGGGTAGCCGGAGTGGCGGTACGCCTTCTTCTGCGCGAGCTTCGAGCCGGTCAGGGCGACCTTCTCGGCGTTCACGATGATGACGAAGTCGCCGGTGTCGACGTGGGGGGCGAAGGTGGGCTTGTGCTTGCCGCGGAGGAGGGCAGCAGCGTGGCTGGCGAGGCGGCCGAGGACGACATCGGTCGCGTCGATCACGAGCCAGTTGCGCTGGATCTCGCTCTCCCGGGGCGTGTAGGTGCGCGTCACGGTAGTAGCTTTCTTGTCGAGGTGTTCGTGGATCCCGCTCCGTCGGGGGGTTCCGAGTGGAACTCCGCAGTGGAGGGCTCAACAAACGGCGCCGCGGGGCGAACGCCAAACGGAGAGCTTACCGGACGGGCGCACCGTCCGCCACTTCGCGGAAGGTCCCGCACCCCGCGAACGGGGCATGCCGCGGGCGGGCGCCCGGTCGCTACTCTCTGCCTCGTGAGCACCGTCCGCGCGCGCCTCGGTGCTGCCCTCCTTCTCGTCCTGGTCCTCGCCGGCTGCGCGGCCGAGGGGCAGGGTGCCGCGCCGCGTCCCGCCTCCACGCCGTCCTCGAGCGCCTCCCCGGCCGCGACCCCGTCCGCCACCCCGTCCGCGACTCCTGCGTCGACGCCGGCACCCACGCCCGTTCTCGACCTGACCTGCGACGCCCTGCTCCCGCCGGTGGAGGTCGCACGCCTCGCGGGCCGGGACCTGCAGGCCGTGGCGTTTGCGCATCCCGAGGTGGCGGGATCGAGAGGACCGCTCGGCTTCGCCGTCCGGCAGGCGGGCGGCCTGTCCTGCTCGTGGACGAACGGGGAGCCGTATCAGCTCCCGACCGGGTTCTACTGGGATTCCTCGCCGTCCAACCCGGACTACGTGGGGATCACGCTCGACGTCGCGCCGGAGGGCATCGGTTCGGGCAGCCGCGGCACGGTCTCGCCGGATCCGGCGGCGTCCGGTCGGTGCCTCGATCACGAGCCGGGGACCTGCTTCGTCAATCAGCTGTTCGGCGACCTCTGGGTGCGGTTCGAGTCGGCCGGGCTCGCGCACCCCGATGCCGTGCGAGCCGCGCTCGACGCCGCGGCCGCCCGGGCCCTCGACGCCGGGCGGGTCGCTCCGACCTGGCAGCTGCCCGCGGGCACGGCCGATCTGCCGGACACGTGCGACGGATTCCTCGCGCCCGAGGAGCTCGCCGGTCTCTTCGGTGCTCCCGCGGTGTGGAGCTCGCCCGCCGGCGGCTGGAGCATCTCCGCGGCGAGCTGGGACGCGGTCGGCTCGTGGCCCTGCACGGTCGGGTACGCCACGGGCGACGAGGGAGCCGGAGCACAGCTGACCTGGCTGCCCGGGGGCGAGTGGGCGTGGGACGCCGTGAAGCCCGCGGGGGATCCGGTGCCGCTGCCGGACGTCGATCAGCAGCTCGTCGTGTCCTGCCCGGCGACGTTCTGCGACGCCGACCTGCTCCTCGGCCGCACCTGGCTCCGCGTCACGATCGGCGAGCAGGACGGCAGGGAAGCGCGCGCCCTGGCGGTCGACGTCGCCACCCGCATCGCCGCGAACCTCCGCTGAGGGTTCCGCCCCGGCTCCGGATCAGGGGCTCGGGGCGGCCTCGTGCGACTGCCGCCGGGCCCGCGTCTGCTCCGCGCGCGCGGCGAGCTCCGCGTCCCGCGGGTAGCCGACCTCGACGAGGGTGAGCCCCCGGGCGGGCATCACGATGAACTCGCTGCTGCGGGCCCCGGCACCGAGCAGCTGTCCGGGGCGCTCCGGCGCCAGCTTCCCCTCCCCCACCGCGACGGCGGCGCCCACGAGGGCGCGGACCATCGAGTGGCAGAACGCGTCGGCCTGCAGGCGCGCCACCAGCGCTCCGTCCGGCTCCCGGTCCCACGCGTAGGTCTGCAGCGTCCGGATCGTCGTGGCGTCGGGCCGCGGCTTGCAGTAGGCCGCGAAGTCGTGGAGCCCGAGCATCCCCCGCGCCGCCTCGTTCATCCGCTCCGCGTCGAGCTCCGCCGGGTGCCACACGGTGCGGTGCCGGTCCAGCGGGTTGCGGGCGCGGGGGCTGTCCGCGATCCGGTACTCGTACCGTCGCCAGACCGCTCCGAAGCGGGCGTCGAAACCGGGGGCGGCCTCGGCGGCATCGGTGACGACGACGTCCGAGCTGAGCCCGAGGATGCCGTTGAGGCGCGCCGCCACGAGGTCGCCCAGAGAGGTCGACGCGGGCTTCCGGCGGGTCCTCGAGAGCGCGTCGACCTGCTCCGCAGTCAGGTCGAGGTGGGCGACCTGGCCGGTGGCGTGCACGCCCGCGTCCGTGCGGCCGGCCACGACGAGGGTCGGCGCCGGCGGGTGGCGGCGCAGCAGCGTGGCGAGCCCGTCCTCGAGCACTCCCTGCACGGTCCGGAGCCCCGGCTGGCGCGTCCAGCCGTGGAAGCCGGTCCCGTCATAGGCGACCGAGAGCCGGACGCGCGTCGCCTCGACGGCGGTCCCCTGGTCGGTCACCCCGGAAGTCTAGGTGT
Source organism: Naasia sp. SYSU D00948 (assembly GCF_017916515.1). Classification (GTDB taxonomy): domain Bacteria; phylum Actinomycetota; class Actinomycetes; order Actinomycetales; family Microbacteriaceae; genus Naasia. The sequence continues at coordinate 944,805 of NZ_JAFMTA010000001.1, forward strand.
CCCTCTCGCCCCTCCCGCTCCGGCAGGATGGGCCCATGGACCTGCCCGTCGCCGTGCCGCTCGAGCCCATGCTCGCCAAGGCGATCCCGGAGGTCCCCGAGGCCGGGCCGAAGGGCGCCGCGCTCAGCTACGAGCCCAAGTGGGACGGGTTCCGCGGCATCCTCTACTTCGACGGGACGGATGTCGAGATCGGCAGCCGCGGGTCGAAGACCCTCACGCGCTACTTCCCGGAGCTCGTCGACACCGTCCGCGAGCAGCTCAGCGAGCCGTGCGTTCTCGACGGCGAGGTCATCGTGCGCACCGGGCGCCCGGGCGCCGAGCGGCTGTCCTGGGAGGCCCTGTCGCAGCGGATCCATCCCGCCGAGAGCCGGATCCGCAAGCTCGCGGTCGAGACCCCCGCCTCGTTCGTCGCCTTCGACGCGCTCGCCTCGCAGGGCCGCTCGCTGCTGGACGCCCCCTTCCGCGAGCGCCGCGCGGAGCTGGAGCGGCTGCTCTCCGACGTCCGGCCGCCGATCCACCTGACGCGCACGACCGACGACCCCGGGACGGCCCGGCGGTGGCTGACCGAGTTCGAGGGAGCAGGCCTCGACGGTGTCATCGCGAAGCCGCTCGACGCTCCGTACTCCCCCGGCAAGCGGACGATGCTGAAGATCAAGCACGAGCGCACCGCGGACACCGTCGTGACCGGATACCGCATCCACAAGAGCGGCGCCGGCGTCGGCTCCCTCCTCATCGGGCTGTACGACGACAGCGGGTCCCTGCGCAACGTGGGCGGGATCGCCGCATTCTCCGACGCGCGCCGGCTGGAGCTCATCGATCAGCTGGAGCCGCTCGTGAAGCGGGACGCCGAGGGCAACCGCATCACCGGCGAGGGCGAGCGGAATCGGTTCTCGTCGAACAAGGACACCTCGTTCGTCGTGCTCGAGCCCGAGCTCGTCGTCGAGGTGCGCTACGACCAGATGGAGGGCGACCGGTTCCGCCACACCGCGCAGTTCGTGCGCTGGCGCCCGGATCGCGAACCGCGCTCCTGCACGTTCGCCCAGCTCGAGGTCCCCGTGTCCTACGACCTGGAGCAGGTGATCCGGTGAGCGCGGGCGCGGCCGCGGCGACCTCGGTCGTGTGGCTGCGCCACGACCTCCGGCTCGCCGACAACCCTGCGCTCACCGCGGCGGCCGAGCGGGGCGGCCCGGTCGTCGTCCTCTTCGTCCTCGACGACGATCCCGCGGTCGCCCGGCCGAGAGGCGGAGCGAGCCGGTGGTGGCTGCACGGCAGCCTGGCGTCGCTCGACGCCGATCTGCGCGCCCTCGGGTCGCGGCTCGTGCTGCGCCGGGGCAGCGCGGCCGCCGAGGTGCCGGCGGTCGTCGCCGAGACGGGCGCGGGAGCCGTCTTCTGGAACCGGCGGTACGGGGAGGGCGAGCGGAACCAGGACGCCGCGCTCAAGGAGAGCCTGCGCGCCTCGGGGCTCGAGGTTCGGAGCTTCCAGGCGTCGCTGCTCTTCGAGCCGTGGCACGTGCGCCGGTCCGACGGGGAGCCGTTCGGCGTGTACTCCGCCTACGCGCGCGCGGTCGGCGCACTGGACGCCCCGCGCGCCCCTCTTCCCGCGCCGGCCTCCCTCGCCGCCCCCGTTCCCCTTCCAGAGTCCGACGAGCTCGACGACTGGGGCCTGCTGCCGACGAAGCCGGACTGGGCGGGTGGGCTCCGCGCGACCTGGACGCCCGGCGAGCGTGGCGGACGGGACCGGCTGGACGCGATCGTCGAGCGGCTGGACCGGTACGGCGAGGAGCGCGACCGAGCGGGCGCCGACTCCACGTCGCGGCTCTCCCCCTACCTGCGCACGGGCGAGGTGAGCCCGTTCCAGATCTGGCACCGGGTGACGGAGGCGGATCCGGAGGGCCAGGTCAGCGGCAAGTACCGCGGGGAGGTGCTGTGGCGTGAGTTCAACTACACCCTGCTCTTCGCACATCCGCGGATGGCGGAGGAGAACCTCCGCCCGGCGTTCGACCGCTTCCCGTGGCGGACGCCGGATCCGGAGGTGCTGCGGCGCTGGCAGCGGGGCAGGACCGGCTTCCCGCTCGTGGACGCGGGGATGCGGCAGCTGTGGGAGACGGGCTGGATGCACAACCGGGTGCGTATGGTCGCGGCGTCGTTCCTCATCAAGAACCTGCTGATCGACTGGCGCGAGGGCGAGCGCTGGTTCTGGGACACCCTGGTCGACGCCGATCCCGCCAACAACGCCGCGAGCTGGCAGTGGGTGGCCGGCTCGGGAATCGACCCGGCCCCGTTCTTCCGGGTGTTCAACCCGGTGCTGCAGAGCCGGAAGTTCGACCCGGAGGGGGTGTACCTCCGCCGGTGGCTGCCGGAGCTGCGGGACCTCGACGACGCGTCGATCCACGAGCCGCGCGGCGTCCCGGGCTACCCGGAGGCGATGGTCGACCTCAAGGCGAGCCGGGCGGAGGCGCTGCGCGCATTCGACTCGATCTCGGTCTGAGGCCGCGGGGCGCGCGGATACTTCTCCTCATGAGCACGAGCGATTCCCGGGACGATGCGCGCGCGAGCGACCCGAGGGCCGAGGAGGACCCGTCCGTCCGGGACCTGGCGGAGACGCCGGACGCGACAGCGCCGGACGGGTCCGAGGTGCGCCTCCTGGTCGCGGCGCAGGGAGGCAGCATGGCTCACTTCCGGCTCCCGCCCGGCGCGACCGCACGCGCGGTCCGCCACCGCACCGTGACCGAGCTCTGGTACGTCGTCGCCGGTCGCGGCGCCATCTGGCGCAGCTCCGAGGGGGACGGGCGCGAGGAGGACCTCTACCCCGGCCGCAGCATCGCCATCCCGGTGGGGACGACGTTCCAGTTCCGCGCGATCGGCGACGCTCCTCTCGACGTCGTCGGGGTCACGATGCCGCCCTGGCCGGGGAACGACGAGGCCGCGCCGGCCGACGGCCCCTGGTCGCCGACCGTGGCCCCGCGGTCGCCCGGTGCCGAGAAGGACGAGCCGGGGGTCACCACAGCATGACGGCCGACCGCCCCGACGCTCCCGCGTAGTAGAGGCGCACGCGGACGACGTACCGCCGGCCGGCGAACAGCTTGACCTTGACCAGGGCGTTCCGGTCCTCGCCGCTGTCGTCGTCCCCGGCGAGGAAGCGCAGCTCGCCGTCAACCTCCTCGAACAGCACGAGGACGACGTCCGACTCGCCGAACGTGCCGATGCTGTATTCGCGGCTCGCGTCCGGCCTGATCGCCGCGTCGAACTGCTCGGTCGGCTGCAGGTCGAGCGGCATCGAGACGAACGGCTCGAGCAGCGGGAGCTCCTCCGCCTGGCCTCCCGGGTACCAGGTGCGCACGAACTGCCTGTCGAGGTCCGACAGTGTGCCGGGCGGGTAGATGCCCTCGCGGTAGCCCTCGGGGGAGATCACCAGTCCTCCGGGGAACTCGTACTCCATGACCGAGTTCGGGTCCCAGTTCGAGCCCGTGACCTCGCCCGGAGACAGCTTGCGCAGGACGTTCTGGTAGACCTTCTCCCGATCCCAGCTGTTGGGCGGGCCGCCGAGGTAGGCGTACACGGCCTCCTCGTCCCAGACGATCCCTGCGTTCGGGTTCTGGTGCTCGTGCGGCATCCCCAGCGCGTGCCCGATCTCGTGCAGGGCGGTGGAGCGTCCCTGCATCGAGGTCAGATCCCAGCCGAAGTTCATGGTCCGCTCCGTCTGGCTGATCTGGAGCGCGTCGCGCCCGAGGTACGACCACGACCCGTCCCCCTGCACGAAGCCGATCCGGAGCTCCGCCTCGGACGCGGCGGCGACCTCGGTGAACCGGAGTCCGATCCCGACGGACTTCCACTCGTCGAACGCGTCGCGGACCGCCTGCTCCTGCTCGGCTCCGCCCGGTGCGGAGGCGAGGAAGTGGTAGTGGAGGACCGTGCCGTTCACCCACTGGCTGCGCCCCTGGATGATCGCCTCGTAGCGGGGGGCGGGCATCCCGGGCGGCTGCGCCGGCAGGGAGCGCGGCTTCAGCGCGCAGTACTGCAGCGTGCCCGCCGAGCTGCGGTCGGCGTCCGTGTCGGTGGGAGCGGTCTGGACCACGGGAGGCTCCTCTCGGAAGTCGGTGTCGAGCGCCGCCAATGTAGGACGCGGCGGACGTGCCGCGCCATGGACCTCCGGCCCTCGATCTTCCGCCGGTTGCGCCGATGCGCCGGTCGTGCGGACAGCTGCGGGTGGCGTACGGGGATGCGACCGTCGAGCAGCACCCGCGCGAGCCCTACTTCTCGATGCGGTTGCCGCTCTCGTCCCAGTGCTCGGCCACCTTCTTGGACGGCTGCACCCGGGGCGGCTCGCCCGGCATCTTCGGGTAGTCGGGCGGGTACGGCATCTCGCCCTGCCCGTTCGCCAGGTCGCGCTCCCACCACTCGAGCAGGACGTCGAGGGCGCCGACGGTCTCCCCCAGGCCGGCCCACGCGTCGCCGCGCTCGGCGACGATCCCGGGGACCGTGCGCACGGTGAAGTCGCCCGGCTCGACCTGGCCGAGATCCTCCCAGCGGATCGGCATGGACACCGTCGCTCCCGCTGTCGCCCGGGGGCTGTAGGCGCCCGCGATGGTGCGGTCCCGCGCGGCCTGGTTGAAGTCGACGAAGACGCGCTCGCCGCGCTCCTCCTTCCACCACGCCGTGGTGACGCGGTCGGGCATCCGCCGCTCCAGCTCGCGGGCTGCGGCGATGACGGCGTGGCGCACGGCGATGTAGTCGTGCTCGGGACGGATGGGGGCGAAGACGTGGATGCCGCGGTTGCCGGAGGTCTTGACGTACGGCTCGATGCCCGCCTCGCGCAACACCTCCCGCAGCTCGAGTGCGGCCGGAACGGCGTCGGCGAAGCCCCGGCCGGGCTGCGGGTCGAGGTCGAGGCGGAGCTGGTCCGGGTGGTCCGTGTCCAGCGTCCGGGCCGGCCAGGGGTGGAACACGACCGTGTTCATCTGGACCATCCACACCGCCGCCGCGGGCTCGTCGACGACGAGCATCGGATGCACGCGCTTGCTGGGGAAGGTGACCGGGACCTCACGGATGAACTCCGGCTTGCCCTTCGGCGGGTTCTTCGAGAAGAACATCTCGCCCTGGACGCTGTCGGGGTAGCGCTGGAGGGCGACCGGGCGATCGCCGATCGCGCGGACGAAGGCGTCGCCGACTGCGACGACGTATCGGGCGAGGTCGAGCTTCGTGACGCCGGCGCCCGGCCAGATCACCCGGGACGGGCTGGAGATCCGCATCTCGCGATCCCCCTGAGGCCCCGAAACGGTCAGGGTGGTCGCCTCGCTGGCCATGGCGACACCCTAGCGAAACGCGAACTGCCCGGTTCCACAGGGGAACCGGGCAGTTCAGCGAGGGGAGCCGGAGGCTACTTCTTGTCCTCGGCGACCTCGGCGGCGTCGGTCTCGACCTCGGTCGCGGCGGGCGTGGGCTCCTCGGCCGGAGTCGGCTCGGAGGTCTCCACCGTCTCGGTCGACTCCACGGGAGCGTCCTCGGCGCCACCGGCGGCCTCGTCGACCACGGCCTCCTGCTCGGTGACCGCGTCATCCGCGGCGGGCGCCTCGGCAGCGGGAGCCTCGGCAGCGGGAGCCGCGGCCGCACCGCGCGAGCGGCGCGTCGTCGCCGGAGCGGACGCCTTCGGAGTCACCGGCTCGAGAACGAGCTCGATCACGGCGAGCGGCGCGTTGTCGCCCTTGCGGAAGCCGGTCTTCGTGATGCGGGTGTAGCCGCCCGGACGGTCCGCGACGAGCGGCGCGATCTCGGTGAAGAGCTCGTGCACGGCGCTCTTGTCGCGGACGACGGTCAGCACCCGGCGGCGCGCGTGCAGGTCGCCGCGCTTCGCGAAGGTGACGAGACGCTCGGCGAGCGGCTGGAGGCGCTTCGCCTTGGTCTCGGTCGTGGTGATCGACTTGTGCGTGAACAGTGCGGTCGCGAGGTTCGCGAGCAGGAGGCGCTCATGCGCCGGGCCGCCCCCGAGACGGGGACCCTTGGCTGGTCTGGGCATTGTCTATTCCTCGTTGATCAGGACGCGAACGTCAGTTCTCGTCGTCGTCGTAGCCGCTGAAGTAGTGGGCGCCGTCGAAGCCGGGGACGGCGTCCTTGAGGGAGAGGCCCAGCTCGACGAGCTTGTCCTTCACCTCGTCCACGGACTTCTGCCCGAAGTTGCGGATGTTCATCAGCTGCGTCTCCGAGAGGGCGACGAGCTCGCTCACCGTGTTGATGCCCTCGCGCTTGAGGCAGTTGTAGGACCGGACCGAGAGGTCGAGGTCCTCGATCGGCATCGACAGCTCGGAGCTGAGGACGGCGTCGACCGGGGCGGGGCCGATCTCGATGCCCTCGGCGGCGGTGTTCAGCTCGCGGGCGAGGCCGAACAGCTCGGTGAGGGTGCGGCCGGCGGACGCGATCGCGTCGCGCGGGCTGATCGCGGGCTTCGTCTCCACATCGACCACGAGGCGGTCGAAGTCGGTGCGCTCACCGGCACGCGTCGCCTCGACGCGGTAGGTGACCTTGAGGACCGGCGAGTAGATGGAGTCGATCGGGATCTGCCCGGCCTCGGAGAACTCGCTGCGGTTCTGCGCGGCGGACACGTAGCCGCGGCCGCGCTCGATCGTCAGCTCGAGGTCGAACTTCGCCTTGTCGTTGAGCGTCGCGATGACGAGGTCCGGGTTGTGGATCTCGACGCCCGCCGGGGCGGAGATGTCGGCGGCGGTGACGGGGCCGGCGCTCTGCTTGCGCAGGTAGGCGGTGATCGGCTCGTCGTGCTCGCTGGAGACGACCAGGTTCTTGATGTTGAGGATGATCTCGGTGACATCCTCCTTCACGCCGGGGATGGTCGTGAACTCGTGCTGCACGCCCTCGATCCGGATGCTCGTGACCGCGGCACCCGGGATGGACGAGAGGAGCGTGCGGCGGAGGGAGTTGCCGAGGGTGTAACCGAAGCCCGGCTCGAGCGGCTCGATGACGAACCGGGAGCGGAATTCCGCGATGTTTTCTTCGACGAGCGTCGGTCGCTGTGCGATGAGCACTGTGTATTCCTTTCGAAAGAGTGTCCGCTATATGACACTTCCGAGGTTGGGTGTGAAGTTGTGAAGCCTGCAGGCGCGGTCAGACGCGCCGAAACGCCCGGTGGCGAGGCGCAGGGCCCTCGCCACTCAGGCGGTGGCGGAATCGTCAGACGCGGCGGCGCTTGGGCGGCCGGCAGCCGTTGTGCGCCTGAGGCGTGACGTCGTTGATCGAGCCGACCTCGAGGCCCGCGGCTTGGAGCGAGCGGATGGCCGTCTCGCGGCCCGAGCCCGGGCCCTTCACGAAGACGTCCACCTTCTTCATGCCGTGCTCCTGCGCCTGGCGCGCGGCGGACTCGGCGGCGAGCTGCGCGGCGAACGGGGTCGACTTGCGGCTGCCCTTGAAGCCGACGCCGCCCGAGGACGCCCAGCTGATCACGGCGCCGGTGGTGTCGGTGATGGAAACGATCGTGTTGTTGAACGTCGACTTGATGTGGGCCTGACCCACAGCGATGTTCTTCTTCTCCTTGCGGCGCGGCTTGCGGCCGGCGCTCGCCTTGGGTGCTGCCATGTGGCTCTGCTCTCCTGAAACTTCGGAACCGGGTTGCGGTGCGGCGGATGCCGCAGCCTGCTACTTGCGGCCGGCCTTCTTCTTGCCGGCGACGGTGCGCTTCGGGCCCTTGCGGGTGCGCGCGTTGGTCTTGGTGCGCTGACCGCGCACGGGCAGGCCGCGGCGGTGACGCAGGCCCTCGTAGCTGCCGATCTCGACCTTGCGGCGGATGTCGGCGGCGACCTCGCGACGGAGGTCACCCTCCACCTTGAACGTGCCTTCGATGTGGTCGCGGAGAGCGACGAGCTGGTCGTCGGTCAGGTCCTTGACCCGGATGTCGCCGCTGATCCCGGTGACGCTGAGCGTCTGGAGGGCGCGGGTACGGCCGATGCCGTAGATGTACGTGAGGGCGACCTCCACGCGCTTGTCGCGCGGGATGTCGACGCCGGCGAGACGTGCCATGTCTGGCTACTCCTTGCAGAAGTTCGGAGGTGTGGAGCGGATCCGGTGCCCGGGCCTCCGACCCGAGGTGTCCCCCACTTCCGTGGGTTCTGGAACCGCCTGATTTCTATTGAGTTGGAAACGACCGGAATCGGGAGCCCGGAGACTCCCGATTCCCGGAAGCTTGTTCAGCCCTGCCGCTGCTTGTGCCGGGGGTTCTCGCAGATCACCATGACCTTGCCATGGCGGCGGATCACCTTGCACTTGTCGCAGATGCGCTTGACGCTGGGGTTGACCTTCATGTTCTTTCCTTCGCTGGCCTCGTGCCTCTCTCCGGCGGAGAGGGGCCGTTCCTTTCCAGCAGCTGCTACTTGTAGCGGTAGACGATCCGGCCGCGCGTCAGGTCGTAGGGGCTGAGCTCGACGATCACCCGGTCCTCCGGGAGGATCCGGATGTAGTGCTGTCGCATCTTGCCCGAGATGTGGGCGAGGACCTTGTGTCCGTTGCTCAGCTCGACGCGGAACATCGCGTTGGGCAGAGCTTCGAGCACCGAGCCCTCGATCTCGATTACGCCGTCCTTCTTGGCCATAGCCTCACTTCAATGCAAGCAGAATCTGCTGGTCGTGCGGGATGATTGCGATGCCGCCCCAGCGCACGACGAGACGATTGACTCGCTGACGAAGAGGGGGATGGACCTAGGCGGTCCGGGCACCAACGAGCAATCCTAGGTGAAAACCGGCGCAGACGCCAGCCGACCCGCTCAAGCTCGTCAGGAGAGGGAACGCGGGGTCCCCTCGGCCTATTCCCTCCCGGCCGCGCGGGCAGCCCGGGCCGCGTCGACGGCCTCTTCGACCTGGGCGAGCAGGGGCGACCCCGGTTCGAGTCCCGTGATCTCCTGCGCCAGGTCGGCGGAGGGCCGATCGCCGGCGAGCAGCTCCTGCAGGCGGACGCTCTCCTGGTCCTCGGGCACGTCGAAGCGGAGGGCCGCGCCGATCGCCCGGACCAGCGCGTCCGCGCTCCTCCCCCGCTCCACGAGCTCCGCGGCGGGGCCGACGAAGCGCTCGTGACGGCTCAGCTTGCGCAGCGGCGCCCTGCCCACCCGTTCCACCGTGTCGGACAGGGCGGGGTTGGCGAAGCGATCCAGGTTCTTCCGCAGGTACTTCTCCTGCTGCTCAGCGGGGAAGCCGTGCTTCGCGACGAGGAGCTCCTTGGTCTCGGCGAGCACCGCCTCCACCTCCGAGGCGACCTCGGGGATCGCGAGGGCATCGACGAGCGTGTGGGCGCCGCGCACGAAGCCGTGGTACGCGAGCGTGGCGTGACCGGTGTTGACGGTGAAGAGCTTCCGCTCGATGTAGGGGCGGAGGTCGTCGACGAAGGTCGCGTCGGGGATGTCCGGGACCTTCCCTCCGAAGGGTCGCTTCTCGATGACCCACTCGAAGAAGTCCTCGACCGTGACGTCGAGGCCGGCGTCCGGGTCCTGGCCGGGCACGATCCGGTCCACCGCGGTGTTCGCGAACACGGCCTTGCGCAGCACGGACTCGTCGACGAGCATCTCGATCTCCTCGCGGAGGAGGTCGGTGGCGCCGATCGCGTTCTCGCAGGCCATCACCTGCAGCGGGGCGGCCCCGGGCTTGCGGGCGCGCAGACCCTCGGCGATGACCGGGGCGATGAACTTCAGGATGCTCGGACCGACCGCGGTGGTGACGACGTCGGCGGTGGCCACCTCCCGGACGACCTCGGCCTCGGCACTCCGGCTGTTGAGGGCGCGGTAGTTCGTGACGGTCCACTCCCGCGCCTCAGGCCCCACCTCGTGCACGCGGTAGCTCGGGGTGGCGGCCAGCGCGTCGATGAGCTCGGCGTTGACGTCCGCGAAGACGACCTCGTACCCGGCGTTGTGCAGGATCAGGCCGACGAACCCACGCCCGATGTTGCCGGCCCCGAAGTGGACCGCCTTCACGCGGCGTCCTCGCTCAGGTCGCCGAGCAGGTCGAGCAGCTCCTCCGGCGTCTTCGCGGCGAGCAGCTTCTCCACGTCGTCCTCCTCGCTGAACACGAGCGCGAGCTTGCTGAGGATGCCGAGGTGCTCGTTGTTCTGACCGGCGATGCCGATCACGAACCGGACCTCGTTCCCCGCCCAGTCGAGGGGGGAGTCGTACCGGATGATGGCGAGCGCCGAGCGGAGGATCTCGTCCTTCGACTCGTTCGTGCCGTGCGGGATGGCGAGGTAGTTGCCCATGTACGTCGACACGGTCCTCTCCCGGTCGAACATCGCGTCGACGTAGGCGGGCTGCACCGCCCCCGCGGAGACGAGCATGGCGCCCACGTCGCGGATCGCGTCGTCGCGGTTGGTGGCGGTTCCGTGCAGGTCGATCCGGTCGAGCTCGAGAACGCTCATGGTCTCTCCTCCTTCTCCGGACGGCTGCGGGGAGAGCCGAGGCCCTCCCCGCAGCGTCCGTCTCTCACTTGTTGCGGTTCGCGACTTCCTGGACGACCTCGTCGTAGCGAGGGCTGTTCATGAAGTTGTCCACCGAGACGTGCTCGGCGTGCGGGGCCTGCCGCTCGGCGCGGGGCGTGAGCTCGCGCTGCGTGATCACGAGGTCGGCGCTGTCGTCGAGGTTCGCGATCGCCTTGTTGACGACCGTGACGCCCTCGATGCCGGCCTTCTTGATCTTGTTGCGCAGCACCGTGGCACCCATCGCGGAGGACCCCATGCCCGCGTCGCACGCGAACACGATGTTCCTCAGCGGCTTCCGATCGGTCGCGACGCCGCCCGCGGCGCCCGCACCCGCTCCGGAACCGGTGCCCTCCTCGGCGGCGGCCTCGGCTCCGCCGACGATCCCGGCCCCCACGTTCTGGGCGCTGCCCGGCTCGCGGGAGGTGCCGAGGTTCGACAGGACCGAGCTCTCCTTGCCCTTCTGGGCCTGGGTGGCGGCGATCGCGGCGGACATGTCGCCCGCGCCCTCGCGCTCGAGGTCGCGCTTCCGGCTCGCCCGCAGGATCACGGACGCGACGAGGAAGGTGACGAGGGCCGACAGGACGACCGACAGGATCACGCCCAGGTAGCTGTCGCTCGCCGTCTGGATCAGCACCGCGAAGATGCTGCCGGGCGAGGCCGGAGCGCGGAGGCCGGACTGGAAGATCACGTTCGTGAACACTCCGGTCATGCCGCCCGCGATCATCGCGACGATGAGGAGGGGCTTCGCGAGCACGTAGGGGAAGTAGATCTCGTGGATGCCGCCGAGGAACTGGATGATGATCGCGCCCGGCGCGCTCGCCCGGAACATGCCGATGCCGAACACCGCGAACGCGAGCAGGAGGCCGAGGCCGGGGCCGGGGTTCGCCTCGAGCAGGAACAGGATGCTCTTGCCGTCCTCGAGCGACTGCTGGACGCCGAGCGGAGTCAGCACGCCCTGGTTGATCGCGTTGTTGAGGAAGAGGACCTTGCCGGGCTCGATGAAGAGGCTGACGAGAGGCAGCAGGTTGAGGCTCACGAGCCAGTCGACGGCGGCCTCGATCAGTCCGCTGAGTCCCGTCACGAGCGGGGCGATGGCGAAGAACGCGACGACCGCGAGGATGCCGCCGAGGATGCCGGCCGAGAAGTTGTTCACGAGCATCTCGAAGCCGGGCTTGATCTTGCCGTCCCAGATGCGGTCGACGTGCTTCATGATCCAGGCCGCGCCGGGGCCGACGATCATGGCTCCCATGAACTGCGGGATGTCGCTGCCGACGATCACGCCCATCGTCGCGATCGTGGCCACGACCCCGCCTCTGGTGTCGTAGACCATCCGCCCGCCCTGGTTGGCGATGAGGAGGGGCAGCAGGTAGGTGATCATCGGGCCGACGAGCCCGCCGAGGGTCTCGTTCGGCGTCCATCCGGTCGGGATGAAGAAGGCGGTGATGAGGCCCCAGGCGATGAAGGCCGCGATATTGGGCAGGACCATCCCCGAGAGGAAGGTCCCGAACCGCTGCACGTGCACCCGCGCGCCTCTGCGGCGGGGCTCGGCGGTTGACGTCGCTGTCATGTGTCGTTACTCCTGTTCGGCTGTGTCGGGGAGGGAGAGGTCAGGCGGGGAGGAGGGCGCGGACGGCTGCGCGCGCTCCGGCGGCGTCCTCCGCGGTGAGCGCCGCCTCGGCGAGCGCGGCGGCCTGCTCGCGGGTGTGCTGCAGCAGCTCGGCCCGGACGTCGCCGAGCGCGGCGGGCGACATCGACAGCGACGTCGCTCCGAGCCCGACGAGGACGACGGCGAGCAGCGGGTCCGCTGCGGCCTCGCCGCAGATCCCGACCGGCTTGCCGAGCGCCTCGCCGGCGCGGCCCACCTCGCGGATGAGCCGGAGGACCGCCGGGTGCCACGGGTCCTGGAAGGACGCGACGGAGCCGAGCAGCCGGTCGGCGGCGAGCGTGTACTGCGTGAGGTCGTTGGTGCCGATGCTCGCGAAGTCCGCCTCGGTGAGGACGCGGTCGGCGAGCAGCGCCGACGAGGGCACCTCGACCATGACTCCAGCGGTGCGGATGCCGAGCTCGCGGGCGAGGGCGACGAAGTATCGCGTCTCCTCGACCGTCGACACCATCGGCGCCATGACCCAGAGGTCGGCGTCGCTCTCGGACTGCGCGCGGGCGAGCGCGGTGAGCTGCTCGCGGAGGATGTGCTCGCTGGCTCGCAGGGCCCGCAGGCCCCGCAGCCCCAGGGCGGGGTTCTCCTCGGGCGCGTCGTTGAGGAAGCTCAGCGGCTTGTCCGCCCCTGCATCCAGCACGCGGACGACGACCTTCTTGCCGGGGAAGCCGCGGAGGAGCTTCGAGTAGTGCGTGTACTGCTGGGCGACGGTCGGGGCGGCCTTCGCGTCGAGGAAGAGGAACTCGGTCCGGAACAGCCCGACGCCCTCTGCTCCCGCCTTCACCGCGCCCTCGACCCCGTCCGCGGAGCCCAGGTTCGCGAGCAGCGGGATCGGGGTGCCGTCGGCGAGCGCGCCCGGGCCCACCGGGACCGAGGCCCGTGCCGCCCGGCGTTCCGCCTCGGCCTGTGCCGCCGAGATCTCCTCCGCCGTCGGGTCGACGGTGATCGAGCCGGTCGATGCATCGGCGATCACGACCGTCCCGTCCGTGAGGTCGAGCGCGCCGTGCGCGCTGACGATCGCCGGGATCGACTTCTCGCGGGCGAGGATCGCGGTGTGCGATGTCGGGCCGCCCTCGCTCGTGACGACCGCGAGGACCTTCTCGAGGTCGAGGAGCGCGGTGTCCGCGGGCGCGAGGTCGCGCGCGACGAGGACGAACGGGGTGTCGCTCTCCGGGACGCCGGGGGCGGCCACACCCGAGAGGCGGGCGATGACACGCTGCGACACGTCGTCGAGGTCGGTGGCCCGCTCGGCCATGTAGCCCCCGATGCCGAGGAGCATGTCCCGGAAGCCGGCGAACGCCTCGAACACGGCGCGCTCGGCGGTGGCGCCGCCTTCGACGCGGGTGTCGATGTCGCTGCGGAGCGTCGGATCGTCGGCCATGAGGGCCTGGGCCTCGAGCACCTCCTGCGCCTTGCCGCCCGCCTTCTCACCGCGGCCGCGGATGTCGGCGGCGGTACCGGCGAGCGCGTGCGTCACGCGCTCCTTCTCCGCGTCCGGCCCGATCGTGCTGGACAGGGTGGCGGGCTCCGGGAGCTTGTCCGGCATCCGCAGGACGGGACCGACGACGATGCTGCGGCCGATCCCGACGCCCTGGAGACTGCTCATGCTGCGTCGTGGTCGGTGGTGAGCAGGCCGGTGAGCTCGTCGAGGACCTGCTCCGCGCCCTCGCCCTCCACTCCCAGCTCGACCTCGTCGCCGTGGTCGATCCCCAGGGAGATGACCCCGAGGATGCTGGCGGCGTTGACCGATCGACCGTTCTTCGCGATCGTGACGGGGACGCCTGCCTTGGCGGCGGCCTGCGTGAAGATGGCGGCGGGCCTCGCGTGCAGCCCGTGGGCGGACGCGACGACGACGGTGCGAGAGGGCACGGCTACTCCTTAGATCCGATGGTCCGGAGTCCACGCTAGGCGGCGCGCGCGGCCGGGAATGAGGGCTTGCATCCCGCGCGCTCGCGCCCCTCGTGATACGAGGACGTGCGGGGATGAGGTGCACACCACTCCGGTGTCCGCCATGTCGACCTCCGCGCGTCCTTCTCCAGGCGCCAGTGTCCTCCTCCGCCAGGGTCGCCGACTAGAGGGCACGGCGGCGAGCCGTGGAGCGCGCCCGCGGATCGCGGTCTGATGCCGCGGTCGGAGGACCACCGCGCGGTCTACGCGGCGCCATCGGCGCCGCGAGTGCGAGCGCTACGCGGCGGGTGCGGTGATGCCGAGCCCGTCGAGGGCCTGCACGATGCGGTCGGTGACCTCGTCGATGGAGCCGAGGCCGTCGACGCTCACGAGGACCCCCCGCGAGGCGAAGAGGTCGATGAGCGGGGCGGTCTGCTCCGCGTACACCTCGAGGCGGCGCCGGATCACGTCCTCGGTGTCGTCGCTGCGGCCCTGCTCCTTCGCGCGGCGCAGGAGCCGCTGCACGGTCTCCTCGTGGTCGGCGGTGAGCTGGATGACCGCGTCGAGGCTCTCCCCTCGCTCGGCGAGGTACTCGTCGAGGCTGCGGACCTGGGCGATCGTCCGCGGGTAGCCGTCGAGCAGGAACCCGCCGGTCGCGTCGGCGGCGGAGAGGCGGTCCTTCACCAGGTCGTCCGTGACCGAGTCGGGAACGTATTCCCCGCGGTCCATGTACGACTTGGCGAGCACGCCGAGCTCGGTGCCGTTCCGCACGTTGTCGCGGAAGATGTCGCCCGTCGACACGGCCGGCACGTCGAGGCGCACGGACAGGCGCGCGGCCTGCGTGCCCTTGCCGGCGCCGGGCGGGCCGATGATGAGCAGCCGGCTCACCGCAGCAGTCCCTCGTAGTGCCGCTGCTGGAGCTGCGAGTCGATCTGCTTCACCGTCTCGAGGCCGACGCCGACGATGATGAGGATCGACGCGCCGCCGAACGGGAAGTTCTGGTTCGCCCCGACCCACACGAAGGCGATGAGCGGGATGAGCGCGATGAGGCCCAGGTAGATCGAGCCGGGCAGCGTCACCCGGGTCAGCACGTAGTCGAGGTACTCCGCCGTCGGCCGTCCCGCCCGGATGCCGGGGATGAAGCCCCCGTACTTCTTCATGTTGTCGGCGACCTCCTCGGGGTTGAAGGTGATCGCGACGTAGAAGTACGTGAACCCGACGATGAGCAGGAAGTACAGGAGCATGTAGAGCGGGTGGTCGCCCTGGGTCAGGTAGTTCTGGATCCAGGTCACCCACGCCTGCGGCGGCTGGCCGGCGGCAGGCTGGTTGAACTGCGCGACGAGGGCCGGCAGGTACAGCAGCGACGAGGCGAAGATGACCGGCACGACGCCCGCCATGTTCACCTTGATCGGGATGTACGTGTTGTTGCCGCCGTAGGTGCGCCGCCCGACCATCCGCTTGGCGTACTGCACGGGGATGCGCCGCTGGCTCTGCTCGACGAACACGACGGCCGCGACGATGAGCAGGCCGATCGCGATGACCAGGACCATGATCTCGATGCCCTGCGCCTGGCCGATCGCCCACAGGGACTGCGGGAACGTCGCCGCGATCGAGGTGAAGATGAGCAGCGACATGCCGTTGCCGATGCCGCGCTCGGTGATGAGCTCGCCGAGCCACATGATGAGGCCGGTGCCGGCCGTCATCGTGACGACCATGAGCAGGATCGCGTACCACGCGTCGTTCGTGATCAGCTGCGCGCAGGCGGGGTCGCTGTTCTGCGGGAAGAGGGCGCCGCTGCGGGCCACGGTGATCAGCGTCGTGGACTGGAGCACGCCGAGCGCGATCGTGAGGTAGCGCGTGTACTGGGTCAGCTTGGCCTGGCCGGCCTGACCCTCCTTGTACAGCGACTCGAAGTGCGGGATGACCACCCGCAGCAGCTGGGTGATGATCGACGCCGTGATGTACGGCATGATCCCCAGCGCGAAGATGGAGAGCTGCAGGAGCGCGCCGCCGCTGAACAGGTTGACGAGCTCGTAGAGGCCCGACGTGCCCTGGTTCTGGGCGAGGCACTGCTGGACGTTCGCGAAGTCGACGAACGGGGCCGGGATGAACGACCCGAGCCGGAAGAGCGCGACGATGCCCAGCGTGAAGCCGATCTTGCGTCGGAGGTCGGGCGTGCGGAAGATCCGCCCAATTGCTCGGAACACGCTGGTCTGCCTGCTTTCAGTGGTGATACACGACGTGGCCGGGGGGTGTCCCCGGCCACGTCGAATGCTGCGAGCGGGAGCCTGGCGCTCCCCGCGGTCTACTTGACGGAGCCGCCTGCGGCGACGATCTTCTGCTCCGCGGAGCCGGAGACCTTGTCGACCGCGACGTTCAGCTTAACCGCAATGTCGCCGGTGCCGAGCACCTTTACCTTCTCGTTCTTGCGGACGGCGCCCTTCGCCACGAGGTCGCCGACGGTCACGTCGCCACCCTGCGGGTAGAGCTCCGCGAGCTTGTCCAGGTTCACGACCTGGTACTCGACGCGGAACGGGTTCTTGAAGCCGCGCAGCTTCGGGGTGCGCATGTGCAGCGGCATCTGGCCGCCCTCGAAGCCGGGGTTCACCTGGTAGCGGGCCTTCGTGCCCTTGGTGCCACGGCCCGCGGTCTTGCCCTTCGAGCCCTCACCGCGGCCGACCCGGGTGCGCTCCTTGCGGGCACCCGCGGCGGGACGGAGGTGGTGGACCTTGAGGACGCGCTCGCGCGCGGCCGTCGTCTCGCCCGCCTTCGCGGCCTTGGGCGCCTCCGCGGCGCTCACGGCCTCGGCGGCCGGCTTGCGCGTGCGGGGCTTCTTCGGCGCCTCGGCGCCGGTCTCCTGAGTGGTCTCGTCGGCCATCAGTCGATCTCCTCAACCTTCACGAGGTGAGCGACGGTGCGGACGTAGCCGCGGTTCTGCTCGGTGTCCTCGCGCTCGACGCTCTGGCCGATGCGCTTGAGACCGAGCGACCGCAGCGTGTCGCGCTGGTTCTGCTTCTCGCTCACCGTGGACTTGATCTGGGTCACCTTCAGTCGGGCGGCCATCAGGCACCTACCTTCACGTCGGCGGCGTGCGCGGCGGCCTCGGCCTCGGCGCGCTGCAGCTGGGCGGGGATCACCCGGTCGATGTCGAGCCCGCGGCGCGCGGCGACGGAGCGGGGCTCCTCCAGGCGCTTCAGGGCGTCGACCGTCGCGTGCACGATGTTGATCGTGTTGCTCGAGCCGAGGGACTTCGAGAGGACGTCGTGGATGCCGGCGCACTCGAGGACGGCGCGGACCGGGCCACCCGCGATGACGCCGGTACCGGCGGCGGCGGGACGGAGGAGGACCACACCGGCGGCCGCCTCACCCTGCACGGGGTGCGGGATGGTGCTCGCGACGCGGGGGACGCGGAAGAAGTTCTTCTTCGCCTCCTCGACGCCCTTGCTGATGGCGGTCGGAACCTCGCGGGCCTTGCCGTAGCCGACGCCGACGAGTCCGTTGCCGTCGCCGACGATCACCAGGGCGGTGAAGCTGAAGCGGCGGCCGCCCTTGACGACCTTCGACACGCGGTTGATCGTGACGACGCGCTCGAGGAACTGGCTGTCCCGGCCTCCGTCACGGCCGCCACGGTCGTTGCGGGGGCTGCGCTCCCGGCTGCCGCGACGCTGCTCGCGCGGCTCGTTGCGGGTGTCCGTCGACGGAGCGGAGCCCGCCGAGGTCTCGACCAGCGTCTCGCTGGTCTCGTTGTTCGTGCTGCTCACGTCGCTCACAGGCTGAGCCCACCTTCCCGAGCTCCATCCGCGATGGCCGCGACGCGGCCCGCGTACTTGTTTCCTCCACGGTCGAACACGACCGCCTCGATGCCCGCCGACTTCGCACGCTCGGCGAGGAGCTCGCCGACCTTGCGCGCCTTGGCGGTCTTGTCGCCCTCGAACACCCGGAGGTCCGCCTCGAGCGTGGACGCCGACGCGAGGGTGTGGCCCTTCGTGTCGTCGACGACCTGGACGAAGACGTGCCGCGCGGAACGGGTCACGACGAGGCGCGGCCGCTCGGCCGTGCCGGTGATCTTCTTGCGCAGGCGGCTGTGGCGACGGTCGCGCGCAGCCGACTTGCTGGTGCCACGGATGACGGTGGCCATGATTACCTACCTGACTTTCCGGTCTTGCGCCGAACCGCTTCGCCCGCGTAGCGGACGCCCTTGCCCTTGTAGGGCTCCGGCTTGCGGATCTTGCGGATGTTCGCGGCGACCTCGCCCACGGCCTGCTTGTCGATGCCGTTGACGGTGAGCTTGTTGTTGCCGTCCACCTGGAAGCTGATCCCGGCGGGCGGGGTCACGATCACCGGGTGGCTGAAGCCGAGGGCGAACTCGATGTCGGTGCCGCGCGCCATGACGCGGTAGCCGGTGCCGACGACCTCGAGGCTCTTCGAGTAGCCCTGGGTGACGCCGATGATGTTGTTGGCGATCAGGGTGCGCGTGAGGCCGTGCAGCGAGCGCGAGGAGCGCTCGTCGTCCGGACGGGTCACGAGGACCTGGCCGTTCTCGACGGCGACCTCGATGGGACGGGCGACCTCGTGGGTGAGCTCGCCCTTGGGGCCCTTGACGGTGACGGCCGTGCCGTTCACCGTGACGTCCACCCCCGCGGGGATGTCGATGGGGAGTCTTCCGATTCGCGACATGTCAGGTCACCACACGTAGGCGAGGACTTCCCCACCCACGCCCTTCTTCGACGCCTGGCGGTCCGTGAGGAGGCCCGACGAGGTGGACAGGATCGCGACGCCGAGGCCGCCGAGAACCTTCGGGATCTCGTTGCTCTTGGCGTACACGCGGAGGCCGGGCTTCGAGACCCGCTTGATGCCGGCGATGCTTCGCTCACGGTTGGGGCCGTACTTGAGGTCGAGCACGAGCGTCTTGCCGACGCGCGCGTCCTCGACACGCCAGTCGGCGATGTAGCCCTCCGCCTTCAGGATGTCGGCGATGTGGCCCTTGAGCTTCGAGTGAGGCAGGGAGACCTGCTCGTGGTAGGCCGAGTTCGCGTTGCGCAGCCGCGTGAGCAGGTCTGCGACCGGATCGGTCATGGTCATGGAGTGTGTTTCCTTCGTTCACCAGGTTTCGGACACCGTCGTGGCGAGCACTGCGCGGCGGACGACCTGTGGTGGTTGCGGTCCGAGTAGCCGAAGCCCGGAAGGGGCTCCGGCATTCCCGGATCTCGTGACTTTGTCCAGTTGAGGGTCAGGCGCTCTGGTCCTGGTTCCGGAACGGGAAGCCGAGCGCGCGGAGCAGAGCCCGGCCCTCGTCGTCCGTCTTGGCCGTGGTCACGACGGTGATGTCGAAGCCGCGGACGCGGTCGATCCGGTCCTGGTCGATCTCGTGGAACACGCTCTGCTCCTGGAGACCGAAGGTGTAGTTGCCGTTGCCGTCGAACTGCTTGTCCGACAGGCCGCGGAAGTCGCGGATGCGGGGCAGCGCGAGCGAGATCAGGCGGTCCAGGAACTCCCAGGCGCGGTCGCCGCGCAGCGTCACGTGGGCGCCGATCGGCTGACCCTCGCGCAGCTTGAACTGCGCGATGGACTTGCGGGCCTTGGTCACCTGCGGCTGCTGGCCGGTGATCTTGGTGAGGTCCGCAACGGCGCCGTCGATGATCTTGCTGTCGCGCGCGGCGTCGCCGACGCCGGTGTTCACGACGACCTTGACGAGGCCCGGCACCTGGTGCACGTTCGAGTAGCCGAACTGCTCGGTGAGGGCCGCGATGATCTCGCTGCGGTACTTCTGCTTCAGGCGCGGCTGGACCTTGGCGGGCGAACCAGTCTGCGCGGCAGTAGCGGTGTCGGTCATTACAGGTCCTTACCTGACTTCTTGGCGTAGCGGACGCGGACGTTCTTGGTCGCGCCGTCCTTCGTCACCTGCTCGACCCGGTGGCCGACGCGGGTCGGCTTCTTGGTCTCCGGGTCGACGAGGGCCACGTTGGAGATGTGGATGGGCGCCTCGTGGGTCTCGATGCCGCCCGTCTTGCTGCCGCGCTGCGTCTGGCCGACGCGCACGTGCTTGGTGACGAAGTTGACGCCCTCGACGACCACCCGGTTCTGGTCCACGAGGACCTCGATCACGCGCCCCTGCTTGCCGCGGTCACCGCCGCGCTTCTGGCTGGAGCCCGAGATCACCTGGACGAGGTCGCCCTTCTTGATCTTGGCCATGGGTCAGATCACCTCCGGTGCGAGCGACACGATCTTCATGAACTTCTTGTCGCGCAGCTCGCGGCCCACCGGGCCGAAGATGCGCGTGCCGCGCGGGTCGCCGTCGTTCTTGAGGATGACGGCGGCGTTCTCGTCGAACTTGATGTAGGAGCCGTCCTGGCGACGCGTCTCCTTGACGGTGCGCACGACGACGGCCTTGACGACATCGCCCTTCTTGACGTTGCCGCCGGGGATCGCGTCCTTGACCGTGGCGACGATGACGTCACCGAGGCCGGCGTAGCGCCGGCCGGAGCCGCCGAGGACGCGGATCGTGAGCAGCTCCTTGGCGCCGGTGTTGTCGGCGACCTTGAGCCGGGATTCCTGCTGAATCACTTCTTCTCTCCTGCTTCCGCTCGGGCCCGGCCTACTTGGCCTTCTCGAGGATCTCGACGAGGCGCCAGCGCTTCGTGGCCGAGAGCGGCCGCGTCTCGCTGATCACCACGAGGTCCCCGATGCCGGCCGAGCCCTGCTCGTCGTGCGCCTTCACCTTGGAGGTGCGGCGGATGACCTTGCCGTAGAGCGGGTGCTTCACGCGGTCCTCGACCTCGACGACGATGGTCTTCTCCATCTTGTCGCTGACGACGTAGCCGCGGCGCACCTTGCGGTAGCCGCGCTCGCCCTCGGCGCGCACGTCGTGCTCGGCGGACTCGTGGCCCGGCCTCACGTCGGTGGACGCGGACGCGGCAGCCGCGCCCTTCGTCTCTGCCTTCGCCATTACTTGGTCTCCTCAGCGGTCTCAGCAGCCGCATCGGCGGCCGGAGCCTCCGACTTCTTGGTGCGGCTCTTCTTCTCCGCCTTGGCGGGAGCCTCGACAGGCGCCGGGGTGGCGCGGATGCCGAGCTCACGCTCGCGGATCACGGTGTAGATGCGGGCGATGTCCCGCTTGACCGCCCGAAGGCGGCCGTGGCTCTCGAGCTGACCGGTGGCCGACTGGAAGCGCAGGTTGAACAGCTCCTCCTTGGCCTTCTTCAGCTCCTCGACGAGGCGCTCGTCCTCGAAGGTGTCGAGCTCGGTGGGGGCGAGCTCCTTGGATCCGACGGCCATTACGCGTCGCCCTCCTCGCGCTTGATGATGCGTGCCTTCAGGGGCAGCTTGTGGATGGCCCGGGTCAGCGCCTCACGAGCGAGCTGCTCGTTGACGCCGGCGACCTCGAAGAGGACGCGGCCCGGCTTGACGTTGGCGACCCACCACTCGGGGGAGCCCTTGCCGGAGCCCATGCGGGTCTCGGCGGGCTTCTTCGTGAGGGGACGGTCGGGGTAGATGTTGATCCACACCTTGCCGCCACGCTTGATGTGACGCGTCATGGCGATACGAGCGGACTCGATCTGCCGGTTCGTCACGTAGGCGGGCGAGAGGGCCTGGATGCCGAACTCACCGAAGCTCACCTTGGTGCCACCGGTCGCCTGACCGGCGCGGCCCGGGTGGTGCTGCTTGCGGAACTTGACCTTGCGGGGGATCAGCATGATTACGCGCTCGCTCCTTCTGCGGCCGGCGCACCGGCGTCGGTCCGGGGTCCGCGACCGCGGCCACCGCGATCGCGGTCGTCACGGCGCTCCGGACGCTGGGACCGCTGGCTCGCCTGCTCGCGCGCCAGCTCCTTGTTCGTGATGTCGCCCTTGTAGATCCACACCTTCACGCCGATGCGGCCGAACGTCGTCTTGGCCTCGTAGAAGCCGTAGTCGATGTTCGCGCGGAGGGTGTGCAGGGGCACGCGGCCCTCGCGGTAGAACTCGCTGCGGCTCATCTCCGCACCGCCGAGGCGGCCGGACACCTGCACCCGGACGCCCTTGGCGCCGGCGCGCTGGGCGCCCTGGAGGCCCTTGCGCATCGCGCGGCGGAAGGCCACACGAGCGGAGAGCTGCTCCGCGATGCCCTGGGCGACGAGCTGGGCCTCGGCCTCGGGGTTCTTGACCTCGAGGATGTTCAGCTGGATCTGCTTGCCGGTCAGCTTCTCGAGGTCGGCGCGGATGCGCTCGGCCTCGGCGCCGCGGCGGCCGATGACGATGCCCGGGCGCGCCGTGTGGATGTCCACGCGGACGCGGTCGCGGGTGCGCTCGATCTCGATGCGGGCGACGCCCGCACGGTCGAGCGAGTTCTGCAGCATCCGCCGGATCTTGACGTCCTCAGCGACGTAGTCGCTGTACTTCTGACCGGCCTTGGTGCTGTCCGAGAACCAGCGCGACACGTGGTCGGTGGTGATCCCGAGACGGAAACCGTACGGATTGACTTTCTGTCCCATTACTTGCTCGCCTTCTTGGCAGCCTTGCCGGCCGCGACGACGTCGGGCGTGGCCAGGACCACGGTGATGTGGCTGGTGCGCTTGTTGATCCGGAACGCGCGGCCCTGCGCCCGCGGCTGGAACCGCTTGAGCGTGGTGCCCTCGTCGACGAACGCCTTCGAGATCACGAGGTCCTGCTCGTCGAGGAACGTGTTCTCGGCGTCGGCCTTCACTCGGGCGTTCGCGATCGCCGAGGCGACCAGCTTGTAGACCGGCTCGCTCGCGCTCTGCGGCGCGAACTTCAGGATCGCGAGGGCCTCCGTGGCCTGCTTGCCCCGGATGAGGTCGACGACACGACGAGCCTTCTGGGGGGTCACGCGGATGTGTCGCACGCGGGCGATCGACTCCACCATCTCTTCTCCTCCTTCGTCACCGCGACTAGCGGCGACGGCCCTTCTTGTCGTCCTTCTCGTGGCCACGGAAGGTGCGGGTCGGGGCGAACTCGCCGAGCTTGTGCCCGACCATGGTCTCCGTCACGAAGACGGGGATGTGCTTGCGGCCGTCGTGCACCGCGATCGTGTGGCCGAGCATGGCCGGGACGATCATGGAGCGGCGCGACCACGTCTTGATCACGTTCTTGCTGCCCGACTCGTTCGCGACCTGCACCTTGCGGAGCAGGTGGTCGTCGACGAAGGGGCCCTTCTTGAGACTGCGAGGCATGTCCTTCTCCTACTAGCGCTTCTTGCCGACGGTGCGACGACGAACGATGAGCTTGTCGCTCTCCTTGTTGGGGTGCCGGGTGCGGCCCTCGGGCTGACCCCACGGGCTGACCGGGTGGCGACCACCGGAGGTCTTGCCCTCACCACCACCGTGCGGGTGGTCGATCGGGTTCATCGCGACGCCGCGGACGGTCGGGCGGACGCCCTTCCAGCGCTTGCGGCCGGCCTTGCCCCAGTTGATGTTCGACTGCTCGGAGTTGCCGACCTCGCCGATGGAGGCGCGGCAGCGGGCGTCGACGTTGCGGATCTCGCCGCTCGGCAGGCGGAGCTGCGCGTAGGGGCCGTCCTTCGCGACGAGGCGGACGCTGGCGCCGGCGGAGCGGGCCATCTTCGCGCCGCCGCCGGGGCGGAGCTCGATCGCGTGGATCACGGTGCCCACGGGGATGTTGCGGAGCGGCAGGTTGTTGCC
Organism: Naasia sp. SYSU D00948; assembly: GCF_017916515.1. Lineage (GTDB taxonomy): Bacteria > Actinomycetota > Actinomycetes > Actinomycetales > Microbacteriaceae > Naasia. The sequence continues at coordinate 968,441 of NZ_JAFMTA010000001.1, forward strand.
CGGCTTGATGTCCGCGGACGGACCGGACTCGACGATGTCGCCCTGGCGGAGGCGGTCCGGCGCGAGGATGTAGCGCTTGGTGCCGTCCACGAAGTGCAGCAGCGCGATGCGCGCGGTGCGGTTCGGGTCGTACTCGATGTGCGCGACCTTGGCGTTCACGCCGTCCTTGTCGTCACGACGGAAGTCGATGACGCGGTACTGGCGCTTGTGGCCACCACCGATGTGACGGGTCGTGATGCGGCCCTGGTTGTTGCGGCCACCGGTCTTGGCGAGCGGCTTGAGCAGCGACTTCTCCGGCGTGGACCGCGTGATCTCAGCGAAGTCCGCGACGGACGAGCCGCGGCGACCCGGGGTCGTGGGCTTGTACTTGCGAATAGCCATGTTCTGGTTCCTCCCGGGCCTAGCCGACAGCCGTGAAGATGTCGATGGTGCCGGACTTGAGCGTGACGATGGCGCGCTTGGTGTCCTTGCGCTTGCCGAGGCCGAACTTCGTCCGGCGCGTCTTGCCCTGGCGATTGATGGTGTTCACCGAGGCGACCTGGACGTTGAAGATCTTCTCGATCGCGAGCTTGATCTCCGTCTTGTTCGACCGGGGGTCGACGACGAAGGTGTACTTGCCCTCGTCGATCAGGCCGTAGCTCTTCTCGGAGACGACGGGCGCGATGATGACGTCGCGCGGGTCCTTGTTGTAGCCGCTCACGCGGTCACCTCCGTGTCGTTCTTGGTCTTCGCCGCGACGAAGGCCTCGTAGGCGGACTTCGTGAAGACGATGTCGTCGGAGACGAGCACGTCGTACGCGTTGAGCTGGTCCCAGGTGAGGACGTGCAGCGACTTGAGGTTGCGCACGCTCTTCCAGGCGACCTCGTCCGCGCGGTCGAGGACCACGAGCACGTTCTTGCCGGGCGCGACGCGGGCGATGAGCTCGGCCGCCGTCTTCGTCGAGGGGGTGTCCCCGCCGACGAGCGAGTCGACGACCTGGAGGCGGCCGCCGCGGGCGCGGTCGGAGAGGGCGCCGAGGAGGGCCGCGGCGATCATCTTCTTGGGGGTGCGCTGCGCGTAGTCGCGCGGCACGGGCCCGTGGACGATGCCACCGCCGCGGTGCTCGGGCTGGCGGATCGAGCCCTGACGGGAGCGGCCGGTGCCCTTCTGCTTGAACGGCTTGACGCCGGAGCCGGAGACCTCGCCCCGGTTCTTGGTCTTGTGCGTGCCCTGGCGAGCCGCGGCGAGCTGGGCCACGACGACCTGGTGCAGCAGCGGCACGTTGGCCGGGACGTCGAAGATCGCGGCGGGCAGGTCGACCGAGCCGGCCGAGGTTCCCGCGGCGGTCTGGATGTCGAGCGAAGCCATGGTCGTCAGGCTCCCTTCACAGCGTTGCGGACGAAGACGAGGCGGCCGCGGGCACCGGGGACGGCGCCCTTGACGAGCAGCAGACCCTTCTCGGCGTCGACGGCCTGGACCTCGAGGTTCAGGACGGTCGTGCGCTCGCCACCCATGCGGCCGGCCATGCGCATCCCCTTGAAGACGCGGCTCGGCGTCGACGACGCACCGATGGAGCCGGGCTTGCGGTGGTTGCGGTGGGCACCGTGGGAGGCGGAGACGCCCTGGAAGTTGTGGCGCTTCATGACACCGGCGGTGCCCTTGCCCTTGCTGGTGCCGACGACGTCGACCTTCGCGCCGGCCTCGAACACGTCGACACCGAGCTCCTGGCCGAGCGTGTACTCGGCGGCGTCAGCGGTGCGGACCTCGGTGAGGTGGCGGCGCGGGGTGACCCCGGCCTTGTCGAAGTGGCCGGCGGCGGGCTTGTTGACCTTGCGCGGGTCGATCGAGCCGGCGGCGAGCTGGACGGCCGCGTAGCCGTCGACCTCGGGGGTGCGGATCTGGGTCACGACGTTCGGGGTGATCTGGATCACGGTGACGGGCACGAGCTTGCCCTGCTCGTTCCAGACCTGGGTCATCCCGAGCTTCGTGCCGAGCAGACCCTTGAAAGTCCTGGTGGCGGTAGACATGCGATTCCTCAGTGATTCGCTCTGGGCGTCAGAGCTTGATCTCGATGTTGACGTCGGCGGGGAGGTCGAGGCGCATGAGCGAGTCGACCGCCTTCGGCGTCGGGTCGATGATGTCGATCAGGCGCTTGTGGGTCCGCATCTCGAAGTGCTCGCGGCTGTCCTTGTACTTGTGCGGCGAGCGGATCACGACGACCACGTTCTTCTCCGTGGGCAGCGGAACCGGTCCGACGACGCTCGCGCCCGCACGGGTCACGGTGTCGACGATCTTGCGCGCCGAGGTGTCGATGACCTCGTGGTCGTACGACTTGAGTCGGATGCGGATCTTCTGTCCGGCCATCTGTCACTCGCTCTCTTGATTCGCTGCGGACCTGGCGGTCCGCGCTGTTTGTCGTTCACGACCCGAGGTCGTGCACTGCTGTCGTTCACGCCCTCGGTCGTGGCGTCGTGTTCGTTCCCTCGGGCCTCGCGGCCCTCCGGAAGCCCGTGCACCTGACGGCACACGGAAGCTCGCAGCACTGTTCTTCTGTCAACGGGCCGGCCGCACCGGATTCCGGCGCACGCGGACGCGCACCGAGATGTTCTGGAGTGGCTGGCCTGCACTCACCGGTCCGCACGCGGCGGAGGGAGCGCCTGTTCTCCTGCCTGCGGCCTAGCCCTCGTCCCGTCCGGGGGAGCTATGCACTGCCTGGCAGTGACCCGGAGCGCGCGCCTCGCACTGCACCCCGGGATGTGGAACTAGAAGAGTTTAGCCTCCGCCCTCGTGACCCTGCAACCCGGGCGTGTCGCGCCCGGTCGCGGCGGTGCTGAGCGGCGGTCGGCTGCCGTCTCCGGTGGCCGTTCCGAGGGGTGCAACCGGCCCTGCGGCACCGTTGTTCCCGTGTCCGCGCCCCCGTTCGTGCCGGTGGGAAGTGGCGGCGGTGGAGGTGGTGAGTGGTGGTGCGGCGAAGTGGCGGCGCCGTCGCGGCGCCGGCGGTGCGGCGGAGTGGCGGCGTCGACGGACGCGGCGAAGGTGGCGGCGTCGGAGTGGCGGCGTCGACGGACGCGGCGAAGGTGGCGGCGTCGGTGGGCGTGGCGTCTCCCGAAGCGATGCTCCCCGTAGCGCCGAGTGCCTCTCCTACCGCCGACCGCTCCCTCGCCCGCCGAGTGCCTCTCCTACCGCCGACCGCTCCCTCGCCCGCCGAGTGCCTCTCCTACCGCCGAGCGATCCCTCACGCGCCGAGTGCACCTCGTGCGGCGGGCGCACTCGGTGATTCGGGGGGCACTCGGAAACCCCGAGTGCGTTTAGCACCCGCCGAGCGCTCCCCTCCATGAGCGCTTCCCGCACCGCCGAATGCCCCTCCTACCGCCGAGCGATCCCGCGCGCGCCGAGTGCACCCAGTGCAGCGGGCGCATTCGGTGGGGCGGGGCGCACTCGTGCACGCCGAGTGCGCTCAGCGCCCGCGAACGCGCGGCACTCCCGCCCTGGCCAGAATCGAGTCGAGCCGTCGGCGGTCACGGAGGTCGTCCCACGTCCACCTCGCGACGTGCTTGCGCACGCGACGGATGTCGTCCTCCCGGTTCTTCTCGTCGATGACGACCTGCTCGGGCGTGCGACCCTTCCGGTACTCGTCGCGCTTGTACTTGACGCTGCCGTCGAACTCGCCGACCACGCCTTCGCTGGTCCACTCGAAGTCCACCACGCCGACACACCGCTGGCTCAGATAGACGGGCGCCTGCAGCCGGGGCGCGACGAACCCGAGCTCCGCGATGACGACCCGAGACCAGGACTCTCCAACTGACTGTGACAGCGGATCGGCGAACCCGAGAACGCGAGCAGCGCGGCGGATGCCTCGGCTCCCCGGTGGCAGCAGGCTAAGCAGCTCCGCGAAGTCGTCCCTCGATCCCGGGTAGCGTGCGAAGACGGCATCCGCCACCACCACGCCTTCGGCGAAGCTCCGGCCGAGCGCGATGTCGAGCGCGGTCCGTGCGGGCGAGGTGCAGAGCAGTCCGTTCACCGGCACGACGTCGACTGCATCGACGGAGACACTGTGACGAGCCACGTCGCCCTTGCTCCTGCCCCCGGCTGTCGGTCCCACGACCACGTGGACGAGTGCGGGCCACGGCCGCAGCGAGGGGAGCCCGAGCATCCGGAGGGCGGACTCGTGCGAGAAGACCAGCGGCCCCTGGAGCGCCGTCGCAGCGGCCCGGATCCGGATCGAGTACCGCTGATCGAGGCCGGCCGTCCGCCAGGTGCCGGCGTCGGCATAGATGCCGCGGCGGAGTCGCTCGAGATCCCCGCCACTTTTCGCACGGCGCTCCGGATGCTCCTCCCCTGTCGCTCGGAGGAGTCGGGTGGTCATCAGCGGCGCGTCGGATTCCACGCGGTGATCTTCTTCGGCTCTCGACGGTGTCAACCGCCGGTCCGCGAGGCGGTGGGCCGCCGGCGCGAGATCCGCGTGTGGAGGAGCGAGCCGGTGGTCGCGCTGCGACGGAGGCGGTGAGGATCGTCTGATCCTCGTCCCCCGGCGTTCAGTATCGCTCAGTGCACCCTGACGCGCCTACTGCACCTCGGGCACGAGGCGCCGTCGGTGCTGCGTGGAGCGCCGGGCGAGGAAGGACGCATCCGGCGAGGAGAGGCGCATCCGGCGAGGAAGGACGCATCCGGCGGGATAGTGGGGGGGCCCGCATGGGCGGGGAAACCCAAGCGGTGAAGATCGCGTTGACGCATCCTTCTGCGGCGCACTCGGTGTTGCTCAGTGCACCCGGGAGCACCCAGTGCACCCCTGCCACAGGCCGCGCCCGGCGTTGCGAGGAGCAATCGGCGGGGAAGGGCGCACTCGACGCCGGGGAGGGCGCACCGGGCGCCCGGGAGGGCGCGGCGCGCTCGGCGCTCGGCGCGGCGCGCTCGACGGAACCCGCGCTCGTCGACGCGCAACCCGCGCTCGACGCAACCCGCGCTCGGCACCGGAGGGGGCGCGGCCGCCGGCGGCGTCAGTCGCCCGGGTAGAGGAGGGCGCGGACCTCGCTCTCCGCCTGCTTCGGGCGGTCCGGGTCGATCGTCTCGCCCTTCTCGTAGTGCTCCACCACCCGGGGGTCCACGTAGCTCGCCCGGGCCACCGTCGGGGTGTTGCCGAGGACCTCGGACGCGTCGCGCATCGCCTTCGCGACCGCCTTCTTGCGCTTCGCCGGGCTCGGCTGCGGTCCCTGCTCGGCGAGGCTCTTCGCCGCCTCCACCGTCCCGTGCAGCGTTCGGAAGTCCTTCGCCGTGAAGTCGCCGCCCGTCCGCTCCCGGACGTAGTCGTTGATGTCGGCCGCCGAGAGCGGATGCCAGCCGCGCTCGTCCTTCCACGCGAGCAGCCGCGCGGTCGGCCCCCGCCGCTTGAGCGATCGGACGACCTTCGCGAGGTCGGCGTCGGGCTCGAGGTCCGAGTCCCATTCCTGCCCGCTCTTGCCGGGGAAGCGCAGCTTCACGACATCGCCGCTGACGGTCACGTGCGAGCCGAGCAGCGTCGAGAGGCCGTGGCTGCCGTGCTCCTTCTCGTACTGCTCGGACCCGACGCGGAGGGAGCCGTTGTCGAGCATCCGGAACGCGGCTGCGAGGGCCCGCTCCTTCGTCGGCCCCTCGGAGTGCAGGTCCTTGGTCACCCGGGCGCGTGCCGTCCGCAGCACCTCGGAGAGCCGCAGGGCGCGGTCGTACTTGACCTTGTCCTTCTTCTCCCGCCAGTACGGGTGGTACATGTACTGCTTGCGCCCGGTCCTGTCGAAGCCGATCGCCTGGATGTGGCCGTTGTCGTACGGCGCGATCCACACGTTCGTCCAGGCCGGCGGGATGCCGAGGGAGTCGAACCGCTCCTTGAGCTCGGGATCCGTGACCGGACGGCCGTCCGTCAGGGAGTGGTAGGAGAAGCCCTTGCCTCTCCGGCGCCGGGTGTACCCGTCCTTCGCCCCGACGATGGAGCGGCGGAGGCGGACCATCAGGCGGCCGCGACGCCCACGGCGGGACGGCGCCGGAACAGGACCAGGTGGGCCAGGGCGAGCGACACGAGCCCGGCGACGCAGAACAGGGCGACGTATACGGCCGCGATGGCCATCACGAACGCGGCCCAGCCGCCCTGGGAGAGCCCGAAGACAACCCAGAAGCCCAGGGTCAGCGCGGCCACGATGAGCGTGACGCCCATCCCGATCAGCAGGCGCACGGTGACGGTGCGGTTCCGCACGAGGACATCGACCAGCACCAGCACCACGGCCCAGATCGCGAACGGGAGCCCCACGAACGTGAGGACGGCCCGGGGGCCGTCGTCGAGGAAGGCGGCTCCCGGCGACGCGGCGGCGCCCAGAGCGAGCAGTCCCGCTCCGAGGAAGAGCAGGACCGCGGTGAGGACGATCGTCGTGAGCGTCCCCGCGAGGACCCGGCCTGGCATGTCGCCGATTCTAGGCGACCCCCCCAAGGGGCAGGCTGTGGCGACGCGATCCGATCGGGAAGGGATCTGAGCCGATCCGGACGCCGGGAGCGCCGGCCCGGACGCCGGGAGCGCCGGTCCGGACGCCGGGAACGCCGTATCAGGACGCCGGGAGCCCGGCCCCGCCCCCGGAGCCGCCGATCAGGACGCGAGATCCCTCGACGGCGCCGCGGCGTAGCCGGCCTCCTGCAGCGCCGACCGCGCCTCGTGCCGTGCCGAGTACGGGGTCCGGACGCCCCGGATGTCGCGGTAGTTCTGGTGGCCGGGGCCCGCCCACAGGATGGAGTCCTCCGGCTTCGCGAGGGACACCGCCAGCCGGATCGCCTGCTTCGGATCGCCGACCTCGTAGAGGGGATGCTCCGGTGCGGCCTCCTTCGCCGCGGCCATCAGCGTGGCGCGGATGCTGTCCGGGTCCTCGAAGCGGGGGTGGTGATCCGTGATCACGAGGACATCGCTGCCCTCGACCGCGGCCCGAGCCATGTCGGCGCGCTTCGTGGTGTCGCGGTCGCCGTCGGCGCCGAACACCATGATCACGCGGCCCGTGGCGACCGCGCGGACGGCGGCGAGCGTCTCGCGGAAGGCGTGCGGGCTGTGCCCGAAGTCCACGTAGATGGAGGGGGCGCCCGGACCGGACACCAGCTCCGTGCGACCGGGCAGGTGCACGGCGATCCCGTCAGGGCCGCCGAGGGCGCCGCGGAGCTCGTCGAACGAGAACCCGGCCTCGACGAGCATCGCGACGGCGAGCCCGGCGTTGGCGGCCATGTGCTGGCCGAGCACGGGGATCCGGGTCGAGAGCACCTCACCGGACGGCGCGACCAGGTCGAAGGCCGTGTGGGTGCGGACCTCCTCGGTGACGCGCACGGTCCAGTCCGCCGGCCCGCGGTCCGCCTGCGCGATGGTGACGGTCGGCACTCCGGACTCGGCGACGACCCGGGCGCCCCAGGGCGTGTCGAGGGACACCACCGCGCGACGGGAGCGGTCGGGCTGGAACAGCACCGCCTTGGCCGCGAAGTAGGTGTCGAGGTCGGGGTAGTCGTCGAGGTGGTCGTGGCTGAGGTTCGTGAAGCCGGCCACGTCGAACAGGACGCCGTCGAGCCGGTGCCGCGAAAGACCCTGGGCGCTGACCTCGATCGCCGCCGCGCGGACGCCGGCCTCGCGCATCCGGGCGATGAGCGCGTGCAGCTCGGTCGCCTCCGGAGTGGTGAGCCCCGCGACCCGGCGCTCGGCGCCGACCTGGCGCTCGGCGGTCGAGCTGAGGCCGGCCGAGACGCCGAGCTGGTCGAGGATGCCCGCGATGAAGTGCGTGGTGGACGTCTTGCCGTTCGTGCCGGTGACGCCGAGCAGCAGCGGGCGGTCGTCGCGGGTGCGGTACACGGCGGCGGCGACCTCGCCAAGGACGCCGCGCGGATCGGCGGCGACGAGGACCGGGACGCCGCTTCCCCGCGCCTGCTCCGCGCCCTCGGCGTCCGTGAGGACGGCGGTCGCGCCGGCCTGGACGGCATCGGCCGCGTACACCGCTCCGTGCTGCCGCACGCCGCGCAGGGCGACGAAGAGGTCGCCCGGCTGGGTGGCCGCGCTGCTGAGGCTGACACCCGTCACGGCGGCGTCGCCCGGATCGCCCTCGAGGCCGAGCGCCGCGGCCAGCTCGGTGAGCGGAAGGGGCTCGACGTGGGCAGGACGGAACGCCTGAGGCAGTGCTGACATCCCCTCCAGGCTACGGGGCCGCGGGAGGGACGCCGTACGCGCCGAGCGCCCGCCGGGGTGCTGCGCCGATCAGGACCGCCTCGCCACGGCACGGCGTGTCCTCCTGAACCGCGCCGGAAACGCGCGGTCCATCCTGAACGGGGCGCGATCTCCTGATCCGCGCAACGGGGAACACGGTTAACGACGGACGGGGCCGGGCCCGAAGGCCCGACCCCGTCGAGTCGCAGTCGCAGGGACTACTTGACGATCTTCGTCACCGTGCCGGCACCGACGGTGCGGCCACCCTCGCGGATCGCGAAGCGGAGACCCTCCTCCATGGCGATCGGCTGGATCAGCTGAACGCTCATCTCGGTGGTGTCACCGGGCATGACCATCTCGGTGCCCTCGGGCAGCGTGATGACGCCCGTGACATCGGTGGTGCGGAAGTAGAACTGCGGACGGTAGTTCGCGTAGAACGGGTTGTGGCGGCCACCCTCGTCCTTGGACAGGATGTACGCGTTCGCCTCGAACTCGGTGTGCGGCGTGACCGAACCCGGCTTCACGACGACCTGGCCGCGCTCGACGTCCTCGCGCTTGGTGCCGCGAAGGAGCAGACCGACGTTCTCGCCCGCGCGCGCCTCGTCGAGGAGCTTGCGGAACATCTCGACACCGGTGACCGTGGTCTTGGTGCTGCCGGGCCGGATGCCGACGATCTCGACCTCCTCGTTCACCTTGAGGACGCCGCGCTCGACACGGCCGGTGACGACGGTTCCACGACCGGTGATCGTGAAGACATCCTCGATCGGCATGAGGAACGGCTTGTCGGTGTCGCGCACCGGCTCCGGCACGAACTCGTCGACCTTCTCCATGAGCTCGGCGACGGTGGCGGCCCAGGTCGGGTCACCCTCGAGCGCCTTGAGCGCGGACACGCGGACGATCGGGGCGTTGTCGCCGTCGAACTCCTGGCTGGAGAGCAGCTCGCGGACCTCGAGCTCGACGAGCTCCAGGATCTCCTCGTCGTCCACGACGTCGGCCTTGTTCAGCGCGACGACGATGTACGGCACGCCGACCTGGCGGGCGAGCAGCACGTGCTCACGCGTCTGAGGCATCGGGCCGTCGGTGGCGGAGACCACGAGGATCGCGCCGTCCATCTGAGCCGCGCCGGTGATCATGTTCTTGATGTAGTCGGCGTGACCGGGGGCGTCCACGTGGGCGTAGTGACGCTTCTCGGTCTGGTACTCGACGTGCGAGATGTTGATCGTGATGCCGCGCTGACGCTCCTCGGGAGCGTTGTCGATCGAGTCGAACGCGCGAGCGGCGTTGAGCTCCGGGTAGCGGTCGTGCAGAACCTTGGTGATCGCCGCCGTGAGCGTGGTCTTGCCGTGGTCGACGTGACCGATCGTTCCGATGTTGACGTGCGGCTTGGTCCGCTCGAACTTGGCCTTGGCCACTGTTTGTCCTCCTTAAGGACGTCTCGTGCAATCCCCCGGATCGCAGGCTGCAAACCGGATGAGACTACAGGGGATTCAGATAGTTATGTTACTCGGGCCCGTGACGACGAACCCCGGGGGGTCAGTCGCCCTTGCTCTTCTGGACGATCTCGTCGGCCACGTTCTTCGGGACCTCGGCGTAGCTGCCGAAGACCATCGAGTACACGGCGCGACCGGAGGTGCGGCTGCGGAGGTCGCCCACGTAGCCGAACATCTCGGACAGCGGCACGAACGCGCGGATCACCTTGACGCCCGTCGCGTCCTCCATGGCCTGGATCTGGCCGCGGCGGGAGTTGAGGTCGCCGATGACGTCGCCCATGTACTCCTCGGGCGTGCGCACCTCGACGTTCATGATCGGCTCGAGCAGCACCGGGTTGGCGCGGCGCGCGGCCTCCTTGAACGCCATCGAGCCGGCGATCTTGAAGGCCATCTCGGAGGAGTCCACCTCGTGGTACTGGCCGTCGACGAGGGTGGCCTTGACGCCCACCGTCGGGTAGCCCGCGAGGACACCGACCTGCATGGCGTCCTGGATGCCGGCGTCGACCGAGGGGATGTACTCGCGGGGCACGCGACCGCCGGTGACGGCGTTCACGAACTCGTACGAGGTCTCGGCGGTCACCTCGAGGGGCTCGATCGTGATCTGCACCTTGGCGAACTGGCCGGAGCCACCCGTCTGCTTCTTGTGCGTGTAGTCGTACTTCTCGACCTTCTTCTTGATGGTCTCGCGGTACGCCACCTGCGGCTTGCCGACGTTGGCCTCGACCTTGAACTCCCGCTTCATGCGGTCGACCAGGATGTCGAGGTGCAGCTCGCCCATGCCCTTGATGATCGTCTGGCCGGTCTCGACGTTCTGCTCGGTGCGGAACGTCGGGTCCTCCTCGGCGAGCTTCTGGATGGCCGTGGAGAGCTTCTCCTGGTCGGCCTTCGTCTTGGGCTCGATCGCAACCTCGATCACCGGGTCCGGGAAGGTCATCGACTCGAGGACGACCTGGTTGTTCGCGTCCGACAGAGTGTCGCCGGTGGTGGTGTCCTTGAGGCCGATCACCGCGTAGATGTGGCCCGCGGTCACCGAGTCGACCGGGTTCTCCTTGTTGGAGTGCATCTGGAAGATCTTGCCGATGCGCTCCTTGCGGCCCTTGGTCGAGTTGACGACCTGGGCGCCGGACTCGAGCTTGCCCGAGTACACGCGGACGTAGGTGAGCCGGCCGAAGAACGGGTGCGACACGACCTTGAACGCGAGGGCCGAGAACGGCTCGTCGGCGTCGGCGTGACGCTCGATGACCTTCTCCTCGTCGCGGACGTCGTGGCCCTCGACGGCGGGGACGTCGAGCGGCGACGGGAGGTAGTCCACGACGGCGTCGAGCATCGGCTGCACGCCGCGGTTCTTGAACGCGGAGCCGCAGAGGACCGGGTAGATCTCGCTCGCGATCGTGAGCTTGCGGATCGCGCCCTTGATCTCCTCGGGCGTGAGCTCCTCGCCGCCGAAGTACTTCTCGAGCAGCGCGTCGTCGGTCTCGGCGACGGTCTCGATGAGCTTGTGGCGGTACTCCTCGGCGCGCTCCTGGAGCTCGGCGGGGATCTCCTGGATCTCGTACGAGGCGCCCATGGTGACGTCACCCTTGGCGTCGCCCGGCCAGACCAGGGCGCGCATGTAGACGAGGTCGATGACGCCGACGAAGGAGCTCTCCGAGCCGATCGGGATCTGCAGCACGAGCGGCTTCGCGCCGAGGCGCTTGATGATCGTGTCGACGGTGAAGTAGAAGTCCGCGCCGAGCTTGTCCATCTTGTTGACGAAGCAGATGCGCGGGACGTTGTACTTGTCGGCCTGGCGCCACACCGTCTCGGACTGGGGCTCGACGCCCTCCTTGCCGTCGAAGACGGCGACGGCACCGTCGAGCACGCGCAGGGAGCGCTCCACCTCGACGGTGAAGTCGACGTGACCCGGGGTGTCGATGATGTTGATCTGGTGGTCGGCCCAGAAGCACGTCGTCGCGGCGGACGTGATGGTGATGCCGCGCTCCTGCTCCTGCGCCATCCAGTCCATCGTGGCGGCGCCGTCGTGCACCTCGCCGATCTTGTGGGTGATGCCCGTGTAGAACAGGATGCGCTCGGTGGTGGTGGTCTTGCCGGCATCGATGTGAGCCATGATGCCGATGTTGCGGACCTTGTTCAGGTCGGTGAGCACGTCGAGTGCCACAGGGGTCCTCCGGGGAAGTTTGAAAGCGAATGCACTAGGAGAAACGGCCGACCGGGGGATCTGATTCCCTCCCGGCCGGCCGTTCCGAGCCGCCTACCAGCGGTAGTGGGCGAAGGCCTTGTTCGACTCGGCCATCTTGTGGGTGTCCTCGCGGCGCTTGACCGCGGCACCGAGGCCGTTCGAGGCGTCGAGGATCTCGTTGGTGAGACGCTCGGTCATGGTCTTCTCGCGGCGCTGCTTGGCGTAGCCGGTGAGCCAGCGCAGGGCGAGGGTGTTGGCGCGGTGCGGCTTCACGTCGACCGGGACCTGGTAGGTCGAGCCGCCGACGCGGCGGGACTTGACCTCGATGGAGGGGCGCACGTTGTCGAGCGCCTTCTTCAGGGTCGTGACAGCGTCCTGGCCGGTCTTCGCGGCGACACCCTCGAGGGCGCCGTAGACGATGCGCTCGGAGAGGCCCTTCTTGCCGTCGAGCAGGATCTTGTTGACCAGCTGGCTGACGACGGGGGCGCCGTACACCGGGTCGGCGACGACGGGACGCTTCGGGGCGGGACCCTTGCGGGGCATTACTTCTTCTCCATCTTCGCGCCGTACCGGCTGCGAGCCTGCTTGCGGTTCTTCACGGCCTGGGTGTCGAGCGCGCCACGGACGATCTTGTAGCGCACGCCGGGGAGGTCCTTCACACGGCCGCCGCGCACGAGCACCATCGAGTGCTCCTGCAGGTTGTGGCCCTCGCCGGGGATGTAGGCGGTCACCTCGACGCCGTTGGACAGCTTGACGCGGGCGACCTTGCGGAGCGCCGAGTTCGGCTTCTTCGGGGTGGTCGTGTACACACGCGTGCACACGCCGCGCTGCTGGGGGTTCGCCTTCAGCGCCGGCGCCTTGGTCTTGGTGACCTTGGGCGAGCGCCCCTTGCGGACCAACTGCTGGATGGTTGGCACTTCTGCTCCTTGTTTCGTACTGCTCGGCTGCCCTGACGCACCGGCATGGCGCGGCTCAGGCTCCTCGGACAACCGGCAATACGGGTGAAACTCATATCGCTGGTGGTGTGGCGGTGGGGGCGGCATCCGATCGAGGACCGGAGGCGATCGCCCAGCGTCGCCGGAGATCGAGAGCGTGCCTCTCGGGCACACACCCCGGAAATGTTAGCCGCCGGACCTGGGCCGGTCAACCTGAGGGGGTGCCTCCGGAGGGTGCCCGGCGGCTCGACTCCCCAGGGTCAACGAGCGGATGCGAGCAGGAATTCCGCGAGGACGTCGACGAGCGCGTCGAGGTCCCATCGGTGGTCCTTGCCGGGCACCTCCACCCGGCGGGCGCCCGGGATGGCGGCGACGATCTCGTCCGCCGCCGGGCCGAAGAAGTCGAGGGTCTCGCTGCCGACGAGTGCCAGCACGGGGACGCCGATCCTCCCCCAGAGCTGCGCGCGGGGCGCCGAGGCGGCGACGGCGAGCGACTCCGAGTCGGGCTCGAGTGCCGCGCTCGGTCCTGTCATCATCGGCCAGCCCGGACTCGCCTTCGCGCCGGCGAGCCACTCGGGCGGCATGTCCTTCATGAAGTACTCGACGGTGGCGTCCTTGTCGCCGGCGCGGATGCGCTCGCGCAGGCCCTCGAGGAACTGCGCCGCATGCGGATTCCCGGCGGGACCGAGTGGTACCTCCCACACCGCCACCGCGGTCACGGGCAGGCCTGCGGCCGCGGCGGCCAGGCTGATGGCGCCGCCGGACGAAGTGCCGAAGAGCGCCGCCCGTCCTCCCGCCGCATCCATCAGCGCCGAGATCGCGTCGATCTCGGCGTCGAGCGTGAACGGCGGCTCGCCCCCGCTCTCGCCCCGGCCCCGCCGGTCGTAGTTGACGACGGTCAGGCCGCGCGCGGCCAGCGCGGACGCGAGCGCGCGGGAGCCGGGGTCGAACGCACGGAACTGGAAGGCCCCCGCGACGAGGATGACCGCCGGCCCCTCGCCCTCGAGGTCGTAGGCGATCCTGGTCCCGTCGCCGGACGTCACGAACTCCGTCATGTGGGCACCGTACACATGATCGAACGGTCCGGGGTCGGCGCTGATGCCCTCCCGCATGGGAGGTGCTCGCTCAGGAGCGTGCCGGCCTCAGGTCACGGTGAGCGGCTGCGACCGGGAGCTCCGGACGATGTCGATGATCTCGTTGTCCCGCAGGCCCTCGTCGAACGTGGGGTAGACGGCGTCCCGCTCCCCGCGCACGTCGGCCATGAACTGCGCGACCAGCTCGTTCCACCCGTATTGGACGGGGTCGTCCGTGTACTCCTCCGGCGGTGTCGGGCCGGCCGTCCAACCGCTGTCCCCGGCCCGCCGATACTCCAGGCTCATCGGCCAGATGACGCCGGACAGATGGAGCGTGCCGTCCGTTCCCGCCACCTCGAGATAGCCAGGGGTGCGCGCTCCTGAGAGGCCGGAAGCGTGCCACAGCGAGCGCACCGTCCCGCCTCCCGCCGTCTCCCACCCCACGATCGCCGTGGCCCTCGTGTCGCCGTCGGCCGCGCGCCACTCAATCGCCTCGCCCGCCTCGACGACCGACTGCTGCCGGAAGTCGTGGACGACGGGGCCGACCGGGACACGTTCGACGGCCGCGTCCGCGAGTCCGGTGACCGACCGGGCCGTTCCCCCGAGCAGCTGCGTCACCTGACCGAGGAAGTGAGGAAGGACGTTGAACAGCAGCCCGCCTCCCTCGCTCACGCTGTGCAGCCAGGAGTACCCGATCATCCGTGGCATCTCGAAGTGGGCGCTCGCCTCCACCTCCGTCGGGTCCCCGATGATCCCGCTCCGGAGCAGATCGCGGGCCTCGGCGACGACCGGCGAGTACCGGCTCGTGGAGCCGTAGGCGTGCCTCACTCCCGAGCGCCGCACGGCGGCGAGCATCTCGCTCGCCTCGGCAGCGGACAGCCCGAGAGGCTTCTCGCACACCACATGGCAGCCGGAATCCGCGGCGAAGGTCGCGATGTCGCGATGAGCGCGTCCGGGAGTCGCCACGACGACGATGTCCGGGCGCAGCTCCTCGATCGCTGCGCGCCAGTCGAGCCGCGCCTCGGGGACGTCCAGTCGCGCGGTCATCGACCGCACAGCGTCCTCGTCGCGGCCGCAGACGGCCGCGACCTCGACGCCGGCTGCGCGGAAGGCCCTGGTGTAGCCCTCCCCCGCCCAGCCGGCACCGACCACGACGACGCGTCGATCCATCGGCGCACTCCCTCGACGAGCGGGCACGGACGGGCGGGGCCATCGCGCGGCGCCGCCCCGGGACGCGCACAGTCAAGCCGCCGGCGCAGCCTCGGTCAAGAGCCGTTCTTCCCCTCGACCGGGGCAGCTCCGCGCGCCGATCGGGTTGGGGGCAGGGGTGCCAGTCGAGCGGGGAAGGAGGAGCAGTTCCGCGGGCTGGAGCGGGTCCGGTCAGGCGTCGGAGGGGTCCTCCCAGGGCCAGCGGGGGCGGCGGGCGCCGCCCTTCTCCGCGCGGCCGATGACGCGGGCGATGAGGGCAGCCGCGCCGGCCAGGAGGGCGGCCGCCACGATGAACGGGCTCGGGGCGTACTCGAGGGGGAAGCCGAGCAGCCAGAACAGCTCGCCCCGGACGAGCGTGTACCCGATGCCGCCGACGAACAGCAGCACGAGGAACACCGCCGCCGCCGTGCCGAAGAAGGCGACCGGGGGCCGCTCGTCGGTACGGACGATGCGCAGCACCAGGAGCGCCAGGGCCACCGCCGCGACGGCCACCATCGAGGGGCCCAGGTAGGGCCCGGCGTCCTGCTGACGGATGACGTCGGTGTCGAGGAGGAGGCTCAGCACGCCCCAGACGGCGATCACGACCGCGATCCAGGCGGCGGTCGTCAGGACCGCGAGGAGGCCGAGCCGGGCGGAAGGCGCACCGGAGGACGCCGTCATGGCGCTAGCCCTCCGCCGGCTCCGCGGGAGGCTGCTTGCTCAGCAGGTCGACGAGGCGCTCGCCCTCGCGGGCCCCGACCCGGGCCGCCTCGGCGTTGGCCGCGGACACCGCGGAGACCACCTCGGCGCGCTGGATGGGCACGCCGCGCGGGGCGTCGAACCCGATGCGGACGCCGTCGCCGCGGATGTCGATGACGGTGATGACGATGTCGTCCCCGATCATCACCCGCTCGCCCTTCTTGCGCGTCAGGACCAGCATCCGGCCAGCCTAACCCACCCGGTCCGACCAGCCCTCGGGCAGGCCGATCTCGGCGACGGCCTCCCTGCCCGTCGTGAACCGTCCGGCGATCGTGGCCATGGCCGCCACGTCGGCGACGGCCCGGACCGCGTTCACCCAGCGGGCGGTGTCGACCGACTTCCGCGAGACGTCCACCACCACCCACACCTGATCGGCGCCGATCCCCGGCAGCGCCGCGATGCGCGCGTCCGCGGGGTCGCCGCTCCCGAGGCCGTAGGCGACGAGCACGACCTGGCCGCTCTGCACGCCGTACGCCCGCGCGGCGAGCGCGCCCCTCCGGTCCTCGACGCGCCGGCGGGTGTGCCCGGTCACCGACCCGCCGTCGCAGACGTGCCCACGTCCCGCGAGGCGTGCGAGCGCGTGCGCCACCTCGAGCGCGTCGTCGCCGAGGCCGGCGACGACGACGAGGTCCCCGGGGGTCGACGGAAGGGCCGGCGGGATGCGCCCCGATGCGCCAGGGAGAGCGGGCGGCTCCGCACCCGCGACCTCCCACACCCCTCGCCGCACGCCCGGGGTCGCTCCCCCGCCGGCGGCGGCGGGAGGGAGGGGCACGGAGCGGGCGGGCGGCACGGGGACGGCCGGGGGCGCGAGGGGGGCCACGGCGGGCGGCACGACATCGGTGCGCAGCGACTCGAGCACGCGCGCGAAGTCGACGCTCTCCGTGGAGACGGGCGGCTCGGCGTGCGGCAGGGCCGCCTCCTGCTCCTCGACGTCGTCCAGGAGCCGGGCGAGCCCGACCCGGGCGGGCACGCCGAACTCGTGCGCCTCGGGCACGGCGATCGGGTCCGGGATCTCCACGGTGACGTCGATCACCCGCTTGGCGAAGAACCCACCCAGGCCGCCGGACAGGGACTCGTCGGTCGCGACGATGCGGGCGCCCGGCCCGTACTCGGCCCGGACCCGCTCCGCCAGCCCCGTCAGGGTCGGCTTCTCAAGCCGGAATCGGATCGAGGGCACGGACCACTCCAACGGTCTCGATGGCGACGTCGGACGTCGTCACCTCCTGGTAGGACAGCACCGGCAGTCCTCCGGTCTGCGGTGCGACGAGGCGCCGCACCGCGGGGCGCAGGGCCGGGGCGCACACGAGCACGGGCGACCATCCGCGCGCCTCGGCGGTCTGGACCGCGGAGCGGAGGGAGCCGAGCACCGCCTCCAGCCGGGTCGCGTCGAAGAGGATCTGCGTGCCCCCCTCGGCGGGCCGCAGCGCCTCGAGCATGGACTGCTCCAGGGGCGGGTCGATCATGAGGACCCGCAGCGTCCGGTCCTCGAGGTGCGTCGCGACGATCGCCGGACCGAGCGCGAGGCGGGCCGCCTCGACGAGCCCCTCGGGATCGGTGGACACGCGGGCCCGCAGCGTGAGGGCCTCGTAGACGCGCGACAGGTCGTTGATCGGCACCCGCTCCGCGAGAAGGCCCTGAAGCACACGGTGCACCTCGGCGAGCGTCATCAGGTTGGGGATCAGCTCGTCGACCGCGGCGGGGCTGACCTGTTTCACGCCCTCGGTCAGCACCCGGACGTCCTCCCGGCTGAGCAGCCGGGCCGCGTTCGCGTGGATCACGGCCGACAGGTGGGTGATGACCACCGAGCCCCGGTCGATCACCGTCGCGCCCGTCAGCTCGGCGCTGTGCCGCATCTCGGCCGGCACCCACTTGCCGGCGAGACCGAACACCGGCTCGACGGTCGGCGTGCCGGGCAGCGCGTCCAGGCTGTCGCCGAGCGCGAGCACGCGCCCGACCGGCGCGGTGCCGCGGCCCACCTCGACGCCGGCGACGCGGAGGACGTAGGTCGACGGGGGCAGGTCGATGCTGTCGCGCGTGCGCACGGGCGGCACGACGATGCCGAGCTCCATCGCCACCCGGCGGCGCAGGCTCTTCACCCGGGCGAGGAGGTCGTCGCTCACCCCCGACACGAGGTCGACGAGGTCGGCCGCGAGCTGGATCTCCAGCGCGTGCACGCGCATCTGCTCGACGAGGTCCTCGGTCGTCTCGGCGGGCGCCGCCGCCGCCGCGGCGGCCTCCGCGTCCGCCGCCCGCTGCTTCGCCTGCTCCCCCGCCTTCACCCGCTGGGCGAGCACGAGCAGGGAGCCGCCGACGAGCACGAACGGCAGGAACGGCATCCCCGGGATGAAGCCCATCGCGATCGCCGCCCCGCCGCTGATGATCAGGGCGAGCCGGGACTGCGCGAGCTGGGAGGAGGCCGTGGCGCCGAGCTCCTCCTGCGCGCCCGAGCGCGTCACGATCATGCCCGTGGCGACCGCCATCAGCAGGGCCGGCACCTGGGTGACGAGGCCGTCCCCGATCGTGAGGAGGCTGTACGTGCCGACGGCGTCCTCGACGCTCTGCCCGTGCTGCAGCATCCCGATCGCGATGCCGCCGACGAGGTTGATGATGATGATCACGATGCCCGCGATCGCGTCGCCCTTGACGAACTTCGAGGCCCCGTCCATCGCGCCGTAGAAGTCGGCCTCCGCGGACACCTCCGCACGGCGGCGCCGTGCCTCCTCCTCGCTGATGAGGCCCGCGTTGAGGTCGGCGTCGATCGCCATCTGCTTTCCGGGCATCGCATCGAGGGTGAAGCGGGCGCCCACCTCGGCGACGCGCTCCGCGCCCTTCGTCACGACGACGAACTGGATGACGACGAGGATCAGGAAGACGACCGCGCCGATGATCAGCGAGCCCCCCACGGCCACGTGGCCGAACGCCTCGATCACCTGTCCCGCGTAGCCCTGACCGAGGACGAGCCGGGTCGACGCGACGTTGAGGCCGAGCCGGAACAGCGTCGCGACGAGCAGCAGCGAGGGGAAGATCGAGAAGTCGAGCGGGCGCTTCGCGAACATCGTGGTGAGCAGGATCACGAGCGCGAACAGGATGTTCACGGTGATCAGCACGTCGAGGAGCCACGTCGGCACCGGGACGACGAGCAGCAGGATGATCGCCACGACCCCGACCGGGATCCCGAGCGCGGTGACCGTCTTCTTCATCGCATCCTTCCTCTCATGCCGGCACCGGCGCGAGTCGGTGGACGCCGAGCGACGCGCCGCGCGCCTTCAGCGACATCACGAACGCGAGCACGCGGGCGACCGCGCTGTAGAGCTCGACGGGGATCTCCTCCCCCACGTCGCACGCGGCGTGCAGCGCGCGGGCCAGCGGGACGTCCTGGACCATCGGCACCCGCGTCGCCGCGGCGCGCTCCCGGATCTTCGCGGCCACCGCCCCGGCGCCCTTCGCGACGACCCGGGGCGCGCTCCTGCCGGGCTCGTACTTCAGCGCGACGGCGACGTGAGTCGGGTTGAGGAGCACGACGTCCGCCCCTCCCACCGCGGCGATCATGCGGTTCCGCGACATCGCGAGCTGCCGCGAGCGGCGCTGGGCTCGCACGAGCGGGTCGCCCTCGGTGTTCTTGGTCTCGTCGCGCAGCTCCTTCTTGGTCATGCGCGTGTGCTTGCGGTTGCGCCGCATGACGACCAGCACGTCGATCAGGGCGAGTCCGATGCCGGCCGCGACCGCC
Organism: Naasia sp. SYSU D00948; assembly: GCF_017916515.1. GTDB lineage: Bacteria > Actinomycetota > Actinomycetes > Actinomycetales > Microbacteriaceae > Naasia. The sequence goes on from NZ_JAFMTA010000001.1 coordinate 987,959, forward strand.
GCCTGGATCAGCGATCCGACCGCACCGGATGCGGTGTCCAGCAGGCTGGAGACGGACATGCCGCCCGCGGTCATGAGCAGCGGGACGAGCCCCTGGATCGCGATCACGAGGACGGCCGCGACGACGGCGGTCTTCAGCAGCGCCTTCGCGCCCTCCCAGAGGGACTGGAGCCCGAAGATCCGCTGGACACCCTTGACGAGGTTGAAGTGCTCGCCGGTCATCCGCAGCTGCTTGGCGTGGATGCCGCCCTGCAGCGCCGCTCCGGCGATCGTGCCGACGAGGACCGCCGCGAACAGCGGCGCGAGGATCGGCACGACCTGCGTGAGCCCGTTTCCGAGCCAGTCGAGCGCGACCAACGGGTTCGGCGAGTCGATGACGGCGCGGAAGCCGGCCACCATGCCGGAGGTGGCGTCCGTGCCGCTTCCGAGCACCGCGGGCAGCGCGAGCGCCCCGGCCGCCATCCCGAGCCACGCGGTGAGGTCCCGCGAGGAGCCGAGCTTCCCCTTCTGGCGCACCTCCTTCATGCGCTTCGGGGTGGCGCGCTCGGTGCGCTCGGAGGAGTCGCTCATCAGCCGCTCACCCCCATCATGCGAAGGGCGTCCTCCACGAGCGCGCCGACGATGCGCGGCAGCGCGAGGAAGACGACGGCGCCGATCAGGAGGGTGATCAGGATCTTGAGCGGGAAGCCGAGCTGGAACGCGTTCATCTGGGGCGCGACCCGGGTGAGGAGCGCGAGGCCGACGTCGGCGAGGAACAGCACGAGCAGGATGGGCCCGGCGATCTGGACGGAGGCGAGGAACATCTGCGTGATGCCGGTCACGAGCGCGGCTGCGGGGTCCGCCATGTCGATGCTGCCGGTGACGGGCAGCGCGTCGAAGGTCCGCACGAGCCCGCCGAGGATGAGCTCGTAGCCCCCGCTCGTGAACAGCAGCGCGAGCGCGACGAGGTGCATCAGCCGCGTGAACTGGGCACCGTTCACGAAGGCGCCGGGGTCGAAGGCCTGCGCGAGGGAGAAGCCCGCGAACAGGTCGATGAGGCCGCCCGCGGACTGGATCGCCGCGAACACGAGGTAGACGAGGAACCCGAGCACCGCGCCGACGAGGATCTGGGCGACGAGCGCGAACAGGAAGGGGCCGGTGTCCATCGGCTCGTAGTCGTCCGTGACCCTCGGCGCCACCACCATGGCCAGGGCGACGGCGAGCATGCCCTTGATCCGCATCGGGAAGCCGTTGTAGGAGAAGGGCGGCGCGATCACGAGGAACGCGATCATGCGCACCCCTGCGAGCATCACCGCCTCCAGCCACCCCAGGTTGACCGCGAGCTGCATCACGAGCTCCCGAGCAGCTGGGGCAGCAGCCGGAACAGGGCGTGCGTGAAGTCGACCGCCTCGGTGATCATCCAGTGACCGCACACGAGGAGAGCGATCGCCACCGCGATCGCCTTGGGCACGAAGGAGAGCGTCACCTCCTGGATCTGGGTGATCGACTGGAAGACGGAGATCGCGAAGCCCACGACGAGGCTCGTGATGAGCAGGGGCGCGCTGAGCTTCGCGGCGAGGAGCAGGGCCTGCATCGCGATGTCGAGGACGGCGTTCTGGTCCATCGCTAGGTCCGGTAGCTCTGCACGAGGGACGTGACGATGAGGCCCCAGCCGTCGACCAGGATGAACAGCAGGATCTTGAAGGGCAGCGAGATCATCACCGGCGGGAGCATCATCATGCCCATCGCCATCAGCCCCGAGGAGACGACCAGGTCGATCACGAGGAACGGCACGAAGACGACCAGGCCGATGATGAACGCCGCCCGCAGCTCCGAGATCATGAACGCCGGGATCAGGGTCACGAGCGGCACGTCGTCCGGGCTCTCCGGGTTGTCCTGCTCGGCCGCCCGGGTCATCAGGGCGATGTCCTCCTCGCGCACGTGGGCGAGCATGAAGCCCCGCAGCGGCTCGGACCCCCGGTCGATCGCCGTCCCGAAGTCGATCGCGCCGGACACGAAGGGCTCGACGGCCACCGTGTTCACGTCGGTGAGCACCGGCCACATGATGAACAGCGACAGGAACAGGGCGAGACCCGCGATCACCTGGTTCGGCGGGATCGTGTTGAGGCCGAGGGCGTTCCGGGTGAGCGCGAGCACCACGAAGATCTTCGTGAACGAGCTCATCATCAGCAGCAGCGCCGGCGCGACCGACAGCAGCGTGATGCCGAGCAGGATGAGGATGGAGCTCGACGGGGTCCCGTCGGGGCCGTTGATCTCGATGGACACGTCGCCCGGCGTGGGAGTCGGGACGACCGGCGGCGTGGGGCCGATCGGGGCGGCGACGGCGAGGTCGGGCACGGCGAGGGCGAGTGCGCCGCCCGCGACCAGCGCGACCCCGAGGACCAGGCCCGCCCGCACCGCTCCCGCTCCTCGACGCCGGGGAGCGGGGAGCCTCACCGAGCCCGCCGCAGCGCCATGGCTGTCTGCCGCCAGGTGTCCGGGGACAGGATCGACCCGGCGACCGTGGACGTCTTCGCACGCGCCTCCTCGGCCTCCCGCACGGAGCGTCGAGTGACCGGCAGCTGGATCGGGGCCCGGACGACGGCGGGCGGAGGGGCGCTGCGGGCATCCTCCAGCGCTCGCTCGAAGGTGGGCAGCGGGATCGGGGTGGTCGTGACCTCCGCCGGCTCGGTCTCGAGCCGGTCGAGCACCGTGATCGTGTGGTCGGTGACGCCGAGGAGGTAGCGGCGGCCGTCCGTCTCGACGACGGCGACGGACGCCTTGGCTCCCACCGCCTGCTTCGCGAGCACGATCACGTGGCGGGTCCGGGCGCGTCCGTTCGCGCCCCCGGAGAGCCACCGGCGGGCGAGCCAGATCACCGCGAGGACCGCACCGAGCGAGACCGCGACGCGGAGGGCGAGGAAGAGGGTGTCCATGGACGCCTAGTCGGCCTCGACGGAGTCGAGGATCTTGGTGATCCGGACCGCGAACTCCTGGTCGACGACGACGATCTCGCCGTGCGCGATGAGCCGGCCGTTGAGCAGGACGTCAGCGGGCGTCCCGACCGACCGGTCGAGCTCGATCACAGCGCCCGGCTCGATCGCGAGGAGCTCGCGGACCGACATCCGGGTCCGCCCGATCTCCACCGCGAGCGTCATCTCGACGTTGCTGATCCGCCCCAGCCGCGAGCCGAGCGACGCGTCCCCCGCCGGGCGGACCGCCGAGCCGCGGACACCGACGGCGAACCAGCCGGCCACGCCGGCCTCGCCCACGAGGTCGAACACCGCGGTGTCGGGAGCGGAGAACAGGGTCGTCGCGTCGCCCTCCCGCGCCTCGCCCAGCATCCCGTCCCCGAGCGTCGCGGCCGCGCGCTCGAGCGCGGGCCGCAGCACGTCGCCGGCGTCGACCACCACGCTGTCGCCGCCCGCCGCCTCCGCGAGGCCCTCGCGGTCGAGGAGGATGAGCGCGAGCTCGGCTGAGCGGGCACCCACGAAGGTCGCCCGGACCGCGCGGGAGAGCTCGCGGGGCGGGATGAGTCCCCCGGCGTGCCGGGTCGCCATGACGGGAGCGCCCGGCAGATGCCGGACGAGGGTCTCGGCGACGGCGGCGCCGACGGTCGTGTCCGCGACGGGAGCGGGGAAGTTCATGAGGCCTCCTGGGACTCGACGATCACGCAGGCCAGCCGGTTCCCGTTGGCGCCGACGGCTGCGCGCGCGACGGGCTGGCCGGCGACCGTGAGGGTGAGCGGGCGGTGCTGGGGGTGGACGAGCCGGATGACGTCCCCCTCGGCGAGGCCGAGCACGGCCCGCGGATTGACGGGGGTCGGATCGAACGACACGGCGACCTCGACAGGGGCGGCGGCGAGATGCGCGCGCAGGTTGGCCTCGCCCTCGACGCGGGTCTGCTGCGGCTCCACGACCCCGACCTGCGGCAGGAGCGCGTCGGCGGGCAGGGCGAGCGTCGCGGACGTCGTCCGGTCGCCGACCTCGATGTCGAAGGAGGCGACGACCATGAGGTCGGTCGTCGCCGCCGCCTGCGCGAACTGCGGGTTGTAGTGGAAGGACTCGACGGACGCGGAGAGCGGCAGCAGCGGCCCCATCGAGTAGCGCAGGTCCTCGAGGGCGTCCTCGGCGAAGCGGCGGACGAGGGCCTGCTCGATCTGCGTGAACGCGCGCTCCCGGGGGGCGACCCTGCCGGAGCCGCCGAGCATCCGGGAGATCCACCCCAGCACCGCGGTCGGCGGGAACTGGAGGACGCCGCGGGCCGGCACTCCCTCGAGAGCGAGGAGCACCATGGCGCTCGTCTCCGGGAGCCGGTCGACGTACTCGTCGTAGGTCTGCAGGGTGGTCCCGGCGAGGGTCACGCGGGAGACGACCCGCACCTTCGCCGTCAGCTGGGTTCCCCATTGACGGGCGAACGTCTCGTAGACGAGCTCCAGCATCCGCGACTGGTCCCGGCTGAGCGCGGCCGGCCGGAAGAAGTCGTAGGGCTCGACCTCGGGCGCGGACCCGCGCACGCTCGCGCCCACCCTCTTCCGAACCCCCACGAGGGCATTATCCGGGGGCGGCTGTCCGGGGCCCGCGATTGCGGAGGGTGTGTTCGAGCGACCGCTCCTAGTGGCCTCCCCCGGCGGTGCTGACCGTCTCGGCGCTGTGGCCCGGCGTCTTCTCCTCGCCGTGGCCCGGCGTCTTCTCCTCGCCGCGACCGGAGTCCTCGCCGGCCTCGCCGGCGACGACGTCGGGGATGAGCGCGCTCACCGCCGGCGACGAGGTCGGCCGCACGACGATGTCGACGCGCCGGTTCGCGTGGTCCGCCTGCGGCACCGCGAGCTGCGTGGGCCGGGTGGAGCCGTAGGACACCGCCGAGATCTGCGGACCCTGCACGCCGCCGGACTCGACGAGGAAGCGCAGGACCGCGGTCGACCGGGCGGCGGACAGCTCCCAGTCGGTCGCGAAGGGCGCCGGCGACCCGTGCGGGTCGGCGTGACCCTCGACCGTGATCTGATTCTGCAGCGGCGCGAGGACCGGCGCGATGCTGCGCAGGACGGCCTCGGCCTCGGGCTTCAGCACCGCGCTGTTGCCGTCGAAGAAGGTGTCCTCGCCGACGAGACCGACCGTGAGCCCGTCCACGTCGATGACCGCCTCGGCGGAGGCGTCCACACCGGCGCCGGCCAGCGCGTCGTCGATGCGCTGCTTGATGTCCTCGAGCTCGTGCACCTGCTGCTGTGCGAGCTGGAGCGGAGTGAAGCCCTCGCCCTGGTCGTCCACCATGTCCGCGGGAACGACGACGCCCTCGGCGGTGTCGACGGTCTCGCTCGCCGTCTGGCCGAAGCCCGTGGCGAGCGAGTTGGCGAGCTTCTCGAACTTCGCCTGATCCACGGTCGACATCGCGTACAGCACGATGAAGAGGCACATCAGGACGGTGACCATGTCGGCGTAGGAGGTCATCCACCGCTCGTCCATGTGGAACTCGCCGCCGTGGCCCCCGCCACGGCGGCGCTTATGGCCGCTCATGCCGCCTGCTCGGCCTTCTCCGGCTTCGCCGCCCTGCCCTTGCCCTGCTGGTGCTCGGGGACGAGGGCGAGCAGCCGCTCACCGAGGAGGCGAGGCTGGCTGCCGGCCTGGAGCGCCATGACGCCCTCGATGAGGATCGTCATCTGCTCGGACTCGAGGTCCGTGAGCTTGCCGAGCCGGCCGCCGATCGGCAGCCAGAGGAAGTTCGCGGACAGCACGCCCCAGAGCGTGGCGACGAAGGCGGCGGCGATGGCGTGGCCCAGTGTCTCCGGGTTCGACAGCTGCTCGAGCACGTGCGTCAGCGAGACGACCGTGCCGATGATGCCGATGGTCGGCGCGAACCCGCCCAGGGAGTTGAAGAACTTGGCGGCGTGACGGCCGCTCCGCTCCCTCGTGGCGGCCTCGTCCTCCATCATGATCCGGAGGTCGTCCGCGTCCACCCCGTCGGCGATGTTCTGGAGGGCGCGCTTCAGGAACGGGTCCTTGATGTTCTCGGACTCGGCCTCCAGCGCGAGGAGGCCGTTGCGGCGCGCGACCTCGGCGAGCTCGACGACCTGGTCGATGACGGCGCGAGGCGGCGTCACCTTGCCGAGGAACGCGCGGGGCAGCGCCTTGAGGGCCTGGATCGCGTCGGGGAGCGTCGTGCTGGCGATGCCGACGGCGAACGTCGCGCCGAACACGAGGATCATCGGGGCCGGCAGGATGAGGGCCGCCGGGCTCGCGCCCTCGAGGAAGATCATCGCGAGGAGGGCACCGAACGCGAGGACGATGCCGAGAAGGGTGGCGGGATCCACTAGCGCACGCCCTTCCGGGCCCTGGTCGTGACGCGGTCCCCCTCGACGACGCCGAGCTGCGCCCGGCGGGGCTCACCGGACTCCTCCGTGAAGCTCGAGGCCAGGGCGATCACGCGGGCGCGGTACCGCGCGATGAGGTCGATGATCTCGTCGACGGACTCGCGGACGATGAAGGTCGTCCCGTCCACGAGCACGACGCTCGTGTCCGGGCTCGCCTGGATCCGCTCGATCAGGTCCGGGTTGACGGCGAACGTGCTCTCGTTGAGGCGCGTCAGCACGATCATGAGTTCCCCCATCCATGGGCGTCACCGCAGCCCCGTCCGTGGGGTCGCGAAAGTCGTGACGAAGGGAACAATCGGCACGCACGCGAGCCGTGTAAGGACGCCCGGATACCCCTTTAGTGGGCACTCCCCGTGACGACACGCCGAGAGCGCACCGGGTACCCGCCTCAGGGACGCTTGATGGACGAGACCGTGAACGGCTCCACCGGGTCCCCGCCCCGCTGGTCGAACTGGCTGTTCACGACGAGGAGGCGGCCTCGGTCGAGAGCCGCGGTCGTCGGGAAGCGGAACGTCGGGTCGGTCGTCTCCGAGACGACCCGGCCCTCGGTGAACCGGCCCTCCAGCCGGACCTCCGTGATGACGCCGGCGCTGTTGCGCACCACGTACAGCGTCCGGCCGCCCTTCAGCTCGAGCCCGTCACCGGCGACCACGGTCGCGCCGTCCAGGTCGATCGGCTGCACGGACGCGTCGGCCGTCGAGACGCGGAGGAGGGTTCCCGTGTCGCTCTGCACCACGATGAGGTAGCGCCCGTCGCGGGTCGCCACGATGCCGTTCGCGTTGAACTGCCCGGCGGGGTCGACGCCCGCGAAGCTCGCGAAGACCTCCAGCTCGCCGCCCTCCGCGACCGCGTCCTCCGGGATCCGGTAGACGACGTCCCGCGGCGAGTCCGTGACGTAGACGTCCCCGTCGCGCGTCACGGCGATGTCGTTGAGGAAGGCGGGGCCGCCCTCGGGGACGGTGTGGCTCGCGAGGAGCTCGCCGGAGTCGCGCTCGTACACGAAGACGGTCCCGGTGGCGCCGCCGGCGACGATGAGCAGGTCCTCGGTGGCCTCGATGCCGACGGCCGTCGTGCGGCCGTCCTCGCCGCCCGGGAGGAAGACCTCGACCGAGTCGGTGTCCCGGACCTCGCCGCGGAACACGTCGCCGGTGCTCGTGCTCGTGACGTAGAAGTACCGGCCGAAGGTGTCGATCCCCTCCGGGAAGACGTCGGTGCCCGGGAGCGGGTACTCGAGCGTGCGGGAGCCCCTGCCCCGGTTCCCGTCGCCGGCGTAGGCCGGGGAGGCGGACAGTACGAGAAGCAGGGCGATCGCGCCGACGGCGGCTCGAACAGCGGTTCTCGACATCGGTCCTCCTGCTCGATCCGGCAGTCCGCCCCGGGCGGGCGCTCAGGGGCACCGTAGGACGGGGCGGCCGCGAGTTCAAGACCGCCGTCCACGAGGTGGGAGCAGGGCCTAGCGCTTCAGGTTGGTGAGCTCCTGCAGCACCTCGTCGGAGGTCGTGATGATCCGGGCGTTCGCCTGGAATCCCCGCTGCGCGACGATGAGGTTGGTGAACTCCTGGGAGAGATCCACGTTGCTCATCTCGAGCGCCCCGCCCGCCAGGGAGCCGAAGCCGTCCGAGCCCGCGACCCCGAGCACCGGGTCGCCCGAGTTGACGGACGCCCGGTAGGAGGAGCCTCCCGCCTTCTCGAGGGCGCTCGGGTTGGTGAACGTGGCGAGCGCGAGGCGCGCGAGCGGCTCGGTGGCACCGTTGCTGAAGGATCCGACGAGGGTGCCGTCCGAGGAGATGTTGAACGACTGGAGGCTTCCTGCCGGCTGGCCGTCCTGGCGCACGATGCCCACGGTCTTGAGCTGGGCGAAGCCCGTGACGCCCGTGAGGTCGAGCGCGACGGAGCCGATCGTCAGGCTGGTGTCGCCGCCGGCGATCCCCCCGGCGAACGTCAGGTTCCCGGTCGCGGAGTCGGTGCCGTCGGTGCCCGACATGTCCCAGCTGCCGTCTTCCGCGTTGAACGTGAACGTCAGCGAGAGCGTGCGCGCGTTTCCGACCTCGTCGTAGACCTGGACGTCGCGCTTGACCTCGGCGCCGTCGGCGGAGTCGGACGGGAGATTGCCGGAGACCGCGGCGAGGTTGGTCTGCTTCGCCGGGCTCACCGTGCCGAGCGGGATGAGGATGGGCCCCACCACGCCGCCCGGGGCGATCTCGCCGTTCACGGCGGTCCAGCCCTGGAGGAGGGCGCCGTCCGCCGTCGTGAGCCGGCCCAGGGAATCCCAGTTGAAGGATCCGGCCCGCGTGTAGAGCCGCTCGCCCCCGGACTGAGCGACGAAGTACCCGTCGCCCGAGATCATCATGTCGGTGTTGCGGCCCGTGGACTGCGTCGATCCCTGGGTGAGGTTCGTGCTGATGCCCGCGACCTGGACGCCGAGCCCCACCTGGGACGGGTTCGTTCCGCCCGCGTCCGGGGTCGCGAGGCTGGCGCCGGTCATCAGCTGCGAGAGCGTGTCCTGGAAGACCACGGACGAGGCCTTGAACGCGGTGGTGTTGACGTTCGCGATGTTGTTGCCCGTGACATCGAGCATCGTCTGGTGGGCGCGGAGTCCGGAGATCCCGGAGTAGAGGGAGCGGAGCATGGCGTGAAGGCCTTTCTTCTAGGAGGACGTCAGGACGCGGACGGGGTGGCGATCGTGGTGAGCTTCGACAGCTCGACCGCCGCGTCGCCGACGGTGACCGTCGGCCGGGCGCCGGCGAACGAGACGCTGGAGGCGACGCCGCTCACGGTCGTGCCGTCCGCTGCGGTGTAGGAGACCCGGGTGCCGATGATGGACGCCGCGGCGATGCGCTGCTGCAGGTCGTACCCGTCCTGCGTCAGCGTCGCGAGGTTCGTGAGCTGCTCCATCGACGCGAGCGACGCGGTCTGCTGGATCATGCCGTTGGTGTCGAGGGGCGAGCTCGGGTCCTGGTTGCGCAGCTGCGTCACGAGGAGCGAGAGGAACATCTCGCCGTCCATCGTCTGCTTGGGGGTTCGGGTGGCCGTTCCCGCGTAGAGCGAGGTTCCTGCGGCGCTCACGGCGTCGGTCATCTTCTCTCCTGCCTAGGCCAGTACATCGAGGACGGATCGGGGGTCGGCCGAGCGCACCGCGCGCGGGCCGGAGGGCACGGGAGCCGGCACGGTGAACGCTTGGAGGGTGCGCTCCGGCTGCTGCTCCCGGCGCTCGTCGCGGGAACCGGCGCCGGAGTCCCCGGCGCCCAGCCCGACGCTGGTCCCCGCGCCCGACTGCGCGAGGTCGCGCCGCAGGTCGGGGAGGATCGCCTTGAGCGCGTCCCGGGCCTGGTCGGTGGGCGCGAAGAGCTCGACGGTCATGCCGTCCGCCGTGACCTGGGCGCGGACGGTGACGGGACCGAGGTTCTCCGGAGCGACCCGGACCGTGATGATGTGCTCGCCCGGCGCGGCGGCCTGCAGGTCCAGGATCGGCGCGGCGAGCTGCTGCGGCAGCGGCGGGGGCGCAGCGGCAGGCGCGGGCGGGGGTGCGGCGACCGGGGCGGGCGCTGGGGTCGCGGGACCGGTGGGGGCCGGGATTCCGGCGACGGGAGCGGCGTCCGGCGGCAGGGCGGGCGGGGCCGTCGTGGCCGGGACCTGCGCGGCGGCTGCGTTCTGCGGGTCCGGGCGACCGGCAGCGTCGAGCGCGGCGGCAGCGGGCGGGAGCCCGGCTCCGGCGGTCAGGATGTCGCCGTCCCGCGCGTGGAGAGCCGGAGCGCCGAGGCGGGCGGCGGGCTGAGCAGCGGGTGCGTTCGGCGCCGGAGCCGCCGGTGCGCTGGTTCCGGCCGCCGCTGTCGTGCCGGGCGTGGTGAACCCGGATTCGGCGACCGTCGGCGCGTCGGCAGCGGCCAGGACGACTGCCCCATCATCGACGGCCGCGCCGGCGTCCGGAAGCTCCCCTGCAGCGGCCGTGCCGGCGCCTCGCAGTGCGGAGACGGGGATGGCGGGGACCGGTGCGGCGGGAGTGACCGATGCGGCCTCGGGAGCGGATGCCGCTCCCGACGCGAACCATCCTCCGGACGCCGTGGCAGTCGCGTCCGCACTCGGAGTGGAAGCGGCGACTGCTGCCGCTCCGGTCGGTACCGCGCCGACGGCCGACGCGCCCTCTGCCGGAACGGGAGCACCCGCCGGCGCGTGCGCGGCGACGAGGAACGGCAGGGCGGCGGGCAGGACGGCTCCGGCCGACCGCAGATCGCCCGGGGCGTCGGGAGACGCGCCGGCATCCGTGTCGACGGGCTCCTCCGGAGGGCGCCCCCCGGCGCCCGATTCTGCCGGCGTGCGCCCGACGGCCTCCTCGAGCGCGGCGCCGAACCCGGCCGCCGACTTCCCCGGCGAGGCGGATCCGGTGCCGGGCCGGGACGCGACGGCTGCGGCGGAGGGAGCCGCGACCGGTACCGGGCTCATGCGAGGCTCCCCGAGAGGAGGGCGGCGCGGGCGGCCATCAGCTGCTGCGCGGTGGACGAGCTGACGGACGTCCCTCCCCCGAGCAGGGCGGAGAGGGAGTCCAGCGAGGACGTGCCCCCGCCGAGCAGCGACGCCGGCGCCGGCGCCGCCTCGGCCGGGACGACGCGGCGGATCGTCGTGATCCCCTCCTCGCCGACCCACAGCTTCTGGACGGACACCGTCCGCCCCTCGTAGGGCGCGTGGATCACGGTGTTGTCGCCGAGGTAGATGGCGATGTGGTCGCCGCCTTCGAGGACGAGGAGGTCGCCGGGCCGCGCCTCGGCGAGGGAGGGCACCTCCGTCCCGATGTCCTCCTGGTCGCGGACGAGACGCGGGACGTCGATGCCGAGGTCGGCGAAGACGCGCTGGACGAGCCCCGAGCAGTCGATGCCGCTCGACGAGGTCCCGCCGAGGACGTAGGGGACGCCGAGGTACTTGTGGGCGGCTGCTGCGACGTCCGCGCCGCTGACGCTGCCGTCCCCGAGCAGCGCCGAGGTTCCGGTCGCCGCCTCGAGCGCCTCCGCGAACGAGGTCGCGCTCGTGCCCGCCGCGGGAGTCGCCGGCGTCCCCTCGAGACGCGAGACGATCTCGGCGATGCGGGACTGGACCGCCTCGACAGAGGCGGGGATCGCGGTCATCGGTCCTCCCCGGGGTTCCGCCTCGCGGGACGGCCCGCCAGCTCGTCGAGCACGGCCTGCTCGCCGCGCAGCTCGGCCGCAATCTGGGCCTCCGCGTGCCGGGTCTCCAGCTTCTCGAGGGCGATGCGCGCGGCACGCGCCTTCTCGTGAGCGGCGGCGGCGCGATCCACCTCGGCCTCGTGCTCGACCTGGAGCGAGCGGAGGTCCGCCAGCATGCTCGAGGTGGATGCGCGGGCGGCGGCGATGGCGTGGAGGGCCTCGATGGAGCCGGCCTCCTCGGGGTGCTCGAGCATCGCCTCGCGGACGCCGGTGCGCTGGGCGGCGAGCTCCGAGGCGCGCGAGCGCGCACGGAGGAGGGCTCCGGCGGCCTGGTCCTCCTGGCGCCGGCGGAGCCGCAGGAGCCCGGCCAGGGAGAAGTCAGCCATGCGCCGCCTCCCTCAGTCGGGCGGCGAGGTCGCCGAGCCGGCGCCACGAGAGCGCGACCGGAGCCGGCTCATCGATGCCCTGCTGGAGGAAGGCCGTGATCTCCGCATCCAGGTCCAGGACCGCGTCGACGAGCGGGCTCGCCCCCCGCGCGTAGGCCCCGACGTCGAGGAGGTCCTGCACGTCGCGCCGGGCGGCGAGGCCCTGCCGGAGCGCCCGCGCGGCGGCGAGCTGCTCGGGCCGGCACACCTTCCCCGCCACGCGCGACACCGAGCTCAGCACGTCGACGCTCGGGAAGTGCCCGGCCGACGCCAGCCGTCGATCCAGGGTGATGTGGCCGTCGAGGATCGAGCGGGCCGTGTCGGCGATCGGCTCGTTGTGGTCGTCGCCGTCGACGAGCACCGTGTACACGCCCGTCACGGATCCGCGCTCGCCCGTGCCCGCGCGCTCGAGCAGCCGCGCGAGAAGGCCGAACACGGAGGGCGGGTAGCCGCGCGTCGCCGGGGGCTCCCCCACCGCCAGGCCGATCTCGCGCTGCGCCATCGCCACACGGGTCAGCGAATCCATCATGAGGACCGCGTGCGCCCCCTCCTCGCGGAACGACTCGGCGATGCGGGTGGCGGTGAAGGCCGCCCGGACGCGCAGCAGGGCCGGCTGGTCCGCGGTCGACACGATGACGACGGACCGGCGCAGGCCGGCCTCGCCGAGGTCGTCCTCCAGGAACTCGCGGACCTCCCGTCCGCGCTCTCCGATGAGCGCGATCACCGAGACCTCAGCGTCGGTGCCGCGCGCGATCATCGACAGCAGCGACGACTTGCCGACGCCGGATCCGGCGAAGAGGCCGATGCGCTGCCCGAGGCCGACGGTGGTGAGGGTGTCGAGCACCCGCACTCCGAGGGGCAGTGCGGCGTCGACACGGGCTCGGTGCAGTGCGGACGGCGGCTCGTTGTCGATGGGGACCGTGCGCGCGGCGCGCAGCGGCCCCAGCCCGTCGATCGGGCGTCCCGTCGCGTCGAGGACGCGGCCGAGGAGGGCGGAGCCGACCGGGACGCGCATGTGAGTGCGGGTGGAGCGGACGGGAGCGCCGGCGGGGATGCCGTCGAGGGGGTCGAGCGGCATCACAGTGAGGCCGCTGCCGTCGACCGCGACGACCTCCGCCCGCGCACCCCGCTCGCCGACCAGCAGGAGATCGCCGATCGCGCCGGGCAGACCCCGGATTTCGGCGCCGACGCCGGCGATGGACGCCACGACGCCCCCGCGCTCGGGGGCGGCCGCGCGGAGCACGTCGTCGAGCGCGGCGGGACGCCGCGTCAGTGCCGCCGTCACCGCAGGACCTGGAGGGCGGCCCGGGCGCGCTCGAGGGCGGCGCCGACGCGGGCGTCGAGCACACCGTCCGGCAGGTCCACGACCGCATCGCCGGGGCGCAGCGAGGGATCCGGCACCACGGTCACGTCCCCGATGGACGGGCCGGCGAGCTCGGCGTCGGCGGGGGCCAGGCGGACGCGCAGCGGCGAGGAGCCGGCCGCGGCCGCGAGGACGCGGCGGACGCGGGCGAGGGGTGCATCGGGGCGCTCGTCCAGCTCGCGGAGCAGGAGGGCTTCGGCGAGCTCGACCGCGGCGGAGAGCAGTGCGGCGTCGGCCTCCGCGAGCACCGGCGCCGTGGCGGCCGCCAGCTGCGCCGCGCCAGCGGAGAGCGCCGCCGCCGCCGACTGGATGCGCGCACGACCGTCGGTGAGCACGCGGTCGTGCTCCGCCTGGCGAGCCGCGCGCTCGCTCTCGAGCGTCGCGGCCGCCTCTCGGCGGCCCGCGGCGTACCCGGCGGCGTGCCCCTGGATCCGCGCGCGCTCCTCGATGCCGCGCGCAGCGTCGTCCCGCAGGACGGGGTAGGCGAGGGGAGCGAAGTCAGTCGACATACTCCTCCTCCTCCGCGCTGCGGTGGACGGTGATCGTGCCGGAGGCCTCGAGGTCGCGGATCGCGCGGACCACCTGGCTGCGCGCCTCGTCGACCTGTCCCTTGAGGACGCGGCCGAGCAGCTGGCTCTCCTCGTCGAGCATCGTGCGGTTGCGCTCGGACATGTTGCCGCGGATCGTGTCGACGACCTGCTGGCTGGCACCCTTCATCGCGATCGCGAGCATCGCCGGGTCGAGACTGCGCAGCACCTGCTGGACGTCCCGCTCCTCGAGGGTGACGATGTCGTCGAAGCCGAGCATCCGCGACCGGACCTGCTCCGCGAGCTCGCCGTCCCGCTCGTCGAGCGCCGCGAGCAGGTCCCGCTCGGTGGCGGCGTCCGACCGCTTGATGATGTCGACGAGCGGCTGGAGCCCGCCCGAGGCCTGCACCTTCTCCTGCGGAAGGACGATCGCCCGCGCGCGCTGCTTCAGCACGGCGGTGACGATGCTGACCGCCTCAGGGGTCGGGGTCCCCATGGTGGCGATGGCCTGGGCGACGTCCACCCGGACGACGGGATCGAGCCGTGCGAGCACGGCGGACGCGAGGTCGGTGCGGAGCCTCGTGAGGACGAACGCGATGGTGTCGGGCAGCTCGCCGTCGAGCAGGGACGAGACCTGGACCGCGTCCGCCCCGTCGAGGAACTCGAAGCTCGACCCCGCCTCGAGGCGCTCCAGGAGTCCCTGGGCGCGGTCCGCGCCGAAGGACGCCTCCAGGAGGCCGGCCGCGAAGTCGCGGCCTCCGCGGGCGTTCGCGGAGCGGCCGGTGCTGCGCTCGCTGAACTCGCGGATCGCCGACTCCGCGGTGCCCGCGTCCACGTTGCGCAGGCGCACGATCTCGGCCGCGATCTCCTCGGCCTCCTGCTCGCTGAACTGCCGCATGACGACGGCGGCGTGCTCCCTGCTGAGGTTCATCAGCACGAGAGCCGCCTTCTGCGTCCCGGTCAGGGTGCGGGGCGAGCTCACACGGCCTGCCGATCATCCATGAGCGCCCGCAGGTAGTCCGCGGTCTTGCCGGGGTCGCTGCCGGCGAGGGCGTTGATGTCCGCCTGGATGCGCTCGAACTCGCTCGGCGCTTGAGAGGCGAGAGGGCCGAGAGGCACGGTCGGGAGGTCGCCGAGCTGGGGCGGGGTGGCCCCGGGCGCGAGGGGCCAGGCGACCGCCGCCGCCGGGTCCAGGCCGGGCGGGCGGCCGTCCCCTGCCGGCGCGACCGGCAGGGCGCCGACGTCCAGGGGCTCCGGGCGGCGGCGGGCGCGCTTGCGGAGGAGCACGAGCGCGACGATGAGCACGACGGTCACCGCCAGGACGAGCGCGGCGATCGTGATGGTCCGCAGCAGGGTCTCCTGCTGCTCGGCCGCCTCGGCCTCCTGCAGTGCCTGCGCTGCCCGGTCGGCGGTCGAGGTCGAGAACGACGCCGCTTCGACGGTGATCTGGTCGCCGCGGTTCGGCTGGATGCCCGCCGCGGCCGACACGAGGTTCGAGATCGTCTGCTCGTTGATGTTCGTCACGGCATCGGAGTTGACGGCGACCGACACCGTCTGCCGGGAGATCGCCCCCGCGGGGATCTCGGTCGTCTCCGTCACCTTGTCGACCGCGTTGTTCCTCGTCTCGGACTCGTTGACGTAGCTGCCGTCGCCCTCGCCGGAGGGGACTGCGATGTTGTCCGGGCCGAGGACGCCGGTGGACGCGTTCCCGCTGCCGCTGTAGGACTCGGTCGTGCTGGTCTCGCTGAGCGCGGGCGCGCCCTCCGGGACCGTGTAGCTCTCCTCGACGCGCTGGGCGGACTCGTTGCTCACGACGGCGTTGACCACGACGGTCGAGTTGCCCGGGCCGACGACCTGGTCGAGCATCGCCTGCACGGTCTGGCGCACGCGCTGCTCGTAGTCGCTCGCCTGCGCCGACGCGTCGCCCACCGTGCCCTCGCCGACGACCGAGAGCAGGGTGCCCCGGGAGTCGACGACGGAGACGTTCTCGGGCAGGAGCCCGTCGACGGCGGCGGAGGTGAGATGCACGATCGCCTGGACCTGCTCCTCCGACAGCGTGCCGGAGGTCTCGAGGAACACCGAGGCGGTCGGGTCGACCTGCTCGGAGACGAAGACGCTCTCCTCCGGGATCGCGAGCTGCACCGAGGCGGCCTTGACGCCGCGGATGGCCGAGATCGTGGAGGACAGCTCGCCCTCGATCGCCCGCTTGTACGTGACGTCCTGCTGGAACTCGCTCGCCGTCACGCCCATGTCGTCGAGGAGTTGGTAGCCGCTCGTGCCCTCGGTCGGCAGGCCCGCGGCCGCCGCCGCGATGCGCTCCTGGTCCACCTTGTCGGCGGGCACGAGGATGGTCGATCCGCCGTCGGCGAGCTGGTAGTCGACGCCGTCCGCCTCGAGCTGATCGACGATCGCGCTGGCGTCCTCGCCGGACAGGCCCGAGAAGAGGGGCGAGTAGCGGGGCTGCGCGATCCACGCCGTGAGCGCCGCGCCGCCCAGGACGAGCACGGCGACGCCGATGAGGGCGAGGGTGCGCTGGGCGATGGTGAACTCGCGGATCGCACCGACCAGACGCGAGAGCGCGGAGGAGACCTGGGTCGGCATCAGGCCTGCATCCTCATGATCTCGTTGAACGCCTCGACGCCCCTGTTGCGGACCGTGGAGACCAGCTCGAGGGTGACCGCGGCCCGGGTCGAGGCGATCGTCGCCTGGTGGATGTCGTTGAGGTCACCGGTGACGGCCGCGACCGCCAGCTGACTCGAGGCCTGCTGGACGTTCTGCAGGTTCTCGACTGCGGACGTGAGCACATCGCCGAACGCAGTGGCGGAGGGGGCCCCCACTCGCGCTGCCGCGGTCGCGGGGAAGGCGGAGGAGACGCCGGAGACGCCGGAGATCCCGGGAACGGGCATCAGGACCTCCCGATCTGCAGCGCGGCCTCGTAGGTGCTCTTCGCGCGGTCCACCACGGCCGCGTTGGCCTCGTAGCCGCGCTGGGCCATGATCAGGCTGCTCATCTGCTGCGAGAGGTCGATGTCCGGCAGCCGGACCATCCCCTCCGCGTCCGCGAGCGGGCTGGTGGGGTCGTAGGCGAGCCGGCCCTCCGCGCTGCCGAGGGTCGTGCCGGCGACGTTCACCCCGCCGTTCCGCTCGTTGGCGCGGGCGATGACGAAGCGCTCCTGGAAGGCGGCGTCAGCGGTCGAGGTCGCCGTGTTGATGTTGGCGAGGTTGTCGGAGATCGCGTCGAGCCACTTGCGGTGGACGGTGAGGGCGGAGCCGGCGATGCCGATGGCGTCGAAGGTCATCAGCTCGTCCTCATCGCCGTGCGCGCGGAGGTGAACTCGCCCTCGACCGCCCGTGCCGCGAACTGGTACCGCAGGACGGTGTCGATGTTGGAGAGCGTCTCGGTGTCAAGGTTGACGTTGTTGCCCTCGGTGTTCGTCGGCTCGAGCGAGAGCTTCGTCGTGATCGCGGCAGTGCCGCCGCCGCGGGCGACGCTCGTCGCGAGCGCGTCC
Organism: Naasia sp. SYSU D00948; assembly: GCF_017916515.1. Classification (GTDB taxonomy): domain Bacteria; phylum Actinomycetota; class Actinomycetes; order Actinomycetales; family Microbacteriaceae; genus Naasia. The sequence continues at coordinate 1,005,283 of NZ_JAFMTA010000001.1, forward strand.
TCGAACTGCACCCGCTTCGCCTGGTAGCCGGGCGTGTTGACGTTCGCGATGTTGTCCGCGATGGCGCGCTGCCGCGCGGACAGACCCGTCAGCGCGGTGGTGAGCGCAGTGGTCGTGAGCGAATCGAACACGTCGTCGTCCTGTCGGAGGTTCAGGAGGCGGCGGCCGATCCGTGGCCGAGGGAACGAGCGATCCGTGCTCTCTGGGTGCTATCGGCCCTCTCGGGTCGAACGGTAAGGACGAGGTTCACCCCCCGATGTGGTCACCCCCGATGTGGTCACGCGACGGTGTCGATGTACGCCGGCCCCTCATCGGGGCGCCGGCTCTGCGGCCGGCGCAGGGTCGCGAGCTCGTCGCGCAGGCGCTGCAGCTGCTCCTCGACCCCTGCGATGGCGGCGAGCTGGGCGGCCACGAGGGCTCGCGCCCGGGGACCGAGCTCCACCGGGAGCGGTGCGAGCCCGGTGGGCGGCGCCCAGTCCTCACGGGCACCGACGGCGAGCCGGCGCTCGAGGTCGTCGAGCACGGCCGGCCACTCGTTCTCAGGCAAGGACCTGGCCGAGGCCCTGGTAGGCGGGAGCGGGCGTCTCGGCGGCCGCCTCGTGCCACGCAGCGCGCAGCGGCTCGAGGAGCGCGATGCACTCCCGGGTGCGGGCGGGGTCCTTGTACACGTTCGCGCTGACCAGGGACCGGCTCACGAACTGGTAGAGCGCGAGCAGGTTCGGCCCGCCCTCCCAGAGGTCCGGCTTCAGGGATGACGTGAGCTCCGCGACGATGTCCTGGGCGTGCAGCAGGTTCTGCGCGGCGACCGTCCAGTTCTGCGCCCCCTGCGCCGCCTCCGCGCGGTGCAGGTCGAGCAGGAGCCGGTCGTAGAGCATCGTGAGCAGCCGGGCCGGGGATGCGGAGAGCACGGCGTCGCGGTTGTAGGCGGCGCGGGCGGCGGCGAGATCGTTCATGTCAACTGCTCTTCGTGAGTGAGCTCAGCTGCGAGGTGAGCCAGGTGGACTGGGATTGGAGGGTGCCGAGGGCCGTCTCGAGCGCGGTGTACGTCTTCTGCAGGGTCTCCCGCCGCAGGGCGAGACGGGTGTCCCATGACGAGATCTGCTCGTTGAGGGTCTTGATCGCCGCATCCTGGCCGGTGATCTTGCCCGTGAGGTAGCCGTCGTACTGGTCGGCCGCCTCGGTGGCAGCCTTCTCGACGCGGCCGGCGATCGTGCTCAACATCGCCGCCGTCGCCTGCGGGTCCTCGGCCAGCGCCTTGCGGAACTTCTCCGCGTCGAAGGCGACCGTGCCGTCGCGCGTGACGCTGATCCCGATGCTGCTCGGCGATGCGCCGGCCACGGGATCGGTCGCCGCCCGGAGCAGCGAGTCCTTGAGCTGGCGGGTCGTGCTGTCCCCGGCGAGCGAACCGCCCTTGACCACCGAGCGGCCGGCGGAGTCGGTCGTGGTGGAGACGGAGGTCTTGCTCGCGATGGAGGAGAAGAGGCTCGCCAGACTGGACACCAGCTTGGCGGCGACGTCGGATGCCGCAGTCGTGTTGCGCGTCACGCCGATGGTGACGGGCGTGGTCTCCACCGCGGACACGGTCACGTCGAGCCCCGGCACCAGGCCGCCGAAGGTGTTGGTCGGCGACGTGATGGTCTGGGCGGCTGCGGTTCCGCCCCAGAGAGTGATCGAGGCGTCTCGTGCGGTGGCCACGATGGCGGCTCCGGTCTCGGTGGAGAGGTCGACGGACGCGCCGCCCGTGCCGATTCCGGCGGCGGTTCCGCGGAAGATCTGGAAGGCGCCGGCTGCCCCGGTCTCGTCGGAGGTGATCTGCAGCCGGTACAGCTGAGTCCCGTCGGCGTCGGTGCCGGCGGCGACCTGGACGGCGCTGACCCCGGCGTCCGCCGCATTGATCGCGCCGGCGACGTCGGCGAGGGAGGTCGACGAGGCCGTCACCTCGGTGGTCGTGCCGTCCTTGGCACGGATCGTGAGGACGGGAGGGGATTCCTGCCACACGGTCATCGCCTTGCTGACCACGCTGTGGCCCTGCGCGGTCTGCCCGACGGTGAAGCTGATGCCCGAGCTGGACGCCTTCGTCGCCGTGGCGGTGACGCTCGTCGCGCTGCTCTTCGCCGTGAAGAGGTCGAGCGACCCGGCCGTCGCGGCGGCCTTCGCGGCGTCGCGGATCAGCGCGGTCGCCGTGTTGAGCGACCGGAGGTCGTTCGCGAAGGTCGTCGTCGTCGTGAGGCGGCCCTTGAGCAGCGTCTGCGGCTGTGCCTCGAGCTGCATGAGCTGCGAGATGATCGTCGTGGTGTCGAGGCCGCTGATGAGCCCGTCGATCCCCAGTGCCGCCATCGTCCCTCCCCTGCCGATCAGTCGAATGAGGTGCGCCGAAGGCGCGGCTCCCTCTCAGGAGCCGCGCCTCCGGCCGGTGATCTGCTAGCCCTGCAGGAGCTGCAGCGCGAGCTGCGGGGCGGAGTTCGCCTGCGCCAGCATCGCGGTGCCGCTCTGGCTCAGGATCTGAGCGCGGGTGTAGTTGACCATCTCCGACGCCATGTCGACGTCGGTGATGCGGCTCTTCGACGCCGACAGGTTCTCGATCGCGACCGAGATGTTGGAGATCGCGTAGTCGAACCGGTTCTGCACGGCACCGAGGTCCGCGCGAGCGGTCGACACCTTCTTGAGCTCGGCGTCGATCTTGTTGATCGCCGTCTGAGCGTCGGTCGCGTTGTCGAAGCTGATCCCGGTCGTGGCGGTCGCCGGGGTTCCGGCCCCACCCAGCTTGGTCTGGGTGTCCGCGTCGGCGGACACGGTGCCGCCGTCGAGCGCCTTGATCGTGATGCCCTTCGGCAGCTTGTCGCCCGTGGTCTCGTAGTCGACGACCGCCGTGAACTTGGCCGCGAACTCCGAGTTGCTGTTGAGCGACTCGGCGAGGCCGGCGTAGCTCGTCGGCGCCGAGCCGAGGGTGACCGTGACCGCGTTCGTCGACGTGCCGTCCGTCGAGGTGGTGCTCGACTGGAACACGAGCTGACCGGTGACGGCGGCGAGGTCGTCCGACGCGATGGCCCACGAGGTGCCACCCGTCGCGGCCCCGGTGCTGAGGTTGGTCGCGGACTGAACGAGGTTCGCACCGCCCAGCGACACCTTGATCTGGCTGTTCTCGTCGCCGCTCGCGCCGACCTGGAACGTGAGCTCCGAGCCGGCGGTGCCGCCGCCGTTGAGGAGCGTCCGGCCGTTGAAGTGGGTGGAGTTGCCGATGCGCTCGAGCTCGGCCACGAGGCTCGTGGCTTCCTTCGTGATCGCGTCGCGCGCGTCCTGCGTGTTCGAGTCGTTGCCCGCCTGGACCGCGAGGTCGCGCAGACGCTGCAGCACGGACTGCGCCTGGCCCAGCGCGCCTTCCGCGGTCTGCACGACCGAGATGCCGTCCTGCGCGTTGCGCGAGGCGACCTGCAGGCCGCCGATCTGCGCCTTCAGACCCTCCGAGATGACGAGGCCGGCGGCGTCGTCAGAGGCACGGTTGATCCGAAGACCGCTGGACAGCTTCTCGAGCGACTTGCCGAGGCTGTTCTGCGTCGCCGTCAGGTTGCGGTACGTGTTGAGCGCACTGACGTTGGTGTTGATCTGCATCCCCATTGCATTTCCTCCATGAGTAGGGTGTTGCGCCGGCCCTTCCGTGGTCCGACACGATCACCTATCGGCTGCGCCGTTCGGCGCGTTAGCGCTCGCCCCGATCGGGGGTCACGACACCGCGGACCTCGCGGGCACCGGCCCTCCGAGCTGCCGGCCCATCGCCGCGGTCGCGTTCTCGGCGAGCCGGGCGAGGTAGGCGCTGCGGCGCGCCGGGGCCACCCGGGAGTGCACCTCCTCGGCCTCCGCCTGCTCGTCCGCGTAGTGGGCGGTGAGGCCGTCCCGCATCAGGCGGACCGCCTCCGCGCGCTGCTGCGAGATCGCCGAGTGGGTCGCGCCCAGCTCCTCGGCGAGCTCCTTGACGGACCGGTCCTCGAAGTAGATCTGCTCGACGATGTACCGCATCCGCTCGGGCAGCGCGGTGACGGCCGCGAGGACGTAGCTCGTCCGCTCGGTCTCCAGCAGGCTGTCCTCGGGGCTCGCGATCTGGGCCGCCACGGTGTCCGCGACGGTCTCGTCGAGCGTCGACACGGTGCGGGAGGCGTCGGAGAGCGCCTCGCTCGCGGCGGCACGGTCCACGCCGAGGGAGGTGGCGACCTCGTCGATCGTTGGGGTGCGCCCGAGGGCGGCCGTCAGCGACTCCTGGACGGCGAGGGACTCCTTGATCCGCCGGCGAGCCGTGCGGGTCGCCCAGTCCGAGGCGCGCATCTCGTCCGCGATCGCGCCCAGGATGCGGCGGCGGGCGAATGCGCCGAAGGGCACCCCGAGGGTCGCGTCGAAGGAGTCCGCGGCGAGCACGAGGCCCATGGCGCCCGCGGAGGCGAGGTCGTCGCGGGAGAGGTGGGTGGCGCGGCCGCACACGTCGTTCACGAGGTATCCCACGATCGCGAGGTTGTCCTCTACGAGCCTGTTGCGCTCGGCACGGTCCACGGAATGCTCCCCCTGCATCGACCGGATCCGCACGAGGTCGGAGCCGCGGGAGCGCTCCCCGTCCGCCTCCCCAGGCGGACACGCATCCCGCGCTCATTGTCCGGAGCGTGCGAGGGGGGCGGATAGACCCCACAAGTGGTCGCGTGGGGCTCCCGGACCGGGGAAGAAGGGACCGCTACCATTCGGCCGCTCAGCAGGGGGAAGGAGCGCGCCGAACTTACCTATCGGCACGAGGTGCCGACTGTGAAAGGAGAAGCGGGAGGAAAAATCCTCTCGCCGGCGCCGGCCGACCGGCGGGAGCAGGAAGGACGGAGCATGAGCGCGAACGAGCTCTCCACGCTCCTGTGGCGGGAGCGGGAGCTCCTGGAGCTGCTGCTGTTCAAGCTCGAGGAGGAGCAGCTGCTGCTGACGGCCGGCAAGGCCAAGTGGCTCCCCTTCGCGACGCGCGAGGTCGAGCAGGTCCTCGCCCGGCTCCGGAAGGCGGGCATCGAGCGCACCGTCGAGTCCGAGTCCGTGGCCGCCGCGTGGGGCGCCCACGAGGGCGCGACCCTGCGGGAGCTGATCCGCGTCGCGCCGAGCGACGCCTGGCGGGACATCCTCTCGTCCCACCTCACGGCCCTCACCGGTCTGACCGCGCAGATCGCCGACATCCGGGACGCGAACCTCACCTACCTGCGCGCCGCATCGCGCTCGACGCAGGAGACCCTGGCGAACCTCGAGCCGCAGCCGGGCGTCTACGACGACCGCGGAGCGACCGCCATGGCGGCGACCGGCGGCCACCTGTTCGACCGGCGGTTCTGACCCGGTGAGCACGTTCGGAGGGATCCAGACCGCCTTCTCCGGCCTCCGCGCCGCGCGGGCGGCCATCGACCTGACCGGCCAGAACGTCGCGAACGCCGGGACCGAGGGCTACACCCGGCAGCGGGTGACCCAGTCGGCCGTCGGACCGTCGGCGGCGTCGTCCAGCGTCTTCCGCACGGGCGTCAACATCGGTCAGGGCGTGCGCATCGACGGGACCGCCCGGCTGAGCGACTCGATCCTCGACACGCGCGTCCGGACGGCGTCCTCGGCGGCAGGGTACTGGTCCGTGACGGCGGCGGCCGTGTCCACCATCGAGGACTCGCTCAACGAGCCCGGCACGAACGGCCTGTCCGCCACGCTCGCCGAGTTCTGGGCCTCCTGGCAGAACCTGTCCAACAACCCCGGGTCGCCGGGCCAGGGGTCGACCGTCGTCACCGAGGCCGGTCAGGTCGCGTCGCGGATCGCCGCGGGCTACACGTATGCCGCGGCCGGCTGGAGCACCGAGCGCGGCGCGACGGTGACGACCGTGGACACGATCAACGACGCCGCCGCCCAGGTGGCGAGACTCAACGACCAGATCCGCCGCACGATCGCCGCCGGCGGGTCCGCCAACGAGCTCCTCGACCAGCGCGACGTGCTCGTCACCCGGCTCTCCGAGCTGGCCGGGGCGACCGTCCGGGACAACGGCGACTCGACCGTCGACGTGGTGGTCGGGGGCAACGCGCTCGTCGCCGGCACCACTTCGCGCACGCTGACGGTCACGGGGGCGACCCGAGTAGAGGATGCCGGGGCGCGGCCCGTGGCGGTCGCGTGGTCCGGAGGCGGGGGCACCGCGGACATCGAGGGCGGACAGCTCGCGGCACGGCTCGCCGTGCTCGCGCCCGCCGACGCCACCGCAAACGGAGGGCCCTGGGCGGAGGCCGCAGCGCTCTACGACCGGCTCGCCGGCTCGCTCGCGGCCGCCGTGAACGACCTGCACTCGACGGGCGTCACGCCGTCCGGGACCACGGGAACCGCCTTCTTCGCGCTCGCGGACGGCGTGCCGCCCGCGCTCGGGCTGTCGGTCCTGCCCACCGACGTCACGGGGATCGCCTCCGCGCGGCCCGGCATGGGCGGGGCGGACGGAGGCATCGCGGACGCGATCGGCCGGCTGAGCGGCTCCCCCGACGGCCCCGACGCGGCCTGGTCCGCCTACGTCGTGCAGATCGGGGTCCTCTCGCGTTCGACGCAGCAGCAGGCCGCCCTCAGCGAGCAGTCGCTCGGCACCGCCGCGGCCGCGCAGGTCTCGCAGGCCGGGGTCGACCTCGACGAGGAGACCGCGAACCTGCTCACCTACCAGCACGCGTACCAGGGCGCCGCCCGGGTCCTCACCGCGATCGACGAGATGCTCGACGTGCTCATCAACAAGACCGGGATCGTCGGAAGGTAGCGCCCATGCTCGGCCGCATCACGAACCAGCAGCTGCTGCTCTCCTCGCAGCGCAGCCTCCAGGCCTCCCGCGCGCAGCTGGCCCAGCTCCAGGAGAGGGTGTCCACCGGCAAGGCGGTCTCGCGGCCCTCGGACGATCCGTCGGCGACCGCGTCCATCCTCCGGGTGCGCGGCGAGCAGCGCGCCGTCCAGCAGTACGCGACCAACATCACGGACGGCCTCGCCTGGCTCGCCACGGTCGACCGCGCACTCTCGGGCAGCGGGAACCTGCTCCGCCAGGCGCGCGACCTCACGGTCCAGGGCGCGAACAGCGGCGCGATGACTCCTGCAGCGCGGGAGGCGATCGCGACGCAGCTCGAGGGCGTGCGGGCGGACCTGCTGCAGCAGGCCAACACGACCTACCTGGGGCGCTCCGTGTTCGCGGGCACCTCGGACGCGGGCGTCGCCTTCGACACGAGCGATCCGGCCGCCCCGTACTCCTACACCGGCACCGCCGGCGCCTCGGTGGCCCGCCGGATCAACGACACCGAGTCGATCCTGGTCGATGCCGACGGGGCCGCCGCGTTCGGGACCGGCGGCGGAAGTCTGTTCGCCCTGATCGACGACATCGTCGCCGACCTCCGCGCGGGGGCCGACGTCTGGGGCAGGATCACGGAGCTCGACACGCACAGGGACAGGATGAGCACCCAGCACGCTCTCGTCGGCGCTCGCTACGCTCGGATGGAGCAGGCGCAGGAGACGAACCTGAGCCAGTCCACGGCCCTCGAGACGCAGCGGTCGGGCATCGAGGACGTGGACCCGGCGAAGGCCATCATCGACCTGCAGGCGCAGGAGCTGACCTACAAGACGGCTCTCGCGGTCACGGCCCGCGCCCTGCAACCGACCCTCCTCGACTACCTCTCGTGAGGACCATGGCTCCCACCCAGCTCGACACCGTCCACCTCACGTTCACGGCGCCGCCGCCCGGCTTCGCGCCCGTGGTCGACTTCACCCTCAGCGCGGTGGACGGCGCGGACGGCCTGTTCACGCTCCGGGATTCCGAGGGGGCCGACCTGCGGCTGTTCCTCGTCGACCCCGGCGTGTTCGTGCCCGACTACGCGCCGAAGCTCGCGGAGGAGCACTACACGCCGCTCGGCGCCGAATCCAGCGAGCAGGTGGACACCCTCGTGGTCGCCACGATGACGGACACCGGCCCGGTGGTGAACCTGTTCGCCCCGATCCTCGTGAACCCGGCGACGAACGCGGCCGCCCAGGTCATCCTGGACGGCACGGACTGGCCGATCCGGGCCCAGCTCGTCGCGCCCTAGATCCGTCGCGCGGCCGATCGGCGCCGTGCGCTCGGCAGGCGGAGTGCTCGCCCTCGACAGGGTCGAGTGCGAGCCCTCAACAGGCAGGATCTCCGCCGACAGGCTCCGCGACGGCGCGTCCTGCTGTTGAGCGCCATTCCGCCTGTTGAGGGCCAGCGCCGGAGGGCGAGGCTAGGACTTCGAGGGGTCGGCGATGCCGGCGCGGGCGCGGTCGTACTCGGCGCGGCGCTCGGCGGACTCCCGCTCGTAGTTCTGCCGGGCCTCGGCGTTGCGCGCCTTGACCTTCTTGCCGCGGGCCGACGTGGCGAGGCCGAACCAGATGGACACCTCGCGGGCGACCACGGCGCTCGCGATCGCCAGCGGGCTCGCTGCGATGCTGCCGATGAAGCCGGGGACGTCGTTCGGGGTGAGCTGCTGGGCGACCGTCAGCAGTCCGCTGCCGAGGTAACCGAAGTACACCGCGACCGCGGCCAGGAAGCCGCCGATGAGCCACCACGCCCACCCGCCCCGGTTCACGATGAGCGAGAGCACGATCATGCCGAGCGCGAAGACGATGATCGGTCCCCAGTAGACGGGGCTCGCCAGGAAACTCGTGAGGGACTCGACGACGCGGTCCCCCGTGGTGTTGAGCGCGATGATGAGCGCGGCCACGCCGGCCCAGACGAGCGCGTAGGCGAGGGCCGCCAGCAGCGACATGAGGATCCCGAAGCCGCGGTTGCCCTTCTTCTTGGGCGGAACCGGGGACTCGAGATACACCGGCACCGGCGCGGGCGGGGCCGCGACGGGCTGCTCCCCCGTCTGCTGCACGGGCGTCGTGGGCGCGGGCACCGGCGGAGCCGCCGGGGTGACGGCCGGCGCCGACACGGCGGGAACCTCACGGCTCTCCTCGGGCCGCGGCTCGTGAATGCTCGTCTCCTCCGGCTTCCGGTCCTGCTGAGCGCGGAGGGCCTCGGCGCGCGCCTGTGCCAGGCGGGGCGCCTCGGTCGTCGGCTGCTCCGCAGGCGACAGCGGCCGGTCCTGCTCGGTGTCGCGGGCCTCCTCGGCGATCGCGGCCTGCTCCGGCCGGCCGTGGTCCTGCTCGCCGGTGTCCGAGCGCGAACCGGCCGGCACGGCGCCGGCGCTGTCCCGGTCCTCGCCTGAGCCGTGCCGCGCGTCGACCGGCGGAAGGGCGTCGGGCAGGATCTCCGCCCCGGGGTCGGGGCGGTCGACGGAGTCGGCCGCTGCGGAATCGGGGCCGGCGACGGTGACGGGGCGCTGACCCTCCTCGGCGACGGCCGGCGGCTCGGCGGTGACCCAGCCGCCGCCCTCGGGACGGGGGTCGAGGCGAGTGTCGGCGGGGACAGCCGCGGCCGGGCCGCCGATGCGGTCCTCGGAGGACGGCTGGTCAGCCGAACCAACGGCGTCGGCCGCGCGGTCGGCATCGGCCGGCCCGGGCCGGACACCGGAGTCCCCGGTCCGGTCCTCGGAGGCGCCAGCCGAGTCGCGGTCCTGGGAGACCGGCACGGCGGCGGCCTCCTCGCGCCGGTCGCCGGAGGCCGGCGGTGCGCCGGCGGCGTCCTCGACCGGTTCGTCGGCACGGTGGGCGGGCCCGGCATCGTCCGCGCTCTCGGCCGGCGCGTGCGGCACCGCCGAGACGCGCACCTCCTCGCGCGAGGTCACCACGGCCGGCTCTCCCACCGCGGCGGGGTCCGCCGTGGGCGCAGGCTCTCCCGTGCGGCGAACAGTGCTGTCGTCACTCATGGTGCCTCCGCGCTCGGTCGAAGGGGCGAGCCCCCGATCGGTCGCCAGTCTAGGGTTGCGGCGATGCGTAGGCGTACCCGGACAGGCCGCCCTGGAAATCGCCTCCGTCCTCCTGTAGTGCGAAGGTGAGCCCCGACGGCAGGAGGAGCCGGTCGGCCTCCTGGACCCGGGCGACGAAGTCGAGCAGGCCGTCGAGCGTCCCCTCCGCCGTGAGCTGCACAGGGATCGCGACCGTGCCGGGCGCCGCCGCCGGGTCCTCGCCCTCGGCGCCGCCGGGGGTGTCGGCCGGGGCGAGCGCCAGGGCGTCGTTCGATCCGAAGGCGATGACGCGCACCCCCGCGGCCGCCGCGAGCTGCGAGAGCTCTCCGACGAGCGCCGGCATCGCGGTGTCCTCGGGGAGGGCCGCCCGGAGCTCGCGGACGTCGGCCTCGAGCCCGTCGCGGTCCTCCGCCTGCCGCTGCAGCTCCGCGAGCTGCCGCTCCTGCGTGGCCACGAGTGCGGCGACCGACGCCCGCTGGGCGCGGTTGTCCTCCGCCACGGCGAGCATCGGCTGCACTCCGAGCAGCCATCCACCGGCCAGCACGGCGACGACGGCGAGGATGCCGCCGCCGATCCACACCCGGGACAGGTTCATCGGTCCTCCTCCGAGACGTCGAAGCGGTGCGACCAGGCGTCCTCGCCGACGCCTACCGTCACCTGGGCGGTGATGGTGCCGTCGTCGGCGGCGCTGATCGATCCCGGCTGTGCATCGGTGTAGCCGGGCAGTGTCTGCAGCGCGGCCAGCCAGGCCTCGACGGATGCGAGGTCGGAGGCGGTGGCCGTGAGCGAGAGCGTCGCGATGCGCGGCGCCTGCAGCGGCGCGGTCGGCTGCACGATCTGCTCGAGCGGGGTGCTCGCCTGAACGTCGGCCGACTGGAGGGCCATGCCGGGTGCGAGGGTGCCGCGGATCAGGCCGAGGTAGGCGGACCAGTCCACGTCGGTCGCTGCCGCAGCGGCCCGCTCCTCGAGGAGCCGGGAGCGCGTCGACAGCAGCTCGCGGACGTCGCTGTACTCCGCCTGCGCGGCGAGCAGAGCGTCGCTCTTCGCCCGCTCCGCCTGCAGGGCCGAGGCGGTCTGGGCGACCAGCACGGACATCGCCCCCATGCCGACGGCGACCGCGCCGATCGACGCGACGACCATCAGCAGGACCACCCGCACGGCCCGGCGCCCGCGCTGGGCGGCGAGGACCGACGGCGGGAGGAGGTTGGCGCGCGGCGCCGCTCCGAGGAGGAGCGGGGACTTCCGGGACAGGGCGATGCTCACGCCGCGCCTCCGCTCGCGAGGCCGACGGCCACGGTCATGGCGCCCCAGCCGCCGGACGGCTCGCGCTCCTGCAGGGCCCGTGCGAGCGTGATCCCCTCGAGCGGGTTCCCCTCGCGGACCGGCACCCGTGTGAGCTCGGCGAGCGCGTCCGGGAAGCCCGGCAGCCGCCCGGCGCCGCCCGTGAGCAGGATGCTCTCCACCTGGTCGCCGTGGTTCGCGGCGTAGTAGGCGAGCGTGTTGCGCAGCCCGGAGAGCAGCTCGCTCGTCACCGAGAACACGATCTCGAGGACCGTCTCGTAGGCGAGGGTCGACAGCCCCTCGGGAGCCTTGGGAGTCGCGACGAGGCCCACCATGCGCTTGAGGCGCTCCGCCTCCTCCTCAGCGAGGTCGAGGCGGTCGGCGAGGGCGCGGGTGACGTCCTGGCCGCCGGCCGGGATGATGCGCACGAAGCTCGGCACGCCGTCCCGAGCGACGACCACGATGGTCGTGGTCTCGCCCACGTCGATGAGGGCCACCGAGCCCGACGCGCCCGCGCGGGGCAGCAGGACCCTGCTGAGCGCGAACGGGACCAGGTCGACGCCGACCGGGTTCAGGCCCGCGAGCCGGGCCGCGCTCACCTTCGCCTCGACCGACTCCTTGACCGCGGCGATGAGCAGCCCGCGCACCATGGGTCCCGAGTCGCCCTGCTCCTCGGCGACCGGGTAGAAGTCGAGGAGGGCGTCGGCGACCGGGACCGGGAGCAGGTCCTGCACCTGGAAGGGCAGGCTCTCCCGGATGCGGTCGAGCGGCATCTTCGCGACGGTGAGGTCGCGCACGATCACCTTGTGGTTGCCGACGCCGAGCACGACGTCCTTGCTCTTGAAGCCCGCGCTCGCCCAGAGCCGGCGGAGCGCGTCCGCGACCGTGTTGGGCTCGCGGACGTCGCCGTCCCGGACCGCCCCCTCCGGCAGCTCGATCTCCTCGTAGCGGTGCACGGCCGCACCCGGCTTCGCCGGGTCGTGCACCTCGGCGGCGCGCACGGTGGCGCCGCCGATGTCGATCCCCACGATCCTCGTTCCCATCGTCAGTCCCCCAGTCCGAACAGTGAAAGATAGGCCTCGGCGAGCGGAGCGCCCGCGAGGATCCCGAGCCAGGCGCCCGCGAGCATCCACGGGCCGAACGGCACGGCCGTCCGTCGCCCGGCCCGGCGCAGGGCGAGCAGCGCGACGCCGAATCCTCCGCCGAGCAGGAAGCCGCTGACGGCGCCCACGGCGAGCTCCGCCCAACCGAGCCAGCCGAGGTACAGGCCGAGGACGCCGGCGAGCTTGACGTCCCCTCCGCCCATGCCGCCCGGCACGCCGAGCGCGAGGGCGAGGTAGACCGCTCCGACGAGCAGCATCCCGGCGCCGGCACGGGCGAGTCCGCCGAGGTCGCCGCCGAGGACCGCCGCGGGCACGAAGAGCGCGGCGCCGACGACGTAGGCGGGCAGCACGAGCGCGTTCGGCAGGCGCCGGACATCGAGGTCGATGAGAGCGAGCGCGACCGTTATCGCGGCGAGGTAGAGGAAGGCCAGCAGCGTGAGCAGGCCCGGCAGCGCGCCGGGGCCGGCCGGCAGCGCCGGGACGAAGCGGACCGCGACGACCGCGAAGGCGGCCGCGGTGCCGAGCTCGACGAGCGGGTACCGGATCGGGATCGGCATGCGACAGGAGCGGCAGCGTCCGCGCAGCAGCAGCCACGACAGCACGGGCACGTTGTCGTGAGGGCGGATGCGCATCGCGCAGCCGGGGCACGCGCTCGGCGGGGACACGACCGACAGCCCCCGCGGCACCCGGTAGATGACGACGTTGAGGAAGGACCCGAGCAGCGAGCCGAACGCTCCGAGCAGAACCGCGGCCATCAGCCCTCCTCGGTGACGTCGAGCCGCGACAGCAGCTGGGCCGAGTAGGTGGGCGTCGGCGAGGAGGTCGAGGTGACCGCACCGGGCACGTTGACCGCCGCCTTCGTGATGGAGCTGTTGTTCGGGTACGTCACGAAGCCGCCGTAGATCTGCCCCTCGAAGCCGATGAGCTGGTTGCTGATCGACACCGTGCAGGGCGAGTAGAGGAACCAGTGCGCGCCCGTGATCTCGGTCCTGTTGTTGATCGCGATGTTCGCACCGGGGCTCGTGCAGCTCGGCGCGTACTGCGTCGGGCTGGTGCCGGCGACGGGGCTCCAGGAGATGCCGGGCCCGTCGGAGGGCACGATCCACATGAGGTCACGGACCGTGCTCGTCGAGGACGCGACCTTGAACGCGTTCGACGCCTCGAAGCCGCTGGTGCTGAGGATCGCGAGATCGCCCTTGAGCGTCAGGGTCTCGTTGTTCCAGGTGAGGGGCGTCGAGCACCCCGTGACGAGGAGCAGCTGCTTGCCGCTCCAGGCGCCGGCGAGGAACGCCTTGGCGTCCGCGCACGAGTTCGGCCCGTCGAAGGTGTGGATGCCCCACCCGGTCCACTTGGCGAGCCCGGTGGGGCTCATCTCGATCCGCGGGAGCTCCTCGCGGACGGGCTTGGTGACGACCGGCAGCACGGGAGCGACCGACGGGTAGCCGAGGGTCGCGGGCAGCGCCGCCGCCGGGTTCGGGGCGGGGATGGCCGGCTGCGAGCCGCACGCGGCGAAGCCGCTTCCCGCGGTCTTCTGGCACGAGCCCGCCACGTTGCCGATCCGCTCCGGCGCGATGCCGATGGTGCCCCACGCGCGCACGGAGCCGCCGACCGTGGTGTCCCGCAGGCCGCTGCCGGACACGCCGCCGTTCCGGACCACGACGTCGTGCCCCACCACCTGCGTGCTGTTCGCGGTGGACGCTGTGAAGCCGGCCTCCGCGTAGGCGCTGCCGCCGACGCTCGCGCCGTTCTTCGATGTGATGCTGCCGCCGAGCGCGACCACCGAGCCGCACACGCCCCACTCGCGGGCGGTGCCGGGGCAGGGAGCCGAGCCCGGGGCGTTGTCGAGCACGACGCTGCCGTTCGTGACGATCGAGCCGTCGAGGTGCGAGGAGTTCGCGAGGGTCATCGTGCCGCGGCCGGCCGCGTAGATGCTGCCGGAGAGGTTGACGGACGAGCTGAACGAGGCGTTGCCGCCGATCCAGATCGTGCCGAGGCCCTGGCACGTGTTCTCGAAGGCGAGGTCGCCCTGAGCGGTGATGTCGCCCTGGATCTCGAGCTGCGTCCGGCAGTAGATCGTGCCGTTGCTGTAGAGGTCAGCATCGGTCTCGCCGGTCTCCGACTCCTCGATCGTGACGTTGTTGTTCAGCGTGAACGAGCCCTCGCTGAAGACCGCCTTGTCGAGCGGCGCGGGACCGCCGCTCGAGCCGAGGGTGAGCTCGGCCACGACGGTCCGCTCGTCCCCGTCGGCGCTGCCGACCCCCGAGTCCGCGGCCGCGCCGGTCGACGAGATCCGAGCGGCGACGGGTGTGCCGGCGACCACGGTCCCGCAGGGCATCTCGTTGCCGGCGGCGTTGATGTAGGTCACCGTCGCGCTGAACGCGGGCGACGGCGAGGTGAGGCTGCAGACGTAGTTGCCGGCGAGGAGGTTCGCGTAGACGGCGTCGACGCCCGCGTCGGCTGCGGCGAGCGACTGCACGTTGGCCCGGCTGGAGGTGCTGTACGCGGCGCCCGTCGCGGCGGAGGTGAGCACCGCGGCGGAGACGACGCCGATCACGAGCAGGAGTCCGACGACGGCGGCCATGGCGCTGCCCTCGTCGCCGCGGAGCCGCCTCAGCACGTCGCACCCCCGGTCGAGTTCTGGGGCCGGGACGCGGCAGTGGTGCTGATCCGCGCCGCGCTGCCCTCGTCCTCGGCGACGAGGAGCTCGACGCGGAGCTGATTGGAGGACGCGGTGAAGGGCGCGCTCGTCCCGGCGGGGAGACGCACGTCGTCGGCGAGCAGGGTCCACCCGGCAGGGTCCGCGGCCGCCGGCGCCGCGACCGGACCGGCGGTGCTGCTGTCGGTGTAGAGCGCCGAGTCGCCCGCGGACCAGAACCAGGCGACGCAGCGCCAGGTCGCGGTCCCCGTGGCGTCGACCGCCGCGACCCGGGCGCGGACCAGCTGGCCGGCCGCGGTCGCACTCTCGGCGGTGAACCAGGACGAATTGCGGATGCCCTGGACGATCGAGCGCGTGACGACCTGCGCCTGTGCGGATGCCGAGGTGGTGGAGGAGACGTCGCGCTGCGCACCGATGCCCGCGATGAACACGCCGCTCACACCGGCGAGCACGAGTGCGAGGAGCGCCACGGTGACGATGAGCTCGATCAGGGTCAGTCCGCGGTCGTCCGCGGCAGCGCCGCTCATGCCGCGCTCACGAAGATGAGGGTCGTGGCGCTCGCGAGCACCGATCCGCCGCCGCTCACCGACACGGTCAGCCGCGCCGTGCCGGGATACGCCGGCGGGCAGGTGACAGTGCGGCTCGAGGTGAGGGCGATCCCGCGACCGGTCGAGGCGGCCAGCGCCGGAGCGGCCGCATAGGCGGTGATCCCGCTGCAGGTCGCCGTCTGTCCGCGGGCCTCGGCGAGCTGGCGCTCGACGAGCTCGGCCGCGGTGGCGCGGTCGGCGCTGCCGGCGGCGAGGGGGGGGCTGCCGGCGATGAGCGGGGCGAAGGACAGGGCGAGGAGCGCGAGCACGAACATCGCGATGACGATCTCGATCAGCCCGATGCCGGCGTCGCCCTCGGCGACCTCCGACCGGATGGTCTCGCTCATCTCCCTGCACCTCCCCCGGTGGTTCGTAGAGATCCGGTGAGGGTGGGACCGGCCCCCCGGCCGGTCCCACCCTCGTGTCGATTACGGAGCGGTCGTCGCGCTGGTGGCGGGGCCGGCGGCGCAGGTGCCCTTCTGGGCGCCCTCCTCGTAGGAGACGAAGTAGTCCGTGGTGCCCGAGCTCTCGCTCTCGCCGTCGATGCAGAACTGCTCACCGCCGGTCGTGATGGTGAGGTCGCCGGAGGAGGCGCCGGCGTCGAAGCCGTAGTCGGCCAGCGTGTCGAGGTCGGTCGTGTCCCCGTCGGGGTTGGCGACGAGGTAGCTGACGTAGGCGATCTTCGCGTTGGCGAGGTCGGACTGGATCGCCGAGTCCTTCGCCTGGTCCTGCTGCGCGAGGAAGACCGGGATGGCGATGGCGGCGAGGATGCCGATGATGAGAACGACGACGAGGAGCTCGATCAGGGTGAAGCCCTTCTCGTCCTTCTCCAGCTCGTCGCGCTTGGCGACGAGCGCCGTGCGGATGTTGGTGATCATGTTCACTGTCCTGTTCGTTTCCTGATGCGGATGACAGGAGGCCCCCCAATTGGTCCCCCACGACGATGGTGGCGGCTCTTCTACCGGCGCACATCCCCGCGTCAGGGGTACAAACGGGTAGCGACATGCCCCCATTTCTAGGGGGATCAGGCGCGTGTCGGTCCTCGCAATGGGGGACAAACCGCCCTAGTGGACGAGTGTGAAGATGCTGAAGATCGGCAGGTAGAGGGCGACGATCATGCCGCCGATGACGACGCCGATCACGGCGATCATGAGCGGCTCGATGAGCGAGGTGAGCTGCTCCGTGGTCGTCTGGACCTCGTCGTCGTAGAAGTCGGCGATCTTGCTCAGCATCGTCTCCAGCGCGCCGCTGTCCTCGCCGACGGCGATCATCTGCGTCACCATCGCCGGGAACACCGGCTCCTCGGAGAGGGGGACGGCGAGCGAGCGGCCCGAGCGGACGGACTCCTGCACCTTGCGCAGGGCCCGCTCGATGACGAAGTTGCCGGAGGTCTCGCCCACGACGGAGAGCGCCTGCAGGATGGGCACGCCGGCGCCCATCATCGTGGACAGGTTGCGGCTGAAGCGCGCGATCGCGACCTTCTTGAACAGCTGTCCGAACACCGGGAGCCGGAGCTTCAGAGGATCGACCCTCGATCGCACCCGCTCGGTGTGCTTGTTCCGGCCCCACCACCAGGCGAGGGCGACGCTCCCGACGACGAGGACGGGGGCCACCCAGCGCATGGCCTCCGAGAGCCACACGAGCACCTGGGTCGGCAGCGGGAGCTGCCCGCCGAGGCCCTCGAACATCGTCTTGAAGACGGGGACGATGAACAGGAGCATGCCGATGACGGCGAGGACCGCCATGGCGAGCACCACGACCGGGTAGGTGAGCGCGGACTTGATGGTCGAGCGCAGCTTCACCTCGGACTCGTAGTTCCGCGCGACGGACTCGAGCGAGTCCTCGAGGAACCCGCCGGTCTCGCCCGCCCGCACGAGGTTGATCATGAGCGGCGGGAACACCTCGGGGTGCATGCCGAACGCCGAGGACAGCGACGCCCCCAGCTCGACCTCGTTGCGGACGGTGGCGAGCGTCTTCGCGAGGGCCTCGTTCTCGGTCTGGTCGGCGAGGATCGTGAGCGTCCGCAGCAGCGACAGGCCGGCGCCGACCATCGTCGCCATCTGGCGGCTCATGACCGCGAGGTCCTTGAGCCCGGCCCGCTTGCCGAATCCCGGCAGGGTGATCTCCCGCTGCAGCCCGGTCCCGGCCGGCGCCTCGTCGATCGCGATGGGCGACAGGCCCATGCTCTTGAGGCGGGACGCCACGGCGGACTCGCTCGCCGCGTCCAGCTTGCCCTTGTGCACCCGGCCGGTCGCGTCGCGCCCGCGATAGGCGTACGCCTTCACGGTCGCGCTCACCGCGCGGCCCGCCGCCCGGTGCCCGGCTCGAACGAGAGGTCGCCGAGGTCGAAGCCGTGCCCGGAGACGGGCTCCGCCCGGTGGATCAGCATCTTCAGGCTCTCGAGATCCTGCGCCTTCTCGAGCGCGGCGGCATGGGTGATCGTGCCGGAGTCGACGAGCTCGGCGAGGTTCTGGTCCATCGTGTGCATGCCGAGCTCGCGGCCGGCCTGCATCGCGGAGGGGATCTGGTAGGTCTTCGCCTCGCGGATGAGGTTGCCGATGGCCGCGGTCGCGAAGAGGACCTCGGTCGCGACGACGCGGCCCTTGCCGCTCGCCCGCTTGACGAGGGTCTGGCAGACGATGCCCTGGAGGGTGGCCGCGAGCTGCGCTCGGACCTGCCCCTGCTGATGGGGCGGGAAGACGTCGATCACGCGGTCCACGGTCTGGGCCGCGCTCTGCGTGTGCAGGGTCGCGAAGACCAGGTGACCGGTCTCCGCCGCGGTCAGCGCGACCGAGATCGTCTCGAGGTCCCGGAGCTCGCCGATGAGGATGACGTCGGGGTCCTGGCGCAGCACGTGCTTGAGGGCGTTCGCGAAGCTGTGGGTGTCGCTGCCGACCTCGCGCTGGTTCACGATCGCCTGCTTGTTGGCGTGCAGGAACTCGATCGGGTCCTCGACCGTGACGATGTGGTCCGCGCGCGTCCGGTTGACGAGGTCGATCAGCGCGGCGAGGGTCGTCGACTTGCCCGATCCGGTCGGGCCGGTGACGAGGACCAGGCCCCGGGGCAGGCCCGCGAACCGTCCGACCACCTCCGGGACCCCCAGGTCCTTCAGCTGGCGGATCTCGGTGGGGATGATGCGGAAGGCGCCGCCGAGCGAGTCGCGCTGCTGATAGAAGTTGACGCGGAAGCGGGAGTCGGCGGACAGGGAGTAGGCGAAGTCCAGCTCGAGCTCGTGCTCGAACTTCTCGCGCTGCGCCGGCGAGAGGATGCTCGTGAGCGCCGCGGCGACCTTCTCGCGGGTCCAGACCGGGGCCCCCGGCACGGGGCGCAGCGATCCGTCGACGCGGATCATCGGCGTCGCGCCCGCCGTGACGTGCAGGTCGGACGCGCCCGCGTCGACGACGGCCTGCAGCGCGGCGATCAGCTCCGGATCGTGCCCGGAGCGCTCGGGACGCGTGCGCACCGCGCCGCCTGCGGTCTCGTGCACGCGCGCGGCGCTCCGCTCGCGCAGCCCTGCCGTGCCGAGCTCGTGCACGCGCACCGGCTCACGGCCCACGTCGGGCACCCCGGTGCCCGCCAGGTCCCAGACCGGCCGTGCGTATCCCTCAGTCATGCGTCTCCCCCCGGTTCCGCGACGTTCGTCAGGCCACTACTCGGAGGATCTCCTCGACCGAGGTGAGCCCCATCCGGACCTTCGCCCAGCCGTCCTCGCGCAGCGTGCTCATGCCCTGCTCGATGGCGGTCCGCCCGATCGTGAGGCTCGACGCGCGCTCGACGGCGAGGCGCTCGATCTCCTCCGACACCGGCATGACCTCGTGGATCGCGATCCGGCCGCGATACCCCGTGCCCGAGCAGCTCGGGCACCCGACCGGCCGGTAGAGGTGCGGGATCGCCTGCCCCTGGAAGAGGCCGAAGCGCAGCGGGACCAGCTTGCTGACGTCGTGGTCGTACGGCTCCTTGCACCGCTCGCAGAGCCGGCGGGCGAGCCGCTGGGCGACGACGCAGTCGAGCGCGGAGCCGACGAGGAAGGGCTCGATGCCCATCTCGGTGAGGCGCGTGACGGCGCTCGGCGCGTCGTTGGTGTGCAGCGTGGAGAGCACGAGGTGCCCCGTGAGCGACGCCTCGATCGCGATCTGCGCCGTCTCGTGGTCGCGGATCTCGCCGAGCAGCACGACGTCCGGGTCCGAGCGCAGGATCGAGCGCAGCGCCCCGGCGAAGGTCAGCCCCGCCTTGGGGTTCACCTGCACCTGGTTGATGCCGGGCATCAGGTACTCGACCGGGTCCTCGACCGTGATCACGTTGATCTCCGGCTTCGCCACGGCCTTGAGCGTCGTGTAGAGCGTCGTCGACTTCCCGGAGCCGGTCGGCCCGGTGACGAGGATCATGCCGTAGGGCTTGCTGTAGGCCTTCTGGTAGTTCTCCAGGTTGCGGCCCAGGATGTGCAGGTCCTCGATCTTGAGCGCGGTGTTCGAGTCGTCGAGGATGCGCATGACGACCTTCTCGCCCCACACTGTCGGCAGGGTCGCGACGCGGAGGTCGATCTGCCGGCCCGCGTGGGCGACGGAGATGCGGCCGTCCTGCGGGCGCCGGCGCTCGGCGATGTCGATGTCGGCCATGATCTTGAGTCGCGAGATGATGCCGCTCTGGATCGCCTTGGGCGCGCTCTGCATCCGGTGCAGGACGCCGTCGATGCGGTAGCGGACCTGGACCTCGTGCTCGCCGGGCTCGATGTGGATGTCGGACGCCTGGTCCTGGATGGCCTGGCTGATGAGCAGGTTGACGAAGCGCACGATCGGCGCCTCGTCGTCGGCGTCGACGACGGGCGCGGGTGCGAGCTCGGGAGCGCTCTGCTCCTCCAGGGCGTTGGTGAGGTCGGTGAGCTCGCCGTCCGCTCGCAGGTGACGGTCGATGGCGGAGAGGAGGTCCTGCCGCACGGCGACGCGGACCTCGATGAGCCGGCCGGTGACGGCGCGGAGGTCGTCGAGGGCGATCAGGTTGCCGGGATCGACCATGGCGACGGTCAGGCGATCGCCGCTGAGCGCGATGGGCAGCAGCTCGTGGCGGCGGCACATGTTCGCGGGCACGAGCGCGATCGCCGCGCTGTCGATCGGATAGTCGAGGAGGTCGACGGTGGGCAGGTTGGCGCGCAGCGCACGGGCCGTCGCGACCTGCGCCTCGGAGACCGCGCCGCGCGCGACGAGCGCCTCGACCGCGGCCTCCTCGTCCAGGCCGGACGCGCTCTCGAGCGCCTCCGGCGGCACGAGACCCCGGATCACGAGGATCTCGGTCAGTGTCGCCACACGTCCTCCTGACATGCGGAAGAGGAAGGGTGGGGCGCCCCCCAGCGCCACACCTTCCGGAGTCCCCCCGACTCCGCTGTCAACGTTAGGGCTCGGCGTGTCGCCCGGAAATCCCGCAATCGGGTGTCGGTCTTTTGGGGGACACGAGTCCTCCTCGTTCGGATCCGACGGGTCGTCCGGGTCCGTGGCGTTGTCCTCGACGGGGTCCGGAGCTGAGGTGTCGTCCTCGTCCGGGTCTGGGTCGGTGGGGTCGTCCTCGTCCGGGTCTGGGTCGGTGGGGTCGTCCTCGTCCTGCTCCGGATTCGTGGCCTCGTTCGCGCCTGGGTCGATGACGTCGCGGGCGTGTTCGTCAGCCTCGTCGACCGCCTCGTCGACGGGAGCGTCGACGGGCCACAGAGCGCGAGGCCGTCTGCGCTTCTCGGCGGCGTCGGTGTCCTCGGGATCCTCGGGCAGCGCCGCCGCGCCGGTCATGCTCCGCAGACCTCCGTGACGAGCTCCTCGGCCATCCGCCGGACCTTCGGCTCGATGTACGCGTCGACCGCGCGGAGCACGAGCGAGCGCTGCGAGGCGAGCCGGTTCACGGCGGAGTTGAAGAGCATGTAGTACATGCGGACGAGCTCGATCCGCGCCTCGGCCGCCTTCTGCGGCGACACCCCGCCGCGGAGGAGGGCGTCCAGAGGGCTGTCCGCCTCGCTGTCGTCGAGGAGCTCGTCGACCTCGCGGCCATCGCTCGAGGTGATGCGGACGATGCCGCGGTCGAGCCACACCTTCCACTCGCCGTCCCGCTCGAGCTCCGGGAACCGGGCCGCCGAGTTGCGGAGGAAGTGCTCGATGAGCAGGGACTCGATGGACGTCACGAGGGCGTGCAGCGGGCCGTGCGGCAGCTCGGTCAGTCCGAGCTCGTCGGCGTAGCGCGGGCACACGGTGCAGACGTCGCTGCGCCGGCGCAGCGTGCCGGGCTCCCAGCGCGGGAGCCACGCGAGCCACTGGGCGACGGAGCGGTCGAGCTCGCGCTCGAAGCGGTAGGGACGCAGCATCTCAGCCCCCGATCCGGAGGGAGCGGGAGGAGGCGGGGGAAGTCGAGTACGCGTCCTGGGTGATGGCGCGGCCGACCACGAGCGGGTTGGTGGTCACGGTGGGTCCGTTGGGTGAGACGGTCGCCGCGATGGGTGGTCGCGCCGAGCCCGTGGGGTGTCGGGCTGATCACAAAGTAGCGGCGCGCAACCCGCCCTCACCAGGCCGCAAACGGGGGACACGACATGTCCCCCGCCGGCCCCTACCCTCTCGCTCGACAGGCAGAATCGCGGCCAGCAGGAAGAAACGGGTTCATCTTGCCTGCCGACGGCGATTCCGCCTGTTGAGCGAGAGAAGACGGACCCCCGGGGAACGACGAAGGGCCCCGCGCATGCGCACGGGGCCCTTCGTGGTCCTTCAGGGGATCAGCTGTAGCTGCCGCCGAAGTCGTCCGAGCTGAAGCTGTCGAAGTCCACGAACGACAGGTCCGACTCGGAGAACACCGACTCGTCCCCGAAGATGCGGTTCGGGTAGCGCTCCGCCTTCGCCTCCTCGGTCGGCTCGACCCGGATGTCGCGGTACTTGGGCAGGCCCGTACCGGCCGGGATGAGCTTTCCGATGATGACGTTCTCCTTGAGGCCGAGCAGCGGGTCGGACTTGCCCTCCATGGCGGCCTGGGTGAGCACCCGGGTCGTCTCCTGGAAGGACGCGGCCGACAGCCACGACTCGGTCGCGAGCGAGGCCTTGGTGATGCCCATGACCTCCTGGCGGGCGGACGCCGGACGCTTGCCCTCGGCCACCGCGGCGCGGTTGACCTCCTGGTAGCGCGAGCGGTCCACGAGCTCACCGGGGAGCAGGTCGGTGTCGCCGTGCTCGACGACGGTGACCTTGCGCAGCATCTGCCGCACGATGACCTCGATGTGCTTGTCGTGGATCGGCACACCCTGCGACCGGTAGACGCCCTGCACGCCGTCGACCAGGTGCTGCTGCACGGCACGCACGCCCTTGACGCGCAGCACCTCCTTCGGGTCGACCGACCCGACGTGCAGCTGGGTGCCCAGCTCGACGTGCTGCCCGTCCTCGACGAGGAGGGTGGCACGCTTCAGGACCGGGTACACGTGCGCCTCGTCGCCGTTGTCCGGCGTGAGGATGATCCGGCGCTGCCGGTCGGTGTCCTCGATCGTGATGCGTCCCGCGGCCTCCGCGATCGGCGACGAGCTCTTCGGGGTGCGGGCCTCGAACAGCTCCTGCACGCGGGGCAGACCCTGCGTGATGTCGTCGGCCGACGCCACACCACCGGTGTGGAAGGTGCGCATCGTCAGCTGGGTGCCGGGCTCGCCGATGGACTGGGCGGCGATGATGCCGACGGCCTCGCCGATGTCCACCAGGTTGCCGGTCGCCAGGGAGCGGCCGTAGCAGCGGGCGCAGACACCGACCGCCGACTCGCAGGTGAGGACCGAGCGCACCTTGATGTGCTCGATGCCCGCCTCGAACAGCTTGCCGATGAGCACGTCGCCCACGTCGTCGCCCGCGGCGGCGAGCACCTCGCCGGCCTCGTTCACCACGTCGGTGGCGAGCGTGCGGCCGTACACCGAGTTCTCGACGTTGGCGTCGAGGACGCCGTTCGCCGCGATCGGCAGGTCGAGGCCCTTGTTCGTGCCGCAGTCGTCCTCACGGATGATGACGTCCTGGGACACGTCCACGAGACGACGGGTCAGGTAGCCGGAGTCCGCGGTGCGGAGCGCCGTGTCGGCCAGGCCCTTGCGGGCGCCGTGGGTCGAGATGAAGTACTCGGCCACGGTGAGGCCCTCGCGGTACGAGTGCACGATCGGACGGGGGATGATCTCACCGCGCGGGTTCGACACGAGACCGCGCATACCGGCGATCTGGCGGACCTGCATCCAGTTGCCACGAGCGCCCGAGCTCACCATGCGGAAGATGTTGTTGTCCGAGGCGAAGTTCTTCTGCATCGCGTCGGCCACCTCGGCGGTGGCCTTGTTCCAGATCTCGATGAGCTCCTGGCGACGCTCGGCATCCGTGGTGAGACCGCGGTCGTACTGGCTCTGGACCTTCTTGGCCTGCGCCTCGTAGCCCGCCACGATGTCCGCCTTGGTCGGCGGGGTGACGATGTCGGACAGGGCGACGGTCACACCGGACCGCGTGGCCCAGTAGAAGCCGGCGTCCTTGATCCGGTCCAGCGTCGCCGCGACCTCGGTCTTCGGGTACCGCTCCGCGAGGTCGTTGACCAGCTTGGAGAGGCGGCCCTTGTCCGCGACGTCGTCCACGAAGGGGTAGTCCTCCGGCAGCGCCTCGTTGAAGAGGGCGCGACCGAGGGTGGTCTCGAGGAGGAACGGCTTGCCGGCCTCGAAGCCCTCGGGCTCCTCGCCCTCGGCGAAGTGCAGGCCGTCGAGACGGATCTTCACCTTGGCGTTAAGGTGCAGCGTGCCCTGGTCCTTCGCGAGGATCGCCTCGGCGACGGACGAGAACGCGCGGCCCTCACCGGCGACACCCTCCTTGACGGTCGTCAGGTGGTGCAGGCCGATGATCATGTCCTGGCTGGGCAGGGTCACCGGGCGGCCGTCCGACGGCTTGAGGATGTTGTTGCTCGCGAGCATGAGGATGCGGGCCTCGGCCTGCGCCTCGACCGACAGCGGCAGGTGGACGGCCATCTGGTCGCCGTCGAAGTCCGCGTTGAAGGCGGCGCAGACGAGCGGGTGCAGCTGGATCGCCTTGCCCTCGACGAGCTGCGGCTCGAACGCCTGGATGCCGAGGCGGTGCAGCGTGGGCGCGCGGTTCAGGAGGACGGGGCGCTCGCGGATGATCTCCTCGAGCACGTCCCACACCTGGGGGCGCGACCGCTCCACCATGCGCTTGGCGGCCTTGATGTTCTGCGCGTGGCTCAGGTCGATGAGGCGCTTGATCACGAACGGCTTGAACAGCTCCAGCGCCATCTGCTTGGGCAGACCGCACTGGTGCAGCTTCAGCTGCGGGCCGACCACGATGACCGAACGGCCGGAGTAGTCGACGCGCTTGCCGAGCAGGTTCTGGCGGAACCGGCCCTGCTTGCCCTTGAGCATGTCGCTCAGGGACTTGAGGGCGCGGTTGCCGGTGCCGGTGACGGGGCGGCCGCGGCGGCCGTTGTCGAACAGGGCGTCGACGGCCTCCTGCAGCATCCGCTTCTCGTTGTTCACGATGATCTCAGGGGCGCCGAGGTCGAGAAGACGGCGGAGGCGGTTGTTGCGGTTGATGACCCGGCGGTACAGGTCGTTCAGGTCGGAGGTCGCGAAGCGGCCGCCGTCGAGCTGGACCATCGGGCGCAGCTCCGGCGGGATCACCGGGACGACGTCGAGGACCATGGCGGCCGGCGAGTTGCCGGTCTGCAGGAACGAGTTGACGACCCGGAGGCGCTTGATGGCGCGGATCTTCTTCTGGCCCTTGCCCTCGGCGATCTCGAGGCGGAGGCTCTCGCTCTCGGCCTGGAGGTCGAACGCCTCGAGGCGCTTCTTGATCGCCTCGGCGCCCATGTAGGCGTCGAAGTAGATGCCGAAGCGGTCCTGGAGCTCGTGGAAGACGGAGTCCTCGGGCTTGAGGTCGCCGACCTTGAGGCTCTTGAACTCGTCCCAGACGCGCTCGAGGTGGGTGATCTGGTCGTCGAACGACTTCCGGATCTGGCCCATCTCCTTCTCGGCGCCGTCCTTCGTCCGGCGCTTCTGGTCGCTCTTGGCGCCCTCCTCCTCGAGCGCGGCGAGGTCGACCTCGAGGCGCTTGAGGCGCTCGTTGATCCGCGCGTCGCGCTGGTCGGAGAGCGTCTTGATCTCGAGGCGGAGCTCGTTCTCGAGGTCCGGCATATCGGCGTGACGACCCTCGTCGTCGACGTCGATGATCATGTACGCCGCGAAGTAGATGACCTTCTCGAGGTCCTTCGGCGCCATGTCGAGGAGGTAGCCGAGGCGGCTCGGCACGCCCTTGAAGTACCAGATGTGGGTGACCGGGGCGGCGAGCTCGATGTGGCCCATGCGCTCACGGCGCACCGACGACTTCGTGACCTCGACACCGCACCGCTCGCAGACGATGCCCTTGAAGCGGACGCGCTTGTACTTGCCGCACGCGCACTCCCAGTCCCGGCTGGGACCGAAGATCTGCTCGCCGAACAGACCGTCCTTCTCGGGCTTCAGCGTGCGGTAGTTGATCGTCTCGGGCTTCTTGACCTCACCGTGCGACCAGCGGCGGATGTCGTCGGCCGTGGCGAGGCCGATGCGCAGCTCATCGAAAGTGGTTACGTCGAGCAATTTCTCTTCTTTCCTGCGTTACGTATCAGAACTCGTAGATGACTGCGGATCAGATGTCGTCGATGGAGGACGACTCGAAGCGCGAGGAGATGTTGATGCCGAGCTCCTCGGCGGCACGGAAGACCTCGTCGTCCGTGTCGCGGAGGCTGACCGCCGTGCCGTCGGCCGAGAGGACCTCAACGTTCAGGCAGAGGGACTGCATCTCCTTGATGAGGACCTTGAAGCTCTCCGGGATGCCGGGCTCCTGGATGTTCTCGCCCTTGACGATCGCCTCGTACACCTTGACGCGGCCGAGGATGTCGTCCGACTTGATCGTGAGGAGCTCCTGGAGCGCGTACGCGGCGCCGTAGGCCTCGAGAGCCCACACCTCCATCTCACCGAAGCGCTGGCCGCCGAACTGCGCCTTACCACCGAGCGGCTGCTGGGTGATCATCGAGTACGGGCCGGTGCTGCGGGCGTGGATCTTGTCGTCCACCAGGTGGTGCAGCTTCAGGATGTACATGTAGCCGACCGAGACCGGGTCCGGGAACGGCTCGCCCGAGCGGCCGTCGAAGAGACGGGCCTTGCCGGAGCTGCCGATCATCCGCTCGCCATCGCGGTTCGGGGTCGTCGAGTCGAGCAGACCCGCGATCTCCTCCTCGAAGGCGCCGTCGAACACCGGGGTCGCGACCTTCGTGCCGGGGGCGACGGTGCGGGTGCCCTCGGGCAGGCGCTGAGCCCACTCCGGGTCGCCCTCGACGCTCCAGCCCTGCTTGGCGGCCCACCCGAGGTGGGTCTCCAGCACCTGGCCGAAGTTCATGCGGCCGGGAATGCCGAGCGGGTTGAGGATCACGTCGACCGGGGTGCCGTCCTCGAGGAACGGCATGTCCTCGACGGGCAGGATCTTCGCGATGACGCCCTTGTTGCCGTGACGGCCGGCGAGCTTGTCGCCCTCGGTGATCTTGCGCTTCTGGGCGATGTAGACCACGACGCGCTGGTTGACGCCCGAGCCGAGCTCGTCGTCGTTCTCCGCGGAGAACTCCTTGACCGCGATGACGGTCCCCTCCTCGCCGTGCGGCACCTTGAGGGACGTGTCGCGGACCTCGCGGCTCTTCTCGTTGAAGATCGCGCGGAGGAGGCGCTCCTCGGCGGACAGCTCGGTCTCGCCCTTCGGGGTGACCTTGCCGACCAGGATGTCGCCGGGACGGACCTCGGCGCCGATGCGGATGATGCCGCGCTCGTCGAGGTCGGCGAGCAGCTCGGGGCTCACGTTGGGGAGGTCACGCGTGATCTCCTCCTTGCCGAGCTTGGTGTCGCGGGCGTCGACCTCGTACTCCTCGATGTGGATCGAGGAGAGGACGTCGTCCTTCACCAGGTTCTGGCTGAGGATGATGGCGTCCTCGAAGTTGTGGCCCTCCCACGGCATGAACGCGACGAGGAGGTTCTTGCCGAGCGCGAGCTCGCCGTTCTCGGTCGCGGGGCCGTCGGCCAGCACCTGGCCCGCCTCGACCCGCTCGCCCGCGTCGACGACCACGCGGTGGTTGTACGAGGTGCCCTGGTTGGAGCGGTCGAACTTGCGCAGGTAGTAGTTCTGCGTGCCGCCCTCGTCGAGCTGGACGGTCACGACGTCGGCCGACACCTCGGAGACCACACCGGCCTTGTCCGCCGTGATGACATCGCCGGCGTCGATCGCGGCGTAGCCCTCCATGCCGGTGCCGACGAGCGGCGACTCGGAGCGGAGCAGCGGAACGGCCTGGCGCTGCATGTTCGCACCCATGAGGGCGCGGTTCGCGTCGTCGTGCTCGAGGAACGGGATGAGCGAGGTCGCGACCGACACCATCTGGCGCGGCGAGACGTCCATGTAGTCCACGCGCTGCGCGTCGACGAGCTCGACCTCACCGCCCTTGGGTCGGACGAGGACCTGCTCCTCGGCGAAGGCGCCGTCCGCGAGCAGCGGGGCGTTCGCCTGCGCGACGAGGTAGTCGTCCTCCTCGCTCGCGGTCAGGTAGTCGATCTGGTCGGTGACGACGCCGTTCACGACCTTGCGGTACGGCGTCTCGATGAACCCGAACGAGTTGATCCGCGCGAACGAGGCGAGCGAGCCGATGAGGCCGATGTTCGGGCCTTCCGGCGTCTCGATCGGGCACATGCGGCCGTAGTGGCTCGGGTGCACGTCGCGGACCTCGACGCCGGCGCGCTCACGGGACAGACCGCCGGGGCCCAGCGCCGACAGGCGGCGCTTGTGGGTCAGGCCCGCGAGCGGGTTGTTCTGGTCCATGAACTGCGACAGCTGGCTGGTGCCGAAGAACTCCTTGATCGCGGCCACCACGGGGCGCACGTTGATCAGGGTCTGCGGCGTGATCGCCTCGATGTCCTGCGTGGTCATGCGCTCGCGGACCACGCGCTCCATCCGGGACAGGCCCGTGCGGACCTGGTTCTGGATGAGCTCGCCGACGGCGCGGATGCGGCGGTTGCCGAAGTGGTCGATGTCGTCCACGTCGAGGCGCAGCTCGACCGGCTGGCCGTCGCGCACGCCGGGCAGGGTGGTGCGGTTGTCGTGCAGCGCGACGAGGTAGCGGATGGTCGCGATGATGTCCTCGAGGGTGAGGACGGAGTCCGACAGCGGCGCGTCGAGGCCGAGCTTCCGGTTGATCTTGTACCGGCCGACCTTCGCGAGGTCGTAGCGCTTGGCGTTGAAGTAGAAGTTGTCGAGGAGCGCGCGGGCGGCCTCGGCGGCCACCTGCTCGCCCGGGCGCAGCTTCCGGTAGATGTCCTTGAGCGCCTCCTCCTTGGTGAGGATGTTGTCCTTCTCGAGGGTCGCCTCGATGGACGCGAAGCCCTGGAACTGCTGCAGGATCTCCTCGCTCGTCAGGCCCAGGGCCTTGAGGAAGACGGTGACCGACTGCTTGCGCTTGCGGTCGATGCGGACGCCGACCTGGTCGCGCTTGTCGATCTCGAACTCGAGCCAGGCGCCGCGGCTCGGGATGATGCGGGCGGAGTAGATGTCCTTGTCGGAGGTCTTCTCCTGCTGGCGCTCGAAGTAGACGCCGGGCGAACGGACGAGCTGCGACACGACGACGCGCTCGGTGCCGTTGATGATGAAGGTGCCCTTCTCGGTCATGAGCGGGAAGTCGCCCATGAAGACCGTCTGGGTCTTGATCTCACCGGTCTGGTGGTTCATGAACTCGGCCTCGACGTACAGCGGAGCCGCGTACGTCTTGCCGCGCTCCTTGCACTCCTCGAGCGAATACTTCTTCTCCTCCAGGAACGGGTTCGTGAAGGACAGCTGCATCGTCTCCGCGAGGTCCTCGATCGGCGAGATCTCCTCGAAGATCTCCTCGAGTCCGCTGCGGGTGGGCAGGTCGGTGCGTCCCTCGGCCTGGGCCTGGGCGACGCGCTCCTTCCACGCGTCCGAGCCGACGAGCCAGTCGAAGCTCTCGGTCTGCAGCGCGAGCAGGTCCGGGACGGTGAGCGTGTCCTGGATCTTGGCGAACGACGGGCGCCGAGCGGCCCGGCCGTTCTTGGGAGTGGTGGACGATGCGTTGTTCGCAGCAGCCAAGGAAATAACCTCCGGAGCCCCGGTAGGGGGCCGTGTCACTGTAGGTGTGCCGAGTTGGGGATGTAACGATGAGGAGCGGTCCCCGGCGGGATCACTCGAGAGCGGAATGCGAGCGCGCGCGACGAGACGCCGGGAGGAATTGCACGGGGCATGAACCGTCCGGTGAGAGGTCGAGGGCTCTGGGTGCGCGACCGCCGACCGCAATATGAAGGCGTGATTCGTCCACGAAGGATGAAGGGGAGCGCAAGGGACTACTATAGGCCGCGCCGACCGGCATGTAAAGCCGAATCTTGACCTCCCCCCGCGTCACCGGGTATAACCGCGCGGGCGCCGCCGTTCTTCCCGTCCTCCGCGCCGCGTTTCCCCTGCCGAGATGCCACGTGATGCTGTCATCGGCGCGGTTTGGGAGCACCAGGTGGCATCTCGGCGGGACCCACGTGGGGGCGTCCACACGGACCCCGGCCGAGCGCGTGACAGGATGCGAAGGGTGACCGAGGAGCCCTCCAGGACCCTGTCGAACGGCATGCGCGCGGTGCTCGAGCAGGACCGCTGGCGGCCCGGCTTCGTGAACCTCGTCGTGGATGGGACGCCGCAGTCGCAGGTGAACCCGGCGGATCCCCGCCAGCTCGGCTTCGAGTACGTCCAGCGCATCGGGCACGTCATCGATCTGCTGCGCGAGCCGGGCGCCCCGCTCACGGCCGTGCACCTCGGCGCCGGGGCGCTCACCCTGCCCCGCTACATCGCGGCGACCCGTCCCGGCTCCCGTCAGCAGGTCCTCGAGCTCGAGCCGGCGCTCGTCGAGCTCGTGCGGGAGCACATCCCCCTGCCGCCCGACTCCGGGATCCGCGTCCGCTACGGCGACGCGCGCGAGGGGCTCACCCGGCTGCCGCGGGCGCTCACGGGCTCCGTCGACCTCGTGGTCGTGGACATCTTCAGCGGCTCCCGGATCCCGGCGCACGTGACGACGGTCGAGTTCTACCGCGAGGTGGCGGCCCTCCTCGCGCCCGACGGCGTGGTCGCGGTCAACCTCGCCGACGGTCCGGGCCTGTCCTTCGCCCGCGGCCAGGCGGCCACCCTCGGGGCCGCAGTGAAGGAAGTCGCGGCTCTGGCCGAGACGCAGATCCTCAAGGGCCGCCGCTTCGGCAACGTCGTCCTGATCGGCTCGGACTCGTCCCTGCCGCTGCAGTGGCTGCCGCGCCTGCTCGCGGCGGGACCGCACCCCTCGAAGGCGGTCGCGGAGCGCGAGCTGCGGGACTTCGTCGCCGGCGCTCCAGTGGTCACCGACGCGACCGCGCGCCCCTCTCCCCCACCCGGCCGGACCTTCCTCGCCGTCGACCGCGACTGAAGGCCGGCGGGTGCCGCGCCCCGCTGTGCCGACCGAGACCGGATCGGAACCGGATCTCCGTGAATCGCTCAGGGACGGATGCCACCGTTCCCTCATGCAGGCAGGACGACGGGCGCTCGCCACGGCGCTCGTCGTGCTCGCGCTGACCGCCTGCGCGGAGTCGCCCCGCGAGCCGGCCGGCACCCCCGTCCCGCTGCCCTCGACGACATCGCCCTCGTCCGCCTCCCCCACCCCGACGGGTCCGGCCGGCGCAGTGCAGCCCGCGGGCGAGCCGTCGGACCTCGCGACCGGCCTGCAGGCGCCGTGGTCGGTAGTGCCGGTGGACGGGGCGATCTTGATCAGCCAGCGCGACGCCGGGACGATCGTCGAGGTCCAGCCGGGCGGAGCGCTCCGCGAGGTGGGCCGCGTCGACGGGGTGGTCGCCGGCGGGGAGGGCGGCCTGCTCGGGCTCGCCCTCCTCCAGGAGGACGGCGAGCGGTGGCTGTACGCGTACCACACGGCCGAGGACGACAACCGGATCGTCCGCATGCCGCTCACGGGCACTCCCGGCTCGTTCGCGCTCGGGCCGCCGACGCTGATCCTCAGCGGCGTGCTGAAGGCGGCGAATCACAACGGCGGCCGCATCGCCTTCGGCCCGGACGGGATGCTCTACGCGACCAGCGGCGACGCCGGACGTCGGGAGACCGGGCAGGACCCGGCGTCCCTCAACGGGAAGATCCTGCGCATGACGCCCGAGGGCCGTGTGCCGGAGGGCAACCCGTTCGGGGACTCGCTCGTGTGGTCGATGGGTCACCGCAATCCGCAGGGGATCGCGTGGACGGGGGACGGCACGATGTTCGCCGCGGAGTTCGGGCAGAACACGTGGGACGAGCTGAACCGGGTCGAGCCGGGCGGCAACTACGGCTGGCCGGTCGTCGAGGGCGCCCAGGGGGACGAGCGGTTCCTCGACCCGGTGCACCAGTGGGCGACCGACGATGCGAGCCCGAGCGGACTGGCCGCGGCGGGCGACACGCTCTTCGTCGCCGCGCTGCGCGGCCGCACGCTGTGGATGGTGCAGGGCGCGCCGGCCGGCGCCCCCGTGGCGACCGACTTCTTCACCGACCAGTACGGGCGCATCCGGGACGTCGTGCCGGCGCCGGACGGATCGCTCTGGTTCATCACCAGCAACACGGACGGCCGCGGCTCGCCCCGGGAGGGCGACGACCGCCTCGTGCGCATCGCCCTCGCCCCCGCGTAGGGCGCGCCACTCCCGGCCGCCGGGTGTCGGTGGCGGAGGATAGCCTCGGCTCGGTGCCGGAGCGATGGGGCCCGTGCCCGAAGGAGGATTGGCGATGGCGGAGCTCGCCCTGGTCCGCATGCGAGCGGAGACGTTGATCGCTGCCCATCTCGGCAGCGGATGGTCGTTCGGCTTCGACGCGGCGAAGCGCCGCGCCGGTCTGTGCAACTACTCCGAGCGGCGCATCACCGTGTCCCGCTACCTCGCCGCGCGCTGGACGCTCGCCGAGATCGAGCAGGTGCTGCTGCACGAGGTCGCCCACGCGCTCGCGGGGCACCGGGCGGGGCACGGCCCGCGCTGGCTGGGGGTCGCCCGGCGCCTCGGTTACACGGGCGCCCGCGTCCACGACGGCGAGACCGCGCACGAGCTCGCACCCTGGGTGGGCACGTGTCCGCGCGGCCACCTGCACTACCGCTACAAGGCTCCGCAGGCGCCGCTCAGCTGCCGCCTCTGCGGGCGGGGCTTCGATCTCAGCCGCGTCATCACCTGGTCACGACGCGAGGTGACCACCGCGCAGCGGAAGGCCGCCATGCAGGCCGCGAGGGACTGACCCCCGGCGCCGGTCCGCGTCAGTCGGTGACGCGGACCTCCTTCCAGAAGGCGACGTAGCCCGAGAAGTCCTGACCCACGCGGTCGAAGGCGGTGGGCAGCGGCTGGGGGTAGCTCCACGCCCGGTCCTGCAGCAGGGAGTCGCCCGCCTTCACGCTGAAGTACTGGCACTCGCCCTTCCAGGGGCAGTAGTACGGAGTGCGGCTCTCTTCGAGGTGCTCGCCCTTCACGCTCTCCGGCGGGAAGTACCAGTTGCCCTCGATGCGGATGAGGTCCTCCTTGTCCGCCTCGGCGAGAACGATGTCGTCCAGCACAGCCTTCACGGGGTCTCCTTCGGTCGGTCCTTCTCGGCCCAACCGCGCAGCGGTGCCCGGGATTCCCACGGTCGGGAGGCCGTGCGAGACTGGCCGCCATGCGGGTGCTGCTGAAGTTGACCCTCGACTGCGAGCCCGAGGCCGCCTGGCGGGCGGTCCAGTCGCCGGCGGTGCTCCGCGAGGTGTACACGCCTCTGGTCAAGGTCGACTCGCTCGAGCCCGGCGGCTTCCCCAACCGCTGGGAGGAGGGCGCGCATCCGGTGCGGATGAAGGCGGCGGGCATCGTGCCGCTCGGCGACCAGGTGATCGCCCTCGAGTTCCCCGGGCGCCGGCACGAGGGCGTCCAGATGATGCGCGATCACGGCGGCGGCCTGACCGGCCTCTCGAGCCTGTTCACGGAGTGGGACCACCGCATCGCGATCTCCCGCCACCCGGACGACCCCGCCAAGACGCTGTACCGCGAGCAGCTGCGCTACTCGGCCGGGCCCTGGACCGCGGCGGCGTGGCCGGCGCTCTGGGGGCTGTGGCAGTTCCGGGCCGCGCGGCTCAAGCAGCTGGCCCCGACGTGGTCCTCGCGCCTCGGCGAGCCGGAATTCCCCGGCGACTGATACGGTTGCATCCATCGGCGCCCATCTGCGTGCGCCACGCGTCGATGGAACGCCCCTCTCTCCGCTGCCGTACCGGCCGCGTCGAGTGACACCTTCTGCCGGCGACCGGATGCGCCTCCCGGCGCACTCGCCACCGCGGCCTTCTGCCGCTTCCTGCCTGAAAGGCATGCATGACCTCCTCCTTCTCCTCGCTCGGCGTGCCCGCGCCCCTCGTCGCCGCTCTGGCCGAGCAGGGCGTCACCGAGCCCTTCCCCATCCAGGCCGACACCCTCCGCGACACCCTCGCGGGGCGCGACGTCCTCGGCCGCGGCAAGACCGGCAGCGGCAAGACGCTCGCCTTCTCCATCCCGCTCGTCGCCCGGCTCGCCGGTGCGCTTGCGGGCGGCCGCCGCCGTCCGGGCCGACCCACCGGGCTCGTGCTCGCTCCCACGCGTGAGCTCGCCACCCAGATCGCGGCCGTGATCGAGCCGCTCGCCCGGGCCTACAACCTGTCGGTGACCACGATCTTCGGCGGGGTCTCGCAGAGCCGTCAGGTCTCCGCGCTCAAGGCCGGCGCCGACATCGTCGTGGCCTGCCCGGGCCGCCTCGAGGACCTGATGAAGCAGCGCGTCCTCACCCTCGACGCGGTCGAGATCACCGTCATCGACGAGGCCGACCACATGGCGGACCTCGGCTTCCTCCCCGGCGTCACGCGGATCCTGTCCGCGACCCCGGCGGGCGGCCAGCGCCTGCTGTTCTCGGCGACCCTCGACAACGGGGTGGACAAGCTCGTGAACCGGTTCCTGTCGCAGCCCGTCCTGCACTCGGTGGACGAGGCCACCTCGCCGGTCGCCGCCATGACCCACCACGTGCTCGAGGTGGACGGCGCCGACGCCAAGCGCGACCTGGTGCGCACGCTGGCCTCGGGCAGCGAGCGCCGCGTGCTGTTCCTGCGCACCAAGCACGCCGCCAAGAAGCTCGCGAAGCAGCTGACCGAGTCCGGGATCCCGGCGGTGGACCTGCACGGGAACCTGTCCCAGGCAGCTCGCGACCGCAACCTCGCCGAGTTCGGCAAGGGCGACGTCAAGGTCCTCGTCGCGACCGACGTCGCCGCGCGCGGTGTCCACGTCGACGACGTCGACCTCGTCGTGCACGTCGACCCGCCCACCGAGCACAAGGCGTACCTGCACCGCTCCGGACGCACGGCGCGCGCCGGCAAGACCGGCAGTGTCGTCACGGTGGTCCTGCCGGAGCAGCGCCGCGACGTGAACGCGCTGCTCAAGAAGGCCGCGATCACGGCGGCCCCGGTTTCCGCGGCTGCCGCCGGGGACGTCATCACCGAGCTCGTCGGCGTCGTCGCGCCGCATGTGCGACCCGCGCCGAAGACGGCTGAGCAGGCCCCCGCCGGCCGCTCCACCGGAGCGAACGCCCAGCGCAAGCGCGCCCAGCGGACCGGCCAGAGCGCCGCCGCCCACGGCGAGCGCCGTGACGCGCGCCCGGGTCGCGCGGAGTCGAGCCGGCCGGGCCGGACCGAGGCCGGCCGTCCGACGACCGGCATGGTCGTCCGCTCCGGCGGCGGATCCCGCCGCCGCGGCCGCTAGGGCAGCCTGCCCACGGAGGCGAGGGCGGTCCGGAGCAGCGCTCCGCGGCCGCCCTCCATCTCCGCGGAGACCTCCGGGCTCGCGGCCTCCTCGGGCGTCATCCAGGTGATCTCGAGGGCGTCCTGGCGCGGGTCGCACGTGCCGGTCACCGGCACCACGTAGGCCAGCGCGACGGCGTGCTGCCGCTCGTCCCGGTACTGCCCGAAGGTCGGCGGCGGGAAGTACTCAGCGACCGAGAACGGGGCAGGGCTCGCCGGCAGCTGCGGGAACGCCATCGGGCCGAGATCCTTCTCCAGGTGACGGAATAGGGCGTCGCGCAGCGTCTCCCCGTACATCACGCGCCCGGACACGATGGTGCGGCTGATCTCCCCGCTCGGGTTGACTCGCAGCAGGATGCCGATCTGCGTCACCTGGCCGAGGCCGTCGACCCGCACGGGGACCGCCTCGACGTACAGCAGCGGGAGCCGTTGCCGGATTCTGGCCAACTCCTCGTCGCTCAGCCAGCCGGGATTCGGATCGGGCGTGCGGACGAAGCTCATTCCCCCATTCTTACCAGCCGCCTGTCCCCCATCCGGCCGCTCGGCCGGCCTGCTCCCGCTGCGCCCGGCCGGATGGGCCGCGGGCTCAGCGCCGGTCCGCAGGTTCCCGGTGCGAGGATCGGGGGATGGAAGAGCTCCCGGATCCCCGGCTCGACCCCGCCGCCGTGCTCTGGTCCTCCCGGATCGAGGAGCTCGCCGAGCGTCCCCTGCTCGTGCTGCTGCACGGCATCGGCGCCGACGAGGGCGACCTGTTCTCGATGTCGCCGCAGCTTCCGCTGCACCCCGTGATCGCCTCGCTCCGGGCTCCGACCCGGCACGGTCCCGGCTGGTCCTGGTACGACCTCGGCACCCCGGGCGACCCGAACAGCGAGGGGGTCGACGCCGCCGCGCGCGCTGTCCTCGCCTGGCTCGACGAGCTCCCGGTGCAGCCTCCGTCCGTGGGCGTCCTCGGCTTCTCCCAGGGGGCGGCGGTCGCCGCGCAGGCCCTCCGCCACGACCCCTCCCGCTTCTCGTACGCGGTGCTCCTGTCCGGCTACGTCACCTCCGGGACCGTGGAGGGCGACGAGGAGCTCGCCCGGCTGGCACCCCCGGTGTTCTGGGGCCGCGGGACCGAGGACTACGTGATCCCGCCCATCGCGATCGCCTACACGGCCGAGTGGCTGCCCCGGCACACCACGCTCGACGCCCGCATCTACGAGGGAGTCGGACACTCCGTGTCCCAGCAGGAGCTCGCCGACATAGTGGGCTTCCTGCGCGACCGCCAGCGCTGAGTCGGTGTCGGTGGCTCCGGGAACAATGGGATCATGACCGCCCCCGACGGGCGCACGCCGCTCGACCGCTTCTCCCCGGCGACCCGGGAGTGGTTCGACGGCGCCTTCCCCGCTCCGACCGACGCCCAGCTGGGCGCCTGGGAGGCGATCTCGAAGGGCGCCAACGCCCTCGTGGTCGCGCCGACGGGCTCGGGCAAGACGCTCGCGGCCTTCCTCTGGTCGATCGACCGCCTCGCCGCCGAGGGCGCGCCCGCGGCGGGCGCGCCGCGCACGCGCATCCTGTACCTCTCACCCCTGAAGGCCCTCGGGGTCGACGTCGAGCGCAACCTCCGCAGCCCGCTCGTCGGCATCACCCAGACCGCGAAGCGGCACGGTGCAGCGCCGCCGGACATCCGCGTGGGCGTCCGCTCCGGCGACACCCCCTCCTCGGACCGGCAGAAGCTGCTGCGCGATCCCCCCGACATCCTGATCACGACTCCCGAGTCGCTGTACCTGATGCTCACCTCCAACGCGCGCGAGACGCTCCGCGGAGTGGAGACGGTCATCGTCGACGAGGTGCACGCCGTCGCGGGGACGAAGCGCGGATCGCACCTCGCGCTGTCCCTCGAGCGCCTCGACGCCCTGCTCGAGCGGCCCGCGCAGCGCATCGGGCTCTCCGCCACCGTGCGTCCCCTGGACGAGGTCGCCCGCTTCCTCGGCGGGAGGAATCCGGTGATGATCGTGGCGCCGAGCGCGACCAAGCGGTTCGACCTCCGGGTCGTCGTGCCGGTGGAGGACATGAGCGACCTCGGCGCTCCGCCCGCGCCCGAGGGGGCGCAGAGCGGGCCGTCGAACGGCTCGATCTGGCCGCACGTCGAGGAGGCCATCGTGGACCTCGTCGCCGAGCAGCGATCGACCATCGTCTTCGCCAACTCCCGGCGGCTCGCGGAGCGGCTGACCGCCCGCCTCAACGAGGTCTGGTCCGAGCGGCTCGAGCTCGAGCTCGCCCCGGCCGGCCTCCCGGCCGCGCAGTACATGGCGCAGAGCGGATCCACCCGCGGAGCCGACACGGTGCTCGCGCGCGCCCACCACGGCTCCGTCAGCAAGGAGCAGCGGGCGACAATCGAGGACGACCTCAAGAGCGGGCGGCTCCGCTGCGTCGTCGCGACCTCCAGCCTCGAGCTCGGCATCGACATGGGCGCGGTCGACCTGGTGGTGCAGGTGGGCGCCCCGCCGTCGGTGGCGAGCGGTCTCCAGCGCCTCGGCCGCGCCGGCCACCAGGTCGGCGAGGTGTCTCGGGGCGTGGTGTACCCGACGCACCGGGCGGACCTCATCCACTCCGCGGTGGCGGCGGGGCGCATGGTCGCCGGGGAGATCGAGGCCCTGGCCGTGCCGGCGAACCCGCTCGACATCCTGGCCCAGCAGACGGTGGCGGCAGCCGCGATGGACGACCTCGACGTCGAGGAGTGGTTCGACCTCGTCCGCCGCAGCGCCCCGTTCACCTCGCTCCCCCGGTCCGCGTACGACGCCACGCTCGACCTCCTCGCCGGCCGCTACCCCTCGGACGAGTTCGCCGAGCTCCGGCCCCGCGTGGTGTGGGACCGCGATGCGGGGACGATCACCGGCCGCCCCGGCGCCCAGCGGCTCGCGGTCACCTCGGGCGGCACCATCCCCGACCGCGGCCTCTTCGGCGTGTTCATGGTGGGGGACGCCGGCTCGTCGTCACGGGTCGGCGAGCTCGACGAGGAGATGGTCTACGAGTCGAGGGTCGGCGACGTCTTCGCGCTCGGCGCCACCAGCTGGCGCATCCAGGAGATCACCCACGACCGGGTGCTCGTCACGCCCGCGTTCGGGGAGCCGGGGCGGGTCCCCTTCTGGAAGGGCGACGGCATCGGCCGCCCCGCGGAGCTGGGCCGGGCCATCGGCGCCTTCGTCCGGGAACTCGGCGGACTCGACGAGGAGGCCGGCGCCCAGCGCGTGCGGCCGCTCGGTCTCGACGAGCGGGCCACCGCCAACCTGCTCGCCTACCTGGCCGAGCAGCGCACGGCCACGGGCACCCTTCCGACGGACCGGACACTCGTCGTCGAGCGGTTCCACGACGAGCTCGGGGACTGGCGCGTCGTGCTGCATTCCCCGTACGGCATGCAGGTGCACGCGCCGTGGGCGCTCGCGGTGGGCGCGCGCGTGGAGGAGCGGTACGGCATCGACGGAAACACGATCGCGAGCGACGACGGCATCGTCGTCCGCATCCCCGACACCGACGCGGACCCGCCGGGCGCGGAGCTGTTCGTGTTCGATCCCGACGAGATCGAGGCGGTCGTCACAGCCGAGGTGGCGGGCTCGGCGCTGTTCGCCGCCCGCTTCCGGGAGTGCGCCGCTCGGGCCCTGCTGCTCCCCCGGTACAACCCGGCGCGACGGTCGCCGCTGTGGCAGCAGCGCCAGCGCGCGTCCCAGCTGCTCGACGTGGCGCGCAAGTACCCGTCCTTCCCGATCGTCCTCGAGACCATCCGGGAGGTGCTGCAGGACGTCTACGACCTGCCGGCCCTGAACTCCGTCAGCCGCGAGCTCGCCTCGCGGCGCATTCGGATGGTCGAGACGACGACGGAGGCGGCCTCGCCCTTCGCGAGCTCCATCCTCTTCGGGTACGTGGGCGCCTTCATGTACGAGGGGGACAGCCCGCTCGCCGAACGCCGCGCGGCCGCGCTCTCCCTGGACGCCTCCCTGCTGTCGGAGCTGCTCGGGCGCACCGAGCTGCGGGAGCTCCTCGACCCCGCCGTCATCGAGCGCACCGAGCGCGAGCTGCAGCGCCTCGTCGAGGACCGCAAGGCCCGGGACCTCGAGGGCGTCGCGGACCTGCTCCGCCTGCTCGGGCCGCTCACCGCCGAGGAGGTCGAGGCCCGCGTCCAGCCCGAGGGCGTCCCCCTCGCCCGCGGCTGGCTGGACGACCTGGTGTCCGCCCGCCGCGCGCTGCGGGTCACGTTCGCGGGCTCCGAGTGGTGGGCGGCGATCGAGGACGCCAGCCGCCTCAGGGACGCGCTCGGAGTCCCCCTCCCGATCGGCACGCCCACTGCGTTCGTCGAGCCGGTGGACGACCCGCTCGCGGACCTCGTCGGCCGGTACGCCCGCACCCACGGACCCTTCACGGCGTCCGCCGCAGCGGCCCGCCTCGGGCTGGGCGTCGCGGTCGTGACGGACACGCTGCGCCGGCTCGCGGCTCAGCGGCGCGTCGCGGACGGGGAGTTCCGCCCGGGCGGGCAGGGCACGGAGTGGTGCGACGTCGAGGTGCTCCGCCGCCTCCGGAGCCGCTC
The DNA here is from genome assembly GCF_017916515.1 of Naasia sp. SYSU D00948. Lineage (GTDB taxonomy): Bacteria > Actinomycetota > Actinomycetes > Actinomycetales > Microbacteriaceae > Naasia. The sequence continues at coordinate 1,045,173 of NZ_JAFMTA010000001.1, forward strand.
CCTCGCCGCGCTGCGCAAGGAGGTCGAGCCGGTCGACCACGCGACCTACGCCCGGTTCCTGCCCGGGTGGCAGCAGGTGGGCGGGAAGCTGCGCGGAGTGGACGGCGTCGCGACCGTCATCGACCAGCTGGCGGGCGTGCCGATCCCCGCGAGCGCCTGGGAGACCCTGATCCTGCCGGCGCGGGTGCGGGACTACTCCCCGGCGATGCTCGACGAGCTCACGGCGACGGGCGAGGTGCTCTGGAGCGGATCCGGCGCGCTTCCGGGCAACGACGGCTGGGTCAGCCTGCACCTGGCGGACACGGTCGCCGTCACGCTGCCGGATCAGACGGAGCCCGAGCTGAGCCCGCTGGAGCGCGAGATCCTCTCCGCCCTCGGCAGCGGCGGGGCCTACTTCTTCCGCCAGCTGTCCGACGCCGTCGGCAGCCTCGACGACGACGCGATGCGCACCGCGATCTGGAACCTCGTGTGGGCCGGCCTCGTGACGAACGACACCTTCGCGCCGCTGCGCGCTCTCGTCGGCTCCGGCGGGTCGGCCCACCGACAGCCGCGGCGCCCGACGCGACCACGGTCCTACCGGGGACGGGGGCTGCCGAGACCCGCTCTGCCGACCCGCACCGGGCCCCCCGTGGTGGGCGGCCGCTGGTCGATCGTCCCCCTCGCCGAGAGCGACCCGACGCTGCGCGCGGCGGCCGCTGCCGAGATCCTGCTCGACCGGCACGGCATCGTCACGCGCGGGGCGGTGGCCGCCGAGCGCGTGCCCGGCGGCTTCGCGCTGGTCTACAAGACGCTCAGCGCGTTCGAGGAGAGCGGGAAGGCCCGTCGCGGCTACTTCATCTCGTCCCTCGGCGCCGCCCAGTTCGCCACGTCCGGCGCTGTGGACCGCCTCCGCTCGTTCGCACGGGATCCCGGCGACGAGCGCACCGAGACGACCTGCGTCGCGCTCGCGGCCACCGATCCGGCGAACCCGTACGGCGCCGCGCTGCCGTGGCCGGCGCTCGAGGGACATCGCCCGGGCAGGAAGGCCGGCGGGCTGGTCGTCCTCCAGGACGGCGCCCTCGCCCTCTACCTCGAGCGCGGGGGCAAGACGATGCTCACCTTCACCCAGGATCCCGGATCGCTCACTCAGGCGACCGCCGCTCTCGCGGACCTGGTGCGCAGCGGAGCGGTGGACAGACTGACGATCGAGAAGGTCAACGGCGACTTCGTCGTCGGCACGGAGGCCGGCCGGGCGCTCGAGGCGGCCGGGTTCACCGCGACGCCGAGCGGATTGCGGCTGCGTGCCTGAGGGCGACACCGTCTATCAGGCCGCTCGCCGGCTGGATGCGGCGCTGCGCGGCAAGACGCTCATCCGCTCCGATGTGCGGGTGCCGCGCTTCGCGACCGTGGACCTCTCGGGACAGACGGTGCACGAGGTCGTCTCGCGCGGGAAGCACCTTCTGATGCGAGTGGGCGACACGACCATCCACTCCCACCTCAAGATGGAGGGCGTCTGGCAGGTCTACCCGCGCGGCGACCGCTGGCGCCGCCCCGCCCACGAGGCGCGGATCGTGCTGGAGACCGAGGACGTCCAGGCGGTCGGCTTCGCGCTGGGCGTCCTCGAGGTCCTGCCGACGGCGGAGGAGGACACCGCGGTAGGCCACCTCGGCCCTGACCTGCTCGGCCCCGACTGGGACCCCGCTGAGGCGGAGCGGCGGCTGCGCGCCCAGGCCGGCCGGCCGATCGGGATCGCGCTGCTGGATCAGCGCGTCATGGCGGGGCTCGGCAACGTGTACCGCAGCGAGATCTGCTTCCTGCGCGGCGTCCTCCCGACGCGGCCGGTGGAGGAGGTACCGGACCTCGCGGCCTGGGTGGACCTCAGCCGCCGCACCATGCTGTCCAATCGGGACCGCCCCCGGCGCGTGTTCACCGGGAGTCTCCGGCGCGGCGAGGGCTTCTGGGTGTACGGCCGGGAGGGGCTGCCCTGCCGCCGCTGCGGCACCCCGATCCGGCTCGCGGAACTCGGTGACCCGCTCGTCCCCGGGCGCGGCAGCACCGATCGGCAGGTCTACTGGTGCCCTCGGTGCCAGTCCTGAAGTCCCCTCGGCGAACTGTTCGGAAACGATTCGATAACGATCGCCTCGGCGTCGGTGGTGCCCGGTACTCTGCCTGCACCGGGGAGGAAGCACCCCCCTCGACGGCGCGACGAACGCAGGGAGCGAGCGCGGCATCGAGGGTCCTTCGCGGCTGAGGACGGGGTCGGCTGAGCCCCGAGATCACGGTCACCCGAATGGCCACTGCAGTACCCGAGGCACCCACCACGACGATCAACGCGACAGCGCCCACGACGACAACGGGCGAGCTCGCACTCCCGATCACGTCCGGCGACATGCTGGGCAGACTGACCCTGGCGTCGTCCGTCGCGCCCGCTCAGCACTCCCGGCACCATGCCGTCACGCACCGCCGGGAGACGTTCCGGCCGCCGCGACGCGACATCGTGCTCATGTGGGCCGCCACCGTCGCCCTGACGGTGACCGCCCTCGTGATCGCGATCGCGATCATCGCCGGCTGAGGCGCGAGCACCGCGTAGGCGGTCGGTCAGGCGCTGCGCGCCTGCCAGTCGGCGCACGCCTCCTCGAGCTGGGAGCAGCACTCCTGCACCTGCTGCCTGGAGCGTGAGACCAGGCGGCGCAGCCCCATCCCGCGCGCCGGCCGGTCGAGGCGGAGCCGCTCCGCGACGACGCGCTGCCGCTCGAGCGCGTCGGTCAGCGCCCTCTCCTCCGCCGCTCGGAGGGAGGGGAAGTACTCGGTGGTGACGAGCATGAGAACCTCCTGGTTTCGACGTCCTCAATCTGCTCCTGGCGCTTTCTCGACACCAGTGGCGTTCCTGCCATCCGACGTGCAAAGCGCGCCATGCCGCCACAGTGCCGGCACGGGCCGGCTAGGGACGAGCCGGGGCCCGGTCGATCCTCAGGTTCCACACGTTGCGGCCCCGCTCCCGCTCGCAGGCGGACGCGTCGACGACAGCGGTGGCGATGGCGAGGCCGCGACCCCCGACCGCGTCGGCGGCCGGCATGTCGGGGACCTCCGCCGGCACGGGAGCGCCGTCGTCCTCGATCCGCACGGCGACCGAGTCCGAGGCCACCACGACCTCCATCTCGAGGACCGTCGCCGAGCCCCCGTGGCGGACGACGTTCGACACCACTTCGCTGACCGCGAGGTCGAGGCGCGTCCGGTCCTCCTGCGGGACCGACGGATCCGCTCGCCAGGCATCCTGCAAACTCTCCGCGGCGAGCGCGAGGAGGTCGGCGGACACCGGAGCGGTGAAGCGCGAGCGATGGAGCTCAGGCATCGGCGAACGCGGACCCGCTGTCGGCGTACACCCGCAGCACCCGGTCCACCTTCGTCAGGCGCAGGACCATCACGACGGCGTCCGACGCACGGGCGAGGCGGAGATCGCCGCCCGCCTCCCGCGCCGTCTTGAGGGAGGCGATGATCGCCCCCAGACCCGACGAGTCGAGGAAGTCGACGCCCTGCAGATCCAGCACGATCCGCCGGTTCCCGGCCTGCACTCGCTCCGCGATGAGCGACCGCAGCGCGGGCGCGGCGACGAGGTTGAGGCGTCCCCGCGGCGCGATCTCGTGCGTTCCGCCGGGCAGCTTCTGCTCCGTGAACTCCACCTCAAGCCTCCTTCGAGGGCGGCCCGGTGTAACGGGCGGCCCGGAACACGATACTGAGCACGACCAGGTCGTAGACGACCCAGACGATGTTGACGAGGACACCGGTGCCGTCGGCGTCGCCCAGGGCGAAGCGGGTCAGCCCCACCACGAGGGCGATCACGAGGACCACGACCGCGGTCACCTGGGGCCAGACCAGCCGCCACGGCGGACGGGTGGCCTCCGTCCTGCTCTTCGGCGTGACGACGAACGCCAGCGGACGATGGAACAGGACGTTGGCCGCCGCCGACCAGCACGCGCGGATCCACACAGGGAACAGGGCGAGGGCGTACTGCTGGCCGCGCCAGCTCCGGGTGCCGCGGCTCGCGAGCACGAACATGAGCTGGTTGGCGAGGAAGTAGGGCAGGAAGCGGACGAAGAACTCGAAGCTCCAGGCCTCGACCGGGAGCACCCCGAAGCAGAGGTAGACCACCGGGGCGACCAGATAGACGATCGCGACGAAACCGGAGAGGTAGCTCCACATCGTGGCGAAGTACATGAGCCGCTGGCCCGCGGACAGGCCCTGCTTGAACAGGGGATTGTCCCGGAGCATCACCTGGAGGGTCCCCTGCGCCCAGCGCAGGCGCTGCTGGAGCATCGTCCCGAGGTCCTCCGGGGCGAGGCCGGTCGCGAGGACCTCGTGGTGGTACACGGACTTCCACCCCTGTGAGTGGAGCTGCATCGCGGTGGCCATGTCCTCGGTGACCGAGATCGTGGCGAGGGGGGCGAGCGCCTCGGCCTCCTCGGCCCGGATCACGTCGAGGGACTGCGCGAGGGACCGCACGGACGCGAGGGCGCCGAGCGGCGACAGGTCGGAGGAGGCGAGCCGGTCGAGCTCGGCGTCGTCGAGCGGCCTCTCCTCGAGGTCCGCTCCCCCGCCCAGGGAGACGAGGACGGCGTTGATCTGCTGCACGTCCGCGGCGACGAGCAGGCGCGACGCCGCCGACACGGCCTGCTGGAACCGCCAGGTCGCATCCGCGAGCGGTGCGCCGCCCTCGAGCGCCTGCTGCGCCTCGCGGACGCCGCGGGCGACGATCGAGAGGGCACGCCTCTCCGGCAGGTTGCGCGCCTGCCGTCGCGCCTTCCGGACGACCGCTGCGGCCGTCCTCAGCGTTCCACGGACCGACCGCTCGACCGCCTCGACGTACCCGGCGATGCCGAGCTGCATGAGGGCCTCCCGCCGCAGGACGGCGTTGGAGCCGCAGAAGAACGCGGCGTTCCAGCCGTCCTTGCCCTGCTGGATCGGACCGTAGAACAGGGGGGCCTGCGACCCGAGCACGTCGGCCGCATCGACGTTCCCGAAGTACTGCGGCGTCTGCACGAGCGCGACGCGCTCGTCCTCGAAGTGGCCGAGCGTGCGCGTCAGGATGTCGGGGTCCGGCACCTGGTCCGCGTCGAGGATGAGCAGGAACTCGCCGTCCGTCTGCACGAGCGCGTTGTTGAGGTTGCCCGCCTTCGCATGCCGGGGCCGGTCCTTCCAGTTCTCCGACCTGGTGATGTAGCCGACGCCCGCCTCGGCGGCCGCCTCCCGCATCTCGGGACGCGCACCGTCGTCCAGGATCCAGGTCCGGTGGGGATAGCGGATCTCCCGGGCGGCGACGGCCGTCGCGAGCACGAGCGGCACGGGCTCGTTGTAGGTCGTGATGAACACGTCCACGGTCGCATCCGCCGGCGGGTCGGGGATGCCCCGCTCCTTCATGCGCCACATCGTCAGCCCGAAGAAGAACGTGTCGATCAGGCTGTAGGTCTCGGCGACGACGAGCGGTACCGCGATCCACCACGCGTCCCAGTTCACGGACGCGAGCCACCGCCACGCGATGTAGTTGACGCCGAGCAGCAGCGACAGCAGGATCGCCACCCGCAGGAGGAGCCCGCGGATCATGCGATCCGCCGCACGATGACCACCGTCACGTCGTCCTCGACGCGACCCCACGGCACCTCGTGCCGGATGCGCCGGATCGCCTCGTCCACCGTCGGTGCCTCGCCGAGGATGCGCGCGCCGGCCTCGAGGGTCAGCCACGGACTGCCGAGGGCGTCCGACACCCCGTCTGAGCAGCACAGGAGGGCGTCGCCGACCTCCAGGTGCACATTCCCCTCCTGGAATGCACCGTCGGAGGGGACGCCCATCGGCGGATCGGGCGACCGCAGCGGCTCCATGCCGCCGTCCTGGCGGACCACGGCGGCGAGCCCGTGCCCGGCGTCGGCGTAGCGCACGGTCCCGTCGTCGGCGACGAGCGAGTGGAAGACCGTCACGAACGCGGACGCCTCCGCCAGGTCGTCGTCGAGGGCGTCGGCGGCGTGGGCCAGCGCGGCCGCGGGTCCGGTCAGCGGCGCGGTGCCGCGGAGCACGGCTCGCACGGTCGCGGCGAGGATCGCGGCGCCCAGGCCCTTCCCCATGACGTCGGCCAGCGACACCGCGACCCCGCCGGGGACGGGGTACCAGTCGTAGAGGTCGCCGCCGATCCGCCGGGCCGGCTCGCACAGGGCGCCGAACTCGAATCCGGGCAGATCGGGCGGCGCCTTCGGCAGGAGACCCCGCTGCACCTCCGCCGCCTGCTCGAGCTCGCTGTCGCGGACGAGCTCGGCCTGGACGAGGGCGGACAGGTCCCGCAGCAGGGCGGTCTCGGAGTCGCTCAGGGCCCGCGGTTCCGTGTCCATGATGCAGAACGTGCCGATCGGCTCCCCCGTCGGCGCCTCCAGCGGATGCCCGGCGTAGAAGCGCAGGTGCGGGTCGCCCTGGACGAACGGGTTCGCCTCGAACACCGGGTCCGCCGCCGCGTCGGGCACCACGAGCGGCGCGTTCCGGACCAGCGTCGCATCGCAGAAGGAGTCGTGCCGGGGAGCCTCCCGCTCGAGCGGCCCCTGCATCGACTTGCGCCACTGCCGATCCGAATCCACCAGGGTGAGGCTCACCATCGGCACCCGGAACAGCTGCTGGGCGAGGCGGGTCAGACGGTCGAACCGCTCGTCCGGCGGCGTGTCGAGGATCTCCAGCGCATGCAGCGCCTCCACCCGCCGGATCTCGTCCTCCCCAGCGCGAACCCCGACGTCCTCGATCGTCAACGCGTGCCTCTCCCGTACGCCGCTCCCGCGGTCAACGCCTATGGAACCTATCCGACGCGAGGCGCGGGAGAGTTCGGGCTTGCGCCGCGCCGGGGCCGGCCTCTAGAGATGCCCCCCGAAGAGGGCGCACCAGCCTCACGGCCCCGCACGTACGCTTGCAGGAAGCTCGGGGGAGCGACCGTGGGGGGAACGGGAATGACGACAGAAGTGCGCGCGCTGGACCGGCGCCCGGTTCCTTCCCTGCTCGCACTGTTCGTGCCCGCGGTGGCCGCCCTCGCCGTGGTGGTCGCGGTCGTTCCGGCCCCTGTGCTCGCCGCAATCGTGGCGCTGGCACTCGTCGTGGGCGCGGCGATCGCGGTGCTGAGCCCCAGGGCAGCCCCGCCCGCCTCCGCCCCGCCGGCGCCGCTCTCTCCGCTCTCGCGGACGCCGGCGTCACCGGGTCAGCGCGACAGCATCCACGCCATCAGGTAGCTCCGCGAGTTCGCGCCGTCGATCGACTCGGGCGCCAGGCTGTTCGCCTGCTCGATGAGCTCGCCGCGGTCCGCTCCGCCGAGCGCGGCGTACATCAGCAGGTAGTCGCCGAACTGGACGTCGATGCCCTCCGCCGAGGCCTCGGACACGTTGGCCGCGATGCGCTCGTCGTCGCCCGCCAGGTAGCCGGACACCGGGCTCATCGGGAGGAGCTGGATGCCGAGCTTCGCCGCGGGAGCAGGGCTGAACCAGGTGGCGTAGTCCCGCTTGCCGCCCCAGTTCAGCGCGACGATGCCGTGGTCGTAGCCCGGGAACGTCTCGAGGTCGGGCTCGACCCAGTACGCCATCGCGGTGGCCGCCTCGCTGGCGAGCATCCAGTCGGCCTCGCCCTTGAGCCTCTCGTTCCCGGTCGCCTCGGCCCAGAGCGCGAGCCCGTTCCACGCCGTCACGGCCTCGGAGGTCGACTCCTGGTTGTTGCCGTCGGCGAAGGGGGAGAAGCCGGAGGCCCAGGAGTGTCCCGAGTACTCGTCGAAGTTGCGCCGCTGCGGGAACAGGGACGACTCGCCCTCCATCGCGACGTCGGCCGCGAGCAGGTCGATGACCGGCTGGAGGTCGGCCGTCACCGAGGGGTCCGCCTCCGCCGCGACCGCCGCCGCGTAGAGGAAGTAGCCGTAGTGGAAGTGGTGGTCGTTGAACTCGTCGGAGCCGAACGATGCCGTCTGCCCGACGATGCCGCGCAGCGTGTGGTCGTAGGTGAAGCAGAACGCGTCGCGAGCCGCGCACCCGTCGACCTCGGTCCACATGCGCAGCTGGTCGGCCAGTCGCGCGGTGAGCGACGCGTGGACGTCGTCGAGGCCGAGACTGTCGGCGAGCTGCACCAGGTTCGCGAGGCGGTACAGCCACTTGCCGCCGAAGTAGGTGTCGCCCGGAGGGGGCGGCTCCTCCGCGGCATCCAGCCGCAGCCGCTCCTCGAGCGCTGCGCGGTCCTCGCCCGACAGGGACGCGAGGTCGAGCCGGCCCGATGCGGGCAGGGCGTCGAGCGCGAAGGCGAGGCTCGTGCCCGCGCAGAGCGCGAGCGGGCCGTAGATGCTCGGGTAGGTCCCCTCGCCGCACTGCGCCCCGGCCGACTGCTGATGCGGGAGCGCCGCGAGGTAGGTGGGCTCCCCGTCCACCGTCCGATAGGAGAGGACCGTCTCGATGCGGTCGCCCTCGGCGCGGTACGAGACGGACGACCCGGTGACGGCAGCCTCCCCGCCCTGGGCGAGCTCGGCCAGATCCGGGCCCTCCTCGGGCACGGCGAAGAAGGCGGCCCGCGCACCCTCGGGCAGCTGGAGGCGCCGGCCGTCGTCGGACAGCGTCGCGTCCGCGGCGACCAGCCCGTACTCCTCGCCCGCGACAGTGGCGCTCCAGACGCCGTCGGACGCCGGCTCGAACGCCTCCGTGAGCTCGGCATCCAGCGCGGCCGTGGCCATCAGGGCGACGTACGGCCACCCGCGGGCGACCGTGACGTCCGCCAGCTGGTTCCCGCTCGCGTCGGCGAAGGCGAGCGTCGCGGTGAGGTCGTCGTAGGCGGAGACCTCGAAGCCGGCGGCGCCGAGGTCGACCGCGACCCGGGGCTGGAAGGGCCCCGCGATCACGTCGGCCGTGCTGGTGACCTCGGGAAGGCCGAACGCCGGACCCGACTCGGTGGCCGCGAAGGCCAGGGGGAGCGGGAAGACCGGCTGCGGAGTGTCCCCGAACACGAGGCCGCTGAACCAGGTGTTGGTCGGCGGAACGAGCCCTGCCGCGAGTCGCGCGGCCGAGTTCTCCGTGCCGGGAGCCGCGGGCAGGGCGTCGACGAGCTCGGTGAGCCGGGCCTCGGGGAACAGCGGATCCCCATCGGTCACCGCGCTGCTCGAGCTCGTGCACGCGGTGAGCGCGAGCCCCGCGACGGCCGTGACCGCGAGGGCGGCGAGCCGCCGGGACGCGCCGCGGATCACAGGCCGATCTTCCGGGCGAAGGCGAACACCTGGTCGGTGACGCCCGCGAGGGGTCCGTCGTCCCGGAGGTGCAGGGTCGCGTCCACCGGCGTGCCGGCCCTCACGAGGTTGTCGAGGTCTCCCTCGATCAGCCCGTCACTCGTCACGAGCAGCTCGGCCTCCGCGACGCCGTCCACGGTCGAGACGGACACCTGGGATACCTCTCCCGCGATCCGCGCCCGGTTGGGAAGCACGAGATCGACCGTCGCGCCCTGCTCGACGCGAGAGTAGTCGGTCGGCGAGAGCGCGAAGGTGGCGCTGACGTACAGGGAGTCGGACCTGTGGATGGTCGCGAGGATCGCACCCGGCTGCACGAAGGCGCCGTCGTGCGCATCCATGTCCGCCACCGTGCCGTCGACGGCGGAGGTGAACGTGGTCACCCCGTCCTCGCTGACCGAGTAGCCGACGGTGGACGGGCTCAGCAGGCCCTCGCCGAGGTCCTGCAGCAGGGTGAGACTCCGGACGCTGACCAGAGGGTCACCGGCGCGGACCACGTCGCCCTGCTGGACGAAGGTCTGCACGACGCTTCCGCCGTAGTCGGTGCCCACCGGGTACTCCTGGGCGGCGATCGCCGCCGTGGTGCTCGTGGCCGCGTGATGGCGCTGGTTGAACAGCACCGTCAGCGCCGCGACGAGCGCGACGACGCCCACCAGCCCGCCGAACAGCTTCAGTCGATTTCTCCAGGTCATGCTGCACCTCTCTGTTCCTCGGCGACCCGGGCGAGCACGCCCACCGGCCGCCGGATCATCCGCGTACCCCCGCTCCGCGCCCGCCGGGCGCTCCGGCTCGCGGAGGGCCGCAGCTGCCGGGCCTCCCGAGCCGCTCCCAGGACGAAGAAGCCGAGGATCATCGTGTTGGTCACGTTCCATGCCATGGCGAGGCTGGGGACGCCGTTGTCGAGATCCCGCCACACCGCGACACCGGAGGTGAGCAGGAGGAAGGCGAAGAAGAGCACCTGCGGGATCATGAAGTTGAACGGGGAGCTGACGCGCGAGCGATCGCCGGTCGCGCTCCACTTCTGCTCGCGTCCGCTGATCACGTTGATCAGAGCTCGGACGTAGATCGGGAACGAGACCGTCGCCAGCATCAGCGTCTGCCAGCGGAACGAGCCGAGCGTGTAGAACGCGAGCGCGATCTGCAGCACGTAGAACCCCGCGTAGTAGAGGATCCACGTGTACCAGGTGATCGTGAGGTCCATCGGCCGCAGGTCGAGGTAGATCTCGAGCGGCGGGACGAGCAGGAGGATCAGCGGGCAGATCCCGGTGAGGTAGTGCGTGGCCGTCACGAGGTACTGGAGTCGCTGGTCGACCGTGAGCCGGCGCTTCCGCGAGAGCGGATTGTGCGACAGGAGGATCTCGAACCCGCCCGTCGCCCACCGGAGCTGCTGCTTCGTGTAGGCCTCGACGGTGTCCGGGGCCTCCCCGACCGCGAGCGTCATCGGCAGGAAGACGGACTTCCAGCCCTTCTCGTGCAGCAGGAGCGAGGTCCACACGTCCTCGGACTTGGAGTCGGTGAACATGCCGCCGACCTCGTCGACGGCGGCGCGCCGGAAGACCACGTTGGTGCCGACGCAGAACGCGGCGTTGAAGCGGTTCCGGCCGGGCTGGATGAACCGGTAGAACACCGACTGCATGTAGCCGGCGCCCTTCGAGATCAGGTTGTGCAGGTTGCCGTAGGTCTGCGGGGTCTGCACGAACGCGACGTCCGGGTTCACGAAGAACGGCACGGTCTCGACGAGGAAGTTCTCCGAGGGCACGAAGTCGGCGTCGAGGACGACGAACAGCTCACCGTTCGTCAGGGCGAGCGCGTGGTTGATGTTGCCGGCCTTCGCCCCGTTGCCGCTCAAGCGGCGCACGTAGCGCGCGCCGTGCTCGGCGGCCAGGTCGCGGACCTCGTCGGAGCGCCCGTCATCGAGCACCCAGGTCACGTGCCGGCCGGCCATCGCCACGGCGGCCCGGACCGTCTCTCGGATCACCGCGACGTCCTCGCCGTACGTGGTGATGAACACGTCCACCGTGATCTCGCGGCCCTCGAGCATCAGAGGCCACCGCGAGCGGCGCCGCTGCGCCCGCGGGCCGAGGTCCTCAGGGGAGCTCAGGAGTCGCTCCCTCGCGCTGAAGTACGCGAAGTCGCGGGCGTCGTGGCCACCGGAGAGGATCGTCCACATCGACAGCAGCGCCTGGAAGATGAGGATCGCCTCGGCCGTGAGGACCATCACGTAGGGGACCAGGTCCCCGCGGTTGGCCGGGTTCAGGAGGAACGCCGCGTAGGCGAGGATCCCGATGGTCGCCACGAGGACGAGGAGGACGAGCGTCGGCGATTGCGCCGTGACGTGGTCGTTCCGTCCTGCGCGTGGCGGCGGGGCCGCCGGTTCGTCCTCTGCCGCTCGGGTGCGGACGTCGATTGTGGACACTTCGGGTCTCCTCGGTCGATCTGGCCGGGGAGAGAGAAGGGACCCTCGTCGCCGGCGGGTCGGCGACGATGGCGGGGTCGTCACCCACGGGCGGGCGACGGCCGAGCGAGGCTAAGGGTCCTCGCGGCGACTCGGGTCACACTACGGGGCTCGTGGGGGCGCTGTCACCCCGTGACGTTCGGATGTTCATCTGCTATTCGCGCGCAGGCGCGGAGCACCGGGAGAGCGAGCGATGCGGGTTGCTAGCGTGAGCGGATGCGATCGCCGGGGGGGAGGTGCTCGTGCTCCAGCACGAGGCGGCGGTCGGATCCGGCAATCTGGCAGCCTGGCTCGATGATCGGGGGATCCCATGGCGACTCGTCGATGCGCGCAGCGGTGAGTTCCCGGAGGGGAGCTGGAGCGCGGTCGTGGTGCTCGGCAGCGAAGCATCGGCGTACGACGACTCCCTCGACTGGCTGCGCTCGGAGAAGCGATTCCTCCGGCCGCTCGTGGAGCGGGGCGTTCCGGTGCTGGGGCTCTGCTTCGGCGCGCAGCTCCTGGCACTGCTGACGGGTGGGCAGGTGCGCCGCGCGGCGCAGACGGTCCGCGGCTGGACGGACGTCGATGCGGACGACGACGTCCTCGCCGGGCGGTGGCTGTCGTGGCACGGGGACGAGATCCTCGCCCCTCCCCGCGCCGTCGTCCGTGCTCGCAGCGCCACGTGCCTGGAGGCGTTCAGGATCGGACGGCACCTCGGCCTGCAGTACCACCCGGAGGTGACCGCGGGCATCGTCGACGGATGGAGCGCGCAGGACTTCGGGGCGGCGTCCCCCCAGGCCGTCCGCGTCCGCGTCGGCACCGAGGAGAACCTGCCGGACGCGACGGCCGGCGCGAGCCGCATCTACGACCGGTTCTTCACCGCGGCTCTGACGGCGTCAGACGGTCTGCAGCGCTAGCCGGGCGGCGAGCAGCCCGTAGCAGGACGCGAAGATGCGGCGCGTCCAGCCCGCAGCCCGGGGCCGCGCGAGGAGCCGGCGGCTCAGGGTGGAGGCGAGCAGCCCGTACCCGGAGTAGACGACCCCGACGAGGGCGAGGAACACAATGCTGAGGAGGATCACGTCGTCCCGATCCGGCATCAGGAAGCGGGGAAGGAACGCGTAGAAGAAGATCGGCAGCTTCGGATTGAGGAGGCTGAGCAGAGCCCCGTAGCCGAGGAGGCGCACGGCGGAGCGCCGCGGAGGCGTGTGCAGCTCGTACTGGCGGCGGCTGCGCCACGTGCGCACACCGAGGAACACCAGGTAGGCGACGCCCGCCCACTTCAGGACCTCGAAGGCCACGGCGTTCGACGTGATGTGCTCGTCGAGGCCGGCGCCCGCCGCCGCGAGGTACGGCGTCGCGCCGAGGACGCAGCCCGCCGCGGCCAGCACCGAGGCCCGGGCACCCTGCGTGACGCCCGTCGCCAGTACGTAGATCACGCCCGGCCCCGGCAGGAGCGCGAGGACCAGCGCGGTCAGCAGGAACTCGACCGTCACCTGTCCCCTTCCCTGTCGCCGCCGCGTCCAGAGTAGACAGGGGACGGGCGAGAGGCGGCGTCGCGTTCGCGGGGTAGCGGAGCGCCGCCGCGCCGGATATGGTCACGGGTTCCATGACCTACCACCTCGCGGGCGACTCGACCGTCGCCGCCTGCCCTGACTACGAGCAGCCCATGAGCGGATGGGGACCGCACCTCGGTCCGCTCGTCGATGCGCCTGTGCGCAATCTCGCCTTCGGTGGCGCGACGACCGAGTCGTTCCTGGCGGAGGGCGTGTGGGGGCGGCTGCTCGAGGAGGTCGCGCCCGGCGACACCGTGATCCTGCAGTTCGGGCACAACGACCAGAAGCAGCCGGAGCTGCTGGGCTCCCGAGGCGGGTACACCGACCGCCTCTCGCGGATGATCGCCGACGTGCGGGCGAGAGGCGCGACGGCGGTCCTCTGCACCTCGGTGGAGCGGCGGTACTTCGACGGCGGCACGGTCCGCCCGTCCCACGGGGACTACCCGAACGCGGTCCGCGACCTCGGGCACGCGCTCGACGTGCCGGTCATCGACCTGACCGTCTTCACGTCGTGGCTGTACGAGGAGCTGGGGGACGAGGAGTCGAAGCATCTCCTGAGCCACTTCGCGCCGGGTCGGCATCCGCACTGGCCCGACGGCCTCGAGGACAACACCCACTTCCACGAGCGCGGCGCGAAGAAGGTGGCCGCCTTCGTCGCGCGGTCGCTCCGGGCCATCGAGCGTCGCGACGGCGACCGGGAGAGCATGGGCTCGCAGTTCCTGAGCTGAGGCGCCCCGGCCGGCCGCGCGAGCCGTCGGCTCGGAAGCGCGGGCGCGAGGGTCACCGTCGCCGGGCCCGGCGAGGGACCGCCACGATGGCGAGGGCCACGCAGCCGAGCGCCGGCACGAGCAGCGGGACCAGCTGCCACGTCACCACGGCCGTGACGCCGACGGCCGCCGCCAAGTAGAGTGCACCCGCCGGGTCGCGGCTGAGCTGGCGCGGCACCCGCCGCACGGCGCCCGCCCAGCCGAGGCGCGGGCGCCAGGCACCGGCGGCGAGACACAGGGCCACCGCCACCGCGGCGAGCCCCAGCCAGCCGACCGCCATGATGACGGGCCCGCCGGGGATCGCCCCGCTCGAGGCGAGCAGCAGGTCGGCGAGGAGGATGAGCACGAGCACGAGGGTCGCGGCTCCGACACCGATCCCGCCAAGGATGCCCGCGCGCACGTCCCGCCAGAACAGGCTCAGCCGCGAGTCCTCGGCCCGGAGATACCGCCCGAGGTGCCGGACGCCTGCCGCCAGCCCCGCGGGCAGGGTCACCACGGGGAGCGCGACGACGGCGATCAGCATCCCGGTCAGGAGCACCTCGCCGAGCAGCGCGAAGGAGCCGGACGCCCCCGGGAACCGCGCCGCCGGCGTCTCGAGGCGCGAGGGCCCGCTCCCGTCGAGGTCACGGCGCCGGGCGGCCCGGAGCTCGCGTCGGTTCATCTTCCCGCCCGTCCTCGGTGGTCCGGGCGGCGCGATCAGCTGCGGCATCCGGACCACCTCCGACGATACGGCGACGTCAGCCCTTGAGGCCCTGCGTCGCGACTCCGCTCACGAGGAAGCGCTGGAACACGATGAAGAACAGGAGGATCGGCACGAGCGCGATGAACGACGCGGCGACCGTTGCGCCGTAGTCCGAGCCGGAGGTCTGATCGTTGTAGAGCCTGAGCGCGATGGGCAGCGGGTAGTTCTCCGGCGACGTCAGGTACAGCAGCGGGCCGAGGAAGTCGTTCCAGGTCCAGATGAAGGCGAAGATCGCGCTCGTGATCAGTGCCGGCTTGATGAGCGGCAGGATGATCGACAGGAAGATCCGGCCGTGGCCTGCTCCGTCGATGCGGGCGGCCTCGTCCATGTCCCGCGGGATGTTGCGGATGAACTGCACGATCAGGAAGACGAAGAACGCCTCCGTGGCGAGGAACCGCGGCAGGATCAGCGGCCAGAACGTGTCCACCAGGTCGAGCCGGTTGAACAGGATGTACTGCGGGATGATCACGACGTGGAACGGCAGGAGGAGCGTGCCGATCATCGCCGCGAAGAGGATCCCCGCGCCCTTGAACCGCACCCGGGCGAACGCGTACGCCGCGAGCGCCGAGGAGAAGAGCGTGCCGACCACCGCAGCGCCCGCCAGGAGCAGCGAGTTCGCGAAGAACCGCCACAGCGGGACGCCCGCGATGCCCTCGGCGACCTTGAAGTAGTTGTCGATGGTCGGGGCGTTCGGCAGGAGCCCGGGGTTCGAGCCGAACTCGGAGTTCGGCTTGAACGAGGCGAAGAGCAGCCAGGCCAGCGGGTAGAGGACCAGGAGGCAGAACGCGGTGAGGACCACGGCCCAGATAATCGTCTGGACCGTCTTCCGCTTGACCCGGCGCCGCCCTCCGCGCGCGCCCAGCGTCAGCGGGCCGGCGATCTCGGAGCGAGGGGTGTCCGTCGTGGTGGTCATCGGCTGTCTCCTGCGTAGTGCACCCAGCTGCGCTGGGTCCGGAAGAGGATCGCGGCGATGATCGCGACGACGATGAGCAGCACCCACGCCATGGCGGCCGCGTAGCCCATCTGCACGTCCGCGAAGCCGCGCTTGTAGAGGTAGACGGTGATGAAGTTCGTCATTCCGGCCGGGCCGCCGCTGCCGTTCGAGATGATGTACGCCGACGCGAACACCTGGAACGCGCCGATCAGCTCGAGCAGCAGGTTGAAGAAGATGACCGGCGAGAGCATCGGGATCGTGACCGCGCGGAAGCGGCGGAACGCGCCCGCGCCGTCCATCTCGGCGGCCTCGTAGAGCTCCTTGGGCACCTGCTTGAGGCCGGCGAGGAAGATCACCATCGGCGCGCCGAACTGCCAGACCGCGAGCAGGATCATCATGGGCAGGACGAGGGCGACGTTGCCCACCCAGCCGCCGAGGTTGATGCCGAAGAGGCTGAGCCCGTTGTCGACGGGCCCGTCGTTCGCGAACATCGCCCGCCAGACGATCGCCACGGAGACGGAGGCGCCGATCAGGGACGGCGCGTAGAAGGCGGAGCGGAAGAAGGCGGACCCGCGGTCGCGGTAGTTCAGCAGCATCGCCACGCCGAGGGCGGCCGCGAGCTTGATCGGGGTGCCGACGAGCACGTAGATCAGCGTGATCTGCGCCGACTGCATGAACTGCGGATCCTCCGTGAACATGCGGACGTAGTTGTCCAGCCCGGTCCATCGGGGGTCGCTGAAGAGGTTGTACCTGGTGAAGGACAGGTAGAGGGAGTAGATCATCGGGCCGAGCGTCAGCCCGAAGAAACCGATCAGCCAGGGGATGAGGAAGGTGTACCCGGTGACGCTCTCGCGTACGGTGCGGGCGCGCAGGCCGGGCCGGTTCGAATCGGCGGAGCGTCGGGGCGACGGGCGTCCCGCGCCGGCGTCAGCGACCGCTGTCGTCGTAGTCGTGCTCACTGCTGTCTCCGGCATCGTCGTCTGGAGCTTCGGTCTGCGGTGGGGTCCGGGCCCGGGCGCGAGGCCCGGGCCCGGAGAGGGACTACTGGTTCAGGACCACGTCCATCTCGTTGAAGAACTGGTCGACAGCCTCGTCCACCGTGATGGTGCCGAACCCGAGCTCCTGGCCGATCTGACGGAACTTCTCCTCCAGCGTGCCGTAGCCGACGACCGGCACGGGCGGAGCCTCGCCGAGGCGGTCCTCGATGGAGGCCTCGTAGTCGGCGATCTGCTGGCTGATCGGGTCGAGCTCCGCCGCCTCGAGCGCGGTCTCCGACGCCGGGATGCCCCGGTTGCTACCGAAGATCTCGCCCGACCGAGGCGAGTTGATGAGGAAGTTGACCAACGTCGCCGCAGCCTCGGGGTGCTCGGTCTCGGCCGAGATCGAGTGCAGCATGGAGGCCTTCAGGTAGAGGTCCTTGGCGCCCTCCTCCGTCACCGGCGGCTCCACGAGTCCGAGCTCGGTGTACTCCGCGCCCAGGTTGCCCAGGTAGCCCGAGCCGAAGTTGTCCCAGGTGAGCTCGCTCGCCGCGATGGCGGTGTCGAAGCCCGACAGCGGGTAGACCTCCTCGAGGCGCTGCTGCGGGACGGTGATGCCCTCACGCATCTCGGAGCCCGACTCCCAGTACTCGGCGAGGTCCTCCTCGGTGAAGTTGGGCTCGCCGTCCTCGGTGAACAGGTCCTGCCCGTTGGCGCGCTGCTGGATCTCGAAGCTCTGGATGCGGCCCGTGTAGTCGGTCCCGCCCCACAGCTGCACACCCGCCGCAGCCGCCGCGTCGGTGACCTCCTTCATCCAGTCCTGGTAGTCCTCCCAGTCCCCGCCCTGGAAGTCCTCGACGCCGACCTGCTCGAGCAGCTTCGGGTTCGTGTACATGCCCCAGGCGTTGGTCGAGGTCGGGATGCCGGTGGTCTGGCCGTCCACCACACCGGTGCCCACGATCTCCTCGGAGAGCGGCTCGGTGTCGATGATGTTGCCGAGGTAGGGCTCGAGGTCGAGCAGCAGCCCGTTCTGGGAGTACTGGCGCAGGTAGTTCATGTCCATCGCCATGACGTCGGGAAGACCGCCGCCGGCCGCCTCGGTCTGGCGCTTCTCCCAGTACTCGGGGAAGCCGAGGAACGAGGAGTTCACCGTGATGTTCGGGTACTCCTCGTTGAAGGCCGCGATGACCTCCTCGTAGAGACCCGCGCGGATGTCGTTGCCCCAGAAGGTCATGGTGAGCGTGACCTTCTCGTCCGGGTCGAAGGTGGCCGCCGGCTCGGCGGCGCCACCGCCGCCTCCTCCCGAGCACGCGCTGAGCGCGAGAACCGCGCTCCCGATCAGGGCGCCTGCGCCGAGGGCGCGCCCCTTAAGGAATCTGAACATCGTTGTCCTCCCGGAACGTCATCGTCTTCTTGGTGCCTGAGGGGCCGAAGCACTTCGGGAAAGCGCTTCCCGGGGAACGGTACAGAATCGCGCCACCTAGGTCAACACGATCGGGAAAACGATTACCCGACGCTCCGAGCGCGTCTTCCGCCCCTCTTCGCCCGCCCGGCGAGGGGGTCTCGGCGATCGACAGCACCGGGAGCACGAGGCAACATGAGCGGAGGCGGACGCCGCGATTCGAAACGGCGGGAGGGACCGATTCCCGTGCATTCCTCCGGGGGCATACGGTGGCGGCGACTCGACGCGCCGGGGTGGGAAGAGGCGCGCCTGGAGCGGGCGCCCGACGGCTGGCGACTCTGGGGCGAGCTCGAGTTCGAGGAGGAGGGCGTCCCGACTCGGCTCACCTACCGGATCCTCTGCGACAGACGCTGGCGGACACGATCAGCAGCGGCGACGGGCGAGGTCGGCGGCCGGCCGGTCGAGCTGGCGCTGACCGCGGACGGGCGCGGAAGGTGGCTGCGGAGCGGCCGCTCGATCCCCGAGGTGGCCGGCGCGCTCGACGTCGATCTGAGCGCCACCCCGTCGACGAACACGCTCGCCATCCGGCGTCTCGGCCTGCGAGTCGGAGAGTCGGCGCCCGCTCGCGCGGCCTGGTTCCGCCTTCCCGAGCGTCGGCTGGAGCCGCTCGAGCAGACATACAGCCGTGAGGGCGAGCACCTCTACCGGTTCGACGCCGTCGTGGACGGTCAGCTCTTCTCGGCGCACCTCGACACCGACGCCCGGGGATGGGTGGTCCGCTACGAGGGCCTGTGGGAGGCGGAGGAGCGCCAGGACGGACCCCCGGTGTCGCTCGACCACCTCTGACGGCGCTCCATCCGCACCCGATCGACGGCGAGCAGCGCGTTGCACGACTGCCGACGCCGCTCGTCCGCCGCAGCAGGCAACCGGATCTTTGAGTCGGGGGCGAGGGGCAGGACGTGGAGGGTGACGGCACGGCCCTGCTGAACACCGACGTCCTTCGCGTCGATCGACCAGCACGAGCCGTCCCAGAACCGGTCGCTGACCGCGACTCCGTCGACGCGGAGCTCCGCCACATCCCCGGCCCACTCGATGTGGATGCTCACGTCCCCCGATCCGTCCAGCGCCCACGGCGGAAGCTCGAGCTCGTACACGGCGGCCCGGGTCTCGACGGCGGAATCGGTCGGAGCCGACTGGCGCCCGTCGTGGAAGCCGTAGTCGGACGGCACGGTGCCCGCCGGACGCCGCTGCACGGGGAGGACCTCAGCCGCCAGAGGGGCCGCCGTCAGCGGGCGAAGCTCCACCGGCCGGAACTCCCGCGTGTCGACGTCGTAGCGCTGCACGTCGGGCTCTCCCGTCACCGAGACGCCGAGCACGGCGCTCTCGCCCCACGTGAGCGCGTCAGGCGACAGGAGGAGTTCGCGCTCGCCTCCTGCCTCGGAGCCCTCGCGCACCCAGGCGTGCGATCCGTCCTCGGCGGAGAGGACGAGGACGTCCACCGCTCCGCGCGGTGCCCGGACCCGGACCGCGGAGCGCCCCGGGGTGATGCCGTACGTCTCCCATGATCCCGAGCGTCCCGTGCGGCCGGCGCCGACCGCCCCCGCTTCGGGCGGCACCGCGAGCTCCACGGGCACCCCCGGCTGCGCCACGAGGACCAGCGTCGGCACAGGACCGCCAAGGAGCGTGAGAGCCGACGCGGTGACCCACCCGATGCGCACCCCGCCGACCGTGAGCCCGATCGGCCAGGACGCGAGGGTGCCGGGCGGGACGTCCACGGGCCGGGAGGGGAGCAGGAGCTCCTCCTCGCCCAGCTGCACTCGGAACCGAGCCGCCTCGTAGGTATCGAGCGGCTCGTGCGGCTGGCGCCAGGCGAGGAAGAGGAACCCGCCCTGCGGGGAGGCGCGCAGCGCCCACCGCAGGGTCGACCGGTCGGCGACTCCGCTCGGGCGCACGTCGGGGAGGCTCGACGGCAGGTCGGCGAGCATCGGCCCGAAGGCCGCCAGGAAGGCGTGCTGGCGGCGCAGCTCGGCGTAGCTTCCGGCGAGGAGACCGGCCTCGCCGATGGGTGCGTGGAAGTCGTAGCTGAGGGCGACGATGTCGTTCGGGTATCCCGTCGCCTGGGACTCCTGCAGGCCGCGGGCCGGGTTCGTCCCCCCGGCGTACATGTAGTAGCCCTGCCAGGCGGAGCCGTTCCCGATCTTGCAGCGCCACGGTCGCGATGTCGAGGGGCGCCGGGAGGGGCCGGCGGTGGTAGGCCGTCGCCATGCCGCCGCCGAGCTCGCACGTCGCGGGCGGGAAGAGGTCCGCTCCCGCTCTCTCGGCGGTCGCGGCGAAGTCCTTCCGCTGGCCGACGTCGGCGCCGATCCCCGGGTCGTCCCACGTCTCGGAGAAGAAGAAGTGCTCCCGGAAGGTCCGATGCCATCGCGCATCGGCGTCCACCCAGAAGCCGTCGCCGTAGCCGCCGAAGAGCGGGAACACCTCCTCCGGCGGGAGCGCGGCGTTCCCCCACCCCGTCGCGGTCCAGAGCGGCGCCGTCATCCCCAGCTCCCGGGCCAGCCTCTTGAGCGTGATCAGGTGCCCCGACTGGTCGTACAGCTCGTTCTCCAGCTGGATCGCGAGGACCTTCTCCGGAACGCACCGGCCGTCCAGGGCCGCCGCCAGCTGCGTCCACCACTCGCGCACCAGGTCGAGGTAGCCGCGGTCGTCGGTGCGGTGCGCGACCGGCGCCGACTGGACGCAGTCGGGGAACCCGCCGTTGCGCATCTCCGCGTGGACCCACGGCCCGATGCGGAGCACGACGTCGAGCCCGGTCTCGCCGCAGAGGTCCACGAAGGCCGCGAGGTCGAGGTTGCCGTCGAAGCGCGGCCGGCCGCGCTCGGGCACGTGGTGCAGCCACGGCACGTAGGACGAGACGACGGTGATGCCGCCCGCCCGCGCCTGCCGGACGCGCTCGGCCCAGCGGTGACGCGGAATGCGGCTGTAGTGGATCTCCCCCGACACCGGGATCCACGGGACGCCGTTCCGCCACAGTGAGCGGCTGGTCAGCTCCAGGCCGGGCCGGACGTCCTCCCGGTTGGCCATGGCCGGCCGCCGCTCGTCGACCGGCCAGGACGACGCCCGGGCCCTCAGGGCGGGTGCCGCCGCGGTCCCGGGCTTCGTGCTCATCGTCCCCCTCGGATCGCAGACTCGGCTCGGCTGCCGGATCCGCTCTCGACACTATCGATCCGCCGTGCGGGCTCCCACGGCGCCTCGTCGCCCGCGGTCCTGTCGGGAACGGGGGCCGGGATCCAGACTGGTCGGGTGAGCGGGACCGGTAGCCCCTGGGTGCTTCACGTCGACCTCGACCAGTTCATCGCGGCCGTCGAGGTGCTCCGGCGCCCGGAGCTGGCGGGCCGGCCCGTGATCGTGGGCGGACGCGGGGATCCGGCGGAGCGCGCGGTGGTGTCGACGGCGTCCTACGAGGCGCGCGCCTACGGGGTCGGCTCCGGCATGCCGCTGCGTCTCGCCGCCCGCAAGGTGCCCGACGCGGTGATCCTGCCTGTGGACGCCGAGACGTATACGGCCGCCTCGGCGGAGGTCATGGCCACGCTGCGAGCTCAGCCGGGCGCGACCGTGCAGGTGCTCGGCTGGGACGAGGCGTTCGTCGGCGTGCGCACGGAGGACCCGGAGGCGTACGCCCGCGGGCTGCAGGAGGCCGTGCTCGAGCGGACCCGGCTCCACTGCAGCGTCGGCATCGGGGACACTCTCGTCCGGGCCAAGGTCGCGACCGGGTTCGGGAAGCCGGGCGGCGTGTTCCGGCTCACCGCCGCGAACTGGCTGGAGGTCATGGGACACCGGCCGACGAAGGACCTGTGGGGCGTCGGCTCCGCCGTCTCGCGGCGCCTCGCGACGCACGGCATCCTGACCGTCGCGGAGCTCGCAGCGGCCGATCCGGCCGTTCTCGCCGGGGAGTTCGGGCCGCGCATGGGCCCGTGGTACGGCCAGCTCGGACGCGGCGAGGGGGCCCGGGCCGTCGACGACACCCCCTGGGTGGCGCGCGGCCACAGCCGCGAGACGACGTTCCAGCAGAACCTGACCGAGCCCGCGCAGGTCGACGCGGCGCTCGCGGAACTCGTGGCGCGCGTCATGGAGGACGTCGCCGCAGAGGGGCGGCCCGTCATCAGCCTCACGCTCAAGGTGCGCTACGCGCCGTTTCTGACGAAGACGTTCGTCAAGAAGATCCCCGAGACCACCGACCCGGAGGTCGTGCTCGCCCGCGCGCGTGAGCTCGCCGGACGGATGGAGCCCGGGCGATCCATCCGCCTTCTGGGGTTCCGGGCCGAGATGACGATGCCGGACGATGCCCGTGAGGGGCACACTCCCACCCGCAGCGGCTGGTGAGGGTGATCGGGGCCCGACGCGGATCCCGCTCGGGGACTCGGCGAGGCGGCCCGGCCCCGGACATCCGAACTGTCCGGGAACTGTTCGAGCCCCTGTCCGTGGTGCCGGCGGCGGAGCAGCGGCAGATTCTCGGCATGCCCGACGGGCAGCTCGATGAATCGCAGAAAGGCAGTTCGATGAATAAGCACGTTCCCGCTCGACGAGGCCTTCACGGCATCGCGCAGCGGCATCCCATCGCCACGCTCAGCGTGGCCGGCGTGGGCATCGCCTACGCGTTCGCGTCCGTCTGGGGTCTCGCGTACCACGGCTGGATCTCGGGGGAGATCATCGAGGGGCTCGGGATCCACCCGCAGCAGGTGACCGCCGGCGTCATGATGCTCGCCCTGTTCCCGACCGCGGTCTACGTGACCTGGGCGAGCCGCGGCCGCGACGGAGTGCGCGACCTGTTCCGGCGGATGCTGAGGTGGCGCGTCAACCCCGGCTGGTGGATCACCGCCCTCGTCGCGCTCCCCCTGCTGACCGCCGGGATCGCGGTGCTCGCCGGGGACACTCTCCAGCCGGTCGACCTTCCCAGCACGTTCGTGACCCAGCTCCTGCTGCTCGCCGAGACGTTCCTCCTCATCAACGTCTTCGAGGAGGCGGTCTGGGCGGGGGTGTTCCAGAGCACGCTCGAGCGACGGCACAACCTGTTCGCCGTCGCAGCCCTCTCCGCCGTGCCGTTCGCCCTGGTGCACCTGCCCCTCGAGTTCTTCATGGGCGTCGAGGTGACCCTGCTCGGACTCGCGGTGGCGTTCGCGATCTACTTCGTGTTCGGCATCCTCGTGCGGTCGATGTACGGGACCTTCCTCCGCGCGACCGGCGACAGCATCCTCCTGGTGGGGCTGCTGCACGCGGTGTTCAACCGCACGACGGGCAGCGACGGGATCGTCGCGGCCTTCGTGGAGGGCGACGTGCGAATGCTGGCGCAGCCGATCGCGGTCGTGCTGCTCACCGTGACGATCGCGATCGTGTTCCGCGGGCGGATGACCAAGGAGCACCGCCGCCTCCTCGATGCTCAGCAGGTGGAGGAGCGGACCACCGCTCCGGACCTTGTGTCCGCGGCCCGCTGACGGCCCCGCGGCGACGCCGTCCGGATCCCCACGAAAGAATCCCGAGGACGCCGCTCCGGGCGATGCCGGCTCCCCCAGCCGGATACGAGGAACGCCGCCGGGCTGCCGGCGGCGTTCTCTCCGTCCGGGTGTCGTCGTGGACGGACGCCCCAGTAGGGTCGGGTCCAGACCGACGAAGGTGGGAGACGGCATGCGCTGGGAGGAGCTCACGGGCGACGCGTTCGTGACGGCAGTGGAGCGAAGCGAGGGCGTCTGCCTGGTGCCGCTGTCCGTGGTCGAGCGGCACGGCCACCATCTCCCGCTCGGCACCGACACCTTCATCGGCCGGGCCGTCGTCACTCGGGCAGCGGCGATCGAGCCGGCGGTCGTCTTCCCGGATCACATCTACACCCAGATCCCGGAGGCCCGGCACCTTCCGGGAACGATCGCGATCGACCCCGAGCTCATGGTGCAGCTTCTCGACAACGTCTGCCGCGAGATCGCCCGCAACGGCTTCCCGAAGATCGTGCTCGTCAACGCGCACGGCGGCAACGCGGGGCTCGTGAGCCTGTTCAACATGCTGCAGCTGTACCGCCCGCGGGACTACGTCGTGTACCTCGTCCAGCCCTTCATGGAGATCTTCGGCGGAGGGGTCGACCTGCCGTGGGCGCCCGAGAGCGACGGCCACGCGGGCCCCAGCGAGACGAGCATCATCCTCCGCGAGCGACCCGACCTCGTGCATATGGACCAGGTGCCCGAGGACGATGAGGGTGCCGCGAGGGGGCGCCTGCGCGACCTCCGGGCCGCGGGCGTCCAGACCGGCATCTGGTGGTACGCCGACCATCCCACCCACTACCAGGGCGACGCCGCGCCGGCGACGGCCGACGCGGGCGAGAGGCTGCTCGACCTCATGGCGCAGGCGGTCGTGCGGGCGGTGCGCGCGATCAAGGCGGACGACGAGTCGCGGCGGCTGCAGGACGAGTTCTTCGAGGGGTCCCGGGCGCCGCTTCGCGGAGAGTAGAGGGCGCCTGAGAACGGCGCGGGAGGGACTCCTGTGAGCGCTGAGCCGACCACGGGGGTGCGACACCGCCCCTCGGCACTCCAACAAGAAATGCCGCCGGGATCCGACGCCGTTTCTGATCGGCTCCCGTTCGCGACCCGGGCGAAGGGTGGCGCAGCGAGCTCCATGTGGCGTTAGCGGTGAACTTGAACCTAATCAGAGCCGCAAGAGCACAGGCCCGAGAGCCCGGATGCGCAAGATTACGCGGTACGACACTGCTCCAAGTTCACGCTTATAGGCCATGGATCGTGGGTAGTTGTGGGGGATCTGCGGGGCGCGGCTACCGTGCCTTCTGATGGTCGTCCTGCAGATAGTGCTCCTCGTCGCCGGATTCGTACTCGTCGTGTGGGGTGCCGTTCGCGCCTACCGCCGCAGTCCCAGAGTGATCGACAACCGGGATGGAACGCTCAACCTGGAGAACATGGAGGGTGGCGACCCGAAAGCCCTCGTCCTCGCGATCGTCGGAGCGATCCTCGGACTCGTCGGCGGACTCCTCGGGCTCTGGGCCTGACGTTGGGGGGTCACCGTCTGCGAGTAGTCGTTGAGGTACCGCAGCGGGAACGGGCCCGTGCGGCGGCGTACACCCTGTAGCGGTCCTCCACCTCGGTGAAGGCCTTCCCGGGGACAGGCTTCACGCGTTGTCGGGAATCGAGCTTGCGGGGCGGGAGGCTCCAGACAGGGCTGAAGCCCCTCGCACCGCGGAATCACGCGGAGCTGAGGGGCTTCAGTGTGGCGGTAGCGGTGGGATTTGAACCCACGGTGGAGTTGCCCCCACACATGTTTTCGAGACATGCTCCTTAGGCCGCTCGGACACGCTACCGCCGTCGAGTGTACGCGACCGGCGGAGTCGGTCGCGAACCGCCCCCTCCCCGCGACCGCGCCCAGCCGTAGCCGCCCGACCTCCGCGTCCCTTCGGGGACGTGTCGCCGGCCCCGCTTAGGGTGAGCGCATGCCCAAGGCCTCCTCCGCGTCGACCACTCTCGCGTACCGCTGCACCGAGTGCGGATGGCGGGCGGCCAAGTGGGTCGGCCGCTGCTCGGAGTGCCAGCAGTGGGGCACCGTCCAGGAGGCGATGGAGCGCACCGGAGCGCTGCGGTCGCTGCAGCCCGTGGCGGTCGCCCCCGAGCGGCGCGCCCGGTCCATCTCCGACGTCACGACGGCCGACGCGCGCCATCGGCCGTGCGGGATCGCCGAGTTCGACCGCGTCCTCGGCGGCGGACTCGTCCCCGGCGCGGCGATCCTCCTCTCCGGCGAGCCCGGGGTCGGCAAGTCCACGCTTCTCCTCGAGGTCGCATCCCGGGCCGCGGCGACCGGGGCACGGGTCCTGTACGTGACGGCGGAGGAGTCCGTCGGGCAGGTCCGGGTGCGCGCGGAGCGGACGGGCGCCCTGCAGCGCGAGCTGTACCTGGCGGCGGAGACCGACCTCGCATCCGTCCTCGGTCAGATCGAGGACGTCGACCCGCAGCTGCTCATCGTCGACTCGGTGCAGACGGTGTCGAGCTCGGAGGCCGACGGCATTGCGGGCGGCCCCGCGCAGGTGCGGGAGGTCGCGTCGACCCTGATCCGCGTGGCCAAAGAGCGCAACCTGCCGCTCCTGCTCGTCGGCCACGTCACGAAGGACGGGTCGATCGCTGGGCCGCGACTGCTCGAGCACCTCGTGGACGTCGTCTGCACCTTCGAGGGCGACCGGCAGACGGCGCTGCGCTTCGTGCGCGCCCTCAAGAACCGCTTCGGTCCGACCGACGAGGTCGGCTGCTTCGAGATGAACGGGGTCGGCCTCGCGGAGGTGCCGGATCCCAGTGCGCTCTTCCTCAGCCGGAACCCTGTGCCGGTGAGCGGCACGTGCACCACCGTCGCCATGGAGGGGCGTCGTGCCCTCCCCGTCGAGGTGCAGGCGCTCGTCGTCCCGACGTCCGCACCGCAGCCGCGGCGGGTCACGAACGGGGTCGACTCGAGCCGCGTCGCCATGCTGCTCGCCGTCCTCGAACGGCGGGCAGGGGTCAAGCTCGGGCAGGCCGACGTCTACGTCTCGACCGTGGGCGGCGTCCGTCTCACGGAGCCCGCCGCCGACCTCGCCATCGCTCTCGCCGTCGCGAGCGCCGCGGCCGACTCCCCCATCCGGAACGACGTGGTGGCCGTGGGCGAGATCAGCCTCGCCGGCGAGATCCGGCCCGTCTCGTCGGCGAAGCAGCGCGAGTCCGAGGCGGAGCGAATGGGCTTCAGCGTCCTCATCGACGACGCGATGCGCTCGGCCCAGGCGGCGGTCCACTACGCGCTGACCGCGGCGAAGGAAGCGCCGCCGCGGCACGGCGGCCTCACCGCGCTGCGCTGAGCCGAGCGGGCGGCCGTGTCCCGGCCGCTCGTCGAGCTAGCCGAGGATGAACTGCGCGCTCTCGGCCGACTCGAAGCCGCCCACGCTGACGCTCAGGTGGTACGAGGCGCCGTCCGCCCCGACCGTGGGCCGGTCCGCCTCGCCACAGGTCTCCGGGCTCGACCGCTGACGCTCCCAGGAGAACGGCGACGAGGAGGCCGGGGTGCCCGGCGCGAGCGTCACCGGCTGGTCGACCGCGCCGGTCTGGCAGTCCGTCGACGTCCAGATCGTGTCGCTGCCGCTCGTGATCGTGAACACCTGAGCGGTGGTGCCCACGTTGAGCGTGCAGGGCGCCGCGCCGACGTTGGCGATCGTGAACGAGAGCTGCGGCAGCTCCTCGGTGCCGTAGGTCGTCTTGTCCGTCACCGCCGTCACCGAAACCTGACCCGGCGCACACGCCGCGATCGCGCTCGGGTCCGCCGCAGCGGTGGGGGTGGGGGTGGCCGCCGGAGCGGCGGACGGCTCTGCGGCGGCCGTGGAATCGGGAGAGGGAGAGGGGTCCGCGGGGGCTGCGTTCGCCCCCGGCCGGACCACGATGAGGACGACGACCGCGATGGCGGCGATCAGGCCGAGCAGCACGAGAATCCGCCGGCGCCAGTACACGGAGGCGGGCTGCGGGCCTACCGGGTTCCGGAAGGACATGCGGTCAGGTTAGACACGGCCGCCGCCCGGACCCGGCATTCTGCCGGAGAGTCCCCGGTTCAGAGGTGCTTGACCATCCGCGTGTTGCCCAGGGTGTTCGGCTTGACCCGGGCGAGATCGAGCGCCTCGGCCACGCCCTCGTCCGCGGAGCGCACGAGTTCCGCGTAGATGTCCGGGCTGACGAGGCTCTCGCTGATCGCCGAGAAGCCGTGCCGGCCGAAGAAGTCGACCTCGAACGTGAGGCAGAACAGGCGGGAGAGGCCCAGCTCGCGCGCCTTCTCCTCGAGGCGCTCGAGGATCGCATGGCCGACGCCCCTGCGCAGGTGGCCCGGAGCGACGGCCAGCGTGCGGACCTCGCCGAGGTCGTCCCACATCACGTGCAGGGCGCCGCAGCCGATGAGACCGCCGTCCTCGTCGACCGCGACCACGAACTCCTGCACCGCCTCGTAGAACGCGACCAGCTCCTTGCCGAGGAGGATGCGCTGCTGCACGAGCGGCTCGACGAGGGCGAAGATCTGCGGCACGTCACCCGTCCGCGCGGGGCGCACGGAGAAGGAGGCGGTCACCGGCTCATTCTCCCGGTCGGCGCCCGCGGCCGGAAATCCCTGGCGGGAGAGCGGCGAGTGCCGCGGTCCGTCCCGGAGGATGGAGGAGGACGCGCCGCCGAGCCGAAAGCTGCACGTTCGCGCCCCCCCGACCGGACCGATCCGAGGACGACGATGCCCTACGACCTCCGTCACGTTCCCTTCTCGGCAGCGGGCTCCTACCTCGCGCTGTCCTACCTGTCCGGGCACGACCAGGTGTCCAGCACGGTCTCCCTCCGCACGGTGCGCGGAGGTGTGCAGCACCGCGAGCTGCTCGAGCTGCATCCGCTCGTGGCCGGAGCGGAGGCGTCCGCAGAGGCGGAGTTCACGCCCGAGCGGCTCCGCCTGCGTGCGGGCGAGGGCGACATCGAGGTCCGCTTCGCCGATCCGTCCGTCCTCCGGCTCGCCGCGTCCGGGGTCGGCCTCCTGCTCAGCGCGAGGGCGCCGAGCCCGTACGACACGCTCGTGCAGGTGTCAAACAAGGAGTGGCGCTATCTCCACTTCGCCTCGGGCACGACCCTCCTCCTGCGCGTCGTGGCGGGAGCGGCGCGATCCGAGTCCACCTGGGACGGACTGCGCAGTCCCCTCGTCCGGATCGTGGCCGATCCCGGCACCGTGGTGGAGGTCGAGGAGCTGCGCAACGAGCCGGAGCTTCCGGAGCGCTCCGACGGCGGCCCGGACGGTGTCCCGGGATTCCCCGAGTGGCTCGAGGGCGCGCCGCCCGCACCGTCACACCTGGCCGAGGCGCGCGAGCTCGCCGCGTACGTGACCTGGTCGTCCCTGGTGGGGCGCTCCGGTCACCTGCGGCGGCCATCCATGTACATGTCCAAGAACTGGATGGTGAACGTGTGGAGCTGGGACCACTGCTTCAACGCGCTCGCGCTGCGCGACCGCCTGGTGCTCGCGCGGGACCAGCTCCTCACGATCTTCGACCACCAGAGCAGGCACGGGAACCTCCCCGACTCGATCAACGACGGGACGCGCACCTACACCTTCACGAAGCCGCCGGTGCACGGATGGGCCCTGCTGCGGCTTCTCGAGCGCGGGTCAGTGGGCGAGAGCTGGCTGCGCGAGGCCTACCCGCCGCTCGCCTCGTGGACCGAATGGTGGCTGCGCGAGCGCGTCGCGCCGGGTCGCCGCCTGCCGCACTACTACCACGGCAACGATTCGGGCTGGGACAACAGCACCGTCTTCGCCGCGGGGGTGCCGGTCGAGTCCCCCGAGCTCGCGGCCTTCCTCGTCCTGCAGACGGAGGCACTTGCGATCGTCGCGGGAAAGCTCGGCGACGACGAGGCGGCCCGGCGGTGGACGGAGACCTCGAGCGGGCTGCAGGCCGCGCTGCTCGACGAGCTGTGGACGGGGGACCGCTTCCTGGCCCGCAGCGCGCTCACCGGCGAGGCGGTCCCGTCGGAGTCGCTCCAGCTGCTCCTGCCGCTCGTGCTCGGCCGCCGGCTGCCCCGCGAGGTGTTCGGGGCGGCGGTCGAGCGCCTGCGGACGGGCGGCTTCCTCACCGAGCACGGACCGGCGACCGAGGCCGTCTCGAGCCCGCTCTACGAGCCGGACGGCTACTGGCGCGGGCCGATCTGGGCGCCGTCGACCCTCCTGCTCGTGGACGGGCTGCGCGACGGCGGCGAGCTCGAGCTGGCGCGGGGCATCGCCGAGGGCTTCTGTGCGATGGTGGCCGAGTCCGGGATGGCCGAGAACTTCGACGCGGTGACCGGAGCGGGCCTGCGCGACCGCGCGTACTCGTGGACCGCGAGCGTGTTCCTGGTGCTCGCGTCCGACTACCTGCTGCCGCCGGTCAGCGACTGAGGGTGGTGCCGGGCGTCACCTTGTACACGGCCTTGTAGGCGCGCGAGAAGGCGCTCGGATCGGCGAAGCCCCAGCGCAGCGCGATCTCGCGAACCGTGCTGCCGCGCCGCGAGACGAGGTCGGCGTGCGCGGCATCCAGCCGCACCCGGCGCAGGTGCTCGGCGGGCGTCCGCCCCTCGGGCGAGTGCGCCTGGAAGGCGCGGAGCAGGCTGCGCGTGGGAACCCCCGCCGCCTGGGCGGCGTCGTCGATCGTGACCGGCAGCGAGGCGTGGTCCTCGAGGAACCGCACCCCGCGGTGGTAGGCGTTCGTCTGCGCCATGACGGTCCGGAACCGCCGCTCCTGGTCGCCCATCAGAGCGAAGGACTCGAGGGTCGCGACCGCCATGCTGCGGAACAGGGACGCGCGCATCATCGGATGCTCAGCCGCTCCCTCGGCGACGAGCTTCCAGGTGATCTCCTGAGCCTTGGTCCAGAACGCCGCCAGCTGCGGCGAGAGGGGCCGCGGGCCCGCGAACTGCACGCGGAACTCGTCGTCGCCGTACAGGGTGCGGGCGGTGTCCTCCAGCCGGGCGCGGTCGATCGTGGCGACCTGGAGCGCGGCGTCCTCCATGACGACGGTCGCCGACCCAGGGTTGTTCGGGAGGACGGGGCCTGGGGCGAGGGCGATGCGGTCGGTCTGGTCCCCGCCCGCGTTCCGGTAGTCGTAGCGCAGCCGGCCGGAGGTGGTCCACACCACGGTCACCGCGTCCTCCTCGCCGACTCCGGCGAGGACGGTCCCCCCGATCGACAGCGACGCCAGGCGGAGGCCCGGGAAGCCGTACGCCTCGTGGGTGTAGGCCAGCGGCTCCTCCGCGTCGGGCGCGAGCATCGCGACCGTGGGTCGGACGCTGCGCATGGCGGCGTTGGCGGAGGCGAGGTCGTCGGCCTGGAACAGCGCGTACTTGGTCGCGGCGGGTGGCATGCCTCCCCCTTTCTCAGCTGGTCGGTCCCTAGGCGGACCGGCCAACAATACCTAGTGAGCGATCGGCATCCGAGGGCTGGACCCGGGGAAGCGCTGGGAATCTGAAGACGACGAAGCGGGACCGGCCGGGGCCGATCCCGCTTCGCTGCGGAGGGAGAGTCCTACTCGCCCGTCGTGAGCTCCGCCTTGGCGGCGCCCGCCACGGCCATCTCGCCGCGCTTGCCGGTCGTGAAGACGAACTGCCCGTCCGCGAAGTCCACCTGGACGTGGTCGCCCGAGGTGAGCTCGCCGTGCAGGATCTTCTCGCTCAGCCGGTCCTCGATCTCGTGCTGGACGGCGCGGCGCAGGGGCCGGGCGCCCAGGGCGGGGTCGAAGCCGAGCTTGATGAGCTGGCGCTTGGCGGCCTCGCTGAGCTCGACCGTCATGTCGCGGTCGAGCATGCGGACGCCGAGACGCTTGATGAAGAGGTCCACGATCTGCAGGAGCTCGTCCTGGGTCAGCTGCGGGAACACGATCATCTCGTCGACGCGGTTGAGGAACTCCGGCTTGAAGTGCTTCTTGAGCTCCTCGGTCACCTTCGCCCGCATCCGGTCGTAGCCGGTCTGCGTGTCGCCCTCCATCACGAAGCCGACCGGGCCACCGGCGATGTCCTTCGTGCCGAGGTTGGTCGTCATGATGATGACGGTGTTCTTGAAGTCGACGACGCGGCCCTGACCGTCGGTCAGGCGTCCCTCCTCCAGGATCTGGAGGAGCGAGTTGAAGATGTCCGGGTGCGCCTTCTCGATCTCGTCGAAGAGCACGACGCTGAACGGCTTGCGGCGCACCTTCTCGGTGAGCTGGCCGCCCTCCTCGAAGCCGACGAACCCGGGAGGGGCACCGAACAGCCGCGAGACGGTGTGCTTCTCGCCGTACTCGCTCATGTCGAGGGAGATCAGCGCGTTCTCGTCGTCGAAGAGGAACTCCGCGAGCGCCTTCGCGAGCTCGGTCTTTCCGACACCCGTGGGCCCGGCGAAGATGAACGAGCCGGACGGACGCTTCGGGTCCTTCAGGCCGGCGCGCGTGCGGCGGATCGTCTTGGCGAGGACCGAGATGGCCTCCTCCTGGCCGATGACGCGCTCGTGCAGCGCCTTCTCCATGAAGATGAGCCGCGAGCTCTCCTCCTCGGTGAGCTTGAACACCGGGATGCCGGTCGCCTGCGCGAGCACCTCGGCGATCAGCCCCTCGTCCACCTCGGCGTGCGTCGCGATGTCGCCCGACTTCCACTTCTTCTCGAGGCGCAGGCGCTCGGCGAGGAGCTGCTTCTCCTCGTCGCGCAGGCCGGCGGCCTTCTCGAAGTCCTGGTCCTCGATCGCGGTCTCCTTCGCGGCGCGGACGACGGCGATCTTGTCGTCGAACTCGCGCAGCTCCGGCGGCGCCGACAGGATCGACAGGCGCAGGCGGGCGCCCGCCTCGTCGATCAGGTCGATGGCCTTGTCCGGCAGGAAGCGGTCCTGGATGTAGCGGTCCGCGAGGTTCGCCGCGGCGACGATGGCGCCGTCGGTGATCGACACCTTGTGGTGCGCCTCGTAGCGGTCGCGGAGGCCCTTGAGGATGTTGATCGCGTGCGGCAGCGACGGCTCGTTCACCTGGATCGGCTGGAACCGGCGCTCGAGCGCGGCGTCCTTCTCGAAGTGCTTGCGGTACTCGTCGAGCGTCGTGGCGCCGATGGTCTGCAGCTCGCCGCGCGCGAGGAGCGGCTTGAGGATGCTCGCCGCGTCGATCGCGCCCTCGGCGGCACCCGCGCCGACGAGCGTGTGGATCTCGTCGATGAAGGTGATGATGTCGCCGCGGGTGCGGATCTCTTTGGTGACCTTCTTGAGGCGCTCCTCGAAGTCGCCGCGGTAGCGGGAGCCGGCGATGAGCGAGCCGAGGTCGAGCGTGTAGAGCTGCTTGTCCTTCAGCGTCTCCGGGACGTCGCCGCGCACGATTGCCTGGGCGAGGCCCTCGACGACCGCGGTCTTGCCGACGCCCGGCTCACCGATGAGCACCGGGTTGTTCTTGGAGCGGCGGGACAGGATCTGCATTACCCGCTCGATCTCCTTCTCGCGCCCGATGACCGGGTCGAGCTTGCCCTCGCGCGCGGCCTGGGTGAGGTTGCGGCCGAACTGGTCGAGGACCTGCGAGCCCTGCTGGGCGGCCTGCTGGTTCTCGCCCCCTACGGCGATCGCCTCCTTGCCCTGGTAGCCGGAGAGCAGCTGGATGACCTGCTGGCGGACGCGGTTGAGGTCCGCGCCGAGCTTGACGAGCACCTGGGCGGCGACGCCCTCGCCCTCGCGGATGAGGCCGAGCAGGATGTGCTCGGTGCCGATGTAGTTGTGGCCGAGCTGGAGCGCCTCGCGGAGGCTCAGCTCCAGCACCTTCTTCGCCCGCGGCGTGAACGGGATGTGCCCCGTCGGCTGCTGCTGGCCCTGGCCGATGATGTCCTGGACCTGCTCGCGCACCGCGTCGAGCGAGATGCCCAGCGACTCGAGAGCCTTCGCCGCGACGCCCTCACCCTCGTGGATGAGGCCGAGCAGGATGTGCTCGGTGCCGATGTAGTTGTGGTTCAGCATCTTGGCCTCTTCCTGGGCCAAGACGACGACACGGCGGGCTCGATCGGTGAATCTCTCGAACATGTCACTCTCCCCCGACGCCGTGCAGGGGGACGGCGTCGATACAGCAAGGTTAACGACGGGGATCACCGGATCATCCGCTGTTCGCTGGCGGCGTGACCCCTTGTCGGCCCCGTTTCTCCGTGGAGCGCCGGATCAGGACGAGGGGGACCGGGAGGCGAGGCGGGCGCGCTCCTGCGCCTCGATCTTCGCCTGCGCCTTCCGCTCGTGGCGGTCGATGCGGATGATCGACCAGAGGATGAACCAGAAGATCAAACCGACGACGATGGTCGGCACGATGCCCCAGATGGCTCCCCAGACGCTGTCCATGACCCGATCAGGATACGCCCCGGAAGCAGGGGGAATGCCGGGTGCGGGGTCTACCGGCCGCTGAGGATCCCGATGATCCCGGTCACCAGCAGGTAGGCGCCGAAGCCGCCCACGACGAGCCACACCGCGATGCGGGTCATCGACGGGCCCTCGGGCTTGTCCTTGTCGCGGAACGGATCCTTCGGCAGCTGGTTCACGGGGCTCCTCGGGTCACTTGACGAGGGGGAAGAGGATCGTCTCGCGGATGCCGAGGCCGGTGAGCGCCATGAGGAGCCGGTCGATGCCCATCCCCATCCCCCCGGTCGGCGGCATGCCGTGCTCGAGGGCGCGGAGGAAGTCCTCGTCGACGCGCATGGCCTCCGGGTCCCCGCCGGCGGCAAGGCGCGCCTGCTCGAGGAAGCGCTCCCGCTGGATGACCGGGTCGGTGAGCTCCGAGTAGCCGGTGGCGAGCTCGAAGCCGCGCACGTAGAGGTCCCACTTCTCGACGACGCCGCGCCGGCTCCGGTGGTCGCGGACGAGGGGCGACGTGTCCACGGGGAAGTCCCGCACGAAGGTCGGGGCGGTGAGGCCCGGCTTCACGTGGTGCTCCCAGAGCTCCTCGACCCACTTGCCCCGCAGGGGGTGCTCGAGCTCGATCTCGGCCTCCGCCGCGAGCTGCTCGAGCCGGCCGAGCGGGGTGGCGGGTGTGATCTCCTCGCCGACGGCCTCGCTGAGGGACTCGTACATCCCGATCCGCGCCCACTCGCCGCCGAGGTCGTACTGCGTCCCGTCGGCCCAGGTCACGACCGTCGAGCCGGCGACCGCGAGGGCGGCCTTCTGCACGAGCTCCTGCGTGAGGTCGGCGATGCCGTTGTAGTCCGAGTAGGCCTGGTACGCCTCGAGCATCGCGAACTCGGGCGAGTGCGTGGAGTCCGCGCCCTCGTTGCGGAAGTTGCGGTTGATCTCGAAGATCCGCTCGAGCCCACCGACGGCGGCGCGCTTGAGGTAGAGCTCGGGCGCGATCCGCAGGTAGAGGTCGGTGTCGAAGGCGTTGCTGTGCGTGATGAAGGGCCGCGCCGTGGCGCCGCCCGGCTGCACCTGCAGCATCGGCGTCTCGAGCTCGAGGAAGTCGTGCTCGGCGAAGGTCGCGCGCAGGGACGCGACCACCGTCGCGCGGGCGCGGACGGTCTCCCGCGCCTGCTCGCGGACGATGAGGTCGAGGTAGCGAGCGCGGACGCGGGTCTCCTCGCTGAGCTCGGCATGCAGGTTGGGCAGCGGGCGCAGCGCCTTGGACGCGATCGCCCACGACGACACGAGGACGGACAGCTCGCCGCGGCGGGAGGCGATGACCTCCCCGGCCGTCTGCACGAGGTCACCGAGGTCGACGAGGTCCTTCCACCGCTCCAGCGACTCCTGGCCCACCTCCGCGAGGCTCAGCATCACCTGGAGGCGCTCGCCCTCCCCCGACTGCAGGGCGGCGAAGACCAGCTTGCCGGTGATCCGCTGGTGCACGACTCGGCCGGCGAGGCTCACAGTGACGGCCGTGCGCTGGTCGGGCTCGAGGTCGCCGAAGCGGGCACGGACGGCGCCGATGGTGTCGGTGACCGGGACGCCCACCGGATAGGCCTCGGCCCCCTCGCCCAGGAGTCGGCGCCGCTTCTCCAGGCGGACCGCCATCTGCTCGCTGACCTCGGCCTCGGTGGGCTCGGCGGCAAGGGACTGGTCGGTCACGCGGGATCTCCTCGGCGGTGGTGGGGCCCGTCCACGCTACCGCGCGCCGGGACGAGGTCCGCCCCCTCGGGCGGCGCAGGAGACCCGGCGCGACGGCGACCCGGTCAGGCGAGGACGATGAGCTCGTTGTCGATCAGGCGGGTGCCGCCGACGGTGGCGGCGATGACGGCGAGAGCGCGCCCGCGGTGGTCGTCGTCGACCGGCTGGAAGGTGGCGGGGTCGACGATCGCGAGGTAGTCGAGCTGCACGAGCGGCTCCCCCATCAGGGCCGACTGGGCCGCGGCGACCGCCGCGTCGACGCCCCGATCGGCGGCGGAGGCCGCCGCCTCCAGCGCCGAGGACAGCGCGCGGGCCGCGATCCGGGCCCGTGGATCGAGCCGCCGGTTGCGGCTGGAGAGCGCGAGGCCGTCTGACTCCCGCACGGTCTCGACCACCTCGACGGTCACCGGGAAGTCGAGGTCGCGCACCATCCGCTTCACCAGGAACACCTGCTGCGCGTCCTTCTGCCCGAAGACGACCACGTCGGGCCCGACGATGTTGAGGAGCTTCGCCACGACGGTGAGGACGCCCTCGAAGTGCCCGCGCCGGCTGCGCCCCTCGAGGTCGTTCGCCACCGGTCCCCCGGTGACGCGGACGACCGTGGGCCCGTCCGGGTACATCGCCCGCTCCGTCGGGGCGAACACGAGGTCGACGCCTTCCCCGGCGAGCGCGGCGACGTCGGCCTCGAGGTCCCTCGGGTACAGCGCGAGGTCATCCGGCTGGCCGAACTGGAGCGGGTTGACGAAGATCGACACCACGACGATGTCGGCGAGGGAGGCGGCATGGCGGACCAGGGCCAGGTGACCGTCGTGGAGCGCCCCCATGGTCGGGACGAGCGCGACGCGCGGCGTCGGGGTGCCGCGCTGCGCGGCGGCGGCGCGGGCGGTGCGCACCGCGGAGCGGATGGCGTCGATGTCCGACGCCACGACCGGGCCGGTCACTGGTCCTCCCGCAGCTCGTCGAAGCCGTCAGGGGGAAGATCGGCCAGATCGATGCTATCCGGCTGGGCCCGGCTCAGCGCGTCCTCGACGGTCGACCGCGCGAGCGAGCTGAGCACCCGACCGGGTGCCTCGACGCCGAGGCCGGAGAGGATGCGTGCCGCCTGCTCGATGACCGAGCGCGAGAAGGTGGACACCGTCTCGATCGCCTCGGCGTAGACCGGCCGGTCCTCCTCGGCGATCAGGACCGGCTCGCCGCCCATCTCGACGACGAGGGCCTGTCCGATGGGCTGGACCGGCGTGGGCGCCGTGACGGCGAACCAGGTCTCGGCGAGGCGGGTGAGGTCGAGGCTCGTCCCCGTGAAGGACATCGCCGGATGGATCGCCAGCGGGATCGCGCCGGCGGCCGTGGCCGGCGCGAGGACGCGGGTGCCGTACCGCGCGGCGGTGTGCACGACGAGCTGACCGGCCTGCCAGCCTCCTGTTGCGGCGAGGCCGTCGACGAGGCCGGGGAGCTCATCCGGGGGGACGGCGAGGAGCACGAGCTCGCTGCGCTCCACGACCTCCGGCACGGGGAGGATGGGCACGCCCGGCAGGAGGGCCTCCGCCCTCTCGCGGTTCGCGGTCGAGATCGCCGATATTCCGGTGACGGCATGTCCCGCTCCGGCGAGCGCCGCTCCGAGCACGGCGCCCACGCGACCCGCGCCCACCACGCCGACTCCGAGGCGCCCGGATCGGGCGCGCATCAGACGGCTCCCCTCGCCGAGTTCCAGCGGTGGGTCGTGTCGGCGGCGCCCGAGGTGACCGCGGCGGCCGCGAGGTCCTGGAACAGGACGACCGCGGTGCCCTGGTCGATGACCTCGAGTCGCGGCAGGATCGGGCCTGCCACGGTGTGGGCGTGCAGCCCGGCGAGCCCGAGCGAGCGCTGCAGCGGCCCCTGGACCAGCGCCACGCTCTGCAGGCGGGCCTGGGGGACGAAGACGAGCGAGCGCCAGACCGCCCCGCGGCGCAGGACGAGCTCGGACGCGGTGAGGGTGAAGCCGGTCCGGCGCCAGGAGAACGGCCGCAGCCAGCGGGCCCGCTGCGGCGCGTTGACGAAGCCGTCCTCCCCGCCGCGGCCGATCATCCCCGCCTCGAGCAGGTGTCCCCCGGGGTCTTCGCCGGGAAGGTCGGGAAGGACGAGCGCGAGGACCCGCGCGACGTCGGCCCGCGTGCCGACCGGGAGCAGCGTGGTGGCGGGGGTGGCGCCGCCGGAGCCGAGGCGCGTGCTCGCGAGGTTCGTCGTGATCTGCCACCACCCGGCGGGACGCCACAGCAGCGGCTGCCGGACGGAGATCGCGTGGATGCGGCCCGGTGGGATCGTCTGGTTGCTCGTCGACAGGAGTCCGTGCCCGACCCGGACCCCGTTCGGCGTGCCCGCGATGCTGTAGCGGAGGCTGCGGGTGAACCGGTTCACGAGGAAGCCGCCCATGCCGATCACGGCGGGGAACGCGCCGAGCAGGAAGAACCAGTTGCCGGAGAGCACGGCCCACGGCACTCCGAGGCCGAGGAACAGCACGAGGAACACCGTCGCCTCGCTGAGGAGCAGGGAGCCGACGATCCGCCCGGGCGGGATGTGCACCACCGACTCGGGCGGCGCCTCCGCGGGATCGAGCTCGGGCGCGAGGAGCTCGCCGACGCGGCGCTCGAGGAGGCCCGTGCGCGCCTCGGCGACGGCCTCGGCGCCGCCTCGCTGCGCGCCCGACGCGAGCGTGAGCACGTCCCGGCGCAGGGCGTCGGCGGGTGCCGATCCGAGGTAGGCCAGGCGCACGTTCGCGTCCTGGCCGGCCACGGACACCTCGAGCCGCGCGGCGCCGAAGAGCCGGGCGAAGAACGGGCGGCTGATGCTGATGCCCTGGATGCGGTCGAGGCGCGCCTGGCGGTGCGTGCGGAACAGGATCCCGGACCGCATCTCGACGACCTCGTCGGTGACCCGGAACTGGTGGAAGCGCCAGGACAGGTAGAAGCCGA
Organism: Naasia sp. SYSU D00948; assembly: GCF_017916515.1. GTDB lineage: Bacteria > Actinomycetota > Actinomycetes > Actinomycetales > Microbacteriaceae > Naasia. The sequence goes on from NZ_JAFMTA010000001.1 coordinate 1,083,781, forward strand.
CGAGCCCGACCAGGAGCAGGGCGATGACGATCCCGAGGGCGGGGAGCAGCAGCCCGCGATCGATCAGCAGGTCGATCGGGTCCTCCTCCTGGAACCCGACGACCAGCTCGAGGAAACGGTCGCGGAAGTTCGCGACGAGGAGGCCGAGCACCGCGAGGAACGCCACCCCGCCGCGCAGGAGCGGGGTGGCCGGGTGCAGACGGTGCCACCGGCCGTCCGCGAGGGCGCCCGGTTCGGTCGCCGGCGTCCCTGCCGCGAGGGGCAGATCGGGAGTGTCCGTCACAGCCCGACCCGGCGCGTCTCGGCGAGCTCGACGAGACGGTCGCGCAGCTCCTCGGCCTCCGCCTCGGGAAGGCCCGGGATCGTCACCCCCGTCGCGGCCGCGGCCGTGACGAACTTGAGCTCGGAGAGGCCGAGGGCCCGGGACAGGGGCCCCCGGTTGATGTCGATGAGCTGCATGCGGCCGTAGGGGATCGCGACGAAGCGCTGGAAGAGCAGCCCACGGCGGAACAGCAGGTCGTCCTCGCGGAGCTGGTACCCGTAGGAGCGGACGCGCCGCGGCACCACAGCCATCATGGCGAGCGCGATGAGCGCGGCGGCGCCGAACACCGCGGCCATGAAGCCGATGCCGACGACGTACGCTCCGACGGCGAGGGCCCCGGCGAAGAGCGTGCTGCCGGCGGCTCCCGCCAGCTCCACGCCGATCTGCTTCGGGGAGACCCGCCTCCACTCGCCGGCGGCCGGCTCCACCCCTGTCACCATGCGCCTATTCTCTCGGCAGATCGAGGGCGGGCGTCGCCTCCGCCTCGTCCTCCGGCGGGAGCCGGCACCAGTGCTCGACGAGCAGCCCGCACCCGACGAGCGCCGCGGACGCGAGGATCGTGACCGCGGTCGCGAGGAGCGCGCCGACCGGCGGCAGGACCGGCCTGCTCAGGAAGTAGATCCCGACGCCGATCGCCATGCCGCCGAGGAGGGAGCCGGCGAGCGTCGACGCCTTCGCCAGGAGCAGCACTCGCATCGCCCGGAAGGGGTCCACGCGGCGCCGGGCCTTGCCCTGGAGGAGCTGGCGGATGGGCCACCCCGCGGCGACGACGGCCGCGCCGATCGCGGCGAGCGCCACCGGGAGCGTGTACGGCGGGACGAGAGCCGGGCGCCCGCCGGCGGCGAGGCCGACCTCGAGCAGCCAGCCGAGCACCGCTCCCGCGACGGCGAGGGCGGCCGGCAGGGCGAAGCCGGTCCGCCTCATGCGTCCGCCCCGGTGAGCGCTGCGAGCAGAGCATCCACCCGGCCCACGCCGGGGAGGACGGCGTCGGGATCCGCCAGGAGCCACGGACGGAGCACGAACTCGCGCTCGGCCGCGCGGGGATGCGGCAGCTGCAGTTCCCCGGAGCTAGTGCGCCGGTCGCCGTAGGCGATGAGGTCGAGGTCGAGCGTGCGGTCCCCCCAGCGCTCGGTGCGCTCGCGCCCGTGCGCGCGCTCGATCGAGAGGAGCTCCCGCAGGAGCCGCCGGGGCCCGAGGTCGCTCAGGCCGACGACGACCTGGTTCAGGTACCCGGGCTTGCCGGGATCCTCTCCGGCGAGGGTGACGGCGACGGTCTCGAGGGCCGGCGACTCCGCGGTCACGGTGAGGCCGGGGAGGGCTCGGAGCCGCTCGACAGCGGAGGCGAGCAGCGCCTGCCGATCCCCGAGGTTGCTGCCGAGCGCGATCACGACGGGCTCGGGCCGGACCCGGCGGATGACGACGCTCACGTCCTCGAACGCTACCGTGATCGGCGCGTGCGGCTTGTGCACCGTCACCCGCACTTCGCGGACCCGCTCGTGGCGAAGCACGGTGTCCGCGATCCGGGCGGCCAGGGTCTCGATCAGGTCGACGGGGTCGCCGGCCACGACGGCGGCGACCTCCTCCGCCAGCTCGCCGTAGTGCACGGTGTCGCTCACGTCGTCCGACGCCGCGGCCGCGCGCAGGTCCACCCTCAGGTCGAGGTCGATGAGGAAGTCCTGCCCCTCGGCGCGCTCGTGGGCGAGCACGCCGTGACGGCCGAACACGCGCAGCCCGCGCAGGCGGATGCGGTCGCTCACGCGGGCACCCCCCGCCACGCGTCGACGACGTCGAGCGCGGCCGCGGTTCCCGCGACGTCGTGGACGCGGACCGCCCACACGCCCTGGAGCGCGAGCAGCGCACTGGTGACGGCGGTGGGGAGGTCACGCGCGGCCGGGTCCTCGGCCCCCGAGAGGGACGGCAGGCCGCCGAGGAACCGCTTCCGGGAGACGCCGACGAGGAGGGGATGACCGAGCTCCTGGAGCGCGCCCAGGCCGGCGAGCACACGCCAGTTGTGCTCGGACTCCTTGGCGAAGCCGATGCCCGGGTCGAGCACGATGCGATCGGCGGCGATCCCCTGGTCGATCAGCGCCTGCACGCGCGCGGCGAGCTCGTCGCGCACTTCGAGCACCACGTCGTCGTAGACCGCTCGGGCGGACATGGCCGCGCTGTGCCCGCGCCAGTGCATGACGACGAACGGGACGCGGGCGGACGCGACGACCTCGGGCATGGCGGGGTCGGCCAGCCCGCCCGACACGTCGTTGACGATCCCGGCACCCGCGGCGAGCGCGGCGCGGGCGGTGTCCGCGTTCATCGTGTCGATGCTCACGCGAACCCCCTGCTCGGCGAGCGCGGCGACGACGGGGAGGACGCGACGCTGCTCCTCCTCGGCAGCCACGCGCCCGGCGCCGGGCCTCGTCGACTCCCCGCCGATGTCCACCCAGTCCGCGCCGTCGGCGACCAGCCGCAGTCCCTGCCTCACCGCGGCATCGGGGTCGGCGAAGCGGCCGCCGTCGCTGAACGAGTCGGGCGTGACGTTGAGGATGCCGAAGACGAGGGGCCGCTCAGGCATCCCGGCCTCCACCGGTGAGGAGCGCGAACGCCTCGGCGCGCAGAGCGGGGTCGGCGAAGTCCCCACGGGCCGCCACGGTGACGGCCGAGGCGCCGGCGGTCCGGGAGCCGCGCGCCCAGAGGCAGGAGTGGGACGCCGAGAGGACCACCAGCACGCCGCGGGCGGCGAGGCCCGCCTCCACCGCGGTCGCCAACTCCTCGGTGAGCCGCTCCTGGAGCTGCAGCCGGGAGGCGACGGCGTCCACGGCGCGGGCGATGCGGCCGAGCCCGGCCACGCTGTCCCGAGGGAGGTAGGCGACGCCCGCGGTGCCGGCGAACGGCAGCAGGTGGTGCTCACAGACGGACCGGAAGGGGATGTCGCGCAGCGCGACGGTCTCGGACGGCGGCTCGGCGAGCGCGACCGTCCCGTCCGCGAGGATCGCCGCGGCGTCCACGTCCGTCCCCGACAGCATCTCGGCGTACGCCTCCGCGACGCGGCCGGGGGTGCCGGCGAGGTCCGGGCGGTCGGCGCCGAGCGCGGCGAGGAGCTCTTCGACGGCGGCCCGGGCCCGGGCCTCGTCGAAGGGCACTAGGCGGTGGCGGGTCGCGGCTTGATCTTCGGCCGCGCCCGCGTCGGGCCGCTCGGCTCGGAGTCGACGCCGCCGTCGACGGCGCCCGCGTCGATGGGCGCCTTCGGCCGCGGCATCTGGACGGCGGGCAGGTCGGACACGGGCCGCTTGTCGCTGGAGAGCCACTGCGGCCGCTCCGGGAGCTTCTTCACGTCGGCGAAGATGTCTGCGAGCTGGTTCTGGTCGAGGGTCTCCTGCTCGAGCAGCGCGAGCGCGAGCCGGTCGAGGATCTCCCGGTTCTCGGTCAGCACCTGGTAGGCCTCGTCGTGCGCGCTCTCGATGAGCGTCCGCACCTCGGCGTCCACGAGCTCCGCGACCTCCTCGGAGTAGTCGCGCTGGTGGCCCATGTCACGGCCGAGGAACATCTCGCCCGAGGACTGCCCCAGCTTGACCGAGCCGACCCGGGCGCTCATGCCGAACTCCGTCACCATCTTCCGGGCGGTGCCGGTGGCCTTCTCGATGTCGTTCGAGGCGCCGCTCGTCGGGTCGTGGAAGACGATCTCCTCGGCGACTCGCCCGCCCATGGCGTAGGCGAGCTGGTCGAGCAGCTCGTTGCGGGTGACCGAGTACTTGTCCTCGAGCGGCAGCACCATCGTGTAGCCGAGCGCGCGGCCGCGCGGGAGGATCGTGATCTTCGTCACCGGATCGGTGTGGTTCATCGCGGCCGCGACGAGGGCGTGACCGCCCTCGTGGTACGCGGTGATGAGCTTCTCGTTGTCCTTCATCACGCGGCTACGGCGCTGCGGTCCCGCGATGACGCGGTCCACGGCCTCGTCGAGCGCGCGGTTGTCGATGAGCTGAGCGCCCGAGCGCGCGGTGAGCAGTGCCGCCTCGTTGAGGACGTTCGCGAGATCCGCGCCGGTGAAGCCGGGCGTCTTGCGGGCAAGGACCTCGAGGTCCACGCCCTGGGCCATCGGCTTGCCCTTCGAGTGCACCTCGAGGATCTTCTGCCGGCCCTTGAGGTCGGGGGCGTCGACGCCGATCTGGCGGTCGAAGCGGCCCGGGCGGAGCAGGGCGGGGTCGAGGATGTCGGGGCGGTTGGTCGCCGCGATGAGGATGACGTTGGTCTTGACGTCGAAGCCGTCCATCTCGACGAGCAGCTGGTTGAGCGTCTGCTCGCGCTCGTCGTGCCCGCCGCCGAGGCCGGCGCCGCGGTGGCGGCCGACCGCATCGATCTCGTCGACGAAGATGATCGCGGGCGCGTTGTTCTTGGCCTGCTCGAACAGGTCGCGGACGCGGCTCGCGCCGACGCCGACGAACATCTCGACGAAGTCGGAACCGGAGATCGAGTAGAAGGGGACGCCCGCCTCACCCGCGACGGCGCGGGCGAGCAGGGTCTTGCCGGTGCCGGGAGGGCCGTAGAGCAGGACGCCCTTCGGGATGCGCGCGCCGAGCGCCTGGAACTTCGCGGGCTCCTTGAGGAAGTCCTTGATCTCCTGGAGCTCCTCGATCGCCTCGTCGGCGCCCGCGACGTCCTTGAACGTGACCTTCGGGCTCTCCTTGGAGACGAGCTTGGCGCGGGACTTGCCGAACTGCATGACGCGGTTGCCGCCGCCCTGCATGCCGGAGAGCATCAGCCAGAAGAAGGCGCCGATGAGCAGGAGCGGCAGGAGGAAGCTGAGCGCGGACCAGAACCAGCTCGGCTGCGGGACCTCGTCGTCGAAGCCCTCCGACGGGCTGGACGCGTCGACCGCAGCGATGACGTCCTCCCCACGGGGAGTGACGTAGTAGAACTGCACCTGCTTGCCCAACTCGGGATCGGCGCGCTGCAGGGTGATGTCGACTCGGTTGTCGCCGTCGATGATCTTGACGGCGGAGATGTTGTCGCCTTGGAGCAGCTCGAGACCCTGCTGGGTGGTGATCTGCCGATAGCCCGAGCCGGTGAGCAGGCTCGACCCCACCCACACGACGATGACCGCGATCACGATGTAGAGGATCGGGCCTCGGAAGATGCGCTTCAGGTCCATGATGCGACAAGGGTACAGCCCGGTTTCTGGGCCTCATCCGGTTGTTTCCCTAGGGCGAACCCGGAGACGCCCCCCTAATCGGAGGGCGTCGAGTACACGTGCGGCGCGAGGATCCCGACGCCCCGGAGGTTCCGGTACCGCTCGGCGTAGTCGAGCCCGTATCCGACGACGAACTCGTTGGGGATGTCGAAGCCGATGTACCGCGGATCCACCCGCATCTTGGCGGCCTCCGGCTTGCGGAGGAGAGCACACACCTCGACCGACTTGGGCCCGCGGGAGCGGAGATTCTCGAGCAGCCAGGAGAGCGTGAGCCCCGAGTCGATGATGTCCTCGACGATGAGCACCTGGCGGTCCTGCAGGTCGGTGTCGAGGTCCTTGAGGATGCGGACGACGCCGGAGGACTGCGTGCTCGAGCCGTAGGAGCTGACCGCCATCCAGTCCATCTGCACGGGAAGGGTGAGCTCGCGGGCCAGGTCGGCCATGACCATGACGGCGCCCTTCAGGACGCCGACGAGGAGGAGGTCCTGCCCCGCGTAGTCCCGCTCGATCTCCCGGCACATCTCCGCGATCCGCGCCTGGATCTGCTCCTCGGTGAACAGGAGGTCGACGAGGTCGTCCTGGATCTCAGCGGGGATCATCGGGGGGCGTACCTCCAGGCTCGTGGTGCGGACCGGGCGCGGCGGAGAAGCACAGACGCCCCTCCCGTCGCTCCACTGTAATCCCGGGGAGGAAGACGGCTCCCTGACCGTGCCAGTCGCTGACCAGCCGCGCGACCGCGAGGGTTTGCGCTCTGCTCGGCGTGACGCCGAACTCGTTCTCCACGGCGAGCCGGATCACGCGCTGGCGGAGGGCGGGCGGGTTCGCCTCGAGGGCGGCCACCGGGAGGGCGATGCCCGCCTCGGCGTGCTCCGCGATCTCGATCACCCACTCGTCGGCGAGCGCGTCGAGGGCGGCGGCGTCCTCCCGGAGCTGCTCGGCGGTCCGCGCGAGGGCCTCCGCGACGCCGGGGCCGAGCTCGCGCTCGAGGACCGGCAGCACCCTGCGACGGACGCGGACGCGGCGGTAGCGCTCGTCCGCGTTGTGCGGGTCCGTCCAGGGCTCGAGGCCGAGGTCCGCGCAGCAGGCCTCGGTGGCGCTGCGCGGGATGTCGAGGAGCGGGCGGAGCCACGGCGGGCTGTCGGTGCGCATGCCGGCGAGGGAATCCGGGCCGGAGCCGCGCGCGAGACCCAGGAGGACCGTCTCCGCCTGGTCGTCGCGCGTGTGCCCGAGCAGGACCCGGACGGCGCCGGTCGCCTCCGCGGCCTCCCGGAGGGCGCGGTAGCGGGCGTCGCGCGCCGCGGCCTCGGGCCCGCCTGGACCGTCGACCGTCACCCGGACGACGAGGACGGGATCGAGTCCCAGCGCCTCCGCCTCGTCGCGGGCGCGCCGGGCGACGTCCGCCGATCCGTCCTGGAGGCCGTGGTCGACGACGACGGCGCCCGCACGGAATCCCGCCCGGGGAGCCTCGAAGGCGGTGGCGGACGCCAGGGCCAGGGAGTCCGCGCCCCCGCTCAGCGCCACCAGCAGCAGCCGCGCGTCACCGGCGCCCAGGGGCGCGAAAGCGGTGCGGACAGCCCGGCGCACGTCGGCGATCGCCGGCGTCAGACGTGGCCGGGAGGGCATCCACTAACGTTATTGCGTCCGCGGACACCTCCCCATCCGCCCATCCGACTCTCAGGAGAGCCCCCGTCATGGCTGAGTACGACGTCGTCATCGAGATCCCCAAGGGGAGCCGCAACAAGTACGAGGTCGACCACGAGACGGGGCGGGTGTACCTCGACCGCGTCCTCTTCACGAGCTTCGTCTACCCCGTCGACTACGGCTTCTTCGAGGACACGCTGGGCGGCGACGGCGACCCGCTCGACGCGCTCGTGCTGCTCGAGTACCCGGTCTTCCCGGGCGTGGGCGTGAAGGTCCGCCCCGTCGGCGTGCTCAAGATGAGCGACGAGGCCGGCATGGACGAGAAGATCGTCGCCGTCCCCTACAAGGACCCGCGCTGGACGCACATCCAGGACCTCGACGACGTCCCGCAGCAGACGCGCAACGAGTTCGAGCACTTCTTCGCCCGCTACAAGGACCTCGAGCCCGGCAAGTGGGTCAAGGTCGAGGGCTGGGAGGGCGCCGAGGCCGCCGAGCGCCTCGTCGTGGAGGCGCAGGAGCGCTACCGCCAGACCGGCGGCCACGTCCCCGGCAACTGACGCTTCCCCCCTCCCTCCCCCGCTCAGCAGGAGGGTCCCTCTCGCTCAGCAGGAAGGTCGGTACCTCAGCAGGAGAAGAACGTGCGTTTCCGCCTGCTCAGGTACCGGTCTGCCTGCTGAGCGGAAGCTACCCGTCTGCTGAGCGGATGCGAGGTTCCTGCTGAGCGAGCGGGTGGCGGCATCAGGCGCCGGGACGGGCCACGTAGGCGACCCGGTCGCCGTTGCGGACCGGGACCTCGCGGACCGGGACGCCCGCGTACGGGGCCTCGACCATCATCCCGCCGCCCGTGTAGAGCGTCACGTGGTACATGTCGCCGCCGCCCGAGCTGTAGAAGATCAGGTCGCCCGGCTGGCGCTGCGCGTAGGGCACGAGCCGGCCACGCGCCGCCGCGTAGTTGTACTGGTTCGTCGCCGAGTGCGTGCCGATGTAGATCCCGGCCGAGGCGTACGCCGCCTTCGTGAGGCCGGAGCAGTCCCACTCGTCGGGCCCGTACCCCGCGAGCCGGTAGCGGTCGCCGATCTGGGCGCGCGCGAAGGCGATCGCCGAGGCCGCCGCTCCGGGAGAGGGGGCGGGCGGCGCGGGGACGGCTGGAGCGGGCGGGGGCGGGGGCGGGGGCGTCCCGCCGCCCGTCGCCGGCGGAGCCGTCGAGCCGCCACCGGAGGTGCCGCCGGTCGCGGGTGGCGGCGGAGGAGTGGTGGCGCCCGAACCGCCGGTCGAGCCGGTGCCGGTCGAGCCGGTGCCGGTCGAGCCGGTGCCGCTGGAGCCGGAGCCCGGAGAGCCGGAGCCGGTCGATCCCGTGCCGGAGGAGCCTGTGCCGTTCGAGCCGCTCCCCGACGAGCCCGTCCCCGACGAGCCCGAGCCCGCGGAGCCGCCGGATCCGGATCCGACGGACGGGACGGGGGCCACAGTTCCGCCACCGGCTCCCGGGCGCGTTCCGATGAGGCTCTGCCGGTAGGCGGCCTCCGCCTCGGCGGTGGAGTCCTTGAGCAGCGCGAGCTGGGCGTAGAGCTCGCCCTGTCGCGCCTGCTGCTCGCCGAAGGCGGCCTGAGCCGCCGCCGCCGCCTCGCCCGCCGCGTCGAGCGCCTCCTCCGCCTCCCGCGCCAGCCGCTCGCGCTCGATGCGCGCCTCGCGCGCCTGCTCACCGAGCGAGTCCGCAAGGTTGCGATCGCTGAGGGCGGCGGCGTAGATCGTCCGCGACTGCTCGCTGAGCTTGCCCATCGCCGTGAGCTGGTCGAGCAGCCCCTCCGCCTTCGCGTCGAGCGCGAGGTTCAGACCGAGGTCGCCGCCCGCCGTCCGGGACAGGTGGGCCGCGATGAGGCCCGCGCGCATCTTCGAGATCGAGGCCCGCTGCTCCGCATCGGCCGACGCCTCCACGAGCTCCTCCTCACGAGAGGTGGCCTTCAGGAAGCCGTCGTGCGCGAGGCGGAACCGCTCGTCCGCGATCTGCTGCCGTCGCCCGGCGTCCGCGGCGGCGTTCTCGAGGCCCGTCAGCAGCTCGTCGATCGCGTCGATCTCGGCCTGCGTCGCCGCCTCGTCGCGCTTCGCGTCCTGGATCTCCTCCCAGGAGGGGTAGTCCGGCGCCGCCTCGGCGCTCACGACCCCGACCGACGCGGTCACGGCGCCGATGGCGACGGCGGAGAGCGCCATCTCGGGCCGGAGGACCCTGCTGCGCCGCAGCGGCCAGCGGCGCTCAGCCAAGCGGCGCACCGCGCGCGCTCATGAACGGCACCGGGTCGATCTGGCTTCCGTCGACGCGGACCTCGTAGTGCAGGTGGCATCCGGTCGAGGCACCGGTGCTTCCGACGGCCGCGATGACCTGACCCGCGGAGACCTGGTCGCCGACGCGGACGTAGGTGCCGCCGTTCTGGATGTGTGCGTAGCCGGTGCTGACGCCGTCCCCGTGGCGGATGAGGACCCAGTTCCCGTAGGTGCCGAGAGGGCCCGCGTACTGCACCGTGCCGCCGGTGGCGGCGTAGATGTTCGAGCCGCAGGAGGCGCCGATATCGGTGCCGCCGTGGATGGGGTTCGCGCCGGCGGGCCGTCCCGGGCGAGGACCGTAGTGGTCGGTGATGCGGCCGGCGGCGGGCTTCGCCCAGCCCTGCGAGCTCAGCTGGCCGCGGTCGCGGGAGCTGCTGGCCCCACCGCCGCCGCCGCTGCTGGCCGCGGCAGCCGCGCGCCGTGCGGCCTCGGCACGCGCGGCCTCCTCGGCCGCCTTGCGCCGCGCCTCCACGCCCGCCTGGTAGGCGGCGGTCGTCTGGGCGGTCACGTCCCGGAGCGCGGCGAGCTGCTGCTCGAGCACGATGTTGAGGTCCTCCTGCTCGGCGAGCACCTGCTGGGCGGCCTCGTTGGCGGCGATCGCCTCCTGCATCAGCCGCTCGGCCTCGACCCGGAGCTTCTCGCGCTCGTCGCGGGCGACCTCCGCCTGATCCGTCAGGGACTGCGCGGTGTTCTGCGCGGCCAGCGCGGCGGCATAGACACCCTCGTTGATCTGGGTGAGCTTGCTCGCCTGGCCGAGGCGGGCGAGGAGCTCGTCCGCTCCCCCGTCGCTCTCGAGGAACAGGTTCGCGCTCAGCTCGGCGCCGCCACCGGAGCGGTACAGCTGGGCGGCGAGCATGCCGGCCCGCGCGTTGGCGGTCTCGGCCTCGGCGGCGCTCTGATCGGCCTCGGCCTGGAGCTGGTTGGCCTTGTAGTCGGCGGCGTCGAACGCGTTCTGGGCGGCCTGGTACTCGGCGCCCCGCTGCTCGGCGACGGCCTGCGTCTCGGCGACCTTGCGCTGCGACTCGGCGATGAGCCCCTCGATGCGCGCGATCTCGGCCGCCTTCGCGGATTCGTTCTTCTTCGCGGCCTCGACGTCCTGCCAGGTCGGGTAGTCGACGGCCCACGCCGGAGACGCCACCCCGCCGACGACCGCGGCGAGGACGACGACTACTGCAGCACCGAAACGGCGCGCTGATGCACCTCTGCTCACCCCGATCACCCCGCTTCCAGTCAACCTTCGAGAGCCGATCGACGGTAACTCCCCGTTCACGGGGCACGCGTCGGAGGACCCGGCGCGGCGCGATCGGCGGCATCGCCCTCGGATTGGGCGAGAACACCATCCTGCCCTATGCTTGACCGTCGTTGAGTTCTCACGGGATTCGGCCCCATCGTCTAGTGGCCTAGGACGTCGCCCTTTCACGGCGGTAACACGGGTTCGAATCCCGTTGGGGTCACAGGCCCTAGACTGAGAACCACACAACAGAACATGGCCCTGTAGCGCAGTTGGTTAGCGTGCCGCCCTGTCACGGCGGAGGTCGCGGGTTCAAGTCCCGTCAGGGTCGCGAGATGCGGCGAGAGCCGCGTTCACGCGTCGGGCATCCCGGCACTCGGCTCTGTAGCTCAGTTGGTAGAGCGCACGACTGAAAATCGTGAGGTCACGGGATCGACGCCCGTCGGAGCCACCAGAAGAAGCCCGGTTCGCCGGGCTTCTCCCATGTCAGCCGGAGGTCCGGCGACGCTGAGCCGTGATGATCGACCGGCATCTTCCTGCTGGACGTTGAGGCGGCCTTGCAGCTGCAGCTGGGGGCGGTTGTCGGAGGCAGCGCCGGCGCACAACGCGACAGCCTCGTTCGTTCTCGTACTCGGATGCGCTCGCGGGCTCGCTCACGCGAGACTGCTACGTGCGCGTTCGGGGCCGGGGGCACGACCTGGCGGACCGCGTCGCCGAATCCGCCCTCTCCGTCACCTGACGGCCACCAACCGCCACCTGGCTATGCCCGTCCTGGTTTGCGCATCCGTCGTTCGGTCAGGGTGCGGAGGACGCCCGGAGGCTCGTGACCCCAGGAGTCGGCGAGGTCGCGCCGCTGTCTCCAGGTCAGGTGCGGTCGGTCGTCATCCCGCGAACTCGAATTCGAGCGTGATGGCGGGGTCGATGGCGGTGATGATGCCCGAGTAGAAGACGCGCGCCTGCTCTTCGAGGACGGGACGGAAGCCGTCGAGGTGCGAGTCCACCGCCTCGGCAGTGAGCACCTGCTCGATGACCTCGAACTTGTCGATCTCGGGCGTTGTCCAGCTGAGGATGCCGTTCTCCTCCTTCGCGATCGAGACGTCGGGATTCTCGTACCCGAGGAAGGCGAAGGCCGGGATCGAGACGAGGTAGGCGTTGTCGCCGGTCCTGGTGATGGACACGTCCCCGCCCTCCACGCCGAACTTGGCGTCGTACTCGTAGCGCAGCAACATCGCCCTCTCACTGCCGGGCACAGTGAACAGCCCGAACACATCGAGGCCGTCGCCGCGCTCCTCGATGACGTCGGTGACTCCGGCGGTCACCAGGATGACCTGCTCCTCGCGGGTGATCGAGCGGATCACCTGTGTGTCGCGCGACTCCGCCGCGCCGAGGAACTTGCCCACGGTGAGACCGGCGAAGGCGGTTGCGGCCAGGAGCAGGAGCACAAGAACGACGAGCAGGATCTTCGCCCATACGGGAGTCTGCCTCGCGAGCTTGGGCGCGGACGGGGTCGCCGAAGGCGGCGAGGCCGTAGTCGTCATGCGATGCTGTCCCCCAGGTGCATGCGGCGATGTGCCGCGTGAAATCTATCCGTTCACGGCGCCGCTCACGTTGGGCGCGCTCATGACGGCCGCACCGGTGCGCTGGCGAACGCCGAGCGGCAGCTGCAGCTGCAGCAGCGGATCAGGCCGGCTCTCCGATCGCGACATGCCCGTAGCGGGACACTTCCTCCCGGAACTTCATGACCTCGGAGCGCATTCCGATGCCGCAGACGCCGACCATGCGCGCGCCGACGAAGTAGCCGTACACGCACTCGCCGTCGGTCCGCCCCGCCAGCAGCTCCATTCGGTCCGCCAGGGCGGGCAGCCCGTAGGCGAGGAGGTGGATGTCGTACTGGTCGCTCCAGAAGGACGGAACCGGGGCGAACCGCTCCGCGATCGCCGCATCCACGTCGGGATCCTCGGCCAGCTGCATCGCGAGGATCCGGCTGGCCCTCTTGGCCGTCTCGGTCGGGATGTTCCAGTGCTCGATCGACGCAGGGACGTCTCCGTAGATCGCGTTCGGGAAGCGGGCGACGTCCCCGACGGCGAAGACGTCGACCCAGGGGCGTCCGTCGGCTCGCAGCACGCGCATCGCCGAGTCCGTGCGCAGGCCCTGGTCCACGTCCACGTCGTTCCCGTGGAGCCACTCCGTGTTGTGCAGGGACCCGATCGCCTCGACGAGCACCTGGCAGGCGACCTCCGACCCGTCCGCGAGTCGCACGCCCTCAACTGCGTCCTGTCCCAGGGCTTCAGCGACGTGGGTCCCCAGGCGGAAGCGGACGCCGTGCGCCTCGTGACGGCGCATGAGCTCCTCGGCGAGCGCCGGCCCCAGGGGTCCGAGCATCGGGAGCTTCCCGGAGCCGACGACGGTCACCTCGCATCCGAGCTGCCGAGCGGTCGCCGCCACCTCGCATCCGACGAAGCCCGAGCCGGCGATCACGACCTGCGTGCCGGGGGTCAAGGCGTCGCTCAGGGCGCCGGCGTCATCGAGGGTGCGCAGTGCGAACGTCCCGGCCAGCCCCTCCGTGCGAGCGGACAGCCGCTTGGGCCGGAGCCCCGTCGCCACGATGAGCGCCCGGTAGGGCACCTCCGTCCCGTCCGCGGTGCGGACGAGCCGCCTCTCGAGGTCCGCCGACGCGATGCGCGTGCCCAGTCGCCAATCGACGTCCGCCGTCGCCGCCCGCTGGGGAAAGGCGACGGACGCGTGCGTCACGTCTCCTCCTCCGAGGACGTCCTTCGACAGGGGAGGTCGGTTGTACGGCGCGTGCGGCTCGTCGCCGAAGACGGTGATCGGGCCGGCGTACCCGGACCGCCGGAGCGCTTCAGCGCTTCGCAGACCTCCGAGCGATGCTCCGACGATGACTACGGGCAGGAGGCCCACCTCAGCGCCTACCTCCCGGAGACCAGTGAGATCGCCTGCATCGGGCACACGTCGATCGCGGCCTCGACGTTCTCCAGCTCGGAGTCGTCGACCACCGGGGTGTACTCCATCTCGTCCTTGGCATTGAGGACGAACACGTTCGGGGCTTCGAGGACGCACTGCCCGAAGTTCTGACACTGCGTCCGATCAACGTCGACCTTCAACATCTGGGACCTCCGTAACTCGATGAGCGCAAGGACGATCGTGCCACGGGTTGTCCGACAGGGCTCTGAAGAGGCCGACCGGCCGCCACGGTCATGGCACGCGCATGGTCGACAGCACCGGCCGTGTGCCCCGTTCTCGGGCTGTCAGTGCGCCTCCGCGCGCCCGTAGGGTCGGCGCCATGGGGGAAGTTCTCGTGGTGCCGCGCGCCCGGAATGCCGAGCTCGCCGACGACGCGACCGCGCGCTGGACCATGCCGGCTGCCGGCCACGCCGCCTCCGGCGCCTCCCCCGTGAGGAGAGCCCTCCGGATCGCGCTGATCGCCGCTGCGGTCCTGCTGCTGGCGACGGTCTTCCGGGGCTGGCTCCTCACCGCGCTCGTCGTGACCGTGGTGTGCGCTCCACTGGTGCTTCTGCCGATGCGCCGAGCCTCCGGAAGGACCGGGCCGCGGCGGACGCCGTGACGCCCGCCGCCGCCGCTACTTCTGCACGACGTGGAAGCCGGCGACCGGCTTGACGATCGCCAGCAGCACGCCCGCCGCCTCCATCGCGCTGAAGACCGGCATCCCGACGATCTGGATCGCGGTCCAGCCCATGCGAGTCACCGGATTCGTGATCCCGTGCTCGTCGAGGTTCGCCCGCAGCCCCACGACGTAGAGCGTCGTGAAGGACGCGAAGGAGAAGTTCGCGAGGAACCGGATCCAGGGCTCGACCTCGAAGCCGAAGAAGGCGTGGAAGATCGTGTAGAGCATCGCGAAGGGCGCGAAGGTCCACAGGATCGTGTTGGTCGCGATGCTGAGCCGCCAGCGCAGCTTGACCGGAGCGTGCAGGGAGACCTTCATGAGGCCCTGGTACCAGCGCCGCCTCTGCTTGACGAAGTCCGAGAAGCTGCGCGTGGACTGCTCCTCGAGGTAGCCCTCGACCCAGCGGGCCCGTCCTCCCTGCTCCATGAGCACGAGCGCCCAGAAGGCGTCCTCGGTGATGGAGCCGTCGGGTCCGAAGTCGAATCCGACCCGCTTCTCGACGTCGTTCCGGACGACGATGTAGCTGCCGTGCAGGCCGAAGAGCGTGCGCCCGATCCGGTGCTGGAAGTGGAACCGGGCGAAGTCGTCGCCGGTCCGCACGTTGTCGGCCAGGGTCAGGACGGGATGACGCTCCCAGTCACGGTGGTACAGGATCGCGCCCTGACCCACGCGCAGGCGCCCGCTCGCCTCCTCCTCGCGGATCATCTTCGCGATGCCCTTGATGCCGGACGAGGTCGGCTGGGTCTCCTCGTCGAGGTGGACGAGCCACGCGTCGTCCGGGACGTCGGAGTGCTCGAGCGCGTACTGCAGGGCCCGCGCCTTGTACAGCGAACCCTTCGGCGTCGTGTATTCGGGATCGATGACGAGATAGCGGATGTTCTCGCCCTGCGGGAATTCGGCACCGACGGCGTGCTCGATGACGACCTCGACGAGATACGGGAAGAGCGGCGACCGCTCCATCTCGGTGACACACCGGCGGATGGTGTCGCTCACCGCCTCGACGTTGGTGCCGCGGGTCACGATGCGGAACACGACGAGCTTGTCGATCGGCGGGACCTCGTCGAGGTCCTCGGGCTGACGGAAGCTGAGAAGGCCGCAGAGCCCGAGGATCCCCGGGATGACGGCGCCGAGCCAGACGACCGCGCCGGCCGCCCAGATGTGCTCCCACACTGTTCCCGGCCGGGCCGTGTTCGGCCACAGCAGGTCCTGCAGGAGATAGAGGGCCACGATCATCACGATCATCGTCACGACGACGCGCAGCCGGTATCCGGAGAGGAAGGCGACGCGCCAATCGCGGCGCGGCTCTCGGACAGCCGAAGGGGTGATGCGGTCGAGACGACGGGAATAGCCGGAAAGGATGCTGTCGGGCTCGCGGAAATGGGCAGGGAAGGACTCCCTGTGCAATGCGGACATGAATGCCTGCCAGGAGTGGGTAAGCGATCGGGAAATCACGGCTTCGGGTAAGCCGGAGATCGAGGCTTCGGGTAAAACCTCGAAGCACAGGCAACTAGATATGCCACTGCCGGGGCAAGCAGACAGGTCTGTGCACTTGGTCGGGAAACGCCCCCCAATTCGCGGGGTCCGGAGACGGACGAGGAGGTCCTGCGGCTCCCCCCGCAACCCATTGACCCTCCCCCGCATCCGGGCTGACGCTGGACCTTCGACCAGAGGAGGACGTATGCCGCGCGAGAGAAAAGTCGCCGTGATCACCGGAGCGTCGAGCGGGATCGGACGGGCCGCCGCCCTCCGCTTCGCGGACAAGGGGTGGGCCGTGGTGCTGGGGAGCCGGCGGGAGGACGCGCTCACCGAGCTCGCCGAGGAGTGCCGCGCACGCGGCGGCGACGGCATCGCCGTGCCGACGGACATGTCGAACGCCGGCGCGGTCCAGGCGCTCGCCGACGCGGCGGTGCAGCGCTACGGCCGGATCGACGTCTGGGTCAACAACGCGGCCGTGGGCATCTACGGGCCGTTCCTCGACATCCCCCTGGACGACTTCCGGCGGCTCATCGATGTGAACGTCATGGGCTACGTCTACGGGGCCCGAGCGGCGCTCGAGGTCATGACGGGACAGGGCCGCGGCGTGCTGATCAACGTGTCATCGATCGTCGCCGAGGTCCCCGGCCCGTACACGGCCCCCTACGCCATGTCGAAGGCCGCCGTCCGCTCGCTCAGCACGAGCCTGCGCCAGGAGCTGTGGCTGCAGGGTCAGAAGAAGATCAAGGTCGCCACCGTGCTGCCCGCGACGATCGACACCCCCTTCTTCCGGCACGCCGCCAACTACTCGGGGCGAAAGGTCGTCGCGATGCCGCCGGTCTACAGCGCCGACAAGGTCGCTCTCGCCATCCGGGACCTCGCCAAGGCGCCCCGGGACGAGGTCGTCGTAGGCGGCGTCGGCAAGGCGATGGTCAAGCAGCACCGCGTCACCCCCGGCACGGTGGAGGCGCAGATGGCGGTGCAGGTCGACAAGACCCACCTGTCACGGAAGGAGTCGGCCGCCGACACGGCCGGGACGCTGTACCAGCCCGTGACGGACCCCTCCGACCCGGAGGTGGGCGGCGGCTGGCACGGGAAGACCCGGACCGCCCGCCGCGGTCTGCTGACCTGGGCGGGTCTCCTCGGCGGCGGGCTGCTCGCGTCCCGCCTCCTGCGGAGCGGCACGCCGCTCAGCCTCGTGGGCAGCGCGGCGCTCGCGAAGGGGCTGAAGCTGGCTCCGGCGCCCGTCCGGCTGGTCGGCGGCGCCGCCCTCGCCAAGCGGCTGAAGCGCGCGCCGGCGCCGGTGCGGGTCGTCGGCCGAGCCGCCCTCGCCAAGCGCCTGCTGTCGGCTCGCGCCCGCTGACGCTCAGCCTCCCGAGATCCTGTCGGCCTCGGCCCTGCGGGGCCGGGGCACGGCGGGGACCCCGACGAGCAGGGACGCCGGAGGCGCGTCGGAGAGCACGACGGCCCCCGCGCCGACGTGGCAGTCGTCACCGATCGTGATGGGACCGAGGAGCGCCGCCCCGGCACCGATGACGACGCGGTCGCCCACGGTGGGATGCCGCTTTTCGTGCCGGAGGCTCGTGCCGCCCAGCGTGACCCCGTGGTACATGAGCACGTCGTCGCCGATCTCCGCGGTCTCCCCGATGACGACGCCCATGCCGTGGTCGATGAACAGCCGGCGTCCGATGCGGGCTCCGGGATGGATCTCGATCCCGGTGAGGAACCGAGCGAGTTGGGACAGCATGCGCGCCGGCAGCCGCAGGCCCGACCTCCAGAGGCGGGAGCTGAGCCGGTGGGCCCAGACCGCGTGCAGGCCGGGATAGGTGAGCGCGACCTCCGCCCTCGTCCGAGCAGCGGGATCGCGTGCCAGCGCGCTCGCCACGTCCTCGCGGACGCCCATTCAGCCCGCGAGGTCCTGGTAGAGCACCGTCGACAGGTAGCGCTCCCCGTAGCTCGCGAGGACCACGACGATGGTCTTGCCCTCGTTCTCCGGGCGCTTCGCGAGCTGGACGGCGGCGTGCACGGTGGCGCCCGACGAGATGCCGGCGAGGATGCCCTCCTCCGCGGCGAGGCGGCGCGCCATGGCCACCGACTCGTCGATGTCGACGTCGATCACCTCGTCGTACACCTCGCGGTCGAGGATCGGCGGCACGAAGTTCGCGCCGATCCCCTGGATCTTGTGGGGACCCGGCTGGCCGCCGTTGAGGATGGGCGACTCCTTCGGCTCGACCGCGACGACGGTCAGGCCCTCCTTCTGCTCCTTGAGGTAGCGGCCCGCTCCCGTGATCGTGCCGCCGGTGCCGATGCCGGAGACGAACACGTCGACCGCGCCGTCGGTGTCCTCCCACACCTCGGGGCCCGTCGTCGAGTAGTGGACGGCGGGGTTGGCCTCGTTCTCGAATTGGCGCGCGCGGACGGCGCCCGGCGTCTCGGCCACCAGCTGCTCGGCGCGGGCCAGCGCGCCCTTCATGCCCTCCGACCCGGGAGTCAGCACCAGCTCGGCGCCGTATGCGCGCAGAAGCATGCGTCGCTCGGTGCTCATCGTCTCCGGCATGGCGAGCACGATCTTGTAGCCGCGGGCGGCGCCCACCATGGCGAGGGCGATGCCGGTGTTCCCGCTGGTCGCCTCCACGATCGTCCCGCCGGGCTTCAGCTCGCCCGACGCCTCCGCGGCATCGACGATGGCGATGCCGATGCGGTCCTTGACGCTCGCCGACGGGTTGTAGAACTCGAGCTTCGCCAGCACGGTGGCGGCAGCCCCGTCCGTCACCCGGTTCAGCCGGACGAGGGGGGTCCGGCCGAAGGCGCCGGTGATGGACGAGTGGATGCGGGCCAAGGGCCTTCCTTCCGAGAGAGGGACTGAGGGGGAGAGGGGGTCTATGCGGTCCGCGCCCTGCGCGGGATCATCAGCAGCGTCGTGACGCTGACCACGATGAGCAGGACGGCGCCGATCGTGACGAGGGCGGCGACGCCCGCGGCCGGGAGCACGAACATCGCCACGCCGGCTGCGATCGAGACGATGCCGCTCACGAAGCCGAACCAGCGGGGCCGGATCGCGTGCTTGAGCCCTGCCATGAAGTCGATGACGCCGTCGACGATCCAGCCGATGCCGATGACGAAGGCGAGCACGATGAGCGAGCCCCACGGATCGAGGAGGCAGAGCACGCCGGTGATGACGACGAGGACCCCGAGGATCGCGCTGAGCCAGCGGAGCGGAGCTGAGAGCTCCTCCGCGGTCACGGACGCCATGATGCGGAAGATGCCCGCGGCGACGAGGAAGCTGCCGAACAGGACGGCGACCGTGAACAGCGTCGCGCCGGGGAAGATCAGCCCGATGACGCCGAGCAGAATGCCGATCACCGCGATGGCGACGATCTGGCCCCTGTGCACGCGGCTCATCCACGGGCGGTCCGTCGTAGTGACCGGAGACGGAGGAGTGGTCGTCATCACTGTCCTTTCCTCGGCGGGGTCGTGCCCAGTCTGTCAGTCGCGCCCCCGCTCGCGCAGTCGGCCCGGTCTGCACGCTCTGCGCGGTCTGCACGGATCCGGCGATCGGGCCGGCACGCCGAGTTGAGCCGTGTCTCGGACGGCGTGTCGGCGATTCCGCCGGATCCGTGCAGTCCCGCCGGATCCGTGCAGCGCCGGATCCGTGCAGCGCCGGGTCCGTGCAGGCTCAGGTGCGAGCGGGCTGGAGCACCGCGGGCTCGAGGTAGATGATCCGGGCGACGGGGACCGCCTCTCGGATGCGGGCCTCGACCGCGTCGACGCGGGCCGTGATGTCGTCGAGGGTGACGGCGGCCGCCATCGACACCTTCGCGGCGACCAGGAGCTCGTCCGGGCCGACGTAGAGCGTCTTGGCGTGGACGATCGAGTCCACCTCCGGTCCCTCGAGGATGGCGGCCCGGATCCTGTCCATGTCGCCGGGGTTCGCGCCCTCGCCGATGAGCAGGCTCGCCATCTCCAGCCCGAGGATGACCGCGACGGCGATGAGGAGCACGCCGATCAGGATCGTGCCGATGCCGTCCCAGTAGACGTCGCCCGTGGCCCAGGCGAGGCTGACGCCGAACAGCGCGAAGACCAGGCCGAGCAGCGCGGCGAGATCCTCGAGGAGCACGACCGGGAGCTCGGGGGCCTTGGATCGGCGGACGAACTCGACCCAGGACTGGTTGCCGCGGACGTGGTTCGACTCGACGACGGCCGTGCGGAGGGAGAACGACTCGAGGACGATCGCGATGAGCAGCACCACGACGGGCAGCCACGGGACCTCGAGCGGGTGCGGGTGGGTGAGCTTCTCCACGCCCTCGTAGAGGGAGAAGATCCCGCCGACCGAGAACAGGATGATCGCGACGATGAAGGCGTATACGTACCGGCTCCGGCCGTAGCCGAAGGGGTGCTCGGGCGTCGGCGCCCTCCGAGCGCGGCGGCCGCCGATGAGGAGGAGCAGCTGGTTCGTGGAGTCGGCCAGCGAGTGCACGCCCTCCGCGACCATCGACGCCGAGCCGGAGAAGAAGGCCGCGATGAACTTCGTGACTGCGATGCCGAGGTTCGCGAGCAGGGCCGCGATGATTGCCTTGGTTCCTCCGGATGCACTCATGCGCTCATTCTTCCCTTCCGCGCGTCCTCGTTCGGCACTCAGGGCACCTCGACCGCGAAGGTGTCGCACGCCGTTGCGCCACCCTGGTAGCCGGTGAGGAACCACCGCTGGCGCTGCTCGCTCGACCCGTGCGTCCACGTGTGGGAGTTCGCGTCCGTCCCCTGGATGCGGTCGTCGCCGACCGCGGCCGCGGCGCTGAGGGCGTCGCGGATCTGGGCATCGGTGACCGGCTCGAGGAGAGGCCGTCCGGACGGGTCCTCCGTGCCCGACGCCGCAGCCGTCCACGCGCCGGCGAAGCAGTCCGCCATCAGCTCGACCCGCACGCCCGCCGACGTCGGGCCCGTCTGCCCGTCGCGGGACCGCTCGAGGATCCCCAGCTGGTTCTCGATGTGGTGGCCCCACTCGTGGGCCACGACGTACAGCTGCGCGAGGGGGCCGCCGCTCGACCCGTACCGGGTGCGGAGGTCCTCGTAGAAGCCGGTGTCGATGTAGATGGACGTGTCGGCGGGGCAGTAGAAGGGCCCGACGGCCGAGGTCGCGCTGCCGCAGCCCGTGTCGGTGCTCCCCGAGAAGAGGAAGAAGCCGGGCGTGACGTAGTCGGTGAGACCGATCGTCGGGGCCGCCTCCGCCCAGTAGTCGTCGAGCGAGGTGGCCGCGCCGACCATCCGGCACTCGACCGACTCGTTGGCGTCCTCACCGGTCTGGCACTGCTCGAGCGCCTGGTCCTCGCTCTGCGTCCCGCCACCCGGCACCCCGCCGCCGCCGACCAGGCCGGTCAGGTCGACGCCGAGGAGCTGGGACGCGAGGAAGATCACGATCACGCCGAGTCCGCCGGCTCCGGCTCCGACTCCCGCGGCCCGGCGACGCCGCTTCACCTTGCTGGGGTCCAGCCGGGCGCCGTCGTTGAAGGTCATGGGGGAGACGGTAGCGGGGCGCCGCCGCCGACCACGGGGATCGGCGGAGGGGTTGACGACTCCTGGGGTCCTGCCTCAGTGGCGCCTCGGCGCGGCGGGGGCGGTGCCGTCAGGGGCCGGGCTCAAGAGGGCCGGCGAGCGAGCGGACGGTGTCGATCGTGTCGGCCTCGCCGGCCGTCTTGTCGTCGCGGTAGCGCAGCACCCGGGCGAAGCGCAGGGCGAGTCCTCCGGGATAGCGGCTGGAGCGCTGCAGCCCGTCGAAGGCGATCTCGACCACCTGCTCGGGCCGCAGCCGCACCGTCCAGCCGTCGTCCTCGACGGCGAGCTCCGTGAAGCGCTCCGTCTGCCACGCGAGCATCTCGTCGGTCATGCCCTTGAACGTCTTGCCCAGCATGATGAAGCCGCCCGCCGGGTCCCGGGCCCCGAGATGGATGTTCGACAGGAGGCCGCTGCGCCGGCCCGATCCGCGCTCCACGGCCAGGACGACGAGGTCGAGCGTGTGCCGCGGCTTCACCTTGACCCACGCGGCGCCCCGGCGGCCGGCCTCGTAGGCGGATCCACTGTCCTTGACGATGACGCCCTCCTGGCCGGCGCCCACCCAGCGAGCGAAGGCGTCCTGGGCCTCGGCGGCGTCGGTCGTGACCACCCGGTCGACGAGATGTCCCGGCGCGACGGCGTCGAGGAGCGCGAGCCGCTCGGTCAGCGGGACGTCGAGCAGGTCCCGCCCGTCGAGGTGCAGGACGTCGAAGAAGAAGGGCGTCAGAGCCGTGGCGGCGGCGATCTCGGCGTCGCTCGTCGCCGTGCGGGCGGACGTCTCCTGGAAGGGCCGGGGCCGCCCGTTCGCGTCCAGGGCGAGCGCCTCCCCGTCGAGCACCGCGGCCGTCACGGGCAGCCCGCGCACCGCGGCGACCAGCTCGGGCACGCGCGACGTGATGTCGTCGAGGCTCCGGGTGTACACGCGCACGTCGTCGCCATCCCGGTGCACCTGGATACGAATGCCGTCGAGCTTGGCGTCGACGACGACCTCGCGCCCGCCGAAGCCCGCGACCGCCGTCGCCACGTCGGGTGCGGACGCGGCCAGCATCGGGCGGACGGGCCGGCCGACCGTCAGGCTGAACGCCGACAGGGCCGCGAGCGCGCCCTCCGGCGAGCCGGCGGCGAGCGCCGCCTCCGCCACCGGCTCCGTGGCGCCCGCGAGCATCGCCGCCCGGCGCACCGCATCCGCCGGCACCCCCGCCGCCTCGGCGACCGCGTCGAGGAGCAGGGCGTCGAGGGCGCCCTGGCGCAGCTCACCGGTCACGAGGCCGCGGAGGAGCCGCTGCTCCTCGGCGGTCGCCGCCGCGAACAGCTCGGCGGCGAGCGCGGAGCGGGCGGTGCTCGAGCCGGAGCCCGACAGCGCCGCCATGCGATCGAACGCGGCGTCCACCGCGAGCACCTCGAGCGACGGCTTCGGCGCCGGGGCGGGCAGGGAGGCGAGCGAGCGCCAGCCGAGCCCGGTGCGGCGCTGGCGCAGCTCGCCGCTCAGATAGCGCGCAACGACGGGCACCTCGTCCGCTCCCGTGCGGCGCAGGAGGTCCGCGATCAGCGCGCGCTTCCGGAGCCGGGACGGCGTCGCGGCGAGGGCGGACGAGGTCGCGGCGACGTCGGCGAGCAGCACAGTGCCATCATGCTGGGCGACGGCGCCGCGTGCACGGGAGCGCAACGGCAGCGGATCCGGCCGGAACGATCAGGCGCCGAGGTCCCGGCTCCGGTCGTCCCGCGCCTCGGCCGACCGCGGCAGCCGGTACAGGACGTGTCGGCGCAGGGGATGACCGGCCGGCAGCGCGGGGTGGTCGAAGTCCTCGCGGGGGTCGGTCGTCATCCCCAGGCGCCGCATCACGGCCGTGGACCGGGCGTTCCCGACGGCGGTGAACGACACGATCTCCTCGAGGCCGAGCTCGCGGAAGCCGAACGCGACCGCCGCCTGCGCCGCCTCGGTCGCATAGCCGTGCCCCCAGACCGGCCGGGCGAGGCGCCAGCCCACCTCGATCGCCGGGGTGAAGTGCGCCTCGAAGCGCGGACGGGCGAGACCGGTGAAGCCCACGAAGCCCGCGTGCGGCCCGTCGAGGACCTCGACCGCCCACAGCCCCCACCCGTGCTCGTCCAGGTGCTGCCGGGCTCGCTGGGCGAGCGCATCGCTCGCCGCCCGGTCGAGCGGGGCGGGGAAGTGGCGCATGACCTCCGGGTCGGCGTTGAGGTGCGCGAAGGGCTCGAGGTCCTCCTCCCGCCACTGGCGGAGGAGGAGCCGGGCCGTGCGCATCAGGCGCCGAGGACCCCGAGGAGGGCGTCCCCGTACCGCTCGAGCTTCGCCTGCCCCACGCCCGTGATGCCGGACAGTGCGGCCAGATCCCCGGGACGGACCGTCGCGAGCTCGCGGAGGGTCGCGTCGTTGAAGACGACGTAGGCCGGCACGCCCTGCTCGCGGGCCTCGCCGGCGCGCCACTCGCGCAGCCGCTCGAACAACGGCCCGGCCTCGGGCGGCAGGTCCGCGGCCGGCTTGCGCCCCGAGGACCGGACGCGGTCGGGACGATCCGGATCCTTCCGGAGGAGCACCTGGCGGGCTCCGGAGAGCACCTCGGCGCTGCCGGCGGACAGGACGAGCGTCCCGTAGCCGTCCTCGGTGACACCGAGGAGGTTCTGGGCGAGCAGCTGCCGGAGGACGCCGCGCCACTGCTGCTCCGAGAGGTCCCCGCCGATGCCCCAGGTCGCAAGTCGCTCGTGCCCGTGCTGCCGCGTGCGGGGCGTCTCCTTGCCGCGGAGGATGTCGATGATCTGGCCCCCGCCGAACCGCTGCCCGCGCTCGCGCTGCAGACGGACCACGGTGGAGAGGAGCTTCTGCGCGGGGATCGTGCCGTCCCAGGTCTCGGGCTTCTGGAGGCACGTGTCGCAGTTGCCGCAGTCCCCCGAGGCCTCCTCGCCGAAGTACGCGAGCAGCCGGGACCGGCGGCACTCGACGGTGTCGCAGAGCGCGAGCATCGCGTCCAGGTTCGCGGAGAGGCGGCGCCGATGGGCCGCGTCGCCCTCGGAGGTGTCGATCATCCGGCGCTGCTGCACGACGTCCTGCAGCCCGTACGCGAGCCAGGCGGTCGAGGGCAGCCCGTCGCGGCCCGCCCGGCCCGTCTCCTGGTAGTACCCCTCGACGGACTTCGGCAGGTCGATGTGGGCTACGAAGCGGACGTCCGGCTTGTCGATCCCCATGCCGAACGCGATGGTCGCGACCATCACGATCCCCTCCTCGCGGAGGAAGCGCTGCTGGTTCCGTGCACGGACGCGGGCGTCGAGTCCGGCGTGGTACGGCATTGCCGGGATGCCGTTCGAGGCGAGGAAGTCGGCCGTCTGCTCGACGCTCGCCCGTGAGAGCGCGTAGACGATGCCGGCGTCGCCCGGATGCTCGGTGCGCAGGAACTGCAGCAGCTGGCGGCGCGGGTCCGCCTTGGGCACGATCCGGTACTGGATGTTCGGGCGGTCGAAGCTCGAGATGAAGGAGGAGGCGCCGTCGAGGCGGAGCCGGTGGACGAGCTCCCGGTGGGTGGCGCGGGTGGCCGTGGCGGTGAGCGCGATGCGGGGCACGGTGGGCCAGCGCTCGCCGAGGTCGCCGAGGGTCAGGTAGTCCGGCCGGAAGTCGTGGCCCCACTGGCTGACGCAGTGCGCCTCGTCGATGGCGAGCACGGAGAGCCCGCCCCGCGCCGCCACGGTGTCGAGGAGCCGCCGCGTGGACTCCAGCGCGAGCCGCTCCGGCGCGACGTAGAGGAGGTCGACCGCGCCCTCGAGCAGAGCCCCCTCGACCCGGGAGCGTTCGCCGGCGTCCTGCGTCGAGTTGAGGAACTCCGCACGCGTGCCCACGGCGCGCAGGGCGTCGACCTGGTCCTGCATGAGCGCGATGAGCGGCGAGACGACGACGCCGGTGCCCGGCCGGGCGAGTGCCGGGATCTGGTAGCAGAGCGACTTGCCGCCCCCGGTCGGCATCAGGACGACGGCGTCGCCCCCCGCCGTGACGTGGTCGATGATCGCGGCCTGGTCCCCGCGGAAGGCGTCGTAGCCGAACACCGAGCGGAGGATCTCGAGGGGCTCCCTCTCGAGGACGGCGTCGGGCATGCGGGCCATGGTAGCCCGGCCCTCGGACGGCGCCGGCCGCTCCGGCGGAATGCGGAGAACCGGACCGCGTCTTCCGCACAGCGGACTCGGAGCGCCTGCTCGTACTGGAAGGATGGGAGGGTGTCGGCCCTCCTCGCCGCGCTCTTCGGTGTGGCGGGCGCGATCGTCTACGGCGCCGCGGACTTCTTCGGCGGGCTGGCGTCCCGGCACATCGGGGCGGTGCGCGCCGCCGCCCTGGCGGCCCTCTCCGGCCTCGTCGTCCTCGTGCTGGCGCTCCCGCTGCTCGGCGGCCACTGGTCGACCGAGGCTCTGCTGACCGGGGCGCTCTCCGGGGTGGCGGGGGCCGTCGCGCTGTCCCTTCTGTACGCGTGCCTCGCCATCGGGCCGATGAGCGTGCTGGCGCCCATCACGGCACTCGTGTCCGCGGTCGTACCGATGGGCTGGGGCTTCGTCCTCGGCGAGCGCGTCGGCCCTCTCGGGTCGATCGGACTGGCCGCCGCCCTGGTCGCGGTCGTGCTGGTCGCGCTCGTGCCCGAGCGCACCGCGGCCCGCGCCACGCTGCGCGGCGTCGCGATGGCGGTCGGCTCCGGCACGATGATCGGCGTCTTCCTGGTGCTGCTCGACGCGGCCCCCGACGACTCCGGGATCGTGCCGCTGCTCGCGAACCGGACTGCGAACGCCCTGCTGATGGCGACCGCGGTCGCGGTCCTGGCGATCCGCCACCGGAGCGCACCGCTGCGCGGCCCCGGCCGGGGGCTCGAGCTCGCGCTCCTCTGCGGCGCGCTCGACGCCGTCGCGAACGCGCTGCTGCTCGCGGGCGTCCGCACCGGCGAGCTCACGGTCGTGTCCGTGCTCACCGCCCTCTATCCGGCCGGAACGATCGTGCTGGCCGCGCTCGTCCTCAAGGAGCGGATCAGCAGGGTGCAGGCGGCAGGCCTCGTGCTCGCCCTCGGCGCCGCGGTGCTCCTCGCGCTCGGTTAGTCCTACTGGTAGGTGACGAGGTCCGGCGCGGGGACCACCTGGGCCATGGTCTCCTCGGGCGAGAGCACGGGCGCGTCCTCGTCGTAGAAGTTCTTCCAGCCCCACCACTGGATGAGGGACCCCTCCCGCAGCGTGCGCCAGGTGTCCTGCTTCGCGGGCTGGGACCCCTGCCCGTCCGCGTGCACGAGGACGGTCGCCGCCGGGCTGGCGAGATTGACGCGCTCACGATCCGGGAGCATGTCGAGCCGGAACTGGTGCAGGACGAGGAGCTTGGGCGGGAGCGACAGCCGGTCCGTCAGCTCCTCGAGGTACGCGATCACCGTGTTGACCTCGTCGGCGCCGACGTTGCCGATCTGCACGAGGTGCACCTGGTCGGGCCCGATCCGCCACTCGGGGTCCAGAGCGAGGCCGACATGGGGGTAGGCGAGGAGCTCCTCGTACTGGCGCGCCTGGGTCGCGAAGTCGGTGCGCCCCGGCTGAAGGTCGAGCACGACGTAGAGGCCCTGCCTGCCCGCCTCCTCCACCCACGGCTTGATCGTGGCGATGTCGATCTCGTTCGAGTAGTTCCCGTCGGGACCGGCGGAGGCGGAGGCGACGCTCGAGATGATCTCGAACGAGGGGACGACGGTGCGCGTCGTGAGGGCCTGGTACGGCGCGGCGTGCGAACGGGCCCGCTCGATGCTCGCGCCGAGGTCCTGCTCGCCGAGCACCCCGAGGACGGGCGCGCCGGGAGTGCCGTAGATGGCGACGAGCATGTGGTTCGGGAACAGCAGCTGCCCACCGCCCGGGAGCTGCCATCCGGAGCGGGCGGTGCGGACCTTCCAATCGAGGCGGGCGTCGTCGGCGAAGGCCGCCCCCACCGCGAGGACGCCGGACGTCCCCTCGGCGCTCAGCGCGGAGATCGCGGCCTCGGAGCGCTGCGGGTTCGGGTCGTCCGCGGGCAGGAGCACGACGCGCACCCCGGCGGCGCGAGCGGTGGCGGCGGCGGAGAGCTGCGCAGGTTCGTCGACGAGGAGCGCCACCGACGTGGTCGCGGGCTCCGCATCGGGGATGCGCGGCAGCCGGGCCGTCGGTTCCGGAGAGGCGTCGCCCGCATCCTCGGCCTCGAGCAGGCAGGGCTGGCCAGGGTCGAGAGCGGCGACGGCCGCGAGCCCCGGTTCCGCCTCGCAGGCCGCGAGCCGGACGCCGAGGGCGCGGGACGCGTCCTCCGCCGAGCCGGGAAGCGGGACGAACTCGACGCCGGAGATCTCCTCCACGTCGCCGGCGACCACCGCCCGCTCGGCGCCCAGGCGCTCGAGCTCCTCCTGCACGGCGTCGTCGTCGCCCACCTCGAGCAGCGGAACGCCGAGCGCGACCGCGGCCGATGCGGCCGTCGGCAGCAGCGCGTCGCCCGCCGGCGCGAGCACGGCGGCAGGCGCTGCCGAGTAGAGGGCGCGGCTCATCGCGACGGAGGCGGCGGAGGCGTCCGACTCCGCGACCAGCGTCAGGCCGTCGGCGGGCGCCGCGAGCTCCACGGGCGGAAGCTCCGTCGGAGTGGGGGTCGGAGTCCCGCCGGGCAGGATCGAGCAGCCACTCACAGCCAGGACGGCCGCGAGACCGGCGAGGCGCAGC
The DNA here is from genome assembly GCF_017916515.1 of Naasia sp. SYSU D00948. Taxonomy (GTDB): domain Bacteria; phylum Actinomycetota; class Actinomycetes; order Actinomycetales; family Microbacteriaceae; genus Naasia. The sequence goes on from NZ_JAFMTA010000001.1 coordinate 1,111,826, forward strand.
CAGCGCATCCGCACACCCATCGGCGGCAAGACTAGACGCCGGGGCGGGGAGGTCGGGAGCGCCACGCGTCCCGCTCCCCTCCTCCCGGCCCTTTTCCCAGCGTCAGGGTGAGACGAGCTCCGCGGGAAGGTCGCCGCCGGCGGGGATCACGGTGACCTCCGCCTCGATCTCCGCGCGGTCGAGCAGCTCCTCGAGCCGCCGGCGTCGGGAGCGCGCGATCAGCGTCACGACGGTCCCCTGGCGCCCGGCGCGTCCGGTGCGGCCCGAGCGGTGCAGGTACGTCTTGTACTCCTCGGGAGCGTCCGCCTGCACGACGAGGCCGATGTCGTCGACGTGGATGCCGCGGGCGGCGACGTCGGTCGCGACCAGCACGCGCACGCGGCCGCTCGTCAGCCGCTCCAGGTTCCGCGTCCGCTTGGCCTGGTTGAGGTCGCCGTGCAGGCTCGTGGCGGGCACCCCGGCGTCCATCAGGTCCTCGGCGAGCTGCTCGGCGAAGGCGCGCGTGCGGGCGAAGACGAGCGTCTTGCCGGGACCCGATGCGAGCTCCGTGACGAGGCGGAGCTTGTCCTTCTGGTCGATCAGCAGCACGCGATGGTCGATGGTCGAGGACGCCTGGTCCTCGCCCGCGACCTCGTGCACCGCCGGGTCCACGAGGAACTCGTTGACGAGCGCGGACACGGCTGCGTCGAGGGTGGCCGAGAACAGGAGCCGCTGCCCGCCGGGCCGCGTCCCCCGGAGGATCCGCTGCACCGGCTCGAGGAAGCCGAGGTCGGTCATGTGGTCCGCCTCGTCGAGGACCGCGATCTCCACTGCGCCGAGGTCGAGGTGCCCCTGCTCGGCGAGGTCCTCAATGCGGCCCGGGGTTCCGATGACGATGTCGACGCCGCGACGGAGCGCGCCCACCTGGCGCGCCTGCGGCACACCGCCGTACACCTGCGTGGTGAACAGGCCGACGCTGCGGGCGATCGGCTGGATGGTGTCGTCGATCTGGAGCGCGAGCTCGCGGGTCGGCGCGAGGATGAGCGCGCGCGGCGCCCGCCCGGCGGCACGCTTCGTGCCGGCGCCGGCCTGGAGGATGCGCTCGACGACGGGTGCGCCGAAGGCGATCGTCTTCCCGGAGCCGGTGCGTCCGCGGCCGAGCACGTCGCGTCCGGCGAGGACGTCGGGGATGGTGGCGGCCTGGATGGGAAAGGGCGACGACGCGCCGAGGTCGCCCAGGGCACGGACGATGTTGCTGCCGAGCCCGAGGTCGGCGAAGGTGACGCCCTGCGCCTCCTCCGCGTCGTGCGCGACGGCCTCGAGGCGCTCGTGCACGACGTCGTCGGCCTCGATCATGCGGCGCTCCGGGCGCCCGCTCGGCTCCGCACGCCGGGTGTGATCGGGGCGCTGACCGCGGGTCCGCTCCTGGAACTGCACGTAGCGCCGCTCGCGCTCGCCCGTTTCGCGGGGCTCACGCTGCGGGCGGCCGCTCTCGTCGCGGGGACCCCCGAAGCGCCGGCCCGCGGAGTCGCCGCCGGTGCGGCGCTCGGTGGGGCGGGCGTCCCGGTGGCCGAAGCGCCGGTCGTCGCGCTGCGCCGGGCGCCGGTCGTCCCGGTCCCCGAAGCGCCGGTCGTCGCGGTCGGCCCGGGGCCGCTCGTCGCGCTCCGCGAAACGCCGGTCCTCGCGCTGCGCCGGGCGCCGGTCGTCCCGGTCGCCGAAGCGCCGGTCATCGCGAGGCGCGGGGCGCCGGTCCTCACGGTCGCCGACGCGACGGTCGTCGCGGTCCGCGGACCTCCGCTGCGGACGCTCCTCCTCGGCCCGGCGAGGACGGTCGGCGCCGAACCGGCGGGCGTCGCCGTCGCGGCGCTCGTTCCCGGGCCGGTCCTCCGGGCGTCCGGGGCGCCACCCGGCGACGCGGCCCCTCGAGGGCCGGTGCTCGGGCGGGGTCCAATCGGGGCGGCGCTCGGCGCGCTCGTCCGGCCGTCCCTGGGCCTCGGCGCGGCGGGCGCTGCTCCAGCGGTTCTTGGCGGGCGCCTCGTCGGGACGGTGGCCGCGGTGCTTGGGGCTGATGCTGCCGGCCTTGCGGGCGCCGGAGCGCCCGGACGAGGCCGAGCGGGAGAAGTTCTGGGGCATGACGGAGAGGTCCGTTCCGGGAAGGGCCGCCGGACACGGCGGCGGGAGGGATCCCGGGCAGTCGCTGACCGGGCCGATCGAGAAGGATCCAGCGTTGCGCTGGCAGACCGGCCCCGAGTGACACACATCACTGCACCGGACGCACCGGCGCTCTCGTCACGAGCCGACCGGCCAACGATACGCGAGTCGGCTCCGCACCGCACCCCTCACGCTGGAACCGGTCTCCGGACCTCCTCGCGGCGGAGCCGGCGCCGCTCGCGCGGCCCCTCGAGGAGCGCGTACAGGCACGGCAGCACGACGAGCGTGAGCAGGGTCGAGGACGCGAGCCCGCCGACCACCACCAGCGCGAGCGGCTGCGAGATGAAGCCGCCGGTGCCCGTGAGGCCCGTCGCCATGGGCAGCAGGGCGAAGACCGTGGCGAGCGCGGTCATCAGGATGGGCCGGAGCCGTCGCGACGCCCCGGACAGGATGGCGTCGTTCACGGAGAGCCCCTTGTCCCGGTACTGGTTCACGAGGTCGATGAGGACGATCGCATTCGTGACGACGATGCCGACGAGCATCAGCAGGCCGATGAACGAGGACACACCGAGCGGGATGCCCGTGACGACCTGGAGGAGGAGCGCTCCGGTCGCGGCGAACGGGATCGACACGAGCAGCAGCAGGGGCTGGATCAGGCTGCGGAACGTCGCCACCATGACGACGTACACGATGAGGATCGCGACGAGCACCGCGATCCCGAGCTGCGAGAACGCCTCGCGCTGGTCGGCGCTGACCCCGCCCAGCTCGGCTCCCGCCCCTGCGGGCAGGTCCGCGCCGTCGAGAGCGGCCTGCACGGCGGTGTTCGCCGCGCTGAGGTCGTCGGACGCGGGGGTCACGGCGATCGTCGCGCTTCGCAGGTTGTCGGTCGTCGTCACCGTGGCCGGGCCCTGCACCTCCTCGACGGCGGCCAGGGAGCTGAGCAGCACCGGCCCTGCGGCCGTGGGCACCGGGAGCGCGGCGAGCGCCTCCCTCGTCGCGGGCGGGTCGGTCGGCGACAGGTAGATGGTGAGCAGCTGGTCGTCGATCGTCACGCGGCCGACCGTGCTCGGCAGGGTCTGCTGCGAGACGTAGCCCGCGAGCGCGAGCTCCGTGTACCCGGCGGCGGCCGCGGCCGCACGATCCACGGTGATCTGCACGTAGGGCCGCCCGGCCTCGAGGTTGCTGGACGCCTCGGCCACGGCGGGCAGGTCGCGGACGGCCTCGAGGACCTCGGTCGCGGCCGCGTCCAGCTCCTCCTGGCTGCCGGCGGTGACGTCCACCTCGATGTTGCTGGAGCCCGCGAAGCCGCCCGAAGCCTGGACGGAGAACGTCCCCGCGCCCTCCAATGCCTCGAGGCGCTCGCGCACCGTGCGCTGGAGGTCGTCCTGGTCCGCGTCCTCCTCGGTCGTGATCGAGTAGAGGGCCTGCGTCGAGCCGCCCCCGAAGAACGCGTCGCGCAGCGCGTTGCCGCTCGTGCCGATCGACACCTGCACGGTCCGGATCCCGCGGATCGACTGGAGCTCGTCCTCCGCGCGCCCGGCCGCCTCGTCCTGGACGTCGAGGCTCGTCCCCGGCTCGAACGCCTGAGTCACGGTGAGCGTGTTCTGGCCGCTCGAGCCCAGGAAGTTCGTCTTGAGCAGCGGAAGCAGGGCCACGGTGCCGCCGAGGATGAGGACGGCCGCGAGGATCGTCGCGAGCGGCCGGGCCAGGGTGAAGCGCAGCACCGGAAGGTAGGCCCGCTGAAGCCGGGTGAGGGTGTCCGGGGTCTCGTCGGGGACCCCCGCATGGCGGGACACGCGCCGCGCGCGCAGGAACCAGTAGGCGAGCACCGGCACGATCGTCAGCGACACGAGGAGCGACGCGAGCAGCGCGATGGTCACAGTGAGGGCGAAGGGCCGGAACAGCTCCCCGGTCGAGCCCTCGACGAAGGAGATGGGAAGGAAGACGGTCACCGTCGTGAGGGTCGACGCGGTGATGGCCCCGGCCACCTCCCGCACCGCTCCCGCGATCGCTGCGACCCGGGCGGCGCCGGTGGGGTCCGTGCCCGCCAGGTGCCGCTTGATGTTCTCGATCACGACGATCGAGTCGTCCACGATCCGGCCGATCGCGATCGTGAGGCCGCCGAGCGTGAGCAGATTGAGCGAGTAGTCGGCGAACTGCAGCCCGACCACGGTCATCAGGACGGACACCGGGATGGAGATCGCCGTGACGATCGTGGCGCGCACCGACAGCAGGAACACGAGGATCACGAGGACCGCGAACACGAGTCCGAGGAGCCCCTCGGTGGCGAGGGACTCGATGGACCGCTCGATGTAGGGCGCCTGGTCGAACACGACGGTGTACGTGGCGCCGCTGAGGGCGGCCTCGAGTCCGGGCAGGGCGTCGCGCACCGCGCTCGAGACCTCGACGGTGTTCGCGTCCGGCAGCTTCGTGACGGCCACCGTGAGCGCGGACTCGCCGTTCACCCGGGAGATGGTGGTGACGGGATCGTCCACGAGGGCGACCGTGGCGATCTCGCCGAGGGTGGCCGCGGGGCGGGCCCCGAGCACCGGGAGGGCCGCGATCTCGTCGACCGAGGAGAGCCGCGTGCCCGCCTGCACGGACAGGGTCGTCCCCTCCTCGGTGAGCGGACCGGCCGGCACGAGGACCCCGCTCGAGGAGAGGGCCTGGCGGATGGCGTCGGGGCCGACCCCACGCGCCGCGAGCGCGGCGACGTCCGGCGTGATCGTCACGCGCTGCCCGGACGCACCGGTCAGGGCCGCGGACCGGACGCCCTCGAGATCCTCGAGCTCGGGGAGGACGAGCCGCCGGAGGTCGTCCGCGCTCGCTCCCGCCACCGCGACCTGGATGACCGGGAAGTCGGCGATGCTTCCGCTCAGCACCTGCGGATCGAGCCCGGCCGGCAGTGCCGAGCGGATGCGGCCCACAGCCTGCGCGATCTTGTTCTCCGTCGAGGCGAGGTCGATGCCGTACTCGAAGGAGGCGGCGACGACGGAGCGTCCCGAGCTCGAGGTCGCGGAGGTCGACTCGAGACCCGCGATCCCCTGGATGGCCTGCTCGATCGGGATGCTCACGCTCTGGTTGACGATCTCCGGCGAGGCACCCTCGTAGCTCGTCACGACCGCGAGCTGCGGGAACTGGATCGACGGGATGAGCTCCTGCTTGAGCGAGGTGAGCGCGAGCCCGCCGAACACGGCCGCCACGACCGTGACGAGGGCGATGAGGGCGCGGTTCTTGAGACTCGCGACGGCAAGCAAGTGCACGTCACGGATTATGGCCGATCGGTATGCACGGCTCTTGCGGCCGTTCAAGACGCGATATATCGTTTTTCCGCGTAACGCGATATATCGCGAGGAGGGAGCTTCGATGGCTCAGGAGAAGTGGCTCGTCAGCGGGCCGAAGGTCCTCGACCTGCCCGTGGTCCGGTCGGTCAAGATCAGTCTCATCGCAGGCCGCGTCGACGTCCTCGGGACGGACGAGCCGACCGCCCGGGTCGAGGTCTCCGAGGTGCACGGCCGCGACCTGCTCGTCAGCATCGACGGCGACCACCTGGAGATCGATCACCCCCAGCTGCGCTGGGACAACCTCGTCGACGTCTTCCGGTCCGTCACGGGGAAGGCGAGCGCGACGGTCAGCGTGCTCGTGCCCCGCACCGTGTCCCTGCGACTGGCCGTCGTCAGCGCCGACGCGCTCGTGAGCGGGATGCAGACGCCGGCTCGGCTCAGCACGGCCTCGGGCAGCATCATGCTCGACGCGAGCGCCGGCGACGTCGAGCTGAACACCGTGAGCGGTCCCCTGTCGGTGCGGGACCACCGGGGAGCGGTGGCGGCGCGCACGGTCTCCGGCGACGTGTCGGCGTCCGGCGTGCTGACCTCCTTCTCGTGTGACGGCGTGAGCGGCGACGTCTTCGTCGACGCCGCCGGCGTACCGGACAAGATCGACACGAACACGGTGAGCGGCGCCACGACGATCCGGCTCCCCGAGGGAGTCGGGGCTCGCTACACGATCAACTCGGTGAGCGGCACGGCCCAGCTCGACGACCGGGTCTTCCGCGGCATCCGCGGCATGGGGCAGAGCTGGGCGACCGGCGACCTCTCGGGACGCTGGACCGACGTGAAGTGCAACTCGGTGTCCGGCGACATCGTCGTGGTGCGCGCGGCCACGGCCGGCAGGGAGACGGTCGCGTGAGCGTGTTCGGGCACGGCCGGCTCCGGCTCTACCTGCTGTCCCTTCTCGAGGAGCGCCCCCGGCACGGCTACGAGCTCATCCAGGCGCTCGAGGAGCGCTCGGGCGGGACGTACTCGCCGAGCGCCGGCACGGTCTACCCCCGCCTCGCCAAGCTCGAGGAGGAGGGCCTCGTCCGGCGCGAGTCCGACGGCCGGCGCACGGTGTACGCCATCACCGAGCAGGGGCGACGGGAGCTGGACGCCCGCCGTGGCGAGCTCGCCGGGATCGAGGACGACCTGACCGACTCGGTACGGCGCATCGCGGACGAGGTGCGCAGCGGCGTCGACCAGGCGATGCGGAGCCTGCGGGCAGAGCTCGCCGCCGCCGCCGCGTCGGCACGCGGGGAGGCCGCGCGCACCGGAGGACACCCGGCGTCCGCGCCTCCGGGACCGGACGCGTCCTCGGCGGAGGCGGCCCGTCGCGCGCTGCACTCGGCGGAGGTCGCGCTCGCCGACTTCCGGCACGGCGTCCGGGCAGACCTTCGGACCGCGGCGGCCCGCGGCGCGATCCCGGCCGACGTCGTCCCCCTGCTCGAGGAGCGGCTCGCCGCGCTGCGGAAGGAGATCGGGTCGCGCCTGCCGTGACGCGGGGCCGCCGCGTGTGCGACCCGGGCCGATTCGGCGGATCCGGGCCGGAACGGCGGCCCGGATCGACCGGAACGGCCCGGGAAGCCAGCGGGTGCCGTCCGGAGCGCGAGTTCGGGCGGGGGCGACCCCGGCAGGGGGGTCAGTCGTCGGCGAAGAAGCGAGCCAGGGTCGACACGGCGTCGTTCGCCGGTGCGGTGTCCTCGCGGAAGGTGATGGGCACCTCAGCGGTGGAAGGGCGGAAGCTCCCGCGCGCGCGGCTGGGCTGCGGCGGTCCCTGCGGAGGCCGGGGCGGCACGCGATCGCCGACGGCGGCGAAGACCTGGCGCGCGACCTGCCGACCGGAGCGGTTCGCCCCGATCGTGCTCGCGGTCGGCCCATACCCGGCGAAGAATATGCGCGCGTCCCGCTCGGCGGCGCCGGTGGAGACGACGATGCCGCCCTCCTTCTCGTGGAGGCGCAGCGGGCTCAGGTGCCGGACGTCGGGCCGGAAGCCGGTCGCCCAGATGATCGCGTCGATCGGCTCGCGGGTGCCGTCCTCCCACACCGCCTCGTGTTCCTCGAGCCGCGCGAACATCGGCCGCGGGTCAAGGACGCCGCGGTGGATCCCCGCCGCGATGCGCCGGGTCTTCGGCACCCCGGTGCCGCTGACGATGCTCGGCAGGGCGCGCCCTGCCCGTGCGGCCGCGTCCTGCGCGGCCACCGCGGTCACCGCGTCCTCGAGGTCGAGCGTGCCGTGGTCGAGGTAGTCCACCGGCCGCCGGGTCACCCAGACGGTGCTCTCCGCGACTCCCTCGAGCTCGAGGAGATGACCGATCGCAGACGTCCCGCCGCCGACGACCAGCACGCGCTGGCCCCGGAAGTCCTCGGCCGAGCGGTAGCTCGCGGTGTGCAGCTGACGTCCGCGGAAGCGCTGGACGCCCGGATAGTAGGGCACGAAGGGGGAGCCCCACGTTCCCGTCGCGTTGACGACGACGTGCGTCGTGATCTCGCCCGCGTCCGAGCCGACGACGAGGTCGGCTCCGCGGTTGAAGACGGCGCTCACCGAGACCGGGCGGCGGACCCGGAGGTCGTAGAAGGTCTCGTAGCGGCTGTAGTAGTCCGCGACGACCTCGCGCGCGGGCCGGCTCCGGTCGGCGTCCTCGAAGCTGATGCCGACCGCCTTCATGCCGGGAAGGTCATGCACGCGATGCGCGGAGCCGAGGCGCAGGGATTCCCAGCGGTGCTGCCACGCGCCCCCGGCCGAGGGTCCCTGATCGAGGAGGAGGAAATCCGTGCCCGCGCGCATCCCCAGTCGCTGCAGGTAGTACGCGACCGAGAGGCCGGCCTGGCCGGCGCCGATGATCACGACGGACGTGGACTCGTCCAGCACATCCCCTCCTATGGCCCCTGGGACGGTGGACCCGTCCCATCGTGCCTCATGGGCTGCGTGCTAAAGTAGCGCAGAGTTTTTCCGCATTCCCTGTTTGAGGACCGCCGCAGCATCTGCAGCCCGGCGAAGATTGGTGAGGGGGTCACGCATATGGGGCGCGGCCGTCAAAAGGCGAAGCACACGAAGGTCGCTCGCGAGCTGAAGTACTACAGCCCGCAGACGAACTACGACGCGCTCGAGCGTGAGCTCACCGGGCATTCGAGCCACGACGAGAACGGCGATCTCGACAAGTGGGCCGAGTACGTCGAGGACGACGGCCAGGAGCGGTCCCAGACCGCCTGACCGGACGCAGAGCCGGATCGGTCTGGTCGGACGCGGATCCCGACTCGCCTGCCCGACCCCGTCACTGTCCCGCTGTAGCGTCTCGGCGTGACCTCTGCCGACTCCGCTCTCGCCCGTCCCATGGCCCGCGGGTCATGGACCAGGGTGCTGCTCATCGTCGCCCTCGCGGCGACCGTCGTCGGCGCACTGACCTCGGTCGGCCAGCAGTTCCTTCCCGATGCGCTGCGGCCCCTGTCGAACTCCGCGTCCGGCTGGACGATCCCCGTCGCAGCGTCCGTGTACCTGGCCCGCCCGGCGTTGCGCCTGGCCCCGCTGCTCGGAGTGCTCGGGTTCACGGCGACCAACCTCGGCTACGCCGCGGCATCGAACCTTCGCGGCCACCCCTACGATCCCGGCTTCTGGCTGATCGTCGGCCTCCTTGCGGGTCCCCTGGTGGGAGGAGCCGCTGCGCTCCTGCACCACCGCGAGCGCCGGTGGGCCGCGGTCGGCGCCGGGCTGCTCGCGGGGATCCTGGCGGGAGAGGGCGTCTACGGACTGACGACGGTCGCCGACACGACGGGAGCCGCGTACTGGTGGGCGATCCTCGCCATCGCCGTCGTCGCGCTGGCCGCGTTCTCGGCCCGCCGACTCGTCCGCCCTCCCACGATCGCCATCGCGGCGGCCGTGCTCGTGGGAACGGGCAGCGCGTTCTTCGTCGGCTTCCGCTGGGCGCTGCCGGCGCTCCTCGGCTGAGTCAGCCGGCGGAGTACGTCCCGACCAGCCGCACGGCTCCGCCGTCGACGCCCTTGGCGCCCTGCTCGAACCCGTCGAGGCTCCGCGGGGCCGTCGAGACCGTGCCCGCCTGCCACGCCTCCACGCCGTGGGCGGCCAGCGTCGCCGCCACCTCGCCGGCGAAGTCCGCCTCGACGATCGCGAACATCCCGATGCCGAGGTTCCACGTGCCCTCGTGATCCTCGAAGCGCGACCGGCTGAGGTCGGTGAGCACCCGGAACACCGGGGACGGCGCCCATGTGCCGCGGTCGAGCTCGGCCCACGCGCCCCTCGGGAGCACGCGCGCGAGGTTCGCGGCGATCCCGCCTCCCGTCACGTGGCTGAAGGCGTGGACCGCCTCCCCCGCGACGGGATCGCGGAGCAGGTCGAGCAGGACGCGCGCGTACAGCCGGGTCGGCTCGAGCAGCGCGAGGCCGACGGGACCGTCGAGGTCGTCGACGCGGTCCGTGTACGAGAGCCGCGCGTCGGCCAGGATCTTGCGCACCAGCGAGAAGCCGTTGCTGTGCAGGCCGGAGGAGGCCATCGCGATGATCGCGTCCCCGTCGCGGACCCGCTCGGGGCCCAGCACGTCGTCCGCCTCCACGACGCCGACCGCGGCACCGGCCAGGTCGTAGTCGTCGGGTCCCATGAGGCCGGGATGCTCGGCCGTCTCGCCGCCGACGAGTGCGGTTCCGGTCGCGGCGCACGCCTCCGCGACGCCGCGGACGATCTCCGCGATCCGCTCCGGGACGAGCCGCCCGCAGGCGATGTAGTCCGTCAGGAACAGCGGCTTCGCCCCGACCACCACGATGTCGTCGACGATCATCCCGACGAGGTCCTGGCCCACCGTGTCGTGCTTGTCGAGCGCCTGAGCGATGGCGACCTTGGTGCCCACGCCGTCCGTGCCGGTGGCCAGCAGCGGCCGACGGTAGCCGAGCAGCGCAGAGGCGTCGAAGAGCCCCGCGAACCCGCCCACTCCCCCGATCACCTCAGGGCCGTGCGTGCGGCCGACCGCCTCGCGCATGAGCTCGACGGCCCGGTCCCCGGCCGCCGTGTCGACCCCGGCCGCGGCGTAGCTGTCGCTCATTCGATCTTCCGTTCGGCCGTTCACTCGTCCGGCGCATGGCACACTTGGTCGGTAAGCCCCCACTCTATGGTCTGGAGCTCCTCGCCGAATGTGCGGCATCGTCGGCATCGTCTCTTCTGAGCCGGTCAACCAGCTCGTCTACGACAGCCTCCTTCTTCTACAGCACCGGGGTCAGGACTCCACCGGGATCGCCACGATCGACGGCAGCACCGTGCACATGCGCAAGGCCCGCGGTCAGGTGCGCGAGGCCTACCGGACCCGAGACATGCGCGCCCTCCCCGGCACAGCCGGTCTCGGTCATGTCCGCTACGCCACCAAGGGCTCCGCCGCGAACGAGGAGGAGACCCAGCCGTTCTACGTGAACGCGCCGTACGGGATCGTCCTCGTCCACAACGGCAACCTCACGAACACGCGGGAGCTGACGGACGAGCTCTACCGGATCGACCGGCGGCACCTCAACACGTCGTCCGACACCGAGCTGCTCATCAACATCCTGGCCAACGAGCTTCAGGCGCAGATCGCCGGCACGGAGCTCGACCTCGACCAGCTGTTCACCGGGGTCTCACGCGTGCACGAGCGCGTCGAGGGCTCGTACGCCTGCATCGCGCTCATCGCCGGCCACGGCCTGCTCGCGTTCCGCGATCCCTACGGCATCCGGCCGCTCGTCCTCGGCCGCAAGCCGCTCGGCTTCGTGGGCTTCGAGTGGATCGTCGCGTCGGAGACCGTCGCACTGGAGAGCCAGGGCTACGAGATCGTCCGCGACGTCGAGCCCGGCGAGGCCGTGTTCATCACGATGAGCGGCGAGCTGCACACGCGGCAGTGCGCGGCGAACCCGACGCTCGTGCCGTGCTCCTTCGAGTACGTGTACCTCGCGCGTCCCGACTCCGTCATGAACGGGATCTCTGTTTACGACGCCCGCCTGCGGCTCGGCAACCGCCTCGCCGACACCATCGAGCGGTACACGCCGCGCGGCGACATCGACGTGGTGATGCCGATCCCCGACTCGTCCCGCCCGGCCGCGATGCAGGTCGCGCGGAAGCTCGGGGTGGAGTACCGCGAGGGCTTCTACAAGAACCGCTACGTCGGCCGGACGTTCATCATGCCGGGGCAGGCCGAGCGGAAGAAGTCGGTGCGGCAGAAGCTCAACGCGATGGGCTCGGAGTTCAAGGGCAAGAACGTCCTCATCGTCGACGACTCGATCGTGCGCGGCACGACCTCGAAGGAGATCGTCGACATGGCGCGCAGCGCGGGGGCGAACAAGGTGACGTTCACGTCGGCCGCTCCGCCAGTCCGCTACCCGCACGTGTACGGCATCAACATGCCCTCCCGGCGGGAGCTCGTCGCCTACGACCGCAAGATCCCGGAGATCGCCCTGGAGCTCGGCGCCGACTACCTCATCTACCAGGAGGTCGACGACATGCAGTCGGCCATCCTGGAGGGCTCTCAGGTGAAGGACCTCGAGAAGAGCTGCTTCGACGGCCGCTACGTGACGGGCACCGTCACGGAGGAGTACCTCCGCTGGGTGGAGCGCACGCAGCTGAGCTGACGCGGCCTAACGCCGGTCCGCTCCCGTCCCGTCCGCCTGTCCGTCGAGATGCCATCTGGTGCTCTCATCCGCGCCGGATGACAGCATCAAGTGGCATTTCGGCGGGTGTGGGGACGCGGGAGAGGGGCTACGCGCGGGGCGGGAGCCCGTCCGGCGCCACGTCGCCGGGCGGCACGTCGCTCGGCGCACGGTCGCTCGCTGCGTCGCCGGGGGCGGAGTCGCCGGGTTCGCCGGCATCCGGCGCCGGGTCCGCGGGCGGTGCCACCGTGACCTCGCGGACCGCGCCCACCTCGCGGATGCGGCGCTGCGAGGCGCGGTCGAGGATCAGGGCGACGACGCCGCCCAGGGCCCCGCCGAGCACGATTCCCAGCACGAGCAGGAAGCCGAGCACCTGCGTCGGCGGGTACTCGCTGTTCTCGGGGAAGGCGAAGGTGAGCACGAGGGCCACGACCGCCCCGAGCAGGGCGCCCGCGAGCAGGAAGTTGGCGATCTTCGGCGAGCGGCGGACGCGCACCTGCTCGGTCGGCTGATCCTGCGGCTCCTGCGGGACGCTCATGCTCGGGCCCCCAGTGCGGCGATCGGAGGCAGCGGCAGCCACCCGGTGAGGTCGGCGCGGGAGCCGGACGCCGACACCCGGTGCGAGGCGAGCGCCTCGGCCCAGTCGAGCGACCCCGCGGCCAGCGCGAGCCACGTCTCCGGGTCCGTTTCGATCACGTTCGGCGGTGTCCCGCGGGTGTGCCGTGGCCCCGGAATGCACTGGACGGCCCCGAACGGCGGGACCCGCACCTCCACGGTGCCGCCCTCCGCTCGCTCCGCGAGCAGCTGCAGGGTGTAGCGGACGGCGGTCGCCACGACCGGGCGGGGCGCGTCACCGCGCAGCGCGGAGAGCACCGCCGGCTCTCCGACCTCGGCCGCGATCCTCGCCCGTCCCATCCCTCCACGCTAGCCAGGGCGGCAGACCCCTCCAAACCCGTGGGGGCGGCCCGGCCGATAGCCTGAGCGGGTGCGGATCCTCGTCCTCGGTTCCGGCGCGCGCGAGCACGCCATCGTCGATGCCCTCCTCGCCGACCCGGCCGGCCACGAGGTCCTCGCCTCCCCCGGCAACGCCGGCATCGCTCAGGTCTGCGAGTGCGTCGACATCGGCGACATCGCCGACGACGAGGCGGTCGCCGACTATGTGATGGGGTCGACGATCGACCTCGTCGTCATCGGTCCCGAGGCGCCGCTCATCGCGGGCGTCGCCGACGCGATCCGCGAGCGCGGCATCCCCGTGTTCGGCCCCGGCCGCGCGGCCGCCGCGCTCGAGGGCAGCAAGGCGTTCGCCAAGGCCGTCATGGCGGAGGCCGGCGTGCCGACCGGACGCGCTCTCCGCGCCGCGACGCTCGCCGAGGCGGAGGAGGCGCTCGACGAGCTCGGCGGCCCGTACGTCGTGAAGGCGGACGGCCTGGCCGCCGGCAAGGGCGTCCTCGTCACCGAGGACCGCGCCGCCGCCCTCGCGCACGCGACCGCCTATCTCGAGCGCGGCTCGGTGCTCGTCGAGGAGCACCTCACGGGCCGCGAGGTCTCCCTCTTCTTCCTCTCGGACGGCCACAGCGTCCTCCCCCTCTCCCCCGCTCAGGACTACAAGCGCCTCCTCGACGGCGACCAGGGCCCGAACACCGGCGGCATGGGCGCCTACTCCCCGCTGCCGTGGCTCTCGGACGCCTTCGGCGGCGAGGAGGCCTTCGTGCGGACGGTCCTCGAGACGGTCGCGCTCCCCGTCGTGCGCCGCCTCGAGCAGGAGGACACGCCCTTCATCGGGCTCCTCTACTGCGGCCTCATCGTCGAGGGCGCCGACATCCGCGTCATCGAGTTCAACGCCCGGTTCGGCGACCCGGAGACGCAGGTCGTCCTGCCGCGCCTCGCCACTCCGCTCGGCCGGCTCCTGTTCGCCGCCGCGAGCGGGGAGCTCGAGGGGATGCCGTGGCCCGAGTTCCGGGACGAGGCCGCGGTGGGCGTCGTGCTCGCGAGCGAGGGCTACCCCGACGCTCCCATCACGGGCCGCCCGGTGTACGGCTTCGGCGACGCCCTCGGCGTCCCCGGCGTCCGCATCTCCCACGCCGCGACCGCAACTCGGGAGGGCTCGGACGACCTCGTCACCACCGGCGGCCGGGTCCTGACGGTCGTCGCACTCGCCGAGGACTTCCGCGAGGCCCGGTCGCGGGTGTACCAGGCGGTCGACGCCCTGGACCTCGAGGGCGGGCAGTACCGCACCGACATCGCGGCCGAGGCGGCATCGTGACCCTGCCCGGCTGGGAGCACGTCTACTCGGGCAAGGTCCGGGAGCTCTACCGTCCCGCCGACGGCGCCGGCGACCGCCTCCTGGTCGTGGCATCGGACCGCGTGAGCGCGTTCGACCACGTCCTGGAGCCGGGCATCCCGGAGAAGGGGGTGCTGCTGACCCGGCTGAGCCTGTGGTGGTTCGACCGCCTGGGCGTGCCGGACCACCTGATCCAGCCGCAGAGCGTCCCCGACGAGGTCGCCGGCCGCGCGATGCTCGTGAAGGCGCTCGAGATGTACCCGATCGAATGCGTGGTGCGGGGCTATCTCACGGGCAGCGGATGGGCCGAGTACCGGGAGACGCAGAGCGTCTGCGGGGTTCCGCTGCCGGCCGGCCTCTCCGACGGGGACCGGCTCCCCGAGCCCATCTACACACCCGCCTACAAGGCTCCGCAGGGCGAGCACGACGAGAACATCACCTTCGAGCGGACGGTGGAGCTCGTGGGCGAGGAGCGCGCCGACGAGCTGCGCCGGCTCTCCCTCGAGGTGTTCGCGACGGCCTCCGCGATCGCCGAGGAGCACGGCGTCCTCCTCGCGGACACCAAGTTCGAGTTCGGCGCCGAGCCCGACACCGGTGCGACGGTGCTCGCGGACGAGGTGCTGACGAGCGACTCGAGCCGCTACTGGGATGCCGAGGAGTGGCATCGCGGGGTTCGGGGCCGGAGCTTCGACAAGCAGATCGTCCGCGACTGGCTCGCGGCGAACTGGGACCGGACGGGGACGCCGCCGCGGCTGCCGGACGAGATCGTCGAGCGCACCGCCGCCCGCTACCGCGAGCTGATCGACCGCTTCGGCGCCTGACCCTTCCTCGCCGGCGGAGGCGGCGTCCGTCCTGCGGTGCTCAGCATGCCGAGGACGGAATGCGCCGTCGCCCGCGGCTGTTCTTCCTGCCATGACGACTGCTCAGGAGCGGAACGAGGACGTGCTCGCCGCCGACACCGGCATGGGGGCCGTGACGCTGAAGGTCGCGGACCTGGACCGGATGATCGCGTACTACCGCGACGGGGTCGGGCTGGACCTCCTCGCGCAGCAGGGCGACCGCGCCGAGCTCGGCCGCGCGGGGCGCCGCGCCCTCGTCCTCGAGCAGCGGCGGGAGCTCCGTCACGCCTCGCCGTCGCAGGCCGGGCTGTACCACACGGCCTTCCTGTTCCCGGATCAGGCCGACCTCGCCGCCTCCGTGTACTCCGTCGCGAGACAGCATCCGGCCTCCTTCACCGGCAGCTCGGACCATCTCGTCAGCAAGGCGCTCTACTTCGACGACCCCGAGGGCAACGGCGTCGAGCTGTACTGGGACCGGCCGCGCAGCGAGTGGCAGTGGCAGGGGTCCCGCGTCGCGATGGCGACCATCTACCTCGACCCGAACCGCTTCCTCGCCGAGAACCTGACCGAGCAGGGCGCCGAGCGCGGCGTGCAGGGGGATGCCGGGGTCGGCCACGTGCACCTCAAGGTCGGCGACATCGCGGCCGCGAAGGCGTTCTACGTCGACACGGTGGGCTTCGAGGTGACCGCGGAGTTCGGCGGATCGGCCCTCTTCGTGTCGGCCGGCGGCTACCACCACCACCTGGGCATGAACTCCTGGCACAGCGCCGGCGCCGGCACGCGGACCCCGGCCCTCGGCCTCGGCGAGGTCTCCATCACCGTTCCGACCCTCGACGACCTCGGCGCTCTCCGCGAGCGCCTGACGGCGCGAGGGGTCCAGCAGCGCGACACGGGCGACGGCCTCAGCTTCGACGACCCGTGGGTCAACCAGGTCCACGTCACGGTCGCCCCGCCCGCCGCACTTTGAGCGACTTGCCGGGAAATCGCGGTTGAGGGGGCGCGGAGCCCGATTTTCCGGCAAGTCGCGTCGTGCACGCGGCCGCTGGGGACGCAGGAACGGCCGGTAGAATCGGACGGTCCCGAAACGGAAGGTGGCAGGTTGCCGACCATCGTCGTCGAAGTCATGCCGAAGGCCGAGCTCCTGGACCCCCAGGGCAAGGCGGTAGCCGGAGCCCTGCGGCGCCTCGGCAAGTCCGAGTTCTCGTCCGTCCGCATCGGGAAGCGATTCGAGCTCACCGTCGACGGCCCGGTCGACGACACCGTCCTGGCCGACGTGCGCGACATCGCCCAGACCCTGCTGTCGAACGGCGTCATCGAGGACGTCGTCGCGATCCGGACGGAGGACGACCGGTGAGGATCGGTGTCATCACCTTTCCGGGATCTCTGGACGACCGGGACGCCGCCCGCGGCATCCGCATCGCGGGCGCCGAGCCGGTTCCCCTCTGGCACGGCGACCACGACCTCCAGGGAGTCGACGCGCTCGTGTTGCCCGGCGGCTTCAGCTACGGCGACTACCTCCGCTGCGGCGCCATCGCTGCGCACTCGCCGATCATGACCGAGGTGATCGAGGCGGCGAACAGCGGGATGCCCGTGCTCGGCATCTGCAACGGCTTCCAGATGCTCACCGAGGCGCACCTGCTGCCCGGCGGCCTCATCCGCAACGAGGCGGGCGCCTTCGTCTGCCGCGACCAGCGCCTCCGCGTCGAGAGCACGAACACCCAGTGGACCTCCGCGTTCGAGGAGGGCGAGGAGATCGTCATCCCGCTGAAGAACGGCGAGGGCGGCTACATCGCCGACACCGCGACGATCGAGCGCCTCGAGGGCGAGGGCCGCGTGGTGTTCCGCTACCTCGGCGCCAATCCGAACGGCTCGATCAACGACATCGCGGGCGTGGCTAACGAGCGCGGGAACGTCGTCGGCCTCATGCCGCATCCGGAGCACGCCGTCGAGCCGGGCTTCGGTCCCGACACCGCCGCCGCGATGCGGTCCGGCGTGGACGGCCTCCGCTTCTTCCAGTCGGTCCTGCAGACGGTGCTCGCCTAGCCCGAGCCCGGCGTGCTCTCCGCGGCGTGCTTCGCCGCCTTCGCCACCAGGCGTTCCAGGACGCCGCGGTCGATCCGGTCGAGCCGCGTGACGTAGAGGCATCCCTTGCCGAGCCTGTGCGGTCCCAGCTCCTCGAGCAGCGGCTCCTCCTCGGGGCGGTAGGACGGGAAGAGCCCGTACAGCGTGATGGCCGCGGCCCGCGGGGCGAAGCCCACCACGAACGTGTCGCCCTCCCGGCCGCTCGCGTACCGGTAGTGCAGGTCGCCGACCCCCACGATCCCGCCGTTCCAGAGCCGGGCCGGCAGCCCGGAGCTCCGCTCGAGCATGTCGCGGAGCTCCCTCGCCTCCGCGCGGCGTCGCTCGTCCGCGACGGACTCCACGAACTCGGTCACCGGATCCGTGCTGGTCTCGCTCATGCAGCGAACGGTACCGCCGGGGTCCGACACGGGGAACGGTCCTTCGGCGCGACATAATCCGGGGATGGAGAACAGACCGTCGGCGGGCATGTGGTGCCTGCTCGGGGAGAGCGGGACGACCGCCCGCGTCGCGCAGGCCGGCTACGACTGGGTGTTGCTCGACGGGCAGCACGGCGCGTTCGACCGGTCCCGCGTCACCGACGTCCTCCGTCATCGCACGGACGCGTGGTCGCGGGTGCTGGTGCGCCCCCCGGGCCTCGACACCGCGTCGATCGGCGCGGCCCTGGACGCGGGCGCCGACGGAGTCGTCGTCCCGCTCATCGACAGCGCCGCCGATGCCCGGGCCGCGGCCGACGCCGCCCTCTACCCTCCCGCCGGCCGGCGCAGCTGGGGACCGCTGACGCCGATGTGGGGCCGGGACGCACCGCCGCCGGACGCCGCCAACCGGCGAATCGAGCTGTGGGTGATGATCGAGACGCGAGGAGCCCTGGACGAGCTCGACGCCATCGTCGCGACGCCGGGTGTGACCGCCGTGTTCGTGGGGCCCAACGACCTGTCGCTCGCACTCGGCATCACGATGGACGAGCTGCTCGCGGACTCCCGCGCGAACGCTCCGCTCACCCGGATCGTGGCCGCATGCCGCGGCGCGGGGATCCGCTGCGGCGCCTACGCGGCCGAGCCGGCCATGGCGGCGCGGTTCGCCGAGCTCGGCTTCGACGACCTCGCCGTGGCGACCGACGTCGCCGCGCTCGACGCGGGCGCCGCCCTGCTGAAGGGACACGGCGCCGCTTCGCCGCGGCCCGCCTCGTACTGAGCCAGGCCTGGCCAGGCCGCTGCATGTTCCGTCGAGTGCGGTGCCTGCCGACGAGCGCGGCCTGAGCACGGCCCGCGTTCGTCGCCTCGGCGCGCTCGGCCCGCGCTCGGCCAGTCTCCGGGTCCGCTACTCCGCGAGCATCCCGTACAGCGACTTCCGCAGCTGGTCCATCTGCTGGATGGCCGCCGCGCGCTGCTCGGGGGTCGCGTCCGACGAGAACTGCCGGACGGCCTTCACGAGCTTCATGAAGCTCGTCCAGAACGGGTCGTCGGCCTCGGGCTCGCCGCCCGGCAGGCCGCCCCAGGCGGCCTGGAGCCCGTCCGCGTGCTCCTCGACGTAGTCGCGGCCGGCATCGGTGAGCGTGTACTCGCCTCCGCGCACGTCCGTGCCGCTCACGACCAGGCCCTCGTCCACGAGCTGCTGCAGGGTCGGATACACCGAGCCGGGGCTCGGGCGCCAGCGTCCCTCGGTCCGCTCGTGGATCGAGCGGATCAGGCCGTAGCCGTTCGAGGGCCTCTCGGCGAGGAGCGACAGCAGGACGAGACGGACGTCGCCGCGGCGGGCGCGACCGCGGCCGCGGGGACCGAAGCCCGGGCCGAAGCCGGACCCGAAACCGGGGCCGGGGCCCCAGCCGTGCCGGCCCGGGCCGAAGGGGTGACCGAAGCCGTCGGGACCTCGGCGGGGGATGCGACCGCGGTGACCGCGGTCGGGGAAATCGGGGTGCATGGCTGCCTTCTCTCGGGTTCGATCGCGCGGTTGCCCGGACGACACAGTAACGATATATCGGTACTTATCACGACACAAGGACGGGCTCCGGAGCCGGGCCGCCTAGAATCGGTGGGTTCCCATCGCGAGCTGAGGAGTCCGACCGTGCCCGAGACCTCGCTGCAGGCTCCCGTCATCGACACCGTGGAGCGGGCGGCCGAGACCCC
This sequence comes from Naasia sp. SYSU D00948, assembly GCF_017916515.1. Lineage (GTDB taxonomy): Bacteria > Actinomycetota > Actinomycetes > Actinomycetales > Microbacteriaceae > Naasia. Next base: position 1,131,207 of record NZ_JAFMTA010000001.1, read on the forward strand.
GGACCGCGAGCAGCCCTACGGCGCACTCGGCCTCAAGGACGACGAATACGCGCGCATCCGCGAGATCCTCGGCCGCCGCCCGACGAGCGGCGAGCTGGCCATGTACTCCGTGATGTGGAGCGAGCACTGCTCCTACAAGAGCTCCAAGGTCTGGCTGCGGCAGTTCGGCCAGAAGGTCTCCCCCGCCATGAAGAAGAACCTCATGGTCGGGATGGGCGAGAACGCCGGCGTGATCGACATCGGCGAGGGCTGGGCGGTCACGTTCAAGATCGAGAGCCACAACCACCCGAGCTACGTCGAGCCGTTCCAGGGCGCGGCGACGGGGGTCGGCGGGATCGTCCGCGACATCATCTCGATGGGGGCACGTCCGGTCGGCGTCATGGACGCCCTCCGCTTCGGGGCGGTCGACTCGCCCGACACCGCGCGCGTCGTCCACGGGGTCGTCAGCGGCATCAGCTTCTACGGCAACTGCCTCGGCCTGCCCAACATCGGCGGCGAGACCTGGTTCGACCCGGTGTACCAGAGCAACCCCCTCGTCAACGCCCTCGCGGTCGGCGTCCTGCGGCACGAGGACCTCCACCTCGCGAACGCGCGCGGCGTCGGCAACAAGGTGGTCCTCTTCGGCGCACGCACGGGCGGCGACGGGATCGGCGGCGCGTCCATCCTCGCGTCCGACACCTTCAGCGAGGGCGGACCGACGAAGCGTCCCGCGGTACAGGTCGGCGACCCGTTCGCCGAGAAGGTGCTCATCGAGTGCTGTCTCGAGCTGTTCCGCCAGGGGCTCGTGGAGGGCATCCAGGACCTCGGCGCGGCCGGCATCAGCTGCGCCACGGCGGAGCTCGCGAGCAACGGGGACGGCGGCATGGCCATCGACCTCGACCAGGTGCTCCTCCGCGACCCCTCGCTGACGGCCGAGGAGATCCTCATGTCGGAGAGCCAGGAGCGGATGATGGCGATCGTCCGCCCCGAGAAGCTGGACGGCTTCCTCGCGCTGACCGAGAAGTGGGACGTCGAGACGAGCGTGCTCGGCGAGGTCACGGACACGGGCCGGCTGCGGATCACCTGGCACGGACAGCTCATCGTCGACGTCGACCCCCGCACCGTCGCGGTCGACAGCCCGGTCTACGAGCGGCCGATCAGCCGCCCGGCCTGGATCGACGCGGTGAACGCCGACACGGCCGCCGCCCTGCCCCGCCCCGAGGACGGCGACGAGCTCCGCGAGCAGGTCCTCCGGCTCCTCGGCAGCCCCAACCTCGCCGACAAGAGCTGGATCACGGATCAGTACGACCGGTACGTGCTGGGCAACACCGCGCTGAGCTACCCCGACGACGCCGGCATGATCCGCGTCGACGAGGCCTCAGGGCTCGGCTTCGCGATCGCGACGGACGCGAACGGCCGCTACTGCTACCTCGACCCCTACCAGGGCGCACAGCTGGCGCTGGCCGAGTCGTACCGCAACGTGGCCGTCACCGGGGCCACCCCGGCGGCGGTCTCGGACTGCCTCAACTTCGGCAGCCCCGAGAACCCCGAGGTGATGTGGCAGTTCTCCCAGGCGGTGACCGGCCTGGCCGACGGCTGCCTCGCGCTCGAGGTGCCCGTCACCGGCGGCAACGTGTCCCTCTACAACCAGACCGGGGACCAGCCGATCCACCCGACGCCCGTCGTCGCGGTGCTCGGCGTGATCGACGACGTCGCGCGCCGCATCCCGTCGGGCTGGCAGGACGAGGGCCACAACCTGTACCTGCTCGGCACCACCTCGCTGGAGCTCGACGGCTCCGCCTGGGCCGGGGTGGTCCACGACCACCTCGGCGGCCGGCCGCCGGCCGTCGACCTGGAGCGCGAGAAGGACCTGGCCGCGCTGCTGGCCGCCGCGGCCTCCGAGTCGCTCCTCGGCTCGGCGCACGACCTCGCCGACGGGGGCCTCGCGCAGGCGCTCGCCGAGTCCGCGCTGCGGTTCGGCGTCGGCGCCCGCATGTGGCTCGGCGAGCTGTGCGAGCGCGACGCCATCGACGCGGCGACCGCCCTGTTCAGCGAGTCCACCGGCCGGGTGCTGGTCTCGGTGCCGCGCGAGGACGACGTGCGGTTCGTCGGTCTGTGCGAGGGCCGCGGCTACCCCGTCCTGCGCATCGGCGTCACCGACGGGTCGGGACCGGACGCGGCGATCGAGGTCCAGGACCTGTTCCGGATCCCGCTCGACGAGCTGCGCGTCCGCTGGACGGCCACGCTGCCCGCCCACTTCGCCTGAGGCCGGACTCCGCCGTCTCGCCGGCATCCCGGGCCGTTCCGGTCAGGACGGGCCGGAACTCCGGCCCGGAAGCACCGGAACGGCCCGAGTCGCGTCGGCGCCGGGCTCACTGGGCAGCGGCGCCGCCACTCCCCACCAGCTCACCGCGGGCCTGAGCCACGAGCTGATCGATCGGCAGATAGACCCGCAGCACGGTGATCTTCGCGGCCGCGACCTCGTAGAAGACGGAGTAGGGGACGCGGACCGTGTTGCCCGAGGGCGCGACGCCGCCGAACTCGCCGGTATGCGTGCCGGCGAACACGAACTCGGCCGCCGCGCCTCGCTCGCCCACGAGCACCTCGCCGACCTCGGGATGCGCATCGAACGCGACCTCGTGAAGGAAGCGGATCGTCTGCTCCACCTCCTGCGCGCCCCGGATCCTCATGTCGGACCAGAGGACCTCGAACAGGACGTCCTCGGCGAAGTACCTCCCGTAGTCCCCCCGGGCGGACAGGGCATCCAGATACCCCTCCATCGTCTCGCGCACCTGCTCAGTGGACATGGGACTCTCCCTCCTGGCCGTCGCGGGGCGCGACGGTCGGCCCCACCGTGCCACCCCGAGCGGCGACCGATCAGGGCCCAACGACCCGGCCGGCTCGCCCGCCGCCGCACATCCCGGGCCGATCCGGTGAATGTGGGCCGGCGTGCCGGCCCGGATCCGCCGAAGTGGCCCGGGTTGCGGGCAGCCGACGGACGCCGGGGTCAGGGGGCGGGCGCCGCCTCTGCCTTCGGCGCCGGCGCCTCGGCCCCCCACGCGCGGTTCGGCGCGGGCTTGGCGAAGAAGAGGACGACGACGGCGCCGACGAGTGCGATCGCGGCGGGCAGCAGCAGCGACTGTCCCATCGCGGCCGCGAACCCGTCCTGCAGCGCGGCCGGCAGCGTGGCGGCGCCGAACTCTGAGGCGCCCGCCGTCGCGCCGGACGGCAGTTCGGCCGCGAGGCGGGCCTCCATGAGCACCGCGATCCCCGCGCTGCCGAGCACGGCGCCGACCTGCCGCGTGGTGTTGTAGACCCCGGACCCGGCGCCGGCGACCTGGCGGGGCAGGTTCCTCGTCGCGGTGTTGGAGATCGGGGACCAGATGCCGGCGTTGGCGAGACCGAGTAGCGCGTTCGGCAGGAGCAGCAGCCACACGGGCGTGTCCGGCCGCAGCAGCACGGCGTACCAGGTGAGCGCGACCGCGAGGAGGATCATCCCGCCGAGGGCGAGGTTCCGCGGGTTCGTCCGGTCGACGAGCTTGCCGACCACGGGCGCGAGCACGATGCCGAGGACGGCCGTGGGGACGAGCATGAGCGCGCTCTGGGTGGGCGTCATCCCGCGCACCGTCTGGAAGTAGAAGATCAGCGGAAGCGACATGCTCGTGACGCCGAAGCCGACCGTCGTGATCGCCGCGTTCGCCAGCGAGAAGTTGCGATCGCGGAAGAGCGCGAGGGGCAGGAGGGGCTCGCCCCGGCCGAACCGCTGCCAGAGGACGAACAGCGTGAGGACGACGAGCCCGGCGATGATGAGCGACCACACGGAGATCGGCCCCGCGATGACGCCCCAGTCGTACGTCTCCCCCTCCTGGATCCCGAAGACGAGCAGGAACATGCCCACCGCGCTGAGGACGACGCCGAGCAGGTCGAAGCGGTGCGGGTGGGTGGGCAGGTTCGGGACGTTCCGCAGCACGAGGACGAACGCGAGGACCCCGACCGGCACGTTGAGGAAGAAGATCCACTCCCAGCCGAACCCGTCCACGAGAAGGCCGCCGAGCACGGGTCCCACCAGGGTCGCGACGCCCGCGGTGGCGCCCCAGAGGCCCATCGCCGCGCCTCGGCGGTCCGGGGGGAAGATGCGGGTGATGACGGCCATCGTCTGGGGCGTCATCATCGCAGCGCCGAGCCCCTGGACGACGCGCGCGGCGATCAGCATCTCGATGCTGTCGGCGAGGCCGCACCAGGCCGAGGAGAGCGTGAACACGGTCAGGCCGCCGAGATACAGCCGCTTGGGGCCGAAGCGGTCGCCCAGCCGGCCCGTGATCAGCAGCGGCACGGCGTAGGCGAGGAGGTACGCGCTCGTGACCCAGATGACGGCGTTGATGTCGGTGTCGAGTCCCCGCAGGATGGCCGGGTTCGCGACCGAGACGATCGTCGTGTCCACGAGGATCATGAAGAACCCCAGCACGAGCGACCAGAGCGCCGGCCAGGGACGGATGTGCGGATCCACTGCTACTCCTTCTGCCAGTCCAGGTCGCCGGCGGAGATCCGCTCGAGCAGCCGCTCGAGCCAGTCGATGTGGGCGCGCAGCATCGCTCGCTCGTGGTCCAGGTCGATCCAGTACCGCCCGGGGATCTGGCGCTCCGAGAGCCGGCGCGCGTCGTCGTCGAGGGCGGAGGCCGTGGCGCGGAGTGCATCGAGTCGTCGGCCGAGCAGCCGCAGCACCTCCTCGGCCGGCAGCGTGTGCGCCTGGCTGAGGGCGAGGGGGAACTCGGGATACTCCTCGCCGCGCCTCTCGAGCATCGACGCGACGCGACGGAGGAGGGCGGCCCGGCCCGCCTCCGTGATCCGATAGGTGGTGCGCTCGGGACGGTTGCCGCCGCGGTCCGTGCCCGCCGCCTCCACGAGGCCGTCCCGGCTGAGCCGGTCGATGGTGTGGTACAGCGAGCCGGGACGCACCTTGACCCGGCGGTCGTCCTTCCGCTGCAGCATCAGCTGGTACATCTCGTACGGATGCATCGGCCGCTCCTCGAGCAGTGCGAGGGCGGAGACGCCGAGGGGCGTGAGCGACGGTTCTTCCATGCGAATTATTCCGAATGGAATATACCAAAATCAGCCGGCGGGGCGCTCCGCGGTCGACGAGGCGATCCGCTCGTGGTGGTGGATGACCTCGGCGACGACGAAGCTGAACCACTTCTCGGCGAACGCCGGATCGAGGTGCGCCTCCTCCGCCAGTGCCCGGAGCCGCTGGACCTGCTGGCGCTCGCGCTCGGGATCCGCCGCGGGCAGCCCGTGGGCGGCCTTCAGCTCACCGACCCGCTGCGTGAACTTGAACCGCTCGGCCAGAAGGTGGGTGAGGGCAGCGTCGATGTTGTCGATGCTCTGGCGGAGGGAGAGCAGGTCGGCGAGGACGGCCTGGTCGTCGCCGCTCAGCGGCTGGTCGGAGAGACTCACCCCTCGACCCTAGCCGCGGCCTCCATCGCCCCGCCCGGGCCGACCGGAACCGAGCCGGCGCTCGAGGCCCGCGCGGACCTCCGGCCACTCGTCCACGAGGATCGAGTAGACGGCGGCGTCCCGCCAGGATCCGTCCGCGCGCCGGCGGTCGCGTCGCGTGATGCCCTCGAAGACCGCGCCGAGGCGGAGGATCGCGGCCCGCGAGCGCTCGTTGAGGACATCGGCCTGGAGCTTGACCCTGCCGAATCCGCTCGCGAACGCATGACCGAGGACGAGGAGCTTCGTCTCCGGGTTCACCTCGGTGCCCCAGACCTCGGGCGAGTACGCCGTCCACCCGAGGTGCGCGTGCTCGTTCCCGAGGTCGAGGTCCCCGAGCGTCGTCGTCCCCACGACACTGCCGTCGGCCTTCCGGAGGACCGCGTAGCTGATGCCCGCGCCCTCCCACTGGTAGTAGCCCTCGGCGAACTCCGTGAACCCCTCGAGCGTGTCCCGGTATCCCGCGGGCCCGCCGCCGTAGCCGCCCGCGAACACCTCCGGGCGGCCGATCGCGCGGAAGAGCCCGGACAGGTGGTCGCGGGTCAGCGGCTCGAGGCGCACGAAGCGTCCCTCGAGCGGCACGCGCGCCGGCTCCCGGGCGGTCACGTCAGTCGAGCAGGTCGTGACGGACGACGATCTCGTCCCGCGCGGGACCGACGCCGATCGCCGAGAACCGGGAGCCGCTCATCTCCTCGAGCGCGAGCACGTAGTCGCGGGCCGCGCGCGGCAGGTCGTCGAACTCGCGGGCGCCGCTGATGTCCTCGCTCCAGCCGGGCAGCTCCTCGTAGATCGGCTTCGCGTGGTGGAAGTCCGACTGCGAGACCGGCACCTCGTCGACCCGCATGCCGTCGACGTCGTACGCGACGGCGACCGGGATGCGCTCGAGGCCGGTCAGCACGTCGAGCTTCGTCAGGACGAAGTCGGTCACGCCGTTGATCCGGGCGCTGTAGCGGGCGATCGGGGCGTCGTACCAGCCCGTTCGGCGGGGGCGGCCGGTCGTCGTGCCGAACTCGAAGCCGCGGCCGCGCAGCCACTCCCCGCTCTCGTCGTGCAGCTCGGTGGGGAAGGGACCGGCGCCGACGCGGGTCGTGTAGGCCTTGACGACCGCAATGACCCGGTCGAACCGGTTCGGGGCGACCCCCGATCCGGTCGCGGCCCCGCCGCTCGTCGCGTTCGACGACGTGACGAACGGGTAGGTGCCGTGGTCCACGTCGAGCATGGTCGCCTGGCCGCCCTCGAAGAGAACGGTCTGCCCCTCGTCGAGCGCGCGGTTCAGGACGAGCGACGTGTCCGCGACCATCGGGCGCAGCCGGTCGGCGTACGAGAGGAGGTCGTCGACGATCTCCTCGGGGCTGATCGCGCGGCGGTTGTACACCTTCAGGAGCAGGTGGTTCTTCTGGTCGAGCGCTCCCTCGACCTTCTGGCGCAGGATCCCCTCGTCGAAAATGTCCTGCACCCGGATGCCGACCCGGTTGATCTTGTCGGCGTACGTCGGGCCGATGCCCCGGCCGGTCGTGCCGATCTGCCGCTTGCCCAGGAAGCGCTCGGTGACCTTGTCGATGGTCCGGTGGTAGTGGGTGATGACGTGGGCGTTCGCGCTCACCAGCAGGCGGGAGACGTCGACGCCGCGAGCGCTCAGCGCGTCCAGCTCGTTGAAGAGCACCTCGATGTCGACGACCACGCCGTTCGCGATCACCGGGACGACGCCGTCGCTGAGGATGCCGGACGGCAGCAGGTGGAGCGCGTACTTCTTGTCCCCGATGACGACGGTGTGCCCGGCGTTGTTGCCGCCGTTGAACTTGACGACGTAGTCGACCCTGCTGCCGAGCAGGTCGGTCGCCTTGCCCTTGCCCTCGTCGCCCCACTGTGCGCCGATCAATACGACCGCGGGCATGTGATCCCCTCACGTCTCTCGCTTGAGCCCCTAAATCCTAGTGGCGCGCTCCGTCGCGCATCCGAGCCCGCTCTGCCCAGGGCGTGCGTGCGGATCCACTCGTGCATGACGATCGCGGCGGCTGCCGAAGCGTTGATCGAGCGCGTGGACCCGAACTGCGGGATGTCGACGACGGCGTCCGCTGCGGCGAGCGCCTCGGGAGTGAGGCCCGGACCCTCCTGGCCGAACAGCAGCACGCAGCGCTCGGGGAGCGCGAAGTCCTCCACATGGACGGAGCCGGGCACGTTGTCCACCGCGACGAGCGGCAGCTGCTCGCCCCTCGCCCACGCGACGAGCTCGTCGATGGTCGCGTGATGCGTCACGTGCTGGTAGCGGTCGGTCACCATCGCTCCCCGCCGGTTCCAGCGGCGGCGCCCGACGATGTGCACGGCGCTCGCGAGGAACGCGTTCGCGGTGCGGACGATCGAGCCGATGTTGAGGTCGTGCTGCCAGTTCTCGATCGCGACGTGGAACGGATGGCGCCGGGCGTCCAGGTCGGCGACGATCGCCTCCATGCGCCAGTAGCGGTACCGGTCGACCACGTTGCGGCTGTCGCCCCGCTCGAGCAGCTCCGGGTCGTACTGCTCGCCCGTCGGCCACTCGCCCGCCCAGGGCCCGACGCCCGCCGTGCTCTGCTCCACGCTCGGCTGCGGCTTCCCCATGCGCCCAGGCTACGGCGCGTGCCTAGGCTGGAGGCCTGGACCGAGGAGGGACGAGCGATGGCCCGAGCGATCGTGATCGAGCACACCGGCGGACCGGAGGTCCTCGAGCTGCGGGACGTCGAGGTCCCGTCGCCCGGCCCGGACGAGCTCCTGGTCCGCGTCGCCGCCACCGGCGTCAACTACATCGACACGTATCACCGTTCCGGCATCTACCCGGTCCGCTTCCCCTTCACCCCGGGCGGGGAGGCCGCCGGAACCGTGGTCTCGGCGGGAAGCGGCACCGGCTTCCGGGAAGGCGACCGCGTCGCCACGGCCGAAGCGCGGGCGGCCTACGCCGAGTACGTCCTCGTCCCCGCGGAGAAGGCCGTCCCCATCCCGGTCGGGGTGGACGACCACACCGCCGCCGCCCTGCTCCTGCAGGGCCTCACGGCGCACTTCCTGTCCACGTCGACGTTCCCGGTCGGGCCCGAGCACACCGTCCTGCTGCATGCCGGGGCCGGCGGCGTCGGCCTGCTGCTGACCCAGCTCCTGAAGCGCCGCGGCGCCACCGTGTTCACCACGGTCGGGAGCCAGGAGAAGGCGCAGCTGTCGCGCGAGGCCGGCGCCGACCAGGTGCTGCGCTACGACGGCTTCCGGGAGCACGTCCGCGAGCTCACCAACGGACGCGGCGTCGACGTCGTCTACGACGGGGTCGGCAGGAACACGTTCGACGAGTCCCTCGGCTCCGTCGCCGTGCGCGGCCTGCTGGTCCTGTTCGGCGCGGCGTCCGGCCCGGTCCCGCCCGTCGACCCGCAGCGCCTCGCGGCGGCGGGGTCGGTGTTCCTCACCCGCCCGACGATGGGGCACTACCTGCGGGACTTCGAGGAGCGGTCTTGGCGGGCCGGCGAGCTCTTCGGCGCGGTGCAGGACGGCAGCCTCACGGTCCGGATCGGGGCCACCTATCCGCTGGAGGAGGCGGCCCGCGCCCACGAGGACCTGCAGGCGCGACGCACCACCGGGAAGCTCCTCCTTCTCCCCTGATCCGCATAGGGTCGGCACGTGTCCGACCCGCTGCCCGCCGCTCCCGGCGGCCTGTGGACTCCCGACGGGCCGGACCTCGTCGTGCACGGCGACAACCTCGACGTGATCGCCCGCCTGCCCGACGGCGCGTTCCGGCTCGTCTACCTCGATCCGCCGTTCAACACGGGACGCACCCAGTCGCGGACCACGCTCCGGACGGTCCGCTCGGCGACCGGCGACCGGGTCGGATTCCAGGGCGCGAGCTACGAGACGATCCGGGGCCGGGCCTTCTCCTACGACGACCGCTTCGCCGACTACTGGGCGTTCCTCGAGCCGCGGCTGGCCGAGGCGTGGCGGCTGCTGGATGCCGAGGGCACGCTCTACCTGCACCTCGACTACCGGGAGGTGCACTACGCGAAGGTGCTCCTCGACGGGCTCTTCGGCCGCGACTGCTTCCTCAACGAGATCATCTGGGCCTACGACTACGGGGCGCGCTCGACCAGGCGCTGGCCCGCCAAGCACGACACGATCCTCGTCTACGTCAAGGACCCGTCCCGCTACCACTTCGACTCGTCGGCGGTCGACCGGGAGCCGTACATGGCGCCGGGGCTCGTGACGCCCGAGAAGGCCGCGCTCGGCAAGCTGCCGACGGACGTCTGGTGGCACACGATCGTCTCGCCCACGGGCCTGGAGAAGACGGGGTACGCGACGCAGAAGCCCGTCGGCGTCCTGCGCCGCATCGTCGCCGCGTCCAGCGCGCCGGGCGACTGGGTGCTCGACTTCTTCGCGGGCAGCGGCACGACGGGCGCGGCGGCGCGCGAGCTCGGCCGCCGCTTCGTCCTGGTCGACTCCAGCGCCGACGCCGTCGCGGTGATGCGCGAGCGCCTCGGGGACGACCTCCGGTTCGTCTCCGCCTGACACCGGGCGCTCACCCGCCTTCGCTAGGGTCGGAGGCGAGGCGCGGGTCTTGCGGACACGTCACGCCCGGCAGCGGGACGGCGGATGTCCGCAGCACCCGCTCGACCCGGAAGGACCCGATGACCCGCCGAGACGACATCGACTGCTGGCTCACCGACATGGACGGCGTGCTGGTGCACGAGAACCAGGCCATCCCGGGCGCGTCCGAGCTAATCCAGCAGTGGACGGATCAGGGCGCGCCGTTCCTGGTGCTCACGAACAACTCGATCTTCACGCCGCGGGACCTGAGCGCCCGCCTCCGCGCGTCCGGCCTGATCGTGCCGGAGGAGTCCATCTGGACCTCAGCGCTCGCGACGGCGGACTTCTGCGCGTCCCAGATGCCGGGCGGGAGCGCGTTCGTGATCGGCGAGGCCGGCATGACGACGGCCCTCCACGAGGCCGGCTTCATCATGACCGAGACGGACCCCGACTACGTCGTCATCGGCGAGACCCGCAACTACTCGTTCGAGGCGATCACCAAGGCCATCCGGCTCATCAGCACGGGGTCCCGCTTCATCGCGACGAACCCGGACGCGACGGGCCCGAGCCCCGAGGGACCGCTGCCCGCGACGGGGGCGATCGCCGCCCTCATCAGCAAGGCGACCGGCAAGACGCCCTACGTCGTGGGGAAGCCGAACCCGATGATGTTCCGGTCGGCGATGAACAGGATCGGCGCGCACTCCGAGAACACCGCGATGATCGGCGACCGGATGGACACCGACATCGTCGCGGGCATCGAGGCGGGTCTGCACACCATCCTCGTCATGACGGGGATCAGCGACCGCGCGGAGATCGAGCAGTACCCGTTCCGGCCGAGCGAGGTCATCGACTCGGTCGCCGACCTGCTGCACCGGGAGCCGGTCGAGGTCGAGCTGTGACGTCGGCCGCTAGACGGGCGCCGCAACGCTTCCGGTGAGCGGCTGCCCCGAGCCGCGGAAGACGAAGCAGAACCAGCTGCGGTCCCCCTCGCGCCACTGCTCCTCCCCCGCGGGGTAGGCCGCCTGCCACTGCAGGTCCCCGTACTGCCCCGCCGCGACGGGGTCGAGCACCTCCGGACGGGTGCAGAGCAGGTTGAGCTCGGAGGTCAGCGCGTCGGGACCGGGATAGGGAGCCGCGATGTCCCCGGGGAACGTGCCGCGGGCGACCAGCTGAGCGGGATGGGGCTGGGCGCAGTCGACGACGGTGAACTCGCGGTCCCAGGGTGAGGCGAAGGGGTCGATGCACTCGCCGCCGCCGAGCTCGTCCCACTCGTAGGTGCCGGGCGGCACGGGACCCGCGGGCGCCGGAGCGAGCGTGGGCGTCGGGCTCGGGGTGGGCGCGGGAGTCGGCGACGAGGACGTGGGAGCAGGCGCCGGCGGTGGAGCCGGACGGAGCCGCGTGCCGAGGAAGAACGCGAGCGCCAGGCCGGAGAGGGCGAGCACCGCGACCGAGACCAGCACCACCGCGCGGGAGCGCCGGCGGTCGTCCGCCGTCGCTCGCCCGGCCTCCGGCATCCCCGGGTCGAGGTCCGCGGGCGCCCGTCCGGGGAGGGCGCCCTGCGGATCCGGCACCGCTACTCCAGGCCGAGGTCGGCGAGCCCGATGGCCGCCCGGTACGGATAGCCCTCCGCCTCGATGCGCTCCCGGGCTCCGGTGTTCCGGTCCACCACGACCGCGACCGCGGCGATCTCGGCGCCGACCTTCTGCAGCGCCTCGATGGCCGCGAGCGGAGAGCCGCCCGTCGTGGACGTGTCCTCCACGACGACGACCCGCTTGCCCTCGAGGTCCGGCCCCTCCACCTGGCGGCCGCGGCCGTGGTCCTTCGGCTGCTTCCGCACGACGAACGCGTCGTACGCGGCGCCTCGGGCGGCGCCCTGGTGCAGGACCGCCGACGCGATGGGATCCGCGCCCATGGTCATCCCGCCGACGGCGGCGACGTCCGGGATGTCGGCGATCAGGTCGAGCATGACCTGACCGATGAGCGGGGCGACCCGGTGGTCGAGGCTGACCTTGCGGAGGTCGACGTAGTAGCTCGCCTTCTTGCCGCTCGTCAGCGTGAAGTCGCCGTGGAAGACGGCCTCGCGGCGGATGTAGTCGATCAGCTGGTCGCGCGCGTCGGTCACGCGCTCCAGCCTAGGGCGGCCGCCGGAGAGCGTCGGGGGCGCCGGGTAACGTGGGCTCCATGCGGGTGGCCACATGGAACGTCAACTCGATCCGCGCCCGGGTGGACCGTGTCGTCGACTGGCTGAAGCGCGAGGACGTCGACGTGCTCGCCATGCAGGAGGTCAAGTGCCGGGCCGACCAGTTCCCGGTGATGGCCTTCACGGAGGCCGGCTACGACGTCGAGACGAACGGCACGAGCCAGTGGAACGGCGTCGGGTTCGCCAGCCGGCTCCCGATGGAGGAGGTCACCAACGGCTTCCCGAGCATGCCGGGCTTCGGCGCCGCGGGCGAGGACGGCGTCCTGGCCGCCGAGGCCCGCGCGATGGGGATTACCGTCGAGGGCATCCGCCTCTGGAGCCTCTACGTGCCGAACGGGCGCGAGGTCGGTCACGCGCACTACGACTACAAGCTGGACTGGCTCGCGAAGCTGCGCTCGGACACCGAGCGCTGGCTCGCCGAGAACCCGGACCAGCCGCTCGCCCTCATGGGCGACTGGAACATCGCCCCGCTCGACACCGACGTGTGGAACATCCACGTCTTCGACGGCTCCACCCACGTCTCCCCGCCGGAGCGGGCGGCGTTCGCGGAGTTCCAGCGCATCGGCATGACCGACGTCGTGCGGGACCTCGTCCCCGAGGGGTTCACCTACTGGGACTACAAGCAGCTGCGCTTCCCCCGCAACGAGGGGATGCGGATCGACTTCATCCTCGGCTCCCCGGCCTTCGCCGAGCTCGTGCAGGGCGCGGCCATCCACCGCAACGAGCGCAAGGGCACGGCGCCGAGCGATCACGTGCCGGTCGTCGTGGACATCGCGCTTCCCGAGGAGCTGGACGCCGACCGCCCGATGATCTTCTGACCGAGGCGCGCACCGGAACGGCAACCGCAGCGACGAACGGCAACCGCCTCCGGTTGCCGTATGTCGTGGGCGTTGCCGTTCCCGGCCCGGCCGGCGTCAGGCGAGCGCGACCAGCAGCGCGAGCACGGCGAGGACCGTCGCGACGGGGGTCATCACGTACCGCTCGGGCTTGCTCCGCGAGATCAGGTTCAGCGGGATCCCGAGCACGAGATAGGCGAACACGATCCACATGAGCACCCGCACGACGGGATCCACGGCGGAGGGCAGCAGGTCGAGCAGCCCGACGCGCTCCAGCGCCAGCAGCGCGAACGCGGCGTAGAGCACGATCGAGACGACGCTCCCGATGCGCTTCTGCCGCGGCAGCACCCGGTCCTGCCCGCCCCACGCCAGGTGGCCGAGCGGGGCTCCCGCGATGAGCGCGATCTGGAAGACGGCGAGGGCGGCGAGGATCACGCAGAACAGGACGGCGGCGACGGCGGGCACCGACCGAGCGTAGGGCACCCCTAGGGATGCAGGACGAGCGCCACGAGCAGGAGCACGGGAAGGGAGCCCACCGTCGTGAGCAGCACGGTGTCCCGGGTCACGATGAGCCCCCGGTCGAAGCGCTGGGCGTAGTTGAACACGTTCTGTGCGGTCGGCAGCGCGCCGAGCACGGTGACGGCGTAGAGCTGCTCGCCCTCCAGACCGAGCGCGATCCCGGCGAGCGCGGCGACGGCCGGCATGACGGCGAGCTTCAGGCCGGTCGCGAGCAGGATGTCCCGTCTGCCCGAGCCGGGCGCGAGGGGCCGCTGCCCGTGCAGTGACATCCCGAACGCGAGCAGCATGACGGGCACGGCCGCGGCACCGACCAGCTCGAAGGGCTCGAGGAGCGCCTCCGGCGGACGGATCTCCGCGAGGGACAGGGCGACGCCGAGCGCCGAGCCGATGAGCAGTGGATTCCGCACCGGCTGCAGCAGGATGCGCCGGGCCGACACGGAGCCGTGGGTGGAGACGTCGAGGAGGGTCAGCGCGACGGGGGCGAGGACGAGCAGCTGCAGCAGGATGACGGGCGCCGAGTACGCGGGGTCGCCGAGGACGTACACGGCGACCGGCAGGCCGATGTTGCCCGCGTTCACGTAGCCGGAGGCGAGCGAGCCGAGGACCGCCTCCGGGAGCCGCCGCCGCCAGAGGAGCAGCGCGACGGCCGCGAACAGCAGCGCCGACGCCACCGCCGCGATGGCTGAAGCGAGCAGCAGCGAGGAGAAGAGGCTCCGCACGTCCGCCTCGAGGAGGACCGTGAAGAGGAGGCACGGGGACAGCACGAAGAACGCGAGGCGGCCGAGGACCGTCCTCGCGCCGGAGCCGAGCAGGCCGGCGCGCCCGATCGCGTAGCCCACGGCGATGATCGACCCGATGATGGCGAACCCGATGAGCACACCAACCATCGCCGGGATCCGCTCCGTTCTTCCGGGAGGGATCCCCTCCCCCGCTACTCTCTCACCATGACGACGTATGCGGCCGCGCAGGGTCCCGTGCACGGTCCGCGCCCGGTGCGCACGTGGGATCTCGTCCTCTCGATCGTCCTGCTGTCGCTGTCCGTGCTCCTCGGCCTGCTCCTGCTCGTCATGTCGCCCTTCCTGGTCATGGCGAGCGACCCCTGTGGAGCGGCGTTCGAGTGCGACAGCGACCTCATGGGAGCGGGGTTCCTCGTCGCCCTGATCGGGCCGCCGCTCGTCCTCGTCGCGGGCATCGTCACGACGATCGTGCTCCTCGTACAGCGCCGCCTGGCCTTCTGGGTGCCCCTGGTCGCCAGCGCCGTGGCGATCGGGGTGTTCGTGCTCGGCGCCGCCATCGTCATCTCCGGCGTCCCCGGCGCCACCTTCTGAGCTCCGCTCCCGTTCCCGCCCGCCGGGGCGTCCGTCGACCTCCCGCGCAGGAAAGCTGCGCAGAGCACAACGAAACGAACCACGGACGCAACCTGCGCGCGCCCGGTCCGTCAATAGCCTCGGTCTCACGCCGAGACGACGGAGGAGAGATGGACGCGACATTGACGAGGACGACCCGCCGGACCGGCTCGGTCGACCCCGCCGCCTCCGCCGACTGGACGCTGCTCAAGGAGGCCGTGACGGAGCTCCGCGCACTCCAGCAGCGCGACGGGGCGCTGTTCGAGGAGGCCGACCGAGACCGGGCTGCGGTGCTCGTGGAGCGTCTGGATGCGGCGGTCGCGGCGCTCGCGCCGCTCTTCCCGCACGACTCGGACTACCTTGAGGCCGTGCGCGCCGACCTCACGGCCTGGTGCGCAGGCGGATTCGGCGTGCCCGACTTCACCCGGTCGCTCGTCGCGTTCCGGCCGGAGCTGAACCGGGTGGACGGGCTGCAGCACCTCGTCCTGTTCCCGATGTACACGCAGAACGGGAGCACCGACCGCGTCTTCGAGGCCGTGCTGATCGAGGTCGTCTGGCCCGCGTTCGTGGCCGAGCTCGAGGCGTCGTCCTTCTCCAACCCGATGTTCGTGCCGATCCGGTTCCTCGACTTCACCGCGGGCTACGACACCAACTCCGCCGTGCTGTTCCCCGAGACCGTCGCGACGGGACCCGTGCCGCCCGCCTTCACCTGGGGCGCGATCTTCGCCGACCGGGAGGCGGCCCGGTTCCGCCGGGTCGTCCGCCGTGCCGCGGAGATCACCCGTCTCGAGCTTCCCGAGGACGCGGAGCGGCTGCTGGGCGACCAGCGCCTCGCCGAGGAGACCTTCGTGCTCTGGGACCTCATCCACGACCGGACCCACATGCGCGGAGACCTCCCGTTCGATCCGTTCATGATCAAGCAGCGGATGCCCTACTTCCTCTACTCGCTGGAGGAGCTGCGGTGCGACCTCACGGCCTTCCGGGAGGCGGTGCGCCTCGTCCGTGCGGAGGACACCGATGCCCTCACCCGGGATCGCGCCCGGCTCGCCCAGTACGCGATCCTCTTCGACCGGCTCTTCCGCTTCCCGCTCACGGGCAGCCGCGTGCGCAACTACGACGGGCTGGGCGGTCAGCTCCTGTTCGCCTGGCTCCACCAGCGGCACGTCCTGCACTGGACCGACACGCGCCTCACGGTCGACTGGCCCGAGGTCCCGGACGCGGTCGTCGCGCTCTCCGACGCGATCGACGGCCTCTACTGGTCCTCGATCGACCGCCCGAAGACCGCGCACTGGCTCGCGGCGTACGACCTGGTGCGGGGGACGCTCGCGCCGCATCCGGCGTCGCGCTGGGCGCGCGGGCTTCCGGACGAGGTCCTGTCGGGGCCCCCGAAGGGGATGACGGACGCCGTCCTCGACGACGAGTTCCCGCTCTCGATGTTCTACGAGGCGCTCGGCAGGAAGCTGGGCGACGTCCTCGCGTCGACGTCCGGGATCACGGGGCGCGACTGAGAGAAGCAGCCGGGTCCGAGGCCGCTCCGGCATCGGAGAGGATGTATGCGTGAGACTGCATGACCCCGCCGTCCGGACCTTCGCCAGCGACAACTACGCCGGGGTGCACCCGGAGGTGCTCGCGGCGCTCGCGGACGCGAACGGCGGCCACCAGGTCTCCTACGGCGAGGACGCGTACAGCGGCCGGCTCGCGGAGGTCGTGAAGGAGAGCTTCGGCGAGCGCGCCGAGACGTTCCCCGTCTTCAACGGGACGGGCGCGAACGTCGTGGGCCTGACGGCGATGATGCCCCGGTGGGGCGCCGTCATCACGACCGGCACCGCCCACATCCACACCGACGAGGCCGGAGCGCCGGAGCGCGTGAGCGGGCTCAAGCTGCTCCCCGTCGGGACGCCCGACGGCAAGCTCACGCCGGAACTCATCGCCACGGAGGCATGGGGCTGGGGCGACGAGCACCGGGCCCAGCCGCTCGTCGTGAGCATCACCCAGAGCACCGAGCTCGGCACCGTCTACTCGGTCGACGAGATCCGCGCGGTGACCGAGTACGCCCACGAGCACGGCATGGCGGTGCACATGGACGGCGCCCGCATCTGGAACGCCGCCGCAGCCCTCGGGGTCTCGCTCCGCGAGTTCACGACCGACGCCGGCGTGGACGTCCTCAGCCTCGGCGGCACCAAGAACGGGCTGCTCGGGGCCGAGGCGGTCGTCGTCCTGAACCCGGACCGCGCCGAGGGGATCCTGTACCTCCGCAAGCTCAGCATGCAGCTCGCAAGCAAGCTGCGGTTCATGAGCGCGCAGCTGCTCGCGCTGTTCGAGGACGACCTGGGCCTGCGCTCGGCGGCGCACGCCAACGCGATGGCGCAGCGCCTGCGCGAGTCCCTCGAGGGCACGCCGGGCCTGTCCTTCTCCCAGCCGAGCGACGCGAACGCGGTGTTCGCGGTCCTCGACAACGCTGCCGCCGACCGGATCCGCCGGCGCTACCGCTTCTACGACTGGGACCGGGCCGCCGGCCAGGTCCGCTGGATGTGCTCCTTCGACACGAGCGAGGAGGACGTCGACGCGTTCGTCGCGGCCGTCCGCGAGGAGCTCGCCCGCTGATCCCCCCGAGATGCCACCTGGTGTCGTCATCCCGCGGAAATGGGGACACCAGGTGGCATCTCGACGGGGGTCACGGGCGGAGGAGGACCTTGATCGCTCGGCGCTCGTCCATGGCGCGGTACGCCTCGGGGGCCTCGCGGAGCGGCAGCTCCAGGTCGAAGACGCGGCCGGGACGGATGCGGCGGGCCAGCACGTCGGGCAGCAGCTCCTCGACGTAGTTGCGGACCGGCGCGATGCCGCCGCGGACGCCGACGTTGTCGTCGAACATCGTCCGGACCGGCAGCTCCGGGCCGCCGTTCGGCACCCCGACGAAGCCGACCATGCCGCCCGGCCGGGCAGAGCGCAGCGCCTGGTCCATGGACTCCGCCGTGCCGACGCACTCGAGGACCGCGTCCGGCCCGATCCCGTCGAACAGCTGCTTCACGCGGGCGATGCCCTCGTCGCCGCGCTCCTCGACGATGTCGGTCGCCCCGAACTCCCGCGCGACGGCCTGCCGGGGCGCGTGGCGCGACATGGCGACGATGCGGGAGGCGCCGAGACGCTTGGCCGCGAGGATCCCGCACAGCCCGACCGCTCCGTCACCGACCACCGCGACCGTCGATCCCTCGCGGACGTCCGCGCTCACCGCGGCGTGGTGGCCGGTGCCCATCACGTCCGACAGGGTCAGCAGGTCCGGGATCAGGTCGTCGTCCGGCATCCCGCCGGGCACGACCGCGAGGGTGCCGTCGGCGTGCGGCACCCGGACGCGCTCGCCCTGCCCGCCGTCCGCGAACGCGCCGCGCCGGTCCTCGGAGCCCCACCAGCCCCCGTCCAGGCACGAGGTGCTCACGCCGTTGCGGCAGTTGATGCAGGTCATGTCGCAGTCGTAGAAGGGGGCGATGACGAAGTCGCCGATGGTCACCCGGCCGACCTCGGGTCCGACCTCCTCGACGACGCCGATGAACTCGTGCCCGATGCGCGACGGCCGCTTGGTCCGGGTGACACCGCGGTACGGCCAGAGGTCGGAGCCGCAGACACACGCGGCCACGACGCGCACGATCGCGTCCCCGCCGGTCCCGAGTCGCGGATCCGGCACCTCCTCGACCCGGATGTCGCGTTCGCCGTGGATGATCGTCGCCAGCATCCTTCGACCCTATTGGCTGGCGGGAACGACGAAACCCGCTCCCGAAGGACCGGGGTCTCGTGCTATCCCCTGCTTCGCGGCGTGCCCGGGCGAGACGGTCTCCCTCCTCACCCGGCGAGAGCGAATGCCACCAGTGCGACGAGCGGCAGGACGCTCGATGCCACGGTGCCCAGAACGCTGCCCCCGCGCGGTCGCCAGTAGCCGAGCAGGTCCGCCACCGCCATGGCGAGGCTGGACAGGAGCATGTACCAGCAGGCGACCAGGACGATCGTGCGACCGACGACCGCCTCGCCGGTCTGCAGGACGACCAGCCCGACGATGGCGCCCACCGCAGCGAGCAGGTTCCGGAACCCGACGACGAAGGCCCACAGCCGCACGTCCTCGACGTTCTTCGTCTCGACGTGCAGGAACCGCCGTGCACCGGCCCGCCCGTAGAAGAACATCTCCAACGGGGCGACGCCGATGAGGATCAGCGCGTTCACCAGGGCTGCGACCTGGGTCACGGCGTTCATCGCGACCCACCTCCGGGCGGGTCGAAGCCGGGGACGGTGACGTCGTGCCGGGCGAGCACCTGCTGGAGCTCGCCCATGGCCTCCTCGAGCGGCCGGTCTCGCGGCACCGTGGCGTCCAGGTCGGCGTGGAACCGGCCCATGGCGTCGCTCTGGCTGATGGCCAGGAACCGGACGGACGGAGTGAGCACGGTGAAGGTGTGCAGGGCGTTCGGCGGAATGGCCGCCGAGGCGCCCGGCGTGAGCTCGTAGCCCTCGTCCTCGACCTGGACCAGCATCCGGCCCTGCAGCAGGTAGTAGGCCTTGGCCCAGTTCGTGCGGTGCAGGGGCGTCGCCGGCCCGCGGGGCGCGTCGACCTCGAACACCTCGTACGCGCCGGCGGTGTGGGCGGCGTCGATCTTGACGGTGAGCACTGCGTCCGGAGCGGCCAGCTCGACACCGGCCCCGGCGGCGGAGTACTGGACGGAATGCGTCATGGCGGCGACGCTAGGACCGGCCCTGCCGCGCGTCGATCCCAGATTTCTGGGGATGTCCGGCCGCCCGCGGTGGTCGCATACTGGAGCCATGTGGGAGGACCGGGCCCACCGCGCCCGGCGCGACATCGCCGCCCTCGCGGCGTCCGGACTGGGAGTCAGCGAGCTGCACGCCGCTGCCATGGACGTCGTCGCCCGCTCCGTCGGCACCGAGCTCACCTGCTGGGCCACCATCGACCCCGAGACGCTGGTGATCAGCACCATGACCAACGGCCCGACCCGGATCCCGGTGGAGTACGAGCCGCGGCTGGCCGAGTCCGAGTACGGCTCCGACCAGCCCCACTCCTTCGCCGGGCTGGCCCGGCGCGGCTCGACGGTCGCCAAGCTGTCCGAGCTGCCGGAGCGGGACCGGCGCCGCAGCACCCGGCTGCAGAACGTCTGGCGGCCGCTGGGCGTGGACCAGGAGCTGCGGCTGATGTTCCTGGCCGACGGGGTCTGCTGGGGCGCGGCCGGCATGGTCCGGTGCGGCAGCGACTTCACCGCCCGGGAGACCGACTACCTGGCCGCGCTGGGTCCCGCCCTGGCGGCCGCCACCCGGCTCGCCGTGCGGAGCGAGGCGCACGGCCACTCCGCGGCGGCCCGCCCGGCGGTCGTGGTCGTCGGCGCCGACGGAACGCTACGGTCCAGCACGCCGGCCGCCCGGGAGTGGCAGGACCGGTTGGACGGCATCGCTCCGGCCCGGTTCGCGCTGATGATGCAAGTGATGGCGAGCGGTGCCCGGAGCGCGGCATCCGGCGGGTTCGCGGCCCGCATCCGCGACGCCGAGGGCGAGTGGGCCGCCCTGACGGCCAGCCCCCTGCTCGGCGAGGACGCGGACGAGGTGGCCGTGGTCATCGAGCCGGTCAGCGCCGACCAGCTCGTCGGGCTGCTGCTGGCGGCGTACGGTCTCTCGCCGCGGGAGCGGGAGGTGTGCCACGAGGTGATGGCCGGACGGTCGACGGCCGAGATCGCCGCCTCGCTGTTCATCTCGGTCAACACCGTCCAGGATCACCTCAAGTCGATCTTCGCGAAAGTCGCCGTGCGCAGCCGCGGGGAGCTCGTCGCCCGGCTGAGGCCGGCCGCCTGAGGACCAGTCCTCGGTCAGGCGAGGGCGAACCCCGCGAGGAGGCCGGACATCTCCTTCCGCGGCGGGCGGGCGTACTCGCTCCGCCGCGACGTGGTGACCCCTGCTCGGGCGAGAGCGGTCACGAACCCGACCGCCGCGACGACCCCGTCCACGACCGGCACGCCGACCGCATCGGCGATGGCCGCCTGCAAGGACGCCATCCCCGCACAGCCGAGCACGATCACGTCGGCCCCGTCATGATGCACCGCGTGCCGGCTCAACGC
Source organism: Naasia sp. SYSU D00948 (assembly GCF_017916515.1). Classification (GTDB taxonomy): domain Bacteria; phylum Actinomycetota; class Actinomycetes; order Actinomycetales; family Microbacteriaceae; genus Naasia. The sequence continues at coordinate 1,152,202 of NZ_JAFMTA010000001.1, forward strand.
GGTCAGCTCCTCCTGGACCCGGTCGTCCTCGAGGTCGAGCACGGGGATGTCCGACGCGAGGATCGACCGGCACGCCCGCTCGAAGCCGTACCGCTGCACGAGGTCCTCCGCGCGCCCCACCGTGCGGGTGAGGGTGGTGACGACCGAGAAGGACCGGCCGACCATCGTGGCGGCGTGCATGGCGGCCTCCGCGATCCCGAGCACCGGGGCCGACGCGAACTCGCGCGCCGCATCCAGCCCGGGGTCTCCGAAGCAGGCGAGGACGTAGCCGTCCGTTCCCCGTGCGTCCCCGAGCGCGATCTGCTCGAGGACGCCGGGCACGGCGAGCGCCTCCTCGTAGTGGCTCTCGATGGACGCGGGGCCCATCGTCGGGTGGACCGCCGCCACCTCGACCCCGGGTCCCGCGGCGGCCCGGGCGGCCGCGCCGATCCGCGACGTCATCGCGGCCGAGGTGTTCGGGTTGATCACCGTGATGTGCATGTCAGCGGGGCTCCGCGCCGTCGTTCACGCCCTCACCGGGCTCGAGTCGGACCATGCGCGGGTTCACCCGCTCGAGGACCCAGAACAGGACGAAGCCGAGCCCGCAGCCGATGAACCAGCTGTAGTTGCCCAGCCAGGTCGCGTCCGGGCCGCCGAGGTCGACGACCGTCTTCGGGAGCACCGCGGCCGCCACCGAGACCGCGCCCGCGATCGCGACGGTCCACACGGCGTTCCCGTTGTACCCGCGAGTGAACCAGTACCGCCCGGTGGGGGACATGGAGTACATGTCGTCCACGGCGATGCGCTGCCGCGCGACGAGGTAGTACCCGCAGATCAGGATGCCGAAGAGCGGACCGATCAGCGCGCCGAGGACGCCCAGGGTGTAGTGGATCGCGTCGCTGTTGCTGTACCAGTTCCAGGGGGTCAGCAGCACCGATCCGACGGCCGCGATCATGCCGCCCGCACGCCAGCTGATCCGCTTCGGGCTCACGTTCGAGAAGTCGAAGGCGGGCGCGATGAAGTTCGCCACGATGTTGATGCCGACGGTCGCGATGACGAACGTGAGCCCGCCCAGGAGGATCGCGAACGGGGTGTCGATGCGCTCGACGGTCGCGATGGGGTCCGTGATGAGCTCGCCGAAGACGGGGACGGTCGCCGACGCCGTGATCACCGTGAGCAGCGAGAAGAACAGGAAGTTGATCGGGAGACCCAGGAAGTTGCCCCGGCGGACGGCCTTGAAGCTCTTGCCGTAGCGCGAGAAGTCGCCGAAGTTCAGCATCGGGCCGGAGAAGTAGCTGACGACGATCGCGATCGCCGAGAGCATCACCGGGATCGACTCCCAGAACCCGAGGGGCGAGCCCTCGGAGAGGTCGAGGGTGATGTTCTCCCAGCCGGCCTGGCTCACGAGGTAGACGGCGAGCACGAGCATGACGACGTAGACGGCCGGTCCCGCGAAGTCGATGAAACGCCGGATCGTCTCCATCCCGCGCCAGAACAGCGCGGCCTGCGCCACCCAGAGGATCGCGTAGGAGATCCAGCCGAGGGCCGACAGCCCGAGGAAGCCCACCTCGAGGAGCGCCGCGGAGCCGGGCAGGAACTTCAGGAAGACGATGTTGAGGGCCTGCGCCGCGAGGAAGGTCTGCACCCCGTACCAGGCGACCGCGATCAGCCCGCGGATGATCGCGGGAATGTTGGCGCCCAGCACCCCGAACACCGCCCGGTTGATGACGGGGTAGGGCACGCCCGTCTTCTGGCTCGGCTTGGCGACCAGATTGGTGAAGACGTTGACGATCACGATGCCGATCACCAGGGCGAGCAGGACCTGCCAGCTCGCGATCCCGAGCGCGAAGAGGCTCCCAGCGGTCACGTAGCCGCCGACCGAGTGCACGTCCGACATCCAGAACGCGAAGATGTTGTAGGTCCCCCACCGCTGACGGGCGAGCGGGGCGAGGTCCTCGTTCGTGAGGCGGTCGTGGTACTCCGGCTTGACCAGGCCGGCGCCGGCGGGATGCTCGCCGGCGTCAACCAGGTCTGCGGGCCCGACCCGGACGGCGGTGGGAGGGGCGGGATCGAGCGCCTCCACGGGCGCTGCGGTTCGAGCGGTCATGAGGCTTCTCCAGAGTGGGACGTGCGGGGACGTGACGACTCTGTGAACCTATGGGTTAACACTTCGCCGGAGATTTCCCGCATGTAACCGCCGTGTGAAACTTGCACGGTGACCATCGCGGGACGATCAGAGGCGCCGCCCGGAAGGGCCGAGGTGCTCGAGTCCCGTCCCTCGCCGATGGACGGCTTCGACCCGGAGCAGCTCGGGAGCCGGCTCCGCGCGCTGCGGGAGCTGCGCGGGCTCTCCGTCCGCGAGCTCGGACGACGGCTCGGCATCTCCGCGAGCGCGGTCTCGCAGATCGAGCGCGGCCTCATGACCCCGTCGGTCAACCGGCTGCTCGCCATGGTCACGGCCATGGAGGCGAACCTCAGCGACGTGTTCGACGCGTCGGCGACTCCGGCGCACGCGACGCCGTCGGAGCCCGCGGCGGCGTCCGGCTATGTGCTCTCGCGAGGTGCGGCCGCTCCCGTCGAGCTCGACGGGGGAGTCCTCTTCCGGAGCCTCGCGCCCACGTCGACGCGCGGCGTCGACTTCTTCGAGTCGACGTATCCCCCCGGCGTGCACGCGGGCGGGAGCCACGAGCGGATCACCCACAGCGGGTACGAGGTGGGCACCGTGACGAGCGGGACGCTCACCATCCAGTTCCCGGACGGGACCGTCGAGCTCGGGCCGGGCGACTCCATCACCTTCCCGTGCGAGCTGCCCCACCGCATCGGCAACAGGCACGACGAGCCCGCCGTCGCCACCTGGCTGATCGTCCACGAGGCGGGGGGCTCGCAGACATGACGAAGCCCCCGGTCCCGAAGGACCCGGGGCTTCGGCTGGATCAGGCCTGCGCGAACTCGAAGCGGCCGACGGCGAGCGCGTCGCCTCCGGGCGCCACATCCACCCGCACGGTGTCCCCGTCCCGGACCTCGCCCGCGAGGAGGGCCCGCGCGAGCCGGTCGTCGATCTCCTGCTGCATGAGGCGGCGCAGCGGCCGGGCCCCGTAGATCGGGTCGTAGCCGCGGTCGGCCAGCCAGGCCCGCGCGTCCGGCGTGACCGCGAGCTGCAGCCGGCGGTCGCCGAGCCGGCGCTCGAGCCGGTCGATGTACAGCTCGACGATCTGCCCGAGGTCCTCAGGCGTGAGGGCGGAGAACACGACGATGTCGTCGAGCCGGTTGATGAACTCCGGCTTGAACGTCTGTCGCACGAGCGCCTGGACCGCCGCCTCCTTCTGCTCGGCGGGGACCGAGGGGTCGACGAGGTACTGGCTGCCGAGGTTCGACGTGAGGATCAGGATCGTGTTCCGGAAGTCGACCGTCCGGCCCTGGCCGTCGGTGAGTCGGCCGTCGTCGAGGACCTGGAGCAGCACGTCGAACACCTCGGGATGCGCCTTCTCGACCTCGTCGAACAGGATCACCGAGTAGGGACGCCGGCGCACGGCCTCCGTCAGCTGGCCGCCCTGGTCGTAGCCCACGTACCCGGGAGGGGCGCCGACGAGGCGCGACACGGAGAACTTCTCCCCGTACTCGCTCATGTCGATGCGGACCATGGCCTTCTCGTCGTCGAAGAGGAACTCCGCGAGCGCCCGCGCGAGCTCCGTCTTGCCGACACCGGTCGGCCCCAGGAACAGGAAGGATCCGGTCGGCCGGCTGGGGTCGGAGATGCCCGCCCGGCTGCGCCGGATGGCATCCGCCACCGCGGCGACGGCGCGACGCTGGCCGATGAGCCGGCGGCCGATCTCGGCCTCGAGGCTCAGCAGCTTCTCCGTCTCGCCCTGCAGCAGGCGGCCCATCGGGATGCCGGTCCAGGCGGCGACGACCGCGGCGATGTCCTCGTCCGTCACCTGATCGTTGACCATCCGCGGCTCGTCCGGGTTCTCCTCGGCCTGCTCGGCCTCGCGGAGCTCCCGCTCGATGACCGGGATCTCGCCGTAGAGCAGGCGGGACGCCTCCTCCAGGTCGCCCTCGCGCTGCGCCCGCTCGGCGCGGATGCGGAGGTTGTCGACCTTCTCCTTGAGGTTTCCGACCCGGTTCAGGTCGGCGCGCTCGCGCTCCCACCGCGCCTCGAGGGCCTTCAGCCGCTCCTGCCGGTCCGCGAGGTCCGCGCGGAGCTTCTCGAGCCGGGCCTTGGAGGCCTCGTCCTTCTCGCGCTTGAGGGCGAGCTCCTCGAGCTTCAGGCGGTCGACGGAGCGGCGGAGCTCGTCGATCTCGACGGGGGCGGAGTCGATCTCCATGCGCAGCCGGGACGCGGCCTCGTCGATGAGGTCGATGGCCTTGTCGGGCAGCTGGCGCGCGGTGATGTAGCGGTGGGACAGGGATGCCGCGGCGACGAGGGCGGAGTCCGCGATGGACACCTTGTGGTGCGCCTCGTACCGCTCCTTCAGTCCGCGGAGGATCGCGACGGTGTCCTCGACGCTCGGCTCGCCCACGTAGACCTGCTGGAAGCGCCGCTCGAGCGCGGCGTCCTTCTCGATGTACTCGCGGTACTCGTTGAGCGTCGTCGCCCCGATCATCCTGAGCTCACCGCGCGCGAGCATGGGCTTCAGCATGTTCGCCGCCGCGACCGAGCCCTCGCCGCCGCCGGCACCCATGAGGGTGTGGAGCTCGTCGATGAAGGTGATGATCTGGCCGTTCGACTCGTTGATCTCCTTCAGGACGGCCTTGAGCCGCTCCTCGAACTCGCCCCGGTACTTCGCACCGGCGATGAGGGCCGAGATGTCGAGCATCACGAGCTGCTTGTTCTTGAGCGAGTCCGCGACGTCGCCCGCGACGATGCGCTGGGCGAGGCCCTCGACGACCGCGGTCTTGCCGACGCCCGGCTCACCGATGAGCACGGGGTTGTTCTTGGTGCGGCGGGTGAGCACCTGGCTCACGCGCCGGATCTCGGCATCGCGGCCGATGACCGGGTCGAGCTTGCCGCTGCGGGCGACCTCGGTCAGGTTGATGCCGTACTGCTCGAGCGCGCTCTGCTGCTCCTCTTGCTGCCGCGCACCCTGGAAGTTCGCCATTGTTCTCCTCTTCGGGGTTCAGGGAAAGTCTGTCACAGTAGTTGAGTCGTCGCGACTCAAGTTTATTCCGAGCTCGGCTCGGCCAGGTCCTGTTCGGAACCGTCGAGCACGTCGAGCAGGTCGGACAGGAGCCAGCCGAGCCAGTCGGAGATCTCCCGGAGGGCGGGATCGGGGTCGACCGCCGACCGCTCCGCGAGCACCAGCCGCAGGTCGGTCAGTCCCCGCAGCCACAGCGCAACCCGCTCGGGAGGCAGCCGGACCGGATCCGGGGAGCCGAGATCCTCGAGCATCGCCTCGGCGGACTCGACCTTGACCCGGGTCAGCCGGGGCCGGGCGAAGCTCGAGAACTCGCGCGCCGCCTCGCGGTCCTCCGGGTAGGCGGTGGGGAGCAGCCGCAGCAGCGCGCGGTCTCCGGGCGCCTGGTCGGCCGCGCCGAGCAGCACGGTCAGGTCGCCGCAGAGGTCCTGGAGCAGGCGGCGCTCCCACGGGCGGAACGTGCGCTGGACGCCGTCGCCGGCGGGAGCGAAGCCGCTCACCGCTCGACCGGCCGGAGGGTCGCGAGCAGGCCGTAGCCGTGCATGGCCTCCACGTGGCGCTCCATGGCCTCGCGGCTCCCGGTCGCGACCACCGCGGATCCCTCGTGGTGCACCTGCAGCATGAGCCGCTGCGCCTCGGGCTTCGGATAGCCGAAGTGGGTGCGGAAGACCCACGTGACGTAGGTCATGAGGTTGACCGGGTCGTCCCACACGACGGTGTCCCACGGCGGGCCGAGGCGGAGATCCTCCTCGGTGCGAATCTCCTCGAGCACGTCCGCCATGTCGCCGCCCCTCACTCCACGGGTCCGCCGGGCCGCCACACCATGAGCTCGGTCCTGCGGCTCGTGCGCATCCCGGCGCGCAGCGGCGTCACGCCGTCGTCGCCGACCGCGAAGACCCGCCGGCCGGGACGACGCAGGAGCTCGTCGGCGAGGGCGGACTCGAGCTCCCGGACGCGGTCCCGCAGCGCGGTCACCTCGTTCTCCAGCTCGAGGATCCGGCGGATGCCCTCGAGGCTGACCCCCTCGGCCCCCAGGCGGGCGACCTCGCGCAGCTGCGCCACGTCCCGCATCGAGTACCGTCGCGACTTCCCGGCCGTGCGCCGGGGCGACACGAGGCCGATCCGGTCGTACTGACGGAGGGTCTGCGGATGCATGCCGGCGAGCTCCGCCGCCACCGCGATCGCGAAGAGCGGCGTGTTGGCCATCTCCTCCGGCTGCATGCGTCAGACCCCCCTCGCGCGCTCGAGCAGCTCCCTCCGGGGATTCTCGGCGGGGCCGGCGGCGACGAACTTCTCGAGCAGCTCCCGCTGCTCCGGTGTGAGCCGGGCCGGGACCACGACCTCGATGCGGGCGAGCAGGTCGCCCGTCCCCTTCGAGGTGGAGACCCCGCGGTCCTTGACGCGCAGGACCTTGCCGCTCGAGGTGCCGGGTGCCACCTTGAGCCGCACCGGCTCGCCGCCGAGGGTCGGGACCTCGATGGTCGCCCCGAGCGCGGCCTCGGCGAACGTGACGGGCACGGCGACCTTGAGGTCGAGGCCCTCCCGCTCGAACACGGGGTGCTTGCGCACGGCGACGGTCAGCACGAGGTCGCCGGGCTCACCGCCGTCCGGGCTGGGCTCGCCCTTGCCGCGGAGCTTGATCTTCTGCCCGTCCTGGACGCCGGCCGGGATCTTGACGTTGAGGGGACGGCCGTCCGCGCCCTGCAGGCGCACGGTGTCGCCCTTGGTCGCGGTGACGAAGTCGATCGTCGTGCTCGCCGTGACGTCCCGGCCGGGGGTGGGGCCGCCGAACCCGCGGAAGCCGCCGGTCGGCTGGCCGAAGCCGCCCCCACCCCCGCCGAACATGCTGAAGATGTCGTCGAAGTTGCCGTTCGAGTAGGCGCCGCGACGGCCTCCGCCGCTTCCGGCGAACATGCCGCCGAAGACGTCCTCGAAGCCGCCCTGGCCGGTGCCGCCCGCCGCGAACCGGGCTCCGGACCCCATCGCGCGGATCTGGTCGTACTCCCGCCGCTGCTGGGAGTCGGAGAGCACCGAGTAGGCCTCGCTGATCTCCTTGAACTTCGCCTCAGCGGCCGCGTTCCCCGGGTTGGAGTCGGGGTGGAACTGCCGCGCCAGCTTCCGGTACGCCTTCTTCAGGCTCGCCTCGTCGGCGTCCTTCCCGACGCCGAGCACCTTGTAGAAGTCCTTGTCGAACCAGTCCTGGCTTGCCAATTCTGCAATCCCCTCTCTGGAGCCGTCAGTCGGCCGGGGTGTCGACGACGACCTTGGCCGCCCGCAGCGTCACGTCGCCGATGCGGTAGCCCCGCTCGATGACGTCGGCCACGGTGGGCGCGGTCACCTCGGGGTTCGGCTTCTGGAAGAGCGCCTCGTGGTGGGCGGGGTCGAAGCTCTCGCCCGCCTCGCCGAAGCCGACGAGCCCGATCCGCTCGACGCTCGCGCGCAGCTTCTGCGCGATCGTCGTGAGCGGGCCGCCCTCGGTGAGGTCACCGTGCTTCTCCGCCCTGTCGAGGTCGTCGAGCACCGGAAGCAGCAGGCGCACTACGTCACCGACCGCGCGGTCGCGCTCGATCTGGCGGTTGGCCTCCGTGCGCCGGCGGTAGTTCGCGTACTCCGCGCTGACGCGCTTCAGGTCCGCGAGGTGCTCGTCGACCTGCTCGGTCGGGGCGGTCGAGCCGGCCGCCGTCCCGGCGGAGACGTCCTCCAGGAAGGAGAGGTCCTCCGGCGAGAACGCGTCGTCACCGCCGTTCTCGCCCGTCGGGGTCTCGATATCCGGTCCCTCCATCGACACGAACTCCGGTCCCCCGGAGGGGTCGCGCGGGTTCTCCGCGCGACCCTCCGGCTCCGGCTGCTTCTCGTCATCCTTGTCGGCCATGGACTACCTCTTGCTGTCCTCGTCCTCGTCCACGACCTCGGCGTCGACGACGTCGTCGTCGGACGCGCCGGCCGAGGAGCCGCCGTCACCCGCCGACGCGGGGCCGGCCTGCGCGGACGAGTAGATGGCCTGGCCCAGCTTGGTCTGGCTCTCGGAGAGGCGGTCGAACGCGGTCTTCACGGCCGCGTCGTCGTCCCCGGCGAGCGCGCTCTTCAAGCTGTCGACGTCGCCCTGGACCTCGGACTTGACGTCCTCGGGGAGCTTGTCCTCGTTGTCCTTGATGAGCTTGTCGATCGAGTAGACGAGCTGCTCGGCGTTGTTGCGGACCTCGGCGGCCTCGCGGCGGCGCTTGTCCTCCGCGGCGTGCTCCTCGGCCTCGCGGACCATGCGCTCGATGTCCTCCTTCGGCAGCGAGGAGCCGCCGGTGATCGTCATCGACTGCTCCTTGCCCGTGCCCTTGTCCTTCGCGGACACGTGCACGATGCCGTTCGCGTCGATGTCGAAGGTGACCTCGATCTGCGGGACGCCGCGGGGGGCCGGGGCGATGCCGGTCAGCTCGAAGGTGCCGAGCGGCTTGTTGTCACGGGTGAACTCGCGCTCGCCCTGGAAGACCTGGATCGCGACGGACGGCTGGTTGTCGTCCGCGGTCGTGAAGGTCTCGCTGCGCTTAGTCGGGATCGCGGTGTTGCGGTCGATCAGCTTCGTCATGATCCCGCCCTTGGTCTCGATGCCGAGCGACAGCGGGGTGACGTCGATGAGGAGGACGTCCTTGCGCTCACCGCGCAGGACGCCGGCCTGCAGGGCGGCGCCGACGGCGACGACCTCGTCCGGGTTGACGCCCTTGTTGGGCTCCTTGCCGGTCTCCTCCTTGACGAGGTTGCTCACCGCGGGCATGCGGGTGGAGCCGCCGACGAGGACGACGTGGGCGATGTCGGCGACCTTGATGCCGGCCTCCCGGATGACGTCCTGGAACGGCTTCTTGGTGCGGTCGAGCAGGTCCTTCGTGAGGTCCTCGAACTTGGCGCGGGTGAGCGTCTCGTCGAGGTTCGCGGGGCCGTTCTCGGTGAGGGACAGGTAGGGCAGCTGGATGCTCGTGGTCGTCGAGCTCGACAGCTCCTTCTTCGCCTGCTCGGCGGCCTCCTTGAGGCGCTGCAGCGCGATCTTGTCCTTCGAGACGTCGACGCCCGTCGTCTCCTTGAAGCGCTGGATCAGCCACTCGACGACGCGCTGGTCCCAGTCGTCGCCACCGAGGCGGTTGTCACCGGCCGTCGCGCGCACCTGGATGGTCGAGAAGTCGTCGTCCTTGCCCACCTCGAGCAGGGAGACGTCGAACGTGCCGCCACCGAGGTCGAAGACGAGGATCAGCTCGTCCTCACGGCCCTTGTCGAGGCCGTACGCGAGCGCCGCCGCGGTGGGCTCGTTGATGATGCGGAGGACATTGAGGCCGGCGATCTCGCCCGCCTCCTTGGTCGCCTGCCGCTCGGCGTCGTTGAAGTACGCCGGGACGGTGATCACCGCGTCGGTGACGGTGTCGCCGAGGTACTGCTCCGCGTCCCGCTTGAGCTTGGCGAGGATGCGGGCCGAGATCTCCTGCGGGGTGTACCGCTTGCCGTCGATCTCCGTGGTCCAGCTGGTGCCCATGTGACGCTTCACGGACGAGATGGTCCGGTCGACGTTGGTCACCGCCTGACGCTTCGCCGTCTCGCCGACGAGGACGTCGCCGTCCTTGGTGAACGCCACCACCGAGGGGGTGGTGCGGGAGCCTTCCGCGTTCGCGATGACGACGGGCTCGCCACCCTCGAGGACGGAGACCACGGAGTTGGTGGTGCCGAGGTCGATGCCTACTGCGCGTGCCATGTGTTGTCGTTTCTCCTGTGTGTTGCGTTCGGGGAGCCGCTCCGGTTCCCCGGTCGAAGCCTACGGTCTAGTTGAGTCGCCGCGGCTCAAGTTTATTCCCAGGAGGAAGGGTGTCAACTTGATGTGGACCGGGGTTGAGCCTAGTGGACTCAATCGTCCGGCGCCCATCCGCATCCGCCCCCGGACGTGGGGCAGGGCGATCGCGGACGGTCCGCCCTCCGCGGCTACGTTGAGCGCATGACGACATCCGCGCGGGGCGAGGCGGCCACCGCGACGACCGGGCTCGAGCTGCAGGAGGGGCGGACGATCCCCCGCCGCCAGGTGCTGGCGTGGGCGCTCTGGGACTGGGCGGCCCAGCCGTTCCAGTCCGTGATCCTCACCTTCATCTTCACGGCGCTGTACCTGACGACCGACGTATTCCTGGATCCCGAGGTCGCCGCGCTCGGCGAGGGGGACCCCGCCTACGAGGCCGCCATCGCGGGCCTCGCGAGCGGTCTGGGACTCGCCGGCACGATCGCCGGTGTCATCGTGGCCCTCCTGGCTCCGGTGCTCGGCCAGCGCAGCGACGGCACGGGACGGCGGAAGCGCTCCCTCGCGATCAGCACGGGTCTCCTCGTCGCGGCGATGGCCTCCCTGTTCTTCGTCCAGGGCGCCCCGGCGTACTTCGCGCTCGGGGTGTCCCTCGTCGCGATCGGCAGCGTCTTCAGCGAGATCGCGGGCGTCCACTACAACGCGATGCTCGTGCAGGTGTCGACGCCGCGGACCGTCGGCAGGGTCAGCGGCCTCGGCTGGGGCTTCGGCTACCTGGGCGGGATCCTCGCGCTCGTCCTCGTCGTGATCGCGTACTCGGCGGACTGGTTCGGACTGCCCGAGGACGCCGGCCTCCCCTTCCGGATGGTCGCGCTCGGCTGCGCCCTCTGGACCGCGCTGTTCGCGATCCCCATCTTCCTCACGGTGCCCGAGCTGCCGCCCGCCGAGCAGGCCGAGCGGGTGGGCTTCGCCCGCAGCTACGTGCTCCTCGCCCGGCACATCGCGGGGCTGTGGCGCTCGTCCCGCACGACGTTCTGGTTCCTCCTCGCGAGCGCGGTCTTCCGCGACGGCCTCGCAGGCGTCTTCACGTACGGCGCGGTGATCGCCTCCGCGGTCTACGGCTTCGGCTTCCTCGAGGTCGTCGTGTTCGGCATCGCCGCGAACCTGGTCGCGGGGATCGCGACGATCGCCTCCGGTCCGCTCGACGACCGACTGGGGCCGAAGACGGTGATCGTGGGCTCGCTCGTCGGCCTCGTCGTCGCCGGCCTCGCCGTGTTCGCCCTGCGCGACCTCGGCGACGTCGTGTTCTGGGTGGGCGGCCTCATCCTGTGCCTCTTCGTCGGCCCGGCCCAGTCGGCGAGCCGCTCCTTCCTCGCGCGGGTGACGCCGGCGGGCCGGGAGGGCGAGGTCTTCGGCCTGTACGCCACGACGGGCCGCGCGGCGTCGTTCCTGGCCCCGGCCCTGTGGACCCTCCTCATCGCGGTGTCCGGAGTGACCGCGTTCGGCATCCTCGGGATCGTCGCAGTGCTGCTCGCGGGCCTCGTCCTCATGCTCCTGGTGCGGGTCCCCTCCCCCGCCCGCTGACCCTTGCCGCCTCGGGCCCTCGAAATGCCACCTGGTGCTCCCATCCGGGCGGAATGGGGACACCAAGTGGCATCTCGAGGGTCGCGCGGGGTCAGCGGAGGGCGGCGTACCAGATCAGCAGGAGGGTGACCGGGAAGCCGACCGCGTAGTTGAGCCACAGGAAGCGGCGCCACCCGGCGTTCGCGCGCTCGGCGTTCACATCCGTCACGCGCAGGAACGGGACCACGTTGAGCGCGTACGGGAGGGCGAGGACCGCGGCGAGCGGTCCCGGCCAGTCGGTGAGCAGGAGCAGCATGCCCGCGGCCAGGTAGGCGGCGAGCGCGAGCAGCACGGTCCGGCGGGCCCCGATGACCGTGGCGACCGACGCGATCCCGCCCGCGCGATCGGCCGCGACGTCCTGCACCGCCCCGAATGCGTGACTGGCGACGCCCCAGAGGAAGAACGCCGCCAGGAGGGCGATCAGGGCCGGCGTCGACGCGGCTCCGGCGAGCGCGAGTCCGTACACCGCCGGGCTCACGAAGTGCGTGCTCGAGGTCACCGAGTCGAGGAAGGGCCGCTCCTTGAACCGGAGGACCGGCGCGCTGTAGGCGAGCACCGCGAACAGGCTGACGGCGAGCGCCACCCAGGAGGCCGGCCCGCCGAGGAGGACGAGGACGACGAGGAACGGCACGTTCGTCACGACGACCGCCCAGAGCGTCGCCCGGTGCAGGCGGCGGTCCAGCACGGCGCCCTCGACGCCGCCCTTCCGCGGGTTCCGCAGGTCGGACTCGTAGTCGAACACGTCGTTGATGCCGTACATCGCCAGGTTGTACGGGATGAGGAAGTACAGGGTGCCGACGATCATCGCCGCGTCGACGCGGCCCGCGGTGAGGACGTATGCCGCGGCGAAGGGGTAGGCGGTGTTCACCCACGAGAGCGGGCGCGACGAGAGCAGCAGCGCCCTAAGCACGCGCCCTCCGCAGGAGCACCCACAGCGAGGGCAGCGCGATCGCGGCGGCGACGGCGTACGCGAAGTCCTCGACGGGGGCGAGGCCGATGCGCAGGCCGCTGATCCGGTCCTCGGCGTAGTAGAAGATCCCGAGCCCGATGAGGACGTTGTCGAACACCGCGGTGAGGACGAGGACCACGGCGAGCGCGAGTCCGATCGCCGCACCGATCGGCGCCCTCCCCCTGCCGCGGCGCTTCGCCACCACCAGGGCCGCGACCAGCAGGGCGACGGGCAGGACGAGGAAGACGGCGTTGAGCAGCAGATAGGTCACCGCGTCCTCCTCTCGAGCAGCAGGGCGGCTCCCGCGAAGGCGTTCATGCTGACGTAGCAGAGCAGCGCCAGGAAGAAGACCTCCTCGAGCGGCAGCTCCGGGGCGAGCATCACGCCGGTGAGCAGGGGCGACCCGCCCCGGAAGAAGATCCCGAGGCCGATGCCCGCGAGGTCCCAGGCGAGGAAGAAGAGCATCCCGGCCACGAGCACGATCGCCGCCGTGCGGGCGTCCCTCGCGAAGAACAGCCGGAACCGGACATCGAGCAGGACCATGCAGGCGAGCGAGACGAGCAGCGCGGCGAGATACAGGACGCTCACGCCGGAGCCCCGAGCGGCTCCGGCAGGGGTCCGGCGGAGACGTCGCCGCGGAGGCGCTTGACCACGAGCTCGGCGCTGATGAGGCACATCGGCAGCCCGATGCCGGGGATCGTGGACCCGCCCGCGTAGACCAGACCGGTGACCCTCTTGCTGACGTTGCCGGCCCGGAAGAAGGCGCTCTGCCGCAGCGTGTGCGCCGGGCCCAGCGCACTCCCCCGCCACGCGCCGATGCGGTCGGCGAGGTCACCGGGGGCGATAGTGCGACGCAGCACGACGCGGGAGGCGAGGTCCGGGATGTCCGCCCAGCGGGCGATCTGCTCGAGCACGAGGTCGCCGAGGCGTTCCACCCGCTCGTCGCCGCCGTGGCCGATCGCGGGATCCGCGGGGACGGGGACCAGAACGAACACGTTCTCGTAGCCGGGCGGCGCGACCGACGGATCCGTCGCGCTCGGCTTGCAGACGTAGAGGGATGCCGGATCGGGAATGGACGGGTCGCGGCCGAAGATCGCGTCGAAGTTGGCCCGCCAGTCCTTGGCGAAGAGCAGCGTGTGGTGCCCGAGCCGAGGCAGCTCGCCCCGCACGCCGAGGTGCAGCAGGAGTGCGCCCGGGCCGGGCACCCGCCGACGCCACCAGGACTCCGGGTAGGTGCGCAGCTCCGGGGGAAGCAGCCGCGTCTCGACGGCATGGAGGTCGCACGCGGCGACGACGGTGCCCGCGGGGATCAGCTCCTCCCGGCCCTCGGCGTCCCGGACGCGGACGCCGATGACGCTCGGGCGGGCGCGGCCGATCGGCTTCGTCACGATCTCGGTCACCCGGGCGGAGGTGCGGATCGTGACCCCCGCCGACTCGGCGAGGCCGGCGATCGTCTCGATCACCCGCACCAGCCCGCCCCGAGGGTATAGGACGCCGTCCTCGAGATCGAGGTGGCTCATGAGGTGGTACATGCTCGGCGTCGCGAACGGCGAGGAGCCGAGGAACACGGCCGGGTAGCCGAGCAGTTGGCGGAGCCGCGGATCGCGGAACCGCCGCGCGACGAACGCGTCCAGGGGCCGGGTCAGCAGCCCGAGCAGGCGGCCGAGCGAGCCGCGCACCTCACCCGAGAAGACGGGCCGGAGGTCCGCGAAGGTCGTGTAGAGGAAGCGCTCCTTGGCGAGGCGGTACACCTCGGCGGCCGAGTCGAGGTACTCCTCCAGGGCACGACCGGCACCGGGCTCCACGCTCTCGAACAGCGCGACGTTCTCCGCCCGGGTCGCCCCCACGCGGAGTCGCTCCGCCGGCTCACCGTCCCGGGGCTCGTAGAGGATGTCGTACCCGGGGTCGAGGCGCACCAGGTCGAGCTGCTCCTCGGCGCTGGTGCCCATCAAGCGGTAGAAGTGGTCGAACACCTCGGGCATCAGGTACCAGGACGGGCCCTCGTCGAACCGGAAGCCGTCGAGCTCGAGCATGCTCGCGCGTCCCCCGAGGCGGTCGCGCGCCTCGAGGAGCGTGACGTCGTACCCCTCCCGGGCGAGCAGGGCGGCCGTCGCGAGGCCGCTCACCCCTCCCCCGATGACGGCCGCGCGCTCCCTCACGCTCGGCGTCCCGGTGCTGCGGCCAGGCTCGCCGCGAGGACACGGACCTTGACGAGCTGCGGAACGCTCACGCGCTCGGCCGCGATCAACGCGGCCGGCGTGCGGCGCAGCCGCCTCGACAGCTCCGCGAACAGCCCGTGCGCGGCGGCGACCGCCCGGCGATGCCGGCGCGGAAGCAGCGGGATCACCGAGGCGGCCTCCTCCAGGTCGCGGTCCAGGTCGTCGAGCAGGCGGTCCTTGGCGTCCTCGTCGAACTCGCTCACGCGCACCCCCGGGAAGTAGCTGCGGCCGAGCGCGCCGAAGTCGGCGGAGAGGTCGCGCAGGAAGTTGACCTTCTGGAACGCCGCGCCGAGCGCACGCGCTCCCCGCTCGAGCCGCTCGCGCTCCCGCGGCTCGCGGCCGTCGAGGAAGACGGCGAGGCACATGAGCCCGACCACCTCCGCGGACCCGTAGACGTAGGCCGCGAAGGACTCGTCCGTGTGCTCGGTGGCGCTGAGGTCGGCGCGCATGGACGCGAAGAACGGAGCCGTGAGATCGGTCCCGATGCCGGTGCGGCGCGCGGTGCGGGCGAAGGCGTGCACGATGAGGTTGACCGAGTAGCCGGTGCGCAGCGCCTGCTCCACGTCGGCTTCGAGCGCGTCGAGGTGCCGCGACACCTCGTCGAGGCCGAGACCGGCGGCCGACGCGACGCCGTCGACGATCTCGTCGGCGACCCGGACCAGCGCGTAGATGTTGCCGATGTCGATCCGGCTCCGCGAGCCGAGCAGTCGGGACGCCATCCCGAACGAGGTCGAGTAGCGCCGCAGGACGGTCCCTGCGGCGTCCTCGGCCGCCCGGTCGTAAAGCTCGAGCGGGGTCACCGGACGCGGTCCCGGGCTTCTGCCGCGAGCGGGGCGAGCCTCTCCGCCACGGGCGCCGGGAGGCGGTCCAGGGCGCGGAGCGCCTCCTCCGCCATCCGCGCCGCGAGGCCCCGCGTGAAGGTCTCGGCACCGCACGCGGAGAGCGCGGCGCGGACCTGCTCGGCCTCCTCGGCAGCGAGGTCGGACTTGCCCAGGTACCGATGTATGCCCGGCCACGCATCCGTCGTCGCCGCGAAGGCGATCGGGACGGTCCGCTTGCCCTCGCGGAGGTCCCCGTGCGTGCTCTTGCCGGTCTCCCGCTCGTCCCCGAACACGCCGAGCAGGTCGTCCGTCGCCTGGTACGCGATGCCGAGGCTGCGGCCGAACTCGCCGAGCGCCCGCTGGTGGTGATCGGCCGCGCCCGCCAGCATCGCGCCGGCCTGCAGCGGCGCCTCGAACGTGTACACCGCGGTCTTCAGCCGCTCCATCTCGACGACCTCCTCCACGGTCGGGACCGTGGCCGAGATCGAGAAGTCGACGTCCATGAGCTCTCCGGCGGCCGACGAGAAGACGGCGTCGTCGAGGAGCCGCAGCATCCGCTCCCTCAGCCGAGGCGGGAGCCCGTCGTGGTCGATCACCCGATAGGCGCCCGTGAGCGCGAGGTCGCCGGCGATGATCGCGGTCGACATGCCGCGGTGCTCGGCGGTCGGGATCGGGATCCCCGCAGTCGTGGCGTCATCGCGGTAGTGGCCGGAGACGTTGGTCGTCCCGCGACGCGTGAAGTCGCGGTCGATGACGTCGTCGTGGACGATGAGGGCCGTGTGCAGGAGCTCGAACGCGGCGGCGACATGCGCGGCCGCGTCGCCGTTCCTGCCCCCGAATCCCTCGTAGGCGTCGAGGACGAGCCGGGGACGGAGTCGCTTCCCGCCGACCGTGCTGCTCTCGAGCGTGGACCACAGGGCGCCGTAGGCGGCACCGATCTCGCGTGCCCGTGCCCCGGCCAGTCTGAAGAAGCTCTCGAGGACGGCGTCCACCGCCTCGAGCCGGCCGGCGATGGCACCGGCCCCCGGGGACGCTTCCACCCGGTCAGTGTGACATACGGTGATCCAGATGAATCCGATCGAGGAGCTCGTCGTCCTCGTCGACGACGAGGGGCGGCCCATCGGCGAGGCGCCGAAGAGCAGCGTCCACAGCGCCGAGACACCCCTGCACCTCGCCTTCTCCTGCCACGTCCGGGACGGGCGAGGCAAGATCCTCGTGACGCGTCGCGCGCTCTCCAAGCGCACCTGGCCGGGAGTGTGGACGAACTCGTTCTGCGGTCACCCCGCCCCCGGCGAGGACGTGACCGAGGCCGTGATCCGCCGCGCTCGCCAGGAGCTCGGCATCGAGCTGGACGACCTCGAGCTGGTGCTGCCGCACTTCCGCTACCGCGCGGTCGACGCGTCCGGGGTCGTCGAGCACGAGCTGTGCCCGGTCTACGTGGCGCGCGTCCGCGGCGACGTCGAACCGGACCCGGCGGAGGTGGTCGAGTGGAAGTGGGTGGACGAGGCCCCGCTCACGCTCGCCGTGGAGAGCGCCGGATGGGCGTTCAGCCCCTGGCTGGCGCTTCAGCTGCCCGAGCTCGCGGCCGCCGCGGCGCGGAGGGGCTGACTCAGCCGCCCACCCTCCCGGCGTCCCGGACCGAGACGTCGGTGCGCAGGAAGTTGACGTGCGAGCGCGACGCCGTCGGTCCCCGCTGCCCGTGGTACCGGGACCCGTAGCGCCCGCTGCCGTAGGGGTGCTCGGCGGCGGAGGTCAGCCGGAAGAAGCAGAGCTGGCCGATCTTCATCCCGGGCCAGAGCTTGATCGGGAGCGTCGCCACGTTGCTGAGCTCGAGGGTCACGTGCCCCGAGAACCCGGGATCGATGAACCCCGCGGTCGAGTGCGTGAGCAGCCCGAGCCGCCCGAGCGAGCTCTTGCCCTCCAGCCGCGCGGCGATGTCGTCCGGCAGCGTCACGAGCTCGTACGTCGAGCCGAGGACGAACTCGCCCGGATGGAGGATGAACGCGGAGTCCGCCCTGGTCTCGACGAGCCGCGTGAGGTCCGGCTGGTCCTCGGCCGGGTCGATGTAGGGGTACTTGTGGTTGTCGAACAGCCGGAAGTACCGGTCGAGCCGCACGTCGAAGCTCGAGGGCTGGAGCAGCTCCGGGTCGTGGGGATCCAGACCGATGCGCCCTGCGGCGATCTCCGAGCGGATGTCACGATCCGAGAGCAGCACACGGTTACCTTAGCCGCTCCCCTACAATGGAGGCCGTTGCGTCTGCGGGCGCACCACGCGGGTGTAGTTCAATGGCAGAACTCCAGCTTCCCAAGCTGGTAGCGCGGGTTCGATTCCCGTCACCCGCTCCGATTCCCTCGACCGCGGGAGCGTCAGAGCCGCTCCACGTGGGCACCGCGCAGCCGGTTCCGCGTGTCGAACACGGTGATCGACGCGTTCTGCAGCCCCTCGTAGTCGATGTCGTCGTGGTCCGTCAGCAGGATCGCGAGGTCGTAGTCGGCGTAGTCGACGTCCTGCGGCGACACGCGCCGCACGTCCGCGGGCCAGTGGTGGTCCTCGACGTGCGTGTCGACGGCGGACAGGTCGGCCGCGTACTCGTGCAGGAGGTCCACCAGGTGAAGAGCGGGCGACTCGCGGATGTCCCCGGTGTTCCGCTTGTAGGCGAGACCGAGGAGCAGGACACGTGCGCCCCGCAGCGACCGCTCGGAGTCGTTGAGCAGCCGGCTCACCCGCTGCAGCACGTAGGCCGGCATGTTGTCGTTGACGTCGTTGGCGAGCTCGACGAAGCGGAAGTTCTTCCCCAGCTTCCGCCGAACCTGCCAGGAGAGGTAGCTCGGGTCGACCGGAAGGCAGTGCCCGCCGACTCCGGGGCCCGGGGTGAACTTCATGAAGCCGAACGGCTTGGTCGCGGCGGCGTCGATCGACTCCCAGACGTTGACGCCGAGGGAGTTCGCGAAGACGGCCAGCTCGTTCACCAGCGCGATGTTGACGTGGCGGAAGGTGTTCTCGAGGAGCTTCGCCATCTCCGCCTCGCGGGGCGAGCTGACGGGCACGGTCGTGTCGACGAGCGACCCGTAGAACTCCTGCACCCGGGCGAGCGAGGCGGGATCCGTCCCGGAGACGATCTTCGGCGTCTCCCGCAGACCCCACTTGGTGTTGCCGGGGTCGATGCGCTCGGGGCTGTATCCGACGAACAGGTCGGTGCCGGTCGTGAGCCCCGATCCCTCCTCGAGGATCGGCACGAGGAGCTCCTGCGTGGTCCCCGGGTAGGTGGTGGACTCGAGGACCACCATGGCGCCGGCCTTCAGCAGCGGCGCGAGCGAGTGAGCGGCGCTCTCGATGAACGAGAGGTCCGGGAGGGTCTCCTTGAGCGGAGTCGGAACGGTGATCACCGCGACGTCGAAGCCGTCGGCGACGCTGTAGTCCGCCGTGGCCCGGTAGCGGCCCGACTCCAGCGCCGCCCGGAGCTGCTCGTCCGAGATGTCGTCGACGTGCGACGTGCCCGAGCCGATGGAGGAGACCCTGCGCGGGTCCAGGTCGATGCCGACGACGTTGTAGCCGACTTCGACGGCCCGCATGGCCACGGGCAGGCCCACATAGCCCTGGCCGATCACGGCGACCGTCGTGTCGCGCGGTTCAGCGGTCACAGTCTTCCCTTCCATTCGATGTCCTTCTTCAGCGCCGGAACCAGAGCCCGCGCGTGACCGTTCCCGAGGCCAGAGCGTTCGACAGCGACGTCGCCCGCAACCCCAGACTTCCGTAGGCATCGAGGACGAGCCCGGCCAGCTGTCCCCGGTCGAGCTCGGGGCGGTTGCCGCCGTGCCCGCCGTCCTCGACCTCGGCGTAGCCGTCGTGGGAGAGCACGATCGCGCCGCGCTCCGCTCCCCGGAGGACCCGCCGCAGCCGCTCGTCGGTCGTCCCAGGCCGGGAGTCGGCGGCGCTCGGACCCCAGAGGACCGGCTCCAGCCCGGCCGACTGCACTGCGCGGAAGGAGGTGAGGGACTGGAGCCCGTACGGCGGACGCAGCCAGCGCACCTCACGGCCGACCGCGTCCTCGAGCTCGGCCTTCGCGCGGGCCGTGCGCTCGAGCACCTCCCGGTACGACATCCGGGAGATGGCCCGGTGGTCGATGCCGTGCAGGGCGACCTCGTGCCCCTCGGACACGACCTCGCGCAGGAGGGCCGGATACCGGCGCACCCGGGTCATCAGGACGAAGAACGTCGCCCGAGCACCTCGCGACGCGAGGACCGGAAGTATGGCGTCCGTGCCGCCCGGCTCAGGGCCGTCGTCGTAGGTGAGGACGAACTCCGGATCCTCGGTGCGGACGGCGACGACGGAACCCAAGGGTCCCCCGTGCGAGCGGAGCCACCGACGGACGCCCGTCGGCACGAGTCGGGTGAGTGCGCTCACGCAGCGGCCGCCGCCGAGTGCGCGCTCGCGTAGGCCGCATAGGAGCGGCCGAGGCCTCCGGCGACCATCCCGGCGCCTCGGTAGGCGAGCCGCAGCCCCCGTGCTCGATGCCGCTGGGACCGCACGAGCCATCCGAGGAGGTGGCGGGCGCCGCCGGCCACGATCCGGCCGGCGCCTCCGCCGAGTGCTCGAAGGCGGATGACCAGCCGCTTGAAGGGACTCGGCTCGAGGCGGAGCCGGACCCCGACGGTCACGTTGCCGTGGCTGTACGCCCGCTTGAGAGCCCAGGCCCGGGTCTGGCGCTCGATCTCCACGGTGTCCTCGGTGACGGACTCGTTGCACCAGACCATCCGGGCGCCGGTGCGCTTGAGCGTCATGCTGAAGAGGGTGTCCGACCCGCCGCCGAGGCCGATGGTCTCGTCGAAGGTGACCCCGCTCGCTCGCACCTGGTCGAGGTCGAGGAGGAGGTTCCCCGTCGCGGCCACGGAGATCTCGGTCCCCGTCGCCTTCTCAGGCCTCTGGAACAGCCCGCTCGCCGTGACCCACGGATCGGCGTCCTCGGCGAAGATCGACACCACCCGGCCCATCACCGCCGCGGGACGGTCGAACGTCCTCCAGGTCTCGACGAGGGAGGACAGCCATCCGGGGCGCGGAAGCTCGTCGTCGTCGATGAAGGCGAGCAGCCGGAAGTCGGCCGACTCGACGAGTGCCCGGTTTCGAACGGCGGGGATGCCGCGCTTCGTCTCGACGGCATACCGGGTCGGCATGCCCGAATAGGCGGGCTCGACGACGGTGCGGGCGGAGCCGGTGCTGTCGTTGTCGACGACCACGATGCCGCCCGCCGATGCGAGTCCCTGCTCGCACAGCTCGGCCAGGTGCACGCCGACGAGCGGGAGCAGCTGCGCCAGCCGCTCCGGTCGCTTGAACGTCGGGATGGCGACGACGATGTTCGGGAGATCGCCGTCGGGCGCGTGAGCCTGCATTCCTACCTCGCGGTCGCAGCGCCGCCGTTTTCGGCGCAGTGCCCGCGACATTAGCAAAAGCCGAGTATTCCGCGGGTTTCCCAATGTGGGGGACAGAAGGCGCGGCTCGGGGTGGGGGGACGCCGCGCGGCAGCAGCAGACGAGGCGCCGCCGCCGCACTTCTACTGAGAAGAACGTCCCGGTTTGCTGTGAAATCGCACAGGGTGAAGCACCCTGTGGCAAAGGGCAAGCCCCTCCAAGAAACCTGCGCCAAACCGTAGCGTTTGCTGTGTCGAACACCTTGTGCGGCCCAGAGTCGCGCTCACAACGGAAGGTACGAAATTGAGCACAGCAACTGGCACGTCCAGGTCTCCTCTCACCCGTTCGCCCAACCGGCTGGTCGCCGTGATCTTCGGTGCGGTCTACCTCCTGGTGGCCCTCCTCGGGTTCCTCGTGACCGGCGGCGCGGACTTCGCCGGACCCAACGGCACGCTGCTCCTCGGCATCTTCGAGGTGAACTGGCTCCACAACATCGCTCACCTCCTGATCGGCGCTGCCCTGCTCATCGCGGGACTCAGCAACGTCCGGGCCGCCAAGTCCGTCAACGGGATCGTGGGCGCTGTCTACCTGCTCCTCGGCATCGTCGGCTTCTTCATCGTCGACACGCCCGTGGACATCCTCGCCCTCAACACCGCTGACCACTTCCTGCACCTCGCGACCGCGGTCGTCCTCCTGGGCGTCTCCATCGGCGCGGACAAGGACGTCGCCCGCTCCCGCGCGGCGATCTGACGCACTCCCCTTCCTGCGGCCGGCGCGCGAGCGCCGGCCGCACCCTTCCCCCTCACCTCCAGGAGGCGCGACAGTGATCGCCCTGACCCGGATCTGGATCGCCTTCGCCGCTCTCGGCGCCGGTCTGATCCATCTGGCCGTCGCCGCGGGAGCGCCGCCGGTCCTTCTCGCGGTCTTCCTCGTCCTCGGCGCCGCCGAGATCGCCTGGTGCGTCGCGACGATGGTCACCTCCCGCTTCCCTCTGCGGCAGCTCGCCCTGGTCGGCTCGCTGCTCCCCCTCGTCGCGTGGGCGTCGGCGCTCGTCCTCGGGGACGCCGTCGGCGCGACGGTCGAGAACCTGCCTCCGGTCGCGCTGGCCAGCGCGACGCTCCTCGACGTGGTGGTCGGGGTCGCGATGGCCGTGTCCCTCCGCCGCTCCCCCGACGCCTCACCTCTGCCGGCCGCCGAACCGGCCGCAGGCTGGACCGTGCTCGGCCTCACGGCGGGCGCCCTCGTCATGAGCGCGCTCACCCTTCCGGCCCTCGGGCAGACCCAGGCCGGCATCGACGCGATGAACGGGCCTCACGGCCACGGGCACTCCGTCGAGGTCCCCGGCGACGCCGGGCACGACGCTCACTGAGCGGAGGCCGACCCTCCAGTCGCCGCTCCGACCGGGACCCGGGCCGCGCTCGTCATGAACCGGATCACGTCCCGGTCGACGATGATGTCCCGTGGCACGAGCGGGCGGCTGAGGTACAGCCCCTCGATCGAGGTCAGCCTGCTGAGCGCGACGTAGGTCTGACCCGCCGAGAACACGCGGGAGCCGAGGTCGACGATCGCCGCGTCATAGGTCTTGCCCTGGGACTTGTGGATCGTCACCGCCCACGCCAGCCGCAGCGGGAACTGCGTGAAGTCGGCGACCACCTCGCGGTCCAGGCGCTTCGTCGCGGCCGAGTACGTGTAGCGATGCCGCTCCCAGGTCACCGGGAGCACCTCGTGCTCCTCTCCCCCGACCTCGACGGTGACCGTGTTGCGGATCCGGTGCACGATGCCCACCGTTCCGTTCACCCAGCGGCCGTCCGGGTCGTTCCGGAGGAACATGACGTGCGCACCCGGCTTCAGCTCGAGGGCCTCCTCCGCGGGGAAGGCGCGCCCGGCGAAGTCCCCGTTGACCTCCGCTCGCGCGGTCGACTCCCGGCCGGGCAGCGCGGCGAGCGCCCGCGCGTTGATGCGGTTGACGCTGTCGTTCCTCGTGGCGAGCGTGATGGGCGGCTGCTCGGGAACCGGCCGCGCTCCTGCCCCGTTCAGCATGCCGGCGATCTCGGCGGTCACGCGGCCGTGTCGCACCGCGTTCAGCATGACCTTGAAGCCGTCGTCCTGCTGACGGTGGATCTGCCGCAGCTCGAGGACCGAGAGCTCGGTCTCCTCCCACACCTTCGCGTCGAAGAACCACATCGAGCGGTAGTTGTCGGCGAAGTAGGCCCTCTCGTCGCCGTCGCCCGGAACCGGCGCGAGCTGGAACGGATCGCCGAACAGGACGACCTGCGCGCCGCCGAACGGCTCCTTCCGCTGCCGCGCCCACCGCAGGCGGCGGTCGACAGCGTCGAGCAGGTCCGCGTTCACCATGGAGACCTCGTCGATGACCACCGTGTCGATCGCGGCCAGCAGCTTGCGGAGGTCCCGGTCGTCGTCGAGGTCGCGATCGGCGATGACGCCGATCGGAAGCTTGAAGAGGGAGTGGATCGTCTGGCCGCCCACGTTCAGGGCGGCGACGCCGGTGGGCGCGCACACGACGAGCTGCTTCTCGCTGTGCCAGGACAGGTGGTTGAGGAGCGTCGACTTGCCGGTTCCCGCGCGGCCCGTGACGAAGATGTGCCGGCGCGTGCCCTCGATCGCGTCGAACACCGCCTGCTGCTCGGGGGACAGTCCGGGAAGCATCCGGTCAATCTACCTCCGCCGCCGCCGCTCCTCGGCGCCCCGCGCGAGAGCCGCCCTAGGATGGCGGCATGGGGGGCTGGGAGGGGGACGCCCGACGTGCCTCCCGACGGGACCTGACGCGCTGGATCGTGTTCCTCGCGCTCGTTCCCGTGGCGTTCACGGCGGTCGTCGTCGCCCTCAACTCGGGCATCTACAGCGCCGCGGGGTTCGTCGACCGCTACCTGGACGCACTCCAACGGCGCGACCTGGCGACCGCCCTCGAGCTGCCGGGAGTCGAGGTCCCGCAGGGCGTGTCCACCGCGGCCCTCCAGAGGGACGCACTGCCGGGGCTCGCCGGACACCGTGTGGTGTCCGACACCGACGAGGGCGGCGGGCTGCACCGCGTGCTCGTGGAGTACCGCGCCGGCGACTCCCCCGCTCGCACCGAATTCCTCGTCCGCGCCTCGGCGCCGACCTTCCTCGTCTTTCAGGGCTGGCGCTTCGAGGAGTCTCCGGTCGGTCGGCTCGCCGTGACGGTGCGCGGGGACGAGCACTTTCGCCTGAACGGCGAGCAGATCGAGGGAGCGGAGGAGGTCGGGCCCGGGGTGTGGGCGCTGGAGCTGGCCGTCCTGTCACCGGCCCGGCTCGTCCTCGATCACGACAGCCGCTACCTCACGGCGGAGGAGGTCGCGGTGGACGTCCCGAGTGCTTCGGCGCCGGCCGAGGCGACGGTGGAGGTCCGTGCCGGTGACGTCTTCGTCGAGACGGTGCAGGCGGAGGTGGACGAGTTCCTCGACGGCTGTGCGAAGCAGGAGGTGCTGCAGCCCGCCGGGTGCCCGTTCCGGAAGGTCCTCGACGACCGCATCCTGGGCGCCCCCCGGTGGTCGATCGCGTCGTATCCGCGGATCGGCATACAGCCTCAGGTGCTGGACGACGGCACCTTCGCCTGGACGGTTCCGCCTACGGAGGGCACCGCGCACATCCGTGTCAGCGTGCTGTCCCTGTTCGACGGATCGGTGTCGGAGCTGGACGAGGACGTCCCATTCCGAGTCGCGTACGTTCTCGCGCTCCGCGACGACGGCGGCCTCGACATCCGCGCCGTCCAGCCCTGACCCAGGGGGCCGTCAGCCGGAGCGCCCGGCCCTCTCGAGCATCGAGCGGTAGCGCGACTCCGGGGATCCGGCGGGACGCGGAGGGGCTTCCCGCCTCCGACGAAGCCCGACCGCACCGACGATCGCGAGGGGCAGCGCGGCGGCGACGAGAAGGACCGCTCCCCCGCGCCGCTGATCCTCGATGGCAGGACCGGGCCATCCCATCGCGCCGTACCAGTCCACGAGCAGGAGGGTGTCGCCGACGAGCAGCAGGACTCCCACCGCCGCCCACGACAGGGCACCGGCGACGGCCCCGAGAGCGGCGGCGCGTCCTCGGTGGAGGGCCGCCCCGACCACCAGGACCCCGGTGACGAGGAGGACCGCGACGACTGTCTGCCGCCCGGCCGCGTCGGTGACGAACCAGCGGAACGCGGGCGAGTACAGCAACAGCCACGGCGACAGCACAGCGACCACCGCGACGACGAGCGGGTGCGCGAGCGACCGGACCCATCGGGTGCCGCGCGCGAGCTCGACCCACTCCCGCACGCCGCGACTGCCGTCCGACCGTGGAACGGCGGCCTCCGCGAGCAGCCCGAACGGCGCCGCCGCGACGAGGAGGACGGGGATCAGCACGCCGAGCGCCGCCCCGGCCCCCATCTGAGCGCTGAAGAGGTGCCGTGCGTAGACGCCGACGCCGCCCGAGGTGACCGCGACGAGCACCAGGACACCGGCGAGCCAGGAGGCGGTCCGGGCCACAGGCCACCGCTCGCCCCGCCGGGCCAGCCGCACGACTCCCGCCAGGTAGTACGCGGCGGCGACGCCGGCGGCGACCAGCCACACGAGCTCGAGCCGGGCCTGCACGAGGAGCTGTGCGGGATCGAGCGGCGGCGGCAGGGCCTGGCCGGTGAGCACGGCGGCGGGCGAGTCGTCCGGAACGGCCGCCTCGTCGTCGACGGGCGGGGACGTGCGGGCCAGGGCGGCCGCGGTCCCCGTCGCGACTCCCATCACCGCGAGCTCGGCCACGACGAGCATCCAGAACCAGCGCGCCGCTCCCCCTTGTGCGCGCCGGACGATCCAGCGCCGGTGGACCGCGCCGATCGCTCCGAGGGCGAGCAGCGCCAGGACCTTGGCGACCACGAGCAGCCCGTACGGCGTCGCGAGCCGGTCGAGGGCCCCGATCCGGAGCTCCGCGCTGACGTACCCGGACACCGCGACCACGCAGAAGCACAGCAGGGCGAGCGCGGAGTAGCGTGCGACGACCTCGGCCAGCGTGGTCCCGAGCGTGCGGCGGAGGAGGAGGATCGTGAGGAGGCCGCCCAGCCACACGGCCACGAAGACGAGGTGCAGCGCAAGGGCCGCGACCGCCTCCTCGTGGGTTCCAGCACCCGCACTGTGGCCCTCCCCGGCGAGCGGCAGCACTGCGGCGACCGCGAGGGCGAGCACGAGGAGCAGGGCGGGCCGCGACCGGACGGCGAAGCACAGCACGGTGAGCGCGGCCGCGAGGAGGGTCGTGACGAGCCAGGCCTCCCCGGTGTCCACCGAGGTGAGGAAGAAGCCGAGCTGGGCGCCGAAGGTCTCGTCGAAGGACAGCGGCAGCCCCGTCACGCTGAGGAAGGTCAGCAGCCCGGTTACCGCCGCGGCGACGGTCCATACCCCGGCGGCCGCAGCGGCGATGTCGAGGGCGCGGCCGATCTCCCGGGATCCCCCGAGGACCAGTGCCACGAGCGCCAGGGCACCTAGGGTGACGGAGACCGCCAGGTCGACGATGAGCTTCCCGAGCGGGAGGCCGATGCGGACGATCGGACCGGGGTCGTCGACGAGGAGGGCCGCCGCACCTCCGCCGAAGGCGAGCGCGACGAAGAGGGCGAGGAGCGAGGCGGCGACCAGACCGCCGGTTCCGAGAAGGCGCGCCGCCGGTGCGTCGAGCGGTCCGGAAGGCACGACGGCAAGCCTAGACGGCGCGGTCGGCCGGGAAAGACGAAGGGGATGCGCTCTCGCGCATCCCCTCGTCTACTGGCGATCCCGGCTCAGCGGGCGGCGGCCTTCAGCTTGCTGCCGGCGCTGATCTTCACGCCCTTGCTCGCGGCGATCTCGATCGGCTCACCGGTCTGCGGGTTGCGACCCGTGCGCGCGGCACGCGAGGTCTGCTCCACGGCGAGCCACCCCGGGATGGTCACCTTGTCGCCCGCGGCGACGCTCTTGGCGAGGGTCGAGAACAGAGCGTCGAGCACGCCGTTGACGGCGGCCTGGCTCTGGCCGGACTCAGCCGCGACGGCGGCCACGAGATCGGTGCGGTTCAGCGATGCCATATAAGTCCTCCTCGGGACTGCGCCATCCTGGGAAAGACGGCCATCTGTCTTGTCGTGTATCACGATGGGGGCAGTTAGCCCAGCGGTCAAGGTTGACCGCCCAGTAACTTACCAGCTTGACTTCGTGATGCCCGGCAATTCGCCCCGATGGGCCATTTCCCGGAAACGCACTCGCGAGATTCCGAACTTCCGGATGTTTCCCCGAGGACGGCCGTCGACCGCGTCCCGGTTGCGCAGGCGGACCGGCGAGGCGTCGCGCGGCAGCTTCTGCAGGCCGACGCGGGCCGCCTCGCGCTGCTCGTCCGTCGACGTGGGGTCGACGAGCGCCTTCTTCAGCTCGGCGCGCTTCGCGACATAGCGGTCGACGACAACCTTGCGCTGCTCGTTGCGGGCGATCTTGCTCTTCTTGGCCATGCTTTACCGCTCCTCGCGGAATTCGACGTGCTTGCGGATCACCGGGTCGTACTTCTTGAGCACGATGCGGTCGGGGTTGTTGCGACGGTTCTTGCGGGTCACGTAGGTGTACCCGGTGCCGGCCGTCGAGCGGAGCTTGATGATGGGGCGGACGTCCTGCTGCTTGGCCATCAGATCTTCTCCCCACGGGCCAGGATGTCCTTGACCACGGACTCGATGCCACGGGCGTCGATCACCTTGATGCCCTTGGCGCTGACATTGAGCGTGACGTTCCGGCGCAGGGACGGCACGTAGTAGGTGCGCTTCTGCACGTTCGGGTCGAAACGGCGCTTGGTGCGCCGGTGCGAGTGCGAGATGTTGTGCCCGAAGCCTGGCGTGGCCCCGGTCACCTGGCAGACTGCTGCCACGGTTCCTCCTCAGATACCGCGGAGCCGAACGGCTCCGCCCAAGATCACTTGTCTGCACGCAGAACATCCCGCGAATGGAGATCGGGGGGAATGCGCACTGCACGGCCGGGTCGGGCCCGGACGGCCAAACGTCGATCTTACGGACTCGAGAGGCGAGCCGCAACCGAGCGGCGTCCTATCGCTCAGCAGGCATGCGTGGTCTTCCACAGCAGGAGCGGGCGCATTCCCGCCCTGCTGAACGGCACAAGTGCCTGCTGAGCG
This sequence comes from Naasia sp. SYSU D00948, assembly GCF_017916515.1. Taxonomy (GTDB): domain Bacteria; phylum Actinomycetota; class Actinomycetes; order Actinomycetales; family Microbacteriaceae; genus Naasia. Next base: position 1,180,221 of record NZ_JAFMTA010000001.1, read on the forward strand.
AGCGCCGGTGTCGTCAGCCTGCGGAGCAGGCGGGGCAGAGCCCGAACACGTCGATGATGTGGCGCGCCTCCGTGTAGCCGTGCCGGGCGGCGGTCGCGGCCGCCCACTCCTCGACGTCGTCGGCCTCGATCTCCTCGGTGCGGCCGCAGCTGCGGCAGATGAGGTGGTGGTGGTGCCGTGACGACGCGCACGCCCGGTAGAGCGCCTCGCCCTCGTCGGACTGCAGCGAGTCGGCGTCGCCCTCGACCGCGAGGTCCGCGAGCGCCCGGTAGACCGTCGCAAGCCCGATGGGCGAGCCGGACTCCCGGAGCGACGCGTGCAGCTCCTGCGCGCTGACGAATCCCGGCCGCTCGCCGAGAGCGTCCCGCACCGCCTGCCGCTGCCAGGTGTTGCGCTTCATCGCGCCCAGTGTAGGCGGCGGCCTCGGTGGCGAGCTGTGTCGACCAGGCGGCACACCAGGTAGATGGTGAACGAGATCGTCGTCACGTAGGGACTGATCGGGATGCTCGAGCCGAGCGCGAGCAGGATTCCGCCGACGGTCGACGTCGTCGCGAACAGCACGCTCAGACCGACCACCAGCGGGGGAGAGGTCGCGACCCGGAGCGCCGCCGCGGCGGGCGTCACGAGCAGCGCCAGGACCAGGAGGGCGCCGACGATGTGCAGCGAGACCGCGGTCGCGAGCGCCAGCAGCACCATGAACGCGATCGAGAGCCGCCGCACCGGGACTCCCCGTGCCGCCGCGACCTCCTCGTCGAGGCTCGCGAACAGGAGCGGCCGCCACATGAGGAGCAGGCCGCCGAGCACGATGACCGCGACGACGACCAGGGAGGCCAGCTGCGGATTGTCCACGGCCACGATCTGACCGGTCAGCAGGCCGAACTTGTTCGAGCTCCTCCCGGGATGGAGGGCGAGGAAGAGGATCCCGAGCCCGAGCCCGAACGGCATCAGCACGCCGATGATCGAGTTCCGGTCGCGGGCACGGGAGCCGAGCAGACCGATCAGGAGCGCTGCGATCAGGGAGCCTCCGATCGAGCCGGCCACGACGTTGACGCCGAGGAGCAGCGCCGCGGAGGCGCCCGCGAAGGACAGCTCGCTGATGCCGTGCACCGCGAACGCGAGGTCGCGCGCCATGACGAAGTAGCCGATCACCCCGCCGACGACCCCGAGCACGGCGCCCGCCAGGACCGAGTTCCAGAGCAGCGCGAGCAGCGCCCCGTAGTCGGAGAAGTCGAACAGCGTCGACCAGAGCTCGTCGAGGCTCACGCGTGGCCCCCCGTTCCGAGGCCCTCGTCGTCGCCGCTGCCGCCCGCCACCACGACGACGCGGCCGTGGACGTCGAGGACGTCCACGTGCAGGCCGTAGAGCTCCGACAGCACGGGTCCGGTGAGCACCTCCGACGGTGCGCCGAGACGGTGGCCGGCCGGGGCCAGGTAGAGCACCCGGTCGACCATCCCGAGGAGGGGATTCACGTCGTGCGTGACGAGCAGCACGCCCGCCCCGGCTCCCCGCCGGTACTCGTCGATGGCGTCGAGCACAGCACGCTGGTGACCGAGGTCGAGGGAGAGCAGCGGCTCGTCGCAGAGGAGGAGCTCGGGGGAGGAGACGAACGACTGCGCGATCCGGAGCCGCTGCTGCTCGCCGCCGGAGAGGCGCCCGACCGGTCGCGACGCGTAGTGCTGCGCGTCCACGCGCTCGAGCGCGGACCGCACGGCGCGCGCCTTGGCCGCCCCGCGCAGGGTGATCCCCGGCCGGGGGCCGTCGAAGCCGAGTCCCACCAAGTCCTTGGCGCGGAGGGGAGCGCCCCGGTCGAACAGCTTCTGCTGCGGCACGTATCCGATGCGCCCGCCCGCGCTGCCGGGAGGTCCGCCGAGCACCTGCGCGGTGCCGGAGGCGAGCTCGAGGCTGCCGAGGAGCACCCGGAGCAGGCTGCTCTTGCCCGCGCCGTTGGGTCCGAGGACCACGACGAGCTCTCCAGGGGAGAGCTCCAGATCGAGGTGCGACCACAGCGTGCGACCGCCGAGCTCGAGCGCGGCGTCGCGCACCGAGACGACGGGCGCCGCCGCCCGGGTCGACGGAACCGTCGTCGGGACCGTCTCCGTGCTCATCCCGAGACCGCGGCGGCCACCCGCTCCACGTTCCCCTCCATCCACGTGACGTAGTCCTCCCCCTCGGGGAGCGTCTCCGTGAAGGCGACCACCGGGATCCCGGCGGCCTCGGCGGTCTCGCGGACGCGCTCGGTCTGCGACGTCTCCGCCTGCTCGTTGTACGCGAGGAGGGCGATCCCGCCGCTCGCGAGCGCGGTCAGGACATCCTGGAGGACGGCCGGGGCGACGTCGCTGCCCTCCTCGACCGCCTCGGAGAACTCGGCGGGCGTCGCATCGGTGAAGCCGGCCGCGGACAGCAGCCACAGCGGGACGGGCTCGGTCACGAGCGCGGACATCCCCTCGGCCTGCGTGTGCAGGTCGCCGAGCTGCGCCTCGATCGCCGCGAGGGCGGCCCGGAAGCCGGCGAGGTTCTCGGCGTAGGCGCCCTTCCCCGCGGGGTCGAGGCGGCTCAGCTCCTCGGCGACGGCCTCCGCGACGGCACCCGCGGTGCCGAGGTCGTACCAGACGTGCTCGTTGAACCCCTCGATGTGCTCGTGCTCGTCCGCGTGCGCCTCGCCCTCGTCGTGCTCCTCGCCTTCGTGCTCCTCCTCGGGAGCGAGCCCCGACAGCTCCACGGCGCTGATCACGACGGGCTCGGCGCCGGACGCGTCGAGCAGGGTGTGGAGGAACGGGTCGTAGCCGCCGCCGTTCTCGACGACGAGGTCGGCACGCGAGACGGCGAGCTGATCGCGAGCGGTCGCCTCGTACTCGTGCGGGTCCTTGTCGGGACTGTCGATGATCGCGGTCACCTCGACGCGGTCGCCCGCGACGGCCTGGGCCACGGACGCCCACACATCGGTCGACGCCACCAGCGAGATCCCCTCGTCGCTCGTCGCCGCCGGAGCTGCGCAGCCGGTGAGTGCCGCGACGAGGGCGGACACGGTCAGGGCGGGCACCGCGCGGGCGGGCAGGAGTTTCACGGGCGTTCCTCTCGGGCACGGCTCTCTGCCGCGCCGACGACGCTACCCGCTATTGATAATCGTTGTCAAAAGCCTCAATCGAGGAGCAGCGCCGGCTCCTCGAGCACACTCGCCACGTCCGCGACGAACCGGCTGGCGACATCGCCGTCCACGACCCGGTGGTCGAAGCTCGCCCCGACCGTCGTGACCTGACGGGGGAGCACCTCGCCGTCCACGACCCAGGGGCGCGGCTTGATCGCACCCAGCGCGACGATGGCGACCTCGCCCGGGTTCAGGATCGGGGTTCCCGTGTCGACGCCGAAGCTCCCGATGTTGGTGATCGTGATGGTGCCGTCGGCCATGTCCGCCGGGGTCGTCTTGCCCTCGCGGGCCGTCAGCGTCAGCTGCTCGAGCGCGGTCGCGAGCTGCAGGAGCGACATGTCCTGCGCCTCCTTGACGTTCGGCACGATCAGCCCGCGCGGGGTCGCCGCCGCGATGCCCAGGTTCACGAAGTGGTGGACGATGATCTCGTCGTCGGTCCAGGTGCTGTTGACCGTGGGGTTGCGGCGGACCGCCCAGATGATCGCCTTCGCCATGATGAGCAGCGGCGAGACCCGCACACCGGCGAAGTCGGGCGACGCCTTCAGGCGCTTGATGAACTCCATGGTGCGGCTGGCGTCCACGTCGACGAACACGGAAACATGCGGCGCGGAGAATGCGCTCGTCACCATCGCGGTCGCGATGGCCTTCCGGACGCCCTTGACCGGGATCCGGTCCTCGCGCAGCTGCGGCCACTCCGGGGTCTGGATGTTGCGGAACACGCTGGCCTGCTGGGCGTGGCGCAGGACGTCGTCCCTGGTGACCTCGCCCCGCTCGCCGGTCGCGGTCACGGTCGAGAGGTCGACCTCCAGCTCCTTGGCGAGCTTCCGCACGGGAGGCTTGGCGAGCACGCTCGTCCCCTGCGGCGGCGCGGGCGGGGCCTTGCGGGGTCGCCGGCCGTTGCGGCGCGTGACCGCGTGACCGCCCGTGCCGTAGCCGACGAGCACGCTGCCGGCCTCCGGGACGTCGTCCTCGTTGCCCTCGGTCACCGTCGCCTCGACGCCCACCGCGGCCTGCGCGGGCGTCGACAGCGGGGCCGCGAGCCGGTGCTCTCCGGCCGAGGACACCGTGATGATCGGGGTCCCCACCTCGACGGTGTCGCCCTCGGCGACCAGCAGCTCGCCGACGACGCCCGCGTAGGGCGAGGGGAGTTCCACGAGTGACTTCGCCGTCTCGATCTCGACGATCACCTGGTTGATCTCGACCTCGTCGCCGGGCGCGACCTTCCAGGAGACGATCTCGGCCTCGGTCAGGCCTTCGCCGACATCCGGAAGCGTGAACTTGGCCGTGCTCATCGGTCGTCCTCCTAGTAGTCCAGGGCTCGGTCGACCGCGTCGAGCACGCGATCGGCGTCGGGTAGGTAGACCGACTCCAGTTTCGCGGGCGGGAAGGGCGTGTCGAAGCCGGACACCCGGAGCACGGGCGCCTGCAGGGCGTAGAACGCCCGCTCGGCGACGGTCGCCGCGATCTCGGACCCCAGGCTCGCGAAGCCCGGCGCCTCCTGCGCGACGATGAGCCGGCCCGTCTTCTCGACCGAGCGCAGGATCGGTCCGTAGTCGATGGGGGAGAGCGAGCGGAGGTCGAGCACCTCCAGGCTCGTGCCCTCGGTCGCCGCGACCTCGGCGGCCTGGAGGAGGACGCTCACCATCGCGCCGTGCCCGATGACGGTGGCGTCCGTGCCGCCCCGCGCGACCCGCGTGGTGTGCAGCGGAGTGGCCGGCGCCTCGAGGTCCACCTGGCCCTTCGGCCAGTAGCGGCTCTTGGGCTCGAAGAACATGACCGGATCGTCCGACGCGATCGCCTGCTGGATCATCCAGTAGGCGTCGTTGGGGGTGCTCGGCGAGACGAGGCGCAGCCCGGGGGTGTGCGCGAAGTAGGCCTCGGGGCTCTCCTGGTGGTGCTCGACCGCGCCGATGTGCCCGCCGTAGGGGACGCGGATCACGATCGGGAAGCGGGCCGAGCCCTCATGGCGGGCGGTGAGCTTGGCGAGCTGGGACGTGATCTGGTCGAACGCCGGGTAGATGAATCCGTCGAACTGGATCTCGCAGACGGACCGGTACCCGCGCATGGCGAGGCCGATGGCGGTGCCGACGATGCCGGACTCGGCGAGCGGCGTGTCCATCACCCGGTTCTCGCCGAACCGCGCGGCGAGGCCCTCGGTCACGCGGAACACGCCGCCGAGCGCGCCGATGTCCTCGCCCATGAGGAGGACGCGGTCGTCGTCCTCGAGCGCCTTCGCGAGTCCCTGGTTCAGGGCCTTGGCCATCGTCCAGGTCGTGGCGGTCATCGCGCCTCCCCGAAGCCCGCCTCGTACGCGGCGAGCCACTGCTTCTGCTCGCGGACCACGGGGTGGTCCTCGGCGTAGACGTTGTCGAAGATCAGGCCGACGTCGACCGTGCCAAGGGCGAGGGTCCGGCGGCGCAGGTCGGCCGCGAGGTCCATCGCCTCCTGGTCCACCGACCGGAACCAGTCGCCGTCGGCGAGGTCTCGCTGCTCGAGATGGTGCCGGTAGCGCAGGATCGGGTCGCGCGCCTCCCAGTAGGCGAGCTCCTCCGCCTCCCGGTAGCGGGTCGGATCGTCGGAGGTGGTGTGGGCACCGATCCGGTAGGTGATGGCCTCGATGAAGCCCGGTCCTCGCCCGGCACGGGCGTCATCGAGCTGCTTCGCGGTCACCGCGTAGCTCGCGAGGACGTCGTTGCCGTCGACGCGGGTGGAGCGGAGGCCGAAGCCGGCCGCGCGGTCCACGAGCGGCGTGCGGGACTGGCGGCTGACCGGCACCGAGATGGCCCAGTGGTTGTTCTGGAGGAAGAAGACCTGGGGCGTCTGGTAGCTCGCCGCCCAGATCATCGCCTCGTTGGTGTCGCCCTGCGAGGTGGCGCCGTCGCCGAAGTACACGAGGGCGGCCTCGGCCTCCTCGGGCGACCCGGTGCCGCTCTTGCCGTCCAGCGCGATGCCCATGGCATAGCCGGTCGCGTGCAGCGTCTGAGACCCGATGACGAGGGTGTAGAGGTGGAAGTTGCCGACCTCCTCAGGGACCCAGCCCCCGTGGGTGAGGCCGCGGAGCATCCGGATGATGTCGAGCAGGTCGAGCCCGCGGATCATCCCGACGGCGTGCTCGCGATATGCGGGGAAGATGCTGTCCTGGGGGCGAGCAGCATGACCGGAGCCGACCTGGGCCGCCTCCTGGCCGTGGCTCGGCACCCAGAGGGCGAGCTGGCCCTGGCGCTGCAGGTGCCCCGCCTCGGCGTCGGCGCGGCGGATGACGACCATGTCGCGGTAGAAGCGCCGGAGGAGGTCCTCGTCCACGCGCTCGAGATAGGGGAGGAACTCCTCCGCCGCCGCGTTCGGCTCGTACCGCCCCTCCGGGGAGATGATCTGCACCGAGACGGCGTCGTCCGGAGTTTCGGGCACAGTTCCCATCCGATCCTTCGTGTCGTCGTGCGCACGGCCGAGGCGCTGCGGGGCGAAGTCGGGTTCCGGCACCGGGCCTAACCTACCCGCAGCGCCGGAGAGCCCTCGGGGAGGATGCGCACAATCTCGCTCGCGGCGGTTAGGAGCTTGTCCACCGACTCCGCCTCGCCGATCGAGACCCGGATCCCCTCGGGAGGGAAGGCCCGCGCGCTGATGCCCGCCTCGTGCAGGAGGTCGGCGGCCTCCGCGGTGGCGTCGCCGAGCGGGAGCCAGACGAAGTTGCCCTGGGAGCGGGGAACCGCGAGACCCGCCGCGGCCAGGCCCGCCGCCACGGCCTCCCGCCGCTCGACGATGGTGTCGACGCGGGACCGCAGCTCGTCCTCGGCGTCCAGCGATGCGTCGCCCGCGGCGAGCGCCACGGCGGTCACCGACAGCGGGATGGCCGCGGCACGCGCCGCGTCGAGCAGGGGCACGGGTCCGATGGCGTAGCCGAGCCGCAGTCCGGCGAGGCCCCACGCCTTCGAGAAGGTGCGGAGAACCACGAGGTTGGGGTGCCGTCCCAGCAGCCGCGCGCCGTCGGCGGCGTCCGGATCGCGGACGAACTCCGCGTACGCCTCGTCGAGGAGGACGAGGACGTCCTGCGGCACGGCGGCGAGGAAGCGGTCGAGCTCCTCCGAGCTGACGACGCAGCCGGTCGGGTTGTTGGGCGAGCACACGAGGACAACCCGGGTCCGGTCGCTGACCGCCGCCGCCATGGCGTCGAGGTCGTGCCGGCCGTCGGCCAGCAGCGGGACGCGCCTGCTGGTCGCGCCCGCCACGGTGACGAGGCCCGGGTACGCCTCGAAGGAGCGCCACGCGTAGAGCACCTCGTCGCCCGGGCCCGCTGCCGCGGCGATGAACTGGGACAGCAGGGACACCGAGCCCGCCCCGACGTGGACCTCGTCCGCGCTCACTCCGAACCGCTCGGCGAGCCGGGCTCGCAGTCCGGCGGCCGCCGCGTCCGGATACCGGTTGAGCTCCGCGGCACGTGCGACGGCATCGAGCACGCCGGGCAGGGGAGCGAAGGGGTTCTCGTTCGAGGAGAGCTTGTAGCCCCCTTCGACCGCAGGGCGGCCCTGCCGGTAGACGGGCAGCGCGACGATCTCCGGCCGGAGCCGGACGGGCGTGCGGGGGGCGTCGGTCACGGCCGCCCATTCTATTTCGCGCCCCCGAGGGGGATGCCATAGTGGTCCGATGCGCAGGTTCGTGGTCACCGTCGTCGGCAACGCCATCGCGCTGTGGCTCACCACGCTGATCGTCGCCGGGATCGGCGTGACGCCCTACCGCAACGACGACGTCGTCGCGACCGTCCTGACCTATCTGCTCCTCGGACTCCTCTGGGGACTCGTCAACGGGATCCTGGGCACGGCGATCCGGATCGTGGCGTTCCCCCTGTACATCCTGACGCTCGGGCTGCTCGCGCTGATCGTCAACGGCCTCCTCTTCCTCCTGGTGGCGTGGATCAGCGACCTGCTCGGCTTCGGGCTGCACGTCGACGGCTTCTGGTGGGGCGTGCTCGCCGCTCTCGTCATGGCGATCATCAACTGGGCGCTCGGGCTCGTCCTGCGGCCCCTCGCGGGCGCCAAGGACTGAGCACCACCTCGACCCGCTCCTCACCGGATCCGCTCGGCGCGCCAGGCACTCGAGCGTCCCGTCCCCGCCGTGGGGAAGAGTCCGAGGATGTCGGATCGCACCCGGGACACCCGCGACTCCTCGCTCCGGTCGGCGAGCGCGAGGGTCGACCGGTACTCGGAGAGCTCGTGTCCCGGGACGGCGCGCTCCGACGGCGGCGGCCGTCCGTCGTACAGCGACCGGGTGACGACGACGCGCGAGCCGGCCGCGACCGGTCCGGCGAGCGCCGGAACGAGGTCCTCGGCGTGCTCGACCGCGAGGACCGGAACGTCCTCCGGCGGCGGTATCGCGCCGCCGGGCGACCCGACGGTGACCATGCCCGCGACCCGGAACTCCCCGGACTCCGCGAGCCGAGCGGCGATGAGCCCGCCCTGGGAGTACCCCACGAGCACGACGGGATCCCCGGGCCTCGCGCCGGACGCGCGGAGCGCCGCGACGGCCGCCTCCTGGGACTGCGCGGGAGCGCCGCCCATCGCGGCGACGTTGGATGCCATGTCCCAGGGCTCCTCGCGCGGCACCAGTCCGTGCTCGAGCGTGCCCCCGAGGTAGAGCGCGTACACCGGGCCCTCCTCTCCGTCGAAGCGCTCGACCCGGAGCTGCGGGTCGCCCTCCCGCGGAGGAGGGATCCGGGCCCCGAGCTCGGCGAGGGTGCCGGGCGGCGGAACCTCCGTGACGCCCTCTCGGCGCAGCCGGAGCGGGCCCGCCGGCACCGGACCCGGCAGCGCGCCGAGCAGCACGCGGGCCAGCCGCTCGCGCCCGAACAGCCCGGTGGTGCGGTCATCGGCGACCACAGCCGCCATCCAGGGAAGCCGGACCGCTCCGCGCACGGCGTCGTCGACCGCGCCCGCCGCGAGCCGCAGCGCGGCCACGACGCGAGGGTCGGACAGCCGCGCACGGTGCTGGGCGAGGATCGGCGCCGCCCCCGGCGCGCCCAGAGCCAGCCAGCCGGCGACGCCGAGCACGACCGGCGCCGGCACCAGCGCCAGGGCGACCGGCGCGACCGTCCCGGCCCAGTAGGCGCCGTGCCCGATGGCGGTCTCCACGCTCCTCTCGATGCCCGCCTCGGCCACCGAGTACGCGTCGAGCGCCGCCCGCAGCAGCACCGAGACGAGCCACAGGCGGTCCGCCACCCGGTCGAGCTCGAGGGCGAGGATGCGCAGCTCGTGATCCTGGGCAGCGGTGTAGAGCGAGCGGGCGATCTCCTGGAGCTCGGCCGCGAGCACGCGCGCGCGGGCGGCAGCCACGAGCAGGTCCTCGCCGGCCACCGTCACGTCGCCCCCGCCGGACACGACCAGCACGTCGCTCATGGCTGGTGCGGTATGTACGCGGCGAGGCGCGCCCGCAGCCGCTCGCAGTCCTCGCTCAGTGCCGAGATCGACGCCCGGTAGAGCCCGGCGGCGGGCGAGCGCCAGCCGACCTCGGCCAGCGCGGCGACCCGGCCGGGGAGGCCGAGGAGGGCGAATCCCGCCTCGTCCGCTGCCGCCCTATCCACCGCCTGCTCGGGTGTCACGGAGCGAGGATCGTCTCGGCACGACCCGCGAGAGGACTCACGAGGGGCTCCCGCGGACGCCGCCCGCCTCCGGTCGCCTGGGGAGGGTGGTCCAGAATGGACGACGGCGCCGCGAGGGCGCCGCACGACACGGAACGGAACCATGACCTCCCTCCCGCAGCAGCCCCTCAGCCCCCTCGACGGCCGGTACAGCGCGGCGATGGGGGAGCTCTCCCAGCACCTGTCCGAGGCCGGCCTGAACCGTGCCCGGGTCCTCGTCGAGGTCGAGTGGCTGCTGTACCTCACCGACCACGGCATGTTCGGCACCGCACCGCTTCCCGCCGAGCAGGCGCAGAAGCTGCGGGATGTGGTGACCGAGTTCGGCGCCGAGCAGGTGGAGGAGTTGGCCGGTTTCGAGGCCCGCACCCGCCACGACGTCAAGGCCGTCGAGTACTTCCTCCGCCGCCGGCTCGACGACCTCGGCCTCGGGGCGATCGCGGAGCTGACGCACTTCGCCGCCACGAGCGAGGACATCAACAATCTCGCCTACGCCCTCACGGTGCGCGAGGCCGTGACGACCGTCTGGCGGCCGCGGCTGGAGACCGTCGTCGACACGCTCCGCGAGATGGCGCTCGAGCATCGGGCCGTGCCGATGCTCGCCCGCACGCACGGGCAGCCGGCCACCCCGACGACGATGGGCCGGGAGCTCGCCGTCTTCGTCGCGCGCCTCGACCGGCTCATCGCGAAGCTCGACCGAGCCGAGTACCTGGGCAAGTTCAACGGGGCGACCGGGACCTACGCGGCCCACCTCGTCGCGGGTCCGGACGCCGACTGGCAGCGGGTCTCCCGCGAGTTCGTCACCTCGCTCGGGCTCACCTGGAATCCGCTCACCACGCAGATCGAATCGCACGACTGGCAGGCCGAGCTGTACGACCTCGTGGTCCACATCGGGCGGGTCCTGCACAACCTCTGCACCGACATCTGGACGTACATCTCGCTCGGCTACTTCCGGCAGATCCCGGTCCCGGGTGCAACCGGATCCTCGACCATGCCGCACAAGGTGAATCCGATCCGGTTCGAGAACGCGGAGGCCAACCTCGAGCTGTCCGCGGCGGTGCTCGGCGCCCTGTCCGCGACCCTCGTGACCTCGCGCCTGCAGCGCGATCTGACCGACTCGAGCAGCCAGCGCAACATCGGGGTCGGACTCGGCCACTCCCTGCTCGCGCTCGACAACATCGCGCGCGGCCTCGGCGAGCTCGCCCTCGATCCCGATCGGCTGGCCGAGGACCTCGACGGGAACTGGGAGGTGCTCGCCGAGGCCGTGCAGACGGTGATCCGCGCCGAAGTGGCGGCCGGCCGCAGCTCGATCGCCAACCCGTACGAGCTGCTGAAGGAGCTGACGCGGGGGCGTCGCCTCGACGCCGCGGGGCTGCGCGACTTCGTCGCCGGACTCGACCTGCCCGAGGACGCCAAGGCCCGACTCGCCGCCCTCACCCCCGCGAGCTACACGGGTCTCGCCGCGGAGCTGACGGGACTGGTCGCCCGCTAGGGTCTGCCGTCGGGATTCGAGTCCGTGCCGCCCGCGGGCGGCGCCTTCGGGTCCCCGGCGACCAGGGCGAGCATCGCGAACGCGACCAGCGACACGATGAAGGCGACGCCCAGGAAGATCACCGCGAGCCCGATGTCCCGGGCCGTGATCAGCACCACGAGCCCCGCGAACAGGCCGACGGCCAGGGAGAGCCCGATCAGCTCCGCGGGCCGGAACCGTTCGCGTCGCGACGGCTTGGCGTTCATGCTCGGCTGACCTCCTCGGCATCGGGAGCGGATGCTCCATTCGGTCCCGACCACAGCAGCGACAGCGCCGCGATGATCAGGTAGACGCCGGCGACCGCCCCGTACGCCCCCACCAGACCCACGGTGACGACGGGATTGCCCGCCGCCACGAGCACGGTCACCGCGAGGACCAGGGTGACGATCCCGAGGACGACGCGGTCCCGGGCCTCCGCTCCCGCGTCCGCGCGCCGCAGCCCGAGCAGCAGCTCGAGGAGCCCGGAGGCCGCCGCTGACAGCGCGACGGCCGGGACGAGGGCCTCCGCCGCAGCGCCCGGCGAGACGGCGAGGAGGGCGCCCGCGAGCACGCCGGTCGCGATGCCGACGACCCCGGCTGCGAGCGTGAGTGCGGCACCGATCTGCGTCGACGCCGAGCGAGAGGCCGTCGTGGCGAGCAGGAGACCCTGCAGGAAGGCGAACGCCCCGTACACCGCCATCCCGAACACCGGGTTGTGGTCGGCGGAGAAGGTGATGACGAGCGCGAGGACGGCGGCGAGGATGCCCCGCACGAGGAGCACGGCCCAGTAGCCGCGCCCGTCGTTCCGCTCGCGAGTCACTGCCGCCTCCGTCTTGCGGCCACCCCTCGGCGGCCCTGACCACCCTATTCCACCGGGAAGGGCGCTCCCTGGGGGGACGGCGAGGGCCGCGACCCCGTTCCTCGGCCTGCGCGCACCCACCGAGATGCCACGTGATGTCCCCATACCGGCCGAGTGAGAGCACCAGGTGGCACTTCGACGGGCCGGCGGCTCCGCGAGGAACCGGTCAGTGCCCGGGCGGCAGGTCGACGAAGCGCGAGTAGTGGCCGTGGAAGCCCACCGTGACGGTCCGGGTGGGGCCGTTGCGGTGCTTGGCGACGATGAGGTCCGCCTCACCGGCGCGGGGGCTGTCCTTGTCGTACGCCGCCTCCCGGTGGAGGAGGATCACCATGTCGGCGTCCTGCTCGATCGAGCCCGACTCACGCAGGTCCGAGATCGCCGGCAGCTTGTCCGCGCGCTGCTCGGGTCCGCGGTTCAGCTGCGACAGCGCGATGACCGGGACCTGCAGCTCCTTCGCGAGCAGCTTGAGCGCACGCGAGAACTCGGAGACCTCCTGCTGGCGGCTCTCGACCCGCTTGCCCGAGGTCATCAGCTGGAGGTAGTCGATCACGACGAGCTTGAGGCCGACCTTCTGCTTCAGCCGCCGGCACTTCGCGCGGATCTCCACGAGCGTCATGTTCGGGCTGTCGTCGATGTACAGCGGGGCGTCGTTGATGCGGCCACGCGTCTGGGCGAGCTTCGTCCAGTCGTCCGCCTGCAGCGTGCCCTTGCGCATGTGCTGGAGCGGGATCGCCGCCTCGGCCGACATGAGGCGCATGGCGATCTCGCTGCGGCCCATCTCGAGTGAGAAGAAGACGGACGGCAGATTGTGCTTGATGGAGGCCGCGCGCGCGAAGTCGAGGGCGAGGGTCGACTTCCCCATCGCCGGACGGGCGGCCACGACGATCATCTGACCCGGGTGCAGGCCGTTGGTGAGGTCGTCCATCTCGCTGAAGCCGGTGGGCACGCCGGTCATCGTGCCGTCCTTGCCCTGCGCGGCCTCGATCTCGTCGATGGCGACCGTCACGGCGTCGGTGAGCGGGACGTAGTCCTCGGCCTCCTTCTCGCGCGTGACGGCGTAGATCTCCGCCTGCGCGGTGTTCACCAGGTCGGTCACCTCGCCCTCGCTGGCGTAGCCCATCTGGACGATGCGCGTGCCGGCCTCCACCAGACGGCGCAGCACGGCGCGCTCGGCGACGATCTCCGCGTAGAAGCCCGCGTTCGCGGCCGTTGGGACGATGCTCGTCAGCGTGTGGAGGTAGTCGGCGCCGCCGGCGCGAGCCAGGTCGCCCGTCTTGGTGAGCTGGTCCGTGACCGTGATGACGTCTGTGGGCTCGCCGTGGGCGTAGAGGTCGAGGATCGCGTCGAAGATGACCTCGTGCTTCGGCACGTAGAAGTCGACGCCCTTGACCGCCTCGAGCACGTCCGCGACGGCGTCCTTGCTCAGCAGCATGCCGCCGAGCGCGCTCTGCTCGGCCAGCAGGTCGTGCGGGGGAGTCCGCTCGGAGCCCCGGCCGTCCCCGCGGGTGTCGGTTGCGAGCCCCAGATGAGCGATCGACATGTGTTCCTCCCCGACGCGTGCCGTGCATGACGCACCCAGTGAAGCGGATGCCCCCGACACCGGAACCCCCCGTTCCGGCACTCCTCGACGCTACAGTCAGGCGGCGTTTCCACGGTGTGCACAGAACTGTGGAGAAGATGCGGGAAAGGGGGATCGCGGTGTGCAGAGACTGTGGGAAGCGGCGGCGTGTCTCCGCGACGGGCGGCCCTGATTCAGGCCCTGACCGGCGCTTTTCCTCCTACAGCGTGAGCCTGGGGAAAAGTGCGCTCAAGGAGAAGTCGAAGGTTGGCGGCGTCCCTGGTCTGTGTACAACCCTGTGGGAACACGACAAGCGGCGGCGCAGGAGAACCTGCGCCGCCGCTTGAGGAAGGGTGCTGCTACTTGGCCGCGACCACATTCAGGGTGATCGTTGCCACGACGTCCTCCCGGAGCCGGACGGTGGCCTCGTGCGACCCCGTCGACCGGATCGACGACGGCAGCTCGATCTTGCGCTTGTCCAGCTCGCCGAGGCCCGCCGCCGAGACCGCGGAGGCCACGTCGGAGGTCTTGACGGAGCCGAAGAGGCGTCCGCCCGAGCCGGCCTTGACGGAAAGGGTCACGGCCGAGGCCTCGAGCCGCTGCTTGAGCTGCTGGGCCTCCTCGGCCGTGGCGAGCTCGCGGGCCGCGCGGGCGGCCTTGATCGACTCGATCTGCTTCTCGCCGCCGCGGCTCCACTGGACTGCGAGGCCCGAGGGGACGAGATAGTTGCGCGCGTAGCCCGGCTTGACGTCGACGACGTCACCGGGAGCGCCGAGGCCGGTGACCTCGTGGGTGAGGATGAGCTTCGACATCGGTACTCCTAGCGTCCGGACCCGGCGTACGGAAGCAGGGCCATCTCACGGGCGTTCTTCACGGCCCGCGCGATGAGGCGCTGCTCCTGCACCGAGACTCCGGTGATGCGGCGGGCGCGGATCTTGCCGCGCTCGGAGATGAACTTGCGGAGCGTCGCGACGTCCTTGTAGTCGATGACGCCGACCTTGATCGCCTTCGCGGGAGCGGCGGTCTTGCCGCCCTTCACGCGAGGCTTGCGGCTGTCGCCGCGGGACTTCCCAGCCATGCGGAATTCCTAACTGTGAAAAGAAGAGGGGAGGGGGAGGACGACGGTCCGGATCAGAACGGGGTGTCGTCGTCGTAGGAGCCGGGCGTGTTCCACACGTCCGCGCCCGACGAGGCGGGAGCGCTGGGCGCCCACGGCTCGTCCGCGCCCGAGCTGACGCCGCGGCCGCCGCCCCCGCCGCCGCCACCCGACGTGCGGGTGACCTGCGCGGTCGCGTAGCGCAGCGAGGGGCCGATCTCGTCGACCTCCAGCTCGATCGAGGTGCGGCGCTCGCCCTCCTTCGTCTCGTAGGAGCGCTGCTTCAGCCGTCCCGTCGCGATGACCCGGGAGCCCTTGCTCAGCGAGCCGGCGACGTGCTCGGCGAAGTCGCGCCACACGGACGCCCGGAGGAACAGCGCTTCGCCGTCCTTCCAGTCGTTCGACTGACGGTCGAAGGTGCGGGGGGTGGAGGCGATCGTGAAGTTCGCCACCGCGAGGCCGTTCTGCGTGTAGCGCAGCTCGGGGTCGGCGGTCAGGTTGCCGACCACCGTGATGATGGTCTCGCCGGCCACGCTCAGCGCCCGTTCGCGGGCTGCTCGGCGGCAGCCGCGGCGGCTCGGGCCACGGCCTCCTCCGCGCGCAGGACCTTCGTGCGGAGCACGGCCTCCGAGAGGCTGAGCTGGCGGTCGAGCTCCTTGGCGGCCTCGGCGGTCGAGGTGAGGTTCACGACGGCGTAGATGCCCTCGCTCTTCTTGTTGATCTCGTAGGCCAGGCGGCGACGGCCCCAGATGTCGACGTTGTCGATGGTCCCGCCGGCGGTGCGGATCACGCCGAGGAACTTGTCGAGGCTCGGGGCGACCGTGCGCTCGTCGATCTCCGGGTCGAGGATGACCATGAGTTCGTATTTGTGCGTCACTGACCCACCTCCTTCGGACTAGAACGGCTGCAGGCTCTCTGCAGCAGGAGGGTGTGTGCACGTCCGCGCCGGAGCTGAGGCGGATGCCCTCGCGTCGAGGCGGACAGCTGTACCGCGCTGACGCGGACAACCGCAGTAGCTTAGCTGGCTCCCTGGTTCTCGGGCAAGGCGGACCACCATTCGCGCAGCCGGCGCGTGGCCTCCTCCTCCCCGAGCGGTCCCTCGTCCAGCCGCAGCTCGAGCAGGTGCTTGTAGGCACGGCCGACGACGGGCCCGGGACGCACGCCGAGGATCGCCATGATCTGCTCGCCGTCGAGGTCCGGGCGGATCGCGGCGAGCTCCTCCTGCTCCTCGAGCTCGGCGATCCGGCGCTCGATGTCGTCGTACGCGGCCGCCAGCCGCTCCGCCTTGCGCCGGTTGCGGGTCGTCACGTCTGCGCGGGTGAGGATGTGCAGCTGCTCGAGCTGGTCGCCCGCGTCGCGCGCGTACCGGCGCACCGCCGAGTCCGTCCAGGCGCCCTCGGTGTAGCCGAAGAACCGCTGATGCAGCTCGATGAGCTTCGCCGTGCGATCGATCGTGTCGTTGTCGAAGCGCAGCGCGCGGAGGCGCTTGCGGGCGAGCTTCGCGCCGACGACGTCGTGGTGGTGGAAGGTGACGGCCCCGCCGCGCTCGAACCGGCGGGTGGCGGGCTTGCCGATGTCGTGCAGGAGGGCGGCGAGCCGCAGGACCAGGTCCGGCTCGTGGTCGCGCCGGCGCTCCAGCTCGATCGTCTGCTCGAGCACCGTCAGAGAGTGCTCGTAGACGTCCTTGTGCCGATGCTCGGCGTCGACCGTGAGGCGGAGGGCCGGCAGCTCCGGGAGGATCAGGTCCGCGATGCCGGAGGCGACCAGGAGCTCGAGTCCCGGCCGCGGCGCGGGCGCGAGGAGGAGCCGGGCGATCTCCTCCTTCATCCGCTCGGGCGAGACGATGCCGAGACGGTCGGCGAGGCGCCCCATGGCCGCCCGGGTCTCCTCCTCCACCGCGAAGCCGAGCTGGGCGGCGAAGCGTGCCGCTCGGAGCATGCGCAGCGGATCCTCCGAGAACGAGACCTCGGGCGCCTGCGGAGTGCGAAGCCGGCGCCCGAGCAGATCCTCGATGCCGCCCGTGGGATCGACGAGGACCCGGGCCGGCAGGCGCAGAGCCATCGCGTTCACCGTGAAGTCGCGGCGGACGAGATCCTCCTCGAGGGTGTCCCCGAAACGGACCTCGGGCTTCCGGGAGTCCGGGGTGTAGGCGTCCGACCGATAGGTGGTGATCTCGACCTTCTCGCCCGAGACGCGCGCGCCGATGGTCCCGAAGGCCCGGCCGACGTCCCACCGGGCGGAGGAGATGGGCGTGACGATCTCGAGGATCCGCTCGGGACGTGCGTCCGTCGTGAAGTCCAGGTCCAGGGCCGGCCGGGAGAGGAAGGCGTCGCGGACGGGCCCGCCCACGAGGGCGAGCTCCGCGCCCGCCGCCTCGAACGCGGCGGCCAGCCGGGCCACCGGGGGAGAGGTCGCGATGGCCGTGAGGCGGTCGAGAGCGGCCGCCGCGCTGTCCATGGGCATCCATGCTAGTTGCCGGGGAGCGCGGTACCCCACCGCCTAGACTCGCTGTCCATGGGAGGGTGGAGGTCGGCCGGCGCCCCCGACGGTCCGGCGTGAGGCGCGCGCTCCTTCCCGCGCTCGCTGTGGCCCTCGCGGCATCCGCTCTGCCCCTCCCCCCGGCGTCCGCCGCGACCGAGGACGAGCCGGTCCTCTCCCTCACCCTCGCGTCGGCCACGGGAGTGGTCGCACCGGGCGCCGACCTCGTCGTGTCCGGCACGGTGACGAACCTGGGGACTGCGGCCACCGGCACCGGGACCGTGACGGTCGGACTCACCGCCCAGGACGCCGAGCGCGCCGAGATCCAGGCGGGCCTTTCGGATCCCGCGTCGGTGGAGAGCCGTCCGGTCGCGACGCTCGCCCTCCCGTCGCTTCCCGCCGGCGCCTCCGCGCCCGTCGCCCTCACCGTTCCGGCGGCCGACGTCTCCGCCGCGCTCTCGCGGGCGGACTGGGGCGCGCTCCTGCTCACGGGCCGGGCCGAGCTCGGCGGGACTCCCGTCGCGCACTCCTCGTCCGGGTTCGTGTGGAGCGACGGAGACGCTCCCGCTCCGCTCCGCGTCGTCACGATCGTGCCCTTCACGACCCCCGGCGACACGGAGGGACTGCTCGACGCCGAGACGCTGAACGCCTACCTCTCGGCGGACGGCGTGCTGCGCGCGAAGCTGGACGCCGTCCGGGGTACCCCTGCCGCGATCGCCCTCGACCCGCGCATCCTCGCGTCCATCCGGGCGCTCGGCACCGACGCTCCGCCGAGCGCCGTCATCTGGCTCGCGGACCTTCGGGCGGCCGGCAACGTCATATTCCCGCTGAGCTATGCGGACTCCGACCTCAGTCTCCAACGCGCGGCCGGAGCACCCGCCGTGCTGTCTCCCGGCTCGTTCGAGTCGTCCCTCGACCCCGACGACTTCGCAGCGGGCGCCGTGGCGGAGGCCACTCCTCCTTCCACCGCGCCCCCTGCCGCTCCGACCCCGTCACCGTCGCCCACCGAGGGCGCCGGGACCCTCCCCACCGCGGAGGACCTGCTCCGCTGGGACTACACGTTCGGCGATGTCGCATGGCCGACGACGGTCCGGCCGGGCGACCTGCCGTTCCTGACCGCCGCCGGCTACACCCGCGCGCTCGTCCCGAGCTCCTCGCTCGCCGACCCGCCGTCCCCGCTGCCCGCTACCGCCACCATCGAGGGCAGCTCCGCTCTCATCGTCGACTCCGTGCTCTCCGATGCGGTGTCCGAGGCCGCCGCCGCGACCTCCGAGGCCGCCGGACGAGCCGCATTCGGCGATGCCACCGCCCTCCTCGCCGCGACGGCCGACGAGGCGGACACCGAGACCACCGTCATCGTCGGCATGGACCGGGGCTGGCCGAGCAGCACCGCCTCGACGGCGGCCGCCCTCGCCGCGCTGCGTGCCCTGCCCTGGGCGGCGCCCGCCGCCCTGGACGCCGTGACCGGGACAGGACCCGACCTCGCGATCCGCGGGGACCAGCCGGCGGACCCGCGCGTCCCCGCCGCGTCGCTGCTGATCCAGGACGACGCGGCGATCGGCCAGTTCGCGAGCGTGCTGGAGCGCCCCGAGCTGCTCACGGGACGGGAGCGGCTGCGCCTGCTCGCCGTGCTCTCCGCCCAGTGGCTCGAGTTCCCGCAGGCCTGGCAGACGGCGGCGAACGACCTCCACGCCCGCTTCGACGCCATCCTGCACTCCGTCACGATCACTCAGACGAGCCTGCTCGTGCTGAGTCCGGACATCGACGTCCCCGTCTACGTCCAGAACGACCTCGACTTCCCGGTGCGAATCGTCCTCACCGGGCGCCCCAGCAACGCCCGGCTCCTCGTGGAGAACGCCGAGGCCGTCATCGACCCCGGCACCAGTCAGCGGGTCGGGCTCCCGGCTCGATCCATCGCGAACGGCCGCGTCACCCTCGCCGTCACGGCCTCCAGCCCTACGGGCATCCCGGTCGGCGACACCGCGTTCATCACCGTCGACGTGCAGGCGGAGTGGGAGGCGGTCGGCACCGCGGTGGTCATCGGGCTCGTGGCCGCGCTGTTCGGCTTCGGCCTCTGGCGCAGCATCCGACGGCGACGGCGAGCGTCCAGGACGGCCGAGTGAGCGGGATCGGGCGCGCCAGCGCGCTGCTCGCCTCCGGAACGGTGGTCTCGCGGATCCTCGGCTTCGTCAAGGCCGTCGTCATCGCCGAGGCCATCGGCGTGGTCGGCAGCACCAGCGGAGACGCGTATGCCGTTTCGACCATAGTTCCGAACAGCATCTACGCGATCATCGGCGGCGGGCTGCTCAGCGCGATCCTGGTGCCCCAGATCGTGCGGGCGAGCGCCGCTCCGGACGGCGGCAACGCGTACATCAGCAAGCTCGTGACCCTGGGCCTCACGGGCTTCGCCCTGATCGCCGCCGCCGCGACGCTCGCGGCCCCGCTCCTCGTGTCGCTCTACTCGTCGAACCGTCTGGACATCGGTCTCGCCACCGCCTTCGCCTTCTGGTCGCTGCCGCAGGTGTTCTTCCTCGGCATGTACGCGCTGCTCGGCGAGGTGCTGAACGCGCGGAGGGCGTTCGGCCCGTTCACCTGGGCACCCGTCGCGAACAACGTCGTCGGCATCGCGGCGATCCTGCTCTTCGTCGCGATCTTCGGCTCCGACCAGCATCGGACGGGCGCCGACTGGTCTCCGGCGATGATCGCCCTGTTTGCCGGCGGCGGCACGCTGGGCATCGCGGCGCAGGCGCTCCTCCTCGTCCTCTTCTGGCGCCGCGTGGGGCTGCGCTACCGGCCGGACTTCCGCTGGCGCGGGGTGGGCCTCGGCACCGCGGGCAAGGCCGCGGGATGGACCTTCGCGATGCTCGTCGCGAGCCAGCTCGCCGGGCTCGTGCAGACCAACGTGGCGAGCCTCGCGAGCGGCCAGGGGGCCAGCGTCCTCACGCTCAACAACGCCTGGCTCATCTTCATGCTCCCGCACTCGGTCATCACGGTCTCGCTCGTCACGGCGTTCTACACGCGCATGAGCCAGCACGCCGCGGATTCGAACGACACGGGCCTGAAGTCGGACATCTCGGTCGCCCTGCGCTCGGTCGCGCTGGCGATGGTGCTCGCGACCGCCGTGCTGATGGTCGTCGCGCTGCCCTTCGGCCGTGTCTTCAACCCCGGGTTCGGTGACGTCCAGCAGATGGCCGCCGTGATCATCGCCTACGTCCTCGGGCTCGTGCCGTTCTGCCTGCTCTTCGTCGTGCAGCGCTCCTTCTACGCGCTCGCGGACACGCGCACGCCCTTCCTCTTCACCACTGTGCAGATCGCCCTGGTGACCGGGGGAGTGCTGCTCTGCGCACTGCTGCCCGCCCGCTCCATCGCGGTCGGCATTGCGGCGGTGGTCTCCGCGGCCGGCACGGTCCAGCTCCTGCTCGCCGCCTTGCTCCTGCGCCGGCGCCTCGGCCCCGGGGCGGGGAAGGGGCTCGGACGCTCGCTGCTGCTCGACCTGATCGCGGCGGTTCCGGCCGGCGCCGCCGGATGGGGTCTCCTCGTCCTGCTCGGCGGAACCTCCGACGGCGGATTCGCGGTATCCGGGATCCTGCCCGCTGTCGCGTCCATCGCCCTGATCGGAGCGGCGATGAGCGCCGTCTACGGCGGTGCGCTGCTGCTGTTCCGCTCGCCGGACCTCGCCCCGCTGGTGTCCCGGCTGACGCGGCGCTGAGCCTCCCGGCCCTGGAATAGGCCGCGGCTAGGATGTGTTGACCCGGGAGCGGCGGCTGACAGGCCGGCGCCGGAGACAGCCGAGGAGCGTCGCAGTGCGTCAGATGATCATCATCGGGTCGGGTCCCGCGGGCTACACCGCGGCCATCTACGCGGCCCGCGCCGAGCTGAAGCCGCTGCTTCTCGCGAGCTCCGTCGAAGCGGGCGGTGAGCTGATGAACACCACCGACGTGGAGAACTTCCCGGGCTTCCCCGAGAGCATCATGGGTCCGGATCTCATGGACCGGATGCGTCTGCAGGCCGAGCGGTTCGGCACCGAGGTCGTCTACGACGACGTGACCGAGGTCGACCTCACCGGCGACGTCAAGCGCGTGACCACCGGCAACGGCGACGTCTACGAGGCGCTCTCGGTGATCGTCGCGACGGGGTCCGCCTACCGCAAGCTCGGCCTCCCCGACGAGGATCGCCTCAGCGGCTACGGGGTGTCCTGGTGCGCGACCTGCGACGGTGCGTTCTTCCGCAAGCGCGTCATCGCCGTGGTCGGCGGTGGCGACTCCGCGATGGAGGAGGCGACCTTCCTGACGCGGTTCGCGGACAAGGTCTACGTCATCCACCGGCGCGACACCCTGCGGGCCTCGAAGATCATGCAGCAGCGCGCGTTCGAGAACCCGAAGATCGAGTTCGTCTGGAACAGCCAGGTCGTGGGGATCGCGGGCGAGACGGCCGTCGAGGGCGTCACCCTGCAAGACACCGTCACGGGTGAGCAGCGCGAGCTCGAGGTCACCGGGCTGTTCATCGCCGTGGGCAACGACCCCCGCGTGCACCTGTTCCACGGTCAGCTCGACCTCACGCCGGAGGGCACTCTCGCCGTCGAGGGGCGCACCTCGCGCACCAACCTCCCCGGGGTGTTCGCGGCCGGCGACGTCATCGACCCGACCTACCGCCAGGCGGTCACCGCAGCCGCGTCCGGCACCGTCGCCGCGCTCGACGCCGAGCACTACCTCGCCTCCCTCCCGGAGGAGCTCCTCGCGCCCGCCAAGGGCGCCGCGGAGGAGGGCAGCGCTCCCGTCGCCGGCAGCACCGTCAACCCGGACGGCGAGCTGGTCGCCCAGCCCTGAGGCGATCGGGCCGAAACCCCGCCAGTACACTCACACTGGCGTTCGTTCCCAAGGAGGATCAGTACATGGCCAATCTCAAGGATGTCACCGACGCGACGTTCCAGCAGGACGTGCTCGACTCGGACAAGCCCGTTCTCGTGGACTTCTGGGCCGAGTGGTGCGCTCCCTGCCGCGCGGTCGGCCCCGTCCTCGAGAAGATCGCCGAGGAGAACGGCGACAAGATCGAGATCGTGAAGCTCAACGTGGACGACAACCCGGAGACCGCGGCGAAGTACCACATCACCTCCATCCCGGCGATGAAGGTCTACCGCGGCGGCGAGGTCGTCAAGTCGGTCATCGGCGCGAAGCCCAAGCCTGCACTCGAGTCCGAGCTGGCAGCATTCCTCGCCTGACCGACGGACTCTTCTTTTCGGGACCCGCTCGGCTCAGCCGGGCGGGTCCTTCCTTTTGTCGTCACTAGTGTTGAACAGCGGGATCCGGCCGCGGAAGAAGGAATCAGTGTCACAGGCCCACGGCAACGGCAACAACCTCGACCCCTGGTACGAGCTCTACGCGGAGCGCACGTCGGGTCTGTCCGCATCCGAGGTTCGCGCACTGTTCGCCGTCGCCTCCCGGCCCGAGGTGGTCTCCCTCGCCGGCGGCATGCCGTACGTGTCCGCATTACCGGATGACCTGATCAGGACCGCATTCGACACCGTAATGACCGAGCGCGGGGACGCCGCTTTGCAGTACGGGTCGGGCCAGGGCATGCCGGCGCTGCGCGAGCACATCCTCGAGGTCATGGCCGAGGAGGGGATCCGGGCGAGCGTGGACGACGTCGTGACCACGACCGGATCGCAGCAGGCCATCGACCTCGTGTCCAAGCTCTTCCTCGATCCCGGCGACGTCGTCCTAGCCGAGGCGCCGAGCTATGTGGGCGCCATCGGCGTCTTCCGCTCCTACCAGGCACGCACCGTGCACGTCGCCATGGACGACGACGGCCTCATCCCCGAGGCCCTCCGCGAGGCGATCGCCCGCGAGCGAGGAGCCGGCCGCACGATCAAGTTCCTCTACACCGTGCCGGACTTCCACAACCCGGCCGGCGTGACCCTCAGCGGCCCCAGGAGGGCCGAGATCCTCGAGATCTGCCGCAGCAGCGGCATCCTCGTGGTCGAGGACAACCCCTACGGCCTCCTCTACTTCGACGGCCCGCCTCCGCCTCCCCTCCGCACGCTCGACGAGGACGGAGTGGTGTACCTCGGGTCGTTCTCGAAGACGCTCGCTCCCGGGTTCCGGGTCGGCTGGGCGCTCGCACCGCACGCGATCCGCGAGAAGCTCGTCCTCGCGGCGGAGTCCGCGATCCTCTCGCCGAGCTCGTTCTCCCAGTACGTCGTGAACCAGTACCTCGAGACGGCGGACTGGCGGGCTCAGATCGCGACCTTCCGAGGGGTGTACCGCGAGCGGCGGGACGCGATGCTGTCCTCGCTCGCCGAACATCTGCCCGAGCTGAGCTGGACGCACCCGAACGGCGGCTTCTACGTCTGGGTGACCCTGCCTCCCGAGCTCGACGCGAAGCAGATGCTGCCTCGTGCCGTGACGGAGCTCGTCGCCTACACGCCGGGCACCGCGTTCTTCGCCGACGGCACCGGCCAGGACCGCATGAGGCTGTCCTACTGCCACCCGACGCCCGCCAACATCCGTCTGGGGATCCGGCGGCTGGCCACCGTCGTGGGCGGCGAGCTGGACCTCCTGGAGCAGTTCTCCGGTACGGGTCCACTGCGCGCCGCACGCGCCGACCGGCACGTCAGCGCGCCGCCCCCCGACCTCGGCTAGTCCCGAAAGGACGTCATGACCAGCGTTTCTCCTTCCGTCCTCGTTCTGGCCGGCGGCATCTCGCACGAACGCGAGGTGTCCCTCCGTTCCGGTCGGCGCGTCGCGGATGCGCTGCTCGAGCGCGGCTGGAACGTCACCGTGCGGGAACCGGACGGTCAACTGCTTCCGTCACTGCGTGAGGGGTCGTGGGACGTGGTGTGGCCGGCGCTGCACGGCGCCAGCGGCGAGGACGGTGCGCTGCTGGCGCTGCTCGAAGCGACCGGAGCCAGCTTCGTCGGATCCGACTACCGCGCCGCACGACTGGCTTGGGACAAACCAGTGGCGAAGACCATCGTCGCCAACGCCGGGGGAGTGACTCCGCGTGGTTTCGCTCTCTCGCGCGACACGTTCCGTGAGCTCGGTGCTCCGGCCGTCCTCGAGACCGTGCGGTCCGCCTTCCCGTTCCCCCTCGTCGTGAAGCCCACGCGGGGCGGGTCGGCCCAGGGTGTCACGATCGTCCGCGAGACGGATGCGCTGCCGCGCGCGATGGTCGACGCGTACACGTACGGCGACGATGTGCTGGTCGAGCACCACATCTCGGGCACGGAGATCGCCGTCGCTGTCGTCGACCTCGGCGACGGTCCCATCGCCCTGCCCGCCGTCGAGATCGTGCCGGTGTCCGGGGAGTACGACTTCGCTGCGCGCTACAACGCCGGCGAGACCCGCTTCTTCGCTCCCGCCCGCATCAGTGAGCACGCCGCTGCGTCAGCGGCCGAGCTGGCTCTCTTGGCACACCGCGCGCTCGGACTCCGTCACCTGTCCCGCGTCGACATGATCGTCGATGCCGAGGACCGGGCCTGGTTCCTCGAGGCGAACGTGCTCCCCGGTCTCACCGAGACGTCGCTGCTCCCGCTCGGCGTCTCCGCGCACGGCTCGGGCCTCGGTGAGGTCTACGAGGCGATCGCGCGCACTGCGATGTCCGCGGTGGGGCAGGACGCCTGACCGGGCCGCGGACCCCTGTTTCACGTGAAACAACGAGTGCCGTGACTCGCGTCCCGTCCGCTGCCCTGGCGTAGCCGGTACGACGCCAACGGCAGTCGCAA
Source organism: Naasia sp. SYSU D00948 (assembly GCF_017916515.1). Lineage (GTDB taxonomy): Bacteria > Actinomycetota > Actinomycetes > Actinomycetales > Microbacteriaceae > Naasia. Next base: position 1,205,212 of record NZ_JAFMTA010000001.1, read on the forward strand.
AGGAACGGCAGCACGGCGCAGTCGACCACCTCTCTCAGCCTTCGGCGGGCCAGTCGTCGCCCACGTCAGGCGGTATCCACCTACCCCGATCAGGAGAGGCAGCGCGGATCAGGGAAATCCGGCCGTTTCGCAGACGGATCAGGGAGACGCGCCGCAACGGAGCGGACCGCTCCTGATCCCTGCAGGAGGCGGAGCTGAACCGAGCGGGCGCCTGGACGTCCGTGACCGGCGCCGCGACTCGAACTGTGTGTGGCCCAGCAGGCGCACCGGCCGTGCGAGCGCCGCGCGCGGCAACAGAGGGCGCCTGTGCTGAGGCTCGTCGGCGTCCGGCACGCATCAGGTCGTGCGCGCCCTGCTCATTAGCTGCTACGCCGGGGGCGAGGTGCCTCGCCGGGTCGAAGACCACTCCGGTGCTCGCGCTGCTACGCACTTCCGGGACGGCCAAGCGAGAGCGGTCAGAATCTGCCTTGTTGAATCCTGGATCCCGCGTCCGAGACGCACGCGTCCGGTCGACAATCCGGCTGTCCGGCTCGGGTGCTCCGGCTCGCTACAGCGGCGACACCGGCCACTGTTTCACGTGAAACAGCGGCACAACGTCAAGCGCCGGCGAATCCCTCGTCGCCCAGCTTGCCCAGGATGCGGTTCAGGTCCCCGATGGTCGCGAAATCGATGACGATCTGTCCGCGCCGGGCACCGAGCGTGACCTTGACGCGGGTGTCGAGCCGGTCGCCGAGGCGCTCCGCGATCTCCGCGAGCTGCTCCTGGCGTCGCCCTGAGGCCGCGGTCGCGCGCTTGGGCCGGGCTGCCTGGCTGACGACGGACTCCGCCGCCCGTACGGACAGGTCTTCGTTCACGATCTTGTCCGCGAGGCGCTGCATCTCCTCCTCGTCCTCCAGGGAGAGGATCGCGCGGGCATGACCCGCGCTGAGGACACCGGACGCGACACGGTTCGCGACCGGCTGGGGGAGCTTGAGGAGCCGGATCGTGTTGCTGATCTGGGGACGCGACCGTCCGATCCGCGACGCGAGCTGTTCGTGGGTGATCCCGAAGTCCGAGAGCAGCTGCTGGTAGGCCGACGCCTCCTCCAGGGGGTTCAGCTGCGACCGGTTGAGGTTCTCCAGGAGCGCGTTCTGCAGCATCGCATCGTCCGACGTCTCCTTGACGACTGCGGGTATCGTCGCGAGTCCCGCTCTCTTGCTGGCGCGGAGCCGCCGCTCGCCCATGACGAGCTCGTACCTCGCAGTGCCGCCCTCCGGGGCGGGCCGCACGACGATGGGCTGCAGGACGCCGTTCTCGCGGATCGACACCACGAGCTCGTCGAGCGCCTCCTGGTCGAACTCCTTGCGCGGCTGGTGCGGGTTCGGGACGATCTCGTCCACCGGGATGCTGGCGAGGCGAGCACCCGGAACCTCGACAAGGCTGTCCTGCGGGGCCTGCTCGGGGAAGAACACGTCGACCGGGCGCGGTCCGCTGCTCTCGTCGGCAACAGGAATCAGGGCTCCGATGCCCCGTCCGAGTCCGGTCCTCTTGGGCGTCGCCATCATTCTCCTCGTCGTGCGATCTCAGCGGCCGCCTCGAGGTACGAGAGCGACCCGGGGGAGTTGGTGTCGTAGGTGATCACGCTCTGTCCGTAGCTCGGCGCCTCGGAGATCCGCACGGATCGCGGGATGACGGTGCCGAGCGTCTCCGCAGGGAAGTGCTCCCGGACATCCTGCGCGACCTGCTGGGCGAGGTTGGTGCGGCCATCGAACATGGTCAGGAGGATCGTCGACACGCGCAGCTTCGGATTGAGGTGGCGCTCGATGAGCTCGATGTTCCGCAGCAGCTGGCTCAGGCCCTCGAGCGCGTAGTACTCGCACTGGATCGGGATGAGCACCTCCCGGGCTGCGACGAACGCATTGATCGTGAGCAGTCCGAGCGACGGCGGGCAATCGATGAAGACGTAGTCGTAGCGGGGAGAGGCGGTGCTCAGGAACTCGGTGAGCGCGCTGCGCAGACGCTGCTCCCGTGCGACCAGGGACACCAACTCGATCTCTGCGCCCGCGAGGTGGATGGTCGCCGGGACGCAGTAGAGCTCGGGGAACTCCGGGCTCTGCTGCACGACCTCCGCCATGGGCGTCTCGCCCACGATCACGTCGTAGACGCTCGGCGTCTCCGCCCGGTGCTCGACGCCGAGAGCGGTCGACGCGTTGCCCTGAGGATCGAGATCGATGACGAGGACGCGGGCGCCGTGACGCGCGAGTGCCGCCGACAGGTTCACGGCCGTCGTCGTCTTGCCGACGCCACCCTTCTGGTTGGCGACGGTGAAGATCCGGGTTTCGGTCGGCTTCGGCAGCCGCGTGACCTCGACCGCGTGGCGGCGGCGCGTCAGATCGGCGATCTCTCGCGCCAGGGGAGTGGTGCTGTCGAAGTCCGCCGGCGCGGGAGCGTTGTGATGTTTCACGTGGAACCTTCCGAGAGGAAAGACCGGGAGGGCCAGGGAGAGGCGGCGGATCGCCGGGTTCAGCTCACTGTAGCCCGGAAGACCCGCGTCCCCTCGGTCGCCATACCGGTGCCGAGTTCATCGACTCGAACATTGCTGAGCCGCCATTTCGCGATGACCTTCTCGGCCTTCCGCGCCTCGTCCTGGACAGCGGCGCCCTTGAGCAGCAGGAGCTCGCCGCCCGGGCGCACGAGCCGCGCGGTGAGAGGGATGAGCTTGCTCAGGGCCCCGACCGCTCGCGCGGTGACCTGGTCGAAGGCCCGCGGGTACGGCGCTTCCTCCGCGCGTGCGCGGACGACCTCGACGTTCGACAGGCCAAGGCGGTCCCGCTGCTCCTCGAGCCAGGCGACGCGGCGCTCCATCGGCTCGATCAGCACGAGACGGACGTCGGGGCGGGCGATGGCGAGGGGGATGCCCGGGAGACCGGCACCGCTTCCCACGTCGGCGACGGATCCGGTGAGAAGGGGAGCGAGGAGCGCGGAGTTCACGACGTGGCGGGTCCAGAGCCGCGGCAGCTCCAGCGGACCGATCAGGCCCAGCTCCTCGCCCCGATTCCCGAGGTCAGCTGCATAGGAGCGGGCGAGCTCGAGGCGATCACCGAAGAGCTCCGCGGCGACCGGGGGCTCCGGCTCGACGGATGTTTCACGTGGAACCATCAGCCGCGCGTGAGAACCGTGTGCCGGTCCCGGCCCTCTCCCTCGGACTGCGACACGAGCCCGCGCTCCGCGGCGAGGTCGTGCACCAGCTTGCGCTCGTAGGAGGACATCGGCTCGAACTCGTACCGGCTCGCGCCCTTCTCGAGCGCCGCCAGCGCCGCGTCGACGCGCTGAGCCAGCTCGCGCTGCCGCACCGCCCGGCTCCCGCCGACGTCGACGATGAGGCGTGAGAACTCGCCGGTCTTCGCCTGAACCGCGAGGCGTGTCAGCTCCTGGAGGGCTGCGACCGCGTCGGGGCTCGTCAGGACGCGCAGGTTGCTGTCCGACGAGGCCGTCACCGAGAGCTGGGTGCGCTCACCGTCGGACTCGATGTCGATGTCCCCGTCGAGGTCGCAAATGTCGAGGAGCTCCTCGATGTAGTCCGCGGCGATGTCGCCCTCGTCCTGAGTGGAGGGCACTGCTGCTCCTGCGTCGGTCACGACTTGCTCCCGGATTTCTTCGCTCGATTCTTGCTCACCGGCTGCTGACGCTGGCCGGCCGGCCGCTTCGTGGCGACTGCGGACGGCGACTCAGCGGCGGTCTGCGCCTCGAGGTTCAGCTTGCCCTTCTTCGCAAGGCGCGCCTCGCGGGCCTTCGCGGCCTCGCTGCCGGGAGTCGGCATGTTGCGGATGACGATCGACTGCTGGACGGCGGTCCAGATGTTCGAGGTGAGCCAGTAGAACATGACGCCGAGCGGGAACGCGACGCCGGACACCGCGAAGACCAGCGGAAGGATGTAGAGAAGGATCTTCTGCTGGCGGAACATGGGGCTGTTCTTCGCCTCGGGCGACATGTTCTTCGCCATGATCTGCAGCTGCGTGTAGAACTGCGAGGCGGTCATCAGGACGACCATCGCCGCGGCGATCCCCATCACGGCGCCGTTGAAGCCCTGCCCCGCGGTCCACAGGTTGAACTCGTTGATGAACGTGCCACGGAGGGGAGCGCCGAAGAGCTCGGCGTTGGCGAACGAGTCGGCGAGATCCCTGGTGAGCAGCCCGACGCCGGCCTTGTCGTGCTGCGCGTCGTTGAGCACGGAGAAGAGGCCGAAGAAGATCGGCATCTGGATCAGCAGCGGGAGGCAGGAGCTGAACGGGCTGGTGCCGTGCCGCCGGTAGAGCTCCATGGTCTCGCGCGACATCGCCTCCCGCGAGAACTGGTCGCGCTTGCCGCGGTACTTGTCCTGGATCTTCTTGAGCTGCGGCGCGACCTCCAGCATCTTCCGCTGGCTCTTGATCTGGCGCACGAAGAGCGGGATCAGGGCGGCGCGGACGACGAGCACCAGGCCGACGATGGAGAGCACCCAGGTGACCCCGGAGTCGGGGTGCAGGCCGACGGCGTCCCAGAGCGCGTGGAAGGCGACCAGGATGAGCTCGATCGCCCACTTGATCGGCCAGAGGATTATGCTGAAAATGTCCACCTGGTCAGGCCTTTCCATTCACGGCAAGAACGCTCGCGCCCCCGGAGGGGAGCGGCACGACGAAACCCGCGCGAGTCACCCGGTAGCGTCGCACGCGGCGCCTGGGCACATCGTCCACGCCGCCCTTCGACCACGGGTTGCAGCGGAGGATGCGGGCGGCCGTCATCGCCGCACCGACCACCACGCCGTGCTCCTGGACGGCCTCGAGACCGTAGCGCGAGCAGGACGGGTAGTAGCGGCAGACCTCACCGTAGAGAGGGGAGATGACGGCGCGGTACGCGATGAGGAGGGCGACCACCGCATTGCGGGGGAGCAGGAGCAGCGCGGAGAGGGCGTACATCAGCGGGCCAGAACGGCGGACTCGACCTCGGCCCGCAGCTCGTCCCAGTCGGCGGACGCCGCGGAGGGCAGCGCTCGGATGACCACGGCCCGTGCCGGGGCATCCGGCAGCACCGAATAGCAGGCCGCCTTGAGCCGCCGGCGGACGCGGTTCCGCTCGACCGCTCCACCCAGAGCCTTGCTGACGATGAAGCCGAAGCGCGGGACACTGCCGGGCGCGAGCTTGTCGAGATACGCGATCGTGGCGCGCCCGGAGACGCGGCGGCCCCGCCGCACGATGCGACGGTAGTCGGCCCCGCTCACGACGCGATGGGCCCGCGCGAGCAACCTACGCCGAGAGCTCGGTGCGCCCCTTGCGGCGACGGGCCGCAAGGATGGCGCGGCCGGCGCGGGTGCGCATGCGCGTACGGAAGCCGTGCGTCTTGGCGCGACGACGGTTGTTCGGCTGGAAGGTTCGCTTGCTCATGGATGTACTCCGAAAGAAGATGGGCGGCGGCGACGGCCGCTGTCCCACGGCTCGCTCGCCGCGGGCAACTGGTTAAAAATACGCGTCCGAGCGGCAGGGGTCAAACGGCGGCAAGCCTGGGGATAACCCGGCGCGCCGGAGGCCCGTCGATATTCTGAACGGGGGATTTGATCCAACCCCCGCTGGAGATTACGGTGAGCAACCAGCCGCCCGGCCACCCGACACCGCTCGCGGCTTCCCTTCCGATCTTGACAGGAGCACGGACGTTTCGTCCTGCTCCGGAAGCTTGCTGAGGCGCCATGGCAGAGGTCGCATCCCAGACCCGACAGATCTGGGCCGACGTGCTCTCGGCCCTCGGTGGGGACGAGCGGATCACGCCTCAGCTGCGCGGCTTCCTGGGACTCGTGGAGCCCAAGGGCGTCATGGCGGGCACCATGTACCTCGAGGTGCCGAACGACTTCACCCGCGGCATGCTCGAGCAGCGGATGCGCCAGCCTCTGCTCGGCGCGATCGGCTCGCTGGACCCCTCTCTGGAGATCGCGAACTTCGCCGTGGTCGTGAATCCCGAGATCGAGGACACCCCGGTGGCGGTGACGTCGGAGTCCCTGCCGGCGGAGCCCTATGTAGAGGCTCCTGTCGCGCCGGTGACCGAGCTGCCCGGCGCCGGGCGGGGCGAGAGCCGCCTCAACCCGAAGTACAGCTTCGACAACTTCGTCATCGGCGCCTCCAACCGCTTCGCCCACGCCGCGGCCGTCGCCGTCGCCGAGACGCCGGCCAAGGCCTACAACCCCCTCTTCATCTACGGGGAGTCCGGCCTCGGCAAGACCCACCTCCTGCACGCGATCGGCCACTACGCCGTCAGCCTCTATCCCGGCATCCGTGTGCGCTACGTGAGCTCCGAGGAGTTCACCAATGACTTCATCAACTCGATCGCCCAGAACCGCTCCTCTCTGTTCCAGGCGCGCTACCGGGACATCGACATCCTGCTGATCGACGACATCCAGTTCCTCCAGGGGAAGGATTCGACGCAGGAGGCGTTCTTCCACACCTTCAACACGCTCCACGACCACAACAAGCAGGTGGTCATCACGAGCGACCTGCAGCCGAAGCTGCTGACGGGGTTCGAGGACCGGATGCGCTCCCGCTTCGAGTGGGGCCTCATCACCGACGTGCAGGCGCCGGACCTCGAGACGCGCATCGCGATCCTGCGCAAGCGCGCGCAGAACGAGAAGCTCCAGGTGCCGGACGACATCCTCGAGTTCATGGCGTCCAAGGTGTCGAGCAACATCCGGGAGCTCGAGGGGACGCTCATCCGGGTGACGGCGTTCGCGAGCCTCAACCGCACCCCGGTGGACATGGCGCTCGTGCAGACGGTCCTGAAGGACCTGATCACGCTCGACGAGGACAACGTCATCGCGCCGGTCGACATCATCAACCACACCGCGGACTACTTCAAGCTGAGCGTCGACGACCTCTACGGCTCCTCCCGGTCCCAGGCGATCGCCACGGCACGGCAGATCGCGATGTACCTCTGCCGCGAGCTCACGAACCTGTCACTCCCGAAGATCGGCCAGCTGTTCGGCAACCGGGACCACACGACCGTCATGTACGCGAACAAGAAGATCAGCGAGCTCATGAAGGAGCGCCGCTCGATCTACAACCAGGTCACCGAGCTCACGAGCCGGATCAAGCAGAACCACCGCTACTCCCGCTGACCCGCCGGCGTCCGTCTGACGGCCGCCCCGCGTTCCTTCCACCGTGCTCACACGGAGGGAGCGCGGTGCACGGGGATCCCGCACCGGCGCAGCGAGTGACACCGAGGGCTCCCCGAACCACCGAGGGCGACCTGTGCACGAGGTGCGCTCGGCGGTGCGGCCCGCACTCGGTGGTACTGGGCGCGCTCGGCAGTTCGGAGCGCACTCAGCGCGCGGCAGCCAGCAGCGCGTCCGGGTGCCGCAGGCGCAGCCGAAGCCGGCGACCAACGTCACCGAGGGCGACCTGTAGCGCCGAGCGCACCCCCCAGCACCGAGGGCGCCTCGTACACGGGTCGCACTCGGTGTTCCGAGGCGCGCTCGGGGCCATCCGATGCACCGGCGCGGGATCCAGCGCTGAGCATTGCAGAAGCACCGAGAGGCCGGTCGGACGCCTCCGCAGCGCACCCGCCCCAGTGAGCGTCCCAGCCGCCCTGTGAGGGCCTATGCCGGCACACGACTACACCCTGTGGTTCGGACGGTCCTCGCCCTCCTGCGGACCGCGAAGGGCCGTGCGAGACGCCTCGGACGGCGAAGTCCACAAGAGGACGACGGTTTCACGAACTTCCCCAAGCGCCGACGACGCAGCGCCGGTCCCCAGGCCCGACCGCGGCGATCCACACCGCGCGAGCACCGCCGTCCCCGCTTGGGACTTTGGTCCCTTGCCCCGTTGCGGCACTCCTCACCACCGAGTTCCGCATGTTTCCGGGCATCGGCGGTCCAGTTGTCCACTTCTCCACAGGCTTATCCCCCTATTAACAACTCCCGCGCCCCCGTTTCGTGCGGAACTCCCCCGTGGGCAGGTCGGCTTTCCACGGCGAGTTATCCACCCGTTCTCCACACCTGTGGGCAGATCCGAGGGGGAGCGGGATGTGCACATAGCCGATCGGGCATGGGTTCTGCACACTGTGTGGGGAATCTGTGGACAGTTCGGGGACGACACACCCCTCGGCTGGGGATGGAAGGTCAGAACTTGTGAGACAAGGGGTTGCGAGGGCCGACCGCCACTCACGCTCGTCCGCATGGCCCCCACACGGGTCACACATCTTGCACGCGTGTAGTTCCCGCTCGGAACCTGGGCTCGGCGGGGTTACTCACACCATCCACACCCGTTAAGAGTGTTAAAGAATCTCTTCTTGTTCTTCTCCTCCGACAACCTCTGAGGGGACGGGGCAGGAGCGGCCTGCGGGCCTCCGGAGGCACCGATAGCATTTGACGGACTGAAAACAGACAGGGGACATCCGTGAGGTTTCAAGCGAACAGGGACGTGTTCAGCGAGGCCGTGTCCTTTGCCGTCAAGCTCCTCCCGCAGCGGACGACCCTGCCGATCCTGTCCGGCGTCCTCCTCGAGGCCCAGGAGTCGGGTCTGACCCTGTCGTCGTTCGACTACGAGGTGTCCGCGCGGACGGAGATCGCCGCAGAGGTCGCCGAGCCGGGTCGCGCGCTCGTCTCCGGGCGCCTGCTGGCCGACATCGCGAGCCGGCTGCCCGCATCCGCGCCGGTCGAGGTGTACTCCGAGGACTCCCGCATCGTCGTCCGCGCCGGGTCCGCGCGCTTCACGCTGCTGAGCATGCCCGTGGAGGAGTACCCGAACCTGCCGGCCGTCGGCACCCCGACCGGGAGCGTCCCCGCCGACGCGTTCTCGACCGCTGTCGCACAGGTGGCCGTCGCCGCGTCGCGGGACGACGTCACCCCCGTCATCACCGGGGTGCAGCTCGAGATCTCGGACCACAGCCTGAGCCTCGTGGCCACCGACCGCTACCGCGTCGCTGTGCGGGGCATCCCATGGGAGCCGGCGGGCGACGAGCAGCCGACGGTCACCGCCCTCGTGCCGGCGCGCACGCTGCAGGAGATCGGCCGAACCTTCGGCAACAGCGGGACGATCACGATCTCGATCACCGGGACCGAGGACCGCGAGCTCATCGCATTCAGCTCCGAGAAGCGCACGGTGACGTCGCTGCTCATCAAGGGCAACTTCCCGCCGGTGAAGCGCCTGTTCCCCGAGAACGTCGAGAACTACGCGGTCATCAACACCGCCGAGCTCGTGGAGGCCACCCGCCGCGTGCAGCTCGTCCTGGAGCGCGAGGCGGCGCTGCGCTACAGCTTCGACCTGGACGGCCTCACCCTCGAGGCGATCGGCTCGGAGCAGGCCCAGGCGTCCGAGAGCATCGAGGCCCTGCTCAACGGGAACGACACCGTCGTCTCGCTGAAGCCCCAGTTCCTGCTCGACGGCCTAGGCGCGGTGCACTCGGAGTTCGTCCGGATCGCGTTCACGAAGACCGAGAACCCCAACAAGCCGGGGCCGGTCCTGATCACGAGCCAGTCGAGCAAGGACAAGGCGGCGTCGGACGACTACCGCTACCTGCTGCAGCCCAACCTGCTGCTGCGCTGATTCGGAGGTCCCCATGAAGATCGGTCTCGTCGGCCTCGGCCGCATGGGCAACAACATGCGCGCCAGGCTCCGCAACGCCGGGATCGACGTCGTGGGCTACGACACGCGACCCGACGTCTCGGACGTCGCCACGCTCGCCGACCTCGCCGCCGCCCTCGACGGTCCGCGCATCGTGTGGGTGATGGTGCCGGCCGGGCAGATCACCGACGCGGTCATCAAGGACCTCGTCGACGTGCTCTCCGCGGGTGACCTCGTCATCGAGGGCGGCAACTCGAAGTTCACGGACGACTTCCTGCACGAGGCGCAGCTCGCCGAGAAGGGGATCGCCTACGTCGACTGCGGCGTCTCCGGCGGCGTCTGGGGACTCCAGAACGGCTACGGCCTGATGGTCGGCGGCTCCGAGGAGAACATCGCCCGCGCCATGCCCGTCTTCGACGCGCTGCGTCCGGAGGGTCCGCGCGAGGAGGGCTTCGTCCACGTCGGCCCCGTCGGCGCCGGGCACTACGCGAAGATGGTGCACAACGGCGTCGAGTACGCCCTCATGCAGGCCTACGCCGAGGGTTTCGAGCTCATGGGGGCCCGCAAGGACCTCATCCACGACCTCCCCGGCACGTTCCGGGCCTGGCAGCGCGGCACCGTCGTGCGCTCCTGGCTGCTCGAGCTGCTCGTCCGCGCGCTGGACCAGGACCCCGAGCTCTCCGAGATCGACGGATACGTCGGCGACTCCGGCGAGGGACGGTGGACGATCGAGGACGCCCTGAACCACTCGGTGCCGGTGCCGACGATCTCCGCGTCGATCTTCGCGCGCTTCGTGTCGCGCCAGGACGACTCCCCGGCGATGAAGGCCGTCGCGGCACTGCGCCAGCAGTTCGGCGGCCACGCCGTCAAGCGCGCCGCCGACGGCTGAGCCGCGGGGTCGATGCACGTACGGCGCCTGAACCTCGTCGACTTCCGCAACTACGAGAACGCCGACCTCCTCCTCGAGGACGGGGTCAACGTGCTCGTGGGGAGCAACGGGCAGGGCAAGACGAACCTGGTCGAAGCGCTCGGGTACCTGAGCACTCTGGGCTCCCATCGCGTCTCGAGTGACGTCGCCCTCGTCCGGCGGGGAGCAACGAGCGCCATCGTCCGCGCGCTGCTCGGACACGGCGGCCGCGATATCCTCGTCGAGCTGCAGATCAACGCATCGGCGGCGAACAAGGCGCAGGTCGGCCGGTCGCCCGCGAAGGTCCGCGACCTCCCGCGCTACTTCTCGAGCGTCCTGTTCGCTCCGGAGGACATGGCGCTCGTCCGAGGCGACCCCTCCGGCCGCCGGCGCTTCGCCGACGAGCTGCTGGTGCTGCGCGCGCCTCGGCTCGCCGGCGTGCTCGCCGACTACGACCGTGCCCTGCGGCAGCGCAACACCCTCTTGAAGACGGCGCGGGCGACCGGCGCCAAGGCGCTGTCCACCCTGGACCTGTGGGACGAGCGTCTCGTCGAGTTCGGATCGCAGATCGTCGCCGCCCGGCTCGGCCTGGTCGACGATCTGCGGCCGCACGTCGCGGCGGCGTACCGGGCGATCGTCGACGCGGATCACGGACCCAAGCTGGCCTCGCAGCTGAGCATCCTGTCCCAGCACCCGGACGCCGACGAGGAGGGCACCGAGCGCGCGGACGTCGTCCTCTCGCTCGACGAGATCCGGAGCCGCTTCGCCGCAGCCCTCGCCGCCGCGCGCCCCCGCGAGCTCGAGCGCGCCCTGACCCTCGTCGGCCCACACCGGGACGACATCGTGTTCGAGCTGAACGGACTCCCGGCCCGCGGGTACGCGAGCCACGGGGAGTCCTGGTCGTTCGCCCTGTCGCTCAAGCTCGCGTCGGCCGAGCTCCTGCGGGCGGAGGCGAGCTCCGGGGACCCGGTCCTCATCCTCGACGACGTGTTCGCCGAGCTGGACGCACCCAGGCGTCGGCGGCTCGCGGCCGCGATCCAGAGCTACGAGCAGGTCCTCATCACGTCGGCGGTCGCCGAGGACGTTCCCGAGCAGCTGCACGGCACCATGGTCCGCATCCAGGCGGGCCGCATCCTGGATTCGACGGGAACGGACGGATGACGAGCGGCGACGACGGGGTCCGCGAGGAGGCACGCTCGGTCTACCTGCGTCTCCGCGCGGCGTTCGGCGGTGCCGCCGCACCCCGCAGCACGGCCCGCCGCCGGCGCGCGCAGGTCGAGGGGGAGTCGCAGCCGTTCGGCGCAGGCCGCGATCCGGCCACGCTGGGGGAGATGCTGTCGGGGCTCACCTCGACCATGGGCTGGGACACCGCGCTGTCCCAGTCGGAGCTGATCGCGGCCTGGCAGGAGATCGCCGGCCCGGAGACGGCCGCGCACTCCGAGCCGACGGGTGTGGAGGACGGCCTTTTGCGCGTGAAGTGCGACTCCACCGCGTGGGCGACGCAGCTTCGTCTCATGCGCACGGAGATCCTCACGCGCATCGCTCAACGCTTCCCCGAGGCGGGCATCCAGAACATCGCGTTCTCGGGACCGGGTACCCCCAACTGGAAACGTGGCCCCAGATCGGTTCCAGGGCGCGGTCCGCGCGATACCTACGGCTGAGCGGGCAAATCTGGTCAACCTCGCCCGGAACGCGCCTGTGCGGGCCGTTCTCGGCTGCCGCGATTTGGTAGGATCGAGGTTCGACCGGCAGGAGCCAGGACCTTTATGACGACAGACACGACAGAGCCGATGTCCGACGACTCATACGGCGCCAGCGCCATCCAGGTGCTCGAGGGTCTCGAAGCGGTACGCAAGCGTCCCGGCATGTACATCGGCTCGACGGGTCCTCGCGGTCTCCACCACCTCGTCTACGAGATCGTCGATAACTCGGTGGACGAGGCGCTCGCCGGCTACTGCGACGACATCAAGGTCTTCATCCGGCGCGACGGCGGCATCACCGTGATCGACAACGGGCGCGGGATCCCGGTGGACATCCACCCTGTGGAGAAGCGGTCCACGGTCGAGGTCGTCCTCACGGTCCTGCACGCGGGCGGGAAGTTCGGCGGAGGCGGATACGCCGTCTCCGGCGGTCTGCACGGCGTCGGCAGCTCCGTGGTGAATGCGCTCTCCACCCGACTCGACGTCGAGGTCCGGCGCCAGGGCCACGTGTGGCGGCAGAGCTTCCGGTCCGGGGTTCCGACCGCGCCGCTCGAGAAGGGCGAGCCGTCGGACGAGACCGGCACGACGATCACCTTCTGGCCGAACGACGAGATCTTCGAGACCGTCGAGTTCGACTACGAGACCCTGCGGACGCGCTTCCAGCAGATGGCGTTCCTCAACAAGGGGCTGCGCATCACGCTCATCGACGAGAGGCGAGCTGCCGCGGACGATTCGGACCCCGACCAGGGGATCACGGAGGAGTCGGAGACCGAGCCGCTGTCGCACGTCTTCTACTACGAGAACGGACTCGTGGACTACGTGCAGTACCTCAACTCCACGAAGCGCGCCGAGATCGTGAACCCGGACATCATCTCCTTCGAGTCCGAGGACAAGGAGCGCCGGATCTCGCTCGAGGTCGCGATGCAGTGGACGACGGGCTACACCGAGAGCGTCCACACCTACGCGAACACCATCAACACGCACGAGGGCGGAACCCACGAGGAGGGCTTCCGCGCCGCGCTGACGAGCCTGGTGAACCGCTACGCGCGCGAGAAGGGCATCCTCAAGGACAAGGACGACAACCTCTCGGGCGACGACGTCCGCGAGGGACTCACGGCCGTCATCTCCGTCAAGCTCGGGGAGCCGCAGTTCGAGGGCCAGACCAAGACGAAGCTCGGCAACACCGAGGCGAAGGCGTTCGTGCAGCGCGTCGCCGGCGACCAGCTCGGCGACTGGTTCGAGCGCAATCCGGGCCAGGCGAAGGAGATCATCCGCAAGGCGATCCAGGCCGCCACCGCCCGCATCGCCGCCCGGAAGGCGCGCGAGACCGCCCGCCGCAAGGGCCTGCTCGAGGGCGGCGGCATGCCGGGCAAGCTCAAGGACTGCCAGAGCAAGGACCCGACGAAGTCGGAGATCTTCCTCGTCGAGGGCGACTCGGCCGGCGGCTCAGCCGGCACCGGCCGCGACCCGATCCACCAGGCGATCCTTCCCCTGCGCGGGAAGATCCTGAACGTCGAGAAGGCGCGGCTCGACCGCGCCCTCGCCAACGCCGAGGTGCAGTCGATGATCACCGCATTCGGCACCGGCATCGGTGAGGACTTCAACGCCGAGAAGGCGCGCTATCACAAGATCATCCTCATGGCCGACGCGGACGTCGACGGTCAGCACATCACGACGCTGCTGCTCACGCTGCTGTTCCGCTACATGCGGGGCCTCATCGAGATGGGCTACGTCTACCTCGCGCAGCCGCCGCTCTACCGGCTCAAGTGGACGAACGCCCCGCACGACTACGTGTACAGCGACCGCGAGCGGGACGCGCTGCTCGAGGACGGCATGAAGCAGGGCAAGCGCATCCCCAAGGAGAACGGGATCCAGCGCTACAAGGGCCTCGGCGAGATGGACTACAAGGAGCTGTGGGAGACGACCATGGATCCCGAGACCAGGACCCTCCGCCAGGTGACGGTCGAGGATGCCGCGGCGGCCGACGAGATCTTCGCGACGCTGATGGGCGAGGACGTCGAGTCCCGCCGCAGCTTCATCCAGCGCAACGCCAAGGACGTCCGCTTCCTGGACATCTAGCGCCCTTGGGGGTGGTGAAGGAGGCGCCGCAGGCGCCGTCCCGAAACCACCGGCGTGCCCGAACGGCTGGGACACCAGAACTCCCCGAACGACAAGAACGGACGACATGACGGACAAGATCGAGCAGGTCGACCTCCAGCTCGAGATGCAGAGGTCCTACCTCGACTACGCAATGAGCGTGATCGTGGGTCGCGCCCTGCCGGACGTGCGGGACGGCCTGAAGCCGGTGCACCGCCGCGTCGTGTACGCGATGTTCGACGGCGGCTACCGTCCCGACCGGGCGTTCAGCAAGTGCGCCCGCGTCGTCGGCGAGGTGATGGGCCAGTACCACCCGCACGGCGACAGCGCGATCTACGACGCCCTCGTCCGCCTCGTGCAGCCCTGGAGCCTCCGCTATCCGCTGGCGTTGGGTCAGGGCAACTTCGGCTCGCCGGGCAACGACGGCGCCGCCGCCTCGCGGTACACCGAGACCAAGATGGCGCCGCTCGCACTCGAGATGGTGCGGGACATCGACGAGGAGACCGTCGACTTCCAGGACAACTACGACGGCCGGACCCAGGAGCCCGTCGTCCTGCCGAGCCGCTTCCCGAACCTGCTCGTCAACGGATCCGTCGGCATCGCGGTCGGCATGGCCACCAACATCCCGCCGCACAACCTCCGCGAGGTCGCGGACGGCGCGCAGTGGCTGCTGGAGCACCCGGACGCGACGCGGGAGGAGCTGCTCGCCGCGCTGCTGCAGCGGATCAAGGGACCCGACTTCCCGACCGGCGCGCAGATCCTCGGCACGAGCGGCATCGAGGACGCCTACCGCACCGGACGCGGCTCGATCACGATGCGCGCCGTCGTCAACGTCGAGGAGATTCAGGGCCGGACCTGCCTCGTCGTCACGGAGCTGCCCTACCAGGTCAACCCGGACAACCTCGCCATCAAGATCGCCGAGCTCGTCAAGGACGGCAAGATCGCGGGCATCGCGGACATCCGCGACGAGAGCTCGGGCCGCACCGGACAGCGCCTCGTCATCGTGCTCAAGCGCGACGCGGTCGCGAAGGTCGTCCTCAACAATCTGTACAAGCACACGCAGCTGCAGGAGAACTTCGGCGCGAACATGCTCGCGATCGTCGACGGGGTGCCGCGCACCCTGCCGATCGACGGGTTCATCTCGCTGTGGGTCGACCACCAGCTCGACGTCATCGTCCGGCGCACCCGGTTCCGCCTCCGGAAGGCCGAGGCGGACGCGCACATCCTGCGCGGGTACCTCAAGGCGCTCGACATGCTCGACGAGGTCATCGCGCTCATCCGCCGGTCGCCCACGGTCGACGACGCGCGCCAGGGCCTCATCGAGCTGCTCGAGGTCGACGAGGTGCAGGCCACCGCGATCCTCGGCCTCCAGCTCCGCCGGCTCGCCGCGCTCGAGCGCCAGAAGATCATCGACGAGGCGGCCGAGCTCGAGCGCATGATCGCGGATTACAAGGACATCCTCGCCACGCCGTCGCGCCAGCGGCAGATCGTGAGCGACGAGCTCGCCACGATCGTCGAGCGGTTCGCCGACGAGCGCCGCACCGAGATCCTCCTCGGCTACGGCGGCGGGATGAGCGTCGAGGACCTCATCCCCGAGGAGGAGATGGTCGTCACCATCACCCGCGGCGGCTACATCAAGCGCACCCGGAGCGACAACTACCGCAGCCAGCACCGCGGCGGCCGCGGAGTGAGGGGCGCGCAGCTGCGCGCGGACGACGTCGTCGACCACTTCTTCGTGACCACGACGCACCACTGGCTGCTGTTCTTCACGAACAAGGGCCGCGTCTACCGCGCGAAGGCGTACGAGGTGCAGGAGGGCGGCCGCGACGCGAAGGGCCAGCACGTCGCCAACCTGCTCGCGCTGCAGCCCGACGAGGAGATCGCAGAAGTCCTCGACATCCGCGACTACAGCGTCGCGAAGTACCTGGTGCTCACGACGCGTCAGGGCATCATCAAGAAGACCGCCCTCACCGAGTACGACACGAACCGCAGCGGCGGCATCATCGCGATCAACGTCCGCGAGGGCGACGAGCTCGTGTCGGCGCTGCTCGTGGACGAGGACTCGGACATCCTGCTCGTCTCCCGCAAGGGCATGTCGATCCGGTTCACCGCCTCGGACGAGGCGCTGCGGCCGATGGGACGCAGCACGTCGGGTGTCATCGGCATGCACTTCCGCGAGGACGACGAGCTCCTGGCGGCGTCGGTGCTCAACGGCAACTCGGCCCACGCGTACGTGTTCGTCGTCACCGAGGGCGGCTACGCCAAGCGGACCGCCGTGGACCAGTACCGGGTGCAGAACCGCGGGGGCATCGGCATCAAGGTCGCCAAGCTCGAGGAGTCGCGCGGCGATCTCGCGGGCGCGCTCATCGTGGAGGAGGGCGACGAGGTGCTCGCCGTCCTCGCGAGCGGCAAGGTCGTCCGCTCGGCGGTCTCCGAGGTCCCGGCCAAGGGACGTGACACCATGGGTGTCGTCTTCGCCCGATTCGGCGACGAGGACAAAATCATCGCGGTCGCGAAGAACAGTGAACGTAATCTAGACGCGGGCGCGCCGGCAGAGGACGTCGAGCCCGCGGACGCCGAAGCCGGGAAGGGCGAGTCAGGGGATGAGTAGTGTCGCGGAGAAGCTTGCCCGGAAGACGACGCGGCCGGTGAGCGGCGGCGGTGGGGGAGCGACCAAGCAGGTTCGCCTCAAGCTCGTCTACATCGACTTCTGGTCGGCGGTGAAGCTCTCCTTCCTCGTCTGGATCGCGCTCGGCGTCGTGCTGATCGTCGGCACGTTCCTGATCTGGATGGTGCTCGCGCAGACCGGCATCTTCGACCGCCTGAGCGCCCTGTTCGGCGAGGTGTCCGGTGACACCACGTTCAGCCTGACCCAGACCTTCGGCCTGCCCCAGGTGCTCGGGTTCGCGCTCGTCATCGCGATCCTCAACGTGATCGTCGGGACCGCGCTCGGCGCCATCGCGGCCATGCTGTACAACCTGAGCGTCCGGCTCAGCGGCGGTCTCCTGGTGGGCTTCACCAACCAGTAGGCGGCGACGGCCGATTCGCCCGAACCCCGCTCGTGGGGTAAAGTCGGTACGGCCGAAAAACGGGGCTATAGCTCAGGCGGTTAGAGCGCTTCGCTGATAACGAAGAGGTCCCAGGTTCAAGTCCTGGTAGCCCCACAGCGCCTATCGGCGCGCCGCCGCTCCTGCGGCGCGCGTCGTGGGCAGTCCGGCCGGCCCGACGCGGCGGCCCGGCCTCCCGACCCAGCAGAATGCTGCGTTCGGTTGGCGGGTTGCGGTGCACGGGTACAGTTGCGACAGAGGCCGGGGACGTAGCTCAATTGGCAGAGCACCTGCTTTGCAAGCAGGGGGTTAGGGGTTCGATTCCCCTCGTCTCCACCATGCAGAGGTGTCGTCCCGCCGGACGGCACCTCTTCGTGGTTGTGGCCCCCGGTCGCCAACGCGGGTCGCCGCCTAGCTGAGGATGTCCTTCGTCGCGAACCGGCCGTACGCCGCGGCCCCGAAGAGGGCGACGTAGCCGAGCTGCAGGAGCGCGTTGTCCTGGAACGAGTCCCACACGATCGGGTCGCGCAGGAAGTCGCCGAAGCCGAACCAGTAGTGGCTGAACAGCCAAGGGTGCAGCCAGTCGAGCTGAGGCAGGGAATCGAGGATCTGCGAGGCCGCCGCCAGCACGATGGTCGCCGCCATCGCCCCCACCGGCACGGTCGTCAGCGTCGACAGGAAGAGCCCGATCGCGCTGAGGCCGAGCAGCGACAGCGCGACGTAGGCGACGAGGAGCGCAGCGCGCACGGCGAGGCCGCCGGCGTCGATCGTGTCGCCGGAGAGCAGGGTGACCGGGCGAATCGGGAACAGCGCAGCCCCCACGGCGAGCCCGGTGATCATGACCGTGAGCGGTGCCGCCACGGCGAACACCGCGGCGCCGGCGTACTTCACGAGCAGCACGCGGACGCGGCTGGCGGGAGCGACCAGGAGATAGCGCAGGGTCCCGAGGCTCGCCTCGCCGGCGATCGTGTCGCCCGCGACCACCCCGATCGTGAGGGGCAGGAAGATCGGCACCGAGACGGTGAGCGCGGTGAACGCCACGAAGAGCCCGTTCTCGCTGATCGCGGCGAGGAAGGCGGGCCCGCGGCCCGCGCCCGGCCGGAGCTTCACCGCGATGGCGATGAGCACCGGGACGAGGGCGAGGGCGGCGAGCATCGCCCAGGTCCTGCGGCGCCGGAACAGCACGGCGATCTCGGAGCCCAGGAAGGCGAGCGTGCGTGCGCGCGTCTCAACCTGCGACATCGAAGCCCTCCCCGGTGAGCGCGACGAAGCGGTCCTCGAGGCTCTCGCCCTCGACGGCGATCCCGCGCACCCGGACGCCGGCATTCACGAGAGCCGCCGTCACCGTCTCGGGCGCCCTGTCCTCCGGCAGGGGCGCGATGACGTGCTCGCCCTCGGGCTCCGGAGAGAGGCCGAGCTCCGCGAGGGCGCGCAGCGCCCGCCCGGTGTCCGGAGTGCGCACCCGGACCCGCGCGGATCCCTGGCGGCGCAGCTCCTCGAGCATGCCCTGAGCCACCAGCCTCCCGGCGCTCATGACGGCGATGTGGTCGCAGAGCTGCTCGACCTCCGCGAGGAGGTGGCTGGAGACGAAGACGGTCGTCCCCTCGTCGGCGAGGGCGCGCAGGAGATGGCGGATCTCGCGCGTTCCCTGCGGGTCGAGCCCGTTCGTCGGCTCGTCCAGGATCAGCAGCTCGCGGGGGCTGAGGAGCGCGTTCGCGATTCCCAGCCGCTGCTTCATGCCCAGGGAGTACGCGTGCACCTTCTTCTCCGCCGCCGCGGACAGCCCGACGCGCTCGAGTGCCTCGGCGACCCGCTGTGAGCGGGTGGCGGCAGGAGCGCGACCGTCCGCGGCGTCGTAGCGCGTCAGGTTGGCGCGCCCCGAGAGGAACGGCGCGAACGCCGGGCCCTCGACGAGGGCTCCGACCCGGGGGAGGACGGACGCCAGGGCACGGGGGATCGGCTCGCCGAGCATCGCGATCTCGCCGCCACCGGGCGAGGCCAGCCCGAGGAGCATCCGGATCGTGGTGGTCTTGCCCGAGCCGTTCGGCCCGAGGAAGCCGAACAGGGCTCCGCGAGGCACGAGCAGGTCGACGCCGTCGACCGCGCGCCGCTGTCCGAAGGTCTTGGTGAGTCCCGTCGTCCGGATGGCCGGCTCGGCCTCCGCCGGCGTCACCGGGCGGCGGCCTGGAGGGCCTCGAGGGGGACGGCTCCGGCGAGAGCGCGGCCGTCGGAGGTCAGGAGCACCGTCACGAGCGTGGTCTGGAGCGCTCGGCCCTCCGGAACCGCGGTCGTGAGCTGTTCGAGGAGGGTGCGCTGCTCGTAGTCGGCCGCGCCCAGCACGTCGGCGGGGAGCTCGACCACGGTGTCCCACCCGCTCCCGGTCACGACGACGTCCGGCATCCCGTACGCGTAATGGCTGCGGCCGAAACCCCCTCCGATCTCCTCGACAGTCGCGCCCTCGGGCGGCGTGAAGGCGAACACGTCCGGAGCGGGCACGCCGAAGTCGATGTCGGTGAAGGCGAGCGTGAAGGCGTCCTGCTCCTGGCCCTGGGGATCGACGGAGACCTTCAGGGGGAGCCCGGTCTCCGCGTCGACGGACACCGTCACGTCGCCGATCAGGGTCTCCGCGCTTCTCGGGGTCAGCACGAGGTCGTAGACGTCGCGTCCCGCGACGCGATCGCCGCTGTCGACGGTGACCTCCGTCGAGGAGTCGATGCGGTCGAGGAACGACTGCGCGAGCTCGGCAGGGGTGGGAACGCTGCCCGGAGCCCGGTCATGCGCCGGCAGCGTCAGGTGTGCCGCCTCGTTCTCCTGGGAGTCGTAGAGCCACACGTCGCTCCCGTTGCGGATGACGTCCCGCTCGGCGAGGCGGTCGAGGACCTGGACGCGCTGGCCGCCGGCTCCGTCGGAGTAGACGCGAGCCGTGTGGGAGGCGGTGAGGAGCTCGACGATCGACGACGACGAGCGGACCCCACCGCCCACGCCGCTCGTCGGGAGCTCAGGCAGCCCGAGCTCGGAGCTCTGGTCGATCGTGCCGGAGAAGGCGGTGTCGGAGCCGCCGGCGATGAGTTCGAGGATCTCTCCGGGTGCCCTGTCCGGCAGCCCGGAGTCCGAACCGGCGATGGCGGGCACAGCGACCGCGCCGGCGGCCACGAGAACCGCGACTCCCGCCGTGGGCAGCCAGTGCAGGGCATTGCGCATGTGACGACCTCGCCTTTCCAGGTGGCGCTGATGCTACGCCCCCCGACCAGGAAGATCCCGGGAAGAACGAAGGGCCCCGGCGATGCCGAGGCCCTTCAGTCGTCTGTCCGGTCAGTCCGCGACAGTCGGAGGAACATCCGTCGGAGGAACATCCGCCGGGTTCGTGGTACCCGTGGCCTCGGGCTCGTCGTCCGCGATCCACAGGTCGTCGTCGGCACGGAAGGTCTGCCATGCGGCGTAGCCGATGCCGGCCAGCGCCACCGCCCCGATCCCGACGAGGGCGAAGGTGCCGGCCCCCGGGCCGGTCTTCTTCGGCGGCTCAGGGGCCTTGGCGAGCGAAGCCGAGAACGTCTTGAGCTTGTTCTGCAGGGCCTCGCTGTCGAACCGGGAGCTCAGGGCCTTCGACATCTGCAGCACGGAGAGGGCGGACGCGGCCACCCCGGTGAGCGCGGGAAGCACTTCCCCGACGACCTTCGCGCGCGCCCCGGTCGCCGCCGTCCGGCCCACGAGGAGCCCCCGGTCCACGCTGGGCTTGAGGCGCGTCTCGTAGGTCGACAGCACGCGGGGAACGACCTGCTCCTGGTTGAGGAGGGTCGCCTGCTTGCGGGCCTGACGGAGCAGGGTCGACGCGTGCTCGAGCACAGCCTGCTGCTCCTGCCACAGCCCCTCGGCGTTGCTGCGCAGCTTGCGCAGTTCCCTCTTGCGCTTGCGGGAGAGCTTCATGTCCTGCCTCCTAATGGGTCGATCGCGGGTTTCTCCATCTTGCCACCATGACTCCTGGGAGCGCCCCGGGTGATTTTCCCCGGCGGAATAGGATCGGAGCATGATCCAGCACACCGCTGTCGCGACTCTCCACACCACCCAGGGCGACATCCGAGTCAACCTGTTCGGGAACCAGGCGCCGAAGACGGTGCGCAACTTCATCGGCCTCGCCACGGGTGAGACCGAGTGGACGGATCCCCGCACCGGGAAGAAGGGCTCGGGCCCGCTCTACACGAACGTTCCCTTCCACCGCATCATCCCGGGCTTCATGATCCAGGGCGGCGACCCGACCGGGACCGGCATGGGCGGCCCCGGCTACGAGTTCGACGACGAGATCTCGCCCGACCTCGACTTCACCCAGCCCTACATCCTCGCCATGGCGAACGCCGGCAAGCGCGGCGGACGGGGGACCAACGGCTCCCAGTTCTTCATCACCACGGGCGCGACGACCTGGCTGCAGGGCGCGCACACCATCTTCGGTGTCGTGGCGGACGACGAGTCGCGGGCGGTCGTCGACAAGCTCGGCTCCGTGCCCACCGATCGTCGCGACCGGCCGGTGGAGGAGCAGGTCCTCACCGGCGTCACCATCGAACGGTGAGCTTCCTCCGCGGGCCCCGCGGAAACGCATGGCGGCGTCTCCGCACCACGGTGGCGCCGTCGGTCACCTATGTGATCATCACGATCACCCTGCTGGTGTTCCTCGTCCAGCTCCTGCCGGGCTCGCCGGTCACGGACGCGCTCCTGTACGCGCCCGCGTACTCCCTGCCGGCATCGGGCTTTCCGTTCGAGCCGTGGCGGATGCTCACGGTGGCGCTCGTGCACTCGCCGGGGCTGCTGCTGCACATCCTCTTCAACATGCTCGCGCTGTGGATGTTCGGGCAGCAGCTGGAGTCGGCGGTGGGAGCCTGGCGGTTCCTCGTCATCTACGTGCTCTCGACCCTGGGCGGCTCCATCGCGGTCCTCTATCTGGGGAGTCCGTTCCAGGGAGTCGTGGGCGCGTCGGGAGCGGTCTTCGGGCTCCTCGGCGCCTTCTTCATCGTCGCGCGGAAGCTCGGCGCCAACACCGCCGGGATCGTGATCCTCATCGCGCTCAACCTCGGGATCGGGTTCTTCTTCCGCTCGATCTCCTGGCAGGCGCACGTCGGCGGGCTGCTCGCGGGCATGCTCGTGGCCTTCGTGATCGTCGAGACGCGCCGTCGTGCCCAGCAGCGGCGCCAGTACGCGCTCCTCGGCGGCGTCACCGCTCTGCTGCTGCTCGCGGCGCTGCTGCCGGCCCTTGTACCCGGGATCGCGGGAAGGATCGGCTAGTTATCCACAGCGATTCCACACTGTGCAGAACTACACAGCTGTAATTGCCGAGTGACCAGCCGATTTCTTCCACCTTGTACCCCGGACGGGGACTGACGGAGAGGACGACCGCCAATGCCGAATCTCGGCCTGCTGTTCGATGTCGACGGGCCGCTCGCGAGCCCCATCACGAGGACGGTCGCGATCCCCGAGATCCTGGCCGATCTCGTCGCGCTCACGGCCGCCGGAGTGCCGATCGCCTTCATCACCGGCCGGTCCGACGCCTTCGTCCGCGAGCAGCTGCTGGGACCGCTGCACGCGGCCGGACTGCCCGATGCGCTGAGCGGCGAGCGGGCCAGGATGTTCGGCGTCTTCGAGAAGGGCGCCGCGTGGGCGCCGATCACCGCGGACGGGCTCGGCGACCTCACCGTGGACGAGCAGCTCGCGCTTCCGGAGCCGGTCGTCCGCGGCGTCCGGGAGCTGGTGGAGCAGCGGTTCGCCGACACCATGTTCTTCGACGACACCAAGCGCGCGATGGTCTCGGTGGAGCAGCGCACCGACGTCCCCTCCGACCGCTATCACGCGGCCCAGGCGCAGTTCAACGAGGCCGTCTTCGCGCTCGCCGCGGACGCCGGCATCGGCATCCGGTGGGACGACCGCGCCGTCCCCGACGAGCGGGGGGAGACGCCCTACCGGATCGACCCGACGATCATCTCCACCGACGTCGAGTCGGTGCTGCTCGACAAGGACCGCGGCGCCCAGCGGGCGGTCGAGTACTTCGAGGAGCTCGGCGAGCTGCCGAGGCGCTGGCGCACCATCGGGGACTCACGGAGCGACTACAAGATGGCCGACTATCTCGACGGGGCGGGCTTCGAGGTCGCGCACGTCGACGTGCGGCCGAGCGACGGGGTGCTCGACAAGCCGTACCAGGTCATCACGATCGGCGACGCCATCCACGACGAGGCGGGAGCGCGGTTCCTCGCGCACTGGGTGCACGAGCTGAAGGCGTGAGGAGCGGCTAGCGCCAGCGAGTCGTCATCAGGAACCCGATGAACGCGATCCCGAATCCGATGAGGATGTTCCAGCTCTGCAGGTCCGGAATGGGCAGCGTGCCCTGGCTCACGTAGAAGACGATGATCCAGGCGAGCCCCACCAGCATGAAGCCGAACATGACCGGCTTGAACCAGACGGGGTTCGGCGCCTCGCCGCCGCGCTCGTCGGCGCGCGGCTCGTCTCGGACGCGGGGTCGTGCCATGCGGGGAAGTCTAGCAAGCGGTGCCGGGCTCACCTGACGCGGCCGCGCCACCGAAGTGGGAGACTGTACTGGCCATGACGCGGATTCTCGTGATCGACAACTACGACAGCTTCGTCTACACGCTCGACGGCTACCTCAAGCAGCTCGGCGCCGAGACGGAGGTCGTTCGCAACGACGCCATCGCCGAGGAGGAGCTGGCGGACCGCCTGGACGACTACGACGGCGTCCTCCTCTCGCCGGGTCCGGGCAAGCCGGCGGACGCGGGCGTCTCGGTGCCTGCTGTCGGCGTGGCGCTCGAGCGCGGGAAGCCGCTCCTCGGGGTGTGCCTCGGTCACCAGGCCATCGCCGAGAGCTTCGGCGCGGTGGTGACGAACGCCGAGGAGCTCATGCACGGCAAGACGTCGGCCATCGAGCACGACGGCAGCTCCTTCTACGCCGGCGTTCCGCAGCCCTTCACCGCGACCCGGTACCACTCCCTCGCCGTCGTCGACGGCACCGTGCCCGCCGACCTCGTGGTCACGTCCCGCACGGTGGGCGGCGTGATCATGGGTCTCCGCCACGTCGAGGCGCCGGTGTACGGCGTCCAGTTCCACCCGGAATCCGTCCTCACGGAGGGCGGCTACCGGATGCTCGGCAACTGGCTCGGCGTCGTGGGCCTGCAGGAGGCGCCCGAGCTCGCGAAGAGCCTCCACCCTCTGCTGTCGGCCCGGCACGCCTGAGCCGGAGCTCTGCGCCTGAGCCGGCGCTGCAGGGCGGAGCCCAGCCGGAGAGGGCCTACTCCTCGGCCGGCTCCTCGATGGGCAGGTTGCAGTAGGTGAGCGTCACCACGGAGCCCTGCGGCACGGTCCCGGGCGCCAGCGACTGGGTGAGGACCAGGTCGGAGGACTCCGTGCAGTTCGTGGTCGCCTCGATGCTGACCCGCAGCAGGAGCTCGGGACCCTCGAGGAGGGAGCGGGCCTGCGCGATCGGGATGTTCCGGACGTCGGGCATCTCCACGCTGCCGTCGGAGACCACGACGTTGACGGTCGTCCCCTCGGGCACCTGCGTCCCGACGGCGGGGTCGGTGCGGAGGACGGAGCCCTCCGGGACCGTGGGGGAGTGCTCCCGGGTGATCGCCCCGACGACGAACTTCGACTTGCCGAGGAGCTCGACCGCCGCTCCCTGATCGAGGCCCACCACGCTCGGCACGGTGGACTGCGTGGGGCCGCTGGAGACCCAGACGTCGATCGTCGTGTCCGGGGACACGATCGTGCCGGGACCCGGGTCCGTGCGGATCACCTGGTCGATGGCGTAGAGGTTGCTGGGCTCGGTGCGCTTGACCGCCTGGATCTGCAGCTTCTCGAGCTGGGCGACGGCGTCGTTGTAGGCCTGCCCCGTCAGCACCGGCACCTCGCGGGACACGGTGGGCAGCGCCTGATTGGGCGTGAGGGTGAACACCCAGATGACGACCGAGACGACGATCACCGCGACGCTGAGGATGCCGGCCCAGATCCAGACGGCCGGTGGGCGGGTCTGGGTCCGCACGAGGGTGTCGTCGTCCATCGCCAGCTGCTTGAGCGCCGGGTTCGCGGCGATGGGGTCGGCGGGCTCGGGCGCGAACAGGCCCGCGGACGCGTCCGGCGCGGGATGGCGGCGGGTGGGCACCTGCCCCGCGGCCGCCGTGGCCACGTCCTCGCGGAACTCCGCGGCGCTCTGGTAGCGGGCCAGGCGGTCCTTGGTGAGGGCCTGGAGCGTGACGGCGTCCAGGGCCGGGGAGACCTTCGGGTTGAACGAGCTCGGCGTGGGCGGCGTCTCGCTCACGTGCTGGTAGGCCACCGAGACCGCGGTGTCGCCGCGGAACGGCGGACGCCCGGTGAGCATCTCGAAGAGGACGACGCCGGTCGAGTAGAGGTCGGTCCGCGCGTCCACCGTCTCGCCGCGCGCCTGCTCAGGGGAGAAGTACTGGGCGGTGCCGAGGATGGCGGTCGTCTGCGCGACCGTCGCCGAGGAGTCGGAGATGGCGCGCGCGATGCCGAAGTCCATCACCTTCACCTGGCCGGTGCGGGTGATCATGATGTTGCCCGGCTTGATGTCCCGGTGGACGACGCCGGCGCGGTGGGAGTACTCGAGCGCGGTCAGGATCCCGTCCACGATGTGGATGGCCTCGGCGGGCTCGAGCGGACCCATCGCGATGATGTCCTTGAGGAGCTTCCCGTCCACGTACTCCATGACGATGAACGGCTGCGGCGTCTCCACCCCGTGGGCGTCGCGGACGATCTCCTCGCCCGCGTCGAAGACCCGGACGATCGTGGGGTGGGCCATGCGCGCCGCGGACTGCGCCTCCTGGCGGAAGCGCGTGCGGAACGCGGGGTCGTTCGCGAGCGACGACTTCAGCAGCTTGATGGCCACCGTCCGCCCGAGGCGGGTGTCCGTGCCGAGGTGGACGTCGGCCATGCCGCCCCGCCCGAGCAGGGATCCGATCTGGTACCGCCCGGCGAGCATCCGCCGGGTGTCGGCCCCCGGCCGGGTGGTGGGTCCGGTCGAGGTCGTCATTGCCCGTTGCCCGTGCCCTGTCCCTGGCCCTCGCCGTTGTCGTCGTCCTCGGATTCCGGCGGGGCGACCGCGATCGCGAGGTTGCCGGACGGGTCCGAGTTCCGCGAGCCGCAGTAGGCGACGTAGTTGACGGTGATCTCGCCAGGACCGGTCGGAGCGGTGATGACGTTGTAGTTCGTCTGCCCGGCGCCCAGCGAGAAGCTGCCGTTGCTCGCGGGATCGGCCCCCGCGATGTTGATCGTGTATCCGCTCAGGGACGTGCCGGCCGGGCAGGACGTGTAGGCGGGCCAGCTCACGTTGATCCCCGTCGCCCCGGACGGCACCGGCGCCGAGGGGGACTGCAGCGTCGGCGTGGCCGGGGCGGGGATCGGCGCGAGCGCTCCGAAGTAGGTGACGGTCACGGTGGTGCCGGGCTGCAGGTTCCCCTCGGGGTTGAGGTCGTAGACGATGCCGACCTCCTCCTCGCTCTCCGCGGCGTTGCCCCGGACGGCGTTGACGCTGAGACCCAGGGCCTCGAGCTCCGCGATGACGTCGTCGATGGGGCGGTCGAGGTAGTCCGCGCGGTCGACGGGGACGGTGTCCGGCGTCGGTGTCGTCGTCGGAGTGGTGG
The DNA here is from genome assembly GCF_017916515.1 of Naasia sp. SYSU D00948. Taxonomy (GTDB): domain Bacteria; phylum Actinomycetota; class Actinomycetes; order Actinomycetales; family Microbacteriaceae; genus Naasia. The sequence continues at coordinate 1,232,170 of NZ_JAFMTA010000001.1, forward strand.
ACGGGGTCACGCTCGGCGTCACGGACCCGGTCGGGCTCGTGGTCACGGGTGCGCCGCCACGGGGATTCAGGAGCAGTCCGAGGAGCACGCCGACGAGCGCGAGCGTCAGCAGGGCGACGAGCACGATGAGCGGGATCGTCCAGGGGTTCCGCTTGCGCTCCTCCTCCTGGTCGACGGCGACCGCGCCCGTCGCCGCCCCCACGGCGCCCGCGGCGCCGAGTCCGAGACCCGCGGCGGGGAGCACGGTCGTGGCCGCGGAGGTCGAGGGGCCCGGGGCCGGAAGCAGCTGGGTGGCCGCCTCCGTCGGGGGAAGGACGGACGCCCCGTGCGGCAGGATCCCGGGCACGGCGGCCGCAGCGGCGTGGATGTCGCCGCGGCGGAGCGCCTGCGCCGCCCGGGCGAGGTTCGCGGCCGAGGCCGGCCGGTCGGAGGGGCTCTTCGCGATGCAGGACATCACGAGGTTGCGCACCGGCTGAGGGATGCTCGGCGGCAGGTCCGGCGGCGTCTCGTTGATCTGCGCCATCGCGATCGCGACCTGCGACTCCCCGGTGAAGGGGCGCCGTCCCGCCAGGCACTCGTAGGCGACGATGCCGAGCGAGTAGATGTCGGTCGCCGGCGACGCCGGGTGGCCGCTCGCCTGCTCGGGCGAGAGGTACTGGACGGTGCCCATGACCTGACCGGTCGCGGTGAGCGGCACCTGGTCGGCGATCCGGGCGATGCCGAAGTCGGTGATCTTGACCCGCCCGTCGGGCGTGATCAGGAGGTTGCCGGGCTTGATGTCCCGGTGCACGAGACCCGCGGCGTGCGCCGCCTGGAGCGCCGACGCGGTCTGGGCGACGATGTCGAGGACGCGATCGGTCGGCAGGTGGTGCTCGCGCTCGAGGATCGAGGAGAGCGCCTCGCCGGGCACGAGCTCCATGACGAGGTAGGCGCTGCCCTCCTCCTCGCCGTAGTCGTAGACGTTGGCGATGCCCTCGTGGTTCACGAGGGCGGCGTGGCGCGCCTCGGCCCGGAAGCGCTCGAGGAACCCGGGGTCTCCGAGGTACTCGTCCTTGAGGATCTTGATGGCGACGGTGCGGCCGATGACGCGGTCGGTCGCCTCCCACACCTCGCCCATGCCGCCGATCGCGACACGGGAGGAGAGCTGGTAGCGACCGCCGAAGGTGACGCCAGGGACCGGCCTCATCTGTTCAGCACCGCCTCAAACACCTGCCTCGCGATGGGCGCGGCGACCAGATTCCCGAATCCGGTCTGACCGAGCCCTCCCCCGTTCTCCACCACCACGGCGACGGCGATCTGCGGGTCGTCCGCCGGAGCGAACCCTGTGAACCACAGCGTGTACGGGTCGTCCCCGCCGTTCTGCGCAGTCCCCGTCTTCCCCGCCACGCTGACCCCGTCCATTCTTGCATTGCTCGCGGCGCCGTTCTCCACGTTCTGGACCATCATCTGGGTCACCGTTGCGGAGGTGTTATCACTGATCGGCGTCGAGAGGACCTCGGGCGAGAACTCCTCCCGCGGAGTGAGATCCGGCGCGAGGATCCGCTCCACCAGGTTCGGCCTCATCACGTCGCCGCCGTTCGCGACGCCCGCCGACACCATCGCCATCTGCAGCGGGGTCGCGCGCACCTCGTACTGCCCGAAGGAGGAGAGCGCGACCTGCGCGTCGTCGAGGCCGCGCGGGAACTTGCTCGGCGTGACGCGCATCGGGACCCGCAGCTCCTGGCCGAAGCCGAACGCGGTCGCCATGTCCGCGATCCTCCCCTCGCCGAGCTGCAGCCCGAGCTCGGCGAAGATCGTGTTGCAGGAGAGCCGGAGACCCGTCGCGAGGGTCGCGGTCTCGCCGGGGCCGCACGGGCCGCCGTTCGCGTTCGTCACGACCGCGGTGCTGCCGGGCAGCGGGAAGCTGCTCGGGTTGGGGAACTCGCTCTCCGGCGTGAAGGCCCCGCTCTCGATCGCGGCCGCCGACATGAGCACCTTGAACGTCGATCCCGGCGGGTTGAGCGTGCCCCGGATCGTGCGGTTCTGCAGCGGCTCGGCCGGGTCGTCCACGAGCGCCTGGTACGCGGCGTCCGCTGCGGCCCCGTCGTGCACGGCGAGGAGGTTCGGATCGAACCCGGGCTTCGACACCATGGCGAGGATGCGGCCCGTCGAGGGCTCGAGGGCGACGACCGCGCCCTGCAGATCGCCGAGCGCGTCGTAGGCGGCCTGCTGCGCGACCGGGTCGAGAGTGAGCTCGACCGAGTCGCCCTGCTGGGTCTCGCCGGTGAAGATCCGGCCGATGCGATCGAAGAACTGCGCGTTGCCGGTACCGCTCAGCTGGTCGTTGAGCGCGCCCTCGATGCCCGTGGGCTCGCCGCCGATCGTGAGGTAGCCCGTGACCGAGGAGTACAGGTCGCCCTGCGGATAGGTGCGCAGGTACTTGTAGACGTCGTCGCTCGGCACCGACTCCGCGATCGGCTGCCCCTGCACGAGGATCGAGCCGCGCTGCGCGGAGTAGCTCTCGTAGAGCGTCCGCACGTTGCGGCTGTCCGCCCGCAGGTTGTCCGCCTGGAAGACCTGGATGACCGACGTGGAGCCGAAGAGCACCACGAACATGAGCACGACGAGCGCGCTGATGCGCTTCAGTTCCCGGTTCATACGACGAGCCTCGGCTGGGCGCGGACCGCGTCCGAGATGCGGAGCAGCAGGGCGGCGATGATCCAGTTCGCGACGAGGGACGATCCGCCCGCCGCGAGGAACGGAGTGGTCAGGCCCGTCAGCGGGATGACCCGGGTGACCCCGCCGATGACGATGAAGCACTGGAGCGCGATCACGAACGACAGGCCCACCGCGAGGAGCTTGCCGAAGTCGTCCTGACCGGCGAACCCGATCCGGAAGCCGCGCGAGACGAGCAGCAGGTAGAGGGACAGGATCGCGAAGAGGCCGGTGAGACCGAGCTCCTCGCCGAGCGTCGCGATGATGTAGTCGCTCTGGGCCACGGGGGTGACCTCGGGCATTCCCGCGCCGAGCCCGGTGCCGAGGACGCCGCCGTTGGCGAGGCCGAACAGCCCCTGCACCAGCTGGAAGGAGCCGCCGTCCCGGTTGTAGATGTCCGGGTTGAAGGCGTCGAGCCAGTTGGTGAGGCGCCCGTTCACGTAGTCGAGCGTCTGGCTGGCTACGAGGGCGCCGCCCACGAAGAGCAGGAGACCGAGCAGGATCCAGCTGAACCGGCCGGTGGCCACGTAGATCATGACGAGGAACAGCCCGAAGTAGAGCAGGCCGGTGCCGAGGTCGCGCTGGAACACGATGACCGCCATGGCCACGGCCCAGACGACGAGGATCGGGCCCAGGTCCCGAGCGCGGGGGAGCTGCAGGCCCAGCACCCGCCGACCGACCATCGAGAGGGAATCACGCCGGGTGACGAGGTAGCCGGCGAAGAACACGGCGAGGGCGATCTTCGCGATCTCCCCCGGCTGGAAGGAGAACGGGCCGATGCCGATCCAGACCCGCGCCCCGTTGATCGTCTGGCCGATGCCGGGGAGCATCGGCAGCAGCAGGAGGAGCACCGCGACGAGCATCGCGAGGTAGGTGTAGCGCTGCAGGATCCTGTGGTTGCGGACGAGGACGAGCACCGCGAGGGCGCACACGATGGCGACCGCGGACCACACGATCTGCCGGACGGCGACGGCCTCCCAGCCGTCGTCGCCGTTCGCGACGTCGATCCGGTAGATGCCCGCGATCCCGATGCCGTTGAGGAGTGCCGCGATGGGCAGGATGAACGGGTCGGCCTCGATCGCGGTGAAGCGGAGGACCAGGTGGACGAGCAGGGTGAGGAGCGCCAGGCCCGCGACGAGGACCACGAGCGTGGTCTGGATCGCGCCCAGCGCGCCGAGCTGCACGAGGACGATCGCCGAGGCGTTGATCGCCCACACCACGATCAGCAGACCGAGCTCGAGGTTGCGCAGCCGGCGCGGCATGCGCATGGTTCTGACCTTCTCGGTCCGCCCGCGGGGGATCGCGTCCGTGACCGGCTCGCTCATCCCTGGCTCCTCGTCGAGGCGAGCGACTCCAGGTTCGCGACGATCGCAGCCGCCCGCTCCTCGCTGCGCGCGGTGATGGTCCGCTCCACCCTCTCCTGGTAGTAGGGGGGAAGCTCGGCGACGCGGATGTCGGTGTCCCGGATCACCGCGGACAGCGCGAAGGGCCCCACGGACGCCTGCACCCCCTGGTAGATCGCGACCCGGCCGTCGGATTCCCCGACGTAGTACTGCTCCTGCGTCCAGCGGTAGCCGAGGACCGCCGCGAGCAGTGCGGCGAGCACGACGATGCCGATCCCGACCAGCCAGATGAGCCGGCGGCGCCGCACCCGGCGGCGGTCCTCGGCGAGCAGCCGCTCGAGGTAGTCGTCGTCGGCCTCGAGGTGCGTCTCGCGGTTCGCGGCCGTCGCCTTGAGCGGGTGCAGCAGGAGGGTCGGGAGGCGGAGCCGGCGGCCGCCCTCGACGTCGAACTCGATCGGACCGGCGGCGCTGCCGACGGTCACCGCCTCGGGCGGCGAGTCGGGACCGTCGGGGTCGACGTCGGCCACGATCACCGTGACGTTGTCCGGCGCTCCGTTCTCGAGGGCCTCCCGGACGAGCCGGTCGGCGACGTCCGAGGGCGGCGCGTTGTCCCCGAGGATCGACCGGATGCGGTCCTCGTCGACGTAGCTGCTGAGACCGTCGGAGCACAGCAGCCACCGGTCGCCCTTGACCGTGCCGATGATGCTCGTGTCGATCTCGGGCGCCTGGTCGATGTCGCCGAGCACGCGCATCAGCACGGAGCGGCGGGGATGGACCAGTGCCTCCTCGGCCGTGATCCTGCCGCTGTCGACCAGCCGCTGCACGAACGTGTGGTCCGTCGTGACCTGCGAGAGCTCGCCGTCCCGGTAGAGGTAGATGCGGGAGTCGCCGATGTGCGCGACGGCCATGCTGTCGCCGACCCGGATCATCGCGGACACGGTGGTGCCCATGCCGGTCAGCTCGGGGTGCTCGAACACCGTCTCGGCCAGCAGCTGGTTGGCCGCGACGAGGGCCGACTGCAGCGCGAACTCGGCGTCCTGCGGCGAGGAGTAGCGCGCGGTGTCCGTCTCCGCGATGCGGTTCACCGCGATCGCGGATGCGACGTCGCCGCCCGCATGACCGCCCATCCCGTCGGCGACGACGAAGAGCTGGGCGCCGGCGAAGCCCGAGTCCTGGTTGTTGGAGCGCACCTTGCCGACGTGCGAGACGGCCGCTCCGATCGTTCTGGATACCATCCGCCGCGGCTACCGTCGCAGCTCGAAGGTCGTCTGGCCCACCTTCACCGGGGTGTTCACCGGAACCTTAGCGGGCGTGGTCACCCTATTCCCGTCCAGGAATGTGCCGTTCGTCGAGTCCAGGTCCTGGATGACCCAGTCGTCCCCGAAGAGCAGCAGGCGGGCGTGATGGCTGGACGTGTAGTCGTCGAGGATCTGCAGTCCGGACTCCGACGAGCGCCCGATCGTCAGGGGCTCGCTTCCGAGCGGGATCTCGGCGCCGGCCTTCGGCCCGGAGGTGATGACGAGCCGGCTCGCGGTCCTGGTCGTCGCCATGGGCTTCGAGATGCCCTCGGTCGGCAGGGGCGGTCCGCTCGGGAGCGACTGCACGGCCGGCGGCGTCGGCGGCGCCGAGGGCTGCGGGGCGACGGCGTAGGCCGGCTGCTCCTGGAGCCGCTTGACGCGACTGCCGAAGAGATCGGAGCGCAGCGCGTACACGATCGCGAAGACGAAGGCCCACAGGACGGCCAGGAAGGCGATCCGCAGGATCAGAAGGGTGAGTTCGCTCATCGCCCGCCCCGGACCCCCGGCTCCTCGTGCTGTCCGTCCGAGGACCGGGGCACCACGCGGAACACGATCCGGGTGCGCCCGATCTGCACGACGGAGTCCGGCGGAAGCAGGGCCTTGTCGACGCGCTCGCCGTTGAGGGTGGTGCCGTTCGTGGAGCCGAGGTCGTTGACCTGCGCACGGCTGCCGTCCCACAGAATCTCCACGTGCCGCCGGCTCGTGCCGCTGTCGGTGATCGTGATGTCGGCGTCCGAGCCGCGCCCGATGACGGTGCGGCCGCGCTTCAGCGGATAGCGGGTGCCGGCGACCTCGATCACCGGCGTCCAGGACACGTCGCCCTTCGTGGTCGCCGAGTCGACCTGCACCAGGCCGGGCGCGAGGCTGTCGTCCCGGTCGAGCCCGATGCTCACCCCGCCGGCGAACTGATAGCCCTGCGACTGCGCGTGCTGCTGCACGAGCCTGGTCAGCTCGTCGGTGAGGCTCGGTCCCATCGCGCTCATCCTCTCGAAGTCCTCGCCCGACAGGCGGACGGCGAACCGGTTCGGCGCGAGGACGCGGTCGCGGGAGACGACGGCGGCACGGGTGTCGAGCTCTTTCCGCAGGGCGGCCGTGATCTCGATGGGCTGCAGATTGGACTTGAAGGTGCGAGCGAAAGCCCCGTTCACCGCGCGCTCGAGACCTCTCTCGAAGTTGTCGAGTATGCCCACGGGTTCGCGGCCTTCCGGTCGAGCGCGCGCGGAAGCCCGCGCCTTGGCTTATTGAATGGTAGCCCGACGCCCCCGTGGGCCCTGCGAAGGCGCCCCTCGACCCGCGGTGGAGCCGGGAGCACCAGGTGCGCCCTGTGGTAATGTCGACGCTCGGCGCGCGAGCGCCGTGGTGAGCGCGAGTGGCGGAATAGGCAGACGCGCACGGTTCAGGTCCGTGTGCCCGTGAGGGCGTGGGGGTTCAACTCCCCCCTCGCGCACCAGACATGTCGAACGGCCGGGCCCGAGGGTCCGGCCGTTTCGCGTTTCGGCCAGTTCAGCACCAGCTGGGAAGGAATCCGTTGGTCCCGCCCGTGGTGTTCCCGGTCGCGAGATCGAGGAACACGATCGACATCCCGCTGTAGCCGGGGAGGTTCGGGTAGCCGTCCGGCTGCCCCTTGCCGTCGAGCAGCTCGATCGCCAGATGCCGGCCGTTGGGCGAGACGCACATGTCGCGGATGCTCGTGTCGTCGGAGGCGGGGCGGAAGACGGCGCGCGCGCCCGACGGCTCGACGAGCATGAGCCGCGGGTTCATCTGCGTGGGCCGCTTGGTGTAGTCGGGGGAGAAGAGCACCTCCGCGTAGCGCTCCGGCCCGAGGATGACCACCGGCCCGGGCTCGTCCGTCGGAGCCGCCTCGTCCGACGGGAGCTCGAGGGGGGCCTTCTCGGCCGAGCTGACGTCGATGCTCGTCACTCCCGCGGCGTCCGCGACGACGAGCGACGTCGTGCCCGGGATGAACCCGAGGATCACCTGGTGCTCGCCGAGCGGCACCGCCTCTCCGTCGCCCAGCACGTCGACGAGGTACAGCATCAGATCCTGGCTCTGCACGACCACCGACGTGCTGTTGGGCACGAAGGCCCAGTCCTGCACCGTCAGCGGCGTCCCGCCGATGCCCACGATCTCCCTGGCTTCGCTCGACCCGCTGCCGAAGTCGTAGACGAACAGCGTCCGGCTGCTCCGGTCCGCTGCGGTGACGACGAAGCCGACGAGCCCCGAGGATCCGGAGGACGCGAGGTCGGTGACGATCCCGCCGGGCTCTGTCGGGATCGTCGCTTCCGGGCCGCCGTCGAGCGCGGCCGCCACGAGCTCCGTGCTGCCGTCGTCGGTGAGTGTCACGGCGGCGATCGCCGTCCCCGCGACCGCGTACTCCTGGATTCGCGGCGCGCGGAAGACGGCCTCGGCGGATCCCGGGTCGAGGAGCTCACGGCGGAAGACCTCGTCCGAGGTCCCCTGGGCCGAGCCGCGGACGAGCGAGTACACGGTGGCATCGGGCGTCTCGAACCGGTAGGAGAGGGTCGACGCCGCTCCGGTCGCGGCCGTGACGGTGTCCACCTGGACCTCGTACTCGGTTCGGTAGTCGAGCATCTCGTCGAACCGGATCACCACCGCCGAGGGGTCGCTCTCGACGGTGAAGGAGGCGGCCGGCTCGACCCGCACGTCCTCCGTCTCGACGGGTTCCACCGGCTGGCTGGTCCTGAGCGTCAGGGGCTCGGCCGGCCGGGCCACGAGCGCGTGCGGGTTCAGCTCGGCCCCCGACACCCGTGCTCCCTGCACCGCGTTGGCGACGGTGAGGACGGCGACCGTCGCGCCGAGCAGCAGCACGGTCAGGCCGACCAGCCGCCGGTACTGCCGGTGCCGCCGCCGCTCGGCCCGGCTCCCGTCAGTAGACATACGGGTCCTCCGGCTGGTTCACCGGCCGGGACTCGGAGGGCATCAGCACGACCGGGGCGTCCTCCGACGCCAGCGGATTGGACCGGAATCCGCCGACGACGGCGAGCCATTCGTCGGTCTGCAGCTCCTGCCGCCACCCCGGCCAGTGCACCGGGATCCCGACCGGCTGGGCATCGAGGGCGCAGTGCGTGATGTGGAAGCGCGCGAGGTAGAAGACGTCGTCCGCACCGGTGTCCAGGACGAAGCCGGTCACGTCCGCCGTCTTGCCCTGGAAGTAGTCGGCGGGCAGGCCCTGCCGCAGCAGGCCCGCCCAGTCCTTCACGCTGAACGTGGAGCCGTCCGTCTCCGCGAGGTCCGGCGACGTGGCCGAGGTCTCGGTCGCGGCCGCGGAGTTCAGCTCCCGATCGGCGGCGAGGGCCGAGGTGAGCGTCGTCGGGGGCAGGGCGAGGAGCACCACCGCGGCGATCGCCACGAGCAGGACCCGGCCCACGACGGAGAGGACCCGGCGGTGCGCGGGGACCGGGATGTCGTCGACGGCGTGATCGTGCTCGTCCCGCTCACTGCTCGGCAGGAGGAGGAGGGCGGCCAGGGACGTGAGGCCGCCGATCACACCCATCGCGATCGTGAAGGCGTAGTAGCGGGGGTGCACGTAGAGGTCCAGGTTCCCGGTGAGCGCGAGCCAGAGCGTCCCGAGGACCGTGAGGAGCGAGAGCGCGATGCCGGTCCACCGCCCGGTGAGCCGATCAAGCAACGAGGTTCACCCCCAGCCCCACGGCCGCGGAGGCGAGGGCGACCAGTGTCGTCAGGACCGCGAGGGTCCGGGCGGTGAAGGTCGTCCGCAGCAGCGCCAGCATCTTCACGTCGATCATCGGCCCAAAGAGGAGGAACGAGACGATCGATCCGGGGAGGAACGCGGGGCCCAGTGCGAGCACGAAGAACGCGTCGACGTTCGAGCACAGCGACACGACGAAGGCCAGCGCCATGAGCGCGACCACCGACCAGATCGGATCGCTGCCGAGCGCCACCAGGAGGTCACGGGAGACCCCGACCTGGATCAGCCCCGCGATCGAGCAGCCCACGAAGAGGGCCGGCATCATCGCGGCGGTCTCGGAGCGGAACAGGGAGAGGCTCCTCAGGGCACGACCGGAAGCGCTCGAGCCGTGTCCATGCTCCGTCTCGCATGCAGCGGCGAAGCTCGGCGTCAGCATGCTCGAGGGCTGCGGGTGCCGGCTGAAGAGCCACCCGACGAGGTTCGCGATCACGAGCGCGCCGAGGATGCGGGCGACCAGGATGCCGTCGTCCCAGCCGAAGACCTGGTAGGTCGTGATGATGGTCACGGGGTTCAGGATCGGCGCCGCGAGGAGGAAGGTCAGCGCATCCGGGACGCTGAATCCTCGGGCGATCAGTCCCCGGGACAGCGGGACGTTGCCGCACTCGCAGACCGGGAGCAGGATGCCCAGCACCGAGATCGCGAGCCGGCGGAGGGCCGGAGTGCGGGGCAGGACCCGGTGGAGCAGCCGCTGCGGAACCCAGACCTGCACCGCGATCGACAGGAGGATCCCGAGGAACACGAACGGGAGCGACTCGATCAGCACGCTCAGGGTCAGCGTGACGAAGTCGCGGACGGCGTCCGGCAGTGCGTCGCCGCCCTCGGACGGCGCGAGCACCCGGACCGCGACGGCTCCCACCAGGAGTCCGGTCACGACGAGGGTGCTCGCCCGAGTCCGGCTCGGCGCCTGAGTCCCCGCGGTCACCGATCCAGGGTATGCGCGCAGCACCGGGAAGGTGCGGTGAGCGCGCTAGGGAAGGGCAGGCCACGTCGGGTGGAAGATGCGCGTACACGCGGTGGCCGCCGAGGCGCCCCTGTCCCTGGTCCGGGAGGGCCGGTGCTCCAACGGGGTCGCGCTCGTGCCGGCCGCTACACGAGGCCGGCGACCGGGCTGCGGCGCTCGAGCAGCACCGTGTCGCGCCAGCGGCCGGCGAGCGGGCCGTAGGTCATCTTCGCGATCCTCTCGCGCACACCGATTCGGCGGAAGCCGAGCCCCTCGTGCAGGAGCAGACTGGGCTCGTTCTCGGGGAAGACCGAGGCCTGCAGCGTCCAGACGCCGGCCCGCTCGGTCGACTCGATGAGCGACGCGAGCAGCACCCGCCCGACCCCGCGGCCTCGGGCCTCGGCAGCCACGTAGACGGACTCCTCGAGGACGCCCGCGTAGGCGACCCGGGGTGACACCCGCGTCGCGGCGACCCAGCCGACCAGGTGCGCGCTCTCCATCGCGACGAAGCGGTGCTCCGGCAGCCGCGTGGCGAAGAAGTCCTCGGGGCTCGGCGGAGAAGGGTCGAAGGTTGCGTGGCCCGTTGCGATCCCCTCCTGGTAGATGCGCTCGACGGCCCGCCAGTGCTCCCTCGCCAGGGGCTCGACGACCACTCCTGCTCCTCCGGCCACACGACGAGGCTAGGGGAGGGGCGCGCGCGGGACATCGGCGGCGTGCCGTGCTTGGCGGCACGCCGATCGGGGAGAAGGATGCCGCCATGTCGCTCCGCCGATCGCTGACGATGCTGCCCCTCGCGTCCGCCCTCCTGCTCGCAGGCTGCGCGACCCCTACCGGCGGCGGGACGCCGTCGCCCACCGAACCGCCGTCTCCGACCCCTGCTCCGACCGTGACCGTGACCGCACCGCCCGTCGAGCGCGGCCCGGACACCCCCTACGACCTGCTCGACGCCTGGCTCTCCTGCCGCGACCTCACCACCGGCTACTACGACGATCCCGGTCGGGTGGAGTTCGCGACGTTCGAGGAGTCGGACGTCGTGCGGCGCGACGACGACCTCATCTACGTCTACATCGAGACGGTCGACGACTCGGCGGGCGACGCCCGGGAGGTCGCGAGCGAGTGCATCCTGGGCGGCACGCTCGGCGACCCGAACCAGGCGCAGTTCGGCATCCGGACCCGCTCGGACGACCGCGATCCGAACGTGCCGCTGCCGACGGTGTGATCGCGGTCAGGCCGCGCTCTCGGATCCTCTCGCCCGGATGCGTGCGGACGGCTCGTCCTCGCGCTGCTTCTCGCCTGCTGCGGCCTCCTTCTCGGCGCCCGCCGCACCCTTCTCCGCTCCTGCCGCACCCTTCTTCGCGTCCAGCGCGGTGATGCTGACCGCCACGAGCGTGAGCGCGATGCCGACGAACGTGGAGGGCGACAGCGCCGAGGTGCCGGTCGGGACGATGAGCTCGAGCAGGAGCGCGCCGAGCAGCTGGCCGGCCACCATGCCGAGGCCGAGGAGGAGCACGCCGAGCCTCTGGACGAGGATCGCGCCGGCCGCGACACCGACCACGCCGATCGCGCCGCCGACGTAGAGCCACGGCTCGGCGGGGAACTGGAACCCCGAGAAGTCGCCGGGGGCTGTGGCCAGCAGGATCACGACGACGATCGTGAGGCCCAGCATGTGGTTGATCATGCCCGCGGTCATCGCGCTGCCCGCGGCCCCGTGCAGCCGGCCGGTGGCGCCCGACGCCGCGGCGAGACCCAGGCCGGACACGAAGGCCATCGCGATCAGGAGCAGGTCGATGTTCGCGTCCTCGGCCGTGACAGCCCCGAAGGCGACCGCGGCGATGGCGAGGATCGACCCGACGACGCGCAGCAGGGACGGCTTGTGCGGCCGGCCCGCCAGCCCGATCCAGTCGAACACGAGCCCGCCGACGACCTGACCCGCGACCACGGCCATCCCGAAGATCGCGAGACCGAGGACGCCCGCTGCGGTCCCCTGCGTGACGACGAAGAAGATGCCGGCCATGCCGCCGAGCAGGGCCCACCACGGCAGCGTCCGAGCGCGGATGGCGGACGCCACCTGCCCGAAGCCGCGGCGGGCCTTGGCGGAGGCGGCGATCACGACGAGCAGGATCGCCGTGCCCGTGGCCACGGTGACCCAGGCGGCGGCGTACACGTGGGACCGCTCGGCGAGATCGGCGCTCACCCGCGCCTGCACCGAGACGAGCGCGCCGACCACGACGGCGGCCGCCACCGCGACCGGCAGCGGCACCGGTCCTCGCTCGTCGCTCTTCCGGGTCAGGCCTTTCCAGAACCGCACGGGTCCCCCTTCGCTCGAACCGGTCACGCTACCGGCGGGAGAGCGCGACATCAGGGGGGTTTACAGGTCGGGGCCGGGGTGCCAAGGGGGAGCGGCCGGGACGGGAGAGGAATTGAATGGGCGCATGGGCCTCTCCTCCCCGCTTCCGGCCGGCCGCCTCACCACCGATCCCTGGTGGAGGTCGGCCGTGGTCTACCAGGTCTACCCGCGCAGCTTCGCCGACGCCGACGGGGACGGGATCGGGGACCTGCGGGGGATCCTCGATCACCTGGACCACATCGCCGACCTCGGCGTCGACGTCGTGTGGCTGTCTCCGGTCTACCGGTCTCCGCAGGACGACAACGGGTACGACATCAGCGACTACCAGGACATCGACCCGATGTTCGGCACCCTCCGAGACCTCGACGACCTCATCGCCGCGCTGCACGAGCGGGGGATGCGGCTCGTCATGGACCTCGTCGTCAACCACACCTCGGACGAGCATCCGTGGTTCGAGGAGTCCCGGCAGGGTCGCGACACCGCCACCGCGGACTGGTACATCTGGCGGGACCCCCGCCCCGGCTTCGAGGGCGGGACGCCGGGAGCCGAGCCGAACAACTGGGGCTCCTTCTTCTCCGGCTCGGCCTGGCAGTGGGTGCCGGAACGCGGTCAGTACTACCTGCACCTGTTCTCCCGGAAGCAGCCGGACCTGAACTGGGAGAACCCGGAGGTGCGGTCAGCCGTCTTCCGGATGATGGGCTGGTGGCTCGACCGGGGCATCGACGGCTTCCGCATGGACGTCGTCAACTTCCTGTCCAAGGATCCCGAGCTGCCCGACGGTGAGGTCGGCCCGAGCGGATGGGGCGACGGCTTCCCCTACTTCTCCTACGGCCCCCGCATCCACGACCACCTCGCGGAGATGCGGCGGGAGGTCTTCGATCCCCGCCCCGGCACCTACCTCACGGTCGGCGAGATGCCCGGGGTGACACCGGAGCAGGGCCTGCGCTTCACCGACTCCGAGACCGGGCAGCTGGACATGGTGTTCCAGTTCGAGCACGTCTCCCTCGACGGCGAGGGCAGCAAGTGGGTGCACCGGCCCATCACCGTCGTCGACCTGAAGCGATCGCTCGCGCGGTGGCAGGACGCCCTCGGTACCCGGGGCTGGAACAGTCTCTACTGGAACAACCACGACCAGCCGCGCGTGGTGTCCCGGTGGGGAGACGACGGGCGCTTCTGGTACGAGTCGGCGACCGCGCTCGCGACGGTCCTCCACCTCCATCGCGGGACGCCGTACGTCTACCAGGGCGAGGAGCTCGGGATGACGAACGTCGACTTCCAGGACATCCGCGAGTTCCGCGACATCGAGTCGCTCAACTACTACGACGCGGCCGTCAATCAGCTCGGGCTCGACCCCGACACCGTGCTCGCCGCGATGCGCCGCATCAGCCGCGACAACGCGCGCGCCCCGATGCAGTGGACGGACGGGGAGCAGGCGGGCTTCACGAGCGGCAGGCCGTGGATCGACGTGAACCCCAACCACTCATGGCTCAACGCCGCCGCTCAGCGCGACGACCCCACCTCCGTGTATGCCCACTACCGCATGCTCATCGCCCTGCGGCACAGCGATCCGGTCGTCGCGCTCGGGCAATTCCGGCTCCTGCTGCCGGAGCACCCGGCCATCTGGGCGTTCGAGCGGGAGCACGAGGGCGCGCGAGCGGTGGTGGCGGCGAACTTCACGAGCGAGGACGTCGAGCTGGCTCTTCCTGAGACGGAGGGGACCAGGCTCCTCTCCACCAACTACCCGGACGAGGGGACGCCGGGGCTGCTGCGGCCGTGGGAGGCCCGCATCCACCGCACCTAGCCCCCGCGGCGCGCGCCTCGACACGGAGGAGCGTGTCGAGGGCCGGTTCTGGCGGCACGGCCCGAGCCGAGTCAGTCGGTGCCGGTCGCGGGCAGCGCCTCGCCCAGCAGGATCCAGGTGAGGTCACCGGGCTCGTCGGCCACGGCGATCGTGCCCGCCTTCTCGAGGTCCGAGCCGTAGCCCCAGTCCACGAACACGGTGGGCAGACCGTTCGCGGCCGCTCCCTCGACGTCGTGGATGCGGTCGCCGACCATCACCGGGCGGGTCAGGTCCACCCCCATCCGGCGGAGGTTGTGCAGCACGTAGGCGATGACGTCGGCCTTCTCGCTGCGGCTCTCGTCGTCCGAGGCCCCGCCGACGAAGGCGAAGAGGTCGACGAGCCCGTAGTGCTCGAGCATCCGCCGCGCCTGCGACTCCGGCTTGGACGTCGCGAGCGCGATCGGGAGATCCGCCTCCCGGATCGCCCGGAGGGTGTCCTCCATGCCGGGGAAGACTGAGCTGTCGAAGGCGCCCCGCTCGGTGTAGCGCCGGCGGTACAGCGCGAGCGCCGTCTGGCTCTCCTCCTCGTCCAGCCCGAGAGCCGCGAAGCCGTCGAGGATCGGCGGCCCCACGAACTCGAGCAGCTGGGCGGGGGTCGGCACCGGCTTGCCCATCGCCTGAAGGGTGTCCGAGAGGGTCCCGGTGATGCCCGCGGCGGAGTCCGCGATGGTGCCGTCCAGGTCGAACAGCACGCAGCTCCACGAGGGGTACATGCGATCCACCCTAGGTCGGCCGGTCGACCTCCTGCCCTTCCCCGAGCGGGGGACAAGGGGGCGCGGCCCAGTGCGGCCGCGCCCCCTGTCCCGGTTCTCAGCGGGCATCAGATGCCGCCGGAGCCGCCCCGCGCCGGGTTGCCGGGAAGGAATCCGTTGCCCTCGCCGCGGTCGTCGGCGTCGTTGTCCCCGGCGAGGAGGCTGTCGTCGTCGCCTCCACGATCGGCACTGCTCTGCAGCTGGCCGTCCACCGTCCCGTCGGACTCGCCGAGCTGGTCGCCGGCCAGGGAGTTGGTCTGATCGAACCCCTCGCGGACGGCGTCGTCGGAGGGATTGATGCGCTCGTTGTTTTCCATGCCCGCACGGTACGCCCGAAGGGGCGCGGCGGCTACGGCTTGCGCTGAGCGGTTGCTCAGAACAGGCGGGCGTGCACGTCGTCCATCCCGCGCATCGCGTCGTAGTCCAGGACGAGGCACCGGATGCCGCGGTCCTGCGCGAGCGTGCGCGCCTGGGGCTTGATCTCCTGCGCGGCGAACACACCGGAGACCGGCGCGAGGTGCGGATCGCGGTTCATCAGCTCCAGATAGCGCGTGAGCTGCTCGACACCGTCGATCTCGCCCCGGCGCTTGATCTCCACCGCCACCGACCGGCCGTCGCCGTCCCGGGCGAGGATGTCGACGGGGCCGATGGCCGTCATGTACTCCCGGCGGACCAGGGTGTGACCGTCCCCGAGCAGCTCGATCTGCTCCGCCAGCAGCTTCTGCAGGTCCGCCTCGACGCCGTCCTTGACGAGCCCGGGATCGACGCCGAGCTCGTGGGACGAGTCGGAGAGAACCTCGTGCAGCGAGACGACGAGCAGGTCGTTCGTCTTGGCGTGCGTCACGGTCCACAGCTCGGTGACGCCGGCCGCGCGCTGCTCGTCGTCCGGCTCGGCGACCACGAGCGAGCAGGGCGGGCTCATCCAGTTGAGGGGCTTGTAGGAGCCGCCGTCCGAGTGGACGAGCACCGAGCCGTCGGCCTTCACCATGAGCACGCGTGTCGCGAGCGGGAGGTGGGCGCTCAACCGGCCGGCGTAGTCGACGGAGCAGCGGGCGACGACCAGGCGCATCCGTCGATGCTAACCGCGCTCGGCGCCGGGCTTGGCTCCGACAGGCGCCGAACGGCGCTCCCGCGCGGAGCCCGCCACCAGACCCGAGACCGCGACGAGGACGAGCACGGTCGAGAGGGCGAGCAGCAGGCCGACCTGGTCGGCGAGGACACCGATGACGGGCGGTCCGGCGAGGAACGCCAGGTAGGCGATGGTCGCCACCGCGCTGACCCGGGCGGCCGCCTGCCGGGGGTCGTCGCCGGCCGCCGACATGCCGACGGGGAAACCGAGCGCCGCGCCAAGACCCCAGAGGACCGAGCCCGCGACGGCGAGCCAGGGCACCGGGACGAAGACGATGAGCGCGAGACCGGCGACCGCGAGCAGCGCGGACGCGCGCAGGACCGGGACCCGGCCGAAGCGGTCGAGGAGGACGGTGCCGCCCAGCCGCCCGACGGTCATCGACACGAGGAAGACGCCGAGCACGACAGCGCCCGCGGCGTTGTCGAAGCCGTGGCCGTCCACCATGGCGAGCGGCAGCCAGTCGTTCGCCGACCCCTCCGCGAACGCCATGCCGAGGACGAGCACCCCGACCACGAGCGTCCGCGGCTCCAGCCAGACGGCGAGCCGACTCCGCCAGGTCTCGGCGGGTGCGTCGTGAGCGGGCTCCGGCTCGTCGTGGCGCTCCGACTGGTAGAACCGGACCGTGACGGCGATCGCGACCGCGATCAGGATCGCGACGACCGACATGTGCAGGAGGACCGGGACCGCGGCGGCCTCCGCGAGCGCGCCGATCCCGACGCCGAGGACCGTGCCGCCGCTGAACATCGCGTGGAACAGCGGCATGACGGTGCGGCCGAGCGCGCGCTCGTTCGCGGTCCCGGCGACGTTCATGGCGACGTCGCACACGCCGTTCCCCAGCCCGAACACCACGAGCCCGGCGAAGCACAGGAGCGGACTGCCGAGGGCGGCTCCGATGCCGGCCAGCGGGAGGCCGAGCGCGCCGACGGCGAGACTCGCGAGGACCGACCGGGCGGTGCCGATGGCGGCGATGATGTGGCTCGAGGCGGTGAGTCCGGCGATCGACCCCGCCGCGATCCCGAACAGGACGAAGCCGAGCGTCCCGGTGGACACCTGCAACTCGTCGCGGACGGCGGGCACCCGCGACAGCCACGTCGCGACCGCGAGGCCCGAGAGGGCGAACGTGACGAACACGGCGTTGCGCCACGCCGTCACCTGGCCCCGGGTCAGGGGAGAGCTCACCCCTTCACGCTAGTCAGCACCGGGGGATGGCGGAGGCGCCGAATAGGCTGGTGAGCCATGACCGACAACGCTCCCGCCCTGTCCTCCGGCATCGCCCTCGAGGAGCTCGACCCGGCCATCCGACCGCAGGACGACCTGTTCCGGCACGTGAACGGCCGCTGGATCGAGCGCACCGAGATCCCGTCGGACCGGGCGCGGTACGGCTCGTTCTACGTCCTCGCCGAGGAGGCCGAGAAGGCGGTCCGCGAGATCGTCACCGAGGCGCAGCAGGCGGAGCCGGGGACGGAGGAGCGCAAGCTGGGCGACCTCTTCGCGAGCTTCCTCGACGAGGAGCGCGTCGAGCAGCTCGGGACGGCGCCTCTCGAGGACGTCCTCGCCGCGGCACGCGCCGTCGACTCGATCCCGGCGCTGCTCGAGACCGTCGGTCGTCTGGAGCGCCGCGGCGCGCCGGGCTTCGTGCAGCTCTTCGTGGACAACGACCCGGGCAGTCCGGAACGGTACCTCGTCTTCATGGAGCAGGGCGGCCTCGGCCTGCCGGACGAGAGCTACTACCGCGAGGAGAAGTTCGCGGAGATCCGCGAGGCCTATCTGGGGCACGTCGAGCGTCTCCTCGCACTGGCCGGGTTCGACGACGCCGCGGAGCGCGCGCGCTCGGTGCTCGAGCTGGAGACCGCGATCGCCGCCGCGCACTGGGACAACGTCCGGACTCGCGACAGCCAGGCCACCTACAACCTGCGCACCTGGGCGGACGCCGCGGGGCTCGTCTCGACCGGCGGCGGCGCCGACCTCTCGATCTGGCTGACGGGTCTCGGCGCACCCGCGGGGGCCCTCGACGAGGTGGTCGTGCGGGAGCCGAGCTTCCTCGAGGGCCTCGGCGCCCTCCTCGTGGAGGAGCGGCTCGAGGCGTGGCGCAACTGGCTCGCCTGGCAGCTCGTGCACCAGGCCGCTCCCTACCTCCCGTCCGTCTTCGTCGAGGAGAACTTCGACTTCTACGGCCGCACCCTCACCGGCACCCCCGAGCTGCGGGCGCGCTGGAAGCGGGGCGTCTCGCTCGTCGAGGGCTCGATGGGCGAGGCCGTGGGCAAGGTGTACGTGGAGCGGCACTTCCCGCCTGCGGCGAAGGAGGCGATGGACGCCCTCGTCGCGAACCTGGTGGAGGCGTACCGCCGCTCGATCGAGTCCCTCGACTGGATGGGCGAGGACACGCGACGGCGTGCCCTCGACAAGCTCGAGAAGTTCACCCCCAAGATCGGCTACCCCGTGAAGTGGCGGGACTACTCGCCGCTGCAGATCGACGCCGCCGACCTCCTCGGCAACGTGCGCCGCGCCTCCGAGTACGAGTTCGACCGGGAGCTCGGGAAGATCGGCAGGCCGCTCGACCGTGACGAGTGGTTCATGACGCCGCAGACGGTCAACGCGTACTACAACCCCGGGTTCAACGAGATCGTCTTCCCGGCGGCCATCCTGCAGTACCCCTTCTTCACCCCGGACCGGGATCCCGCCGCCAACTACGGCGCCATCGGCGCCGTGATCGGGCACGAGATCGGCCACGGGTTCGACGACCAGGGCTCGCGCTTCGACGGCGACGGCCGCCTCACCGACTGGTGGACACCCGAGGACCGGGCCGCGTTCGAGCAGCGTGCTGCCGTCCTCATCGAGCAGTACAGCCGGCTCGCGCCCAAGCAGGTGCCCGACCACAAGGTCAACGGAGCGCTCACCGTGGGCGAGAACATCGGCGACCTCGGCGGCCTCGGCATCGCCTGGAAGGCCTACGTGCTGTCCCTGGACGGCCAGGAGCCGCCCGTCGTGGACGGGCTCACCGGCGCGGAGCGCTTCTTCCTCTCCTGGGCTCAGGCCTGGCAGATGAAGGCACGCGACGAGGAGGTCATCCGGCTCCTCACGATCGACCCGCACTCGCCGAGCGAGTTCCGCTGCAACCAGATCGTGCGCAACCTCGCGCCGTTCTACGACGCGTTCCGGGTCACACCCGCCGACGCGCTGTGGCTGGACCCTGCGGAGCGTGTCACGATCTGGTGATCACGGACAGCACGCGACGCGGAGGACGAGGCCAGGGGTCGGGCCGGCACCGCGGCTTCGATGCGGCCGAGAACTTCGCCGCCGGCTTCAGCGCTCTGGCGGACGTCGCGCTCGCGGGCGCCAAGGTGTCCGCACGGGCGATCGACCTCCTGAGCGGGCGGGTCCTGCTCTCGGTCGACGACACCGTCGTCCTGCCCACGGCGGACGTGGGGAAGCTGCTGCTCCTGCTCGAGGTCTCGGCCCGGCTCGGCAGCGGACTCGACTCCCGCTACGAGATCCTCGACCGGGAGCCGGAGGACGATTCCGCGACCGCGGGCATCTGGCAGCACCTGTCGGCTCCGTCGTTCCCGCTCGCCGACCTCGCCGCGCTCGTCGGATCGACGAGGGACAGCATGGCGACGAACGCCCTCCTGCGGCGAGTGGGACTCGAGGCCGTGTGGCGGCGGGCGGAGTCGCTCGGCATCCGCAAGACGGCCCTCCTCGACCGGGTGCGCGACCGTCGCGGTCCCGACGACGCCCCGCAGCTCTCGGTGGGGGCGGCCGACGAGCTCACCTGGCTGATGTCCGGGATCGCGCGCGGCGAGATCGTCGACGCCGCCACCAGCTACCGGGTGGCCGACTGGCTCGCCCTCGGCATGGACCTCTCGATGGTCGCCAGCGCCTTCGGGCTGGACCCGCTCGCCCACACCCGGTCGGATCACGGCCTCGCCCTGTTCAACATCACCGGATCGGAGCCGGGCGTGCGGGCGGAGGCGGGCGTGCTCCGCGGGCCGCGCGCGGGAGTGTCGTACGCCGTGACGCTGGTGTTCCCGGATCGTCGTCTCCCGGACCGCCTCGGCGCCCTGGGCGCGATGCGGACCCTCGGCATCGACCTGCTCGAGTACGTCCACTAGCACTCAACAGGCGGAATCGCCGCCAACAGCAGGACACGCCGCCCGCCGGCCTGTTGGAGTCAGAAGTGCCTGTTGAGCGCGAGGGAGAGCGGGGTCAGCCGGCCTCGGAGGCCCGGCCGCGCTCCTCCTCGTCGAGCCCCGTCCCGAGGTCGAACAGCGTGTTGAGGGCGTCGACGACGCGCTCGCCCTGACCGGCGCGCGCCAGATCCTTCGCCCGCTGGGTCGGCTGGTGCACCAGCACGCTCACCAGATGGCGCAGCGCACGCTCGGTCGTCTGGTCCCGCAGCCCGCGCTCGCCGAGGCGCGCGAGCTCGGCCTCGAGGATCCCGAAGACGTGGGTCCGGAACGCGACGACCGCGGACGTGACCTGGTGCTCGCTGCTCTCCGCGGTGAACTGGGCGGCCGCGCGGCCGACCAGGTCCCGCGCCTCGTCCGGCGCGGCCAGCTCGCTCAGCGGGGCGTGCAGGCGGATCGTCTCGAGGTCGAGGAGCTCCACGCCGGGGAGCTCGCCGACGCGCGGGTCGACGTTCCGGGGCAGGCCGAGGTCGATCACGAAGAGGGGACCGGTGGCCTGACGCGCGGCGACCAGCTCCGGGGTGAGCACGTACGTGCTGGCGCCGCTGCAGGTGACCACGACGGTCGCGGTCTCGAGGGCGGACCGCAGATCGCGGATCGGCCGCACTCCCTCCCGGGTGGCGAAGCGCGAGGCGCGGCCCGACGGCGAGTAGACGGCGACCTCTCCGACGCCGCGGTCGCGCAGGGCGGCCAGGCTCGCGCCCGCGTAGGCGCCCGTCCCGACGAGGAGGACGTCCTGGTCGCGCCAGTCGGCGATGCGCGAGGAGGCGAGGTCGAGCGCCAGCCGGACGATCGACCGGCCGGCCCCGCCGAGTCCGGTCGTGTTCTGCACCTCGCGGGACGCGGTGGAGGCGCGCTGGAACAGCCGCTCGAGGTGCGTCGAGGTGGTGCCCTGGGCCCGTGCCCGCTCGAGCGCGCGCCGGACCTGGCCGGCGATCTCGCCCTCGCCGACGACGACCGACTCCAGTCCGCTCGACACGGCGAAGAGGTGCTCGGCGACCGCCGCGTCGGAGTGCACGACGACGGCCTCGCGCAGCCGGTCCCCGTCGACCCCGGTCAGCTCGGCGACGCGGCGGAGGGCCCGCTCGCTCTCGTCGGCGCGAGCGGAGCCGTCGACATCGAGGTAGGCCTCGAACCGGTTGCAGGTAGCGAGGACAACAGCTCCCTCGATGGAGGGGCTCGCCTCCACGAGCTCGGTGCCGAGGTCGGTCGCGCCGACGGACAGCCGCTCCAGGAGGTCGAAGGCCGCGGTGCGATGACTCGCGGAAAGACACAGGAGCACCCCAGAATTCTAGAGCCCCAGGCTGGGCGCCGGTTCCGAGCGGAGGCCGTGCCCCTGCGTGGAACACTGGGAGCCGTGCCTCTGCCCGCCAGCCATCCCCTCGTCGACGGGCGGACCTCCTCGTCGCCGCTCGTGTCCGCCTACCGCGGAACGCGCCAGCCGACCCCGCCGATCTGGTTCATGCGCCAGGCGGGACGCTCGCTCCCCGAGTACCGGGCGGTCCGCGAGGGGATCCCGATGCTCGAGTCCTGCCTGCGGCCGGAGCTCGCGAGCGAGATCACCCTGCAGCCCGTGCGCCGCCACGGCGTCGACGCCGCGGTGTTCTTCAGCGACATCGTGATCCCGCTGCTGCTGGCGGGAGTGAAGGTCGACATCGAGCCCGGGCGCGGACCGGTCATCGAGCAGCCGATCCGCACCGCCGGGGACGTTGCCCGTCTGCGCGACCTCGTCCTCGACCCGGAGGCGCTCGCCCCGGTCGCCGAGGCGGTCCGGCTCACGGTCGATGCGCTCGGCGGCACCCCGCTGATCGGCTTCGCCGGCGCTCCCTTCACTCTCGCGGCCTACCTCGTCGAGGGCGGCCCCTCGAAGGACCACCTGCGCGCACGGACCCTCATGCATGCCGATCCCTACGCCTGGCACGGTCTGCTCGAGTGGGCGGCCGACGCGTCGGGCGCGTTCCTCCGGGCCCAGCTGCTCGCGGGCGCGAGCGCCGGCCAGCTGTTCGACTCCTGGGCGGGCTCCCTCTCCCGCCGCGACTACGTCACCTCGGTGGCGTGGGCCTCCGCCCGTGTGCTCGACGCGGTCCGCGACCTCGGGGCGCCGCTCGTGCACTTCGGCGTCGGGACCGGTGAGATCCTCGGTGACCTGAGGTCGGCCGGCGCGGACGTGATCGGCGTGGACTGGCGCATCCCCCTCGACGAGGCGGCCCGCCGCGTCGGGCCCCTGCCGCTGCAGGGCAACATCGATCCCGCCATGCTCGCCGCGCCGTGGCCGGTCCTCGAGCGCCACGTCCTCGAGGTCGTCGAGCAGGGGAGAGCGGCTCCGGCGCACGTCCTCAACCTCGGCCACGGCGTGCCCCCCGAGGCGGACCCCGACGTGCTCACGCGCCTCGTCTCCTTCGTGCACTCGCTGCCGCCGTCATGACGTCCGTCGTCGTGATCGGGGGTGGCGCGGCCGGCCTGGTCGCGGCGCGCTCCGCGGTGCTCGCGGGCGCCGAGGTCACCCTCCTCGAGGCGACGGACCGGCTCGGCGGCGCCGTGGCGAGCGAGGAGGTCGGCGGCGTCCGGCTGGACACCGGGGCCGAGAGCATCGCGGCCCGCGGCAGGACCGCGCTCGACCTGTTCGCGGCCCTCGGGCTCGAGCCCGTGTCGCCGGCGGCGTCCGGCGCGTGGCTGCAGACCTCGGGCGGCCCGTTCCCGCTGCCCGCGGCCGGCATCCTCGGCATCCCCGGCTCGCCTCTCGCCGACGACGTGCGCGCGGTCCTCGGCGGCCGCGCGGCGCTGCGCGCCTGGCTCGACAGCGTCCTGCCCGTCCTGACCATCGGCAGGGAGACCAACCTGGGCCGGCTGGTGCGCCGGCGCATGGGCTCCGCGGTCCTCGACACGCTCGTGACCCCGGTCGTCCGGAACGTGTACGCGGTCGACCCCGGCGAGGCCGACGTGGAGGCCCTCGCGCCGGGACTCAACGGCGCCCTCACCCGCTCCGGGTCGCTCTCGTCGGCGGTCCTGCAGCTGCGCGCCTCCGCGCCGGCGGGATCGGCGGTGCGGGGCCTCGACGGCGGCATGGCCACCCTGGTGGACGCCCTCGAGCGGGATCTCGACCGCTTCGGCGTGCGGGTCCTCCGATCGACTCCCGCGACGGCCCTCACCCGGGAACCGGGCGGCTGGCGGGTGGAGACCCCGAGCGGGCCGCAGGTCGCTGACCGCGTCATCCTCGCCGGTTCCGGCGCGTCCGCCCGGCGGCTCCTGGCGCCCCTCCTGCCGGGCCTGCTGGAGGACTGGCCGGCGGCCCACCGCACGACGGTCGTGACGCTGGTGGTCGACGCCCCGGTCCTCGACGAGGCGCCGCGGGGATCGGGTGTCCTCGTCGCGGACGGGGTGCCCGGGGTGCGCGCCGGGGCGCTCACCCATGCGTCGGCGAAGTGGCCGTGGCTGGCCGCCCGCCTGCCGGCCGGACGGCACGTCCTCCGGCTGAGCTATCGAGGGGATGCCGCGGAGGGAACCGGGGCGGAGGAGGCGCTCGCGGACGCCGCGCGCCTGCTCGGCCGGGAGCCCTGGGAGCTGACCGTGGTCGGCTCCGCCGTGACGCCCTGGACTCAGGAGAGCCAGCGTGCCCTGATCGGCATGCGTTCCCGGATCGAGGACGTGCGGGCTGCGGTCGCGGAGATCCCCGGGCTCGAGGTCGCCGGAGCCTGGGTCGCGGGCACCGGTCTGGCGTCCGTTCTCGCCGACGGCGACCGCGCCGGCCGGGCCGTTTGACCCCCGGCGCCCGCCCTGTCAACCCGCCCGACGGGCCCTGAGGCGATGCCGCTACTCTGAGGGAACTCGCCTATTTCGTTCGGATCGGAGCGGTCATGAAGAACAAGCTGGTGTTCGTCACAGGAGCTGCGGTCGGGTACGTCCTCGGTGCCCGGGCGGGCCGGAAGCGCTACGAGCAGATCAAGGCCGGCGCCGACAAGTTCTGGAACAGCCCCGCGGTGCAGAAGCGGGTCGAGCAGGTCCAGGGCTTCGTCGACGACCACGCGCCCGACGTGCAGTCCAAGGTGACGGACGCCGGCAAGAAGGTCGTCGACCAGGTCACGAAGCGGACGACGCAGCGCTTCTCGCAGAAGGGCTCCTCGAGCTCGGGCTCCTCGGGCGGCACCGGCGCCACGGGTGCAGCCGGCGGCACCGGAGCCGCAGGCGACGGCGGCATCACCTCGGGCAACACCACCACCGGCACGACCGCGTCCGGCACGACCATCCCCGGCGCCTCGCAGCCGGGGGCGGGCGACCGGCCGCCCTTCGAGTGAGCAGCGGAGCCGTCCCGGTCCAGCCTCGGGGCGACGACACGAAGAGGGGAGCCGTCCCGGCGGCCTCCCGGGGCGACGACACCAAGAAGAAGTCGCTGATCCAACTTCTCGGTGACGTCCCCGGCCTGATCTCGCAGCTGATCCGCGCCGAGATCGAGCAGATCAAGAAGGAGCTCACCGACAAGCTCAAGAAGCTCGGGCTCGGCGCGGGGCTCTTCGCCGGCGCCGCGTTCTTCGGCTTCTTCGCCTTCGCGGTGTTCCTGACGACGGTGATCCTGGTCCTCGCCATCTGGCTGCCGGCCTGGCTCTCCGCCCTGATCGTCCTGGTCGTGCTCTTCGCGATCACGGCGGTGCTCGCGCTCCTCGGAGTGCGCGAGGTGAAGAAGGGCGTCCCGCCCGTGCCGCAGGACTCCCTGGAGAGCGTGAAGAACGACGTCCGAGCGATCAAGGGAATGGGGAAGTATGACCGGTGACGACTCGAACCTGAGCCACAAGGAGCGCCAGCTCGGGGAGCTGCGGTCGGACATCGAGTCGACCCGTGAGAAGCTCGCCGCGACCTTGGACGCCATCGAGGACAAGCTCAACGTGCCGCGCCAGGCCCAGCGCCTGTACGACCGCGGGCGCGAGGTGTTCGACACCACGATGAAGGAGAACCCCGTCGTCGTCTACGCCACGGCCGGAGCCGTGGCGCTCGGCGCGGCGAGCCTCGTCGTGTGGAGGATCGTCCGCCGCTGACCGCCCTCTCGTTTTTGCCCGCCTCCGCGGCGGGTGGAGAATGGAATCCATGACGTCCACCGCTTATGCGCTGTGGGCCGTGTTCCGACGCAATCCCTCGCACCCCGCTCCGGCGGGGGCTGCCGAGGAGATCGAGAACCTCGTCGCCGAGCTCTCCGCCGAGGGCATCACGGTGCGCGGCTTCTACGATGTGTCCTCGCTCCGCGCCGACGCCGACGTGATGGTCTGGATCGTCGGCTCCGCGGCCGAGGACCTGCAGATGGCGCTCCGCCAGCTGCGTCGCACGGCGCTGCTCTCGACCCTCCTGCCGACCTGGAACGCACTCGGGGTGCACCGCGAGGCCGAGTTCAGCGCCTCGCACGTGCCCGGCTTCCTGCGCGGTGAGCGCGCTCGGAACTGGCTGACGGTGTACCCGTTCGTGCGCTCCTACGACTGGTACGTGCTGCCGGAGGACGAGCGCAAGCGGATGCTCGCCGAGCACGGCCGGAAGGGCGCCGCCTACAAGTCGGTCGTCGCCAACACCGTCGCCGCCTTCGCGCTCGGCGACTACGAATGGATCCTGCCGATGGAGTCCGACATCCTCGTCGACCTCGTCGACATGATGCGCGACCTGAGGGCCACCGACGCGCGGATGCACGTCCGCGAGGAGGTGCCCTTCTTCACGGGACGCCTGATCGCGCCGTCCGAGCTCCCCGAGGTGCTCTCATGACCGAGCCGGTCCTCGCGGCGACCGAGGCGGCCGCGGGCGGTCCCGAGCACGTCGAGGTCCCGGTCGCGTACGACGCGATCCTCCTCGCGAGCTTCGGGGGACCCGAGGGTCAGGACGACGTCCTCCCGTTCCTCCGCAACGTCACCCGCGGGCGGGGCATCCCGGACGAGCGCCTGGAGGAGGTGGCTCACCACTACCGGGCGTTCGGCGGTGTCAGCCCGATCAACGACCAGAACCGGGAGCTGAAGGCCGCTCTCGAGCGCGAGCTCGCCCGTCGCGGCATCGACCTCCCGGTGCTGTGGGGGAACCGCAACTGGGCCCCGTACGTCGGTGACGCCCTCCGCGAGGCGGCCGAGGCGGGCCACCGCAAGCTCATCGCGATCGCGACCAGCGCCTACAGCTCCTACTCCAGCTGCCGCCAGTACCGCGAGGACATCGCCCGCGCCCTCGAGGAGACCGGGCTGCTCGGCACGCTGCAGGTCGACAAGGTCCGCCAGTTCTTCGACCACCCGGGCTTCGTCGAGCCGTTCGTCGAGGGTCTCCGCGACGGTCTCGCACGCATCGAGGAGGCGGTGCCCGGCATCGACATCGCCACCGAGGCGCACGTCCTCTTCGCCACGCACTCCATCCCCAGCGAGGATGCGCGGCGCTCGGGCCCGGCCGAGCGCGGCTTCGGGGAGGGCGGCGCCTACGCGGCCCAGCACCTCGCGGTGGCCGAGGTCGTCATGGCGGAGGCGGGACGCGGCGCGCCGTGGGACCTCGTCTACCAGTCGCGCAGCGGCCCGCCGAGCCAGCCCTGGCTGGAGCCGGACATCAACGACCGTCTCGAGGAGCTGGCCGGCACGGGCGTGCGGGCCGTCGTGATCGTGCCGCTCGGCTTCGTCAGCGACCACATGGAAGTGAAGTGGGACCTCGACACCGAGGCGCTCGAGACCGCGCGGGAGCAGGGGCTCGTGGCCGTCCGCGTTCCCACGCCCGGGGTGCACGAGCGGTACGTCTCGGGTCTCGTCGACCTCGTCCTCGAGCGCCGCGACGGCGTCCCGGCCGCGGAGCGTCCGGCTCGGACCGGGCTCGGCCCCTGGTACGACGTGTGCCGTCCCGGCTGCTGTGAGAACGTGCGGCTCGGCTTCAAGCCGGCCGTCGCCGGGCTGGCCCCGTGACGATCCGCGTCGGGACCCGGGGCAGCGCCCTGGCCCTCGCTCAAGCGGGCGGCGTGGCGGACGCACTGCGCCGAGCGAGCGGGTCGGAGGTCGAGCTCGTCCCCCTCGTCAGCGAGGGCGACGTCCGGACCGAGTCGCTGTCGCTCATCGGCGGCCGCGGCGTGTTCGCGGCCACGCTCCGGGTGGCGCTGCTCGAGGACCGTTGCGACGTCGTGGTGCATTCGCTCAAGGACCTGCCGACCGCTCCGGTGGAGGGGCTCGCGCTCGTCGCGGTTCCCGTCCGCGAGGACGCCCGCGACGTGCTGTGCTCGCGCGACGGCCGTGGGCTCGGCGACCTCCCGGAGGGCGCGCGCGTCGGCACCGGCTCGCCGCGGCGGATCGCCCAGCTGCGGGCGGCCCGTGCCGACCTCGACGTCGTGGACCTCCGCGGCAACGTCGACACTCGTCTGCGCCACGTCGAAAGCGGCCGTCTCGACGCGGTCGTCCTCGCCGCCGCCGGGCTCGGCCGCCTCGGGCGCGAGACGGAGATCGCCGAGGTGCTCCCGCTCGAGGAGTGGCCGACCGCTCCCGGTCAGGGCGCGCTCGCACTCGAGGTGCGGGTCGAGGACGCCCTGGGCACCGACCTCGCCCGCGCCGCTCGCGCACTGGCGGATGCGGACGCGGAGAACGGGGCGGCCGCCGAGCGCGAGGTCCTGCGCGGCCTCGGCGCGGGATGCACGGCGCCCGTCGCGGCGTCCAGCCGCATCGAGGACGGTGTCCTCTCCCTCTGGGCGGCCGTCTACCGCCCCGACGGATCCGCTGCGGTCCGCGGCGCCGTGACGCAGCCGCTCGACTCCGGCACCGCCGCCATGGATGCGGGGCTGCGGCTCGTGGAGCAGCTCTTCTCGGCGGGCGCCGCGGAGCTCGCTCCGCTCGGAGCGGGAGCATGAACGGCGGCAAGCCGCTGTCCGGCTGGCGTGTGCTGGTCCCCCGCGGCGGACCATGGGGACACGAGGTGGCCGCCGACCTCCGCGCCAAGGGCGCGTCGCCGATCGTGGCCCCGATGATCAACTTCGCGTCCACCGGGGATGCTCCCGCGCTAGAGGAGGCGCTGCGTCGGCTCTCGGCGGGCGAGTTCGACTGGATGACCGTGACCAGCGCCACGACCGTCGACGTGCTGTCCTCCCACCGAGTGGCGGTGCCGGAGCGCACCCGCATCGCCGCGGTCGGCGAGACGACGGCCGCCGCCCTCGTCGCCACCGGCTACCGCGTCGACTTCGTGCCGAGCGAGGATAACTCCGCCGCCGGGCTCCTCCGTGAGTGGTCGGAGATGCTCGACGGGCCCGGTCGGCAGCGCGTGCTCGCCCTGCGCTCCGACATCGCGAAGCCCGTGCTGACGGACGGACTCCGCGAGCTCGGTCACGACGTGGAGTCGGTGGTCGCCTACCGGACGGTCGGGGTGCCCGTGGACGAGGCCATCCGGAGAGACGTCGCGGAGGGCCGGGTGGACGCCATCCTCGTCACCTCCGGAAGCGTCGCCCACCAGGTGCAGCAGCAGCTCGGCCCGATCCCGGAGAGCACGCTTCTCGCCTGCATCGGGCCCCGCACCGCGGCCGACGCCCGGGCCGCCGGCCTCCGCGTGGACCTCGTGGCGGCGGAGCGCAGCGCCGAGTCCCTCATCCAGTCCCTCGTCGCCGCCGCCCTGGAGCGCCAGCAGTGAATCCCGTCCGTCCCCGCCGGCTCCGGGCGACGCCCGCCTTCCGCCGGCTCGTCGCCGAGACCCGCGTCGCGCCCGCGGAGCTCGTCCTGCCCATGTTCGTGCGCGAGGGCGCGGCCGAGCCGGTGCCGATCCGCTCCATGCCGGGGGTCGTCCAGCACTCGACGGACAGCTTCCGATCCGCGCTCGCCGCCGCGGCCGAGGCCGGGGTCGGCGGGGTCATGCTCTTCGGCGTCCCCGAGCGGCGCGACGCGGTCGGCAGCGGCGCGACCGACCCCGACGGGATCCTCAACGTCGCGACCCGGATCGCGGCCGAGGAGGTCGGGGACGCGCTCGTGGTCCAGACCGACCTCTGCCTGGACGAGTTCACCGACCACGGCCACTGCGGCGTGCTCGCCGACGACGGGTCCGTGGACAACGACGCGACGCTGCTCCGCTATCGCGAGATGGCGCTGGTGCAGGCCGAGAGCGGATCCCAGCTCCTGGGGCTGTCCGGGATGATGGACCACCAGGTCGCCGCGGTCCGCGAGGCGCTCGACGGCCGGGGCTACACCGGCACCGCGATCCTGGCCTACGCAGGGAAGTACGCGTCCGCCTTCTACGGGCCCTTCCGCGAGGCGGTCGACTCGCAGCTCAAGGGCGACCGCCGCACGTACCAGCTCGACCCTGCCAACCGCCGGGAGGGCGTCCGCGAGGCCGCGCTCGACGAGGCCGAGGGCGCCGACATCGTCATGGTGAAGCCGGCGTCCGTCTACCTGGACGTGCTCGCCGACGTGGCGGCCGTGTCGTCCATTCCGGTCTGGGCATATCAGGTGTCCGGTGAGTACGCGATGATCGAGGCCGCGGCCGCCAACGGCTGGATCGACCGTCGCCGGGCCGTCCTCGAGTCCCTCGTCGGGATCCGCCGGGCGGGAGCCGGGGCGGTGCTGACCTACTGGGCCGTCGAAGCGGCCCGCTGGCTCGCGGAGGAGCGATGAACGAGGAGCTCTTCGAGCGCGCTCAGCGCTCGATCCCCGGCGGTGTGAACTCCCCGGTGCGCGCCTTCGGATCGGTCGGCGGCACGCCGCGCTTCCTCGTGCGTGCCGCGGGGCCGTACGTCGTCGACAGCGAGGGCGCGGAGTACGTGGACCTCGTGGCGTCCTGGGGGCCGGCGATCCTCGGCCACGCGCACCCCGAGGTGGTCCGCGCCGTCCAGAGGGCGGCGGAGCAGGGACTGTCCTTCGGCGCGTCCACCCCTGCCGAGACGGAGCTCGCGGAGCTGATCATCGAGCGCGTCGCCGCGGCCGGCACAAGGCCCGTCGAGCGCGTGCGGCTCGTCTCGACCGGCACCGAGGCGACGATGACCGCGATCCGCCTGGCGCGCGGCGCGACCGGCCGCGACCTGCTCGTCAAGTTCTCCGGCCACTACCACGGGCACTCCGACGCCCTGCTCGCCGAGGCCGGCTCCGGTGTCGCGACGCTCGCGCTGCCGGGCTCGGCGGGGGTCCCCGCCGCGGTCGCCGCGAACACCCTGGTGCTGCCGTACAACGACGTCGCCGCTGTCGAGGCCGCGTTCGCCGAGCATGGCGACTCGATCGCCGCCGTCATCCTCGAGGCCGCCGCCGCCAACATGGGCGTGGTCCCCCCGGCCCCCGGGTTCAACGCCGAGGTCCACCGCATCGCGCGCGAGCACGGCGCTCTCGTGATCCTCGACGAGGTGCTCACCGGGTTCCGCGTCGGCGGCGCGGGCTGGTGGGGCCTCGAGAACAGCGACGGGGCGGAGTACACCCCGGACCTGTTCACCTTCGGGAAGGTCGTGGGCGGCGGGATGCCGCTCGCGGCGCTCGGAGGCCGGGCCGAGGTCATGGAGCTCCTCGCGCCCCGCGGACCCGTGTACCAGGCGGGAACGCTGTCCGGGAACCCGGTCGCCGTGGCGGCGGGCCTCACCACGCTGCGCCTCGCCGACGACGCCGTCTACTCGCACCTGGACGCGACGGCGGATCGCATCGCGGACGCCGTCTCGGCCGCCCTGTCGCTCGAGGGTGTCGCCCACGGCATCCAGCGGGCGGGCAGCCTCTTCAGCGTCGTCTTCGGCGACGCGCCCGCGCCCACCGACTACGCGGCCGTGAAGCGGCAGGAGGCGTGGCGGTACCCGCCGTTCTTCCACGCCATGCTGCGGCAGGGAGTCTCGCTGCCGCCGTCGGTGTACGAGGCCTGGTTCGTCACCGCGGCGCACGACGACGCCGCGCTCCAGCGGATCGATGCCGCGCTGCCGCATGCGGCACGTGCGGCGGCCGAGGCGGTCGCCCCCGAGTAGCCGGGAGACCTCGTTCCGCAGCGGGTGGAGCAACAGGGCAGCGTCGCCGCCGGCGTCACTCCCGGACGTCGACCACCACGCGTCCGGGGATCCGCCCGTCGAGCACCTCGCGGGCGACGGCGATGGCCTCCCGCAGACCGACGGTCCGGGACGCGATCGCCGAGATCGTTCCCGAGCGCAGGTGCTCCACGATGAGCTCCCAGGCCGCCGTCCGGGACGCCCGGGCGGCGTCCACCGAGTTGATGCCGACCAGAGTGACCGCGCGCAGGATGAACGGCAGCACCGTCGCGGGGAGGGCCGAGCTGCCGGCGAGCCCGCAGGCCGCGACGATGCCGCCGTACCGCGTCTGCGCCAGGGCGTTCGCCAGCGGGACCCCGCCGACCGAGTCCACGACCGCGGACCAGCGGGCCGACTGGAGCGGCTTGCCGCCCGGGTGGCCGAGCTCCGCGCGGTCCATGACCTCGGCGGCTCCCAGCGCCTCGAGCTCCGGCCCCCGCTCGGGCACCCGCCCGGTGGAGGCCACGACCGAGTGACCGAGCGCGGCGAGGAGCGCGACCGCGTACGAGCCGACTCCGCCGCCCGCGCCGGTGACGAGCACCTCCCCAGCGCCGGGCTCCAGGCCGTGCCGCTGCAGGGCGAGCACGGCCAGAGCCGCCGTGAAGCCGGCGGTCCCGACGGCCGCCGCGTCCCACGCGGAGAAGCTCTCCGGGATCGGGAGCACGGTGTCCGCGGTCGCCAGCACGCGCTCAGCGAGGCCGCCGTCGGTGCGCTCGCCGAGCCCGGCGCCGTTCACGAGCACCGGGGTCCCGGCCGTGAGCGCCTGCGTGTCGGCGGCGAGCACGCCGGCGGCGTCGATCCCTGGCACCATGGGAAGGTGGCGGAGGACGCCCTTGCCGCCCGTGAGCGCCAGCGCATCCTTGTAGTTGACCGAGGAGTGACTGACGTGGATCTCGACCGGATCCGCCGGCGCCGGTGTGCAGGGGCCGTCGATGGTGCGGAGGCGGGGCTCCACGGGGACGCCCTCCTGGACGACGATCGCTCGGTAGGACATGGCGCTCCCCCTCCCCGGCGGCCGTCGCCGTGCCCTCACGCTAGTGGCGGAGCCCCTCACGTACCATGACCGGGTGGGGGCAGCGGGAACGGCGACGGCGGTCTCGCTTCCCGCGGCCGTCGCCTCCACGGTGTGGTCGCCCGCGGATCCCGTCGACCTCCGGCTCGTCCTCTCGCAGCTCGGACGAGGACCGGGAGACCCCACGCTCGTGTGGGATCTCGCCGGGCGGCACGGCGTCCCCGGAGTCTGGCGCACGCTCCGCACGCCGGAGGGTCCCGCCACCCTGCACCTGGCGCAGACCGCCTCCGGTGACGTCCACGCCCGCGCCTGGGGCCCCGGCGCCGAGTGGGCGATCGACGGCGTCCCGGAGCTCCTCGGCGCCGGAGACGACCCCTCGGGCCTCGACCTCTCGGGCGCTCCCGCGCTCGCCGAGGCCGCGCGGCGACTCCCGGGGCTCCGCCTCGCGAGGGTCGGCCTCGTCGTCGAGATGCTGGTGGCGGCCATCCTCGAGCAGAAGGTCACGGTCAAGGAGGCCCACGCCTCCTGGCGCCGCCTCGTCCGGCGGTACGGCGAGCCGGCGCCGGGACCCGCTCCCGAGGGGATGCGCGTCTTCCCGGACCCGCACACGTGGCGGCGTATTCCGTCCTGGGAATGGCATCGGGCGGGGGTCGACCCCCGGCGCTCGCGCACGTGCGTGGAGGCCGCCCGCGTCGCCTCGTCGCTCGAGCGGACGCTCGACCTCGGGCGCGGAGGGCCCGAGGTGCACGCCCGGCTGCGCACCGTGGTCGGCGTCGGCATCTGGACCGCGGCCGAGACCAGCCAGCGCGCCCACGGGGACCCCGACGAGGTCAGCGTCGGCGACTACCACCTGCACGACATCGTGGGGTGGGCGCTCACCGGCGGCCCGGTCGACGACGACGGGATGCTCGAGCTCTTGGAGCCGTGGCGCGGCCACCGCCAGCGGGTCGTCCGCATCATCCTCGCGAGCGGCTTCCGCAAGCCGCGGTTCGGTCCCAAGATGACCATCCAGGACCACCGCGGCCACTGACGTCAGGGGCCGTAGGCGAACATCCGGCCGGGATCCCAGGTGCTCCGGGTTTCCGCCAGGCGGTCGTAAGCGTGACTCGGCCAGGCGCTCGCGAACTGCTGCGTCGATGCGATGTGGCCGAGGAAGTTGATGTTCGTCTCGCTCGCGATCCACGGGAGGATCCCGGCGACGATGTAGTCCGACTTCTGCGGCATCGCCACCGCGAAGAGCTCGGGCACCGGCACCCCGATCATGACGAGGGTGAACGGCGCCGAGCGGCCGCCGACGGCCGTCCCGCCGTGCTGCTCCTGGCCGGCGGCACCGCCGATGTGCCGGATCTCGATGGCGATGAACGGCACGTCGGACCGCGGACCCGCGCGGGCGAGGAACTCCGTGACGAAGTCCTGGTCGATGTCCTTCAGCTGCATCCCGCGGTCCCAGGCGGGCCCGGGGGAGTCGTCGTCGTTGTGGATGGAGCCGATCGCCGACATGGGCATCTCGCCCACGAGGTCCAGGAACGCGGGTGCGGCGCCGCGGATCGGGGCGAGCAGCCGCTCGCCCTCCGTCTCGTCGCCGACGAACGCGTAGCGCAGGTGCAGCACGAACTTGCCCCGCAGCGCCTCGGGCACCTCGTCGATCGGCGGGAAGCGCACGAGCGCCACCGAGGACGTGACGGTGTCGGGGACCGTGTGCACCCAGTCCACCCACGCCCGCATCGCGTCCTCGACGTGCGCCGTGTCGAAGAAGAGGCCGCCGCCGTAGAACGTCCGCAGCGGAACGAGCTCGAGGTCCATCTCGACCACGACGCCGAGACCGCCCTTGCCTCCGCGCAGCGCCCAGAACAGATCCTCGTGCTCCGAGGCGGTCGCACGGACGATCCGGGCGTCGGCGGTGACGACGGTGAAGGCGCGCACCCAGTCCGCTGTGAAGCCGTAGGTGCGCGACAGCGGCCCGAGCCCGCCGCCGAGCGTGTAGCCGACGGCCCCCACGGTGTCGGAGGAGCCCGTGATGGGCGCGAGCCCGTAGCGGGCGGCCGCCTCGACGACGGCCCCCCAGCGCGTGCCCGCGCTGATCGACGCGATCCTCCGCGCCGGGTCGACCGCGACCGAGTCCATCCGGGAGGTCGTGATGAGGAGGCCGTCCGTGATCGGGGCGAACGCGCCGTGACCCGTGGCCTGGACGAAGACGGGGATCGCGTGCGCGCCCGCGAACTGCACGGCGGTGACGACGTCGCCGACGGTCCGTGCCCCGACGACGACGTCCGGGTCGTGCACGATCGCGGTGTTGTAGCAGGCGACCTCGGCGGCCAGGCCCTCATCCCCGCGCGCGTACACGACCCCGGTGACGGCCTCGCGCAGGGCGGCGACCTCGTCCAGGGTGATGGGCGTCGCCATATCGGGAGACTAGCGGCTCCGCAAGGGGCGCTCCTCCGTTCCGTCTGCGTTTCCGTGCGGCTTCCGAGCGCTTCCCACCGCCGCGTCGGCGTGTGCCTATCCTTCGAGCATGACGCAGGTGTCTTCGCGGATGACGCACGTGTCGGCGCTCGAGGAGGAGGCCGTCGCGCTGGTCCGCGCCTGGCTGGAGCGCAGCGCCGGCATCCCCGTCGATCCGTCGGCCGCCCGGCTCGCGGGCGTCCTGCACGACCCCGACGGGCTCCCCTTCACCGTCGGGTTCATCGACGGCGTCGTGCGGCCCGAGGACCTCCGGGTCGCGGCCCGGAACCTTCGCAGGCTCCTGCCCCGCGTGCCCCGCTTCCTGCCTCTGCCGCAGCGGGCGGCCCTCGCCGCGGGGGCCCTCCTCGGGCCGCTGTTCCCCTGGCCCGTCGTACCCGTCGCCCGGTACGTGCTGCGCCGGATGGTCGGGCATCTCGTGCTCGACGCCCGGCCCGCGCGCCTCGGCACGGAGATCGCCCGCCTGAAGGCGACGGGCGCTCGCCTCAACATCAACCTGCTCGGCGAGGCGGTGCTGGGCGAGGACGAGGCCCGCCGGCGCTTGGCGGGCACCCGCGCGCTGCTCGAGCGCGCCGACGTCGACTACGTCTCGGTCAAGGTGTCCGCGGTCGCCGGACAGCTCACGATGTGGGGCTTCGACGAGACGGTGGAGCGCGTCGTGGAGCGTCTCCTGCCCCTCTACCGGTTCGCGGCGACCGCACCCACGCGCAAGTTCATCAACCTCGACATGGAGGAGTACCGCGACCTCGACCTGACCCTCGCGGTGTTCCGCCGGCTGCTCGACCGGCCGGAGCTCCTCCGGCTCGAGGCGGGCATCGTGCTCCAGGCCTACCTTCCCGATGCCCTGCCCGCGCTGCAGGAGCTGACGGGATGGGCGACCGAGCGGCGGGAGCGGGGCGGCGCGCCCGTCAAGGTGAGGGTGGTGAAGGGCGCGAACCTCGCGATGGAGCGGGTCGACGCGCAGATGCACGACTGGCCGCTCGCGACGCTCGGGTCCAAGCAGGCCACCGACACGAACTACAAGAGGGTCCTCGACTGGGCGATGACTCCCGCCCGGACGGACGCCGTGCGCCTCGGGATCGCGGGGCACAACCTCTTCGACATCGCGCACGCCTGGCTGCTCGCGAAGGAGCGGGGCGTCGCCGACCGCGTGGAGGTCGAGATGCTGCTCGGCATGGCCACGGCGCAGGCGGCCGTGGTGGGCGAGGACGTCGGCGGCCTGCTCCTCTACACGCCGGTCGTCCAGCCGCGCGAGTTCGACGTGGCGATCTCCTACCTCGTGCGCCGGCTCGAGGAGAACGCGAGCGAGGAGAACTTCCTCTCGGCCGCGTTCGACCTCGCCTCCGATCCCGCCGCGTTCGAGCGGGAGCGGGCCAGGTTCTCCCGGTCCCTCGCAGCGCTCGCCGACCGGGCGCCGCTCCGCCCGAACCGGACGCAGGATCGCCGGACGGAGCATCCGGTCCCCCGGGAGGGCGCCCCCTTCCGCAACGAGCCCGACACCGATCCGTCCCTGCCCGGCAACCGCGAGTGGGCGCGTGGGGTGCTGGAGCGGGCACGGCACACCTCCCTCGGGTCGGCCGCCCTGCAGGCCGCCCGGGTCGAGGAGGCCGCCGTGCTCGACGCCATCCTGGAGCGCACCGCGCGGGCCGGGGAGGCGTGGGGACGCCGGAGCGGCGCCGAGCGCGCGGTCGTCCTCGATCGGGCCGCGGCGGCGCTGGCGGCCGCGCGCGGAGAGCTGCTCGAGTTCGCGGCGGCGGAGACGGGGAAGACGCTCGGCGAGGGCGACCCCGAGGTGAGCGAAGCGGTCGACTTCGCCGCGTACTACGCGGACCGGGCCCGCGAGCTCGACGACCTGCACGGGGCCGTGTTCGTCCCCTCCCGGCTCACGGTCGTCACGCCGCCGTGGAACTTCCCCCT
The DNA here is from genome assembly GCF_017916515.1 of Naasia sp. SYSU D00948. Classification (GTDB taxonomy): domain Bacteria; phylum Actinomycetota; class Actinomycetes; order Actinomycetales; family Microbacteriaceae; genus Naasia. The sequence goes on from NZ_JAFMTA010000001.1 coordinate 1,268,761, forward strand.
CTCGATCCCGGCGGGCTCGGTGCTCGCGGCACTCGCCGCCGGAAGCGGCGTCGTCCTCAAGCCGGCGCCGCAGGCACGCCGTGTGGGCGCCGTGCTCGCCGAGATCCTGTGGTCGGCCGGAGTGCCGCGCGATCTCCTCGCACTCGTCGACCTGGAGGAGGGCGCGCTCGGCCGCCGCCTCCTCGAGAACCCGCTCGTCGAGCGCGTGGTGCTCACCGGGTCCTGGGAGACCGCCGCCCTGTTCCGGTCGTGGCGGCCTGACCTGCCGCTGCTCGCGGAGACGAGCGGCAAGAACTCGATCATCGTCACCCCCAGCGCGGACCTCGACCTGGCGGCGGGGGACGTCGTCCGCTCGGCCTTCGGGCACGCGGGCCAGAAGTGCTCCGCCGCGAGCCTCGCCATCCTCGTCGGCTCCGTCGCGCGCTCGCGGCGGTTCCGGACCCAGCTCGCCGATGCCGCGCGGTCCCTCGCCGTAGGCCCGGCCGAGGACCCCGCCACTCAGATGGGGCCCGTGATCGAGCCGCCCACCGGGAAGCTGCTGGAGGCGCTCACCACGCTCGGCGACGGCGAGGAGTGGCTCGTCTCGCCGCAGCGGCTGGGCGACCGGCTCTGGACGCCGGGCATCCGCACGGGGGTCGAGCCCGGATCGCCGTTCCATCTCACCGAGTACTTCGGGCCGGTGCTGGGGCTGATGCGCGCCCGCACGCTCGAGGAGGCGATCGAGCTGCAGAACGCCGTCCCGTTCGGCCTCACGGCGGGCCTGCACTCGCTCGACCCCGCCGAGGCGGACCTGTGGCTCGAGCGTGTCGACGCGGGGAACCTGTATGTGAACCGCGGCATCACGGGCGCCATCGTGCGCCGGCAGCCGTTCGGCGGCTGGAAGCGCTCGTCGGTCGGCCCCGGGGCGAAGGCGGGCGGACCCAACTACCTGTTCGCACTCGGCTCGCTCCGGCCCGAGCCGGTGCAGCCGGGGCGGAGCCTCGGCCTCGAGGGACTCAACCGCCGCGTCGCCCTCCTGCTCGACGCGGCCACCGCCGACCTGTCGTACGAGGGGTTCGAGTTCGCCCGGCACGCCGCGTTCCTCGACCAGGCCGCGTGGGATGCCGAGTTCGGCCTGGTGCGGGACGTGACGGGCATCGCGGTGGAGCGGAACCTGTTCCGCTACCGCCCGGCGGCCGTCACGATCCGGCTTCCCGAGGAGGGCCCCGTGGCGCATCTGGTGCGGCTCCTCGCTGCCGCGCTCCGCGCGAGGTCCGCCGTCGAGGTGAGCACCGGAGTGCCCGTGTCCAAGGCCCTCCGCGACCTGCTCGAGAGCGCGAGCATCCCCCTCCTGGAGGAGAGCGACGCGGCCTTCGCCGAGCGCGTCGTCGACGGCCTCGGCACTTCGCGGCTGCGCATGGCGGCCGGGACCCCGGGGACGATCGGGCGCCTGGTCGGCGGGAACCCCGACCTGACGATCTACGACGGTCCGGTCACCGCCGCGGGCCGCGTCGAGCTGCTCGCCTTCCTGCGCGAGCAGGCCGTCTCGATCACCACCCACCGCTTCGGCGCCCCAGGGCCGCTCAGCGACCTCGTCCCGGAGCACTGAGCACCGGCCGGACGGCGCGGCTCGCGATCACCCGGAGCTCGGCGCTCGCCGCCGTCCCTGACCCGACCGGACCGCCCTCAGCACCAGCAGGCGGTCGAGCGGCAGCAGCGCGAACCAGACGATGGGCGTCCACGGTCCGAGCACGAAGGCCAGCGGGATGCTGAGCACGAAGCCCGCGGCGATGAGCAGCCCGCGCGTCACCTCGAGCCGGAGCGTGGGCTCCGCGTCCGGGGCGCGGAGCAGGCCGCGGCGGCGGACGTGCAGCTGCATCGCCGCCGTCAGCCCGCTCACCGAGCCGAGCACCAGCGCGTACAGCACGTAGGCCAGCGGCTCGTGCGGGTAGTCGCCGAGGACCTGATGCGGCAGCGGGATGAGCGCGACCAGGCCGAGGAGCACGAAGTTGCGGACGAGGAGCCCGGTGTCGATCCGCTGCACCAGGCCGAACAGGCGGCGATGGTCCACCCACGCGCTCGCGGCGATCGCGATGCTCAGGGCGAAGATGGCGATCCGCGGGACGAGGTCCCCGAGGGCGGCGGGGAACTCCCGCGAGGACAGCCCGGGCGGGACCACGATGCTGATGACCAGGAGGGTCATCGCGACGCCGAAGATGGCGTCGCTCAGGCTGAGCACCCGTGCGAACTCCAGAGGGTCGCGATCCCGGTCGATCGACGCGCTCATGTGCCGGCGGCGACTCGCTCAGCGGGCCCTGTCCGGACCGCCCACCGCCTCGAGGGCCGTTCGCGCCAGGGCCAGCGCCTCCTCGGTGCCGAGACCGAGGGCGCGGGCTCGCTCGGCGAAAGCCGCTGCCGCGAGCTGTCCCTGGTGGGAGATGGGATCCGACGAGCCGACCACCGTCGTGCCGTTCCTCGTGTTCGTCTCCACGAGCCCGTCGTGCTCGAGGTCGCGGTAGACCTTGGCGACCGTGCCGGGGGAGATCCCGAGCTGGGCCGCCAGCCCGCGCACCGTCGGCAGCTTGGCCTGTGCGGGCAGGGCCCCCGACTTGATCCGCTGGAGCAGCTGCCGGCGCAGCTGCTCGCCCGCCGGGGTCCGGTCGGCGAGGTCGATCTTGATGTCCATGTCAGTCCGATCCGCGGGAGACGAGTCGCGAGAGCACGATCGCGCTACGAGTGTGGTCCACATTGGGGGCGACGCGCACGCGCTCGAGCGCGAGCTCCAGGCTCGGGATGTCCCGGCTGCGCATGTGCACGATCGCGTCCGCGCTGCCCGTCACCGTTCCTGCGTACACCACCTCGGGCACGGCGGACAGGATCCGGCGCAGCTCGGCGGGGGCGACGGTGCCGCGGCAGAAGAGCTCGACCCACGCCTCCGTGCTCTGGCCCTCCACCTCCGGGTCGATCTGGATGGTGAAGGAGCGGATGACGCCGTCGGCCACCAGGCGGTCCACCCGGCGCTTCACGGCGGACGCGGAGAGCCCTACGACGTTCCCGATGTCGCCGTAGCCCGACCGGGCGTTGAGGCGCAGGAGATCGAGGATCCGACGGTCGATGTTGTCCACGCGGGGAGTCTAGAGAAGGAATATTGCGTCGCCGAGGATCGATACGCCATATCCGTGCGTGAGAACTCGCGAATCGGCGCGAATCGCCCGGCACACTGGGGTCCTGGCGTCCCTTCCGGGGCCTCGGCGCCCCGAGGCCGACTTCGTCCGCCCCCTGTCCAGAGGAGGAGAACGATGACCCTGATCGCACCCGACACCCGCCCGGCGCAGCGCACGGCCGTGAGGCGGACCTACCTGATGTGCCGGCCCGACCACTTCACCGTCGAGTACCGCATCAATCCGTGGATGCATCCGGAGGCGCCCACCGACACGGCGCGCGCTCTCGCCCAGTGGCAGAGCCTGCACGACCTGTACGTGAGCCTCGGCCACACGGTGCTGCTCGTGGACCCGGTGCCGGGGCTGCCCGACATGGTGTACGCGGCCAACGGCGGGTTCACCCTCGACGGTGTCGCCTACGCGCCCCGGTTCGCCCACCCCGAGCGGGCGGGTGAGGCGCCGGCCTACGCCTCGTGGCTCGCGCGCACCGGCTTCCGAGTGGTGGAGCCGCGGGAGACGAACGAGGGGGAGGGCGACTTCCTGCTCGCCGGCGACGTCATCCTCGCCGGCACCGGCTTCCGCAGCTCGGGCCGCAGTCACGAGGAGGTCGGCGAGGTGTTCGGCCGGGAGGTCGTGAGTCTCGAGCTCGTCGACCCGCGCTTCTACCACCTCGACACCGCGCTCGCGGTCCTCGATCCGGTTCCCGGCCCGGAGGGATTGCCCGTCATCGCGTACTTCCCCGGCGCCTTCGACGAGCGGAGCCGGGCGGAGCTGGAGCGCCGGTTCCCGAACGCGATCCTCGTCGGCGAGGACGACGCGGTGTGGCTCGGCCTCAACTGCGTGAGCGACGGACGGAACGTGATCATCGCCGAGCAGGCGACCGGGTTCGAGCGGATGCTGCGCGAGCGCGGCTACACGCCGATCGGGGTGGACCTGTCCGAGCTCCTGCGCGGGGGAGGAGGAGTCAAGTGCTGCACTCTCGAACTCCGTCTCTGAGCGTCGCCCGCACCTACTCGCCCCTGCCCGTGACACTGGCGTCCGGGCAGGGCGCGTGGGTGACCGACGTCGACGGCCGCCGGTACCTCGACTTCCTCGCGGCGTACTCGGCGGTGAACTTCGGGCACTCCCACCCCCGTCTCGTGGCCGCGGCCACCGCGCAGCTGCAGCGGATCACGCTCACCAGCCGCGCCTTCGACAACGACCGGCTCGGTCCCTTCGCCGAGGCGCTCGCGTCGCTCGCCCGCAAGGATCTCGTCCTGCCCATGAACACGGGCGCGGAGGCGGTGGAGTCGGCGATCAAGGTCGCCCGGGCCTGGGGCTACCGGCGCAAGGGCGTCCCGGCCGGCACCGCGACCATCGTCGTGGCGTCCGGCAACTTCCACGGCCGGACGACGACGATCGTGAGCTTCAGCGACGACCCGGGGACGCACGACGACTTCGGTCCCTACACCCCGGGCTTCCGGATCGTGCCGTACGGCGACATCCGGGCGCTGCGGACGGCGGTGGACGACAGCACCGTGGCCGTCCTCCTCGAGCCGATTCAGGGCGAGGCGGGCGTGATCGTGCCGCCGCCGGACTACCTCCCCGCGGTGCGCGCGCTCTGCGACGAGCGGCGCGTGCTCTTCGTGGCCGACGAGGTGCAGTCCGGCCTCGGCAGGACGGGCACCACCTTCGCGTGCGACCTCGTCGGCGTCGTCCCAGACCTGTACGTGCTCGGCAAGGCGCTCGGCGGCGGCATCGTGCCCGTCTCGGCGGTCGTCGGGAACGAGGACGTGCTCGGCGTGCTGCGGCCCGGCGAGCACGGCTCGACCTTCGGGGGCAACCCGCTCGCGGCCGCGGTCGGGCTCGAGGTGGTCCGGATGCTCGCGAGCGGCGAGTTCCAGGCACGGTCGCGGGAACTCGGGGAGCACCTGCACGAGCGCCTGCGGGCGCTGGTCGGGCAGGGCCTGCTGGCGGTCCGCGGCGCCGGGCTGTGGGCGGGCGTCGACGTCGATCCGTCCGTCGGCACGGGCCGCGCGGTCTGCGAGGCCCTGCTGGCCCGCGGCGTCCTCGCGAAGGACACGCACGGCTCGACGATCCGCCTCGCCCCGCCGCTCGTCGTCGAGCGCCACGAGATCGACCGCGCGGTCGACGCCCTGGAGGACGTCCTGACCCGCTGAGGTCGCCTGCGCGGTCCGCCCCCGGTGGGGTCGTGTGCGCGGATCAGGGTCGGCGGTCGTGTGCGCGGATCAGGATCGGCGCCGCTGGGCACGGTGTGTCCTCCTGAACCCCGTGCGTAACGGCCGGAAAGTCCTGATCCGCGCAGGCGAGCCACCGGAACGTCCTGATCCGCGCAGGCGGGGCGCCGGTTGAGCCCGGCCCCCTGCGCTCTGCAGAGGGGCCGGGTCAGTCGTCGAGCGGCAGGGTACGCCCGCCCTCGGCGGCGCTCTGCTCGACCGCGCCGAGCACGCGCTGCACCGCGAGGCCGTCCGCGAACGACGGGTCCGCGGGCACTCCCTCCTCGATCGCCGTGAGGAACTCCGCGAACTGGTGCGTGAACGTGTGCTCCCAGCCGAGGATGTGCCCGGTCGGCCACCAGCTGCCGGCGTAGGGATGCGACGACTCGGTCACGAGGATGCGCCGGAAGCCGTGCAGGCCCTCGGCGTCGTCGGCGTCGTAGAACCAGAGTTCGTTGAGGTTCTCGAGGTCGAACCGCAGGGCGCCCTGCTCGCCGTAGAGCTCGAGGGACATCCCGTTCTTGCGGCCGAGCGCGACGCGGCTGACGTCGAAGCGCGCCACCCCGCCGCCGCTCAGGCCGAGCGTGGCCCACGCCGCGTCGTCGACGGTGACCTTCTCCCGGCCGCTGCCCGAGGGACGCTCCGGCACGAAGGTCTGCAGCCCGCCCGCGACGCTCGTGATGGTCTCGCCGGTGAGGTGCCGGATCAGGTCGGTGACGTGCGAGCCGAGATCGCCGAGGACCCCGCTGCCGGCCTCCTCCTTCCGCAGCCGCCACGTCATGGGCGCCTCCGGGTCGCTCAGCCAGTCCTGCAGGTAGGCGGCGCGGATCTGGCGGATGGGGCCGAGCCGGCCCTCCTCGACCATCGTCCTCGCCAGGGCGAGAGCGGGCACCCGGCGGTAGTTGAAGTTCACGATCGCGGCCTGCCCGGGGCGCGTGCTTGCGAGCCGAGTCAGCCGCTCCGCGTCCTCCACCGTGTTCGCGAGTGGCTTCTCGACGAGGACGTGCTTGCCGGCCTCGAGAGCGGCCGTCGCGATCTCGGCGTGCGAGGCGCCGGGGGTGCAGATGTCGACGATGTCGATGTCCTCGCGCTCGACGACGGGCCGCCAGTCGGAGGCGCTCTCCGCCCAGCCGAGCTGCTGAGCCGCCGCACCGGTGCGCGCCACGTCCCGCCCCACGAGGACGCCGAGCTCGACCGGGGGCACGTCGAAGAACGCGGACACCGAGCGCCACGCCTGCGAGTGCGCGCGCCCCATGAACGCGTGGCCGATCATCGCGATACGGAGGGGCTTCCGCCCCGCCAGGTCTCGGGCCTCCCCGGCCGCGGTCGACGTGTCCTGTCCGATCCCGAGGGCTCCACTGCTTCGTGCGCGCATGCTCCCATCTTGGAGACTCGGCGGAGCGGCCGCGACCCCGCGCGCGTCGGACGTTCTTCGCGGAACCCCTCAGACTCGCACCGCCCGACGGGGAACCGATGCGCGGGGCGTTCCGAGGCCGGCCGCGACGAGAGCGGCGCCACGGGCGGCGAGGTCGCGGTCGGCGAGCGTCACCACCGGATGCGGCACGAGGTCCGCGATCCTGGCGGCGACCCCGGGCGCCGCGGCGCCCCTGCCCGTCAGCACCACCACGTCGGGAGGGGAGATCGCTGCCGCGCGCCGGATGGCGGTGGCGGCGCGCTCGGCGAGAGCCGGGAGTGCATCCCCAAGAAGCGGCTCGGGCGCTCGCCGAGCAGCCAGGGGCGACGGGGTCGAGACCTCGATGGCGCGGGCAGGGCCGTCCGGGAGATCGGCGCCGAGGATCTCGTAGGTGACGTCGGTGGGAAGGACGGCGGCGAGGCCGGACGCGGCGGGAGTGATCGCGACCGTGGTCGTGCCGAGGCAGGCGAGCAGGAGGTGACCGGAGGAGCCGAGCTCGCGACCAGCCGCGAGGAGCGCGCAGGGGAGGTCGCCGGGAGCGGCCACCACCTGCACGCCGGGCGGCAGGCCGAGCTGAGCCGCTGCCGCGGGCGCCAGGGCACCGAGCGGGGCACCGGACGGAGCGAGCGGGGCGAGCTTGCCGGGGTCGAAGCCGAGCCGCCGCAGCAGCCCGGACGAGACGTCACGACCGTCGGCGGTGAGCACGCCGAGGCGCAGGGCCATCGGGGTGCTGAGCCACAGCTCGCCGGTCGCCCTCCAGGCGAGTGCGTCCGGGAGGCTCGTCCACAGCGGCGCCTGATCGCCGTGCAGGAGAAGCTTCGGAAGGCCGGACAGCGGAGAGGCCGGGCATCCCGTCAGCGCTACGGCGGACGCGCCCAGCCTCTCGGCGACAGCCTCGGCGGCCGGGAGGCTCGCCTCCTCGACGTCGGGGTAGACCGCGGTGGTGCGACCGGACAGGGGGTCGACGCCGACCACGGCGCCCCGCAGCCCGGTGAATGCGAGCCTGTCCACCCGAGCGAGGAGATCCGGAGCCACGCGCTGGAACGCGAGGGCGGCGGTCGCCCAGACCTCGGCGAGGCTGCGTCTCGCGGGCGGTGGAGGAGGCGCGTACGGGCGCTCGGCGTTCGCCACGATCCTGCCCGCTTCCAGGAGGACCACGCGCACTCGGGAGGCACCGAGGTCCGCGCCGGCGGCGAGCGCGGGTCTCAGCAGCTCACGGGACACGTGCTCTCCAGGATCGGCGCCGCGTGCAGCGAGGGCGGCGGGTGCGGCGGTGCGCTCGGACATGGTGCCGGCCGGACCCCTGATGGGGCCGGACGTGGGGGCGACTCTATCCGCCGGGCAGTGCCGCTCCGGCGGCCTCGAACTCGTCAGCTGAGGATCGAAAGCCCTGGTCGCCGTACCCTTAGCGACACATGCCGGGAGCGGCACGGGTCGTGTGAAGCTCGTGTTAAATCCTGGTGACCGCCGTGTTGCATCCGCTGCCGAGCGCCCTCCCGGAGGTCTCGGCCGCGTCCGGCACACGTACCATGGCACCGCCTACTGGCATTCCCGTTTGCACCGCGCAATGACGATCCGGGCCGCCTCGCCCCGGGACAGGGAGACGGCTCGACGCCGCCTCGAAGCGGCACGGGAACGGAGCAGAGCATGCAGCAGCGGATGGACGCCGTCGTCGCGAACGCGTCGCACATCTATCTCGACCGGGGGGTCGAGCTGGCCGGCGGCTGGATCGCGGTGAGACACGGCAGGGTCGCGGCCTATGGCGACTCCGGCACCCCCGCCCCACCGGCGGATCGTGTGATCGATGCGGGCGGCAGGGTCGTCACGCCGGGTCTCATCAACACGCATCACCACATCTATCAGAACCTCACCCGCAGCTTCGGGCCCGCGGTCAACGGGACGCTGTTCGGGTGGCTCACCACGCTCTACCCGATGTGGGCGCGGCTCGACCAGGATGGCGCCTACTACTCGGCGTACGTCGGCATCGCGGAGCTCCTGCTCGGCGGCTGCACGACCTCCACCGACCACCTCTACGTGCACCCCCGCCCGGGGCTCATCGACGCCGAGATCCGGGCGGCCCAGGACATCGGCTTCCGCTTCTACCCGACCCGCGGGTCCATGAGCCGATCCGAGGAGGACGGCTACCTGCCGCCCCGCTCCGTCGTGCAGAAGAACGACGTGATCCTCGAGGACTCCGAGCGCCTCATCCGCGCCTACCACGACCCTTCCCCGGGAGCGCTGATCCGCGTCGCCCTCGCACCCTGCTCGCCGTTCAGTGTGGACGACGACCTCATGCGGGCGACGGCCGAGCTGTCCGAGAGGCACGGGGTCCGGATGCACACCCACCTCGCCGAGGACCCGGACGAGGACTCCTTCTGCCTCGGGCACTACGGTCGGACGCCGGTCGAGCACTTCGAGGACGTCGGCTGGGCGAACGACCGCTCCTGGGTGGCGCACTTCGCGTACCCGTCCGACGCGGAGTCGAAGCGGCTCGCGAAGGCGGGGGTCGGCGTCGCGCACTGCCCGAGCTCCAACATGGTGCTCTGCGGCGCGACCGCGAACGTGCCGCGGCTGCGCTCCTACGGCATGCCGGTCGGGCTCGGGTGCGACGGCTCCGCCAGCGCGGACGCCGCCTCGCTGTGGATGGAGGCGCGCGGCGCCCTGATGCTCGCACGGTTCGTGAACGGGGCGGGCGCGTTCACCGCTCGGGACGCGCTCGACGTCGGCACGCGCGGATCCGCCGCCTGCCTGGGGTGGGAGGACGAGATCGGGCACCTCACGGTGGGGGCGCTCGCCGACCTCGTCGTGTGGGACATGGCGTCGGTGTCCCTCGCGGGAGCGCTCGACGACCCGATCGAGGCCCTGCTGCGCTGCGGCCCGGCGACGGCCTGGACGACGATGGTCGGCGGTCGCGTCCTCGTCGACGGCGGGGAGCTCCAGCTCCCCGGACTGCCGGACGCCCTCCGCGAGCACCGGCGGATCGCCGCCGACCTCCAGCGCGCCCTGTAGCGTCCGCACCCGCTCTGCACGGATCCGGAGACTCTGCACGGATCCGGAGACTCCGCACGGATCCGGAGGAAACGGCGAAACGCCGTGTCCGGAGGTGCCCGGTACGGCGTTTCCGCCATCCCTCCGGATCCGTGCCGATTGCGGACGGGGCTAGGCGGTTGCGCGAGGTCGCGGGACCAGGCGCTCCAGCTGGGTCACGTGCGACGGGTTGAGCTCCTCGAGGGACCGTGCGCCGAGCAGCTTCATCGTGCGCACGATCTGGCCGCGCAGGATCTCGATGGCGCGCTCCACGCCCTCCTGCCCGCCCGCCATGAGCCCGTACAGGTAGGCGCGGCCGATGAGGGTGAAGCGGGCGCCGAGGGCGATCGAGGCGACGATGTCCGAGCCGGACATGATGCCGGTGTCCACGTGCACCTCGGTGTCCTTGCCGACCTCGCGGACGACGTCGGGCAGGAGGTGGAACGGGATCGGGGCGCGGTCGAGCTGGCGGCCGCCGTGGTTCGACAGCAGGATCGCGTCAACGCCGAGGTTCGTCAGGCGCTTCGCGTCGTCGACGCTCTGGACGCCCTTGACGACGAGCTTGCCCGGCCACTGCTCCTTGATCCAGGCGAGGTCCTCGAAGGTGACCGTGGGGTCGAACATCGTGTCGAGGAGCTCGCCCACGGTTCCGGACCAGCGGTCGAGCGAGGCGAAGGCGAGGGGCTCGGTCGTGAGGAAGTTGATCCACCACTCGGGACGCGGCAGGGCGTTGATCACGGTCTTCGGCGTGAGGGTCGGCGGGATCGTCATGCCGTTGCGGGAGTCGCGGAGCCGCGCGCCGGCCACCGGCACGTCGACGGTGACGAGGAGGGTGTCGAACCCGGCCTTCGCGGCACGGTCGACGAGCGCCATGGACCGGTCGCGGTCCTTCCACATGTACAGCTGGAACCAGTTGCGGCCGTTCGGTGCCGCGGCGGCCACGTCCTCGATCGAGGTCGTTCCCATGGTCGACAGCGAGAAGGGGATGCCGGCCTTCGCGGCCGCCTTCGCCCCGGCGATCTCGCCCTCGGTGTGCATCATCCGGGTGAAGCCCGTGGGAGCGATGCCGAAGGGCAGCTCCACGCGCTTGCCGAGGACGTCCCACCCGGTGTCGACGTCCGACACGTCACGGAGGATCGCCGGGTGGAACTCCACGTCCTCGAAGGCCTGCCGAGCGCGCTGGATCGAGATCTCCTGCTCCGCCGAGCCGTCCGTATAGTCGAACGGGGCCTGCGGGGTGCGCCGCTTCGCGATCTCGCGGAGGTCGTAGATCGTGTACGCCTCCTGGAGCCGCCGCTTCTTGAAGTTGAGCGTCGGCTTCTTGAACCGCATGAGCGGCGCGAGGTCGCGGACCTTGGGGATGCGGCGCTGAATGTTCGCCATCGAATCGTCCTCTCGGCGTGTGGTCTGACCACAGGATCATAGCCGACCGGTACCGTGGGCGGAATGAGGTCCCACGAGATCGTCCTCGACTGGGTGGAGCGTCAGCTGGCGGGTCGCTCCCTCGCCATCGGCGGCCGGCTCCCCGGGGAGCGTGCGCTCGCGGAGGAGCTCGGGATCTCCCGGGCCGCCGTCCGGGAGGGCCTGCGCGTCCTCGAGGTGCTCGGCGTCCTCCGCTCCGGCGTCGGATCGGGACCCGCCGCCGGCACCGTCATCGTCGCGGAGCCGGCCCTCGCGCTGAGTGCCGCACTGCGCATGCACCTCGCGAGCGAGCACCTGCGGGCCGAGGACATCGTGGAGACGCGTGTCCTCCTCGAGGGCTGGACCGCCCGCAACGCGAAGGTCGGCTCCCGGGATCTCAGCGAGGCGCGGGTGCTGCTCGCGAGCATGGAGGACGAGGACATCGAGCCGCCGGTGTTCCTCGACCGGGACGCCGCCTTCCACGTCGCGATCGCGAGCTCGACCGGCAATCCGCTCGTCGGGGCGATGATGGCGTCGCTCCGGGAGTCCATCCGCGGCTACACCCTCGCCCTCACAGAGAAGCTGCCCGACTGGGACAGGACGGCGACCCGGCTGCGGCGGGAGCACCGCGAGCTGCTGACCGCGATCGAGGAGGGCCGGCGCGACGAGGCGGCCGACCTCATGACCGCCCACATCACCCGGTATTACACCGAAGCGGCCTCCGGCTGAACCCCCCTGGCGCAGGCGGCGCTCGGGCAGGATCGCACGGTAGAACAGAGACGTGGACGAGTCCTCCGAGACCACTTCGACCGAGATCCCCGAGATCACCGAGCACACGACCGAGATCACCTACGACGAGCAGCGGTATCCCGCGCGTCCGCGCCGGCTGCGACCCCGCGATCACTTCCGGGGCGGCAGGCCGCGCCGGTTCACCACGGACCCGCGCACGGCGAACGGCACAAACCCCTCCTACGTCGAGTGGCTCGTGCGCCAGTCGATGCTGAAGGACGCCGACGTCTTGAGCCGCCAGCTCTCCGGGCAGCCGTCGATGTGGCGGAACCCCTACGCGCGCCCGGACGCCCGCCGTGCGATCGGAACCAGCGACGTGTGGTTCACGGCCTATCCCATCTCGCTCATCACGAAGCCCGGACAGTCGTTCCTGCAGGCCCTCGGCGAGAAGGAGCTCTGGGACGCCTTCCAGAGCATCGGCATCAACGGCGTCCACACCGGCCCGGTCAAGCGCGCGGGCGGCATCACGGGTTGGCAGGAGACGCCCAGCGTCGACGGTCACTTCGACAGGATCAGCACGCAGATCGACCCCGCGTTCGGCGACGAGGAGTCATTCCGCCGCATGTGCGACGTCGCGGATTCGCATGGCGGCAGCATCATCGACGACATCGTGCCCGGGCACACCGGCAAGGGCGCCGACTTCCGCCTCGCGGAGATGGCGTACAAGGACTACCCGGGGATCTACCACATGGTCGAGATCCCGCCGGAGGACTGGCACCTGCTCCCGGAGGTCCCGGAGGGGCGGGACGCGGTCAACCTCGACCCCGCGACGGAGCGCCGCCTGAGCGAGCACGGCTACATCATCGGCGAGCTGCAGCGCGTCATCTTCTACACGCCGGGGGTGAAGGAGACGAACTGGAGCGCGACCGCACCGGTCATCGGCCCCGACGGCATCCAGCGCCGCTGGGTCTACCTGCACTACTTCAAGCAGGGCCAGCCGTCGATCAACTGGCTGGACCCGACGTTCGCCGGCATGCGCCTCGTGATCGGCGACGCCCTGCACTCGCTGGGTGACCTGGGCACGAGCGCCCTGCGCCTCGACGCCAACGGCTTCCTCGGGGTCGAGAAGAGCGCCGAGGGGCTGCCGGCCTGGTCCGAGGGCCACCCGCTGTCGCACGCGGCGAACCACATCATCGCGGGCATGGTCCGCAAGGTCGGCGGCTTCACGTTCCAGGAGCTGAACCTGACGATGGAGGACATCCGCGACACCGGCGCCGTCGGCGCCGACCTGTCGTACGACTTCGTGAGCCGCCCGGCCTACCACCACGCGCTCGCCACCGGCCAGACCGAGTTCCTGCGCCTCACCCTCACGACGGCGCTCGAGCTCGGGGTGGAGCCGGTCGGCCTGGTGCACGGGCTGCAGAACCACGACGAGCTCACCTACGAGCTCGTGCACTGGGCGACCACGCACCGCGACGACACCTACTTCTTCCGTCACCGCGAGGTGACGGGCGGCCAGCTCGCGGAGGAGATCCGTGCCGATCTGACCGAGAAGCTGACCGGCTCCGCGGACTACAACATGGTGTTCACGCAGAACGGCATCGCCTGCACGACGGCGTCCACCATCGCCGCCAGCCAGGGCTTCCAGCACCTCGAGGACATCACCGAGGCCGACATCCCGCGCATCCGCGACGCGCACCTGCTGCTCGCGAAGTACAACGCGTGGCAGCCGGGCGTGTTCGCGCTCTCCGGCTGGGACCTCCTCGGGATGCTGACCGTGCCCGCGAAGGAGGTGCGCGAGCTCATCGAGACCGGCGACACCCGGTGGATCTCCCGCGGCGCCCACGACCTGCTCGACTCGTCGCCGGAGGCGACGCGCTCGCCCGCCGGGATGCCGCGCGGCCGGTCGCTGTACGGCTCGCTGCCCGCCCAGCTCGAGCAGCCCGACTCCTTCATCTCCGGGCTCACCGACGTGATCGACATCCGCCGCACCCACTCGATCGCGACGGCGACGCAGCTCGACATCCCGCTCGTCGCGCACCACAGCATGCTCGTCCTGGTCCACCGTCTCGACGACGGCGACCGGACCCGCGAGGACGCGCCGATCCAGGTGACGGTGCTCAACTTCTCCGGCGAATCGGTCGACGGCACCGTGCATTCGGAGGCGCTCGTCCCGCAGTGCGACGTCATCGATGCCTCGACGGGCGAGACCATCGCGCACGTCGACGACCTGCAGAGCTTCTCGGTCCACCTGCCGCCGTACGAGGGCCTCTTCCTCCTGCTCCGGCCGGCGGAGGAGGCATCGGCCGAGCCGGCCGGATGACGCGGCGCCGCACGGGCGAAACAAGCCCGCAACACGCCCCTCGCTAGAGTCGGCACATGGGCGACCTGTTCGACGGCTATGCCGCCCCGCCGGCTCGCCCGCAGCCCGCTCCGCCCCGCCCCGCGTTCGACGAGATGTTCGCCGTGCCGCCCGACGGCACCGGTGACCCGAAGGCGCGCGAGCCCTATCGGGACATCTACGCCGCCCTCGCGAGGATGACGCAGGACGAGCTGCGCGGCCGCACCGAGGCGCTGGCCTCGAGCTACCTCGCGCAGGGGGTCACCTTCGACTTCGCGGGGGAGGAGCGTCCCTTCCCGCTCGACGCCGTCCCCCGGGTCATCGACCAGGGGGAGTGGAGCCGCATCGAGGCGGGCGTGCGGCAGCGCGTGCTGGCGCTCGAGGCGTTCCTCGCCGACGTCTACGGACCGCAGCAGGCGATCCGCGACGGGGTGCTCCCGGCGTCGCTGCTCACGTCGTCGTCGCACTACCACCGGCAGGCCGCCGGGATCGAGCCCGCCAACGGCGTGCGCATCCAGGTCTCGGGCATCGACCTGATCCGCGACGAGGCGGGCGAGTGGCGGGTCCTCGAGGACAACGTCCGTGTGCCGAGCGGCGTCAGCTACGTGATCTCCAACCGGCGCGTCATGGCCCAGACGCTGCCCGAGCTCTTCGTCTCGATGCGCGTCCGCCCGGTCGGCGACTACCCGAACCGGCTGCTGCAGGCGCTCCGCGCGGCCGCTCCGCCGGGCATCGAGGACCCGGTCGTCGTGGTCCTCACGCCGGGCGTCTACAACTCGGCGTACTTCGAGCACACGCTTCTCGCGCGGCTGATGGGCGTCGAGCTCGTCGAGGGCCGTGACCTCTTCTGCTCCGGGGGCCGCGTGTTCATGCGCACGACCGCTGGTCCGACGCGCGTCGACGTCATCTACCGCCGGGTGGACGACGAGTTCCTCGACCCGCTCCAGTTCCGCGCCGACTCGATGCTCGGCTCGCCTGGGCTGATGCTGGCGGCCCGCCTCGGCAACGTCACCATCGCGAACGCGGTCGGCAACGGCGTCGCCGACGACAAGCTCGTCTACACCTACGTCCCCGACCTCATCCGCTACTACCTGTCGGAGGAGCCGATCCTGCCCAACGTGCAGACGTGGCGGCTGGAGGAGCCCGGGGCGCTCGAGGAGGTGCTCGACCGCCTCGCCGAGCTGGTCGTGAAGCCCGTCGACGCGTCCGGCGGCAAGGGGCTCGTGGTCGGGCCGGCCGCGTCCGGGGCCGAGCTCACCGAGCTGCGCGGCCGCCTGCTGAAGGACCCGCGCGGCTGGATCGCGCAGCCCGTCGTGCAGCTGTCCACCATCCCGACGCTCGTCGACGACGGCGTCCGCCCGCGGCATGCCGACCTCCGCCCGTTCGCGGTGCACGACGGGCGCGACGTGTGGGTTCTCCCCGGCGGCCTCACCCGCGTCGCCCTGCCCGAGGGACAGCTCGTCGTGAACTCGAGCCAGGGCGGCGGCTCCAAGGACACCTGGGTCGTCGGCGGCGCGCCGCTCGCCGCACCTGACCGGGGCATCTCGGGTCTCGTCGGCGCCCAGGCGACCTCGACCTCGTCGATCCCCGTGATCCGCGAGCACGCGCCCGACCACTCACCTGAGGACCGGCCGCGCTCCGGCAGCGAGCAGCAGCAGCAACAGCAGCAGCAGGCGCGCGACGTCGCGACTCGGGCCGGTTCGGCGAACCCGGGCCGAAATTCCGGCCCGGATCGTCCGGGACGGCCCGGGTTGGCATCCGGAGGTGCGGGATGCTGAGCCGGATCGCCGAGAGCCTGTTCTGGATCGGGCGGTACATCGAGCGCAGCGACGGCACGGCGCGGATCCTCGACGTCCACCTGCAGCTGCTGCTCGAGGATCCGTGGACGCCGGAGGACCTGGCGTGCCGATCCCTGCTGTCCGTGATGGGCAGCTCGGCGCCGGAGGACCGTCCACTCACGCGGCAGGACGTGCTCGCGCTGCTCGCCGTCGACCGCACCCACCCCGCGTCGATCGCGTACTCCCTCGGCGCCGCGCGCGAGAACGCCCGGCGGGCCCGCGAGATCGTCTCGACCGAGCTGTGGGAGTCGCTCAACACCACCCGCGCTCGTATGCCTCGCCGGGTATCGAGTGAGAAGGTGCACGAGTTCTTCGGCTGGGTCCGGGAGCGCGCGGCGCTCGCGGTCGGCATCGTCGACTCGTCGACGAGCCGCGACGAGGCGTGGCTGTTCTTCACCCTGGGCCGCAGCCTGGAGCGCGCGGACATGACCGCGCGCCTGCTCGCGACCCGCGCGCTGACGGAGGCGAGCGGGCCGAGCTGGACGACGATCCTCCGCTCCTGCGGCGCCTACGAGGCGTACCTCCGCACGTACCGGGGACTGCCGTCCGCCCGGAATGCCGCCGAGTTCCTCCTCCTCGACCGGCTCTTCCCCCGGTCCGTCATCTTCGCGGTCACGCGCGCGGAGGAGTGCCTGCGGCAGCTCGAGCCGCGCAGCGAGCGGGCGGGGGTGTCCGACCAGGCCCAGCGCCTGCTCGGCCGGATCCGCAGCCAGCTGGAGTACCGGCCGATCGTCGAGATCCTCGACGACCTGCCGCACCAGATGGACGCGGTGCAGGAGGTCACCTCGGCGGCATCCGAGGCGATCCGGCGCCGGTACTTCCCCGTCGCTCCCGCGCCGTCGTGGACGGAGGAGGACTGATGAAGCGGATCCGTGTGCGGCACGAGACGGGCTTCCGGTACGGCGGCGAGGTGACGGCCTCGTACAACGAGGCCCGGATGCTGCCCACGAGCGGAGAGGGCCAGTTCGTCCTGCACTCGCATCTCGACGTCTCGCCCATCTCCTCGCAGCACACGTTCGTCGACTACTGGGGGACGCGGGTCAGTGCGTTCGAGATCCTCGCGCCGCACCGCGAGCTGTCCCTCACCGCGACGAGCCTCGTCGAGGTGCGCGACCGTCCGCCCGGCGGCGCCTCGGTGTCCTGGGAGGAGCTCCCCGAGGCGACGGCCCGTGAGGTGCAGTACGTTGAGCAGGCGTCCCAGACGGCGTTCACGGACCCTCCGGAGGAGCTCGTGGCCATCTCGCGGTCGATCGCCGCGGACAGCGACAGCCCGTGCTCGGCGGCGGAGGCGATCTGCCGCGCGGTCGGCGAGAGCGTGGAGTACGTCTACGGCGTCACGAGTGTGAGCTCCACCGCCCAGGAGGCGTGGGCCGAGCGGAAGGGCGTCTGCCAGGACATCACGCATCTCGCGCTCGGCGCCCTGCGCGCCGTGGGCATCCCCGCCCGCTACGTGTCCGGCTATCTCCACCCGAATCCGGACGCCGCGGTCGGTGAGACGGTCGTGGGTGAGTCGCACGCCTGGGTCGAGTGGTTCTGCGGGGACTGGCACGGATTCGACCCCACCAACCTGCTGCCGATCGGCGACCGGCACGTGCTCGTCGGACGCGGACGCGACTACCGGGACGTGCCGCCTGTCCGCGGCGTCTACGCGGGCCCGGGCCGCTCCCAGCTGTTCGTGTCCGTCGAGATCACCCGCGAGGCCTGAGCGCCCGCCGCGGCGGGAACTGGGATCACCGCCCGGGATAGGACTGTCGCGTCGGGCGTCTCCCCGGCGGTGACGTCGGCTCCGCCTCCAGCGAAACCCCGTGCACCGCCCGCCGCTCCGGGTCGATGATGTGGCGCATGGACGACGACGCCGCACTGGACGCCTACTCGCAGGCCGTGGTCGGGGTCGCGCAGCGCGTCCTGCCGAGCGTCGCGAGCCTCCTCGTGCGCAGCGTGCGCGGAGCCGGCTCCGGCAGCGCGAGCGTCCTCACGGAGAGCGGATTCCTGCTCACCAGCGCACACGTGGTCGCCGGAGCGGACACGGCCGACGCGGCGTTCGCGGACGGCACGGAGGTCACCGTCGACGTGGCGGGGCGCGATCCGCTGTCGGACCTCGCGGTGCTCCGGGCCCGCGGCCCGGTGCCGGCTCCGGTCGAGCTCGGCGACGCCGCCGCCCTCCGGGTCGGGCAGCTGGTGGTCGCGCTCGGCAACCCGCTCGGGCTCGCGGGAAGCGTCACCGCGGGCATCGTGTCCGCCCTCGGCCGGTCGCTCCCGACCCCCGCGGGACGCGTCATCGACGAGGTCATCCAGACCGACGCCGCGCTGAATCCGGGCAACAGCGGCGGCGTCCTCGCCGACAGCGCCGGCCGGGCCGTCGGTGTCAACACCGCCGTCGCCGGCATCGGCGTGGGCCTCGCGGTGCCGGTCAACGCGACGACCCGGAAGATCCTCGACTCGCTGATGAGGACGGGACGGGTCCGGCGCGCGTGGCTCGGCATCGCGGGTGCCGAGTTCCCTCTGCCCGAGCCGCTCCGGGCCCGCATCGGCTCGCGGAAGGGGCTCCGCGTGGCGGCGGTGTCGGAGCCCTCACCGGCTGCGACCGCAGGCCTCCGCGTGGGCGACATCATCGTCGAGCTGGACGGCACGACCGTGGTCAGCACGACGGCCGTGCAGCGGCTGATGGTCGAGGACGCGATCGACCGGGAGATCGAGATGACGGTCTGGCGGCAGGGCGCGCTCGTCGACGTCTTCGTGACGCCGAAGGAGCTCGTGACGCGGTAGCCCCCGCGGCGCCTCTCCGGGTCACTGTGGACCAGGAGAGGCAGGATCCGGCGTCGCCGGCGTCTACGCCGCCGCCTCCTCGAGGACGGCGCAGACGTCGAAGTCCACGCCGAGATGCTGACCGCCCATCCACTGGCGCACGATGTCGAAGCCGTCCTGGTAGACGCGATAGGTCGCGCCGATCACGCCGACATCCTTGGCCAGGACGCCGCCTGCGGCCGAGCGCAGGAAGTAGGCCCCCTGCGAGATGATCGTGAACTCGATCGATCCCTCTTCGGGAACGTGCACGTGCACCTGCTTCAGCCCGGCGTGGCTCGTGCCCGTCGCGACGACCGCGCCCGTCTCGTCGACGAACGTCTGGGTGACGACGAACTTCGAGTGCTGTCGTGCCAGGTCCCCTTCGATCCAGAGCCACGACTCCTGTTCGAGCGTCCCGTGCACCTGGTAGGTCTGATCCGGGCAGGGCAGCGCGTCGTCGAAGGTCTCGACGAACGTCTCGCGGATGGGGGCGGCGGCCTGCGCCGGCAGTGCCGGCACGAGGACTGCCAGGGCGACCGCCGCGCCGGCAGCGACCGGCCTCGTCCAACGCATGGTGTTCTCCTGTCTTCAGTGCTGACTCCGATGTCCCCGACGCCGACATGCTCACCGCCGGCGCAGCGGAGGGCTAGGGTCCAACGCCCCGACCCTTCCGAGGCGGGCGGGGTGCCGCGACCCGGCTGCCGCGCGGAATCTCTCGCCTCCAGCCGCGCGATAATCCTTCGGTGCCCGAGTACACCGACGACTACGGCGTCGTCATCAGCTACTACGAGTGGCTCGTCGAGTCGCCGCGCGCGGTGATCCAGCTCCTGCACGGGCTCGGCGAGCACGCGATGCGCTACGAGAGCCTGGTCCGCCAGCTCAACGCCGCGGGGTACTCGGTCGTCGCGGACGACCACCGCGGGCACGGCCGCACGGGACTCGCGCAGTGGAACGGCGACCGGTCGAAGCTCGGCCGGCTCGGCCCGGGCGGGCTGCGGGCGACCATCGAAGCGGTGCACCGGCTGAGCCGGCGCATCCGGGAAGAGCATCCCGGCGTTCCGCTCGTGCTCCTCGGGCACAGCTGGGGCTCCCTCATCGCGCAGATCCTGCTGAACCGCCACCCCCGCGACTACGACGCGGTCGTGCTGACCGGCACGGCCTACCGGGCGGTGGGCTGGATGAACAGCGGGGACCTCAACCGGCGGCACCGGCACCTCGGCACGACGGGCGCCGAGTGGCTGAGCCGCGACACCGCGATCGCGGAGGCGTTCTACGCGGACCCGCTCAACTTCTCGGCGCGGACCGTCAAGCTGTTCGGCGTCCCCGACGCCCTCCGCCTGCTCGGGCGCCCGGCCAGGAACCTGCCTCCCGACCTCCCGCTCCTCATCCTCGTCGGCAGCGACGACCCTCTCGGCGGCGCCCGCAGCGTTGAGCGCCTCGCGACGAGCTACGTGACCCGGTCCGGCCTGCGGGACGTGGAGGCGATCGTGTACGACGAGGCGCGGCACGAGGTGTTCAATGAGACGAACCGGGACGAGGTCGTGGCGGACCTCCTCGCGTGGCTCGACGAGCGCCTCCGCTCCGGGCGTCCCGCCGCCTGAACCCTCCGAAGGAGCAGTCCCGCATGCACGGTGAGTACAAGGTCCCCGGGGGCAAGCTGGTCGTCGTCGACCTCGACGAGGTGGACGGCCGGATCGCGAACTTCCGGCTGGCGGGCGACTTCTTCCTCGAGCCAGACTCGGCCCTGGAGGCGATCGACGCGGCGGTGAACGGGATGTCGATCGACGCCGATCCCTCCCAGCTCGCCGGCGCCATCCGCTCCGCGCTCCCGGCGGACGCCGTGCTGCTGGGCTTCTCGCCGGAGGCGGTCGCCACCGCGATGCGCCGTGCGATCGGCAACGCGCGGAGCTGGCGCGACTACGAGTGGGAGCTCGTCCACGCGCCCGCGGTCGCCCCGGCGACGCACCTCGCGCTGGACCAGGTGCTCACGGAGGAGGTGGGGGAGGGCCGCCGGAAGCCGACCCTGCGCTTCTGGGAGTGGGACCGGTCGGCGGTCGTCATCGGCAGCTTCCAGTCGCTGCGGAACGAGGTGGACCTCGAGAACGCCGAGCGGTTCGGCATCGAGGTGGTCCGGCGGATCAGCGGCGGCGGCGCGATGTTCATGGAGGCCGGGTCGATCGTGACGTACTCGCTGTACGCGCCCGGCGACCTGGTCCGCGGCATGTCGTTCGCGGAGTCGTACGCCTACCTCGACGAGTGGGTGATCGTCGCGCTCCAGTCCCTCGGCATCGACGCGTTCTACCAGCCGCTCAACGACATCACCTCACCGAAGGGCAAGATCGGCGGAGCGGCGCAGAAGCGGCTCGGCGGCGGGGCCGTGCTCCACCACGTGACGATGAGCTACGACATGGACGGCGCCAAGATGACGCAGGTGCTGCGCATCGGGCGCGAGAAGCTCTCGGACAAGGGCACGACGAGCGCGGCCAAGCGCGTGGACCCCCTCCGCAGCCAGACGGGGCTCAGCCGGGCGGCGGTCATCGACCGCCTGAAGCAGACGTTCACCTCGCTCTACGGCGCCGTCCCCGGAGACATAACCCCGGAGGAATACGAGCGCGCCGAGGAGCTCGTCCGCACCAAGTTCTCGACCCGGGAGTGGCTCACGCGGGTCCCCTGACCCCTCGAGATACCAGGTGGTGCGCCCATTCGGCGAGGATGAGCGCACCGAGTGGCATCTCGGCGGGGATCAGCGGCGGCTGAGGAGGTCCTGGTACTCGCGGTGGTCGCCGATCCACCGGTCGACGAAGGGGCAGACGGGCACGATCGCCGCGTCCGTCGTCGCCCGGAGGTCGTCGAGGACCTGCTGCACCATCACGCCGCCCAGGCCCTGTCCGCGGAGGACGGGCTGGATCTCCGTGTGGGTGATCCGGATCTCGCTGTCCGCCTGCCGGTAGCTCGTGAGGCCGATCACCTCGCCGTCGCGCTCCAGCACGTACCGCATGCGCTCGGGCTCGTGCCGCACCGTGTCCGTCATCGCCGTTCCTTCCCGCTGCCCGCCGTGGCGTCGAGCCTATGCCTCCCGCAGACGCCGTGCCGCCCCTGCTCCCTGTCCGATCTGCGCCCTGGAACGCCCCAATCGCCGCCCGGACCCGGAGGCGGGTTGACACCTGGACCGACGCGGGGCGAGGGTGGATGGGAGCGCTCCCAAGGAGGACCGCTCGGTATCGACAGCGACGTCGGTCGACCGTGATCGGCGCTGATTGACGGAGATGGAATGACTCGGAACTCATTGCGGAGGCGGGTTGCGGCGACAGCCGCGGCCGGAGCGCTCTCTTTGCTGGGCCTCGCGACCGCGCAGCCTGCCGCTGCGGCCAACGAGGTGCTCAATCCGGAGACGCCCCTGTGGGTGAACCCGCACAGCACGACCCTCGACGCCGCCAAGAAGCTCAAGGGCCAGGCCAAGGAGGACGCGCAGCTGCTCGGCAGCTACGCCTCCGCGACCTGGTTCACGAGCGGGACGCCGAAGGAGGTGGAGAAGGACGTGTCCAAGGTGGTCAAGGAGGCCGACAAGGACGACGCGGTCCCCGTGCTCGTCGCCTACAACCTGCCCTACCGCGACTGCTCGCAGTACTCCGCGGGCGGCGCCGCGAACACGGCCGAGTACATGGCCTGGATCGACGCCTTCGCCGCCGGCATCGGCGACCGCGAGGCGGCCGTCATCCTCGAGCCGGACGGCCTCGGCATCATCCCCTGGTACACCAACCTCGCGGGCGAGCTCGAGTGGTGTCAGCCCGAGGAGCTGGACCCGGCCACCGCCGCGGCCAGCCGGTTCGAGCAGCTGAACTACGCGGTCGACGCCCTCGGGGCGCTGCCGAACACAGTGGTCTACCTCGACGCGACCCACAACGGGTGGCTCAACGTCGGCGACGCGAGCGACCGGCTGCTGAAGGCGGGGATCGAGGACGCCGACGGGTTCTTCCTCAACGTGTCGAACTACCAGTACACGGCGAACCTCGAGCAGTACGGCACCTGGGTCTCCTCCTGCCTCACGTACGTCACCCAGGTGAACCCGGGCGACTTCGGCAGCTGCGGCAACCAGTACTGGAGCGGCGGACCGGCCAACAACTGGACGGGCGTCACCCTCGACCCGTTCGGCGAGTGGAGCGACACCGCCGAGGACCCGACGCTCAACACCGCCGGCATCAACTCCCGGTACGAGCTGCTCCTCGGCGACGTGGAGCCCGCCGTGCACTTCGTGATCGATACGAGCCGCAACGGCCAGGGCCCGTGGGATGCGAGCGGCACGAGCTACTCCGACCCGGAGGACTGGTGCAACCCGCCCGCCCGGGGCCTCGGCATCGCGCCGACCACGGACACCGGCAACGAGCTCATCGACGCCTATCTCTGGATCAAGGTCCCGGGTGAGTCCGACGGCCAGTGCCTGCGCGGCACCGAGGGGCCGGAGGACCCCGAGCGCGGGATGATCGACCCGCCCGCCGGCCAGTGGTTCCCGGAGCAGGCGCGCGAGCTGATCGAGCTGGCCCAGCCGGCGCTGCAGTCCTGACCGCCCTCACCGAACGGGGGGCCCGGCCGTGTGCCGGGCCCCCCGTCCGCGTTCCGGGGGCTCAGTCCGCCGCGGTTTCCGTGCCCTGGGGTTCCCTCGTGGATCCCCGCACGATCAGCCGCGTCGGCATGATGGTGACGCGATCCGCGGGACGGCCCTGAAGGAGATCGACGAGCACGCGGGCCATGGTCGCTCCGAGCTCGGTCGCCTGCTGCGCGATGCTCGTGAGCGGCGGATTGCTGGTCTCGCTGAAGCTGTCGCCGTCGAAGCCGACGATCGAGACGTCGTGCGGCACGGAGAGGCCCTGCTCGCGGAGCACCGAGAGCGCTCCGACCGCCATCTGGTCGTTGGCCACGAAGAGGCCGTCGAAGGGCACCCCGCGGTCGAGGAGACGTCGGGCCGCCTCCGCGCCGGCGCGCGGGGTGAAGTCACCGAGTTCGACGAGGCCGTCGTCCAGGCCGGCGCTGCGGACGACGCTGCGCCACCCGACGAGCCGGTCGAAGCCGGGCGGCATGTCCTGGGGTCCGGCGATCGTCGCCAGCGACCGGCAGCCGATGTCGAGGAGGTGGCGCGTCGCCGCCTCAGCTCCGGCCACGTTGTCGCTGTCGACGTAGTAGCTGTCCTGCTCGTCGGGGCTCATGGGACGCCCGCCGAAGACGGTGGGCAGCGCGTGGCTCAGCCGGGCGTAGGAGTGGTCGCCGCTGTGGTGGGAGACCACCAGCGCTCCGTCGACGTTGCCGCCGAGCAGGTAGCGCCGCGTCTTCTGCGGGTTCGTCTCCGACGCGATCACCATGTTGAGGGTGTACTCGGTATCGGAGAGGTGGAGGGCGACGCCCTGCACGACGGACGCGAAGAAGGGGTCGGCGAACACCTTCGCCGTGGTCTCCGGCACCACGAGCGCGATGACCTGGGTCTTCCGGCTCGCGAGCGACCGGGCGGCCCGGTTCGGCACGTAGCCGAGCCGCTCGATCGCGTCGAGGACCGCGGTCATCGCCTCGTCGGTGACGTGCGGCGAGTTGTTGACGACGCGGCTCACGGTGGACCGGGAGACCCCGGCCGCCGCTGCGACCTGCTCCAGGGTCGGCGCGCCGGGCGTCAGCTCCTGGGTCATGGTCGCTCCCTCCTCGGTCGCTCCGAAGTCTAGGTCTCCGCCCGGACGCGCCCGATGATCCGCGAGTACTCGAGGGCGCTGTCCTTCGGGGTGCGGACCTGCGTGTCGTAGTCCACCCGAACGATACCGAAGCGCTTGTCGTAGCCCCACGCCCACTCGAAGTTGTCGAGCAGCGACCAGACGAAGTAGCCGCGGACGTCCGCGCCCTCCTCGATCGCCTCCGCGACCGCGGAGAGGTGCGCGCGCAGGTAGGCGACGCGCTCCGCGTCGTGGACCCTGCCGTCCTCGCCGACCTCGTCCTCGTACGCGGATCCGTTCTCCGTCACGTAGAGCGGCGGCATGTTCGGGTACTCGCGGCCCAGGCGGACCAGGAGGGTCCGCAGACCGTCCGGGTTCACCTCCCAGCCCATCGCCGTGACGGGCAGGTCGCGGCGCGGGAAGGTGATGTATTCGGAGCCCACGAACGGCGAGGAGGTGGGGTTCACGTCCGGCCGGACGCCCGGCGGAGTGCCGGGCGGCAGCGGGTGACCGCTCACGTTGTCGTCGTGGTAGTGGTTCACGCCGAGGAAGTCGAGCGGGGCCGCGATCGTCTCGAGGTCGCCCGGCTGCACGAGGGCCTCGAAGTCGTGGGCGCGGACGTCCTCGAGGAAGTCGGCGGGATAGGCGGCGAGCAGGAGCGGCTCGAGGAACGCACGGTTCCAGATCGCGTCCAGGCGTCGGGCCGCCTCCTGATCCACCGGGTCGGCGGGATCGTTCGGCAGGGCGTTGGTGAGGTTGAGCGTGATCCCGATGCGCTGAGCGCCCCGCTCGCGCAGCAGGTCGGCGGCGAGGCCGTGCGCGAGGTGCTGGTGGTGCAGCGCGGCGAGGGCGGCCCGCGGCTCCTGCCGTCCCGGCGCGTGCTCCCCGGCGGCGTAGCCGATGAGCGACGAGCAGAGGGGCTCGTTGAAGGTCGTCCAGTGCGTCACCCGGTCGCCGAGGGCGTCGTAGACCGCGGAAGCGTAGTCGCGGAAGCGGTACGCGGTGTCCCGGTTCGCCCAGCCGTCCCGCTCCTCCAGGGCCTGCGGGAGGTCCCAGTGGTACAGCGTGAGCCAGGGCAGGATGCCCGCCTCGAGCAGCTCGTCGACCAGCCTGGAGTAGAAGTCGAGCCCGGCCTGGTTCACCTCGCGGTCCCCCGGCTTCACCCGGGCCCAGCTGGTCGAGAAGCGGTAGGACGAGAGGCCGAGCTCCTTCATGAGCCGGACGTCGTCGGGCATCCGGTGGTAGTGGTCCACCGCGACCTCCGGCGTGTGGCCCTTCGCGATGGCTCCCGGGACGCGGGCGTACGCGTCCCAGATGGAGTCCTCCTTGCCGTCCTCGTGCGCGGCTCCCTCGATCTGGGCGGCCGCCGTGGCGGATCCCCAGAGGAAGCCCTCGGGCCACTCGTAGGTGTTCGGATCGAGTGCTGCCATCAGCCCTTCACTGCTCCCTGCATGATTCCGGAGATCAGCTGCTTGCCGGCCGCGATGAACAGCAGGAGCAGCGGAATGGTGGCGAGCACGGCGCCCGCCAGCACGATCGAGTAGTTGATGTAGTAGCCGGACTGCAGCTGGCTGAGCGCCGTCTGCAGCGTCGGGTTCGTCGGGTTGAGCACGATCAGCGGCCACAGGTAGTCGGTCCACGCGGCCATGAAGGTGAAGAGCCCGAGGATCGCCATGGCCGGACGGGCGGCCGGCAGCGCCACGTTGAGAAACGTGCGGAACTGGTTGGCGCCGTCGACCCGGGCCGCCTCGATGAGCTCGTCCGGGATGACCTCGACGAGGTACTGGCGCATGAAGAACACGCCGAACGCGGTCACGAGCGACGGGACGATCACCGCGCCGAGCTCGCCGGTCCAGCCGAACTGCCGCATGAGGATGAACAGCGGGATGATGCCGAGCTGCGTCGGGATCGCCATCGTCGCGATGACGAAGATCATGAGCCCGTCCCGGCCGCGGAAGCGGAGCTTCGCGAAGGCGTAGCCGGCCAGCGTCGAGAACAGCACCACCGAGATCGTGATGATGCTGGAGACCACGAAGCTGTTCCAGAGCGCCAGCCAGAACGGGATGGCGTCCATCGCCTCGGCGGCGTTCGCCCAGAAGTTGCCGCCCGGGATGAGCGGCAGCGTCTCGCCGCGTGTGGCGTTCGTGCCGCTCGCGACCACGAACGACCACCACAGCGGGTAGGCGAAGCCGAGCAGGGTCGCGACGAGGAGGCCGTAGGCGAGGAACCCGGGACGGGAGCCGACGCCGGTGTTCGGCCGGTTCCGGCGCCCGCGCGCCGGCTGCAGCGGGAACGCCCGTGCATCGGTGGTGGACAGGCTCATGCCGATACTCCTTCTCGCTTCGCGAGCATACGAGCGGTCTTCTTGTTGAGGGCCCTGCCCTCGGCGGAGGCGATCTGCTTCGAGATGAGGAAGTTGATGAGGCCGATGCCGACGATCAGCAGGAAGAGCAGCCACGCGATCGCGGAGGCCCGCCCGAAGTCCTGGCGGAAGAAGGCCATCTCCCACAGGTAGAGCACGGTGGTCTGGAACTGGCGGTCGGAGCCGCCGACGCCGCCCGCGGTCGAGACGTCGAACAGGCGCGGCTCGGCGAAGATCTGCAGGCCGCCGATCGTCGCGGTGATGATGACGAAGATGAGCGTCGGCCGGATGCTCGGGATGGTGATCGAGAAGAACCGGCGGATGCCGCCCGCGCCGTCGATCGCGGCCGACTCATGGAGGTCGCGCGGAACCGCCTGCATCGCGGCGAGCAGGATCAGTGCGTTGTACCCGGTCCAGCGCCAGTTCACCATCGTGGCGATCGCGACGTGGCTCGCCCAGGTCTCGCGCTTCCACTCGATCGGCTCGATGCCGAAGACGCCGAGCAGGTTGTTCGCGAGCCCGGACTGCTCCTGGAAGATGTTGGAGAAGATGAGCGCGACCGCGACCGGGGTCACGACGTAGGGCAGCAGCACGCTCATCCGCCAGAACGTCTTGCCCTTGAGGTTGTGGTCGAGGATCGCCGCGAGGATCACGGCCATCGTGATCTGCGGGACCGTCGACAGCACGAAGATGCTGAGGGTGTTGAAGATCGAGTTCCAGAAGAACCGGTCCTGCAGCGTCGTGGCGAAGTTCTCGAGGCCGATGAAGTCGCCCTGACCCTGCAGCAGCTCCCACTCGTGCAGCGACACGACGAACGTGTAGACGAGCGGGAAGAGACCGAGGAGCCCGAAGAGGAGAAAGAACGGGGAGATGTAGGCGTACGGCGACGCCTTGACGTCGAACCAGCTGAGCCGCTGGCCGAACGTCAGCTTGGGCCGGACGATCTCGCGGCCGGCTGCGTCGCCGGCCGACGCCGCGTCAGCCGCCTTGATGGTGGAGGTCATGTCAGATCCCGGTACGGAGTCAGGGGAGGCGCTGGGTGTGGGGGTTGGGGGTGCGGCCCCCGGACGGTCGCCCGGGGGCCGCACCTGCTGGGAGAAGGACGACTAGCCGACGAGGTCGTTCAGCAGCGTCAGCGCCTCCTGCCAGGCCTGCTCCTCGGTCGCCTCGCCCCGCTCGAGCTTCTGCAGCGGCGGGCCGAAGACGTTCTCCTGGATGAGCGAGTCGTCCGGTCCCTTGAACTGCGCGACGACGCCCTGCGAGCGGTCGACGAGGATCTCGCCGATCGGCGCGTCGTTGAAGACCGGGTTCGGCGTGGGGTTCGCGGCGAGCTCCTCCTGCGCCTCGGTCGTGCTCGGGAACGCGCCGGCGGCCTCGAAGGCCGCGAGCTGCTGCTCCGGCTGGGTGAGCCACGACGCGAGCGCGGCCGCCTCCTCCGGGTGCTCGGAGGTGGTCGGAACCGTCAGCCACGACCCGCCCCAGTTGACCGAGCCGCCGGGGAACACGTCGGCGAAGTCCCAGCCGGTCTCGGGTCCGCCGCCGCCGGCCTCGAGCTGCCCCTGGACCACACCGAGCATCCAGCCCGGGCAGACGAAGGTCGCGAAGGTCTGGTCGGTGAACGCCTGGCCGCCGTTCCAGTCCCATGCGGTCTGCGCGGCGGAGAGGCCGTCGGCCGAGGCGTCGGCGATCCAGCCGAAGCGCTCCTGGAGCTCCGCGTTGTCCTCGACGTTCAGCTCGCCGTCCGCGGTGTAGTAGCCCTCCTCGAGCTGGTTCACCATCGAGTTCCACACGAAGCCGTTGTGGTCGTACCAGGCCTTGCCGGTGGCCTGCTTGTACTGGCGGCCGATCTCGAAGAAGCGCTCCCAGCTCGCGTCGTCGCCGCCGAGCAGCTCGGCGACGGCCGCGCGGTCGGTGGGCAGGCCGGCGGCCTGGAAGGCCGGAGCGTTGTAGCAGAGGCCCGCGGGGCCGATGTCGGTGCCGTAGCCGATGATGCGGCCGTCGGGGTCGGTGACCTGCTCGACCTTCCAGTCGAGCCAGTCGCCCTGGCGCTCCTCCATGTCGAAGTCGCGCAGGTCGCTGAACTGGTCGGAGACCTCCATGATCGACCCGAGCCACCCCTCCTCGATCGCGACGACGTCAGAGAGGCCGGAGCCGGCGGCGAGCTTGGTGAACGTGTCGGTCCGCGCGTTGCCGCCGGTGTCGATGTTGTTCGCCTCGATGGTGATGTTCGGGTTCTCGGACTCGTACTGCTCGTACAGCTCCTCGAAGCCCATGGTGCCGAACGTGGTCACGGTCAGGGTGATGTCCCCGCCGCTCTCACCGCCCGTGCCTCCTCCACCGCCGGACGAGCATCCGGTCGCGAGGAGGGCGAATGCAACTGCGCCGGCGACGGCCGTAGCAGCTCTGGTACGTCGTGAAGGAATCACGAATCACTCCCTTGTGTGCGCGGGTGACGGCCCGAGAGCGCTCCCATGGGAGCGCTCCCAAGCTTTGCCCGGTCAAACTACGTGCCGACCGGCGGGGTGTCAAGTCAGTGGGGGGCGTCGAGCTCCGCGACGCGCTCAGCGGACGAGGATCAGGGGGTCGCGGCTCGATCGAGCCGCGTGAGATCCACCGCGTGACGCAGGCCGGAGCCGGACGTCAAGCGCCGCAGCTCGTCGATCATCAGGTCGGCCATCCGGTGGCACTCCGGCCCGAGCGACCCAGCGATGTGCGGCGTGAGGACCACGTTGGGCAGGCTCCGCAGCGGCGAGTCGGCGGGCAGCGGCTCGGGCTCGGTGACGTCGAGCACCGCCTGCAGGTCCGGTCGCGCGGCGAGCACCTCCGCGAGGGCCGTGTGATCCACGATGCCGCCGCGGGCCGTGTTGATGAGCGTCGCCCGCTGCCTCATCGAGGCGAGCAGGGTCCTGCCCACGAGGTGGCGGGTCTCCTCGACCAGGGGGGCGTGGATGCTCACGACGTCGGCGGTGAAGAGCTCGGGCAGATCGACGAGGCGCACCCCGAGCTCGGCGGCCTCCTCCGCGGTCGCGTACGGGTCGTACGCGAGGACCCGCACGTCGGTCGAGCGGAGCCGCTCGGCGACGAGGCGGCCGATCATGCCCAGCGCGAGGAGCCCCACCGTCGAGCGGTACGTTCCCGGGACCGCGTCGAGATCCGCGGTCGCGGATGCGGGGAGGCGGAGGAACCGCCAGCCCCGCTTGAGCGAGAAGAGGATGGTCGCGAGCGTGTATTCCGCCACGGGAATGGCATTCGCGGCCGCCGCGCTCGCCACGGCGATCCCCCGTCGCTCGAGCGCCGGGGTCACGAACCCCCGCACCGCGCCGGCCGCGTACAGCACGGCGCGGAGGCGGGGCGCCCGAGCGCAGAACTCCTCGTCCATGACGGGCGCTCCCCATCCGGACAGGAGGACCTCGACGTCCGCCAGTCGGGCGTCGCCCGCGCTCGCGCGATCGCTCGGCACGAAGGGCGGCTCCTCGCCGCAGAGCTCGGCGATCGCCGCGCGCTGCTCCGGGCCGTAGATCCGGTCGTAGCCCTCCTCACCGAGGACGTACGCGGCGCGGAGCGTCATGCGGCATACGTCACGAGCTTGGGCCGGAGGAACGCCGCGACGGCCTCCGGTCCGCCCTCGGAGCCGTAGCCGCTCTCCTTGACCCCGCCGAAGAAGGTGTCGACGCCGCCGAGGTTGCACGCGTTCACCGACACCATCCCGGCCTCGATCAGTGCGGGGAGCCGGAGCGCTCGCGGCAGCGAGGAGGTGAACAGGTAGGACCCCAGCCCGTACGGCAGCCGGTTCGCGCGCTCGACGACCTCCTCCTCGGTGCTGAAGCGGGAGATGGCCGCGACGGGCCCGAACGGCTCCTCGTTCATGATCACCGCGTCCTCGGGGACGTCGGCGAGGGCGGTCGGCTGCCACCAGTACCCGTCGCCCGGGACGGCCTCGCCGCCCGCGACGATCCGCGCCCCGTGCTCGACGGCGTCCTGGATCAGGTGCTCCATGGCCCGGATGCGCCGGTCCGAGATCAGGGGACCGAGCTGGGTCGACTCCTCCATGGGATCGCCGACGCGGATGCGGGAGGTGAGCTCGGCGAAGCGCTCCACGAACCGGTCGTAGATCGCGTCCTGCACATAGAACCGGCACGGCGATCCGCAGGACTGGCCGTTGTTGTGGAACTTGCTGCCCACGAGCTGCGCGACCACCGCGTCGACGTCCACGTCGTCGAAGACCAGGACCGGAGCGTGACCGCCGAGTTCGAGCATGCAGGGCTTCGCCCCGGCCGCGGCGAGGGAGGCGATGTGCTTCCCGACGCCCGTCGACCCGGTGAAGGACACCATGCGGATCTGCGGGGACGTGATGAGCCGCTCCGAGATGTGGGCGGGGTCGCCGAAGACCACGTTGAGGACCCCAGCCGGAAGCCCCGCGTCGACGAGGGCGCGCGCCACCGCGAGTCCGCTCGTCGGAGCCTCCTCTGCGGGCTTGATGACCATCGTGCAGCCGGCCGCCAGCGCCGCCGCGATCTTCCGGGTGGGCACGGTGAGCGGGTAGTTCCACGGGCTGAACGCCGCCACGGGGCCGACGGGC
Organism: Naasia sp. SYSU D00948; assembly: GCF_017916515.1. Taxonomy (GTDB): domain Bacteria; phylum Actinomycetota; class Actinomycetes; order Actinomycetales; family Microbacteriaceae; genus Naasia. The sequence continues at coordinate 1,300,282 of NZ_JAFMTA010000001.1, forward strand.
TCGGAGAGGACGAGCGTCGCCCCGCCGGGCACCGCGCCGGGAACGACCTTGCCGGAGGTCTGCATCGCCTCGCCGGCCAGGAAGTCCATGATCCCGGCGGTGAACAGCACCTCGCCCCGGGACTCGCGGATCGGCTTGCCCTCCTCGAGCGTCATCGGCCGTGCGATCTCCTCCACACGCTCGCGCAGCAGCGCCGCGGCGCGGTGCAGGATGTTCGCCCGGTGCTCGGGAGCGGTGCCGCGCCAGACCGGGAAGGCCCGGGTGGCGGCCGCGACAGCCGCGTCGAGGTCCTCCGTCGTCGCCACCGGCAGGCGCCCGATCTCGCGACCGGTCGACGGGTTGATCACGGGCCGCGACTGCCGGCCCTCCGTCCCGTGCCACTGGCCGTCGATGAGGAGCTCCAATCCGCCGTAGGCGGATTCGGACGAGGCGGGAGCGGGAGACGTCGCGATGCTCACAGGAGTCCTTCCGGGGGTGCCGCACCGGCGAGGGATCTCGGCGTCGGTGCCGTGGGAGCGCTACCACGGCGAGTTTACCGGGCTCGCGCCGTGGGCACACCCCTCCCTTTGGTGCCCCCGCCCGTATCCTTTCCCGGTGCCCCGCCGCCTCGCCGTGCTCGCGATCCTCGGGGCGCTCCTCGCTCCGCTCGCCGGGTGCGCGGCCGGGCCTGCTCCTGCCACACCGACCCGGAGCACCGCTCCGGCAGCGACGCCCACGCCGAGCGCTTCCTCCCACATCCCCGTCGCGACCCCGACCATGGTCCCGCCGCCTCCCGCGTTCGACCGCGCGGCGCTCTCCGTCGACGACCCGTCGAGCCTCTGGGTGGTCGTGAACAAGGCCCGCCCGGTGAGCCCCTTGGACTTCGCGCCGCCGGATCTCGTCGAGGTCCCGGTCGCGCACACGTTCGTCCCCCGGCTGCGCCGGGAGGCGGCCGACGCGGTGGTGCGGCTGTTCCAGGCTGCGAGCGACGAGGCCGGCCTCGCTCTCGCCTCCAACAGCGCCTACCGCTCCTATGAGGCCCAGCAGAGGGTGTACGACTCCTCCGTCGCCTCGAACGGCCAGGCCTTCACGGACCGGCGCACCGCCCGGCCGGGGCACAGCGAGCATCAGACGGGCCTCGCGATCGACATCGGAGCCGTCTCCGGACGGTGCTCCCTTGACCCGTGCTTCGGCACCACCCCCGAGGGGCTGTGGCTGGCCGCCAACGCCTGGCGGTTCGGGTTCCTCCTCCGCTACCCGGCGGACCAGGTGGCCGTCACGGGCTACGACTACGAGCCGTGGCACTTCCGGTACGTGGGCACGCCGCTCGCGGCCGAGCTGCACACCACGGGCACGGCCACCCTCGAGGAGTTCTTCGGGCTTCCCCCGGCTCCCGGCTACCCCTGATGCGGCGCGCTGCCGGGCTTCCCTCCAGGCGGGGCGGGTACCCTGCATGCCCGTGGCCCGCGTCCTCCGCTCCGTTCTCGCCGCCGCCCTCCTGATCCCCGCGCTCGCCGCGTGCTCAGCGGGCGGCACGGCGATTGATTCCGGCAGCGCGCCCGCGGCCCCGGCGGCGTCCTCCGCGTCCCCCGAGGTCAGCGTGGCCGGGGTCTCCCCGCTCGCGGGCCCGGTCTCCGGCGGTACGGCCGTCACGGTGTCGGGGGCAGGACTCGACGCGCTGGCCTCCGTGCGCATCGGTGAGGCGGAGGTTCCGCTCGAGCCGGGCGCGGACGGCACCACCGCAACGTTCACCACCCCGGCGGCCGTCGACTTCGCTCCCGGCGCTCAGCAGCTGGCGCTCCTCGGCCCCGGCGGGAGCCCGGTCCACGAGGCGACGTTCGACTACCAGGTCTCCACACCGGTGGACCGGCAGCTGTCCTACGTGCTCGCGCACTGGCAGAGCTACAACACGGCCGAGTACCAGACGCTCGAGGGCAACGACTGCGTCAACTTCACGAGCCAGAGCCTCGTCGCCCGTGGCTGGACCCAGGACGGCGAGTGGTTCTACGACCCGTCCTCGGTCTACTCGTCCGGCGCGCCGTGGCGCAGCTCCACCGCCTTCCGCGACTGGCTCCGCGATCGTCCCGAGCTCGCCGTCCCCCTCGACGACACCCAGCGGAACCAGGTGGTGCCCGGCGACATCGCGCAGTTCGACTGGGACAACAGCGGCGACCGCGACCACACGGGCGTCGTGACCCGCGTCGAGCACACCGACGCCGGAACGAAGATCTACTTCGCGGGCCACACCCTCGACTCCGACTACCGGGACGTCGACCAGGCGATCACGGTCGACCACCCGGGCGGCACGGCGTACTACTGGCATATCGTCGGCTAGCCGGCCCGCGACCGGCTACTCCTCGCCGACGTCGCCGGTCCGGAACTCCTCGGGTGCGAGCGCGGTGTAGACGACGCCGGTGGACGAGATGCGGGAGTCGACGAGACGGTAGGAGCGCGGCGGTGCGTCCTCGCCGAAGAGGCGCTTCCCCGCGCCCACGGTGACCGGGAACGTGAGCAGCCGGTACTCGTCGATCAGGCCGGCCTCGTGGAGGGTGCGCGCCAGCTGGGCGCTCCCGTGCACCTGCAGCTCGCCGCCCGGCCGCTCCTTCAGTGCGCGGACCTCCTCCACCGGATCGCCGGAGAGCACGGTCGTGTCTCCCCAGTCCGGATCGGTCAGCGTGCGGGAGACGACGAACTTGGGACCCGCATTGAGCGCGGCGGCGACCGCGTCGTCCTCGACCGGCACCTGCGGCCAGTAGCTCCGCATCAGCTCGAACGTCGTGCGGCCGAGCAGCACGGCGTCGCACCGCTGGAACCAGCCGTCGACGACCTCGCCGAACACCTCGTCGACGAACGGCGGAAGCCAGCCGCCCCGCTCGAAGCCGCCCGTCGTGTCCTCGGTCGGTCCGCCCGGAGCCTGCATCACTCCGTCGAGCGTCATGAAGGTGTGGATCGTGAGCCGCATGTCTTCCTCTCCTGTCCGAGCCGGTTCCGGCCCTCACCATCTCGTCGATTCGGAGAGGAGGATTTCGACATCACCCGAGCGCCGTGTCGACGATCCGCTTCGCCTCCGCCTGGACCTCCCGCAGGTGGTCCACTCCCTTGAACGACTCCGCGTAGATCTTGTAGACGTCCTCCGTGCCGCTCGGCCGCGCGGCGAACCACGCGTTCTCGCTGACCACCTTCACCCCGCCGATCGCCGCGCCGTTGCCGGGCGCCGCGCTCAGCTTGGCCACGATCGGCTCGCCCGCGAGCTCCATCGCCGTGATGGCGTCGCCGTCGAGCTTCCCCAGCCGCGCCTTCTGGTCCTTCGTGGCGGCGGCGTCGACGCGCTCGTAGGCGGGAGCGCCGAACTGCTCCGTCAGCTCCGCGTACAGCCGGCTGGGCGTCTTGCCGGTCTTCGCAAGGATCTCGCTCGCGAGCAGCGCGAGGATGATGCCGTCCTTGTCCGTCGTCCACACGGTGCCGTCGAAGCGGAGGAAGCTCGCGCCCGCGGACTCCTCGCCGCCGAACGCGACGGAGCCGTCGACGAGTCCCGGCACGAACCACTTGAACCCGACGGGGACCTCCCAGAGCCTGCGCCCGAGGGATTCCGCGACCCGGTCGATCATCGACGAGGACACGAGCGTCTTGCCGATCGCGGCATCGCTGCGCCAGCCCGGACGGTTGCCGTAGAGGTACTGGATGGCGACGGCCAGGTAGTGGTTCGGGTTCATCAGGCCGGCGTCCGGGGTCACGATGCCGTGCCGGTCGGCGTCCGCGTCGTTACCCGTGAGGATGTCGTAGTCGCCGCTGCGCGCCACGACCGACGCCATGGCCGAGGCGGAGGACGGGTCCATCCGGATCTTCTCGTCCCAGTCCAGGGTCATGAAGCGCCAGGTGGGGTCGATGTTCGGGTTTACGACCTCGAGGTCGATCCCGTAGCGCTCGGCGATCCGCTCCCAGTAGGCGAGGCTCGCTCCGCCGAGCGGGTCGGCCCCGATGCGGATGCCGGACGACTTGATCGCGTCCATGTCGATGATGTTCGCGAGGTCGTCGACGTAGGTGCCGAGGTAGTCGTACGCGCCGACGCCGCTCGGCTCCGCCCGCTTCACGTCGCGCAGCCCGTTCTCGATGATCTCGTTGGCGCGACGGGCGATCCAGCTCGTCGCGTCGCTGTCCGCGGGGCCGCCGTGCGGCGGGTTGTACTTGAAGCCGCCGTCGCGGGGCGGGTTGTGGCTCGGCGTGACCACGATGCCGTCGGCCTGGTCCGAGTTGCCCGCGCGGTTGTAGCGCAGGATCGCGTGCGAGATCGCCGGGGTCGGCGTGTAGCCGTCGTCGGCCGCCGACTTCACCTCGATCTGGTTGCCGACGAGCACCTGGAGCGCGGTCGTCTCGGCCGGGCGGCTGAGCCCATGGGTGTCGCGGCCGATGAAGAGCGGGCCGGTGATGCCCTGCGCTGCTCGGTACTCGACGATCGCCTGCGTCGTCGCCGCGATGTGGTCCTCGTTGAATGCGGTGTCGAAGGAGCTGCCGCGGTGTCCGGACGTGCCGAACACCACGCGCTGCTCCGGCACGGACACGTCGGGGTGCTTCTCGTAGTACGCCTCGACGAGCGACGTCACATCGATGAGGTCGGTTTCCTGGGCCGGGGTGCCCGCACGGTCGGTCATGCCCCAATCCTGGCCGGAGGCTCCCGGTAACCTCTACCCATGCCCCGGCCCCTTGACGCCGCCGCCTCGAGCTACAGCTTCCTCGGCCCGGCGGGAACCTTCACCGAGGCCGCGCTCGCCCAGGTGCCCGAGGCCAAGGGGAAGCACTGGCGGCCGGTCAACAACGTCGGCGAGGCGCTCGAGGACGTCGTGAGCGGCCGCAGCGTCGCCGCGATGATCGCCATCGAGAACTCGGTCGAGGGGGGCGTGACCGCGGCGCAGGACGCGCTCGCGAGCATCCCGGACCTCCGGATCATCGGCGAGTACCTGGTTCCGGTGAAGTTCTCGCTCGTCGCGCTGCCCGGCACGACGCTCGGCGACGTCCGCACCGTGGCCGCGCACCCGGTCGCCTACGCGCAGTGCCGGCGCTGGCTCGAGCAGCGGCTTCCCGCGCACTCGCACCTGCCGGCGACGTCGAACGTGCAGGCCGCCGCGGAGCTGCTCGGCGAGGGTCCGGCGCTCGCCGACGCCGCGATCGCCCCGCCGACGATCGTGAACCACTACCGGGTCGACGTGCTCGGCGACGACATCGGCGACAACGCCAACGCGGTCACCCGGTTCGTGCTCGTCAGCAGCACCCGCCGCATCCCGGAGCGCACCGGCGCCGACAAGACGAGCCTGATCGCGGAGCTGCCGGAGGACCGCTCCGGCGCACTGCTCGAGCTGCTCGAGCAGTTCTCCACGCGCGGCATCAACCTCAGCCTGCTCCAGTCGCGTCCGATCGGTGACGCGCTCGGCCGGTACCGCTTCGTCGTCGACCTCGACGGCCACATCCACGACGAGCGCGTCGCCGACGCCCTCCTCGGCCTGCGCCGGTTCAGCCCCAACGTCATCTTCCTCGGCTCCTACCCGCGGGCCGACAAGGTGAGGACGGAGTACGTGTCGCGCTACGACGACGAGACGTTCATCGAGGCGCGCGACTGGCTCCGGGGGATCCTGTCGGGCGAGCCCGCCGACGGCGAGGAGTAGGCGACAGGCCACGTCCGGCGGCAGTACGCCGGCGTTGCCCGCACGTGCCGGTCAGCCGCCGAGGCCCGACCGCCGGGTCAGGCGGCGTCCGGATCCTCCTCCGGCGGCACTCCGACGGGAGTGCCGATCTGCTCCTCGGGCACCACGGCGTCCGCCGGATCGATCGCGGTGACCTCCGGCGGCAGGACGGCCTGCTCGGCAGCGGTCGCGCCCATCTCGGTGCGCTCGGAGGCGGGGAGCCGGTCGGCCTCGGCCTGCGGGATCTTGACGGTGAGGGCGAGCGGGTCGACGAAGGCCTTCAGCGCCGCCGCCTCGCCGAACGTGTCGCCGTCGAGCTCGAAGACGACGGGCCGCTCCGGGCGCAGGATGATCTCCTTGCCCTTCAGGTAGCTGAGGGCACGCACTTCCCGGCTCAGGTTGTTGAGCAGCTTCCGGCCCACCGTGCTGCGGCGCAGGACGCCGTTCTCCCAGACGATCTTCACCCAGATCTGGATCCAGCCGAAGAGTCCCTGCGGGCGGAGGGCGACGATGTCGAAGAGGCCGTCGTCGACCGCCGCCTCCGGGAGCAGCAGGATGTTGGCGGGCAGGGATCCGCAGTTGCCGATCATCAGGGTGTGCACGCGGAGGTTGCGCGGCGGTGCACCGTCGAGCTGGAAGCGGAGCCGGGTGTTGTTGTCGCCCTTGAGGGACTTCCGGATGGCGTCGACGTAGGCGAGCCAGCCCACCTTCTTCTTCAGCTCGGTGTCGGTGTTCTCGATCATCTGGGCGTCGAGACCGATGCCGGCCATGACGAGGAAGACCAGGCGGTCGCGGGATCCGTCCGGTCGCCGCACCTCGACGACGCCGAGGTCGATCTCGCGGTCGGTGCCCTCGAAGCCGGTCGCGACGGCGTCGTCCAGGTTGCCGAGCGTGAGGTTCAGGTTGCGGGCCAGCAGGTTGCCCGTGCCGGAGGGCAGCAGGGCGATGGGCACGCCCGAGTCGCGGAGGCCCTCGGCCACCGCGCGCACGGTCCCGTCACCGCCCGCTGCGAGCACCACGTCGGCGCCGTCCCGGACGGCCTGCTCGGTCTGGCCCTTCCCCGGGTCCTCTTCGCTGGTCTCGTACCAGCGCGACTCGCCCCACCCGGCCGCCGCTGCGGCGGCGTCGACGGACGCGCGGAGCGTCGGGAGGTCGACCTTGATCGGGTTGTAGACGACGGCGGCCGCCTTCGTCCGGGTCCCTGCGTCGGCGGTTCCCGTCGCGCTGCCTGCCGTGTCGGTCGCGCTGCCATCCATCGGGCCAATGTAGCGAACCGGCCCGTGAATCCGCCGGGGTTGACGGTGCGAAGGGCCCTCCGATGCCGCGATTAGGCTGGTCCGCGTGATCGACCCCCAGCTTCTGCGCGAAGATCCCGACACGATCCGCCGCTCGCAGGAGGCCCGGGGCGCGTCCGTCGGCATCGTCGACCAGGCGATCGAGGCGGAGGCCGCGCGCCGCTCCGCGATCAGCGAGTTCGAGCGCCTCAGGGCCGAGCAGAACGCCCTCGGGAAGCGGGTGGCGTCGGCGCCCAAGGAGGAGAAGGCCGCGCTGGTCGCCCAGGCGCAGGATCTCGCGGCGGGAGTCAAGGCAGCGCAGCAGGCGGCGGGCGACGCGGAGCGGCACTTCACCGACCTCACCCGGTCCATCGCGAACGTCGTCCTGGACGGCGTTCCCGCCGGCGGCGAGGACGACTTCGTGGTGCTCCGCGAGGTGGGGGAGAAGCCCGAGTTCGGCTTCGAGGCGAAGGACCACCTCGTGATCGGGGAGGGCCTCGACGCGATCGACATGGCGCGCGGCGCGAAGGTGTCCGGCGCCCGCTTCTACTTCCTGAAGGGCGTCGGCGCCCGGCTGGAGCTCGCGCTCATGTCGCTGGGTCTCGACCGGGCGCTCGAAGCCGGCTTCACCCCCGTGATCCCGCCGACCCTCGTCAAGCCGGAGATCATGGAGGGCACCGGGTTCCTCGGCGAGCACGCCGAGGAGGTCTACTACCTCCCCGCGGACGAGCTGTACCTCGTCGGCACCAGCGAGGTCCCTCTGGCCGGACTGCACTCGAACGAGATCGTCGACCTCTCGGCCGGCCCCCTCCGCTACGCGGGCTGGTCGACCTGCTACCGCCGCGAGGCCGGGTCCTACGGCAAGGACACCCGCGGCATCATCCGCGTGCACCAGTTCAACAAGCTCGAGATGTTCGTCTACACGACCCCGGAGGACGCCGAGGCGGAGCACGAGCGGCTCGTCGGCTGGCAGGAGGGAATGCTCCAGGCGCTCGGCCTCAGCTACCGGGTGATCGACGTGGCCGCGGGGGACCTCGGCACGAGCGCGGCCCGGAAGTTCGACGTCGAGGCCTGGGTGCCCACGCAGAACGCGTACCGCGAGCTGACGTCCACCTCGAACTGCACGACGTTCCAGGCGCGCCGGCTCGGCATCCGGAGCCGCGGCGAGGGCGGCACCCGCCCGGTCGCGACCCTCAACGGCACGCTCGCGACGACGCGGTGGATCGTGGCGCTGCTCGAGACGCACCAGCAGGAGGACGGCTCCGTCGTCGTCCCGGAGGCGCTGCGTCCCTACCTCGGCGGGCTGGACGTCCTGCGGCCCGTGACCGGCCGATGAGCGCTCGCCGGGCCGCGTGGCCGTCGGGGAAGCTGCTCGTCGCGCTCGACATCGACGGCACCCTCCTGCACGAGAGCGGCGTGGTGAGCGACGCGGTCTCGCGCGAGGTGCGGCGTGTGGTCGAGGCGGGCCATGAGGTGATGCTCGCCACGGGCCGATCGGTCGCGAGCACGCTGCCGGTCCTCGAGCAGCTCGACATCGCGCCCGAGTACGTCGTGTGCTGCAACGGGGCGATCACGCTCCGTCGCGACCCGGCGGCGCCCTCCGGCTACCGGCGGGAGTACGTGGAGACCTTCAACCCGACCAACGTGCTGACGACGATCCGGTCGCACCTCTCCGGCGGCCGGTACGCCGTCGAGGACGAGACCGGCTTCTACCGCTACCACGGCGACTTCCCCGAGCGAGCGCTCGGCAACGCGAGCCAGCACGTGGAGTTCGAGGACCTGCTGCACACCCGGGCGACGCGGGTCGTGGTCATCTCGCCCGACCACGACGTCGAGGACTTCCTCCAGGTGGTCGAGCGCATGGGGCTGCACCGCGTGAGCTACACCGTCGGCTGGACGGCGTGGCTCGACATCGCACCGGACGGCGTGAACAAGGCCACGGCGCTCGAGCGGGTCCGCCAGACGCTCGGCGTCCCTCGCCACAGCGTGATGGCGGTCGGCGACGGACGCAACGACATCGACATGCTGCACTGGGCCGCGGAGGCGGGCCGCGGCGTCGCGATGGGCCAGGCCCCGCCCGAGGTGCAGGAGGCGGCGTCGGAGCTCACCGGCCCCGTGGCCGAGGACGGCCTGCGCCACGTGCTGTCGACCATCGTCTGAGCGGATCCCTCGACCACGCGCTGCCGCTTCCCGGGCGCCGCTGGAAACGGCAACGCCAACGACGATCGGCAACCCGGCACGGTTGCCCCTTGTCGCGGGCGTTGCCGATCCCCTGGCCGCCGGCCGAGACGCCCTCGGTAGACTCGGCCGGGTCCGGCCCGTGCGGCTGGGCGAGGAGGGCTGTCCGAGCGGCCGATGGAGCTGGTCTTGAAAACCAGTGGGCAGCGATGTCCCGTGGGTTCGAATCCCACGCCCTCCGCACGATGGCTCAGAACGCGCGCGCCGTGCTGGTCCAGACTCCCTGCGGGTCCCAGTAGCCGAACGGGCCGCTCGGCTCCTCCAGGCCCTCCTCGACGGTCCAGTGCCAGCGGTAGTGGGTCTGCAGTCTGCCCAGCTCGACCGCGGCCGCGCAGCGGGTGCACGAGCGCAGATCGCTCCCTCTCATCGTCACGGCCCGAGACTATCGACGGGGTCGGGGCTCGGCGGGAGGCGCTGAGACAGCATCGGGCCCGGGGCGTCAATCCCGTGCAGGGCGGCGGAGCGCCTGCTTACCGTTGCGCTGAGCCCCCGATCCGAGGGCCCCGGATGCGGAGCGATCGTCAGCCACCCCTGGGGCCCTCCTAGTTCGCGGGCTCCGCCGTCACTCCGTCGCGCGGAGCGCCCAGGCTGCCGGGCGCCAGTCGTCCGGAACCGCATGGCCGTTGACGTGTCCGCACCGGTCGCAGGTGTAGCTCACGCTCGGGCTGATGAGGCGGACCTTCGTCACAGACGGGCGCCCTGAAGAGCGCGTCACCTCGTAGCGCTCCTGGCGAGCTGGGCTGAAGTCCTGATAGCTCAGGTACTCGTCCGTCTTGCATCGAGGACACGTCGGCATCATGGGCCAGGAGAGTAGCCACACGGGTCACGGCGCCGCGAGGCGGCACGCGCATCGTCACACCGAGTTAACGCAACCGCGAAGACGACGCGGTCCGGAGGCACAAAAGTGAGAGGGTGCTCGGGATTGGGGCGCGTGCCGGAGGAGGAAACCCGTTACCCTCGTTCTGGGCGTCGCCGGAGGTCGGATCTCGGGTGGCTCGATCTCCGCTGCCGGCGCCCCGTCCCTGCCGCGTCCGGATCTTCGGGGGAAGTCCGGTGCCGCGGGCGGGAGTTCCGCTGCCGAGTGCAGATGGAGAGCCCCAGGTCGCAATCGGGGGGAGATGCGGCCTGGGGCTCTCTGGAAGTGGACGGGCCGGCTGGGGGGTTCCGGTGGGGGTCCCGTCCGCTTCGGGGCTTACTGGTCCAGGTTAGGGGCCCTGCCCCACCTGCAGTGGGGGCTACGCTTTCCGCACCGCTTCCGCTATAGTCCCGCCGCGTTTCGCCGCCACCGCGACGGATCGCGTCGTCCGGACTTGCGATGCCGTGCGTGCGGACCCGAGCTCCGCGTGCCCCACCGGACCGCGGATCTCCGAGTAGCGTCGGTGCGTGGCCGTTCCGCTCCCCTCCGCATCCCCCAGCAGCCAGGGCGTCGACGCCCGCGGCATCGAGGCGTTCCTCGACGCGCTCGAGTCGGACCCGCGCATCGAGCCGCACAGCATCATGCTGCTCCGGCACGGACGCGTGGTCGCGTCCGGCTGGTGGTCGCCGTTCACCGAGGACCGCCCGCACCTGCTGTACTCCCTCAGCAAGACGTTCACCGCCACGGCCCTCGGCTTCGCGGTCGCGGAGGGACTGGTCACCCTCGACGACCTCGTCGTGGACCACTTCCCCGAGTTCGCCGACGAAATCACCACCCCGCGAGCGCGCGCGATCCGCATCCGTCACCTCGCCGCGATGGCGAGCGGCCACACGCAGGACATGGTGGGCCCCGCGACGGAGACGGACCCGGACGAGCCCGTCCGCGGCTTCCTCCTGCACGAGCCGGAGCAGGAGCCGGGCACGGTCTTCGCCTACAACCAGCCGGCCACCTACACGGTCGCCGCGATCATCCAGCGAAGGGCTGGGACCGATCTGGTCGGCTACCTGCGCCCGCGCCTGCTCGACCCGCTGGGCATCGATCCCGTGAGCTGGCAGGAGCACCCGAAGGGCCGCTCGCTCGGCTTCACGGGGCTGTTCGCCAGCACGGACGCCGTTGCGAAGCTCGGCCAGCTATACCTCGACGAGGGGCGCTGGAAGGGCGAGCAGCTGCTGCCCGAGGGGTGGGCGGAGGAGGTGCGCACCCGACGCGTGGACACCGACTGGGACGCCGACCCGGACTGGCGCCGCGGCTATGGATTCCAGGTCTGGCACGCCCGCCACGGCTACCGGGGAGACGGGGCCTTCGGCCAGTTCTGCGTGATCCTGCCCGAGCAGGACGCCGTGCTCGCCACCACCGCGTCGACCCAGGCGATGCAGGCCGTGCTCGACGCGGCGTGGGAGCACCTGCTGCCGGCGCTGGGGAACGGAGGGGACCCCGACGCCGATGCCCGGCTGGTGGACCGACTGGCGGGCCTCCGCCTCCCTGCGCCCGGCGGATCCGACGACCAGCCGGGAGACGACGCGGTGGGACGCTACGCCCCGGTGACCCCTGCGGAGGGACCGAGCCTCGAGTCGGTCGAGCTGCTGCGCAGCGGCGGGGTGTGGAGCATCGAGCTGAACGACGGCTACGGCGGGACGGTGGCCGCCCCCGTCGCGGGTGACGGCTGGACGGTCAGCGAGGAGGACGGGCATCCCGTCGTCGCAGTGGCGGGCAGGTGGCAGAACGGGCGGATGGCGGTGTCCGTGCTCTTCCTCGAGTCGCCGCACCGTCTCGAGCTCGACCTCGACCCCTCCCGCCGCACGGCGGGCCTGCGATGGGTCCCGGCGCCGCTTGTCGCGCTCGGGCGGCCCGGCTTCACGAGCGTGCGGGCGCCGCGTCCCCTGCGCTGAGGCCCGGACCCCGGCGCGTCAGCGCAGGGGACGGGCCGGGCCAGCTAGGCGGCGGCTGCGGGTCTAGCGTCCTGACACGGGAGGCACCACCACTCGCCTTCGAGCGCGAGCATCGGTTCGGAGCAGGTGGGGCAGTCCCGGATCGCCAGGTCCGTGGCCTCGTTCATGCGAGAAGCCTGAGCGATGCGAGGCCTGTGGAATAGTGCTTGACCGGGAGCGATCCCATGTGATGGCCAGGCGGTGGTGCCGAGCGGTGCGCCGGCGGATCCAGGATCTTCCGTACGCGGTCCGAGAACGGCGGTGCGGTTGCCGGTGTTCGGGGAGCCGGGTACCGTACCCTTCCCTTTCAGGAGGAATCAAGCCGGCTCCTCCATGATCCGTGTCCGCGGGGGCGTCGCACGGGTCTGGAGCAGGTGTCGCCGCACCGAACCCGAGCCCGAGGGGAGTTCAGTGAGCGGATCACGCCGCAGCGCGCACGCCGCTGGAGTCCGCCCTGTCGCCCGCCACGGTCGCCTCCGCAAGCCCAGCATCGCCATGCGGCTCGTCAAGTTCTTCGGGATCGCGGTCACGGTGGTGGTGGTGAGCGCTCTCGCCGTCGGCGGCATCGCCGCCTGGGACATCGGCCGCCAGGTCCGCACCGTCCACCTCGACAACGAGGACGCCGTCGGCGACCTCCCCGAGATCAGCGCCATCGACGGCGGCGTGAACCTGCTCCTCATCGGCAGCGACAGCCGCGCGAACTCGACCTACTCCTACGGCGAGGATCCGGAGAGCGAGCTCAACGACGTCAACATCTTGCTCCACATCTCGCAGGACCACTCGAACGCCGTGGCGATCAGCTTCCCCCGGGACCTCTACGTCGAGATCCCGGAGTGCGACGACGGCGACGGCGGCACGAACGGGCCCGTGCGCAGCGCCCGGATCAACACGGCCCTGCTGACCGGGGGAGGATCCGCGAAGGCGGGCCTCGCCTGCGCCGTGAAGACGGTCGAGAACCTCACCGGGCTGACGATCCCGTTCGCCGCGGAGATCAGCTTCGACGGCGTCATCGAGATGTCGAACGCGATCGGAGGCGTCCCCGTCTGCGTCGCCCAGCCCATCGAGGACGAGCACACCGAGCTCTTCCTCCCTGCCGGCACCCACGAGCTGGAGGGCATGGACGCCCTCAAGTTCCTCCGGACCCGGTACGGAGTCGGCGACGGCAGCGACATCACGCGCATCAGCTCGCAGCAGGTCTTCCTGTCGTCCCTCGTGCGCAAGGTGAAGAGCTCGTCCACGCTCACCGACGTGACCAAGCTCTACGGGCTGGCGGGCGCAGCGGTCCGCAACATGACCTTCTCGGAGTCCCTCAACAGCGTCGACACGATGGTGCAGATCGCGAAGGCTCTGGCCCCGATCGACCTCGACAAGATCGTGTTCGTCCAGTACCCGACCTACTACGCCTCCGACGGCGTCGGACTCCTCCCCAACGAGGGGCCGGCGACCGCTCTGATGACCGCGGTGCTCAACGACCAGGCGATCGTCCTGAGCCCGCCCAGCGGGGACCAGCGCAGCGGCTCCGTCGCGGCGCCCGGCTCGGAAGCGCCTGCCCCCGTGGAGACGGCGCCGCCTGCCGAGGAGACCCCGGCCGCGCCCGGCGAGACCGCCCCCGTGCCGACGCCCACCGAGACGCCCGTCGCCCAGCTTCCCGGGGAGGTGCTCGGTCAGTCCGCCGCTCAGGAGACCTGCTCGGTCGGGCGCACGCTCGCCGACCAGTAGCGGTGACGGGAGCCGTCCGGGAGAGGCGGTCACGGAGGGCCCGGGTAGCGGCTATGCTTGCTGAGGCCACTGGAGACGTCGCATAGTCCGGTCGAGTGCACCACCCTGCTAAGGTGGAGAGGGGTTTGACCCCTCCGTGGGTTCAAATCCCACCGTCTCCGCGATCGTCGCAGTTCCCCAGGAACATGCGCCCGTAGCTCAACGGATAGAGCATCTGACTACGGATCAGAAGGTTGGGGGTTCGAGTCCCTCCGGGCGCGCAGAAGGAAAGAGAGCGGTACCGACAGGTGCCGCTCTCTTTTCGTTTCCTCGCTCGCCATTTCCTGCCGCGCTCCCGCCCTCCGACCGGTGGGTACTGCGAGTACGTGCATCGAGAGGACTCTGCGCTCGGGGCGTCTGTGCACTTGCGGTGCAGTATCGTGCACTGGGTGGACGCAACGACCTCAGCACTTGCCGCGGCGATCGGCGCTCGCGTGCGGCAGGAGCGGCAGACCCGGCGCTGGACGCTCGACCAGCTCGCGCACGCCGCCGGAGTGAGCCGGCGCATGCTCGTGAATGTCGAGCAGGGAGCCGCGAACCCCAGCGTCGGCACTCTGCTTCGGATCGCCGACGCCCTCGGCCTGGCGCTGCCGGCGCTCGTTGAGCGGCCGCAGCCGCGGCCGGTGCAGGTGACGCGGTCCGGGGAGGGCGCCGTGCTGTGGAGCAGCGATCCCGGCGGGCGCGGGGTGCTCGTGGCGAGCGCGGAGACCCCGGACGTCGTCGAGCTGTGGGACTGGACCCTCGCACCCGGCGACGTGCATCCGGGCGACCCTCACGCATCCGGGACTCGCGAGCTCCTGCAGGTCCTGTCCGGCACGCTCATCGTCGAGGCAGCCGGCCAGTCGGTCACCCTCGAGGCGGGAGACGCGCTGGCCTTTGCGGGCGACGTCCCCCACTCCTACGGGAATCCGGGCTCGCAGCCCGTCCGCTTCTCCCTCGCCGTGTTCGAGCCGGCGGTCGGCTCCTCGAGCCGCTCGGGAGGATCCGATGCCTGACCTCGACCTGTCGGCGGAGTTCCTCGCCGGCGCCCACGTCGACCCTGCAGTGTTCGCGCTGCGGCCCGACTACCGTGCGATGCTCATAGCCGTCGACGGGATCCGGCCGGGGCCGAGCGACTCGGGGAGCGATGCCCTGCTCACGGCGGCCGAGGCCGCGGCTCGCGATGCGCTCCGGGAGGTGCCGGTGGAGGAGCTCCCGCACGTCGCGGCGTGGCGGGAGGCGTATCGGGCGTTCGGCGCGAAGCCGCAGCGCACGCGGAACAGCCTCGAGGCGCTCCTGCGCCGCGCGGCCACCGGGCTGCCGCGCGTTAACCGGCTGACGGACATCTACAACGCGGTGTCGGTGGTGCACCGGGTGCCGCTCGGCGGGGAGGACCTCGCACGCTACGCCGGGTTCCCGCGGCTGATCCGCGCCGCCGGGCAGGAGCCGTTCGCGGTGGGCGACGGGATGGACGTGGTCGAGCATCCGGATCCTGGCGAGGTCGTGTGGTGCGACGACGCCGGCGTCACCTGTCGACGGTGGAACTGGCGCCAGTCGCGCCGCACGCAACTCCGCGACGAGACGACCGCGGCCCTGTTCATCCTGGACGCGCTCGAACCCCTCACCGACCACGCGCTCGACGCGGCTGCCGAGGACCTGACCGCGCACGTGATGCGCCTCGGCCCGGACGTCACGGTCGAGCGCCGCCTCCTTCGAGGGGAGGAGCGATGACGGCCCCGGCCCGCGTCGCCGTTCCGCCCTGGGCGCTGGCGGTCGCCGCGATGCTGTCGGTGCAGCTGGGATCCGCGCTGTCCGTCGGACTCATCTCCTCGGTGGGCCCTGCCGGCACCGCCTGGCTCCGTCTCACGATGGGGGCGCTCCTCTTCCTGGTCCTCGCACGGCCACCGCTGCGCTCCATCCGTCGGCACGACGTGCCCGTGCTGCTCGGCCTCGGCGTCACCACCGGCGTGATGACCATCTCCTTCCTCTCGGCGCTCGAGCGCATCCCGCTCGGGACCGCGGTCGCCATCGAGTTCCTCGGTCCCCTGACCGTCGCTGCGGTTCGCAGCCACTCCGTCCGGGCGCTCGCCTGGCCGGCGCTCGCGCTCGGCGGTGTCGTGCTGCTCACGGAGCCCTGGCAGGGCGCCATCGACCTCGTCGGCATCGGGTTCGCGGCGCTCGGGGCGCTGTGCTGGGCCGTCTACATCCTCCTGACACAGAGAGTGGGCGACCGCTTCACCGGCATCGGCGCGCTCGCGCTGACGATCCCGGTCGCGGCCGCCACCACCGCGATCGTCGGGCTGCCGCAGGCCGCCGGACACGTGACGCCCGGCATCCTCGCAGCCGCCGCGGGACTCGCGATCCTGCTTCCCGTCCTGCCGTTCGCGCTGGAGATGCTCGCGCTGCGGCGCATGACGCCCACCGCGTTCGGAACCCTCATGGCCCTGGAGCCCGCGATCGGGGTGCTCCTCGGCCTGATCGTGCTGCGGCAGACGCCGTCGATCCTGCAGCTCGCGGGCATCCTTCTGGTCGTCCTCGCCGGGGCGGCCGCGCAGCGCGGCGGCCGTCGTGCTCCAGCGAGCGAGCGCGGCGGAGCGCTCGCCCAGGTCGACCTCACCGGCTAGGTCAAGCGGGCTCCTCGAGCCGGAAGCCCACCTTCATCGTCACCTGGAAGTGGGCGACCTCCCCGCCCTCGATCGCCCCGCGCTGCGAGATCACCTCGTACCAGTCGAGATGGCGGATCGTCTCCGACGCCCGCTGAATGGCGTTCCGGATGGCGGCATCGGTGCTCTCGGGCGACGTGCCGACGATCTCGGTGACTCGGTACGTGTGGTTGACCATGACCGCCCCTTCGGATCGGAGGCGGCCGGTGCCGCCGGAACCGACGGTAGTGCGCCGCTGCGCCGCCGTGAAGAGGCGCTGCGGCCTCGCCGCCTCAGTCGGCGTGCTCGCCGAGGCGCACGGTGGTGCTCAGCCGGCGGATGGCGAAGTTCCGTCCGCAGCCCGCGCTGTTCACCATCGTGCGGGAATACCACCTGACCAGCACCGCCGGGTAGCGGGCGGGCGCCCGCGGGCCCCGGGACCGACGGTTCCGGGGCCCTCGCGCGTACGCTCGACCGGTGCACGTTCCCGCCGAGCCGAAGCCGGAGGCACGCCGGCTCCTCGCCCTCGTCACCGACTACATGCTCGAGCACGGGGTCGGCGCGACGACCCTGAGCGGGATGGCCCGTGCGATCGGCTCGAACAACCGGATGCTCCTCTACTACTTCGGCTCGAAGGAGGCCCTGCTCGGGCTCGCCATGGTGGAGGCCTACGGGCGCTTCCCCTCTCTGAGCGGGCTCATGGCGGGCCTGCGGGAGGGCGAGGACATTGAGGAGCGACTGCGGTGGGGGTGGCGGAAGATCGCCGACGAGGAGAACCGGCCGTTCCTGAGGCTCCTGTTCGAGCTCTACGGAGTCGCCGCGCGGATGCCGCAGCGGCACCGCGAGTTCTTCGAGCAGGTCTCGCGGGAGTGGCCGCCGGAGCTCGCGGCCGTGCTGCGGCAGCGCGGCTTCGACGCGGGGCGGGCCGAGTCCCTCGCCGTGCAGATCCTGGCCCTGTGGCGTGGTCTGCAGCTCGCGCTCCTCGCCGGCGAGCCGCCCGCGACGCTCGCGCACGCGCACGACTCCGCGGTGGCGGCGCTTCTCTCCGGCGCTCGGGACTGACCGACCGCACGGCTCCAGGAGGCGAAACACGATCCGTACGGCGGTGAAACCGTGAGGAAACAACCCGTCCGTACGGTGTGAATCGAGCGGTTCAAAGGGGATCTGCGATCCGTCCCCTACGAGAGGCGCCGTCCATGACCTCCACCGCTGTCCGCTCCCCGCAGCGTCTCCCCATCGACCGGCCTGCCCCGGTTACGGGAAGCGGCATTGCCCTCCGGGGCGTGAGCAAGGAGTACCCGCTCAAGCGGAAGACCTCGCTCCGCGCCCTCGACGGTCTCGACCTGGAGGTCGCCCCCGGCGAGTTCGTCGCCCTGCTCGGCCCCTCGGGGTGCGGCAAGTCCACCGTCCTCCGGCTCGTGGCCGGCCTCGAGGAGGCGTCCGCGGGTGCGGTCGACGTCGAGGGCCGGCCCCCTGCGCAGCTGGCGCGGGAGCACCGCCT
This sequence comes from Naasia sp. SYSU D00948, assembly GCF_017916515.1. Lineage (GTDB taxonomy): Bacteria > Actinomycetota > Actinomycetes > Actinomycetales > Microbacteriaceae > Naasia. Next base: position 1,318,172 of record NZ_JAFMTA010000001.1, read on the forward strand.
CGGCGTCGCGTTCCAGGAGCACGCGCTGCTGCCCTGGGCGTCCATCCGCAGCAACGTGGCGCTGCCCTTCCAGGTCGCCGGTCGCCCGGTCGACGACCGGCGGGTGGACGACCTGCTGCGGCTCGTCGGGCTCGGCGGCTTCGAGAACGCCCGCCCGAAGCAGCTGTCGGGAGGGATGCGCCAGCGCGCCGCGATCGCCCGGGCGCTCGCCCTCGATCCCGATGTGCTGCTCCTCGACGAGCCCTTCGGCGCGCTCGACGCCGTCACCCGGCGCCGGATGAACGCGGAGCTCGCGCGGATCTGGTCCGAGCAGCAGATCACCACGCTGCTCGTCACCCACGACGTCGACGAGGCGGTGCTGCTCGCCGACCGCATCGTCGTCATGACGGGACGCCCCGGCCGGGTGCGATACACCTGCACCGTCGACATCCCGCGTCCCCGCGGCGCCGACGTCACGCGCACCCCGGAGTTCCACGGCCTCGTCGACACCCTCACCGCCATGCTGGACTCCGCGGACGAGACGGCATGAGAGGCAGCGCTCTGCGGCGCCTCTACCCGGTGCTCGGCGTCATCGCCCTCGTCGTCCTCGTCGAGGTCGTCGGACGGTTCGAGCTCGCGGGCAAGAGCTGGCCGCCGCTCACCGAGGTCCTCGCCTCGCTGGGACAGCCCGGACGACTGGATCTCGTCCTCCGGTCCCTCGGCGCCACGGCCGTGGCAGCCGCCGCCGGTCTCGTCCTCGGAACCGTCCTCGCGACCGCGGGGGCGGCGCTGGGACTGCTCGTGCCGGTCGCTCGGCCCGGGATGGACCGTCTCGCGGCGATCCTCAACGCCGTCCCCCTCATCGCGCTGGCGCCGCTGCTCATCATGACCGTCGGGCGCGAGGGCACTCCCACCGTGATCGCCGCGCTCGGCGTCGGCTTCGTCATGTTCGTCGCCCTCAGCTCCGGACTGCTCGCCGCCTCGCGGACGCACCAGGACGTCTTCACGGTGCTGGGCGCGGCCCGCCTGACCCGGCTGCGGCGCCTCCAGTTCCCGGCCGCCCTCCCCTACTTCCTCGACGGACTCGCCCTCGCCGGCCCGACCGCCGTGCTGGGAGCCACGATCGGCGAGTGGTTCGGGGCCCCCTCCGGCCTCGGCGTGCTGATCGTGAGCGCGATGCAGAACTTCCAGATCCCGCTGCTGTGGTCCGCCGCGCTGTCGGCGACCCTCCTCTCGCTCCTCGCGTACGTCCTGTTCTCCCGCGTCCAGGTCCTCGCCGCCCGGAGGTTCGCATGACCGCCGCCCGCTCCGTCCTCACCGGGCTCCTGCACTACTGGCCGCTCGCCCTGATCGTCGTGCTCTGGGACCTCTGGGTCGTGGTGAACGGCTACACCGAGACCGTCGCTCCTCGCCCGTGGGCGGTCTTCGCCGACGTAGGAGCCAATGTCGGGGAGTACGTGCCGGATCTGGCATACACGCTCGTCATGTCGCTCGCGGGCCTCGGCCTCGGCACCCTGGCGGCGCTCATCGCCGGGATCGGCGTCTGGCGCAGCGCGGCGATCTCGGGGGTCGTCACGCCCGCCGCGCTCGTCCTGCGGTCGGTGCCCGTCACCGCGATGATCCCGGTGATCGCGCGGCTGCTGGGCTACAACGACTCGACCGTGCTCGCCATCACCGCGATCATCTGCTTCTTCCCCGTGTTCGTGTTCACGGTGTCCGGGCTGGCCTCGGCCTCGCAGAGCGGGAGGGACCTGTTCGCGGTGCTCGGCGCGAGCACCGCGACGACGCTCCGCCGCCTCCACCTGCTGACCGCGGTCCCCAGCATCATGGTCGCGATCCGGATCACCGCTCCGACCGCGGTGCTCGCCGCGATGCTCGCGGAGTTCCTCATCGGCGCCCACGGGCTCGGCCACCTGTTCAGCACCGCGCGCAGCTACATGGAGATGGACCGGGCCTGGGGTACCGCCGTGGTCGCCACCGCCCTCTCGGTCCTCACCTTCGTCGGCGCGCGCGCCCTCGAACGCGCCGTCGTCGCCCGGGTGACCTGACCTCCCGTCCTTCCGACCCACCGCCGCGCCATCCGGAGCGGCCGGTGCCCCCTGCCCCGCACCTCCCCAACACCGAAGGAGACACCTTGACTCACCGATCCCGATCCGTCCGCAGGATGGCCGCAGCCGGCGCCGCGCTCGCCCTCGCCGGCGGACTCTCCGCCTGCTCCTCCGCCTCCACCTCCGCGAGCGACGCCTCGGGCGAGGAGCTGACCACCCTGCGGGTCGCCCTCGGCTGGATCACGAACGTCGAGTGGGCGGGCTTCTGGATCGCCGACGACGCCGGCTACTACGCAGAGGAGGGCCTCGAGATCGAGTGGCTCGCCGGCGGACCCAACGCGCCCACCACCATGGCGAGCGTCGCGGCCGGCGACGCCGACCTCGGCGTCGAGCCGTCGATGCAGAACTGGCTGCAGTCCATTCCGCAGGGCAACGACTTCGTCGGCGTGGGCACGGTGTACCAGGACACGCCCTCCGCCCTGCTCTCCCTGGCCGAGGACCCGGTCGAGTCCGTCGAGGACATGAAGGGCGCGACCATCCTGGGTCAGGAGGGCACCCAGCCGCTCATCGACGCGATGTTCCGGGTCGGCGGCGACGAGCCCGACTACGAGTTCGTCCCGGTCGGCTTCGACGTGGCGCCGCTCGTCGAGGGACAGGGCAAGGCGTACACCGCGTACGCGACCAACCAGCCGATCATGCTCGAGGAGACCTACGGCATGAGCGCCGACGACTACGTCACGCTCACCTATGCCGAGCTCGGGCTGCCGCAGTACGGCAACGTCATCTACGGCGACAGCAGCACCATCGAGGAGCAGTCGGAGGCGATCGAGGGCTTCCTCCGGGCGAGCATCCGCGGCTGGCTGGAGAACGAGGAGGACCCGGACCTCGGCGCGCAGCTGGCGGTCGAGAAGTACGGCGCCGACCTCGGCCTCGACCTCACCCAGCAGACCCGCGAGAACGAGCTGCAGATCCCGTTCCTGCAGAGCGAGCTCACCGAGGAGAAGGGCCTGTTCTGGATCGACCCGGAGCGCCTCGCCGGCCCCATGTACGAGGGGCTGGAAGCCGCCGGCGTGACCGACCTGCCCGAGGTGGAGGACATCCTCGACCTCAGCCTGCTCGAGAAGGTCTACGCGGACGGGCCGCTGTCCTGATGCTCGACGGAAGGAACACCACCATGACCGATACCGCGATCCAGGCCCCCACGGTCACGCGGGACCTCACCGCGCTGCCGAAGGCGCACCTGCACCTGCACCTCGAGGCCGCGATGCGTCCGGCGACCCTGATCGAGCTCTGCACCGAGATGGGCATCGAGCCGCCGGAGATCTCCGGATTCACCGAGTTCACCGGCTTCGGGCAGGCCTACATGCGCCTGCTGACGGTGCTGTCCGTTCCGGCGAACCTGCGCCGCCTGATCGAGGAGGCCGTCGAGGACGCCGCCCGCGACGGCGTAGTGTACGTCGAGTTCGGGGTGAGCCCCGTGTTCTACGCGGAGTCCTTCGGCTCGGCGGAGGCAGCGCTCGAGGCGATGACCGAGCAGGGCGAGGAGTCCGGGCGGCGCCACGGGGTCGCCGTGGGCCTGATGGTCACGGTCGACCGGACGACCGGGTACGAGCCCTCGATCGAGGCGGCGAAGCTCGCCGCGCGGTACGCGGGCCGCGGGGTCGTCGGGCTCGGCCTCGCCAACGAGGAGCGCGGCTACCCGGCGGAGGACTTCGCGGACGCGTTCGCCATCGCCAAGGAGGCGGGCCTGCTCTCGACTCCGCACGCGGGCGAGCTCGTCGGTCCCGAGTCGGTCTGGAACGCGCTCCGGGTGCTCCAGGCGGACCGCATCCAGCACGGCGTGCGCGCCCTCGAGGATCCCGCGCTCATCCAGGAGCTGGTGGAGAGCCAGGTCTGCCTCGACGTCTGCCCGACCTCGAACGTCCTTCTCGCGGTCGTGCCCGAGATCACGGCCCACCCGCTGCCCGCCCTGCTGGCGGCCGGGGTGCGGTGCTCCATCAACGCGGACGATCCGATCCTGTTCGGTCCCGGTGTGCTCGAGGAGTACGAGGTGTGCCGCAGCGCGCTCGGCCTGACCGACGAGCAGCTGGCGGGGTGCGCCCTCGCGTCGATCGAGAGCTCGGGAGCGCCCGACGCGGTGAAGGAGAGCGCGCGCGAGGGCATCCGCGCCTGGCTGGCCGGCGAGGAGCCGGCGGGGGACCGGGAGGGACGACGATGACGCCGCTGCACTTCGGGGTGTTCGAGGTGATGGGGCCGCAGGTCGGCGGGACGTACAGCTGGGCGCACCCGCTCAGCTCGTCGATCGACTACGCGGACCCGGAGCACTGGATCCGCATCGCGCGCCTGCTCGACGAGGCCGGCTTCGACTTCCTGTTCTTCGCGGACGGGTACGGGTACCCGATCGTGGGCGACGACATCTCGGAGGTCGCCATCCGGAAGGGGATCAACTTCTCCGGCCTCGACCCGATGCTCACGATCCCGCTGCTCGCGCGCGCCACGGAGCGGCTCGGCTTCGTCGTGACCTCCGCGACCGGGCTGGGGCATCCGGTGCAGACCGCCCGCCGGTTCGGCACGCTCGACCACCTCACCCAGGGGCGCATCGGCTGGAACATCGTCACGGGGTCGTCGCAGAACGCGGTGGCCGAGCTGTTCGGGCACCGGCAGATGACGCCGCACGACACCCGGTACGCGATCGCCGAGGAGTACGTGTCCCTCGCCGGCCGCTACTGGGAGCAGGGCTGGGACGACGACGCACTGCTCGCGGATCGCGACCGGGGCGAGTACGCGGACCCGTCGGGCATCCACCGGATCGAGGCGGACGGCGAGCACTACCGGACCTCGGGGTACTTCACGGTGCCGCCGTCGCCCCAGCGCACCCCGGTCCTGTTCCAGGCGGGCACCTCCGGGAAGGGGAAGGAGTTCGCGGGTCGGTACGCCGAGTGCGTCTTCGTCCAGGGCACGACGCCCGAGCTCACCGCGAGGAGCGTGGCCGACATCCGGCGCCAGGCCGAGAGCGAGGGCCGCGACCCGTCCGCGCTGAAGCTCATGGCCGGGCTCACGGTGTCCGTCGCCGCCACCGCGGCGGAGGCGGAGCACCTCCGTGCCGAGTACGAGCGGATGCAGACCGACGAGATCGCGGCGACCCTCTACGCGGGCAACACCGGCATCGACCTCCTCACCCTCGACCCGGACCGCTCGCTGGAGCAGCTGGTCGAGGACGGCCGGGTGGGGCAGATGGGCCAGAGCAACATCGACCGGTTCCGCGGCAGGGGGGACGCTCCGGCCCCCACCGTGCGGGAGATCCTTGCGCAGCTGCGGCCGCGGGGGACCCGGGGATTCCAGGTGGTGGGCGACGGGGAGTCCGTGGCCGACCAGATCGAGGACCTCGCTGCCCGCACCGGCCTCGACGGGTTCCTCATCGAGCCGATCTTCGATCCGCACGACCTGCAGGCCTTCGCGAGCCTGGTCATGCCGGTGCTGAGGGAGCGCGGGCGCATCCCCGAGTCCCCGCGGACCGGAACGCTGCGCGAGCAGCTGGGTCAGGCGTCGCCGCGTCTGGACGAGCGCCATCCCCTGCACCCGGCGGGCCGGGAGAGCCGGCGCGAGAGCGCGACCGAGCGGCGGCTCCGCGTCTCGTAGGCCTGCACGACATCGAGGAGGGGCGTCATCTGCGGATGGCGTCCCTTCGTCGTGCAATGCGCCGCGCGGATGACGGCGGTAGTGTGAATAGTCAGCATCGATTGGATATTCATGCACTCTCCCTTCGTCAGCCCAGCACCTTCTCCCGCGCCTCGAGTGGGGCTCTCGAACGGAGCGCGGCCGTGAACGCCGGCTCGACGCCGCCCGTGGACCTCCGGCCGCTCGGCGGGACCGGCATCGACGTGAGCCCGATCACGGTCGGCACGAGCTTCCTCGGCGCCGGCACGGAGCCGGGCAGCGCGGGCGAGGAGAGGGCCGTGGCGCTCGCGACGGCGATGCTGCAGGGGCCGTACGCGCTCGTGGACACGTCCAACAACTACGCCGCGGGACGGAGCGAGGCCGTGCTGGGCCGGGCGCTCCCCGCAGCCGCTCCCGGCCGATTCGTCGTCACGAAGACGGACCGCGACGCGACCGGCCGCTTCGACCGGGATCGGGTGCGACGGTCCTTCGACGAGAGCTGCGAGCGGCTGGGGGTCGACCGTGTCCCGCTGCTGCACCTGCACGACCCCTTCTCGATCACCTTCGAGGAGGCCATGGCGCCGGGCGGCGCCGTTCAGGGCATGCTCGAGCTGCGCGACGAGGGACTCGCGGGCGCTATCGGCATCGCCGCCGGGCCGCTGGAGATGGTGCGCCGGTACGTCGAGACCGGCTGCTTCGACGCGATGCTCACCCACAACCGCTTCACCCTCGTCGACCGCTCGGCGGTCCCGCTCATCGAGACCGCGCGGGAGCGCGGCATGGGGGTCTTCAACGCCGCGCCGTTCGGCGGCGGTCTGCTCGCGCGCGGCGCCGCGAGCGGCGGGACGTACGCCTACCTCCCGAGCCCTCCTGAGCTGCTCGACTGGGTGGCTCGGGCGGAGCAGGTGTGCGCGCGGCACGGCGTCGACCTGCGGACCGCGGCGCTGCACTTCTCGCTCCGGTCGCCCCTGATCGACTCGACCGTCGTCGGCGTGGGCAGCATCGAGCACTTCGCCGCCCTCGAAGTCATGCGCACCGTCCGGGTTCCGGAGGAGCTCTGGGCGGACCTCGACGGCCTCGGCCCCGCGCCCTCGACGACGACCGACTGACAGCGGGCCGTCGATGCCGGGGTACTGGGAGGAGTTCGCGCCCGGGTGGGGCCGCCGGGAGCCGCGCGCCGACGCGGTCACGAGCGCCCGCACGCTGAGCCTCAACGGCACGTGGCGCTTCCGCCTCAGCGCCACCGCCGTGGGGACGGGGCAGGCGTTCACCGAGCCGGAGTTCGACGACTCGGGGTGGGACTCGATCCGGGTGCCGTCGCACTGGGTGCTCGAGAAGGTGACGCCCCCCACCGGAGGTCCCGCCCGATCGCTGCGCGGCACCGCCGACGGGCCGCTGTACACGAACACGGCGCTGCCGATCCCGATCGATCCGCCCCGGGTGACCACCGAGAACCCGACCGGCGACTACCGCCTCGTCTTCGAGGTGCCCGCGGATTGGGGCGCTGCGGTCCTCCGGTTCCAGGGCGTGGACTCGTGCGCGAAGGTGTGGCTCAACGGACGGGAGCTCGGCTGGTCCACCGGCAGCCGCCTGCCGTTCGAGTTCGACGCCCCGGTGGTGCCCGGCGAGAACGTGCTCGCGGTCCGGGTGCACCGCTGGTCGAGCGGCACCTACCTGGAGGACCAGGACATGTGGTGGCTGCCCGGCATCTTCCGGGACGTCGAGCTCATCGAGCGGCCGCCGGGGGCGATCGACGACCACTTCGTGCACGCCGACTACGACCCGATCACGGGACAGGGGACCCTGCGGATCGACGCGACGGCGCCGGCGCTCGTCGAGGTGCCCGAGCTCGGCATCCGGATGCCGTCCGGCGAGTCCGTCACCGTTCCGGTCGAGCCGTGGAGCGCCGAGTCGCCGCGGCTCTACCGCGGCACGCTCCGCTCGTTCGACGGCGGCGAGGTCGTCGAGCTCGCTCTCGGGTTCCGCCGCGTCGAGATCACGGACGGCGTGCTGCGCGTGAACGGCCGGAGGGTCTTCTTCCGGGGCGTCAACCGGCACGAGCACCACCCGGACACCGGCCGCGCGCTCGACCGCGACACCATGCGGCGCGACATCCTGCTGATGAAGCAGCACAACCTCAACGCCGTCCGCACGAGCCACTATCCCCCGCACCCGGAGTTCCTGCGGCTGTGCGACGAGCTGGGCCTCTGGGTGGTCGAGGAGGGCGACCTCGAGACGCACGGCTTCATCTACTCGGGGTGGGAGGGCAACCCGCCGGCGGACCCGCGCTGGCGGGACGCCATGCTCGACCGGACCCGACGGATGGTGGAGCGCGACAAGAACCGGCCGAGCGTCGTCGTGTGGTCGCTCGCGAACGAGAGTTGGGTCGGGGAGAACTTCGACGTGCTCGAGCAGTGGGTCCGCGAGCGCGATCCGTCCCGGCCGATCCACTACGAGCGCGACCCGAGCTACCGGAACTCGGACTTCGCCTCGCTGATGTACCCGTCGCAGAAGCTGCTCGAGCAGATCGGGCGGCGCGCGGATCCCCGTCCCGACGGTGTCACGGATGAGGAGGACGCCCGACGGCGGACCCTGCCGTTCCTGCTCTGCGAGTACGCGCACGCCATGGGCAACGGCCCCGGCTCCCTCGCGGACTACCACCGCATCCTGCGCTCGCACGAGCGCTTCTGCGGCGGGTTCGTGTGGGAATGGATCGACCACGGCTTCACGCACCGGGATGCGGACGGCCGCGAGTTCGTCATGCACGGGGGCGATGTCGCCTACCGCCCGAACGGCGGCCGGTACTGCCTCGACGGGCTCGTGTTCGCCGACCGGACGCCGTCGCCGGGGCTCGCGGAGCTGAGGCGGGCGGTGCAGCCGGTCGAGCTCGAGGTGGGGCACGCGATCGTCGTGCGAAACGGCTACGACTCCATCGACCTCGGCCACCTCGCGTTCTCGTGGCGGCTCGAGCTCGACGGCGACGTGCGCGAGCGCGGCCGGCTCGAGGTCCCGCCGCTCGCCCCGGGGGAGTCGGTGACGCTGCCGAGTCCCGCATCGCCGGGGAGCGACGCGGGGGAGTGGTGGCTCACGGTCGAGGCGGCGCTCGAGCGCGACGAGCCGTGGGCGCCGGCGGGGCACGTCGTGGCCCAGGCGCAGGGTCTGCTGGCGCACCGGCCGGGTCCGGATCGAGGTCGGCGCCGGACGGTGCGGCCGACCCGCGAGGCAGGCTCGATCGGGCTGGGTCCCGCGCAGTTCGACGCCGCGTCGGGGCGTCTGACACGCCTCGGCGGGCTCGAGCTCGGCGGCCCTCGCCTCGACGTCGTGCGCGCGCCCGTCGAGAACGACCGGGGTCAGGGCGGCAGAAACGACCTGGCGGCGGTGTGGCTCGCGGTCGGCATGGACCGGATGCTCGACCGGGTGGACGCGGTCGAGGTGGGGAACGACGAGCTGGCCGTGACCGGGCGGCTCGCCGCTGCCACCCACCCGCACGCGCTCGTCTACCGGATGCGGTGGACCGCCGACGAGGACGGGGTCGTGCTCGATGCCGCCGTTGAGTTCACCGGACCCTGGGCCGACACCCCGTACCGGCACCGCGACGTCGTGCTGCCCCGGCTCGGGCTGCGCCTCGGCCTGCCCGGGGCGTACCGAGACGCGGCGTGGTTCGGGCGCGGGCCGGGGGAGTCCTACGCCGACTCGAAGGACGCCGCCGCGGTCGGCAGGTATGCGGCCCCCATCGACGCGCTGCAGGTGGGCTACCCGGTCCCGCAGGAGAACGGCAACCATGTCGAGACCCGCTGGCTCGAGCTGCGCGGTCCCGGTCTGCCGCTCCTGCGGGTCGAGGGCGCGCCGGTCTTCGACTTCACCGCCCGGCGCTGGACGTCGGAGGATCTCGAGCGCGCCCGGCATCCCCACGACCTGGTCGACTCGGGACGGGTCTGGCTCAATGTCGACCACGCGCAGCTCGGCCTCGGCTCGGCGTCCGTGGGCCCCGCGCTGCCCGAGCGGTACCGCATCCCCCGCCGGCCGACGAGCTGGACCGTCCGCTTCTCCGCCCGCTGACGTCTGCGCGGATCAGGGGATCAGCGCTGCAGCACGGCGTGTTCTCCTGAACCGCGTGCGGATCCGGCGGTGGGTCCTGATCCGGGTGGAATCTCCTGATCCGCGCAGGTGGGCGAGCCGCGGAGGAGGGGCGGTCAGTCGCCGAGGGTGCGGACGAGCTCGAAGAGGTCCGCGGGGCCGACCTGGCCGCCCTTGAGCAGCATCTCGGCGCCGTCGAGCCAGCCCGCCGCGGCGGCGACCCGGCAGAGCACGACGTTGCCGACGGGGTTGGCAGCGATGGAGAGCGACTCGGCGCCCAGCAGGCCGACCACCCGGCTCGACGTGTCGCCACCGCAGACGATGACGCGGCGGGTGCCGGCCGTGAGCGCGGACCGCACGAGCTCGGAGAGGTGGCGGGCGATGGTGGCGACGAGGTCCGGCCCGCCCTCCGCGCCCGCTGTTTCGCCCGCCACCGCATCGCCAGTGGTGACGGCCACACTGCGTCCCGAGGCCAGCTCCGCGAGCACGCGCTCGCGGACCCCGCCGACCGGGTCGGCGGCGCCGAGCGACAGGGGGATCACGGTCCAGCCGGCCTCTCGTGCCGCCTCGATCTGGCGCGCGGTCTGAGGCGATCGGCTGCCCGAGACGGCCAGCACCGGCCCCGGCGGGTTGAGCGGAACCGCGGACGGACCGGCGCCGTCGCCCGGACGCCGCAGAGCGCGGCCGAGGCCTGCGCTGAGGCCGCCGGACCCGAGGGCGAAGCGCGGCGTGCCGGGAGGGGAGCCCGCCGCGATCGCCTCGGCGACGAGGTCGACGTGCGCGTCGCTCAGCGCATCGAGCACCAGTGCGGCCTCCGTCGCCTCCTCCAGCCGTCGGGCGACGGCGCCGGCGTGGGCGTATTCCGGGAACGGCACGTGCCCGAGGGGAAGGTCCGTCTGGCGGGACAGGTGCACGGCGAGATCCGACTCGTGCATCGGCGTGACGGGGTGGTGCGACATCGTCGGCTGCCGGTCGAGGCGGTGGACCACGCCGCCCTCCGCGGCGAAGTGGTGCCCGAACACGGTGAACCGCCCGAAGTCGGGCTGGGCGAACAGCACCGGCACGGTCGCGGGGCCGAACACGTCCCGGGCGATCTCCAGAACGCGGCCGAGGCTCCCGATCGACGGCGACGAGTCCGCCGTGGAGCAGGCCTTGTACTGGACGATGCGGGGACCCAGAGCGCGGAGGGCCTCCAGCGCGGGCCGGACCTCGGCTTCGAGCGCCTCGGTGGGCAGCGACCGCGCGATCCCCGCGATCCCTACGGCGTCGACGTCCGCAGCGGCACGGACCAGCCGGTCCGCGTCGGGCAGCCCGAGCAGCAGGCGGCTCCGCCAGCCGGCGCGGGTCAGCTGCAGGAGCACGTCGACGCTGCCCGTGAAGTCGTCGCCGTAGAACGCGACGCGGAGGTCAGGCACGCGGCGCCCCGAACACCTCCGCCGCCCGCCGGAACGCGGGGGAGGCGGCCAGGGCCGCCTCAACCGGCTCGCCGCGCTCGGCGGACGCCCATGCCTCGCGCATCGCCGCGACTCCCGCACCGGGGCCGTCCGGGTGGCCGTGGATGCCGCCGCCCGCGAGGACGAGCAGGTCCGTCGTGCGGGTCGCGGCATAGGTCGCGTGCGCGAGGCCCGCCCACTGCCCGGACGAGAGCACGGGGACGGTCGGCCGCTGCCCGAGCAGCGGCTCCCGGACGGCGTCGATCGAGTCGAGCACCTGCGCGTCGCTCTCGTAGAACTTGTTGCTGATCCCGTTCGTGTGCAGGTGGTCGACGCCCGCCAGCCGCACGAGCTTCTGCCACGCCCGGAACGAGAAACCGAGCTGCTCCGACCGGCTGATCGCGCCGAACATCGCGCGATGGCCGTGGATCGGGACCGTCGCCCGGCGGCGGAGGAACTCGACCCCGGCGATCCCGATGAGGTTGATGCACGCCATCACGCAGGTCCCGCCGGCCTCGACCACGAGGTCGTGGTTGCGCTCCAGGCGGTCCAGGTCGTCCGAGATGTTGAACGCGTACATCGGCTTCACACCGGTCCGGTCGGCGTGACGCTCCAAGACGGGCATCACGGCCTTCACCCGGGCCTCGAGGGGCGCGGAGGGCCCGTTCCCCTGCAGCTCGTCGTCCTTGATGAAGTCGATGCCCGCCGCCGCCAGCTCCCCGACCACCTCCGCGAGCTCCTCCGGGGAGAGCCCGATGCTGGGCTTCACGATCGTCCCGATCATGGCGCCGCTCGGCCGTGACATGAGCCGGCGCGTGCCCTCCACGCCGAAGCCGGGCCCGGGGTAGCGCTCGGCGAAGGCGGCGGGGAGATCGAGGTCGACGAGCTTGATCGCGGCGAGCTCCTTGATCTCGAACAGATTGCCGGCCACTGCGGCCTGCAGGTTCGGCAGAGAGGGGCCGAAGTTCGAGAGGGGGAAGCGCAGCTGCAGTCGCGCTCGCCGGCGCTTGGCGGGGTCGCCGACCGACCCGGGGAGCGGGGATGCTCCGGTGAGCGGGAGCTCCTCCAGCGACTCGACCTGAGCGGCGAAGCGGGCGCGGACGTCGTCCGACTCCCTGGCCACACGGATGAAGGTGCCCGTCGACTGCTCGCCGGCGAGCACCTCCGCGGCATGCTGCAGGTCGAGCGAGGTCTCGATCTCGTATGTGGCGAGGACGTGCTCGACGGGTGGGGCGACGCTCGCCCGCCGGCCCGCGGCCGGCTCTGCTGCGGTGGTCTCGGTCATCGTCATCCCCAGACCAGCGGCAGCCAGACCGACATCTCGCTCGGGCCGCGGTTGCCCCACGCGAAGTAGGGGATGAGCCGGACGGGCACCGTGCGGAGGCCGGCGCCCTCGACGTCGGGGTACAGGTCCTCGTCCTCCTCGGTCGGCAGGACGACGGCCTCGCCGTCCAGGGCGACGAGGCGCTGACCCTCGAGCTCGATGTCGACCGGCGTGAAAGTGGCCCCCCGGCGCAGCGCGACCTGCTCCAAGCGCACTCCCTCCGGCAGCTCGTGGCTCTCGAGTGCGTACACGACCGGGCCGCGGGTGACGGCGACCTGGCCGGCGAGCTCCTCGGCGAGACGGTGCCCCCGGCGCAGCCGGACGCGCAGGGGGAGGGTGAGCTCGACCGTGTCGCCGGCCTGCCAGTCGCGGTCGACAGGCGCGTAGGCTCCGGCGACGGCCGGCTCGGGCGTGCCGCCGTTCACCTCCACCGTGGCGCCCTCCGCCCAGGCGGGGATGCGCAGCCGGAGCGGGACGCCGCCGCTGGCGGCCTCGGTCACGGTGATCCTCACGCGCTCGTCCCACGGCTGCTCGCTCTCGATCCGCAGGCGGGCGCTGCGGCCGTCCTCGAGCGAGACGTCGGCCTCCGCGTCCCCGTAGAGGTGCACCCAGAGCGCATCGCCCGAGGTGGACATCGCCAGCTCGTGCGAGCGGGCGAGGGTGCGGGCGATGTTGGGCGGGCAGCAGAACACGCTCATGTAGGAGGCCCGGAGCCGCTCGTCCGACGGCGGGGGCTCGGGCGTCGGCCGCTCTGCCGTCTCCCCCGGCATGCGCAGCGGGTAGGGGAGGTCCCGGACCTGCCGGAGGGGGTTCGTGTAGAAGTACTTGGTCCCGTCGAGGCTGATGCCGGCGAGCAGGCTGTTGACGGCGACCTGCTCAATCACATCCGCGTACTCCGCGGAGCCCGTGAGGGCGAGCATGCGCTCGCTCCACAGGATCATGCCGATGTTCGCGCACGACTCGTTGTGGGCTGTCGTGTGGGGCAGCTGGTACGCGCGGCCGTACGCCTGGTGCACGCGGCTGATCTCGCGCTGCCACGGATAGCCGTCCGGCGAGGCCCCGTCGTAGAGCGCGCCGCAGCCGCCGGTGATGTAGAGCTTCGTGTCGACCACGTCGTGCCAGAGGTTCTCGAGCACGCCGCGCAGGTCCGCATCGCCCGTCTCGGCGACCAGGTCGGCGAGGCCGGCGTAGAGGTAGTTGGCGCGGACCGCGTGCCCGGCGACCGTCTTCTGCTCCCGGACCGGGATCCTGTCCTGGTTGTCGTCGCCGCCGTGGAAGTCGTCGCGCACCTGCACGAACGCCTCCGCCAGCCGCAGGTACCGGTCCTCTCCGGTGACCCGGTACAGGTCCATGACGGCCATGTAGTGCGACGGGCAGATCGCGCTCTCCGCCAGCTGGAGGCGGTGGTTCTCGGCGAGGCCCTCGAGGAAGCCGGCGGCCTTGCGGGCGACGTCGAGCAGCACGTTCGAGCCGGTCAGCCGGTGGTGACGGACGCCGGCCGTGATGAGGTGGCCCAGGTTGTAGGTTTCGAAGTTGAACCGGTCCGCGAGCGCGACCGCCTCCTGGCGGCGGCGGGCCGCGATGATCGTCGGCGTGTGGACGTAGCCGTCCTCGCGCTGCACCTCGGCCACCAGTGCGGCGACCTCGTCGACCACGCGCTCGAGCTCGGGATCCGGGCCGGTCTCGAGCAGGAGGATCGCCGCCTCGAGCCACTTGTAGAGGTCGCCGTCGAGGAAGGGAGGGCCCTCGTGCTCTCCGTCCGCGCGGCCGGCCGCGATGAGGAAGTTGCGCCAGCCGGGGCTCACCTCGGGCGTGCTCAGCGAGCCCCAGATGGAGGGAACGGTGACGGACCGGGTCTGCTCGAGCCGGCCTCCCCAGAACCCACCGCTCCAGCGGACGTTCGCCGCACCGAGCGGGGTCAGGGTCGTATGCGGGCTCGCCGACGTCGTCGTGGTCATGCTCGAGTCTCTCCTTCCGCGACCGAGCGGGAGGACGCCCTCGTCGGCCAGTGACTATTCTCGCACCGTTGCATCGATATTCACAACCGGCCCGTCGTGTGCTACTGTCGCCACGAGCCAAGGCCTTGCATATTCACTCAGATGTGAATTGGGCGCCAGCCCGCCACCGGTTCTGACAATCGACACGGCAGTCGTCAAGGAGGACGCCATGAGAAAGACACGTAGCCGCAGATTCATCCCGGCGACCGCCCTCGCCCTGGCCGCGATCACCTCCCTCGCCGCGTGCAGCGGTGGCGGCGGCGGTGGCGGCGAGCAGGGCGGCGGAAGCGGAAGCGGGAGCGGCGCCGCGAGCGGCACCGACCCCGACAAGTTCACGGTCATGACCGCGAACGAGAACCCCACGCTCGAGAGCCTGCTCACGCAGCTGTCCGAGGACCAGTGCGCCGCCGAGAACGAGGCTCTGCCGATCGAGCACCAGAAGGTCGCGCAGGCCGACGTCGTGCAGAAGATCACGCTGCTGGCGAGCCAGGACGCCATGCCGGCCCACACCATCGCGGGCACGGCGCTCATCCGCCCCGACGGCGACCTCGGCGCGGCCGGCCTCGTGCAGGACCTCCAGGCCGCGCTCGAGGACTCCGGCGGCTGGGAGAACGTGCTGCCGGCCGCCGCCTCCACCGAGGAGAACGTGTACGGCGGCTTCGTCTCGATGCCGTACCAGTACAACATCGAGGGCTTCTGGTACAACAAGCAGATCTTCGAGGAGCAGGGCATCGAGGTCCCGACGACCTGGGAGGACCTCCTCGCGGCCGCCGACACGCTGCAGCAGGCGGGCGTCCAGCCGATGACCACCGCCGGCGCGCAGGGCTTCCCGCTCACCCGCCTGATGGGCATGTACATCTTCCGCAACGTGGGCCCCGACGCGATGGAGGCCATCCGTGACGGCGACGCGAAGCTCACCGACGAGGAGTACGTCGCCGGCGCCCAGGCGCTCGCCGACCTCGCCGCGACGGGTTACTTCGGCGAGGGCTTCACCACCCGCGACGGCGACACCTCCACCAACCTGTTCCTCACCGGCACGGCCGCGATGACCTACGACGGAAGCTGGATCCTGGGCGCCGTCAACGACCCGGAGCGCAACCAGATCGGCGGCGAGAACGTCGGCTTCTTCCCCTTCCCCGAGGTCGAGGGCGGCGAGGGCTCGATCGAGCAGTACCCGGCCAACGCGGGTGCGCCGATGATCATCTCGGCCAAGACCTACGGTCCCAAGGTCGCCGACTGGGTGAGCTGCATCGCCGAGAACTACGGCGGGCTCGCGCTCAACGAGGCCGGCGTGATCTCGGGCTTCACCGTCAACGAGGAGGTCACGGACATCTCCCCGAACACGGCGGAGATCCAGGAGCTCATCAGCGGCATCGATGAGGAGACCGTGCTCTGGTTCGAGGCCCTCTTCGACCCCAAGAGCAACTCGCTCGCCTCGACGAACGCCACCCTGCTCACCACCGGTCAGATGACCGCGGAGGACTACATGGCGGCCCTCCAGGAGAGCATCGACGCCAACAAGTGATCGGGGCGCCCGACTCCCCTGGGGCCTAACCTCGGGGAGTCGGGCGCACTGGTGGAAGGAGGACGACGGTGCAGTCGATCTTCGGGGATCGCAAGACGATCTTCATCCTGCTGGGCCCCGCCCTGCTGCTGTACACCCTGCTGAAGGTCGCCCCGGTCGCCTGGTCCTTCGGCCTCTCGTTCTTCGAGGGGAACACGCTCCGCGGCTTCGAGTGGGTCGGCGTCGACAACTTCGCGACGTTCCTCAACGACGACGCCGCCCTTCAGGCGGTGTGGGTCAGCGTGGTCTTCGCGGTCGCGGCCACCGTCGGGCAGGTGACCCTCGGCTACCTGCTGGCCCTCCTCTACGTGTTCGTGCTCCGCAAGGGCTCGTCCCTCGTGCGCACCATCGTCTTCTTCCCGACGATCCTGCCCACCGTCGCCGTGGCGCTGCTCTTCAAGAGCTTCGTCGCGGTGGGCGACAACCAGGGCCCCGTCAACGACATCATCAACTTCTTCGGCGGCGAGAGCGTCGAGGTCCTCGCCTCCACCTACGGCACGATGCTCACGGCGATCGTCATGACGCTGTGGAGCTCGATGGGCTTCTACGCTGTGCTGCTCTACGCGGGTCTGCTCGACATCCCCGAGGACGTGGTCGAGTCGGCCCGCATCGACGGGGCGAGCGGCCTCCGGCTCGTGCGGCACATCATCCTGCCGCTGTCGCTGCCGATCCTTCTCTCGTCGATCATCTTCAGCTTCAATTCCACGCTCAAGGTGTTCGACAGCCTCCTCGCCCTGAACAACGGCGGGCCCGGCACGTCCACCTCCCCGCTCACCCTCTTCATGTACCGCACAGCCTTCGAGTACGCGGAGTACGGCTACGGCTCGACCATCGCGCTCGTGCTGACGCTGCTGTGCCTCGTGTTCACCCTGGCCGTCTTCCGGTCGACCCGACGCAAGGTGGAGGACTGACATGGCTCTCGACATCTCCGCGCCTCCTGCCCCCACCCCGGCCCCTCCGCGTGCGACCGCCTCACCGGGCCGTCGCCGTGCTCCGGGCTGGCGGTCGACGAAGCGCGTCCTCCGCCGGATCCCGGTCTGGATCCTCGTCGCGGCCCTCATGGTCGTGGTGCTCTACCCGCAGGTCTGGATGGTCCTCGGCTCGTTCAAGACGCAGTCCGAGTTCCTCTCCAATCCGGCCCTGTCCCTGCCGGAGACCTGGCAGTTCGACAACTACATCACGGCGCTGACGAACGGGAACGTCGGGCGCAACTACCTGAACAGCGTTCTCGTCACCATCCCGTCGGTGATCCTGATCGTGTTCATCGGCGTCGCGGCCGGCTACGCACTCGAGGTGATGATCTGGAAGGGGCAGCGCGGAACGCTGCTCTACATCCTCGCGGGCATCATGGTGCCGGGGCAGATGATCCTCGTGCCCCTGTTCATCGTGTACTTCCGGGCCGGCCTGACGAACTCGCTCCTGCCGCTCATCATCACCTACACGGTCATGGGACTGCCGCTCACGACGTTCCTCATGGCGACCTACTTCCGGGCGGTGCCGCGGGAGATCTTCGAAGCCGCCACCATGGACGGCTCGAGCCCGCTGCGCAACTTCTTCGTGATCGGCGTGCCGATGATGAGGAACGCGATCCTGACCGTCGGTCTCGTGCAGTTCTTCAGCGTCTGGAACGACCTGCTCATCGCGCTGACGTTCACCACCCGGCCCGACCTCGCGACCATCCAGGTCGGCCTGCTGAGCCTCAGCGACGAGTACGGCTCGACCCAGTACGGGCCGCTGTTCGCGGCCGTGAGCATCAACATCGTGGTGCTGCTCGTCGTGTTCCTCGCGCTCAACAAGAAGATCATGGCCGGCATGGCCGGCGGCGCCGTCAAGGGCTGAGCCGCCCCGAACAGGAAGGAACGCATGTCCCACCCCACGCGCATCGCGCTGCTGCACACGGGCGCGGTCGTCATCCCGATGGCGGCGGAGTACGTCAAGCGGGAGCTCCCGGACGTGACCCCGATCAACTACCTCGACGACCGGATCGTGGCGGACCTCGGCGACCCCGAGACCGCGCGGTCGGTTCCCGGCAGGGTGGGCGAGCTGGCGCGTGCCGCGGTGGACGCGGGTGCGGATGCGATCCTCCTCACCTGCTCGTCGATCTCCGAGCTCGCCGCGGACACGGCCGAGAAGGTCGGCGTCCCGATCCTGCGCATCGACGAGGCGATGGCCGATGAGGCGGTGGCCACGGGCGATCGGATCGCCGTGCTCGCCACCCTCGCCACGACGTGCGGTCCTACGACGAGGCTCATCGAGGAGAGGGCGAAGCGAGCCGGGCGCACCCCCGCGATCACGAGCGTGGTCGTCGACGGCGCCTTCGAGGCCGTCTCCTCCGGCGACCGCCCGACGCACGACCGCCTGGTGGCGGCGGCGATCGAGCGCGCAGCCGCCAACGCGGACGTCGTCGTGCTGGCTCAGGCCTCCATGGCGAGTGCAGCGAAAGCGGCGGAGGTCGACGTGCCCGTGCTCACGAGCCTGGAGTCGGGCGTCAGGCGGATGCGGTCGCTCGTGGAGTCGCTGCCTGCTCGGGCCTGACCCCGCCATCGCCGCCGACGAGGGCCTGGGCGGTGAGCAGATCAGTGATCAGGACGTTGACCCACCCACCCGCGAGGGCGCCGAGGATGGGCTCGTGCTTGCGCTGGCCCCCGGCGATCCCGATGCGGCGCGGGATTGCGCGGTAGTCCTCGACCGGGATCGCGATGATGCGCTCGCCGATGTCGCCCGTCACGTCCGTGCCGTCGACGGTGAAGACGTGGTGGCAGATGTCGCCGACGGCGCCCCGCTCGAGCAGCCGGCCGCGGTCGTCGGCCGGGAAGGCGTTGCCGGAGACGGCGAGGAGGTCGCTCGGCTCGATGCTGCCGATGCCGACGATCGCCATGGTGAGCTCGCGCCAGCGCCGCGTGACCTCGTTGAGAGCGGCGTCCTGGAGCAGGGCGTCCCGGATCGTGCGGTCCGCGACGAGGCCGGGAGCCTGCACGTACACGGCCTCGGCCGCCAGAACCCGGGCGAGGTCGCCCGCCAGCCGCTGCGCCTGGTGCTGGACGTCGGGGACGCCGATGCCGCCGAGCAGCTGCACGACCTCGGTGGCTCCGCGAGTGGCGAAGGGGCGCATGCGGTCGACCATGGCGAGCAGGGTCTGACTCCAGGACGAGATGCCGATCCGGTCGTTGCCGGAGAGGGTCGCCTCGAGATAGCTGGCGGCCGCGGCCCCGATGGCCGAGAACACGGCGGACTCGTCGTCGTCGTCGGCGACGTCGACGACCACGGCGTCGAGGAGGCCGTAGCGGGCCTGCAGCTCGTCCTCGAGCGCGGTGTGCACGCCCGGCGCGACCATGACGGTGGTGCGGACGATCCCGAGCTCGAAGGCCCGCTTCAGCAGCCGCGACACCTTGGCCTGCGAGATGTTGAGAGCGGTCGCGATGTCCGCCTGGCGGATGCCCCGCTCGTGATACATGCGGGCGACCTTGGTGAGGAGGCGTACCTGCCCGTCAACGGGAGGGATGCTCCGGCTGGAGGACTGCACGAGGGGTGCTCCCATCGACTCCGTTGTTCCGCTGGCGGAAACCTACCGCAACCCTGCCTGACCGCGGCCGACGCTCGGCGAGCTCGTCGCTAGAGGGTATCATCATTCGGAGCCGAAAGATTATGCAAGGGAGCGTCGTGAGCCAGGTCGTCACCCCGTCGTCGCCGTCGGGGACGGCGGTCCGCTCCCGTGTGCCCACAGGCGAGGAGTGGCTGCGATCGGCGCTCGCCGGCGCCATGGAGGCCTGGCCCGGCGACGTTTCGGTGGAGCGGTTCGACCGGGTCGTCGCGGCCGTCAACGCGAGCCACTTCCTGCTGACGCCCCGCGCTGTCGCCACGGCACGATCGGCCGAGCAGGTCGCGGCGGCCTTCCGGTTCGCCCGCGAGCACGGGCGCCACATCACGCTCCGCTCGGGCGGCACCAGCCTCTCCGGCCAGGCGTCCGCTCCCGACCTCCTGCTCGACACCCGAGAGGCCTTCCGCCGCATCCGGGTCGAGGGGAACGGCGAGCGGGTGCGCGTGCAGCCCGGCGCGACGGTCCGCCAGGTGAACGCCCGGCTCCTCCGTCACGGACGGAAGCTCGGCCCCGACCCGGCCAGCGAGATCGCGGCGACGATCGGCGGCGTCGTCGCGAACAACTCGAGCGGGATGGCCTGCGGCACGCAGCACAACTCCTATCGGACCCTGCGCTCGATGCGGTTCGTGCTGCCGAGCGGCACGGTCGTCGACACCGCGCAGCCGGACTCGGACGAGCGGCTCGCTGCGGCGGAGCCCGAGCTCCATGCCGGCATCGCGCGCCTGCGCGCGGAGCTGCTGGCGGAGCCCGACCTCGTCGCCGAGGTGGGGCGGCAGTACCGGGGCAAGAACACGATGGGGTACGGCCTCAACTCGCTCCTCGACTTCGACTCGCCCGCCGAGATCCTGGCCCACCTGCTCGTCGGCAGCGAGGGGTCGCTGGGTTTCGTGGCCGAGGTGGAGTTGGACACCGTGCCGATCGCGCCGGCGGCCGCGACCGCGCTCCTGTTCTTCGACGACCTGGACGCGGCGACCCGCATCCTCCCGGTGCTCGTGGAGACCGGCGCCGCCACCATCGAGCTGATGGACGCCGCGTCCCTGAGGGTCGTGCAGGCGGACCCCGCGTCCGCCGACCTCGTCGAGCACCTGACCATCGCGGACCACGCGGCGCTCCTGATCGAGTACCACGGCACCGACGCCGCGGAGCTGGACGAGCGCCTGGCCCTCGCGGGGGCCGCGCTCGCCGCCGCAGGGGCGCCTCGCCTGCAGCCGACTCGCGATGCGGCGGAGCGCGCGCACCTGTGGCATGTGCGGAAGGGCCTGTACGCGGCGATCGCCGGCGCCCGGCCCTCCGGCACGACCGCGCTGCTCGAGGACATCGCCGTTCCGGTCCCCGAGCTCGCGGCGACGTGCCAGGCGCTGCAGGACCTCTTCGCCGCACACGGCTACGGCGACGCCGTGATCTTCGGTCACGCCAAGGACGGCAACATCCACTTCCTCATCACCGAGGACTTCACGCAGCAGGGTGCCGTCGAGCGGCAGCAGGCCTTCACGGAGGACCTCGTGGAGCTCGTGCTGGGCGCCGGCGGCACGCTGAAGGCGGAGCACGGGACCGGGCGCATCATGGCGCCCTTCGTCGAGCGCCAGTTCGGCCCGCGCCTCTACGGCATGATGCGGGAGATCAAGCGCCTCTGCGACCCCGCCGGGATCCTGAACCCCGGGGTGCTCCTCTCCTCGGATCCCACCGCCCACCTGCAGGACCTCAAGCTCACACCCCCCGTGGAGGTCGAGGTCGACCGCTGCGTCGAGTGCGGCTACTGCGAGCCGGTGTGCCCGAGCAGGGATCTGACCACGACTCCCCGGCAGCGCATCGCCGTGCGCCGGGCGAGGGTGGCCGCCGTGGCGGAGGGGGACGCCGCGCTCGACCAGGAGCTGGCCCGGGCCGAGGAGTACGGCTCGGTCGAGACGTGTGCCGTGGACGGCATGTGCCAGACCGCGTGCCCGGTGCAGATCAACACCGGCGACCTGGTCCGCCGTCTCCGAGCGGCCGATGCTCCCAGAGTCGCCGCACTGGGCGGCCGGGCCGCGGCCGCCGCGTGGGCCCCCGTCACCCGTGCCGCGGCGACCGCGCTGACCGTCGCCCACGTCGTGCCGGCGCCCCTCGTCCGAGGAGCGACCGGAGTCGGGCGCGCCCTCCTCGGCGCGGACGTGGTGCCCCAGTGGAGCGCCGACCTGCCGTCGGGGGGCGCCAAGCGGGCCCCGCGACGTCCCCGGAGCACGGAACAGCGGGAGAACGAGCGCGCGCCCGAGCTCGTCTTCTTCGCCGCCTGCGTCGGCTCGATGTTCGGCCCCTCGGCGGGCGGCGTCGGGGCCGCGGAGGCGTTCCGCCGGCTGTGCGAGCGGGCGGGAGTGGGCGTGCGAACCCCGGAGGGCGCGGACGCACTGTGCTGCGGCACACCGTGGAAGTCGAAGGGGCTCGCCGACGGCTACTCCACGATGGCCGCGCGCACCGTGCGGCGGCTCCTCGCGGCGTCGGACGGAGGTCGGCTGCCGATCGTCAGCGACAACTCCTCGTGCACCGAGGGGCTCGTGCACGCGCTCGAGAAGGTGCGGGAGGTCGACGGCCGGGCAGTGCGGCTGCGCATCGTCGACTCGGTGGACTTCGCGGCGACCGAGCTCCTGCCGCGCCTCACGATGCCGGAGCCGATCGGGTCGCTCGCGCTCCACCCCACGTGCTCGAGCACGAGGCTGGGCTCGAACACGAGCCTCGCCACGCTCGCCGCCGCGCTCTCCAGCCGTCCCGTCGTTCCGGATGCCTGGGGCTGCTGCGGCTTCGCGGGAGATCGCGGCATGCTCCACCCCGAGCTGACGGCGTCCGCGACGGCCGCAGAGGCGGCCGAGGTCGCGGCCGGCGCATTCGACGCCCACGCCTCCTGCAACCGGACCTGCGAGATCGGGATGACCCGCGCCACCGGGGCGGAGTACCGGCACATCCTCGAGCTGCTCGAGGAGCGCACCAGGCCCTCCACCGCCGTCTAGAAGAACGGATCCCTCGCGTGAACCCTGACACCGCGCTGCGCGTCGCCGTCACGGGCAGCTCCGGCAAGCTCGGCCGGGCGACGGTCGAGCGGCTCCGCTCCGACGGCCACGAGGTCCTCGGACTCGACCTCGCGGGCACACCGGGGAAGGGGTTCACGAGGGTCGACCTGGCCGACTACGGGCAGACCCTTGACAGCCTGCTCGGCGTGACCGCCCGGCACGAGGGCCTCGACGCGGTCGTCCACCTGGCGGCCCTTCCCGTCAACGGCCTCGTCCCCGATGCGGCGACGTTCCAGAACAACATCCTGGTGAGCTTCAACGTGGTCCACGCGGCGATGCGGGCAGGCATCCGGACGATCGTCACCGCCTCGAGCATCACCGCGATGGGCTTCCCGTTCGAGACCGCGCCCGAGGCGCTCCCCGTCGACGAGGGCACCGTCGAGGCGAACAACACGTACGGGCTCGGCAAGGTGGCCGAGGAGGCCATGTGGGCTCAGCTCGTGCGCTGGGCACCGGGGCTCAGCATCACCGCGCTGCGGTTCACGAACGTCGTCGGCGAGGGCGAGTACGGCACGTTCGCCCGGGCGGCGGACCCCGGGTACCGCCGCGACCTCCTCTTCAGCTACATCGACGCCCGCGACGGCGCCACGGCCGTGTCGCTCGCGCTGCGGCATGCCGCGCCAGGCTTCGAGGTCTACGACATCGCGGCACCGGACACGGGCAGCGCGATCCCCACCGCCGAGCTCGCCGCGCGGCACTTCCCCGGCACGCCCGTGCGGGACGGCCTCGGCGACTTCGAGACGCTCGTGTCGGTGGACAAGGCCCGGGAGCGCCTCGGGTTCGTCGCCGAGCACCGCTGGCGCGAGGAGTTCGCCGCGCATCAGGCCGCGCAGGGCGGCTGAGCCGGCGCGCGTGCGCGCATCAGAGGGGCGGGTCGGCGACCTGGCCCCTCTCGGCGGCCCCCACACCGGTCCCGAACTCCGGCGTGCGGAAGCCTCTCGAGTCAGGCCCGGGCAACCTCGTCCTGCGGCCACGCCGCCTCGAAGGTGTGCGTCCCGCTCGTCACCTCCACGGGTGCTCCGCCCGGCAGCTGCACCGTCGCGTCCGTCCCGGTCGGCACGGTCACCTCGAGCCGCAGGATCGAGTCCTCGATGCGCCACGAGATCGCGGCCCGGCCGTAGGGCGTCTCGTGCTCGGCCGACGCGGAGGTGAGGCCGCCTCCCGGACGGGGCGCGAAGCGGATGCTGCGGTAGCCCGGAGCGGCGGGCGCGAGACCCGCGACCGTCCGGTGCAGCCAGTCCGCGACCGCGCCG
This sequence comes from Naasia sp. SYSU D00948, assembly GCF_017916515.1. Classification (GTDB taxonomy): domain Bacteria; phylum Actinomycetota; class Actinomycetes; order Actinomycetales; family Microbacteriaceae; genus Naasia. Next base: position 1,342,140 of record NZ_JAFMTA010000001.1, read on the forward strand.
AGCGCATAGTGGTTGAAGGAGGTCATCTTCCCCGGGTTGACCGTGCCGTCGGGGAGCATGCTGTCCCAGCGCTCCCAGATGGTCGTGCCCCCCTGCCGCACGGCGTACAGCCACGACGGGGCGTCCTCCTGCAGGAGGAGCGCGTAGGCCGGATCCGGGTGGCCCGTCACCGTGAGCGCATCGCACACGAGCGGCGTGCCGACGAATCCCGTCGCGATGCGGTGCCCCGCCTCCTCGACGAGCTCGCCGAGACGTCGTCCGGCCGCGTCCCGCTCCGCGCCGTCGACGAGGTCGAAGGCGATCGCGAGCGAGTACGCCGTCTGGGCGTCGCTCGTCATGCGGCCGTCGGGCCCGATGTAGCGGCGACGGAACGCGTCGCGGACCTCGGCGGCGAGCTGCGCGAAGCGGGCCGCGTCCCCCGGACGCCCGAGCACCTCGGCCATGCGTGCGACCCGATCCGCGGAACGGGCGAAGTAGGCCGTGGCGACGAGGTAGCGGTCCGTCCGGGCGTCGGCGGGGTCGTCCGGCGGCGCCGCCGGGTCGAGCCAGTCGCCCAGCTGGAATCCCTCGTCCCAGAGCCGGTCCGGACCGGCGAGCCGCTCCACGAGCTCGACCCAGCTCACCGCGCTCTCGTACTGCTGCTCCAGGATCCGCACGTCGCCGAAGCGCTCGTAGAGGTCCCACGGTGTGAGGGCGGCCGCATCGCCCCAGGCCGCACCCGGCCGGATCGGCGTCCACATGCGATGGGCGGGGATCACGGGCACGTACCAGGGGACCGTGCCGTCGGGCAGCTGCTCGATGGCCAGGTCCTTGAGCCAGGATCCCAGCATCCCGGAGACGTCGTAGAGGAACGACGCGGTGGGCGCGAACACCTGGATGTCACCGGTCCAGCCCACCCGCTCGTCACGCTGGGGGCAGTCGGTGGGGATGTCGAGGAAGTTGCCGCGCATGCTCCACACGACGTTCTCGTGCAGCCGCTCGACCTGCGGATCCGAGCACGAGAACCACCCCGTCCGCTCCATGTCCGTGTGGTAGACCCGGGCGACGAGATCGCCGTCCGCCACCGCGGCGTCGAGGTCCCCCGGCCAGCCGGTCACCTCCGCGTACCGGAAGCCGTGGAACGTGAACCGCGGCTCCCACTCCTCGGGGCCGCCGCCGGCGAGGACGTACTCGTCCGTCGACTTCGCAGTGCGCAGGGGGCGGGTGTAAATCTCGCCGTCCTGCAGCACCTCGGCGGTCCGGAGGGTGACCCGGTCCCCGGAGGCCCCGGAGACGCGGATGCGCACCCGGCCCACGAGGTTCTGGCCGAAGTCGAGAACGCGGGCGCCGCTCGGCGTCGTCAGCACCGCGACCGGCGCGACCTCCTGCGTGCAGCGCACGGGCGGGCCCTCCGGAGCGACGAGGGTGGCCGGGTCGCGATGCGCGGCGACGACCCGGTGCCACGCGCTGTCGTCGTAGCCGGGGCGCGACCAAGCGCCGAGCCGGGCCGCGATCCCGGCGTCGTAGAGCTCGCCGTCGTAGTTGCCGGTACGGACGATGGGTCCGGGGGTGGCGCGCCACGAGCCGTCGGTCGCGACGACCTCGGTCGAGCCGTCGGCGTAGCGGACCTCGAGCTGGGCGATCAGCGAGAGGTCGTGCCCGTAGAGGTTGCGGAAGCCGTGATACCAGCCGAGGCGGCCCCGGTACCAGCCGTCGCCGAGCCAGGCGCCGATCGCGTTGGAGCCCTCGGCGAGGTGCCCGGTGACGTCATAGGTGTAGTAGCGCAGGCGGCTGCGGTAGGGCGTCCAGCCGGGGGACATCGCGTCGTCGCCCACGCGCTTCCCGTTGATCTCGACCTCGTACAGGCCGTGCGCCGTGACGTAGAGCCGGGCCGCGAGCACCTCACCGCGGACGCGGAACTCGCGCCGGAGGACCGAGGGGTGCCTCTCGTCGGACGCCGGATCCTCCTCCCAGGACCCGCCGACGGGCATGGCGACCCAGTCGGAGGGAGACAGCAGTCCCGCCTCCACGACGGCCGGCTCGCTCCACTCCGACCTGGTGCCGTCCGCGCCGGTCACGCGGACCTGCACCGACGCGCTCTCCCGGGAGGTCAGCGGCTCCGCGGGCCAGGGCACGAGGACCGACTCCCCGCTCGCGACGGCGGGGACGTCCCGGCTCTGGGCTCCACCGCCCCGCTGGATCCGCAGCTCGTAGGAGGCCTGCGTCCAGCCCGAGGGCGCGGTCGTCTTCCAGGACAGCCGGGGAGCGGCGACGCCGATCCCGAGCGCGTCCCGCCGGTGTTCGAAGGTGGGGGCGGTCACCGTGATGCTCACGAGGGTCTCCAGATCGGTGCGGGGATATCGCCGGGCGTCAGCGCCGGGGCGAGGCGGTCGTGGTGCGGATGCGGTACAGGCTCGTGGAGGCGGTGATGAACAGCTCGTCCCCGTTCCGCCCCCCGAAGGTCACATTGGAGACCCGCTCGGGGACGGGGAGGTGGCCGACGAGCGTCGCGTCCGGCTCGTAGACGTACACGCCGTCGCCGGCGGACGTCCAGACGCGCCCCTCCCGGTCCACCGTGAGGCCGTCGGAGGCGCCCACGGGCGGTGCGGCGAAGTAGGAGCCCGGCCCCGTCCTGACCCCGTCGACCGGGTATACCTGGATGTGCCGGGCGTCAGGGCGATCGCCGTAGAAGCCGGTGTCGGACACATAGAGGCGGAGCCCGTCGGGCGAGAAGGCGATCCCGTTGGGGTGGACGAGGTCGGTGATGACCGGCCGAGCCTCTCGGGTCGCGGGGTCCCAGCGGAAGACGAAGCAGCCTCCGTACTCCTGCACCCCCGGCCGGCCCTCGCGACCGCTCGGATGCAGGCCGTACGGCGGATCGGTGAACCAGAGCGAGCCGTCGGGGGCGACCGTGACGTCGTTGGGCGAGTTGTACCGTCCGCCCTCCCACCGGTCGGTCAGCACGAGGGGGCCGTCGGCGGCCTCGCGCTCGATCGCGCGGCGGCCGTGGCTGCACTGCACCACCCTGCCCTCGAGGTCGAGCGCGCGTCCGTTGGGAAACTCCGCGCGCGTCCGGAAGACGGACAGCTCACCGGTCGCCTCATCCCACTCGAGGATCCTGTCGTTCGGGATGTCGCTCCACCGCACCCGCTTCGTGTGCGGAAGCCAGACCGGCCCCTCGCTCCACTCGGCGCCCGTCGCGAGGCGCTCGAGCGATGCTCCCGGCGCGAGCAGGGAGGCGGGCAGGGGGGTGCTCCTCACCGTGTCCTCCTCGTCGCCGTCGCCGACTCTTGCATAGCCATTCACCGTAGACAATACATTCAGTAGGGTGGTCGTCCGGGTCTTCCCGGCCCCATCGAGGAACGGAAAGACCGATGTTGCACCCCTGCTTCGAGGTGATCGAGCTCGTCCTCTCGGGCCCCGCCGAGCCGATTCCGGCCGATCGCACGCCGCTCACCGTCGAGTTCGCCCACGACTCGGGACGCTCGTGGCAGGTGCCCGGCTTCTGGGACGGCGGCGACCGCTACCTGGTCCGGTTCGCGCCGGAGCTTCAGGGGGCATGGACCTGGACGAGCCGCAGCCAGGAGGCGAACGAGCTGACGGGGCTGAGCGGCCGGTTCGAGGTCGGCCCCGCGGTGCCCGGCGAGCACGGTCCCGTGCGCGTCGCCGGCACATTCCACTTCTCGCATGCTGACGGCACCCCCTTCCGGCCTCTCGGCGGGACCGTCTACAACTGGCTCCATCAGGACGAGCGCCTCTATTCGAGCACCGTCGCGTCCCTCGCCGAGGCCGCATTCAACAAGCTCCGCTTCCTCGTCTTCCCTCAGGCGGGCGGCTACGTCGAGCACTTCCCGGAGCTGCTCCCCTTCGAGCACTCGCCCGACGGGCGCTGGGATGTCACGAGGCCCGTGATCCCGTTCTTCCGCCGCCTCGACGAGTCGGTCCGTCTGCTGCGCGAGCACGGCATCCAGGCCGACGTCCTCCTCCTCAACGCGTACGACAACGGCCGCTTCGGACTCGACACCCTCACGGAGGACGAGGACGCGGCCTATCTCCGCTACGTGGTCGCCAGGCTGTCCGCCTATCCGAACGTGTGGTGGTCGCTCTGCAACGAGTTCGACATCCTGGACCGGCCGACCGACCGGTGGACGCGGGCCGGCGAGCTGATCGCCGCGACAGATCCGCATCGGCACCTGCGGTCGATCCACAACTGGGTGCGGCTGTACGACCACAATCAGCCCTGGGTGACGCACGCCTCCATCCAGCTCGGACAGGCGACCGAGGACTTCGGGCGCGGGTCGCTCTTCCGCGATGCGTACCGGAAGCCCGTCGTCCTCGACGAGATCAAGTACGAGGGGGACGTGCCGCTGCGCTGGGGACGGCTCTCTGCGCAGCAGCTCGTGCACCAGTTCTGGATCGCGACCGTGTCGGGCTGCTACGCGTCCCACGGGGAGAGCTTCGAGAACGCCGGCGGAAGTCTGCACATCGTCGAGGGAGGGACGCTGCAGGGCGAGAGCCCCGCGCGGCTCGCGTTCCTGCGGCGTCTGCTCGACGAGGTCGACGGCCCCGGCCTCGACCCCGTCGACAACTGGTGGGACCCGGCCTTCGTCGCCGGGGTGCCGCGGAAGCTCTACCTGCAGTACCTCGGACGGTCCGCCCCCGACGCGTGGACCTTCCGGCTGCCGCAGGGGCAGCACGGTGACCGGCTGGAGGTCGGCGACCGCTTCGAGGTCGACGTCATCGACACGTGGAACATGACCGTCACGACCGTCCCGCGGGTGTTCGAGCTCGGCGAGGTGCAGCGCAACGACGCCTTCGCATCCGATCCCGACCCGGTGCGGCTGCCGGCAGGGGAGGCCATCGCCCTCCGCGTCCGCCGGGTCGGGTAGCTCGTCCGGGAACCTCAGCCGAGGAGGGTCTCGACCGGGCCGCGCGCGAAGTAGACGACGAAGCCGGCCGCGACGACCCAGAGCAGGGGACTGATCGCGCGGGCCCGTCCGGACAGCGACTGCACGACGACCCAGCTGATGAACCCCGCGCCGATGCCGTTCGCGATCGAGTAGGTGAGCGGCATCACGATGATCGTGAGGAACACCGGCAGCAGCACGCCGAAGTCGTTCATGTCGATGTGCCGGATCTGCGCCATCATCAGCGCGCCCACGATGACGAGGGACGCGGAGGCCACCTCCGTGGGCACGATCGTCGTGATCGGGGTGAAGAACATCGCGAGGAGGAAGAGTCCTCCCGTCACGATGTTCGCGAGGCCGGTCCGCGCCCCTTCGCCGATGCCGGCGCCGGACTCGATGAAGACGGTGTTCGAGGAGGAGGACGTCGCTCCGCCCGCGACCGCGCCGAGGCCCTCGACGACCAGGGCCGACTTCAGGCGGGGGAAATCACCTCGCGAATCGGCGAGTCCGGCTTCCCGGGAGAGGCCGGTGAAGGTGCCCATGGCGTCGAAGAAGTTCGTGAAGAGCAGCGTGAAGACGAGCATCGTCGCCGCGAGTGCTCCGATGCGCTCGAACGAGCCGAGGCTCACCTGGCCGACGAGGCCCAGGTCGGGGATGCTCACGAGGCTGGACGGCAGCTCGGGAACCGTGAGTCCCCACCCCTGAGGGTCGATCGCCTCGTCCTCGACCCGAGGGCCGAGGTCCCAGATCGCCTCGACGAGGATGGCGAGCACCGTCCCGGCCGCCAGGCCGATGAGGATCGCCCCCCGCACCTTCCGCACGAGCAGCACGGCCGTCAGCAGGAGGGTGACGACGAAGAGCAGCGTCGGGACGGTCGCCACGGAGCCGCCCGTGCCGAGCCCGACCGGAGGCGATCCGGTGCCGGTCGCGGTCACGAACCGCGCGTCGACGAGGCCGATGAACGCGATGAAGAGCCCGATGCCGACGGTGATCGCCGTCTTCAGCTGCAGCGGGACCGCGTCGAAGACCAGCTTGCGCAGCCCGGTCGCGGCGAGGAGGACGATCAGAAGACCGTTGACGAGGACCAGGCCCATCGCCTCCGGCCAGGTCACGTCGCCCACGACGCTGACGGCGAGGTAGGAGTTGATGCCGAGGCCCGCCGCGAAGGCGAAGGGCAGGCGGGTGACGAGGCCGAACAGGATCGTCATCACGCCCGCGGTCAGGGCGGTGACCGCCGCGACCTGGCCGAACGGCAACGTCCCGCCCTCGACGTCCGTCCCGCTCGACAGGATGATCGGGTTCAGGATGACGATGTAGGCCATCGCGACGAACGTGACGAGCCCGCCCCGGATCTCGGCGCCGACGGTCGACCCCCGCGCGCTGATCTCGAAGAAGCGGTCGAGACGGCTCGCGGGCCGCGTCTCGGTGCCGGATGGCTGGACGGTCATTCGGTCTCCTCCCCCGTCCGACCGTAGCCGCACGCGGACGGAACGACGGCGGCCGGGGGCGCCGCTGCCGCTGATGGACTCCGTCCGGGTCAGAAGCCCTCGGGAGCCCGTGGAGTGTAGGGGCCCTCCAGGGCGTTCAGCTCCTCGGCCGTCAGCTCGAGGTCGAGCGACGCGAGGGCGTCCTCGAGGTGCACCGGCTTCGTCGCGCCGACGATCGGAGCGGTGACGGCCTCCTGCTGCCGGACCCAGGCGAGCGCGACCTGGGCCCGGGACACTCCTCGGGCCTCCGCCACAGCTGCGACCGCGGATACGATGCGCCGGTTCGACTCCTCCTGCTCGCGGTACAGGGTCGCGCCGAACCGGTCCGTCTCGGAGCGCTCGGTCCGGTCGTCCCAGTCCCGGGTGAGGCGTCCGCGGGCGAGCGGCGACCACGGCAGCACCCCCACGTGAAGGTCGCGGCAGAGCGGGTGCATCTCGCGCTCCTCCTCGCGCTGCAGGAGGTTGTACTGGTCCTGCATCGCGACGAACGGCGTCCACCGGTTCTCCCGCGCCACGTGCTGGGCCTTCGCGAACTGCCAGGCCCACATCGAGGAGGCGCCGAGGTAGCGGACCTTGCCGGCCCGCACGAGGTCGTGCAGGGCCTCCATCGTCTCCTCGATGGGGGTCTCCGGGTCCCAGCGGTGGATCTGGTACAGGTCGACGTAGTCCGTGCCGAGGCGCCGGAGGCTGTCGTCGATCGCGGAGAGGATGTGCGCCCGCGACAGTCCGGCGTCGTTCGGTCCCGGTCCCATCCGGCCGTGCACCTTGGTCGCGATCACCACCTCGTCGCGGCGCGCGTACTCGGCGAGCGCGCGACCGACGATCTCCTCGCTCGTGCCGGCCGAGTAGACGTCCGCGGTGTCGAAGGTCGTGATCCCCGCCTCGACCGCCCGCCGGAGGAAGGGGCGGCTCTCCTCCTCGGGCAGCGTCCACTCGTGCGGCCCGCGATCGGGCGCGCCGTAGCTCATGCAGCCCAGGACGATCTCGGACACCTTCAGGCCGGACCCGCCGACGTTCACATATCTCATCGCGTCCTTCCTACCGTCCCCTGCCGTGTCGAGGGTGGGGAGACGGAGCCCGGATCCGCCATCCGACGTCTCGGCCGGCGCCGGCTCGTCCTAGAGCGGATGCGTCAGGCGCTGCACGAAGCGCCGCGTGCGCTCCTCGCGCGGGCTCCCGAGCACCTGCGCGGGCGCGCCGCGCTCGACGATCACGCCGCCGTCCATGAACACGACCTGGTTCGCGACCTCGCGGGCGAACTGCAGCTCGTGCGTCGCCACGACCATGGTCCAGCCCTCCCCGGCGAGCTGCTTCATCAGCGAGAGCACCTCGCCGACCAGCTCGGGGTCGAGCGCGGACGTCGGCTCGTCGAACAGCAGCAGCTTCGGCTTCAAAGCGAGGGCGCGGACGATGCCCACCCGCTGCTGCTGCCCGCCGGACAGTGAGAACGGGTAGTCGTCGCGCTTCTCCGCGAGACCGACGCGCTCGAGGAGCGCCGTCGCCTCCGCGATCGCCTCCGCGCGCGGCCGCCGGTGGACGACGACCGGGCCCTCGATCACGTTCTCGAGCACCGTCATGTGCGGGAACAGGTTGTAGTGCTGGAACACCATGGCGGAGCGGTCGCGCAGCTCGCCGAGCGCCCGCTTCGAGACGGGGGCTCCGAAGTCGATGCTCGGTCCCCCGGCGACCGCGACCGTGCCGGCGTCCGGCACCTCGAGGCCGTTCAGGCAGCGCAGCAGGGTCGTCTTCCCCGATCCGGACGGCCCGATGAGCGTCGTCACCGTCCCGGCCGGCACGTCGAGGTCGACGGAGCGCAGCACCTGATTCGCGCCGAAGCTCTTGGCGAGCGACCGGACCGTGAGGAGCGGGTCAGTGCGCGACATAGCGGTCCAATCGCCTCTCGATCCGGTTCTGGCCTCCGGAGAGCACCAGGCAGATGACCCAGTACACCAGCGCGGCCTCGACGTAGAGGAGCATGAACTCCCCGCTGAACGCCGCGATCTCCTGCGTCTGCCGGAACAGGTCGGTGACGAGGATGAGGGAGGCCAGCGAGGTGTCCTTGACCAGGCTGATGAACGTGTTCGACAGCGGCGGCACCGAGACGCGCGCGGCCTGGGGCAGGATGATGCGGCGCAGCGCGAGCGGGGGCGACATCCCGATCACGTGGGCGGCCTCCCACTGCCCCTTGGGCACGGAGAGGATCGCGGCGCGCACGATCTCGGCGGCGTAGCCGCCGACGTTGATCGAGAACGCGGCGATCGCGCTCGGCCAGGGGTCGACGGTGAGGCCGATCGAGGGCAGCCCGTAGAAGATCACGAAGAGCTGCACGAGCAGCGGCGTCCCGCGGACCGCCGAGATGTAGAAGCGGGCGATCCCGGAGACGACGCGCACCTTCGACAGTCGCATGAGCGCGACGACGACCGCGATCACGAGCCCCAGCGCGAACGAGATCAGCGCGAGCGGGATGGTGCCGGTGATCGCGCCGAGCACGATCGGCCCGAGCGACTCCAGGACGAGGGAGAGGTCCTCTCCCGTCACGCGTGCGTCCCCGCGCTCCCCGCACGTACCCCGACCCGCGCGCGTGCGCTCGTCGAGATGCCACCTGGTGTCCTCATCCGGGCGTTGTGAGGAGTACAGGTGGCATTTCGACGGACCCTCCCCCCCGCCCGGCGGGAGGGGACGGGACTACTGGGTGACATCGTCCCCGAAGTACTTCTGGCTGATCTCGGCGAGGGTGCCGTCCTCGCGCAGCTCCGCGAGGGCCTCGTCGACCGCCTCCACGAGCGTCTCGCTGCCCTTGGCGAAGGCGAAGGCCTGCTGAGAGGCGTCCTCGGTCTCGGCGGCGACCTTCAGGCCGTTCGCGCCCTCGGTGGTGCGGTAGTCGAGCCAGGTGAGCTCGTCGTTGATGGTCGCGTCGACCCGGCCCTGCGTGACGAGGGCGACGGCCTGGGCCCACCCCTCGACGGCCTCGACCTGGGCACCGCTCTCCTGGGCCAGCTCGTACCAGTTGCTGGTCAGCGACTGGGCCGTGGTCTTGCCGGCGAGGTCCTCGAAGGAGGCGATGTCGGTGTTGCTCTCGAGGGTCACGATGACGCCCTGCGAGACGGTGTACGGCTCGGAGAAGAGGTAGTCCTCCTCGCGTTCCGGAGAGATGGACACCTGGTTGGCGATCGCGTCGAAGCGTCCGGCCTCGAGGCCCGCGAAGATCGCGTCCCACTGGGTCTCCTCGAAGCGCGCCTCCACGCCGAGCTTCTCGGCGACGGCCTCGGCGATCTCGACGTCGTAGCCCACGAGGTCCCCGGAGCCGTCCTCGTGGAACGAGAACGGGCGGTAGGTGCCCTCGGTGCCGAAGACGATCTCCCCGGCCTCCTGGATCTGGGCGAGCGCGTCGCCCTCCGTCTCGGCGCTCGAGCCGCCCGAGGTCGAGCAGCCCGCAAGCGCGAGGGTGCCGACGGCGAGGAGGGCGATGGCGGACAGGCGGTGCTTCACGGGATGTGCTCCAAAGAGTGGCTGCGGCGTGCTCGGCCCCGAGATGGGGCCCGAAGGGATTCGAACACAGCAGGGGGCGGTCGCATTCCGCGGGGGCGTCACGAGCGGTAACGCTCGTCGGGGTCAGCGGCGCCGGGCCGGGACGACGGTGCCAGGCGAGGAGAAGGGGGTGTGGCGGTATCCCCCCGGACCCGCCACACCCCGGGCAGGGCGGCAGCGCTACCCGACACGCTGCTCGCCCGCCTGGGGGTGCGCCAGGACCCGAACCCGGCGCACCCCGGCGGTCACGACGGCACCCGAAGCCGCCGTATCCGCCGCGCGGATGGCTGCAGCTAGCTCATCCGCATCCGCACGGCCAGAGCCGTCCCGGCGAGGGCGACCAGCGCACCCAGGCAGAAGGCGACGGCGTCGGCCGGCGTGGACAGCGGCATCTGGCTGGTGACCGATGCCGGGGCGAGCGATGCCGGGCACTCCCGATCCGCCGGAGTGCTGCCGGTGCTGCCGGACGATCCGGACGCGACGCGAGTGCCGGCGTCACCGGCGGCGCCGATGGCCGGCTCGAGGCAGACCCTGGAGCCCACCCGGGCCGTCGCGGCCGCCGAACCGAGGGGCGCGGAGAGGAAGCCGTGGCCGCCGGAGTGACCCGGCGAGGACGATCCCGGGGTCGGCGACCCGCCTGCTCCCGGGGTCGGCGACCCGCCTGCTCCCGGGGTCGGCGATCCTCCGGTCCCCGGTGCGGGGACGCCACCCGAGCCGGGAACCGCCGGCGCGGGGATCCTGGCCTCCGCGTCCCCGCCGAGGGCGATCGCCAGGCCGCCGATCAGCAGCGGCAGGCGGACGTGAGGCGCCAGCTGGTTGCCGCCGAGCACGCTGTGGCTGCCGTCGGTGGTCCACTCGGTGTCGCCGCCGGCGGCCGGCGCGGTGGTGCCGGTGCCGGGTGCGGTGCGGCTGTCGGCGTCGCCGAGGACGCTGACGGCGTTGCCGCTGACGGTGACCGGTGCGGTGACGACGGGCGCGACCTGGTTGCCGCC
>NZ_JAFMTA010000001.1:1353126-3203106 GCF_017916515.1 Naasia sp. SYSU D00948
GTGCGGTGCGGCTGTCGGCGTCGCCGAGGACGCTGACGGCGTTGCCGCTGACGGTGACCGGTGCGGTGACGACGGGCGCGACCTGGTTGCCGCCCGCGATGCTGCCCGAGCCGCTCGTGGTGGCCGATCCGGCGTCCGGCTGGTGCACCGGCGCGCCGGTGGCGGGCGCCGAGGCGGAGGCGTCGCCGAGCACGCTCACCGCGTCGCCGGTGATGGTCACGGGCGCGTCCACGGACGGCAGGATCTGATTCCCGCCACCGATGCTTGCGGCTCCGTCCGTCCCGGCCGCGTTCGCGGCGCACGTGCCGGCGAGGCTCAGCCCGCCGGTGACGAGGACGAAGAGCAGTCCCCGATAGAGGCTTGTCGACATGGTGGTACTCCTGATCTGTTGACGAAGAAGGGGATGACCTGCGGCGGATCGCCGCAGCACTCGAGAACGGCGGAGAGCGCCGTCATCCCTCGTCAGTCAGGAGTGGAGGAGAGGTCTCCGGCAGGAGAGGCAGGAAGCCCATCTGGCGTTTCGGCCGTGGCGAGGCCGGTCGTGCGCGGGAGGACCCGGCCGGTGTCGAGGACCGCCCACGCAGCGAAGGCCGGCGCCGAACCCAGGGCGGAGTGGAGGGGAGCCGGCGTGCCACCGGGCGTCGCCGGCGCCCAGGGCGCCTGGGCCGGGGCCTCGAGGACCGCGTCCTGCGCCGGGACCGCCGACGGGATGCCCGAGCTCCGCTGAGTCCGCTCCGCGGCGGCGGCGGCGGCAGGCGCCGGCTCCTGCAGGGGGGCGGTCGCCGAGGCGGCGGGAGCGGACGATTCGACGGAATTCCCCGCGTCCGGCAGCGCCACGGGAATCGGGGTCTCGAGCTCGGGCTGCGGCACCGTGACGGCCTCGTCGAGCACTGCGCCCACCGTCTCGGTCGCCTCACCTGCGACGGTGTCGACCACGCCCACAGCGGCAGGAACGGTCGCGATGACGGCGGGGACGGTCGCGATCACGGCGGGCACGGCGGCCTCCGCGGAGGGCAGAGCCTCCACCGCGGCAGCGCCGGCATCGACGACCGCTGCGCCGGCATCCACGACGGCGGCGAGCTCCGCGGCGGCCGGCAGCGGGGCGGCGGCGACGGGCTCGGAGAGGTCATCCAGCACGTCCAGCTCGGTGGCGGACGCGGGCGACCCTCCGAGCAGGAGGGCCGCGAGGACCCAGGCTGCGGCGAGCGCGAGAGCGGCGAGCAGCAGGCGCAGCAGGTGCGGACTTCTGCCGTGCACCGACTCTTCCATTGCGCTCACCCCCCGGTTGCTGGCGCTGTGCCGAGAAAGCTAAGCCCCAGCAGAACGGTCCGTCTACCCCTGGAGGCCGGAGCGCTTCTCCGGTTGCGCGCGGAATGCATCCCTGCCTATAGTTCGCGATTCCGTGGATGTCGACGTGTCGAGGATCGGATTTCCGCGCTTCTCTGCAGACTGGGAACTTTCGCCCTGGGTGCTCCGGAGCTCTCTCCTGCGGGTCCCGAGCCTGCCGCGCTGCCCGCTTCACCCCTAGTGTGTGGTCGTGAGACCGCCGCTGGAGACGATCATGCTGTTCGCCGCCATCGCGGCGGTGTCGCCGATCCTCGGCTCGATCTTCGGCCGGGCCGCGCAGGTGCCGCTCGTCGTGTTCGAGATCCTCCTCGGGATCCTCTTCGGACCGGCGGTGCTCGGCTGGATCACGGTCAACGAGTTCACGACGTTCCTCGCCGCCGTCGGGCTGGCGACGCTCTTCTTCCTGGCCGGCAACGAGATCGACTTCAGCGCACTCCGAAGCCGCGCGACCGGTGCGGCGGTGCTCGGCTGGGTCATCTCGCTCGTCGCGGGGCTCGGGCTCGGCCTCCTCATCGGGGGGTCGCTGGCCGCGGCGGTGTTCATCGGCATCGCCCTGACGACCACCTCGCTCGGCGCGATCCTGCCGCTGCTCCGCGACGCAGGCGAGACGCGCACGCCGTTCGGCCGATCCATCGTGACCATCGGCGCCGTGGGAGAGTTCGCGCCGCTCGTCGCCATCTCGCTGTTCCTCAGCGGGCGCAGCCCCCTCACGGCCGGGGTCATCCTGATCGGGTTCGTCATCGTCACCGCCGTGGCGATCGTCGTCGCCGCGCGCGGTCCGTATCCCCAGCTGCACGGCCTGATCAGCGCGACGCTCCACACGAGCGGTCAGTTCGCCGTCCGGCTCGCGCTCGGGATCCTCGCCGCGCTCACGTGCCTCAGCATCGCCCTCGGCATCGACATGCTCATCGGTGCCTTCGCCGCCGGAGTCCTCGCCCGCGTGCTCCTGTCCGCCGCCCCCCAGGAGGAGCGCGAGGGAGTCGAGAGCAAGCTCGAGGCCGTCGGCTTCGGCTTCCTGGTGCCCATCTTCTTCATCAACACCGGCGTCACGTTCCCGCTCGATGAGCTCTTCGGCGACGTGCGGGTCCTGCTCCTGCTGCCTCTGTTCCTCGTCCTGATGCTGCTCGTGCGGGGCGTTCCCGCCCTGCTCGGCGCCGCGACGCGCAGCCACTGGGACCGCGGCGCCGCGGTCCTCCTCACCGCGACCGGGCTGCCGATCATCGTGGCGGTGACGAATCTCGGCGTCGAGGCCAAGGACCTGAGCGCCGGCATGGCGGCCGCCCTCGTCGGCGCCGGGATGCTGTCCGTGCTCCTGTTCCCCCTGGTGGGACTCGCCCTGCGCGGCCGCGGTGTCCGGGGGACGGCGCCCGCCCTGGTGCAGGACCCGGCCGCGACCGAGGGATGACCGGGAAGCGCATCGCCGACGCAGGCGGCGCTCGCGGCTGGAAGGATCGGGCTCACGGATCGGCGGGAGGCGGCATGGACGGGCGGCGGACCTACACGCGGAGCGAGATCGACAGGGTGCGGCTGGTCATCGGGTCGCAGCTCGAGGCGTACCGGGAGCTGACCCGGGCGGTGCGGGCTGCGGATGTCGGCGACGTGCAGCCGTCCCTCGCCGAGTTCGAGCATCTGCTCTTCAACACCCTCGCCCTCGCCCTCGATCGTCCGTTCGTGCACAGGGTGCGGACGGGGACCGGCGCGGGGCCGAGTCCGCTCGACGAGCTGGAGGTCATCTGCGATTCCCTGCTCCGCGACGGCGTGCTCCGGCCCGGTCTGCCCGGATACTCGCCCGGGTCGTCGATCACCGGACTCCCCGAGGGCGAGCACATCCGGCTGTCGGCGGAGCAGTTCGAGCGCCTCGCCGAAGCGGTCTTCGCCGAGCTCGAGGAGAGGTTCGCGGAGGAGGGGCCGGCGGGTCCGCCGTCCTCCTGACGCACGCGGGACGAACGCCCTTGAACGCCCGCCCGTCCCGGTCCTAGCTTGTGCGGTGATGCGACCCCTCCTCCCAGGGTCTGCGCCGCCGTGCGATCGGAGGACGAATGGGCGTTTCGGAGGATGCGGACATCGTCGTGGTCGGCGGGGGGCCGGTCGGTCTCGCGACCGCCGCGCTCCTCGGCCGGCTGGGTCACGACGTGCTCGTGCTCGAGCAGCGACCGGAGCCCGTGCCCCCGGACGAGTCGCGCGCGATCACCTGGATGCCCGAGGGCCTCCTGCTCGCGGATCACCTCGGCATCCACGATCGGCTCGCGCAGCGGGCGGTCGTGCGCACCGCGCACGAGTTCCGCCGGTCGCCGGGGGGAGGGCCGCTGCTCACCCTCCATCTCGACCGGATGCGGCACCGGCATCCCTACTCGCTGAACCTGGCGCAGCACGACACCGAGGTGGTGCTGGAGGCCGCCGCGCAGGCCGTGCCCGGCGTCCGTGTCCTCCGCGGCTTCACGGTGAAGTCGGTGTCCCAGGACGCGACGGGCGTGGAGATTCGAGGCATCGCCGCGTCGGGAGCCGCCGACGGAGCACGGGCCCGGTTCGGCGTCGTCGCGGACGGCGCCGGTAGCACCAGGCGGGGCGGGGCCGCCATGCTCCACGTCGCCCAGCGCTTCCGGGACTACGGCACCTACAGCGCGGTCGCCGACGTCGAGCTCGCGTCGGACCCCGACCGCAACGACCGCTCCTGGATCGCCCTCGACCCGCGCCGACCGCTCGGCGCCTTCGCCTTCGGGCCGCGACGCTGGCGGCTCGTCTACCGCGTGGAGGGCGAGGAGGAGCGGCTCCGCGCCGTCGAGCCGGACTTCGTCGAGCGCATGCTGCGGCGGGCATACCCGGACGCCGTCCTGACCCGTCACCTGTGGGCGAGCACGTTCCGCCTCGGGCAGGGACAGGCGCTCCGCTACGCGTCGGGCCGCTGGGTCCTCGTGGGCGATGCCGCGCACGCGATGGGGCCGAGCGCGGGTGCCGGGATGATGGTGGGCCTCCTCGGCGCCTGGCGTCTGGAGGACGCTCTGCGCCGGCACGGCCTTGACGCGTGGGAGCGCGCCGTCGCGGAGTACGCCGAGGGTCAGCGGGCGGCCTCCGAGCGGGTCCAGTCGGCCAACGCGCTGATCTTCCGCAACATCGCGCTGCGCAATCCCGCGCTCGCCGCCGCGCGGTCGACCGGGCTGTGGCTGGCCGGCCACCTCTCCCCGGCGGGCATGCGGATGACGCGGCGGGAGACCCTCGCCGGTCTCGCGCCCGAGGTGACCGAGGCCGAGAAGCTCGCGGTTCCGAGGTCCTGAGGTAAGGAGCGGACGTGTCGACAGGCAGAGGCGACTGGTTCGGCCCGGAGCCGGTGCGCGGGCGCGGCGTGGCGCAGGTCGCCGCCCTGGTCGCGCTCGTCCTCACCGGGGTGGTGCTCATCGCCCTGCCCGACCGCGACGACCGCGTGTTCACGCTGAGTCCCGAGCACGGACCGGCGCCGCTCGACCTCGTCGGCTCGATCCTGGTGACCGCCGGGTGGCTCGGCATCGTCGCGCGGCCGCTCGTCGCTCGCCGCCGGGTGGGCGGACGGGCCGGCAGGAGGGCGCTGTCGGTCTGCCTGTTCGCCGCAGGGGTCGGGGTGGGCCTGATCGCGGCGTCGATCTTCTCGCAGCTCAGCTGGTGGTGGGCGGTGGGGGCGGCCATCCTCGTGGCCGTCCAGCTGTACTTCGTCGCCCTCTCGATCCCGCCGCGGGGCTAGACCCGGGAGAGGACCTCCTCGAGCGCTGCGCGGTACTGGGACACCTCGAAGTAGTCCGAGTGGGTCGCGACCCGCTCGTACGGGCCGGGGAGCAGCTCGGCCGCACCGCGGTCGACCACGTTCGCGACGTCGCTGTAGCTGTGCACGGGGAAGCCGAGGAAGTCGGTGCGCCGCCACAGGTTCACCCAGGCCGGTGCCCCCTTCGTGGTGAGCAGCCGGGTCAGCGTGGGGGACGTCCCGGGCCCGCGGAACGTCTCCTTGCGGCCCTTCTCGTCACGGGCGATCGTGCGCAGCCAGGGGTCCGCGCCGAGCAGCGACGGGCGCAGGCAGGACCGGGTCCCGAGCACCCGGGGACCGAACAGCTCCGGGAAGAACCGGCCGAAGTACGGCCGGGGCTGCGCCCCGTAGGTGAGCAGCCCGACGTCGTGCAGGGGGGCGTCCTCCGCCGCGTACCGCGCGAACAGCGTCGAGATCGCGAGGACGACGCCCATGCTGTGCGCGGAGACGATGACCCGCCGCCGCAGGAGAGAGGGCTCCTGGAGCCAGGTGCGGATCCGGTCGTCGAGCTCCGGGACGGCGCGCTCGGCGTACGAGGGCGGCCCGAACGGGTGACCGGCCCGCGGGAGGAAGCAGAGGAGGTCCCACAGCACCGCGACCGGTCGCTCCTTGCGCGTCAGGGCGTTGGCCGCCACGGCGCCGAGCGCCGCGAGCGCGACCGCGCCGAGCATCGTGATCGCGACGCCCGACGCCCCCCGCAGCACCTGCTCGGACAGCTCGGGAGGGTCGTAGGCGGAGACCGCCGCCGGCCCCACCTGCATGTCGACGACGAGGGTCGCCGCGAGCCCGGCTCCGATCGCCATCGCGAGCAGGCCGAGCACGGGCTCGACTCGGTGGGCCAGGGCCGCGAATCTCCGCGCTCGCAGCACCCGGACCTCCACCCGGTTCTCGGTCGGGTCCTGCTGCGGCCGGCCGCCCGCGTAGGTGCGCAGCGGCGCGACCTCGCGTCCGCCGTCCCGGACCGGCGCGGACTTCAGGCGGGTCAGCCGCGTCATGCTCGTGAGCGCCGCGAGGCCGACGGCGACCGCGACCACGAGCACGATGCCGAGGAGCACGACGCCGAACTCGGCGTACACGTCCCCCCGCTCGACGGCGGACAGCCCGAGCCAGGCTCGGGTCCCGACGACGAGGAGGCTCGCGAGGACCATCGCGGCTCCGAGCGAGAGCAGGAGGACGACGCCCGGTCCCGTTCCGTGCCACCCGGTCCGGGCGTGCTCCGAGCGGGAGCGGGCGCCGGCCACGACCACGATCAGCAGCTGCGCGGCGACCGCAAGGCCGGCCAGCGCCTGCCACAGGGGGTTCAGGAGCTCGCCCGGCAGCAGGTACGGGAGGACGAGGAGCGCCAGGGCGGAACCGAGGAGCGCCGCGGACACGGCGGTCGGGACCCCGCGACGCCACCCCAGGGCGGCCAGGGCGATCGCGAGGAGCAGGGCGATCAGGATCTGCGGCGCCACGACCAGGCCGAGGAACGGCTGGGCCGGCGGCTCCTCGGCCGGAGGGACCGCGCTCGCGATGCCCGCGAGCAGGAAGAGCAGGATCGCGGTGACGAGGAGGCGACCCGCATGGGCGCGCCGGCGCCGCACGATGTCCGTGCGACCCGGGGTCTCCGAGGCCGCCGCGAGCACGACCACGACGATGACCAGCGCGAGCGCGGCGAGGAGCCCTGCGAGGACCGCGAGCGGGGAGGAGGAGAGGACCCGCTCGGGCAGCAGGCATCCGTTGAGGAGGAAGGTCGCGGGCCGTGCGCAGCCCTCCAGCGGGGAGAACACCCGGTCCCACGCGAGCAGCACGGCGAGCAGCAGCAGCACGGCCGCGAAGTGGAGGCGCTCGGTGGTGGGCCCGATGCGCGCCTTCGACCAGAACCCCGGAGTGGCGAGCGTCGGCACGGACTCCACGCGCTCGGCGGCGAGCGTCCCCGCCATCCGGCTGACGCTCGCCTCGTACTGCACGCGGCCGCGCCGCGCGACGACGTAGATGAGGAGCATGGCGGCGAGCGGGACGAGCGCGAGGAGCGCGATCCGCTGTCCTCGCGTCAGAGCGTCGAGCGGTGACAGGACGGGTGCGAGCGGGGCGCACGCCTCGTCCGTCGAGAAGCACTGGACGGCCACGAGGTCGAACGCGACCGTCGCCAGCGCCGCGACGTAGAGAAGGGTGAGGCCGAGGCCGAAGATGCGGAGCAGGACGGCGCCGCGGCCGGGCCGCCAGGCGTTCGGGTTCGGCTGGGGCTCCATCCGCCGCGTCCAATACGCGACGTTGCAGAGCCCGAACGGCAGCACGAAGAGCCAGCCGATGTGGACCGCGAGCTGGCCGAGCAGCGGGAGCGGCCCGCCCCCCGTGCGGGCGAGCAGGCCCCACGAGTACGCCTCGCGATGCACGTTCGGCGGGGTGTCCGCAGTCTCGCGCCGCGCGGCCCAGAAGCCGCCCAGCGAGTCGCCGGCCACCTGGCGGACCTGGGAGGCCGGCACGCCGAGCATCGACGACGGCAGAGCGTTCTTGACTCCGTGCACACGCAGCTCGAGCACGGGCCGCAGGAGGGGTTTCGGCACGCGGACTCCCCACGTCGGATGCGCCGGACGTTACTCGCGGGCGGGCCCCTTGTCGAGGGCACCCTCGAGGACCCCGCTCGCCGGTCGGTCACGGCGTGCGGCGACCGCCCTGCCGCGTGCCGTCCGATGCCGTCGCCCCGATCGTGTCCGCATTTCCGGGGACACGGGGTGTCACCCGAACTGGGCGTGGCTCGGGGGCAGGAGGCGTGGGTAGTGTCGCCCTGCACACGTGGGGGCGTGTGCGGAACGCTGGGGGGCGGCATGGCGGGGACCATCGTGCGGACCCGCGCCGCCGTCCGCCTGGAGAGACGGCACCGGGAGCGGGACGAGCGGAGACTGCTCCTCGTCCGCGTCGTGGCCGTGCTCACGGTCGTGCTGGGCCTCAACTACATCGGCTGGCGGTGGCTGTTCTCCCTCAACTGGGACGCCGCATGGATCGCGATCCCCCTCGTCGTGGCGGAGACCTACAGCCTCATCGACGTGACGCTCTTCGCCCTCACCGTCTGGCGCGCCCGCCGACGGACGCAGGCGCCCGTCGCGCCGGCGGGGCTCACGGTCGACGTCTTCGTGACGACCTACGACGAGCCCGTCGAGCTGGTCCTCGACACGGTGGAGGCGGCGAAGCGCATCACCTACCCGCACCTGACCTGGATCCTCGACGACGGCGACCGGCCCGAGCTGCGCCGGGCGGCCGAGCGGGCGGGCGTCGGCTACGTCACGCGGGGCCAGGACTGGCACGACCGCCCCCGCCATGCCAAGGCGGGCAACCTCAACAACGCGATGATGTCGACCGAGGGCGAGTTCATCCTCATCCTCGACGCCGACCAGGTGCCCGAGCCGGAGATCCTCGATCGGACGCTCGGCTGGTTCACGGACCCCCGGGTCGCGCTGGTGCAGACCCCTCAGGAGTTCCGCAACGTGCCCGCCCGCGATCCGCTCGGCAGCGACGCGCCCCTGTTCTACGGGCCGATCCAGCAGGGGAAGGACGGCTGGAACGCGGCGTTCTTCTGCGGCTCGAACGCGATCCTGCGTCGCGAGGCGCTCATGCACCTCGCCATCGCCCGTTACGTCGCCCAGGTGGAGCGGAACGTCCACCGCGCTCTGAAGCAGGCCCACCGTGTGCTCACCCGGGCGCTCGCTCGGGACAACGGCGACGATCCGCTGCTCGACGCGGCGCTCGCCGCCCTCGAGCACGCCGTCCGGGAGACGCGGCGCGCCCTGGCCCAGGGGGAGCCGGTCGGCCTGTGCACGTTCCGGCTGCAGCGTGCCGTCGAGGAGATCGCCGAGGAGATGGTGAGCGTCCAGCTGCGCGAGCTCGCCGCCGACCTCGCCGACCTCGGCGAGGTGGAGGCGGCGCAGTTCGCCGGCAGCCCGCCGAGCGAGACCCTGCACCAGCTGGCGACGGGGGAGGCGTCGCCGCTCGCGGCGTTCGCGAAGGTCCAGGCCCTCATCCGCTCCATCGACGTGGACCTCGGCGGCGAGGCGCAGCCCCTCATGCCGCTGGCGACGATCTCCGTCACCGAGGACATGGCGACGGCGATGCGCCTGCACGCGGCGGGCTGGAAGAGCGTGTACCACCACGAGACGCTCGCGTGGGGGCTCGCCCCGGAGGACCTCCGGACCATGATGCGGCAGCGTCTGCGCTGGGCTCAGGGCACCGTCCAGGTGATGCTGCGTGAGAACCCCCTCGTGCAGCGCGGCCTCACCCTCGCCCAGCGGCTGATGTACACCGCCACCATGTGGAGCTACCTGTCCGGCTTCGCGACCGTGGTGTACTTCCTTGCGCCCGCCCTCTTCCTGACCGTCGGGATCCTGCCCGTCGACGCGGGGGCCGTCGAGTTCCTCCTCCGGTTCCTGCCCTTCCTCGCCGTGAACCGCCTGCTCTTCCTCGTCGCGAGCCGGGGGATCCCGACCCGTCGCGGCCGCCAGTACAGCGTCGCCCTCTTCCCGGTCTGGATCCGGGCCACGCGCACCGCGATCGGGAACGTCGTGTTCAAGCGCCCGCTCGACTTCGTCGTCACCCCGAAGACCCGCCAGCTCGGCGGCGTCCCCTGGCGGCTGATCTTCTGGCAGTGCGCCGCCGCCGCCGTGCTCCTCCTCGCCTCCGTCGTGGGCGTCGTCCGCATCCTGCTCGGAGTGGCGGAGCCGGTGGGCACCCTCGTGAACCTCGTCTGGGTCGGCGTCGATCTCGCCGCACTCGCAGTCCTCGTCCCCGCCATCCGCTACCGCGGCTTCGGCACCGAGAAGGGAGCAATCTCATGAATCAGAACGTGCGCCACCTGGACGACGGGGTCGCCGTCCTCTCCCTCGGCGGGAAGCTCAACATGGTGAGCGCCCCCGCCGTCCGGGAGAGCATCGCGGGTCTCGTGGCGGGCGGCTCGTCCCGCGTCGTCGTCAACCTCGAGGGGGTCGAGTTCCTCGACTCCTCGGGTCTCGGCGCGCTGATCAGCGGCCTGAAGAGCACGCGGCAGGCGGGCGGCGACCTCCGGATCGCGGCGCCCGGCGAGCAGGTCCGCCTCGTGCTCCGCCTCACGAACATGGAGCGCGTGCTCGTCCCCTTCGAGACCGCCGAAGAGGCGTTCGCCCGTGCCTGACACCGTGTCCCGCCCGCCGAAGGCTCCCCAGACCCTGGACCTCGCGGCCCCGCCGGACGATGTCAACAGCGTCCATGCCCTGCTCGAGGCGGTCTGGGCCGCTCACGAGGACGTCGGCCCGATCGACCGGATCTCCTTCGAGACGGCGCTGATCGAGCTGGCGTCCAACGTCATCCGTCACGGAGACGACGGGGACGGCGTCGTGTGCTCGGTGACGGTCGACGTCACCGAGGACCGGATCGAGGCGAGGCTCATCGACTCGGGCCCCCGAGGGGACATCCAGCTGAGCCGAAGCGAGCTGCCGGACGAGCTGGCGGAGTCGGGACGCGGCATCCCGCTCATCACGGCTCTGGTGGACGTGGTCCGCTACGAGCACGACGCCGACGGCAACCGCTGGTTCCTGTCGCGGAGGCGGTCGGGATGACCGGGAACTCCGTCGAGGTGACCGGGCTGACCGAGGCCGAGCGCCGGGCGGTCGCCGAGCTGAGCCGCCAGCGCTCCCTCGACGAGCTCGGCATCCTGGACACCGCCTGCAGCGAGCGCTTCGACCGCATCGCCCGGACGGCCCAGCAGCTGCTCGGCTTCGAGACGGTGATCATCAACTTCGTCGACCACGATCGGCAGTGGACCAAGGCGAGCACCCGTCCCGACCTCCCGCGGGTGACGCCGCGCGACGAGTCCTTCTGCCACTTCGCGATCCAGCAGCGCGCGCCGCTGATCGTGCACGAGCCCGAGACCGACCCGCGCTTCCGCGGCAACCCCTTCGTGGCCCGCGAGGACGGCATCCGGTTCTACGCGGGACAGTCCATCCAGGGTCCGAGCGGGGAGCGCGTGGGCGCCATCTGCGTCGCGGACTACGGGCGGCGGGAGTTCGGCCCGGAGCAGCAGGCGATCCTGCGCGACCTGGCGGTCTGGGTGGAGGAGGAGCTGGCGCTCGCCCGCGAGCTGACGGACAGCGCCCGCGTCCAGTCGGGCCTGCTCCCGCAGTCGCTCGTGACGATGCCGGGCTACGAGGCCTCCGGCGTGTGCCTGCCGATCCGCACGGTGAGCGGCGACTTCTTCGACTGGTACCCCGTGCGCGGCGGCGCCGCCTTCACGCTGGCCGACGCGATGGGCAAGGGGATCCCGGCCGCCCTCATGGCCGCGACCGTCCGCGCGACGATGCGGGCCGGATCCCGGTTCGACGGGGTCGCGAGCGCGGTCGAGGCGGCGGCCGAGACGCTCGACGCCGACCTGGAGAACTCCCGGACGTTCGTGACGCTCTTCCACGGGCACCTCGAGGAGGACACCGGTGTGCTCCGCTACATCGACGCGGGGCACGGGCTCACCCTGCTCCTGCACGGGGACGGCTCGACGGAGCGCCTGGCCTCCACGGGGCTTCCGCTCGGCGTCGGCTGGGACGTCACCTGGGAGGAGCGCGAGGTCGCGATGCGCCACGGCGATCTGCTGATCTCGGTCAGCGACGGCGTCCTCGACGCCTTCGGCGGGACGCTGGACGCGCTCGGCCAGGTGGAGCGCATCGCGCGCGAGTGCTCCGGCGCGGCCGAGGCGGTGGTGGCGGCCATCACGGAGGAGGTCGGGTCGCGGGCCCCGGACGACGTCACCGTGCTCGCGGTGCGCCGCCTCCCGGCGCTCCGCGCCTGAACCCGGCGGCGGAACGAGCGGACGGCTACGCGAAGCGGCGCAGCGAGCGCTCCCGCGCCTTCGCCGCCTCGATCTCGCGGGTCTTCGGCGGCGCCGTCGTGACGAGGTCCTCGAGCAGGTGCTGCGTGATGTGCGCGATCTCGGCGACGGCGCGATCGAAGGCCTCGGCGTTCGCCTTCGAGGGCTTCGTCGACCCGCTGATCTTGCGCACGTACTGCAAGGCGGCGGCGTGGACCTCGTCGTCGGTGGCGGCCGGCTCGAAGTTGTGGAGCGTGTGGATGTTCCGGCACATGCCGGAAGGCTAACCAGGGCCGCGGACGCTGGGAAGCCCGGGTCAGCCGGGAGCGTCCACCGCGTCGGCGATGGCCGTCAGGAGCGCCGGCCAGTCCGCGTCGCCGGCGTCCCGGCCGAACCGGACGAGGACGAGGTCCTTCTCCGGTGCGACGTAGATGTACTGCCCGAAATTGCCGCGGGCGTAGAAGTGGGGCCGGTCCTCCCGCGGCGTGACCCACCACAGGTACTGGTAGAAGTCCGCGGGGTCCGACTCGTCGTCCACCCGGGTCGACTCCTCGACCCACTCCGAGGGGATGAGCTGCTCCCCGTTCCAGTTCCCGCCCTCGAGGAAGAGACGGCCGAACTTGGCGAAGTCGATCGCCCGGCCGTTGAGGCCGCTCTCCATCTTCTCGAAGCCGCTCGCCTCGCTGTCGAGGCTCCACGAGCCGTCCGCCTCCATCCCGAGCCTGCTCCAGAGCCTGTCCTCGAGGAAGCAGGCGACGCACTCGCCGGTCGTGCGCTCGAGGATCAGCCCCAGCAGGAGCGGGTGGAAGTTGTTGTAGTGGAAGCGCCGGCCGGGCTCCTCGCTGATCTTCGCGGACACGGCGACGTCGCGCAGATCCGGGGCGTAGTAGGTGGTGGCGTCGTCGCTGAAGGGCATCCCGAGCTCGGTGTAGGCGATGCCCGAGGACATGGTGAGCAGGTCCCGGATGGTGATCGCCGCGAAGCGCGGATCCCGGTCCAGCAGCTCCGGGACGTACTCGGTGATGGGGTCGTCGACGCCGCCGATCGCGCCCTCCGCGATCGCGATCCCGACGAGGGCCGACACGACGGACTTCGCCATCGAGAAGGACGTCTGCGTGGACTCCCGCTCGTAGCCGCCCAGGTACTCCTCGTGCACGAGGACATCGCTCTGGATGGCGAGGAGGGCGGTGGTGCTCGTGCGCTCGAGGAAGTCGCCGGGCGGCTCGCCCGTCTTCTCGGTCACAGTGGTGCTGAGGGCCCGGTCGAAGGCCCGCGCCTGCTCGGCGGTCGGAGCGGTGAAGTCGAAGACGGGCCCCGCCCGCTCCACCGTGCGGGCCGGGAACCGCTTCCAGTCGTCCACGTCGGCCTCGAGCCAGACGAGGGTCCTCGCCAGCTGCGAGTGCGGTGTCGACAGGTAGGCGGCGAGCCAGAGACACAGCAGGATGACGAGGAGGGCGCCCCCGACCGCAGCCGCTCGCCGCAGCAGCCGCCGAGGTGGCGGCGGTTTCACTGAGCCGGGCATGGTCCCAGTGTGCTCCACGCGGACGGGCTAGAACCGGTCAACCGGTTGTAGCATGCGGTGACCACTCGAGGAGGAGCCTGCATGAGCGATCGACTGAACGGCAAGACCGCACTCGTCACCGGAGCCGGGACGGGGATCGGCCAGGGCGTGGCGGCCCGCTTCGGGCGGGAGGGCGCGCGTGTCGTCTTCGCCGACCGCAACGGCGAGGCCGCGCAGGCGGCCGCCGCCGAGGTGCCGGAGGGCCGGGGCCGTGCGGTCACCATGGACATCTCCGACGAGACGGCCGTCGAGACGGCGTTCGCCGAGCTCGCCGCGAACGGGTGGTCCCCGGATGTCGTGGTGGCGAACGCAGGCGTGCAGCTGTTCGGCAAGGACGCGAAGATCGCGGACCTCGACCTGCGGTGGTGGCAGCAGACCATCGACATCAACCTGACCGGCACCTTCCTGACCGTGAAGCACGCGGTCCGCTCGATGCTCGCGAGCGGCGGAGGATCGATCATCCTCACCGGCAGCCCCACCGGCATCAACGGCGAGGGGGCGGACTTCACGGCGTACAGCACGTCGAAGGCCGGGATCCACGGCATGGCGCGCACGGTGGCCGCCGCCTACGCGAAGCAGGGCATCCGGGTGAACACCGTCGTCCCCGCCTACACGGAGACGACGCTCGTGACGAGCATCACGTCCGACCCCGAGTCCCGGGCCGCCATCATCGGGCGCATCCCCGTGGGCCGTGCGGGATCGCCCGCCGACATCGAGGGGATCATGGTCTACCTCGCGAGCGACGAGTCCGCCTTCGCGACCGGCGCCCTGTTCGCCGTCGACGGCGGCATGACGACCCTCTGACCATGGATCTCGCCGAGCACGCGGCCGCCGACGCCGCCTGGGGACTGCCCGAGCCCGAGCCGCGCGAGTGGCGGTCCGGCCCATGGTCCGTGGAGCTCCGGGGGGACGAGCTCGCGGACATCCGCTTCGAGGACCGGCTGGTCCTCCGTGCGGTCCGAGCCGTCGCGCGCGACCGCGACTGGGGGACCGTCCCCGTCGAGGTGCTCTCGACCACCGCAGGGGATCGCGCGCTCACGCTCGAGGTCCGCATGGCGGGCCTCGGGGCGGACCTGCTCGGCGCGGTCGAGCTGGAGGCGACGGGCGAGTCCCTGGCCGTGGCCTTCCACGCGGTGTCCCGCACCGACTTCCTGCGGAACCGGATCGGACTCGTCGTGCTGCACCCGCCCGGAGTGGCCGGCGCGCCCCTCGCGGTGGTCGACCCCGAGGGCCGCCGGACGGACACCCGATTCCCGGAGTCGATCAGCCCGCACCAGCCGGCGTTCGACATCGCCCGCCTCGAATGGGCCTCGTGCGGGCTCGAGTGCTCCCTCGACTTCGCGGGGGACGTGTTCGAGATGGAGGACCAGCGGAACTGGACCGACGCCTCGTTCAAGACCTACAGCACGCCGCTCGCCCTGCCGTTCCCGGTCCTCGTCCCCGCCGGGACGGAGCTGCGCCAGTCCCTGACCCTGTCCGCCCGGGTGGTCGGGCCGGCCGACCCGGAGCCGGAGCCGGGGCTGGTCGTGCTGGAGGACGCCGCGCGGCCCTTCCCCTCGGTGTCCGTGGGCGCATCGACGGCGCCGGAGCCGGCTCCGCGGCTCGGGATCCCTCCCGCCGACGCGCTCGTCGTCGAGCTCGACCTCACCACGGCGAACTGGCGGGCCGCCCTCCAGCGGGCCGCCCGGGAGGCCGGGCCGCTCCCGCTCGACGTCCGGCTCGTCGCGGACGAGGCGGCCCGGCTGGCGGAGGCCGTGGACGCGCTCGCGGACCATCGGATCGCCCGCCTCGGCGTCTACGACGCGACGACGCACGTGACCGAGACGCCGCTCCTCGCCGGGCTGCGCGACGCGCTGAGGGACCGCGAGGTGGCGATCGTCGGCGGGGCGCGCTCGCACTTCACGGAGCTCAACCGGAACCACGAGAGGCTCGACCCCTCGCTGCCCGCGCTCGCCTACAGCGTGACGCCCGAGATGCACGCGGTCGAGCGGAGCCAGCTCGTCGAATCGATCCCCATGCAGCGCCTGGTGGCGCTCGACGCCGTCGCGATCGCCGACGGGCGGCCGGTCTTCGCCGGACCGTTCACGCTGAAGGCTCGGTTCAACGCGGTGGCGACGTCCTCGGCCTCGGCGGCGCAGGGCGACGACCTCTCCGCTGGATACGGCGCGGAGCTCATCGACGCGACGGACCCGCGGCAGACCTCGCCCGCGCTCGCCGCCTGGACGATCGCGAGCGCGGCCGCGTCCGCCGTGCCCGGTGTCGCCGGTCTCGCCTACTTCGAGCTCTGGGGCCCGCGCGGCCTCTGCTCGGCGTCGGGCGAGCCGTACCCGGTGGCGCGCGCCGTCGCGTGGCTGGCGGCCCTGTCGGGGCAGCGGATGCTCGTGGACCCGGAGCCCGGGCGCGGGGGCGTCTGGGTGGTGGGCGCGGTGGGCGAGGGCGGGACGACGGTCCTCGCGGCGAACCTCGCGAGCCGGCCCCGATCGCTCCGGGTCGTCCTCCCCGACGGGCGCCAGGACGAGGTCGAGCTGGAGCCGCTGGGCGCGGAGCGCCGCGAGTACTGAGCCGGGACGGCTAGCCGGAGGTGACCGGCTGCGAGAGCCGGGCGGAGGCGGTGGCCATGTGCGCCGCCATGGCCGAGGCGGCCGCGTCCGCATCGCGCGCCTCGAGGGCCCGGTACACCGCCTCGTGCTCCTGCAGCGCGTCGAGGGCGTGGCTCTCGTCCTGCACTGCGCGGTCGACCCAGATGCGCAGCAGGGACCGCACGACCTGGAGGAGGTCGAGGAGCAGCGAGTTGTCGGCGGCGGTGGCGAGCTCGTGGTGGAAGGCGAGGTCCGCCTTCACGAAGGCGGCCAGGTCACCGGTCGACTCCTGCATGCGCTCGACGTGGCGCCCGAGGGCGGCGAGCTGCCTCTCGGTGAGGCGCTCGGCCGCGAGCCGGGCCACGTAGATCTCGAGCCCGGACCTCAGCTCGAGCAGCTCCGCGGTGTTGCGCTCGCCGATCAGGAGCCCCCAGCGCAGCGTCTGCGGCAGCAGCTCGCTCGCGTTCCCGCGCAGGTATGTCCCCGAGCCGGGTCGCACGTCCACGACGCCGAGGATCTCGAGGGCGGCGAGGGCCTCCCGCACGGCGGACCGTCCGACCTCGAGCGTCGCCGCCAGCTGGCGCTCCGGCGGCAGCCGTGTGCCGGGCGCGATGGAGCCGCTCGTGAAGAGGTCGAGGAGCCGCGTCGCGACCTGCGACACCGCCGAACCGGCGGGGAGCGAACCGAGCGCAGCGGTGATCTCCGCGGAGGTGTCGTCCCGGTACGCCGGCATGCCGTCACTGTAATAGGACTTCGCCTGGAAGCGGTGGGGGCGGCTACGCCCCAAAACCGGTCAACCGGTTTGACAACCGGGGCGGCGGCCGCGAATATCTATCGAGGTCGAGCGAGCGCTCGGTTTTCAGTACATCGAAGACGATCCCCAAGGAGTCAGCGTGGACACCACTGCCCACACGACGACGAGCGTCGAGCGCTCGGCAATCAAGAAGGTCGCCGTACGGCTCGTGCCGTTCGTGGCCCTGATGTTCTTCATCAACTACCTCGACCGCACGGCGATCGGGTTCGCGGCTCCCAACGGGATGAACGAGGACCTCGCGCTCAGCGCCGCTCAGTTCGGCTTCGCGTCGGGCGTCTTCTTCATCGGCTACATCCTGCTCGAGGTGCCGAGCAACCTGGCCCTGCACAAGTTCGGCGCGCGCAAGTGGCTCGCCCGGATCATGGTCAGCTGGGGCATCGTCGCCGCCCTCTTCACCTGGGTCGGCAACTTCGAGCAGCTCGCCATCCTGCGGTTCATCCTCGGTGTCGCCGAGGCCGGCTTCTTCCCCGGCGCGATCCTCTTCCTGAGCCTCTGGGTGCCCGCCCGGCACCGCAGCACGATCCTGTCGCTGTTCTACCTGGCCCAGCCGCTCACCACGGTCATCGGCGCCCCGCTCGCCGGCGTGCTCATCCAGCAGGACGGCGTCTTCTTCGGTCTCGAGGGCTGGCGCTTCATGTTCCTCGGCGTCGCGCTCCCGGCCATCGTCGTCGGCATCATCGCCTGGTTCTACCTCAAGGACCGCCCGGCGGACGCCAAGTGGCTCACCGCTGAGGAGAAGGCCTGGCTCGAGGGCGCCCTCGAGTCGGAGCGGGTGTCGACCGAGTCGTCCCACAAGCACGTGTCCCTCCGCCACGCGTTCTCGAGCGGCCGGGTCTGGGCGCTGTCCTTCATCTACTTCGGCTTCATCTACGGCCTCTACGCCCTCGCCTTCTTCCTGCCGACGATCATCGAGGGCTTCCAGGAGCAGAGCGGCGTCGAGTTCGACGTGATCCAGAAGGGGCTCATCACCGCGGTCCCGTACCTGCCTGCGGCCATCGCGCTGTACTTCTGGTCGCGTGACGCCCACAAGCGCGGCCTCAAGACCTGGCACATCGTGATCCCGGCCCTCGCCGGCGCGGTCAGCATCCCGCTCGCCCTGTTCGCGGGCTCGCCCGTCCTCACCATCGCCGTCATTACGATCACGGCCATGGCGATCTTCTCGGCGCTTCCCAACTTCTGGACGCTGCCCACGCAGTTCCTCACCGGCGTCGCGGCCGCCGCGGGCGTGGCGCTCATCAACACGGTCGGCAACCTCGCCGGCTTCTCGGCCCCGTACATCACCGGCGCGGTCCACGACTGGACCGGTGGCTACGAGATCCCGATGTTCATCGTCGGCTTCTTCATGCTCCTCTCCGCGGTGCTCATGGTGCTCCTCTCGCGGAAGCGCCACGACGCCGGCTCGGACGCCCCGAACGCGGCGCCGCTCATCATCGACGAGACGGCGAACCGGTGACGAGGCTCTACAACGAGCCCGCGGCCTTCGCGGACGAGATGATCGAGGGGTTCGCCCTGGCGAACTCCCGGTACGTCCGGCAGGTCCCCGGCGGCGTCGCGCGTGCGACGGCGTCGCCGGAGGGCCAGGTCGCCGTCGTGATCGGCGGCGGATCGGGTCACTATCCGGCCTTCGGCGGACTGGTCGGCCAGGGTCTGGCGCACGGCGCGGCGATGGGCAACCTGTTCGCCTCGCCCTCCACGCAGCAGGTGGAGTCGGTGGCGAAGGCCGCGTCGGACGGCGGCGGTGTGCTGCTGTCCTACGGCAACTACGCCGGCGACGTGCTCAACTTCGACGCCGCGCAGGACCGGCTGCGGGCGGCGGGCATCCCCACCGAGACGGTGACGGTCACCGACGACATCTCGAGCGCCCCGCTGGCCGAGAAGCACAAGCGGCGCGGCATCGCGGGCGACCTGACGGTGTTCAAGTCGGCGGCAGCGGCCGCCGAGGCGGGCTACGAGCTCGCCGAGGTCGCCCGGGTGGCCCGGCACGCCAACGAGCGGACCCGGTCCTTCGGCGTGGCGTTCACCGGCTGCACCCTGCCCGGCGCGGCGGAGCCGCTGTTCACGGTTCCCAAGGGCCGGATGGCGGTCGGGATGGGCATCCATGGCGAGCCCGGCATCGACGAGACCGGTGTGCCGACCGCGGACGAGCTGGCCGAGCTGCTGGTGTCGTCGCTGCTGAACGAGCTGCCCGAGGGCGTGGAGTCGGCGCAGGGCGCGCGGGTGGTGCCGATCCTCAACGGCCTGGGCTCGGTGAAGTACGAGGAGATGTTCGTCGTCTACCGGCGCATCGCCCAGCTGCTCGAGGCCGCGGGCCTGGAGATCGTGGACCCGCACGTGGGCGAGTTCTGCACCAGCTTCGACATGGCCGGCACCTCGCTGACCCTGTTCTGGCTGGATGACGAGCTCGAGCGCTTCTGGAACGCCCCGGCCGACACCCCCGCCTACCGCAAGGGGTCCGTCGCCGCCGCCGAGCGGGTGCAGACGTCCGCGGACACCGCGGACAGCGAGGACCGCATCCCCGACGCGACCGCCGAGTCGCGGGAGGCGGCGGAGCTCGTGCTGCGGGCCGTCGAAGCCCTCAGCAGGACGATCGACGACAATGTCGACGACCTCGGCCGGATGGACGCGATCGCCGGCGACGGGGACCACGGCATCGGCATGCAGCGCGGCGCCCACGCGGCCCTCGAGGCCGCCCGGTCGGCGCAGTCCGCCGGCGCAGGAGCGGGAACCGTCCTGGTCCTCGCCGGCGACGCCTGGGCCCACCGGGCCGGCGGCACCTCCGGAGCGCTTTGGGGAGTCGCGCTGCGCTCGCTGGGCCTCGCCCTCGGCGACGAGTCGCGTCCGACCGCGGCGAGCGTCGCCGACGGAGTCGCGGCGGGCGTCGCGGGCATCACCTCCTACGGCAAGGCGCAGGTCGGCGACAAGACCATGGTCGACGCCCTGGTGCCGTTCACGGAGACCCTGACCCGCGAGGTCGCGGCGGGCGCGAGCCTGACCGAGGCCTGGACCTGGGCCAGCGAGGCCGCCACGAGCGCGGCGGCCGCCACGGCGGACCTGCTGCCGCGGATGGGCCGCGCGCGCCCGCACGCCGAGAAGAGCCTCGGCACCCCTGACCCCGGGGCGCACTCGTTCGCCCTGATCGTGCGCGCGGTGGGCTCGGTGCTCGCCGCGCAGGAGGAGAGGAAGTGAGCATGCCCGAACCGCTGCGGCTCGTCATCGGCAGCGATGACGCCGGATTCGACTACAAGGAGATCCTCAAGAAGGACCTCGAGAGCAACGACGGCGTCGCCTCCGTCGTCGACGTGGGAGTGGACGCGGACGGCCACACGGCCTACCCGAAGGTCGCCGTCGCGGCGGCGGAGCTCGTGGCCAAGGGCGAGGCGGACCGGGCCCTCCTGATCTGCGGCACCGGCCTCGGGGTCGCGATCGCGGCGAACAAGGTCCCCGGCATCCGCGCCGTCACGGCGCACGACAGCTTCTCGGTGGAGCGCGGCGTGCTCTCCAACGACGCCCAGGTGCTCACCATGGGGCAGCGCGTGGTGGGCATCGAGCTCGCCCGTCGCCTCGTGCGGGAGTGGCTCACGTACCGCTTCGACCCGCAGTCCGCCTCGGCCGCCAAGGTCGCCGTCATCGAGCAGTACGAGACCACGGGCAGCTGCTGATGTCCGCACGCGTGTCGGTCGGCGTGAGCCTGAAGATGTACTTCGGTCATCGGCAGGCCCGCGACTGGTTCGCGCGCGTCGCGGGCATCGCCGCGGGGCACCCGGCGGTCGCGAGCGGCGCCGTCGAGGTGTTCGTGATCCCGACCTTCCTGCAGGTGCTCCCCGCGCTGGAGGCGTTCGCGGGGACGCCCGTCCTCGTGGGCGCCCAGGACCTCGCGACCGAGGACGGCGGTGCCTTCACCGGTGAGGTGAGCGGCGCCGAGCTCGCCGAGGTGGGCGTCCGCGTGGCGGAGGTCGGCCACGCCGAGCGCCGCCGCCTGTTCGGGGAGACCGACGAGATCGTCGCGGCCAAGACCGCCGCGGCGCTCCGGAACGGCCTGGTGCCGGTGCTCTGCCTCGGCGAGGCCGAGCGGCTCGAGCCCCGCGCGGCGGCGGCCGAGGTGATCGGGCAGCTGTACTCGGCGCTCGAGGGAAGCCCGTCCGGACGGCTCCTGGTCGCCTACGAGCCCGTGTGGGCTATCGGTGCCCCGGAGCCCGCGCCGGCGGAGCACATCCGCGCCGTCGGGGCCGCGCTGCAGGAGGAGGTCGCCGTCCTCGCCGGACGCGAGGGCAGCGGCGTCATCTACGGCGGCTCCGCGAAGCCCGGACTGCTCGGCACGCTCGGCGACTCCGTCGACGGGCTGTTCCTCGGCCGCTTCGCCCACGACCCGGCGGCCTTCGCCGCGGTCCTCGACGAGGCCGCGGAGCTGGCCGCGCGGCGGGAGGTGGTGACCCGATGATCGGGCTCGGGAGCTACGCCTTCTTCTGGCAGCAGTCCGAGCGCGTGCCGGAGCCGCTGAGCCTGATCGACGTGTTCGAGCGGACGCGCGAGCTCGGCGTGGAGCTGTTCCAGATCTGCGACTACGCCCCGCTGCTCGGGATGAAGGCGGCCGAGATCCGCGACGCCGCGACCGCCGCACGCGAGCTCGGCCTCACGATCGAGCTCGGGACGAAGGGCGTCGCCGTCGACCATCTGGCGACCTTCCTCGGACTCGCGGACGTCTTCGGCGCCCGCCTGGTGCGGAGCATGGTCTACGCGCCCGGCTTCCGCCCCACGCTCGCGGAGGCGGAGGGCCTCCTCAGGACCGCCCTGCGGGACTACGAGGCAGCGGACGTGACGCTCGCGCTCGAGACCTACGAGCAGGTGCCCTCGTCGGACCTCGTGGACCTCGTCGAGCGGATCGGCAGCGACTCGCTCGGCATCTGCCTCGACCCGGCGAACAACGTGGCGGCGC
Source organism: Naasia sp. SYSU D00948 (assembly GCF_017916515.1). Classification (GTDB taxonomy): domain Bacteria; phylum Actinomycetota; class Actinomycetes; order Actinomycetales; family Microbacteriaceae; genus Naasia. The sequence continues at coordinate 1,374,932 of NZ_JAFMTA010000001.1, forward strand.
TCGAGCTGCCGAAGGACGTCGTCGAGCGCTGCGCCCCGTACACGAGGAACATCCACGCGAAGGACTTCGCGTTCGCCCGCCAGGACGGCTGGGTGGGCTTCACCTACGGCGGCGCCCGCATGGGTGAGGGCCTTCACGACTACCCCCACCTGCTGCGCACGGTCGACCCCGGCGCGCGCGGCATCAACCAGATCGTCGAGCACTGGCTGTCCTGGCAGGGCGACCCCGCCACCACCGTCGCAGCCGAAGCCGACTGGACCCGGACCGCACTGGAATACCTGAGGAGCAATGCATGAGCACGACAACGACCGAGACCTACGTGATCGCCGTCATCGGCGCCGGCGGGAAGATGGGGATGCGCGTCTCCAACAACCTCGTCAAGACGGGTCACACCGTCTACTACAGCGAGAACTCGCCGGCGGGGCAGGAGCGCGTGCGCGCCGCCGGACGTGAGCTGACCGACACCTCGACGGCTGTCGCGAACGCGGACATCGTCGTCCTCGCCGTGCCGGACCTCGCGCTCGGCCCGGTGACGAAGGAGATCGTCCCGCAGATGAAGCCGGGCTCGATCGTCCTCACGCTCGACCCCGCGGCGGCCTACGCCGGCCTCCTCACCACGCGGGAGGACGTCATCCAGGCCGTGGCGCACCCCTGCCACCCGTCGATCTTCCTCGAGCGCACCACCAAGGAGGAGTGGGCGGACACCTTCGGCGGCATCGCCGCGCCGCAGGACGCCGTCGCGGCGGTCGAGTCCGACGACCCCGAGAAGAAGGCGATCGTCGAGGCGACCGTGCGCGCGATCTACGCGCCCGTCATCGACGTGCACTGGGTCACGGTGAAGCAGCTCGCGCAGCTCGAGCCCACCCTGGTCGAGACCATCGCCTGCATGGTCGGCGCCCTCCTCAAGGAGGCGCTGGACGAGGCCGTCGGCACGATGGGCGTTCCCGAGGACGCGGCCCGCTCCATCCTGTACGGCCACACGCAGGTCGCTCTCGCCAACGGCCTCCGCGGCGACAACCCGTTCAGCGACGCCTGCCTCATCGCGATGGACTACGGGCGCGAGAACATCATCAAGGAGGACTGGAAGAAGGTCTTCCGCGACGACGAGCTCGACAAGAACCTCGCGAAGATGCTCCACCTGGACAAGATCGAGCGCTGACCCGGCGCCGACGGGAGGGCGTCGTGGCTCGCCACGGCGCCCTCTTCGCGTGCCGCGGGTGATGCGGACGACTCGCGACCAGCGGGGGTGCGGGTGTCCGCACGACCGGGGGCTCGGCTACGGGCGCTCGGCGAGCATGTCCTCCATCAGGGCCGTCTCGGACTGCTGGCTGGCCACCACCGCACGGGCGAAGGACTGCACGGTCGGGTCGTCCGTCCGCGCGAGCACGGCTTCGCTCATCTCGACGGCGCCCACGTGGTGGTCGATCATCAGGCGGAGGAACAGGCGCTCCGCGTCGACGCCCGCAGCGGCGCGCAGCTGCTCGAGCTCCTCCGGGGTGGCCATGCCGGGCATCGGCGCGGCTCCGTCGTGCTCGTGCGCGCCGCCCTCGTCCATCCAGGCCATGGGCGGCTCGGAGCCCGCCTGCGGCAGCCCCCACTGCGTCAGCCAGCCGTAGAGCTGACCGGACTGGTGCGCCTGCGTGGTCGCGATGTCGTAGGCCAGGAGCCGGACCGCCTCGTCGTCGGTGCGGTCCCGGACGATCATGGCCATCTCGACGCCCTGATCGTGGTGCGTCTGCATGTCCCGTGCATAGCCCGCCTCGGCGCTCGTCGTGCTCGGGCCCGACGCCAGGATCACGCTCAGCCGGCCGATCGAGAACGCCGGAAGGGCGACGGCCGCCGCCGTCACCAGCGCGACGAGGACCAGCCGGATGCGGGATCGCTGCTCAGGCGACCTTGCCGGGGCCATCGACCGCTCCGCTGCACGAGGCGCCCGGCTCCGGAGCGTCCTCGCTCAGCCAGTACTCCTCGAAGAAGGCCGAGATGGTCTCCCGGTCGACCGAGTCCAGCTTCACCTGGGCGTTCCACGCGCTGACCGCGATCGGGCTGTCCATGCCCTCGTACGGCGAGAGGAGCGCGTGCCGGGACGGCATCAGCGAGCGCAGGGCCGCGATGTCCTCCTCGCTCACCTGTGAGGGGTCGTAGGTGATCCAGATCGCGCCGTGCTCGAGGGAGTGCACCGCGTACTCGTTCGGAACGGCCTCGGTGTAGACGCCGCAGTTGAGCCACGCCGGGTTGTGCTCGCCTCCGGTGGGCGGAGTCTGGGGATAGGTCACCGGCGTCGTGACGTGCGTGGAGACGTTCTCGAACGTCTCCACGCCGGGCACCTCGCGGCCCTCGCTGCCTGCGCTGTAGGTCGCGGGCTTGGGCGCGAGGACGAAGGAGACGACGAGGAGGGCGACGATCGCGAGCCCTCCGACGATCGCGGCCGCGATCCCGATGCGCTTGTTGCGCTTGCGGCGCTCGTTCTCCTTGCGGAACTTCTCGAGCTTCGCGGCGCGGTCGGCCGCCCGCTGCTGCTTGACGCTGAGCCCGTTCCCGGTCGAGGGCGTGCGCCCGGAGTTGGAGGACGGCATGGTGGTCGAGTTCCGTTCTGAGAGGGGGCGGCGCGGCCCGGCAGCGCGATGGTTGCGGTGTCAACAAGACGATAGCCGCTTCCCTTCCGCGTGCCCGCAGAAGTCGCCGTGACCTCGCGCAAGCCCGTTCCGGGGCGCCCCGCCATCCACGACGCTGAGACGATGCCCTACACGTCGGCGACCGCTCAACAGCTCGTCGACGCCGCGCTTCCCCTCGCCCGCGGCCGTGCCGTGGTCTGGGACTTCGACGGCGTCCTCGCGGACACCGAGCCGCTGCACGCGGAGAGCTACCGCTCGATGCTCGAGGGCCGAGGGCTGACCGTCGCGCCCGACTTCTTCGACGAGCTCGTCGGCAGCACGGAGCTCCAGATCTGGGACCGGCTGACGGAGCTGAACCCGGGACTGGGGGAGGGGACTCGCCAGCTCCTCGTCGACGAGCGCCGCAGCCTGTTCCTCGAGGCCGCGCTCGCCGAGCTCGCCCCGAGCTGGATCGTTCTCGCGCTGCTCCCGCAGCTCGCCGCCGTGGCGCGGTCGCAGACGGTCGTCTCCAACGGCGACCCGGACGTGATCGGGACCCTGCTCGACAGCTGGGGGCTCGGCGACGCGCTCGGCGTCGCCCGCCGCGCCGAGGGCGAGGACAAGCGGAGCCTGGTCGTGGAGCACTGCTCCGGCCCGGCCCTGGTGATCGAGGACAGCGGGACCTTCCTCGCTCTGGCCCGCTCGATGGGCGCCGCCACCATCGGCGTCGTGCACCAGTACAACCGGGGACGCGGCATCGAGGCCGATCTCCTCTGCGAGCTGTAGGCCCTCCCTCGGAACTGCGGGAGCGCCCGGAAACGCCGAACGCGCCCCGGGGGACGAGGCGCGTTCGACGTCGAGCTCCGGCTGGACGGCTCCGCTGCTACTTCGGCTGGACGCTCCACAGGTAGGGCACGGCGTTGCCCACCTGCACTTCGGCCTTCGTGTTCGCGTCGCTCACGAAGATGTTCTGCGGACGGTAGAAGGGTGCGTTCCAGGCGTTCTCCACCAGGTACTGGTTGAGCTCCGCCCCTGCCTCGGCCGCCTCGTCCTCGCCGCCGGTCTGGATCGTCGAGATCAGGCCCTCGACGGTCGGGTCCTGCACATGGAAGAAGTTCCATGGCGACGCGGCTGCGACCTGGAAGTTCACGAGCTGCCAGTCGGTGGGGTCCTGCTGCAGCTGGAAGAACGCGGCCGGGTACTTGGCGCTGAGGATGTCGCTGATGAGGCTGCTGACCTGGACGTCCTCGTAGTTGACCGTGATGCCGATCTGAGCGAGCTGGTCGGCGATCAGGACGAAGTTCGCCGCCGCGGTGGTCGATGAGCGGGGCATCGTCATCTCGAAGCCGTCGGCGTAGCCGGCCTCCTCCATGAGCTCCTTCGCCTTGTCGAGGTCGTACTCGTAGTACGAGTCGAGCTCCTCGTCGAAGCTGGGGGAGTACGTGGGGAAGATCTGGGTCGTCGGTGTGGCATACCCTGCCGCGATGGTCGCCGCGAGGGCCTCCCGGTCGAGGGCGAAGTTGATCGCCTGCCGTACCCTCACGTCACCGAGGGCCGGCACGAGCTTGCCCTCCCGGTCACCGATCAGGAGCCCCGCCCATCCCGGCTCGCGCTTGTTCGCGGTGAAGCCGGCGGCCTCCATCTGAGCGACGGTCGTCGGGTCGAGGACGTCCGCCACGTTGACCTGCCCGCCCTGCACAGCGCTGGCGAGCGCGGAGGGATCCGGATACACCCTGAGGATCAGCTCGTCGTAGTACTGGATGTCCGGGTTCCAGTAGTCCTCGTTCCGGTCGAAGACGTAGCTGTTGCCCACCACCGTCTCGGCCTCGTTGAAGACGTACGGCCCAGAGCCCACGGGCACCGACGCGAGGGAAGCCGGGTCCGCGGCGGGGCTCGCGACGAGGCCGGCGTTCTGCGTCAGGTACACGAGGAGCGCCGGGTCGGGTGCGGAGAGCACGATCTCGAGCGTCGTCTCGTCGACCGCGCGGACGTCCTGCACCAGCGCAAGATTCCTCGCGTTCGGGGACGTGCCGGACTTGAACGCGAGCAGGCTCTTCGCGGCGGCGTCGGCCGTGAGCTTCTCGCCGTCGGTGAAGACGACGTCGTCCCGCAGGGTCAGGGTGAGCACGGTGTTGTCGTCGTTGTACTCCCACTCCGTCGCCAGGTTCGGCTCGATGGACCCGTCCGGCGCAGCCTTGAGGATCGTGTCGTACACCGCCTGCAGGTACGGGGACTGACGCGCCCACTGGGCATCGGCCGCCGCGAACGTCGTGACCGGAACCGGCACCCCCCAGTTGAGCGTGCCGCCCCTCTCCTGCCCGGACCCGGTTCCCTCACCGGCGGAGCCTCCGCCCCCACCGCTGCACCCGCTCAGCGCGATGACCGCCGCGACCGCGGCAGCCGCCGCCCGCTTCCACTTGAACACCTTCGTCCTCCATGCCTTCCGCCCCTCGGGGGGCGACGGGAAGGGACGCTAACACGGATCCGCGCTGAAACCTAGTAAGCGCTAGGTTAGTTTGTGATACCTTTCCTGCGAGGCGAGCGGAGCGGCCGCCCGTCGAAGGAGTGGCGCATGAAGGCGATCGTTGTCCTGTTCGACAGCCTCAACCGGCGGTTCCTGCCCTCCTACGGCGGCGGGGTGGAGCTGCCCGCCTTCGAGCGCTTGGCCGAGCGCTCCGTCACCTTCGACAACTGCTACGGCGGGAGCATGCCCTGCATGCCCGCCCGGCGTGAGCTGCACACCGGCCGCTCGAACTTCCTCCACCGGTCGTGGGGACCGCTCGAGCCCTTCGACGACTCCGTCCCCGAACTCCTGCGCGCATCCGGTGTCTACACGCACCTCGTGACCGATCACCAGCACTACTGGGAGGACGGCGGCGCGACGTACCACAACCGGTTCTCGACGTACGAGTTCTTCCGGGGACAGGAGGGCGACCCCTGGAAGGGACACGTCGCCGATCCCGAGATCCCCGAGACCGTCAGCTGGCGGAGGAACGCCGCGTGGCGCCAGGACTGGATCAACAGGGCGTACATGTCGGCGGTCGAGGACCACTCCCAGACGAGAACCGTCGAGGCGGGGCTGGAGTTCCTCGCGACGAACGCCTCGGCCGACTCCTGGATGCTGCAGATCGAGTGCTTCGATCCGCACGAGCCCTTCTTCAGCTACGAGGAGCACAAGCGGCCGGCCGCCGCGGAGTACGGAGGACCGCACTTCGACTGGCCGGACTACCGCCGGGTGGTGGAGGACGACGCGACGGTCGAGCATGCGCGGGAGGAGTACTCCTCGCTGCTCCGCTTCTGCGACCAGTCCCTCGGCCGCGTGCTCGACGCGATGGACGAGCACGGACTCTGGGAGGACACGCTCCTGATCGTCTGCACCGATCACGGGCTGCTCCTGGGCGAGCGGGGCTGGTGGGGCAAGAACGTCCAGCCCTGGTACGACGAGAACATCCACATCCCGCTGTTCGTCTGGGACCCGCGCCACGGCGTGGCAGGCGAGCGCCGGGAGGCGCTGGTGCAGACCCTCGACCTCGGTCCGACGCTCCTGGAGTTCTTCGGAGTGCCGCTCACGCAGGACATGGAGGGTCGCCCGCTCTCCGAGGTCATCGCCCGTGGAGTCCCCATCCGGGACACGGGCATCTTCGGTGTGTTCGGAGGCCACGCCTGCATCACCGACGGGCGATACGTCTACATGCGCTCGAGTGCGACCGCGGCGAACGGTCCGCTCTACGAGCACACGCTGATGCCGACCCACATGAACTTCCGGTTCTCCCCCGGAGAGCTCGCAGGTGCGGAGCTGGTGCCGCCGTTCCCGTTCACCAAGGGGGCGCCCCTGCTCCGGGTGCCCGGTGCGGGGATGGGATCGCCGTACAGCTTCGGCACCCTCCTCTACGACATGGACGTGGACCCGGGGCAGCTCGAGCCGCTGCGGGATCCGGGGATCGAGCTCCGGATGGCGGAGCTCCTGGTCGAGGCGATGCGGCGGAACTCCGCGCCGCCCTCCCAGTTCGAGCGGCTCGGCCTGCCTGCCGAGGGGCCGGTCACCAAGGATCACCTCCTCATCGACAGGCAGTGGGACCAGGTGCAGCTCGGGCTCCGGGGCGTGATCCCCGCGGAGGAGTTCGATTCCGCCCATCCCGGCGTGCACACCCCCATGGCCGACCTCGTGGCAGGCGACGCCACTCGCGATGCTCTGATCGAGGTGATCCCCGCCGCGGCCCGGATGCTGCACTGGTTCGGCTATCTCACCCCCTGGCAGCTCTCCGTCATGAATCCGGCGATCGGCACCGACGTCCTCCGCGAGCTCGAGAGGCGGCTCCGTGCCGGCGCCGAGGAGCCGGCGAGACGCGCGGCCGATCTCTCCGCGACTCGGTGATCTCCGGCGCCCTCGAAGCTCGTGCCCCGCGTGCGCCCGTCGCCGTGGAGGATGGCAGGGTGACCACTGCGGAGGACATCACGGAGCCGAAGGCGCGGGCGACGCGTCCGCGAGGTGACGCGCGGCGTCAGCAGATCCTCGACACCGCGATGGAGCTGTTCGCCGGGGGCGGCTTCCACACGGTGACGCTGGCCGACGTGGCGAACCGAGTCGGGATCACCCAGGCGGGACTGCTCCACCACTTCCCGAGCAAGGCCGAGCTCCTCCTCGCCGTGCTCCAGGAGCGCGACCGGCGCAACGATCAGGAGTCGGAGGAGGACCGGACGCGCGGCGACGGCCCCCTGGACTGGTTCCTCGCGATCCTGGAGCGGAACGAGCGGAGCCCGATGCTCGTCCAGCTGATGGCGATCCTCTCCGCCGAGGCTCTCGCCGAGGGGCATCCCGGGTACGACTGGTTCCGCGACCGTCAGGAGCGCTCGATCCGGACGGTGACGCGCCAGCTGGAGCCGCTGCTCGACGAGTCTCGGCTTCCCGACGGCGTGACGGCGGAGACGGTCGCCCGATGGCTGATCGCACTCGCGGACGGAGCCCGGCTGCAGTGGCTCCACAATCCGCGGGCGGTGAGTCGCCACGGTCTCGTCGGGCAGTTCGTCGCGCTGCTCCGGCCCTACCTGAAGGATCAGGACCGGGAGCCCGACGTGTAGTCGGGCTCACCGCAGCGCGACCGGCGGTCAGACCGTCAGCCCGTGACCGAACTCGTAGAGCGGGTTCTCCGTGTCCGAGGGGACGTCCGGACGGCTGGCCCGCACCGCGTCCATCGACCGGGGCAGCTCGAACGGCAGCCGGCCCCGGGGCGCGATCCGCCCGGTCAGCGCGTCGAGCAGCGCGGCGTCGGACGCGCCGTAGGTGACGGTCAGGGCGCGTGCGGCCGCGTCGATCGGCGTGAGCACCGCGGCTCGGTCGAGGCCTACGTCGACGACGAGGGGCACGGAGGCCGCCAGCGAGCGGATCCGCTCCGCGTCGTCACCCGCAAACTCCAGCGAGCCCTGGTGGAACATCGCCTCCAGGAAGTAGTGGTCCCGCTCCTCGAAGGGCGCCTGGAGCCGCACGAGGGCCACGTCCGCCTCCGCCGGCTCATCGACGACGGCGCCGTACTGCTCGGCGATCGACCGGTCGACCCCCTCGATGTACAGCTTGACCCCGCCCGCCAGCGGCAGGACGGCCTCGTTCTTCAGCACGGTCACCGATTCCGCCTGCGCGCGGTGTCCGGCCTCCCGGAACCCGGGAGAGCCGACCACGCGCTCGGCCTCGTCCTCGTCCAGATAGGGGTCGTCGAACAGGCCGAGCCGGAACTTGACGAGCAGGAGACGGCGGACGGCGTCGTCGAGCCGCGACTCCTCGATCCGCCCCGAGCGGACGAGCTCGAGCACGAGGTCCGGGCGCTGCTCGCCGCCGAACTGGTCGACCCCGGCGTCCAGCAGCTTCGCCATGCGCTCGATCGGCGAGAGGTGCTCGACACCCCAGGCGCGAGCCGGGAAGGGCTTGCCCATGATCTCGACGTCGGTGATGAGCCCCCAGTCCGTGAGGATGACGCCGTCGTAGCCGAGCTCCTCGCGGAGGAGTCCGGTGATGATCCGGCGGTTGAAGCTGAAGCCGACCTCCTCGACGGGCTCGCCGTCGAGCTCGAGACCGATGGGCATCCCGTAGTACGGCATGATGGCCGCGGTCCCGGCGGCGATCGCCGCCCGGAACGGCGCCAGGTGCTCCTCGAACCGCCCGCCGGGGTAGACCTGCTCGCGGCCGTACTCGAAGTGCGGGTCCTCGCCGTCCTTCTGCGGCCCGCCGCCCGGGAAGTGCTTCGTGGTGGCCGCCACGCTGTCCGGGCCGATGCTGCTCCCCTGCAGTCCTTCCAGGAAGGCGACGACGAGCTCCGAGGTGAGCCGCGAGTCCTGTCCGAACGAGTGGACCTGCCGCGCCCATCGAGGCTCGGTCGTGAGATCGACCTGAGGGTGCAGCGCGGCACGGATGCCGAGCGCGACGTACTCCCGCCGGACGACGTCGCCGAAGTCCCGGAGCAGCTCGGGGGAGGCGATGGCGCCGAAGCCGAGCGGCTCCGGCCACTGCGACATCGATCCCGCAGCGAGCGAGGCTCCCGTGTTCTGGCTGAACGAGTGGCGCGGGTCGGTCGAGATCGTCACCGGGATGCCGTGCGGCGTCTCCTCGGCGAGCTCCTGGAGGGCGTTGTGCCAGCGGGCGGCCTCCCGCGGCGCGGGCAGTGCGTGCACGTTGAAGTGGTTCAGGAGCGCGACGCCGACCTGCTCGCGGGGGGAGGAGCCGAAGCGACCCTCGGTGTCGTGGTCGCCCGGCTCGCCCACCGCGATCGTCGGGTGGAACAGCAGGCCGGCCTTCTCCTCGAGGGACAGCCGGCCGAGCAGGTCCTGGGCCCGCTCCTCGGGCGTGAGCCGGGGATCCTCGTACGGGTCCAGCCGCCCGTTCCCGTTCAGGTCGCGGTACTCGACGCCGTCCTCGGTGACTGCTCGGCTGCGGCTCATGGTCCTCCTCGGCCCCGGTTCGCCCGCCCTCGGGACGACCCTCGCACACGCTATCCCGAACAGCGAGTGACCGCTAGGTTTTAGTCGCCCGGTCAGACCCCGGCCGGACGGGGCTGGGAGGGATGCGGTGCGTCGCCCAGCCTCTCCTGCTCGAGCCACATGGCCCGCTTCAGCTCCTCGCGGATGTCGGCGTACTCGGGGTCGTCGTACACGTTGCGGAGCTCGTCGGGGTCCTTCTCGAGGTCGTAGAGCTCCCACTCCGGCGGGTAGCTGTAGAAGCCCGCACCCTGCTGGCCCAGACCGTCGTTGTAGAAGTAGATGAGCTTGTACCGGTCGGTGCGCCAGCCGTAGTGGGCGGACGCCTTGTGGATGATGTCGTCGTTCTCCCAGTACCGGTAGTACGCTCCCTCGGCCGGCGGGGAGGTGGGGGCCCCGACGAGATCCCCCCAGAAGCTCCGGCCCTGCATGCGCGGGTGGTGCTCGGCGCCGGCCGCGTCGAGGATGGTCTGCGCCCAGTCGACGTTCGTGACGATGCCGTCGAACACCTCGCCCGCCGCGAGCTTGCGCGGGTAGCTGAGGAGGAGCGGCATCCGCAGCGACTCCTCGTACATGAAGCGCTTGTCGAACCAGCCGTGCTCGCCCAGGAAGAAGCCCTGGTCGGAGGAGTACATGAGCAGGGTGTCGTCGAAGTCGCCGCGCTCCTTGAGCCAGTCGATGACCCGGCCGACGTTGTCGTCGACCGAGGCGACGCAGCGCAGGTAGTCCTCCATCATCCGCTGGTACTTCCAGAGCGCCTGGTCCTCGTAGCTCAGGTGCTCGGGCGGGTTCTCCTTGAGGTCGGAGGTGCTGAGGTCGTCGGCGACCCGCATGCGGGCGCGGCGCATCGAGACCGAGCGCGTGGCGTAGTCGTCGAAGAACGTCCGGGGAACCGGGATGGGGTCGCTGTAGAGGTCCTGGTGCTTGGTGTCCGGCTCCCACGAGCGGTGCGGCGCCTTGTGGTAGATCAGGACGCACCACGGATCGTCGCCCTCGAGGCCGTCGACCCACTGCGTCGAGAGGTCCGTGATGATGTCCGTCGCGTACCCCTCGACGACCCGCTCCCCGTTCTCGGACAGCAGCTTCGGGTTCCAGTACTCGCCCTGGCCGTGCGTGCCGCTCAGGACCTCCCAGTAGTCGAAGCCCTGCGGGTTGTGGCCCTCGCCGATGCCCATGTGCCACTTGCCCACCATCGCCGTGCGGTAGCCGGCCGCCTTCAGCTGGGTGATGAACGTCGGCTGGCTCGCATCGATCGCCGTCCAGAGGGTCGTGACGCCGTTGATGTGGCTGTGCGTCCCCGTCAGGATCGAGGCGCGGCTGGGGGAGCACAGCGAGTTGGTCACGAAGCACGAGTCGAATCGGACCCCTGCCTCGCCGATCTCGTCGATCCGGGGGGTGGTGTTCACGACGGAGCCGTAGGCGCCGATCGTCTGGGTGCCGTGGTCGTCCGTGAGGATGACCACGATGTTCGGCCTGCGGTCGTTCATCGGCTCTCTTCCTGAGTGCTGGATGGGATGGTGTGGTGAGGGGCCGAGTTCCGGACGAGCAGCGCGAGCCGCGCCTCCGTGGACTCGAGCCAGGTGATGAGGTTGCCGGCGAGCAGGCGTCCCCGCTGCTGGAGGAGGAGGGAGACCTCGTCGCTCCACTCCCGCTCCTCGGGTCCGGAGTCGAGGGGCAGGAGCGAGCCGTCCCAGACGACCGGGCGGTCGTGCTGAGCGCGGCGGTACGCGAGCTCCGTCCGGACGAGCTCCAGGAGGACCTGCGGTCCCCGGTGGCGGGTGAAGGTCATCCGCACCTGGAAGTCGGGGTCCATCGGCCGCTCCGCGGGCTCGTACGGGGAGTCGACCCACTCCTCGAAGGCGGCGCGGCCGGCCTCCGTGATGCCGTAGAGCTTCGCGTCGGGGCCGGCCTCGCGCGGATCGAGTGAGGACGTCGCCCAGCCGCGCTCGACCAGCCGTGCCAGGTGGCGGTAGATCTGCGACGTCCGAGCGGTGTAGCCGAGGCTCCAGCCATAGCGGTCGAGCCACTTGCGGACGTCGTAGCCGGTCCTCGGGCGCACGCTGAGGAGCCCCAGGACGACGACGTCCAGGCGTTGCAGCATCGCACTCCTCGCATCCGCCCGCTATTCCATCAGTGGAATAGGGCTCCGGGACACGGTAGCGGGCGAGCAGGCCTTCGACAACCCGATCCCGGCTCTGATGGAATAGCCGGTCGTCGACGCTCGGACCGCGGCCCCGTTCCCGGCGCCTCTGCGAGGCCGGAAGCGTTACCGAATCGCGACCGTCGTGGCGCCCCCGAAAACCTTGTGAGCACTCGGAATTGCACCTACTCTGCGACAGGCGGTTCGACGACGGGCTGCACACAGACGAAAGGACAGCGATGTTCAAGTTCAAGCGAGCCGCGGCTGTCGCGGTCGCCGCGGCGCTTGCGCTCGCCGGCTGCGCCTCGGGCGGGGACGGCGGGAACGGCGGCGGAGGAGAGGGCTCCGGCGGTGGAGGCACCCTCACCTGGGGCATGATCGCCCAGGCGTCGACCTTCGCTCAGAAGGACATGCGCTGGGCGAACGAGTCGCCGTATGCGCAGGCCGTCTACGACACCCTGCTGCGGGCCAACCCCGAGGGTGAGCCCGAGGCCGGGCTCGCCACCGAGTGGGAGTACAACGAGGACAACACGGTCCTCACGCTGACCCTCCGCGACGATGTCACGTTCACCAACGGCGACACCCTCACGGCCGAGGACGCCGCTGCCAGCCTCCTCGCCTTCAAGGGAGGAGCGTCCCCGAACGCGAGCAACCTCGCCAACCTGGCCGGCGCGACGGCGGTCGACGACACCACGCTGGAGCTGACGCTGTCGGCGCCGGACCCCGCGCTGACGACCTACCTCACGCAGAACTCCGGTCTCGTCGCGCCCGCCGAGCTGGTCGACGACCCCGCGATGGCGAACGAGCCGGTCGGCTCGGGACCCTACATCCTCAACACGAGCGAGACGGTCGTCGGCAGCAGCTACGTCTTCGACAAGAACGAGGACTACTGGAAGCCCGAGGACCAGCACTACGACAGGCTGATCCTGCAGCCGTTCTCGGACCCGACGGCGCTGCTCAACGCGGTGCAGGGCGGGCAGCTGAACGTCACCAACACCATCGACCCCACCACCATCGGCCAGATGGAAGGGGCCGGGTTCACGGCGAACGAGCACGAGCTCAACTGGTGGGGCTTCCTCATCATGGACCGCCAGGGCACGCTCGTCCCCGAGCTGGGAGACGTCCGCGTCCGCCAGGCGATCAACTACGCGCTCGACAAGGAGTCCCTCGTCGAGGCCGTCGGCGCCGGCCGGGCGACCCCGACGTCGCAGATCTTCCCGCCCTTCTCGCCGAGCTTCGACGAGGAGCTCGAGGACTACTACACCTACGACCTCGACAAGGCGAAGCAGCTGATGGAGGAGGCGGGCTACGCGAACGGGTTCGACATCACCATGCCGCAGACCCCGCTCGTGCCCGCCGCGACCTGGACGCTCTACGCGGAGCAGCTGGCGCAGATCGGGATCACCGTCAACTACGAGCAGGTGCAGGGGCCGGAGTTCATCCCGAACATCCTCGGGGGCAAGTACGGCATGACGTGGTTCACGCTGCAGCAGGACCCGACGGACTGGCAGCTCGTGCGCTTCCAGATCGCGGAGAGCGCGGCGTGGAACCCGCTGCGCCAGACGACTCCCGAGATCCAGCAGTGGGTCTCCGCCATCCAGACCGGCACGGAGGAGGAGGCCGAGACGGCCGGCAAGGAGCTCAACCGCTACCTCGTCGAGAACGCCTGGTTCGCGCCGATGTACCGTCCGCTCTCGACCTTCATGAGTGACGCCAACACCCAGGTCCAGACCCAGCGCGGCAACGCCGTTCCGTACCTCTGGAACGTCCAGCCCAAGTAACACCAGAACGAGCGAGGGGCCGGATCCGTGCGGATCCGGCCCCTCGTCGTGTTCGCGCCTATCGGTTCGCGAAGCTCGCGAGCTTCGCGGCGGCGCCTACCGGTTCGCGAAGCTCGCGAGCTTCGCGGCGACGCCTATCGGTTCGCGAAGCTCGCGAGCTTCGCGAACATGTCCTCGAACATCAGCCGGGTGTCGAGCGCCGTGTAGATGCGCATCGGGCGGCCCGCCGGGCGGTCCTCGTACCAGCCCTCCGCCGTCATGCGAGGGGTCGGGCGGACGACGTAAGTGCTCGACGAGGGGTCGGCCTCGAACGCGGAGTGCAGCGCCGTCAAGAGGACCAGCGGCTGGTCGCCCATGGCGTAGGTCTCGCCCATCAGCAGCCCGTGCTCCTCGGCGGACGCCTGCAGGCCGTCGATGCTCTCGGCGAGGCGGCGGCCCAGCTCGCCGTGGGGACGCACTCGGGCGTCGAGCTCGGCCAGCGAGATCAGGGCCTGGCGGTACGTGTTCCGCGGGACCTGCCAGATCGGGATCGCCGAGTCGTTGAAGATCGTCTGCGCGGCGGGGATGTCGATCGCCAGGTTGTACTCGACGCGCCCCGCGATCGGGAACTCCAGCCCCAGGCCCTCGTGCTCCGGCCCGCCGATCCAGACGGCGGCGGTGATCCGCTCGGCGATCCGCGGCTCAGCGAGCACCGCGCTCGCGAGGTCCGTCATGCCCGCCCCGAGGGCGACGAAGAGCGGGAGGTCGGTGTCGTCGCGCATGGCCTCGCGCACGATCGCGTCCGCGGCCTCGGAGGCGGCCGGCACATCCGGCCGGATCAGCCCCTTGTTGCTCCCGGCGATCACCGGGATCGTGCTGCCCAGCAGCTCGAGGAGTCCTCGCGCCACCTCCGCGGCGTTGTCCGCCTGGCGGTCGGAGGGGTCGAAGTGGTCGCCGGGGGCGAGGTGGGAGCCGATGACGAACGGGATCTCCACGGACGGGCTCAGCACATGGTGCGCCAGCTGGAACAGGTCGTCCGGGTCGCCGGAGAAGTCGTTGTCGATGATGACTCGGTACCGCGGCCGCATGTCGCTCCCCTGCTCGCGAGCCCCGCCATGAGCGGGCGCCCGCCCGCCACGCTATCCGCGATGCGCAAGCGTTAGCAAAACGTTAGGGACCACTAGAAATTGGGGGCGCGAAAACCTTGTGGGCACTCGGGATTCCGCTTACAGTTCCACAGCAGACGGTCCGAAGGCGGACTGCACAGCATGGAAGGACAACGATGTTCAGACTCAAGCGCGCCGCCGCAGTCGCGCTCGCCGCGACGCTGGCGCTGGCCGGCTGCGCCGCAGGCGGCGGGGAGACCGGAGGCGGCGACGGCTCCGGCGGTGGGGACGGCGGGGGCGGCACCCTCACCTGGGGCGTCATCGCTCCGGCCTCGACCTTCGCCCAGAAGGACATGCGCTGGGCGAACGAGTCGCCCTACGGCCAGGCCGTCTACGACTCCCTGCTCCGCGCCAACCCCGACTTCGAGGTCGAGCCCAACCTCGCCACCGAGTGGGAGTACAACGAGGACAACACGGTCCTCACGCTGACCCTGCGCGACGACGTCACCTTCACCAACGGCGAGACCCTGACGGCGGAGGACGCCGCGGCGAGCCTGCTGGCCTTCAAGGGCGGCGCCTCGCCGAACGCCACGCTCCTCCGGAACCTCGCCGACGCTCGCGCGATCGATGAGACGACCCTGGAGCTCACGCTCGGCGCACCCGACCCCGGCATGCTCTCGAACCTCACGCAGAACGCCGGTCTCGTCGCTCCTGCCGAGCTCGTCGACGACCCGGCCATGGCGACCGAGCCGGTCGGCTCCGGGCCGTACATCCTGAACACCGGTGAGACGGTGGTCGGCAGCAGCTACGTCTTCGACAAGAACGAGGACTACTGGAAGCCCGAGGACCAGCACTACGACAAGCTGGTCCTGCAGGTGTACACCGACCCGACGGCCCTCCTGAACGCCGTCCAGGGCGGCCAGCTCAACGTCACGAATGTCGTCGACAAGACCACCGTTCCGCAGATGGAGGCCGCCGGCTACACGCTGAACCGGTCCGAGCTCGACTGGAGCGGCTTCCTGATCATGGATCGCGCCGGCACGCTCGTTCCGGCCCTCGGCGACGTCAGGGTGCGTCAGGCGATCAACTTCGCCCTCGACCGCGAGGCCCTGCTGGCGACGATGGGCGCCGGATTCGGCGAGCCCACCACGCAGATCTTCGCGCCGTGGTCGCCGAGCTTCGACGAGGAGCTCGACGAGTTCTACGAGTACGACGTGGACCGCGCGAAGGAGCTCCTCGCCGAGGCCGGCTACGAGGACGGCTTCGAGGTCACCATGCCGCAGACCCCGAGTGTCGCGGCCTCCACGTGGACGCTCATGGCCGACCAGCTGGCGCAGATCGGCATCACCGTCAACTACGAGCAGGTGCAGGCGACCGAGTTCATCCCGGGGATCCTCGCCGCGAAGTACCCGATGACGTGGTTCCAGCTCCAGATGGGCCCCACCGACTGGCAGCTCAGCCAGTTCCAGATCGCCGAGCAGGCGACGTGGAACCCCCTCCGCTACACCACGCCCGAGGTCGAGGAGTGGATCGCCACGATCCAGACGGGAACCGAGGACGAGGCTGCTGAGGCCGGGCAGGAGCTCAACCGCTACCTGGTGGAGAACGCCTGGAACGCCCCGTTCTTCCGTCCGACGGTGACGTTCATGAGCGACGCGAACACCGAGGCCGTGCCCCAGACCGGCAACGCGGTTCCGTACCTCTGGAACGTCCAGCCCAAGTAGTCCCCTGGTGCCGGGCCGGGCACGCCCCCGCCCGGCACCTCCCCTCAGTCCCCTCTCTCGAAGGACCGTTGATGCTCCGCTTCATACTCCGCCGCCTGCTGGCCGGCGTGATCCTCCTCTTCGCCGTCTCGAGCCTCGCCTACCTCCTGCTCTACCTCGGCGCGGGTGACATCGCCCGCCAGATCCTGGGCCAGGAGGCCACGCAGGAGCAGGTGCAGCAGCTGAACACCCGGCTCGGGCTCGACCAGCCGCTGCTCACCCGCTACTTCGGCTGGCTCGCCGGCGCCGTCACCGGCGACTTCGGCGCCTCCTGGTTCACCAACCAGCCGGTCATCGCCGCCATCACCTCACGACTGGCCGTCACGCTCTCGCTCGTGATCGGCACCGTCACGCTCACCGCGATCGTCGGAACGGCGCTCGGCGTCTGGGCGGCGCGCAAGCGCGGCGCAGCGGACCGGACCGTGCAGATCGTGTCCGTGCTGGGCTTCGCGATCCCCGGCTTCCTCATCGCCATCTTCCTGGTCAACCTGTTCGCGCTGAACCTCAAGCTGTTCCGCCCCACGGGCTACATCCCCATCGGGACCTCGTTCACGGGCTGGCTCAGCACGGTGACCCTGCCGATCATCGCTCTGGCGATCGGCGCCATCGCCGCCATCGCGGCCCAGGTGCGCGGATCCGTGATCGACACGATGCGGCAGGACTGGGTGCGCACCCTGCGCAGCCGCGGCCTGTCGGAGAACCGCGTCCTCTACAAGCACGTCCTCCGCAACGCGGGCGGCCCGGCTCTCGCGGTCCTCGCGGTGCAGTTCGTCGGCCTGCTGGGCGGCGCGGTCATCGTCGAGCAGATCTTCGCGATCCCCGGGCTCGGTCCGATCGCCACCCAGTCGACCGGTCAGGGCGACATCCCCCTCGTGATGGGCCTCGTCGTGGTGACCGCCGCGCTCGTGGTCGTCGTCAACATCGTCATCGAAATCCTGCACGGCTTCCTGAACCCGAAGGCGCGTATCTCATGAGCGAATCAGCCATCATCCCTCCGACCGAGGTCGCGACCGAGGTGCGCGCAGCGCGCTCGCACATCGGCCGCCGCATCCTGAAGAACCCGACGGGCCTGGCCGCGATCATCGTGCTGAGCCTGATCGTGCTGTCGGCGATCTTCGCCGACCTCCTGGCACCGATGAGCCCGACCACTCCCAACATCCAGGAGGTGCTCGCTCCTCCGGGGGAGGGCGGACACGTGCTCGGAGCCGACTCCGCCGGTCGCGACGTGCTCTCCCGGCTGCTGTTCGCGACCCGCTTCAGCCTCGCGGGCGCCCTGTGGGCGGTGCTCATCGCCGCGGTGATCGGCGTCACCAGCGGCCTCATCGCCGGCTACTACCAGAAGTTCTTCGAGCAGTTCTCCGTCTGGGTCATCAGCATCATCCAGGCTCTGCCCGGGATCGTGGTCCTGCTCGCCGCCCGCGCGGTCGTGGGGCCCTCGCTGTGGATCATCATGGCGGTGTTCGGCCTGATCCTCTCGCCGGCGTTCTACCGGCTGACGTACGCGGCGGTGGTCGGTGTGCGCAACGAGCTGTACGTCGACGCGGCGCGCGTGGCCGGTGTGGGGGACCTCAGCATCATCGGCCGGCACATCCTCTCGGTGGTCCGGGCGCCGATCATCATCCAGGCGGCCCTGCTGTCCGGCATCGGCATCGCGGTGCAGTCCGGACTGGACTTCCTCGGCCTGGGCGACCCGAACGTGCCGACCTGGGGGCAGATGCTCTCCGACGCGTTCTCGCGCATGTACCAGCAGCCGCTGCTGCTCGTCTGGCCCGCGGCCGCGATCGCGTTCACGTCGATCGCCCTCGTGCTCTTCGGGAACGCGCTGCGTGACGAGCTCGAGCGTGCGGCCGGCAAGCCGAAGAAGCGCCGCCGCGGCAGTGCCGCCTACACCCCCGACACCTCCGGCCCTGCGCCGGTGGTGCACGCGGAGGACCGCGAGGACGGCCGGCCGACGCTGCTCGAGGTCAACGACCTCGTGGTCGGCTACGACCAGCCGGACGGCACCGTGAAGCAGGTCGTCAACGGCGTCTCGCTGAAGGTGAAGAAGGGCGAAGTGCACGGCCTGATCGGAGAGTCCGGGTCGGGCAAGACGCAGACCGCCTGGTCGATCCTGCGCCTGCTTCCGGCCGGCGGCCGGATCGTCGCCGGCACCGTGTTCTTCGACGGCAAGGACCTCGCGCACCTGTCCGAGAAGGAGATGACGAAGATCCGCGGTCGCCGGATCTCCTACATCCCGCAGGAGCCGATGTCGAACCTCGACCCGTCGTTCACGATCGGCAGCCAGCTGGTCGAGCCGATGCGGGTCACGCTCGGCATCTCCAAGGCGGAGGCGACGAAGCGGGCCCTCGGCCTGCTCGCCCGCGTCGGCCTGCCGAACCCGCAGAAGACCTTCGACTCCTACCCGCACGAGGTCTCCGGCGGCCAGGCCCAGCGCGTGCTGATCGCCGGCGCCGTCTCCTGCGAGCCGGACCTGATCATCGCCGACGAGCCCACCACGGCGCTCGACGTCACGGTGCAGGCCGAGATCCTCGACCTGCTCCGGGAGCTGCAGAACGACCTGCACGTCGCGATCCTGATCGTCACGCACAACTTCGGCGTCGTCGCCGACCTGTGCGACCGGGTCTCGGTCATGCAGCACGGCAAGATCGTCGAGACCGGCCCCGCGCGGTCCATCTTCAAGGACCCGCGACACCCCTACACGAAGTCCCTGTTCGACGCGATCCTCGAGGACGGCGCCGCCCGCGGCCCGCTCGCTCACTCCGCGGATCGCAACATGCTCGAGGAAGGTGCGGCCCGATGAAGGCCAACGAACAGCTGCTGGTCATCGACAACGTCGAAGTCGAGTACCCCGCGAAGGGGTTCGGCAAGAAGCCGTTCCGTGCGCTCAAGGGCGTCTCGATCGACATCCACCCCGGCGAGTGCGTCGGCCTGGTCGGCGAGTCCGGCTCCGGCAAGACCACTCTCGGCCGCGCGGTGCTGGGCCTCGCCCCGGTCACCGGCGGGAAGGTGCTCTACAAGGGGAGGGACATCGCGCACCTGGGGCGCAAGGAGCGGCGCGCGCTCGCGGACGAGATCCAGGTCGTGTTCCAGGACCCGTACACGTCCCTGAACCCGTCGCTGACCATCGAGCAGACCCTCTCCGAGCCGCTGCGGGTGAAGAAGATGTCCGGTCCCGACGCGTCCAAGCGCATCCGGAGCCTGCTGGACCAGGTGGGGCTGCCCTCGAACGCGGCCGATCGCCTGCCCCGGGAGTTCTCCGGCGGCCAGCGCCAGCGCATCGCCATCGCCCGAGCCCTCGCGCTCGAGCCGGAGCTGATCGTCTGCGACGAGCCGGTGTCCGCGCTCGACCTGTCGACGCAGGCGCGCGTGCTCGACCTGTTCAAGGACATCCAGGAGGCCACCGGGGTCGCCTACCTCTTCGTCTCCCACGATCTCGCCGTGGTGCGGCACCTCAGCCACCGGGTCGCGGTCATGTACCACGGGGAGATCGTCGAGTTCGGCGACGGCGGCAAGGTCACCTCCGACCCCGAACACCCCTACACCCAGCGCCTCCTCCTCGCCGCGCCCGTGCCGGACCCCGTCCGTCAGGAGCAGCGGCGCGCCGACCGGCGCCGCCTCCTCCAGGCCCAGGAAGACCTCGCCATGCAGGCCGGCGCGGTCTGACCCTCGGCCGCCCGGCACCTCTCCTCCCAGCAGCGCCCCTGGGCCTCCACCACCCCGTCGTGGCGGAGGCCCGGGCGGACGCGCGCGCCTTCCAACCCGTATTAAGGAGTCCTCTCCATGAGCACCACCACCGCCGAGCGCATCGACGCGACCGTCGAGTCCGCCCTGTCCGAGCTGACCCTCGAGGAGAAGGTCCACCTCCTCACCGGCCGCGACTTCTGGAGCACCCTGCCGATCGAGAGGATCGGCCTGCGGAGCATCGTCGTGTCGGACGGCCCCTCGGGCGTCCGCGGACCCGTGTGGGACGAGCGGTCCCCGTCCCTCAACCTGCCCTCCGCGTCCGCGCTCTCCGCGTCCTGGGACCCCGAGATGGCGCGCCGCTACGGCGCCGTCGCGGCCTGCGAGGCCCGGCGGAAGGACGTCGACGTCGTGCTCGGCCCGACGATCAACCTCCACCGCTCCCCGCGGGGCGGGCGGCACTTCGAGGCCTTCAGCGAGGATCCGGTGCTCACCTCCGAGCTCGCGGCGACGTACGTCCAGGGACTGCAGGACAACGGCGTCGGCGCCACCCCGAAGCACTACATCGCCAACGACTCCGAGACGGAGCGGTTCACCGTCGACGTCCAGGTCGACCCGCGTCCGCTGCACGAGCTCTACCTCCGCGCCTTCGAGAAGGCCATCACCGAGGCCAAGGCGTGGCTCGTCATGAGCGCCTACAACTCGATCCACGGCGTCACGGCCACCGAGCACGAGCTCCTCGAGACGCCCCTCAAGACCGACTGGGGCTTCGACGGCGTGGTCATCTCCGACTGGACCGCGGTCCGCAGCCTCGCCTCGGCCGAGGCCGAGCAGGACCTCGTCATGCCGGGGCCGGAGGGCCCCTGGGGACAGGCCCTGATCGACGCGGTCCGCGACGGCCGCATCGACGAGGAGGTCGTCGACCGCAAGGTGCGCCGCATCCTGCGTCTCGCCGTGCGCGTCGGCGCCCTCGGCGACGCGAAGCCGGCCCCGCTCGTGCACGTCGAGGACGGCATCGCGTTCGCCCGTGAGGCGGCCGCCGACGGCATGGTGCTCCTCGAGAACCGCGGCGAGCTGCCCTGGGACGCCTCGTCGCTGCGGAGCATCGCGGTGATCGGCAACAACGCCGAGCACTCCCGCACCCAGGGCGGCGGCAGCGCGACCGTGCTGCCGGAGAGGACGGTCTCCCCGCTCGAGGGCATGCAGAACGCGCTTCCCGGCGTCGACATCCGCTACTCGGTCGGCGCGATCAACCAGACGGGACTGGCCGGCATCCCGCGCGAGCGGATGACGAACCCCGTCACCGGCGGCCCGGGCGCCCGCGTCCGTTTCCTCGGCAGCGACGGCGAGGAGCTGTTCGCCGAGGACCGCCTGTCGACGGAACTCGTGTGGTTCGGCGGCGACGCTCCCATCGCGCAGACCAAGGAGGTGGAGGTCGCCTTCACGTTCGTGCCCGCCCGATCCGAGCGGCTCGAGCTGGGCTTCTCCGCGGTCGGTCGCGGACAGTTCTGGATCGACGGCGAGCTCGTGATCGACGAGGTGCTCGAGGCCGAGGGCGACGACCTGGGCGCTGCGCTCATGGCGCCGCCCGCCCGCACGGTGACCGTCGACCTCACCGAGGGCACCCCGGTCGAGGTGCGCTACCTGTACGGGCAGCCGGAGCGGGACGACGCGCTCGCCAACGCGCTCGCGCTGAACGTCGGCACCCAGCCCGCCGCCCTCGACGAGGATCAGCTCATCGCGGAGGCCGTGGAAGCGGCGCGCGGAGCCGACGTCGCGCTCGTCGTGGTGGGCACCAACCCGAAGGTCGAGTCGGAGGGCTTCGACCGCACCGACCTCGCCCTCCCCGGCCGGCAGGACGACCTCGTCCGCGCCGTGGCGGCCGCGAATCCCCGCACGGTGGTCCTCGTCAACGCCGGGTCCCCTGTCCTGATGCCGTGGCGGAACGACGTGGCCGCGGTCGTCGTCGGGTGGTTCGGCGGACAGGAGTTCGGCAACGCGGTGGCGGACGTGCTCCTCGGAGTCGCCGAGCCGGGCGGTCGCCTGCCCACGACGTGGGCCGCCGAGGAGGAGCACGTGCCCGTGCTCAACACCACTCCGACCGACGGGGTCCTCCACTACGACGAGGGCATCCACATCGGCTACCGCGCCTGGCTCCGCTCCGAGGAGGCCCCCGCCTACTGGTTTGGACACGGGCTCGGCTACACCGAGATCGAGCTGAGCGACTTCGTCGCGCCCGCCGCGGTCATCGAGGGCGACACCGTGCACGTCTCGGTCACGGCCACGAACCGCGGGGAGCGTGCCGGCAAGCAGGTGGCGCTGGTGTTCGCCGAGCGTCCGGACTCCGCCGTGGAGCGCCCGGTCCGCTGGCTCGTCGGCTTCGCGCCCGTCCGCCTCGCCCCGGGGGAGTCGGGGAAGGTCACGATCCCGGTGTCGTCCAAGCACCTCGCGCACTGGGCCGAGGGCTGGCAGTACGAGGTCGGCGAGTTCGTCCTCCGGGCCGGTACCACCGCCGTCGAGCTCCCGCTGGAGGCGACGATCACCGTCGAGACCGACTCTTGAGGCTCCACAACCCGCTGATCCCTGGCTTCAACCCCGACCCGAGCGCCGTCCTCGTCGACGGCACCTACTATCTCGTCACCTCGACGTTCGAGTACCTGCCCGGCATCCCGGTGTACGCGAGCACGGACTTCGAGGACTGGACGCAGATCGGCAACGTGATCACGCGTCCGGAGCAGGGGCAGCTCGAGAACGCGACGACGGGCCTCGGCGTGTGGGCACCGACGATCCGGCACCGGGACGGGGTGTTCTACGTCATAGTCACGATCGCAGGCGGTCGCGGCTGCGTGGTCTACACGGCGGAGAGCCCCGAGGGCCCGTGGTCGGACGGCCTCGTCCTCGGGGGCGTCGAGGGCATCGACCCCGACCTCAGCTGGGACGACGACGGCACCGCGCTCGTCACGTATTCCGGCCTCGTCATGAAGGGCGAGGACATCGGGAAGCACAGCGGCATCCGCCAGGTGGACGTCGACCTCGCGACCGGGGAGACGCTCGCCGGCCCGCGCGACCTGTGGTCCGGATCGGGGTTCAAGTTCCCGGAGGCCCCGCACCTTTACCGCAGGGGCGACTGGTGGTACCTCATGATCGCCGAGGGCGGCACTGAGCGCGGACACGGCGTCAGCGTCGCCCGTTCCCGCGATCCCCGAGGCCCGTTCGAGCCGGGGCCGGCCAACCCCATCCTCAGCGCGCGAAGCACGAACCGCCCCATCCAGAACACCGGCCACGGCGATCTGGTCGAGACTCCGGACGGCAGGACGCTCATGGTGCTGCTCGGGGTCCGTCCCCGAGGAGCAACGCAGGCCTTCTCGGCGCTCGGCCGCGAGACCTTCGCCACCGAGGTGCGCTGGGAGGACGGGTGGCCGGTCGCGGAGCCCGTGCACCTGGATCCGCGCGAGGGGGACATGGAGGTGGAGCACCGCTTCTCCGCGGAGCTCGACCCCGGCTGGCTCGCCATCCGCCGCCCGCCCGCATCCCTCGCGGACCTGCGGTCCGAGCCCGGCCGGCTGACCCTGCACGGCGAGGGGACCGACATGACCGCTGCCCGGCCCGTCTTCCTCGGGCGGCGACAGCTGCACCAGACCGCGACGGTGGCGACGACGATCGACGCCTCCAAGGGAACCGGCGGCCTCGCCGTGCGCTACGACGAGCAGACCGTCTACAGCATCACCGTCACCGGCGAGGGGAAGGGCTCCATCATCGTCGCCGAGGCGCGGGTGCCGGGCATCACGCAGACCTGGACCGCGTCTCTGCCCTCAGGTCCGGTCGAGCTCAGGCTCGAGTCCGAGCCGTCGGCGGGCTTCCAGCCCAGCGAGCTGTCCACAGCGGACTTCCTCGACATGATGACGAGCGACTTCGTCTCCTTCATCGCCCGGTCGGGCGACGAGGAGGTGCGGCTCGCGCGCGTGGACGGCCGCTACCTCAGCGCCGAGACGGCCGCCTCCTTCACCGGGCGGGTGATCGGCCTGTTCGCCGTCACCGGGACCGTCGGCTTCGACGGCTTCCGGTACTCCGGCTCCAACCGCTGACGACGAAGAGGGGCCCGCACTCTGGCGAGTGCGGGCCCCTTCTCGTCGTCCTGGTAGGTCAGATGTCGCCGGTCACGAGCGACTCGAGGTACGTCCTCACCTCGGCCGCCATGTCGACGGAGTTCCGGTCGATCAGCCACTGGATCTGCAGGCCGTCCATCAGGGCGATCGTCGCCTTGGCGGCGCTCGCGGGGTCCACGCCCGGCCTCAGCTCACCGCGGCTCTGCAGGTCCTCGAACGCCGTCCGCGCCATCTTCCGCGTGTAGTCGTAGCGCTCCGCGAAGTACTGGTGCGCGGGGTGCTCGGGCGAGGTCGCCTCGGCGGACAGGGTGCAGAACAGCTCGACGACTCCCGGCGTCGACGCGTTGTACTTCGCCAGATCGATGAGCGACCGCAGCCAGTGCCGTCCGTCGCCGGAGCCGAAATCGAACTGCTCCTGGGTCAGGTCGTCGCGGTGCTCGAGCACGGCCGCGAGCAGGGCGCTCTTGCTCGGGAAGTGGTGCAGCAGCCCGGCCTCGCTCATCCCCACGCGATCGGCGACCGTCCGCAGGGAACCGCTGCGATAGCCTGACTCGGCGAAGACGCTGAGTGCGGAGTCGATGATCGACTTCCGGGTCTGCTCGCTCTTCGCGTACGGACCTCGCGGACCGCGCCGGCTCGGCGGTGCCTCCCCGATGACCACGGTGCCTCCTCGCTCCAGAGGTCGAACTGGACCTCAATACAGAGTATCCACTAGAAATTGGTAGTGGGACCCTCAACATAGCGGGAACGGAGGTCTCGATGAAGAGATTCCCGGGTTCCGTGTACGCACAGGGGACAGAGCCGGACCCGCGGTTCAGCCTGGCCAACGAGCGGACCTTCCTCGCCTGGATCCGGACCTCCCTCGCGCTGCTCGCCACCGGGGTCGCTCTGGAGGCGCTCGAGCTGCCGATCCAGTCCGGATTCCGGCTCGTGTCCTCGGTGCTGTTCGTGCTTCTGGCGCTGCTGGCCGCCGTCCAGTCCTGGGTCGGCTGGATGCGCACCGAGCGGTCCCTGCGACTCGAGCGCGCGCTTCCCGGGCCGTCGCTCGCCGTCCTGCTGGCCGGGGGAGTTGGCCTCGGGATCGTGCTCCTCACGGCCGGGTTCCTCCTCGCGTGAGCGCGGACAGGCCCTTCGACGCCGGGCTCCAGCCCGAGCGGACACTGCTCGCATGGCGCCGCACCGCGCTGGCGCTCGGCGTCGGCAGCGTGGTCGGCGCGCGTCTCGCCCTGCCCGTGCTCGGCGCGGCCGCGGTGGGGATCGGGGTCGCCGGCGCCGCGTCCGCTCTCGTCGCCTATGTGCTCGCCGCCCGGCGGTACCGTCGTCAGCACCGGGCTCTGACGGCCGAGGAGGAGCTCCCCGGAGGCGGTCTCGCGCTCGCCGCCCTCGCCGCTGCCGCCGCCGTCCTCGCTGCAGGCGGCCTGGCCTATGTCCTGATGCTGTCCGGTCGATCGTGAAGGAGAATCCCCGAATGGACGAGCCACTCGAGCCCCCGGTCGATCGCCGCTCGAACGCGCCGGACAACCATGCGGAGGAGGCCCCCGTCGCCTCCTGCTGCGCGCCGTCCCGGAACGCCGGAACGGCGCGGGCCATGGCCCCGTCCGTGTCGGGAGGAACCCACCGCATCGAGCAGGTGCACGTCCCGGCCGGGAGCTTCCGGATGGGGGACTCCAGCGGCGACGGGAACCGCCCGGACGGCGAGACCCCGGTCCACGACGTCGAGCTCGACGCATTCGAGATCGACGCGACGAGCGTCACCAACGCCGACTTCGCCGCCTTCGCGGACGCGACGGGCTATCGGACGGAGGCTGAGACCTTCGGGTACTCCGCCGTGTTCCACCTCGCCCTGGCCGCCGAGCCCGACGAGATCATGGGCCCCGCCGCCGGCGCTCCCTGGTGGCGCGGTGTTCGGGGCGCCGACTGGCGACACCCGGGCGGCTCTCGATCGAGCGTTGAGGGGCTGGAGGACCACCCGGTCGTCCACGTCAGCTGGAACGACGCCCAGGCCTACTGCGCGTGGGCGGGCCGGCGACTGCCGACGGAGGCGGAGTGGGAGCGCGCCTCGCGCGGCGGCCTCGACGGCGCCCGATTCCCCTGGGGGGACGAGCTCATGGACGGCGACTCCTGGCGGGTGAACATCTGGCAGGGCACCTTCCCCGGCACGAACACGACGGAGGACGGCTGGCTCACGACCGCGCCCGTCCGCTCCTTCCGTCCGAACGCGTACGGGCTGTGGCAGACCGTCGGCAACGTGTGGGAGTGGTGCTCGGACTGGTTCGACCCGAGCTACTACGGCCGTTCGCCGTCCTCGAATCCCCGGGGGCCGGGGCTCGGCATGGCGCGGGTGCTGCGCGGGGGCTCGTACCTGTGCCACATCTCGTACTGCTACCGGTACCGCAACTCGGCGCGCTCCTCGAACACCCCGGACTCGTCGATGGGCAACGCGGGCTTCCGCACCGTGGCCATCTGATCGGGCGAACCGTCAGGCGGAACCCGGGCTGGAGTCGGCGAGGACGATCGGCGACGACTGGACCGGGGACAGGAGCGGCTCCCACTCCTCGATCTGGCGTTCGAGGAAGCGGATCCACTCGTCGGTCCGCTGACGGCCCGCTGTGTCCATGTCGGCGAGGAGGCGCTCGATGAGCTCGGCGTCGACACGGACGAACTCGCCGTCGATCTCGTAGGAGCGCGGGAAGCTCCGGAAGTACTGGCGCTGATACCGGCGGTACTCGAGCTCGATCCGCATCATCGGAAGGACGCCCTTCGGGTTCAGCAGGATCATGAACAGCAGCCGGGCGCCGAAGTCGGCCTCCTGCCAGCGCGCGGGCGGCTCGTAGGGCTGGTCGAGCACGGCTGCGATCCGCCGCGCACCGTCCGCGGTCGCCTGGTACACCTTCGCCTCGGGACCGGCGCGGCGCTCGGTCCGGAAGTCGGCGAGCTCGCCCTTCACGAGCCGACCGAGCGTGCGGTAGATCTGCGCCTGGTCCGAGTTGGCGCGGATGAACACCCCCTCGACGTCGAGCCACTTCTTCAGTTCGTAGCCCGTCCTCGGCTTGAGGAGGATCAGTCCCAGCAGGATGTCGTCGAAGGTCATCCGTCTCTCCTCGTCGGTCGGCCCGCACTCATTGTGCCGGTCGCGCCACCACCGGCCGACGGCAGTCTTTCAGCTATTCGACTCGTCATATAGACTCGCCATCCGGCGGCGCGGCTCCTCCTCGCCGTCGAGTGAGGTGGCTGCCCGCTGTCGGCGGTGCCACCACGGCTGGAGGTCACATGGACGCGCGCCCGAACATCCTGTTCATCTCCACGCACGACATCAGCCCGCACCTCGGGGCCTACTCGGGAGTCTGGCCAGGCGCCGACGAGGCCTCGACGCCGAACCTGGACGCGCTCGCGGAGCGCGGGCTGCTGTTCGAGCAGGCATTCGCTGCAGCCCCTGTCTGTGCGCCGTCGAGGTCCGCGATCATGACCGGCTGCTATCCCACGGCCATCGGCACGATGCACATGCGCACGAAGGCCGTACCGCCGCCCGAGGTCGCCCTGTTCCCGCAGTACCTCCGCGCGGCGGGCTATTACACGACCAACAACTGGTTCACCGACTTCCAGGTCGACACACCGCCGACGGTGTTCGACGACTGCTCCCCGTCTGCTCACTGGCGCAACCGCCCGAGTCAGGACACGCCGTTCTTCGCCGCCTTCCACGGCATGGTCACTCACGAGTCGCAGATCTACACCCCTGACGAGGTCTTCGCGGCGGCGACGAGTCATGTCCTGCCCGAGCAGAGGCACTCGCCGGAGAAGGTGACGCTCCCCCCGTACTATCCGGACACCGCCGTGTTCCGGACCGCCTGGGCCCGCTATCTCGACCTCATCAGCGAGATGGACTCGTGGGTCGGACGTCTGCTGCGAGAGCTCGACGAGGATGGCCTCGCCGACGACACGATCGTGGTCTTCTGGAGCGACCACGGTGTGGGTATGCCGCGAGCCAAGCGCTGGGCTCACGAGGCGGGGTTGCGCGAGCCGCTGATCGTCCGATGGCCCGCCGTGATCGAGCCCGGCCGGCGGGAGGATGTGGTCGAGCTGCTCGATCTGGCGCCCACCCTCCTCACAGCAGCAGGCCTCCCGGTCCCCGATCACATGCACGGGGAGCCCCTCTTCGACTCCGGGGGTCGGCAACTGCCCTCGAAGGGCTTGGCCTTCGGGGTTCGGGATCGGATGAACGAGGCCCACGACCGGGTGCGGACTGTGCGCGACGACCGGTACCGCTACATCAGGAACCTCCACCCTGATCGGTCGGAGATGCCGCACATCGACTACCCGGACCATACGTCCACCTGGACGGAGCTGCGCCGCCTTGCGGTCGCGGAGGGCGCGCAGCTCGCGCGCGGCGTCCGCCCGGACCTGCTGTCCCCGCTGCAGCGGTCGATGACGGCTCCGGCTCGCAGCGCGGAGGAGCTCTATGACATCGGGGCCGACCCGCACGAGACCCGCAACCTCGCCCAGGACCCCGAGTACGCCGCCGTCCTGGGCCGGCTCCGGAACGCGCTGGACGGCTGGCTCGAGCGCTTCGACGACTTGGGCGCCCTCCCGGAGGAGGAGCTTCTGGAGCGATGGCTCCCCGGCGGCATCCGGCCCAGAACCGCTGCGGCGACCGTGGACCTCGTCGACGGCCGGATCGTCGCGCGGTGCGCGACGGATGGCGCCGCGATCGGCTGGACGGCGGATCCCCCCGCGGTTCCCGTCGATGCCGAGCCGGCCCCGCTCGCGGAGTCGATCGGCTCGCCGCTGGCCGACGGCCGTCGCTGGCAGCTCTACAGCGGGCCGATGGACGTGATCTCGACTCCGATCTGGTTCAGATGCTTCCGCATCGGTTTCGAGCCGAGCGACGACGTCGAGCTGCAGCCCGGCGTACCCGTCTCTCGGGCCTGAACTGCCGCCCCTGGGGCCAGGCGACGTCTTGTCCTTGCCGCGCTCGACTAGTAGATTTGTCACATAGATTAGTCTTACCGCCCCTCCGGTGCGCGCTGGGACGTGGGCGGTCGAAAGCGGATCTCCAAGGCAATCGGAAGGACAACGATGTTCAAGTTGAAGCGGGCCGCGATCGTCGCGGCGGCCGCGGTGCTGGCGCTCGCCGGCTGTGCCGGGGGCGAGGGTGGGGAGACGGGGGGCGGTGACGGCTCCGGCGCTGGAGGCGGAACCCTGACCTGGGGGGTCATCGCCCAGGCGACGACCTTCGCCCAGAAGGACATGCGCTGGGCGAACGAGTCGCCCTACGGCCAGGCGGTCTACGACTCCCTCCTCCGGGCGAATCCCGACTTCGAGGTCGAGCCGAACCTCGCCACGGACTGGGAGTACAACGAGGACAAGACGGTCCTCACCATGACCCTCCGCGACGACGTCACCTTCACCAACGGCGAACCCCTCACCGCGGAGGACGCTGCGGCGAGCCTGCTGGCGTTCAAGGGCGGCGCCTCGCCGAATGCCACGCTCCTCCGCAATCTCGGCGATGCACGCGCGGTCGATGAGACGACCCTCGAGCTCACGCTGTCGGCGCCCGACCCGGGCATCCTCACGAACCTCACCCAGAACGCCGGGCTCGTGGCGCCCGCCGAGTTGGTGAACGACCCGATCATGGCGACCGAGCCGGTCGGCTCCGGGCCGTACATCCTGAACGCCGGTGAGACGGTGGTCGGCAGCAGCTACGTCTTCGACAAGAACGAGGACTACTGGAAGCCCGAGGACCAGCACTACGACAAGCTGATCCTCCAGGTGTACACGGACCCGACTTCCCTGCTGAACGCGGTGCAGGGCAACCAGCTCAACGTCACGACCGTGATCGACCTCACCACTGTTCCCCAGATGGAGGCGGCCGGCTACACCAAGAACGAGTCCGTCCTCAACTGGACCGGGTTCCTCATCATGGACCGAGCGGGCACGCTCGTCCCCGCTCTCGGTGACGTCAGGGTGCGCCAGGCGATCAACTACGGCATCGATCGTGAGGCTCTGCTCAAGACGATGGGCGCCGGGTACGGGGAGCCGACCGCTCAGATCTTCGCGCCCTGGTCGCCCGGCTTCGACGAGGAGCTGGACTCCCTCTACGAGTACGACGTGGACCGCGCGAAGGAGCTCCTCGCCGAGGCCGGCTACGAGGACGGCTTCGAGGTCACCATGCCGCAGACCCCGAGTGTCGCGGCCTCCACGTGGACGCTCATGGCGGACCAGCTGGCGCAGATCGGCATCACCGTCAACTACGAGCAGATCCAGGCCACGGAGTTCATCCCGGGGCTGCTCAGCGGGAAGTATCCGATGTCCTGGTTCCAGCTCCAGATCGGGCCGACGGACTGGCAGCTGAGCCAGTTCCAGATCGCCGAGAACGCGACCTGGAACCCCCTCCACTACACGACCCCCGAGGTTCAGGAGTGGATCGGGACGATCCAGACCGGCAGCGAGGACGAGGCGGCCGAGGCAGGGCGGGAGCTCAACCGCTACCTCGTCGAGAACGCCTGGAACGCGCCCTTCTTCCGGCCGACCCAGATGTTCATGAGCGATGCGAACACCGAGGCGGTACCGCAGACCGGGAATGCCCTTCCGTACCTCTGGAACGTGCAGCCCAAGTAGCGGTCATCGTTGGAAGGGGGCCGGGTCCGGAAGAGCCCGGCCCCTTTCTACTATCCGACTTGTCACATAGACTGGGCGAGCGTAGAGGCGAGAGGTCGCCTCACTCGGCGATGAGGGAGACCCATGCGGGCGATCATGGTGATGTTCGACAGCCTCAACCGGAGGCTTCTGCCGAACTGGGGAGCCGACGAAATCGATGCCCCCAACTTCGAGCGCCTCGCCCGCAGAAGCGTCACCTTCGACAACTGCTACGCGGGAAGCATGCCGTGCATGCCCGCTCGGCGGGAGCTGCACACCGGCCGCTACAACTTCCTGCACCGCTCCTGGGGCCCGCTCGAGCCGTTCGACGACTCGATGCCGGAGATCCTCAAGCAGAACGGCGTCCACACCCACCTCGCCACCGACCACCAGCACTACTGGGAGGATGGCGGCGCCACCTATCACAACCGGTACAGCACCTACGAGTTCTTCCGCGGTCAGGAGGGCGACGCGTGGAAGGGACACGTCGGAGGCGTCACCCCGCCCCCCAACGACAACGGCGACAACTTCCTCACGCGCCAGGACTGGGTGAACCGGCTCTACCTCACCGACGAGGCGGACCACCCCCAGACCCTGACGTTCGACGCGGGGCTGCACTTCCTCGAGACGAACAAGGACCAGCAGAACTGGTTCGTGCAGATCGAGACGTTCGACCCGCACGAGCCGTTCTTCAGCTACGAGCGGTATCGCGAGCTCTACCCGGACCGGAACGACGACCGGATCTACGACTGGCCGTCCTACCGCCGCGTCATCGAGTCCGACGAGACCGTGGACGCCGTGCGGGCGGAGTACTTCGCGTTGGTGACCATGTGCGACCGGTCCCTCGGCCGCGTGCTCGACTTCATGGACGAGCACGACATGTGGGACGACACGATGCTCATCGTCAACACCGACCACGGCTTCCTCCTGGGCGAGCACGGCTGGTGGGGCAAGAGCGTCATGCCGTGGTTCGACGAGACCATCCACACCCCGCTCTTCCTCTGGGACCCGCGCGCGCGAGAGCAGGACGTCCGGCGGTCGAGCCTCGTGGCGACCATCGACATCGCGCCGACCCTCCTCGACTTCTTCGGCGTGCAGCCCACTCCCGACATGCAGGGACACCCGCTCCAGCCGGTCGTCGCGGACGACACCCCCGTCCGCGAGGCGACCCTCTTCGGCGTGCACGGGTCCCACGCCAGCGTCACCGACGGCCGCTACGTCTACATGCGTGCCTCCGCGACCGACGACAACCAGCCGCTCTACGAGTACACCCTCATGCCGACGCACATGCGGAGCCGCTTCTTCGTCGAGGAGCTGCGCGACTTCGAGCTCGCTGATCCCTTCACGTTCACGAAGGACGTGAAGACGATGAAGATCCCTGCGGCACCGGCGGGGAACCCCGCGGCCTACGGCACCCTGCTGTACGACCTCGCGGAGGACCCGGACCAGAAGAACCCGCTCAACGACCCGGAGCTCGAGCTGCGGATGGCCCGCCTCCTCGTGGACGCCATGCGCGAGAGCGATGCGCCCGAGGAGCAGTACGAGCGGCTGGGACTGCCGGCCGAGGGGCCGGTGACCTCCGAGCACCTGCTGATCGATCGGCAGTGGAGCCGCGTCGCTGCGGCGTCGTCCCCCGCTCCGCGCATCGCAGACTTCCCGCGCGACGCCATCGTGGTGTCCACGCCGGTCGGGCGCCTGATGGAGGATGAGCGGACCCGGCCTCTGATTCAGGAGGTGTTCCCGCTCATGCGCAACGACTCGTCCCGCCGGTACTTCTCGGGCATGACGCCGCTCATGCTGTCCGCGGCGATGCCGCAGCTGCGGAAGCAGCAGCTCGAGGAGCTCGAGTCGCGGCTCTCCGCCGCCGGCGCGGCTGCTCCGGGCACCGAGGCCTCCATCCCGGCCCACTGAGACGGATCGAGCGGCGAGGGATGGGGAGCACCGCGGCGGTCCGAACCGAGGACGGGCACCGGCCGCACCGCCAGGTGCCCGCGATGCTCAAGGTCGGGTTCATCGGCTTCGGCGGAGGCAGCGCTCTGATCCCGGTCCTCGAGAAGGAGCTGGTCACCCCGCACGGCGGGCTGACCGAGAAGACCTTCGTCCAGGACACGGTGATCGCCAACATCACGCCAGGAGCGCTGCCGGTGAAGATCGCGGCGCTGTCCGGCATCCAGCTCGGCGGTCCCGTGCTTGCGACCGCGTCGGCGGTCGCGGTCGCGCTGCCCGGCGCGGCGATCACCGTGGCCCTGCTCGCGTTCTTCGCCGCACTGGGTCCGGACGCGATCCGGATCGTCGAGTACGCCTCGCTCGGGATCACCGCGTTCATCCTCTATCTCCTCGCGCACTACGTGGCCAAGGTGATCCGCACCAGCGGACACCGCCGGCACGTGTACGTCGCCATCGCGATCGCCGCGTTCCTCCTGACCGGCGCCGACAAGACCGTCGGTCTCGTGAGCGAGGTCGCCGGGGTCGAGCAGCCGTTCACCGTCCCGGAGCTGTCGGCGCTGGGCCTCATCCTCGCCGCGATCGCCGGGATCGCTCTGGTCTCCGTGATCGAGAGGATCCGCTTCGGACGACAGCGGTTCGAGGAGCACCCGGAGGAGCCGGCCGGGCTGAAGCGGACCCTCGCGGGGGTCGCGGTGCTCGCCGGGCTCACGGTGGTGAGCGTGCTCGCCGCGGTGCTGCTCGGCCCGGCGCCGGAGAACGGCTCGTTCCTCGGGCTGATCACGTTCTCGACGCTGTCCTCGTTCGGCGGGGGAGAGGCCTACGTCGGTGTGGCGGACGGCTTCTTCGTCGCGCCCGGACTCGTCGAGTCCTCCGTCTTCTACGGTCAGGTCGTTCCGGTCGCCAACGCGCTGCCGGGCCCGATCCTCGTGAAGATCGCCTCCGGCCTCGGGTACGTCGTCGGCTTCGACCTCGCCGGTCCGGCTCTGGGCGCGGTGCTCGCGTCGGCGGCGTTCCTCGCGAGCATCGGGGCGTGCTCGGCCCTCGCGCTCGGGGTGCTCGCCGGCTACGACAAGGCCCGGCACTCCCTGTTCGTCCGGAACATCGCGAGCTTCATCCTCCCGGTCATCTGCGGGCTGCTCGCCTCGACGTCGGTGTCGATGCTGCACTCGAACGCGGCCATCGGAGCGGAGGCGGGGGTGCCGCCGGTCCTCATCGTCGGAGGCACCATCGCCGTGGCCGCCGCGGTCCCGCTCGTGCACCGCCTCGCCCGCGTGCCCGACGTGCTCATCATCGTCGCATGCGGGGCCCTGAGCCTCGCGCTGCTCGCGGCGCTCTGACCCTGCAGCGTCACGCGGGCGCGACCTCGACGAGCTCGCTCGGCTCGAAGCCGAGCCGCCAGGCGCCGACCCACACCGTGGCGCCGGACGGAGGCTCGAACGGCCCGGTGTAGAGGCGCCAGCGGCGACCGCCCGTCCTCGGCATCCCGATGGTGCTGCCGAGCACCGCCGCCAGCCCCGTCTCCTGTGCAGGGGCGGGTGCGTCGGTCGTCCAGCCGAGCGAGGAGCCCGGCGTCGAGCTGGTCGCGGTGATCCTGCCGCCCTCGCTCGTGACCTCGGGCCGCGCCGTGACCTGGGGGCGGCCGCCCGGGCGCCACCGCTCGATCAGCTCCGCCTCCGGGATCAGCCCGAGGTCCCCGTACCGATCCGTCCACTCGTCGAGCGCGGCCCGCAGCCGGTCGAGCACGGGGGCGTACGCGGGATCCTCCGCGAGGTTCGCCGTCTCGTGGGGATCCACCGCGATGTCGTAGAGCTCCTCGACGGGCTTCGACGGAGCGACGATCGCGCGCTGCAGGTCGGTGAGGAGGTCGGGCCGCTCGCCGCGGCCCAGCTGATTCGCCTCGTCCTTCGCGAGGCGGCGGAACTCGCGCCAGGTGTCGAGGTGGTCCGCGTACTCGAGGTGCCCGAGCTCCGAGCGGTCCGGGTGGAGGTTGCGGATGTAGCGGTAGCGCTCGTCCCGGACCGTGCGCGCCGCGTCCTGCTGCTCGTCCATCCGGTCCCGCGCGCCGAAGGCGTACGTGTTGGGAGACAGGAAGGTGCCGTCGCCGTCGAAGAGCGGAGCGCCGTGCATGTGCTCCGGAATGGGGAGTCCCGCGACGGTCAGCATGGTGGGCGCGAGATCGAGCAGCTGGGCGATCTGGGTCCGCACCTCGCCGGGCGGGATGGTCCCCGGCCAGCGCACGATCAGCGGCTCCCGGAGTCCCGACTCGTGCGCCCAGCGCTTGGCGCGCGGCATTCCGACGCCGTGGTCGCTCCAGAAGACGACGACGGTGCTGTCGGTCAGGCCGTCCTCGTCGAGCTGTGAGAGCAGCTCGCCGACCTGGTAGTCCATCTCGGTGATCAGGTCGAGATAGCGGGCCCACGACCGGCGGAACACCTCGGTGTCGGGATAGTAGGGCGGAAGCTGCACGTCCGCCGGGTCGTGCCGCTGCTCGGGCGAGACGTGCGCGGTCGCCGCCGCGAACGCGTCGTCGGCCAGGTAGATGGCCGACTCGTGCGTGACCATGCCGTGGAACGCCGCGAAGAAGGGCGTGTCGGGCGTCGGCCGGTTCCGCCAGTGCCCGGTCTCGCTGCAGTCGTCGAACGCGGTCGGCGGGACCTCCACCTGGAAGTCCGTGAACCAGTTGTTGGTCGTGTAGTAGCCCGCGGCGCGCAGGTACTCGGGGAGGAGCTTCACCTCCGGGGGCGGCACGGCCTTCGTGCGCATGTGCATCGTGCCGATCGCGGTGGGATAGCAGCCCGTGACGATGGCGGCCCGCGAGGGCGCGCAGACCGGACCGGCGGCGAACGCGTTGTCGAAGCGGGCGCCCTCGGCCGCGAGCGCATCCAGGTTCGGCGTCACCGCCTGCTCGGCGCCGGGCCAGACGCCCGCGTAGGTGCCGAGGTGCGGGCTGATGTCGTGGGTGGAGATCCAGAGGATGTTCGGACGCTCGGACATGCGGTCAGCCCTTCGGAGGAGGAACGCGATGGGTGCTCGCGATGGTGACGAGGTCGTGCAGCCCTGCGCGCTCGAGATCCTCGGGACGGCGGATCTTCACGTGCCGCATCAGGCGCCCGGTGCCCTCGAGGAGGCCTTCCGGGTCCGGGAGCTCGGTTCCGTAGTAGAACCCGAACACGACGTGCTTCGGGTAGGGCGCGAGCCAGCAGAACTGGTCCGTCATCTTCCGGGGCCCGGTTCCGTATCCGGCGGTCCTCTGCTGCGCCCACACGACCTCGACCGCGCGCGGGAAGACGTCGAGGATCAGCGATCGGCTCGCGACGGCGAGCTCCGGGACGGGCGCAGGGAAGTCCGACACCATGGCCTCGAACGGGGCGGAATCGGAGGTGACGACGCCCGCCGCGCTGCTCATCCTGCTCCTCCTCCGCCGGCCCTCGCCGCCTTTCGAGCGTAGTGGGCGGGGGGCGGCGGCCGGCACGAGGACAGCCCGGGACCACCGGCCCCGGGCTCTCGGGTGACACGGCTACGCGGCGGGCCCCTCCGTCAGCGTGACCGTCACGAGGTTCATCGCTCCCGTCGAGTCGGTGTAGGAGATCTCGACCGGGTCGCCGGGCTCGTGGGCGGCGATCGCGGCGCCGAGCTCGTCCGCGCTCGTGACCGGCACGCCGTCGACCGCCGTGATGCTGTCGCCCGCGACCAGACCCGCGCTCGCCGCGGGAGACCCGTCCACCACCCCGCCGATCAGGACGCCCGGGGCGCTCGGCGCGCCCGACAGCAGCACGCCGAGGAAGGCGGGAAGCCCGATCTCCACCGTGACGGTCTCCTCGCCGGATTCGACCTGCTCCCACACCTCGATCGCGACGTCGATGTCGATGGCGTAGCCGGTCACGCTCGCCGTTCCCGAGGACGCGGCGGTCACGAGGCCGATGACGTCTCCCTCGGCGTCCAGGAGCGGACCGCCGGAGTCGCCGGAGACGACGTAGGCGTCGATCTCGATCAGGCTGGTGAGCCGCTCGGCGTCCCCGCCGGAGGCGTCCCCCGCGGTGATGGTCTCGTCGAGTCCGGTGATCGTGCCCTCGGCCGCGACGAGGTCGCCGGTGCCCTCGGCGTTGCCGATCGAGGTGACGGACTCGCCGAGCGTGAGCTCCTCGGACGGGTCGAGCTCGACGGTGTCGAGGCCCGACGCGCCGTCCAGCTGGAGCACGGCGACGTCCTCGGACTCGTCGTAGCCGACGACGGAGGCGGAGTAGGTCTCCCCGGTGGACTCCACCGTGACCTCGATGCTCGTCGCGCCCTCGATGACGTGGTGGTTGGTCAGCACGGTGCCGTCCGAGGTGACGACGATGCCGGTCCCCGCCGCCTCGCCCACGCCGTAGTCGAGCTCCGAGACGATCGTGACGACGCCGATCATCTGCTCGGCCGTCGCGTCGACCGGCGGTGACTGGGTGCCGCCCGTGCTCGTCCCGCCTTGGCCCGACTCCCAGCCCGGGTAGCGGTCCCGGCCGGGCAGCAGGGCCGGGACGACGGTGGTGGTCGTGGTGTCCTCGGCGACCGAGGAGCTGCCCACGGCGGTGCCCGCCGCGAAGCTCAGGCCGAGGACGAGCGCTCCGGCGGTCGCGGCGCCCGTGATCGTCAGGGTCCGTCGGCGGCGGAACCAGTGGGCGGGCCCGCGAGGCTCGGCGGCGGCAGGGAGGTCGGCGCTCGACGCGGCGGTCGACGAGGCGGCAGGCCGGTCGGTGGCGGTCTGGAAGTCCGGCTCTCGCTCGGTGCTCGAGTCGGCCGGCTCGTTGTGGTTGGTCATCGGGATCCCTTCGGCAGTGGACTCCGCCAGGAAACGCCTCGCCCCCAAGACGATCCGATACGGCGCCTTTCGGCTTCCTATGAGATCCAGGCGGCGGGGTGGGCGGCGGCGGGGTCGCTCCCGCCGGTACGGCAAGGGCCGCGCGCCGCGTCCGCTTCCCGTGCAGGGTGGGGGGATGCAGCTGTACTCGGCATCCCCACTGGTCCGGACGCGGCAGGTCGTCGCCGACGTCGTCGCCCTCACCGCGATCGTCGTCGCGGCGGTGCTCGGGACCGGCATCGGGACGGCCATCGCCGCGCTCGGGGGCTTCGGGCGCAGCGTCGAGGAGGCGGGCGACGGGCTCCGGCGCTCCATGTCGGATGCGGCCTCCACGCTCGGCGGGATCCCCGTGCTCGGGGACGCGGCGGCCGCGCCCTTCGAGGAGGCGAGCGGCGTGGGGGCCTCGCTGGCGGCCTCCGGCCAGGACCAGCAGCGCCTCATGACGACCCTCGGCGTCACGGTGGGCCTGATCGTCGCGGTGCTCCCCATCGCGCTCGTCCTCGCCGTCTGGCTTCGGCGGCGCATCGCCTTCGCCCGCCGGGCCCGGGCCACGGCGCGGCTGGCCGCGACGCTCGAAGGCCGCGACCTGCTCGCCCTCCGCGCGCTCGTGCTTGCGCCGTCTGCCCGGCTGCTCGCCCTGGCGTCCGATCCCGCGACCGCCTGGCGGGAGCGGGATCCCGCGACGGTCGCCGCGCTCGCGGACCTCGAGCTGAAGGCCGCCGGGGTGATCCGGTGACGCGGCATGATGGCGGCATGGACCCGGTCGCCGCCCTCAACGAGATCGCCTTCTGGCTCGAGCGGGAGCAGGCGCCCGGGTTCAAGGTGCAGGCGTTCCGTCGCGCGGCCATCGCGGTCGGGGCGCTGGACGGGGAGGACGTCGTCCGCCGGGCGCGGGACGGGCGGCTGAAGAGCGTGAAGGGCGTCGGGGGCCGCAGCTACGAGGTGGTGCGCCAGGCCGTGGACGGGCAGGTGCCGGACTACCTCGCCGCTCTCCGCGAGCGCGGCGCGGGGTCGCTCGCCTCGGGCGGGGAGGAGCTGCGTGCGCTGCTGCGCGGGGACCTGCACTCGCACAGCGAGGAGTCGGACGGCACCGTGCCGATCGAGGTGATGGTCGATGCCGCACGCGTGCTCGGCCGTGAGTATCAGGCGCTCACGGACCATTCGCCGAGCCTCACCATCGCGAACGGCCTCAGCTCGGAGCGGCTCGAGAAGGAGCTGGAGCGGGTCGACGAGATCAACGGGCGCTACGACGACTTCCGTCTCCTCAAGGGGATCGAGGTCGACATCCTCGAGGACGGCACGCTCGACCAGACGCCCGAGATGCTCGGGAAGCTCGACGTCGTCGTCGCGAGCGTGCACTCGAAGCTGCGCTCGCCGCGGGAGGTGATGACCGAGCGGATGCTCGGCGGCATCCGGGACCCGCACACGAACGTGCTCGGTCACTGCACGGGCCGCCTCGTGCAGGGCACGCGCGGCACCCGGCCGCAGTCCGAGTTCGACGCCGAGCGCGTCTTCCAGGCGTGCGTGGACCACGACGTGGCGGTCGAGATCAACTCGCGGCCGGAGCGGCAGGACCCGCCCGACGACCTCCTCCGGCTCGCGGTCGAGATGGGGTGCCTGTTCAGCATCGACACCGACGCGCACGCGCCCGGCCAGCTCGCGTTCCTCGACTACGGCGCTGAGCGCGCGGCTGCCAACGGCGTCCCGGCCGACCGCATCGTCACGACGTGGCCGGTCGACCGTCTCCTGGAGTGGACCTCCCGCAAGCGCTGACCCTCGAGATGCCACCTGGTGCTCCCATTCCGCCGGGATGGCGACACCAGGTGGCACTTCGACGGTCCGGGGTGACCGTGCGGAGCGGCTCCTGTCGCGGATCGCGGGCGGCGTCCACCCCTTGAGCGCGCCGGGGGGCGGGTGGAACGCTGGCGGCGAGCCCACGAGTCAGGAGGAGCCGGATGAAGGCGATGGTCTACCGCGGCCCGTACAAGATACGGGTGGAAGAGAAGGACATCCCCGCGATCGAGCACCCCAACGACGCGATCGTGCGGGTGACGAAGGCGGCCATCTGCGGCTCGGACCTGCACCTGTACCACGGGCTCATCCCGGACACCCGCATCGGTCACACCTTCGGCCACGAGTTCATCGGCGTGGTCGAGGAAGTGGGCCCCTCCGTGCAGAACCTGAAGCGCGGAGACCGGGTGATGGTCCCGTTCAACATCTTCTGCGGCTCGTGCTACTTCTGCGCCCGCGGCCTCTACTCCAACTGCCACAACGTCAATCCGAACGCGACCGCCGCCGGCGCCATCTACGGCTACTCCCACACCACCGGGGGCTACGACGGAGGCCAGGCGGAGTTCGTCCGGGTTCCGCTCGCCGACGTCGGGCCGACCGTCATCCCCGACTGGATGGACGAGGAGGACGCGCTCATGCTCACCGACGCATGTGCGACGGGCTACTTCGGGGCGGAGCTGGGGGACATCGTCGAGGGCGACACGGTGGTCGTGTTCGGGGCCGGCCCGGTGGGCCTGTACGCCGCCAAGTGCGCCTGGTTCATGGGCGCCGGCCGCGTGATCGTCGTCGACCACCTGGAGTACCGGCTCGAGAAGGCGCGCACCTTCGCGCACGCCGAGACGTACAACTTCGTGGAGTTCGACGACATCGTCGTGCACATCAAGCACATCACCGACGGGCTCGGCGCGGACGTCGTGATCGACGCGGTCGGCGCGGAGGCGTCCGGGCACTTCCTCCAGCACGTCACCGGGAGCCAGCTCAAGCTGCAGGGCGGCTCCCCGATCGCCCTCAACTGGTCGATCGACTCCGTCCGCAAGGGCGGGAACATCTCGGTGGTCGGTGTCTACGGCACCGTGCCGAGCGCGGTCAAGTTCGGCGACGCGGTGAACAAGGGCCTGACCCTGCGGATGAACCAGACGCCGGTGAAGCGGGAGTGGCGGCGCCTGTTCGACCACGTCCGCGCCGGCTACCTCAAGCCGAGCGAGATCATCACGCACCGCATCCCTCTCGACGAGATCGCCGAGGGCTACCACATGTTCTCGTCCAAGCTCGACGACTGCATCAAGACGGTCGTCCTCCCCGCCGCATAGGAGTCGCCATGGTCTACACAGCGGACAAGCCGCACCTCGCGCCGTCGAGCGACGAGCTCCGCGCGCGGATCCCGGGATGGGGCACCGACCTCGACCCGGCGAACCGGCCCGGCGTGCCGAAGATGCGGTTCGACCCGGCCGCCTCGGGCGCCCACTGGGAGATCCCGGAGCAGCAGGAGGAGAAGGTCCCGCGCGAGCGGTCGATCGAGCACGAGCGGCTCCCACCGGTGTTCGGCACGGCTCAGCCTCTCAAGGGGCTGTCCGGCCGGATCCGCCGCTACGCGTACGAGCGCTACAGCGAGGCCCGGTCGATCCACTGGATGCTGCTCATCCTCGGCGATCGCGTGGACTCGATCGAGAGCCAGGTGAGCTCCCTGCTGGCCCTGAAGCCCGACAACCCGATCACCGAGACGGGCGTCCTCGCCGAGTTCCGGCGCGGCGGCCTCTCCTCGCGCCTCGGGAAGAACAGGGCGGACGGCTCGCACCAGTGGATCGCGGGGTTGCTCGTCGCGGCCCCGTACGTCCTGACGGGCGTCGCGCTCGTGAGCGGGATCCGGCGCCTCGCGAGGCGGCGCTGACCTTCCCGCCGCCCAGTCATGGCTCGTAGCGGGTCAGCTCGCCGTTCCGGCCGAGCTCGACCCAGGTCGTGATGCGGAGCCGGCGGAGGAATGCGTCGTCGTGGCTCACCACGAGGAGGGCGCCCTGGTAGCCGGACAGCGCGGCCACGAGCTGGTCGAGGCTGGCGAGGTCCAGGTTGTTCGTCGGCTCGTCGAGCACGATCAGCTGCGGGGGAGGGTCCGCGAGCAGCAGCCGCGCGAGCGCGACCCGGAAGCGCTCGCCGCCGGACAGCGTCCCCACGGGCCGGTGCACCGCATCCCCGCGCAGCAGGAACCGCGCGAGCCGGTTGCGCACCTCCCCGGGCGGCACCGCCGGAGCCGTCGCGCGCACGTTCTCGAGCGCGCTCGCGGCGTCCTCGAGGTCGTCGAGCCGCTGCGTCAGGTAGCCCACGCGGTCGGTGTGCGCGACCGCCGCCGGGCGCCCCGGTATCGGGTTCCGGAGCCCCAGCAGGATCTCGAGCAGCGTCGTCTTGCCCACTCCGTTCGGCCCGGTGAGCGCGACCCGCTCGGGCCCCTGCAGCACGAGCGACGAGGACGTCCCCCGCAGTTCGGCGAGGCGGCGGCCCGCCGGGACGCGAGTGTCGGGGAGGTCGACGTGGATCCGGTCGTCGGACCGGACCCGGCGCTCGGCGACGTCCAGCGCCTCGCGCGCCGAGGACACGCGCGCGTCGAGATCGCCGCGCAGCTTCCCGGCCGACACCTCGGCCGAGTTCTTGAGCGTGTTCGCGAGGATCTTCGGCATGCTCTCCGCGGCCTTGCGGCCGGCCTTCGCACGGCGGCCGATCTTCGCCTCCGCCTCGATGCGCTGGCGCCGCTCGGTGGCAAGAGTCTGCTTCGCCGTCCGCTCCGCCTGCTCGGCAGCAGCCTGCTCGACCGCGAGCATGTCGCGGTACGCCGAGAACGGGCCGCCGAAGACGGTGAGCGAGCCGCGGCGGAGCTCGGCCGTGTCGTCCATCCGGTCGAGCAGCGCCACGTCGTGGCTCACGACGACGAGCGCGCCCCGCCACGACTCGACGGCCTCGTACAGGCGCCCGCGTGAGCCGCGATCGAGGTTGTTCGTGGGCTCGTCGAGGAGAGCGATCGGCGCCCCGCGCAGCCGGATGCCGGCCAGCGCGGCGAGCACGGTCTCCCCGCCGGACAGCCGGCCGACCGGCCGGTCCAGAGCGACGTCGTCCAGTCCGATCGCGCGCAGCGCCTCCTCCGCACGCGTCTCGAGGTCCCAATCGTCCCCCAGCACGTCGAAGTGCGCCGGGGAGGCGTCGCCGCCGAGGATCGCCCGGAGCGCGGCGAGCTTGGCCGCGATCCCGAGCAGCTCCGCGACGGTGGAGCCGACCTCGAGGGTGAGGGTCTGCGGGAGGTAGTCGACCGCGCCGACGGCGGTGACCGACCCGGCGGTGGGCGCGAGCCGGCCCGCGAGGATGCGCAGCAGCGTCGACTTGCCGGAGCCGTTGGCGCCGATGAGGCCGGTGCGGCCGGCCCCGAACGCCCCCGAGATGCCGTCGAGGACGGTGGTCCCGTCGGGATGCGTCAGCCGGATGCCGGTGAGGACGAGCGAGGGAGGAAGTGCCGAGGACATGCGGCTCCTTGGGAGTCAGGAAGCACTGACTCGCGGGGCCGGAAAG
This sequence comes from Naasia sp. SYSU D00948, assembly GCF_017916515.1. Taxonomy (GTDB): domain Bacteria; phylum Actinomycetota; class Actinomycetes; order Actinomycetales; family Microbacteriaceae; genus Naasia. The sequence continues at coordinate 1,417,799 of NZ_JAFMTA010000001.1, forward strand.
CGGCGGGATCGACGGGAGTCAGCGCGCGGACAGGGGCGCGGAACCGTCGGAGATCTTCACCGGAGGCCTTTCCTCGATGGGCGCGACGAGTCTGCCAGCCGAACCGGCACCGGATCAAGAGCAGATGTCGCAGCCGGGCGCTATGGTCCCGCCATGCCAGTCACCCACGTCAACCCGAAGTCGCTGCCGTCGAACCCCGCCTTCTCCCACGCGACGATCGCGGAGGCCGGCCGCACCCTCTACATCGGCGGTCAGAACGGCACGACCTCCGACGGCTCCATCCCCGCCGACCCCGCCGAGCAGACCCGGCTCGCGCTCCGCAACCTCCTCGCGATCCTCGAGGAGGCGGGGGCGACACAGGCGGATGTGGCGAAGCTCACCATCGTGGTGGTCGACACCGTCGACATCCAGGCCGGCTTCGCGGCCTCCCGTGAGGTGTGGGGCGACGTCCCCACGGCGATCACGGTGCTCCGGGTGTCAGGGCTCGCCCGGCCCGACGCCCTGGTCGAGATCGAGGCGATCGCGAGTCTGCCGCCCGCGACATAGATCGTCGGATTCCCGCCAACCTCGCCCGCGCAGCACGAGGCCGGGCGTGCGCTCCGAGGCGAGGCGGCAGAATCGGGCGGGTGAGCTCGAAGGCCCCCGTCGCTCCTCCGGTGCGCACCCGGCGCCGGATCCATCCCGCCTGGATCGTCGCGGCGGTCGCCTTCCTCGCCCTGCTGGGAGCGGCGGGCTTCCGCAGCGCCCCGAGCGCGCTCATGGTCCCGCTCGAGGCCGAGTTCGGCTGGACGCGGAGTGAGCTGTCCGTGCCGGTCGGGATCAACATCCTGCTGTTCGGTCTCACCGCTCCGTTCGCCGCCGCTCTGATGGAGCGGTTCGGCATCCGTCGCGTCACCAGCGCCGCCCTTGTGCTCATCGCCGCCGGTGCCGCGCTGAGCATCTTCGTCACGCAGTCGTGGATGCTCATCCTCACGTGGGGCGTCCTCATCGGCCTCGGCACCGGGTCGATGGCCCTCGTGTTCGCCGCGATGGTGGCCGACCGGTGGTTCCTCGAGCGGAAGGGCCTCGTCACCGGCATCCTGACCGCGGGAAGCGCGACGGGACAGCTCGTCTTCCTGCCGATCGTCGCCTCGATCGCGGAGGACCAGAGCTGGCGGTACGCCTCGCTGCTCATCGCACTGATCGCCCTCGTCGTCGTGCCGGTCGTGGCCGCCCTCCTCCGCGACTCTCCGGCGGACCTCGGCGTCACCCCGTTCGGCTCCCCGGATGACGCGGTGGTCGCGTTCCCGCCGAGGAGCACCGTCAACCCTGCTCGCCGAGCGCTCTCGGTGCTGGGTCGCGCCGCTCGCGTCCGGACCTTCTGGGCGCTCGTCGTCGGCTTCGCGATCTGCGGCGCGACGACCAACGGCCTCATCGGCACCCACTTCATCCCCAGCCTGCACGACCACGGCGTCTCGCAGACGACGGCGGCGGGCCTGCTCGCGGTGATCGGCATCTTCGACGTCGCCGGGACCATCGCGTCCGGGTGGCTCACCGACCGGGTGAACCCGCGGATCCTGCTCGCCATCTACTACTCGGGTCGGGGCGTCTCTCTCCTGCTGCTGCCGCTCGTCCTGAGCGCGGAGGTGCAGCCGCCGATGATCCTGTTCGTCGTCGTCTACGGCCTCGACTGGGTCGCCACCGTCCCGCCGACCGCAGCTCTGTGCCGGGAGGTGTTCGGCGCGGAGGGCGCCGTCGTCTACGGCTGGGTGTTCGCCTCCCACCAGGTGGGCGCGTCGCTGGCCGCCATCGGTGCCGGCCTTCTCCGGGACGCATTCGGTGACTACGGCGGCGCCTTCCTCGCGGCCGCCGCGCTCTGCGCCGTCGCCGCGGTCGTCAGCGTCGGCATCACCCGGAAGCCGGCGTCGCTGCCCGCCTAGGGCGCTGCCGCGGCGCCGGTCTCGCGGACATCTCGCGACCGTGCCCGGGGGTGCGGGCGTCCGCAGCCCCCGTGCCAGGCTCTAGTGCCGGTGCGCCCTCGTCCGCGCCGCGTAGGCGCGCGGCGGGAACGAGAACCCCACGATCGCCCGCAGCGCGTCGAGGTCGCCGCGCACCAGGCCGTGGGTGCGCGCCTGCACGAGCAGGTTCCCGATCGCGGTGGCCTCGACCGGCCCCGCGACCACGGGAACGCCGACCGCATCCGCCGTGAGCTGGCACAGGAGCGCGTTCTGCGCGCCGCCACCCACGAGGTGCACGGTCCTGATCGTGCGGCCGGTGAGCCGCTCGATGTCCTGGATCGTTGCGGCGTACGCGTCCGCGAGGCTCTGCAGGATGCTGCGGACGAACTCGCCGCGCGTCGCGGGGACGCGCTTGCCCGCCCGGATCAGGAGCGCCTCGATGCGGGCCGGCATGTCGCCGGGCGGCAGCAGCGACGGATCGGTCGCATCGAAGGTCGGGACGTCGACCGGGGCATCCGCCGCGAGGCGCAGGAGGTGCTCGAGATCCTCCTGCTCGCCGCTCTTCGCCCAGGTCCGCACCGACTCGCTGAGCAGCCAGAGCCCCATCACGTTCTTGAGGAACCGGGTGCGCCCGTCGACGCCGCCCTCGTTCGTGAACCCGGCCCCGCGGGCCTCCTCGGTCGCGAGCGGCGACGGAAGCTCCGTGCCCACCAGCGACCAGGTGCCGCAGGAGATGTAGACGCTGTCGTCCCCGGCCGACGGGACGCCCACCACGGCGGACGCGGTGTCGTGAGAGCCCACCGTGCTGAAGCCCAGCTCGTGCGCGATGCCGAACTCGGCGCGCACCTCCGGGCTCACGGTGCCCACGTGCGTGCCGGGGGGCACGAGCTCGGGCAGGAGCGCGGACGGCAGCCCGAGCAGGTCGAGCAGCTCCCGGTCCCAGTCGGTGCTCCCCACCGGGACGAGCCCGGTCGTGCTCGCGTTCGTCAGCTCCGCGATGGCGCGACCGGTGGCCCAGTAGCCGATGAGATCCGGGATGAGCAGGAGCCGATCCGCGAGGTCCAGCATCCCGTCCTCGGCCTCCGCCGCGAGCTGGAACACCGTGTTGAAGGGCAGGTGCTGCAGTCCGTTGCGGTGGAACAGCTCCGCGGCGGACACGCGGGAGTGGACGGACTCCACTCCCCGCGCCGTCCGGTCGTCGCGGTAGTGGTACGGGTTCCCGAGCATGCGGCCTCCGCGGAGCAGCGCGTAGTCGACCGCCCACGAGTCCACGCCGGCCCCGACGAGCTCCGGCTCCTCCCGGGACGCCACCCCGAGGCCCGACATGGCCGCCGAGTACAGCGAGAGGACGTCCCAGTGGATCCCGTCCGGCGTTCGGACCGGGGTGTTCGGGAACCGGGCGACGTGCCGCAGGTGCAGCTCGTTGTGCCCGAGGGACCCGAGGATCACCCGGCCGCTCGTGGCGCCGAGGTCGATCGCCGCGACCGCGCGCATCAGCGGAGGAACGCGGCGGCGACGCCGGCGTCGACCGGGATGTGCAGGCCGGTCGTGTGGCTGAAGTCGGGACCGGTGATCGCGGCGACCGCGTTCGCGACCGACTCCGGCAGCACCTCGCGCTTGAGGATCGTGCGCTGGGCGTAGAACTTGCCGAGCTCCTCCTCCGGGATGCCGTACGTCTTCGCGCGGTTGGCGCCCCAGCCGCTCGCGAAGATGCCGGAGCCGCGCACGACGCCGTCCGGGTTGATGCCGTTGACCTTGACGCCGTGCTCGCCGAGCTCGACGGCGAGGAGGCGGACCTGGTGGGCCTGGTCGGCCTTGGTCGCCGAGTAGGCGATGTTGTTGGGACCCGCGAACACGGAGTTCTTCGACGAGATGTAGATGACGTCCCCGCCCATGCCCTGGTCGATGAGGGCCCGCGCCGCGGCCTTCGACACGAGGAACGAGCCCTTGGCCATGACGTTGTGCTGGAGGTCCCAGTCGGCCGCGGTCGTCTCGAGCAGCGGCTTCGACAGCGACAGGCCGGCGTTGTTGACGACGAGGTCGACGCCGCCGAACGCGAGCACGGTCGCGTCGATCGCGGCCTGCACCTGCTCCTCGTCGGTGACGTTGGCCTGGACGCCGATCGCGACGTCCGAGTTCCCGATCTCCTCCGCAGCGGCCTGCGCCTTGGCGAGGTCGAGGTCGGCGATGACGACGCACGCGCCTTCGGCGGCGAGGCGGGTCGCGATCGCCTTGCCGATGCCGGAGGCGGCGCCCGTGACGATCGCGACGCGGGACGCGTGCGACTTCGGCTTCGGCATCCGCTGGAGCTTGGCCTCCTCGAGCGCCCAGTACTCGATCCGGAACTTCTCCTCGTCCGAGATCGGGGCGTAGGTGGAGAGCGCCTCGGCGCCGCGCATCACGTTGATCGCGTTGATGTAGAACTCGCCGGCGACGCGGGCGGTCTGCTTGTTCGCGCCGTAGCTGAACATGCCGACGCCCGGCACGAGCACGATGAGCGGGTCGGCCCCGCGGATCGCGGGGGAGTCCGGGGTCGCGTGGCGGTCGTAGTACGCCTGGTAGTCGGCGCGGTACTCCTCGTGCAGCTCCTTGAGGCGCGTGATGGAGTCCTCCACGGACGCGGTCGCGGGCAGGTCGAGCACCATCGGCTTGACCTTGGTGCGCAGGAAGTGGTCCGGGCAGCTCGTGCCGAGGGCCGCGAGGCGCGGGTGCTCGGCCCGGGCCAGGAAGTCGAGGACCACCGGGTCGTCCGTGAAGGAGCCGACCATCGGGCGGTCGGTGGAGGCGAGCCCGCGGATCGTCGGCGCGAGCCGCGCGGCCTTCGCGCGGCGCTCCTCGTCCGGCAGCGCCTCGTACCCGTCGAGGACGGCGCCGAACGGGTCGGCCTTGCCGTGCTCCTGGATGTACTTCTCGGCCGTCGCGATGATCCACAGCGAGTTCGCCTCGGCCTCGTCGCTCGTGTCGCCCCACGCGGTGATCCCGTGGCCGCCGAGGATCGTGCCGATGGCCTCGGGGTTCTGCTCCTTGATCGCCGCGATGTCGAGGCCGAGCTGGAAGCCCGGGCGTCGCCACGGGACCCAGACGACCTTGCCGCCGAAGATCTCCTTCGTCAGCGCCTCTCCGTCCGCTGCCGTCGCGATCGCGATGCCCGAGTCGGGGTGCAGGTGGTCGACGTGCGCCGCGTCCACGAGGCCGTGCATGGCCGTGTCGATGGACGGGGCGGCGCCGCCCTTGCCGTGCAGCGTGTAGTCGAACGCGGCGACCATCTCGTCCTCGCGCTCGACGCCGGGGTAGACGTCCTTCAGGGCGCGCAGGCGGTCCAGTCGGAGGACCGCGAGTCCCGACTCCGTGAGGGTGCCGAGGTCGCCGCCGGAGCCCTTCACCCACATCAGCTCGACCTGCTCGCCGGTGACCGGGTCGGTCTCGGAGCCCTTCGCGGACGTGTTGCCGCCCGCGTAGTTCGTGTTCTTGGGGTTGGCGCCCAGCCGGTTCGAACGCGTCAGCAGTGCCGCGACGGTGGGGTTGGTCATGAGGATGCAGCTCCAGAGTGTGAGGAGGTCTCGTGGGCGGTCCCCACGAGCGGGTTGGGGATGAGCCACGCGACGATGCGCTCGATGCTGCGCGTGGCACCGGGCGTGCCCGGCTCGTCGAGATGCCCGTGGCGCGTGTCGTCCTCCCGGATGAGGAGGAGGTCGACTCCGGCCGCGGCGAGCTCTGACGCGAACAGCTCGCCCGAGGAGCGGAGGCTGTCGGCGTCCGAGTTGAGGATGAACACCGGCGGGAGCCCGTGCAGGTCCTGCGTGCCGGCGAAGGCGTACGGCGAGGCGAGGACGGCGGGCTCGCCGACGTAGTTGATGTTGATCGCGAGGACCGACTCCGGCTCGAAGCGCGCCTCCTGCGGGAGCGCCTCGATCTTGGCGGCGAGCTCCGGCCGATGGGGCGGGAGCTCCGCGTGCACGAGCGGGTACGCCAGGACGATCGACCGCGGCTGGACGCGGCCCTCGTCTCGCAGGCGGAGCGAGGCACCGGCGGACAGGTTCGCGCCCGCGCTCGCGCCGCCGAGCGACCAGTGGCCCTCCGGGACTCCGAGGTCCGCGGAGGTGGCGGCCCACTCGAACGCGGCCGACACCTCCTCGGAGGCCACGGGGAACTGCACGCCCTCGCGCGGCCCGACGTCCAGGTGCGGAGCGAGGCCGGTGGTCGGCGCGAGCTGGTAGTCGACGGAGACGACGGGGATCCCGCTCGCCGCGATCTGCCGGGCGACCCAGTCCGCCTCGGGCATGTCGAGATCCCCGAACGCGAAGGCCCCGCCGTGAACCCAGACGAAGCCCGCGAGCGGCGGGTTGTCGAGCTGCCGGTACGTGCGGACCCGCAGCGGGCCGTGCGGTCCCTCGATCTCGCGGTCGTGGACCTCGAGGGCCCCGATCTCGGCGTCCGTCATCGGTTCAGGCGCCCCAGCCGGCCTGGTTGCCGCCGACGCGCTCGGCGTCCACCTTCTCCTGGTAGCCGCTCTCGAGGAACGCCCGCATCGGGTCGGCGGGGAGACCGCGCGACTCGCGCCAGGCGGCGAGCTCCGGACGGACGTCACGGTAGAAGGCGTCCATCATGATGTCGTTCGCGGCGAGGACGTCGCCCGCCTGCTGAGCCGCCGTCAGCGCCTCGCGATCGAGCAGCAGGGCGCGCGCGAGCATCTCCTGCACGTTGAGCACGCTGCGGATCTGGCCCGGGATCTTGCGCTCGATGTTGTGGCCCTGGTCGAGCATGAACGCGACTCCGCTGTCCTTGCCGTACCCGCCGCCGCGCAGGACCTCGACGAGGATCCGGAACAGCTGGTACGGGTCCGCCGCCCCCACGATCAGGTCGTCGTCGGCGTAGAACCGCGAGTTGAAGTCGAACGAGCCGAGCTTCCCGAGGCGCAGCAGCTGCATGACGATGAACTCGATGTTCGTTCCCGGCGCGTGGTGGCCGGTGTCGAGGCAGACGAACGCCTTGTCGCCGAGCGCCGCCACCTGGGCATAGGAGGTGCCCCAGTCGGGAACGTCGGTGTGGTAGAAGGACGGCTCGAAGAACTTGTACTCGAGGACGAGCCGCTTGCCGTCCGGGATGCGGGCGTAGATCTGCTCGAGGGAGTCGGCGAGGCGGTCCTGGCGCGCGCGCATGTCGTCCTGGCCCGGGTAGTTGGTGCCGTCCGCGAGCCAGATCTTGAGGTCCTGCGACCCCGTCTCGCCCATGATCTCGATGCACTCGAAGTGGTGATCGATGGCCTTCTGCCGCACACGCTCGTCGAAGTGCGCGAGGCTGCCGAACTTGTAGTCGTCGTCCTGGAACGTGTTCGAGTTGATCGTGCCCAGCGCGACGCCGAGGCCTTCGGCGTGCTGCCGCAGAGCGGCGTAGTCGTCGACCTTGTCCCACGGGATGTGCAGCGCGACCTTCGGAGCGAGGCCGGTGAGCTCGTTCACCTTGGCGGCGTCGGCGATCTTCTCGAACGGATCGCGGGGGACACCAGGCTGGCCGAACACCCGGAAGCGGGTGCCCGAGTTGCCGAAGGCCCAGGAGGGGAGCTCGATCGCCTGCTCGGCGAGCTGATCGGTGATGGCGGAGAAGTCGGTCATTGCCGTCCTAACTGGGCGTCCTTGCCGGATGAATCGATTCATTCTGGAGCGCAGGGGCTCCCGTGTCAATCTATTCCGCTCGGCGCGCCCGCCCCAAGGGGAGGGATGGTCGCGGTGCGCGAGGAGTAGTGACACGTGCAAGTGATTCTGGCACACTGCCCGCATGACTCTTCAGCAGGGCGAGGTCGCCCCTCCCGCCGTCCGAACGTCGATCCGGCCCGGAGAGGTGTGGCTCGACACCGCCGGCAACCGCATCCAGGCGCACGGGGGATCCGTGATCGCGGTCGACGGCGTCTTCTACTGGTACGGCGAGAACAAGGAGTTCACGACGCCCGGCAGCGACATCTGGCACTGGGGCGTGCGCTGCTACTCGTCGACGGATCTCTACAACTGGGAGGACCGGGGCCTCATCATCCCCCCGGACGAGGACGACCCGACCTCGCCGCTGCATCCCACGCAATACCTCGACCGCCCGCACATCATCTACAACGAGCGCAGCGGCCGGTTCGTCTGCTGGATCAAGGTCATGACGAAGGGGGAGGCGACTCAGCGGTCCACGGTCCTCGTCGCGGACTCGATCCTCGGCCCGTACCGCATCGTCCGGTCCTGGATCCGCCCGCTCAGCATGCATGCCGGCGACTTCGACCTGGTGGTCGACCCGAGCGACGGCAAGGGCTACTACTACTTCGAGCGCGTGCACTCGGAGCTGATCTGCGCCGACCTCACCGACGACTACACCGATGTGACGGGCTACTACTCGACGCACTTCCCGCAGCCGCAGCCGCCGTACGTCCGCGAGGCCCCCGCGTACTTCCGCCGGGGCGGCTCGCACTACCTCATCACCTCCGGCACGACCGGGTACTACCCGAACCAGTCGGAGGTCGCGATCGCGAAGACGTACCACGGGCCGTTCACCGTGCTCGGGGACCCGCATCCGACCGACGCGTCCCGGACGTCGTTCCGGACGCAGATCTCGTCGGTGTTCAAGCACCCCGGCAAGAAGGACCTCTACATCGCGCTCGGGGACCGGTGGCTGCCGAACTACCACGCGGACGGGGCCCAGGCGCGGGACGCCTTCGAGGAGTACTACCGGCGGCACGACCTCACCGTCCCGCTCGAGGAGTTCGCCGAGGTCAACACGTCGATCGCCGACTACGTCTGGCTGCCCATCCGCTTCGAGGGCGACATGGCGCTCATCGACTGGCGCGACGAGTGGCGGGTCGAGGACTTCGACTGACCCGTCAGGTCGAGGCGCGCTCGACCACCTGGGCCCGCTCGGGGAGGAGGACCTCCGCGCCCTCCTCCCCGCGGGCGATCCCGGCGACGCTGGCCGCGAAGGCGGCGACGAACTCGGTCACGTCGGATTCCACGGTCGACAGGGCCGGCACCGCGAGCGGTCCCAGCGGGTGATTGTCGACCCCGATGACCGCGATCCTTCCCGGGACCGGCACCCCCGTGTCGTGGGCCGCCGCGAGCACGGCGAAGGCCACCTCGTCGTTGTACGCGCAGACCGCGTCGGGAGCGGGGTCGGCGTCCAGCAGGGAGGCGAGCTCCCGGCCTGCCTGGGCCCGGTCGTCCGGCACGGTCAGCAGCAGGGGCTCGGGGAGGCCGAGCCGCTCGGCCGTCGACCGGATCGCCCGCCAGCGGATCTCCGACGTCGGCTGGAGCTCGGGCCGGGACGGCGCCGCGTACGCCAGCACCCGTCGCCCCCGGCCGGCCAGGTACTCGACCTGCGCGGTCGCCGCCCCGGCCAGGAAGCCGTCCAGACCGGGGAACGCGGGGCGGACCGGGACCGAGAACTGCTGACGGAGGTCGGTGAACGCGGCCTCCTCCTCGCCGGCCGAGGAGAGCACGACGGCGGGGGCGAGATCCACGGACGCCCCCCGCTCGTCCTCGGTGCCGAGCTGCCAGACGAGGTGGAGGCCGTGCTCGCGGAGCGCGAGCCCCAGCTGAGTGACGATGCCCGCCGCCACGAAGTCGGTCGCGTGCTGGAGGCCGGGGGTCAGCATGAGCACGAGGGTGCTGCGAGCTCCGCGCAGCAGGCGGGCGGGTCCGTACGGCCGGTAGCCCAAGCGCTCGGCCGCGTCGAGGACGCGCTGTCTGGTCGCCTCGGGTATGGTCTGCCGGGTGTCGCCGTTCAGCACGTAGCTGACGGTGGCCCGGGACAGGCCCGCCTCGCGCGCGACGTCGGTGCTGGTGACGCGGCCGCTCATGCCCGATCGTCTCCGGTTCCGTGGCTCATGGCGACACCGTAGTGCACCGGAATCCTCGCCGTACACGTGCCATTGACACGTGCAAGTAGACCGCTCTACCATCGCCTCGATCGGGACAACGACGCCCGACGGACACCAGGAGGTCCTCATGCGGCAGAAGCTCGCCGTCACCGCCGCCGGCGCCGCCCTCGCTCTCGTTCTGAGCGGTTGCGGGGGAGGCAGCAGCAGCGGCCAGGCCTCGTCGGACGGCCCCCTCGAGATCTCGTTCCTCACGGGATCCGCGGAGGGCACCGGCAGCGCCTTCACCATGCAGAAGCTCGTCGACGACTACGGCAGTGACGCCGCTCTCGAGATGGACTATCTCGGCGCGGACATGGATCAGAAGATCCAGCTCCTCGCATCGCAGGACGCCCTTCCGACGTTCTTCCAGATCGGCACCCCCTCCCAGGTCGTCGACCTGTACGAGGCGGACAAGATCGTCGACCTCGAGCCGGTCCTCGAGGATCTCGGCGTCCTCGACAACCTGAGCCCGCTGTCGATCGACATCATCAAGAAGACCTACGGCGGCAGGCTGCTGGGTCTCCCGCTCGAGGTCGCGATCGAGGGCTTCTGGTACAACACCGCGCTCTTCGAGGAGAACGGCATCGAGCCGCCGCAGACCTGGGACGACCTCGCCGCGGCCGCCGAGACCCTGAAGGCCGCGGGCATCCAGCCCTTCGCGACCGCGGGGAAGGCGGGCTGGCCCGTCACGCGGCTCGTCAGCGGGTACATCCACCGCGAGGTCGGCCCGGACGCCTTCACCGCGATCCACGACGGCGACGCCGCCTTCACCGACCCGGAGTACGTCGCCGGCGCCCAGGCCGTCGCGGACTTCGCGGCCGCCGGCTACTTCGGCGAGGCGCCGGGCGCACTCGACTACGCCCCGGCGCAGGACCTCTTCCTGCAGGGGAAGGCGGGCATGTACTACATGGGGTCCTGGGCGATCAGCGACTTCAACAAGACCGACCTCAACAAGATCGGCGCCGAGAACATCGGCTGGTTCCCGATCCCCGCGGTCGACGGCGGGGCGGGCGACGTGGGCCAGACCCCGGCGAACGTGGGTCTCCCGATGGCGGTCACGGCGAAGACCCTCACGCCCGAGGTGAAGGAGTTCCTCAAGTACCTCGTCGAGAACTACGGCGACGTCGCGATGGAGGACCTGGACCTCATCACCGGCTTCGCGACCGACGTCGAGCCCGACTCGCCCCTGGTCGCCGAGACCGCGCAGCGCATCGCCGGCATCACGGAGTCGGTCGGCTGGTTCGAGGCGAAGCAGGGACCCGAGGGCACCTCCGCCTCACAGCAGGGCGGCACCGCACTGATCTCCGGGACACTCACTCCGCAGCAGTTCATGGAGCAGGTCCAGGCCGCACAGTAGTCGCGGACCGATCGAGCGGCGGGTCCGGGGCGCTCCGACCCCGGGCCCGCCGCTTCCACGAACGAGGGGGATCGAATGGACAAGGTCCTGAGCGACCGCCGCGCGATCGCGGTGTTCCTCGCACCCGCGCTGCTCCTGTACAGCGCCATCATGCTCGTGCCGATCGTGTGGTCGGCGGGCTACACCTTCGTCGACGGCGACCCGATCACCGGCTTCGAGTGGGTGGGCCTCGGCAACTACGCGCGCCTGCTCGGCGACTCGGGGTTCTGGGACGCGACCTGGCTGAGCGTCCGGTACGCGGTCGTCGCCACAGTGCTGCAGGTCGCCGCGGGCCTCGGGCTCTCCCTCCTGTACGTCTTCGTCCTCCGGCGCTCGTCGGCGCTGATCCGGACGCTCGTCTTCTTCCCGATGGTGCTCCCGACGGCCGCGGTCGCACAGATGTTCGTCAAGCTGTTCGAGCTGGTCCCGCAGCCGGGACCGCTGAACGCGCTCGCCACCTCGCTCGGGTTCGGCGCGACCGACTGGCTCGGCCGGCCGGACACCGCGTTCGCGGTGATCGTCCTCATGGACGTCTGGCGGTCGATGGGGTTCTACGCGGTGCTGCTCTACGCCGGCCTCGTCACCATCCCCGACGACGTGATCGAGGCCGCGAGGCTGGACGGCGCGCACCGCTGGAAGCTCGTGCGCCACATCGTGCTCCCGTCGATCCTCCCCGTCCTCGTCTCGGCGCTGATCTTCAGCATCAACGGCAGCATCAAGGTCTTCGACTCGATCTACGCCCTCACGGGCGGCGGCCCGAACGGGGCGACGACCCCGCTCACGCTGCTGATGTTCCGGACCTCGTTCAACTTCATGGAGTACGGCTACGGCAGCACGATCGCGATGGCGCTCACGGTGCTGAGCCTCGTCGTCACGGTGGCGATCTTCCGCGGCGCCCGGAAGGACCTCACCTCGTGACCGCCATGGCCTCCTCGCTGGAATCCCGGAATCTGGCCGCGGCTCGGCCGCGTCGCGCGTCGTCCGCGCTCAAGATCGTGCTCGGCGGCCTCGGCATCGCCGTGCTCGTCCTCGTCTACGTCGTGCCGCTGCTCTGGCTGTTCGCCTCGTCCCTGAAGTCGCCGGACGAGTTCAGCCTGAAGCCCATGTGGTCCCTTCCCGAAGGGCTGCACTGGCAGAACTACGCCGACGCATGGACCCGCGGCAACATGGCGGCGTACATCGCCAACAGCGCGGTCGCGACCTTCCCGGCCATCCTGCTCCTGCTGCTGACCGGAGTGATGGCGGGCTTCGCGCTCGAGGTGCTGCGCTGGCGGGGCCGGAACGTGGTCCTGCTCACGTTCCTGACGGGTCTCATGGTCCCGCTGCAGATGATCCTGCTGCCGCTGTTCACGATGTACATCCGGGCAGGACTGCTGAACAGTCCGATCGCGCTGATCCTGACCTACACCGCCACGGGCCTTCCGCTGACGGTGTTCCTGATGGCGGGGTACTACCGCTCTCTGCCGCGCGAGATCATCGAGGCCGCGGTCGTCGACGGCGCCAGCATCTACCGGGTCTTCTTCTCGATCTCGCTGCCGATGCTGCGCAACGCGATCCTCACGATCGCGATCGTGCAGTTCTTCTTCTTCTGGAACGACCTGCTGTTCGCGCTCACCTTCACGACGACGAACGACTCGCGGACGATCCAGGCCGGTCTGCTCAGCTTCGTCGGGCAGTTCGGTCAGACCGAGTGGGGACCGACGTTCGCGTCGATCTGCATCTCGATCGTGCCGACGCTGCTCATCTACCTGGTGCTCAACCAGCGCGTGATGAAGGGCCTCACCGAGGGGGCGGTCAAGGGCTGAGCCGGGTCGGCCCGCAGGGGCGAGGGGCCCGCCGCAGGCTCGGACCGTCAGGCCGACGAGGCGCGGACGACGAGCTCCGGCTGGAAGACCACGTCCTGCGGCGGCTTCCCCGGGTCCCCGGCCTCGCCGAGGAGGAGCTGGACAGCGGTCTCGCCGATGAGGCGGCTCGGCTGGCGGATCGACGAGAGCGGGACGACGGCCGTGCTCGCGAAGTCGATGTCGTCGTAGCCGATGAGCGCGATGTCGCGCGGCACGCGGAGGGATCGCTGCATCACGAGGGCCTGCAGGAGCCCGACGGCGACGAGGTCGTTGGCGGCGAAGACGGCGTCCGGCCGGTCCTCCGCAGGACGGGCGGCGATCTCCTCCCCGGCGCGGCGGCCCTCGAGCACGGTCAGGGAGGCGGTCTCGAGGACCTCGAGACCGGCGCCGTCCACGCCGTCCGCCGCCGCACGAGCCCCGAGGAGGCGGTCCGCGACCTGCCGCACGCCGGCCGGTCCGCCGACGAAGGCGATGCGGCGGCGTCCCGACTCGAGCAGGTGCTCGACGGCCAGCCGGCCTCCGGCCACGTCGTCGACGGCCACCGAGCTGAGGGAGCCGTCCTCGCTGCGGCGGTCGACCAGGACCGCGGGGGTGCCCCGGCTGCGCAGCCGCCGCAGCCGCTCGTCCACGTCGCCGTTCGGGGAGATCAGGACGCCGTGCACGCGCTGCTTCTCGAACAGGTCGAGGTAGGAGAGCTCCCGCTCGGCATCCTCGTCGCTGCTGCCGAGGAGGACCGTGAAGCCGTGAGCCGCGGCCTCCTCCTGCGCCCCGCGTGCCACCTCGGCGAAGAACGGGTTGCTCACGTCGAGGACGACGAGCCCGATCGTGGTGCTCCGCCCCGCCCGGAGCTGGCGCGCGGCGTCGTTGCGGACGTACCCGAGCTCCTCGATCGCGCGCTGGACGCGGTCCACTGCATCGGGCGACACACGGTCGGGACGGTTCAGGACGTTCGACACGGTCCCCACCGACACTCCGGCGTGCCTCGCCACGTCCCGGACGCTCGTCGTCGACACGTCGCTCCCCTTCCAGCATCCCGGCGTGCCGCCGCCGGGAGGGGCGGCCGGACGTGCGATCCGAGCCGTCCCCTGGCCGAACTCTAGTGAACCGATTCAGGGTCGGGCTAGAGGCGTGGCGCATCCCCGCAGACCCGAGTCGCTCCTCGTCAGGAACGCGGGCGGGCGTCATCGCTCGCCGCCCCCTTGCCGCTCCGGCGGGGACGGAGTTGAGTGAACGGGTCGAAGGAGGATCGGATGAGGAGCACCCGGCTCGGCGCGTCGGACCTGGAGGTGTCGCGGATCGCGCTCGGCACCATGACGTTCGGCTGGGAGGCGAGCCGGGAGGAGTCCTTCGCGATCCTCGACGCCTATGCGGAGGCGGGGGGCAACTTCCTCGACACCGCGGACGTGTACTCGAACGGCGCGAGCGAGGAGATCCTCGGCGAGTGGCTGAGGGGGCGGGACCGGGACCGGTTCGTCGTCGCCACGAAGGGTCGCTTCCCGGTGGCCGGTCAGCCGTCCGCGCTCAGCAAGGAGTACCTGGACGGTGCGCTCGACGCGAGCCTGCGGCGGCTCGGCCTGGACCACGTCGACCTCTACCAGGCGCACGCGCCCGACTCCCGGCACGCGCTCGCGGAGTTCGCGGAGTTCCTGGAGGGCGCCTACCGCTCGGGGAAGGTCCGGTACGGCGGGGTGTCGAACATGACCGCCGCGCACCTGGTCGAGCTGCACCTCGCCGAGCGCGAGCTCGGGATCCCGCACATCATCGCGCTGCAGCCGCAGTACAGTCTCCTCGTCCGCGACGTCGAGCTGGAGATCCTGCCCACAGCGCAGCTGCTCGGCATCGGCTCCATCGCCTGGGGGCCGCTGGCGGCGGGGTGGCTGACCGGGAAGTACGTGCGCGACGCGCCGCCGCCCGAGGGGAGCCGGCTCGGCGACGACCCCGAGCGCGGGGTCGAGGCCTGGAGCAAGCGCGGCACCGAGCAGACCTGGTCCGTCCTCGAGGTCCTCGAGCGCGTCGCCCGCGAGGCGGGGCAGACCCAGGCGGTGGTCTCCCTCGCCTGGCTGCTCAGCCGGCCGGGGCTCTCGAGCGCGATCGTCGGCGCCCGGAGCGTCGACCAGCTGACCGGCACCGTGGGGGCGAGCGACGTCGACATCGATCCCGCGCTCCTGGAGCAGCTCTCCGCCGTCAGCGCTCCCGAGCTGCCGGGCTACTACGCGTTGATGGCGCAGAACGCCCGGCAGCACTGAGCGCGTCAGCGGTTCAGTCGTCGGAGCCGGCGGAGACGTCGGCGAGAGCGCGCTCGACGGCCTCGACCACGTGGGTGGGCATCGAGAACAGCGACATCCGCAGCGGAGTGTGGCTCGCCCATGGCGTGTGCCGCCGGTACGCCCGTGCCTTCTCCGGGTCGTCATCGGCGATGGCGCCGACGATCGCCGAGAACGCCTCGCGGTCGTCGACCACATGCGTGAGCGGAGAGTCCATCGTCAGCTCGCGGACCGGCTTCTGCGGCTCGGCCACCTCGGCGGTGAAGGAGTGGCTGCCGGAGCCGACCCGGCGCGGCTCGGTCTCGCCGGGAAGCCAGACCGACGCGCTCGTGTTGGCGGGCACGACGAGCTCGAGCGAGAAGGCCGTCCCCTCGCGCCGCCACTCCACGCTCGCGAGGCCGTACGGCGTCTCGTGCGAGGTCTTCGCCCAGTCGATCTCCTCGAGGAGGACGGGACGGACCTCGATCTCCTTGTATCCGGGCGCGGCAGGGGCGAGGCCGCCGACGGACCGGTGCAGCCAGTCGGCGACAGCCCCGAAGGCGTAGTGGTTGAACGACGTCATCTCGCCGGGATTGATCGAGCCGTCCTCGAGCATGCTGTCCCAGCGCTCCCAGATCGTCGTCGCGCCCATCGTCACGGCGTAGAGCCAGGAGGGGTTCTGCGTCTGGGTCAGCAGGCGGCCGGCGACGTCCGCATGTCCGGAGGCGACCAGGGCGTCCTGGATGAGCGGGGTGCCGACGAAGCCGGTGCTCATGTGGAAGCCGGCCCCGCGCACGAGGAAGGCGAGACGGTCGCCCATCGCCCTGCGGCGGTCGGGCTCCTGCACGAGATCGAACTGGAGCGCGAGGGCATAGGCGGTGGGCGCGTCGCTCACCACGCGACCGGTGGGGGTCACGTACTCGCGCACCCACGCCTCGCGGACCCGCTCGGCCAGCTCGCCGTAGCGCGCCGCCTCCTCGCTCCGGCCGAGCTGCTCGGCGGCCCGCGCGACGAGCCACGTCGACCGGTACAGGTAGGCGCTCGCGACGATGTCGTCGTCGGTCTTCGCGTCGCCGGGGCGCTCCGGGGGCGCGTCCGGGTCGAGCCAGTCGCCGAACTGGAAGTGCCCCTCCCAGAGCATCCGCTCGCCGGCGATCCGCAGCAGCGCGTCCGCCCAGCCCCGCATGCTCTCGAACTGGTCCTCGAGGACCTGGAGGTCGGCGAAGCGCTCGTGCAGAACCGTGGGGACGACCGTCGCGGCATCACCCCACGCGGCCGCCGCCCTCGGCTCGGTCGGCAGGACGCTCGGGACGATGAAGGGGACGACGCCCTCGTGCGGCGCCTGCTCGAGGGCGAGGTCCTCGAGCCAGGAGGTGAGGAACGCGTCGCAGTCGAAGAGGTAGCTCGCGGTGGGGGTGAAGACCTGGATGTCCCCGGTCCAGCCGAGACGCTCGTCGCGCTGGGGGCAGTCGGTCGGAAGGGACAGGAAGTTGCCCTTCATGCCCCACACGACGTTCTCGTGGAGCCGGTTGACGAGTGCGTGGGAGCTCTCGAACCACCCGGTGCGGCGCATGTCGCTGTGCATCACGACGGCGGTGACCGCGGAGGGGTCCAGCTCGCCCGGCCAGCCGTCGATCTGGGCGTAGCGGAAGCCGTGGAAGGTGAACCGCGGCTCCCACGTCTCCTCGCCCCCGCCCGCCAGCGTGTAGTGGTCGGTCGCGGCGGCACGGCGCAGCGGGCGGGTGCCGAGCTCGCCGTGCTCGAGGACCTCCGCGTGACGGAGGGTGAGCACGGTCCCGGCCTCGCCGGTCACGCGGATGCGCAGGCGCCCGACGAGGTTCTGCCCGAAGTCGAGCACGGCGGCGCCGCTCGGCGTGCGGATCACCTCCGCGACGGGCAGCTCCTCGGTGCGGCGCACAGGCTCGGCCGCGCGCGGCGTGGGCACGACGCTCGTCTCCACGACCCGCACCGCGGCCCACTCCTCGGCGAAGCCGGGGGAGGACCAGCCCTCCTTCTGCAGGCGGGCGTCGTAGTCCTCGCCCTGGTAGATGCTGCTCGCCGTGCGCGGTCCGTCCCCGGTCGCGCGCCAGGACGCGTCGGTGGCGACGACCTCCTCGGCGCCGTCCTCGTACTCCAGGACGAGCTGGGCCGCGACGCTCGGCTGGTCGCCGTAGAAGCGGTGCGTGTTGTCGCGGAAGCCGTACTCCTCCGTGAACCAGCCGCCCGCGAGCTCGATCCCGATCGCGTTCGCGCCCTCCTGGAGGAGCTCCGTGACGTCCGTCATGTCGTAGAGGAGCCGCCACTGGTAGCTCGTCCAGCCGGGCTTCAGCTCGGCGTCGTCGGTCTCGCGGCCGTTGAGGAGGATCTGGTGCACGCCCTGGGCCGTGGAGTACAGGGTGGCCCGGCGCAGCGGCCGGTCGACCGCGAACTCGTGCCGGAGCAGCGCGGGCTGCGCCTCGCCGGCGGGATCGGCGAGACCGATGAACTGTGCCGCCCACTCGCCGTCCGCCAGGTGCCCCGCCGTGATGATCAGCGGCTCGCTCCAGTCCGAGGTCTCTCCGTCCTCGCCCGTGACGCGGACGCGGAGAACGGCCTGCTCACGGGGAGCGAGGGGAGCGAAGGGCCACGCCACGAACACCGACTGGTCGCCCTCGATCCGGGTGGTCTCGCCATCCCGCTCGATCTCGGCGGACGCCTGCCGCCACCCCTCTCCGGGCGCCTCCACCATCCAGCTGAGGCGCGGGGTCGGGGTCGCGACCGGGGCTCCGTCGGATCGTCGCTCGGCCTTGACGCGGAGAACGCGTGCGGGCTGGTCAGCACTCATGTGCTCTGCTCCTCTTGGGTTTCGTCTACGTCCGGGCGGACGGAGGTCAGCCGGCCTGCGCGACGGCAGGCGCGGTCACGACAATCGTGTGCTCGCCGTGACCCAGTTCGCGAGGGGCGTCCTCGCTCCCGTCCACGGTGACGGTCGACGCGTCGGTGACGGGGAGGTCGAGCCAGGCGGTCGAGCCGAACGGCACGGTGAGGCGCGCCTCGAACCGGTCGTCGGCCGACAGCCGCCAGTCGATCGCGAGGCGACCGAGGCGCGTGTCGATGCTCGCCTGTGCCGAGCGCACACCGGTCGCCGGCCGCGGCGCCACCAGGACGACCCGGTAGCCCGGGTGCTCCGGGACCGGGGCGAGCCCCGCGACGCGCCGGTACATCCAGTCGACGACGGCGCCGTACGCGTAGTGGTTGAAGGACAGCATGTGGCCGCCCTCCTCGGTGTCCATGTCTCCGGGATGGATGGAGCCGTCGGGCCGGAGGGCGTCCCAGCGCTCCCAGACCGTGGTGGCCCCCATGTCCACCTGGTACAGCCAGGAGGGGGCGTCGTGCCGCAGCAGCATGAGGTACGCCTCCTCGACGTGGCCGGTGTTCGCGAGTGCGTGCAGCACGAGCGGCGTGCCGAGGAAGCCGGTGGAGATGCGGCCGTTCTCGGCCCGCACCTGGTCCGCGAGGGAGCGGGCGATGGCGTCGCGATCCTCGTCCGGAGCGATGCGGAATTCGATCGCGATGGCGCAGCCGGTCTGCGTGTCGATCGCGTGGTCGCCCCACTTCGCCCAGGTGGCGGCTCCGACCTCGTGGGCGAGCCTTCCGTAGCGCTCGGCGTTCGCCGGGTCGCCGACGAGGTGCTCCGCTCGAGCGAGGAGGCGCGCGCTGTGGGCGTAGAAGGCGTTCGCGACGAAATCCGACGACACCTTCGCCTTCCACGGCTCGGCGCCGGGGGCGTCGGGGTCGAGCCAGTCGCCGAACTGGAACTCGGTCGGAAGCAGTCCGCCCAGGCCGGCCCGGCCGGACAGGTAGTCGACCCAGCGCCGCATGCTCTGCAGCTGACGGGACAGGACCTCGGTGCTGCCGAAGGACTCGTAGACCGACCAGGGCACGATGGTGGCGGCGTCCGCCCAGCCGGCCTTGCCCATGATCCGCTCCGGCACCCCGTCGGCGTGGAAGTCGGTGTCCGAGACGATGTTCGGCACGACGGCGGCCACCGATCCGTCCTCGCCCTGGTCGAGCTCGAGATCCCGCAGCCAGGACAGCCAGAAGGACTCCACGTCGAAGAGGGTGTTCGCGGTGGCGGCGAAGGCCTGGGCGTCGCCCGTCCAGCCGAGCCGCTCGTCGCGCTGCGGGCAGTCCGTCGGGACCGACACCGAGTTGTCGCGCCAGGACCACGCCACGTTGGAGTGGAGCCTGTTGAGCGAGTCGTCGGAGGACTGGAAGCTCCCCCGGACCTCGGTCGTGCTGCTGATGGCGACCGCCGTCGCCGACACGACCGACGCCCCGACGACGTCGGCGTAGCGGAACCCGTGGAAGGTGAACACGGGCTCGAGGGCGATCCGGCCGTCCTCGGCCAGGACGTAGACGTCGCTCGCCCGGGCGGAGCGCAGCGAGCGGGTGTGGATCCGCCCGTCGGGCTCCAGGACCTCCGCGTGCCGGATCGTGACGGTGTCGCCCGCCTTCCCGTCGACGACGAGACGCACCCAGCCCGCGATGTTCTGGCCCGCGTCCAGGAAGACGTGGTCGCCGCGATCCTCCGCGGTCATCTCGAACTCGGCGATCGTCTTGACGCCGGTCGTGATGCGCGGCTCCAGCACGGCGCGGTCGACCTCGACCTCGCGCACCGGCTGCCAGGAGGAGTCGTCGAAGTCGGCGGTGTCCCAGCCGGCCGGGTCGAGGCGGAGGTCGAGGTCGGTCCCGTCGTAGATGCTCGACATGGTCACGGCGCCGGTCGACGTCCGCCAGCCGGCATCGGACACGATCCGCACGGACGAGCCGTCGGCGAGCTCGACGTCGAGCTGGGCGAGCAGCGCGAGATCCGGGCCGTAGTGCGAGGCGCGGTCGGTCCAGCCCAGCCGGCCGCGGTACCAGCCGTCGGCCAGCGCGGCACCGATCGCGTTGCGTCCTTCACCGACCAGCTCGGAGACGTCCCAGGTGGTGACCACGACGCGGTCCTGATAGGCGGTCCAGCCCGGCGCGAGGTGTTCGTCGCCGACCTTCTGCCCGTTCAGGCGGATCTCGTGGAGGCCGAGCGACGTGACTCGCAGTCGCGCCCGCACGGGCAGCGACGGCAGGTCGAACGTGGTCCGCAGCAGCGGGGAGGGGCCCGCGAGGGGAGTGTCCGCGCCGATGGGGACGGCGGTGAAGTCGCCGAGGTCGAGTGCGCCCTCGATCTCGAGGTCGTCGCTCCACTCCGTCCAGCCGGACGGGGTGGCGATGCGGACCGCGTAGCGGCGGACGCCGCCGGCCGCGAGCGGGCCTCCGGGCGCCGGCACGGCGATGCTGTCGCCGCCGGGGATCGTTCCGGTCTCGCCCGTCGCGTCACCGGTCCACCGCAGCTCGTAGCCGAGCTGCCGGGCGCCGGGATCGCTGCTCGCGACCTGCCAGGTGAGGCGGAGACCCTCGAGCGGGACGCCGAGCAGTTCCGGGGGGTACTGGCTGCGCAGCGAGGTGACGGTGGTGGCGGAATCGGTGGCGGAGCCCGCGGGCAGGGAGTCGGACACCCTTGTCCTTTCGACGACGACGACCCTCGCCACACTAGTGGAACGATTCACCGACCGTCCAAGGGGGGCGTGTCGTCCCGCGATCGGGCGGATCAGCTACCCGGCGGCCCCGCGGAGGGCGGACGTGTGGAGCCGCGCACCACCAGGCTCGGCTCGATGACCTCGTGCACGGGCTCCGACCGTCCCGCGATCCGCTCGAGCAGCAGTCGGATCGCGCGCTCGCCCATCCGGACGCCCGCCTGGTCCACGCTCGTGAGCGAGACCGCCGGGTGGCTCGCCACGCGCACGTTGTCGTACCCGGCCACGGAGATCCCCGGGTCCACCTCCGCCACCGCGCGGAGCGCTCCCATCGCGAGCTCGTCGTGTCCCGCGAAGATCGCTGTCGGGGGCTCGTCGTCGGCGAGCAGGGCGAGCGTCGACTCGTACGCGGACACGTCGCCCTCGCCCGACCGCTGCACGCGCACCAGTCCGCCGTTACCCGACTCCGTCATCGAGGCGATGTAGGTCTCGAGCCGGAGGGAGTGGGGTGTCCCCGATCCGGGCGCCGTCACCTCCTCGTCCCGCGTCAGATGCGCGATCCGCCTGTGGCCGAGACCCAGGAGGTGCTCCATCACCAGGCGCGCTCCTTCGGAGTCGTCCCCGACGACCGTGTCGTAGTGCTCGCTCGCGTCGTGCCGGCCGAGCATCACGATGGGCGTGTGCTCAGCCAGTCGCTCGAGCCAGTTCGTGGAGACCTGCGGCGAGATGGCGACCACTCCGTCGACCTGCCGGTCGGCCAGCGCCTCGATGGCGCGATAGCCCTCGCGTCCGGGTCCCCCCGCTGCGGGAGCGATGATCAGCTGGTAATCGGTGCCCTCGAGCGCCGTGGTGGCCCCGGCGAGGACCATCGTGAAGAACTGGTTCGCGAAGTCCGGGATCTCGATCCCGAGTGTGAAGCTCGATCCGCGCATCGCCCGGGCTGCGATCCGGGGTCGGTAGTTGAGGTGTTCGATCGCCGCACCGACCCGGGTCCGCATCCCTTCGCTGACCCCGTACGCATTGCGGAGGACCTTGGAGACCGCCGCCCGCGACACCCCGGCCTCGCGGGCCACGTCCTCGATCGTCGCAGGGCGGCGGCCGTTGGGGTGGGACACCGTGTTCTCCTGTCCGACGGATGAGCGGGGCTCCATCGTCGCCGATCGGCCAGGGGGGCGCCAGCAGCGCCGAGCCGCCGCGCCCCAGCAAGGGGGCGCGTCGGCACGTGAAGCGGCACGAAACGGGGAGTTGCCGCATAGATCGCTCTACGCGTTACTCGATCGTTAGCGAGATCGTGTTTGACGCGGTCGTACCCTGGCCGTACCGTGGCACGCAATGAACCGTTTCATGCGGTTCGGCGCACCAACAACGAAGTTGTCTTTACACGGAGGTAAAGAATGTTCTCCCGGCAATCACGGCGCTCGATGCTCGCGTTCGGCGCGAGCGGGATCGCCCTCACCCTCACACTGGCGGGCTGCAGCGGCGGCGGTGGCGGGTCGGGCGAAGGGGAGGACGGCAACGTCACCCTCTCGATCCTGATCCCCAGCGACGAGGCGACGGTCACGACCTTCGATGCGCTCATCGAGGAGTTCGAGAAGCAGAACCCCGACATCACCGTCGAGACCGAGACGCGCCCCGGCGGCGCCGAGGGCGACAACATCGTCAAGACCCGCCTCTCGACGGGCGAGATGAACGACCTCTTCCAGTACAACTCCGGCTCGCTGTTCCAGGCGCTCAACCCGGACCAGACGCTCGTCAACCTGGACGACCAGGACTACGCCGACAAGCTGGCCGAGGAGTTCCGGACCGTCGTCTCGACCGACAACGGCGTCTACGGCGTCCCCTACGGCCAGGCCATGGCCGGTGCCGTGCTCTACAACAAGACCATCTACGAGGAGCTCGGGCTCGAGATCCCGCGCACCTGGGACGAGTTCATGGCCAACAACCAGGCCATCAAGGACGCCGGACGCGCCGCGCCCATCGTCCAGACCTACGGCGACACGTGGACGTCGCAGCTCTTCGTGCTCGGTGACTTCTACAACGTCCTCGCCGAGGACCCGGACTGGGCCGAGAAGTACACGAACAACGAGGCCAAGTTCGTGGACGAGCCGGCGCTGGCGGGCTTCCGTCACCTGCAGGAGGCGTTCGAGGCCGACTTCTACAACGAGGACTTCGCCTCGGCCCTCTACGCCGACGGCGTCAGCATGGTCGCGACCGGGGAAGGCGCCCACTACCCGATGCTGACCTTCGCGGCACAGCAGCTCGCGGTGACGAACCCGGAGGCGTTCGACATCGTCGGCACGTTCCCGCTCCCGGGCGAGAACGCGGAGAGCAACGGGCTCACGGTCTGGATGCCCGCCGCGATGTACATCCCGAAGAGCACCGAGGGCGCACAGCTCGAGGCCGCTCAGAAGTTCAACGAGTTCATGACGACGACCGACGCCTGCGACATCCAGAGCGTCACGATCCCGCCGCAGGGTCCGTTCGTGGTCGAGGGCTGCGAACTGCCGGAGGATGTCCCGGCGATGATCTCCGACATGCAGCCCTACTTCGACGAGGAGGGCAAGACGGCTCCCGCCCTCGAGTTCCTCTCGCCGATCAAGGGCCCGGCTCTCGAGCAGATCACGGTCGCTGTCGGCTCCGGGATCACCTCCGCTGAGGACGGTGCCGCGCAGTACGACGAGGACGTGAAGAAGCAGGCTCAGCAGCTCGGTCTCGAGGGCTGGTAGGGGCGTAGCCTCTGACCGTCAACGTGGGGCCGGTCGCCGGCGCGGCCGGCCCCACGCCATATATCGATCGACGGAGATCCGATGACGACAACGACGACGCGGCCTGGGGCGGGGGTCGCCGCAGCCGGCGAGGACACCGGTCCAGGGCGCAAGCGGCGGGGCATGAAGAGCCCGTACCCGCTCTGGTTCTACATGCCGGCGGGACTCTTCTATGTGGTCCTGTTCCTCATCCCGACGGGCGCATCCTTCTACTTCGCCCTCACCCGATGGACCCTCTTCGACATCGAGTTCATCGGCTTCGACAACTTCATCCGCTTCTTCCAGGAGCAGGCCCTCGTCCAGGGCTTCATCAACACCTTCATCTACGCCTTCGTGACGTCCGGTGCGAAGGTAGTCCTGGGGCTCCTGCTCGGTGTCCTCCTGACATCCCAGATCATCGCCCGGGGCTACCTGCGGAGCGTCGTCTTCTTCCCGGTGCTCGTCAGCACGATCGGCGTCGGAGTCACGTTCAAGGTGCTGCTCGACCCCTTCGATGGACTGGTGAACCAGGTGCTCGGCTGGTTCGGGATCACCGGGCCCGGCTGGCTGACGGACCCCGCGTGGGCCCTGATGTCCGTCGCGCTGGTCGACATCTGGAAGGGGATCGGCCTCGCCACCCTCATCTACATCGCAGGCATGGTGGCGATCCCTCAGGAGTACTTCGAGGCGGCGAAGGTGGACGGCGCCAACTCGTGGAAGAACTTCTGGCACATCATCCTGCCGCTGGTGCGGCCGGCGACCACGACGGTCATCATCCTGTCCCTGATCGGCGGTCTGCGCTCGTTCGACCTCATCTGGGCGATGACGCGAGGAGGCCCGGGGTTCACGAGTGACGTCATCGCCTCGGTGATCTACAAGCAGTACCAGGCCGGGTTCTACGGCCTGTCCACCGCGGGCAACGTCGTGCTGTTCATCGTCGTCGCGGCTCTGATCGTGCCGCTGTCCGCGTGGCTCAACCGAGGGGAGAAGGACGCGTGAGGAACAACACGTGGCGCTTCGGCGGGGGGATCGCGGCCATCGTGCTGTCGATCATCGTGTTCATCGTGCCGTTCATCTTCATCTTCCTGACCGCTGCCAAGAACCAGCAGGAAGCCACGGCTCTCCAGTTCACCTGGCCGACGGAGTTTGCGCTGTTCGACAACATCGTCCAGGTGCTCCAGGCGCGGGACTACCTGCTGCTGACGGCCTTCCTCAACAGCGTGATCCTGACCGTGGGAGCCGTGGCGATCATGGTCATCCTGTCGGCGATGGTCGGCTTCGTGCTGCAGCGGCGGCGCTCGCGCTGGAATCCGCTCGTGAGCGGCCTCGTGCTCGCAGGCCTCATCATCCCGCCGGCGGTCGTGCCGACGATCTGGATGCTGCAGACGCTCGAGCTGTTCAAGACGATCCCCGGGCTCATGTTCGTGCACGTCGCCTTCGGGCTGTCGTTCTGCGTGCTGCTGTTCCGCGCGTTCATGGCGACCATCCCGCGGGAGCTCGACGAGGCGGCGATCATCGACGGATGCGGCCCGATCCGGCTGTTCTTCACCGTGATCTTCCCGCTTCTCCGGTCGGTGATCATCACGGTGATCGTCGTGCAGGCGGTGTCCGTCTTCAACGACTTCACCTACGCGCTGTACTTCGCGCCCGGGGACGAGAACGCGACCGTGCAGCTGCAGCTGTACAACTTCTCGGCCCAGAACGTGACCCAGTGGAACCTGCTGTTCGCGAACGTCCTGCTGATCACGATCCCGCCGCTGATCATGTACATCTTCTTCAACCGGCAGATCGTGGCGGGCATGACCTCCGGCGCGGTGAAGGGCTAGCGCCCGAGCCGGCGATCCAGGAAGCCCCACGCCTCGGCCTGCATCTCGGGGTCGAAG
The DNA here is from genome assembly GCF_017916515.1 of Naasia sp. SYSU D00948. Taxonomy (GTDB): domain Bacteria; phylum Actinomycetota; class Actinomycetes; order Actinomycetales; family Microbacteriaceae; genus Naasia. The sequence goes on from NZ_JAFMTA010000001.1 coordinate 1,443,286, forward strand.
GCGTGGGGTCCCGGGAAGAAGCTGCCCTCGTAGGACGACGTGGAGTCGCGGGAGCGGAGGCGCTCGTGCGCCTCGCGCATCCCGTGCAGGGGGAACAGCTCGTCGTGCTCCCGGTACTGCACGAGCAGAGCGTGCTCGGCGTCCAGCCGGGGGAGGTCCGGCAGATCGATCTCGCGCGCGAGGCCGGGCACGTTGATCAGCCACGAGTGGAAGCGGGCGTGAGCGTCGGCCATCGAGCGCCACGTCGTCATCATCGCCACCGTGACTGTCGCGCGGACGCGCGCGTCGAGCACGCCGAGGAACAGGGCGCGACCGCCGCCGCCTGAGAAGCCGAACGCCCCCAGCCGGCCGGGGTCGACGCCGGGGATCCGGCTGAGCTGTTCGAGGGCGAGCAGGTCGTCCGAGGCGACGACGCCTGCGAAGGAGGAGCCGAGCAGCGAGGCGGTCTTCTCGAGGACCTCCTCGTGCAGCGCCGAAGCCGTGTTGTACTCGTCGATCTCGCTCCAGGGCCGGCCCTCCGACAGGCGGAGGCGGCCGAGGGCGGAGGCGAGCTCGCGCTCGCGCTCGGACAAGGCATCGGCGGGAATGCGGCGCGTGCCCCAGGCGAAGGCGTCGTGGGCGAGCACGGCGTAGCCGCGGCGTGCCAGCTCGAGAACCGGGGCGCCGCCGTACTGCAGCCTCCCATGAGCAGCGGCGTAGGGGTCGCCGTCGTCCAGGCCCGGGGCGACGAACTGGTCGGCGCCCGTCCACATGGCACCGCCGTGGCTGTGCAGGGCCAGCACGCCCGGGATGTCGCCGGACGCCTCGAGCGGGCGGGCGAGCCACGCGCCGGTGGTGGGGCCGATGCCCGTCTCCCAGCTGAGCCGCTCGAGTCGCACGTCCCCGACCGTTCGCGAGGGGATCCTGTGCACCGGACCGGGACGGGGGGCGGGCACCCCGAGGATCCGAGCGAGCTGGGCCGCGCGGTCGTCCGCGCCCTGGAGACGCGGCCGATCCGCGAGCGCCGACGCCCATGCGCTCATCCCGCTCCTCCTCGCGACGCTCCATGCTACGGTCGGGAAGCGGTTGCCTCAGGCAAGCAAGCTGCATGCGGCGCGGGGAGCGGAACGATGGAGTCGACGGGTCCGGCAGTCGGGCATCTTCGCGTGGAGCACCACCGGGAGCCGATGGGGATCGGCGAGTCCCGGCCCCGCCTCTCCTGGTGGGTGACCGGCGGGGAGCAGGCGGCCTACGAGGTGCGCCGGCGGAACGCCGACGGCACCGAGGAGACGTCTCCCGTCGTCCACTCGGCCGAGCGCGTGCTGGTCGACTGGCCCTTCCCGGAGCTCGCGTCGCGTGAGGCGTGCCGTCTGGCGGTGCGCCTGACGAGCCCGGAGGGGATCGTCGGGGACTGGAGTCAAGAGCTCGCCGTCGAGGCCGGTCTCCTCCACCCGGGGGACTGGACAGCCCGCTTCGCCGAGCCCGGGGATGACCGAGGCGCCGGCGGACCCGCGCATCTCCTGCGCCGATCCTTCCGCGTCGGATCGGCCGTGCGCCGAGCACGCCTCTACGCCACCGCGCACGGCCTGGCGGTCTTCGAGATCAACGGACGGCGCGTGAGCGACGAGCTGCTCGCGCCCGGCTGGACGAGCTACGAGCACCGGCTCCGCTACCGCACGGCGGACGTGACGCCGCTGCTGCAGGAGGGCGAGAACGCGCTCGGCGCGCATCTGGCCGACGGCTGGTATCGGGGCCGCTTCGGCTTCGACGGCGGGCGGATCAACGGCTACGGCGAGCGGGTCGGAGTGCTGGCGCAGCTGGAGATCGAGCACGCGGACGGCAGCCGCACCGTGATCGAGAGCGACGGCGAGTGGACCAGCGCGGAGTCGCCCGTCCGCTCCTCCAACATCTACGACGGAGAGGAGTTCGACGCGCGGCTGCGGGTGCCGGGATGGTCCTCTCCGGGCTTCGACGACGGAGCCTGGGCCGGCGTCACGCTCTCCGATGCCCGACCCGAGGTGCTCGTCGCGCCCATGGGGCCTCCCGTCCGGGCCACCGAGGTGCTGCATCCCGTCGCGCAGGGCGAGGTGAGTCCGCGTGTGCTGCGGCTCGACTTCGGCCAGAACCTGGTGGGCCGCCTGCGGATCCGCCTGCGAGGGCCTCGCGGGGCCTCCGTCACGCTGCGTCATGCCGAGGTGCTCGAGCACGGGCAGCTCGGAGTGCGTCCGCTCCGAGCCGCCCGTGCCACGGACCGGTTCGTTCTGGGCGGAGCCGGCGAGGAGGAGTGGGAGCCCGAGTTCACCTTCCACGGCTTCCGGTACGCCGAGATCGCGTCCTCCGACCCCGAGATCACGGTGCTGCAGGCGGTGGCCGTCGTCCTGCACACCGATATGGAGGAGACGGGATCCTTCTCGTGCTCGGATCCTTTGGTCGAGCGGCTGCACGAGAACAGCCGCTGGGGGATGCGCGGGAACTTCATCGACGTCCCCACCGACTGCCCGCAGCGCGACGAGCGGCTGGGCTGGACGGGAGACATCAACGTCTTCACCCCGGCGGCGACCGGCCTCTACGACTGCTCGGGCATGCTCGCCTCCTGGATGGAGGACCTGCTGGCCGAGCAGCGCGACCGCCCGGACGGCATCCCCCCGCTGGTCGTGCCGGACTTCCTCACCGTGGACTTCCCCTCCGCCATCTGGGGCGACGCGGTCGTCGACGTGCCGTGGGTGCTGCACGAGCGGTACGGCGATGCCCGCATCCTCGCCCGCGCCCTCCCGGGCATGACGGCGTACGTCGACGCGGTCGCGGCGCGCGCCGGAACCTCGCTGATCTGGGACTCGGACTTCCAGCTGGGCGACTGGCTCGACCCGTCGGCGCCCGCGGACGAGCCCGGCGCGGGCCGGACGAGCGGGGCCCTGGTGGCGACCGCGTACTTCGCCCGTTCCGCCGAGCGCACCGGCCGCGCGGCCGCACTCCTCGGCGAGGAGGAGATCGCGGAACGATACCTGGCACTGGCCGGCAGGGTGCGGGACGCCTTCGCGGAGGAGTTCGTCAGCCCGCGCGGGCGCGTCGCGAGCGACTCGCAGACCGGCTACGCGATCGCGCTGACGTTCGGGCTCCTCCCGACCGACCAGCAGCGACGGCATGCCGGCGAGCGGCTGGCCGAGCTCGTGCACGCGGGCCGGTATCGCATCGGGACGGGGTTCGCGGGAACACCCCTCCTCCTCGACGCGCTGGTGTCCGCGGGGCACCCCCAGCTCGCCCACCGCATGCTGGCGGAGACGGGCTGCCCGTCCTTCCTCTACCCCGTCACCATGGGCGCGACCACGGTCTGGGAGCGGTGGGACAGCATGCTTCCGGACGGCACGATCAATCCGGGGGAGATGACCTCCTTCAACCACTACGCCCTCGGAGCCGTCGCGGACTGGCTGCAGCGTCGCCTCGCCGGGCTGGCTCCGGCGGCGCCGGGCTACCGGCGCATCATCGTGGAGCCCGTCCCGGGCGGCTCCATGACCTCGGCCGCGTTCCGGCTGCTCACGCCCTATGGCCCGGCGCGCTCGTCCTGGACGCTCGACGGCGCCTCCTTCGAGCTCGTGGTGGAGGTGCCGGAAGGAACGACGGCCGAGGTCCGTCTGCCCGACGGGCGGGACCCGATGGAGGTCGGACCGGGCCGGCACACCTTCACCGCCACGCTGGAGCTGGCCGCATATCCCCCTGCCGTGCCGCCGGCGGTCCGGCAGCCGCCCGTCTCGATCGACCCGCAGCACGCCCGGCGCTGACCGCCGTCCGGCGCGTCATGCGGGAAGGGCGAGCACGACCCGCTGGGGGCCGGCGACCTCCTCGCCGTCCTGCCGCATGAGTACAGCACCCGAAGGGACGTCGACCGTGACGGTGTCCCCCTCCGCCACGACGCAGATCTCGCCGTCCGGCGTCGGCACGACCGCGGCGGCCCACTCCAGTGCGCCGAGCGCGGGTCGCACCTCGAACCGGCGCCAGCCGTCCTCGAGCGGGCGGACTCCGAGCACGATGTCGGGAAGCAGGGCGGCAGGCCCTGACGCCCAGGCGTGGCAGAGGCTCTTGCCGAAGGGGCGGCCGTACATCGCGTAGGGGCTTCCGCCCTCGCTCGCGAACTCCTCCCAGAAGGTGCGCGCGCCCACGTCCAGCATCGCGCCCCAGAGGGCGGAGATCCGCGCCACCGCTTCGTCCGGCGCGCCCGCGCGCGCGAGCCCGAGGAGCGCGAACGAGGCCATGAACGGGGTCCTGGGCGGGTCGGCCGTGAGGAGCGCCGACCGCACGCCCTCCGGAACCGGACCGGCGTGGATGCCCGACAGCACCGCGAGGAAGTTCGGGTAGGCGGAGGAGGTGCCGGGCTGCCCGAGGTACTCCCGCCAGGCGTCCGCGTCCTCGTCCCACGCCTGCTCGACGAGCGTGACGCGCAGACGCTCGGCGAGTCCGCGCCACCGGGGAGCGCCCGGATGCCCGGCGGCGCCGAGGAGGGCCGCCCCGCTCTCCAGAGCCCAGAACCACAGCATCTGCAGGGCGGTGTACGGCGGACCGGGAGCGACCTGGACGCCCCAGTCGATGAAGACCGAGCCCTCGGCGGCGTCCCCGAACCCGTCCGGCTCCTCACGGGGACGGAACACCCCGTCCGGCCCGGCGTAGCCGGCGAGATGCTCGAGGAAGCGCTGCAGGTGCTCCGCGTCGGCGGTGGGCGCGGGCCCGAAGTACCGTGCGACGGCCGCCGAGTTGATGACCCACCACAGCGAGTAGTCCGAGATGCCGTTGACGTAGCCGTGGCGCGGCTGCCCCAGCGCGGTGGAGCTGTCGCGGGCGATGGCGGCGTCGGCGAAGGCGTAGGCGTTCGAGAGCGTGTTGAGTGCCTGGTCGCCGGTCCAGGGCATCCGGTCCCGCTTGATCCCGTCGAGCATCAGCTCGTGCATGCAGAGGCGCAGGGTGTACGCGCTCGTCGCCCAGATGGCGCTCAGCCGCTCATCGGAGCAGAGGAAGGCCCCTCGTCGTGGCGCCGGATGCGCGGACGCCTCGACGACGACCTCGGCCGGCTCCACATCGTTGACGGCGAGCCAGCGGAAGCCGAGCTCGTGCAGCGAGGTCCACCGTCCGTCGTCGAGCTGCACCAGCTCGTGCCGGACCTCCTGGTCGGCCGGGTCGGCGAGGGCCTCCTCCCGCGACTCGCCGGTCGAGAGGCGGGGAACGCCGTCGCAGCGGAGGACGGGCCGGCCGAGCACCGGAGCCTCCAGCTCGTACAGGCCGTCGGGGCGCTGGAGGGCGGGCAGGGTCACAGTCGGCTCGCGGTCGAGATGGGGAGGGGATCCGGGACCGCCCCGGCGCACGCTCGCGGGCGCCCAGGCGGCGCCGTCCCCCGAGGCCTCCCACCGCGTCCCGGTCGCGAACCCCTGCGGGCTGAGGATGCCGACGGCGGCGGGGGAGTCGGCTCTGGCGGTGACGGACACGGTGAGGACGCGACCCGGGGGCAGCTGGGCCGTCAGCACGCCGCCGTCCTCGCTCGTCTCCACCGCCAGTCCGTCGACCGTCACGCGCAGCTCCCCGTCCGCGGCGAGGGTGAGGGGCGCGGCCGTGCCCTCCAGACGGCGCCGGAACTCGACGCGGCTCTGGAGGGCCCCGTAGTTGCCCGCGTAGTGCACGGACCGGTTCGCCGCGAACCCCTCGCGCACCAGCCGGTGGAGCCGGGCGAGCTCGAACTGACCCCGCCCGTACAGCCACTCGACCCGCGCGGGAGGTGAGTCCGGGAGATCCGGCAGCGGATCGGGGCCGAGGAGCCGCGCTCGGCTCACGATCTCGGCGGCGCTGCGGGGTAGATCGATATACACCGTTCCTGGCTACTGCACGACGAACCCGGACGCAAGCGGCCGCGGCGGCCGGCAGCGCAGCGCCGAGATCCGTCCGGTCACCGCGAGCGGCCCCGCCCCGAACGGGACGAGCAGCGTCGTCCCGCGGCTCAGCGGGAGGCTGCCGCCGTGCCAGCCGAGGATGGCAGTGCCGTCGAGCACGACGAGGATCGAGAAGCCCGGGTCCAGCTCGATCCGCTGCTCGGACTCGATGCGCTCCGCTCGGAAGAACCGGTCGGCCTCCTCGGGGAACAGGGGAGTGATGCCGCGGTCGTTCCCCGCGGACGCCCGTCCGCCGGTGAGCTCCAGGATCCGTTCGGGGGGCGTGGCACGGCGGTCGAGCGCGCCCAGCGCGACGTCCGGCTCGAGCCCGAGGAACGCGTCATCGGCCGTCAGGCCCCGGTATCCCTCGTACTCCATCAGGACCGACAGGTCGCTCGGCTCCTGCAGCTCCACGAGGGTGACGCCGGGACCGATCGCGTGCGGCATGCCTGCCGGCACCAGCAGGGTTCCGCCCGGCTCCAGAGGCACCAGGTGCATCGCGTCGAGCATCTCCTGGACCCGCTGCCCGCGGACCCACGACCTCACCTCGTCATCGCTCACGTCCCGAGTGAAGCCGAGCCGGGCCCAGCCGGGATCCCCGTCCGGGCGGACCGCCACGACGATCCACGCCTCGGTCTTGCCGTGGCCGAGCGACAGGTGCTGCCGGGCGAACGCGTCATCGGGGTGGAGGTGCACGAAGAGCCGCTCGGCGGTATCGAGCAGCTTGACGAGCAGCTCCGTGCCGGCACCGAAGCGCTCGACGTGGTCCCGACCGAGCCAGCCCTCCGGATCCGCCTCGACGGCGTCGCGGAGCAGGACCCCGGACGGGAGGCGGCTGAGCCCGATCCCTCCGCCGGCGAAGATCTCCGTCGTCGATCCGACGAAGTCCTCGGGGCTGTACTCGCTCGGCCTCGGTGTGCCGCGGAACGTCGCGATCCCGGCGCCGCCGCGGTAGGGCCGGTCGGGCTGGTTCGGCCCCAGCGGGATCGGGGCGAGCGAGGTCGTCATCGGTCTCCTCCTCGTCGCGGTGCTCGTGTCAACGCTAGCCCTGCGCTCGCCGGCGGGTGATGCGAGAGGATACGAGCGTGAGCGCCGCCGACCTTCAGCAGGTCGCCGACGAGCTGTACTCGCTCCCGCTGCCCCAGTTCACGGCGGAGCGGAACGCCCGCGCCAAGGAGATGCGCTCGGGCGGCGACCGGGCGCTGGCTGCCGAGATCGCCCGCCTCCCGAAGCCGTCCGTCGCCGCGTGGGCCGCCAACACGCTCGTTCGGGAGCGGGGCGACCAGGTCGGCGACGTGCTCTCGCTCGGCGCCATGCTGCGCGAGGCACAGCAGGACCTGGACCCGGACGCGCTGCGCACCCTGACCCAGCAGCGCCGGCAGCTGGTGGCCGCACTCGGCCGCGAGGCCGCCCGCATCGCGGCCGGCAAGGGGCAGCAGCTCAGCTCCGCAGTGGTCGAGGAGCTGGAGCACACGCTGCAGGCGGCAATGACCGACCCCGACGCCGCCGACGCTCTGCGCACCGGCCGCCTCCTCCGCTCCCTCTCGGGCACCGGCCTCGAGGCGGTGGACCTCACGGATGCCGTCGCGCTGCCGGGCGGGACGCCGGCTCCTGCGCCGCGCCGGAAGGCGACCGCGCCACCGCGGGACGACCTCGCGGCAGCCCGCGAGCGGCGGAAGGTCCAGGAGCAGGACGACGCCGAGGAGCGCGCCCGAGCCGCCCGTGAGGAGGCCGAGCGGGAGCTCGAGCGCGTCCGTGGGGAGGCCGACGAGGCGGACGCGGCGGCGGGACGCGCGGACCGGGTGCTGCGCGACGTCGAGCGGCGACGCGAGGAGGCGCGGGGACGGCGGGAGGAGCTGCGCGCGGAGCTGCGGCGCCTGAAGGCCGCGCTCGCCGAGGCCGAGCAGGGCCTCGGCACGGTGGAGGACGAGCTGGAGGACCTCGAGACGGAGCGCGACGAGGCGGCTCGGGCCGCCGACCGCGCTCGCCTCGCCGCCGACCGGATGCAGGAGGAGCTCCGGCGGGGCGAGGACCGGCTCCGGTCCGCCGAGAGAAGCCCGCAGACGTCCTAGAGGCAGGACACGTTGTAGTCGAGGTCGCCCTTCACGTACTGCACCAGGCTCACCGTGCCGCCGCTGGTCAGGGGATCGGACGAGCAGCGGACCCTGGCATCCGCCTCGTTCCTCGCGCCCGCGAGCCAGGAGGGCAGTCCGTTGAGCGGGCTGCCGGTCGGGACCACCCCGACGATGAGGCTCCACTGGTAGGAGGTCGAGTAGAGCCCGACATCGGCGCCGATCCCGGCGAAGTAGGCGACCATGCCCTCCAGCGAGGCGCGGTTCGCGGTGAAGTCGAACCGGGACCAGCTGTTCATGGTCTCGACGTCGAGCCACCACCGGTAGGCCAGTGGGTCGGGCACGTTCCGCAGCGTCGCGTCGTCCTGCGCCATCGAGTAGCCGTAGACGAAGGCGCACGCGGCGCCCTCCGCGTTCCGGCAGCTGCCGTACGGGTTGTAGATCGATGTGCCCTGCCTCGTCGTGTTCGAGGCCGGCCACCAAGACGCCTGCAGTCCCGGGTTGGCGGTGTTGACGTAGAGCGCCACCTTCGGCTGGATGGTCGCTCCGGTGGATCGCTGCGCCCAGCTGAGCTGCCGCAGGAAGCAGGGGTTCGAGTCGTTGGCGAGACCCCCGTTGACGCCGATGATGGCGAACGCCTGACCCGCGGGCGGCCGAGAGCCGCACTGCGGCCACGAGATGTCGATGCCGACGGGGTCCGGATCATGGGACGCCATGGCAGGCTGCGGCGCGATGAGGACGGCGACGGCGGCCAGCAGCGCCGTCATGGCCCCCATCAGCCGATACCGCATCCGGCAAGTATGAGGCGGAGACCCGTCGCGGGCAACACCGGATCGACGTCGGCACGACGGGCGCCGGGGGACAGCGGCCTTGTCCGCTGAGCGCACGATCGGGGGGGTGGGATCGATGTCCCACGTGCCTCGTGTGGGGGACAATTCGCGGATCCGGTCCCCGTGTCGGGGGACATTCCGTTCCGCGTACCCGTTCGACGGTCTAACTTCTGACGCACGGGATCCGGAGCGCGAGCGAACAGATTCCGAACCAGCCGAACCGAAAGCTACCCGATGCTCCCCGGCCACGGGGGGCAGGCAGTCGGATCGACCTCCCGGCAGTGAACTGATCGCCGATCCACCCAATCGGCTCCGCAACGCGAAGCAGTTCAGACCGAATGCCGGTGGCGGTGTCAGCCGCCACCGGCAGAGTCGGTCTCCGCGATGCCGGCCCGCAGCGTCTCCGTGAGCCGCTGCAGCTCGTCGAGCTGTTCGGGAGCGAGCGCGGGGCCGATGGTCCGCTCGATCGACTTCATGTGCTGAGAGGCGACCTCGAGGAACGTGCGGTACCCGGCCTCGGTCAGGTGCACGACCGTGCCGCGCCGATCCGTCGGATCCGGCAGGCGCTCGAGCAGGCCCCGCGCCACGAGGCGGTCCACCAGCCTGCTGATGCTCGGCTGGCTCAGGAGCACGACGCCGTTCAGGTCGCGCATGCGGGCGCTCCGACCCGGCAGGCGGCTCAGGTTGAAGAGCACGTCGTACTCGTTGAAGGACAGACCGGGCGGGAAGTCGGCGACGAGGCGGCGCATCACGGCGACCTGGGCGCGGAACAGCGACTCCCATGCCTCGACCGCGCTCGCCATGACGCCTCCAGCCTAGGGGCGAGGCGCGCCGGTGCCCGATCCTGGTGGTTGCGGCGCCGTCCTGGGCCGGAACAGAATCGAGGGCCGGTCGCAGAGGCTAGCGACCGGCCCTCTCCCTTGCACCAAGAGTGTCCTGCAATCACATTCCGCGGTAGCTGCCACAGCAAACAACTAACGCTCTTCGAATATATAACGGTTCGATAACGGTCGCCAGTCCCCCGCCTGTCCTTTTTCCTGGGAGTTCGCTCGGTTCCGCCGCGCCGGATCAGAAGTCGGGGCTGGGACCGCGGTGCGTGTGCCGGACGACGACGTCGGCGTGGCGGTCGAACCGGTAGCCGGTGCCGCGGACGGTGCGGACGATGTCCTGGTAGTCGCCGAGCTTCGAGCGGAGGCGACGGACGTGCACGTCGATCGTGCGCTCGTTCGGCGCATCGGCGTCCGGCGCAGGCCAGAGAGCGGAGATGATCTCCGCGCGCGCGACGGTGCGTCCCTCGCGGAGCACGAGGTACTGCAGGAGCTCGAACTCCTTGTACGTGAGGGGCGCCGTCTGCTCGTTGAGCAGGACGCGCTTGCGCGAGAGGTCGATCACGACGCCCTCGACCACGTCGGGGGAGGGCTCCTCGACGTCGCGCTGCCGCGCGAGGGCGGCGGGATCCTGCAGAGCGAGGCGCACGACGTCGACGTCGCGGCCCCCGACACCGCGCGGAGCGAGGGCGACGGCGGCGTGCGTCTGGGCGCCGGGGACGAGGTCGGAGGTCAGGCGGCGGAGCGCCTCGACGAGCGTGACGAGGTCGGTTCCGGCGGCGGCGGCCTTCGCCTCGTCGACGCCGACGTAGAGGACGAAGCCGCGGGCCTCGGTGCCTTCGGGAACGGCGCGGAGCTTGGCCGAGGAGGTGGCGGGCGAGGCGGAGCGGACGGTGGGAGCCGGTGCGACAGCTGCGATCGACATGGGAGGAAAGCCTTCGATGATGAGTTCCGGCGGTTCGCCGGGGAGTCGTGCTGGATTCGGGGACTCCTGAGCGGAGATCCGGGAGGGGTCGCCCTCGGAGACGGCGTCGAAGGACGTCACTGAGGAGGGCGTGGGAACGGGCTGAGCGGGAGAGTCGTCAGCGGCACATTCGACAGCACATCGCGCGGCCGGCCATCATCATGCCGGCGTTCCCCAGGGCCTCGAAGGAGGTCGGGATGCGCGAGTTGTCAGACATGGCGTCGATCCTGAAGCACCGTGCGGGCGAGTGTCAAGTCGCGCAGCCGGGATGTCGGCGTCAGGAGGCGGTGCCGTAGAGCCGGTCCCCGGCGTCGCCCAACCCGGGGACGATGTAGCCCACCTCGTTGAGGCGCTCGTCGAGCGCGCCCAGCACGATCGTGAGATCGCGGCCCTGGGTGGCCTCCTCCACGGCACGGAGTCCCTCGGGAGCGGCGATCAGGCAGACGGCCGTCACGTCCTGGGCGCCGCGGTCGAAGAGGTAGTCGATCGCCGCGAGGAGGGACCCGCCGGTCGCGAGCATCGGGTCCAGGATGAAGCACTGGCGCCCGCCGAGGTCGTCCGGCAGCCGCTCGGCGTAGATGGTGGGCTGAAGGGTCTCCTCGTCGCGGACCATGCCGAGGAACCCGACCTCGGCGCTCGGCATCAGCTTGACCATGCCCTCCAGCATCCCGAGGCCCGCGCGCAGGATCGGGACCACGAGCGGCTTCGGATTGCTGATCGCGAGGCCGGTGGTCGTGGCGACGGGCGTCTCGATCCGGATGGGCTCGACGCGGACGTGGCGGGTCGCCTCGTAGGCGAGGAGGGTCACGAGCTCCTCGGCGAGTGCCCGGAACGTCGGCGAGGGAGTGTTCTTGTCGCGGAGCACCGTGAGCTTGTGCGTGACGAGAGGGTGGTCGGCGACGTGCACTCGCATAGGGTCAATCTAGCCCGGGCGGGTTCGGGCCCGGCGAGGAGGGTCGGTGCGGGCGTACGAGGAGTGGATGCGCCTCGCCCTCGAGGAGGCGCACGTCGCGCTCACGACCGATGATGTCCCGGTCGGCTGCGTCGTGGTCGATGCCGCCGGAACCGTCGTCGGGCGCGGCCGGAACCGACGGGAGGCGGACGGGGATCCGCTCGCCCACGCCGAGCTCGTCGCGCTCCGTGACGCCGCCGCCGCCCGCGGGGAGTGGAACCTCGAGGACTGCACCCTCGTGGTCACCCTCGAGCCCTGCGTCATGTGCGCGGGGGCGGTGCTGCAGTCTCGACTCGGGCGGCTCGTGTACGGGGCGTGGGACGACAAGGCGGGCGCGGTCGGGTCCGTCTACGACGTGATCCGCGACCGGCGGCTGCCGCACCGGGTGGAGGTCGTCGCCGGGGTGGCGGCGGAGGAGAGCGCCGCGCTGCTTCGGGAGTTCTTCCGGAAGCGGCGCGACTAGTCCGCCTAGGCGCTCCGTCGGCCGGTGGTCAGCGATCGCGCGTGACGCCAGGCGGACCCGGGTGATGCCAGGGCGGGAGACTCAGTCGAGGGCGCGGATGACGATCGTCTCGGTGGGCGTGCCCGAGTCGGCCGCGATGTCGGGTTCGACGAAGACCGCACGAACCCGGCTGTCGGTGGTCTTCACCTTGTGCTCGACGTCGGCGATGGCGAGGACGACGTCCGGAAGCCGCAGAGAGGGCGAGAGGCCGACCCGCGTGACGACGACGATCCCCTCGTCGCCACGGTCGAGGGCGTGCAGGGCGGAGACTCCGCGGACCTGGGGCACCTCGAGGATGGCTCGCTCGATCTCGGACAGCTCCTCGGACACCTTCGACATGCAGACCTCCCGGTTTCCGGATGGCTGCGATTCTAGGATGGGCAGCGTGTCGGACGCCGCCGGAATCGCACTGCCCACCATCGCGATCCTCGGGGCAGGATCCATGGGCGGCGCCATCCTGCAGGGCCTCCGGCAGCCGGGAGTCACGGTCGAGGGCGGCATCCGCGTGACGAATCGTCACGCCGATCCCTCGAGGCACTCCGGCGTGACCTCCTATGCCCTCGAGGAGGACGAGACGGCGAACCGCCGCGCCGTCGAGGGCGCCGGGGTCGTGCTCCTCGGCGTGAAGCCGGTCGGGATCGCTGCGCTGCTCGAGGACATCGCGCCGGCGCTCGCCGAGGGGACCCTCGTGATCAGCCTCGCGGCAGGTGTGACGCTCGCCGCCATGGAGACGCGGCTCCCTGCCGGCACCCCCGTCGTCCGCGCGATGCCGAACACCCCCGCCACGGTCGGCCTCGCGGTCACGGGGATCAGCGCGGGCAGCGCGGCCGGTCCCGACCACCTGGCGCTGGCCCGTGCGCTGTTCGAGACCGTCGGCGACGTCCTCGAGGTGCCCGAGGAGCGGATCGACGCCCTCAGCACGATCTCCGGCTCCGGGCCGGCGTACGTCTTCTTCCTGATCGAGCAGCTGCAGGCGGCCGCGCGGTCCCGGGGCTTCGACGAGGAGGAGGCTCGGCTTCTGGTGCAGGGGACGTTCCGGGGCGCGGTCGAGCTGCTGCGCACGACGGACCTGCCTCCCGAGGAGCTGCGCCGGCGGGTGACGAGCCCGAACGGGACCACCGAGCGTGCGATCGCCGTCCTCGAGCGCGCGCGGCTCGACGAGGTGTTCGACGAGGCGACGGCCGCAGCGCTGGCTCGCGCGAGGGAGATAGCGCGCGAGCTCGCCTGACGGCGGGCGTGGTGCTCGCGAGGCGGTGATCGGCTCCGCACGGAGAAGCGTCGCAATCCACTTCAACCAGTAGTTGAGGGTTGCTGTGGAAAACCGTTCCCGGTGAGGTCGGAGTGTCGGTGGTGGCGGGCAGAATCAGGCGCGTGGAAAGGCCCACCGACACTCTCGCGGCGCAGGCGGCCGCGCTCGCTCAGCGGGTGGCGGAGCTGGCCTGGGCCGGGGAGGCGGCGTCGCTGGCGGAGGTGGCCGACGGGCTCACCGACGCGGCGCTGATCGAGTGCCTGGAACGGGTCGGGAGCCTTTCGAACCTGGTCGATGCGATCGGCAGCCGGCTGGCCGGAGTGTTCACGGCCCGCTCCGCCCGCGACGGGGAGGAGCCGCTGGCGAAGCGGCTGGGCAGCCGGTCCGCGCCGCTCGCGGTCGCCGCGGTCGCGCACGTGTCCACCGGCACCGCGACCGGCTGGTGCCAGATCGGCGACCAGCTTCGGCTCCGCCGCTCGCTCACCGGGGAGCTGCTGCCCGAGCCGCACCCCGTCACCGCCGCCGCCCTGGAGACCGGGTCGATCGGCGCCGACGCCGCCTCGCTCATCCTGGACACCCTCGGCACCGTCGCCGACCAGGCCGACCCGGAGCGGCTGACCGCGTGGGAGGAGTTCCTGGTCGGTGAGGCCCTCACCGAATCCAGCACCGGGCTGCGGCAGGCCTGCCGCGCACTGATCGCGCACGCCGACCCCGACGGCATCCAACCTCGCGAGGAGGAACTGCGCGCCAAAGCCGGCGTGAGGATCCTCACCCGCCGCGACGGCATCACCCGCTACCTCATCGACGCCGACCCGGAAAGCGACGGCTGGCTGCGCACCGCCCTCGATGCCCGCACCGCACCCCGCCGCGAGGTCCGCTCCACCGACCAGGACGTCCCCTCAGACACTGCCCTCGAAGACTCCCGCACCCTCGGCCAGAAGCGGCTCGACGCCCTCGTCGGCATCGCCCGCGACTCACTCACGCACGACCCCGGCGAGGTCTCCGGCACCGCCGTGACCATGCTGGTCACCATCACCCACGACGCGCTCGTCACCGGCATCGGCGCCGCCACCATCGACGGCATCGACCAGCCCATCTCCGCCGCGACCGCCCGCCGGCTGGCGTGCCACGCCAGGATCCTCCCGGTCGTGCTCGGCGGGGACTCCCAGCCCCTGGACCTCGGCCAGAGCCGCCGCCTGTTCAGCCAAGCCCAGCGCTACGCCATGACCATCCGCGACCGCGGCTGCATCTGGCCCGGCTGCCACGAACCACCCGGCCGCTGCGAAGCCGCCCACCTCACCGCCTGGCACCAGAGCCCCGGCCTGCCGCACGGACCCACCGACCTGAGCAACGGCGTCCTGCTCTGCCGCTTCCACCACCGACGACTCGACAACGACGGCTGGACCATCCGATTCATCGACCGGACCCCGCACCTGATCCCACCACCCTGGGTCGACCCCACCGGCACCCCACGACCAGCCGGACGCCACACCCTCGCCGCCTGACGCGTACCGCGCCGCGGCTACCGCTGCAGAGCGCGCGCCACCGGCCGCACTCTTGCTCCGCTGAAGCTTCTCCGCCATCGGCGCTTGCTCCGCCGTCAGTGGCTGCTCCGCATTCCGGCGCTGCTTCCGCCGACCTGCGCTACCTCCAGGGGGAGCTCCGCCCGACGTGTCAGACCAGGGCCGCGAAGCGCTCGATGTCGCCCGTCGTGCCCGACACGATGACGAGGTCGTGCGTCGAGACGACGGTGTCGGCCGTCGCGTACGTGAACGGCTTTCCCGGCGACTTCACGCCCACAACGGTGACGTGGTGCTTCTTCCGGACCTGGGACTGACCGAGCGGCATGTCCCGGATCGGCTTCGGCGGGTGCATCTTCACGATCGCGAAGTCGTCGTCGAACTGGATGTAGTCGAGCATCCGGCCCGAGACGAGGTGGGCGGTGCGCTCTCCCGCCTCCGCCTCCGGGTAGATGACGTGATTCGCGCCGATGCGCTCGAGGATCGTGCCGTGCGAGCGGGAGATCGCCTTCGCCCAGATCTGCGGAATCCCGAGGTCGACGAGGTTGGCGGTGATCAGCACGCTCGCCTCGACGGAGGAGCCGACGGCGACGACGGCGACCTGGAAGTCGCGCGCCCCGAGCTGCTGCAGCGCCTCGATGCTGCGCGCATCCGCTTGGACCGCGTGCGTCACCCGCTCCGCCCACTTCTGCACGAGGCCCGCGTCCTCGTCGACCGCGAGCACCTCGCGGTCCAGACGGTCGAGCTGACCGGCGGTGGCGGCGCCGAAGCGTCCCAGCCCGATCACCAGGACGGGCGCATTGTGCGGGATGCGATCAACCAACGATCGGCCTCTCCTCGGCTCGATTGAACAGCTGCTGCCGCTGGCTCGCGGCGAGGGCCGCAGCGAGCGTAACCGTTCCGATCCGGCCCATGAACATCGTGGCACTCATGACGTACTTGCCCGGATCGTCGAGGGTCGCCGTGAAGCCGGTGCTGAGCCCGACGGTGGCGAACGCGGAGATCACGTCGAAGAGCACGAAGTCGAGCCCGGCGTCCGAGAGCTGCAGCAGGATGATCGAGGCGACCGCCACGGTCGTCGCGCCCCACAGCACGACACTGACGGCGAGCCGCAGCACGTCGCCCGGGATCTTCCGCTCGAAGACGCCCATCGACGCGTTCCCCCGAGCCTCGGCGAATGCGGCGATGAAGAGGACCGCGAGCGTCGTCACCTTGATGCCGCCGGCGGTCGAGGCGGATCCGCCGCCGACGAACATCAGCATGTCGGTCACGAGCAGACTCGACTCGCGGAGATGACTGAGGTCGAACGTCGAGAACCCGCCGGACCTCGTCATGACGGACAGGAACAGCGACTCGAACGCGATCTCGGGCAACGGCTGATCGCCGTACGAGTCCGCGTTGCCCCACTCGAGCACCATGTACGCGAGAGCGCCCGCGAACATCAGGAACACCATCGCCACGAGCGTGAGCTTGACGTGGACCGACCAGCGGTGGGGGCGACGCAGATTGTGCGAGAGCGCGTAGATGACCGGGAAGCCGATGGCGCCCAGGAACACCGCCACCATCATCCAGGACAGGAACCAGATGTCGTCCACGAAGGGGTCGAAGCCGACATTGGGCAGCACGAAGCCCGTGTTCGTGAAGGCGGAGGTCGAGAACGCGATCGCGTCGCCCGCTGCGATGACGGGATCCACTCCCTTGAGCAGGATGCTGGGGTAGAGCAGGATCGCGATGGCCAGCTCGATGACGATCATGCTGACCGCGACGGTCAGCAGCAGGCCGCCGACCTCCGCGAGACCGGAGCTCGATGACCCGCGGCGCATCGCCATCGGGTTGACGTCGCCCGCCACGAGGAGCCGCTGACGCAGGCTCAGCCGCCGCGACACGATCAGGCCCATCACCGAGGCCATGGTCAGGACGCCGACGGCGCCCAGCTGCGTGCCGATCACGATGACCACCTGACCGAGGACCGACCAGTGGGTCGCCATGTCGACCGTCGCCAGGCCGGTCACGCAGATGGTGGAGGTTGCCGTGAACAGGGAGTCCGCGAGGCCCGTGATGGTGCCGTCGGCCGACATCACCGGCAGGGACAGGAGGAACGTGAACAGGGCGATCATCCCGATGAACAGCGCGATCGCGAACCGGGCGGGCGTGACCGAGACGAAATGGGACAGCACACCGGCTGCCCGCTCCGCCAGGTTGCGGCCGCGCGTGAGCCCGTTGCTCATGCTTTCTCCTTTATCCCCATGGGGGATGGGGCTTTCTCCTCCAGAGCCCTACCCTTGCAGAATGGCGGACATCTTCGACGTCGTGGCCGACCCAACACGGCGCGATCTGCTGCAGATCCTGCTGCAGCGATACGCCGAGGGAGCCGGTGCTCCTCACGGCGGAGAGTCCAGCGTGGGGGAGCTCGTCCAGCGTCTGGGCCTCAGCCAGCCGACCGTCTCCAAGCATCTGAAGGTCCTCCGGGACAGCGCACTCGTGACGGTGCGCGACCAGGGCCAGCACCGCTTCTACAAGCTCGACCTCGCACCGCTCAAGGCGCTCGAGGACTGGCTCGTGCCCTTCCTCACCGCGGACCTGCCGCAGGAGGACGTGGCGCTGCTCGAGCCCACACCCGTCCTCGTGCTGCCGGAGCGACTCCGCAGCGTCGCCCGGACGCTGGGCGCGGCGGGAGCGACGGCGGTGTACTCGGCGCAGCGCGTGGTCCGGCCGCGGCAGCGGTCGCGGGGCGTCCTCGGTCCGGTGCCCTGACCCTCCTTTACACGCGTTCTCCGCCGCACGTAAGGTGACTCCACCCTCTGCACCCTTCTCCTGGAGAGCCCGATGTCGCTCGCGGACGCCCGTTTCCTCACCGTCGCCGAAGTCGCCGACATGATGAGCGTGTCCCGCATGACGGTGTACCGACTCGTGCACTCGGGCGACCTCCCCGCGATCCGCTTCGGCCGCTCCTTCCGAGTGCCCGAGTGGGCCGTCGAGGAGGCGCTCCGCAACCTCGTCTCCGAGGCGTCCTGACGCGGGGGCCGGCGTCCGCCGGCCGTTCGGTACACTGGGTCGTCACGTTTTCCCGGTTCTGCAGTGGAACCCGGGCTCTCCGTTCGTTCCAGTGAGGTGGACCCATGGGCTCAGTCATCAAGAAGCGCCGCAAGCGCATGGCGAAGAAGAAGCACCGCAAGCTGCTTCGCAAGACCCGTCACCAGCGCCGCAACAAGAAGTAGTCGCGGCCCCGATCCTGGTGCGCCGTTCCCTTTGCGGGGCCGGCGACCGGATCCTTCGCAACGCCGGCTCCCTCTCGGGGCCGGCGTTCGTTCTTTTGTGGTGCCCGCTACGCTGACGCGGTGGCGACGGTGATCGTGACCCTGCTGGGCAAGCCCGGCTGCCATCTCTGCGACGACGCCCGCACCGTCGTTGAGGACGTGGTGGCCGGGTTCCCCGCCGGATCCGTCGAGTTCGAGGAGCGCAGCATCCTCGACGACGCCGACCTCCTCGAGCGCTACGCGGACGACATCCCGGTCGTGCTCGTCGCGGGCCGCGTGCACACGTACTGGCGGGTCGACCCCGACCGACTGCGCCGCACGGTCGCCGACGCGCTCGCCTGACGCATCCCGGGCCGATCCGGAGGATCCGGGCCGGAACGCCGGCCCGGAGACGCCGAACCGGCCCCGGTTGCGCCGAGCTAGGGCTTCAGCCGGTTCGGCCCGCGGAAGAGGTAGGTGACCTCGCGGATGCTCGGCAGGCCGAGCAGCAGCATGATCACCCGGCTGAGACCCATACCGAACCCGCCGTGTGGCGGGACGCCGTACCTGAAGAAGTCGAGGTACGAGCCGAGCTCCTCGACGTCGAGGCCCATGTCGCGCGCCTGCGCCTCGAGCACGTCGATGCGGTGCTCGCGCTGCGCGCCCGTCGAGATCTCGACGCCGTTGAAGATCAGGTCGTAGCTGTTCGTCAGTCCCTGATCGTCCGCGTGACGCATGTGGTAGAAGGGCCGGATGCTCGACGCGTAGTCCGTGAGGAAGACGAACTCGTGCCCGTACGTCTCCTTGACGTACGCCGCGATGCGGCGCTCGCCCTCCGGGTCCATGTCCTCGTCCGCGCGCGGGACGACGTATCCGCGGTCCGCGACGATCTGCTTCGCCTCCGCGAGCGGGATGCGCGGGAACGGCAGCGCCGGCACGGTCACCGAGACGCCGAACGCCTTCTCGATCTCGTCGCCGTGCCGGTCCTTGACAGCGGTGAGGGCGGCGACGAGGAGCTCCTCGTGCATCCGCATGACGTCCTCGTGGCTGTCGACCCAGCTGATCTCGGCGTCGATGCTCACGAACTCGGTCGCGTGCCGCGAGGTGAATGAGGGGTCGGCGCGGAACGCGGGGCCGATCTCGAAGATCTTGCCGAAGCCCGCCGATTGGGCCATCTGCTTGAAGTGCTGCGGGCTCTGAGCGAGGTATGCCGTGGTCTCGAAGTACGGCACCTGGAAGAGCTCTGCGCGCGACTCGCTCGGGCTCGCCATGAGCTTCGGCGTGTGGATCTCGATGAAGCCGCGCTCCACCCAGTACGTGCGCAGGGCGTGCTCGAACGTCGTCTGGATCCGGAAGATCAGGTTGTGCTCCGGACGCCGCAGGTCGAGCCAGCGCCAGTCGAGCCGCTTGTCGATGCTCGTGTCCTCAGCGATCGGGCTCTCCGGCAGGGAGGCGCCGGTGACCTCGAGGGCGCCGATCCGCACCTCGATGCCGCCGAGCTTCACGCGCTCGTCGTGCTTGAGCTCGCCGTCGACCCGCACGAAGCTGCCGAGCGCCAGCCCGGAGATGATGCGCGAGGTGTCGTCGTCGCCCTCGGGGCGGGGCCGGACGAGCTGGACGGCGCCCGACTCGTCGCGGAGGACGAGGAACTGCACCTTCTTCTGATCCCGGACGGTCTCGACCCAGCCGGCGACGGTGACGGGGCCGTCCTCGAGGGCAGCGAGGTTCTGGACGAGGGTGCGCTCACTCACGGGCTCCAAGCCTAGGGGCTTCCGCGACGGGCGAACGGGCGGCGGGGATCGGCGCAGGATCGCCACAGGAGAGCCTCCGTAGACTTGACTGCGTGGTCGCCAGCGCTCTCCATCTCGTGCGCCACGGCGAGGTGGACAACCCGGGGCGGGTGCTCTACGGGCGCCTCCCCGGCTTCCGGCTCTCCACGCTCGGCAACCGCATGGCGGAGGCCGCGGCCGAAGCGCTGGCCGACCGTCCCGTCCGCCGGGTGATCGCATCCCCGCTGCAGCGGACCCAGGAGTCGGCGGCCCCGGTCGCCGCGGCCTTCGAGCTGCCGGTCGAGACCGACGAGCGGCTCATCGAGCCGTTCAACCGGTTCGAGGGCAAGCGCGTCTCCTTCGGCCCCAGCATGCTGGCGACGCCGGAGGCCTGGCCCTGGATGAGCAACCCGTTCCGACCCAGCTGGGGGGAGCCGTACGTCAGCATCGCGGCCCGGATGCTCGCCGCGATCAGCGACGCCTACTCCTCCGTCGACGACGGCGATGTGGTCCTCGTCTCGCACCAGCTGCCGATCTGGATGGTGCACCGCAGCCTCCGCGGCGAGCGGCTGTACCACGATCCGCGCCGCCGCCGCTGCGACCTCTCGAGCATCACGACCGTCGAGATGCGGGGTGCCCGCTTCGTCGAGACCCGCTACCTCAACCCCGCCGGGCCCCTTGCGCGCGCGGCCGTCGACGAGGGGGCCGTGTGAGGCGATTCCTCGCCGCGCTCGCGCTCGTCCTGGCGGCGGTCTCCCTGGCCGGCTGCGGCTCCGACCCGCTCGCGGAGCAGTACCGGGAGGGCAGCGGCAAGGAGTACATCGCGGGCGACGGCACCGTCGAGACCTACGCGGCCGGACAGCGGGAGGCGCCGCGCGCGTTCAGCGGCGAGACCGAGCAGGGCGGCTCCATCAGCTCGGCCGAGCTCGCGGGGACCGTCACCGTGCTCAACTTCTGGTACGCCTCCTGCCCGCCCTGCCGTGCGGAGGCGCCCGACCTGCAGGCGCTCGCGGAGCAGTTCGAGCCGGACGGTGTGCGGTTCGTCGGCGTGAACACGCGCGACGAGGCGGGGACCGCAAGCGCCTTCGCCGAGACCTTCGGCATCACGTACCCGTCGATCCTCGACTACCGGGACGCGGCGGTGCAGCTCGCCTTCAGCGAGGCGATCCCGCCGAACGCCGTCCCCACCACGCTCGTCCTCGATCACGAGGGCAGGATCGCCGCCCGGATCCTCGGCCAGGTCACCGAGCCCGGCATCCTCAAGGCGATCATCAGCGACACCGTCGCAGAGACGGCCTGACATGGGCAGCGTCGCCGACGCCGTCACCGGGCCCCTCGCGCTCGCGCTGCCGGTCGCCCTCCTCGCGGGGCTGGTGTCGTTCGCGTCGCCGTGCGTGCTCCCGCTCGTGCCCGGCTACCTCGCGTACATCGGCGGGTTCGCCGACGGCCGATCCACCGCGGCGGACCGGCGGGGCCGGCTGCGCCTGGCGTCCGGGGTCGGCCTGTTCATCCTCGGCTTCGCCGTCGTGTTCGTCGCCTTCGGGATCGCGTTCGGCGCCGCCGGGTTCTGGCTGGTGCAGTGGCGGGACCTGATCACGCGCATCGCGGGCGTCGTCGTCATCGCGCTCGGCATCGTGTTCGCCGGGCGGTTCGGCTGGTTCCAGCGCACGGTGCGCCCCCGCTGGCAGCCGGTCGCCGGCATTGCGGGGGCACCGCTGCTCGGCGCGATCTTCGCGATCGGCTGGACCCCGTGCATCGGTCCGACGCTCGCCGCCATCCTCGGCATCAGCCTCGACGGCGGGTCGCCGTGGCACGGAGCCGTGCTGGGCCTCGCCTACGCGCTCGGACTCGGCATCCCGTTCCTCCTCGTGGCGCTCGGCTTCGGCTGGGCCGCGCGCTCGATCGCGTTCCTCCGCCGGCACATCCGTGCCATCAACCTCGCGGGCGGCGTGCTGCTCGTCGCGATCGGCGTGCTCATGGTGACGGGGCTCTGGAACGCGTGGATGCTGCAGCTCGGGGCGGTGATCGGCGGCTATGTCACGGTCCTCTGACCTCGCCCGGCCGACCGACCACATCGAGCAGGAGGACGGCGCCGAGCCGGTCGGCGGTCCGCGGCTCGGTCCGATCGGATGGGTGCGGTTCGCCTGGCGTCAGCTGACGAGCATGCGGACGGCGCTGTTCCTCCTGCTGCTCCTCGCGATCGCCGCCGTGCCGGGATCCCTCGTCCCGCAGCGCAGCTCGGACCCCAACGGCGTCGTGCAGTACCGGGCCGACCACCCCGACCTGTACCCGATCGTGGACGCGCTGCAGGGGTTCGACGTCTACACCTCCGTCTGGTTCTCGTCGATCTACCTCCTGCTGTTCGTGTCGCTCATCGGGTGCGTGCTGCCGCGCACCCGCCAGCACTGGCAGGCGATGCGGAGCCGGCCGCCGCGCACCCCGGCCCGGCTGTCCCGCCTCGACGCCGCCGAGGAGCGCGTCGTCACGGGAGACGCCGACGACGCCCTCGGCCGGGCGGAGGCGCTGCTGCGGAAGCGCCGCTACCGCACCGAGCGCTACGGCGCCTCGATCTCCGCCGAGCGCGGCTACCTGCGGGAGACCGGGAACCTCGTCTTCCACGGCTCGCTCGTGGGCATCCTCGTCGCGGTCGCCGTGGGCGGGAGCCTCGGCTACAGCGGTCAGAAGATCGTCGTCGAGGGCGAGCCGTTCGTGAACTACGTCGGCGGCTACGACTCGTTCAACCGCGGGCGGCTCGTCCCGGACACCGCGCTCGACCCGTACCGGATCCGCCTCGACCGGCTCGACATCGTGTACGAGCGGGAGAACGAGAACGCCGTCGGGCAGCCGATCGACTACACCGCGCACGTCACGGTGCAGCAGCCGGACAGCGGATCCGCTGCCGACGCCGACATCAAGGTGAACGAGCCGCTCCAGATCGACGGCACCGACGTCTACCTGCTCGGCAACGGGTACGCGCCCCGCATCACGGTGCGGGACGCGGACGGGGACGTCGCCTTCTCGGGCGCCGTCCCGTTCCTGCCGCAGGACCAGCAGATGACGTCGGTCGGCGTCGCGAAGATCCCGGACGGCCTTCCCGAGCAGCTCGGCATGATCGGGTTCCTCTATCCGACGGTGGGTCAGCTGGAGTCCGGCGCGCTCGCCTCGGGCTTCCCGGATCTGCTGGATCCGGTCCTCTCCCTCAACGTGTACCGCGGTGACCTGGGCCTCGACACCGGTGTGCCGGTCTCGGTGTACACGCTCGACACCGACGACCTCACGCAGATCGCGGGACGCGGCACCGACGTGCCGGCGGTCGAGCTGCGGCCCGGCGAGACCCAGCAGCTGCCCGACGGACTCGGCAGCGTCACCTTCGACGGAGTCAGCCGGTTCGCCTCGCTCGAGATCCACCACGACCCCAGCCAGGGCTGGGTGCTCGCCTTCTCGATCCTCGTGCTCGCAGGTCTGCTCGCGTCCCTGTTCGTGCCGCGCCGGCGCATGTGGGTGAGGGTGCACGAGGAGCAGGACGGGCGCCTGCGCGTCGAGTACGCGGGCCTCGCCCGGGGCGACGATCCGGGCCTCGCCGCCGCCGTCCGGGAGCTCGCGGACGAGCATTCCGGCTCGGAACGGACTGTCGGTGGCACGACGTAGGCTGTCGCCGTGACTCAGACCCTCGACGAGTTCTCCGCCCTCCTGCTGTACCTGGCGATGGGTGTGTACGCGATCTCGTTCATCGCGTTCACCCTCGACCTGGCGCGCCGGTCGGCGGGGGCGGCCGTCGTGGCGGAGAGCGCGGCGGACCGCGTGGCCCGTGCGCGCGGGGCCGCTCGCGGGTCGGCTGCCGGGTCCGTCGCCACGCTCGACCCGCCCCGCGCGGACGCGCCGGCACGCCCGCGGGAGTCGCTGACCCTGCGGGTCGGCGTCACTCTCGCGATCCTCGGCTGGGTGCTCCACCTCGGGGCGACCGTGCTCCGCGGCGTCGCCGGCGCCCGGGTGCCCTGGGCGAACATGTACGAGTTCAGCATGACGGGGACCCTCATCATCATGGGCGTCTTCCTGCTGCTCCTCGCCCGGCGCGACCTCCGTTTCCTCGGCGCGATCATCACCGGGATGGTCGTCCTGATGCTCGGCGTCACGACGGTCGGATTCCGCGTCGACGTCGTCCCGCTGCCGCCGGCGCTGCAGTCGTACTGGCTCGTGATCCACGTGCTCGTCGCGATCCTCGCCACGGCCTTCTTCACGGTGGGCGCCGCGCTGTCGATCGTCCAGCTGGTGCGCGCTCGCCGTGAGAACGGTCCCGAGTCGGGGCTCCGGCTCCCGGTGGCGATCCCCGGCACGGTCACGCTCGAGAACTGGGCCTACCGCGTCAACATCGTCGGGTTCATCTTCTGGACGTTCACCCTCATCGCCGGAGCGATCTGGGCGGAGCACGCCTGGGGCCGGTACTGGGGCTGGGACACCAAGGAGGTCTGGACCTTCATCATCTGGGTCATCTACGCGGGCTACATCCACGCCCGCGCGACCCGGGGATGGCGCGGCTCCCGCTCGGCCTGGCTCGCGATCGTCGGCTACTCGGCCGTGCTGTTCAACTTCGGCATCGTCAACGTCTTCTTCAAGGGCCTGCACGCCTACAGCGGCCTCTGACCCCGCGTCGTAGAACCCTCGAAGTGCCACTTGGTGCTCCCATCCCGCGGGAATGAGAGCACCACGTGGCATTTCGGCGGCTACTGCGGAGGCTGCAGGAGGGCGTGGCAGCGGGTGATGCGGGCGCGCCACCACTCCGCGCGCTCGGGTGACGCGGCGTAGCGGTCGAGGAGCGCGGCGTCCGGCTCGACGCGGCGGACCCGGATGGCGCCGTCGCGGGGGAGCAGCGGGTCCTCGGTGACGTCGGCGGCGAGGAGGGACGCCGTCCCGAGGCCGCAGTCGTAGTCGAGGTCCGGCAGGGCGGCGGCGAGCCAGGCGCCCATCGCGAGACCCACCGACGTGTCGAGGGCGCTCGACACCACGGCGGGCAGACCGGCCTCCGCCGCGAGCTCGAGGGCCGGCCGCACCCCGCCGAGCGGCGCGGCCTTGAGCACGAGGATGCCCCCTGCCCCTGCGCGCACGGCCGTGAGGGGATCCGCGGACTTCCGGATCGCCTCGTCGAGCGCGATCGGGATGTCGAGCTCGCGCAGCCGCCGGTTCAGCTCGACGAGGTCGCCGACCGACTCGCACGGCTGCTCGAGGTACTCGAGGTCGAACCGCTCCAGGCGGTGCACCGCCCGCTCCGCCTCGTCGAGCGTCCACCGGCCGTTCGCGTCGAGCCGGATCCGGCCCTCGGGACCCAGAACCTCGCGCACGGCCCGGACGCGGGCGACGTCCTCATCCGCCGTCTGGCCCGGCTCGGCCACCTTGACCTTGGCGGTCCGGCAGCCGGGGAACGCGGCGAGGACCTCCGGGACCTCGCCGGGCGCGACGGCCGGCACCGTGGCGTTCACGCGCACCTCGGACCGCAGGAGCTCAGGCTGCTCCGTCCAGCCGAAGTCGAGCGCGGCGGCGAGCCAGCGCGCCGACTCCGCGTCCCCGTACTCCGGGAACGGCGAGAACTCCGCCCAGCCCTGCGGCCCGCGCACGAGCGCCGCCTCCCTGCGGGTGATGCCGCGGAACCGGCGCCGCATCGGCAGGTCCACCACCCGCAGGTCCGCGAGGACCTCCTCGAGCGGCACCGTCATGCGGCCATTCTGCCGCCGGAATAGAGTGGGCACATGGTGTCCGAGCTCTTCGACGAGCGGCAGTGGACGCCAGGGCCGGGTTCCGACGGCTTCTCCGACATCACCTACCACCTCGATACGAGCGGTCAGGTGGCGCGCGTCGCGTTCCACCGTCCCGAGGTGCGCAACGCCTTCCGGCCGCAGACGGTCGACGAGCTCTACCGCGCTCTCGACGACGCCCGGCAGAACCCGCGCGTCGGCGTCGTGCTGCTCACGGGCAACGGTCCGAGCCCCAAGGACGGCGGCTGGGCCTTCTCGTCCGGCGGCGACCAGCGGATCAGGGGCCGTGCCGGGTACGAGTACGGCGACGACCCCGCCCGCACCGGCCGCCTGCACATCCTCGAGGTGCAGCGGCTCATCCGGTTCATGCCGAAGGTCGTCATCGCGGTCGTCCCCGGCTGGGCGGCCGGGGGCGGCCACTCGCTGCACGTCGTCTGCGACCTCACGATCGCGAGCGCGGAGCACGCCCGCTTCAAGCAGACGGACGCCGATGTCGGCTCGTTCGACGCCGGCTACGGCAGCGCCTACTTCGCTCGCCAGGTCGGGCAGAAGTTCGCGCGCGAGGTCTTCTTCCTCGCCCGGGAGTACGACGCGCGGCGCGCGCTCGAGGCGGGCGCGATCAACGCCGTCGTGCCTCACGCCGAGCTCGAGGCCACCGCTCTCGACTGGGCCCGGGAGATCCTGACCAAGTCGCCGACGGCGATCCGCATGCTGAAGTTCGCCTTCAACGCGGTCGACGAGGGACTCGTCGGGCAGCAGGTGTTCGCCGGCGAGGCGACCCGGCTCGCGTACGGCACGGACGAGGCCGCCGAGGGGCGCGACGCCTTCCTCGAGAAGCGGCCGCCGGACTGGTCCGGCTTCCCCTGGCACTACTGAGGGAGCACGCGGCATGAGGGAGCTCGCCGTCCTGCCCGGCGGTCCCGCCGTCGTCCTTCCGACCCTTCGGGCGGCGCTGTCGGGCGACGGGCCCGCCGTCCTTCCCCTCGCGTCCGGCGCCCCGGCCGCCGGACTGCCCGCGCGGGTTCCCCGGCGCATCGCGGCCGTTCTCCAGACGTCGGGCACTGCCGGGCCTCCCAAGCGCGTCGCGCTGACCGCGAACGCCCTCCTCGCCTCCGCCGGGGCGACGGAGGCCGCTCTCGGCGGACCGGGGCGCTGGGTGCTCGCGCTGCCCGTGCACTACATCGCCGGATTCCAGGTGCTCGTCCGCGCGATCGCGGAAGGAGGCGACCCCGTCGTCCTGCCGCCGGGACACCTCGACCCCGGCTCCTTCGCCGACGCCGTGGAGTCGATCCCGGCCGCGGAGAGGGCCTACACCTCCCTCGTGCCCGCGCAGCTCGGCGACCTCCTCGCGGCACCGGAGCGCAGGGTTCGGGAGGCCCTCCGGCGGCTCGACGCCGTGCTCGTCGGGGGTCAGCGGCTGCCCGACCAGCTCCGCGAGGCGGCCCTCGATCACGGCATCGGGGTCATCCGCACCTACGGCTCCTCGGAGACGAGCGGCGGCTGCGTCTACGACGGCCTGCCCCTCGGTCCGGCCGAGGTCCGCATCCGGGACGGCGAGGTGCGCATCGCGGGACCCATGCTCGCGGAGGAATACCTCGGGGATCCGGAGCGGACGGCTGCGGCGTTCGTGCACGAGGACGGGCTCCGGTGGTTCCGGACCGGGGACGCCGGGGAGCTGCACGAGGGACGGCTGCGCGTGACCGGGCGCCTCGACGACGTCCTCGTCTCCGGCGGCGAGAAGGTCTCGGTCGGGCTGGTCGAGTCCGTCGTCCGTGAGCTCCCGGGGCTCCAGGACGCCGTCGTGGTCGCGGCTCCCCACGCCCGGTGGGGCGATGCCCCGGTCGTCGTGCTCCCGCACGCGGCCGACGAGACGGTGCTCGCCGCCGTCCGTGACGCGGTCGGCGCCCGCCTCGGCGCCGCCGCGCGCCCGGACCGCATCGAGACCGTCGACCCGCTCCCGACCCTGGCGACGGGCAAGCCCGACCGGATCGCCCTCGCGGCGCTCGTCGCCGCCCGCTCCCGCGCCTGACCCGCGTCCACCGGCGTCGGACGACACCCTCCCCTGGCCCTCAACAGGCGGAATCTTCCTCGACAGGCTGCGCGACGGCGTGTCGCCCTGTCCACGACGATTCCGCCTGTTGAGCGCGAGAAGGACCGGAGCCTGACGGACGGGTCCGGAGCAGGGTGACCGCGAGTCCCCGCGCCCTAGGATTTCCCGGTGGCACAGAGCAAGAAGCGTCCTCCCCAGCGCCGCCCGCAGCGCGGTCCCCGCCCTTCGGTGGGGGCAGTACCCGCCCGCGGCAGGACGACCGCCAGGCCGGGAGGAGCACGCCCGGCCCCGCCGCGGAAGGCGACGCTCGCGGACTGGATCGCCGCGTCGCGATGGCGCACGCTTCCTCTGTCGATCGCGCCGGTCGCGGCCGGCACCGGAGCGGCGTACGTCGCCGACGGCGGCGTCTTCCACGAGTACCGCATCCCGCTCTGCCTCGCGGTGGCGGTGTTCCTCCAGCTCGCTGTCAACTACGCCAACGACTACTCGGACGGCATCCGCGGCACGGACGACTTCCGGGTGGGGCCCGCACGGCTGACCGGCTCGGGCGCTGCGAAGCCGCGGCACGTGCTCATCGTCGCGCTCGTGTTCTTCGCGCTCGCGGCGATCGCGGGACTCGCGCTGGTGATCATGTCCCAGCAGTGGTGGCTGCTCCTCGTCGGCGCCGCCGCCATCGTCGCGGCCTGGTTCTACACCGGCGGCAAGCGCCCGTATGGCTACGCCGCCCTCGGCGAGGTCGCCGTCTTCCTGTTCTTCGGGCTCGTCGCGACCGTCGGCACCACCTTCGTGCAGACGGGCGACGTGAACACGGAGTCCTGGCTCTCCGGGATCGGCATCGGATTCCTGGCGTGCGCGGCGCTGCTTGCGAACAACATCCGCGACATCGACCAGGACCGCGCGGCGGGCAAGCGCACCCTCAGCGTCCTGATCGGTCCGGTCGCCTCGCGGGTCCTCTACTGCGTGCTGCTGGTGCTCGCGTTCGCGATCCTCGCCTTCTTCGCGATCTTCTACCCGTTCGCGTACCTCGTGTTCTTCGGGCTCCTGATCGCGATCCCGGCGGGACTCATCGTCGCGACCGGGCGCACAGCCCGGGAGTTCGTCCTCGCCCTGGTGCTGACGAGCGCGCTCACCCTGGTCTACGGCGTCGGGCTCGCGGCCGCGTTCATCCTCTGATCGGCACGGCGTCCTCTGAGCGGGACCGCGGCGATCAGCTGCGGAAGTCCGGGGTGTCGAGCGCGGCGTCCTCGGACTCGCCGTCGGTGTCCCGGGAGGGAGTGCTCCGCCGGTCGTGCAGCTGCCGCGACAGTCGGGACCTCGGACCGGCGAGGAAGATGACCGACAGGCAGAAGGCGATGACGGCCGCGACGATGGTCGAGACCCACGGCGGCGCGGGCATCACGAGCAGCAGGACGACGAGCACGACGGCGAACAGGCCCACCCGTGCGAGGGTGAACCACAGCCAGGTCAGCCCCGCGCCCCGCCGTTCGTCCACCCGGCAAGTGTAGGCACGGTGGGCGTTCAGCCCGCTCGTCTATGGTTGTCGCATGGCCCGGTTCTGGGTGATCGCAGCGGTGGTCGCCGCCGCGTTCATGATCTACTCGCTCGTCGACTGCGCCATGACCGACCGCTCCCGCATCCGCGGCCCCCGCAAGGGCGTCTGGCTCCTGATCATCCTTCTGCCGGTGCTCGGCGGGCTCCTCTGGTTCCTCGTTGGGCGCGGTCGCGCCTCCGGCCGACCGACCCGCACCGTCGCCCCGGACGACGATCCCGCGTTCCTCCGGCGCCTCGCTCAGGACAAGGACCAGGAGGAGCGGATCCGCCGCCTCGAGCAGGAGCTCGCCGACCTGGACGGGGACGGGCCGCCGCCGCAGGAGCGGCTTCCCGAGCGGGACAAGGACAGCGACGGGGGCGACAAGCCCGACCGGCGCGATGCCTGAGGCGGGCAACCCCGCGAGCACCTTCGCCACGGCGCTGCTGACGCGCCTGGTGGCAGGCGGTGTCCGCCACCTCGTCCTCGCGCCCGGGTCCCGCTCGCAGGCGCTCGCGCTCGCGGCCGCCCGGCTCGAGCAGGACGGCGCCGTCCGCCTGCACGTGCGCATCGACGAGCGGGATGCCGGCTTCCTCGCCCTCGGCATCGCGCTCGAGACGCGGCGCCCCGTGCCGATCATCGTGACCTCCGGCACCGCGGTCGCGAACCTCCATCCCGCGATGCTGGAGGCGTGGCACTCCGGGGTGCCGCTCGTGGCGCTCACGGCGGACCGCCCGGAGGAGCTGCGCGGCGTCGGGGCGAACCAGGCGACGCGGCAGCCGGGCATCTTCGGGCCCGCCGCGGTGTGGTCGGCGGATGTCGACGCGCCGTCGCCGGGCGAGGACAACTCCCGAGCGGTCGCGCTCGCGGATCAGGTCCTGTCCGCGTCGGCGGCCGGGCCCGTGCACGTCAACCTCGCGTTCCGCGATCCGCTCTCCGGTGCCGCGGGCGACGTCCCGGCGCCGGACCGGAGCGCCGCCGAGGAGCGGACTCCGACCGCGACCCCGATCGAGCTCCGGCCCCGGGCGGTGGTCGTGGCGGGCACGGGAGCGGGACCGGAGGCGGCCGACTTCGCGCGCGCCGCCGGCCTCCCCCTCGTGGCCGAGGTGACAAGCGGGGCGCGCTTCGGTCCGAACCTCGTCCCGGCCTACCGCACCGTGCTCGCCGATCCGGAGCTCGGCGGCGCCGTCGAGCAGCTGGTCGTCTTCGGGCGCCCGAACCTCAGCCGCGAGGTGCCCGCTCTCGCCGCCCGTGTGCCCACCGTCACCGTCCGGACCCCTGGTGCGGAGCAGTTCGACCCGGGTCG
This sequence comes from Naasia sp. SYSU D00948, assembly GCF_017916515.1. GTDB lineage: Bacteria > Actinomycetota > Actinomycetes > Actinomycetales > Microbacteriaceae > Naasia. Next base: position 1,473,723 of record NZ_JAFMTA010000001.1, read on the forward strand.
CCGCGCCAAGATCGTCGACGCCGTGGCCCTCCCCGAGGAGCCCTTCGACCCGCAGTGGCTGCGGGCATGGATCGTCGCGGGCCGGCGGGCGCAGATCCCCGAGGACGACGTGCCCTACCTCGGCGACCCCTTCTCCGAGTCGCCCACGGCGGCCGGACGGGTGGCGCGTGCCGTGATGGCCGCGCTGCGGGCGCCGGTCACGCGGCAGTCGCTCGTGGAGGCCGTCTGGCGGGCGACGTGGCCGCACGACCGCCTCGTCCTCGGCGCCTCCCGCCTCATCCGCGACGCCGACCGGCACGTCCCCGGCAAGCGCATCCGCGTCCACTCGAACCGCGGGCTCTCCGGGATCGACGGGACCGTCGCCACCGCGCTCGGCGTCGCCGCGGGAGCGGCGGACGACCCGCGATCGGCCGCGGGGACGACGCGCGTGCTGCTCGGCGACCTCGCGTTCCTGCACGACGTCGGCGGACTCCTCCTGCCGCCCGGCGAGCCGCGCCCGCGTGTGCAGCTCATCGTGGGCAACGACGGCGGCGGCACGATCTTCGACGGGCTCGAGGTCGCGTCGGACGCCGACCCTGCGGCGTTCGACCGCGTCCTGTACACCCCGCACACGGTCGAGCTCGCGCCGCTCGCGGCCGCCTACGGCTGGGAGCACCAGCGCGTCTCCTCCCGCGGCGACCTGGACAAGGCGCTCACCGCGCCTCCGCGGGGGCCGTCGCTCCTCGAGGTGCCCCTGCCTCGCTGACCGCGGCGTGTCCTCCCGACGGTTCGGCGCCTCGCACATACCGTGACGGCGAAGGGGGCTGCGATGGCGACGGATGATCTTCTCGGTTTCACGATCCTGATCGTGTCGGGCGGTGCGATGGTCGTCGGCCTCGTCCGCCAGTTCGCGCCCCAGGTGCGCCGCCGCCGCGACTAGCGGATCAGCGGAACGCGTCCATTACGGGCTTCAGCTTGAGCGTGGTCTCGACGAGCTCGCGCTCCGCGTCGGATCCGCCCACCACGCCGGCGCCCGCATAGGCCGTCACGGTCCCGTCCTGGTCCACCTGAGCGCAGCGCAGGGCCACCGCCCACTCCCCGTCGCCCGCGGCGTCGACCCAGCCGACCGGTCCGGCGTAGCGGCCCCGGTCGAACGGCTCCAGCTCGGCGATGAGCTCGAGCGCGTCCGCCGTGGGGAAGCCGGCCACGGCGGCCGTGGGATGCAGCGCCTCCACGACCTGCAGCGTGCCGACCGACGGGGCGAGCACCCCGGTCACGTCGCTCGCGAGGTGCCACACGTTGGGCAGCATCAGCGGGAACGGCGCCGGGCTCGCGCTCAGCTCACCCGCGTACGGCGCGAGGGCGGAGAGCACGCTCACCACCGCGAAGTCGTGCTCGTCGAGGTCCTTCGCCGATACGAGGAGCGCGTTGGCCCGTGCGGCATCGGATGCGGGATCGAGGCCGCGCGCCGTGCTGCCGGCGAGCACGCGGGCTCCGAGCCGCCTGCCCCGCGCGCGCACCAGCGTCTCCGGGCTCGCTCCCAGAAGGCCGTCCACCGCGAAGGTCCAGCACTCCGGGTAGCCGGCGGCGAGCCGGACGAGCGCCGTTCGCAGATCGGATCCCTCGGGGACGCTGCCCACCATGTCGCGAGCGACGACGACCTTGCCGAGGGCGCCGTCCTCGATGCGTCGCAGCCCCTCGCGGACGGCCGCGACGTATCCCTCCGGTGTCAGTCGGCCGGGGGAGAAGCGGATGCGGTAGTCGGCGGCCGGGACGGGGTGGAGCTCGGGCGCCGGTCCTTCCTGCCCGTCGAGGGAGATGCGCGTCAGCCAGCCGGTGCCGCCACGGCGACCCACGATCAGGCGCGGCACGACGACGGTGCTGGTGCGGTCCGAGCCGTCGGCGAAGGCGAGCGTCCCGAAGGCGACGAGGCCGGTCCCGGGAACCCGCACGTCGTCCGCGATCTCCGCTCGGGCGACCAGTTCCGTCCACGCCGCGCGCGCTCTTCCGAACCGATCAGGTCCGCGGAAGGTGAGGCGGACCGCCTCGCCGAGGCCGACGAGGCCGTCCCCGCCGCGCATCCAGACCAGCGGATGCCGAGGATCGGCGTAGGGCAGGAGGGCCTCGGCCGCGAACTCCTCCGTCGTCACCGACAGGGTCGGCGGGGGCGCGGAGGGCACCGCCTCAGCCTAGCCGGGCGGTTCGCGGGCCCCTGACGGCGGCCGCTCAGGAAGGGACGGGGGCGCCGCGCCCTACAATTGAGCCGTGAACCAGGCCGACCTTCGGAAGAGGGGAGCGGACGTGGCAGCGATGTTCGACAAGGTCTCGGCGCGCTACGACCGCACCAACACCGTCCTCTCCGTCGGCAACGACATGATCTGGCGGGCCGCCACCGTGCGCGCCGTCCGTCCCCGGCGCGGTGAGCGCATCCTCGACCTCGCGGCCGGGACCGGCACCTCGAGCGCCGCCCTCGCCCGATCCGGGGCCCACGTGGTCGCGGCCGACTTCTCGGACGGGATGCTCGAGGTCGGCCGCCGCCGGCACGCCGGCACTCGCACCATCGAGTTCGTGCACGCGGACGCGCAGCAGCTGCCGTTCCGCGACGGGGAGTTCGACGCGGTGACCATGTCGTTCGGCCTCCGCAACGTCGAGGACCCGAAGAAGGCGCTCGCCGAGCTCTTCCGTGTGACCAAGCCGGGTGGGCGGATCGTGATCTGCGAGTTCTCGACCCCGCCGAACGGGCTCCTGCGGCGGGGGTACGCGCTCTACCTCAAGCGCGTGCTGCCCGTGGTCTCCCGCGTCACCAGCTCGGACGCGCCCGCCTACGACTACCTGGGCGACTCGATCCTCGACTGGCCGGACCAGCGCACCCTGAGCCAGTGGATTCGGGACGCGGGGTTCGTTGACGTGGGATACCGGAACCTCACGGCCGGCGTGGTCGCGATCCACCGCGGCCGCAAGCCGGCCGGGGCGTCCCGGTGACCCGGGCGGTTCCGGTGACGCGGCGGAGCAAGGCGCTCTCCCAAATCGGCCTGACCGAGCGGATCTTCACCAGCGCGGAGGACCGGGCGACCGCTGCGGCGATCGACGCCGGGCTGACCGAGGTCGAGGAGGGGATCCTCCGCGAGGTCGCCTTCACGGACGTCGTCGCGAACGTGACCTCGCGCTACCTCCTGTCCGCGGGCGGCAAGCGGGTGCGCCCGATGCTGACGCTCCTCACGGCGCAGCTCGGCGACGGCATCGTCCCCGACGTCCTCACCGCCGCCCAGGCGGTCGAGATCACGCACCTCGCCTCGCTGTACCACGACGACGTGATGGACGACGCCGAGCAGCGGCGGGGCGTGCCGACCGCGCAGGCGGTGTGGGGCAACTCGGTCGCGATCCTGACCGGCGACCTGCTCTTCGCCCGCGCGAGCAAGCTCGTCGCAGTGCTCGGTGAGCGCGCCATCCGGCTGCAGGCGGGCACCTTCGAGCGTCTCGTGCTCGGGCAGCTGCACGAGGCGGTCGGCCCGCAGCCCGACGAGGACCCCGTCGAGCACTACCTCGGCGTCCTCGCTGACAAGACGGGCTCGCTGATCGCCGCCGCGGCGCAGCTCGGCGTGTTCTTCTCGAACGCTCCGCGGGAGTACGAGGAGCCCGTCATGCTGTTCGGCGAGAGGATCGGTGTCGCCTTCCAGCTCGTCGACGACGTGCTCGACCTCTCGCCGCGGGCCGAGGAGACCGGCAAGGTCGCCGGCACCGACCTCCGCGCGGGCGTTCCCACGCTCCCGCTCCTGTACCTGCGCCGCCAGGCGAGGACGGACACCGACGCCGCCGCGCTGCTGCAGCGGATCGAGGCGGACCTCGCCTCGCCCGACGGAGCCGACCTGCCGCGCGCCATCGAGGCGCTCCGCGAGCACGAGGTCACGTCGATCACCCTCGCGGAGTCGCACCGCTGGGCCGAGGAGGCCGTCGCGGCGCTGGCGCCGCTTCCGGACGGCACCGTGAAGAGGGCTCTGACTCGGTTCGCGGACGTGATGGTCGAGCGGACCAGCTGACGCGGATCCGCAGACGTGCTCTAGAACGGATCCGCTGACGCGGTCCGCAGACAAGGTAAGGAACGACTACGCATGACCAAGCTTCGGCTTGCCATCATCGGCGCGGGCCCGGCGGGCATCTACGCGGCCGACCTCGTCCGCAAGGCGGAGCGCAGCTTCGACGTCTCGATCGACCTGTTCGAGCGGCTGCCCGCCCCGTACGGCCTCGTGCGCTACGGCGTCGCGCCCGACCACCCGCGCATCAAGGGCATCATCTCCGCGCTGCGCGAGGTGCTCGACCGCGGCGACATCCGCTTCTTCGGGAACGTCGAGTACGGCGTCGACATCACCCTCGACGACCTGAAGCGCCACTACAACGCCGTCATCTTCGCGACCGGCTCGACGAAGGACGCGAGCCTCGACATCCCCGGCATCGACCTGCCGGGATCGTACGGCGCCGCGGACTTCGTGTCCTGGTACGACGGGCACCCGGACGTGCCTCGCGAGTGGCCGCTCGACGCCAAGGAGGTCGCCGTCATCGGCAACGGCAACGTCGCGCTGGACGTGGCCCGCATCCTGGCGAAGCACGCCGACGATCTGCTGCCGACCGAGATCCCCGACAACGTCTACGAGGGGCTCAAGGCGTCGCCCGTCACCGACGTGCACGTGTTCGGGCGTCGCGGTCCGGCCCAGGTCCGCTTCACGCCGCTGGAGCTGCGCGAGCTCGGCGAGGTGCACGACGTCGACATGATCCTGTACGACGAGGACTTCGACTACGACGAGGCGTCGAAGACGGCGATCGCGACCAACAAGCAGGTGCTCGTGATCGACCGGGTGCTGCAGCAGTGGCGGAAGCGCCCGGCCGGAACGGCCAGTCGCCGCCTGCACCTGCACTTCTACGCGAAGCCGCTCGAGATCGTCGGCAACGGCAAGGTGGAGGCGTTCCGCTGGGAGCGCACCGAGCCGGACGGCGCCGGCGGCGTCCGCGGCACCGACGAGATCCGCGAGATCCCGGTGCAGGCCGTGTACCGGGCGGTCGGCTACTTCGGCTCCCCGTTGCCCGGCGTCCCGTTCGACGAGCGCCGCGGCGTCATCCCGAACCGCGAGGGCCAGGTGATCGACGACGCCGACGAGCCGGTGAACGGGGTCTACGCGACGGGCTGGATCAAGCGCGGACCGGTCGGACTGATCGGTCACACGAAGAGCGACGCCATGGAGACCCTCCAGCACGTGCTGTCGGACCAGCCGAACTGGTGGACGCCGTCCGAGCCCCAGGAGGAGGCGATCCCCGCCCTGCTCGAGGCGCGCGGCGTCCCGTACACGACGATCGACGGCTGGCACCGGCTCGACTCCCACGAGCTCGCGATCGGCGAGGCGGTGGGCCGCACGCGGATCAAGGTCGTGCCCCGCGAGGACATGACCCGCATCTCCCGCGCGTCCTGACCCCTGGGTCCCCGGCCCCCGCGTCCTCCCCTCTCGCTCAGCAGGAACAGCGGGCCTTCAGCAGGCGGATCTGCGCCCGCGGCACCTGCTGAGGCGCCGACCTTCCTGCTGAACCCCAAGGTGCGGGGGGCGCGGCGGTGGGATTCAGCCGCGGACCGCCACGCGCGCGAGGAAGGCGGCGACCCGTCCGGCGACGTCGTCCGGGTCGGTCAGCCACGGGGCGTGGCCCCCGGGGACGACGTGGAGCTCCGCGTTCGGCAGGGCGGCCTGGACCTGCTCCCCGACCTGAACCGACCCGAACGGGTCGTCGCGCCCCCAGACCAGCTGCACCGGCTGCCGGACGCGGGCCAGGCCGGCCGCGGTCAGGGCGTACTCGGGGCGCGCTCCCCGCAGCCGCAGCGCCGCATGCAGGAGCGTCGGCCAGGCGCTGCGGTACGACGGCAGCGCCTCCATCGCGAGGACCAGCTCCCGGAGCTCCTCGTAGTGGCGGAGGTCGACGCCCGCGCTCGCCAGCGTCCGCTCCACCTGGCGCGGGGATGGACGCTGGAGCCGCAGGAGCAGGGGCCCGAGGCCGCGCACGGACAGCAGCCGCATCGGAGGCGGTGCCGACGTGCCCAGCGCGAGCGCCGGACAGCCGAGGAGGACCAGGGCGGACACCCGCTCCGGGCGCTCTTGTGCGTACCAGAGGGACCAGAGGGCGCCCATCGAGCCGGCGACCAGGACGGCGGCCGGGATGCCGAGCGCGTCGAGGCTGCCGTCGAGATGAGCGACCGCCGTCGCACGCAGATCGCGGACCGGACCGCGGAGCGGGTCGCCGAGCCCGAACCCCGGCAGTTCGAGGGCGTGAGCGCGGTACCCCGGCAGCCGGCCGATCAGCGGGGCCCAGCCCGCGGCCGGCATGCCTCCGCCCGGGACGAACACCAGCGAGGGACCGCTGCCGGTCACGAGGGCGCGTGCCCTGCTGCCGGCCGCGGCGAAGGTCGCCTCCTCCGCCGCGAGCCCCTCGCGCTCGAGGGCTTCGCGCTCGTGCTTCCTGAACTCCTGCATTGGAAACTCCGCCCTTGACACCGTGTCAAGTGCGACGGTACGACTAGGTTTACACCGTGTCAAGAGATGAACCGGCGTCGACCCGTCACCGGATCCTCGAGGCCGCATGGGGTGCCGTCGAGGAACTGGGCGCGGGCGTCCGGATGGGCGACGTGGCTCTGCGAGCAGGGGTCTCCCGTCAGGCCGTCTACCTCCACTTCAAGGACCGGGCGGCTCTGCTCCTCGCGCTCGTCGATCACATGGACGAGACGCTCGAGGTCGACCGCCTCGTGGGCGAGGTGTTCGCCGCACCCGGCGGGGTGGCGATGCTCGACCGGGCCCTCGCGCTGTACGCCCAGCTCACACCGCGCATCGACCGGGTCGCACGCGTGCTCGAGCGATCCGACGACCCCGCCATGGCGGCCGCCTGGCGAGACCGCATGAGCAGGCGGCGCTCCGGACACCTCGCGGTCATCGGCCTCATCGCCGCGGAGGGACGGCTCGCGGATGGGTGGACCGTCGAGGAGGCGGCGGATCTCCTGCAGACGCTGACGCTTCCGGCGACGTGGCGCACCCTCACCGAGGAGCTGGGGTGGACGTCCGAGCAGTACCGGGAGGGTCTCGGACGGACCCTGCGGAGCGCGCTGCTCAAGCCCTGAGCAGCCCACGCGCGCCGGCGCCGGGCCCTACTGCAGGGCGGAGGTCAGACGGGCCAGGTTGTCGACGACGGAACCCGCGAAGTGCTGGCCGCTCCACTCCTCGAGGGTGAGGCGGCGGCTGGCGCGGCGGTAGTCGTCCTCGACGCGGCGCAGCCGGTCGACGAAGTCGCGGCCGCGGACCATCAGCGAGACCTCCATGTTCAGGCTGAAGGACCGCATGTCCATGTTGCTCGAGCCGATGACCGCGACCTGATCGTCGACCGTGACGTGCTTGGCGTGGAGCACGACCGGACGGTGGTACAGCCAGATCACGACGCCGGCCTCCAGCAGCGCCCGGTAGTAGGAGCGCTGTGCGTGGTAGACGAGGAACTGGTCGCCGATCTCGGACACGAACAGCTCCACCCGCACCCCGCGCTGGACCGCGGTGGTGATGGCGTAGAGCATCGACTCGTCCGGGACGAAGTACGGCGAGGAGATGACGATGCGCTCCTGCGCGTAGTACAGGAGCGCGTTGAAGAGCCGCAGGTTGTTCTCGCCCTCGAAGCCGGGGCCGCTCGGCACCACCTGGCAGTCGAGCATGTGCTCGGCGACGTGGTCGTCCATCGGCTCGGCCTCGCGGGCGAGGAACTTGCCCGTCTCGCCGTACCAGTCGGTGATGAAGATCGCGTTGATCCCCGCGACGATCGGGCCGCGGAGCCGGACCATGAGGTCCTTCCACTGCAGCTCGCGTCGCCGGTTGATCCAGCGGTTGTAGCTGCGGTGGATCATGTTCTGCGATCCCATGTAGGCGACGTTGCCGTCGACCACGAGCAGCTTGCGGTGGTTGCGGAGGTCGGGTCGCTGCCAGCGCCCCTTGAGCGGCTGCACCGGGAGCATCAGGTGCCACTCCGCCCCTGACCTGCGCAGCCGGCGGATCGTCCTGCGGTATCCCGGGTACTGCAGCGAGGCCACGTGATCGAGCAGCACCCGCACCGTCACGCCCCGGCGCACGGCGTTCTCGATCGCCGCGAAGAAGGGCTCGGTGGCCCGGTCCGCGGAGAGGATGTAGAACTGCGCGTGCACGTAGCGGCGCGCGCGGTTCACCTCGTCGGCCATGGCCCGGATCGCGTCGTCGTATTCGGGCAGCAGGTGGGCCGAGTTGCCGCCCACCATCGGCATGGAGCCGAGCCTCCGGTTCAGCTCCACCACGGACTCGAGCCAGGAGGGCCACCCGGGCGTCGTGTTGACCCGGTCCATGCCCTCCGTGGTCTCCACGATGAACCGGTCGATCTCGCGCTGCCGCTCCCGCCGCCGCTTCGGCAGCTTGGGGCTGCCGATCAGGAGGAAGAGGATCAGGCCGACGTAGGGGAGGAAGAGGACGAGGAGGAGCCACGCGGTCGCCGACGTCGGCTTCCGGTTGCGGGGGATGACGATGACCGCCCCGATTCGGATCGTCAGGTCGAGGACGATCAGGAAGACGGTGACCGCCAGCGTGGCACTGGCGGAATCCATGCCGGGCAGTCTACTGAGCGCTTCTCACATCCCTCTTTCACGCGTTCGGGGGACGCGGACGAGGGGGAGCGCGATCAGCGGAAGTTGACGAACTGGAGGTCGAGGTCGAGGTCGGCGCCCTTGAGCAGCGCGATCGTCGCCTGGAGGTCGTCCCGGCTCTTGGACTGCACCCGCAGCTCGTCGCCCTGGATCTGGCTCTTCACGCTCTTCGGCGCCTCGTCCCGGATGAGCTTGTTGATCTTCTTCGCGTGCTCCTGGTCGATGCCTTCCTTGAGCTTCGCCTCGATGCGGTACTCGCGGCCGCTCGCGTGCGGCTCGCCGGCGTCCAGGCTCTTGAGCGAGATGCCGCGCTTGATGAGCTTCGTCTCGAACACGTCGAGGACCGCCTTGGCGCGGTCCTCGCTGTTGGCCTTGATGAGGATCGTCTCGCCGCTCCACGCGATCGAGGCGTCGGTGCCCTTGAAGTCGTAGCGCTGCTCGACCTCTTTGCGCGCCTGATTGAGGGCGTTGTCGGCCTCCTGCCGGTCGACCTTGCTCACGACGTCGAACGAGGAATCTGCCATGACGCCATGGTAACGAGCGGCCGCGGAGCGCCTGTCAAGGTCGGCGGGCGCCCGATGCGCCGTGCCTAGGGTGAGCAGGTGCTGGAGTTCGACGGCAGCGGCGCCCCGTTCGCGGTCGTCGGCGTGGCCATGCTGGCTGCCGCGCTGCTCCCGCGAGTCCTCGGACGGCTCCCCGTCTCCATGCCGATGGTCTTCCTGGCCGCCGGCCTGCTGGGCTTCGCGCTCCTGCCCGACCTCCCCGCTCCCGACCCGATGGAGCACGCCGAACTGGCCCTGCACCTCACCGAGGTGTGCGTGATCATCTCGCTCATGGGAGCGGGGCTCGCCCTCAATCGCCGCGTCTCGTGGCGCGGCTGGTCGTCGACGTGGCGCCTCCTCGCGATCACGATGCCGCTCTCCATGCTCGCGGTCGGCGTCCTCGGGTGGGCGGTGCTCGGCCTGGGTGCCGCAGCCGCCCTCCTCCTGGCTGCGGCCCTGGCGCCGACCGACCCCGTGCTCGCGACCGAGGTGCAGGTCAGCGAGCCGGTCACCGAGGCGGAGGCGGCGGACGACGAGATCCGCTTCTCCCTCACCTCCGAGGCCGGACTGAACGACGGGCTGGCCTTCCCGTTCACCTACGCCGCGATCGCCGTCAGCCTCGCCGGCGCGGGCTCGCTCGAGTGGCTCGGCTCCTGGTTCCTCGTCGACGTCGGCTGGCGGCTGGCGGTCGGGGTCACGGTCGGGCTGCTCGCCGGTTGGGCGCTCGGCCGGCTGTTCTTCTCGTCGATCGCCGAGCGGCTCGAGCTGGCGGAGCGCGCGGAGGGCTTCGTCGCGCTCGCGGCGACCTTCCTCGCCTACGGCGTCGCGGAGCTCGCGGAGGGCTACGGCTTCGTGGCCGTCTTCGTCTGCGCGTGCGCGATCCGCGCGGCGGAGCGGACGCACCAGTACCACGGCGTGCTGCACAACTTCGTCGAGCAGGTCGAGCGCCTGCTCACCGTGGTCGTGATCGTGCTGCTCGGCGGAGCCGTCGCACGAGGGCTGCTGGCGAGCGTCGGCTGGCTGGAGATCCTCGTCGCCGCCGCCTTCCTCCTCGTGATCCGCCCGGTCACCGGCTGGGCCGCGCTCACGCCCGGCAAGACGGGCCCGCGGGAGAGGGCGGTCATCTCCTTCTTCGGGGTCCGGGGCGTCGGCTCCCTCTTCTACGTCGCGTTCGCGCTCACGCACGGCGAGTTCCCCGAGGAGGAGCGGATCTGGGGGATCGTCGGCCTCGTCATCGTCGGCTCGATCCTGATCCACGGCGTGGCCGCGACGCCCGTCATGGCCTTGATCGACGAGAAGCGCGCGCGACGGGCGGACCGCCGCGGCGACGGGCACGCCCCGGAGACCGTTCCCGTATGACGTGAAGCCGTTGCCCGGATGTGCGCCGGAGGTGGATCATTGCCCCATCCGACGGAGGCGATAGGACGGCGAGACGATGCCCGAGTCAGGCGGCGAACCCCCCTCGTACCGCGCGCAGCTGCTCGCGACCGAGCACTGGAGCCTCCTCGCCTCCCGGAGCACGACTCAGAGCGAGGTGCTCGTGCGCATCAACATGTTCCTGACCCTGGTGTCGGCGGGGCTCGTGAGCCTCGCCCTCATCGGGCAGGCCACGGGGTTCGGCGAGTCGTTCCGGCTGTTCGCGGTCGTGGTCCTCGCGTTCATCTGCGTGGTCGGCGTGCTGACGCAGGTCCGGGTCCTCAACGTGGGACAGGAGGACCTCATGTACGTCCTCGCGATGAACCGGCTCCGGGGCGCCTATGTCGAGCTGGACCCCGGGGTAGCGCCCTACCTCATGGCCTCCACGCACGACGACGAGGAGGGGATGAGCCGGACGTACTTCTTCCTCGGCAGGAGGAGCTCGCTCAGTCAGCTGTCCGGCAGCAGCATGATCTTCATCATCGTCGTGGTGTCGATGCTGCTCGGGCTGCTCGGCGCCACGATCACCCTGGCGTCGGGTGGACCGACCGGCCTCGCGATCACGATCGGCACCGTCGTCGGGCTCGCCCACGCCCTCGTCGCGGTCGGGATCGGCGGCGTCCAGTTCTACTCGTTCTGGCGCACGTACCGGCCCCTCAGCCCCACCCCGGAGCCCTCCGAGGCGACATGAACGTCGTCGCGCAGATCCTCGCCGTCCTCCTCGGGCTGACCGGGATCGGGGTCGGGATCCTCGAGTCATTCTTCTACCGGCACCCGCGGCTGTTCCCGATCTTCCGCATCCGGCCGGAGGATCGGCGAGCGGTTCGCCTGTGGGTGGTGAACCAGGGCTTCTACAACATGGTCTTCGGACTGGGCAGCATCCTCGGGGTGATCCTCGTCAACACCGGCGAGGTGGTCGTGGGGCGCACGCTCGTCCTGTTCGTCGCCGCCTGCCACATCGTGCTCGGGATCGTGCTCGGGGTCTCCGAGCCGAAGCTGTGGCGCAGCGCCGCGGGGCAGGCAGGGCTGCCGGTGCTCGTGATCGCCGCGACGCTGCTGCCGTGACCCCGGCCGCGGGAGGCGGGGGCCGGGCGAATTTCGCCCGCGTCGGCGCCGCTTGTATCCTTGTCGAGCGCCTCCGGTCGGATCGAACGATTCGGCCGGAGCAGCCTGGCGAGTTACCCAAGCGGCCAAAGGGATCTGACTGTAAATCAGCCGGCATAGCCTTCGGGGGTTCGAATCCCTCACTCGCCACGAACGACGAAAGGACCGCCCGCAGGGCGGTCCTTTCGTCGTCGTCAGCGGGTGGAGGACGAGAAGCGCTCCCGGACACCGCACATCCCATCCCGCGCGGTTGGATGGAGACATGACGCTCGCCCCGCACGGACTCGACGAACTGCTGCTCATCGCCCGCGACACCGCCCTCGCGGCCGGTGCGCTCGCCCTCCAAAGGCGTCGGGACGGCGTCGAGGTCGCGGCGACGAAGAGCTCGCCCATCGACATCGTCACCCAGGCGGACCGGGACGCCGAGGAGCTCATCCGCTCCCTCCTCGCCGACGCCCGTCCGGACGACGGCTTCCTCGGCGAGGAGTCCGGAGCAGGCGGCGGCACGAGCGGGCTCACCTGGGTCGTGGATCCGATCGACGGGACCGTCAACTTCCTCTACGACATCCCCGCCTGGGCGGTCAGCATCGCCGTCGTCGAGGGCGACCCGGACCCGCTGACCTGGCGGGCGCTCGCCGGATGCGTCCTCAACCCGGTCACGGGCGAGGTCTACACCGCCAAGGCCGGCGGGGGAGCGCGGCTCGGGGACGTGGAGCTCGCGGTCAACCGGGACGTGGCCCTCGACCGCGCGCTGGTCGGCACCGGATTCGCCTACGCGCTCGACAGCCGGAGGCCGCAGATCGACGTCGCCTCGGCCGTGCTCGGCCAGGTGCGGGACATCCGCCGCATCGGCTCCGCCGCCCTCGATCTGTGCGGAGTCGCGGCCGGCCGCTTCGACGCCTACTATGAGTGGGGCCTGAATCCGTGGGACCACGCCGCGGGAGCCCTGATCGCCGCCGAGGCGGGGGCCGCGGTGGTGGGCAGGGACGGTGCTCCCGGTGGCAAGGACCTTCTGGTCGCCGCCGCTCCGGAGCTCGCGAGCGAGCTCGCGGTCCTCGTCGAGACGCTTCGCAGCAGGTAAGCGAACCTGAGCGGAACCTCCGAATTCCGATCACTCGCTCGCTTTTAGGTGGCGTCGGCCTCTACGGTGGTTGGCGGCCCTCGTACGGGGGGCATACCCGAACCGTGCCCGTTTCCCGGCGAGCCCCTCGCCGCGCTGATCCCGAGACTCCTACGCGTGCAGCTTTCCCCCTCTTCGTACGTCCCCGTGCCCGGCTCCGACGGCACAGCCCCCCGGCGTTCTGCCGCGGCCCCCGCGCCGACCCGGCGCGGTCGCCGCTCCAGCTGGGTCGAAGGCCCGCGCCAGCCCCGCCCCCGTCGCGGGCTCTCGATGCGCGTCGCGCGGCCGATCGTCACGGCGACGACCATGCTGTCCGTCGTCGCGATGGCGTTCGTGACGTCGGTGCCCGCCAACGCGGTCCTCAACGGCGACGACCTCGTGTCGGTGCAGACCACCGGCTCGGTGACGGCCAAGGCGCAGCGCCTGGCGGAGACCTCCGCCGCCGCAGCGGCGATCAGCCGGGACAACTACACCGCCACGTCGGCTCCCAAAATCACGGTCACCACGCCCACCGGCCCCGTCGCGGTCGCCATGTCGACGGCGGAGGCCGTCCGCTGGCCCTTCGACGGCGAGCTCCGCCTGTCCGACGACTTCGGTCCCCGCGTCTCCCCGTGCTCGGGCTGCTCGTCGATGCACCCCGGCACGGACTTCCTGCCCGGTGAGGGCAACCCGGTCTACTCAATCGCGGACGGGGTCGTGACTCAGGTCGTCTCGTCCGACGTCGGTCTCGGCGTGCACGTCGTCATCGAGCACCTCGTCGACGGTCAGGTCATCACGAGCACCTACGCCCACCTGCAGTTCGGCTCGCTGACGGTCGTGCAGGGCCAGAAGGTGCCGATCGGCACCCAGATCGGGCGGGTGGGCAACACCGGCGCCTCCACCGGACCGCACCTGCACTTCGAGCTCCGCCCGGGTGGCGGGGACCCGATCGACCCCTACGCCTGGCTGTCCGCGCGCGTCGGCTGACCGACGCGCCGTCGGACTGCGCCGCCCCCCGAACGGGGCGACCGGTAGTGTGAGCCCCGTCCGACGACCGGGGGGCGATCAGACGTGCAGTTCACCGAGGCAGCTCTGCGAGATTCCGACCCGTCGAGCCGACGCGTCAGGAGAGCCAGCGCGAGCCGTCCCGGACTCCGCCGGCGCCCCGTCTCGCTCGACCATCGCGGGAGCTCGTCGTCCGCGCGGGCGCCCAAGCCGACCGTGCGCCGGACCTTCCTCAGCGGGCTGACCATCGTCTTCGTGGCTGCCGTCACCCTCGTGACGGTCGTGCCCATCAACGTCCTGATCACGCCTGCGGAACTCGCGGAGGCCTACGCGCCCTCCGTCGTCGTGACGTCGGCGGAGCCGCAGCAGCTGGCCGCCGTGAGCGGCGGCGCCGACGTCCCGATCAGCCGGGACCAGTACACGGTGACCGCGCTGAGGAAGAAGCTCCTCGCGGTGACGGCGGGACGCAGGGCTTCGTACTTCAACGACCCGAGCTGGAAGGTCCAGTGGCCGATCGGTGTCGGCGTGCCGATGTCCGACCAGTTCGGGCCCCGCGTCCTCTGCGCCTCCTGTGGCGTGACGCAGCACCGCGGCACCGACTTCCTGCCGGGCCGCGGCGCTCCCGTTCAGGCGATCGCCGAGGGCGTCGTCCGCTACGTCGAGGAGTCGGACAACGGCCTCGGCGTGCACGCCATCATCGACCACCGCATCGACGGCGAGCTCGTGTCCTCGGTGTACGCCCACATGGAGTTCGGCTCCCTCGCGGTCTATCCGGGTCAGTCGGTGTCCGTGGGCCAGCTCATCGGAACCGTCGGTGACACCGGGTTCTGCTTCGGCCCGCACCTGCACTTCGAGATCCGCCTCGGCGGCACGCAGCACGTCGATCCCGTGGCGTGGCTGGAGCACCACGTCGGCTGAGGTCAGCCCGAGACGCGAAGCCAGACGGTGGTGTCGGCCGGCAGCGCCGCCTCGGAGAGGGGCTCGCTGGAGAGCAGCACCTCGCCGGCGGGCAGCTCGACCGGAGTCTCGCCCGTGTTGGCGACGACGGTGACCTCGCCGACGACGAGCGCGACGACCTGCTCCGAGTAGCCGGGCAGCCACTCGATCGCACCCCTGCCGAGGCCGTGCTCGCGCCGCAGCTCGAGCGCCCGCCGGTAGAGCTCGAGGGTCGAGCCCGGTACCCCCTGCTGCGCATCGCGCGCCAGCTCGGCCCACTCCTCCGGCTGCGGGAGCCACGTCCTGCCGGTCGGGCTGAAGCCGTACGCGGGCGCCGACGCCTCCCACGGAATGGGCACGCGGCACCCGTCGCGTCCGTAGCGCTCGCCTCCGGTGCGGTACCAGGTCGGGTCCTGCCGCGCCTCGTCGGGGAGGTCGATCACCTCGGGCAGGCCGAGGTCCTCGCCCTGGTAGACGTAGGCGCTGCCCGGCAGGGCGAGCATGAGCAGGGACGCGGCCCGAGCGCGCCGGATCCCGAGGTCCGGGATCGGCTTGCCGTCGCTGTTCGGCCCGATGCCGGCCCCCTGAGGGTTCTCGGCAGTCAGCGCGAGCCGGCTCGCATGGCGGACGACGTCGTGGTTCGACAGCACCCACGTGCTGGGCGCGCCGACAGCGCCGAAGGCCGAGAGCGAGTCGGCGATGACACGGCGCAGCGCGGGGCCCTCCCACGGCGTCTCGAGGTACGCGAAGTTGAAGGCCTGGTCCATCTCGTCCGGCCGCACCCACTTGGCGAGCTTGGGCAGCGGATCCACCCACGCCTCGGCCACGAGCATCCGGTCGCCCTCGTACTCGTCCAGCACGCG
Source organism: Naasia sp. SYSU D00948 (assembly GCF_017916515.1). Lineage (GTDB taxonomy): Bacteria > Actinomycetota > Actinomycetes > Actinomycetales > Microbacteriaceae > Naasia. The sequence goes on from NZ_JAFMTA010000001.1 coordinate 1,489,341, forward strand.
CCGCCACTCCCGGTAGATCTCGTGGACGCCCTCCTGGCCCCAGTAGGGCGGGGTAGGGGGCTCCTGCGCGGCCTCGGCCTCGATCTCGGGCGTGAGCGGCACGCCGGCCCCGCCCATCGAGCCACCCGTCAGAGGCTTGGCGTAGTCCGGCAGGCCCTCCTCCTTGACCAGACCGTGCGCGACGTCGACCCGGAAGCCGTCGACGCCCCGGTCCAGCCAGAAGCGGAGGATGCGGACGAACTCCGCGCGGACCTCCGGGTTGCTCCAGTCCAGATCGGGCTGGCTCTCGTCGAAGAGGTGCAGGTACCACTGGCCGGGGGAGCCGTCGGGCCGGGCGGTGCGGGTCCAGGCGCGGCCCCCGAACACGGACTCCCAGTTGTTCGGCGGAACGTCGCCGTTCTCGCCCCGGCCGTCGCGGAAGATGTAGCGCGCCCGCTCCCGGCTCCCCTCGGGGGCGGCGAGAGCTTCCTCGAACCACGCGTGCTCCGACGAGGTGTGGTTCGGGACGAGGTCCACGATCACCCGGAGGCCGAGCTCGTGGGCCCGCTCCTGAAGTCGGCCGAAGTCCTCGAGGGTGCCGAAGATCGGGTCGACGTCGCAGTAGTCCGAGACGTCGTAGCCGCCGTCGCGCTGCGGCGAACGGTAGAAGGGGGAGAGCCAGATCGCGTCGACGCCGAGCTCCGCGAGAGCGGTCAGGCGGGCGGTGATGCCGGCGAGGTCGCCCATCCCGTCCCCGTTCGCGTCCGCGAAGGAGCGGGGATAGATCTGGTAGATGACGGCGGAGCGCCACCACTCGTCTCCCCCTGGCGTGGTCGCGACCGGCGCGGGGTCGGCGACCTGCTCGGGCGTCTGGGAGGTGTCGTCTGCGATCGTCACCCCAGCACCCTAGCCAGGCGGCCGGGGCGGCAAGGGAGACGCCGAGGAGGTGCTAACCTCTTACGGTGCCGAAGGCGAGGGGCACGTTTCCGCCGCCTTCACGCGCCCCGATAGCTCAGTGGTAGAGCATCTCCATGGTAAGGAGAAGGTCAAGGGTTCAATCCCCTTTCGGGGCTCGACCTCCAGCACCGCCTCGGCGGGACTGGAGCCGCGGCGGGGTAGCTCAGGTGGTTAGAGCACACGGCTCATAATCGTGGTGTCGCGGGTTCAAGTCCCGCCCCCGCTACTTCCAAGCTCGGCCTCGGCTCCATGCCGACCACGAGCGAGCTCGCCGAGTGCCTCGGCGTCCAGCCAGGCGATCTACGACCTCCGGGTTGAGGTTGACCCCGGCAGGCTCGATCCCGTCGGCAGTTGCTCCAGTTGCTCATCGGCGCGCTCCTCAACGAGGGGCTCGTGCGGGCGCCGCTTCGGGTAGAGGTAGCGAACGACGAGAACGCCGAGGACACCCCCGATCACCTGCGCGCCGATGTACCCGGGAGCCGATGTCGGCGCGATCCCGGCGAAGGTGTCGCTGAACATGCGGCCGACGGTGATCGCCGGGTTCGCGAAGCTGGTCGAGCTGGTGAAGAAGTAGGCCGCGCCGATGTACGCCGCGACGGCCGGCGCCGCGAGGTGCGCCTTGCCGGAACGAGCGAGCGAGAAGATCACGAGCACCAGGCCCGCGGTGGCGACCACCTCGGCGAGAAGATGTGGCCCAGTCAGGCGGTGGGTGGTGCTCCAGTTGAGGGCACCCACGTCGAACATCGCGTTCGCGAGGATGGCGCCGGCGATGCAGCCGAGGATCTGCGCCGGGACGTAGGCGAGGACATCCCGCCAGGGCCGGTAGCCGAGCGCGGCGTCCGCTGCGGACACGACCGGATTGAAGTGCGCGCCGCTGACGTGCTGGAAGACCGCGATCAGCACGAACAGGCCGAGCGCGGTCGCGAGTGCGTTCTCCATCAGCTGCAGACCGCCATCACCCGGTGAGAGGGTCTGCGCGGCGATGCCGGAGCCGACGACGAGTGCGGAGAGCAGCAGGGAGCCGAGGAACTCGGCGACGAGCCTGCGAGTCGCCGCGCCGCTCACGCGGTGACGAGGAGCTCGGCGACCGAGTCGAGCGCGCCCGGGACCAGCCGGTAGTACGCCCAGTTCCCTCGCTGGCTGCGAGTCAGGTAGCCCGCCTCGGTCAGGAGCTTCAGGTGATGCGAGACCGTCGGCTGGCTCAGCCCGATCGGCTCGGTGAGGTCGCAGACGCACGCCTCCGCATCCTCGGAGGCGGCGACGATCGAAATCAGCCGCAATCGCGCGGGATCGGCGAGGGCCTTCAACTTCCGGGCCAGCAGCTCCGCCTGCTCCGAGTCGAGCGTCTCCCTCGTGATCGGAGAGCAGCACGCCGAGATGTCGGTGAGGGGAAGCAGGGTCGACGAGGCCATGGTCAGCATCGTAGCGCTGTATTGACAATCTTCGATACAGCTCGAGATACTCCGTATCGATGAACTTCGATGCGGCGCCGGGTCGGCGCCTATGGACCAGGAAGAGAACATGACCCTCATCGACCTTGCCGCCCCTGTCGTCCGGTCCTCTCGACTCGACGGATTGCCGGTCGCCATCATCGGCGCCGGACCCATCGGCCTCGCCGCCGCGGCTCACCTGCTGGAGCGCGGTCAGGACTTCGCGATCTACGAAGCGGGGAAGTCGGCCGGTGCTGCTGTCGCCGCCTGGGGGCACATCCGTCTCTTCTCGCCGTGGAAGCACCTCGTCGACCCTGCCGCGCGCCGTCTGCTCTCCGCCGCCGGCTGGGCCGAGCCGGAGCCCGAGGGGCTGCCGACCGGGGGCGAGCTCGTCGCCGACTACCTTGCGCCCCTGGCCGCCCTTCCCGCGATCGCGTCGCGCACCCTGACCGGAGCGGAGGTGGTCAGCGTGAGCCGAGAGGGGATGGATCGCACCCGCTCGACCGGACGCGCTCAGACTCCGTTCCTGCTGCGGCTGCGCACCGCCGACGGCGTGAGGGAGGTCACGGCCCGTGCCGTCATCGACGCTTCCGGGACCTACCGGACCTCGAACAGCCTCGGCTCCAGCGGCCTGGACCCTCTCGGGTTGGACGAGGTCGGCGAACAGGTCACGAGCGCGATGCCGGATGTGCTCGGCGCGGAGCGGAAGCGCTTCGCCGGCCGTCGCGTCGCCGTCGTCGGCGCCGGTCACTCCGCCGCGAACACGCTGCTGAACCTCGCGACGCTCGCCGCCGAGGAGCCCGGCACCGAGGTCGTCTGGGTGATCCGGAACAAGAGCGCCGTCCGCGTCACCACCTCCGCTGAGGACGAGCTCCAGGCCCGCGCCTCGATCGGGGCCCGCGTCGATGCCCTGGTCGACGCCGGGACGATCGAACGTGTGGACAGCTTCGAGGTCGTCCGGCTGCGGAGGACCTCGGACGGCCGCGTCGAGCTCGTGGGTCGTCGTGGCGATGGCCTTTCGAGCATCGAGGTCGACCTCGTCGTCAACGCCACCGGCTTCCGCCCCGACCTGGACATGCTGCGCGAGATCCGCCTCGAGCTGGACGAGATCGTCGAGGCGCCCAAGCGTCTCGCGCCGCTCATCGACCCGAACGTCCACACCTGCGGCACGGTCGAGCCCCACGGCTTCGCCGAGCTCGAGCAGCCGGAGCCGAACTTCTTCCTCGCCGGCATGAAGAGCTACGGCCGCGCGCCCACGTTCCTGCTCGCGACCGGGTACGAGCAGGTGCGCTCGATCGTCGCGTTCCTCGACGGAGACGTCCGGGCCGCGCGCAACGTCGAACTCGTCCTCCCCGCCACGGGCGTCTGCTCGACAGGAATCGGAGGCGGCTCCTCCTGCTGCTGATGTCCGTCCGGCATGGCCCCGACCCTCGTAGACTCGCGGCCATGCCGGACGGACACGAGCTCGACGTCGTCGAGCGGAGTGTCGCGGAGCGGGCCGCGCGAACCGCCCGGACCCTGACCGACCCGACCCGGATGCAGATCCTCAGCCTCATCGTCGGAAGCCCCGACGGGCGCGCGCTCGTCGGTCAGCTCGCCGAGCGGCTCCGACTCCGACAGCCGACCGTCAGCCACCACGTCCGCATCATGGTGGACGAGGGCATCCTCGACCGCGACCAGCAGGGACGGGTCGCCTGGTACTCCATCCGTCCGGAACGCCTTCCGCAGGTCCTCGACCTGCTCCATGGCGCCGCTCCCGCCGAACACGACGAATCCGTGCTGGGCCGCATCGCCGACGACCTCGCCCTCCGCTTCGAGGGGATGTTCTCGCCAGAGACGGTGGACCGGTACGTCCGGGAGAGCTACGAGATGCTCGCGACCCGGGCCAAGATCACCAAGTACCTCCCATCGCTGACGGGAAAGTTCGCGGCCGACCGGCTGCGCGCCCTCGCGAGCGCGGAACGCCACCTCCGCGCGGCGGTGCCGGAGGTCCTCTTCGTCTGCGTGCAGAACGCCGGCCGCTCCCAGCTCGCGGCGGCGATGCTCCGCTTCCTCGCCGGAGACAGGGTCGAGGTGCGCACGGCGGGATCGGAACCGGCGCCGGACGTGAACCCTGCGATCGTCCGCGTCCTCGACGAGATCGGCGTGCCGCTGGCCGGCGAGTTCCCCAAGCCGCTCACCGACGAAGTCGTTCGCGCATCCGACTACGTGATCACCATGGGCTGCGGCGACGCCTGCCCGATCTACCCCGGCAAGACCTATCTGGACTGGGATCTGCCCGACCCCGTCGGCAAGTCGATCGACGAAGTCCGCCTCATCCGCGATGACATCTCCACACGCGTCCGGTCCCTCCTGACCCAGATGAACCTTCCGTCTCCGGTGAACGACCGGTGAAACCTCTCCGCGACACCTTTCTCGACCCATAGATAGGCGCCTATGCTTCAAGCGAGCCGTGAAGGAGAGAACCAAATGAGCGACACCCCCACCGTCCTGTTCGTCTGCGTGCACAACGCCGGCCGCTCCCAGATGGCCGCCGGCTACATGGAGGAGCTGTCCCAGGGACGCGTTCAGGTGCTGTCCGCCGGCTCGGCCCCGAAGGATCAGATCAACCCCGTCGCCGTGCAGGCCATGGCGGAGGAGGGCATCGACATCGCGGGCAACGTGCCGAAGATCCTGACCACTGAGGCGGTCAAGGAATCGGACGTCGTGATCACCATGGGCTGCGGCGACGAGTGCCCCTTCTTCCCGGGCAAGCGCTACGAGGACTGGGAGCTCGTCGACCCGGCCGGCAAGGACATCACCGTCGTCCGCGAGGTCCGAGACGACATCAAGCAGCGTGTCCAGCGGCTCCTGTCCGAGATCCTGCCCGTCACCGCCTGACTCAAGGCGCACCTGGCCACCCGGACCTGGCTCGACTCCCCACGCCCTACTGCAGCCGCTTCCTCAGGAAGTACCGCTCCTGCCCCGATCCGGCCGGCATGTCGTCGATGGTTCCGTAGACGCTGTAGCCCTGCTTCTCGTAGAAGCCGAGCGCCTGGAAGGACATGGTGTCGAGCATCGAGTGGCGGCAGCCGCGCTCGAGCGCTGCCCGCTCGGCGCGCTCGAGGAGCTCCGTGCCCACGCCCTGACCCTGCAGCGACTCGTCGAGCCAGAGCGTCTCGACGTAGAGCCAGCCCCAGTACGTGCCTCCGGTGAGGCCGCCGATAGTCCTGCCGGCTGCGTCGCGGACGAACAGGGCGAGGGGCTCCCAGTTCGTGGGGCCGACGTGACGGACGTTGTACGCGTCGAGTCCCTCTCGCACCGCGCGACTGTCGTCGGCGCTCGGCTCTTCGCTGAACGTGATCGTGTAGGCGTCTGCGCGCTCGTCGTCGGCCACGACGGTTCCCTCCCTGCGGTCGCCGGTCACCAAGGTTCGCTCCCTAGCCTGGGGCGATGGACACTCCCACGATCCTCCCGCGGCGCGCCTCGTGACCTCGCACCATCGCGTCGTGGTCGTCGGCGGCGGCAACGCGGGTCTCTCCGTCGCAGGCCGGCTCGCGCGCTACGGGGTCGACGACGTCGTCGTGGTCGAGCCCCGCGAGCATCACCGCTACCAGCCGCTGTTCTCGCACGTGGCCGGCGGCACGGCCAGGGCGAGCCAGGCGGTGCGCCGTCAGGCCGACGTGATCCCGCGCCGGGTCGGCTGGATCCAGGACGCCGTGGCCGAGTTCGACCCGGACTCCGACACGGTGCGCCTCTCCTCCGGCGAGGAGCTCGGCTACGACCACCTGATCGTCTGCCCGGGCATCCAGGAGGACTGGGACAGCATCCCGGGCCTGTCCGAGGCGATCCGGACCGGTGCGGCGGCGTCGCACTACGCGTTCGAGCTGCTCGGGACGGCGTCGCGCCGCCTGCGCGACCTGCGGGCCGGGACGGTGGTGTTCACTCAGCCGCCGGGACCGGCGAGCTGCGCGGGAGCAGCGCAGAAGCCGATGTACCTCGCCTGCGACTACTGGCGGGCGACCGGCGTGCTCGCCGACATCCGGGTCGTGTTCGTCGTCCCCACACCGACGATGTTCGGGATGCCGGCGATCGACGAAGAGCTCGAGCGCAAGGTCGAGGAGTACGGCATCGAGGTCCGGCGCGAGGCGCGGCTGCTCGAGGTGGATGCGCCGGGCAGCACCGCCCTGATCGGTTCCACCGCGGACGGGACGGAGCGGATCGCCTACGACTACCTCCACGTGGTTCCCCCGCAGTCCGCCCCCGACTTCCTCAAGGCGAGCCCGCTGCCGGCTCCCGGCGACCCCGGCGGCTTCGTCGAGGTCGACCCGCGCACTCTGCGGCATGCGCGCTACCCCAACATCTGGTCGCTCGGGGACGCGGCCGCGACCACCAACTCGAAGTCCGGCGGGGCGCTCCGCAAGCAGACGAAGGTGCTGGCCCGCAACCTGGTCGCGGCGCTGGACGGCCGAGAGCCCGTCGCCCGGTACGACGGGTACTCGGTATGCCCCTTCACCGTCTCGCGGAGGACCATGGTCTTCGCCGAGTTCGACGACGAGTACCGGCCGCAGCCGACGATCCCGTTCTGGCCGGGGCTCGCGCGCGAACGGCGCCTCACCTGGCTCGCCGACCGGTACGTGCTGCCCTGGGTCTACTGGCACCTCATCCTGCAGGGGCGGGCGTAGGCCGGCGCGCCATCACCGAGAGCTCGAGTTCCCTACCACAGACGGACCGGTTCGAGATGTCCCCCGAATGGGGTGGACCGGACCCCGCCGAACCACTACGTTGGGCTGGGCGCTCCCTTCGGGTAGCCGGGGCGTTGCCTTCGGGAATCCTGCGGGCCGTCTGGACGGGCTGGTCCAGGCGGCCCGCAGTCTCGGCGAGAGCCTCGCCGTCAGTCGTGAAGCGGCAGCCGCACGAGTCCGCCCTGGATCCGCAGCTCGAGCTCACGCGTGAGCGGCATGTCCTCCGGCAGCCACGCGGCCGCCCCTTGAGGGAACTGGACCGCCGCCCTCCAGATGCCGTGACGGAGGGTCCGCCGGACCCCGCCGACGGCCCTCAGCACGACGGCGTCGGGTCCGCGGAGGGTCACGGCCGCCGAAACCTGGTCGGGGGAGACGTCCACGCCGCGGAGCCGGAAGTCGGCGGACACTGCGAACGAATCCCGCCGCCGCACGAACCGCGAGTCGCGGATCTCGGCGGTGAACGAGGGCACCGGCCGGAGATGTCGTTCGCGCGCGCGCTCGAGCACCGTCCGCCAGCGCTCCAGCACCGCCTCGTCGGAGAAGGCGGACGCCTGCCGCGCCGCCTGCTCCCGCATGCCGTCCGGAACCCCGCGAGCAATGGCGGCGATGCGGTCGGAGAGGGCCGGAACGTCGGCGGGCGGGACCAGGAAGCCGCTGCGCCCGTCCTCGATGATGTCCGCCGGTCCGTAGGGGATGTCGTAGCTGATCGGGATGCAGCCCCGCGACATCCCCTCGGTGAGGACGAGCGGGAAGCCTTCGGAGCGGCTCGTGAGGAGGAAGAAGGAGGCGCGACGGAACTCGTCGAGCGCGTCCGGGCGGAAGCCGTGGAGCACGACCGGGCCGGCGACGCCGAGCTCCGCCACGAGGGCCTCGAGCTCCGGCCGCAGGGGACCCTCGCCGTAGACGTCGAGCCGGACGTCGGCGCCCGACTCCCGGGCGAGGGCGACGGCCCGGATGGCGTCGTCGACGCGCTTGCGGTCGATGAGGCTGCCGAGAAGCACGCCCCGGAGCGGGTCGCGCGGCTCCGGGGGCGACGGCGTCGGGAGTGCGGCGGCGTTCGGCACGACGTGCACGGCGTCGGAGCGTCCGAGGAGGACGGCGAGGTCGTCGCGCTGCCGCTCCGACAGCACCACCACCGCGTCGAGGTCGTCCAGACGGGGCAGGACGTCGATCCGCGTGGGCTTGAGCGGTGCCCAGGGACGCGACTCCCCGTCCAGATGCGAGTTGTGCAGCACGTGGATGCGCGTCGCCCGCGGCGACCGGTACTCCAGCAGTGCGCCGGCGGCCGCCTTGCTGTCCACGACGAGGAACGCGTCCTCATCGCCGAGGACGGTGTCGAGCCACCAGTGGTAGAACGGCCGGGCCCTCGTGAAGCCGAAGACCGGGACTCCCGCGGCATCGCACAGCACGATGGAGCGGCCGCCCAGCTCTCCGGGCACCCGGGTGTCCCGGCGGTCGCTGATGGCGAGAGTGCCGTCGGGACGGCGGCGGTCCAGCTGGAGCAGTGTGCCGTCGGCGGCCCGGCGGAGGCTCGTGCGGCCTCCCGCGGGCAGGGGGGCGAAGCCGTCGAGCGCAGCCGCCTTCGTTCCTGCAGGCGGTCCCGGCCGCGCCGGGGCGTCCGTCAGCTCGTCCCAGAGGTTCCGGACCCGCAGGAGAGGGTCCAGTCTCCCGTCCGCGCGCAGATCGCTCACGATCCGGTCGTAGTCGTCCCGGGCGTCGAAGGTGAGGATGTCGACGGGGGCCCCCGTCGACTGCGCGAACGTCCGGGATCGCCTCAGCATCGCGGAAGTCATGCCGCCGAACGTCCGCTCGAGACCCCACAGGACAGCGAACTGGCGGCCGCTCGGAAGCGGCGCGGAAGCGATGCTCATCGGGCACCTCCCGGGCGCGTCTCAGGCTTCCCGCCAGCCTAGGGCGAGTGTCGGAGGCCCCTCCTAAACTGGGGGCACCGACACGCCCGGGACACAACATCTATGGAATGACACGAGTGTCATTCCCGTTATATAGTGAAGCACTACCGCAAGGTGGATGACAGCGACAGCTCATCGAAGGGGAGACGCTCATGGAATTCGACAACGAACTCGGCTACGCGGTCCCGGTCGACCCGATGGACCTCCTGCAGTGCGACAGCTGCCAGTGAGCTGGCGCTGACACGAAGCGGAAGAGCCCCCGAGCGCATGGCGCCGGGGGCTCTCGCTTTGCAGCGGCGAGGGGGCTCATGGCGCGAAACTAGACTGACGGGGTGGCAGTGAATCCGGCGGTCGAGGGCCGAAGCTATCCGCCCACCGAGCCCTACCTCGTCGGACGCGAGAAGGTGCGCGAGTTCGCCCGGGCCGTCTTCTCCGCGGATCCCCTGAGCCTCGACCCGGCCGCGGCCCGCGAGGCCGGCTTCGCGGACGTCGTGGCGCCGCCCACGTTCGCCGTCGTGGTCCAGGAGCACACGCTCGCCCAGCTCCTCGCCGACGAGGAGGCGGGCGTCGACTTCACGAGGGTGGTGCACGGCGACCAGCGGTTCAGCTTCACCCGGCCGATCGTCGCGGGCGACGAGCTCACAGCGACGCTGACGATCACGGGCGTGAAGAGCCTCGGCGGCAACTCGATGGTCACGGCCGAGTCCGTGATCCGCGACGGTGCCGGCGAGCACGTCGTCACTGCCGTGTCGACGCTCGTGGTGCGGGGGGAGGACTCGTGACCGAGCTGGCCGTGGGCGATGTGGTCGCCGAGCGCACGATCCCGCTGACGCGCGACTCGCTCGTGCGCTACGCCGGCGCGTCCGGCGACTTCAACCCCATCCACTACCGGGACGACGTGGCCGAGCAGGTGGGCCTTCCCGGTGTCCTCGCGCACGGGATGCTGACGATGGGCGCCGCGGTGCAGCCGGTCGTCGACTGGGCGGGCGGCGCCTCCCGCGTCCGGGACTACCAGGTCCGGTTCACGCGCCCGGTCGTCGTCGACCCCGTCGAAGGGGCGACGCTCGAGGTGACCGCGAAGGTCGGCGCTCTCGACACCGAGGCGGGAACCGCGCGCATCGACCTCACGGTGAGGGCAGCCGGCGCCACCGTCCTCGGCAAGGCGCAGGTCGTCGTGCTCGTGCCGGGAGCATGAGCGCGCCGGTCGGGGTCACCGAGGAGGAGGACGTCGCGCTCGCCTCGCTGACCACCCTCCGGGTCGGCGGCCCCGCTCGCCGCGTCGTGCGCGCCGGATCGGCGGTGGAACTCGTCGAGGCCGCGCTCGACGTCTGGTCCGATGGAGAGCCGTGGCTCGTCGTGGGCGGAGGCTCGAACCTCGTCCCCTCGGATGAGGGATTCGACGGGACGGTCCTCCTCCCGGTCGGGCGCGGCATCCGCACGCTCGACCCGTCGCCGGACGGCCGGGTGCTGCTGCGGGTCGACGCGGGGGAGCCGTGGGACGACCTCGTCGCCTTCTGCGTGGACGAGGGCCTCGCCGGCATGGAGGCGCTCTCCGGGATCCCGGGATCGACCGGGGCGGCTCCCATCCAGAACATCGGCGCCTACGGGCAGGAGCTCGGGGCGAGCGTCGTCGCGGTCGAGTTCCTCGACTACGCCACCGGCGACCTGTCGCGGCTCCCGGCCGCCGAGCTGGGGCTCGGGTACCGCACGTCGGTGTTCAAGCGCGGTCGCCAGGGGATCGTCACCGAGGTGGAGTTCGAGCTCACCGCGTCCGAGCTGAGCGCGCCGGTCCGCTACGCGCAGCTGGCGAACGCCCTCGGCGTCGAGCTCGGGGACCGGGTGCCGCTGCGGGAGCTGCGCGATGCCGTCCTCGACCTGCGGCGCAGCAAGGGGATGGTGCTCGATCCGGGGGATCCCGATTCGGTGAGCGCCGGATCGTTCTTCACCAACCCGGTCGTCGGCGAGAGCTTCGCTCGCACCCTTCCCGCCGAGGCGCCACGGTGGCCGGTCGGAGGCGAGGACGCGGACGTCATCGCCTCGCTCGGCGACCCGATCGCCGCTCCGGTCCCCCACGAGCACCGGGTGAAGCTCTCCGCCGCCTGGCTCATCGAGCGCTCGGGCGTGACCCGCGGCTTCAGCCTGCCAGGATCGCGTGCCGCCGTCTCGTCCAAGCACTCCCTCGCGATCGTGAATCGCGGCGGGGCGACGGCCGAGGAGATCGCCGAGCTCGCCCGGTTCATCCGCGCCCGGGTCCAGACCGAGTTCGGGGTCCTGCTCCAGCCCGAGCCGGTGCTGGTCGGCCTGACGGTCTGACCCGCTAGCGGTTCGGCGGCAGCAGGCCGAGCTCGAGCGCGCGCGTCACCGCCCTGGTGCGGTCGCCGACCTCGAGCTTCTCGAACACGTGCAGCAGGTGGGTCTTGACCGTCGCCTCGCCGATGAACAGCTCGCGCGCGATCTCCGGGTTGCTCCGGCCGGCGGCGACGAGGGTCAGCACCTCCTGCTCCCGGGTGCTCAGCCGCACCGCCGGGCGGCTCTCCTTCCGCACCCGGCCGACCAGCGTCGCCGCGATGGACGGCGCCAGCACGGTGTCGCCGGCCGCGACCGACAGGATGCCCGCGAGGATCTCCTCGCGCGGCGCGGCCTTCAGCAGGTACCCGCTCGCGCCGGCGGTGATGGCGTCGAGGATGAGCGTGTCGCTCTCGTAGGTGGTGAGCACGAGCACCCGGGCGCCGGAGCCGCCCGCGGCGATTCGCTCCGTCGCGCCGACCCCGTCCAGGCCCGGCATCTGCAGGTCCATGAGCACGACATCCGGCCGGAGCTCCTCAGTGAGCCGGACCGCCTCGGCCCCGTCCGCGGCCTCGCCCACGACGTGCAGTCGCTCGTCGTCCGCGAGGAGCGCCACGATGCCGCTCCGGACGATCGGATGGTCGTCCGCCACCAGCACCCGCACCGGCGCCTCGCTCATGCCGTCCTCCTTCCCTCGCCCGCGATCGGGGCCCGCACCGTCAGTCTGGTGCCGCCGCCCTCGCGGGGCGCCACGGCGACGTCGCCGCCCACGAGCTCCAGCCGTTCCCGCATGCCGGCGATGCCGAACCCCGGCGACGACTCCGGCATCCCGGCGGCGAGGCCGCGGCCGTCGTCCTCCACGGTGAGGACGACGCCGTCCGGCGCCTCCTCGATCGTCAGCGACGCCGCCCGTGCCCCGGAGTGCTTGCGGATGTTCGCGAGGGCCTCCTGGGCGCAGCGCAGGAGCACCACCTCGAGCTCCCGGGGCACCCGCGCCTGCACGTGCGCCGACACCGCGATCCCGGTCTCCCGCTCGAACCGCGCCGCCAGCCGGTCCGCGGCGTCCGCGAGGCCACCGTCGACCGCGACGGATGCGTTCGCGGCCACGACGGCCCGGGCCTCCGTGAGCGCGTCCCGCGCGATGGACTCGATGAGCGCGAGGTCCTCGCGGAGCTGCTGAGGCGTCCTGGCCGGCGATGAGGCGCGCTGCGCGGTGATCACGAGCCCGGTGAGGCTCTGCGCGAGAGTGTCGTGCAGCTCCCGGGCGATGCGCTCGCGCTCGGCCGCCGTCCCCTGCTCCCGGTTGGCCGCGGCGAGCCGGTCCTGCGCCGCTGTGAGCTCGTCGAGGAGCCGCGCGCGCTCCTCGCCCCACTCGGCGATGCGGGTGATCCACAGTCCGAAGGCGAGGCTGAACGCGAGGGACAGCGCCGTGATCGCGGCGGGGGCGAACACGGAGCCGTCGTAGGCGACGACGAGGCCGGCGAAGACCCCGACCGCGACCGCCGCGTTCCAGGCCACGGCCGCCCGCGTGGACTCGGACCGGACCCAGACGAAGGGGTAGACCAGGGACTGCAGCAGGGCCGCGTTCGGCTGGATCGCGATCACCGCGGCCGCGAGCAGGATCAGCACGGCCGCGAAGGCGGCGCCCACCCGCGGCCGGGCGAACGACAGCCGGCCGAACGCGAGCCAGCAGAGCGGGACGAGCGCGAGGAGCACGCCTGCCGCCAGCCGGCGCTCCGGGGCGCTCTCCTGCGCCATGGTCAGGGCGAACGCCGCCAGCGGCACCCCGGCGAACGCGAGGTGCCACCAGCGGAGGGACCGGGCGAGGCCGGTCGCGGGATCGCTCACCGGGTCAGGAGTCCTTGCGGATCCAGCGGAAGGCGAACCGGCACGCGATCAGCCCGGCGACGAGCCACACGCCGAGGACGAGCGCCGTGGTGCCGAGGTCCCAGGTGCCGGTCTGCTCCTGGGCGGCGAAGGCGTCGGGGAGGAACACCGAGCGCATGCCCTGGGCCATCCACTTCAGCGGGAACACCGAGGCGAGGTTCTGCAGCCAGTCGGGCAGCGCCGCGAAGGTCACGTAGACGCCGGAGACGAACTGGAGCACGAGCACGATCGGGATGATGACCGCGGACGCGCTCTTGCCCGAGCGCGGCACACCGGACAGGGCGATCCCGAGCACCGCGGACGTCCCGAGCCCGAGGAGGTACACCCACGCGAACGTGACCCACTTCTCCGGCGCGGTCGGCAGCGGGACGCCGAACAGGATGCGCGCCACCGCGAGCAGGAGCGCGAGCTGCAGCAGCGACGTCACGAGCACCTGGCCGAACTTGCCGAGGAAGTAGGACAGGACAGGCAGGGGCGTGCCGGCCAGCCGCTTCAGCGTGCCGTCGCCCTTCTCCATCGCGATGTCGATCGCGAGGTTCTGCACGCCGGAGAGCAGGAGGCCCGCTGCCGCCATGCCCGGGAGGTAGGAGTGGGCCATGCTGATCCCGTTCACCGGATCGGGCTGCCCGTTCACGCCGACGAGGCCCGCGCCGCTGAAGGCGACCGAGAAGATCGCGAGCATCACGACGGGGAACAGGAACGTGAAGAAGAGGGTGTCGCCGAGCCGGAAGTAGCTGCGGATCTCGTACGCAGCCCGGGACAGGCCGAGCCTCAGCGCCGACGGCCGCCGGGCGGCCACCGCGCGCAGGGGGAGTGCCGTGGTGCTCATGATGAGACCTCCGTCGCCGAGCCCGCCGCGACGAGCTCCAGGTAGACGTCCTCCAGGGTGGGCCGGGCGACCTCGAGGTCCTCCGGCTCGTGGCCGAGGCGGCGGACCAGCTCGCTCACGACGGCGCCGGGCGTCTCGGTGCGCAGCTGGCGGCGCTCGCCGCGCTCGGTCCACCGGACGGTGGGGGTGCGGGCGTCCTCGCCGCCGAGCTCCGCGATCGCGCCGGACGCGACGATCGCCCCGCCCGCGATCACCGCGGCGCGGTCGCTCAGCTGCGCCGCCTCGTCGAGGTAGTGGGTGGTCAGCAGGATCGTCGTCCCCTCGCCCTGGAGGCGGCGGATGAGCTCCCGGAACCGCCGCCGGGCCTCCGGATCGAAGCCCGTGGTGGGCTCGTCGAGGAACAGCAGCTCCGGGCGGCCGATGATCCCGAGCGCCACGTCGACGCGCCGGCGCTGTCCGCCCGAGAGGGCCTTGATGCGGGTCGTCGCCTTCTCCTCCAGTCCGACGGAGGCGATCACCTCGTCGACGTCGCGCGGAGCGGGGTAGAAGCCGGCGAAGTGGGTCAGCTGCTCGCGGACCGTGACGTTGCCCGACTCGCCGGTGCTCTGCAGCACGATCCCGAGGCGCGCCTTCCAGTCGAGGTCGCCCTCGTGCGGATCCACGCCGAGGACGGACACGCTGCCCGACGTCCGCTCGCGGTAGCCCTCGAGGATCTCGATGGTCGTCGACTTGCCGGCGCCGTTGGGGCCGAGCAGGGCGAACGTCTCGCCGCGGAAGATGTCGAAGTCGATGCCGCGCACCGCCTCGCGGGTGCCGTAGCGCTTCACCAGGTCGCGCACCCGGACGACCGGCTCGGATCGGGGGATGTCCATGGCGACCATGCTGGCCGCGCCCGCTCGCTCCCGGCACCGGCCGATGGTCTGATTCCGGCATCCACCGACCGGTGGATGCCGCCGCTGGTCGCGCGGACATGCGCTTCCCGCTGCCGGGCGCGAGTCGTTCCTACGACCCGCGCCTCAGCCGAAGAGGCGCTGGAGGCGCTGCACGCCCTCGAGGAGGGCGTCGTCGCCGAGCGCGTACGAGAAGCGGAGGTAGCCGCTCGGCCCGAACGCCTCGCCCGGCACCGCCGCGACCTCCGCCTGCTCGAGGATCAGGTCCGCGAGCTCGAGCGACGTGGTCGGGGTCGTGCCGTTCCAGTCGCGGCCGAGCAGCGCGGTCACGTCCGGGTAGACGTAGAACGCGCCCTCGGGCGTCGGGGTGACGAACCCGTCGATCGCATTGAGCTCCGCGACGATCCGCCGGCGCCGTCGGTCGAAGGCCCGGCGCATCGCCTCCACCTCGTCCTGAGGGCCGGTGAGGGCCGCGATCGCGGCGCGCTGTGAGATGTTCGACACGTTCGAGCTCAGGTGCGACTGCAGGTTCGCCGCCGCCTTGATCGCATCCGCCGGTCCGACCATCCAGCCGAGGCGCCATCCGGTCATCGCGTAGGACTTCGCCACGCCGTTCACGAGGATCGTGCGATCCGCGAGGGACGGGACCGCCCGGACGATCGACACCGCGGCCTCGGGCGTCGCGTCCTCGGCGAGCCCCTCCGGGTAGACGAGGTTCTGGTAGATCTCGTCGGCGATGACCCACAGCCCGTGCTCGTCGGCCCACTGGCCGATCTCGCGAGCCTGCTCGGCGCTGTAGACGGCCCCGGTCGGGTTGGAGGGGGACACGAAGAGCAGCACCTTCGTGCGCTCGGTGCGCGCGGCCTCCAGCTGCTCGACGGTCACCAGGTAGTCCTGGTCGGCTCCGGCGAACACCTCCACGGGAACGCCACCCGCAAGCTTGATGACCTCCGGGTACGTCGTCCAGTACGGAGCCGGCACGAGCACCTCGTCGCCCTCGCCGACGATGGTCGCGAACGCCTGGTACACGCCCTGCTTGCCGCCGTTGGTGACGATCACCTGCGACGGGGAGACCTCGAGGCCGCTGTCGCGCAGGGTCTTCGCCGCGATCGCCTCGCGCAGCTCCGGGAGGCCCGCCGCGGCGGTGTAGCGGTGGTTGCGCGGGTCCCGCACGGCGCGCTCCGCGGCCTCGACGATGAAGCCCGGTGTGGGGAAGTCCGGCTCGCCCGCCGCGAAGCTGATGACCGGGCGGCCCTCCGCCTGGAGCGCCTTCGCCTTAGCATCCACCTTCAGGGTCGCCGATTCGCTGATCGCGGCGATGCGGGGGGAGATGCGCGAGGAGGCCATGCCTGCAAGACTAGCCAGGCGCCCGGGAGGCAAGGATCGGCTCGTCACCGGGCCTCTGTTAGACTGGGCGACACTGGTCGGAAGAAGCCAGCATTTGCCGCGCCCATCGGCGGAACATCGTCTCCCCTCGGGAATGGCGAAGCCCTGTGCCTCTTCCTCCTAGGGCGGTGGCTCAATTGGTAGAGCAGCGGTCTCCAAAACCGCAGGTTGCAGGTTCGAGTCCTGTCCGCCCTGCAGCCGTCCACGCAGCCGCGTGGACGGGCCCGCCGCCGAGCGGGTCCCTGGCCCGACCGGCCGAGGTGGAACACAAGGAGTTGTCGTGGCGCGGAAGGTGATCGACGAGCCCAGCGAGGACGTCGTAGCCATTGCGAGACGGGAGCGGCAGGCCCGACGGTCGCCGTTCGCCCGCATCGCGCTCTTCATCCGCCAGGTGATCGGCGAGCTGAAGAAGGTCGTGACCCCGACTCGGCGCGAGCTGTTCGGGTTCACCGCGGTGGTGCTGGTCTTCGTCATCATCATGATGGCGATCGTCGGCGGCCTGGACTTCGTCTTCAGCGCGCTGGTCGTCTTCGTGTTCGGGAACCCGCCCGCCTAGCCCACGTTTCCGCCCGCTCCCGCGGGCAGCAGAGAGAGAGCACAGTGTCCAACGAGTTGCGCGGGTACCGCGATCACCGTGGAGACCTCGACGTCGTCCCGGCCGCCGAGCAGGACTCCGAGGTCGGCGAGGTCCAGGAGGGTGACGTCCTGGGCGGTGGCGAGGTCGGCCACGCCCCCGAGGGCCCGGGCGGCATCCATGTCGTGAGCGACGACGAGGAGAACCTCGACGAGGTCCTCGACGCCGTCGAGCAGGCCGCGGACCCGGAGGCGGACGCCCTCGTGGACGAGGCGCTCGAGATCGACTCGATCGACGAGGCGGATGCCGCTGTCGCCGCGACGGACGACGAGGCCGAAGAGGCCGCGCTGGACCCGTACGAGGAGTTCCGCCGCGACCTGCGCCTCAAGCCGGGCAAGTGGTACGTCATCCACTCCTACGCCGGCTTCGAGAAGCGCGTGAAGCAGAACATCGAGCAGCGCAAGGGCAGCCTCGGCCAGGAGGACGCCGTGTTCGAGGTCCAGGTCCCCATGGAGGACGTGGTCGAGATCAAGAACGGCCAGCGCAAGCTCGTGAACCGGGTGCGGATCCCGGGCTACGTGCTCGTGCGCATGGACCTCAACGAGGACTCCTGGTCGATGGTCCGGCACACGCCGGGCGTCACCGGGTTCGTCGGCAACGCGCACAACCCGACGCCGCTCCGCTTCGAAGAGGCGTTCAACATGCTGAAGAGCACGGTGCAGGTGACCGAGGCTCCCGCGAAGGCCGCCGGCGGCGCCCGCGGTGCCGCGACGCAGGCGCGCTCCATCGCCGCCGAGGTCGACTTCGAGATCGGCGAGACGATCACCATCAAGGAGGGCTCGTTCGCGGGCCTGCCCGGAACGATCAGCGAGATCAAGCCGGAGAGCGGCAAGCTCACCGTGCTCGTCTCCCTGTTCGAGCGCGAGACGCCGGTCGAGCTCAGCTTCGACCAGGTCACCAAGCTCTAGCCGGGAATACCGGGAGCGCCTCGAGCGCTCGAACTCCAGACCACCGCACCTCGGAACCGCCGGGGAGGCGGGAGAGCGGCCCCGGCCGCTCGATGAAAGGGAAAACACACAATGGCACGTCAGAAGAAGGTCACGGGGCTCATCAAGCTCCAGATCAAGGCTGGCGCCGCGAACCCCGCCCCGCCCATCGGGCCGGCGCTGGGTCAGCACGGCGTCAACATCATGGAGTTCTGCAAGGCGTACAACGCCGCGACCGAGTCGCAGCGCGGCAACGTCATCCCCGTCGAGATCACCGTCTACGAGGACCGGACCTTCACGTTCGTCCTCAAGACCCCGCCGGCCGCCGAGCTGATCAAGAAGGCCGCGGGCGTCGCGAAGGGCTCGGCCACGCCGCACACGGCGAAGGTCGCGAAGCTCACGCGTCAGCAGGTGCGCGAGATCGCCGAGCAGAAGCAGCCCGACCTCAACGCGAACGACATCGAGGCCGCCGAGAAGATCATCGCCGGCACCGCCCGTTCCATGGGCATCACGGTCGAGTAAGGGCGGGGAGAAGAACATGGCACAGAAGTCCAAGGCCTACCGCGCCGCCGCTGAGAAGCTCGAGCCGGGCAAGTACTACACCCCTGCGGAGGCCGTCGGCCTCGCCAAGCAGACCGGGTCGAAGAAGTTCGACTCCACCGTCGAGGTCGCGCTGAAGCTCGGCGTCGACCCGCGCAAGGCGGACCAGATGGTCCGCGGTACGGTCATCCTCCCGCACGGCACCGGCAAGACCGCCCGTGTCATCGTGTTCGCGAACGGCGCCAACGCCGACGCGGCGCGTGCTGCGGGCGCCGACGAGGTCGGCGGCGACGAGCTCATCGAGCGCGTCGCGAACGGCTGGACCGACTTCGACGCGGCGGTGGCGACTCCGGACATGATGGGCAAGGTCGGCCGCCTCGGTCGCGTCCTCGGCCCCCGCGGCCTCATGCCGAACCCGAAGACCGGCACCGTCACGCCGGACCCGGCCAAGGCCGTGTCCGACATCAAGGGCGGCAAGATCGAGTTCCGCACGGACAAGCACGCGAACGTCCACTTCGTGGTCGGCAAGGCGGGCTTCTCCGAGGAGCAGCTGAGCGACAACCTGCGCGCCGCACTCGAGGAGGTCCTCCGGCTCAAGCCGGCCGCCGCCAAGGGCCGCTACATCCAGAAGGGCGCCGTGTCGACCACGTTCGGCCCCGGCATCCCGCTGGACGTCAACGCGCTGTAGAGACGCATCCGGAACGCCCGGCTCCCTCGCGGGGCCGGGCGTTCCGCCGTTCCCGGAGGTCCCCATGCCCGTCGTGCGCCCCGCCGCTCCGGCGGACGCCGCCGCCCTCGCTGAGCTCGCCGCGCTCACGTTCCCGCTCGCGTGCCCGCCCGGCACGTCGCCGGAGGCCATCGCGCAGCACATCGCGACGACGCTCAGCGTCGCGAGCTTCGAGGGGTATCTCGCCGATCCGGGCCGCATCCTCCTCGTCTCGGCCGCGCCCGAGGGACTCGCCGGCTACACCATGCTCGTGCGGGGTGAGCCGCAGGACGCGGACGTGGCGGCGGCTGTCACCGTCCGCCCCACGATCGAGCTGAGCAAGGTGTACGTCCACCCGGATCGGCACGGCCGGGGAGTCGCCGGCGAGCTCGTCGCGGCGACCCTCGTCCGCGCCGTCGAGGAGGGCGTCCGCTCGGTGTGGCTCGGCGTCAACTCCGAGAACGCGCGCGCCATCCGCTTCTACGGCAAGAGCGGCTTCGCGATCGCCGGGCCGCGCACGTACTTCGTCGGCGACCAGCCGCACTCCGACCACGTGATGGTCGCCCTCCTCTGAGCGCCTCCCGACCGGGACCCAGAAGTGCGAGGCGCTCGCACCGTGCCGGAGAATGGCGGGCGTGATCGGCGACCGGGAGCTCGTGTTCGACGAGCGGTTCGACGACCCGGCCGGGTTCGGCAAGCGCTGGATCCCGCACTACCTGCCCCAGTGGTCGTCGCGGGAGCGCACCCGGGCCCGCTGGCGGCTCGCGCACGACGGGCTGCACCTGCTCATCGAGGCGGACCAGGAGCCGTGGGCTCCCGAGTGGGACGGCGGCATCCGCGTCTCCAACCTGCAGACGGGCGTCCGCTCCGGACCGATCGGCAGCCGCGACGGGCAGCACCGGTTCCGGCCGGACCTCGTCGTGCGCGAGGCGCAGGCCGAGCGCTGGGCGTGGACCCCGCAGCGCGGCCGCATCGAGATCCGGGCCGCGGCGAACGCGGATCCCCGGACCATGGTGGGCCTCTGGCTCATCGGCGTGGAGCGCACCCCGGAGGAGAGCGGCGAGATATGCCTGCTCGAGATCTTCGGCGGCGAGATCCATGCCGATCGCGGCATGATCGGTATGGGCGTCCATCCCTTCGCCGACCCGGCGCTGACGGACGACTTCGAGAAGATCGAGATCGAGGGCGACCTCACCGCCATGCACGACTACGCGGTCGAGTGGACCCCGGAGGGGCTCGTGTTCGAGGTCGACGGCGTCGTGGTCAAGACGAGCGCGCAGTCGCCGTCGTACCCGATGCAGCTCATGCTCGACGTCTTCGAGTTCGAGCCGGATCCCGAGGGCCGGTATCCGAAGGAGTTCGTCGTGGAGCGGGTGCGGGGATGGGCCCCGGTCAGTAGTCGCTGACCTGCAGCACGACCTTGCCGCGCACGTGGCCCTGCTCGAGCAGGCGGTGCGCGTCCGCGGCGCGTTCGAGGGGGAAGACCGCGTCGGCCGTTACCCGGACGTCGCCGGAGTTGATCAGGCGCGCGATCACGGCGAGCGTCCCGCCGTCCGGCACCACCCAGAAGCCGGTGGCCCGCACGCCTGCCGCGGCGGCGTCCTCCCGCATCGTCGTCCAGCCGCCCGAGGGGAGGCTGATGAGGTGGCCGCCCGCGCGCAGGACGTCGAGGGAGCGGCGGCCGGTGTCCCCGCCGACCGCGTCGATGACGACATCGAGGCCGTCGAGGACGTCCCCGAAGTCCTGGCTCGCGTAGTCGACCACGCGGGACGCGCCGAGCCCGGTGAGCCAGCGGGCGTTCTCCGCCGAGGCGGTCGTCGCGACCTCGGCGCCGAAGTACGACGCGAACTGCACGGCGAAGTGCCCGACGCCGCCCGCGCCCGCGTGGATCAGCACCCGCTGGCCCTCGTGCGCCTTGGCCAGTTCGACGACCGTGCCCCACGCGGTGAGCGCCGCGAGCGGAACCCCCGCGGCCTCGACGTGGGACAGCACCCGGGGCTTGCGGGCGAGGTTCAGCGCCGGCACGCTCACGTACTCGGCGTAGCTTCCCGTCGTGCGGGGAAAGGCCGTCATGCCGAACACCTCATCGCCCGGCTGCAGGGGGAAGGCGTCGTAGGGCGACTCCACAACGACGCCGCTGAAGTCGAAGCCGGGGACGAGGGGCCACGACGCCGCGCGAGAGACGCCGCGTCCGGCGCGGGTCTTCGCATCGACCGGGTTCACACCGGCGGCGAGCACGCGCACGAGGACCTCACTGCCCGTGCGCACCGGCGAGGGTACGGAGGACGAGATGCGCAGCTCGTCCGGTCCGCCCGGTCGGCCCGCCGTCACCGCGCGCATGAGCTCCGGCACGGCACGGTCGACGGTGGGGACGAGGCCTCGCTGCACTGTGCCCGACACGAGCGTCCTCCTCCCCGGCGCACGGGCGCCATGCCCGCTCAGTCAACCGGGATTGTGAGTCGGCGGTGTTTCGTTCGCGTTCCAGGCCCGAGAAGGATGCCGCGCCCCAGTTCCTGACGACTCGCCGAGAAGGCGCCCCCGATTTGTTGCGCCTCCCGCCATGGCGGTTACCGTAGACACGCAACAGAAAGTTGTCGCTGGTGACCACGAAACTTTCCTGACAGTGGCGTCAGCGGTACGAAGACAAAGGAGTGCTTCTCGTGTCCTTCCGTCGAACCTTGGTTCTCGGTACAGCGAGTGTGGTGGGTGCGGCCACGCTCGTCCTGGGTGGTGTGCCGGCCTACGCCGCTGCGCCGCACTCGACCCCCGCCTCGCACCAGCACGACGACTCCCTCCGCGACCTGGGCGCGGAGTACGGCCTCCGGATCGGCACGGCCGTCAGCCCGGCCGGCCTCCAGGACCCGGAGTACCGGGAGATCATCGCGGAGGAGTTCTCCTCGGTGACCGCGGAGAACGAGATGAAGTGGGAGACCCTCGAGCCGGTCCGCGGCGAGTACAACTGGGGCCCCGCTGACGAGCTCGTCGAGTTCGCGAAGGAGAACCACCAGCTCGTGCGCGGCCACGTGCTGCTGTGGCAGAACCAGCTGCCCGCGTGGCTCACCGAGGGTGTCGCCGACGGCACCATCGGCACGGAGGAGCTCCGGGAGATCCTCCGGCAGCACGTCTACAACGTGGTGAGCCACTTCAAGGGCGACATCTGGCACTGGGACGTCGTCAACGAGGCGTTCGTCGATGACTGGGAGACCGGGGACTTCGAGTCGGGCATCCACCCGGAGCGCTTCTGGGTGCAGCACCTCGGGCCGGAGATCCTCGCCGACGTGTTCCGCTGGGCGCACGACGCCGACCCGAAGGCCGTCCTCTTCTACAACGACTACGCGATCGAGCACATGGGCCAGAAGAGCGACGCGCTCTACGCCTGGGTCCAGGAGCAGCTCGCCGCGGGTGTCCCGATCGAGGGCATCGGCTTCCAGACCCACCTCTCGACCGAGTACGGGTTCCCGGGCGGGTTCCAGGAGAACATGCAGCGCTTCGCCGACCTCGGACTCGACATCGCGCTGACCGAGGTGGACGTGCGGACGTTCGTCGACAGCCCCGAGACGCAGGAGCCGCTGACGCCGGCCCTCCAGCAGCAGCAGGAGGACTACTGGCGGCAGACCATCGAGGCCTGCCTCGCCGTCCGCGAGTGCGTCTCGTACACGGTCTGGGGCGTCTCCGACGAGCAGTCGTGGGTGCCCGGCTGGTTCACGGGCATGGGCTCGGCCCTGCTCTGGGACGAGAACCTCGAGCGCAAGCCGCAGTACTACGTGGTCCAGGACGTCCTCGAGACCGCGGACGCGAAGCACCGCACGGGCCGCGGCGCCGGCCGCAACTGACCCGATGCGGGGGCGGGTCTGACCGCCTCCATCACGAAGCGGGCCGGGGAATCTCCCCGGCCCGCTTCTGTGTTCCCGCAAAGGAGCGCCACAGGCCGCTCATAGACTTCTTCCCATACTGAGAGGCATGGCCTCCTCCGACACCGCCGCCCGCGTGGCCCGTGCCCCCATGCGCCGCGCCGACGGCTCCCCGATCCGGGTCCTCGTCGTCGACGACGAGGCGACGCTCACCGATCTCCTCTCCATGGCCCTCCGCTACGAGGGCTGGGAGGTGAAGACGGCGGGCGACGGCCGGCAGGCCCTCGCCATGGCGCGGGAGTTCAAGCCCGACGCGATCGTCCTCGACATCATGCTCCCGGACATCGACGGCCTGCAGGTGCTCCAGCGCGTGCGCGCCGACGGCACCGACACTCCCGTCCTCTTCCTCACGGCGAAGGACTCGCTGGACGACCGGATCACGGGCCTCACGGCGGGCGGCGACGACTACGTCACGAAGCCGTTCAGCCTCGAGGAGCTCGTCGCGCGGCTCCGCGGCCTCATCCGCCGCTCGATCGTCGCCGTCTCGGACGAGTCGGACCCGGTGATCACCGTCGGCGACCTGTCCCTCGACGAGGACAGCCACGAGGTGTTCCGCGCCGGCGAGCCGATCGAGCTCACCGCGACGGAGTTCGAGCTGCTCCGCTACCTGATGCGGAACCCGCGCCGGGTCCTCAGCAAGGCGCAGATCCTGGACCGGGTCTGGAGCTACGACTTCGGCGGCAAATCGAGCGTTGTCGAGATCTACATCTCCTACCTGCGCCGCAAGATCGACGCCGGCCGCGCCCCGATGATCCACACGGTCCGCGGAGCCGGGTACATGCTGAAGCCGGCGCCATGACCGGAACGCGATCGCTCCGGCTCCGGCTGGTGCTGATCGTCGCCGCCCTCCTTGCCGCCGTCGCCGCGGTGATCGGCGTCGTGTCCGTCGCCGTCCTGCAGACCTACCTGGTCGGGCAGGTGGACGCCGAGGTGCTCGAGGCCGCGGACCGGGCGGGCCGCGGACCGGGCGACGGGTCAGGGCCGGGCGGCGGGTTCGTGCTCGGCCAGGGCGAGGGCACGGTGATCGCGCTCGTCGAGGCCGGCCGGGTGACCTCGTCCGGCTACCTCGACCGCTACGGCGAGCTCCAGTCCCTGTCCGAGCCCGCGCAGGAGGCGATCCTCCAGCTCATCGGGGACGGCAGGCCGCACAGCGTGGACCTCGGCGGCGACCTGGGCGAGTACCGGATGGTGGCGATCGTCGACTCCGGCTTCGGACGCGCCCTCGTCACCGGACTGCCGCTGTCGCCCGTGCAGGACACGGTCCGACAGCTCGGGGCCATCGTCCTCGTCGTCACGGCGATCGGCCTCCTGCTCGCGTGCGCGGCGGCGTGGATCACGGTCGGTGCCGCGCTGCGGCCGCTGCGCCGGGTCGCATCGACCGCGACGAGCGTCGCGGAGCTGCCCCTCGACCGCGACGTCGACATCAGCATCCGCGTGCCGGAGAAGGACACCGATCCGGCGACCGAGGTCGGCCGGGTGGGCGCCGCCCTCAACCGCCTCCTCGGGCACGTGGGCGAGGCGCTCGCGGTGCGCAAGGCGAGCGAGGACAGGATGCGGCAGTTCATCGGGGACGCGAGCCACGAGCTGCGGACGCCCCTCGCCTCGATCCGCGGGTATTCCGAGCTGACCCGGCGCACGCAGCCGGACCTGCCGGAGGACGTCCGGCACAGCCTCGCGCGCATCGAGTCCGAGGCGATCCGGATGACCTCCCTCGTCGAGGACCTGCTCCTCCTCGCCCGCCTCGACTCGCGCCGCGAGCTCGAGCGCCGGGAGGTGGACCTGTCGCGCGTGGTGCTCGAGGCCGTCGGCGACGCCCATGCGGCGGGCCCGGACCACGACTGGACGCTCGACCTGCCCGAGGAGCCCGTCGTGCTGCAGGGTGACGAGGCGCGGCTGCGTCAGGTCGTCGTCAACCTCCTCGCGAACGCCCGCATCCACACCCCGCCCGACACGACGGTGACGGCGGGCCTGGAGCGCGCGGAGGACGGCACGTTGACGCTGCGGGTCCGCGACAACGGGCCGGGCATCGACCCGGCGGTCGCCTCGACCCTGTTCGAGCGGTTCTCGCGCGGCGACGCCTCCCGCGCCCGCACCACCGGCACGACGGGCCTCGGACTGTCGATCGTGCGGGGCGTCGTCGAGGCGCACGGCGGCACGGTCCGCGTCGACAGCGCGCCGGGCTCGACGGTGTTCACCGTGACGCTCCCCGCCGTGCCGCCCCGTGAGGACGCCGTCCGGCCGGAGCCCGCGACGGCCACGGCGTAGCCGGGCGTCAGCCGACCAGGTGCGTCGGCTCGCGCAGGGCGCGGTCCGGCTCGGGCGCCGTGACGGTCGGCTCCGGCGCGGCGTCGAAGCTCGGCAGCAGCGTCGTCGGCAGGGAAACGGCGAGGGCTCCCCAGGAGCACGCGTAGCCGAGAGCCGCGGGAAGCGCGAGCGCGGCCGGCCGGCCGGGCTCCGCCGGGACGTCGTCGCGGACCGAGTGCGCGAGGAAGCCGGCCAGGGTCGCGTCCCCGGCGCCCGTGGTGTTGACGACCTCGCTCGCGACGGCCCTGCCCCAGTGCGCCTCGTCCGCGGTGATCGCGAGGGCGCCGTCCACGCCGAGGGACACCAGCGCGATCTCGATCCCGAGCGCGTTGAGCTCGCGCCCGGCCTCCAGCGCGTCCTGGATGGTGTGCAGGTTCCGGCCGACGAGGTTGGCGAGCTCGTCCGCGTTCGGCTTGATGAGGTTGACGAGGCCGCTGCTGACCCAGTGCTCGAGCGGCGGGCCGCTCGTGTCGAGGGCGACGCGGGTCCCTCTCGCTCGGACGGCCCCGAAGAGGTCGCTCAGGTCGACGTACTCGCCCGTCTCGGCGATCCTCGGATGCACGCCCGAGACGACCAGCCAGTCCGCGTTCGTCTCATCGACCTGCTCGCGCGCGAGCTCGCACACGCGCGCCCAGTCCGACGAGCTCATCGGGATCGCCGTCTGGTTGATGTTGGTGGTGCGTCCGCCCCGGTCGACGACGGTCGTGTTGACGCGGACGCGGCCGGCGATCGGCACGATCCGCAGGATGTGCGGGTACGGGGTGCGGAAGAGGAGGTGCTCGTCGTCCTTCCCGATGGGCAGGATGCCCGCCACGGGGACCCGGGCGAGGTGCAGGGTGCGCGCGACGTTGAGGCCCTTGCCGCTCATGTACTCGTGCACCTCGTACGCGCGGTTCACCTTGCCTTCGGCGAAGGAGTCGACCAGGTAGGTGCGGTCGAGCACGGGCGCGGGCGTCAGTGTCACTACTGCGGTCAACGTGGTCCTTCCGCGACGCCGCAGCGCCGACATGGGAGCGCCGGCGTGGGCGCCGGCTCCGATCAGCCTACTGACGCGCCGCGAAGCACCCCGGTCGCGGGCGGTCACCGGGAACTCCGGCGCTGTTTCCCGCCCGTAACACCCGCGGCCTAGGGTGACGGCTGTGGCCGACCTCATGCTCAGAACGCGCTTCGACGCGCTCCAGCCCGGAACGGGGCCCCGCCCCGGGGACCACTACCTTCCCGCGCGCCCGGAGGAGGTCTTCTGGGGCCGGCTGCCCTGCGAGGAGGACGCGCCGGTGCTGACGGTCCGTCCGGGCGAGACCGTGACCGTCGACACGCTGAGCCACGAGGGCGTCCTCGAGGACCAGGGGCGGGACCCGCTCGCGTTCTTCGGCCGCCACGGGGTCCCCGCCGGCCTCGTGCTCGAGGACGCCGTCGCGCTCGCCGCGTCGGCGCATCCGCGCACGCCGGACGCCGACGGCCCCCACGTGGTGACCGGACCGATCGCGGTGGAGGGCGCGCAGCCGGGAGACCTGCTCGCGATCGAGATCGTGCGCCTCGAGCCCCGCGTCCCCTACGGCGTCGTCTCCAACCGGCACGGCAGGGGCGCCCTGCCCGGGGAGTACCCGGTGGGAGGCCGCACCGTCAGCCTCTTCTCGCCGCTGGAGCAGGCGGCCGACGGCGCCCTGAACGGGACGCTGCCGTTCGGGCCGGACTCCGACCGGGTCGCGCGCTTCCCGCTCGCGCCCTTCCTCGGTGTCATGGGTGTGGCCGTCGCCGGACCGGAGCGGCCGCACTCGGTGCCGCCCGGCGCGTTCGGCGGCAACATCGACGTCAAGCTCCTCGTCGAGGGAACCCGCCTGCTGCTGCCCGTCCAGGTTCCGGGCGCCCTCGCCTACGTCGGCGACCCCCACTTCGCCCAGGGCGACGGCGAGGTCGCCCTCACCGCCCTGGAGGCGTCCCTGCGCGCGACGCTGCGCTTCGAGGTCCTCCCCGCCGCGGAGGCGACGCACGAGTACGGAGCCGTCAGCGGACCCCTCATCGACACCGGGAAGTACCTCGTCCCCACCGGACTGCACGAGGACCTCGACGAGGCGGTGGCCCGCTGCGTCCGCGCCTCGATCGAGCTGCTGCATGCCCGATGGGGCATGGACCGCGCGCACGCCCTCGCCTACCTCTCCGCCGCGACGGACTTCGACATCTCGCAGGTCGTCGACCGGGTCAAGGGCGTGCACGCGCGCATCCGGGTGGCCGACCTCGATGGCTGAGATGCCGCGCACCGACGACATCACGGCGGACGGTCCCGTCCCCGACGGGCTCCTCGACGCGTTCTGGCGCTACGAGCAGGCCCTCATGGAGGACGACGTGGCCGTGCTCGACGAGCTCTTCGCGCCCGGTCCGCACACGCTGCGCGGCGATGCCGGCGGGCTCCTCGTGGGCTCCGACGCCATCGCCGCGTTCCGGCGGGCGCGCGGCGGCGCGCCGCGCCGTCGCATCGGAGCGGTGCACGTCCGCCGCGCCGGCGAGCAGTCGGCGCTCGTCGTTGCGGTGCTCGAGCCGGAGACCGGCGGGCGGGGCCAGCAGACGCAGCTCTGGCACCGCCACGCCGAGGGGTGGCGGATCGCCGCCGCGCACGTGAGCACGCCGGCGCCCGCGCTCGACCGCCGGATCTGGCGCGTCGCCGGCACCCCGCTCGTGCCCGGGTTGGGAACCGGCCCGCTCGTCGGGGAGACCGTCGCGGTCAAGGACCTGTTCGCGATCGCCGGACAGCGGATCGGCGGAGGGGTGCCGCAGTACCTCGACGAGGCGCAGGAGGAGAGGACGACCGCGCCGGCGGTCCAGGCCCTCCTCGACGCCGGCGCCGACGTCACGGGCATCGCCCGCACGGACCAGTTCGCGTACAGCATCGCCGGAGACAACGGCTCCTACGGAACGCCGCCGAACGCCGTCGTGCCGGGGGCGCTGCCCGGCGGCTCGTCGAGCGGACCCGCGTCCGCGGTCGGCCTCGGTCACGTGTCGGTCGGCCTCGCGACCGACACCGCGGGTTCCATCCGCGTGCCCGCCTCCTACCAGGGCCTGTGGGGCCTGCGCACGACGCACGGCGCGGTGCCCGCCGAGGGGCTCCTGCCCCTGGCCCCGTCCTTCGACACGGTCGGCTGGCTGACCCGGGACGCGGGCACCCTCGAGCGCGTGGCCGGGGCGATGCTGCCGCAGGGCGGTCCGGCGGAGCAGCCGCCCGCCGTCGTGCCCGCCCTCCTCGACACCCTCGAGAGCGACATCCGTGCGGCCTTCGAGTCGGCGGTGGGACGGCTCGTCGCCGACGGACTGCTGGAGGCGCCCGACGACGCGTCGGTTCCCGACGTCGGGGGCACCTACTCCGCCTTCCGCACCGTCCAGGCGGCCGAGGCGTGGCGCGTCCACGGCGAGTGGCTCGAGGCGCACCCCGGCGCGGTCACCGGCGCTGTCGCAGCCCGCTTCCGAGCCGCCGCTGCGGTGACGGGGGATGAGGAGCGCCGAGCGCGGGACGTCCTGGCCGAGCGGCGCGACCAGCTGCGGCGGCTGCTGACGGAGCGCGTCCTGCTGCTGCCCGCCGCCGCCTCGCCGGCGCCCCTCATCTCCGCTGCGCAGGACGAGGTCGATCGGCTGCGTGCCGCCACGCTCACCCTGACCTGCCTCGCCGGGGTGGCGGGGGCACCGTCGCTGTCGGCACCGCTCGCCGGAGTCCGCGGGGCCCCGCTCGGGGTCGCCCTCGTGTCGGCGCCCGGCACCGACGTCGCGCTGGTCCGCCGCGCCGCGCGGTTACATCCCTGAAACACCCGTTTCGTACACTTGCCTCCTGAAACGCGTGTCTCGCACGCGACGAGGAAGGATGCCGTGACCGCCCTGCCCATCGCCCCGCCCCCGCGGCTGCTCATGGGACCCGGTCCCATCACCGCCGACCCCCGCGTCCTGCGCGCCATGTCGGCTCAGCTGGTCGGGCAGTACGACCCCGCCATGACCGGGTACATGGCGGAGACGCAGGAGCTCTACCGGCAGGTCTTCCGCACGCGCAACGACGCCACCCTGCTCGTCGACGGGACCAGCCGCGCCGGCATCGAGGCCGCGCTCGTGTCGCTCCTGCGCCCCGGGGACCGCGTCCTCGTGCCGGTGTTCGGGCGGTTCGGGCACCTCCTCGTCGAGATCGCCCAGCGCGCGGGCGCCGAGGTGCACACGATCGAGACCGAGTGGGGCACGGTGTTCGCGCCGGAGCAGATCGAGGCGGCGGTCCGCGAGGTGCGACCGGCGATGCTCGCGGTCGTGCACGGGGACACCTCCACGACCGTCGCCCAGCCTCTGGAGGGCCTCTCGCACGTTTGCCGCGAGCTCGGCGTCCTCTTCTACACCGACGTCACGGCGACCCTCGGGGGCAACCCGGTCGAGTCGGACGCCTGGGGCCTCGATGCGGTGAGCGCGGGCCTGCAGAAGTGCATGGGCGGACCGTCCGGCAGCGCTCCGCTGACCCTCTCGCCGCGCGCGGTCGAGGTCATCGACTCCCGGCGCAGCATCGAGGCCGGCATCCGCGACGCCGAGTCCGAGGTCCGGTCGGACCCCATCCGCAGCAACTACCTCGACCTCGCGATGATCCTCGACTACTGGGGGCCGAAGCGCCTCAACCACCACACCGAGGCGACGACGATGCTCTACGGCGCCCGCGAGTGCGCCCGGATCCTGCTCGAGGAGGGCCTCGACGCCGCCGTCGACCGGCATCGGCTGCACGGCGCCGCGATGCTGGAAGGCGTCCGCGGGCTGGGGCTCCGCCCGTTCGGCGACCTCGAGCACAAGATGACGAACGTCGTCGGTGTCGAGATCCCCGAGGGCGTGAACGGGGACGCCGTGCGCGGCGAGCTCCTGGAGGACTACGGGATCGAGATCGGCACGTCGTTCGGACCCCTGCACGGGCGGATCTGGCGCATCGGCACCATGGGCTACAACGCGCGGCGCGACGCCGTGCTGACGACGCTCGCCGCCCTCGAGCAGGTGCTGCGGCGCGCGGGCGCGCCTGTGACGGCCGGTGGCGGAACCGGTGCCGCCCTCGACGTGTACGGAGCGGCGGCGTGAAGCCGACGCTCGCGGCGCCCGGCGTCGACCGCGCCCTCGCGCACCTCGACGAGCTCGCCCGCATCTCCTCGCTGCCCGACGCCCTCGAGCGCGTCTCGCTCTCGCCCGAGCACAAGCTCGCCAACGCGCTGACCGCCGGATGGATGCGCGAGGCGGGCATGGAGACGTGGCAGGACCAGGCGGGCAACCAGTGCGGCCGCCTCGAGGGCCGCGAGCCCGACCTGCCCGCGCTCGTGCTCGGCAGCCACCTCGACACCGTCAAGGACGCGGGCCGGTACGACGGCATGCTCGGCGTGATGCTCGCGATCGAGGTCGTCGACCGCATCCGGCGGAGCGGGCGCAGCCTGCCCTTCGCGCTCGAGGTCGTCGGCTTCACCGACGAGGAGGGCACGCGGTTCGGGACCGCGCTGCTCGGCTCCCGGGCGTTCGCCGGCACCTGGGACGACGCGTGGCTCGGCCTGACCGACCGCAAGGGCACGACCCTGGCGGATGCGGCACGCGCCTTCGGTCTCGACCCCGCCGCCATCCGTGAGGCCGGCCGCCGGCCCGAGGAGCTCGTGGGCTACCTCGAGGCGCACATCGAGCAGGGCCCGTACCTCGAGGACGCCGGCCGGCCGCTCGCGGCCGTCTCCTCCATCGCCGGCGCCCGGCGCTTCGCGCTCACCGTGACCGGGCGAGCCGGCCACGCGGGCGGCACCCCCTACGACCGGCGGCGGGACGCCCTGGTCGGCGCCGCGGAGATCGTCGTCGAGATCGAGCGCGTCGCGAAGGAGACGGGCACCATCGGGACCGTCGGCCGCATCCGCGCCTTCCCCGGCGGTGTCAACGTCGTCCCGGGGACCGCGCGGTTCTCCCTCGACCTGCGCGCCGAGTTCGACGAGCAGCGGGACGGGGCGTGGGGCCGCATCGACGCGTTCGCGCGCGAGGTGTGCGCCCGCCGCGGGCTGGGCTGGAGCGTGGAGGAGTTCTACCGCGCGGACGCCGTGCACTGCGACCCCGCGCTTCAGGCGGCGATCGAGGAGGGGATCCGCACCGTCGACCCGGATCCGCCCGTCCTGTGGAGCCGCGCCGGCCACGACGGGATGGCGGTCGCGGCCGTCACGGGCATCGCGATGCTCTTCCTCCGCTGCGGCAACGGCGGCATCAGCCACCACCCGGACGAGACCGTGACCACGGAGGACGTGCGAGCCGCGCTCGACGCGTTCGAGGCGGCCGTGCTCGCGGTCGCCGACCGGCACGGCGGATGACGACCCTCTCCGACGCGGTCGCCTCCTCGTACGGCGACCTGTCGCCGCAGGAGCAGCGCGTCGCCGACCTCATCCGGGCCCGCCCCGACGAGATCGCCCTCTACTCGTCCGCCGAGCTCGCCCGGCTGTCGGGCGTCTCCAAGGCCACGGTGTCCCGCCTGTACCGGAGGCTCGGCTTCAGCGGCTCGCGGGAGGTGCGGGACCTGCTCCGGGCCCAGCGCGGCGGGGGAGTGCCGGTCGACCTCGCCCCGGGGCGCGGCGTCGACGACCGGCTGGCCGGGCAGTACCGTTCCGATGTGGAGAACCTCACCCGGTTCTACGAGTCGCTGGACGCGGGGGTCATCACCGACGTGGCCGCCCGTCTCGCCGTGGCGAAGCGGGTCCTCGTGGTCGGCCACCGCAGCGGCTTCCCGGTCGCCCTGCACCTCCGGCAGCAGCTGGCGCAGGTGCGCGACGGCGTCCGGCTCGCCCCGGAGCCGGGGCAGTCGGTGGGGGAGGAGCTCGAGGGGCTCGAGTCCGGGGACGTCGTCGTCCTCCTCGGGTTCCAGCGCCGCCCCGCGGGGTTCCTGCGCCTCCTCGACACCGTCGCCGCCTCGCCGGCGACCGGGGTGCTCGTCACCGACCCGTCGGGACGCCGGTACGACGGCGTCCTCTCCGCGACGATCGAGGTCCCGACGCGCTCGCCGTCGGCGTTCGACAGCTACGCCGTGGCGGGAAGTCTCGTCAGCGTCCTCGCGGGAGCGGTGCTCGCGGCGGTCGGCGAGGGCGGAGCCGCTCGGGTGTCGGCGATCGATCGCCGGTACACCGAGCTCGGCGAGCTGGAGGTCCGGTGACCCCTGACCTGCGCCGCGAGGTGCTCGCCGATCACGCCCGCCGGCGTGCGGGGTTCCAGGGATCGCCGCACGACGGCGCATGGCAGGAGGCGCGGATGCGCTCGGACACATGCGGCGACGACGTCACGATGCGGATCTCGGTGGACGGGGGCCGGATCGCCCAGCTCGAGTGGCACGGCATCGGGTGCGAGGTGTCGCAGGCGAGCGCGTCGATGCTCGCCGAGCTGGTGCCCGGCCGTCCGGTCGCCGAGGTCCCCGCGCTCGTCGGCCGGGTGCAGGCCCTCGTGCAGGCGCCCGAGGGCACCGAGGATCCGGGGCTCGGCGACGCCGAGGCGCTCGCCGGCGTCGGCCGCTACCCTCTGCGCGCGAGGTGCGCGCTCCTCGCCTGGCGGGCGCTCGAGGCGGCGGCGCTGGGCGCGCCCGCCGCCTGAGCGCGGACTCCCGATCAGCGTCGGTCGACGTCCTCGCCCGACCACAGGTCACCGCACTCGATCTCCTCGACGCCCGCGGCCACGAGGTACTGCCGTGCGCCGTGGTCGCCCGACAGCGCCTCGCGGAGTGGTCGCCAGTGGTCCCGCCCGATGACGACCGGGTGACCGGGGCGGCCGGAGTAGACGGCCTGCCGGAGCATCCCCGGGTCGCCGACGCCCCCGGTCATGCGGCGCACGGCGGAGGCCGGCAGCCCGGGCAGGTCCACCAGGGTGACGACCACGGCGACGGCCGGCAGCGCCTCGACGGCCTCGAGTCCGGCAGCGAGGGACGCGGCGATGCCCTCCCGCCACCGCTCGGCGACGATGGTCCGGACGCTGTCCGGCACGAGAGCGGCGGCCGCCTCCGCGGAGGCGCCGAGCACGGCGATCACCGGATCCGCGCCGCCGTCCGCGAGTGCGCGCGCGGCGTGCTGCAGCCACGGCTCGCCGTCCTCGCTGCGCGCCAGGGCCTTCGGAGCGCCGAAGCGGAGGCCGCCCCCGGCCGCGAGGATGAGCCCGGGGAGGGTCGCGGAGGCCACGGATACAGTTAACGGCACGCGACGGACGGAACGGAGGCCGGGTGCTGGAGGTTCCCGACACGGAGCTGCGCGAGCGGCTCGCGGCGGCGCTCGGCGTGGCGCGCTGGGTGGACGAGGTCGCCGCGAGGGCGCCGTACCGCGACGTCGAGGAGCTGGTGGACATCGGCCGGGCCGCCGCGACGCCGCTGTCGGACGCCGAGCTCGACGAGGCCGTCGCGCATCATCCGCGCATCGGCGAGCGGCCGCAGGGCGAGGGGTCCGCTCAGCGGCTGTCGTCGGGCGAGCAGGCCGGGCTCGGCGCCGCCGAGGAGGGCCTCGATGCCGCGATCGCGCGCGGGAACCGGGTGTACGAGGACCGGTTCGGCCGGGTGTTCCTCATCCGGGTCGCCGGGCGGACCCGCGAGGAGGTGGCGGACGAGCTGCAGCGCCGGCTCACCAACTCGCCGGATCAGGAGGCCGAGGAGGCGAAGGAGCAGCTGCGCCAGATCATGGAGCTGCGGCTCCGGAACCTGTTTCCCGAGGGGACGGCATGAGCCACATCACGACGCACGTCCTCGACGCCGCCCTTGGCCGACCCGCCTCGGGCGTGGCGGTCGCCCTGCAGGCGCGCACGCCGGAGGGCTGGGCCGCCGTCGGCAAGGGTGAGACGAACGCCGACGGCCGCGTGCCGGACCTGGGCCCGGACCTGGTGGAGCCGGGCGTGTACCGGCTCCTCTTCGCGACGGGGGACTGGTTCGAGGCGAGCGGCCGCGACACCTTCTACCCGGAGATCCAGGTGACCTTCACGGTGACCGGTCCGGACCACTACCACGTCCCGATCCTGCTCAGCCCGTACGGCTACTCCACCTACCGCGGGTCCTGAACGCCGGCGGACTGCTCGCCCTCAACAGGCGGTCCTGCCTCGGACAGGGGGACACGCCGCCTCCGCTGCTGTTGACGGCGAAACCGCCTGTTGAGCGCGAGGGCGACGAGCGCGAGGGCGAGGGCGACGAGCGCGACGGCGACCGTCAGTAGTCGGTGCGGCTCTCGAGGGCGAGCCAGGCGTCGAAGGGCGCCGGAGCTACGTCGATGCGGTGACCGTCGATCTGCAGGTGCCACTCCGAGCGGTCCCTGCGGAACAGCTCGTGGAACGCGCTGTCGTCGAAGCCGCCGCGGGCCGCGTCCTCGCGGTCCGCCGCGTAGACGACCCGGTCGACGCGCGCCCACAGCGCCGCGGACAGGCACAGCGGGCACGGCTCGCACGAGGTGTAGAGCGTGGCGCCCGCCAGCGAGAAGTCGCCGACGGCCCGGCAGGCCGCCCGGATCGCCTCGACCTCGGCGTGCGCCGTCGGGTCGAGGCTCGCCGTCACGCGGTTCGCGCCCTCGGCGAGGAGCACGCCGTCCCGGACGACCAGCGCGCCGAACGGACCGCCCCCGCCCGCGACGTTGGCCAGAGCGAGCTCGACCGTCCGCTCCAGCCAGCCGCGGTCCTCGGCGCTCACGCGAGCCCCGCCGAGGATCGCCACGCGTCGCCGGCCTCCGGACCGCCCTCGCGCACCACGGTCGCCTCGATGAGGCCGTAGGGGCGGTCGGCCGCGTGGAACACCTCGCCCGAGTTCTCCACGCCGAAGGGCGTGAAGTCGACGACGAAGTGGTGCTTGTTCGGGGCCGCGAGCCGGATCTCGGCGATCCGCGGGTGGGCTTCGAGCGCCGCGCGACCCATGTGCCACAGCGTCTGCTGCAGGGCGAGCGAGTGCACCGTGGCGAACTGCTCGAGCATCGCCTGCCTGACGCCCGCGTACATCGCGTTCCAGTCGGTCCCTTCGACGTCGTCGCCGCTGACCCGCCACTTGGCGACCAGGGATGTGGCCATCACCCGGTCATCGGTCGGGGCGAGCGTCGTGTACTCGTCCGTGAGGAAGTCCTTAAAGGCGGAGCCGGTGGACTTGAGGAGGACGAGGTCCTTGACCCCCTGCACGACGTGGGCGGCGCCCGCCTCCACCGTGATCGCCGCAGTGCGGACCTCCTGGCCGCTGCGGACCCAGCTGTGGTCGTGCTCCACGCCGCCGACCGTCACCCGCGTCCAGTCGAAGCGCTCGATCTCGATCCGAGCGGACTCCACCGGCTCGACGTCGTCAGTGAAGTGACGCGCGAGGGAGAGGCCCCACTCCTCGACGGGATCCACCGGGTGCGTCTTGGCCCAGACGAAGGCGGTGTTCTTCTGGGTGTCGGTGGGGAGCACCGACGACTGGTCGCCCTCCAGGTACGCGGCGGAGAAGTCCCCGCGCAGCGCAGTCGTCACGTTGAGGTCGACGATCTCGTGGCGGGGGGTGTCGCGGACGATGCGCACGACGCGCGTCTCCGCCTTCCCGTATTGGTTCGATCCGAGCACGATGGCCATGGACGCGAGCCTGGCAGAGGCGTGTGTCGGCGGTGTTACCGCGACCGCCACTCCCGTTCCAGCAGCGCGTAGACGAGGGTGCTCGACCACTCGCCCTTGAACCAGTCGTCCTCCACGAAGTGGCCTTCGAGCCGCATCCCGAGCCGCTCGAGCACCCGGGCGGAGGGCGCGTTGCGGGCGTCGAGCCGGCCGATCACGCGGTGCATCCCGAGGTCGTCGAAGGCCAGGGCGAGCAGAGGGCGGCACGCCTCCGTCGCGAACCCGCGACCGGCGACGTCCGGCGAGAAGATGTAGCCGATCTCGGCGGTTCCCTCGGGCTCGGCAGGGCGCATGAGGACGACGTCGCCGACGAGGACCCCGTCGTGCTCGACGCCGAGCGTGATGTTGGCGCCCGGCTGCTCCGGCAGCGAGGTGACCGCCCACATCCCGCCCATGCGCCGGTCGATCTCGGCGAGGTCCATCGGCTCGAACGGCACGTACCGGCACACCTCGGGGATCGACCGGTAGGCGAGCAGCGCCTCGCGGTCGTCCGACGTGAGCGGGCGCAGCAGCAACCGCTCGGTGCGGATCGGGTAGTCGGGGACGATCATCTCGGCCGCTTCAGGAGCCGGCCCGCAGCCGGACCTTCCGGGTTCACGGGGCGCCCGCGCAGGAGGGTCGCGCGGACGCGACCGGAGAGATCCGCCCCGTCGTAGGCGCTCACCGGGTTGCGATGGAGCAGCCCGCGGGCGTCGACGTGGAGCGGCTCGTCGGGGGCGAAGACCACGAGGTCGGCCTGCGCTCCCGCGGCGATCCGCCCGCGGTCGGGAAGGCCGGCGAATCGGGCCGTGTTCTCGGCCATCCACCGCACGACCCGCTCGAGCGGGATGCCGCGCCGGCGCGCCGCGGTCCACACGGCCGGCAGGCCCAGCTGCAGCCCTGCGATGCCGCCCCAGGCCACCGAGAAGTCCCCGTCGCCCGCGAACTTGCGCTCCGGAGTGCTGGGGGAGTGGTCCGAGACGATGAAGTCGAGGGTGCCGTCGAGCAGTCCTCGCCACAGCGCGTCCTGGTTCGCGGCGTCCCGGATGGGCGGGCAGCACTTGTACTGGGTCGCTCCGTCCGGGATGTGCTCCTCGTCGAGCGCGAGGTAGTGCGGGCATGTCTCCGCGGTCACCGGCAGTCCCTCGGCCTTGGCCGCGGCGAGCACGGGAAGCGCGTCCGCGGCGGACAGGTGCAGGATGTGCGCCCGCGCGCCGGTCCTGCGCACGCCGTCGATCACCGCCTCGATCGCGCTGATCTCGGCCTCGGGCGGGCGGGAGTCGACGAAGCGGGGATAGCTGCGGCCGCCCTCGTTGCCGCTGCGCTCGAGCACGGCCGGATCCTCCGCGTGCACGATGAGGAGGCCGCCGAAGCCCGCGATCTCCTCGAGCGCCCGGAGCAGCTGCTCCCGCGACAGCTCCGGGAACTCGTCGACGCCGCTCGGGGAGAGGAACGCCTTGAAGCCGAAGACTCCCGCGTCGTGCAGCTGCCGGAGCGAGCCGAGCGAGTCCGGCACGGCCCCGCCCCAGAACCCGACGTCGACCACCGAAGCGGCCCGCGCCGCATCCCGCTTCAGCTCGAGCGCCGGCACGTCCACAGTGGGCGGGATCGAATTGAGCGGCATGTCGATCAGGGTCGTGACCCCTCCGGCCGCGGCGGCCCTCGTGGCCGTCGCGAACCCCTCCCACTCGGTGCGGCCGGGCTCGTTGATGTGCACGTGCGTGTCGACCAGCCCGGGGAGCAGCACCTCGTCGTCCGCGAGGTCGGTCACCTCGCCGGCGCTCAGCTCCGCGTCGACCTGCGCGACGGCCGCGATGCGCCCCTCGCGGATCCCGACGGCGGCCGGGCGGAAGGACCCGTCCACGAGGACCCGGCGCCCGCGCACCACCCGGTCGAGCCGTTCCGCCATGTCGTCCCCGTTCCGTCGAGCGCCGCTCGCCGCATTCAACCAGGAGCGTGCGACAGCGGTGTTACAGGGAAGCAGGCCAGGCGACGCTGATGAGCGACAGGAGCGCTGCCAGTCCGCCCGCCCACGCCGCCCCGCGCACTCCGGCTCGCGGGGACCCGCGGCGCCGGCGGAGGTCGAGCACTGCGAGGACGACCGCGCAGGTCCCGAGCGGGATCGCCGCGACCTCGCCGACGAGCCATGGCGACACGGGCAGGCCCACGAGGGCGTCCATCGGGATCAGCCCGCCGAGGATCCAGGAGTACGAGAACAGCCAGAGCGCCACGGCGGCGACCGCCAGGACGATCGAGGCAGTGCCGAGCGGCGTCCGTCGCATGGACGCATTCTGCAGGGCGACCGGGGGCCGGCGCGGGAGGGTCAGCGGAACACCGCGCGTCGCGTCGCGGCGAGCCGCTCGAGCAGGCCGGCGGACTCGGCGGGGCCGTCGTGCGCCGCGAGCTCGTCGCGCAGCTCCCTCGCGCGCTCCCGGTATCCGGGCTCCGAGAGGACCGTGCGCACGGCGTCCCGCACCTGACCGGGCCGCGGGGTCGCGGTGCGCAGGTTGATGCCGACGCCGCTGTACGAGATGCGGTTCGCGACCTCCGCCTTGTCCTCGGTGGTGCCCGCCGCGACGA
The DNA here is from genome assembly GCF_017916515.1 of Naasia sp. SYSU D00948. Taxonomy (GTDB): domain Bacteria; phylum Actinomycetota; class Actinomycetes; order Actinomycetales; family Microbacteriaceae; genus Naasia. The sequence goes on from NZ_JAFMTA010000001.1 coordinate 1,527,783, forward strand.
TCGGCACGCCGGATGACAACGCGTACTGGACGCCGCCGTACCCGCCGTTCGTCACGAAGGCGGCGACGTGCGGGAACAGCGGACCGAACGGCACGAACGGCGCGGTGCGGACGTTCGCCGGAAGGCTGCCGAGCGCCTCCGGCTGCCGGACGCCCGCGACCACCACGAGCACGTCCTCGCCGGCGAGCCCGCGGATCGCCGGCAGCGCGAGGTCGCGCAGGCGGGTGGCGACCGTGCCCTGGGTGACGAGCACCACCGGGCGCTCGCTCGTCGTCGCCTCCTCCCACCACTCCGGTAGCGCGACGTCCGGCGCCGGCGGCACCAGCGAGCCCACGAAGTGCACCTGCGGCGGCAGGTCGGACCGCGGGTACTCGAATCCCGGCACCGAGGGCTGCAGGTACAGATAGGGGGACGCGGGCGGACCGTCGAAGGCGCGCGGGGCCGCGCCCACCGCGACGCACTGCTGGGCCAGCTCGACCGAGACCGCTCCGAAGACGACGCGCGACGCGACCGTGCGGAGCACGCGGTTGCGCATCCGTCCGGGAAGCGTGGCCGAGGGCAGGCGCCCGAGACCGAACGGAGCGACCTCCCGGCCGGGCAGGCCGAGGCAGGAGACGTTGTAGATGGCGTTCGGAGGCCCGCCCGTCTCGGTCAGGGTCAGCACCGCGTGCATCGCGGTGTCCCCGACGACGGCGTCGGCGGGGAACTGCGCGAGCACGCGCGTCAGGTCGCGGTGCTGGGCCGCGATCTGCCGCATGAAGAGGTGGAGGAAGTCGAAGCGGATCTGGTCGAGACCGCTCAGGTTCGCGCGTCCGGGGAACGCGCGGTTGTAGTCCGAGTCGTCGAAGTCGTAGGCCTGCCGGTACGGCTCGTACCTCGCGCCGGCCGCCTCCGCCTGCTCGCGGAACTTCCGTCCGCAGTACCAGTGGACCTCGTGGCCGCGCCGCACGAGCTCGCGGACGATCGGGATCCCCGGGAGCATGTGCCCGGTGATCGGGTGCGTGGCGATCAGGAACTTCGGCATCCTGCCCCTCCGCGGTCCGGTGGCCTGCACGCTAGCATCCCCTCCACACAGCGAGCGAGGGCCGGCCCGCTGCCGTGCGGGTACGGTGCCCCGATCGGGCAGGATGGGCAGGCCTGCGCCGCCGGAAGGAGAGACGGATGCTGGAGATCGCCGAGCGGCTGCTCACCGCCGCCCGCGAGGGCGAGCCGGTGGCCGTGGTGACGGTGACCGAGGTGCTGGGCAGCGCGCCCCGGGACATCGGCACGTCGATGGCGCTCGCCGGCGGACACGTGCTCGGCAGCATCTCCGGCGGATGCGTCGAAGCCGCCGCCGTGGAGGCGTGCGAGCGGGTGCTCGACACCGGCCTGGCCGAGGTCTCCCGGTTCGGCTTCGGGGACGACGAGGCGCTCGCGGTGGGGCTCGCCTGCGGAGGCGAGCTCGACGTCGTCGTCCACATTCCCGATTCCGCATGCGTCCGCGCGGAGCTCGAGGAGGCGGCGAGGGGACGTGCCGCCGGCATCGCCACCGTCGTCGGCGGTCCGCCGGCACTCCTCGGGAGGAGCATCGCCTGGGGCGCCGGGCGCGGCCTGGCGGGTGAGATCGCCGACCGCGAGCTGCGGGACGCCGGCCTCGAACCGGCACGGGTGCGCGCCGCGATCGACGCCCAGGTCGCGACGGGCGTCAGCAAGGGGGTCGACCTCGAGTGCGACGGGACGCCGCTGCGGCTGTTCGTCGAGTCGGCGCTGCCTGCCCCACGGCTCCTGCTGTTCGGTGCCGTCGAGTTCGCCGCGGCGCTCGCCGCGGCCGGCAGGGCGCTCGGCTACCGCGTGACGGTGTGCGACGCCCGCCCCGCGTTCACCACGCCCGAGCGCTTCCCCGATGCGCACGAGGTCGTTCCCGAGTGGCCCCACCTCTACCTCGCCGGGACGCCCACCGACGACCGCACCGTCGTCTGCGTCCTCACCCACGACGACCGCTTCGACCTCCCCCTGTTGCGGGAGGCCCTCAGCCGGCCGCTCGCGTACATCGGCGCGCTGGGGTCCCGGCGCACCGCCGAGCGCCGCCGCAGCGCCCTCCTCGACCTCGGCCTCCCGGAGGAGGCGGTCGCCCGGCTCCACTCGCCGATGGGCCTCGACCTGGGAGCCGCCACCCCCGCGGAGACCGCGGTCTCCGTGCTCGCGGAGGTGCTCGCGGTGCGCACGGGAGGCACCGGGATCGCCCTGCGGGAGACGGAGGGCCCCATCCATCGCGCGCGCACCGAGGCCGGGGCCGGCCTGTGAGCCGGCGACGGGTCCGGCCTGGCCGGACGGCGTAACACCGCCGACACACCGGTGGGGTTCACTGGATCCGCCCGGGCAGGAAGGGAGGCGAGCCGTGGATCTCAACACCGTCATCGGCTATCGCCTCGCCCGCACACGGGAGGACCTCGCCCTCGCTCCCGGTGAGCGCATCCTCGCCGGCGGCACCTGGCTCTACTCGGAGCCCCAGCCCGAGGTGACCGGGCTCGTCGACCTCACCGGGATGGGCTGGCCCTCACTCGAGCTCCCGCGGCAGGGCGGGCTGCGGATCGCGGCGACGTGCACCCTCGCCGAGCTCGTCGCGCTTCCCCGGCAGCCCCGCTGGCCGGCGCAGCCCCTCTTCGAGCAGTGCGTGAACGCCCTGCTCGCCTCGTTCAAGGTCTGGAACGTCGCCACCGTGGGCGGCAACGTCTGCCGCTCGTTCGCCGCGGCGGGGATGGTCGCGCTCGCGGTCGCGCTCGACGGTGTCGCGCAGGTGTGGCGGCCGGACGGCACCGACTACCGCCTGCCGGTGGCGGAGCTGGTGACCGGGAACGGCACGAATCGCCTCGCCGCCGGGGAGGTGCTCCGCGCGGTGGAGCTCCCGGAGCACGCCCTCCGTGCCAGCACAGGGTTCCGGAAGATCGCCCTCGCCGAGCTCGGGCGTTCGGGTGCGGTCCTCACGGGCCGGGTCGATCCGGACGGCTCGGCGGTGTTCGCCGTGACCGCCGCCACGGCCGCGCCGACCGTCCTTCGCTACCGCGCGCTCCCCGGAGCCGACGAGCTCCGCCACGACGTGCTCGGCGCGCCCGGCTACTACACCGATCCGCTGGGGACGTCCGACTGGCGCCGAGGCGTGAGCGCCGTGCTCGCGGAGGAGATCCGGCAGGAGCTGGAGGCCGCGTGAGGTTCCGCGTCAACGGCGAGGACGTCGAAGCCGAGCCGCGCCCGGGTCAGTGCCTGCGCACGGTGCTGCGCGAGAACGCCCGCTTCGAGGTGAAGAAGGGCTGCGACGCGGGCGACTGCGGGGCCTGCACGGTCCTCCTCGACGGCCAGCCCGTCCACTCCTGCATCTTCCCCGCGCAGCGCCTGGAGGGCCGGGAGGTGACGACGGTCGCGGGCCTCGGCACCCCCGACGACCCGCATCCGATGCAGGAGGCGTTCGTCGAGCACTTCGGCTTCCAGTGCGGGTTCTGCACGCCGGGCATGGTCGTCACCGCCTCCACCTTCAGGGAGGAGGACCTCGACGACCTCCCGCGCCGGCTGAAGGGCAACCTGTGCCGGTGCACCGGGTACCGCGCGATCGAGGACTCGATCCGGGACGGCGTCCGCCGGCAGCGGGGCCCGCAGGACCGCGGGTCGACGGGGCGGGGCGCGCAGAACCTCGGGTCCACGGGCCTGCCCGCGCCGATCGAGGCGGGCGGGGCGGTCGGCCGCTCGGTGCATCCGCCGGCGGCCCGCCGGGTCGTCGCAGGCGCCGAGCCCTTCACGTTCGACGTCGACGTGCCCGGCCTGCTCCACCTGCGGGTGCTCGGCAGTCCCCACCCGCACGCGCGCATCACGTCCATCGACACGACCCGGGCGGAGGCGGTGGACGGGGTCGTGCTCGTCCTCACCCACCGCGACGTTCCGGATGTCCGCTACTCGACCGGCCGGCACGAGCACCGCGACGACGACCCGGACGACACCCGGATGCTCGACGACATCGTGCGCTTCCGGGGGCAGCGCGTCGCGGCGGTCGTCGCCGAGACCGCCGGGGCCGCCGAGGAGGCGTGCCGGCGGATCGACGTCGAGTACGACCCGCTCCCCGCGGTCTTCGATCCCGAGGAGGCCAGGAGCCCGGGCGCGCCCGTCCTGCACCCGGACCGGACGGCGGACGATCGCGTCGACGACGCGGCCCGCAACGTCATCGCCGCCGTGCACAGCGGCTACGGCGATCTCGACGCCGAGTTCGCGCGGGCGGATGCGACGGTGTCGGGCGAGTGGCGCACGCAGCGCGTCTCGCACGCCCAGCTCGAGACGCACGGCGCCCTTGGCCGCCTCGACGAAGACGGGCGGCTCGTCATCCGCTCGAGCACCCAGGTGCCCTTCCTGACCCGCGCCGAGCTGAGCCGCATCCTCGGCCTGCCCGAGGACCGCGTGCGCGTGCTCACCGGCCGTGTCGGCGGCGGCTTCGGCGGGAAGCAGGAGCTGTTCGCCGAGGACCTCGTCGGGCTCGCGGTGCTGCGGACCGGCCGCCCGGTGGCCTGGGAGTTCAGCCGCACGGAGGAGTTCCAGCGCACCAGCGTGCGGCACCCGTTCCGCGTCCGGGTCCGCGCCGGGGCCACCCGGGACGGCCGCCTGACCGCGCTCGCCGTCGACGTCCTCAGCGACACAGGGGCCTACGGGAACCACTCGCGCGGCGTCCTGTTCCACTCCCTCGCGGAGTCGATCAGCCTCTACCGGGCGCCCGCGAAGCGCGTGGACGCCGAGGTCGTCTACACGAACAACGTCCCGTCGGGCGCCTTCCGCGGCTACGGGCTCGGACAGGTGATCTTCGGGGTCGAGTCCGCTCTGGACGAGCTCGCCGAGAAGCTCGGCATCGACCCGTTCGAGCTGCGCCGGATCAACGCGATCCGCGAGGGCGAGCCGATCCTCACCGGGCACGGCGAGGCCGAGGACGGCCTGATCTGGGGCAGCTACGGCCTCGACCAGTGCCTCGACCTCGCGCAGGCCGCCCTCGCCCGCGGCAACGGCGTGGCGGCGCCGGAAGGGGACCGGTGGCGGGTCGGGGAGGGCATGGCCGCGTCGATGATCGCGACGCTCGCTCCGCGCGGGCACTCGTCGACGGTCACTGTGACGGTCCGCCCGGACGGCGCGTACGAGGTCGGCGTCGGCACGACCGAGTTCGGCAACGGCACGACGACGGTCCACCAGCAGATCGCCGCGACGGTCCTCGGGACGACCCTCGACCGGATCCGGATCCGCCAGTCGGACACGGACGCCGCCTCGTACGACACCGGCGCGTTCGCCTCGGCCGGCACGACGGTCGCCGGGAAGGCGCTCGCGGCCGCCGCGGGATCCCTGCGCGAGGTCCTGATCCGCGCCGCTGCGAGGCTGACGGGAGCCGACGCGGCCTCGGCCGTGCTCGAGGCGGACGGCGTGCGCCTGGGGGACCGGCTCCTGGGCTTCCCCGAGCTGATCGCCGCGGGCCCTCCCGAGCGGCGCCACGGCGACGGCCTGCGGACCGACGGCAGCGAGCACGGCGACCTCCGATCCCTGTCGTTCAACGTGCAGGCCTTCCGCGTCGCGGTGGACGTCGAGACCGGGACGGTGCGCATCCTCCAGTCCGTGCAGGCGGCGGACGCAGGCACGGTCATCAACCCGGAGCAGTGCCGCGGCCAGGTGGAGGGCGGCACGGCGCAGGCGATCGGCGGTGCCCTCTACGAGGAGGTCGTGCTGGACGGGGAGGGGCGGATCCTCAACCCCGTGTTCCGGATGTACCGCGTCCCGCAGCTCGCGGACATCCCGCGCACGGAGGTCCTCTTCGCGCAGACGAGCGACGACCTCGGCCCGTTCGGGGCGAAGTCGATGAGCGAGTCGCCGTACAACCCGGTCGCCGCGGCGCTCGGGAACGCGATCGCGCGCGCCCTGGGCCGCCGCCCCTACGAGACGCCGTTCTCGCGCGACCGGGTCTGGCGGCTCGCCCGCTCCTGACGCCGCAGGACCGGCCCGAGCCGCCGGCCCCGGCTCAGGCGGGCAGCTGCACGCCCTGCTCCGCCGCGTAGGTGCGCACCCGCTCCACGTACGCCGAGCGCCTGCCGGCGGGCAGCCAGGAGGCCTCGAACGAGTTGATGGCGAGCTGCGCGAGCTCCGCCGGGCCGAGGTCCGCCTGCTCGGCGAGCGCGACGTAGTTGTCCGCCACGTACGCGCCGAAGTACGCGGGGTCGTCGGAGTTCAGCATCACCCGGACCCCTCGGCGGAGGAGGCCGACGATCTCCTCCGCCTTCATCTGCTCGGTCACGAACGAGTTGGACACCGGGCAGCACGTGAGCCCGAGGCCCTTCTCGCGGACGACCTCGACCAGGGCCTCGTTCTCGACGATGTTGGTGCCGTGGTCGATCCGGTCGACGCCGATCTCCTCGATCACCTGCCGGATGTGCTCGATGGATCCGGCCTGGTCGATGTCGCAGTGCATGGTGAGGAGGAAGCCCTCGGCCTTGGCCCTGGCGAAGACGCCCGCGAACTTCGCCGGCGGGTTGTCCCGCTCGTCCGAGTCCAGGCCGACGCCGACGATCCACTGCCGGTAGGGCAGCGCCTCCATCAGGGTCGCCATGGCGTACTCCGCCGAGAAGTCGCGGAGGAAGCAGAGGATGAGCTCCGCCGAGATCCCGAGCTCGTCCTGGGCGCGGAGGGCCGCCCGGCGGTACCCGCCGATCACGTTCTCGAACGGCACCCCCCGGCTGGTGTGCGCCTGCGGGTCGAAGAACATCTCGACGTGGACGACGCCGTTCTGCTGCGCCCGCTGGAGATAGGCCCAGGCGAGGTCGTGGAAGTCCTCGGCCGTCTGCAGGACCTGCATCGCCGGGTAGTACACCGCGAGGAAGCTCGTCAGGTCGGTGAAGCGATACGTCGCCCGGACGTCCTCGACCGTCTTCTCGGCTAGCTCGATCCCGTTCCGCTCCGCCAGGGCGAACTTGAGCTCGGGCTCGAGCGTGCCCTCGAGGTGCAGATGCAGCTCCGCCTTGGGCAGGCCGTAGGCGAACGCCGTCAGGTCGATGTGCCGGGTCATGGGTTCCTTTCGAGAGAGGGGGATCAGCTTCGGCCGGCCATGCCCATGCGGGCTAGGACGACGGCCTCGATCACCTGCACCAGCTGATAGAGGAGCAGCGAGAGCAGGGTGACGACGACCACGGCCGCCCACAGCGCGGGGAACCTGGCCTGCGTCGCGAAGATCATCGCCGCGCGTCCGACGCCGTCCCCGGTCGAGAGGAGCTCGGCGAGGAGGGCGCCCGTGATCGCTCCGGGGACGGAGACCCGGATCGCCGCGAACAGCGAGGGCAGGGCGCCCGGCAGGGCCACCTTGCGGACCGCGGTCCAGGTGCTGCCGCCGTAGACCGAGACGACGTCGAGCATCTCGGGCGAGGCGCTCCGCAGGCCGAACGCGATGGTGACGAGGGCGGGGAAGAGCACGACGATGCCGCCGATCACGGCGACGGAGGCGTCGGTGCCGAAGCCCACCGCGAGGATGATGACCGGGGCGAGGGCGACGAGCGGCACGGAGCGCAGCAGCGTCGCAAGGGGCATGAGCGCCGACTCCACCGTCCTCGACAGGCGAAAGAGGATCGCGGCGGCGACGGCCACGGTGAGGCCCGACGCGAAGCCGATGGCCGAGTGCCGCAGCGTCACGAGCAGGTCCGCTCCGAGCTCGGCCCGGTTGGCGGCGGCCTCCTCGTCGAGGAAGAGGAAGTCGACGACGTCCAGCGGGCCCTTCGCGACGTAGGGCGAGACGCCTGTGAGGTGGACGACCGCGAGCCAGAGGGCGAGCACGAGGACGAGCGTGGAGAGCGCGACCAGGGAGCTCTGCGCGAGCGCTCGCAGGATCGCCCGCCGTGTGCCGGACGCGGCGGAGGGGTGCGGCCGCGCGGGCGCGGGAGAGGGGACGCGGGTGTCGGGCATGTCAGGCGCTCCGTCCGGACGACCAGGGCGCGACCAGTCGCGCGACGAGTCCCACCAGAGCGAAGCCCGCGATCGCGACGACGGCGCACAGCAGGAACAGGGCCCACACGCGGGGCGAGTTGAGCGAGACCTGCGAGGCGACCAGCATGGGCCCGACGCCCCGGTCGATCTTGCCGAAGTACTCCCCGAGGATCGCGCCGAGGAAGGCCGCGGGGACGGCGATCTGGAGCGCGTTGAGGATGGCGGGGAGCGCCGCGATCAAGCGCACCTTGCGCAGCTGCGTGAGACGCGAGCCGCCGTAGACGGCCACGACGTCGAGCGCGGCCCGGTCCGCGGCCTTCAGCCCGAGGAGCGTTCCCACGACGGTGGTGAACACGACGGAGAGCGCGGCGAAGAAGACCGCGGTCGACGAGGGCTCGCCGGGGCCGCGGGCGCCACCCAGGATCACGATGGCGAGGGGGCCGATCGCCACGATCGGGACGCAGTAGGTGATGACCGCGAGCTGGGAGATGACCCCGTCGAGCCAGGGCACGACCAGGACGAGAGCGGCGAGCACGATCGCGATCAGGTTGCCCCAGAGGTAGCCGAGTCCGGCCTCGGTGATCGTGACGGCGAAGCTCGACCAGTAGAGCTCGACCCCGTCGTCGATCAGCGCCTGCAGGACGGCGGGCGGCGCCGGGATGGGGGCGTAGGAGCCCGTCGAGGGGACGAGGAGCGACGCGACCCACCAGGCCCCGACGAGGGCGGCGGCGCCGAGGAGGCCCGACGCCCATCCGGGCAGGACCAGGGACCTCATGCCCGCTGCACCGCCGGGGTCACGGCCGAGGAGGCGGGGACCGGTTCCGCCACGCTCGCGGGAGCGGCGCCGTCGGTGCTGAACAGGAGATCCGACGCGTGGTCGACGTAGGCGTGGAACTCGGGTGTCCGCATCATCTCGGGGGTCCGCGGGCGCGGGAGGTCGATCTCCATGACCTCCTTCACGCGCCCCGGTCGGGCCGACATGACCGCGACCTGGTCGGACAGGAAGATCGCCTCGGAGACGCCGTGCGTCACCATGAGCGTCGTCGCCGGCTTCTCGGTCCAGATCCGCAGCAGCTCGAGGTTGAGCCGCTGCCGAGTCATGTCGTCGAGCGCGCCGAACGGCTCGTCGAGCAGGAGCACGGACGGCTTCAGCACGAGCGACCGGGCGATGGAGACGCGCTGGCGCATCCCTCCGGACAGCTGCGCCGGCTTCGCCTTCTCGAACCCGCGGAGCCCGACGAGATCGATGAGCTCGTCGACGTAGGCCCGATCGACCGGCTTGCCCGCGATCTCGAAGGGGAGGCGGATGTTCGACAGCACCGAGCGCCAGGGCAGGAGCGCGTGCTCCTGGAAGGCGATCCCGAGCTCGTTGTCCTTCCGGAGCTCTGCCGGGCTCTTGCCGTCGACACGGGTCGTCCCCGAGGACGGGCGCTCCAGGCCGGCGAGGATGCGGAGGATCGTGGACTTCCCGCAGCCCGACGGGCCGAGCAGGGAGAGGAAGCTTCCCTGGTCGGTGTGGAGGTTGGCGTCCTGCAGCGCCACGACGGTGCGGGTGCCGACGCGGAACTCCTTGTGCAGGCCGCTGATGTGCAGGCCGGTGCCCGAGGCCGAAGGGCCCCGGGCACCGGCGGACGTGCTCGTCGTCACAGAAGGGATCCGATCAGCCCGCGTAGTCCACGAGGTCCGGGTTCTCCTCGTAGACCTCCTCGAGCAGCGAGAGGTCGAAGAGGTCGGAGGCCTCGATGTCGAGGCCCACCGCCTGGAGCGTCGCGATGGTCTGCTCCTGGAGGTCCTCGGTGATGACGAAGAGGCCGTGCTCCTCGGTGTCCGGCGACACGACCAGCTCGTTCTGCGCCTCCGACGCGACGACGGCCTTCTCCATGTCGAGCTCGAGGTCCGCGCCGTACTCCTCGACCGCGAGGCGGGCACCCTCCTCCGGGTCGGCGAGCTGGTCGGTCCAGCCCTTGATCTCCGCGACGAGGAACGCCTTCAGCTTCTCGCGGTCCTCGGCGATCGTCTGGTCCGTCACCGTGAACGTCTCGGCCACGAAGGGCAGTCCGTTCTCCGCGAAGTCCATGGTCGTCGTCGCGAGGCCCTGCATGCTGACCGTGATCGCCTCGTTCGTGATGTAGGCGACGAAGCCGTCGACGTCGCCGTTCACGAGCACCGAGGGGTCGTAGTCGACGGGCACCACGGTCACCTGCGACGCGGCGATGTCGTTCGCGGCGAGGAGCGCCTCGAAGAGCGACGTGTTCGACGCCTGGACGCCGATGCGCTTGCCGATCATGTCCTCCGGCGCGGCGATGTTCCCGCCGTCCGCGAGGGACAGGATCGTGAAGGGGTTGGCCTGGAAGGTCGCGCCGATGATCTTGAGCGGGGCCTCCTCGTTGGCCACGACGGTGCCGACCGCGACCGAGTCGGACAGGGCGACGTCCGCGCTGCCCGAGAGCAGCTCGGCCGTGCCGGTGGAGGGGCCCGCGGTCATGACGACCTCGGAGAAGCCGGCCTCCTCGAAGTAGCCCTTGCTGTCGGCGAAGAACTCGCCGGCGAACTCCTCGTTCTTGATCCAGGACAGCTGCAGGTTGAGCTCCCCGTGATCGGCGCCTCCCCCGGAGCCGGACGCCTCTCCGGTGTCGCCGGAGGCGCCGCCGGAGCAGGCGGCGAGGGTGAGGGCGGCGGCGCCTGCCGCGAGGGCGAGGGCGAGCCGGCGGGGCCGGCTCAGGGAGGGTCGCGGTGCCATGGGGATAGGTCTCCTCGGGATCGGGAGCCGGAACTTCCGGCGGCGGTGTCCGCCGCTGCTGTGCAGGGAGCCCGGCGGTGGACAACAGTGCGAGGCTAGGAGGCGGGTGTTTCGGGCAGATGCGCGCCTGTTTCCGTCACGTAAACAACGGGACGGCCAGGCCGTCAGGGCCCCGTTTGGCCCCCGGCGCGTCGTCGCCTACACTGTTCGGAGCCAAAGACCGCCGGTTGTCGGTGCGCCTGCAGATCCTCGGATCGGGATGCGCCGCCTAAGGCTCGCGGATGCGAGGGCCTGCGCAGGCGTATGAAGACGTCCCGATCGGGATCCGAGCTCCGTGCGCATGCGCCGGAGCTCTTCTCATTCGTGCTCCGTGCGGTCCTTTTCGACACGTAAAGGAGTCCCATGGCGACGAAGGAAGCGTCGGTCGCCGAGCTCACGGACCAGTTCCGGAACTCGAACGCCGCCCTGCTGACCGAGTACCGCGGGCTCACGGTGGCGCAGCTCAAGACGCTGCGCAAGAGCATCAGTGAGCACGCGACCTATGCCGTGGTGAAGAACACCCTCACCAAGATCGCGGCCAACGAAGCGGGCATCTCGTCGTTCGACGACGATCTCGCGGGGCCGTCCGCGATCGCCTTCGTCCACGGTGACACCGTCGCCGTCGCGAAGGCGCTGCGGGACTTCGCCAGGGCGAACCCCCTGCTTGTCGTGAAGAGCGGCTACCTCGACGGTGCTCCCCTGAGCGCCGACGATGTGACGAAGCTCGCGGACCTCGAGCCCAAGGAGGTGCTGCTGGCCAAGGTCGCCGGCGCCGCCAAGGGTCTCCTGTTCCGCGCCGCCTACACGGTCAACGCGCCGCTGTCGAAGGCCGTTCGCACGGTCGACGCGCTGCGCGACAAGCAAGAGTCCGCCGCCGCCTGACCCTCAGGCACGGCACGAGAAACCTGATCCCAGGACAGACAACAAACAAGGAGATACCGATGGCGAAGCTGTCGACCGACGAGCTGCTTGACGCGTTCAAGGAGCTGTCCCTGATCGAGCTCAGCGAGTTCATCAAGAAGTTCGAGGAGACCTTCGACGTCACCGCCGCCGCGCCCGTCGCGGTCGCCGGTGCCGCCCCTGCCGCCGGCGGTGCCGGTGGCGCTGCCGAGGAGGAGGAGGAGAAGGACTCCTTCGACGTCATCCTCGAGGCCGCGGGCGACAAGAAGATCCAGGTCATCAAGGAGGTGCGCGCCCTCACCAGCCTCGGCCTCGGTGAGGCGAAGGCGCTCGTCGACGGCGCCCCCAAGCCCGTCCTCGAGGGTGCCAACAAGGAGACCGCGGAGAAGGCCAAGGCGCAGCTCGAGGGCGCCGGCGCCACCGTCACCCTGAAGTGAGCTCGCGCGGCGCATCGCGCCGCCGAGGTCGGGTCAAGGAGCGCCGCATGCGTGCGGCGCGTCTTGAGACCCAGCCGTTCCCGTAGGCGCATCCGCGCCGAGGGAATCTCGTCCCACAAGGGCGTCCCGGGGACGCCGCTCCTTCCGGAGCGGCGTCCCCTTCCTTTTTGCCCGATAGCAAGACGTAACGATTAGGACAACCTCCTCTTGCGCCCTCTTCCCAGGTCTGGCCCCGGGAGTAGCGTGAGCCGAAGGGCTCCGGCACCGCTTCCACACCCTGGGCTGCCGTATCCCGCTCGATGAAGAGGCAGGAGAATCCATGAGATCCACAATCACCCGCCGGCTGATGCTTCCCATCGCACTCGCTGGGGCGGCCGGGCTCGTCCTCGCCGGCTGCGCCGATGGAGGCGGGGGCGGAGGCGGCGGCGGAACCGGGCCCGGCGACGTCGGGGAGGCGGACGGCGTCGTCACGATCCTCGGCACGATCGTCGACACGGAGGCCGAGCTGCTCGAGGAGTCGTGGGCCGAGTGGGCCGAGGAGAACGACATCGAGATCCAGTACGAGGGCACCCAGGAGTTCGAGGACATCATCGGCACGCGCGCGCAGTCCGGTGACACCCCGGACCTCGCGATCACCCCGCAGCCGGGTCTCGTCGCCGACCTCGCGTCGCGCGGCTACCTGCAGGAGGCCCCCGAAGGGGTCGCCGCGAACGTGGCGGAGTACTGGACCGAGGACTGGGCCCAGTACGCGACGACCGACGGCGTCCTCTACGGCGCGCCGCTGATGGCGAGCGTCAAGGGCTTCATCTGGTACTCGCCGCAGACCTTCGCCCAGAACGGCTGGCAGGTCCCCACCACGTGGGACGAGCTCCTCACCCTGAGCGAGACGATCGCCGCCTCCGGCACCAAGCCGTGGTGCGCGGGCTTCGCCTCCGACGCGGCGACCGGCTGGCCGGGCACCGACTGGATCGAGGACCTCGTGCTGCGGCAGTCGGGCCCTGAGGTCTACGACCAGTGGGTCTCCCACGAGATCCCGTTCACCGACGACGCCATCGCGAGCGCCTTCGACAGCCTGGGTGAGATCCTCCTCAACCCGGACTACGTGAACGCGGGCATCGGCGACGTGGTCTCGATCAACAGCACGCCCTTCGGTGCGGACATCGCCACCGCCGTCGTCGACGGTCGCTGCCCGATGACCCACCAGGCGTCCTTCTTCGAGGGCTTCCTCACCGACGCGGGCGGCACCGTGGCCGAGGACGGCGACGTGTGGGCCTTCCTCACGCCGGGTCCCGAGGCGGGCGAGACGGCCGTCACCGGTGGTGGCGAGATCGTCGCGGCCTTCTCGAACGACGAGGACACCATCAAGGTCCAGGAGTACCTGTCGAGCCCCGAGTGGGCGAACAGCCGCGTCGCCCTCGGCGGCGTGATCAGCGCCAACAAGGGCCTCGACCCGTCGAACGCCTCGAGCGCGGTTCTGGAGCAGGCCATCGGGATCCTGCAGGACCCCGAGACCACGTTCCGCTTCGACGCGTCCGACGTGATGCCCGCCGCGGTCGGTTCCGGGACCTTCTGGTCCGGGATGGTCGACTGGATCAACGGCACCCCGACCGAAGAGGTGCTCGAATCCATCGACGCCGGCTGGCCGTCGGAATAGAACTCTGACAGGAGGGCCGCGCGGGCTTGTTCCGGGCGGCCCTCCCTGTTTCCGCTTTCGCGTCCACCGTCGAACTCGAAAGGCAACCCGTGCTCAAGGACTTCTTCAACTGGCTGGGCGACCTACCGCCCCTCCTGCAGGTCCCGGTCGTCATCCTGGCGTTCCTCGCCGCCGTGGGCCTGCTGCTGTTCTTCCTCGAGGTGGCCCCGCGTCGTGGACGCGGCTACACCATCATGCGCGTCGCCGTCGCGGTGCTCGTGCCCGCCTTCGTCCTCTTCGCCTTCGGCTCCGTGTGGTGGGCCATCGCCATCGGAGCGCTGGCGGGCGGGGCGATGTTCCTGCTGGACTACCGCTCGCGGGCGGGCACGGGCTACGTGCTGCAGCTCGTCGGGTTCCTCGCTCCGGCGCTCTTCCTGCTGGTGATCGGGCTCATCTACCCGAGCATCGCGACGATCTTCCAGGCCTTCCAGAGCTCGCGGGGCCGGTGGGTCGGCTTGGAGAACTTCGCGTGGATCTTCAGCCAGCCGGACAACCTCGTGACGATCCGGAACACGATCATCTGGGTGCTCGTCGTGCCGATCATCTCGACGATCGCGGGGCTCGCCTACGCGGTGTTCATCGACAAGTCGCGCGGTGAGAAGTACTTCAAGATCCTCGTGTTCATGCCGATGGCGATCTCATTCGTCGGCGCGAGCATCATCTGGCGGTTCATCTACGGCTACCGCGAGGCGGGCCAGAGCCAGTACGGCCTCCTGAACCAGATCGTCGTCTGGTTCGGCGGCACTCCGGTGAACTGGCTGCAGCAGGCTCCCCTCAACACGTTCCTGCTGATCGTCGTCCTCATCTGGGTGCAGACGGGCTTCGCGATGGTGGTCCTCTCGGCCGCCATCAAGGGCGTGCCGACCGAGCAGATCGAGGCGGCGCAGCTCGACGGGACGAACGCCTGGCAGCGGTTCCTGAACGTGACGGTCCCGGGGATCCGCAGCTCGCTGGTCGTGGTCCTCACGACCATCTCGATCGCCTCGCTGAAGGTCTTCGACATCGTGCGCACGATGGGGACGGCCTACCCCGACACGGACGTCATCGCGAACGAGATGGTGACGCTGGCGCAGAACTTCGAAACCGGGCGCTCCGCAGCGTTCGCCGTGCTCCTGTTCATCCTCGTGCTGCCGATCGTGATCTACAACGCACGGGTCATCAAGAAGCAGAGGGAGATCCGATGACCTCGACCATTCCTGCCGACCTTCCGCTCCCCGGAGCGAAGACCACCCAGGGGGCGGTCGAGCGAGCGGACGAGGGGAACATCACCCGGCGGAGCAAGCGGCGGCTGACGAGCCGGGGAGCGACGATCGCCTCGCTGGTGATCGCCATCCTGTGGACCATCCCGACGTTCGGGCTCTTCGTGACCTCGCTGCGGCCGCAGGAGGAGATCACCCGCTCCGGTTGGTGGGAGGTCTTCCTCCGCTGGGACCTCACGCTCGAGAACTACCAGACGGTGCTCGCGAACGAGGACCTGAGCCGGTCGTTCATCAACTCGATCGTGATCACGCTGCCCGCGACGGTCGCGCCGCTCGTCGTGGCCGCGCTCGCCGCGTACGCGTTCGCGTGGATCGACTTCAAGGGCAAGAACACCCTCTTCATCCTCGTGTTCGCGCTGCAGATCGTGCCGATCCAGATGACGCTGGTGCCCCTGCTGACCCTGTTCTTCCGCGGGCTGCACACGGCCGGGGGGACGCTGTTCGAGGGCTTCCAGGGCGCCGGGATCTACACCCAGGTGTGGATCGCGCACACGATCTTCGCCCTCCCGCTCGCGATCTTCCTGCTGCACAACTTCATCTCGGAGATCCCGGGCGAGGTCATCGAGGCGGCACGGGTCGACGGCGCGGGCCACGGGCAGATCTTCCTGCGGATCGTGCTGCCGCTCACCGTCCCGGCGATCGCGTCCTTCGCCATCTTCCAGTTCCTCTGGGTCTGGAACGACCTGCTGGTGGCGCTCATCTTCGCCAGCGGCGAGGCGTCACCGATCACCCGCACATTGGCGGAGCTGACGGGACAGTTCGGCCGGACCGCCTACCTGCTCCCGGCCGGCGCGTTCATCGCGATGATCGTCCCGCTCATCGTGTTCTTCGCGCTGCAGCGGTACTTCGTCCGCGGCCTGCTCGCCGGCTCGACGAAGGGCTGATCCGCACTCACCCGACGTGCCTCCGGACCCGGCCGATCAGCCGGATCCGGGGGCGCGTCCGTCTCGCGGCTACTCCGACGTCCAGGTCCGCCAGAGCAGCGCGTACTCGCCGTCCGCCGCCATCAGCTCCTCGTGCGAGCCGATCTCGACCAGCCGGCCGGCCTGCATCACGGCGACCCGGTCGGCGTCGCGTGACGTGTGCAGCCGGTGCGCGATCGCCACGACCGTGCGACCGTGCAGGACGGCGTTCATGGTCCGCTCGAGATCCCGGGCCGAGCCGGGATCCATCAGCGAGGTCGCCTCGTCGAGGACGAGCGTCGAGGGGTCGAGCAGCAGGAGGCGGGCGAGGGCGAGCTGCTGGGACTGCGCCGGGGTGAGGGGGCGGCCTCCGGAGCCCACGGGTTCCTCGATGCCGTCGGGAAGCCCGCTGACCCAGGACCAGGCGTCCACGACGCGCAGGACCTCCACGAGATCGTCCTCCGTCGCGGACGGAAGGGCCAGGCGCAGGTTCTCGGCGATCGTGCCGACGAACACGTGGTGCTCCTGGGTCACGAGCGCGACGTGCCGGCGGAGGTCCTCGACGGGGAGGTCGACGAGTCGCACGCCGCCCACGGTCACCCGCCCCTCTCCCGGCGCGTCGATCCCGGTGAGCAGGCGGGCCAGCGTCGACTTCCCGGAGCCCGTCGGACCGACGACGGCGAGACGCTCGCCGACCCGCAGGTCGAGGTCGATGCCCCGCAGCACCTCGATGCCGGTCCGGTAGGAGTAGTGCACGTCCTCCGCCACGAGGTGCTCGTCGACCGGGGTCTCGCCGCTCGGGGTCCGGTCGGGCGGCACCTGGCTCACGCCGATGATCCGGGAGAGCGCCGTCGTGCCGACCTGGAGCTCGTCCATCCAGATGATGAGCTCCTGGATGGGCCGGACGAGCTGGGTCGCGAGGAGCGCGACCGCGGTGACGTCGCCGATCGTGGCGGCGCCGGTCGAGACGAGGTAGGAGCCCCACGCGACCACCGCGACGACGGGCAGCAGGAACCCGAGCTCGGTGACGGGGAAGAAGACGGTGCGCAGGCCCAGCGTGTGGAGCTCCGAGTCGCGCCGCTCGCGCACGGCGGCGTCGACCTCGTCCCGCCGAGCGGGTGCGAGACCGATGGCCTCGACCGTGCTCGCCGCCTCGACGGTCTCGGTGACGGTGCCGCTGAGCGTGGCGAACGACGCGAGCTGCCGCTGGTATCCCGTGGCCGCCCGCCGCAGATACCAGCGCACTCCGAGCGCGATCACGGGCACGCCGGCGAACACGGCCAGGGCGACGAGCCAGTTCGTGAGCAGGGCCGCGCCGACCGTGAGGATCGCCGTGAC
Source organism: Naasia sp. SYSU D00948 (assembly GCF_017916515.1). Lineage (GTDB taxonomy): Bacteria > Actinomycetota > Actinomycetes > Actinomycetales > Microbacteriaceae > Naasia. The sequence goes on from NZ_JAFMTA010000001.1 coordinate 1,545,050, forward strand.
CAGGGCGACGAGAACGCGGGGGACCCCGAACCGGACCGTCTGAGCGATGCTCTCGACGTCGTTCGTGGTCCGGGAGAGGAGGTCGCCGGTGCCGGCCCGCTCGACCGTCGTGAGGGGGAGCCGGCTCACCGCGGCCAGGAGCTCCTCGCGGAGCCGCGCGAACACCGTCTCGCCGAGGACCATGGATCTCAGCTGGGCGTAGCGCGTGAGGACGGCCTGGGCGAGGACTGCGCCGAGGAGCCAGAGCGCGGCCGCCGACACGGAGGACGTCGTGGCGGTCCCCGCCGCGATCGCGTCGAGAACGCGGCCGATCAGCACCGGACCGACGAGGCCGGCGAGGGCCGCGAGGGTGTGCAGGCCGAGCACGGCCGCGAGCCCGAGGCGGTGGTCGCGCATCAGCCGCAGAGCGGTCCTGCGGACGTGGCGGGTGTCAGCGATCGGCAGCAGCATCGTCCCTCCTCTCGGGCGCGCGGGTGACGATCGAGCGGTAGAGGCGTCCGGCGCGGTCGGTGCGCCGCAGCAGCTCCTCATGTCTGCCGGTGGCCACCAGGTGCCCCTTCGACAGGACCGCGACCGTCTGCGCCTTCTGCAGGAGGAGCGGGCTCGCCGAGACGACCACGGTGGTCCGTCCGGAGCGGGCCTCGGCGAGGCGCTCCGCGATCCGCTCCTCGGTGCGCGAGTCGACGGCGCTCGTCGGCTCGATCAGCACGAGGACCTCCGCCTCGGTCAGCAGGGCGCGCGCGAGGGACAGCCGCTGCCGCTCGCCTCCCGAGAAGGACCGCCCGCGCTCCGGGATCGGCTCGTAGAGGCCCTGCGGCAGGTTCGCGATGGTCTCGGCGGCGGCCGCGGTGGACACGGCGCCCTCGACCCGGCGGATGGCGCCCGTGTCGGTCGACGCCTTCTCGGGCTCCCGGATCCGGGTCACGTCGAGCCCGTCGATGAGGCGGCCGCTGAACAGATGCGGCACGGCGTCGTTCACCACGATCCGCTTCCGCACCGCGTGGACGGGCACGCTCGTGTGCGGCTCGCCGCCCCACAGCACGGGGGCCTCCGCGCTCGCGAGGTCGTCGAAGCGCCCGAGCCGGGTGGCGACCTCGGCGGCGGCGTCCGGGTCCTCGTCGACCAGCGCGGTGAGGAGCCCGGGCTCGATCGTCACACCGGAGGCGACGTCGTGCAGTCCCGAGCCGGGCGGTGGTGGGGGGACCGGAGCCGCCGGATCCTTGACCGCCGGCTCGACGGCGAGCACCGCGGTGATCCGGCGGACGCCGACGATGCCGCGGGAGAAGACGCCGAGCGACTCGACCGCCGTGCGGATCGGCAGGACGAGGAACGCGGCGTACCCGTGCAGCGCGACGAGGTCGCCGGGCGTCGCGCGTCCGGCGAGGACCAGCTGAGCCCCGTACAGCACCACGGCCGCGAGGAAGAGACCCGGGATCAGGACCTGCGCCGCGTCGAGCAGCGAGGCGACGCGGGCCACGCGCACCCCCGCGTGGCGCACCTCCTGGCTGCGGGCGGCGTAGCGGGCGACGAACTCGTCCTCCCCGCCGACGCCGCGCAGCACCCGCAGCCCCGCCACGGCGTCCGCGCCGAGCGTCGCGAGGCGGCCGAACGTGGCCCGCTGCTCGAGCTGCCGCCGGGCCAGCGGCCGGACGAGGATCGCGAGCAGCGCCGACGCGGCCGGAACCCCGAGCAGGACGAGGAGGCCGAGCTCGAGCGACACGGTGGCGAGGATCCCGGCGACCACGAGCCAGGCGACCACCGAGCCGACGAGGCGGGGGAGGATGTCGAACATCGCGCCGAGACGGTTCACGTCCGCGGAGACGGTGGCGACGATCTCGCCCGTCGTCTTGTCGGCCGTGATGGCGCGTCCCGTGTCGGCGGCGTGGTGCCCGAGGAGGCGAGCGACCGTGAGCGAGGACCGCAGGCGGCTCGTCACCGCGGTCCTGTGGCGCATGACCCCGGCCCCGACCTGCACGAGCACGGCGGTCAGCAGCGCGAGGAGCCAGGGGAGGAGGTCGCCGCCCCGCTCCGAGGTCCCGGCGTCGATGGCGCGGCCGAGGAGGAGCGGCCACACCGACTGGGCGAGCATCCAGACGACGCCGTAGAGCACCCCGGCGGCGAGGAGAGCCTTCTGCCGCCCGGCCAGCCACAGGAGGAATCCCGTCACCGAGCGCAGCGGGGGCCGGGTGGCGGGGGGATCGGGGAGCGGGGGACTGGCGGCGGAGCGGGGCACGGGGCCTCCGGGTTCAGGGGGGCGGACGGAGGGCGGCGAGCTCGTCGGGCGGCAGCGTGCGGGGGTCGCGGCCGTGCAGGAGGAGCGTCACCTGGGCGGCGGTCTCCAGCTCCTCGGCGAGGTCGACGGCCGCGTCGATGCCCTCGCCCGAGACCACGGATCCGTGCTGGGCGAGGAGGAGCACGGCGGCGCGGGCCGCCAGCAGCTCCACGCCGGCGGCGAGCTCCGCCGATCCGGGTGCGGCGTACGGGGCGACCGGGACGTCGCCGAGGCGCATCACCCGGTACGGGGTGAGCGGGGGCAGTGCGGCGCGGCCCTGCTCGTCCGGCGGGAGGCAGGAGATCGCGGTCGCGTAGGGGGAGTGGAGGTGGACGACCGCCGTCGCGTCCGGACGCTGCCGGTACATGGCGAGGTGCAGCGGGTACTCCTTCGAGGGCCTGCCCGTCCGGACGGTCCCGTCCTCGAGGGAGACCTCGGACAGGTCCGCGGCCTCGACGCGGCTGAGGCTCGACCCCGTCGGCGTGAGCAGGATCCGCGTCCCGATCCGGACGCTCAGGTTGCTCGAGCTGCCCGGCGAGAGCCCGCGCGCCGCGAGGTGGCGGGCGGCGCGGACCAGGTAATCGGCGTCGCCCGTCACGGTGCCGTCTCCCAGGCCGTGCGGAACAGATCCGGGCCGCCGAAGTTCCCCGACTTGAGCAGGAGCGCGACCTCGGGCGAGCCCGGAACCGCCGTCGCCCGACCGGTGGTCCACGGGACTCCGGGCGCGGCGAGGGTGCCGACCGCGAGCCGGCGCAGGCCGAGGGCGGACGTCACCGCGCCCGAGGTCTCCCCGCCCGCGACGAGCAGCCGGCGCACGCCGAGCTCGCGGACGCCCGCGACCGCGAGGCGCCCGAGGGCCGACTCGACGAGCTCGGCCGCGCGCTCCACGCCGAGGGCGGCCTGCGCGGCCCGCACGAGCGCGGGCTGGGCGGTGGCGGACACCAGCACGGGATCCTCTCCTGCGGCGGTCACCACGTCACGCAGCCGCGCGACGAGGCCGTCCAGGCCGTCCCGCGACAGGGCCACGGGGTCGAGCCGCAGGACCGGCCCCGGGAACGCCGCCACCTGCTGCCGTGTCCGTTCGGACGCGCTTCCGCTCAGCACGAGCCGCGCGCCGCCCGCCGGAAGGACCTGTGCGGAGGGGGCCGCCCCGGTGCTCCGCCGGCGGGCGAGGGCGAGGGCGACGCCCGCGCCGCCGCCCAGGACCAGCGGGACGCGCACCTCGTCCGCCGCCGCGGCGAGGACGTCCAGGTCGCCGTCGTCGATCGCGTCCACGAGGAGATGGCGCGCGCCGGACTCCGCCCGGGCCTCGATCTCGCGGGCGAGGGCTCCGGCGCCCGCGCGCACAGCGGGCAGGGGAAGGAGCACGACGGGGGACGGCGTCTGCCGGGAGAGCACGGCCACGAGGTCGCTGTCGCGCATCGGCGTGAGCGGATGGTCGCGCATCGGGGACTCCGAGAGGAGCCGGTCGCCGACGAACAGGTGCCCGAGGTACTGGGTCCGTCCGGCGGCCGGGGTCGCCGGGGTGCCGAGCGTGATCCGGCCCTCCGCGGCGAGGGCGTCCGCCACCGGACCGATGTTCCCGCGGTCGGTCGAGTCGAAGGTGGAGCAGTACTTCTGGTAGATCCGCGCCGCCCCGCGGTCGCGGAGCCAGCCGGCCGCGGCCGCGGACTCGCGCACCGCGTCCGTCGCGGCGACCGTGCGCGTCTTGAGCGCGACGACCACGCAGTCGTCCTCCGCCCGCTCGTCGTCCCCGGGCACCCCGAGGTGCACGCTGGTGGTCACGCCGGCGGCCGCGACGCCTCCCGCGAGGTCGCAGGCGCCCGTCACGTCGTCCGCGACGACGCCGAGCCAGGGGCCCGTCACCGCGGCTCCTCGAGCGGATCGGCGACGTAGAGCACGTCGTGGGCCGCCGCGAGGAGGTCCCGGCCTTCGGCGGACAGGGTGGCGCTCGTGATCACGAGGTCGATCGCGTCGAGGGTCCCGAACCGGATGGGCGCCCGGGCCCCGATCTTCCCGGAGTCGACGAGCAGGATCCGGTGCCGGGCCGCCGCCGACATCGCCTGCTTGACCTCGGCGTCGAGATCGTTCGCGCACAGGAGACCGGTCGTGTCGACGGCCGTCGCCGACAGGACGGCGACGTCGATGGAGACCCGGGAGATGCCGTCCCGCGTGGCCTGGCCGCCGAACGACCGGGTGGAGGGCTGGTACGTGCCGCCGAGCCCGATCACCGAGAGGTCGTCGCGCTCCGTGCAGGTGCTGAGGACCGGCATCGAGTGGGTGACGACCGTGGTGCCGGGGGAGAGGAGCGCGGCGACGCCGGCGACCGTCGTGCCGGCGTCGAGCGCGATCGTGGCAGCGCCGGACAGGCGCTCCGCGCACGCCGCGGCGATGGCGGCCTTCTCCAGCGAGGCGGAGAGGTCCCGCTCCTCGAAGGAGGTCCCGCGTACGCCGCCCGCCGGCAGGCTGGCGCCTCCCGCCACGCGGCGCGCCTGGCCCTCCGAGTGCAGCTGGCGCAGGTCGCGGCGAATCGTCATCTCCGAGACGCCGAGCTCCTCGGCGAGCGCGGCCGACGACACGTATCCCTCGCTGCTGAGGCGCCGGAGCAGCTCCGCGCGTCGCGCTGGTGCCTCGGTGTAGCGCACCCGTCCATCCCACCGTCACCGAGAAAAGTTGTCAACGATCTGACAGAGGCTTGACGGGAATGTTCGGAAGTGAACAGAATCGGATGTGACCAGCGGAGCCGCCGCCCGCCCGGCGGCGATCGCCCTGGGCGTCGACATCGGCAGCACGAACCTCAAGGTCGCTCTGGTCGGCGCGGGGGACGGCGTGACCGAGCTGGCCGTCGCGAGCGCGCCGACGCCCGTGGACGGCGAGGAGCTCGTCCGGACCGCGGAGGATCTGATCCGCACCGTCCTCGCTGCGGCGCCCGCCCGTCCTGACGCCGTCGGGATCGCCTCCATGGCCGAGTCCGGCGTCCCCCTCGGCGCGGACGACCGCCCCCTCCGCGCCGTCGTGCGCTGGGACGGACTCGACGACACGGGCGACCTGGACGCCCTCCTCGAGGGCCTCGGAGCCGAGAGGCTCTACGCCGCAACGGGCGTGCCCCCCCTCCCCAAGGCGCCGCTCGCGCAGTGGGCCCGGCTCGCGAGGACCGAGCCCGGCATGTGGGAGCGCCTGCACCGCTGGGCCGGGGTGGCCGATCTGGTCGGTCTCGCGCTGACCGGCGAGCTCGTGACCGATCAGACCCTCGCCGCGCGCACGATGGCCTACCGGACGGCCGAGGCACCGACCGTGTTCGCCCCCGAGCTCCTGGCCGCGGTCGGGCTCCGTCAGGAGCAGCTGCCGCGCGTGCTCCGGCCGGGGGAGGCGGCCGGCGCCACCACATCCGGCGCGGCCGCACGGACGGGGCTCGCCCCCGGCACGCCGGTCTACATCGCCGGGCACGACCACGCCGTCGGGGCCTGGGCCGCCGGCGCCCGCAGGCCCGGAGAGGCGGCCGACTCGCTCGGCACCGCCGAGGCGCTCGTCCGCGTCCTCTCCTCCGCGCCGGAAGCCGACGCCGTCCGGCCCACCGGCATGAGCATCACGCGCACGGTGACCGGCGAGCCCGCGCTGCTCGCCGGGTCCGCCGCCGCCGGAGCCTTCGTGCGGTGGTGGTTCTCGCACCGGATCGGCGCCCGCGACGCGAACGACGTCCTGGAGGAGCTCGGCCGGCTCGGCGATGCGCCGACGGGTCTTCTCGTCCTGCCCTACCTCTCCGGTCGGCAGACGCCGCGGCCGGAGCGGCGCTCGGACGTGCGGATCCTCGACGCGGACGGCGCCGAGGTGGACGGGCGATCGGTCGACGTGGCCGTGCTCGCGCGCGCGATGCTCGAGGGCCTCGCGCTGCACGCGCGGTGGATGCTCGCCGAGCAGTCCGCGATCGCCGGACCGCCCGCTGCGCCGCTGCGGATCCTCGGCGGCCCGGGCGGCGGCAACGAGCCGTGGATGCGCATCAAGGCCCAGGTGCTGCCGATCGAGGCGCGGCTGACCGTCGCCGCCGAGCCGGTGGCGTCCGGTGCGGCGCTGCTCGCCGCCGCGCGGGCGGGGCTGCTGCCGGACGAGCCCCCGGCGCTTCCGAGCAGGGCGCTCGTCCGCGAGCCGGGGGATCCCTATTCCGAGCTGTACGAGCGGTTCGTGGCTGCCGCATCCGGCGCCGCGGCCGTCCGGGAAGGAGAACGATGACGACGACGACCGGCGTTCCGACCCTCGATGCCATAGCCCGCCCGGGCGGCGGCTTCGCGATGGTCGCGATGGACCAGCGCGAGAGCCTCCGCGCGATGTTCGACCAGGCGGGAGCGGGGCGGCCCGAGGACGAGGTCCTCGTGCGCTTCAAGCTCGACGTGGCCGAGGTCCTCGGGCCGCTCGCCTCCGGCTTCCTCATCGACCGGCACTACGGGTTCGATCGGGTGCGGGACGAGGGCCTCCTCCCCGCGAGCGACGGGCTCATCCTCGCCGCGGACGCCCTCCAGCAGGAGGACGGGGGACCGGTCGAGGAGACCGGCCTCGACGAGGACGTGGTCGGGGGTGCTCTGGACCTCTCCGGCGTCGCGGCCCTGAAGCTCCTCATCATCTGGCGACGCGACGCCCGGCGGGAGGAGCGGGTGGAGCTCGCCGACCGGTTCATCCGCCGGTCGGCGGAGCTCGGCCTCCTCTCCGTGCTCGAGCCCGTCGTCCGCGCCACCCCCGCCGAGCTGGACGCCGGCACCTGGGACATGGACGCCGCGATCCGGGAGGCCGCGCGCGAGCTCTCGCCCCTCGGGCCGAGCCTGTACAAGGCGCAGGTGCCCCTCGCCGGTGCGGGCGACGCGGACGAGCAGCGACGGGCGAGCGAGAGCCTCGGGAAGGCCGTGCAGGGCCCCTGGGTCGTCCTGTCCCAGGGCGTGGAGCGCGACCGCTTCCAGGGTGCGGTCGAGGCCGCCTGCCGGGCGGGCGCCAGCGGCTTCCTCGCGGGGCGCGCCCTCTGGAGCGACGTGGTCGGCTCGCCCGACGTGCCCGCGCGGCTGCGGGAGCTCTCCCGGCCGAGGCTCGAGCGGCTCATCGAGGTCGTCGACCGGAACGCGCGTCCCTGGCGGGAGGCGCGATGACCGGCGCACGCCTCGGGCTGCTGCACACCGTGCCCGCCCTGGCCGTCACCTTCGACGACCTGCTCAAGCGCACGGGCCACGGCGGGCCCATCGTGCACGTCGTTGACGCGGGACTGCTCGCGGCGGCGGTCGACCACGGGGTCGACGACGAGGTGCGGGCGGAGGTGCTCCGCCACGTCCGCCATCTCGCCGACGACGGCGCCGACGCCATCCTCGTCACCTGCTCCTCCATCGGCGAGGCCGTCGAGGAGGCGGCCCGCCGCGTCGACGTGCCCGTCCTCCGGGTCGACGCGACGATGGCCGAGGAGGCCGTCGCCCTCGCCGCCGATCGGGCCCAGGGCGATCGATCCGGCCGGATCGCGGTGCTCGCGACCCTCGCGGCCACCCTCGGACCCACCGGCCGGCTCCTCGAGAGCCGCGTGCGCGAGGCGTCCTCGCCGGTCGAGGTGACCGCTCGCGTCGTGGGCGGGGCGGCCGCCGCGCGAGCCTCCGGGGACCAGGCGGGGCACGACCGTCTCGTCGCCGACGCGATCGCCGAGGCCGCCTCCTCCGCCGACGTGGTCGTACTCGCCCAGGCGTCGATGGCCGCCGCAGCGGCCGGGCTCGACCTCGACGTCCCCGTCCTCACCTCGCCGGAGGGCGGCGCCGCGGCCCTGGTCGCCGCGGTGACGAGGCTCCCGTCGTGACCGGCCGGCACGAGGTCCAGCTCCTCGCCTATGCGGATCGGCTCGGCGGAGGGATCGCGGGGACCCGGGAGCTGCTCGAGGGGCCGCTCCGCGCGTTCGCGGGCGTGCACCTGCTGCCCTTCTTCGTGCCCTTCGACGGCGCCGACGCCGGATTCGATCCGGTCGACCACGGGAGCGTCGATCCGCGGCTCGGGACGTGGGACGACGTCCGGGCGATCGCCGCTCGGCGCGAGGTCGTCGCCGACCTGATCGTGAACCACGTGTCCGCCGACTCCGCCGAGTTCCGCGACTGGCTGGAGCACCAGGAGGGATCGCCCTACGAGGGCATGTTCCTCACGTTCGACGCCGTCTTCCCCCGAGGCGGTACGGAGGCGGAGATCACCGCGTTCTACCGTCCGCGTCCCGGCCTGCCGTTCACGGCGTACCGCACCGGCGACGGGCGGCGCCGCCTCGTGTGGACGACGTTCCTGCCCACGCAGGTCGACATCGACGTCCGCCATCCCGCCGGCATCGCCTACCTCGAGCGGCTGCTCGACGCGCTCGCCGCCGGCGGCGTGACGACGATCCGCCTGGACGCCGTGGGCTACGCCATCAAGACGCCCGGCACCGACAGCTTCATGACCGAGCACACGCTCGAGTTCGTGCGCCACATCACCGCGATGGCGCACCGCGGGAACCTCCGCGTGCTCGTCGAGGTCCACGCCCACTACTCCCAGCAGCTGGCGATCGCGCCGCTCGTCGACCTCGTCTACGACTTCGCGCTTCCCCCGCTCCTGCTGCACTCGCTCGGCACGGGCACGGTCGACCGCCTCGCGCGCTGGCTCGAGATCCGGCCGGCCAACGCGATCACCGTCCTCGACACCCACGACGGCATCGGCGTCATCGACGCGGGACCGTCGGCAGAGCGACCGGGGCTCATCTCCCTCGAGGAGATGCGGGACATCTTCGAGCGGGCGGCCGAGGCGACCGGCGGGCACTCCGCTCTCGCGTCCGTCGTCCCGGCCTGGATGGCCCTGCCGCACCAGATCAATGCGACGTTCTTCGCCGTCCTCGGCGGCGACGAGGACGCCTACCTGCTGTGCCGTGCCGTGCAGTTCCTCCTGCCCGGCACGCCGCAGGTGTACTACGTCGGCCTGCTCGGCGGGCTCGACGACCGGGAGCTGTTCGCCCGCACGGGGAACGGGCGCGACGTGGGCCGCCACTTCTACACTCCCGACGAGATCGACGCGGCGCTCGGCGGGACGGTCGCCCGGGCGGTCCTCGCGCTCGTGCGGCTGCGCGCCACACATCCGGCCTTCGACGGGGAGTTCTCGTGGGCCGTCACGGGGGCGGACTCGCTCCGCCTCGCCTGGAGCGCGGGCGAGGTCGGCGTCGCCCTCGAGATCCGGACCGCGCCGGCCGCTCGCGGCTTCGTCCTCGAGGTCAGCGGCCCCGAGGGCACGTCCCGCCACGACAGCGCCGAGTCGCTCGCCGGATGACCCTCGTCGGCGTCCTCCAAGCCGCCGGCGGGCGGGGATGCGGAGGCTGGGGGAGAGCCACAAGCGCGTGGGACCGGCCCGGAGACTCGGCCTAGTCTGCCGCGGTGGACATCCTGCGCCGCTCCCTCCGGCTGCTCCAGCTGAACCTGACCGCGGGTCGCCGTCCCCCGCTGGACCTCCACGACGTGGCGGTCATCGAGGGCCGGGTCTGGCCCACCGACCTCGACGAGCTGCGGCACGTCAACAACGGCGTCTACCTCTCGATGATGGATCTGCCGCGCCTCGACCTCCTGATGCGCTCCGGCCTCTGGCCCCGCTTCCGCGCGGCGGGCATCTATCCGGTCGTCGCGTCGCAGACGATCACGTACCGCAAGTCGCTCCAGCTCTGGCAGCGCTTCCGCATCGAGACGCGCATCGTGGGCTACGACGACCGTGCGGTGTATCTGGAGCAGCGCTTCGTGGTCGACGGCGAGGTGTACGCGCGGGGCTTCGTGAAGGGACGCTTCCTCCGCCGGACCGGCGGCGTGGCGACGATCGAGGAGGTCGGGCGGCTCGCCGGCATCGACCCCGCGCTGCACCCGATCCCGGAGTGGATGCGGAGCTGGTCGGAGCACGTGGCGCTGCCCTCCAGCCGGGCCGAGGCGCCGAGCCGCTGGGACTGACGCCTACGGGCTCCGCTGGTCGACCGGCTCGTCGAGCACCTCCGCGACGACCTCGGCGAGGCCGAAGGGCGGGATCCGCACCCTCCCCGGCGTCACGCGCACGGAATCCCCGCTCCAGGTGACGGAGGCGTTCACCGCGTCCGCGGAGGTGTTCCGCAGCCGGATCCGCACCCCTGCGCCGATAGGCCGGACCTCGGCGAGCAGCGCCTCGGCAGGCGCCACGCTGAGCCCGGACGGGCCCTCGAGCCCGAGCGGACCGGCGTAGGCGCGAGCCTGGAGAGGCTGCAGCAGGTCGCGCCCGAACCGCTGGACCTCCGCCGGCGTCGGACGGGCGGGCCGGAAGCGGTACCGGTAGCGCCACGTGCCCTCCTGCCGCGCCTGGAAGTTCGTGAAGTGCAGGTTGTTCATCAGCCAGCTGTTGATGTGGCCGGTGCCCGGCTCGAAGGTCCGCGACCACCGTCCGGTCCGGAACCCGCCGAGCTGGACGAGCGGGGGGTCGAGCGCTCCCCAGAGGACGCCCCCGTCATCCCCGTCCACGCCGACCGCGTGCTGGATCGAGTACCAGTCCTTGCTCGTGTCCGGCAGCTGCTCGCGGTCGGCCTCGTACACGGCGCCCGCCGTGTCGAGGAGGAAGCGGGGCGCCGACACCGCGAAGGGGAAGGCGACGAAGATGCTCTCCGGGGCGAATACCTCGGGCTTGACGAGGTCCACCTCGAGGTCGAGGAGGTCGCTGTCGCGGTAGAGCCGCAGCACCGCGGTCACGGACGGCACCGTCGGCGCCGAGCCCGTCCAGCGCACCTCGACGGTGTCCGCCGTCTCGAGGATCTCCGGCTCCGCCTGGCCGGAGGACGGTGTGCGCACGAAGTCGGGTCCGGGGAAGTCGGGGGAGAAGTGCTTCGGGGTGCGCGTGATCATCGGGTGCGTGCTCCCCGGCGCGACCTGCTCGACGACGACGGCGCCGACGCCGTGCCCGGCGCCCGGGTCCACGAGCTCGCGACCGGACGCGAGGTGGACGAGCGACACGACGCCTCCGGCCGCGGGGTCGACCCTGACCTCGTACCGCTCGGTGCGGGTCGTGCGCCCGATCCGCGGCGCGGGCGGCACCGGAGGGACCGGGAGGAGCGCGAGCCCGAAGGGCGGCACCTCACGGGCGAGCACGGTGGCGTTCCGGACGCCGTCGATCTCGACCGTGACGGGCTCCGTGCGCGTGCTCTCGGTCGGGTTGACGACGACGATGCCCCGCCGCTCGGGCGCACCGTCCGGGGCGCCGCTCGCGGCGAGCCGGAAGAGCCCCTCCACCGCCAGGTCCCGGGCCCAGTCGTACGCGCCGTAGGCGAAGCCCGCCTTGGCGTTCCAGTGGGAGTGGCTGAAGACCGAGTGCGGCTTCGAGTAGGTCTCCCAGGAGCCCCAGGTGTGCTCGGTGAAGAGGAGGAGGTCGTCCTCGACCGCGGCGAGGTCGCGCTCCACCTCGTCGTCGGTGCGCAGGCGGACGGGTCCGCGACGGTAGCCGAGCACGGCGGCGGTGGCGACCGGGCCGTCGCCGCGCAGGCGGGCCAGGCCGAGTGCGGCCTGCGCCGTGAGGGAGAGCGAGCGGGCCTCGCGGTAGACCGCGACCTCGCGGGCGGTGGATCCGTGGCCGTGCGACCACCAGTCCGACCACTCGCCGCGCACGACCGGGATGTCCGCTCCGCGGGCCTGCTCCTCGAGGACGTCGAGCGCCTCATCGACGGTGGCGGTCGCCATGCGGACGTCCGGGTGCCGGTCGTTCCAGTGCCGGACGACCTCGAGGAACAGCGGTGTCGGCCAGCGGTTGTCGTTCGCCGCGTGCACGATCGCGGCGTCGTACGGGTAGTCGTCCCGCGCGGCCAGCCGGTCGAGGAACGCCGCGATGCTTGCCTCCGCGAGGTCCACGTCGCCGTCGACAATGCCCCACTCCTCGCCGAAGCCGTAGTGCGTGGACAGCCACACGAAGATCCGCTCGCCGTCGGGCGCCTCCCACCAGAAGCCCGTCGGCTGCTCGAAGGGCGCCCGCCCGTGATCGGGATTGAGCGCCATCAGGAGGCGAGTCACCCCCGCCCGCCGCATCGCGGGCACGGCGCCCCAGGACAGGCCGTTGACGTCCCCCTGCTGCTGGGTCCGCACCGGGATCCCGGCCCGTTCGAAGGCGGCGAGGCGGTCGTAGGCGACGTCGAGCTCGGCCGCGGAGGCGAGCTGGGTGGGGTTGAGGTACCCGGCCGTGACCGCGAGGCGCCCCTCGCTCACGCCCGCTCGCAGCCGAGCGGCGTCCTCGGGACTCGCGTGCTCCAGGAAGCGCAGCACCGGGCGGGCCACCTCGAAGGTCCAGCGGAAGTCGTCGGCGCCCGAGGAGCGGTGGGCGTCGGCGAGATCCAGCACCTCGGCCACGACGGCCTCGTGCATCCGGTCGATGACACGCGGGCTGTTCGTGTAGCCGACATCGTGGTGGGTGTGGCCTACGAGAAATACTCTGGTGATGGTGCCCATGGCACTCCCTCACTCGCCCTGGTGTGGCATCGTTCCCAGACGACCCTAGTGCGGCGATCGCGGCTCCGACAAGCCGCTTTCCGCGCGTTTCTCACGATTCTGTCTCATCCGGTGGCGTCGGGTTGTGGGGGATCAGGAGGTCGGCCATACTCCGGAGTGGGAAGGATTCCAGTTACAGCCCAGGAGTCTGCCCTCCGGCGGGAGCGACGGTGCCTCGCTGGATCTCTTGCGAAGGGAATCTGATGAAGAAGAGGCAAAGGGTCCTCCTCGCCGTCACTGCTGTGACGTCGATCGCGGCTCTCACGGCATGTGGATCGGGAGGCGGAGGAGGCGGCGGCAACAACGCCGGCGGGAACGCGGACTTCTCGGCAGAGCCCACCGGCACGCTCAACGCGTGGGGCTTCGAGAACGCCGACGACGTGGGCCAGGCGCGCCTGGACTACGCGGCGGAGCAGCTCGCGGACGTCGACATCCAGCTCGAGCAGACGGCCTTCGACGCCCAGAAGTTCACCGCGGCGACCGCGAGCGGCCGGGTCCCCGACGTCGTGCAGATGAGCTCCCAGTTCGTCGGCACCTACGCGGCCAAGGACCTGATCCTCCCGCTCGACGAGTGCCTCGCGGAGAACGACGTCACCGCCGACCACTGGTACGACGCGGTCATCGACGACGTCACCTACGACGGCTCGATCTACGCCGTGCCGCAGTTCTACCAGCCGCCGGCCATCCTCGTGAACACGCGCCTGCTCGACGCCGCAGGCCTCACGCCCGAGAGCATCGACACGTCGAACCGCGAGGGTCTCCTCGCCGCGGTCCAGGCCCTGTACAAGGAGTCGGGCGGCAACCCGTCGACGCTCGGCATGGACCCGAACGTCCCCGGCAGCGCGGGCCTGTGGTTCCTCGGCAACGGCGGCCAGATCATGGACGAGGACGGCAGGCCGACCCTCGACAACGAGGCCAACGTGGACGCCCTCAACTTCCTCAAGCAGCTGACGGACGCCCAGGGCGGCTTCGCGAAGGTGAAGAGCTTCATCGACACCTTCGACATGTTCGGCGCGGAGAACCAGTTCGTGAAGGACCAGGTCGCCTCCGGCGTCTACGCCCAGTGGTACCCGAACGTGCTCGCCGCGACGCAGGCGAACATCACGATCAACGCGGTCCCGTTCAAGGACAAGGACGGCAACCCGTTCACGGTCGCGAGCGGCACCGCCTTCGTGATCCCGAAGGGCGCCGAGAACCCGGCCGCCGCCTGCGCGTGGGCCCTCAACCTGACCTCGGACGAGGCGTGGATGGCCGCGGGCGAGGCCCGTGCCACCACGATCGAGGAGGACCCGGACCCCAACCGCATGAACACCGGCCTGTTCACCGGCTCGCCCTCCGCTGACCAGGCAATCCGTGAGCAGTTCGTGGTCCCGACCGGCAACGCCGGCTTCGACCAGGTCATCGCGACCTTCTACGAGGTCGTCGGCGAGGGCAAGTCCTTCGGCTCCTCCGCGGCGGGTCAGGAGATCCAGACCGAGCTGCAGACCGCGGTCACCGCTGCTCTGAACGGCGAGAAGACGCCGGAACAGGCCCTCGCGGACGGCCAGGCGGCCGCCCTCCGGGCCTACGAGCAGACGACCGGCCAGTAGCGGCCGATCGCACCACTGAGGGCGGTCCTCCTCCGGGAGGGCCGCCCTTCGGCGTTCCCGGGCGCGGTGAGGGTGTGCGGGAGCGGTGGAGGTGGCGGTGGCCGGGGAAGGTACAGCCGGCGACGCGGGGACGGCAGCAGCGGCGACGCGAATACGTCGAGTGCGCCCTCGCACACCGAGCGCGCCCTGAAACACCGATTGCGCCCCGGGCACGAGGTGCAGTCGGTGTTCCGAGGCGCACTCGGAAACAGCGAACGCCCCCTGCCACGCCGGGTCGGAAGCGAACGCGGTCGGAGTCACCCAGCGCTGCTTCCCTACGACCGAGCGCGGGTCGAGCGACGATCGCGGCCTGTACACGACCCGCGCTCGTCGTCGAGATCCGCGCTCGGCATTTCAGCGCGCGGGCGCGTCGCCGCGTTCGCCTGCCCACGTAAGCACGTCGGTATCCGCATTCGCCGCCCTGCGTCCCGCCTGCCCGAGCGCGCAAGCACAGCGTGCGCAGCCCTGGACCGCCCGCCCGCGGTGGCGCCGGCATCAGCGTGCCCCGCGCCCCCCCCCACGTCGCTCGCCCCCGCGCCGCCGCCCGCCGCGCGGCGTCCCGCCTCTCAGCGCACGACGGCGACGGCGAACCCGTCCCAGCCCTTCGAGCCCACCGTCTGCAGCGCGGTCGCGTCCAGGCGCGGGTGGCCGCCCAGCACCTGCAGCGCCTCGCGGCTCCCCGCCGAGGCCGGGTCCGCGCCGTCGACGACGCCGCCGCCCCGGACGACGTTGTCCACCACCAGCACCGATCCCGGGCGGCACAGGGCGAGGGCCGCCTCGATGTAGCGAGGGTTGTTGGGCTTGTCCGCGTCGAGGAACACCAGGTCGAACGGGTCCCCGCCCTCCTCGCGCAGCCGCGCGAGCGAGTCCAGCGCCGGACCGACGCGGATCTCGACCCGGTCTGCGAAGCCTGCTCCCGCCACGTTCGCCGCGGCGACCTCCGCGTGCCGAGGAGAGAGCTCGAGCGTGACGATGCGGCCCTCCTCCGGCAGGCCCCGCGCGAGCCAGACCGTGCTGTACCCGCCGAGCGTGCCGACCTCCAGCACCCGGCGGGCGCCGGAGAGCCGCGCGAGAAGCATCAGGAGGCGCCCCTGCAGGGGCGAGACGTCGATCGCGGGGAGCGCCGCCGCACGATTCGCGGCGAGCACCTCGTCGAGGACCGTGTCGTGCACGTCCAGCACGCCCTCGAGGAAGCGGTCGACGTCGGCCCAGCTGCTCGCCATGCGTCCACCCTGGCACGGAGTGCCGCGCGGGTCATCCGGACGGACGCCACCCCGTGCCTCGACGTGCGATGTCCGCAGCGCCCGCGGACACCGCCCCGGGAACGCCGAACGCCCCGGCCCGCCGGAGCGGTGCCGGGGCGTTCGGTGAGCGGCGGATCAGCCCTTGCGGCCCTGGGTCGCGATGCCCTCGATGAAGTACCGCTGCCCGAAGGCGAACAGGATCAGCATCGGGAGCGTGACCAGCAGCGCGGCCGTCATGACCCACTGGTAGTCGCCCTGACCGCCGTTGCCGGGGCTGAAGGCGGTCATCGCGTAGGAGATGCCCAGCGGCACCGTGAAGCCCTCGATCGACCCGAAGTTCAGGTAGATGAGCGGTGCCTGCAGGTTGTTCCAGCTGGCCTGGAACTCGAAGATGAACACGATGATGAAGGACGGGATCGACAGCGGGGCCGCGATCCGCCAGAAGAGTCCCCAGTAGCTCGCGCCGTCCACGCGCGCCGCCTCGAACAGCTCCCGCGGCAGACCGAGGAAGAACTGGCGTTGCAGGAAGATGTAGAAGGCGGATCCGAAGAGGTTCGCTCCCCAGAGGGGGATGTTGGTCCCGACGAGACCCAGGTTGTTCCAGATCAGGTAGACCGGGATCAGGGTCACCGCGCCGGGCAGCATCATGCTGGCGAGGACGAGGCCGAAGAGCAGGTCGCGTCCCGGGAACTTGAAGTAGGCGAAGCCGAACGCGACGATCGAGCTCGACAGCGTCACGAGCGCCGCCGCGAGCACCGCGATCAGGAGGCTGTTGCCCACCCAGTTGAGCAGCGGCAGCTTGTCCCACACCTCGGCGTAGTTCTGCGGGTGGAACGTCCTCGGGATCAGCCGGTTGTCGAACACCTCGCCCCGCGGCTTGAGGCTCGCGGAGAGCAGCCACGCGAACGGGTACATGAACAGGATCGCGAAGCCGATCAGGAGGACCCACAGGACGGCCTTCCCGACGACGCTCCTGACCGGACGCCCGGGTGCCGCGGGCGACTTCCCGCCGGCTTCCTGGATGCCGACCGACTGGAGCCGAGGGTCGACGGTCGCCTGGCTGGTGCCGATGGGCGCGTTGGTGCTCATCGCTTGTCCCCCTCGTAGTAGACGAACCGGTTTCCGAACTTCACCTGGATGAGCGTGATGATCAT
Organism: Naasia sp. SYSU D00948; assembly: GCF_017916515.1. Taxonomy (GTDB): domain Bacteria; phylum Actinomycetota; class Actinomycetes; order Actinomycetales; family Microbacteriaceae; genus Naasia. The sequence continues at coordinate 1,561,844 of NZ_JAFMTA010000001.1, forward strand.
GATGATCACGAAGATCAGCCACGCCATGGCCGCCGCGAAGCCGAAGTTGAAGCTCCGGAAGGCCTGCTGGAACAGGTAGACCGCGTAGAAGAGTGATGCGTCGGGGGAGGCGTTCGTCTGGTTGCGCCAGAACAGCAGGAACGCCTGGTCGAACACCTGCAGCGCCGCGATCGTGAGCACGAGCACGTTGAAGAAGATCGTGCCCGAGATCATCGGGATGGTGATGTTGAAGAACTGGCGCACCTTGCCCGCCCCGTCGAGCGACGCGACCTCGTAGAGGTCCCTCGGGACGTTCTTGAGCGCGGCCAGGAAGATGATCATCGTGCCGCTGACCGACCAGAGGGTCATCAGCACGATCGACGGCTTCACCCAGTTGGGGTCGGTCAGCCACTGCGGGCCCTGGATGCCGATCGCGGCGAGCGCCCGGTTGATCGCTCCGAAGTTGCCGTTGAGCAGGAGGAGGAAGACCGAGGCGGCCGCCACCGAGGGCGTCATCTTGGGCAGGTAGTAGATGGTCCGGAAGAAGCCCGCGCCCTTGCCCACGCGGTTCAGCAGCATGGCCAGGAACAGGGCGAAGGCGATCTCGAGCGGGACCGCCATGATCGCGTAGAAGAGGGTGTTGCCGAGGGCCAGCATCACGCGGGGGTCCTCGAACAGCTCGGCGTAGTTGGCGCCGCCGTTCGGGATGGCCGTGTCGGTCGCGAGGTCGTAGTCGCTGAACGAGATGACGAGGCTGTAGACCATCGCGCCGAGCGTGAAGACCAGGAACCCGATGACCCACGGCGCGACGAACAGGTACCCCGCCATCGCCTCGCGCTTGTTGTACTTGTCGCGCGGCTTGAGGCGGGACTGCTTGGGGTTCTTGCCCTCGCCCTCCTTGACGGCGGCGGTCGCGCGATCCTCGACCGCCGTCATGGCCGGTTGGCCTTGCGCTGGCGGATGGCCCGGGGGAGGTGGTCGACCTGTGGCTTCATCGTCATCCCTTTCAGAGACGCCTGCGGCTCCGGCCAGTCGGATGTGGCATCGTTGCCACACAGGGCGACTATAAGTGCCGACCTGCCGGTCCGCAACTCGGCGGCGCGTTCCTGCCGTCATCGCTGATGATAGGGCCGCGCGGTGCCGCCGAAGCCAACGACTTGGGCACGATTGCGCCACCGGGCCAGGAGAAACACCGCCGCCGCGGCGCGTGGGTGCCGGGGCCGCGGTAGGTCGGACGTGCTCAGGCGAGGGCCGCGCTCGTCGCGCTGTGGACGGGCGCGAACGCGTGCGACGCCGCCGACTCGTAGGCGGCGAGGATGATGCCGAGCACCTCGATCCCCTCCTTCTCGCTGTGCAGCGGACGCGTCCCGTCGAGGAGGCAGCGCGCGAAGTGCGCGATCTCCGCGGCGAACTCGTCGACCGGCGGGAACTCGAGGAGCGCGCGCTCGCCCGAGCGCAGGGAGTAGGAGAGATTCGGGCCGTCGCTGAAGAGGGAGCCCTTCTCGCCGACGACGGAGAAGCGCTCGGTGTTCGACGACGGCATGTAGGCCCAGCTGGTGGTCAGGGTGCCGAGCACGCCGTTGTCGAAGCGCACGAGCACCTGTGCTGAGTCCTCGCCCTCCATGAAGCGGAGGCGGTGGGTGCTGAGCATCGCGGCGACCTCGACCGGCTCCCCACCCGCGAGCTCGAGCATCAGGTACGTCGGGTGGTAGCCGGTGTCGATGAGCTCGCCGCCGCCGCTCGTCGCCGCGGACGCCCGCCAGCCCATGTTCTCGGGGCTGAAGTCGTTGAAGAAGCTGTCGGTGGTGCGGACCTCGTAGATCTCCCCGAGCAGTCCGCTCCGCAGGAGCTCGACCGCCTTCGCCACCGGCGGCGAGAACAGCTGGTTGTGTGCGCACATGAGGGTCATACCGCTCCGCTCGACGGCGGCGTGGACCTCCCGCGCCTCCTCCTCGGTGAGGCACAGCGGCTTCTCGCAGAGGATGTGCTTCCCGGCGTTCGCTGCGGCGACGATCGCGTCCTTGTGCAGGTGGTGGGGGAGGCAGATGTCGACGGCGTCGATGTCCGCCTCCTGCAGCAGCTCGGTGTAGCTCGCATACGTCGCGGCCCCCGTCGGCTCCGCCCGTCGGGCGGCGTTGGCGGCGACCGGGTCGGCGATCGCGACCAGCTCCGTCGTGTCCCGATTCGCGAGGTAGCCCTTCACGTGGGCGCCCGCGATGCCTCCGGCCCCGATGAGTCCGACGCGGATCTTCCTGGTGCTGGTGGTCATGGCCTTCTTCTCAGGTGCTGTGGATGGCGGGAACGGAGTAGTCGAGGGTGCGGCCGGCTGCTGCGGCGTGGTTGGCGGCCTGCACCAGCCGGGTGAGCTCGACGGCCGCGGCGGTGTTCTCGTCGGTGTCCCGGCCCTCGCGGATGGCGGCGATCCACGCCGCCAGCGGCAGCGGCCGGTCGGCGGGCGTGGGCAGCTCCACCCACTCCTCGCCCGAGAACGCGTCGCCCTTGGCGAGGAGTCCGCGGCCGGCGAACCCCAGGACGAGCGAGCCGCGGGTGCCCCGGACCTCGATGGCGGACGCGCCCGGAGTGGTGACGTTGCTCGCCTCCACGACGGCGAGCGCGCCGCCGGGGTAGCGCAGCGTGACGACCGCGTTGTCCTCGAGGGGCTCTCCGGTGACGGACGAGTAGACGGCGCTGACCGTCTCGGGATGCGATCCGAGGAAGTGCTGGGTCAGGTAGACGGCGTGGCAGCCGAGGTCCGTGAGCGCGCCGCCGACGGCGTCGGCCGGCTCGTAGAAGCGGCGCGGGAGCCAGCCGGCGACCGAGCCGTCGTGCGCGAGGCGCACCCGGGTGTAGGTGACCCGGCCGAGCGATCCGTCCTCGATGGCGGCGGCGATGGCCGCGGTGGCGCCCTCCGTCAGCCGGGGCAGCGAGACGGCGAGCCGGACGCCCATCTCGCGCGCCGCGTCCACGAGCGCCTCGCACTCCGCGACGGTCGGAGCGAGCAGCTTCTCGGTGAACACGTGCTTCCCAGCGGCGATGGCGCGGCCGATCACGTCGGTGTGCGCTGCCGTCGAGGTGGTGACCACGATCCCATCCAGATCGGCCCTCGCGAGGAGCTGGTCGAGGTCGTCGGTGAACGGGATGCCGAGCCGGTCCGCGCCGTCGCGGCCGCGGAGGGCGTCGTCGTCCCAGGCGGCGACGAGCTCGGCGCCTTCCATGGCGCGGATCTGGGCGGCGTAGTCCTCGGCGTGGACGTGCCAGAAGCCGACGAGGGCAAGGGAGAGCGGTTCCGACAAGGGGACTCCGGATGCGGGGGATTGCTGTGGGAACGATGCCAGCGGTGGTTGGTTCCGGGATCGTAACTTCTGCTCGAAAGGCGGCGCTAGGGGAAGCGGCAGGGTGGGGCGGGCGACTCTCCGCACGGGTGCGACGATGGGCGTGAGGAGGGTGTCAGCGGCCGGTCGTAGGCTCACTCGCGTGAGCTTCGGACAGGCGGGACGGCCTCGGCGCCGGGTCGCCGGTCGCGACGAGGAGGCGCAGCGCGCCGTGAACGCGGAGGCCCCGCGCATCGAGCACCTGCTGCGCCGGATCCTGGCGCTGTTCGCCCCGCACCGGGCGACCCTCACGCTCACCATCTCGCTGGTCCTGATCGACGCGGCGCTCACCGTGGTGCCGCCGCTGCTCACCCAGCAGGCGTTCGACCGGGGGCTGTTCCCGCCCGGCGGGCCCGACCTGCCGGTGCTGCTCGAGCTGGTCGGCCTCATGGTCCTCATCTGGGTGGCCTCGGCGGGCCTCGGCATCTGGCAGACGTACCTGACGGCGTCCGTCGGCAACAGGGTGATGGGCGCACTCCGCGTCTCGCTCTTCCAGCACCTCCAGCGGATGGAGCTCGGGTTCTTCACGCGCACGAAGACGGGCGTGATCCAGTCCCGGCTGCAGAACGACGTCGGAGGCGTCGCCGGTGTCCTCAATAACACGATCTCGAGCGTGATCGGCAACCTCGTCACCGTCCTCGCCGCGTTCGTCGCGATGCTGCTCCTCAGCTGGGAGCTCACCCTCGTCGCCCTGGTCCTGCTTCCGGCGCTCGCGTACGCGCAGCGCCGGGTGGGCAGGGTACGGGCGAAGATCGCGGCCGCGACACAGGAGTCCCTGTCCGAGATGAGTGCCATCACTCAGGAGAGCCTCAGCGTCTCCGGGATCCTGCTCGCCAAGAGCTTCGGCCGCGCGGACGCGGAGAACGAGCGGTACGCGGAGGAGAACCGCACCCAGATCCGGCTCCAGGTCCGCCAGGCGATGAGCGGCCAATGGTTCTGGGCCCTCGTGCAGATCTTCCTGTCGATCGTGCCGGCCGTCGTCTACCTGGTCTCGGCGTACCTGATCCAGGGCGGCGCGGACATCACCGCGGGAACGATCGTCGCCTTCACGACCGTGCAGGCCCGGCTGATGTGGCCGCTGCTCGGGCTCATGCGCGTCGCGCTCGATCTGCAGACCGCGGGCGCGCTCTTCGCGCGGATCTTCGAGTACCTCGACCTCGTGCCGGCGATCCGGGATCGGCCAGGCGCCGTCGCGCTCGGCCCCCGCGATCCGCTCGGGCGCATCGAGTTCCGCTCGGTCACCTTCCGCTACCCCGGCACGCCGGACACGGCGCGGCCGACGCTCGAGGACGTGTCCTTCCGGGTGGAGCCCGGCCAGTTCGTCGCCTTCGTCGGCCCGTCGGGCGCGGGGAAGACCACCATCTCCTACCTGATCCCGCGCCTCTACGACGTCAGCTCGGGCGCCGTGCTGTTCGCGGGCCACGACGTGCGGGACCTGACCCAGGAGTCGCTGCGCGAGCAGATCGGCATCGTCAGCCAGGAGACCTACCTGTTCCACGCGACGATCCGGGACAACCTGCGGTACGCGCGGCCGGACGCCGGCGACGACGAGCTGCGGCGCGCGGCCGAGCTCGCGAACATCGCGGAGACGATCGAGTCGTTCCCCGAGGGCTACGACACGGTGGTCGGCGAGCGGGGCTACCGGCTGTCGGGCGGGGAGAAGCAGAGGATCGCGATCGCCCGCGTCATCCTGAAGGACCCGGCGGTCCTCGTCCTCGACGAGGCGACCAGCGCGCTCGACTCGGTGTCCGAGCGGGCGGTGCAGGCGGCACTCGACACCGCCACCCGCGGCCGCACCACGATCGCCATCGCCCACCGCCTCTCCACGGTCGCGGAGGCCGACGTCATCCACGTCGTCGAGCGGGGCCGCATCGTGGAGAGCGGCACCGCCGAGCAGCTGTTCCGCCGCGGCGGCCTCTACAGCCGTCTCGCCGGGCAGCAGGAGTCCCGGTCGGCCTGACCCCGCCCCTTCTCCTGGCCCGGCCTTCCTCTCGCTCAACAGGCACTTTCGCCGCCGACAGGCTGCCGAGGCCCTTCCGACGCTGTTGGACGCAAAGCTGCCTGTTGAGCGCAGGGGAAGGGCACGTAATGCGGATCCGGGCCGCCGGTAGACTCGAGGTCGTGCGCTCTCCGACGTGCCGCTGTCCTCGCCGCTAGGCGCCGACATCCGTCCTGCCCGTGCGCTCGCCCGGCGAGCCGGGCCCCGACCGAGAGCGAAAGCCATGAAGTACGCCCGCACCGTCCTCGACCTGATCGGCGGCACGCCGCTCGTGCGCCTCAACCGGGTGACCGAGGGGATCGGCGCCACCATCCTCGCCAAAATCGAGTACCTGAACCCGGGTGGATCGAGCAAGGACCGCATCGCGGTCCGGATCATCGACGACGCCGAGCGCCGCGGTCTCCTCCGGCCCGGCGGCACCATCGTCGAGCCGACCTCGGGCAACACCGGGGTGGGGCTCGCCCTCGTCGCGCAGCAGCGCGGCTACCGCTGCGTGTTCGTCCTCCCGGACAAGGTCGGCGAGGACAAGATCAACGTCCTCAAGGCCTACGGGGCCGAGGTCGTCGTCACCCCCACGGCGGTCGCCCCCGAGGACCCCCGCTCCTACTACAGCGTCTCGGACCGGCTCGCCCGCGAGATCCCCGGCGCGTTCAAGCCCGACCAGTACTCGAACCCCAACGGCCCGCTGTCTCACTACGAGACGACCGGGCCCGAGATCTGGGCCGACACCGAGGGCCGCGTCACGCATTTCGTGGCCGGCGTGGGAACGGGCGGCACCATCACGGGTGTGGGTCGCTACCTCAAGGAGATCTCGGGCGGCGCGGTTCAGGTCATCGGCGCGGACCCGGAGGGATCCGTGTACTCCGGCGGCACGGGACGGCCCTACCTGGTCGAGGGGGTCGGCGAGGACTTCTGGCCGTCCGCGTACGACCCGTCCGTCGTCGACCGCATCATCGCCTCCTCCGACGCGGAGTCCTTCGACCTCACGCTGCGGCTCGCGCGCGAGGAGGGCCTGCTGGTCGGCGGCTCGAGCGGGCTCGCGGTGAGCGCGGCGATCAAGGCCGCGCGGGACCTTCCCGACGACGCCGTGGTCGTGGTGCTCCTGCCGGACGGCGGCCGCGGCTACCTCGGCAAGATCTTCAACGAGGAGTGGATGCGCTCCTACGGGTTCGCCGGGGTCGAGGAGCAGGAGAGCACCGTCCGCGACGTCCTCACCGGGAGGACCGGCTCCGTCCCGGATCTCGTCTACGTGAGCCCGGGGACGACCGTCCGCGACGCGATCGCGACCATGGAGAAGCACGGCGTCGCCCAGGTCCTCGTCCTCGCCGCGGACCCGCCCGTCGTGATGGGAGAGGTGCTCGGCGCCGTCGACGAGAAGCACCTGCTCGACCTGGTGTTCGGCGGCCGCGTGCAGCTCGACGACCCCGTGGGCGGCGTCGTCGGTCCCCGTCCGGGTCTCATCGGTGCCGGGGAGAGCGTCGCCGTGGCGCGCACAGCGCTCGTCGCCTCCGACGCCCTGCTCGTGACCGAGGGCGGCAAGCCGATCGCCGTGCTCACCCGCTCCGACCTCCTATCCTTCCTGTCCGCCTGATCCGAGGGAATCCATGTCCTCCCGCTTCGACACCCGTGCCATCCACGCCGGCCAGGAGTTCGACCCGGCCACCGGCGCCGTGGTCCCGCCGATCTACCAGACCTCGACGTTCGTCCAGGACGGCATCGGCGGGCTGCGCGGGGGCTATGAGTACGCCCGCTCCGGCAACCCGACTCGCGACTCGCTGCAAACCCTGCTCGCGGCGCTCGAAGGCGGCAGCCACGGCGTCGCCTTCTCCTCGGGGCTCGCAGCGGAGGACGCCCTTCTGCGCGCGGTCCTCCGTCCCGGCGACCACGTCGTCCTGGGCAACGACGTGTACGGCGGCACGCACCGCTTGATTTCGCGCGTCCACGGCCCGTGGGGCGTCGAGGTGGACCCGGTCGAGATGAGCGACTTCGACCAGATCCGCGCGGCCGTCCGGCAGGGGAGCACCAAGGTGCTGTGGGTCGAGACGCCGAGCAACCCGCTCATGAAGATCACCGACATCGCGGCGCTCGCCGAGATCGGCAAGGAGGCCGGCGCGCTCGTCGTGGTCGACAACACGTTCGCGTCGCCCGCGCTGCAGCGTCCGCTCGAGCTCGGCGCCGACGTCGTCGTGCACTCGACGACGAAGTACCTGGGGGGCCACTCGGATGTCCTCGGCGGCGCGGTCGTGACGAGCGACGAGGAGCTCGCGGAGAAGGTCCGCTTCCTGCAGTTCGCCGCCGGCGCCGTGCTCGCGCCCATGGAGGCGTGGCTCACGGTGCGCGGCATCAAGACGCTCGGCGTCCGGATGGAGCGCCACTCGAAGAACGCGCTGGCGGTCGCCGAGCACTTCGCGGAGCACCCGAAGATCGAGCGCGTCTACTACGCCGGTCTCCCGACGCATCCCGGGCACGAGCTCGCGGCGCGGCAGATGACGTCGTTCGGAGGGATGCTGTCGATCGCGCTCAAGGACGGCGAGCAGGCGGCGCGCACCATGGCCGAGTCGACGAAGCTCTTCCAGCTCGCCGAGTCGCTCGGCGGCGTCGAGTCGCTGATCGGGTACCCGGCGGAGATGACGCACGCGTCGGTCCGCGGGACTCCGCTCGAGGTCGCGCCGAACATCCTGCGGCTCTCGGTCGGCATCGAGGACGTCGACGACCTCCTCGAGGACCTGGAGCAGGCGCTGCCTCGCTCCTGACGGCGCCGCCGAGCGGCGGGAGCGGGGACGCGCACCGCGATGTGACAGTGTCACATCGCGGCCATACTGGTGCCGTGACCGTCGATGGCACGGACCGCAGGCCCGCGAGCATCCGCGACGTCGCGCGCCTGGCCGGGGTCTCGCACCAGACGGTGTCCCGCGTCCTGAACGACTCGCCGAGCATCCGCGACGAGACGCGCGCTCGGGTGCTCGACGCCATGGGCCGGCTGCAGTACCGCCCGAACCGGGCCGCGCGGGTGCTCGTCACGAGCCGCTCGCGCACGATCGGCATCCTCACCTCCGACCGGATGCACTACGGGCCCTCGAGCAGCATCGTCGCCATCGAGGCCGCCGCCCGCGCCGCCGGGTACTCGGTCGTCACCGCCAACCTCCCCTCGACCGAGCCGCAGGCCATCGCCGCCGCTCTCGATCACCTCCTCGACCAGGCCGTCGAGGGGCTCGTCGTGATCGCGCCCCAGGCCCGCGTCTCCACCGCGATCTCGTCCCTCGCGAGCCGGGTGCCCTACGTGACGCTGCAGTCCGCGGGCGCCGACGAGTCGCACTCGGTGTCGGTCGACCAGATCGCGGGCGCGCGCCTCGCCACCCGTCACCTGCTCGACCTGGGTCACCGCCGCATCCGCCACGTGTCGGGGCCGCCCGACTGGATGGAGGCCGAGGGCAGGATGCGCGGCTTCCTCGCCGAGCTGGCCGACTGGGGCGTCCCCAGCGGCGAGATCAGCGCGGGGGACTGGACGGCCGACTCGGGCTACCGAGCGGGCCAGGCCCTGCTCGCGGAGGGCGGGGTCACCGCGGTCTTCGCCGGCAACGACCAGATGGCGCTCGGCGTCCTGCACGCGGTGCGCGAGGCAGGCCTCGACTGCCCCGGCGACGTCAGCGTCGTCGGCTTCGACGACATGCCCGAGGCCCGCCACTTCGCTCCCGCTCTCACGACCGTGCGCCAGGACTTCGGCGAGCTCGGCCGCCGCTGCGTGATCCGGCTGCTCGGTGAGCTCGAGGACGGCCGCACGTACAGCGGGTCGATCGCCCCGGAGCTCGTGGTCCGGTCCTCGACGGCGGCCGCCTCATGCTGACGCCCCCGGTGCCCGCGAGCGGTTGACACCGGCGGGAGACGGGCGCCTAGGATGGCGACGGTCATGTGACCGTTCACATCCGATCGACGAAGAGGTCTCCGTGAGCGCGAGAACGCATCAGCCGACCGACGGGCCCGCGGGCAGCAACTCGAAGGTGCCGGCGGCACGGACCGGCGGGGCCGTGAGCGCGTTCTCCCCCGAGGTCGAGGCGGCGATCGCGCGCCAGCGCCACGACGTAGCGCGCCTGCACGCCGAGCTGATCCGCTGGGGCCTCGTGATCTGGACCGGCGGCAACGTCTCCGGACGGGTCCCCGGTGCCGACCTGTTCGTCATCAAGCCGTCCGGTGTGAGCTACGACGACCTCGCGCCCGAGAACATGATCCTCTGCGACCTCGACGGCAACGTCGTCCCCGGCACCCCGGGCAGTGAGAACGCGCCCTCGAGCGACACCGCCGCGCACGCCTACGTCTACCGGAACATGCCGGAGGTGGGCGGCGTCGTGCACACGCACTCGACCTACGCGGTGGCCTGGGCGGCGCGGGGCGAGCCGATCCCGTGCGTGATCACCGCGATGGCCGACGAGTTCGGCGGCGAGATCCCCATCGGCCCGTTCGCGATCATCGGCGACGACTCCATCGGGCGCGGCATCGTGGAGACGCTGCGCGGCCACCGCTCGCGGGCGGTGCTCATGCAGAACCACGGCCCGTTCACGATCGGCTCGAGCGCGAAAGATGCCGTCAAGGCGGCGGTCATGGTCGAGGATGTCGCGCGCAGCGTGCACATCGCCCGCCAGCTCGGCGAGCCGCTGCCGATCCCGCAGGAGGCGATCGACGCGCTCTTCCACCGGTATCAGAACGTCTACGGCCAGCAGGGGGACGACCGCCGATGAGCGCCGACGACGGAACGGCCGCCGCCCGGGACGCCATCGTCGCGGGACGGGCGACTCTCGGCATCGAGCTCGGGTCGACGCGCATCAAGGCGGTCCTCCTCGGCGACTCGCCCGCCGTCGTGATCGCGGCCGGCAGCCACGAGTGGGAGAACCGCTTCGCCGAGCGGATGTGGACCTACTCCCTCGAGGACGTCGAGACGGGCCTCCGGGCGGCGTACGCCGACCTCGCCGCCGATGCCGAGCGCCGTTACGGCGTCCGCCCCGCCAGCTTCGCGGCGCTCGGCGTCTCCGCGATGATGCACGGCTACCTCGCCTTCGGCGCCGACGACGAGCTCCTCGTCCCCTTCCGCACCTGGCGGAACACGACGACCGGCCGAGCGGCCGACGCCCTGACGGAGCTGTTCGGGACGAACATCCCGCTGCGCTGGTCGGTCGCGCACCTCTACCAGGCGGTCCTCGACTCCGAGCCCCACGTGCCCCGCGTGCGCTTCCTCACCACGCTCGCCGGATACGTGCACTGGCGCCTCACGGGCCGGCGCGTGCTCGGCGTCGGCGACGCCTCGGGCATGTTCCCGATCGACGTGGCGACCGCCGACTACGACGCCGAGCTCCTCACGCGCTTCGACGAGCTCGTGGCGGAGACCGTGCCGGGACTGCGGCTCCGCGAGCTGCTGCCGGACGTGCTCGTCGCCGGGCAGCCGGCCGGGACCCTGACCCCGGAGGGCGCCGCGTTCCTGGACCCGTCGGGGACGCTGCAGCCCGGCGCCGTCCTGTGCCCGCCCGAGGGGGACGCGGGCACCGGCATGGTGGCGACGAGCGCGGTCGCCCCGCGGACCGGCAATGTGAGCGCGGGGACGAGCATCTTCGCAATGGTCGTGCTCGAGCGCCCGATCGCGGGCATCCACCGGGAGCTCGACGTCGTCACGACGCCCGCGGGCGACGCGGTCGCGATGGTGCACTGCAACAACGGCGCGAGCGAGCTCGGCGCCTGGGCCGGGATCTTCGGCCGCTTCGCCGAGGCCGTCGGCGCCTCTGCGGACGGCGACGCGGTGTACGAGGCCCTCTTCCGGGAGGCCCTGCAGGGCGACGCGGACGCGGGCGGTCTCCTCGCCTACAACACGCTCGCCGGCGAGCCGATCCTGGGGCTCGACGAGGGGCGGCCGCTCGTCGTGCGGACCCCGGACAGCCGGCTCACGCTCGCGAACTTCGTGCGGGCCCAGCTCTACGGGGCCTTCGGTGCGCTCGCCCTCGGGATGCGGGTGCTGGAGGCGGAGGGAGTCGTGCTCGACCGGATGATGGCGCACGGGGGCATGTTCCGCACCGCGGGCGTCGCCCAGCGCTTCCTGGCGGGGGCGCTCCGGGCACCCGTCGCCGTCGCGCACATGGCGGCTGAGGGCGGAGCCTGGGGCATCGCGGTGCTCGCCGCCTACGTCTCCGCCGCCGAGAAGGGCGACGCGCAGGGCATCGACCTCGACACGTACCTGAGGGAGGAAGTGTTCGCCGGCTCCGCGGTCGACACGGTCGACCCCGATCCCGTCGACGTGACCGGCTTCGCCGCATTCCTCGACCGCTACCGCGCAGGGCTCCCGGTCGAGCGCTCCGCGGTGGACGCGCTCTGACCGACGCTTCGACGAGAAGGAGAACCATGCCCTCGATCACCCCCGACCTCGCCGCCCACCAGGTCTGGTTCCTCACCGGCAGCCAGGGCCTCTACGGCGAGGAGACGCTCCGCCAGGTGGCCGAGCAGTCGACCCGCATCGCCGAGGAGCTCGGCGCGGCCCTGCCCGTGGAGCTCGTCTGGAAGCCCGTGCTCACCGACACGGACGCGATCCGGCGGGCGGCCCTCGCCGCCAACGCGGACGACCGCGTCATCGGCGTGATCGCGTGGGCGCACACGTTCTCCCCGGCGAAGATGTGGATCACGGGGCTCGACTCGCTGCGCAAGCCGCTGCTGCATCTGCACACGCAGGCGAACGTGGACCTGCCCTGGTCGAGCATCGACTTCGACTTCATGAACCTCAACCAGGCCGCGCACGGCGACCGGGAGTTCGCGTACATCCAGACCCGCCTGGGCGTCGCCCGAAAGACGGTCGTCGGGCACGTGTCCGACATCCGCGTGCGGGCGGAGGTGGAGACGTGGTCGCGCGCGGCCGCCGGATTCGCGGCGGCCCGCTCGCTCCGGCTCGCGCGCTTCGGCGACAACATGCGGTACGTGGCGGTGACCGAGGGTGACAAGACGGAGGCGGAGCTGCAGTTCGGCGTCCAGGTGAACACCTGGGGCGTGAACGAGCTCGCGGCCGCCGTGAACGCGGCGGCGGACTCCGAGGTCGATGCGCTCGTCGCGGAGTACGAGGAGCTCTACGACGTCGTGCCCGAGCTGCGCCGGGGCGGCGAGCGGCACGGGTCGCTCCGGGACGGCGCTCGCATCGAGCTCGGCCTGCGCTCGTTCCTCGAGGGCGGCGGGTTCGGCGCGTTCACCACGAGCTTCGAGGACCTCGGCTCGCTGCCGCAGCTGCCCGGCCTCGCGGTGCAGCGGCTCATGGCGGAGGGCTACGGGTTCGGCGCGGAGGGGGACTGGAAGACCGCGATCCTGGTCCGGGTCGCGAACGTCATGGGGACGGGGCTCCCGGGCGGCGCGAGCCTCATGGAGGACTACACCTACCACCTCGAGCCGGGCAACGAGCTCATCCTCGGCGCGCACATGCTCGAGGTCAGCCCCGGCCTCACGACCTCCCGGCCCAGCCTCGAGATCCATCCGCTCGCCATCGGCGGGAAGGCCGACCCGGTGCGCCTCGTGTTCACGGCGGACCCCGGGCCGGCGGTCGTCGTGGCGATGAGCGACATGCGGGACCGCTTCCGGCTGGTCGCCAACGTGGTGGAGAACGTGGAGCTGCCCGAGCCCATGCCCAAGCTCCCCGTCGGGCACGCGGTCTGGAAGCCGGCCCCCGACTTCCGCACCAGCGCAGCGGCCTGGCTGACCGCCGGAGCTGCCCACCACACGGTGATGTCGACCGCTGTCGGGGTGGACGCGTTCCGCGACTTCGCCGAGATGGCGAGGACCGAGCTGCTGGTCATCGACGAGTCGACGACGCCTCACGGCTTCCAGGACGCCGTCCGCTGGAATGCGGCATATTACCGGCTGGCCCGGGGGATCTGACACCCCCGCAGTCGGTCGGACACGGTTCGGTCACGGCCGTTGCGCGACGTCCCGGGCGGTCATAAGTTCTGGGAGTCGGCACAGCGCCGACGCGGGCGCTCCCCGTTCCGAGGGCGCCACGACGAGGTGTTGCCTGCCCGAGGAGGGGACTTCCCCTGCCTCCCGCGGGCCGCCCTGTCGCGACGCCCCGAGACCGCGCGAACCGAGTGGTGACCCTCCACAGCCCAGCGGTGCACGGAGGGCCACCGGCTCAGACCTGACACATCCACGAAGGGAACCTGCTCCCAATGTTCACAGTGAAGAAGCTCGCGACGATGTTCGTCGCCGGCGGCGTCCTCGCCTCGCTCGCCGCCTGCGCCCCTCCCGGCGCCCCGGCCGGTGGCGGCGGCGGTGAGGGCGGCGAGGGAGGCGCGGACTGCAACGTCGGCATCTCGATGCCGACCCGCAGCCTCGAGCGCTGGATCAACGACGGCGAGAATCTGCAGCAGCTCCTCGAGGAGGACGGCTGCACCGTCGACCTGCAGTACGCCGACAACCGGACCGAGCAGCAGATCACCCAGATCCAGAACCAGGTCGCGGGTGGCGCGCAGATCCTCGTCGTCGCCGCGATCGACGCTGCCACGCTGGGCCCCGTCCTGGAGGATGCGGCCAGCCAGGACATCACGATCATCGCCTACGACCGCCTGCTCACCGGCACCGAGGCGGTCGACTACTACGCCACCTTCGACAACTACCAGGTGGGTCAGCTGCAGGGTCAGTTCATCGAGGAGGAGTTGGGGCTCGCCGACGGCGAAGGTCCGTACAACTTCGAGCCCTTCGCCGGCAGCCCCGACGACAACAACGCCGGGTTCTTCTTCCAGGGCGCGTGGGACGTCCTTCAGCCCTACGTGGAGAGCGGCCAGCTCGTGATCCCGTCGGGCAAGCTCTCGGCCACGAACGACGACTGGAAGTCGATCGGAATCCTGGGCTGGGGCTCGCAGGACGCTCAGGACGAGATGGACAACCGGCTCCAGTCGTTCTACACCGGCGGCCAGAAGGTCGAGGTGGTCCTCTCCCCGAACGACAGCCTGGCGCTCGGCATCGAGGCGTCGCTGAAGTCGGCGGGGTACCAGCCCGGAGTCGACTGGCCCCTCATCACCGGCCAGGACGCCGACAAGGCGAACGTCCAGGCGATCCTGAACGACGAGCAGGCGATGACCGTCTGGAAGGACACCCGTGAGCTCGGCAAGCGGGTGCACGAGATGATCAAGTCCCTGACGGCCGGCGAGGAGCCGGAGGTGAACGACACCGAGACGTACGACAACGGCGTCAAGGTCGTGCCCTCCTACCTGCTCGACCCGCAGGTGGTCGTGAAGGAGGACGTGGAGCCGGTCCTGATCGAGTCGGGCTTCCTCGACCCGGCGGACGTCGGACTCTCCTGAGCAGGGAGCGGCCGGCGGCGCACGTGCCGCCGGCCGCTGCCTTCCGATCGACGGCGAATGCAGGGCGTAGTAGAAGGAGCGATGGGGTGAGCGACGACGACGTCATCCTCAGGATGCGGGACATCACGAAGGACTTCAGCGGGGTCAAAGCCCTCGACGGGGTCTCGATCGAGGTGCGTCGCGGCGAGGTGCATGCGATCTGCGGCGAGAACGGGGCCGGCAAGTCGACCCTGATGAAGGTGCTCAGCGGGGTCTACCCGCACGGCACGTTCGGCGGGACCATTGAGTTCGACGGTCACGAGGCGGCCTACCGGTCGATCAACGACAGCGAGCACGACGGCATCGTGATCATCCATCAGGAGCTCGCGCTGAGCCCGTACCTCTCGATCGCCGAGAACATCTATCTCGGCAACGAGATCCAGAAGAACGGCGTCATCGACTGGAACAAGACCAATCGCGAGGCGGCGCTGCTCATGGAGCGCGTCGGCCTCAATGAGAACCCCGCGACCAAGATCCACGACATCGGCGTCGGCAAGCAGCAGCTCGTCGAGATCGCGAAGGCGCTCTCGAAGGAGGTGAAGCTGCTCATCCTCGACGAGCCGACCGCGGCGCTGAACGACGAGGACTCCGAGCATCTGCTCGGACTGATCGACAACCTGCGCAAGCAGGGGATCACCGCGATCATCATCTCCCACAAGCTCAAGGAGATCCGGCGGATCGCGGACACGGTGACGATCATCCGGGACGGCAAGACGATCGAGACGTTCTCGATGAAGGGGCCCGACGCGACCGAGGGGCGCATCATCCGCTCGATGGTCGGGCGTCCGCTCGACAACCTGTTCCCGCCCCGGGAACCGAGGATCGGTGAGGAGAAGTTCCGGGTGGAGGGCTGGACGGTCCATCACCCGGTGCACCCCGAGCGGAAGGTCATCGACAACGCCTCCTTCACGGTGCGGGCGGGCGAGATCGTCGGCTTCGCGGGACTGATGGGAGCGGGGCGGACCGAGCTGGCGATGAGCATCTTCGGACGCTCGTACGGGACGGACATCAGCGGCCGCCTCTACAAGGACGGCAAGGAGATCACGGCACGCACCGTCGACGAGGCCATCCGCAACGGACTGGCGTACGCCACCGAGGACCGCAAGCGGTACGGGCTCAACCTCATCGGGGACATCACGGTCAACGTGTCGGCGGCCGCGCTCGCCAAGCTCGCCAAGCGGGGCGTGATCGACCGGAACCGCGAGTACAAGGTGGCCGACTCGTATCGGACGCAGATGAACATCAAGGCCCCGACGGTCGCCGCCATCACGGGGAAGCTGTCGGGCGGCAACCAGCAGAAGGTCGTGCTCAGCAAGTGGATCTACTCGGGTCCGGATGTGCTGATCCTCGACGAGCCGACGCGAGGGATCGACGTCGGCGCGAAGTACGAGATCTACGGGATCATCAACGCGCTGGCCGCGGAGGGCAAGGCGGTCATCGTCATCTCCTCGGAGCTTCCCGAGCTTCTCGGCCTCGCGGACCGCATCTACACGATCTCCGAGGGACGGATCACCGGGGAGGTCCCGCGTGAGGAAGCCACCCAGGAGAAGCTCATGCACTACATGACCGCAGGAAAGGACTGAGCTCATGACCACCACCACACCGGTCCAGGCGAAGGATCCGAACGCCGCGCAGACGCCGCGCCGGCGTCTGCGCCTCGGCGTGGACCTGCGGGCATACGGGATCCTCGCGGCGCTGCTGGTCATCGTCGTCCTCTTCCAGATCCTGACCGGTGGCCGGCTCCTCTTCCCGGGCAACGTCAACAACCTCATCCAGCAGAACGCCTACGTGCTGATCCTCGCGATCGGCATGGTGATCGTCATCGTCGCGGGGCACATCGATCTGTCGGTCGGCTCGGTCGTCGCCGTGGTCGGCGCGATCGCGGCGATCTCGATGATCGACTGGGGTCTCCCGTGGTGGGGCGCGGTGATCCTCTCCATCGTGGTGGGTGCGATCATCGGCGCCTGGCAGGGATTCTGGGTGGCCTTCGTGGGCATTCCGGCATTCATCGTGACCCTGGCCGGCATGCTCCTGTTCCGCGGCCTCGCGCTCGTGCTGCTGACCGGCGGCACCATCAGCGGGCTTCCCGCGCCGTTCGTCGCGATCGGCTCCGGTGCCCTGCCGAAGGCCGGTGAGCCGGACCTCATCACCCTCGGGGTCGCGGCGGCGGCGAGCGTCGTCGTCGTCCTGCTCCAGCTCCGTGAGCGGGCGGCGCAGCGGCGTCTCGACCTGCCCGTGGAGAAGCCGGTGTCGTTCTGGGCGAAGATCATCATCGCCGTCGTGGCGATCATGTACGTCGGCTACCTGCTGTCCTACAGCCGCGGGCTGCCGATCATCCTGCTGATCCTCGCCGCGCTGGTCGTGGTCTACACCTTCATCCTGAATCGCACGGTGTTCGGCCGGCATGTGTACGCGATGGGCGGCAACCTGTTCGCCGCCATGATGTCCGGCGTGAAGACCAAGTGGGTCAACTTCTGGATCTTCGTGAACATGGGCGTCCTGGCCGGTCTCGCAGGCGTGGTCAGCACGGCGCGAGCCGGAAGCGCCGTGGCCTCCGCGGGCACCAGCTTCGAGCTGGACGCCATCGCGGCCGTGTTCATCGGCGGCGCGGCCGTCCAGGGCGGCGTCGGCACCGTGGTCGGGGCGGTCATCGGCGGTCTCGTCATGGGCGTGCTCAACCAGGGCCTGTCGATCCTCGCGGTCGACGCGGCCTGGCAGCAGGCGATCAAGGGCCTGGTGCTCCTGGCCGCCGTCGCGTTCGACGTGCTGAGCAAGCGGAGAGGCGGACGCTGACGCGGAAGCCCCGAGAGAACGCCCCGGCTCCTCGAGCCGGGGCGTTCTCGTTTCCGAGCGCCGTCCCGGGGACCGCGGGGCGGTAATCGTTTTCCTCGCGCCCCGGCATCCAATAGCCTGCCCGGGATGCGCATCGTTCTCGCACCCGACTCGTTCAAGGGCAGCGCCTCCGCTGCGACCGCCGCTCTCGCGCTCGCCCGGGGCTGGCGCTCGGTGCGGCCCCATGACCAGCTCGATCCCGCTCCGATGGCGGATGGCGGCGAGGGGACGCTCGACGCCCTCGCGACGGCGGTGCCGGGCGCACGGCGCGTCCCGCTCACGGTCGAGGGGCCCGTCGGCCAGGACGGCCATGGCCTCGTCGACGCCGAGTGGCTCCTGCTGCCCGCCTCGGCGAACCGGGGGACCGTGGGCGCCGTCGAGCTCGCACTCGCCTCCGGGATCACTCTGCTCGATCCCCTGGCGCCACTCGACGCGCACACCTACGGCTTCGGCCGCCTCATCGCCGCAGCGCTCGACGCGGGCGTGGACGGGCTGCTGCTCGCGATCGGCGGCAGTGCGTCCACCGATGGCGGCACGGGCGCGCTGACGGCCCTCGGCGCGCGCTTCCTCGGCCCTGAGGGACGGCCCGTCCCGCTCGGCGGACGTGGACTCGCGCAGCTCGCGGAGGTCGATCTCTCCGGCCTGCGGCCCCTTCCCCCCGGCGGAGCGACGGTGCTCTCGGACGTCACGAATCCCCTGCTGGGCCCCACCGGGGCGGCCGCCGTGTTCGGGCCGCAGAAGGGCGCCGACTTTCAGCAGGTGGCGGAGCTCGACGAAGGCCTCGCGCGCCTGTCCGGGCTCCTTCCCGCCGACCCCGCCTCGCCCGGTGCCGGAGCCGCGGGAGGGACGGGGTTCGCGCTGCTCGCCTGGGGCGCCGCCCTCGCGTCCGGGGCGGCCGCCGTCGGCGATGCGCTCGACCTCGCGGCGCGCATCGCGCGGGCGGACCTCGTGATCACCGGTGAGGGCTCCTACGACGGCCAGTCGGCCGCGGGCAAGGTGCCGAGCCATGTGGCGGAGCTCGCAGCGACGACCGGCGTCCCCGCGGCGCTCGTCGCGGGCAGGATCGCCGCCGACCCGTCGGGCTTCACCGCGGCGGTCTCTCTGACGGAGCTGTCCGGAAGCCCGGCGGCCGCGATGGGGGAGCCGGAGCGCTGGCTGGAGGCCGCAGGCGCGCAGCTTGCGCGCAGCGTCTCCGCCCCCTGAACTCCCTGCCTGCGCGACCGCGGCTGCCGACCGGGACGCAGCCGGAAGGTGGCGCTCAGGCGGTGGCGGCCGCCGTGTACTGGCGGCGGATCTCCGGTCGCGTGTCGGGCTCCGGCCGCGCGGTGACCGTGAGCGGCCACTGCGGCCGCGTGCCGGTCAGCATCCAGGCCGCCTGCACCGCCGCGCCCGCCGCCACGTACTCGCCGGGCTCCGGCACCTCGACGGGGGCGTCGAAGACCTGAGCGGCGACCGCCGACACCGCCGGGTTCTGCGCCGCGCCGCCGATCAGGAGCACCCGGCGCTCGCGGACGCCGACCGCGCGCAGGGCGTCGAGCCCGTCCGCGAGCCCGCAGAGGAGACCCTCCACGGCGGCGCGAGCAAGGTTCTCGCGCGTCGTCGAGCGGAGCGTCATGCCGCGCAGGGACGCCGTCGCGTCGGGCAGGTTCGGCGTGCGCTCGCCCTCGAAGTAGGGCACGAGGACGAGACCGGACGACCCGGGCTCCGCCGCGAGGGCAAGACGCCCCAGCTCGCCGTGATCGACGCCGAGGAGCCGGGCGGTCGCGTCGAGCACGCGCGCGGCGTTGAGGGTCGCGATGAGCGGCAGGAACTCGCCGCTCGCGCTCGCGAACCCGGCGACGGTGCCGGTGGGGTCGAGCGCGGGCACGTCGGACACGGCGAACACCGTGCCGCTCGTGCCGATCGACACGACGGCGTCGCCGGCTGCCGCACCGAGGCCGAGGCCCGCGGCGGCGTTGTCGCCGGCTCCCGCGCCCACGGCGATGCCGGCCGGGATGCCCGTCTGGGCGACCGTCACTCCGGCGCGCCCGGACGGGGCGAGCACGCGCGGGAGCACCGCGTCGTGTCCGAGTGCCAGCTGGAGGAGCTCGCGGTCGTAGTCGCCGGTGGTCGGCGACCAGTAGCTCGTGCCGCTCGCGTCGGAGCGGTCGGTGACGAGGGCGGTGAGGTCCGGGCCGAGCGGCGAGTCCGGCCCGTAGCCGAGGAGGCGCCACGTCAGCCAGTCGTGGGGGAGGGCGACGGCCGCGACGCGCGCGGCGTTCTCGGGCTCGGCGTCGCGCAGCCAGCGCAGCTTCGTCGCGGTGAACGAGGCGACCGGGACCGTGCCTGTCCGGCGGGCGAACTCCTCGGCGCCGACCTCGGCGATCAGGTCGCGCGCGGCGCCGGCGGAGCGGGTGTCGTTCCAGAGGAGCGCATCGCGGACCACGCGGCCGTCCGCGTCCAGCGCGACCATGCCGTGCTGCTGGCCGCCCACCGAGATCGCGGCGACGTCCTCCAGGCCGCCGGCATCCGCGATCGCCGTGAGCAGCGCGTCCCACCAGGCGGCGGGGGGCACCGCGGTCCCTTCGGGATGCGACGCACGTCCAGTCCGGACGACGGCTCCCGTGTCCGCGTCGCGGATCACGACCTTGCAGCTCTGGGTCGAGGAGTCGACACCGGCGACGAGCGTCATCGCTCTCCCTTTCGGGTCGGTGAACCGCCCGCTCCTGCAGGTTCCGTGGTGGAACCCGCAGGAGCGGGCAGGTCAGGGGTGATGGATCAGCCGCGGGCGCCGAGCAGGTGCTCGGTGGCCAGCTGCTGGAGCCGGATGAAGTTGAAGCCGCGGCCGTTGTAGTACGCGCTGGGGTCGAAGTCCTCCCACGCCGAGCGGTCAGCGAGGAGCTGGTCGTAGCTCTCCCCGTCGTTCAGCGTCGGCTGTGCGAGCTCGGTCAGGCGGGCGGCGGCGAGAGCCTCCTGGACCTCGGGGTCGGCGCGGAAGGCCGCGGCGCGCTCCTTGAGCAGCAGGTAGTTCCGCATGTTCGCCCGCGCCGACTCCCACACGCCGGTCTCGTCCTCGGTGCGGCTCGGCTTGTAGTCGAAGTGCCGCGGGCCGTCGTAGGACGGGCCGCCCTGCGGCGCACCGTTCTCGAGGAGGTCGACGAGCGCGAAGGCGTCGTACAGGTCGCCGTGGCCGAACACGAGGTCCTGGTCGTACTTGATGCCCCGCTGGCCGTTGAGGTCGATGTGGTAGAGCTTGCCCTGGTACAGCGCCTGGGCCACGCCCGCGGTGAAGGACAGGCCCGCCATCTGCTCGTGCCCGACCTCGGGGTTGATGCCGACGAGCTCGGGACGCTCGAGCGTCTCGATGAACGCGATCGCGTGGCCGAGGGTCGGCAGCAGGATGTCGCCGCGGGGCTCGTTCGGCTTCGGCTCGATCGCGAAGCGCATGTCGTAGCCCTTGTCGGTCACGTACTGGCCGAGGAGGTTGACCGCCTCGCGGTAGCGCTCGAGGGCGAGGCGGATGTCCTTGGCGTGCGTGTACTCGGCGCCCTCGCGGCCGCCCCACATGACGTACGTCTTCGCGCCCAGCTCGGCGGCGAGGTCGATGTTGCGGAGCACCTTGCGGAGGGCGTACCGGCGGACGGCGCGGTCGTTGGAGGTGAAGCCGCCGTCCTTGAACACCGGGGCGGTGAACAGGTTGGTGGTGACCATCGGAACGATCAGGCCGGTGTCCGCGAGCACCTGCTTGAGGCGGTCGATCTCGCCCTGGCGGACCTCGTCCGAGGAGCCGAAGGGGAAGAGGTCGTCGTCGTGGAAGGTGAGGCCGTAGGCCCCGAGCTCGGCCAGCTTCTCCACGACGTGCACCGTGTCGAGGTGCTCGCGGGTGGGGCCGCCGAACGGGTCCGCCCCGTTGTAGCCGACGGTCCAGAGGCCGAAGGAGAACTTGTCCTCGCGGGTGGGCGTGAGATCAGTCACGTGACGTCCTTGTCTCTCGGAAATGTTGCGTCGGTGCACATATTAGCGTGCCTCGCTAGGGTTGGCACGTGTCGAATTCGGGCAGCAACCTCGACCGGCTGAGGAGGAACAACCTCGCCACGGTGCTGCGCATCGTGCACCGGAGCCGTGCGGCGTCCCGGGCTCAGATCACCGCGGCCACCGGCCTCTACCGGTCCACCGTCGCGGCGCTCGTCGCGGAGCTCGCCGCCCTCGGGCTCGTCGTCGAGGGGGAGCCCGAGGCCACGAACCGCGTCGGCCGTCCCTCGCCCCGGGTTCACCCGCACCCCGGCGTCGTCGCCCTCGCGGTCAACCCCGAGCTCGACGCGGTGACGATCGGCGTCGTCGGCCTCGGCGCGCTGGTCGAGCACCGGGTGCGCCACCCGGTGTCCTCCGCAGTCACCCCTGAGGACACCGTCGAGATCGTCCGGGATGTCGTGCAGGACCTCCGGGGCGGGCCGCTCGCGGACCGCCGGATCGCCGGCATCGGCGCGGCCGTTCCCGGGCTGGTGCGCGCCGGCGACGGGCTCGTGCGGCTCGCGCCCCATCTGGGCTGGACCGACGCCCCCATCGCCCAGATGCTGGGCGACGCCCTCGGGGTGCCCGCGATGGCGGAGAACGACGCCAGCCTCGGCGCGCTCGCCGAGCACCTCTTCGGCGTCGGGCGGGACGTCGACGACCTCGTGTACCTCAACGGCGGCGCCAGCGGGATCGGCGGCGGCGTGATCGCGGGAGGCAGGCCTCTGCGCGGCGTCGGAGGCTATGCGGGGGAGTTCGGGCACAACCGACCGGGCGTCCCCGACTCCGCCCACCGCGTCAGCCTCACGGGATCGCTGGAGGACGAGGTCAGCCGTGCGCGCCTCCTCGCCGTGGCGGGACTCGAGGCCGCGGACGAGCCGACGCTGGAGCGAGCGCTGCTCGAGAGCCGCGACGAGAGCGTCGTCGCGGAGGAGCTGGACCGGCAGCGGCGGATCCTCAGCACGGCGCTCAGCAATGCCGCGAACGTGCTGAATCCCTCGCTCATCGTGCTGGGCGGGTTCCTCGCCACGCTGCTGGCCTCCGACCCCGAGAAGCTCGCGGAGCTCGTCGCCGAGCAGACGCTGCCGCCCACCGCGGAGCAGCTGCAGCTGCGCGCGGCCGAGCTCGCCGAGGATCGCCTCCTCATCGGCGCCGCCGAGCTCGTCTTCGCCCCGCTGCTCGGCGATCCGGTCCTCGCCTCGCGGCTCGCGCCCTGACGTCGGCGGTTCGACCCGCGGGCACGGACCGGATCAGCTGAGGCGCGCAGGCAGCCACTCCGCCTGGCGGACCCACTGGTGGAGCTGGCCGCCCTCGTGGCCGTTGTAGGGGTAGACGGCCATCTCGCGGTCCTCGTGCGCGTAGTGGTTGAAGGCGGCGTACACGGTGGAAGGGAGCACGATCGGGTCCATGAGAGCGACGGAGAACAGTGACGGCACCGTCGCCCGCCGGGCGAAGTTCACCGTGTCGAAGTAGGACAGCGTTCCGAAGACGATGTCCTCGACGTCGCGGTGCGTCGCCAGGTACCGCGTGATCTCGGTGAAGGGGCGCTCGGGCGTCACCTGCACCGCCCGGCGGAAGTGCGCGAGGAACGGGACGTCGGGCATCGCCGCCCGCACCAGGTCCGGGACGAGGCCGGCGACCGCGATCGAGATGCCGCCGCCCTGGCTGACCCCCGTCACCGCCACGCGGTCCGGGTCGACGAAGTCGAACCCGCGCACCGCGTCGACCAGGCGGACGGCATCCGTGAAGACCCGCCGGTAGTAGTACGTCTCCGGGCTCTCGATGCCCCTCGTCATGAAGCCCTCGACGGCCGGGCCGGCGCCGTACGGGTCCGGGGTGTCGCCCCCGGTGCCCCATCCGCTGCCCTGGCCGCGGGTGTCCATGAGCACGTGCACGTAGCCGCTCACCGGCCAGTTCAGGCGCTCGCCGACGAGACCCCGGCCGCCGTTGTAGCCGACGTACTCGATCACGGCCGGCAGCGGACGGTCGCTGCGCGGGCGGACGATCCAGCCCCGGATCGGCTCGCCCGCGAAGCCCGGAAACTCGAGGTCCTCGACGATGAGCTCCGAGATGGGCGTGGCGGCCGGCCGCCGGGTCGCCTCGCCACCTACCGCGCGCGCCTCGCTCAGGGTGCGCTCCCAGAACGCGTCGAAGTCGGTGGGCTCCTCGACGTCCGGCTGGTAGGAGCGCAGGACGTCGAGTGGCAGGTCGGTGAGCGGCACGGGGTCTCCAAGGACGAGGCGCGGGGGAAGAAAGCCTCTCCAGCATGCCCTGCCGCGTCCCGTGAGCGCGTACGCCCGAGGACGGCGCGCTCCGGCCCGCCGAGCTCGCCCGCGCGCACGTGCCGCCCTCATCGTCAAGGGGGCGTCCGACATTTGTCCTCGGGCGCCCCAATTGAGGTGGAATAGGAAGCGCCGCTAAGTAGTTCTCCTACACTGAAACCGATTTCAGGGTGCCGAGGGCGTCACCCGTCTGCCGTCTCTCCACTCGAAAGACCCGCGTGACTGCCGCCGCCTATCCAGGAAACGCCCTCTCCCGTCCCCAGCTCGCCGTCTTCGTCCTCGTGCTCGGCGCCCTCGTCGGCGTCGGTCCGTTCACGATCGACATGTACCTGCCGGCGTTCCCCGCCCTGACCCGTGACTTCGGGGTCGGCGAGGCCGCCATCCAGCTGACCCTCACCGGCACCCTGGTGGGCTTCGGGATCGGCCAGCTCATCGTCGGCCCGATCAGCGACCGGGTCGGACGCAAGGTGCCGCTGCTGGCCTCGACCACTCTGCACGTGGTGGCCTCCGTCGGCGCCGCCCTCGCCCAGGACGTCACGGTGCTCGCGATCTTCCGCGTGCTCCAGGGCATCGGCGCCGCGGGCGGCAGCGTCGTCGCCATGGCCATGGTGCGCGACCTCTTCGGCGGCCGGCCGCTCGTGCGGATGCTCTCCCGGCTCGCGCTCGTCACCTCGCTCGCGCCGATCCTCGCGCCCCTCATCGGCAGTCAGCTGCTCACGGTCGTCGACTGGCGCGGCGTGTTCATCGTCCTGGCCGGGTACGGCCTGTTCATGCTGATCGCCGGCGCGTTCACGCTGCCCGAGACGCTCGCGCCGTCCACCGAGCACGCCGAGGGGCACAGCACCGCACGCGAGCGCTACCGGTCGCTCTTCACCGACCGGATCTTCGTGGGGGTCGCGCTCGTCGGCGCCATGCAGTTCACGGGGCTGTTCGCCTACCTCTCCTCGTCGTCCTTCCTCTTCCAGGAGGTGTACGGCCTCGACCCGCAGCAGTACGGGATGCTCTTCGCGGTCAACTCGCTCGGCATCCTGCTCGGCAACCAGACGGCCGCCCGTCTGACCAAGGTCATGGGCCCGCAGTGGATCCTCGTGGGCACGACGGCGGTCCAGCTGCTGGCGTCGGGCTTCATCGTCCTCAGCGTCCTGCTCGGCTGGGGTCTCGTCGGGGTCCTCATCCCGCTCTTCTTCTTCATCACGGCGTGCGGCTTCGCGTTCCCCTGCATCCAGGTGACCGCGCTCGCCCACCACGGCAACGAGGCGGGCACTGCGGCGTCACTGCTCGGCGCGCTCAACTTCGGTGTCTCCGGGATCGTCTCGCCCGTGGTCGGCCTGCTCGGCATCGGGACCGCGATCCCCATGGGCTCCGTGATGGCCGTGACGGCGGTGCTGGCGATCCTCGCGCTCTGGCTGATCGCCCGGCCGCGCACCGTCCCCGCGCTGGAGGACTAGGCGGGCGTCCGGGTCACCCGGCGCGGGAGGCGGCGCGGATCGCGTCACCCCGCCGCCGGACGGCCGCTCGGAACCACGTGGCGTCCGGGACGCGCGCGAGGAGCGGACCGGCCACGACCGTGAGCAGGACGTACGCGGTCGCGAGCGGCGCGAGCTGAGGCTCGACGCCTGCGCTCACCGCCAGCCCCGCGATGACGATGGAGAACTCGCCGCGGGGAGTCAGGGTGAAGCCGCTGCGCCAGCGTCCCGGGATCCCCATGCCGGCGCGCTTGGCCGCCAGGTAGCCCGTGGCGACCTTCGTCCCGATGGTCACGATGGCGAGCGCCGCCGCGGGGAGGAGCACCGGCACGATGTCGGCGGGGTCCGTCGCGAGCCCGAAGAACACGAAGAAGATCGCGGCGAACACGTCCCGCAGGGGTGAGAGCAGCTCCTCGGCGCTGTGGGCCACCTGCCCGGAGATCGCGATGCCCACGAGGAAGGCGCCGACGGCGGCGGACACGTTGACCTGCTGCGCGAGGCCCGCGACGAGCATCGTCAGGCCGAGCACGCCGAGCAGCAGCGACTCCCGGTGCGCGACCGAGAACAGTCGCGAGACCATGCGGCCGTGCCGGAGGGCCACGTACAGGATCACCACCACGGCGGTGACGGCGATCACCAGCGCGAGCGCTCCCTCCGCCGGATCTGCGCCGAGGGCGAGCGCGGCGAGCACCGGGAGGTAGAACGCCATCGCGAGGTCCTCGATGACGAGTACGGAGAGGATCGTCGGGGTCTCCCGGTTGCCGAGTCGGCCGAGGTCCCGCAGCACTCCGGCGATCACGCCCGACGACGACACCCAGGTGACGCCGGCGAGCGCGATCGCGGCGATGGGGCCCCAGCCGAGGAGCAGTGCGAAGGCCGCCCCGGGCAGGGCGTTGAGCGCGGCATCCAGGAGCCCCGATATGCGGGCACGCGACAGGCTCTCGACGAGCTCGCCCGCCGTGTATTCCAGGCCGAGCATGAGCAGGAGCAGGATCACGCCGATCTCGCTGCCCGTCTCGAAGAACTCCTCGCTGGCGGACAGGGGGAGGGCTCCGCCGTGCCCGAAGGCCAGGCCGGCGAGCAGGAACAGCGGGATGGCCGAGATGCCGATCCGATTCGCGAACCGCGAGAGCAGTCCGAGCGCGAGCAGGAGAGCGCCCACCTCGATCAACAGGAGGGTGGACTGGCTCATCGCGCCTACCCGGCGCCGTGCGTGAGCAGCTTCGCGAGCGCGTCGAGGCCCGATCGCGTGCCGACCGCGATGAGCGTGTCGCCCGCCTGCAGCGGGCTGTCCGGCGTGGGGGAGGGGATGACCTCGGCCCCGCGGACGATGGCGACGATCGAGGTGTGGGTCCGCGTCCGTGCGCGCGTGTCCCCGAGGACTCCTCCCGCGTAGGGCGAGCCGGCGGGCAGCACGAGCTGCTCGGTGAAGAGTCCGCCGGCCTCGCGGATCCCGGTCAGCTGGCTCACCATCACCGACGCGCCCAGCACGTTCGCGAGGGCGGCCGCCTCGTCGTCGGTCAGCTCGATCGAGTCGCTCGCCGCATCCGGGTCGTCGATGTCGAACAGCGCCAGGTCCCGCTCGCCCGTCCGGTGGGCGACGACCCCGACGCGGCGGCCGCTCTCGGTCAGGACGTCGTGCCGGGTTCCGATTCCGGGCAGCTCGACCCGTTCGATGCGGACGCTCACGGCTCCGACGGTACCAGTCGCCCCTCTCCCCAGCCCGCCTGGGTCCGGGTGTGGACGTCCGCCCCGCCGGTAGCGTTCCCGCATGAGGACCCTCCTGGTCGGCGCGGGCGGCGTCGGCGACGCCATCGCCAAGATCGCGGCCCGGCGGTCCTTCTTCGACACCATGGTCGTCACCGACTACGACCTCGCCCGCGCGGAGCGCACCGTCGCCTGGATCACGGAGCGGCACGGCCCCGACGTCGCCCGCCGCTTCAGCGCCGACCGCATCGACGCGTCCGATCCGGTCGCCGTCGCCGAGGTCGCGCGCAGGCACGGCGCGACCCACGTCATGAACGCGGTCGAGCCCTCGTTCGTGCCCGCCGTCTTCGCGGGGGCGCTGGAGGCCGGTGCCGACTACCTCGACATGGCGATGAGCCTGTCGGAGCCGCATCCCACGGACCCGTACCGGCGCACCGGGGTCAAGCTCGGCGACCACCAGTTCGCGGCCGCCGCCGAGTGGGAGGCGCGGGGGCGGCTCGCGCTCGTCGGCATGGGAGTCGAGCCCGGTCTCAGCGACGTCTTCGCCCGCTACGCGCAGGACCACCTGTTCCGGGAGATCGACGAGCTCGGCACCCGCGACGGGGCGAACCTCGTGGTGCGGGACGAGAGCGGGAACGAGATCTTCGCGCCCTCGTTCAGCATCTGGACCACGATCGAGGAGTGCCTCAACCCGCCGGTGATCTGGGAGGCGGACCGGGGGTGGTACACGACGGAGCCCTTCAGCGAGCCCGAGGTGTTCCGGTTCCCGGCGGGCATCGGCGAGGTCGAGTGCGTCAATGTCGAGCACGAGGAGGTCCTCCTCATGCCGCGCTGGCTGTCCGCGAAGCGGGTCACGTTCAAGTACGGGCTGGGCGCGGAGTTCATCTCCGTGCTCAAGACCCTGCACACGCTGCACCTGGACTCGGTCACGCCGATCCGGGTCCGCTCCGCGACCGGTCCGGTCGAGGTGGCCCCCAGGGACGTCGTCGCGGCCGCCCTTCCGGATCCCGCCACGCTCGGGCCGCGCATGACCGGCGTGACCTGCGCGGGGCTCTGGGTGACGGGCACCGGGACCGACGGGCGGCGCCGCGAGGTGTACCTCTACCACGTGAGCGACAACGAGGTCACGATGCGCGACTACGGAAGCCAGTGCGTGGTGTGGCAGACGGCGCTGAACCCCGTGATCGCGCTGGAGCTGCTCGCCACCGGCGCGTGGCAGGGGACCGGCGTCCGCGGACCGGAGTCGTTCGATGCGGTGCCGTTCCTCGAGCTGATGGCGCGACCGGAGGACGAGGGCGGCTACGGACAGGAGTGGGGACTCGAGGAGCGCTAGATCAGCTGCTCGATCGCGACGAAGACGGGCGTGGCGACGGCCGTGCACAGTGCCGCGACGGCTGTGAACGTGAGGGCGGGATGGCGCTCGTGCCAGTAGAGGTTCGGCCCGTACCGCGCCCGGAGCTCGCGGCGGGTGATCGGGGCGGGCACCCGCTTCACCGGAACGTCGAACGCGTGCTCGACGGCGGTGAGCGCCTCTTCGGACCAGTACTGCCCGCGCATGCGGACCCGGGTCCTGCCCTCCCGGTCGAGGACGAACAGCTGCACGGACGAGTCGAGCGTGCTGCCGGCGAGCACGGGCACCACGAGGACCGACCCGATGTCGGCGCGCGGCGTCACGACCAGGCGGCCGAAGTAGCCGCGCTCCCGCACCTCGTGCTCGTCGATCTCGATGACCGCGTGCCGCACGCGGAGGGTGGCCGGGATGACCACGGCGAGCGTCACCGCGTGGATGGCGAGGACGAGCATCCAGTCGCCCGTCGGGATGGTCAGCCAGTAGAGCGCCAGGAACGGGGGCAGCACGGTCAGGCTGATGGCGGCCGTCGCCGTCGAGGCGAAGCGGCCCCACATGGGATGCACGACGAGGCGGGTGCCGTGCCTCATGTCGGTGCCTTCCCACGCGTCAGCGGGTGTGCGGCACAGGGTAGACCCGCGCGGTAGAGGGTGGGGCGGTCCGCGGAGGGTTGGGGAGAAGAGGGGGAGCGCAGGTCATCGGATCCGCCCGCGGCATGACAGAAGCGCCGCCCCTGGGGGCGGCGCTTCACGTCTGCGGAGGATGGGGGATTCGAACCCCCGAGGGCTTTCACCCAACACGCTTTCCAAGCGTGCGCCATAGGCCACTAGGCGAATCCTCCTGGCGGGAGCGAGCGTGCTCGCCGCACCGACTCCAGCAGTCTACCGGTAGACTGGCGGAGGCTCCTCGCGTGGCGCCATCCAGGCCAACTCCCCCAGGGCGGAAACGCAGCAAGGGTAACCGGGCTCTGGCGGGTGCGCGAGGGGTCCTTTCTCTTTTCCGGGCCGTTTCGAGCTGCGGGGAACGGCAACCGCAACGACGTTCGGCAGCCGTGCAACGCTGCCCTTCGTCGCCCCGGTTGCCGGTTCCACCGGTGCGGCGGGCCCGGCTCCGGTGTCACCCCCGGCAGTTACCCTTGTTCGGTGGTCACCGCCCTCTATCGCCGCTACCGTCCCGAGACGTTCGCGGAGCTGATCGGGCAGGCCCAGGTCACCGACCCGCTGCGCACCGCTCTGCGCACGAACCGCGTCCACCACGCCTACCTCTTCAGCGGTCCGCGGGGCTGCGGCAAGACCACGTCGGCGCGCATCCTGGCCCGCTGCCTGAACTGCGAGCAGGGCCCGACGGACACCCCGTGCGGCGTCTGCCCGAGCTGCGTGGAGCTGAGCCGCAACGGGGGCGGCTCGCTCGATGTGGTCGAGATCGACGCGGCGAGCCACAACGGCGTCGACGACGCCCGCGATCTGCGGGAGCGGGCCATCTTCGCGCCGGCCCGCGACCGGTTCAAGATCTTCATCCTCGACGAGGCGCACATGGTCACGCCTCAGGGCTTCAACGCCCTGCTCAAGATCGTCGAGGAGCCGCCGGAGCACGTGAAGTTCGTGTTCGCGACGACGGAGCCCGACAAGGTCATCGGGACGATCCGGTCGCGGACCCACCACTACCCGTTCCGGCTCGTGCCGCCCGCGCAGATGCTCGAGTACCTGCAGCAGCTGTGCGAGTCCGAGAACGTCAAGGTCGCGGCCGGCGTGCTTCCGCTCGTGGTGCGAGCCGGCGGCGGGTCCGTCCGCGACACACTGTCGCTGCTCGACCAGCTCATCGCCGGATCCGAGGGCGACAGCATCGACTACGAGCGGGCGGTCGCCCTCCTCGGCTACACGCACGGCGCCCTGCTCGACGAGGTCGTCGTCGCGCTCGGCACGCGGGACGGGGCGGCGGCGTTCGGCGCGGTGGACCGCGTGATCCAGACCGGGCAGGACCCGCGGCGCTTCGTCGAGGACCTGCTCGAGCGGCTCCGCGACCTCATCGTCGTCGCGGCGACGGGCGAGAACGCCGGCGCAGTGCTCCGCGGCGTCCCGGCCGAGCAGCTCGAGTCCTACCGGGTGCAGGCCGCCCACTTCGGCGCCGCCGAGCTGTCGCGTGCGGCCGACGTCATCAATGACGCCCTGACCGAGATGACGGGGGCGACCTCGCCGCGCCTCCACCTCGAGCTGATGATCGCCCGCGTGCTCGTCACGGCGAGCGACGGCAGCGCGAGCGGTGCGCTCGCCCGGGTCGAGCGGCTGGAGCGCCGCGTGGGGGTCGCCGCGACTGCGTCCGCTCCCGCCGCGTCGCAGGGTGCCCCGGTCGCTCCTGCCGCAGCGTCCCGGTCCGCCGCCGCTCCGGGTCCCGCGCCCGCCGTCGCGTCCGCGCCCGCGGTCGCGCCCGCCACCGCTGCGTCCGCGACGGGCGCTGGCTCCGCTCCTGTGGCTCCCGCGTCGGTGCCCGCCGCCGCAGCGTCCGCCCCGGCAGCGCCGGCACGGACCGAGCCCTCGACGCCCGAGCGTCCCGAACCCGCAGCGCGTCCCGCGGCATCGGCTCCCGTGAGCGAGCCGGGCTGGGAGGTCCGCGTCCCGGGCTCCGGCGCGTCCCGGTCCGCCCCCGCGCCCGCCGCCCAGGGCAACCCGGGCCAGTCCGGTCAGTCCGGGCCGGCGATTCGGCCCGGAACCGCCGAAGAGGCCCGGGATGCCGTGCCGGCCCCGGCGGCGTCCGCGGTCCCGCTCGACCTGCAGCGGGTCCGGGACTCCTGGCCGGAGATCCTCGAGGCGGTCAAGCGGATCAAGCTCAGTGCCTGGACGGTGGTCTACACCGCCCAGCCGCTGGCGCTGCGCGAGGACATCCTCACCCTCGGCTTCGTCAGCGAGAACGACGTCGCCGGCTTCCGGCAGCAGCAGGCCGCCGGCCAGGGCGTGAGCGAGATCCTGCGCCAGGCGATCCTCGACGTCCTCGGCACCCGCGTGAAATTCCTCGCGCGCGTGGACGCGCCCGACCTCCCGGCGGCGCCCGCTCGCGCGACGGCACCCGCCACGACGAGCCGGCCGTCCCCGGCCCGGAACGAGCCGCAGCGCTACGGGGAGGCCGTCGTGCGCGAGATCCTCGGCGCGAGCTTCATCGAGGAGACCTCGCTCCCGCCGCGGACGAGGGAGTAGCGCGTGTACGAGGGCATCGTCCAGGAGCTGATCGACGAGCTCGGCCGGCTCCCGGGCATCGGGCCGAAGTCGGCGCAGCGCATCGCGTTCCACATCGTCCAGACCCAGAACTTCGACGTGCAGCGCCTCGGCAAGCTGCTGCTCGAGGTGCGCGAGAAGGTCCGGTTCTGCGCGGACTGCGGAAACGTCGCGGACCAGGAGCGCTGCAACATCTGCCGCGACCCGCGCCGCAACCGCTCCCTGATCTGCGTGGTCGAGGAGGCGAAGGACGTCGTGGCGATCGAGCGCACCCGGGAGTTCCGCGGGCTGTACCACGTGCTCGGCGGAGCGATCAGCCCGATCGACGGCGTCGGGCCGGAGGACCTCCGCATCCGCGAGCTGCTCCAGCGCCTCGCAGACGGCAGCGTCGAGGAGGTCATCATCGCGACCGACCCCAACCTGGAGGGCGAGGCGACGGCGACCTACCTGTCCCGCCTGCTGCGCACGATGGAGATGCGGGTCAGCCGCCTCGCCTCGGGCCTCCCGGTCGGCGGAGACCTCGAGTACGCCGACGAGGTCACCCTGGGCCGGGCCTTCGAGGGCCGCCGCCTCGTCGAGCACTGATACCCCCGGACCGTCCGCCCGTCCGTCCCGAATCCGCCACTCTCGCTCAGCAGGAACACCGGGCATCCAGCAGGTGATTCGGCGCCGGATGTTCCTGCTGGACGCCGACTTCTCCTGCTGAGCGAGAGGACGAAGCGGCGGTTACGCCCCTCGGCGACCCCATGCCGGACCGGCCAGTAGAATCGTCGGCGGCCGTCGCGGGGGATCCCGATATCCGCGGCCGGATCCAGGAGTCGCGAGTGAGCTTGATCGTGCAGAAGTTCGGCGGATCGTCCGTCGCCGACGCCGAGAGCATCAAGCGCGTCGCCAAGCGCATCGTCGCCACTAAGAAGGCCGGCAACGACGTCGTCGTGGCCGTCTCCGCCATGGGGGACACGACCGACGACCTGCTCGACCTCGCGCACGAGGTCGCGCCCATCCCCGCGCCGCGCGAGCTCGACATGCTGCTCACGGCCGGCGAGCGGATCTCGATGGCCCTGCTCGCGATGGCGATCCGCAACCTCGGGCACGACGCCCGCTCCTTCACGGGCAGCCAGGCGGGCATGCTCACCGACGCCCGGCACGGTGCCGCCCGCATCGTCGACGTGACCCCCGGACGCGTCCGCGAGGCCCTCGACGACGGCGCGATCGCGATCGTCGCCGGCTTCCAGGGCTTCAATCGCGGCACCGGCGACATCACCACGCTCGGCCGCGGCGGCTCCGACACGACGGCCGTCGCCCTCGCCGCCGCCCTCGACGCCGACGTCTGCGAGATCTACACGGACGTCGACGGGATCTTCACCGCGGACCCGCGCGTGGTCCCGAAGGCGCGCAAGCTCGACCGCGTCACGAGCGAGGAGATGCTCGAGCTCGCGGCGTCCGGCGCCAAGGTCCTGTACATCCGCGCGGTGGAATACGCCCGCCGGCACGGCGTTACCCTGCACGTACGCTCGTCGTTCAACAACAACGCGGGCACCATCGTCTACAACCCGTCGAAGCCGGGACACGACGAGAACGGAGATCCAGTGGAAGAGCCGATCATCGCCGGGGTCGCTCACGACCTGAGCGAGGCGAAGATCACCGTCGTCGGCGTCCCCGACGTTCCCGGCAAGGCCGCCCAGATCTTCAACATCGTCGCCCGGTCGGGCGCGAACATCGACATGATCGTGCAGAACGTGTCCGCCGCCGCCACCGGGCTCACCGACATCTCGTTCACCCTCCCGAAGGCGGATGCGCAGGGCGTCCTCACCGCGCTGACGGTCGAGCGGGACGCCATCGGCTACCAGGCGCTCCAGCACGACGACCAGATCGGCAAGCTGTCGCTCGTGGGGGCGGGGATGCGGACGAACGCCGGGGTCTCGGCGCAGCTGTTCACCGCGCTCTACGACGCGGGCATCAACATCGAGATGATCTCCACCAGCGAGATCCGCATCTCCGTCGTCACGCGCGCGGACATGCTCAACGACGCCGTCCGGGCGGTGCACAGGGCGTTCGGCCTCGACGGTGAGTCGGAAGCCGTCGTCTACGCGGGCACCGGACGCTGACAGGAGGAGACGAGAAGGCCATGGCTGAGAGCAGGGGAGTGCGCGTCGGAGTCGTCGGCGCGACCGGTCAGGTGGGCGCCGTGATGCGCCGCCTGCTCGAGGAGCGGGAGTTCCCGATCGAGGAGATCCGCTTCTTCGCATCCGCCCGCTCCGCGGGCACCACGCTGCCCTGGCGCGGCCAGGACATCGTCGTCGAGGACGCCGCGACCGCGGACCCCACCGGCCTCGACATCGCGCTCTTCTCCGCGGGGGGCTCCACCTCGAAGACCCAGGCGCCGCGCTTCGCCGCCGCCGGCGTCATCGTCATCGACAACTCCTCGGCCTGGCGCATGGACCCCGAGGTCCCCCTCGTCGTCAGCGAGGTCAATACGCACGCCCTCGATCAGGCGGCGAAGGGCATCATCGCCAACCCCAACTGCACGACGATGGCCGCGATGCCGGTCCTCAAGGTCCTCGACGCGGAGGCCGGCCTCCGCCGGCTCGTCGTGAGCACCTACCAGGCGGTCTCGGGCGCCGGCCTCGCCGGCGTCGCCGAGCTCGTCGAGCAGGCCACCGCGGCCGTCGCCGACGACCCCGCCCGTCTCGTTCACGACGGCACCGCCGTCTCGTTCCCGCCTGCCGACAAGTTCCCGCGGACCATCGCGTTCGACGTCATCCCGTTCGCGGGGAACCTCGTGGACGACGGCCTCGGCGAGACCGACGAGGAGAAGAAGCTCCGCAACGAGAGCCGCAAGATCCTCGAGCTGCCCGATCTGCTCGTCAGCGGCACGTGCGTCCGCGTCCCGGTCTTCACGGGGCACTCCCTCTCGATCAACGCCGAGTTCGAGCGGCCGATCACGCCCGAGCGCGCTCGGGAGCTGCTCGACGGGGCGCCGGGTGTCGCGCTGTCGGAAATCCCCACCCCGCTCCAGGCGGCCGGAAGCGACCCGAGCTACGTCGGCCGGATCCGGCAGGACGAGGGGGCGCCGGAGGGCCGCGGACTCGCGCTGTTCATCAGCAACGACAACCTGCGCAAGGGCGCGGCTCTGAACGCCGTCCAGCTCGCCGAGCTCGTCGCGGAGCGGCTGCCGGTCGCCAGCACCAGCTGACCCCGGAGCACATTCGAAAGCCCTGGCGAGGCACCGAGCGTCGACCTGAGCCGGCGGCGTCGCCGCTCGCGCGGCCTGGCGCCCGCCCTCAACCGGCGGGCGGGCGCTCGCCGGGACGCTCGGCGGAACCTTCGAGAAGCCGGCGGGCGGCGTCCTGGTGGGCGATCCTGCGCAGCGCGAGCAGCACGGGCTCGTACAGCGCCGTCCCGAGCACCGCGTACTCGACGGCGCTGCCCGCTCCGTGCGGCATGGCCCTGATGTCGTACTCGGCGAGGGCGCCGATGGCGCGCCCGTAGGCGTCGAGCCGCTCGCCGGTGGGAGGAAGGCCTGCGGCCTCGGCCGCCGCGAGCGCGTGCTCGAGCTGCGCCGCGGCCGGGTAATCGGGATCCCACCGCATCCCCAGCCGTTCCACGGCCGCGCGAGCGCGGGGGAGGTCGTCCCCCTGCTCCCGGGGATACGGCGGCAGGGCGCCCACGGCCGTCCCGAGCGCCGCGAAGAGATCGTCGCCCGGAACGTCGATCACGGCGAGGACCTGCCGGATCTTCGCGAGAGGAAGACCCGCCACCTCGCTCAGGGCCCGGATCACGGCCACCCGGCGGACATGCTCCTCCGTGTAGTCCGCCTGCGTCGCGGCGGTCGACCGGCCCGCCGGCAGCAGCCCCTCCCGGAGGTAGTACTTGATGGTGGCGAGGGGAGTGCCGGTCCGCTGCACGAGCTCCGAGACGCGCACCCCGTTCCCCTTCTCCCTTGACTTCGGATAGTACAGGTATCCAATATAGATACCATGACTATCCAACCCGAGACGCAGGTCCTGATCGGCGTGCTCCTGCTCGCTCTCGTGACGGTCGAGTCGGGCGGGTACTTCATGACCCGCGTCGTCCGCCGCATGTTCCCGGCGAACGGGCTGCAGACGAGCTTCTTCCGTGCGGGCCACGCGCACGCGGGGGTGCTCCTCGTGCTCAGCATCGTGATCCTCTCCGTCCTCGACTCCGCGGACCTGCCGCTCGCGTGGGACCTCGTCGCCCGCAACGGGGTGCCGCTCGCGGCGATCCTCATGCCCGCCGGCTTCTTCCTCTCGGTGCTCGGCCGCGATCCGAAGCGCCCCAACCGCCTGATCCTGCTGCTCTGGATCGGCGCGGCGAGCCTGACGATCGGCCTGATCGCGGCGGGGATCGGTCTGCTGGTCGCTGGGCTCTCCTGAGGGCCGGAGCGCCCCCGGTGCCCCCGTAGGATGGAGGCATGGCATCGGCTGGGCCCGTCGACGTTGTGCTCATAGGCGGCGGGATCATGAGCGCGACTCTCGGCACCCTTCTCCAGCAGCTGGAGCCCTCCTGGTCGATCTCGCTGTACGAGCGGCTCGACGCGGTGGCGGAGGAGAGCAGCAACCCGTGGAACAACGCGGGCACCGGGCACGCGGCGTTCTGCGAGCTGAACTACACGCCGGAACGGCCCGACGGGCGCATCGACATCCGCAGCGCGATCAAGGTGAACGAGCAGTTCCAGATCTCGCGGCAGTTCTGGTCGCATCTCGTCGACTCCGCGCTGGTGCCCGAGGCGTCCGCCTTCGTCAACTCGGTTCCGCACATGACCTTCGTCCGCGGGGCGGAGAACGTCCGCTACCTGCGGGCGCGCCACGAGCTGCTCAAGGATCACCCGCTGTTCGCCGGCCTGGAGTACTCCGAGGATCCGCGCGTCATCCACCGGTGGGCCCCGCTGCTCATCGAGGGCCGGCGCAAGGACGAGCCGGTGGCCGCGACCCGCATCGAGGCGGGGACGGACGTCGACTTCGGAGCGCTCACGCGCGTGCTGATCGACCGGATGGTCGAGAACGGCGCGGAGCTCCACCTCAAGTCCGAGGTGAAGGGCCTGCGCAAGGACGCCGACGGGCTCTGGCGGGTCCGGGTGGGCGGGCCCGGGGGCTCGCAGGAGGTCTCCGCCCGCTTCGTGTTCGTGGGCGCCGGCGGCTGGGCGCTCAAGCTCCTGCAGAAGTCGCGGATCCCCGAGGCCCGCGGGTACGGCGTCTTCCCCATCAGCGGCCAGTTCCTGCGCACCGACAACCCCGAGGTCGTGCGGCGCCACCAGGCGAAGGTGTACGGCAAGGCGTCCGTCGGCGCGCCGCCGATGTCGGTGCCGCACCTCGACACGCGGATCGTGGACGGCCAGGCGTCCCTGATGTTCGGCCCCTATGCGGGCTTCAGTCCGAAGTTCCTGAAGAAGGGGTCCCTGCTCGACCTCTTCCTGTCCGTCAAGCCGCACAACCTGATCCCGATGCTGGCCGTGGCGAAGGACAACATCAACCTCGTGCGCTACCTGATCGGGGAGGTGCTCGCGACCCGGGGCAAGAAGTTCGCCAGCCTGCGCGAGTTCTACCCGAGGGCGAAGCGATCGGACTGGCGGCTCATCGTGGCCGGCCAGCGGGCCCAGGTGATCAAGCCCGACAAGCGGAAGGGTGGGGTGCTGCAGTTCGGCACCGAGGTCATCGCCGCGGCCGACGGCACCATCGCCGGCCTGCTGGGTGCGTCTCCTGGCGCCTCGACGGCGGCTCCGATCATGTTCGACCTGCTCAAGCGCTGCTTCCCGGACCGGGTCTCGACATGGGAGCCGCGCCTTCGGAAGATCGTCCCGACGTACGGCACGCTCCTGTCGAAGGCGCCCGAGCGGGCCGAGGAGGTCCTCGAGGAGACCGCGCGCGTCCTGCGCCTCACCGCCTGAGACTTGACCGGTCTTCGAACATGTGTTCGAATACCGGCATGAGGTGGAGCGCACAGGAGCTGGGCGTGGATCAGGTGGATGCCCTGCCCGGGCTCGCGCGCCTGAACAACCTCGTCCGCTCGGTGCGCACGCCCGAGTTCGCCGGCGTCACCTTCCACGAGGTGCTCGCCAAGAGCGCGCTCAACAAGGTGCCGGGGCCTGAGCGCTTCGGCTTCGGCTGGACCATCAACCCGTACCGCGGCTGCAGCCATGCCTGCACCTACTGCTTCGCGCGACCGACCCACGAGTACCTCGAGCTGAACGCGGGCGAGGACTTCGACCGGCAGATCATCGTGAAGATCAACGTCGCCGAGGTGCTGCGGAAGGAGCTCGCCTCGCCGCGCTGGGCCCGGAAGCCGGTCGCGCTGGGCACGAACACGGATCCGTACCAGCGCGCGGAGGGACGCTACCGCCTGATGCCGGAGATCCTCACCGCGCTCGCCGACTCCGGCACGCCGATCTCGATCCTCACGAAGGGCACCCTCCTCCGGCGCGACCTCGACCTGCTCGCCGACCTGTCGCAGCGCGTGCCCGTCGACCTCGCGATGTCGATCGCCGTGTACGACGACGAGCTGCAGCAGTCGGTCGAGCCGGGAACGCCCACGACTGCGGCCCGGCTCGCCACCGTCGCGGCGGCCCGGGAGCGGGGACTGCCGTGCAGCGTCTTCGTGATGCCGGTGCTGCCGTATCTCACCGACACCACGTCGCATCTCGACCGCGCCTTCTCCCAGATCGCGGAGGCCGACGCGACGTCCGTTCTGCACACGGCGCTCTACCTCAAGCCCGGGACCAAGGAGTGGTTCCTGGCCTGGCTCGACCGCGAGCGGCCCGACCTGTCGCCCCGATACCGCCGGCTGTACGCCAAGGGCGCGTACGCTCCCGCCGAATACCGCACCTGGCTCGCGCAGCGGATCACCCCGCTACTGCGGAAGCACGGGCTGCGAACGGGGCGCACGGATCCGGCCACGGGGGCGGTGCTCTCGAGCGCTGCGGCCGCCCAGTCGGCCCCGTCCCCGGTGCCGACCCTCTTCTAGCTGTACCCCGTTGTGGGCTGAATGCGGGCGCGTCCCTCGACATCGGGGTACAAAACGCTCGGCCCACTGCCATAATCGGAGGCGGCGGCTCCCCGTCGCCGCCGTCGCCAGCGCCATCAGGGACGGCCCGCCGACACCCCGTGAGGTTCCGTGTCCCTCGGTCTGCCCGGCCACCTCGCTCCCCGCGCGGTGAGCGCCGGCCTCGCCCGTGCGTCGCACGTGATCGCCGGTGTCTGCCTCCTGGCGGCATTCGCGGCGACGCTGTCGCAGCAGGTGGCGGCGCCGTCGAGGGTGATCTGGCCGGCCGCGCTCGTGCTGCTGCCGATCCTCGCGCTGCTCGTCGCGGTCGACCGCAACCGATCGCTCCTCCGCGTCTGCGCCTACCTCGTCGTCGGTGCGGCGCTCAGCTACCTGTACGCCTCCATCCTGCTCGTCCAGGTCCCGATCATCACGACCTCCGGCTCGTGGGTGTTCACGCTGCTGAAGGTCTCGCTCGTCATGGTCGGCGCCGTCGGGGCACGCACCGCGGGCGCTGTCGTCCCGCCCGCCGCCGGGTGGGTGCTCGCGGAGGCGTCGATCGGGCTCGCGGCGCTCGGCACCGGCAAGCCGGTCGTGCTCGACGTCACGGCGGGCCTCGCCGTGGCCCTCGTCGTCATCGCCGCGGTCGGGATGGCGATGACCCGGCCGCGGGCGAGGAGCGTTCAGCCCGCGCTGCACCGGGCCGCCCGTGACGAGCACCTCGCGGCGCTCCGGTCGGCTGCCGAGGCGCGGGCCGCCGCCCTGCTGCACGACACCGTCCTGAGCGACCTGGCGGCCATCGCCGCCTCGGAGGGGCCCCTCCGCCCCGCCCTCGCCGATCAGCTCCGGCGCGACCTGGAGATGATCATCGGGCAGGACTGGTCCGAGTCGGTCCCCCACGGCGCCGTCGGCTCGGGCGAGTGGGCGGGAAGCAGCATCGCTCGCTCGGTGGAGGAGGGCCGGGCCCTCGGGCTCGACGTCACGGTGTCGGGTGATCCCGCCTCGGTGAGCACCCTGTCCGCGGCGGCGGACGAGACCGTCGGGCTGGCCGTCCGCCAGCTGCTCGTCAACGTCCACCGGCACGCCGGGGTGGATTCGGCGGAGGTCGTCGTCTACCCGGGTGCCGGGATGGTGTCCGTGATGGTGATCGACGCCGGGCGCGGCTTCGATGAGCGGGAGACCGGCAGGGACCGCTTCGGCCTGCGGACCTCGGTGCGGTCGCGGGTGGAGAGCATCGGGGGCCGGGTGCAGGTGTGGTCGGCACCGGGCCGCGGGACGTCCGTGCTCCTCCAGGTGCCGCAGGCGTCCGCCGCCCGCCAGGATCTCGTGGTGGGGACGGGGGACGCCGCATGACCGGCCGCGAGAGCACGCTCCAGTCCCTCGATCCGCTCGGCGCGCTCGCGGGCCGCCCGCTGACGGTGCTGGCGGGCGCAGCGGCGTCCGTCCTCGCGATCGTCCTCACGCTCTCCCACGGGGAGCAGGTCGGGAGCCTGCCCGTGGCCCTGGCCGCGGTCGCCGTGGCCGTCCTCGCCTCCGCCGCCCTCGTCGTCGTGACCGCGCCCGTCCGGGCCCCGGTGACCCGCCGCGCCGCGGTCCTCGTCGTCGTGCTGGGCTTCGCCGCCCACGTCCTCTTCGCGGTCGCCACGTGGGGCCAGAACACGCTCGTCCGGGACGACTGGGGGCCGTTCGTGCTCGGCCTCCTGCTCCTCGCCCTGTGCCCGTACCGTCCGCCCCGCGAGGTCGTCATCCTCGCGATCGCCGTCGCAGTGCCCGTCGCCGTGGTGACGGTCGTGGAGACCCGGTTCTTCGTGACGGGAGCGCCGACCTCCATCTACGTGATCGTCGCGATCGTCCCGGTCCTCGCCCTCGCCTTCGCCGGCGCCGCCTTCGCTCGGGCGGTCGTGCTCCGCATCGAGCGCTGGCGGGAGCACGCGGAGAAGGCGTCGCTCGAGCACGCGGGGATGCAGGAGGAGGGCATCGTCCGGTCCGTGCAGCAGAGCCGCGTCAGCATCCTCAACCGGGACGTCGTCCCGCTGTTCACCGAGCTGCTCGACACAGGGCGCGTCACCGGCTCGAGCGCCGCTCGGGCCGCCGAGGTGTCGCGCGCGATCCGCGGCGTCATGGTGGCCGAGACGGAGCGGAGCTGGCTCGACGACGTGGTCGTGCCGTTCCACGCCGGGGCCTCCGTCGAGGCGCATCCGGTGCGTGACCCGGACCGGCTCGCCGAGCGGATGGACTTCGACCAGCGGGCCGCGGTGCGGGCGCTGGCGTCGGGCCTGCACGACCGCCTCGCGGCCCGCGACATCCGGATCGCCCTCGAGCGGACCGGGGACGCCTCCCGCGTTCTCCTGACCTGCTCCACCGACCTGGACGAGGCTGCCGTGCCGGCCTCCCTCGCCCCGTACCTGGCCGTCCTCCGCGTCGTGTTCGAGGACGTCGCTCTCGACACGTCCCGCCCCGACCTGACCCTGAGGTTCTCGTATGTCAGCAAGTGACCCGGTCGACCGCACGCCCACCGGCAGCATCCCGACGCTGATCGGCGGTGCGAAGGCGTACCGCGAGCAGGCGGGGCCGCCGCTCCTCGACGGTCCCGCTCCCGTCCGGCTCGCGATCCTCGACGACCACGAGGTGCTCCTCGACAGCCTCACCAGCTGGATCGGGGCGAACGCCCCGGATTTCGAGGTCGTGCTGAGCGCGAAGACCTGGCTCGAGCTCGTCCACAGCTCGAACTTCCCGACGCAGCTCGTCTTCCTCGACTTCCAGCTGAAGGAGCCCGTGTCGATCGAGGCCCGGGTCCGCACCTGCCGTGCGGCCGGGGCCAAGGTGATCGTCCTCAGCGGCGTCGACACGGCGGAGGTGCGCGATCGCGCGCTCGCCGCCGGAGCGGCCGCCTTCGTCTCGAAGTCCCAGCCCCTCCGCGAGGTGATGCAGGCCGCGCGCAGCATCATGGGTGTCGCTCTCAGCGACGACCTGCAGAAGGACTGGCGGCCGCTGCCGATCGGCGCGAGCAACACCAACCGGCCGAAGCTCAGCCTCGGTGAGGCGGAGGCCCTGAAGCTGTACGTCGCCGGCCACTCGACGAGCGAGGTGGCCTCCCTCATGAACGTGCAGTACGAGACCGCGAAGACGTACTTGCGCCGCGTGCGCGAGAAGTACGCTAAAGCGAACCGCCCCGCGAGCCGGAAGGCCGACCTCATCCGTCGCGCCGCCGAGGACGGCTATCTGCAGTAGGCGGCCGACGAAACGGATCCTCCTTGGCGAAGCTCTACTTCCGGTACGGCGCCATGAACAGCGGCAAGAGCACGGCTCTGCTGCAGGCGGCTCACAACTACGAGGAGCGGGGACAGCACGTCCTGCTGGCGAAGCCGCTCGTCGATCGGAAGGGCGACCGGGAGATCGTGTCCCGCCTCGGGGTGAGCCGCACGGCCGACTTCACGATCGGTCCGGACGAGGACGTGATCGGCCTGTTCCACCGCGAGCGTGACGAGATCCGGCTGCGCACGGGCGCCGATGTCGCGTGCCTGCTCGTCGACGAGGCGCAGTTCCTCACCGGCAGCCAGGTGGACGACCTGCTGCGGATCTCGATCCTCGAGGACACGCCTGTCCTCGCGTACGGCATCCGCACCGATTTCCAGACCGTGGCGTTCCCCGGCAGCCGGCGCCTCCTCGAGATCGCGCACAGCATCGAGGAGCTCAAGACGATCTGCCGCTGCGGGCGCAAGGCCGTGTTCAACGCGCGCCGCGTGGGGGACCGGTACGTGTTCGACGGCGACCAGGTCGCGATCGACACGTTCGAGGACGTGACCTACGAGTCGCTGTGCGGCGAGTGCTACCTGCGCGAGAGCGAGGGGCTGCTCGCCCGGCCGCGCACGGCGTCCGCGTTCAGCTACTCGTCCGCCCCCGACCCGGACTTCACGTAAGGAAGCGGTCCGGGGATCGGGTATCCTCGTACGGGCGCTAGTCCGCCGGGGTATGGCGCAGCTTGGTAGCGCGCTTCGTTCGGGACGAAGAGGCCGTGGGTTCAAATCCCGCTACCCCGACACCAGAAGGCCGGTCCGGTATCACCGGGCCGGCCTTCAGTGCGTCCAGGGCACCCCTCCTCGAGCGGAAGCGCTCCGCGCCGGTTCAGGGGCGGCGGGCAAGCGCCGCCAGGGGCGCCGGCCGCCCTCCGAGCGAGCGGAAGCGTGGCGTCGCGGGTCTGCCGCCTCAGGGAGCGGTCAGCGTGACCAGCGTCGCCTCGGGCGGGCACGCGAAGCGCACCGGCGCGTAGATCGAGGTGCCGAGGCCCGCGGACACGTGCAGCCAGGACGCACGGCTGCCGGAGCGCCAGCGGCTGAGGCCCTTCACCTGCCTGCGGGGCAGGTCGCAGTTGGTGACGAGTGCGCCGAAGAACGGCACGCAGACCTGGCCGCCGTGCGTGTGACCGGCGAAGATCACCTCCGCGCCCCGGCGGGTGAAGGAGTCGAGGATGCGCCGGTAGGGCGCGTGGGTGACCCCGATGCGCAGCGCGGCCGGCTCCTCCCGAGCCTCGTCGAGCTCGTCCATGGCGGCCGACACCTCGTCCAGGCGGTCGAACTGCCGGTGCGGGTCGTCCACCCCGAAGAAGTCGATCGGCAGACCGCGCAGCACGAGCCCGGCCGCGGTGTTGTCGAGGTCGGTCCAGCCGAGGTCGTCCCTCAGGTAGCGGGACAGCGCCTCGAGGTCGAGACGGCGGGGGTTCCGCGGCTCCGTGGACGCACCGCGGAAGTAGCGCAGCGGGTTCTTCGGCTGCGGCCCGTAGTAGTCGTTGGAGCCCCAGACGAAGACGCCCGGCACCCCGGCGAACGGCGCGTACGCCTCGCGGATGCCCTCGATGCCCCGCTCATGCCCGAGGTTGTCCCCCGTGTCGACCACCAGGTCCGGCTTCAGGGACGCCAGCGAGCGGACCCACTCCTGCTTCGCCTTCTGCCAAGGCGCCATGTGCAGGTCCGAGAGGTGCAGCACGCGGATGGGATCCGCGCCCGCGGGCAGGACCGGGACGGTCACCCGCCGGAGCGTGAACCGGCGCCGCTCCACAAGGGATCCCCAGGCGAACGCGCCGGCGGCGGCGACCGCACCGGCCGCCGCCGCCGTCCGCAGGATCACGCGCACATCTGGGGGTCGAGCACCTGCTGCCCGTTGGCGTTCACGGCCCCGGCGACGAACACCGTGATGGGGGTGTCCGTGGGGGTCGTGGTGCCCGCGCCGGGATCGGTCGCGGTGACGGTGCAGGCCTGGCGTCCGCCCGGATCGTCCGCCCACTGGAACTCGATCTCCGTGAACCCGGCCCGCTGAAGCTGGTTGCCCGCGGCGATCGCCCGCTGGCCCACGACGTCCGGGACCCGGGCGTCGGTGACCTCCTCCTCGGACTCCTCGTCCTCCTGCTGGCTGCCGTCGCTCGTGAAGACGGTGACGGTCGAGCCGCGCGGAGCGCCGCTGCCACCCGCCGGGTCCGACCCGATGACGGTGCCCGCGGGGAGCGACGAGCTCTGGGGGCCGCCGTCGGCGAACTCGAAGCCCGCGTCCTCGAGCGTCGACTGCGCCTCCTCGAGGCTCATGCCGGCGACGTCCGGCACCGTGACATTCACGCCGCGCAGGAACCGGCTCTCCGGCGTCGGGAAGTCCTCGCCGCCGTACCGCTCGTCGACCGCGGCCATGATCGGCTTCCAGATGCGGTGACGTGCGGTGGCCGCGTTGCCGCTGTCCAGCGAGATGCGCCGCAGGTTCGCGTCGCCGGTCGCCTGGCCCACCAGCACCGACAGCCCCATCTTCGTGCTCGCGCCGGTGGTCCAGGTCTGCGTGGCGCTGTTGGTCGTGCCCGTCTTCGCGATGTGCTCGGTGCCGTTGTAGGGGTTCGAGGCG
This sequence comes from Naasia sp. SYSU D00948, assembly GCF_017916515.1. Classification (GTDB taxonomy): domain Bacteria; phylum Actinomycetota; class Actinomycetes; order Actinomycetales; family Microbacteriaceae; genus Naasia. The sequence goes on from NZ_JAFMTA010000001.1 coordinate 1,606,253, forward strand.
GTGGCGCTTCCCTCGGTGATGACCGACTTGAGCGCGTGCGCCGCCGCGACCGCGACCTCGGGCTCGATGCCCTGGCGGCACTCGGAGACCGGGATCTGGGCGTCCGTCCCGTCCGGCTTCACCATCCGCTCGATCGCGATCGGAGAGCACACCATGCCGTCGTTCGCGATGCCGGCGTACGCCGTCGCCATCGTGAGCGGCGACACGCTGTTGGTGCCGAGGATGTCGGAAGGGAAGTTGTTGAGCTTGCCGCCGCCCGCGGGGTGGACCATGAGGTCCTCGGCCGCCTTGCGGATGTCGCACTGGTCGAGCTGCTGGCCCATCGACATGAAGGCGCCGTTGATCGAGTGCGCGGTGGACTGCAGGACGCTGCGCCGGCCCGACTCGTTCTGGTCGTTCTCGATGTACTCGGTCCCGCCGAACGAGTTGTCGCAGGCCTTGAACGTGGACAGGTCGTACTCCCGCTCCGAGACGTTCAGCATCTCGCCGAGCGTGTGACCGGCCCGGAGCCAGGCGATCAGCGTGAAGACCTTGTAGGTCGACGCGGCCTGGAAGCCCTGGGAACCGCCGTAGCTCGTGTCCGAGCTGTAGTTGATGGCGGAGAAGTTCGGACCCAGCTCGGCGGCGTTGCCGCTGTCGTTGAAGTCCTTGTTCTGGGCCATCACCTTGATCTTGCCGGTGCCGGCCTCGACCGCCGTCGCCGCGGACGCGATGTCCACGTCCTCCATCGACTTCGGCACGTTCTCGTCGATGGCCGCCTGCGCGGTGTCCTGCAGGTCGAGGTCCAGCGTGGTGTACACGTCGAACCCGCCGCGGATGAAGTTGCTGTAGCGCTCCTCGGCGGTCTCACCGAACACCGGGTCGTTGCGGATCACGTTGACGACGTAGTCGCAGAAGAAGCCCGCGTTGCCCGCCATGGTGCAGCCAGATGCTGCCGGCTGGATGTTCGGCTCGATCGGGGTCGCGAGCGCGACGTCGTATTCCTCCTGGGTGATCATCTGCTCTTCGAGCATCTTCGCCAGGATGTAGTCGCGCCGGACCTTGTTCGCGGCGTACCCGTTGGCTGCGCCGTTCTCGGGGTTGTCCGGCTTGTCGAGACGGAACTTCTCGGGGTTGTTGACGATCGCAAGGAGGCTCGCCGCCTGCGGGACCGTCAGGTCGGACGCGTTGACGCCGTAGTAGTACTGCGATGCCGCCTGGATGCCGTACACCCGGCCGCCGAACAGCGCGATGTTGAGGTAGCCGAGGAGGATCTCGTCCTTCGAGTAGACCTTCTCGAGGCCGATCGCGAGCCGCATCTCCTTGAGCTTGCGGTCGACGCTGACCTTCGTCGCCTCCTCGTACGCGGCGTCGCGCTCCGCCTCGGTCGCGAGCCCCGTCGCCTGCGCCACGAGCATGTTCTTCACGTACTGCTGCGTGATGGTCGACGCGCCCTGCACGTCGCTGCCGAGCACGTTCGACACCGCCGCGCGGATCACGCCGATCGGGTCGACCCCGCCGTGCTCGTAGAACCGCGGGTCCTCGCCGGCGAGCGCGGCCTCCTTCGCGTACTCCGAGACCTGGTCCCAGCCGACGTTCACGCGGTTCTCGGCGTAGAAGGACGCGATGGGGACGTTCTGGTCGGTGCCGTCGACGGTCCGATGCGCATAGATGGTCGTGCGCTCGGGCAGGTTGCCGATCTTCAGGTAGCTCGGGAGGTTCTCGAACATCCCGATCGTGTTGTTGGCGGCGAGTCCGGTGAGCGCGATGGCGGGCGTGACGGCGACAGTCGCGAGAAGACCCGCGAGAGCACTGATCCCCACGAAGCTCAGAACTGCGCCCAGGCGGCCACTCGGCCGTTTGAGGGCAGACATAGGATCAAGGGTACGGGAGCCCACCCGGGAAACCGGGGATCTGTTCGCGAGGGGCGGACCTATGGAAGGACCGGAGTGACGACCTGGGAGTACATGACGACGCCGCTGATCGTGCACAACACGACCGCGATCCTCAACAACTGGGGGGCGCAGGGCTGGGAGCTCGTGCAGATCGTGCAGGGACCGGAGGGCGGCCTCGTCGCCTACCTCAAGCGTCCCGCCGGCGGCGCCTGATGGGCGCCGTCGAGGAGCGCCTCACGACGCTCGGCCTCGAGCTGCCGGAGCCGGTCGCGCCCGTGGCCGCCTACGTGCCCGCAGTCGCCACCGGGAACCTCCTCTGGATCTCCGGTCAGGTGCCGTTCGTGGACGGGACCCCGGCCGAGACGGGCAAGGTCGGCGAGGGCGACGGTCTCGTCTCCCCGGCGCGCGCCCGCGAATGCGCGGCGATCTGCGCGCTGAACGCGCTCGCGGCGGCGAAGGCGGAGCTCGGCGACCTCGACCGCGTCACCCGGGTCGTGAAGCTGGTCGGGTTCGTCGCCTCGTCGCCCGACTTCACCGGGCAGCCCGGGGTCGTGAACGGCGCGTCCGAGCTCCTCGGCGACGTGTTCGGCGAGCAGGGCCGGCACGCGCGGTCCGCGGTCGGCGTCGCGGCCCTTCCGCTCGACGTGCCCGTCGAGGTGGAGCTCGTCCTCGAGTTCGCCTGACGCCGCCTCCCGCCGGGGCGGTCAGGACGTGTGCGGGGTGACCGCCGCGCCCTCCAGGCCCTGATCCGCGGTCGTTCCCTTGCGCTCAACAGGCAGAACCTCGTCCAGCAGGAGAAACCGGCCCTCTTCTTACTGCTGAAGCCGCATCCCGCCTGTTGAGCGAGAGGGAACGGAACGCCCGTCAGTGGCGGACGCGGTCCGCGATGGCCTTCATCACCGTGGCGTCCGTGAGGGTCGTGGTGTCGCCCAGCTCGCGTCCCTCGGCCGCGTCGCGGAGGAGCCGGCGCATGATCTTGCCCGACCGCGTCTTCGGCAGCTCGTTCACGAGGAACAGCTCCCGGGGCCGGGCGATCGGGCCGATGCTGCTCGCGACGTGCGCCCGCAGCTCGTCGACGCCGCCCTCGCGAGCGGCCTCGTCCGCGTGACGGGCGCGCGGGATCACGAACGCGACCACGGCCTGACCGGTCGTCTCGTCGCTCGCCCCCACGACCGCGGCCTCCGCGACCCACGGATGCGAGACGAGGGCGGACTCGATCTCGGCGGTCGAGAGTCGGTGACCGGCGACGTTCATCACGTCGTCCACCCGGCCGAGGAGCCAGATGTCCCCGTCGTGGTCGCGGCGCGCGCCGTCACCCGCGAAGTAGACGGGCCCGCTGGGACCGTCGGAGAACCGCGACCAGTAGGTTTCGTGGAAGCGGTGCGGGTCGCCCCAGATGCCGCGCAGCATGCTCGGCCATGGCTCGGGGATCGCGAGGAGGCCGCTCTCGTTCCGGCCGACCGGCGCCCCGGTGTCGTCCAGCACGTCGACCACGATGCCGGGCAGGGGCACCTGCGCCGAGCCGGGCTTTGCGGCCGTCACGCCGGGGAGTGGGCTGACCATGATGGCGCCGGTCTCCGTCTGCCACCAGGTGTCGACGACCGGTGTCCGCCCGCCGCCGATGACCTCCCGGTACCAGAGCCACGCCTCGGGATTGATGGGCTCTCCGACCGACCCGAGCAGCCGGAGCGACGAGAGGTCGTACTGCTGAGGGATCTCGCGCCCGGCCTTCATGAAGGACCGGATCGCGGTGGGCGCGGTGTAGAGCTGCGTGACGCCGTACTTCTCGATGAGCGCCCACCAGCGGCCGGGCTTCGGCGCATCGGGGGTGCCCTCGTAGATGACGCTCGTCGCACCGTTGGCGAGCGGCCCGTACACGACGTAGGTGTGACCGGTGACCCAGCCGACATCGGCGGTGCACCAGTAGACGTCCCGGTCGGGGTGGAGGTCGAACACGTTGCGGTGCGTGTAAGCGCTCTGCGTCAGGTACCCGCCGCTCGTGTGGAAGATGCCCTTCGGCTTCCCGGTCGTCCCCGACGTGTAGAGGATGAAGAGCGGGTTCTCGGCCTCGAAGGGCTGCGCCTCGTGCTCCCAGTCGACCTGCGCGAGCTCCTCGTGCCACCACAGGTCGCGGCCGTCCGTCCACGCGAGCTGCTCGGAGTCGTCCCAGGCGCGCTTGACGACGAGCACCTTCTCGACGGTCGTGCCCCCGCCGGCGAGGGCGGCGTCCACGGCAGGCTTGAGCGGCGAGACCTTGCCGCGGCGCCAGCCGCCGTCGGCCGTGATCACGAGCTTGGCCTCGGCGTCCTCGATCCGGGCGCGCAGGCTCTCGGCGCTGAATCCGCCGAACACCACCGAGTGGACCGCCCCGATGCGCGCGACCGCGAGCATCGCGATGATGGCCTCGGGGATCATCGGCAGATAGATCGCGACGCGATCGCCGGCTTCGACTCCGAGCGCCGTCAGCAGGTTCGCCGCCCGCTTCACCTCGGCGGTCAGCTCGGCGTAGGTGATCCGCCGGGAGTCGCCGGGCTCGCCCTCCCAGAGGAGCGCGACGCGGTCGCCGTGACCCGCGAGGACGTGCCGGTCCAGGCAGTTGTACGCGACGTTCAATCGGCCGTCGCCGAACCAGCGCGCGAACGGGGCATCGGACCAGTCGAGGACCTCCGTGAAGGGGGCGTGCCAGTGCAGCAGGCTCCGCGCCTGGTCCGCCCAGAACCCGAGGCGGTCCGCGGCGGCCCTCGCGTACAGGTCGGCGGTCGCCACGGCCTGCGCCGCGAACTCGGCCGGGGGATCGAAGACGATGTCCTCCGCCCGCACGTCTCCGGCCGACTCCACCATCGCTCACGCTCCCTCGCGCAGTCCCGAACTCTGCGCGAACGAGCCTAGCGATCGTGGCCCGAGGGCGCGTCGTCTGACGAAACTGAGGATTGCCCGAGTGTGGCGCGAAACACCTCTTGCGGCGTGACCCGAACGGGGTACACTGATCGCGTCAAAGCTCCTTTGACACGCAGCGTAAGCGATTCCCCCCAATCCAGCGTTGCTGTGGCCGCACCTGTTCCCCCCAATAGGTGCGGCCCCTTTCGTTAACCGCGAGTTTCCGGTTCCTCCCCAGCGCCGACGCGGTCCCGGCGATCCACTGCAGGGTCGGCGACGGTCCTGGCAGGAGCGGTGATTCGTACCGTTCCCCCATGCAGTGGGCCAGCTCCCCGGACGCCGTCGACCCCGCTCCTGCCGGGGTGGATCCCGCCTCGTCGCCCCCGGTCCGCTTCGTGCCGCTGCGGCCTTCCCCCTCGGCCGTGAACCGGGGTACGGCGCTGACCCCCGGACGGGGGGCGACGCCGATCCCCGCTCGAGCGGGGAAGCGTCGGGACCAGCTGTGGCCCGAGCTGGGCATGCTCGCGGAGTTCGCGGACGAGCGCACGACCGATCTGCTGCTCGTCGGCCCGGACCTGTGGGTCGATCGCGGAGCGGGCCTCCAGCGGCGGGACGACTGGCCCGCCCTCGATGAGGCGTCGCTGCGGGAGCTCGCGGTCCGGCTCGTCGCCCGCGGCGGCCGCCACCTCGACGACGCGACCCCCTGTGTCGACGTCCGGCTCGCCGAGGGCATCCGGGTGCACGCGGTGCTGCCCCCGGTCACCGTGAGCGGGACCGCCGTGTCGATACGGCTTCCCGCCGCTCAGCGCTGGCGCATCCCGGATCTCGTCGAGGCGGGCATGCTGGACGAGCACGGCCGATCGGTTCTGATCCAGGCGGTCCGCGCCCGCCGCAACATCCTGATCACCGGAGGCGCCGGAACGGGCAAGACGACCCTCCTCGGCGCGCTGCTGGCGGAGGTTCCTCCGACCGAGCGGGTCGTCACGATCGAGGACGTGGCGGAGCTCCGCATCGACCACCCGCACGTCGTCGCCCTGGAAGCACGGCAGCCGAACTCGGAGGGAGCGGGCGGGGTCGGGCTCGAGCGCCTCGTCCGCGAGGCTCTGCGGATGCGACCGGACCGGATCGTGCTGGGGGAGTGCCGGGGCTCCGAGGTGCGCGAGTTGCTGGCCGCCCTCAACACAGGTCATGACGGCGGGGCGGGAACGCTGCACGCGAGTCAGCTGGCCGATGTGCCCGCGCGCCTGGAGGCGCTCGGAGCGCTCGCCGGCATGACCCCGGAGGCCCTCGCCCGCCAAGTGGTGAGCGGCATCCACCTGGTCGTCCATCTCGCACGCGTGGAGGGGCGCCGCGCCGTCGTGGGCTTCGGCCGCTTCGCCCTGACCGCGGGATCCGTCCTCACGGTCGAGGCACCGACATGACAGCGGATTCCCTGGACGCCGTGGCGGAGACGGCGGACCGGCTGTCGGCCCTGCTGGCGGCCGGGCTGCCGCCGAGTGCCGCCTGGCAGCACCTTGCGGATGGACAGGCGTCGCCCCTGCTCACCGCAGCCGCACGAGCGGCGGGGGCGGGCGAGCCGGTGGCTCCTGCTCTCGTGGCGGGCAGCAGCGCCGCCCCCGAGGAGGCGCGTGCCGCCTGGCGGGCGCTCGCCGCGGGAGTCGCGGTCGCGGACCGGACGGGAGCGCCCCTCGCGGACGTGCTCGAGCAGCTCGCCGTCACGCTGCGCGACCTCCAGGGCGCCGAGCGGGACGTCCGAGCCGCGCTCACCGGGCCGCGGATGTCTGGTCGGCTCGTCCTCGCCCTGCCCGCGGTCGGCGTCGCCTTCGGGCTCGGGCTCGGCTTCGACCCTCTCGGGGTTCTCCTCGGCACGCCTCTCGGGCTCGCCTGCGCCGCCGCCGGCGCTGTCCTCTACCTCGCCGGCTGGGGATGGACGCGCCGCCTCGTGCGTCGCGCACGCCCATCGTCCGACCTGCCGGGGCTCGAGGCCGAGCTCGTCGCGGTCGCCCTCGCCGCGGGCCTGCCGGTCAGCGCCGCCCGCGCACTCGTGCGCGACCTCGCCGCCGCATGCGGGGTGGCCCTGAGGGACGGTCCCGACATCGACCGCTCCGCCGCGCTCGCCACGAGCGCGGGGGTGCCCGTGGCCTCGCTCCTGCGCTCGGAGGCCCGGCACCGGCGACGACGGGCCGCGAGCGATGCCCGCATCCGGGCCGAGGCGCTCGCGGTCACCCTCCTTCTGCCGCTCGGCGTGTGCCTGCTGCCGTCGTTCATGCTCCTGTCGGTCGCGCCCCTGCTGCTCTCGATCGTCTCCTCCACAGCGCTGCCGCTGTGAGCGCGGCGATTACTTCTTCGGTCATGCCTGACGTTAGAAGGGTCAGCGGGGTGGCGCGGCTGTGGCGACGTCCGGGGCGTCGACGTCCTCGTCGGCCTTTGGCTCGGCGTGCTGGTAGAGCGCCGACAGTCGCCGATACGGTCGCGTGAGGAACGCGGCGAGTGCGATCACCACCAGCGCGAGACCCGCGAATAGGAACACCAGCGCGATCGCGCGTCCCTCTCCTTCGCCGAGCAGCCAGCCCCAGGTCGAGCGGCCATCGGTCGAGTCCATGTAGGGGATGATCGCGAACTGCGCGATCGGCGCGATCAGGAACGACGTGACGGGCGCCGCTGCCGACTCGAAGGCCTGGGCGAAGCCGAAGACGCGGCCCTGACGGCGGAACGTGACCACCTTCTGGATGACCGTCTGCTCGGCCGCCTCGACGACCGGGATCAGGACCATGTAGAGGAGGATCCCGCCCGCGTAGAGCCACCACCAGTCGCGGATCGTGAACAGCGAGCCGAGGACCCCCATCCCGACCACGACGAGCAGCATCGTGCGGATCGGGTTGCGTCCCAGCCCGAACTTGGCGACGAGCGCGCCGCCGATCAGGAAGCCCGTGGAGCTGACCCCGAGCACCAGTCCCCAGATCTCGACGGGGAACAGCTCGAGGCCGTACGGGTCCATCAGCGCCATGTAGACGCCGCCGATGAGGTTGTTCAGCGTCGTGAAGATGATGAGCGCGAACAGGCCGGGCGCCGAACGGATCGCGCTGATGCTGCCGCGGAGGTCGATGGCCGGTGGCCGTCCGCCCTCGCCCTGCGGCTTCTCCTCGGGGATCCGCAGGAACAGGAGGTGGGCGAACGCGACCGCCGTGAGCACGAGGGCGATCACGAGCGTGCCGCCCATCCCCACCGTCCCGATGGCGAGTCCGGAGAACACGCTGGTGACGAGGAACGCGAGCCCCTGCACCGTGCCGACGAGGCCGTTCGCGTTGGCGTGGCGGTCCACGGGCACGAGCAGCGTGACGGTCGTCGAGAGCGCGATGTTCCGCATGTTCTCGATCACCGAGCCGAACAGGATGATGCCCGAGAACAGCCAGAACCAGGGGCCGCCGAGGTCGAGGAGCGCGGCCTCGGGGAACACGACGTAGAGGCCGGCGGCGATGCCGAACGCGGCCAGGGTGACGAGACTCGCGAACAGCATCACCTGGTGCTTGCGGTGCCGGTCCACGATCGTGCCGAACAGGATCGAGAAGAACGCGACGAGCAGCATGTACGCGCCGCCGATGATGCCGGTCGCGAGCACGGAGCGCGTCTCGAGGTACACCCAGAAGGTGAGCGCGAACCACAGGAAGCTCGTCGTGATGTTCGCGATCGCGGTGTTGACGAGCACCTGGACGAACGTGCGCATGCCGCCCGCCTGGGTCACGTGCTCCGGGGTCGACGCCGGGACCGGATTCGACATGGCACCGAGGCTAGGACCGGCCACCGACACGGTGCTACGAGACGCTCCCCTCCTGGGGCGCCGCTCCTGGGGCCGGAGGGGAGGGCGCGAGCCGCATCCGCCCCCTCCTCCCGATCCCGCTCGTTGCCCCCTTCCTCCACGGAGTCTGCTGCAGGCGCCGGCTCAGGAGGCCCGGCCGGAGACAGTGGACCCGTATCGAACGGAAGGATTCTCATGCTGCGCCTCACGCCCCGGCTCCGCTCCCACGATGACGGCTCGGTGACCGCCGAGTACGCCGTCGCCACGATGGCCGCGGTCGGCTTCGCCGGATTGCTCGTCGTGATCCTCCGCTCGGACGAGGTGCGCGGCATCCTCACCGACCTGGTGCGGAATGCGCTGGCCTTCGGCGGGTGACGGCGGAAGCATCGCCGCAGAGCTCGCCGCCGCGATGCCGGCAGTGATCGTCGTCCTCGTGCTCTGCACGGGAGCGCTCCAGTCGCTCGCGCGCCAGGCGGTGCTCGCCGACGTGGCCGCACAGAGCGCTCGCGCGCTGGCACGCGGCGGAAGTCCGCCGGCGCTGCCGTCCGGTGCCGCGCTCTCCGAGCAGCGCGACGACGGGGCCGTCTGCGTCACCGTCCGAGGCTCGTCCCCGGCGCTGGGGCTGCCGCTGACCGCCCGGGCCTGCGCGCTGGACGGCGGACTGTGACCCCCTCCCGAGCGGACGAGGGCTCGGGGTCGGTCCTCGTCCTCGCCGTCGCGGCCGCGACGATGCTCGTCTGCGGTCTGCTCCTACCTCTATATATGGGACTCGCGGCGAAGCGGCAGATCGCGGGCGCCGCGGACGCCGCAGCGCTCGCCGCGGCGGACGGCCTGTCCGGCGCCGTTCCCGGCGTCCCGTGCGAGCTCGCCGGGCAGGTCGCGGCCCTCAACACGGCCGCGGTGGCCTCCTGCGAGGTGGCCGGGACGGAGGTGATCGTGGTCACCGTCGGCGAGGTCCTCGGCCTGCCGGTCCAGGCCGCCGCCCGGGCGGGACCCCCGGGCTGACACGCCGGAACACACCCGGCAATCCCCAGGCAGGGATTAGGTGCCGGATCGGAAGTCGTGTGTATGGTGTGCGTGACGCTCGACCGACCGAGCACCTCCCCATCCCGCCAGGATGGCGTTTCGACCTCTCACCCCCGTTCCGAGGAGGGGATTTCCCGTGCCCGCCAACAAGAAGCTCGTGATCGTCGAGTCGCCGGCCAAGGCGAAGACGATCGCCCAGTACCTGGGCGACGGCTTCGAGGTGATGGCCTCGGTCGGTCACATCCGTGACCTCATCGAGCCGAAGAACCTGCCCGCCGACAAGAAGGTCGGCTCGCTCGGCAAGTTCTCCGTCGACGTCGAGAACGGATTCGAGCCCTACTACGTCGTCTCCGACCAGAAGAAGAAGACGGTCGCCGAGCTGAAGCGCGCGCTCAAGAACGCCGACGAGCTCTACCTCGCCACTGATGAGGACCGCGAGGGCGAGGCGATCGCCTGGCACCTGCTCGAGGAACTGAAGCCGAAGGTCCCCGTCAAGCGCATGGTGTTCCACGAGATCACCAAGGACGCCATCGCCAAGGCGAAGGACAACACCCGGGAGATCGACACGGCTCTCGTCGACGCCCAGGAGACCCGCCGCATCCTCGACCGCCTCTACGGGTACGAGGTGTCGCCGGTCCTCTGGCGCAAGGTCGGGCCCGGGCTGTCCGCCGGCCGCGTCCAGTCCGCGGCCACCCGTCTCGTCGTCGACCGCGAGCGGGAGCGCCTCGCCTTCGTCGCGGCCTCCTACTGGGACCTCACCGCAAGGTTCGCCCCGGTCGGCTCCGAGGACGACTTCGAGGCCCGCCTCGTCCGCCTTGACGGCCAGCGCGTCGCGAGCGGGCGGGACTTCGACGACCGCGGGCAGCTGAAGCCCGGCGCCCGGGTCCTCGACGAGGGGGCCGCCACCGCGCTCGCCGCAGCCCTCCGAAACGACGCGACGATTTCCACTGTGGCCGGAGTCGAGTCGAAGCCGTACACGCGGCGACCGGCGGCCCCGTTCACCACGTCGACGCTCCAGCAGGAGGCGGCGCGCAAGCTGCGGTTCTCGGCCCGGCAGACGATGAGCGTCGCCCAGTCGCTCTACGAGAACGGCTACATCACCTACATGCGCACCGACTCGCCTGCGCTCTCGACGCAGGCGGTCAACGCGGCTCGCGCTCAGGCCGCCGCGCTGTACGGGCCGGAGACCGTGCCCGCGAAGCCCCGCGTCTACACCGGCAAGTCGAAGAACGCGCAGGAGGCCCACGAGGCCATCCGCCCCTCGGGTGAGACGTTCCGCACTCCGCAGCAGCTGACCGGCGAGCTCCGCGGCAACGAGCTGCGCCTGTACGAGCTGATCTGGAAGCGCACGGTCGCGTCCCAGATGGAGGACGCCCGCGGCTCGACCGCGACCGTCACGATCGAGTCGCGCCCGGCGAGCACGGACACGGTCGCCGTCTTCTCGGCGAGCGGCACCGTGATCACCTTCCGCGGCTTCCTGCAGGCCTACGAGGAGGGTCGCGACGAGGAGCGCAACGCGGAAAAGGAGCCCGCGGAGGCGAAGCTCCCGCCGCTGTCGGAGGGCCAGGCCCTCGGCGTGACGGACGCGGAGGCGAAGGGGCACGAGACGTCGCCGCCCCCGCGGTACACCGAGGCGAGCCTCGTCAAGGCGCTCGAGCAGCTCGGGATCGGCCGGCCCTCGACCTACGCGTCGATCATCTCCACCATCATCGACCGCGGCTACGTCACTCCTCGAGGCACCGCCCTCGTGCCGAGCTGGACCGCGTTCTCGGTCGTGAAGCTGCTCGAGGACTTCTTCGGGGACCTCGTGGAGTACGACTTCACCGCCGCCATGGAGGACGACCTCGACCGCATCGCGGGCGGTGAGGAGGACCGCGTCGGCTGGCTGCAGGGGTTCTACTTCGGCAACGACGGCCACCGCGGCCTTCGCTCGGTCGTGGACAACCTCGGCGACATCGATGCCCGCTCGGTGAACTCCGTGCGCATCGCGGACGACATCACCCTCCGGATCGGCAAGTACGGCCCCTACCTCGAGGTGCAGGACCCGGACGCCGCGCCGGACGCGACTCCGCGCCGGGTCAACCTGCCGCCGGATCTCGCTCCCGACGAGCTGACCGAGGCCAAGGCGCGCGAGCTCATCGACGCCCCGGTGCAGACGGACCGGGTCATCGGGATCAACCCGGACAACGGCAAGCAGGTCGTCGCGAAGGACGGCCGCTACGGCCCCTACGTCACCGAGGTCGACCCTGAGAGCGACGAGGAGGACACTGCGGCGGCGGCCAAGAAGAAGGCCCCGAAGCCCCGCACGGCGTCGCTCTTCAAGTCGATGGACCTCGCGGAGATCGACCTCCCGACCGCACTGAAACTGCTCGACCTGCCCCGCGTCGTCGGCACCGACCCCGAGTCGGGCGAGGAGATCACAGCGCAGAACGGGCGCTACGGTCCCTACATCAAGAAGGGGAACGACACCCGGACGTTGCCGAGCGAGGACGCCATCTTCGAGATCGACCTCGACGGAGCCGTCGAGCTGTTCGCGCAGCCCAAATACGGGGCCCGCAAGGCGTCGTCCGCTCTCAAGGAGTTCGACGCGGATCCGGAGAGCGGCAAGCCGATCCGAATCAAGGAGGGCCGCTTCGGCGCCTACGTGACCGACGGCGTCACGAACGCGACCATCCCGCGCGGCGAGACGATCGAGGAGATCGACTTCCCCCGGGCGGTCCAGCTGCTCGCGGACAAGCGGGCCAAGGGTCCCGCGAAGCCGAAGGCCACGCGGGCGAAGGGGACGACGGGACGGCGCAAGGCCGCCGCCTCCTCGTGACCGCCCTCTTCCTGACCTTCGAGGGCGGCGACGGGGCGGGGAAGTCGACGCAGGCCGAGCTGCTCGAGACCTGGCTGCGCGAGCGGGGCGAGACGGTGCTGCGGACTCGTGAGCCGGGCGGCAGCGATCTCGGGCTGGAGCTGCGGGACATCATCCTGCACCGGAAGGGCCACATCGCCCCTCGCGCCGAGGCCCTGCTCTACGCGGCCGATCGCGCCCACCACATCGCGACCGTGGTCCGACCGGCGCTGGAGCGCGGCGAGGTCGTCGTCCAGGACCGGTACCTGGACTCCTCGGTCGCCTACCAGGGCGCCGGGCGGACGCTGAACCCGGCCGAGATCCGTTCCCTCTCGCTCTGGGCGGCCGAGGGGCTGCTCCCCGATGTCACCGTGCTGCTCGACCTCGACGAGTCGGAGGGCCGCCGGCGTCTCGACGCGACCCGCACCCGGTACGACCGGCTGGAGGCGGAGGAGGCCGCGTTCCATCAGCGGGTCCGCGAGGCGTACCTGGAGCTGGCGGACGCCGAGCCCGAGCGCTTCCTCGTCCTCGACGCCCGGCGGCCGCGCGAGGAGATCGCGGCCGCCATCCGGGACCGGGTGGAGGAGCTGATCCAGGGATGACTCCGGGGCTCTGGAGCGGACTCACCGGGCAGGACGAGGCGATCGAGGTCGTCCGGTCCGCGGCTGAGGCCGCCCACTCCGGCACCGGCTCGCCCAGCGGCATGACGCACTCCTGGCTCATCACCGGCCCGCCCGGGTCCGGCCGGTCCAACCTCGCCTACGCGTTCGCGACGGCGCTCCTCGGCGACGGGTCGCCGGAGGGCGACGCGGCCACGCGGCGGCAGGTGGAGGCGCGCACGCATCCGGACCTCGCGGTGCTCCGGACCGACCGCGTCATCATCTCGATGGACGAGGTGCGCTCGCTCGTCTCATCGTCGCAGTACTCGCCGTCGGTGTCCCGCTACCGCGTCATGGTGATCGAGGACGCCGACCGCATGACGGAGCGGACGTCGAATCTCCTGCTCAAGGCGCTCGAGGAGCCGCCGCCGCGGACGGTCTGGATCCTCTGCGCTCCCAGTGAGGCCGACCTCCTGCCGACGATCCGGTCCCGCGTCCGGACCGTGCGACTGCGGATCCCGAGCACGACCGACGTGGCCCGGCTCATCCAGGAGCGGGACGGCGTGGGATGGGACCTTGCCCTGCAGGCCGCGCAGGAGGCGCAGAGCCACATCGGGATGGCGCACCGGCTCGCCACCGATGGGAACGCGCGCGCCCGCCGTGCCGAGACCCTGCAGCTCGTCGTCGGCCTGAGCGGTGTGTCCGCAGCGGTGAAGGGCGCCGCCCGGCTGCTCGAGATCGCGGGCGAGGACGCCGCGGCGATCACCGAGCAGCGCGATGCGGAGGAGCGGGAGGCGACTCTCCGCTCGCTCGGTGTCGAGCCCGGCGGCGCGATCCCGCCCGCCCTGCGGAGCCAGCTGCGGCAGCTCGAGGACGACCAGAAGCGGCGCGCGACGCGCAGCCTGCGCGACGGCATCGACCGCATCCTCCTGGACCTGCTCTCCCTGTACCGCGACATCCTGCTGGTTCAGCTCGACGCCTCCGTCGAGCCCGTGAACGCCGCCGCCTCCGACGAGGTGAGCCGGGTGGCCGCCGCCACGGATGCCGCCGCGACGCTGGCCGCCATCGACGCGATCACCACCGCCCGCCGGCGGATCGAGGCCAACGTCCCGCCCGCCCTCGCCCTCGAGGCGATGCTCATCGCCACTCTCCGCAAGGCGGTCCCGTGAAGTCCCTCCGTCTCCTCGCCGCCGCGGCGGTCGCCCTCCTCGCCGTGCCGCTCGCCGGTTGCATCCCACAGCCGGGCGCCACTTCGACCCCCACCGCCGAGGAGGTCGAGGCCCGGTACGAGCGGTACTACACGCAGGTGCTGACCTGGGAGGACTGCGGCAACGAGATGCAGTGCGCGACCGCGTTCGCGCCGCTGGATTGGTCGGCGCCGGACGAGGTCGACGACATCGAGCTCGCCCTGGTGCGGCACCGGGCGACGGGGGAGCGAGAGGGCTCGCTGTTCGTCAATCCGGGCGGCCCCGGCGCCTCCGGTTTCGACTTCGTCTACGACAGCGTCGACTTCGCGGTCAGCGACGAGCTGCAGAGGCGCTTCGACGTCATCGGCTGGGATCCCCGAGGGGTTGGGCGCTCCTCCGCGGTTGACTGCTACTCCGATCAGGAGCTCGACGAGTTCCTGTTCGGGGTGCCGGCCGCTCCGGTCGGATCCGAGGAGTACGTGCAGGAGGTCACCGCCTCCGCGAAGGACTTCGCCGACGCGTGCGCCGAGCGCACCGGGGAGCTGCTGCAGTTCATCGACACCGCGAGCACCGTCCGCGATCTCGACATGCTCCGGGCGGTCGTCGGCGATTCCGCGCTCAACTACATCGGCTACTCGTATGGGAGCGACATCGGGGCGCAGTATGCGGACCGGTTCGCCGGCAAGGTGGGACGGGTCGTGCTCGACGGCGCCACCGATCCCACCGTCAGCCTGTTCGAGGTCGACCTGGCTCAGACTCAGGCGTTCGGCGACGCGCTCCGCGCCTACCTCACGGACTGCCTCGGCTCCTCCGCGTGTCCCTTCCGGGGCGGCGTCGACGACGCCATCGTCCAGATCCGCGAGATCCTCGACCGGCTCGACGAGGCCCCGCTGCGCGCCGAGGACGGGCGCCGCCTGAACAGCGCCTACCTGGGAACCGCGATCAACATGGCCCTCTACGACGAGGGGACCTGGCAGTACCTGACGCAGGCCTTCACCGAGATCCAGCAGGGGCGGAGCGAGACGGCCTTCCTCCTGGCCGACGCGTACGTCGACCGCGACGAGGAGGGCCGGTACGCGTCGAACATCATGGAGGCGTTCCTCGCGATCACCTGCATCGACTACCCGGTGGAGACGGACCCGGCGGAGCTCGCGCGACAGCGGGACCTCCTCGCCGAGGTGGACCCGCTCGCGGAGCCGGAGGACCTCGACGCGCTCGGCAACGTCGTCTGCCAGCAGTGGCCGTACTCCTTCGAGGGCGAGATCGGGCCGGTGACGGCCGAGGGGTCGGCGCCGATCCTGGTGGTCGGCACAACAGGAGACCCGGCCACGCCGTACGAGTGGGCGGAGTCGCTCGTCGGGCAGCTCGAGAGCGGGGTGCTGCTCACCTACGTGGGCGAGGGGCACATCGCGTACGACGAGGGCGACCCGTGCATCGTGGGCGCGGTGGACGAGTACCTGATCAACGGCACGGTGCCGCAGGACGGGCTCGTCTGCGACCGCGCCTGACCCTCCCCGCGTCGTCGAGTGGGAGCATGCGCCCGGATCGACTAACATGGTGAGCCGCCGGTGTTCGCGCCGGTGCGCCGCCCTAGCTCAGTCGGCAGAGCGATTCACTCGTAATGAATAGGTCAGGGGTTCGATTCCCCTGGGCGGCTCCGAAATGCGTGGCCATCGACCACTTCTCCCAGTCCGGACGGACGGAGATCTGAGTCGCTGAGCACTCAGGCACCTCCGATCGACGTTCGGTCGGTCGCCTGACCCTCCTCGGGACGGCTCCCACAACACGTAGGCATGGGGAGCGAATGGACCGCTGACGGCCCGGAGCGCCTGCTCACCCACGCGAAGTCGCCGACGGCCTCGGGGCGGCACCACGCAGCCGTCAGAACATTCCGGAGCGGAGAGCGCTCTCGAGACCACGGGTCGAACGGTCGACCGTTGAACGGGAGGTACTCAGCGCGATCGCACTGCCTACGCACCGTCCGGATCGGAAAGCTCCCCGCGGCGCCGCAGCTCCGGAGGCTCCGGCACGAGACGGAGTCCTGCGGACGAGTTCGCTGAATCCATCAGATCCTCGATCCACTCGCGGTTGATGGCCGCCAGCCGACCGCCCTGGAACTTGAACACGATGGGGATGGACGGATGGAGCCACACCACCGAGCGGCCGTTGCCGACCGAGGAGTCGTCTCGCCAGGAGAAGTAGAACGACTCGTGCCTGCGCAGCTTCGCCCCGATGACGATCTGGAGATGGGTGAGAACTCGATCGTCGAAGTCGACGACGAGTGTCGAGTCATAGGTGAACTTGCCCATCTTCCCGTTCCGTTCGGCTCTCCACTCGTGCCACCGTCGACCGTCCGTCAACCGGCACTGCTCAGTCGAGATGCAGGCCCGGGTCCGGCCAGCCGTGCGGATCAGGGCGTGGACTGGGCGGAGTGAGCAGGAGGGCGACGCTCTCTTCGGTCGTCCTCGTGAAGTGCGCCTCTCCCCGTCCCAGGAAGGGCGAGTCGAGAGCCTCCGACGCCAACTGGCTCGTCGGGGTCAGCAGAAGGCTGACGCCTCCCACCTCGCCGTCACCGCGGATGAGGGGCACGTCGACCACGGCCGTCCGATTCGCGGCGACGAGCTCCCGGGCGTATCCGAGGAGAGAGGAGGCGACTGCGTCGCTGGTGACGAACGAACTGCCGGCGCAGTACGAGATCCGTTGCATCGCAGGGCCTTCCCGGGGTGTCCGAATGGAACCGACCGATCCGGGATGGGAAGAGCCGACGCTTCACGGTACGCCCGGGGGAGCGGACACGGCACCGCATTGACTTCGCTTGCTCGGTCTGTAGGCCGAGCTCCGGTGTACCGACAGGGATCCCTCCCGGTTCGTCGTCGTCGTTCGCGATCGAGCGTGAGCGGATGCCGCGGCCAGCCCGCGCATGCGACAGGAGGGAAGCCGGATGCGTCTGCTATTCACACTGCCTGACGGTGACGGTTTCGACGGGAAGCGCTATCCCAACCCGGTGGCCGAACAGCTCGCTCGTCTGCTTCCGCTCGAGCTGGCCTTCTCCCACTTCATCGGCGTCGAGAAGGTGGCGCGCCTGTCTTTCGCTCCTGCATGGAGAGCATGCCGGGCAGCGACGGTCCGGCCCCGGGCGGAATCGCTCCTCGGGCCGCGACGGTCCCGCCCGCGGCTACACTCAGCCGGTGATTCCTGCGCTCCCCGACGATCTCCGCCTGTTCCTGCAGGAGCCGAACTCCGCCGTGATGGCGACTCTGGCCAGGGACGGCCGCCCCGTGACGGTGGCCACCTGGTTCCGTCTCGAGAACGAGCGGACGGTCCTCCTCAATCTGGACGCCGAGCGAGTCCGTCTGGCTCACCTGCGGCGCGATCCGAGGTCTGCCCTCACCGTGCTCGACGGCAGCGACTGGTACAGCCACGTCAGCCTCCAGCTGCTCGTGACGTCGATCACCGACGACGCGCACCTGGCCGACATCGACTCACTCGCCCTGCACTACACCGGGGCCCGATACTCCAACCGGCACCGGCCTCGCGTGAGCGTGCGAGCGGACATCGTCCGCTGGCACGGCTGGGGCGGCTTCGCCCCGGAGCGGAGACCGACCTCGTCCTAGCCGCCGCTGATCAGGGGCGGCGGCCGTAGGAGATGGGATCGACGGGCTGCTCCCGTCGGGGAAGTCCGGCGACCACGAGACGGTAGGAGTTGATCACCAGCTCGTGCACGAGGTCCTCGCTGACCGCACCGCCCGCCCGCACGGTGATCCAGTGCTTCTTGTTCATGTGATAACCGGGGGTGATCTGGGGGTACGTGTGCCGAAGCGCTTGGCCGTCCTCGGGGTCCGCCTTCAGGATGACGATCGGCTCGCCCGTGACCTCGGTCAGCAGCATGAACACCCGGTCCTTGACCTTGAACACCTCCCACTCCGTCCCGAAGGGGTGCGTGAGGACCGCTGCGGGAAGCTGTTCCGCCACGTTCTGCGAGATTGCGTGCAAGCTTCTCCCGTCCATCGGGAACATCCTCGCGCGTCCGTCCGGATCACGCCGGTGCCCCCTCCCATCCCTCACGGCACCGAGACCAAGCGTCGCTCGCGCACAGCCCGCGCGAGTCAGGTGGCGCAGGGCAAGCCCTATCTCCAGGGGGCGCGCGCCGACGAAGCTTGAAGGATGCGGGTCGTCTCGTACGCGGATCAACAGCTGGTCACAAGCGATGGTGTCGCGGAAGGGGTCCTGAGCTACTCGATGGCGCTGGCGCGATCCGAGACCAGCGATGTCGTCCGAATTCCCGTTCTCGTGGACGGCAGACCGACGTGGGCGGAGATCATCATCGGCCCCGCAAGTCAGATCACGACCATCGAGTTGGACGACGAGGACGCGCATCTCGACGATGAGGAGACGGTCCGGGAGCTCCGGCAACGGCGCGAGGCCCTGCAGCGGAGGCCTGCTCCGGTCAGTCCGGATCCCGATCCCATCGAGGACGACGATCCGTTTCAGGATCTGGGTCTGGACTGATCAGGCCCGGTACTCCCCGATGCTCGCGCCGACCGCGATGCCGACCTGGATCTTCGGACCCGGTCCTGCGCCCTCGGGGCGCTCCCCGGCCAGCACCGCCGCGACGTCCTCGAGGCCGACCGTGGCGGCGATGAGGGGACGAGGGTCGACGGCTCCGCTCGCGTAGGCCTCGATCGTCCCGGTGAGGCCGGGCGAGGCGCTGAGGATGCCGACCGCAGTGACGTCCTTGAGGGCGAGGATGCGGGTGTCGATCAGGCTCGGACTGCCGGCCAGGCCGACGTAGACGACGCGCTTGCCCGGCTCGACGAGGTCGAGTGCCTTCGCGGGGAGGTGCTCGGCGTTGGAGGCCTCGATCACCGCGTCCCACGGCAGGTCGGGCAGATCCTCCTCGGTCCAGACGCAATCGAAGCCGAGGCTTCGTGCGAAGGCGAGAGAGCGCTCGCTGCGTCCCATCAGGTGAACCTCGGCGCCCGCGGCCTTCGCGAACAGTGCGGCGAGGAGGCCGATCGTCCCGGGGCCGAGCACGAGAGCCCGGTCGCCGGGGGAGAGGTTCGCGCCCTGGACCGAGCGGAGCGCGTTGCCGCCCGGCTCGACGAGCGCGCCGAGGGGATCGTCCACGCTGTCGGGCAGCTCCCGGAGTGAGGCGGCGGGAACCGCGACCTTCTCCGCGAGGGCGCCGGGCCGGCCGTCGCGGATGCCGAGCTCGCCGCGGAACTCGCAGACGTGCTGATAGCCGCTGCGGCAGCGGCGGCAGACGCCGCAGCCGAGCATCGTGTCGCCGGTCACGCGCCGGCCGAGCCAGCGCCGGTCGACGCCGTCCCCGAGTGCGGACACCGTTCCCATCCACTCGTGGCCGATGCGGATCGGGAAGGTCGTGACGCCCTCCTCGATGTACTGCATCTCGCCGGTGTAGAGCTCGACGTCGGTGCCGCACACGCCTGCTCGGTGCACGTCGACGACGACCTCGCCGGGTCCGGCGGCGGGCGGCTCGACCTCCTGAATCCCGGCCTGGCCGGGCCCGGTGATGACGAACGCCTTCATCGCGGCGCCAGGACGTTCTGCCGCTGCCGGCCGAGGCCCTCGATCCCGAGCTCGATGACGTCGCCGGGCTGGAGCCAGATCGGCGGCCGGAATCCCATGCCCACACCGGGGGGAGTGCCGGTGTTGATGAGATCCCCGGGCTCCAGGACGAGGAACTGGCTGAGGTAGTGCACGATGAAGTACGGATCGAAGATCATCGTCGAGGTCGACCCGGTCTGCCGGCGCACGCCGTTCACGTCGAGCCACATGTCGAGGGCGAGGACGTCCTCGATCTCGTCCGGGGTGACCAGCCAGGGGCCCGCCGGGTTGAACGTCTCCGCCGACTTGCCCTTCGACCACTGCCCGCCGCGCTCGATCTGGAAGGCGCGCTCGCTGACGTCGTTGACCACGACGAAACCGGCGATCGACTGCCGGGCCTCCTCGACCGAGTCGAGGTAGCTGGTGCGCTGCCCGATCACGATGCCGAGCTCGACCTCCCAGTCCGGCTTCGTGGAGCCGCGGGGGATGCGGACGTCGTCGTTCGGCCCGATGAGCGTGTTGGGCGACTTGGTGAAGAGGATCGGCTCCGTCGGAACGGCCTGGCCGGTCTCGGCCGCGTGATCGCTGTAGTTGAGGCCGATGCAGAGGATCTGGTGCGGGCGGGCGATTGGGGCGCCGACGCGCTCGCCGCCGAGCGAGCGGACGGCCGCCGGGTCGGCGGCACGCTCCGCCACGATCGGAAGGATCCGGTCGAGGCCGCCCGATCCGAAGAAGCGCTCGTCGAAATCGTCCGCCACGTCGGAGAGGTCGACATAGGAGTCCTCGCCCGCGAGGGCGGCGGGTCTCTCCCTGCCGACGGGACCGATGCGCAGCAGTTTCATGGAAGTCCTCGATGTTCGACGTGTGGTGGAGAGGGCAGTTTCTCTCGGACGAGCTGCGAGACGGGAGGCATTGCGGTGCCCTTTGCCCGGCTCGCGGCGCACCCATTTCCAGCGCCGCTCAAACGGGTGCGCCCTCTCTCACAATCATCACGCCCGATCGATGCGGTGGCGCCCTTCTCCTCCCCTGTCGGGACCGGTGCGCTGAGCGGAACCCGACGGAGCAAGCTGCAGCGTCAGCTGACGGTTCTGCACGAGCAGCTCGGCTTCACGGAGGACCGCCCAGAGCGCGATGAGCACACCGCAGACCTCCAGTGCCTCCTCCACGATCACCGCACCGGCGTAGAGGATCCGTCCGGCGCCGGACTGGGGCCAGCCGGTGATGGACAGGACGACCGCCTGAACGAGCTCGACTCCCACGGCTCCCGCCAGGAAGACGAGTCCGGCGACGAGCAGCCGCCGCCGCAGGGGCTCCCGCAGTCGACGGGACAGCCACAGGACGGCGGCGCCGACGAGGAGTGCGAAAGGCACTCCGAGGATCAGCCATTGGAACATGAACAGCCGCTGAGGGATGAAGTCCTCGAATCGCTCGTGGAGGCTGGCGCTCTCGTCGATGGACATGTAGACCGCGACGGCGCTGAACGCGTAGTAGGGGGCCGCCGCTCCGCCGCTGCGGCGATGGAGGCTGCCGACAGCGCAGAAGGCGAAGGCGAGGGCCGCGAGCAGCAGGGTGGAGAACCACGACCAGAGGTTGCTCTCACCGTCGGGCGAGAGGAAGCGCCCCAGCTCGTCGAGGAAGGAGTCGGGCGGCGCCGAGAGGGCGAACTCGAGGAGGCGGACCGCCGACCCCACCGCCATGATCGCCGCGGCGATGATCCCGAGAACCGCCACCAGAGGCCGGGCGGGTGACGCCGCTTCACCAGCGGCGCCCTCGTCGGGTCTGTTCCCTCGGGCCATGCTCGCTCGATCCCGCCGGGCTCGTTCGGGTCCGACCATCGCGCGGTCCGCGCCGGGACGACATCGGCCGCGGTGCGCACAACCTAGCCTGATGAGAGCGCACTCGGAAGAGCAGTATCGGGTCTCGGGGCCCGCCGACGCGCCGCTGCCAGAGGACGGGGACAGCCGTCTGCCACTCCGCAGCCGCTCCGGCGCAACGGCCCTCGGCTGCGCCGGATGTTGCGGGACTAGGCTCCCGGCATGGCCGGCAGCCGCAACCCTCTCGACGACCTCCGCGAGACCATCGGCCACCTGGCGGATCAGCTCAAGCGGCCCGGGTTCGAGCGCATGGACGATCTCGTGGGCGATCTCTTCGGCGGCCGTCCGGGGCCTGCCCGACCGCTGTCCGAGGTCCAGGCGGAGCTCGACGCGCTGGTCGGGCTCGAAACCGTCAAGGAGCAGGTGCGGGCGCTCGTCGCGTTCCTCCAGGTCCAGGCCCGCCGCAAGGCGCACGGCCTGCCCGAGGTGGCGACCTCCCAGCACCTCGTGTTCCTCGGCAACCCGGGCACGGGCAAGACCACGGTGGCTCGGCTCCTCGCGGAGATGTACCGAGCGGTCGGGCTGCTGCAGAAGGGCCACCTGGTCGAGGTCGACCGGTCCGGGCTCGTGGGGCAGTACGTCGGCGCAACCGCACTCAAAACGGATCGGGTGATCCGCCGGGCGCTGGACGGCGTCCTGTTCATCGACGAGGCCTACGCCCTCGCACCGGAGGACAGCCGCGTCGACTTCGGGCCGGAGGCGATCGAGGTCCTGCTCAAGCGGATGGAGGATCACCGGCACCGCCTGGTGGTCATCGTGGCCGGCTACCCGCGCCTGATGGAGTCCTTCCTGCTCTCCAACCCCGGGCTGCGATCCCGGTTCGCGCGGGAGATCACCTTCCCCGACTACTCGGTGGACGAGCTGCAGTCCATCTTCGGCAGCATCGTTGCGCAGCACGAGTACACGCTCGAGCCCGGGGCGGAGCAGACGCTGCGCCGCATCCTCGCCGGCCTCCACACCGGGGAGGACTCGGGCAACGCCCGGTTCGCGCGCACGCTGTTCGAGCAGGCGCTCAACCGTCAGGCGCTGCGGCTGTCGCGTGACGAGGGCCGCAGTCTCGATGCGCTGGACCGAGACGACGTGACGACGCTGACCGCCGACGACATCGCCGAAGCCGCCCGTGCCCTGGGTGAGGGGCCGGGAACCGACCCCGAACCGTCGCGCTGGCGCCGCTGGCTCGGCTGACCTCCGGGCGCGCGCCGTCGCTGGGGTTCAGGCGAGCGTGTGGCGGCACTCGTAGAGCACAGCGTGGACGTGCCCGCCGAGCGCCACCCTGTCGAGCACGGCCTCGAGAAGCCCCGTCAGCGTGTTGAGCCATATATACCGCTCGTCGCCGGTCCGGAATCTGGCCAGGGCGAAGTGGGCTCTGGCTCCGTCCTCCGGCCGGAGGACGGAGACGCCGTCCAGCTCGGCGTAGGCGACGGCGCCGTCGTCCATTCGCAGCACGCCACGCAGGGTGGGGATGTTCACGTTGTCGGAGCGCCGCGGCGCCAGGTTGGTCAGCTCGAACTGCGCACTCAGCCGCTCGCCGGTGACCGTGCCCGTCAACGTGCCGTAGATCTGCCCGCCTGCGCCGTAGTCCAGCAGCTCCAGGGAGCGGTAGGTCATCTCCCAGTCGCCGAGCCTGACGAGCTCCATCAGCTCCTCCTCGCCCTCGCAGAACCGCCGATGCTACGGCGGGGGCGATGTGGCGCACAGGGTCCTGCGACTCCATCCGACATGCTCGCGGCCGCATGGAGTCGGCCGCGGCCTGGATCGCTGCCGCTCGCGGCCGTCTGCGAGCGGCTCTTCCGACCTGCGGCGCCGATCCGCCCTATTGACTTTCGATAGGTACTGCACGACTATCGATGCATGCTGAAGCTGCATCTGCTCGTGACTCCGCTCCGGATACTGCTCGTCCTCGCGTTCGTCTTCCTGGTGGTGATGCAGGTGTTCAGTGTTCCTGGCGACATCGGGCACGATCTCCAGCAGGCGCCCGAGGCGGCGCACCTGCTCGTGCCGATGCTGGTCGTCACGGAGCTCGAGATCCTGTGCTTCCAGGTCGTGATCGTCTGCACGTGGCGACTGCTCACCATGGTCAAGCGGGACCGGATCTTCAGCGAGGCGTCCCTGGTCTGGGTGAACGTGATCGTGTGGACGTTCGTGGCCGCCTGGCTGCTCCTGCTCGGCCTGGCGGGCTATCTGACGGCGGTCATCTACGTCACCCCGGAATTGAGGGATCCCGGGATCCCGATCGTGCTCTTCGGCATGGTGCTGCTCGGGGCGGTGTTCGTGCTGCTCGTGGCGGTCCTGCGGGCGCTGCTGCGCCAGGCCACGGCCCTGCGCACGGAGATGGAGGCGGTCATCTGATGCCGATCGTGGTGCGGATCGATGTGGAGCTCGCGAAGCGCAAGATGAGCGTCGGGGAGTTCGCCGAACGGGTAGGCCTCACGCCGGCCAATGTCGCGGTGCTCAAGAACGGCCGGGCCAAGGCGGTGCGCTTCAGCACGCTGGAGGCCATGTGCCGGACGCTGAACTGCCAGCCAGGGGATCTCCTGGAGTGGGTCGAGGAGTAGGCGCCCGCGCTGCCTCGTGCCTCAGCAAGGCGGGCGCGCATGGGACGGATTGTGTAACAATCCTCGGGTGCCCCCGGTCGTCCTGGTCCTGCTCGCCGCCGTGCTCTTCGGCACGACGGGAACGGCGCAGGCTCTCGGTGCCCCGGAAGTGGATGCACTCTCGCTCGGCTCCGCCCGGATCGTCGTGGGCGGCTCCCTGCTCGCCCTCGTGGCGTATCTGACGGCCAGGCGCGCCGCACCGGTCCTCACCGTCGCGAAGCATCTGGATCGGCGGGGCTCGGCGCTCACCGTGCTCATCGGCGCTGTCGGCGTCGTCGCGTATCAGCCGGCGTTCTTCCTCGGAACCGAGCGCAACGGGGTGGCCGTCGGGACACTCGTCGCGCTCGGCTCCGCGCCGCTCCTCACCGGCGTCCTGACCTGGGGGATGGAGCGGCGCTTCCCCGGGGCGCGCTGGGGCGTCGCTACGGCAGTCGCCGTGCTGGGACTCGCCCTGCTCGGCGGTGCGGGCGGCGCGACCGGAGGCGGTGTCGACGTTCTCGGGCTCCTGAGCTCGCTCGGAGCGGGTGCGGCCTATGCGCTCTACGCGGTCATGTCCAAGCGACTGCTGGATGCGGGGTGGCGAGGAGCCGGCACCATGGGCGCCGTGTTCGGGGCCGCCGCCGTCGTCAGCCTCGCGCTCCTCGTCGTCACGGACACGCGGTGGCTCTGGACGGCGTCCGGTGCGCTGACCACGCTCTGGCTGGGCGTCGCCACCGTCACGGTCGCGTACCTGCTGTTCGCGGCGGGACTGCGGCACGTGTCCGCCGCATCCGCGTCCACCTTAACCCTGGCGGAGCCGATCACCGCCGCTCTGCTCGGCCTCCTCATCCTGCACGAGACCCTGGCGCCGTCGTCGTGGATCGGCGTCACGGCCATCGCGGCGGGGATCCTGATCCTCGCTCTTCCGCCGCGGCGCCCGGCGGTCGTGCGCGTCGCGGAGACCCCGACCCTGTGACCGTGCGCTCCTCCACGGCGGTCCACGCCCTCGCCGCCGCACTGCGGGAGGAGGTGCTGAGCGGGCGGCTCGCCCCCGGCCAGCCGCTGCGCGAGGAGCGCCTCGCCGCCCGGTTCGAGGTGAGCAGGCACACGGTCCGCGCGGCGCTGGCGTCGCTGGCGGCCGAGCGCCTGCTGGTGGCCGAGCCCTACCGCGGGGTGCGCGTGTCGGACTTCGACGAGGTGCAGGTGCGGGAGCTCCAGCAGCTGCGCACCGCGCTCGAATGCGAGGCGGCGCGCCTGGCCCTGGACGCCGGCGGGCTCCCGTCCTCGGAGGTGGATCGGGCGATCGACAGGCTGGCGGAGGCCGAGAGGCGCGGCAGCGACTGGATCGACGTCGAGCGCGCCCACGCAGCCGTGCACCAGGCGATCGTGGACGCCGCGGGGAGCCGCCGGCTCTCGGACACGTACCGGACGCTGGAGGGCGAGCTCGCTCTGCTGCTGCTGCACACCCGGACGGTGTTCTCCTCGCGGGACCTTGCCGAGGAGCACCGGGTGCTGCTGCGGGAGGTCGAGGCCCTCGGTCCCGAGGCGATCCGGTCCCACATCGCGGAGTCGACCACGGAGCTACTCCGCAGCAGGGCCTGAGACCGGGCGCGTCCGCCGGCGGGTCCCGCCTGTAGAAGACTGAGGAGTGGAGCCGCCGCCGACCGGGGCGGCGGAAGACGGAGAATCGCGTGACCGTGCTGCCCTTCAACGACGGCTGGGCGTACCGCCGGCCCCTCGGTCCCTTCGCGGCCGCCGAAGCCGGCGACGTCGTCCCGGTTCCGGTGCGGCTGCCGCACGACGCGCTGCGCGACACCGAGCGCCGGCCGGACGTGCCGGGCAAGGGAGCCGGCGCCTACCACCCGCACGGGGCCTTCTCCTACCTCAAGACGTTCGCGGTGCCCGCCGAGTGGGAGGGACGGCTCGTCCGGCTCGAGCTGCAGGGGGCGTTCCGCCGCGCCCAGGTCTTCCTCAACGACGAGTTCGCGGGGAACCGGGCCGACGGATACGCGCGCTTCCTCGTCGACCTCACGCCCTTCCTGAAGTACGGGGAGGACAACGAGCTGCGGATCGAGGTTCGCTCGGGTGAGGACTCCCGCTGGTACTCGGGGACCGGCCTGCACCGTCCCGCGCTGCTCCACGTCGACGCGCCCGTGCACATCGTGCCGGACGGCGTGACGGTCAGCACCGTGCGCATCGAGGAGGACCAGGCCGTCGTCGACGTCGTCACCACGGTCGCGAACGCGGGGCTGAGCACCCGCACGGTGATCGTGAGCACGACGGCGACGGCGCCCGACGCGCGCGAGGTGGAGCGCGACGCGACCCCGTCGACGCTCGCGCCAGGTGAGACGGCGGTCGTCCGTCAGCGCCTCTACGTCGCCGACCCCCAGCTCTGGAGCCCGGACAGTCCCGCGCTGTACACGGCGAGGGTCGGCCTCGGCACGGACGAGGCCGACGACCATGTCGTCTCCTTCGGCATCCGCACCGTGACGGTCGATCCCCGCAAGGGCCTCCGCATCAACGGGGAGCCCGTTCTCCTGCGCGGCGCGTGCGTGCACCACGACAACGGGCCGCTCGGCGCGGCAGCGATCGGACGGGCGGAGGAGCGCCGCATCGAGCTGCTCAAGCAGGCCGGCTTCAACGCGATCCGGACGGCTCACAACCCCGCATCGCCGGCCATGCTCGACGCGTGCGACCGGCTGGGCGTCCTCGTCATGGACGAGGCGTTCGACATGTGGACGCGCTTCAAGACGCCCTACGACTACGCGGCCGACTTCCCCCAGTGGTGGGCCGCGGACCTCGCGGCGATGGTCGCCAAGGACCGGAACCACCCGAGCGTCATCATGTACTCGATCGGCAACGAGATCATCGAGGTCGGCAGCCCGCACGGGGCGCGGTGGGCCCGCAGGATGGCCGAGCACCTCCGCGCGCTCGACCCGACACGCCTCGTCACCAACGGCATCAACCCGTTCCTCGCGGTGATCGACGAGCTGCCCGCCATCCTCGAGGCGGCCGGCGGCGGCCTCAACGAGGCGATGGCGAGCCCCGAGGGCGCGTTCCGCGCGATCGGCTCGAGCGAGGCGGTCACGCGCCGCACCGCGGAGTCCAGTGCGGCGCTCGACGTCCTCGGACTGAACTACGCCGAATCCCGCTACGAGCAGGACCGGGAGCTGTTCCCGCATCGCGTGATCGTCGGCTCCGAGACCTTCCCGTCCCAGATCGGCGCCCTGTGGCCCATGGTCCTCGAGAACGCCAACGTCATCGGCGACTTCACCTGGACCGGATGGGACTACCTGGGGGAGGTCGGCATCGGCGCGACCGGCTACGCCGAGGACCGCGAGGCGGTCGCCGCGCTCGAACGGGAGTACCCCTACCTCACCGCCTGGACCGGGGACTTCGACATCACCGGCTGGCGCCGTCCCGTCTCCTACTACCGGGAGATCGTGTTCGGGCTCCGGACCGAGCCCTACATCGCGGTCCTGCGGGCCGAGCACAGCGGCCACACGGTCACCATGCAGTCCCCATGGGCGTGGAGCGACTCCGTCTCCTCGTGGACCTGGCCCGGCCACGAGGGCCGGCCGATCACCGTCGAGGTCTACGCGGACGCCGACGAGGTGGCCCTGCTGCTTGACGGCCGGGAGGTGGCCCGCGGCCCCGTGGGCGACCGGCGCCCGATGCTCGCGACGCTCCAGACGGTGTACCGGCCGGGCGAGCTGACGGCCGTCGCCTACCGGGACGGCGCCGAGGTCGGCCGCACGGCGCTGACCACGGCGGAGGGATCGCCGCGACTCACGGCCGTCGCCGACCGCACCCGGATCCGCGACGACGACGCCGACCTCTCGTTCGTCGCGATCGAGCTGCGCGACGCGGCGGATCGCCTCGTTCTCGGCGACGACCGGCCCGTGACCGTGGAGGTCACCGGCGCCGGTGTCCTCGCGGGGATGTGCAGCGCCAACCCGAAGACCGAGGAGCGGTTCGACGCCTCCACCTGGCGGACCTTCGACGGGCGGGCGCTCGCCGTGGTGCGACCACGCGAGGCGGGCGAGATCCGGGTGACGGTGACGTCGCCCGGCCTCGACCCGGTCGAGCTGGCGGTGACCGTACGATGACCGGGGAAGGGGCGCAGCCCGCCGCGGAGCGACCGCGCGCACTGCTGCTCACGGGGGTCGGGCGGTACGCCGATCCGTGGCATCCGTTCGAGCAGACCAGCGATCGGCTCCGCGAGATCCTCACCGCCGCCGGGTACGAGGTCCACGAGCCGCAGGACGTCGACGCCGCCCTCGCCGCATACACGGACGGTGCTCCACCGAGCATCGTCGTGGCGAACCTCGGGAAGCCCCGAGACGGCCTCCCCTCGCCGGCCCTCGAGGCGCGCCCGGGACTCGAGCGCCTTCTCTCGACCACGCCGATCCTCGCCGTCCACGCCGCCGCCAACAGCTTCCCGGACTCGGACCTCTGGGCGACGACGATCGGCGCGCGCTGGGTCGACGGCCGGGCGTGGCACCCGCCGTTCGGCCGGCTCGCGGCCGTCCCGGAGTCGTCCGACGGATCCCCGCTCGGCCCGCTCCGCCCATTCGAGCTCGACGACGAGCGGTATCTCGGCCTCGACCACCACGGTCCCGTGCTCGGGCTCTACCGCCACGCCGACGAGGACGGCGTCCTCCAGCCATCGGTCTGGCTTCGGAACGCCGACGGACGGAGAGCCGCCTACGACGCGTACGGGCACGACGAGCGCGCGTACGCCTCCGACGCCCACCGCGACCTGCTGCTGCGCATCGTGCGCTGGCTCACGCGGTCATCGCACTGATCACGACCAGTGGCAGGTCGACCAGGAAGTGGGCCACGACCACCACGACGAGATTCCGCCGCCACAGGTAGAGCAGCGTGAGAGCTGCGCCGAGAGGGATCACCACGCCGACGACGTGCGCGAGTGACCAGCCGGCCGCGTGGGTCAGGGTGAACGCCGCCAGCGAGACCCCGCCGGCGACCCATCTCGAGCCGGAGAGCTCGAGAAGACGCTCGATCGCGTAGCCGCGGAAGAGCACCTCCTCGGTCACCGCCGCGGTGAGGACGGCGATCAGGAGCACGAGCCAGTGGTGCCCCGTCGCCACAGAGCCGACCGTCCCCTCGCCCTGGCGTGGAAGGACGGCCGAGGCCACCGCCGCGAGCAGGGGCACGAGCAGCGACAGCGCGATCCCGAGAACGACCGCGAGAGCCAGCCACTTCAGTCCCGGGGACCGCATCCCCAGGGAGGCCCAGGGACGGCGCTCGCCGAGGCGCACGAGTGCGAGCACCGCGATGCACAGCGCCCACATGACGGCGAGGCCGACGCCCGTGGCCAGTGGAGTCGTGCCCTCGCCGAACAGTGCCGGCCCGGCCACCAGCGCGTAGAGAGGCGGCCCGCCGAGAGCGAGGAGGAGGCCGATGATCGTGACCGCGACCGGTCGCTCCTCGACGCGGGCGTCCGCTCGATCCGTGCTCGTCGCCACTCCATCGTCCTTCCGCCGGCAGCCGTCGGTACAGCGATATACGGAGAACCTGCCGGACGGCAAGCGGCACCGGAGTCTTGCGTCCTCCGAGAGCCGGGGTGGAAGGTGGGGCGGGACGGCGTCGGATCGGAGGGCGAACGGTGAGCAGCGAGGCCCCATCCAGCGCCTGGATCTGCCGCACGTGCGCCAACCAGTATCCGCCGACGCCGGAGCCGCCGCCCGAGTGCCGGATCTGCGTCGACGACCGGCAGTACGTCCCCGCCGGCGGACAGGAGTGGACGAGCCTCGAGGAGCTCGCGGCCGAGGGGCACCGCACCGGGTGGACCGAGCTCGAGCCCGGGCTCCATCAGCTGACGGTGACGCCGTCGATCGGGATCGGGCATCGCGGGCTCCTCGTCACCACTCCGGAGGGCGGCGTCCTCTGGGATCCGCCCGGGTACCTCGACGCGGAGGCCGAGTCCCTCGTGCGGGAGACCGGCGGCCTCCTCGCCATCGCCCGCAGCCATCCGCACCTCTGCGGAGTCCTCGCCGAGTGGAGCGAGCGCTTCCCGGGAGCCGACGGACGGGGAGCGCCGATGTGGCTGCCGCGCCGCGATGCGGCCTGGGTCCTCCGCCCCGGTGAAGCCGTGCGCTGGTGGGAGGACCGCGCCGAGATCGCTCCGGGCGTCACGCTGATCCGCTGCGGCGGCCACTTCGCCGGGAGCGCCGTGCTCCACCTCGCGGACGCCGCGGAGGGGCGCGGAGCGCTGCTGGTCGGCGACACGATGATGGTGCTCCAGGGCAACCGCCGCGTCTCGTTCATGCGCAGCTACCCGATGCTGCTCCCGCTGCCCGAGCGCTACCTCGACGCGCTCCTGGCGTCCCTGGACGGCGTCCGATACGACCGGCTGTACGGCGCGTGGCCGGGACTGGTGGTGGAGGAGGGCGGCCCTCAGGTGGTCGCCCGGAGCGCCGAGCTCTACCGGGCGTGGCTCACCGGGACCGCCCGCGATCCGGACCAGGACGACGCGTGACGGTGCCGCGCGGCAGCCGCGGCTAGGGCGCCGGCAGGCCCCCTCCCGCGGGCCGGCCTGGCCATGGGTCACGACACGCTGCGCGAGATTCGACTGATTCGTCCAATGCGCGGAGAACGTCGCGCTCGTGCTGGCGGCGACCGCGGGCTCGACGGCGGCGGCCTCCGCAGCCCGCTGCTGACCGCGCCCGGCCGCCTTCCCGCGTTCCCGGCCCGTCCCTATGCTTCCGAAAGAGCCGAGAAGGAGCCGCCCGTGAGCAGCAAGCCCACCGTCCTGTTCGTCTGCGTGCACAACGCGGGCCGATCCCAGATGGCCGCCGGCTACCTGCGCGAGCTGTCGCAGGGCCGCGTCGAGGTGCTGTCCGCCGGTTCCGAGCCGAAGGACCGCATCAACCCCGTCGCGGTGCAGGCGATGGCGGAGGAGGGGATCGACATCGCCGGCAACGTGCCCAAGGTCCTCAGCACCGAGGCCGTCCAGGACGCTGATGTCGTGATCACCATGGGCTGCGGCGACGCCTGCCCGTTCTTCCCCGGCAAGCGGTACGAGGACTGGGAGCTCGTGGACCCGGCCGGCAAGGACCTGCCGATCGTGCGCGAGGTCCGGGACGACATCCGGCGCCGTGTCGAGCAGCTCCTGTCGGAGATCCTGCCGGTGCAGGCGTGACCTCCCAGGACTTCGACGGTCTCGTCGCCGTGGTGACGGGCGGGGCGTCCGGGATCGGGCTCGCGACGGCGGCCCTGCTCGCCGACCGCGGCGCGCGCGTCGCCGTGCTCGACAGGGCCATCGACCACCTCGACGAGCGCCTCCTCGGGCTGCCCGCGGACGTGTCCGACCGCGGCTCCGTCTCGGCGGGGATCGAGAGGGTCGCTGCGACGCTCGGCGGCATCGACGTGGTGATCAACAACGCGGGGATCGGCGCGATCGGCACGGTCGCCGACAACGACGACGCGGAGTGGGCGCGAGTCCTCGACGTCAACGTCACGGGGATGGCCCGCGTCAGTGCGGCGGCGCTGCCCTGGCTTCGCGCGTCCCGTGCGGCGGCGATCGTCAACACCTGCTCGGTCGCCGCCACGAACGGCCTTCCCCAGCGCGCCCTGTACTCGGCGTCCAAGGGCGCCGTGCTCGCGCTCACGCTCGCCATGGCCGCGGACCACGTGCGCGAGGGGATCCGTGTCAACTGCGTCTGTCCCGGCACGGTGTCCACCCCGTGGATCGGGCGTCTCCTCGATCAGGCGGAGGATGCGGAGGCGGAGCTCGCCGCGCTCAACGCGCGCCAGCCGATCGGCAGGCTCGTCACTCCGGAGGAGGTCGCGAATGCCATCGCGTACCTCGCGAGCCCACTGTCGGGCTCGACGACGGGCACGGCCCTCGACGTGGACGGCGGGGTGTCGAGCCTCCGGCTGCGGCCGCCCCAGCGCTGACCCGGCCGGAGACCCGCGTCCTCAGCCTTCGACGGAGGTCGCCGAGTGCGGTGCGCCGACCGGCTTCGACTGCGCGGAACCGCGCTCGCGGAGGTACACCGACAGGACGACCATGCTGCCGACCGCCAGGAACTCCGACTGCCAGTTCTGCAGCGTCCGGTTCCAGAAGTCGGACGACATGAGGTACTCGCCCAGGGAGAGCGGGTCCTGGTAGTCCGTCAGCTGCTGCTCGTTGTACGCGGCGCGCCCCGCCACCCACTGGACCGCCCAGGAGGCGAAGAAGATCAAGCCCATCACCCAGAGGAGCGAGTGGGAGTAGAGCGCGTGCCGCCAGCCGCCCGCCTTCGCCCAGGCCGGGGAGTCCTCGCGCGCGTACCGGCCCACCATCTGGTCCTCGTCGGACTCCCGGCCGACCTGATCGAGCTCCTTCGACTCGGTCGAGCCGCGGTGCACGAGCCAGACGGTGGCGGTGATGAAGAGCAGGAACTGGAGGTACTCCGACTGCCAGTTCTCGGTCACGTCGGTCGCGAAGCTCGCCGAGGTCACGTAGTCCAGCCAGCCGATCGGAACGAGGTGGGAGGCCGTCTGCTGCTCGTTGAACTCCAGCCACCCGGTGACGGACTGACCGATCACGGAGAGCAGGAAGATCACGCCGAAGAAGACGCCGAGCCCGACGGGGCGGATGCGGTCGAGGAGAGCATTCATCGTCCCAGCACCCCCACCACGCCGAAGTACACGAGTCCTGCCGCGATCGCGGCGACGTAGACCACGAAGGTCGCCTTCACGTCAGCCTCCCGTCACGATGCAGTCGTAGGGCGCCTCTGGAACAGGGGTGCATCCCGCCGCCCGCACCGCCCAAGTCTCCCCGGTCCTGGCGAGGAACAGGGTGTCCTGCTCCATCTCCGCGATCGCCGCCCGGCCCCACGCCTCGACGTGGACCACTGCGCCGCCGGCGGGCACGCCGAGGGACTCGAGCGCGCTCTCGCAGTCCTCCCCGCTGCCGGTCTCGACCTCCTGCACCGCCGCCGGCGTGAGCAGCGAGCAGGCCGTCGAGAAGTCCCCGCTGCTGATGGCGCGGTCGAAATCGCCCGCCACCACGGCCGGCGACGCGAGGCCCATCGTGCAGCCGGACAGGGCCGCGGCCAGGACGCCGGCCGCCGCACAGGGAGCGAGGCCCCGAAGAAGAGGAACCTTCATGTCTCCCATGACAGTACGTCGAGGGGGCGCGGACAACCCCCTTCCCGGGGGCGCCTCGCGCGCGCTAGGAGCGTGATTCGCCCCTTCGCTCAACAGGCGCCTTGGGCCTTCAGCAGGAAGGAAAGCGGTTCCTCGTGCTGCTGAGCGCCTCATCCGCCTGCTGACGCTTCGCGGGATGAGAACGGGGGCGAGGAGAGTGCTAGGAGGCCATGCGCCGAGCCCGAGTCGAAGCCGCCGAGGTGTCCGACGCTAGGGTGAGCCCATGGAGCGCGCAGCGAAGCGGGTCGTGATCACCGGAGGCAGCGGGAAGCTCGGGCGGGCGGTGGTCCAGCACTTCGCGGAGCACGGATACGCCGTGACGAACGTGGACCGGGTGCCGCCGCGGGAACTCCCGGCCGGCGTCCGCTTCCTTCAGGCCGACCTCAGCGACTACGGGCAGGCCGTCCAGGTGCTGACGCACGTCGACGAGCACTATGGGACCCTCCCCGTCGGCTCGGGACCGGGCGTCGACGCCCTGGTCCACCTCGCCGCGATCCCCGCGCCGGGGATGCTGCCCGACTCGGTCACGTTCGCCAACAACACGGCGATCACCTACAACATGTTCTCCGCCGCCCGGCTGGCGGGCGTGCGCCGGGTCGTCTACGCCTCGAGCGAGACGCTGCTCGGCCTGTCGTTCGACGACACCCCTCCGCCCTACTTCCCGGTGGACGAGGAGTATCCGGTCCGCCCGCAGTCGTCGTACTCCCTCGGCAAGGCCGCCGACGAGGAGCTCGCCCGGCACTTCGCCCGCTGGTGCCCGGACACCGGCTTCCTCGGCATCCGCTTCTCCAACGTGATGCACCCCTCCGACTACGCCGCGTTCCCGGACTTCGACGCGGACGCCCGCGTGCGCTCCTGGAACGCCTGGGGCTACATCGACGCCCGCGACGGGGGTCTCGCGTGCCGCCTGGCTGTCGAGAGCGACCTCGTGGGCGCGGAGAACTTCATCATCGCGGCGGCGGACACCGTGATGTCGCGTCCCTCGGCCGAGCTCGCCGCGGAGGTGTTCCCCGAGATCCCATTCCGCCGCGAGGTGCAGGGAACCGAGACGCTCCTCTCCATCGACAAGGCCCGCCGCCTCCTCGGCTACGAGCCACGGCACTCCTGGCGCGCCTCCGCCTGACTCCCGCTCTCCTCGCGCTCAACAGGCGGAATCTCGTCCAACAGGACGACATGCCGGCGGCGAGCCTGTCCGCGGCGATTCCGCCTGTTGAGCGCCAGGTGGCAGGCAGGGGGGACGGACGCGCCGGAAGCGGACTCAGACCCGCGACAGGGCGATGCGCCGCACCGCCTCCGCGAACGCGAGCGCCCGGGGATCCGCGCCGCCCGGCGAGGGGACGGTGTCGGTGACGTACCCGAAGGCGATCCCCGTCACCGGGTCCGCGAAGCCGAGCGCGCCGCCTGCGCCGTCGTGGCCGAACGCCCTCGCCGTGCCGAAGTCGAGGCCGGGCCACGGCTTCTCGAAGAGCAGGGCGAACCGCGTGTGCTTCGCCAGCACGAGGTCGTCGCCGGCCGAGTGCAGCTGCGAGATCCGCGCCACCGTCCGGTCCGAGAGCAGCGCGTCGGATCCGTCTGCGCCGATCGCGGCAGCGTAGGCGTCCGCGATCCCGCGGGCGGTGCCCACGCCGGACACCGACGAGACGCCCGCATCCAGCACCTTCGCCGAGTTGAGCCAGACCTCCTCGTCGTCCAGCCACTCGAACGGGGCCGTCGCGAGGTCGCTGAGGCTTCTCGTGAGGACGGCGTCGCCGGAGGCCCCCGAGGGGCGGATGCGGCGGAGCCGTCCGCGCTGCGCGTCGGGGATGCGCAGCCAGAAGTCGATGCCGCGCTCCCGCCGGAGTTCAGCGTCGAAGAGCTCCGCGGTGCGGGATCCGGTGATCCGCCGCACGAGCTCGTCCACGAGCGTCCCGATCGTCCAGGCGTGGTAGCCGTGCCCGGCGCCGCGCGCCCACACCGGCGTCTGCGCGGCCAGATCCGCGGGCCCCGCCTCCCCGATCGCCTCCGCCCAGGACAGCGACGGCGAGAAGCCGAGCAGCCCCGCCCGGTGCGAGAGCAGCTCGGCGATCGTCATGCCGCCCTTGCCGCCCTCGGCGAACTCGGGCCAGTACTCGGCCACCGGCAGTGCCGGGTCGAGCTGCCCCCGCTCCACGAGCAGGCCGACGACGATCCCCGCCATCCCCTTGGAGACCGAGGCGACCGGCTGGAGGAGGGTGCGGAACTCGTCGTTCGAGGCGAGGTCCGCCACCGTGCCCCGCCGATCGTGGACGACGAGGTGGAATCCCCGCTCGGGATCCGCGACCCGGATCCGCTCGGCGAGCGTCCGCAGCTCCTCGTAGCCGGAGGCGAGCGCGCCGACGGACGGCGCGGCGGCCCGCGCGGGCGAGGAGCTCACGCGCTCAGTCGCTCACGGCGCAGCTGCGCCGGCTGCATCCCGGTGGCCCGGCGGAAGCTGGTCGAGAAGTACTGGCTCGACTGGAAGCCGCAGAGCTGGGCGATGTCCGAGACGAGCAGGTCGGTGGTCGTCAGCAGGTGCTTCGCCTGCTCGAGCCGCAGCAGGCTGAGGTACTCGAGGGGCGTGAGGTTGACCATCTTCTTGCAGTAGTGAACGAACCGGGTGCGGCCGAGCCCGCACTCCTCGGCCATGCGGTCCACCGACCACTGCTCCTGCGTGCGCTCCCGCAGCCGCTCGAGGAACAGGTGGACGGTGCGCTCCGTCGAGGAGAGGTACGGATCGAGCACGGGCTCATGCTGCTCCAGCAGGTCCCGCAGCTCGATGAAGATCTCCGCGACGCTCGTCGCGATGCGCGCCATCGGCTGGCTCACCTGCCCGCGCAGCGTCCGCTCGAGGGTGTCGACCGCGGCGAGGAGGGTCTTGCTCGCCCGCCACACCGGCCGCTCGTTGAGACTCAGCAGCTCCGTGAGCCGGGCGAGGTCCGGCGCCGGCATCGGCAGCCAGGCCGGCCAGATCCATTCCTGGTTGGGACGCCGCACGTCGACGTCGAGGATGAACCAGGTCAGCGTCGACGACGAGATGTTCGGGCGCCCGACCCGGTGCAGCTGCCAGGGGCGGGTGACGGTGATGTGTCCCGCCGAGAGGTCAAAGTCCTCCCGCTCGCAGGAGAACGGCACCGACCCGGCGGACACGCAGGTGAACTCGATGCCCTCGTTGCGGTGCCAGTCGAGGCCCCACTCCTGGTCGCTCGTGATCTCCCAGGTGCCCACGCTCTTCAGCTGCGGAAGCACGTCGGCCGGCATGGGCGCCCCGGGATAGGTGCCCCGCCCGTAGGCCCACAGGTCGATCTCGCCCGCCTGTCCCGCCTCCCGCAGCGGCGCGCACGTGTCGGCGACGAAGGTCCCGAACGGCGACACGAACTCCGCCGGGTGCGGCGCAGGACGCGCGGATGCGGCGTCGAAGGCGAGCTTGTCGTCGGGCACTGGACCTCCACATCGAGTCGTTCCCGTCCCTCAGAACCCTAGGTTCGGGGTCCGGCAGCGGCAATGGCGGACGTGTGCAATATTCGTCAGTGACGAATGTTGAACGACAGGACATATGGCGTCGTCTAGCTTCGGAAAGCAGAACAAGCGGGCGCTCGGCCCCGCCTCGATGAAGAGGAGATTCTCCGTGGCTATCAAAATCGGTTGCTTCGCCCTCGTGGACCCGTTCTCGACACTGGACCACCAGCTCGACCGGATCCGCGACTGGGGATTCCAGTACGCCGACGTCACCGACACGGGTGACGGCGCCGTTCTCGGCAACCACTTCGGGTTCAGCGCCGTCGCGAGCCTCGACGCCAACCCCTTCGAGGTCAAGCGCCTCTTCGAGTCCCGCGGACTCCAGATCACCTCCTACTGCGCCCACTCCGACCTGCTCGACCCCGCTGCGCCGTGGCGATACGGCACCGTCGAGATCATCAAGGCCGTCCGCTCCGCCGGCGCCATCGGCGTCAAGCACGTCATCACCACCGAAGGCGAGCCGGTCACGCCCTTCGGGCACGGGCTGAGCCGTGAGGAGGCGATCTTCACGATCGCCGAGAAGCTGTACGAGCCGCTCCAGGTCGCGCAGGACTACGGCGTGACCATCCTGCTCGAGCCGCACGGCCCGATCACGGGCACGATCGACGGCACGTCCGCCCTCCTCGAGCGGATCGACTCCCCGGCCCTCGCGCTCAACTTCGACACCGGCAACAGCTGGCTCGCGGGCACCGACCCGGTCGAGTACGTGCGCACCTTCGGCGAGAAGATCCAGCACGTCCACTGGAAGGACCTCGGCGCGGAGTGGGAGGAGAAGCGCGGCACCATCTACGGCTGCGGCATGTCGACCATCCCGCTCGGCACCGGCGTCATCGACATCGAGGGCTCCTTCCGCGCTCTCGAGAAGGCCGGGTTCGACGGCTACTCGACCCTCGAGGTCGGCGGAGACGACGCCGTGCTCGGATCGGCGGAGTACCTGCAGACCCTGGGCGCGGTGCGATGACGCCGGACTCGGAGCTCGGCATCGGTCAGGTCGGCCTCGGCTCGATCACCGGCGCCCACCGTCAGGGGTACCGGCTGTACGGCCAGCCGGTCGTCGCGGGCTACGACCCGAACCCGGCCGCGCGCGCTCGCTTCGCCGAGGAGGAGCCGGACGCGACCGTCCACGAGACCCTCGAGAGCCTGCTGGCCGACCCCCGCGTGGGACTCGTCGACATCGCGACCCCGCACCACAGGCCGACCCGCCTCCCCGTCGTGCAGCAGATCGCCGACGCCGGCGTGCCGATGCTCATCCAGAAGCCCCTCGCCTACAGCTACGAGGACGCGCTCGAGATGGTGCAGGCGATCGAGCGCAACGGCGTGACCGCGATGGTCAACCAGAACATGTGCTTCACGCCCGGCTCGCTGCGACTCGTCGACGCCCTCATGAAGGACCGGGTCGTGGGGCGTCCCGACTTCGCGCAGGTCACGGTGCAGTACGTGTTCGATCTGCCCGACCACCCCTGGTTCGGCAAGGACGACCGCTGGTGGACGGGCGCGCTGACGGTGCACCACTTCGGTCTGCTGCAGCTCCTGTTCGGTCCCCCTGAGACGGTGTACGCCGTCACCGGGCGGGACGAGACGCAGCCGGGCGTGACCATCGACGGCTACGGGCACCTGCTCCTGCGCTACCCGAGCGGGATGTCGGTCGCGATCACGTCGACGGGCACGTACTACGGCACAGATCCCGTCCCGCACGGCAACGAGAAGCTGTGGATCCAGGGGCCGGAGGGGATCGTCGACTGGCGCCCCGAGGGCGGGCTCGCGGTGTCTCGGCGCAGCGGAGCGGAGTTCGAGGTCACCCGCGTCGACTGGGACCGCGAGCGCCGCTGGTTCCCCGACGCGTTCGGTCTCACGATGGCCCACTTCCGGCAGGCCCTGGCCGCCGGTCGGGAGCCGCTGTGCTCCGCTCAGGACAACCTGCACGTCATGGCGCTCATCGAGGCGGCCTACCGCTCCAGTGCGGAGAACCGGGTCGTTCCGCTCGCGGAGATCATGGGGGACCGCTGGAACCCCGGGTACGGGACGGGGTGGTCCCACGGCTTCGGCGAGTGGGTGGCCCCGGAGGTGCTCGAGGTGACTGCGTGACCCGTCTCTCCTGGCAGGAGACCGGTCCCGAGACCGCCGCAGTAGTGACGGAGGAGGGCCGGCGCCTCGCCGACTACTCCTGGTCGGCGGCGAAGAACCACCCCTACTTCTCGGCGGTGCGCCCGCTCCAGCACGACGGGATCCTCACGAACACCGCGCCGTGGGATCACCGGTGGCACCACGGCCTGTGGTGGTCGTGGAAGTTCCTCAACGGCGTCCTCTACTGGGAGGACCACCCGGGCTACGGCAACGGCAGCGGAGCGATGGGACGCTCGTACGTCACGGGCCACACGGTGGCGGCCGAGGACGGCGCGGTCGACATCCGGGAGGAGCTCGAGTGGCGCCCGGACGGGTCGTCCGAGCCCGTGCTCCGCGAGCGGCGGTCGGTCCGGCTGCACGCCGACCTCGACGGTGTGGAGGCCTGGGCCCTCGACTGGGACTCCACGTGGACGGCCGCGACGCCCGTGGAGCTCAGCGTCACCTCCTACCCCGAGCACTGGTGGGGCGGCTACGCCGGGCTCAACTACCGCGCGGCGCGGTCGATGGCGGCGGGCGAGACGATCCTCGCCTCCGGGGACCGGACGGGGCGCGAGGCCGTGCACTCGCACCCCGGCACGTGGGGCGCGCTCCTGGGGAACGTGGACGGGGCGGGGACCGACGAGCCGAACGAGCCGGCCTTCGGCGGGGTGGCGCTGCTCGCGCACCCGGCGAACGCGCCGCTGCCGCTGTACGTCTTCTCCGCGGCGGACGAGTTCGGCTTCCTCGCCACCGCGCCCCTCATGCACTCGACCAAGCGGCTCGCGGAGGGGGAGACCCTCCGCCTGCGGCACCGGGCGGTGGTCCTCGGCTCGGCCGTCGATCACGCAGCCCTCGACAGGCTTTCCCGCCACTACGGCGGGGAGGAACCCAGCACCAGCTGAGAAACCCGCACCGAGAAAGGTATGTCAATGTCGACTCACCGAAGGAAGAAGCTGTCGGCGCTCGCCGTCGCGGTACTCCCGATCGCGCTCCTGGCCGCCTGCGCCAGCGGCGGCGGAGGAGGAGGCGCCGGAGGGGACGCCGGAGGGGCGTCGGAGGACGAGGAGCTCACCCTCAGCGCGTTCGACTACTACACGGACGAGCCCAGCCACACGAACATGGGCAACCGCCTCAACGAGTGCGCCGCCGAGGTCAACGCCACGGTCGAGCACCGGAGCGTGCCGTCGAACCAGTACAACCAGCAGGTCCTGCAGGCGATCCAGAGCCGGGACATGCCGGACATCCTCATGGTCAACAACCCCGACCTGCCGCAGTTCGCGGAGACCGGGGCGCTCCGGCCGCTGACCGAGCTGGACATCGACACGAGCGCGTACTACGAGTCGGTGCTCAACGTCGGCACCTTCGAGGACGAGCTCTACGGCCTGGCGCCGAACGTGAACAGCCTCGTGCTCTTCTACAACGAGGCCATGCTGGCCGAGGCCGGCGTGCAGCCGCCGACCACGTGGGCCGAGCTCGAGGCCGCTGCGGCGGCGCTCACCACGCCGGACCGGTACGGCTTCGTCTACGCCGGCCAGGCCGGCACCGAGGGCACCTGGACGTTCATCCCGTTCCTCTGGTCGAACGGCGGCTCGCAGCTCGAGCTCGACGCACCGGAGGCCGTGGAGGCGCTGGAGTTCTACACCGGCCTTGCGCTCAAGGGATACGTCACCAAGGACGTCGTGAACTACACCCAGGCGGACGCCAAGGACCAGTTCGCGGCCGGACGCGCGGCGATGATGATCAACGGTCCGTGGCAGATCCCGAGCCTCAACGAGACCGAGGGTCTCGAGTGGGCGAGCGTGCCGATCCCCGTGCCCAACGCCGGTGACGACGTCGTGGCCCCGCTCGGCGGCGAGCTGTGGACCGTCCCGGTCACCGACGACGAGCGCGAGCGCCGCGCGGCCCACATCGTGGAGTGCCTCAACGCTCCCGAGACTCAGCTCGAGACCGCGCTGCAGAACAACACGGTCCCGAGCAACGAGGAGGTCGCGCAGCAGCTGATCGAGGAGATGCCCGAGATGGCGTCGATCGTCGAGACCGTCGCGACGGCCTACCCGCTCACCGGCGACTCGGGCACCAAGTGGCCGATCGTCAACGAGCAGATCTCCGTCGCGATCCAGTCCGTGATCACCGGCCAGGCCGACCCGCAGACCGCGATGGAATCGGCGCAGGCGATCGTGAGCGCGGAGTGATCCTCCGGCCATGACCAACTCGTCACTCATGGGTGACCGCACGAGCGTTCCCCGCCGCGCCGGAGGCGCGGCGGGGGACGCCCCGCGTCCGCCCGCCGACAGCGGCGCCCGGCGGCGCACGCTGCGGCCGAGAACCCGTTCCGCGCTCGTGACCTGGGCGTTCATCCTGCCCGCGGCGATCTATCTCGTCGTCTACTTCGGGTATCCCGTCGTCAGCAACCTGACGATGAGCTTCCAGGACTTCACGACGGCGACCTTCTTCACCGGCGAGGCCCCGTGGGTCGGCTTCGACAACTACACAGCGGTCATCGCCTCCGGACTGTTCGGGAAGCTCACCGCCAACACCGCGATCTTCACGATCGTCTCCCTGACCGTGACCTTCCTCATCGGGCTCGGGCTCGCGCTGTTCTTCAACAAGTACTTCCCGCTGAACGGCGTGCTCCGCTCGATGCTGCTGCTGCCGTGGCTGCTGCCGCTCATCATCTCCTCGGCCGTCTGGCGGCGGATGATGGAGGGCGAGACCGGCATCCTCAACGTCGTGCTCGAGGGGCTCGGCCTCTCCGGCGTCTCCTGGCTGACCGATCCGAACATCGCGCTGTACTCGATCATCATCGTGAACATCTGGGTCGGCATCCCGTTCGTGATGGTGATCCTCTACGGCGGCCTGCAGGAGATCCCGAAGGACTACTACGAGGCGGCCGCGCTCGACGGCGCGACCGGCTGGCGCTCGTTCTTCAGCATCACGTGGCCGCTGCTGCGTCCCGTCGTGGTCGTCGTGCTCATGCTCGGGTTCATCTACACGATCCGCGTGCTCGACATCATCCTGGCCCTCACGGGCGGCGGGCCGGCCAACGCCACGGAGACGTACGCGTCCCGGGCGTACCACCTGTCGTTCGTCAACTTCGAGTTCGGCCGCGGGGCCGCGCTCAGCAACATTCTGATCGTCGTCTCGCTGATCGTCGCGGCCTTCCAGCTGCGCGCGAACAAGCGGGCGAGCGACCTGGCGGGATGAGGAACATGCCACGCGCACTCGAGAGCTACTCGCGCACGGCGATCGGCATCGTGATCGTCGCCCTTCTGCTGTTCCCCGTCTACTGGATGCTCAACACGTCGCTGCAGGGGAGTGAGAACCTCCTCGAGACGGAGTGGTTCCCGTTCGAGCTCAGCTTCCAGGGCTACCAGCGGGCCATCGAGACGCAGCTCGGCAACCTGGGGACCAGCCTGCTCATCTCGATCGGGTCGGTGATCGTGTGCCTCGCGATCGCTGCTCCCGCCGCATACGGGCTGTCGCGCACCAACATCAGCACGCGGAGCATCGCGGTCTTCGTCATCCTGCTGCTGATCACGCAGATGATCCCCGGCATCGTCATCGCGAACGGCCTCTACCCGCTCTACAACACCCTGGGCCTCCTCAACACGGTGCCCGGGCTGATCCTCGCGGACGCCTCTCACGGCATCCCGTTCTGCATCCTGCTCATCCGCGCGTTCATGCAGAACATCCCGCACTCGCTGCTCGAGGCGGCCAGGATCGACGGGGCGAGCGAGATCCGCCTCTTCCTCTCGGTCGTGCTGCCGCTCAGCCGCAACGCGCTCGTGACGGCCGCGGTGTTCTCGTTCCTGTTCGCGTGGAGCGACTTCCTGTTCGCCCTCACGCTCACGAACGGGTCGAGCGTCGTCCCGATCACGCTCAGCATGTACGTCTTCGTCGGCGCGCACACCCAGAGCTGGGCGGCGCTCATGGCGACGGCGACACTCGCGAGCATCCCGGCCGCGGTGCTGCTCGTGGTCGCGCAGAAGTACATCGCATCCGGAGTCACGGGAGGAGCGGTCAAGTGACCGATTCGTACAACGTCGCCATGATCGGCGCGGGTTTCATGGGCGCCGTCCACTCGCAGGCCTGGTCCTCGGTCGCCCGGTTCTTCCCGGGCCCGAGGCCGGTTCTGGCGGTCCTCGGCGCCCGCAACCCCGAGTCGACGCGCGCCGCGGCGGACCGGCTGGGCTGGCGGGAGGCGTCGACGGACTGGCGCGAGATCGTCGCCCGCGACGACATCGACGTCGTGGACATCGCCACCCCGGGCGACAGCCACGCGGAGATCGCGATCGCGGCCCTCGAGGCGGGCAAGCACGTGATCTGCGAGAAGCCGCTCGCCAACACCGTCGAGGAGGCCGAAGCGATGACGGCGGCGGCGGTGGCGGCCCGGGAGCGGGGTGTCCGCTCCATGGTCGCGTTCAACTACCGTCGCGTCCCCGCCGTCGCGCTCGCCCGGCAGTACCTCGAGGAGGGCCGGCTCGGCGAGATCCGCCACGTCCGCGCCGACTACCTCCAGGACTGGATCGCGGATCCCGATTTCCCCCTCGTCTGGCGGCTGCAGAAGGAGCGGTCAGGATCCGGAGCGCTCGGCGACATCGGCGCCCACGTGCTCGACCTCGCCGAGCACCTCTCGGGTCAATCGATCGCCGAGGTCTCCGGCACCGTCAGGACCTTCGTGGAGCGCCGCCCGCTCGCCGGCGCATCCGAGGGGCTCTCCGCCACGGCCGCGGAGGAGTACGGGGAGGTGACCGTCGACGACGCGGCCGCGGTGCACGCCCGCCTGAACGGCGGTGCCATGGGCACGGTTGAGGCCACCCGGTTCGCGACCGGGCGCAAGAACGCCATGCGGATCGAGGTGAACGGCTCGCTCGGCAGCATCGCCTTCGACTTCGAGTCGATGAACGAGCTGCTCTACTACGACGGCCGGATCCCCGCTGCGGACGCGGGCTTCCGGCGCATCCTCGTGACCGAGCCCGACCACCCGTACGCCGGCGCCTGGTGGCCCCCCGGGCACGGCCTCGGCTACGAGCACGCCTTCGTGCACGAGTTCGCGGACTTCCTCGCGGCCGTCGCCGACGGGCGCGACCCGGAGCCGTCGTTCGAGCACGGCCTGCACATCCAGCGCATCCTCGACGCCGTCATCCGATCGGCGGAGGATGAGTC
Organism: Naasia sp. SYSU D00948; assembly: GCF_017916515.1. Taxonomy (GTDB): domain Bacteria; phylum Actinomycetota; class Actinomycetes; order Actinomycetales; family Microbacteriaceae; genus Naasia. Next base: position 1,650,404 of record NZ_JAFMTA010000001.1, read on the forward strand.
CCGTTGGACGTCCGTTGGCGCACCCGTCCTCACCACGATCGAAGGAGATGCACGATGACCCGTCCCATCACCCTGTTCACCGGCCAGTGGGCCGACCTGCCGTTCGAGGAGGTGGCGCGGCTCGCGGGGGAGTGGGGCTACGACGGCCTCGAGATCGCATGCTGGGGCGACCACCTGGACGTCGTCCGGGCCGCCGAGGACCCCGACTACGTGGCCGACCGCAAGGAGATCCTCGAGCGCAACGGCCTGCGCGTCTGGACGATCTCCAACCACCTGACCGGCCAGGCCGTGTGCGACGACCCGATCGACGAGCGGCACAAGGACATCCTGCGCCCCCGCGTGTGGGGTGACGGGGACCCCGAGGGCGTCCGGCAGCGCGCGGCCGAGGAGATGAAGGCGACGGCGCGTGCGGCCAAGGCGCTGGGTGTCTCCACCGTGGCCGGCTTCACGGGGTCGAGCATCTGGAAGGCCGTCGCGATGTTCCCGCCGGCGAGCGCGGAGTTCATCGCGCGGGGCTACCAGGACTTCGCCGACCGGTGGAACCCGATCCTCGACGTGTTCGACGAGGTCGGCGTCCGCTTCGCGCTCGAGGTGCACCCGTCGGAGATCGCGTACGACTACTGGACCGCGAAGGCCGCCCTCGACGCGCTCGACGGGCGGGCCGCGTTCGGGTTCAACTTCGACCCGAGCCACTTCATGTGGCAGGACCTCGACCCGCTGGTCTTCCTGCAGGACTTCGCGGACCGGATCTACCACGTCCACTGCAAGGAGTCGATCCGCCAGCTCAACGGCCGGAACGGTCGGCTCGGCTCGCACCTGCCCTGGGCGGACCCGCGCCGCGGCTGGGACTTCGTGTCGACGGGCCACGGCCACGTGCCGTGGGAGCCGATCTTCCGCAACCTGAACGCGATCGGGTACTCCGGTCCGACGAGCGTCGAGTGGGAGGACGCCGGCATGGACCGCATGATCGGCGCACCGGAGGCGCTCGAGTTCATCCGGAGGCTGGCGCAGATCCAGCCGCCCGCGGCCGCCTTCGATGCAGCCTTCTCCTCGTCTCGGGGGGAGGAGGTCCAGGCGCAAGCCTGAGTGCCTCCAGAAGGGGGTGACGCGGCAGCGGCCGCGTCACCCCCTTCTCCGTATGTCGGACCGGTCCTGACGCCACCGCTGTGCGGATCCGAGCGCAGCGGCGCGGGCGAACCGGCGAGGCGGCGCGGACCGGATCAGGCGACGAAGGACGGTCAGGCGAGGAAGATGAGGTTGCAGGACCCGCAGGACCAGTAGCCGAGCGGAGACTCGCCCTCGCTCTTCAGCGGCCCCTCGCAGGTGGGGCAGGTCGGAGCCGCGGCGTGCGCGCCGGTGGTGTCGACGGGGAGCGTGGTGGACATGGTGCCTTCCGGTGCGTTCGGGAGAACCCGACGTCGGCCGGGGTCCGGGACACGCTACGCGGCGCTTGTTCGAAGATCAAGTCGCTTGGACTGTGAGCTACTTCGGGAAGCGCGACGGCCGATCTCGTCCGGCACTCCCATCGCTCGCTTCTCGGAGCCGTCGCAGCCGCCACCACCGAGGGGGGCACACCTATGTCGCCCGGCGGCCGGTGTCAAGGTGCCCCCGGCGAGAGCTGGTCCGGGCGGGCGAGGCGGGAGCATGGGAGGGGCGCCGGGGCTCGGCGCCGGGAGGGCAGGCGATGAAGTACCGATACCTGGGCAACAGCGGCATGAGAGTGTCCGAGATCACCTACGGGAACTGGCTGACGCACGGCTCGCAGGTGGAGAACGATGCGGCCGTCGCGTGCGTCCAGGCGTCGCTGGACGCCGGGATCAGCACGTTCGACACCGCGGACGTCTACGCGAACACGGTCGCCGAGGAGGTGCTCGGCGTCGCGCTGCAGGGACAGCGCCGCGAGTCGCTGGAGATCTGCACGAAGGTGTTCGGGCCGATCGGGCCGAAGGGGCACAACGACCTGGGTCTGTCGCGGAAGCACATCTTCGAGGCGATCAACGGGTCGCTGCGCCGCCTGCAGACCGACTATGTGGACCTGTATCAGGCGCACCGGTACGACGTGGAGACTCCGCTCGAGGAGACGATGCAGGCCTTCGCGGACATCGTCCGCCAGGGCAAGGTGCTGTACATCGGGGTCAGCGAGTGGACCGCCGAGCAGATCCGGGCGGGCCACGAGCTCGCGACGCAGCTCGGCGTGCAGCTGATCTCGAACCAGCCCCAGTACTCGCTGCTGTGGCGGGTCATCGAGGGCGAGGTGGTACCGACGTCCCAGGAGCTCGGGATCTCGCAGATCGTGTGGTCGCCGCTCGCGCAGGGCGTGCTCACCGGCAAGTACCAGCCGGGTGCCGAGCCGCCGGCCGGCAGCCGGGCCACGGACGACAAGGGCGGGGCCGACATGATCGCCCGCTGGATGAAGGACGACATCCTCGAGGGCGTGCAGCGCCTCCGTCCGATCGCGGACGACCTCGGCATCTCGATGGGGCAGCTCGCCCTCGCCTGGGTGCTGAAGAACGACAACGTCGCGTCCGCGATCGTCGGCGCCTCGCGTCCGGAGCAGATCGCCGAGAACGCGGCGGCGATCGACGTCGAACTGGACGACGAGACGATGCGGCGGATCGACGAAGCGGTCGGCGACCTCGCGGAGCGCGACCCGGCCCTGACGGCCAAGTCCTCCCCGGCGAAGCGCGAGGCATAGCGGAAGCGCCGCCGACGGCGCCTCCCGCCGCCTCCGGACGCCGAGCGCGCCTCCCCACGCCGAGCGCGCCGCCCCCAGCGTGCCTCTGGCCGCCGCCGAGCGCGCCGCGGTTCGCCGAGTGCTGCTTGGCGCACCGAGCGCACCCCGTGCCTAGGGTGCGCTCGGTGTTTCGCGGCGCAGTCGGCGTGCTCGACTGCGCCGCGGCGATGGGACGGTAGCAGAGAGGGCGGTCGCCGGCTCGCGACCGCTCCTCGGCTTGCCCCCGGACCGTTCCCGATGGTGGGGTGGAGGGAGTCGACGGAAGGAGTCGCATGAGCGACGGCACGACCAAGTCCGCCCTCGTTGTCCGCGGTGGCTGGGAGGGGCACTCTCCCAAGGAGGCGACGGACCTCTTCGTGCCGTTCCTCGAGAGCAGCGGGTACGACGTCCGGATCGAGGAGGGACCGGGCGTGTACGCCGACTCCGAGTTCATGGGCGGCGTCGACCTCATCGTCCAGTGCGTCACCATGTCCTCGATCACGGCCGAGCAGTTCCAGGGGCTCGAGTCCGCCGTGCAGTCCGGCGTCGGCCTCGCGGGCTGGCACGGCGGCATCGCGGACTCGTACCGGGCGACCTCGGATTACCTGCACCTCGTCGGCGGTCAGTTCGCCACGCACCCGAGCAAGGACGACCTCGGACCCGAGGACGTGGGCGACCGGCGGAACTTCCGCCCCTACCGCGTCGAGCTGACGGACGCCGGACGGCAGCACCCGATCACGGCCGACGTGGGCGACTTCGACGTGAACTCCGAGCAGTACTGGGTGCTCTCCGACGACTACAACGACGTCCTCGCGACCACGACGCATCCGACCCGCCCCGACCGGCCGTGGTCGCGTCCCGTCACCTGCCCGGCGATCTGGACCCGCACCTGGGGGAAGGGCCGCATCTTCGTCGCCACTCCCGGGCACGATCTCGCGACCCTGCAGGTGCCGGCGGTGCGCACCGTCATCGAGCGCGGGATGCTCTGGGCGAGCCGATAGGGGAGTCGCGCGACCCCCTGTCCTCGCCGCGCAACCGGGGCGAGCGGGGCCTCCGCGCTCATCGCTAGCATGGACCGGCTGACGTCGGGGTCGAGAGGGCGGTAGATGACGGACGAGATCGGCTGGGGAATCCTGGCAGCAGGCGGCATCGCGAACGCCTTCGTGAAGGACCTCAAGGTGGCGGGTCTCCGCGTGGTCGCGGTCGGCAGCCGCTCCCAGGAGAAGGCGGACGCGTTCGGGGAGAAGCACGGGATTCCGAACCGCCACGGCAGCTACGAGGACCTCGTCGCCGACCCGGACGTCGACATCGTCTACATCGCGACCCCGCACACCGGGCACGCGGACGCCGCGCTGCTGGCCCTCGAGGCGGGCAAGCACGTGCTCGTGGAGAAGCCGTTCACGATCAACGCGCACGAGGCCCGGCAGGTCACGACGCTCGCGGCGCAGAAGAACCTCCTCGTGCTCGAGGCGATGTGGACGCGGTGGCTGCCGCACATGGTCCGCCTGCACGAGATCATCGAGGCCGGCACCCTCGGCGACGTCCGGACGGTCATCGCGGACCACGACCAGGACGTCCCGAAGGACTTCGAGGGCCGGATGTACAACCCCGAGCTCGGCGGCGGAGCGCTCCTCGACCTCGGGATCTACCCGGTGTCCTTCGCCGTCGACATCCTCGGCGCACCGACGAACGTCGCGGCCTTCGCCGCCTTCACCGAGACGGGCGTCGACCGGCAGACCGCGATCCTGCTCGAGCACGAGGACGGCCGCCAGTCGCTGCTGCACACCGCGCTCGACAGCCGGGGCGCCGGCGGCGCGAGCGTGCGCGGCACCCTCGGCCGGATCGACATCGACCCGGTCTGGTACTCGCCCACCTCGTTCACAGTGCTCGACAACACGGGCGAGGTCGTCGAGCGCTACGAGTCGTCCATCGAGGGACGCGGGATGCAGTACCAGGCCCTCGAGGCGGAGCGCCTCCTGCGCGCCGGCGAGACGGCGAGCCCGCGGCTCTCCCCGGCGGAGACCGTCCGCATCATGGAGGTCATGGACGACATCCGGGAGCGCATCGGACTGACCTACCCGGGCGAGGCGTCTGCCTAGACTGTCCCGGTGCCGCTGACCCGCCGCGCGCGGATCGCCGCCCTGGGCGGCGCCGTCGTCCTGTACGCGGCCGCCCTCGGCGGGGCGGTCGCGGCGGGGGCTGCGGTCGGAGGCCCGGAAGCCATGCCGGCGCCGCTGCCCACCGTCGCATCGACGCCGGCCCCCACCCCGCCTCCCGAGGTGCGGGCGGTTCCCGCGGCCCCGGTGGCGCCCGCTCGCGTACGCACCTGCTCCGTGGCCGCGGAGGCGTCGGATCCCCGGCTCGCCTCGTTCCAGGGCCGGGTCGTGAACGCGTCGACCGGCCAGGTGCTCTTCGACCGCGGCGGCGACGTGCCGTCCCGGACCGCGAGCGTGCTCAAGGTGCTGACGAGTGCCGCCGCCCTCGCCGTCCTCGGGCCCGACCACCGGCTCTCCACCACGGTGGTCCGCGGTGCGGAGCCGGGCACGGTCGTCCTCGTCGGCGGCGGCGACCCGACTCTGTCGCGCACGCCGTCCGGGCAGGAGACCGTGTATCCCGGGGCGCCGCACCTCGACGACCTCGCGGCGCAGGTGCGCGCCGCGTGGAACGCCGACCCCGCGACCGCCGGTACGCCGATCACCACGGTCGTGCTCGACTCCTCCTACTTCGGGGGCGAGGACTGGCACGCCAGCTGGAAGCGGTCCGAGCTGACCATGGGCTACATGCCCGAGATCACCGCGCTCATGGTCGACGGCGACCGGGACGACCCCTTCGCGACGACGTCGAGAAGGAGCGAGGACCCCGTGCAGCGTGCCGGTGACGCCTTCGCGGCCGCGCTCGGAGCGGCCGCCACGGTCCGGGGGACGGCGCCGGCGGGCGCACCGGTGCTCGGCCGGGTCGAGTCCCAGCCGGTGTCGACCCTCGTTCAGCAGACCCTGATCGTCTCGGACAACGCGATCGCGGAGGCGCTCGCGCGCGAGACCGCGATCCGCGCCGGAGCGGGCAACACGTTCGCCTCGCACCAGGCGGGCATCACGGCGGGACTGGCGGCGTACGGGCTCGACACGTCGGCCCTGCGCATCGTGGACGGCTCCGGGCTCAGCGGCGAGAACGCGGTCCCGCCCGCGTTCCTGACCTCGCTCTTCGCCAAGGTGCTGAACCGGGAGGCCTCGCTCTGGGCCGTGTACGACGGGCTCCCCGTGTCCGGGCAGAGCGGGTCCCTGCGCTACGACGACCGGTTCGCGGGCGCGAGCTCTCGGGCCGACGGGGCGGTGCGCGCCAAGACTGGATGGATCGACGACGGCTACACGCTGTCGGGACTGATCCAGGCCTCCGACGGGACCTGGCTCACCTTCGCGATCTACGCCCTCGGCGACGTGCGGGACAACGCCAAGCAGGCGATCGACGCCTTGGCCGCGGCGTTCTGGGACTGCGGCGACAATCTCTCGAACTACTAGAGCGTCACGGTCCCCTACTAGAGCGTCACGGTCCCGCTGATCACGGTCGTGCTGGGGCCGCCCACCCAGATGCGCTCGCCCTCCGGCCTCACCGTGATGCGACCGTCCCGCCCCAGCGCCGTGCCCTGCCGGACCGTGTACGGCGCGTGCACGATGTCGGCGTCGAAGAACCAGCGGGCCAGGCCGGCGTTGAGGCTGCCCGTGACCGGGTCCTCGCGGATGCCGAGCGAGGGCACGAAGGCGCGCACCTCCCAGTCGGCGGGGCCATCGCCGTCGTGGCGACCGGCGACGCCGATCTTCGCGTCGCCCATGGCGGTGAAGTCCGGCTCCAGCTTCAGGACCGTGTCCGCGCTGTCGAGGAGGACGCCGAGCCAGCCCGGCCCGTTGTCGACCCAGTGCACGCCGTGCACCTTCGACGGCTCGACCCCGAGGGCCTTGATCGCGTGCTCGGTCTCCTCCTCGGTCGCGTCGCCCGCGCGCCGCAGGTGCGGCGCGTCGAAGGCGATGCTGTCGCCCTCGACGCGGAGGTGGACCAGCCCGATGCCGCACTCCTGCACGACATCTCGGCGGTTGAGCGGCTCATTGCCGGAGCGGAGCCAGGCGTGGCAGCTGCCGAGGGTGGGATGACCGGCGAACGGCAGCTCGCCGCCCGGGGTGAAGATGCGGAGGAGGTAATCGGCCTCGGGGGCGGTCGGAGCGAGGAGGAACGTGGTCTCGGAGAGGTTCGTCCACCGTGCGAAGGCCTGCATGTCCTCGTCGGAGATGTCCTCCCCGTCGAGGACGACCGCCACGGGATTGCCGCGGAGCGGGGCGGAGGAGAAGACATCGACCTGGGCGAACTTCCGCGTGCGCATGCCCCGATCATCCCGCAGCTTGCGTCCGGCCGCACCGCCGATGTCCGGTCCCGGTCCCGCTCGGGTGGATCAGGAGGCCGAGCGGTCCCCGGCCCGGCAGCTCTGCGGGCCGCGGATAGGATTCCGGCATGAGCTCGGCGCTGTTCATCATCGACGTGCAGAACGACTTCACCGAGGGCGGCGCCCTGGGCGTCGACGGGGGAGCGGCCGTCGCGGCGGGCATCTCCCGCTACCTGGACGAGCACCCGGACCGGTACGACGTGGTCTTCGCCTCGCGCGACTGGCATGACGGCGCGAACGACAACGGCGGCCACTTCGCCACCGCGGAGGACCCCGACTACGTGACGACCTGGCCCGTCCACTGCGTCGCCGGCACCCCCGGCGCGGAGTACCACCCGGACCTCGACACCTCCGACGTCGACGTGCACATCCGGAAGGGCCAGGGGAAGCCGGCGTACTCGATCTTCGAGGGCGAGACGCCGGAGGGGGTGCCCCTGCGCGACGTCCTGGCCGAGAGGGACGTCACCGAGGTCGACGTCGTCGGGATCGCCACCGACTACTGCGTCCGCGCCTCCGCCCTCGACGCCCTGCACGAGGGCAAGCGCGTGCGCGTGCTCACGGACCTGGTCGCCGGCGTCGCGCCGACGACGAGCACGGCGGCGCTCGACGAGCTGCGCGAGGCCGGCGTGGAGATCGCCCACACCTAGCCGCGGGCTACGCGGACGCCCCGTCCCGGAGGCCCTGCACGGATCCGGCGGGCCTGCACCGATCCGGAGAGTCTGCACGGATCCGGAGAGTCTGCACGGTTCCGGCGGAGCCTGCACGGATCCGGAGGATGTGGGGACACGCCGGGGACGCGACCCTCCTCGGCGGCGTGCCGCTCAGACCTCCGGATCCGTGCAGGGCAGTGCGCTCAGGTGAGCACGTCCTCCGGCCTTCCCTGACGGTGCACGCTTCGGATGGTGTGCAGGGTGGCAGCCCACTCGTCGACCACCTGCCGGTAGGTGAACCGCAGCACCCGGTAGCCCGTTGCGTTGAGGTAGGCGTCACGACGCCGGTCCCAGGCGAACTGCTCCTCGGTCCCGTGGAACGCGCCGTCGCACTCGACGACGAGCCAGCCGTCGATCAGGAAGTCCACCCGGTACGGGCCGATCTCCACTTGCAGGTCGGGATGGATGCCGGCCGCCCGAAGCCGGACGCGCAGGACGGACTCCAGGATGCTCTCGGAGCGTCCGTCCGCCTCGGCAGCGGTGCTGGCGAGTGCGGCATCCTTCTCCAGAGCCTCGCTCCGAATCAGGCGCTTGGACAGTGCGGAGTCCAGCACTCCGACCGCCCACTCGGTGCCGAAGCAGGCGAGGACCTCCCGGACACAGGTCGGAAGCGCGACGCGGAATCGCTCGTGTGCTGTCCGAGGCGCTTGATCGCTGCGATGCCACACGACGCCGCGCTCCTCCCCGGCATGGACGCGGTGGAACGGGTCCGAGCTCGATCTGAGGCGGGTGGCGTGCGGGTCCAGGGTCACATGCAGCCGGTGGTCGACGGGCACGGCGAGCCCGAATGAGCGGGCAGCGGAGATGCACCCGAGCCGGCCGCCGACACGGACGGCGCGCATCGCCTCGGGCTCGAGCGTCGGCAGGACATACCAGCCGATCCGCACCCGGACCAGGTCGCCGGCATGGGCCATCGCGGCTACCCGGTGACGGCTGTAGCCGAGTCGGAGGAGATCCTGGATATGGGCCACACCGCCCAGCGGAACGAGGGCGGCAGCCAGCGACAGGTTCACCGGTCCAACGTGGCGCGCCCAGGGTAGCCGGACCCAGTGACCGGCTGGCTAGGGGGAAAGTGTGCGCCGCCGTGAGGTGGGGAGGGAAGCCGAGCATCTGCACGGATCCGGGGATTCCGGCGACACGCCGCCCCTGGCCCGCCCCGCGACGGCGTGTCGTCGATCCCTCCGGATCCGTGGAGGTCCTCCGGATCCGTGGAGGTCCTCCGGATCCGTGCAGGTTCTCCGGATCCGTGCAAGCGCAAACGCGGACGCGCTCCCGGACCCCGGGGGCGGGGTCAGACGAGGAGCTGGTGCTTCGCGAGCTCGCGGTAGACGGGGACCGTGCGCACGAGGTCGCTGTGCGTGCCCGCGCCGACGACGCGGCCGTGATCCAGGACGACGATCTGGTCGGAGTCCACGACCGTCGAGAGGCGGTGGGCGATCACGATCAGTGTCCGGTTCTCCGCGACGGCGTCGATCGCCTCGCGCATCCGCTGCTCGTTCACGCCGTCGAGGCTTGAGGTCGACTCGTCGAGCAGGAGGATCGGCGGCGCCGCCAGCAGCGTCCGGGCGATCGCGAGACGCTGGCGCTCGCCGCCGGAGAGCATGATGCCGTCCTCGCCGACCTGGGCGTCGAGCCCGGCCGGGTCGCGCTCGAGCACCTCGGCCAGGTTGACCCGGCGGAGGACGTCGACGCACTGCTCCTCGGTCGCCTCCGGGGCGGCGAGCAGCAGGTTGTCGCGGAGGCTGCCCGCGAGCACGGGGGCGTCCTGCTCGACGTAGCCGATCTGCGCACGCAGCGCCTCCCGGCGCAGGCCGCGGATGTCCACGCCGCCGAGGCGGATGACGCCGGAGTCGGGGTCGTAGAAGCGCTCGATGAGGGACAGGATCGTGCTCTTGCCGGCGCCGGACGGTCCGACGATCGCCGTCCGCGACCCGCGCGGCACGGCGAAGCTCACCCCGTGCAGCACCGGCTGGCGGACGATCTCCGGCCCGCCCTGGGGCGCGTCCACGCGCTCCTGATCGGCGAGGGTCACGTAGCCGAAGCGGACGTCGGCGAGCTCGATGGCGGGAGCGCCGGGATGCACCGCCTCGTTCGCCGCGCCGACGATCACGGCGATCGGGGCGATCTCCCGGTCCCGCTCGGTCTCGGTGGGGAGGGACAGCACCTCCTGGATCCGGCCGAGCGCGCCGAGCGCCTGGTTCACCGCGTTGACGGCGCCGAAGAACTGGCCGAGCGGCATGATCATCATGAACAGGAACAGGATGAACGCCACGAGGTTCGCGACACTGAGCGCTCCGCTCGCCACGCGGTAGCCGCCGACGCCCAGGACCACGAGGAACGCGACCTGCATGGCGACGCTCGCGATGGGCACGATGAGCGCCGAGATCCGCGCGACCCTGATGCCCTGGCGCCAGGCGCCCTCGGCCTCGGCGGTGATCGCGGCGACCTCGCGCTCGGTCGCGCCCGCCGCCCGTACCGTGCGGATCGCGCTGATCGCGCGCTCGACGGCGGCGGCGAGGTCGCCCACCTTCTTCTGGCCCTCCAGAACGGCGGGGCGGATGCGTGCCGAGAGCGTCACGACCGTGACGATCGCGACGGCGACGACGAGCAGGGTCAGCAGCAGGAGGACCGGGTCCAGGATCGCCATCGCGATGAGAGCGCCGACGAACGTGATGGTGCCGCCGACGGACTCGACGACGCCCTGCGTGAGGACGGCGCGCAGCAGGGTGGTGTCCGACCCCACCCGGGAGACCAGGTCGCCGACCCGCCGGGTGTCGAACTCGCCGATCGGGAGCCGGAGCAGGCGCGCGATCAGCCGCTTCCGGGAGCTGAGGACGACGCCCTCCCCGGTGCGCTGCAGCAGGTAGTGCTGGTAGCCGCCGAGGAGCCCGGAGAGGACGACGAGGACCACGAGCAGCCACACCAGGCCGCCGAGCGGCTCGCCGGCCTGGACGACGGAGATCACGCTGCTGACGAGGACGGGCTGTGCGAGGGCCGCGGCCGAGCCCAGGACGCCGAGGATCAGCACCACGACCAGCACCGTCCGGTGCTCGAAGACGTACGGGAGGAGCTCGCGCAGCGAGGCGCGAGGTCCGGACTCCGCCGATCGGCGGCCGAAGGACCGGGTGCGGGAGGGGGAGCTCATCGGGTCCTCATCTTCGTCCGTACTTCTTGTGCACTGCCTGACGGGTCACGCCGAGCGCGAGCGCGATCAGCTGCCAGGACATCCCGGCGTTCCGCGCCCGGCGCACCGTGACCGTCTCCACCCGGTCGAGTTCCCGCCGCAGCTCGGCGATCGCCTTCAGCGCCGTGTAGGGGTCGTCGGCGCCGGCGTCCCCGGTGAGGGTGCGGAGCGCGTCGATGCTCATGCTGTCAATTCTGGTTGACAACATCCCGCCATGTCAACTGCAGTTGACAGCCGCAGGCGCGCCGAAGGAGTCGGCGTCCCCGGCCGTGCCGCCGTCAGCTGACGTTGGACTCGTACTCGACGTCCCGCGTCTCCCGAGTGATCAGGAGCGCGACGAGCGTGATGACGGCCATCGCGCTGAGGTACAGCCCGACGAGCCAGGTGCTGCCCTCCGCCGCCTGCCAGAGCGCGACCGCGATGAACGGCGCCACGGCCGCCCCGAGGATGCTCGACAGGTTGTAGCTGACCGCGGAGCCGGTGTACCGGACGTTCGTGGGGAAGAGCTCCGGAAGGATCGCGGCCATCGGGCCGAAGGTCAGGCCCATGAGCGAGAAGCCGACGATCAGCAGTGCCATCACGCCGACGAACCCGCCGCCGAACAGCGGCACGAACAGCAGCCCGAACGCGATGATGCCGACGGTCGTCCAGATGAGGTGCTTGCGGCGTCCGTACCGCTCCGCGAGGGGACCCGACACCAGGGTCAGGATGCCGAAGAACACGACGCCGACGATGAGCATGATGAGGAACGCGTTGCGGGTGTAGCCGAGGCCCGGCACGAAGGCCTCCGCGGCGAACGGCCGGCCGGCCGCCTCCGCCGCGGCCTGGGCGGCCTCGACGGTGGCGGGGGTGGTGCCGTAGGTCAGCGTGAAGGTCGTCATCAGGTAGAAGAGGACGTACGTCGCGAGCATGACGAACGTCCCGAGGATGAGCGGCCGCCAGCTGGTCTTGAACGCGCGCAGCACCGGCACCTTCGCGACCTCGCCCTGCTCGAGGACCCGCTGGAAGGCGGGCGTCTCGATGAGCTTGAACCGGACGTACAGGCCCACGATCACGAGGACGGCGCTCGCGAGGAACGGGATGCGCCAGCCCCACGAGGCGAAGGCGTTGGCGGGCAGCGTCGTGGCGAGGATCAGGAAGACGCCGTTGGCGAGGATGAAGCCGATCGGCGCGCCCAGCTGCGGGAAGGTGCCGTAGATCGCGCGCTTCCCGGCCGGCGCGTTCTCGGTCGCGAGCAGCGCCGCTCCGCTCCACTCGCCGCCGAGCCCGAGGCCCTGTGCGAAGCGCATGAGCACGAGCAGGAGCGGGGCGAGGAGCTCCCAGCCCGGCGTGAGCGCCGTCGGGAGCATGCCGATCACGACGGTCGCGATGCCCATGGTGAGGAGGGTCGCGACGAGCGCACCCTTGCGGCCGATCTTGTCGCCGAAGTGGCCGAAGAGGACCGAGCCGAGCGGACGGGCGACGAACGCCGCGCCGAACGCGGCGAACGACGACAGCAGCGACGTGGTCGGGTCGGCGTTCGGGAAGAAGAGGGCCGGGAAGACCAGCACCGCGGCGGTCGCGTAGACGTAGAAGTCGTAGAACTCGATCGACGTGCCGACCAGGCTCGCGATGATCACGCGGGAGCGGGGGTTCGCCTGCGGTCGTGTCTCGGTGTTCGTCGTCATAGGTCCTGTCCGGGGTGTTCCTCTGCTGCTGACCGCCGGGCCTCCTCGACCGACCGATCTACGATACGCCTCCGCATGCGCCGCCCTGACAGGATGGGGGCGTGGGACGCGTGGTCGTGGTCGGGTCGCTCAACGTCGACTCGGTCGTGACCGTCGAGCGTCATCCGAAGCCGGGCGAGACGGTGCTCGGCGGCGACCTCCGGACCCTGTGGGGCGGCAAGGGCGCGAACCAGGCGGTCGCGGCGGCACGGGCGGGCGCCGCCGTGACCATGGTCGGGCGCGTGGGCGACGACGCGTTCGGCGGCCGTTACGTCGACCGCCTGCGGGAGCTCGGCATCGACGTCACCGGCGTCCGGGTCGACCCGGACGGCGTGACCGGCCATGCCGCGATTGCCGTGGCGGCGGACGGCGAGAACACGATCATCGTGTCGCCCGGCGCGAACGGCCGGGTGACCGTCCAGGATCTGGCGCCGGTCGACGCGCTCGGCGACGGCGACGTGCTGCTCGCGCAGCTCGAGCTCGACCTCGGCGTAGTCGCCGACGCGGCTCGCCGCGCAGCACGCGCCGGGGCTCGGGTCGTGCTCAACCTCGCCCCCTACGCGGACCTCCCGGCGGACGTCCTGGCTCTCGCGGACCCGGTCGTCGTCAACGAGCACGAGGGCGAGCTGCTCGAGCGCGCGGGACTCCGTCCCCCGTCGCTGCTGACGACGCTCGGCGGCGACGGCGCCCGCTGGGGAGACCTCTCGGTGCCCGCGGCACCCGTGGAACGCGTGGTCGACACGACGGGCGCGGGCGACGCGTTCTGCGGCGCCCTGGCTGCGGCGCTCGCCGCGGGCGCGGACCGTGAGGAGGCGCTCCGCGCGGCGGCAGCGGCGGGCGCGGAGGCGGTCGGCTGGGTCGGCGCTCAGCCCGCCTGACGTCCGCTGCGCACTCCTGCGCAACGGGAAACGGCAACGCCGGCGACGACCGGCAGCCGTGCACGGTTGCCGATCGTCGCTGCGGTTGCCGTTCTCCGCCGGCCGCTGCGCGTCAGCCGAAGCGGAGGCGGCGCAGCGCCAGGGCGGCGCGCACCGCGGCCTCCGCGGCCTCGGCGCCCTTGTCCTCCTTGGAACCCGGCAGGCCGGCACGGTCGAGGCCCTGCTGCTCGTCGTCCAGGGTCAGCACGCCGAACCCGACCGGCTTGCCCGTGAGCAGCGCGACCTGGGTGAGGCCACTCGTGGCGGCGTCGGCGACGTAGTCGAAGTGCGGGGTGCCGCCGCGGATGATCACCCCGAGGGCGACCACCGCATCCGCTCCCGCATCCAGTGCCGCCTTGCTCAGCACGGGCAGCTCGAAGCTGCCGGGGGCGTCGATCTCGGTGACGACCGCTCCGACCTTCTCGAGCGCGCGCCGGGCGCCGGCGCGGAGGCCTTCCGAGATCTCCTCGTGCCACCTCCCGGCGACGATCGTCACGCGCAGGCCGTGCGCATCGAGGTCCTCGAGGGAGACGCTGGGGGCGCCGTGTCCGCTCACTGCTGCTGTCCTTCCAGGGTGGGGAGAGTGCCGGACATCAGGGCGCCCGCGTCGATCGCGTGCCCCATCCGGTCGCGCTTGGTCTCCAGGTAGCTCTCGTTCTGCGGCGTCACGCCGACGACGAGCGGGACGCGCCCGATCACGTCCACGCCGTACTGCTCCAGCTGCCGCACCTTCTCGGGATTGTTGGTGAGCAGCCGGACCTCGGTGAGGCCGAGATCCGCGAGGATGGCGCTCGCCGCGCCGTAGTCGCGCGCGTCCGCGGGCAGCCCGAGCGCGAGGTTGGCGTCGAGCGTGTCGAGCCCCTCCTCCTGCAGCCGGTAGGCGCGCAGCTTGTTGATCAGGCCGATGCCGCGGCCCTCCTGCCCGCGCAGGTAGACCACGACGCCGCCGTCGCGCTGGATCACCTCGAGCGCGGCGTCGAGCTGCGGACCGCACTCGCATTTCAGGGATCCGAACGCCTCGCCCGTGAGGCACTCGGAGTGCACCCGGACGAGGGCGCCCGGCTCCGGGGTGCCCGAGACGATGGCGACGTGATCCGCTCCGGTCAGCCCGTCGCGGTAGGCGCGCATCCGGAACGGGCCGTGCACGGTCGGCACCGTGGTCTCGACCTCGAACCGGACCCGCGGCGAGTCGGTGACGACCGGGGCGTCGCACAGGCGCGCCTCCTCCGGACGGTCCCGCAGGTACTCGAGGAGGATCGCGATCGTCGTGACGAGGACGTCCTCCTGCTCGCCGAAGCGGATGAGCTCCGGCAGGCGCATCATCTCGCCGTCCTCGCCGACCACCTCGCCGATCGCGGCGACCGGCTGCAGCCCGGCGAGGCGCATGAGGTCGACGGCCGCCTCGGTGTGCCCCGCACGCTCGCGCACCCCGCCCTCGACCGCACGCAGCGGGAGGATGTGACCCGGCCGCAGCAGCCGCGAGGGCGTGGCGGTCGGGTCGGCGAGGGTACGCAGCGTGTGCGCGCGGTCGGCCGCGCTGATCCCGGTCGAGAGCCGGTCGGCCGCGTCGACGGTCACCGTGTAGTTCGTGCCGCGGGCGTCCTCGTTCACGGCGACCATGACCGGCAGCTCGAGGCGGTCCGCGATCTCGTCGGGCATGGGCGCGCAGATGAAGCCGGACGTGTGCCGGATGGTCCACGCCATGGTCTCCTGGGTGACGAGCTCCGCCGCCAGGATGACGTCGCCCTCGTTCTCCCGTCCCTCGTCATCGGCCACCATGACGGGCCGGCCCGCCCGCAGCGCCTCGAGGACCTCCGGGATGCTCGCGAGACTCATCTCGCGCCTCCTTCCGCGGCGCTCGGAACCCGGTCGCCGAAGGCTGCCAGGCGGCGGACATGGCGCGCGAGCACGTCCGTCTCGACGTTGACCAGGGCGCCCGGCTCGAGCGAGCCGAGCGTGGTGGCCGTCAGGGTCTCGGGGATCAGGCTGACCTCGAACCACGAGGGGTCCTCGCCAGGCTCGCTGACCGCGGACACGGTGAGGGAGACGCCGGCGACCGCGATCGACCCCTTGTCGACGACGAGCGGCGCGAGCGACGGGTCGACCGCGAAGCGCAGCACGCGCCAGTGCTCGAGGTCCGTGCGTGCGAGCAGCGTCCCCACGCCGTCGACGTGTCCCTGCACGATGTGACCGCCGAGGCGGTCGCCGACGCGCGCGGCGCGCTCGAGGTTGACCTCGTCGCCGACCCGGACCCCGGCCAGAGCGGACACGGCGAGCGTCTGCCCCATGACGTCCGCGGCGAACCAGTCCGCGCCCTGGTCGATGACGGTCAGGCACACCCCGCTGACGGCGATGGAGTCTCCGTGGCGGGCGTCGGACACCGCGAGGGGCGCGTGCACGGTGAGGCGGGCGCTGCCGTCCGGCAGCTCGTCGAACGCGGTGATGCGGCCGCGCTCCTCGATGATCCCGGTGAACATGTCAGTCCTCCTTCGGTGCGCGCCTCGGGCGAGCGATGATGCGGACGTCCTCGCCGAGGCGGTCGGCGGAGACGAGGTCGAGACGGCGCGCGTGCGCGATGTCAGGGATGCCGAGGTCGGCGATCGCGAGGCGCGTGCCTCCCAGCAGGACCGGGGCGAGGTAGACGAGGACCTCGTCGACGAGGCCTTCGCGGAGGAGTGCGGTCTCGAGCGTCGGACCGCCCTCGACGAAGACGGTGCGGACGCCCTCGTCCCAGAGCGAGTCGAGGACGGCGCGCAGGTCGGCGAGCTCGAACGACCGGAAGCCTCCGGGGTGGCGGCGGACGGCGGCGTCGTCGGGCAGCGGCCGGGAGCCGACCACGACCGCCAGCGGCTGGTGCGGCAGGAGCTCTCCGTCCTCGCTCCGGGCGGTGAGGGCGGGATCGTCGGCGAGCACGGTGCCGGTGCCGACGAGGATCGCGCCGGAGTCGGCGCGGCGCCGGTGGACGTCGGCGCGGGCGGCGGGTCCGGTGATCCACCTGCTGGAGCCGTCGGTCGCGGCGATGCGCCCGTCGAGGCTCGAGGCCCACTTGGCGATGACGTAGGGCCGGCCCTCGCGCGCGGCGGTCAGCCAGGGCAGGATCGCGGCCTCGACCTCGTCGCGGAGCACGTCCTCGACGACCTCGATGCCCGCCTCGGCGAGGCGCTGGGCCCCGCCGTCGGCGTCCGGCGTCGGGTCCGGGACGGCGAAGACGACGCGGGCGATCCCCGCCGCGATGAGCGCCTCGCTGCAGGGTCCGGTCAGGCCGGTGTGGTTGCACGGCTCGAGCGTGACGACCGCGGTGGCGCCGCGGGCGGCACCCTGGGGGAGCTTCGACAGAGCGTCGACCTCGGCGTGCGCGGTTCCGGCGCCGCGGTGCCAGCCCTCGGCGAGGACGGAGCCGTCAGGGGCGATCAGCACGCACCCGACCTGCGGGTTGCGGGTCCAGGCGGGGCCGCGGCGGGCGAGCTCGACGGCGCGCCGCATCGCCTGCTCCAGAGGAGCTCTGCCGCCCGCGTCGCCCATTCCGCCTCGTCCTGTCGGGACTCCGGGGTATGCAGGCGCTGTCGTCGCCGCGCGCGCGACGACCCGTGCTGCCTCCCATCCAGACTGTGACTGTCGGTTCCGGAGTTCCACCGGATCGGCCGGCGCTCGCCCGAGGGCGCTCGCCGGTTCGCGGACTTTGACCGCCGGTTCAGACTTCCACCGACCCCGGAGCACGTGTTTCTTGGTTCAGTTATACGGCAACGCCCCACTTCCCCGCTTATTCCCCGAGTGCCGGCCCCCCGATCGGGGGACGGGGCGCAGCAGGCAGCAGCACGGCGGGGACTGATGAGTTCGCGGCGCTCGCGATCGTGACCACCGTTTGATCACGTAGGTCCCAAGACCCGACTCCGACGGGGCCGCTCGGATTGGCGACCCCTGGGTCGCCTACCGGCTTCGACGGGCCGCTCCAGGTATCGCGAAACTGGTGGCGAGATCCAGGCATTGATCGGCCCTTGGCCAGACCAGACGACCGGCGGAGCCGAATCGACCAACTGAATGCCGTATCGCGATCTCAGAATGCCGTCTGAGCGAGATCAAGCTATCTCATATTGTGTCGCCAAGCCTGAACGTGAGTGCCGCGGGAACGGTAGCGAAGCTCAAGCAGGCGTGTACGGTATCCCGCATGAAGCCGACAACCCTTTCCGCCGAAACCGGCGAGGTACCTCACGACGATTCTCGCGACGACGATGACCCAATCACTCCGGCGGAAACCCGACAGGAGTTCCTGAAGTTGAGCCGTAGCGGGTACACGAAGGTCCGACACCGGTTCGTGCAGAAGCCGGGAACGGCCACCCGAAGCAGCCGCCCCGGCACGCTGGCGAAGCTGACGCGCAATCGCCGAGCCATCATCCTGTACCTGGCTCTGCTCACCAACTGGCCGTGGCTCAACCGGGAGGATGACCCACTCCCCGCCGCAGTGTGGGTCCGCTTCCTGAGCAGCGATCAGCCCGGCGCCCTCACGTGGACGAAGCAGTCCGTTTCGGACGCGTGGCGTCAGCTCGAAGACCTCGGTCTGATCGCTCGCACGAAGGGACGCACCCCGGCTGTCCGCCCTCGCCGCGAGGACGGCCAGACCGACTACAAGCCCCCTACGGGCGACAATGGCGACTCCTACTTCACGCTCCCCCACGCGTTCTGGCTCGAGGGGCACTTTGCCACCCTCGAACTGCCCGCCTTGATCGTTCTGCTCATTCTGCTCAAGGAGAGCGGCAAGACTCCCGAGGCCGAGCTCGCCATCGACCGCGCTCAGACGTGGTACGGCATCTCCCGAACTACTGCAGAGGAAGGGCTGACCAAGCTCCGCAAGGCGGGTCTCGTCCACTCGCGCGAGCGCAAGGTGCGGGACGCCCGCTCCGGTGAAGGACGCCGCCGAACTTCGCTCCACACGCTACTCACGCCCTACTCCACGACGGAGCGAGCAGCGCTTCGCAGCGCGGCCAAGCTCCGCGTCGATGAGCGAGCCTCCACCAAGTTCGCCGACGACGAGGAGGCGGACGGTGCCAAGCCCGAAGAAGCCGCCCTCTGAAACGAAGATCACCATGTGGTCGGTAATCGACTCGGCGGTTGGGGGCGGGTGGAGCAGCACATTCCGCGTCCTCTCCGTGCTCGCGTTGCTTTGCGTCACACTCGTCGCGCTCGCCTGGCTCTGTGGCGCTCCAGCGTTGGACGCGATCCGCGCTGCCGTCGCTTTGATACCGGGCTGACCCCGCACCGGTCCGCGCGGTGAGTCGAGCCACTCCTAAACGTGTGACGGAGAGCAAGGTCCACGACGCGTCACGCGCCTCGTCCTGGGCGCAGAACTCATTGCGGCGCACTCCCCGCGCAGAATCCCGCGGAACTCAAGCGTGCGCAAAGGTGCTGTCGGCACGGCCGCGGTTCAGATCCGAAGCGGACCAGGAACGCATCAAAGCAGTCCAGCGCCGTGGAGCGCGCCCGAGATTCCAGGCATCACAGGTGAAGACGTTCTCCCGAGAGCGAAGCAAGGTCGACGGGTCCGGTGAGCAAGCCGCTCCGAACGGACAAATGTCGGCGCACGCCGCAACGAGATTCATGATGTTTCGGTGAGGGTCCCTGCTTAGCAGCGGGTGTTCTTCAGGAGCGGCGGAAGCTCGTCCAGTCCGGAGATACGGACGACGCCCAGCGCCTCGGCCTCGGTGAGCAGCTGGGGGTCCGGAGCCTCGTGTCCGCGGTCGAGCCAGACTCCGAGAAGGCCTGCATCGGCGGCGCCGATCGCATCCGTGCGGAGCCGATCGCCGACGTACGCCGCCTCGCCGGGTGTGACCCCGAGGCGCTCGCACGCGATTTCGAAGATGCGCGGGTCGGGCTTCGTCACGCCGACGTCCGCCGAGGCGACGACCACGTCCATCCGCTCCGAGAGCCGCATCGCGTCGAGCTTGGTCGTCTGGAAGTCGAGCTCCCCGTTCGTGATGATGCCGAAGCGGATGCCGGGAACGGCAGCCGCGAGGGCGTCGAGGCAGGGGAGGGCGTCCTCGTGCAGCCGCCAGGCGTTCCGGTACTCCTGGAGGTAGGCGGTCCACCAGGCGTCCGCGGCCTCGTCGGTGAGGATCCGCCCGCCGTGCTCGGCGAGGAAGTCGCCGGCCCGCGCGCGGCGCTGCCCCAGGTAGTCGAGCTCGCCGTGCAGGTAGCGGTGGT
Source organism: Naasia sp. SYSU D00948 (assembly GCF_017916515.1). Classification (GTDB taxonomy): domain Bacteria; phylum Actinomycetota; class Actinomycetes; order Actinomycetales; family Microbacteriaceae; genus Naasia. The sequence goes on from NZ_JAFMTA010000001.1 coordinate 1,670,258, forward strand.
AGTGGTGCTCCTCGAGCGCGCGCCACCGGACCAGCACGGCGGCAGGATCGGCGGCCGCGACTCCCGACGCCGCGAGGTGGGCGAGGATCGCCGCGTCGACCGCCGACCGGTGCGCGAAGAGGGTGTCGTCGAGGTCGAACAGGACCGCGCGAAGGGTCACGGCCCGGGCCACGGGCGCGGTTCGCCGTCGGGCGCGGGGAGGACGCCGTGCCAGGAGTGCGGATGGCTGCCGTCGCGGAAGGTGAGCACGCTCGGGCCCTCGCCGGTGTACCCGAAGCCCGCGCCACGGGCGACCGCGGCCGAGGCGAGGTTGCCGGCGACGCACTCCCACTCCACGCGCTCGTACCCGGAGCGGAACGCCCACCCCGTCACGGCGCGCACCGCCTCCGTCATGTAGCCGTGTCCGCGGTGGGGTGCCCCGAGCCAGTAGCCGAGGTCGGGGCGGGCGGTGCGCAGGGCGATCATGCCCACCACGTCCTGGGAGCCCGCCACGCGCAGGGCCCACGTGTACTCCGTCCCCGACGCCCAGCCGTCGGGGACGTGCCGGCTCACGAAGTACTCGGCGTCGCGGCGGGAGTACGGGACGGGCACCGTCATGAACCGCTCGAAGAGCGGGTCCTGGCAGTAGCGGGTGATGTCGTCCACGTCCGCCGCGACCGGCTGGTCGAGCAGCAGCCGCTCGGTGCGGAGCTCGAACGGGGCCACGGTCAGCGCCGGGGGAGAAGGCCGATGCGGTCGTAGACGGTCGCGAGGGTGCGGTCGGCGATCTCCTCGGCCCGGCCGGCGGCGCCCGCGAGGAGGCGGTCGAGCTCGGCGGGATCCGCGAGCAGCTCGAGGGTGCGGGAGCGGATGGGCTCGAAGACCGCGACCACGGCGTCCGCGACGTCCTTCTTCAGGTCCCCGTAACCGCGTCCGCCGTACTGCTCCTCGAGGGTGGGGATCGGCGTGCCGGTGAAGGCGGCGAGCAGGGTCAGGAGGTTGGAGACGCCCGGCTTGTTCTCCCGGTCGTACACGATCTCGCGGCCCGTGTCCGTCACCGCGGAGCGGATCTTCTTCGCGGTTCGCGACGGCTCGTCGAGGAGCCGGATCAGGCCGGCGTCGCTCTCCGCCGACTTGCTCATCTTCGCCGTCGGGTTCTGCAGGTCGTAGATCCGGGCGCCCTCCTCGAGCGTGAGCGTCTCCGGGATGGGGAAGGTGTCGCCGAAGCGCGAGTTGAAGCGCTGCGCGAGGTCGCGGGTCAGCTCGACGTGCTGCCGCTGGTCGTCGCCGACCGGGACCACCGCCGTCCCGTAGAGCAGGATGTCGGCCGCCATGAGCATCGGGTAGGTGAAGAGCCCGACGGACGCCGACTCCGTCCCCTGCTTCGCGGACTTGTCCTTGAACTGGGTCATGCGGCTCGCCTCGCCGAACCCGGCGAGCGTGTTGAGCACCCACGCGAGCTCGGTGTGAGCCGGGACGTGGGACTGCACGAAGAGCACCGACTGCTCCGGATCGATGCCCGCCGCGATGTACTGGGCTGCCGTCCGGCGGGTCTGCTCGCGCAGCGCCGCCGGGTCCTGGGGCACCGTGAGGGCGTGCAGGTCGACGACGCAGAAGATGGCGTCGTGCGTCGCCTGCAGCTCCTTCCACTGCAGGAGCGCCCCCACGTAGTTGCCGGCGTGGAGGGAGTCGGCGCTCGGCTGCATGCCCGAGAAGAGGCGGGGCTTGCCGGACGTGCGCTGGGCGGGGGTGGAGTCGGTCATCGGGGTCCTGGCTCAGATGTCGTAGTCGGCGACCACGGGCGTGTGGTCGGAGAAGCGGGTGTCGTACGAGGGGGCGCGGTCGACGGTGCAGGCGGCGAGGCGATCGGCGAGCGGCTTGGTCGCAAGCTGGTAGTCGATGCGCCAGCCGGCGTCGTTGTCGAACGCCTTCCCGCGCCAGGACCACCAGGTGTAGGGCCCGGCGACCTCGCCGGCGGCCTTCCTGCCGATGTCGACCCAGCCGAGGCCCGCGCCGTCGTTGTAGCGGTCGTCGTCCTCGGCGCCGACGATGCGGTCGAAGTACGCCCGCTCGTCGGGCAGGAACCCGGCCCGCTTCACGTTGCCCTTCCAGTTCTTGATGTCGAGGGTGCGGTGCCCGACGTTGAGGTCGCCCATGACGACCGCGAGCTCGCTGTGCCGGGCGAGCTCGGGCAGGCGCGCCTCCATCGCGTCCAGGAAGCGGTACTTCTCCACCTGCTTGTCGGTGTCCGCCTCGCCCGAGTGCACGTAGGCGCTCACGACGGTGAGGATCGTGCCCTCGAACTCGTAGTCGGCCTCGAGCCAGCGTCCGGCGGTGTCGAAGTCCTCCTCGCCGATCGCGACGCGGTGGATGTGCGCCTTGTCGCGGCTCGCGATGGCTACGCCCGCCCGGCCCTTCGCCTGGGCGGCGTCGTGCAGGATGCTCCACTCGGGTCCGAGCAGCTCCTCGATGTCCTCGGTGGAGGCGCGGACCTCCTGCATGGCGAGGATGTCCACGTCTCGGCCGGCGAGCCAGTCGCCCATGCCGCGGCGGAAGGCCGCGCGGATGCCGTTGACGTTGACCGTGGCGACGCGGAGAGGCTTGCTGCGGACGGCCATCGCTCCATCCTAGGAGCGGCATCCGACGCTCCTCGCCGGGGCGCTGCGCCCTCTCCGGGTCGGGAGACGGACGCCTCAGCCGCCGATCCCCGACGCGGTGCAGCTGCGGCGATCGGTCAGGGACGCTTCGTGGTCGCCCTCTCCGCGATCTCCTTGCCGAAGAGCTCCTCGGTGGTCGGCACCGACGCGCGGCGGCGCGCCTCCGTCCGGACGTCCCGGCGGATCCGGCGGGCGAGCAGCAGCTTGCGGAGGCCCCGCGCGCTCCGGTACTCCTCCTCCGCCTTCCTGTGGTTCGCGTCGGCGACCAGCCGGCGGGCCTCCTCGAGGCGCAGCGCCTCCTCGGCCTCCGCCTGCTGGGGGCTGAGCGAGCGCGCCTCGATGCCGGCCTCCTCCATCCCGACCTGGATCCACGACGCCGCGATCAGGAGGACCTGGCAGAAGAAGTTGAAGAAGATCAGCAGACCGATGAAGACCGCGAAGCCCGCCAGGAGCGGGTTGTTGCCGGCGCCCCCGATGAGGCCGAGACCGAACGCCGCCTTGAGGATGTCGATCGCGACCGCGCCGATCGCGGCGCCGACGAGGAGGCGGCGCAGCGGGATCTTCACGGCCGAGAGGATCCGGAACGCGGCCGCGACAGTGACGAAGTCGACGAGGAAGACCAGCGCGTTGCCGAGCACGGTGGCGACGACGACCGCGAAGAGCGAGCGGTTGTCGATGCCGAGGACGTTGAACACCGCGTCGAGGGCCGCGTTGGTGAAGATCTGGAGCCCTGCCGACACGATGATCAGCACGCCGAAGCAGAGCGCGAGCCCGAAGTCCCGCAGCTTCTGCAGCACAGGGTTGGTGGTGTCGGCGGGAAGGTCGAAGATCCGGCGGATGGCGTCGCGCATGGAGGCGAGGAAGCCGAGCGCGGTGAAGAGCAGGGCGACGACGGCGACGGCGCTCGTCCAGCTCAGGGCGCCGACGCTGCCGAGCAGGTCCTCGGGATCGATGACGCCGTCCTCGGCGACGAGTCCCGGGACGACGCCGTTGATCGCGTTGAACAGCGCCGTCTGCAGCTCGGGCGATCCGGCGACGATGAACCCGGCGACCGAGAAGGAGAGCCACAGCGAGGCGAACGTCGCGAACACGGCGTTGTACGTCATGCCGGCCGCGAGGAGGGGGCCGCCCGCCTCGTTGTAGTGGATGACGGTGCGGACCGGGCGCGACTTCACGACCTTGTCGATGACCGCCGCGATCCCGGTCTTCGGCTTGTCCGGCGTGGGCTTCGCGCTCGGCGCGGTCGCGACGGTCTCGCCGTCCCTGACGGCCAGGGTCTCGGCGTCACTGGCCATGCCGGAAGCCTAGAGCGCCGCCCCCGCCCCCATCCCGCCGTTGCCCTGGCGCTCAACAGGCACTATTGCGGCGAACAGGCTGGGCCGCGGCGTGTCTTGCTGTTGCAGCCGGTGTGTGCCTGTTGAGGGCGGGTCGCTGTCGGTACAAGGGTCGCGAGGTGCACCGAGAGCGCCGTCAGTGATGGCGGAGGACCGCCCGCACGGTGTCGAGGACGAGGGGCCAGTCGTAGACGACGTGCGGGTAGCTGAAGTGGAGAACGGTCAGGCCGGCCTGATGCAGCAGTGCCGTTCGGCGCCGGTCCCGGGAGAAGGCGGCCTCCTGGGCGTGGGTCTCGCGCCCATCCAGCTCCAGGGCAAGCCATCCGTCGATCAGGAGGTCCACTCGGCCGACCCCCGCAACGACGACCTGCGGCAAGGCCGAGATCCCCGCTTCGGCCAAGCGATAGCGGGTTATCGACTCGATCCCCTCCTCGCTCCTGCCGTCGAGGAAGCGGCTCAACTGCTGGAAGGACGACGGCATGGCCCCAAGCATCGCCAGCACGCTGCGCGCGGACGCGAGCCGGCGGTGGAGGAGCGAGTCGAGCACTGCAACCGTGATGTGCGGAGGCTGGCACTGCACAGCGTGAGCGGCTGCGGTGAGAACAGGGCTCATCCCAGCGGTCCACTCCTGCCGATCGACCTTCGAGCGCCAGTGCACCACCACGCGATCGGCGGTCTCGCGCTTCAGTCGGCGCCCGTCGGCGGAGTAGGGCATGGCGACGTGAAGACCTGCATCAGGCGGGCACCACGCGCCGTGCACCCGGAGCGCCGAGACACATCCGAGCCGCGCGCCCAGCCGCAGTGCCCTGATGACCTCCGGGTCGGTGCCCGGTGCGGCGTACCAGCCGCGCACGACGCGCCACAGCGATCCCGCCTCGACCGCGCGCTCGATGGCGGCGGCCGTCCACCCGTGCTCTCGCAGCGTGGCGGTGCGTACGAGGGGAGCTGGGGACGGGAGAGTCATGCCCAGAGCGTCCGGCGCTGCGCGCGGCGAAAGGGGTGCCCAGCCTCAACCGGTGGTCAACCAGCGCGCCGCAACGCCTGTGCAGGATCGAGGTGCACGCCTGCGCGCCCGGCCTCCAACAGGCAGAATCAGCGTCAACAGCACCGGGGCCGGCATGTCCTGCTGTTGACGGAGATTCCGCCTGTTGAGCGCAAGGAAGAGAGAGAGGAGAGGACGGGGAGGGGTCAGGGCTTCCCTGTGAGGATCGCCTGCTTCACTTCCTTGATCGCCTTCGTGATCTCGATGCCGCGCGGGCACGCCTCCGAGCAGTTGAAGGTCGTGCGGCAGCGCCACACGCCCTCCTTGTCGTTGAGGATGTCGAGGCGGACCTGGGCGCCCTCGTCGCGGTCGTCGAAGATGAACCGGTGCGCGTTCACGATCGCGGCCGGACCGAAGTACTGGCCGTCGGTCCAGAAGACGGGGCACGACGAGGTGCATGCCGCGCAGAGGATGCACTTGGTCGTGTCGTCGAACCGCTCGCGCGCGACCGGGTTCTGCACGCGCTCCCGGCCCGCCGGCGGCGTGCTGTTCGCAATGAGGAACGGCTGGATCTGCTTGTACGACTCGTAGAAGGGCTCCATGTCGACGACGAGGTCCTTCTCGAGCGGAAGGCCCTTGATCGCCTCGACGTAGATCGGCTGCGACGGGTCCAGGTCCTTGATCAGCGTCTTGCAGGCCAGCCGGTTGCGGCCGTTGATCCGCATCGCGTCCGACCCGCAGATGCCGTGCGCGCACGAGCGGCGGAACGTGAGCGACCCGTCCTGCTCCCACTTGATCTTGTGCAGCGCGTCGAGGACGCGGTCCGTGGGGAGGACGCGCACGTCGAAGTCCTGCCAGCGCGGCTCGTCGTCGATCTCGGGGATGTACCGCCGGATGATGAGCGTGACGACGAACGACCCGGGAGGCGCGTCCTCGACGCTCGTCGGCTCGGTGGTCCGCTCCGGGATGCGGGTCTGGGCGGCTTCGATGGTGACCGTCGACATGGTCAGGCCCTCCGTTCGGTCCGGTCGCTGGATGCTGCGGTTGGCGCGGACATCAGTACTTCCGCTCCATCGGCTGGTAGTTGGTGATGACGACGGGCTTCCAGTCGAGCTCGATGTGCTCGTCCGCGTGCGACTCGAGGTCGCCCGTGAGGTACGCCATCGTGTGCTGCATGTAGTTCGCGTCGTCGCGCGCCGGGAAGTCGTCGCGCATGTGGCCGCCGCGGCTCTCCTTGCGGTTGCGGGCCGAGTAGACGACCACCTCCGCGAGGTCGAGGAGGAAGCCGAGCTCGATCGCCTCGAGCAGGTCGGTGTTGAACCGCTTGCCCTTGTCCTGCACGGCGATGTTCCGGTACCGCTCGCGCAGGCGCTGGATGATGACCATCATCTCGCCCAGAGACTCCTCGGTGCGGAACACCTGCGCCTTGCGGTCCATCTCGTCCTGGAGCTCCTTGCGGATCGCGTGGATCCGCTCGGTGCCCGTGGAGGACTGCAGCTGCTCGATCATGTTCCGCACCGCACGTGCGGGGTCGTGGGGGAGCGGGACGAACTCCGCGGTCCGCGCGTACTCGACCGCGTTGTTGCCGGCCCTCTTGCCGAACACGTTGATGTCGAGGAGGGAGTTCGTGCCGAGCCGGTTGGACCCGTGCACGGACACGCACGCGCACTCCCCGGCGGCGTAGAGCCCCGGGACCACGGTGTCGTTGTCGGCGAGCACCTCGGCCTTGACGTTGGTCGGGATGCCGCCCATCGCGTAGTGCGCGGTCGGCATGACCGGCACCGGCTCCACGACCGGGTCGACACCGAGGTAGGTGCGGGCGAACTCGGTGATGTCCGGCAGCTTCGTCTCGAGCACCTCGGCACCCAGGTGGGTGCAGTCGAGGAGCACGTAGTCCTTCAGCGGACCGGCGCCGCGCCCCTCGGCGACCTCCTGGACCATGCACCGCGACACGATGTCGCGCGGAGCGAGGTCCTTGATCGTGGGCGCATAGCGCTCCATGAAGCGCTCGCCGTCCGCGTTGCGGAGGATGGCCCCCTCGCCTCGCGCGCCCTCGGTGAGGAGGATGCCGAGACCGGCGAGCCCCGTCGGGTGGAACTGGAAGAACTCCATGTCCTCGAGGGGCAGGCCCTTGCGCCAGATGATGCCGACGCCGTCACCGGTGAGGGTGTGCGCGTTCGAGGTCGTCTTGTAGATCTTGCCGAAGCCGCCCGTGGCGAAGACGACCGACTTCGCGTGGAAGACGTGCAGCTCGCCCGTGGCGAGCTCGTAGGCCACGACCCCCGCGGGGCGCCGGTCCTTGTTCTTGCCCTTGCCGACGTCCGTCATGATCAGGTCGAGCACGTAGAACTCGTTGAAGAAGTTGATGCCGAGCTTCACGCAGTTCTGGTACAGCGTCTGCAGGATCATGTGGCCCGTGCGGTCGGCCGCGTAGCAGGCGCGGCGCACCGGGCTCTTCCCGTGCTCGGCCGTGTGCCCGCCGAAGCGCCGCTGGTCGATCTTGCCGTCCGGCGTGCGGTTGAACGGCAGGCCCATGTTCTCGAGGTCGATGACGGCGTCGATCGCCTCCCGAGCGAGGATCTCGGCCGCGTCCTGGTCGACGAGGTAGTCGCCGCCCTTGACCGTGTCGAAGGTGTGCCATTCCCAGCTGTCCTCCTCCACGTTCGCGAGCGCGGCGGCCATGCCGCCCTGCGCGGCGCCCGTGTGGGAGCGGGTCGGGTACAGCTTCGAGATGACGGCCGTCTTCGCCTTCGGGCCCGCCTCGATCGCGGCGCGCATCCCGGCGCCGCCGGCGCCGACGATGACGACGTCGAACTGGTGGTAGTGGACCCCGTCGTAGACGGGACCCTCGCCCTCGGGGGTGTAGGAGAACCGGTTCTCCGGGTCGCGCTCGTGACCCTTCTCCGGGTCGTTGCGGTTGTGCAGGATCCGCCGGATGAGGCCGGGCTGGTCGCCGACGCTCACGAGACGGCTGCGCAGAAGCTCGGCAGGAGCTCCGGGTCGGAGGCGGCGGGGCAGGGGTCGAAGGTGAAGATCACGAGGGTCCCGAGGAGGAGGAGCGCGACGGTGGCACCGCCGAGAGACAGCTTGAGGATCCGGTTCATGTACCGGCCGGTCGAGTAGTCGTTGATGAGAGTGCGCATGCCGTTCGCGCCATGGATCAGGGAGAGCCACAGCAGCAGGAGGTCGTACCACTGCCAGAACGGGTTCGCCCACTTGCCGGCGACGAAGCCGAAGTCGAGGGCGGACACGCCCTCGCCGGCGTAGAGGTTCACGAAGAGGTGGCCGAACAGCAGCACGACGAGCACGAGGCCCGAGGCGCGCATGAAGATCCAGCCCCACTTCTCGAGGTTCTTGCCCCGGCGGCTGCGGACGACGGGAGCGCTGCGCGGGGTGTCGATCGTCGTGGCCATCACGCACCTCCGAACACGTGCATCAGGTGCCGCGGCGCGAACCCGAGCATGAGGACGCCCCAGAGGACCATCGCGATCCAGAACATCAGGCGGTGGTACCGGGCCCCGACGCTCCAGAAGTCGATGAGGATGATCCGCAGTCCGTTGAGCGCGTGGAAGCCGATCGCGGCGACGAGCGCCAGCTCGCCGAGCCCCATGATCGGGTTCTTGTAGGTCGCGACGACCGCGTTGTAGGCCTCGGGACTCACCCGCACGAGCGCGGTGTCGAGGATGTGCACGAGGAGGAAGAAGAAGATCGCCACCCCGGTGATTCTGTGCAGGACCCACGACCACATGCCCTCGCGACCGCGGTACACCGTCCCCGCCGGCCTCTTCGGCAGCGAGAACCGGCCGGCCAGGAGACTGGTCGGCCCGAGTGTGCGGGACTTCGAGGGTGTGGGCGTGGGGAGCTGCGTGCTCTTCAGCGACACGACGTCTTCCCACCTTCCCGGGGCTGGGCTCGGATGCGTCTCCCAGTCTACGCGGGGCTCCGACCCCTCCAGCCCGGTTCCGGGCCGGACTGCCGGGGTACGCCCACGGCGTACTCGGGGCCGCGCCCGAAGGTGCAGGTCTGCTGCGGGGGACACGTCCTAGTCTGTCGGCGTGAGCGACAGCGGAATCGTCTGGAAGGGCCGCGGCACCGAGCCCGAGGCGGTCGACCGTTTCTACAGCGTCATCCCCGCGGGCGGGATCGGCTCCCGGCTGTGGCCGCTGTCCCGCGCGGCCGCCCCGAAGTTCCTGCACGACCTGACCGGGTCGGGCCAGACGCTGCTGCGGGACACCTGGAACCGGCTCGCTCCCATCTCCGGTCCGCAGCGGATCATGGTCGTCACGGGACGCGCGCACCGGGCCGCCGTCGAGGAGCAGCTCCCCGAGCTGCGCGACGAGAACGTCGTCCTCGAGAGCGAGGGCAAGGACTCCTCCGCGGCGATCGGGCTCGCGGCGGCGATCCTCGAGCACCGGGAGCCGGGCGTCATCATCGGCTCGTTCGCCGCGGACCACGTCATCAGCGACAACCGCCGCTTCCGCCAGTCCGTCGTCGAGGCGATCGCCGTCGCGGACGCGGGCTGGATCGCCACCATCGGCATCCAGCCGACGGAGCCCGCGATCGGCTTCGGCTACATCCGGGCCGGTGACCCGATCGAGGTGCCGGGCGCGCCGAACGCCCTGGCGGCCCAGGGCTTCGTCGAGAAGCCGGACCTCGCCACCGCCCGGGAGTACGTGAGCTCCGGCCGCTACCTCTGGAACGCCGGCATGTTCATCTCCCGCGCGGACCGCCTCCTCGAGCAGCTGGGCAAGACCCAGCCCGAGCTCCTCGCCGGACTGCTCGAGCTCGCCGAGGGCTGGGACACCCCGCGCCGCGGCGCCGTCGTCGACAAGGTGTGGCCGACGCTCACCAAGATCGCGATCGACTACTCGGTGGCGGAGCCGGCCGCCCAGGAGGGCGTGCTCGCCGTCGTCCCGGGGGACTTCGCGTGGGACGACGTCGGAGACTTCGGCTCGCTGGCGAAGCTGCAGTCGGGCGGCCGCAAGTCCGATCTCGCGATCCTCGGCGAGAACGCCCGCGTGCTCTCCGACTCCTCGAGCGGCATCGTCGTGAGCGAGACCGGACGGCTCATCAGCCTGATCGGCGTCGACAACATCGTCGTCGTCGACACCCCGGACGCGCTGCTCGTGACGACGAGCGAGCACGCCCAGCGGGTGAAGGCCGTCGTCGACGCGCTCAAGGTGTCGGGCCGCACCGAGGTCCTCTGACCCTCGGCCTCCCTCGCCCTCGAGAGGCGGGACGCGGCCCACAGCATCGGCGGCGGTGCGTCGCCCTGTCGGCGGGGGAACCGCCTGTCGAGCGCGAGCCGGACGCCGCCGACCGGCGGCGTGAGGATTCGTCACGAGTCCGTAACTAAGGGTCGTGCGGACGTCTCGGGCGGTGCCCGGGGCGGCACTATGGGACCGAAGATCCTCCCGCCTCCCAGAGGAAGCACCCCATGCGCCGCAGCTTCGCCCTCCGCCTCGTCCCCGTGCTCGGGGTCGCGTCCCTCCTCCTCGCGGCCTGCGCGCCCGCTCCCGAGCAGGGCGGCGCGGCCGGCGGCGGCGAGGAGAACGCGGACTACTGCGCCCGGATGGTGACCAACTCGGGCGGACTCGAGGACAGGTCGTTCAACCAGGCCAGCTGGGCCGGGCTCGAGCAGGCGGCCGAGGAGTTCGGCATCGAGGCCGACGTCCTCGTCTCGACCAGCGAGACCGACCTCGAGCCGAACGTCGACCAGGCGGTGGGCTCCGGCTGCCAGTTCGTGCTCACCGTCGGCTTCGAGCTCGCGGACGCCACGCTCGCCGCCGCCGAGGCGAACCCCGAGATCCACTTCTCGATCGTCGACGAGGTCGTCGACGCGGAGAACGTCAAGCCGATCGTCTTCGACACCGCCCAGGCGTCCTACCTCGCCGGGTACCTCGCCGCCGGCGTCTCCAAGACCGGGGTGGTCGGGACCTTCGGCGGCGGCAATCAGCCGCCCGTGACCCTGTTCATGGACGGCTTCGTCGACGGCGTCGCCCGCTACAACGAGATGCACGGCGCCGCGGTGCGCGTGCTCGGCTGGGACAAGGCGGCCCAGGACGGCGTCTTCACCGGCGACTTCGAGAACGTGAACCTCGGCAAGACGACCGCACAGGGGCTCATCGACCAGGGCGCCGACGTGATCCTCCCGGTCGCCGGGCAGGTCGGGGAGGGCGCCGCGGCCGCCGCCCTCGAGGCGGGCGACGTGTCGCTCATCTGGGTCGACAGCGACGGCTACGAGACGCTCCCGGAGGAGTACCGGCCGATCCTGCTGACCAGCGTGATCAAGAACACCACCGACGCGGTCGTCGAGATCGTCGGCGACGACATCGACGGGACGTTCTCGAGCGACCCGTTCATCGGCACGCTCGAGAACGGCGGGGTCGGCATCGCGCCGTTCCACGACCTCGAGTCTCTGGTTCCCGCGGAGCTCGCGGACGAGCTCACGCAGCTGCAGGAGGACATCATCAGCGGCGCCATCACGGTGGAGTCCCCGTCCGCGCCGTGACCGGGCGACGCCGCGCCTGAGATCCCGCGCGGACGGCCCTCGCGGGCGGATCGAACGGGACGGTCGCCGAGACGCCGCGTGCCCGCGAACGTCTCGGTTGGGTCACGGCAGAGTCGCATCTTCATAACGTCTCGCCCCGCCGTGTGCGCGCGCCAGAACGGGGGCGCCAACGCTGTGTAACGTGGGGCCGTCCGGGCCCTGCGCACCCGCGGGACGGGCACTTCTGCACCAGACGCGGCCGACCGCCGCGGAAGAACCTGGAGGACACGTGACCACCATTCCCCGCAGAGGCTTCGCCGCGATCGCATCGCTCGGCGCCGCAGCTCTGCTCCTCGCCGGCTGTGCCCCGGCTCCCGAAGAGGGCGGCGCGACGAGCGGTGGCGGCGACGCCGCCGGCACCGACGTCGTCCCCTGCATGGTCTCCGACACCGGAGGCTTCGACGACAAGTCGTTCAACCAGCTCGGCTCCGAGGGTCTCGAGGAGGGCGCCGAGCAGATCGGCGTCGAGGCGCGGAAGGTGCAGTCCGACACCGACGCCGACTACCAGCCGAACATCGACGGGCTCATCAACGAGGGCTGCACGCTGATCTTCACGGTCGGCTTCGCGCTCTCGCAGGCGACCGTCGAGGCGGCGACCGCCAACCCGGACATCGACTTCGCGATCATCGACGACGCCGCGGACAACGACTTCGACGGCGAGACCGACGCCGAGAACATCAAGCCGATCCTGTTCGACACCGCCCAGGCGGCGTTCCTCGCCGGCTACGCGGCGGCCGCGACCTCGAAGACGGGCATCGTCGGCACCTACGGCGGCATGAACTTCCCGACGGTCTCGATCTTCATGGACGGCTTCGCCCAGGGCGTCGAGTACTACAACAGCGAGAAGGGCGCCACGGTCCAGGTCCTCGGCTGGGACCGCGCCGCTCAGGACGGCACGTTCATCGGCGGCTTCGAGGCGGGCACCGACTCGCTCAACGCCGCGCAGAACCTGATCGACCAGGGCGCCGACGTGCTCCTGCCGGTCGGCGGCCCGATCTACCAGAGCGCGGCTCAGGCGATCCGCGACTCGGGCAAGGACATCGCGCTGATCGGCTGCGACGCCGACCTGTTCGAGACCGACCCGCAGTACGCCGACATCTACCTGACCTCCATCCTCAAGGGCATGAAGGTCGCGACGACGGACGTCATCGTGGAGGCCGCCGAGAGCGGCTTCGACACGACCCCGTACCTCGGCACGCTCGAGAACGAGGGTGTCGGCATCGCGCCGTTCCACGAGTACGAGGACAAGGTGCCGGCCGAGCTGCAGGGCGAGATCGACGCGATCCGCGAGCAGATCGTGAGCGGCGAGCTGGCGGTCGAGTCGTACCTGGCCGCCTAGGCGGAGCGGACACAGGGCCGGGGGAGCGCGATGCTTCCCCGGCCTTCCGCATTCTCGGAACCGGCGGGCCTCGCGCCCGTAGATTGGATCCCATGAAGCTCGAACTCCGCGGCATCACGAAGCGCTTCGGAGCGCTGACCGCGAACGATGCGATCTCCCTCACCGTGGAGCCGGGCGAGATCCACGCCCTCCTGGGCGAGAACGGCGCCGGCAAGTCCACGCTGATGAACGTCCTGTACGGCCTGTACCAGGCCGACGAGGGCTCGATCCTCCTCGACGGCGTGGAGCAGCACTTCTCCGGACCCGGTGACGCGATGCGTGCCGGCATCGGCATGGTGCACCAGCACTTCATGCTGGTCCCCGTATTCACGGTCGCCGAGAACGTGATGCTGGGCCACGAGGAGACGAAGGCGGGCGGCCGGCTCGACATCGCCGCCGCCCGTGCCCGGGTCCAGGAGATCTCCGACCGCTTCGGGTTCAACGTCGACCCCGATGCCGTCGTCGAGGACCTCCCCGTCGGCGTCCAGCAGCGCGTCGAGATCATCAAGGCGCTGTCCCGGGACGCGCGGGTCCTCGTCCTCGACGAGCCCACCGCGGTCCTCACCCCTCAGGAGACCGACGAGCTCATCGGGATCATGCGCCAGCTGAAGGCCGCAGGCACGTCCATCGTCTTCATCACCCACAAGCTCCGCGAGGTGCGCGAGGTGGCCGATCGGGTGACCGTGATCCGGCTCGGCAAGGTCGTGGGGGAGGCGTCCCCGCAGTCCACCAATGCCGAGCTCGCCTCGCTCATGGTCGGGCGGGCGGTCGAGCTCACCGTGCAGAAGGCGCCCGCGAAGCCCGGGGAGCCGGCGCTCGTGCTGCGGAACGTGTCCGTGCTGGACCCGCTCGGGCACCGCGTCGTCAACAGCGTGAGCTTCGAGGTGCGCCGGGGCGAGATCCTCGCGATCGCCGGCGTGCAGGGCAACGGGCAGACGGAGCTCACCGAGGCGCTGCTCGGGCTGCAGCCGCACGTGACCGGCGAGATCCTCCTCGACGGGAAGCCGCTGACAGGGCTGCCTCCCCGGAAGGTGCTCGACGCCGGCGTCGGCTTCGTGCCCGAGGACCGCAAGGAGGACGGGCTCGTCGCCGAGTTCACGATCGCCGAGAACCTGATGCTCGACCGCAGCACGAGCCAGCCGTTCGTCAAGGGCGGGACGCTGCAGCTCGGCTATCTGAACGAGTTCGCGGAGCAGAAGCGGCGCGAGTTCGACATCCGCACGCAGAGCATCCAGACCCACGTCGGCCGCCTCTCCGGCGGCAACCAGCAGAAGGTGGTGCTCGCCCGCGAGCTCAGCCGCGACCTCCGGCTGTTCGTCGCCGCGCAGCCCACGCGGGGTCTCGACGTCGGGTCCATCGAGTTCGTCCACACCCGCATCGTCGAGACGCGCGACGCCGGCGTCCCGGTCATCGTCGTCTCCACCGAGCTCGACGAGGTCGTCGCCCTCGCCGACCGCATCGCGGTCATGTACCGCGGCGGGATCGTCGGCATCGTCCCCGGCGACACCCCGCGCGACGTGCTCGGGCTCATGATGGCGGGCGAGCACCCGGAGGAGGTCGCCGCGTGACCGATCAGCAGCTCCCATCGCCGACCGACGCGGCGCCGATCGTCCCGGACGTCCCCGAGAAGGAGCCGGGCGAGTCCCGCTGGCACCTCTTCGTCCGCGAGCTGACCACCGGCAGCGTGGCCATCTCGATCCTCGCGGTCGTGCTCGCGCTGCTCGCGGGCGGCGTCCTCATCGCGGTCACCAACGAGGAGGTGCAGGCGGCCGCGGGCTACTTCTTCTCCCGGCCGACCGACACGCTGCGCGCGATCTGGGATTCCGTCGCGGGCGCCTACTCGGCGCTGTTCCAGGGCTCGGTCTACAACTTCCGCAGGCCGGGCTTCGCGGCCGGGATCCGGCCGCTCACCGAGACGCTCACCTTCGCGACTCCGCTCATCGCGGCGGGACTCGGGGTCGCCCTCGCCTTCCGGGTCGGCATGTTCAACATCGGCGGCCGGGGCCAGATGCTCGTCGCCGCGGCCGCGGCGGGCTGGGTCGGCTTCTCCCTCGACCTGCCGTGGGGCATCCACCTCCTCGTCGCGGTGGCGGCCGGCATCGTCGTCGGCGGTCTCTGGGGAGGCCTCGCCGGGCTCCTCAAGGCGCGGACGGGCGCCCACGAGGTCATCACGACGATCATGCTGAACTACGTCGCGTTCTACCTCCTCGCGTTCCTGCTGCGGACGCCCGTGCTCCAGGCGCCCGGCAGCAACAACCCGAAGACGCCGCCCATGAAGGAGACCGCGGTGTTCCCGGATCTGTTCGGTCCCGGCTACAACCTGCACGCGGGCTTCCTGTTCGCGATCGCCGCGACGGTGCTCGTCTGGTGGCTGCTCAACCGCTCCAGCCTCGGCTTCCAGTTCCGCGCGGTCGGCGAGAACCCCCACGCGGCCCGCGTCGCCGGCATCAACGTCAAGAACGTCTACGTGTGGGCGATGCTCATCTCGGGCGGCCTCGTCGGCCTGGCCGGCACCGCCCAGGCGCTCGGCACCATCAAGACCGGGTTCGGGTCCGGCATCGACGCGGGCATCGGCTTCGACGCCATCACGGTCGCCCTCCTCGGCCGGTCGCGGCCCTGGGGCGTGTTCGCGGCCGGGATCCTGTTCGGCGCATTCAAGGCCGGCGGCTTCTCGATGCAGGCGGCCGAGGGCATCCCGGTCGACATCGTGCTCGTCGTCCAGTCGCTCATCGTGCTCTTCATCGCCGCGCCTCCCCTCGTGCGCAGCATCTTCCGTCTCCCGACCCCCGGCGTCGGCAGACCCTCCCGTCGGCGAGAGGCGGTGGCCAAGTGACGGTCGCAGCGGTTCCGGCCCCCGAGGCCGTGCTCGAGCGCGAAGCGGTGCGCAGCTGGAAGGTCCCCATCGCGCTCGGGATCTTCACGGCGGTCGCGCTGATCCTGTTCGTCCTCCTCGGGAGGGACGGGGAGTCGACGTTCCGGCTCTCGACGGAGACGGACGCCTTCCGGCTCCCGGATCTCACCATCCCGACCCGTCCGGGCGGCATCCTGGTCACGGTCCTCCTGGCGGCCATCACCGCGTTCAGCGTGCTGCGGGCGCGCAGCGCGCAGCGCACTCCGCTCTGGCTCGTGGCCCTGTTCGGCGTGCTCTTCGTGCTCGGCTTCCTCACCTGGGCCTCGGCCGGGGCCGCGGTTCCCATGTCGGGCCTCCTCGCGGGCACGCTCGGACTCAGCGTGCCGCTCATCTTCGGCGCCCTCGGCGGCGTGATCGGCGAGCGCGTGGGCGTGGTGAACGTCGCGATCGAGGGGCAGCTGCTCGCCGGCGCATTCGCCTCCGCCGTCGTCGCGTCCATCACGCAGCAGCCGCTGGTCGGCCTCCTCGGCGCGATGGTCGCGGGCGTCCTGGTCTCGTTCGTGCTCGCCGCGTTCTCGATCAAGTACATCGTCGACCAGGTCATCGTCGGCGTCGTCCTCAACGTGCTCGTGACCGGCCTCACGAGCTTCTTCTTCTCCATCGTGCTCACCCCCAACGCGGCGCTCCTCAACTCGCCGCCGAAGTTCGAGCGCATCCGGATCCCGTTCCTCGCCGACATCCCGGTGCTCGGGCCCGCCCTGTTCCGGCAGACGATCATCGTCTACGTCATGTACCTGGCCGTCCCGCTCGTCTGGTACTGCCTGTTCAAGACGCGCTGGGGCCTCCGGCTGCGCGCCGTCGGAGAGCACCCGCAGGCCGCGGACACCGTGGGCATCAACGTGGCGCGCACCCGCTTCTGGAACGTCTCGCTCGCGGGCGCCATCGCGGGGTTCGGCGGCGCCTACCTGACGCTCGGCGCGGTCGGCGCGTTCAACAAGGAGATGACCGCGGGCGCCGGATTCATCGCGCTGGCGGCCGTCATCTTCGGCCGATGGGATCCGATACGGGCGACGCTCGCGGCACTGCTGTTCGGGTTCGCCCAGAACCTGCAGAACGTCCTCAGCATCATCGGGGCGCCGGTGCCGAGCGAGTTCATGCTGATGCTGCCCTACGTCGTCACGATCGTCGCGGTCGCGGGACTCGTGGGTCAGGTGCGGGCTCCCGCGGCCTCCGGCAAGCCGTACATCAAGTCATGACCGGGGGAGAGCGCGTGGGGGATATCGACTGGGACGGGCTCCGCGAGGTCGCCGTGGAGGCGATGCGGAAGGCGTACGTGCCCTACTCCCGGTTCCCGGTAGGGGTGGCGGCGATCGTCGACGACGGCCGCGTCATCAGCGGCTGCAACGTCGAGAACGCGTCCTACGGGCTCACGCTCTGCGCCGAGTGCACGCTCGTGTCGACGCTCGTCATGACGGGTGGCGGCAAGCTGGTCGCCTTCACCTGTGTGGACGGCGACGGCGGCGCGCTCATGCCGTGCGGCCGGTGCCGGCAGCTGCTGTACGAGCACTCCGCCGAGGGGATGCTGCTCGAGACGGTGAGCGGCATCCGGACGATCGACGAGGTGATCCCGGACGCGTTCGGCCCCCGCACGCTCGCGGTCTACCACGAGGAGCGCGAGCCGGCCTGAGCCGGGCGCCGTGACGGACGCCGTCCGGGGCCGCTCCAGCGTCTCCACAGGGGACGGATTACCTCCCGCGCGCACCCGCCCGAGGGCGTACGGTCACGGGTATGCGCGGGAGCAGGGGTGCGGCGGCGGTTCTCGGCCTGGCGGGAGCGCTCCTCCTCGCCGGATGCGCGGCGGGCGGCGGCGGAACGCCCACCACGAGCCCGACGACCTCGCCGACGAGTCCGCCGACCTCCGCTCCGCCCAGCACCCCGACCCCGAGCCCGACCGAGACGGGACCGGCCGACCAGTGCCCCGACGACGCGCTCCAGATCACGGTCGGTGAGGGAGACCCGGGCGCCGGCAACATCGGCTACGACATCACCTTCACGAACACGGGGTCCGCGCCCTGCACGCTTCGCGGCTTCCCCGGTGTCTCCGTGGTCGGGGACGGCAACGGCACGCAGCTCGGCCAGCCCGCCGACCGCACGGATGCCCGGGTGGAGGATGTGCGCATCGCCCCCGGCGGCACCGCTGTCGCGCCGCTGCAGGCGGTCGACATCGGGTCCGACGGGGGGCCGCTCGGCGACGAGTGCCCGACGACCACCGGCGACGGCTGGCGGATCTACCCGCCGCACTCGTTCCGGGCCTTCTTCGTCGAGTCGCCCGGCATCGCCGCGTGCACCGGCTCGAGGCCGTGGCTCACGGTGGGGCCGGTCCGCGCCGGCTGACAGTGCTCGTGCTCCGGCCGCTAGCGTGGAGCCGTGACTGAGGCCTTCGACGCCGTCGACCTGATCCGGGCCAAGCGGGACGGGCGCGAGCTCAGCACCGCCGAGATCGGCTGGCTCGTCGACGCGTTCACCCGCGGCTACGTCGCCGACGAGCAGATGTCGGCGTGGGCCATGGCGGTGCTGCTGAACGGGATGACCCGCCGGGAGATCCGCGACCTCACGCTCGCGATGATCGCGAGCGGCGAGCGGATGAGCTTCGCGGACCTCGGCAAGGCGACGGTCGACAAGCACTCGACCGGCGGCGTCGGCGACAAGATCACGCTGCCGCTCGCGCCGCTCGTCGCGTCGTTCGGCGTCGCGGTGCCGCAGCTCTCGGGCCGCGGCCTCGGCCACACGGGCGGCACGCTCGACAAGCTCGAGGCGGTCCGCGGCTGGCAGGCGTACCTCTCGCCCGAGGCGATGCTCGCTCAGCTGCGGGACGTGGGCGCGGTGATCTGCGCGGCAGGACCGGGCCTCGCCCCCGCCGACAAGAAGCTCTACGCGCTCCGGGACACGACGGGCGCCGTCGAGGCGATTCCGCTCATCGCCTCCTCGATCATGTCCAAGAAGATCGCGGAGGGGACCGGCGCCCTCGTGCTCGACGTGAAGTTCGGCGAGGGCGCGTTTATGAAGGACCTCGACCTCGCTCGTGAGCTCGCGCGCACGATGGTCGACCTCGGCACGGACGCGGGCGTCGCGACGAGCGCGCTGCTCACCGACATGTCGGTGCCGCTCGGACTCACGATCGGCAACGCCCTCGAGGTGCGCGAGTCGGTCGAGGTGCTGTCCGGCGGCGGTCCCGACGACGTGGTGGAGCTCACGGTCGAGCTCGCCCGCGCCATGCTCGCCGCGGTCGGGCTTCCCGACGCGGACCCGGCGGCGGCCCTCGCGGACGGGCGTGCGATGGACGTCTGGCGGCGGATGATCGCCGCCCAGGGGGGCGACCCCGACGCCCCCCTGCCGACCGGCCGCGAGACGGAGACGGTGACCGCGCCGACCTCCGGCGTGCTCGCCGAGCAGCACGCGCTGCCCTTCGGCATCGCGGCGTGGCGCCTGGGGGCCGGGCGGGCACGGCAGCAGGACCCCGTGTCCGCAGGGGCGGGCATCGAGCTGCACGCCAAGCCCGGCGACCGGGTCGAGGCCGGGCAGCCGCTGTTCACGCTGCACGCCGACGAGGCCGCCCGCATCCCGCGTGCCCTGGATGCCCTGAACGGGGCCTGGTCGATCGGCGACACGCCCCCGGAGCCGCGCCCGCTCATCGTCGACCGCATCGGCTGACCCTCGAGATGCCACCTGGTGCGCTCAAACCGGGGTTTTGGGAGCACCAAGTGGCATCTCGAGAGGCAGGCGTCAGCGCGGGGGCTCCCCGATGCGGCGCAGGGCGTCGACGACGAGGCCCCAGAACCGTTCGGTGTCGAGATCGACGGCCACCTGCGTCGTCACCCCCGGCCCGGGAGCGGCCCGGAAGTCCGCGACCGTCATGCCGAGCGTGTGGGTGCCCGTCAGCTCGACGGTCAGCGGCGCGCGCCGGGTCGTCATCACGTCGGGGTCGATGACGTACGCGACCGCGCAGGGGTCGTGGACCGGAGGGTGCTCGAAGCCCTGCGCGTGCCGGTAGCTCTCCCGGAAGAAGTCCATCAGCTCGACCACGAAGCGGGCGGGGGAGGTGCCGACCTCGGCGATCGCCCGCTCGACCTCGGGGGTCGCGAGGGCCTGGTGCGTGAGGTCGAGTCCGACCATCGTGACGGGCCACTTCTCGCTGAAGACGATGTGCGCGGCCTCCGGATCGATCACGATGTTGAACTCGGCGACGGCGCTCCAGTTGCCGACCGAGTACCCGCCGCCCATCAGGACCACCTCGCGCACGCGCTCGACGACGCGCGGCTCCTTGCGCGCCGCCAGCGCGATGTTGGTGAGGGCACCCGTCGGGACCAGGGTGATCTCACCCGGCTCGGCCGCCATCACGGTGTCGATGATGAGGTCGACCGCGTGCCGGGGGTCGAGCTCGAACGCCGGCTCCGGGAGGACGGGACCGTCGAGCCCTGAGTCGCCGTGGATGTCCGGCGCCGTCTCGACGTCGCGTACGAGGGGGCGCGCGCATCCCGCCGCGAAGGGCACCCCGATGATGCCCGCCACCGTGGCCACGGCGAGGGCGTTCCGTGTGACCTTCTCGAGCGTCTGGTTGCCGGCGACGGTCGTGACGCCGACGAGCTCGATCTCCGGGCTGCCCCAGGCGAGGAGGAGGGCGACCGCGTCGTCGTGGCCGGGATCGCAGTCGAGGAGGATCTTGCGGGGCATGAGGCGACTCTAACAACACCGCCACATACGCAACGTCGTTTCATATATGCAAGACTCGGCGCATGAGCCCCGATTCGGCCGCGACCGGAGGGGCGCGCATCGCCTGGATCCGGTCCCGGATGCCGCTCCTCGCCGAGACCCGCCGCCGCTTCGCCGAGAAGCGGCCCTTCGCCGGCCTCCGCATCGGCATGTCCCTGCACCTCGAGCCCAAGACCGCCGTCCTGCTCGAGACGCTCGCCGCGGGCGGCGCCGAGATCGTGGGCACGGGCAACCACGGCTCGACCCAGGACGACGTGGTGGCCGCCCTGCGCGCGCGGGGCCTCACTCTGCACGGGCGGCGCGACGACACCCTCGAGCAGCACGCGGCGAACCTCGAGGCGGTCCTGGATGCGCGGCCGGACATCCTGCTCGACAACGGAGCGGACCTCGCCGCCGGCGTCGTGCGCCGGGGGATGGCGGGGCGGATCCGCGGCGGGACCGAGGAGACGACCTCGGGCGCCTTCCGCCTCCGGGACGAGCTCGCGGGGTCGGTCCCCTTCCCGGTGCTCGTCATCAACGACAGCCCCCTCAAGGCGATCGGCGAGAACCTGCATGCCGTTGGCCAGTCCGCAGTCGAGAGCTTCCAGCGGATCACGAACCTGATGATCCCCGGCCGGCGCTTCGTGGTGATCGGCTACGGCTGGTGCGGCCGCGGCGTCGCCCGGTACCTGCGGGCCCTCGGCGGGCAGGTCGCGGTCGCCGAGGTCGACGAGATCAAGGCGTTCGAGGCCGCCCTCGACGGCTACCTCGTGGACGACCTGCCCGAGCTGCTCCCGTGGGCCCAGGCCGTGATCACCGCGACGGGCGCCCCCGGCGTGCTTCCGGGCTCGCTCCTCCCGCTGCTGCGCACCGGGACGGTCCTCGGGAACATCGGGCACTTCCCCTTCGAGATCGACACCGCGGCGCTCGCGGAGCAGGCGGTGTCGCGCCAGCAGCTCGACGAGGGGCTCGAGAGCTTCACGATGCCCGACGGGCGCGAGCTCGTGCTCATCGCCGAGGGCCGGATGTTCAACCTCGCGGGACGGGCGCCCAAGGGCAACTCGATCGCCTCGATGGACCTCGGCTTCCTGCTCCAGGCGCGCTCGCTCGAGCGGGTCGCCCTCGCTCCCGAGAGCCTGCCGGCCGGGGCGCAGCCGGTTCCCGACGACATCAACCGGCAGATCGCCCGGCGGATGGTCGAGGTCCTCCGGACCGGGGAATGAGCCCCGGCGGCTCGCCGCCGCCGGGGTACTCGGCCCCGGCGCTGGAGAAGGGGCTCGACGTCCTGGAGCTGCTCGCGGACGCCGCAGGCCCCCTCGCCCAGCGGGAGGTCGCCGCGGCGCTCGGGCGCAGCGTCGGCGAGCTGTTCCGGGTGCTCCTCACCCTCGAGCGCCGCGGCTTCGCCGTCCGGACGGAGGAGGGCGGGTACCTCCTGTCGCACCGGCTGTTCGAGCTGGCGCACCGCCACGCCCCGCGCCGGGGCCTGCTGGCGGCAGCGGCGCCGCCGATGCGGCGGCTGGCGGAGGCCGTCGGCCAGTCCTGCAACCTGGGCGTGCCCGAGGGGGACGTGGTCCGCGTCATCGCGCAGGCCGAGAGCCCCTCCCCGTTCGGCTTCTCGGTGCGGGTGGGTGCGGCCTTCCCCCTCGCCGGGACGCTGACCGGCGACGTGCTCCGCGCGTGGGCCGCGGAGGCGGAGCCGGCCGACCCGGAGCTCCGCGAACTACGTCGCAGGGGTCACGGAGAGCGGGCCGACAGTCTGCACGCCGGCGTCACCGACGTCGCCTACCCGGTGCTCGGCGCGGGCGGCGCCGCGGTCGCCGCGATCACCGTGCCCTACGTGTCCACGTCGTACAGCTCGGCCGGCATCCGGGCGGTCCGCTCCGCGGTCTCCGGCGCCGCG
Organism: Naasia sp. SYSU D00948; assembly: GCF_017916515.1. Classification (GTDB taxonomy): domain Bacteria; phylum Actinomycetota; class Actinomycetes; order Actinomycetales; family Microbacteriaceae; genus Naasia. The sequence continues at coordinate 1,692,638 of NZ_JAFMTA010000001.1, forward strand.
GCCGAGATCGGCGAGGCGCTGGGGCGCCGCACCGATCCTGAGCCGGAGCGGGCCCCGGGGCTAGATTGAGTGCATGACCGACGGCCCCGAGTACCTGATGGAGAGCGGGGTGGACATCGCCTCGCTGCCCAAGGTGAGCCTGCACGACCACCTCGACGGGGGCCTCCGCCCCCAGACGATCGTCGAGCTCGCCGACGAGGTGGGGCTCGCCCTCCCCGAGACGGACGCCGACCTGCTGGGCGAGTGGTTCCGCGCCCAGTCGGACTCCGGATCGCTGCCCCGGTACCTGGAGACGTTCGCGATCACGACGGGCGTCATGCAGACCGCGCCCGCCCTGACACGCGTCGCGCGCGAGTTCGTGCAGGACCTCGGGGCGGACGGCGTGCTCTACGGCGAGGTGCGCTGGGCGCCGGAGCAGCACCTCGAGCGCGACCTCACGCTCGACGAGGCGGTGGAGGCCGTGCAGGCCGGCATCGAGGCCGGCATCGAGGACGTGCGGCGCACGATCGGCCTCGACCTGCGGGTCGGGCAGCTCGTCACCGCGATGCGGCAGAACGATCGCGGCCTCGAGCTCGCCGAGCTGGCGCTGCGCCACCGCGCCCGTGGTGTGGTCGGGTTCGACCTGGCCGGGCCCGAGGCCGGCTTCCCGCCCAGCCGCTTCGCCGAGGCCTTCGACCTGCTCGCCGAGAACTGGTTCCCCGTCACCGTGCACGCCGGGGAGGCCGCCGATCTCGACAGCATCACGAGCGCGCTCCTCGACGGCCGCGCGCTGCGGCTCGGACATGGCGTCCGGCTCGCGCTCGACATCGAGATCGAGGGCGAGGACGACAGCAGCACCTGGGTGAGCCTCGGCCACCTCGCGCACTGGGTCAAGGACCGCGAGATCCCGCTCGAGCTGTGCCCGACGTCGAACCTGCAGACGGGCGCGATCGAGGAGTGGGGCGACGAGCTCGCCGATCACCCGTTCGACCTCCTCTACCAGCTAGGGTTCCGGGTCACGGTGAACACCGACAACCGGCTCATGAGCGGCACGTCCCTGACCCGGGAACTCGCGCTGCTCGTGGAGACGTTCGGCTACGACCTCGCCGACCTCGAGGTCCTCCAGCTCAACGCAGCCGCTGGAGCGTTCCTCTCGGTCGAGGACCGCGAGGAGCTCGCGGACCGGATCTCCGCGGGATTCGACGAGGCGGGCGCGTGATGAGGGGGCGGCGATGAAGATCGTGGCGATCTGCGGTGCCGGCATCGGCACGTCGGCGATCCTCAAGGTGAGCGCCGAGCGCGCCCTGCAGAAGCTCGGGCTCGAGGCGGACGTGACGGCGACGGATGTGGCGAGCCTCGCGCAGGACAGCGAGGAGGCGCAGATCATCCTCACGACCCGCGACCACGTGAAGGACATCGGCCGGACGTTCGCCGACGTGATCGTCGTGGAGAACATCCTCGACCAGGAGGAGCTCACGACGAAGCTGGAGCAGGCGCTGGGCTGAGCTCAGCCGACGAGGCTGCGTGCGCCCTCGGTGAGCCGCTCCAGGACGGCCGCCGCCCTGCTCCGGCGCTCGTCGGCGTCGCCGCTCGTCGCCGCGACGTCGAGGTAGAGCTTCAGCTTGGGCTCGGTGCCGCTCGGCCGGGCGATGAGGCGCGCCCCCTCGGCGAGCCGGAAGCGCAGCACGTCGCTCGGCGGGAGCTCGCCGCCTCGGCTCAGGTCGTCCACCTGCTCGACCGCCAGGTCGCCGATGGTGACCGGCGGCCGGGACCGGAGGCGGGACATCGCCTCCGCGATCTCCTCGAGTCTGCTGACCCGAAGCGAGATCTGCCGGGACGCGTACGCGCCGAAGGTCTCGTCGAACTCGCGCAGGTGCTCGTCCAGGGTGCGGCCGTCCGCCTTGAGGTCCAGCAGCTGTCCCAGGAAGGCGACAGCGGCGGAGATGCCGTCCTTGTCCCGCACCTTCTCCGGGTCGACGAGGAAGCCGAGGGCCTCCTCGAAGCCGTAGATCAGCCCGGGCACCCGCGAGATCCACTTGAACCCGGTCAGCGTCTCCCGGTACCCGAGGCCGTAGCGCTCGGCCACGGCGCGGAGCCCCGGCGTCGACACCAGTGAGCACGCGAGCGTGCCGGAGGCGCCCTCCCGGGCCGCGCGCTCGGCGATGCGCCAGCCGAGCAGCAGCCCGAGGTCGTTCCCGGAGAGGGTGCGCCAGCCCCCGGACGGGTCCCGCACCGCCGCCGCCATGCGGTCGGCGTCCGGGTCATTCGCGACGACGGCCTCGGCGCCGGTCTCCTCCGCCGCGGCGAGGGCGAGATCGAGCGCGCCCTCCTCCTCCGGGTTGGGGAAGGCGACCGTGGGGAAGGTGGGGTCGGGGTCGCGCTGGGCCTCCACGACGGAGGGGGCGGGGATGCCGGCGTGCTCGAACACCCGCTCGGCGGTCGCCCAGCCGACGCCGTGCATCGGCGTGTAGACCCAGCGCAGGTCGGCGGACGGGGCGGGCAGGGCGGTCGCGACGACGTACGCGTCGACGACGCTCTCGTCGGCCGTCTGGTAGTCGCGCGAGCGCGGCAGCCGGTCGGCGGGTCCCTCGGCGACGACCCGGCCGATCAGCTCCAGCACCTCGCGATCCGCCGGGGGCACGATCTGCGATCCTTCGCTGTCCCCGCCGAGGTAGAGCTTGTACCCGTTGTCCTGGGCGGGGTTGTGCGACGCGGTCACCATCACGCCCGCGGAGGCGCGCAGGTGCCGCACGGCGAAGGCGAGCACCGGGGTCGGCAGCATCCGGGGGAGCAGCACCGCGCGGACGTCCGCGCCGGACAGGATCTCCGCCACGTCGCGTGCGAAGACGGCCGAGTTCTTCCGCCCGTCGTACCCGATGACGACCGACGGACGCTGCTCCCGGGCGAGCAGGAACCGGGCCAGAGCCGCCGAGGTCTGCGCGACGACGACGCGGTTCATCCGGTTGGGGCCGGCCCCCAGGCGGCCGCGGAGGCCGGCGGTGCCGAACACGAGGCGCATGCCGAACCGGTCCTGCAGCTCGGCCGCCGCGTGCCCGTCTCCCCGCCGCACGCCCTCGAGCAGCTCGGCGAGCTCCGCGCGGGTCTCCTCGTCCGGGTCCTGGGCAAGCCACTCCTCCGCGGCCGCGACGAGCTCCGCCTGGCTCACAGCCGGCCCACGATCTCGGACAGCAGGCCTGCCAGCCTCTCCTCCGCCGCCCGGCCCGCCGCGAGGACCTCCTCGTGGCTGAGGGGCTCCGGGGAGATCCCGGCGGCGAGGTTGGTGATCAGCGACATCCCGAGCACCTCCATCCCGGCGTGACGGGCCGCGATGGCCTCGAGCGCCGTCGACATGCCGACGATGTGGCCGCCGAGGGTCTCCGCCATGCGGACCTCCGCGGGCGTCTCGTAGTGGGGTCCGCGGAACTGGACGTAGACGCCCTCGTCGAGGCCCGGATCCACCTCGCGGGCGACCGCCCGGAGCCGCGTCGAGTAGAGATCGGTGAGATCGACGAAGGTGGCGCCCTCGAGGGGCGAGGCGGCGGTGAGGTTGATGTGGTCGCTGATGAGGACGGGGGTGCCGGCCGTCCACGAGCGCTTGATCCCTCCGGCGCCGTTCGTCAGCACCATGATCGAGGCGCCCGCCGCGGCGGCCGTCCGGACGCTGTGGACCACCCGCCGAACGCCGCGGCCCTCGTAGAAGTGGGTGCGCGCTCCGATGACGAGGGCGTGCCGGCCGTCGGGAAGGCGGAAGGAGCGCAGCGTGCCGCTGTGCCCGACGACACCGGATGCGGTGAAGCCCTCGATGGCCTCCGCCGGGACCGAGGCGACCTCCTCGCCGAGGAGGTCGGCCGCCTTGCCCCAGCCGCTGCCCAGGGTCAGGGCCACGTCGTGCCGGGGCACGCCCGTGGCCTCGGCGAGCTGCCGGGCCGCGCGCGCGGCGACGTCGAAGGGATCGGCGCCCGGGTCGTCGAGCGGGGAGGTCGCGGATGCTGCCATGCGCCTCAGCCTAGAACGGCAGGCGCGGGCCGCCGCGGCCCTTCCACCGGCTGTCTCAGAGCCCTCCTGCCGGAGCCCGTCGAGCGCCAGGAGAGGCTCGGCCCGTGCATCGGATCCGCTCAGCCCGCATACGGAAGAATGGCGGGATGGTCTATGAGTTCGAGCGCAAGCACCGGATCGGCGTGCTGGGCGGCGGTCCCGGCGGGTACGAGGCGGCGATCGCGGGCGCCCAGCTCGGCGCCGAGGTGACGCTGATCGAGCGGGCGGGAGTGGGCGGCTCCGCGGTCCTCACCGACGTGGTGCCCTCGAAGACGCTCATCGCCACGGCCGAGGCCACGACGTCGATCGACGAGTCGACCGACCTCGGCGTGCAGTTCTTCGCCCGCGGCGAGACCGGGCGCCCCAGCCGCCCGGAGATCGCGATCAACCTGAGCGCGATCAACAAGCGCCTCACCGGTCTCGCCCGCCAGCAGTCCGAGGACATGCGCGGCAACCTGAAGCGCGCCGGCGTTCGCGTGATCAGCGGCGAGGGCCGGCTCGAGGGGCCGAACAAGCTCGTCGCGTCGACGGGGCGGGGCGGCCGCGACTTCGACGAGGTCGAGGTGGACACCATCGTCGTGTCCGTGGGTGCCAGCCCCCGCGTCCTGCCCTCGGCCGTGCCCGACGGCGAGCGGATCCTCACCTGGAAGGAGCTGTACAACCTCGAGGAGGTGCCCGAGCACCTCATCGTCGTCGGCTCCGGGGTGACGGGCGCCGAGTTCGCCTCCGCGTACAACGCCCTCGGGGCGAAGGTCACGCTCATCTCCAGTCGCGACCAGGTGCTCCCCGGTGAGGATGCGGACGCCGCCGGCGTGATCGAGGACGTCTTCACCCGCAACGGCATGACCGTCCTGTCCCGCAGCCGCGCCCAGAGCGTCGAGCGCACGGCGGACGGCGTCGTCGCGACGCTCGCGGACGGCCGGACCGTCGAGGGCAGTCACTGCCTCGTCGCCGTCGGTGCCATCCCGAACACCGCGGGCATCGGCCTGGAGGAGGCGGGCGTCCAGCTGACCGACTCCGGTCACATCCGGGTCAACCGCGTCGCGCGGACCAGCATGCCGTCCATCTACGCCGCCGGGGACTGCAGCACGTCGCTGCCGCTCGCCTCGGTCGCCTCGATGCAGGGCCGCACCGCCGTGTTCCACGCGATGGGGGACGCCGTGACGCCAGTCGAGCTGCGCAACGTGGCGAGCAACATCTTCACCCAGCCCGAGATCGCGACGGTCGGGTGGTCGCAGAAGCAGATCGAGGAGGGCATCGCGCAGGGCGAGATCTACAAGCTGCCGCTCTCCAGCAACCCGCGGGCCAAGATGCAGGGCGTGAAGGACGGATTCGTGAAGCTGTTCGCGCGGACCGGATCCGGGACGGTGATCGGCGGGGTCATCGTCGCACCGCGCGCGTCGGAGCTGGTCCTGCCGATCGCGCTCGCCGTGGAGCACCGCCTGACCGTCGATCAGCTGGCCCGCGCGTTCAGCGTCTACCCGTCGCTCTCGGGCGCGATCACCGACGCGGCCCGGGCGATGCACATCGTCCAGTAGCGGAGCCGCCGGGACCTGGCCTGCGGGTCGTCGGGCAGCGGAAGTCTGACCCTCCGGGTGAGAGTGGTGCGCCGATAGTTCGCCGCTGTCTAGCATCGGCAGTGCCGGGGAACCCGATCCCCCGGCTCGTCATCGTCGACGTTCGAAGGAGCATCAACCCGTGAGAATCAGAACCCGCCTCGCCGCAGCAGTCCTCGTCGCGTCCGCCGGCGTGCTCGCCGCAGGGGCCCCGGCCCTCGCCGCGCCGCAGAAGACCACGACCGCCGAGCTGGTCGGCGTGGTCAAGCAGACCGGCCCGACGACTGCGGAGGTCACGGCGCGGTACACGTGTACCTGGCCGAGCACGGCCGAGACCCCCGTCCACCTCTGGGCCTCGGTGAAGCAGAGCGCCGACCGCACCGCCGACCCGGACCTCACCCAGCCCGAGTCCGGCTTCGAGCAGGTGGCCGCCGCGTGGAGCCAGACCCACGCCGGCGAGATCGTCTGCGACGGCCGGACCCACGTGATCACCGTGACGGTCGACCAGACCGAGGTCATCCCGGGAGTCGGGCCGATCGGCTACGGCACCCTCGGCAAGGGCGAGGCCTACGTGCAGTTCTGCATCACCTTCGGTGAGGACATCGTCTGGGACATGGAGTTCCTCCACGTCCGGTAGTCCTGCAGGTCCGGCGAAGCCCCGCTCCGGCTCCGCCGGGCGGGGCTTCCGCTGTCCTGGGCCCTCCTGGAACGGACCCGGCTCAGTCGGCGATCTCGACGAGGACCGTGCCCGAGGAGACCGTCTCGCCGACGGAGGCGCCCAGCCGGGCGATCGTGCCGTCGCGGTGCGCCGTGAGCGGCTGCTCCATCTTCATCGCCTCGAGGACCACGACCAGGTCGCCCTTGACGACCCGGTCTCCCGCGCCGACCGCGAGCTTCACGACCGTGGCCTGCATCGGCGCCTTGATGGCGTCCCCCGTCGTGGTGACCACGCCGCCCGACGCGCGACCGCGTCGCTTCGGGGCGGCGGGGCGCGGGGCCGGCGCAGCGGAGCCCGCCAGGAGCCGTCCCGGGAGGCTCACCTCGATGCGCTTGCCGCCCACCTCGACGACCACGTTCTGCCGCGGCGGCTCCACCGGAGAGTCGGCCGGGTCGGAGAGCGAGCCCGTCCACGGCTCCAGGTCGTTCGCGAACTCGGTCTCGATCCAGCGGGTGTAGACGGAGAAGGGCTGACCGTTCGTCGGCGCGAAGGCCTCGTCCCGCACGATCGCGCGGTGGAACGGGAGCACGGTCGGCAAGCCGGCGACCTCGAACTCGTCGAGCGCGCGCCGGGCGCGCTCGAGCGCGTCCTTCCGGTCGGAGCCCGTGACGATCAGCTTCGCGAGCAGCGAGTCGAAGGCGCCGGACACGACGTCCCCGGCCTGCACGCCCGAGTCCACCCGGACACCGGGACCGCCGGCCGCCTTGAAGACCTCGACCGGGCCGGGGGAGGGGAAGAAGCCGCGCCCCGGGTCCTCGCCGTTGATGCGGAACTCGATGGAGTGTCCGCGCGGGGCGGGGTCGTGGTAGTCGAGGGTGCCGCCCTCGGCGATGCGGAACTGCTCGCGCACGAGGTCGATCCCGGTGACCTCCTCGGTCACCGGGTGCTCGACCTGGAGCCGCGTGTTGACCTCGAGGAAGGAGACGGTGCCGTCGCGGCCGATGAGGAACTCGCAGGTGCCGGCCCCGACGTAGCCCACCTCGCGGAGGATGGCCTTCGACGCGGAGTACAGCTGCGCGACCTGCTCGTCGGTCAGGAACGGCGCGGGCGCCTCCTCGACGAGCTTCTGATGGCGGCGCTGCAGGGAGCAGTCGCGGGTGGAGACCACGACGACGTTGCCCTCGGCGTCCGCGAGGCACTGGGTCTCGACGTGCCGTGGCTGGTCGAGGTACTTCTCGACGAAGCACTCCCCGCGGCCGAAGGCGGCCACGGCCTCCCGGGTCGCCGAATCGAACAGCTCGCCGATCTCGCCGCGCTCGCGGGCGACCTTGAGCCCGCGTCCGCCGCCGCCGTAGGCCGCCTTGATCGCGACGGGCAGCCCGTGCTGGTCGACGAAGTCGAGGACCTCGGACGCGTCCTTCACCGGCTCCAGCGTGCCGGGGGCGAGCGGCGCGCCGACGCGCTCCGCCACGTGGCGGGCGGTGACCTTGTCGCCGAGCTGCTCGATCGCATGCGGGGGAGGGCCGATCCAGACGAGGCCGGCGTCCTCGACGGCGCGGGCGAAGTCGGCGTTCTCGGCGAGGAAGCCGTAGCCGGGGTGGATCGCGTCCGCGCCCGACCGCCGCGCGATCGAGAGGATCTTGTCGATGACGAGATACGTCTCCGCGCTCGTGCTGCCGCCCAGCGCCCACGCCTCGTCGGCGAGCTTGACGTGCAGGGCGTCACGGTCCTGGTCGGCGTAGATCGCGACGGACCCCTTGCCGGCGTCCCGGGCGGCTCGGATCACGCGGACGGCGATCTCGCCCCGGTTGGCGACGAGGACCTTGGTGATCGTTCGGGCGCGAGACATGCAGTTCAGCCTACGGACCCTCGAGGTCCCTCCTTTGGTAGTCGCCCACCAGAAAGCGCGCGTTTCGCGCGGAGGGTCTCTACAAGCGACGCTCGGCGGGAGCCGGGCCTCGCCGAGCCGCCTCAGCCGACGCGGGCCGGCGTCCCCTGCGCGGCGCGGCGGGCGGCCACCTGGTCCAGCACGATGCGCTCGAGGGCGGCCGCGCCGCCGGAGCGGCCGATTGCGGCGCCGACGCGCGCACTCGCGGCGGCGTAGGAGTCGTCCGACAGCACCGCCCGGACCGCGCGGGCCACGCGCCGGGCGCTCGGCCGCGCCGTCCGCAGGTCCAGGCCGACCCCGGACCACCGGACCCGCGCCGCGACCTCCGGCTTGTCCTCCGTCACGCCGGCCACGATGACCGGGATGCCGCGCTCGAGAGCCAGGTGCACGCCGCCGTATCCGCCGTTGGTCACGAAGACGTCGACGAGCGGGAGGAGGCGGTCGTAGGGCAGGAACTCGGCGGCACGCACGTTCGCCGGCAGCGGTCCGAGGTCCTCGACGGGGCGTCCGCCGGTGGTCACGACGACGAGTGTGCCCTCGTCCCCGGCCAGCCCGTCGATGGTGGGCCGGATCAGCTCGGTGAAGTCGGTGTTGGCGATCGTGCCCTGCGTGACGTGGACCACCCGCTTCGCCCCGGCGAGCTCCGGCCACCAGGCCGGGAGGGGGCCGTCCGTGGCCTGCCGACGGGTGACAGGTCCGACGAAGGACACGTTGCCGGGAAGGTCGGACCGCTCGTACTCGAACTCCGCGACCGTCGTCTGCACGATCGCGTCCATGAGCCGGACCCCGTCCATCACCTGGGCCGGCATCGGCCGGCCGATGAGCCGGGTGAACAGGGCGCGCGCCTCCCGCTCGATGCCGGCGAACACGATCCTCTCGGCCGCCAGGGAGAGCATCCGGTTGCGCAGCCGGCCCACCGGGCCGGGCAGCGGGGTCATGCCGAGGCCGAACGGAGCGGTGTCGACGCTCGGCATGGCGAGCGGGATCACGCCGACGCTGATGAGCGCCGGTCCCGGGCCGTCGCCGCGGAGCAGCGCGAGCGCGGGCATCGCGGTGAACATCGTCTCTGCGAGGACCGCGTCCGTGTGCTGCGCGGCGAGCGCGTCCTGGACGGCCCGCAGCTGCGCGGCGACGGGACGCAGGAAGATCGAGCGCACCTCGGAGAGGATCCGGTCGATGCCGTGCCGGCCGACGCGGTCCGGGAAGGCGGCGTCGAGGTCGCGGTCGTCGAAGTCGGCCTCGGCAGGCAGCGGCAGGAACCGCGCGCCCGTCTTCTCGACCGCCTGCTGCCAGCGGGCGCCGGTGAGGAACCGGACGTCGTGGCCGGACTCGACGAGGTGCCGGGCGATGTTCAGCATGGGCGTGATGTGGCCGTGGATGGGGGTGCTGGCGAGGAGGAGCGAGGTCATGGGGATGAGGCAACCGGGCGCGGCGTCCCCCTCCCCAGAGCGGGACGTCACCACGGATGTCCCGCCCGGATCGGGACACCGGTCCCGTGCGGTGCCCGCCACCCGCCTGCCACGATGAGGGCCATGACCTCGCCCCGCGCCGCCGTGCCGCCCCGGTGGCAGGCCGGCGACCGCTGGCTCCCGGGCCTCCTCGTGACCCTCGGCATGGTGCTCGCCGTCGTCCTCGTCGACCTCCTCCTCATGGGGCTCTGGGGCGCGCAGCTCGGCGAGCGCAACGCCGCCATCCTGGCGGCGATCGCCGTGACGCTCGTGGTGGCCCCCCTGCACGACCGTCTCTCGCGCGGCGTCCGGCGTCTCCTGACCGGCCGGCGGGACACCTTCGAGGTCGTCTCGCGGCTCGCGGCGCGCATGGAGCGCGCAGCCGACGCCAAGGGCCGGCTCGACGACCTCGTGGCGGTCGTCGCCGAGTGCTTCTCCGCCTCCTACGTCGAGGTCCGCCTCGAGGGACGCCTCCGAACCGCGGAGGTCGCGCACACCGGCACGCCTTCCGGCGAGCCCCAGCGCTTTCCGCTCGAGTATCGCGGGGAGACGCTCGGCCACCTCCTCCTCGCCGGCGCCCGCCGCCTCAGCGCCCGCGATCGCGCGGTGCTCGCGGACCTCGTCCGGCTGGCGGCGGCGGCGATCGTGACCGCGGAGACGAGCGACGAGCTGCAGCGCATCCGCACGCGCCTCGTCGTCGCCCGTGAGGACGAGCGCGCCCGCCTGCACGGCGACCTGCACGACAACCTCGTGCCCCTGCTCGAGGGACTGCGGACGCGCTCGGCGGCGGCCCGGGACGGCGTCCGCCGCCGCGACCCCGCCGCCCGCGACGACATCGCTGCCGCGGTCTCGGCCGCCTCCTCGGCGGTCGACGACATCCGGCGCGTCGCCCAGGACCTGCGCCCGCCCGCGCTGGACGACCTCGGCCTGGCCCGCGCCCTCGATCAGCTCGCCGACCGCTACCGCGCACGGATCCCGCAGCTGACGCTGCACGCCGACCTGCCCGGATCCCGGCCCCCGGCGATCGAGGTCGCGGTCTACCGGATCGTGGCCGACGCCCTCGAGACGGTGTCCCGGCGGGGACCCGCCGGGCCGGTCAGCGTGCGGGTCGAGGCCGACGGGGGAGTGCTCCGCGTGACGGCCCACGCGGCCGGCGTCGCCGACCTCGAGGGCGGACGCGGCCGCGCCGACGTCGATGCCCAGCGGGAGCGCGCCGAGGAGCTCGGCGGGACGTGGACCGTGAGCGAGGACGGGCAGGGCGCCGCCATCAGCGCCGTGCTGCCCGTGGACGAGGAGGTGGCCCGTGGCGCCTGACACCGCTCCTGCGATCGCGGCGCCCGCCGAAGCGCAGGCGCCCGCCACCGCTCCGGCACCCGCCACGCGGCTCGTCCGCGTCCTGAGCCTCACCGGGCTCGTCCTCACGCTCGTGAGCAGCGGCTTCGCGATCTTCTCCGACGTCGTCGTCGCGCGGGAGGGAGCGGCCTATGCGATGAGCCCCGGCTGGTCGGGCGCGCTCCCGGGACTCGCGCTCGCGATCCCGGGAGCCCTGCTCTTCTGGCGCCTGCCCTGGCATCCCATCGCGAGCACGTTCCTCCTCTTCGGCGTGCTCTGGGCGATGGACGGCGCCGCGAGCGCGTGGGTGAACCTGTCGTTCGCGCTGGACGCGGACCTGCCCGGCCTCGAGTTCGCCGTCTGGTTCTACACCCGGCTCGGCGCGATTCTGATCCTCCCGTTCGTCCTCCTGCTCGTGCTCTTCCCCGACGGCCGCCTGCCGGAGCGCCCGTTCTGGCGCCTGCTCGGCTGGGTGGCCATCGTCGCTGCGCTGCTCCCGCCCGTCTACGCGATGTTCGTCCCGCCGAACGCCGGCCCGGCCTTCGAGAACGCGGACGCCCCGCCGCCCGAGCTCGTCGCGCTCGACGTGCTCTGGATCCGGACCCCGATCCCGGTCGAGGTCTGGACCGCGCTCGGGAAGGTCCTCGCTCCGGCGCTCGTGGTGGGCGGGGTCTCGGCGTTCCTCGTCCTGCTCAGCCGGTGGATCCGTGCCGACGCCGTCCGGCGCTCGCAGCTGCGCTGGCTCATCTGGGCCGGCTTCCTGCTCCTCGTCGTGGGCTTCATCGCCGAGAGCATGCTCAGGGGCTGGGTCGCCGAGGGGCTCCTCACGGCCTCGCTCTGCCTGCTCTGCTTCGCGGTCGTGATCGCGGTGACGCGCTACCGGCTCTACGCGATCGACAGCCTGTTCAGCTGGACGCTCGTCTACGGCGCCCTGGTCGCCGGCATCCTCGTCCTCGACGTCGGGATCGTCACGGTCGCGGGCAGCGTCCTCGGGGAGCAGAGCAGCGCGCTGCTGGCCGTCGTCCTCGTCGGCCTCGCCTTCGCGCCGATGCGCAACGCCCTCTTCCGCCTCGCGAACCGGCTCGTCTCCGGCCGCCGCTCCGACCCCTACGGCGTGGTGACCCGGCTCGCCGCCCGGCTCGAGGTGGCGCGCGGTCTCCCGGCCCAGCTCGAGGCCATCGCCGAGGCGGTGGCCGATGCGTTCGCGTCGCCGTCGGTCGAGCTGCGCGTGGAGCGAGGCGGACTCGTCGCGGTCGCGGCCCTGCACGGCTCGGACGCCGCCCGCACGGTGGAGCTCCCGCTCGAGTACCGGGGGACGGCGATCGGCCGGATCCTTCTGGCTCCGGGGCGTCGCCCCCGCCTCAGCGAGCGGGACCAGCGCCTCCTCGACGCGGTGATCCGGCAGGCCGCGGCGGCGGCCACGGAGGCGGAGGCGAGCGTCGAGCTGCGGCGCATCCGGCGCGAGCTCGTCCTCTCCCGCGAGGCGGAGCGGCTGCGCCTGCGCCGCGACCTGCACGACGGCCTGGGGCCGCTCGTGGCGAGCATCCGGCTCCGTGTCGAGACCGCGGCGAATCTGCTCGACTCGGCTCCCGACTCCGCCGAGGCGCTCCTCGCGGGCGCCGCGGACGACGCGGCCGAGGCGGTGCGCGAGGTGCGCCGCATCGTCGACGGCCTGCGGCCGCCGGCGCTCGACGACCTCGGGGTCGCCGGCGCGATCCGCGCTCAGGCGAACCGGTTCTCGGGTGAGCGGGGCCGGGTCCGGACGAGCATCGAGCTCTCGGGTGCGATGCCGGCCGCCGTCGAGATCGCCGCCTATCGGATCGTGTCCGAGGCGCTCGCGAACGCCGCCCGGCACGCCGGGGCGTCGCGGGTCGAGGTCGAGGTCGTCGGCACGTCGGAGGGCGTCTCGCTGCGGATCGCCGACGACGGCGTCGGCATCGGCGACGCACCCCGCCTGGGCACCGGGCTCGCCTCCCAGCGGGAGCGCGCCGAGGAGCTGGGCGGCACATGGCGCGTGGCGCGGCGCCCGGACGGCGGCACGGAGGTCGTAGCGTGGCTTCCCGTCGCGGAGCAGCGCGAGGAACAGGAGATGGCGCATGTCGGATGACGAGGTGCTCCGGGTGGTGCTGGTCGACGACCACCCGATCTACCGCCAGGGGCTCGCCGCCCTGCTCGGCTCGCTCGGCGGCGTCACCGTGGTGGGCACGGCCGCCGACGGAGCCGAGGCGGTCGAGGTCGCGCGCGCCGAGCAGCCCGACGTCATCGTGATGGACGTGCAGATGCCCGGCATGGACGGCATCGAGGCCACCCGGCGGATCACCGCCGAGAGCCCCCACATCGGCGTCGTCGTCCTCACGATGTCCGAGGACGACGAGACCGTCTTCCAGGCGATGCGGGCCGGAGCGCGTGGCTACCTCCTCAAGGGAGCGGGCCAGGAGGAGATCCTCCGCGCCATGCGGTCGGTCGCGGCCGGCGAGGCCGTGTTCGGCCAGGCGCTCGCGCGGCGCGTCGCGGACTTCTTCGCCGGCACCGCGTCCGCGCCATCCGCGGCGGCGAGCCCGTTCCCGCAGCTGACCGCCCGCGAGCAGGAGATCCTCGACCTGCTGGCCGCGGGACGGAGCAACCCGCAGATCGCGCAGGCCCTGTTCCTGTCGCCGAAGACCGTGCGCAACAACGTGTCGAACATCTTCGCGAAGCTCCACGTCGCCGATCGAGCGGAGGCGATCATCCGCGCCCGGGACGCGGGTCTCGGCCGCTAGCCGGAATGCCGAGGAGCGCGTCCCGCGACCAGGCGGGAGAATCGTCCGCATGGCCTCTTCCGACCCCATCGTCGTCACCGCCGTCTTCACGCCCGCCGAGGGGCGGCGTGACGAGCTCGTCCGCCGCCTCCGCCCCGCCATCGCGGAGGTCCACGAGGAGGAGGGGTGCCGGCTGTACGCGATCCATGACGCCCCGGACGGCACCATCGTCATGATCGAGAAGTGGGACTCCGAGGAGCTGCTCGACGCCCACGGCGCGGGCGAGCCCGTCAAGCGGCTGGGCGCCGCGATCGCCGACGTCATCGCGGCCCCGGTCGTCGTGACGCGCCTGCGTCCCATCCCGGCCGGGACGGAGCACCAGGGCGCGCTCTGACGGCGTCCCGCCCCTCAGCCGGCGGATGCGGAGCGGTTCCAGAGCTCCGGCAGCGTGACCCCGAGCCGGTGCAGCATCCGCCGCAGCGTCGGCAGCGACAGCCCCACGACGGTGGACGGGTCGCCCTCGATGCGGTCGATGAACGGCCCGCCGAGGCTGTCGATCGTGAAGGCGCCGGCGACCGCCAGCGGCTCGCCGGTCGCGATGTACGCGTCGATCTCGTCGTCCCGGATGTCCTGCGCGAAGGTGACCGACGCGGTCGCGACCTCGCCCACCGCCTCGCCCGTGCCGCCGTCCCGGGCGTCGATGAGCCAGTGCCCGGAGTGCAGCAGACCGGTCCGCCCGCGCTGGCGCAGCCAGCGCTCACGGGCGATGTCCGGGCGGTGCGGCTTCCCGTACACGGAGCCGTCCAGCTCGAAGGCCGAGTCGCCGCCGAGCACCAGGCCGTCGAGGCCCTCGGTGCCGGCCGCCACCGCCTCCGCCTTGGCGCGGGCCAGCAGCAGGACCATGCCGGTGGGCGAGATCGGGCCGTGCTGCCGCTCCGCCTCGGCGACCGCGGCCGGCTCGTCCACGGACGACGGCAGGACGACCGGCTCGATCCCCGCCGAGCGGAGGAGGGTGAGCCGGGCGGGGGACGTGGAGGCGAGGTAGAGGCGCATGGCTGCTCCCGGACCGGCCCTGCTGGCCTGTGTCATGCTCGACGGGTGGCGGAATCGGAGGGCACCGAGCTCGAGCTCGAGATCACCAACGTAGCCCACGGCGGTGTCTTCGTGGCCCGGCACGAGGGCCGCGTGGTCTTCGTCGCCGACACGCTTCCCGGGGAGCGGGTCCTCGCCCGCGTGGTCGACGATCGCCACGACCGGTACTGGCGCGCCGACACGGTCCGGGTGCTGCAGCCCTCGCCGGACCGGAGGCCCCACGTCTGGGCGGAGGCCGAGGTGACCCGGGACCCGGACGAGCGGCCGGGCGGCGCGGAGTTCGGACACATCGCCCCCGTCCGTCAGCGGGAGCTCAAGCGGCAGGTGCTCGAGGAGAACCTGCGGCGCATGGCGGACGTCGACACGGAGGTCCCGGTCGCCGCGCTTCCCGGGCCGGAGGACGGGACGGGCTGGCGCTCCCGCGTCCGCCTCCACGTGGACGCGGACGGACGGATCGGACCCTACGCGGCCAGGTCCCATCGGGTCATCGAGGTCGCCGACCTCCCTCTCGCGGCCCCGCCCCTGCAGGAGGCGGCGCCGCTCGGGCAGCGCCGTCCCGGCGGCAGGTCCGTCGACCTCGTGCTTCCCTCGGACGGAGCGGCGCGGGTCGTCGCCGACGGTGACGCCGGCGGGCAGACCATTCTCGAGCGGGTCGGCGAGCGCTCGTTCCGCCTAGACCTCCTCGGCTTCTGGCAGGTGCACGTCGCCGCGGCCGCCACCCTGAGCGACGCCGTGCGCCGCGCGGTCGACGACCAGCTCTTCGACCCCTCGGCGGCGAACCTCGACCTCTACGGCGGCGTGGGCCTGCTCGCGGCGGCGGTCGGTGACCGCTTCGGCGCGGGGACGCGGATCACGAGCGTCGAGTCCGACGAGCGCGCCACCGCGCACGCGCAGGAGAACCTCGCCGACTGGGTGGGGGCGAGCGCCGTCACGGCACGGGTCGACCGGTACCTCGGCCGGCTCGAGCGGGAGGCGAGCCGGGCCCAGCGATCGCGCCTCCAGCGGTCGACCGTCGTGCTCGATCCGCCGCGGTCCGGGGCCGGCAAGGACGTCGTCCGCGCGCTCGGCGCCCTGCGCCCCGCGCAGATCGTCTACGTCGCCTGCGATCCCGTCGCCCTCGCTCGGGACGTGGGCTCGCTGCGGCGCCTGGGGTACGAATTGCGGGGCGTCGCGGGCTTCGACCTGTTCCCCAGCACTCACCACGTCGAGGCGGTCGCGAGCCTGACACGCGCGTGAGCCCGCCCTGATCCGGTCGCCGAGTAGGTAGAAAGGTACGTACACCGGATCTGCTCGGGGGCCGATCCGGGCTCCAGTTCCGCATCAGCGCGCGGGAGATCCACGCGCCGCGAACTGGGGACGTGCGGATGGGGTACAGGATGGGGGTCCGCACTCTACGATGTTTGCGCGGGGCGAACAGCGCTCCGGGGGAAAGGGTGGCGGTGGTGCGCACGATGGAACGACTCGGCGTCGACTCGGACGTGAGCGCTCCGGTCGAGGATCGCGTTCAGCACGTCCGCGTCGCGGCAGTGGATGACCACGAGTCGGTGCGGCTGGGGCTACGCGCCGCCTGCATCGACGCCGGCTACGAATTCATCGAGGAGGCGGCGAACGTCGACGACCTGGTCGCGGCGCTGCGCGGCCGGGAGTGCGACGTCGTCGTGCTCGACCTCTCGCTCGGCGACGGCTCGACCGTCACCGAGAACGTGAAGAAGATCCAGGCGACGGGCGCCGGCGTCCTGGTCCACAGCATCGCGGACCGCGTCGCGAGCGTCCGGGAGGCGCTGGCCGCCGGTGCGGCGGGCGTCATCCCCAAGTCGGCGGCGACGCAGACCGTGATGGCCGCGATCAGCACCGTCGCGCGCGGCGAGGTTCTGAACAACCTCGAGTGGGCGAGCGCGATCGACGCGGACGCCGACTTCGCGAAGGCGCAGCTGGGCCGTCGAGAGCGCGACGTGCTGCACCTCTACGCCTCCGGTCTGCCGCTCAAGATGGTCGCGGCGCAGCTCGGGATCGCCGCCTCGACGGCCCGCGAGTATCTGGACCGCATCCGCGTGAAGTACGTGGAGGTGGGCCGCCCGGCGCCGACCAAGGTGGACCTGCTGCGGCGCGCGGTGGAGGACGGGATCCTGCCGGGACTGGATCCGGACTCCGGCGATGAGCGGTAGCCCTTCCGGCACCGCTGCTCCCCCCGAGGTCCGCGCCCCCGCGAACCCGATCACCTCCGGGCAGCTGGAGGTGGCGCTCACTCGCGTGGCGAGCATCTTCGGCGTGCTCGTCGCGCTGCAGACCGTGCCGGCGCTGCTCAGCCAGATCGGCGCGATGAACTCCGCCGCGGGACTCGCGACGGTCGTCGTGCTCTTCGGATGCCTCGCTCTCGCCGGGCTCGCGGCCTTCTTCCGCCAATGGACCGCGCGGACGTTCGCGCTCTTCGCGGTCGTCTACCTCCTCGCCCTGCTGTTCTGGCAGCCGATCGTCGCGGGGCCGCTGCCGGGCGACGACGCTCCCTGGATCTACTACCTCTGCAACGTGGCGACCGGCTTCGTCGCCATCGCCGCCCGCCGCGCCTGGTGGGTCGCGGCCGCCTATACGGTCGCCGTGCCGGGAGTCATCACCTGGGTCCGCACCCTGCCGAGCGGCGGCGGCGTGAGCATCGACAAGGCGGTGCTCGACGGGCTGTACTGCTTCTTCCTCGGCTCCGTCGTGCTCGTGATCGCCGTCGCCCTCCGCCAGGCGGCCGCGAGCGTCGACAAGGCTCAGGGGGATGCGCTCGCGAGCTACAGCGAGGCGGTCCGCCACAACGCCACGGAGTCCGAGCGGGTGCGAGTCGACGCGCTCGTCCATGACAGCGTGCTCACGACGCTGCTGAGCGCGGCCCGTGCCCGGACCGCCGAGTCGCAGGCCCTCACGGCTCGCATGGCGCGCAACGCGATGCGGCACCTGAGCGAGGCCGAGACGAGCTTCCCGACCGGGCCGGCCGACATCCCGCTCACCGTCCTCGCCGGGCGCCTCCGGCTCGAGGTCGCCGAGCTCCCGGCCGCCTTCGACGTCCACATGCGCGGCCTCGGCGAGGGCTCCGTTCCGGAGCCGGTGGCCGAGGCGATCGTCGCCGCGGCGACTCAGGCGATGGTGAACAGTGTCAACCACGCGGGCGGCGGCTCGCACGTCGTCCGCTCGCTCAAGGTGACGGCGGTGCCGGGCGGCGTCTGCGTGCGCGTCCACGACACCGGGCACGGGTTCGACCCGCAGTCCATCCCGGTGGAGCGACTGGGTGTGCGGACCTCGATCATCCGGCGGATGGAGGACGTGGGCGGCACCGCGACCGTCACCTCCCGCCCTGGCCACGGGACCACGGTCGACCTCGAGTGGACGGCGCCCGAGGGCGCGGACGCGGCCGGCCCGGGGGAGTGGACGGCATGATCTCGCTGCCCCGCGGTCTCGTCCTCGCGCTCGGCGCGCTGTTCTCGGCCTACCACCTCGTCCTCGCCGTGTACGACCTCGGCGAGTCCGCGAGCGTGGGCCCCGTCATCGCGGCGATGGTCCTGTACGCCGCGGCCACCACGATCAGCCTGTGGCCCACCAGTCCCGTGTCGATGCCCTACTGGCTGGCGTCGTTCAACGTCGGCGTGACGGCCGCGATGTGCTTCCTCGTCACCAGCCAGCTGGACCCCGAGGTCGAGAACAGCTACGGGACCTGGCACGTGGCGGCGATCGGCACGCTGATGACGATCACCGCCGTCCGCCGCCGGTTCGTCTTCGCCTGGGCCGGGATCGCGGTGCTGACGCTGCAGACGCTGGTGTGGGCGGGGCCGGACGCCCTCGCCCGCACCGGGGTCATCGGCGACATCGTCTGGGTGGCGATGTCGCACATGATCGCCAACGCCCTCGCGAAGGCGACGCGGGACGCCCGGCAGTTCGCCCTCGCCGAGCAGGAGGCGGCCGACTGGCGGGCCGCGCAGGAGGCCCACCTCAGCGAGCGGCAGATCCGACTGGGCCGGATGAGTCGCGTCTCGCTGCCGATGCTGCAGCGGATCGCGCTGTCCGGCGGCGATCTGACCGAGGAGGAGCGCCGCGAGTGCTTCGCGCTCGAGGGCGCCCTGCGAGACGAGATCCGGGGCCGCCGGCTCCTCAACGACGCGGTCCGCGAGCAGATCATGATCGCTCGGCGCAACGGCACCAGCGTCCAGCTCCTCGATGAGGGCGGCCTCGACGACCTCGGCGACGCGGAGCTCGACCGCGTGCTCAACCGTCTGGCCGAGGTGCTGCGCGGGGTTCGGACCGACCGGCTCATCATCCGCGCGGTGCCGGCGGGATCGAGCACCGCGGTCACCGTCGTGGGGCTCACGACGGTGGACGACGGCAGCGCCAGCGCTCTGTCCCACGACCACGACGACGAGGTCGACCTGTGGGCGGAGATCCCGCGCGAAGGAGCCCTCGAGGCATCCCCGGCCGGTCGCGGCTGACCGCCTGCCGGTTTCGTCCCCCGTTCGAGGGACTGTACCCCGGTAGACCCCCCAGTATGGTTACAAATCCTCACGTTTCACGGGGGCTGGCGGCGCAAAGAGGACCTCGGTGTCCCCCCAAATGCCGACTTTGACGACTTATGAGGACCCGGCAATATAGATGTTGTCAGGTGCTCCTCTTCGTGAGCACCACCGGGCACTCGCCGACTAAGGGTAAGCGGGCGAGTGATCTGGGGGCGAGTCAGGGTGATATTCGGGTTGTCACCCTGACTCGGGTCTTGGGGAAGGGCCGGTCCGGAAGGACCGGCCCTCTTCTCGTTCCGCCGGTTCCCCCGATGCCGTCTCCTGAACCCCGTCGTGCACCCGGCTCGCCGGTGGTCACCGGGCCGCACTCTGGCGCTCAACAGGCAGGAATGCGGTCAACAGCAGGACACGCCGCCGCGGAGCCTGTGCGTCGCGGAAATGCCTGTTGAGGGGGATGCCGCACCGGGAATGCCGGTCGAGCGCGAGTGCGCGACAGGAGGGCGAGGGTCAGCGCCAGGGATGGCGCAGCGGCGCCGTGCGGAGAGCCCGCTGGCTCCGCTGCCAGTCCGACGGAGTGGCCGACGGGGGAGCGGGGCGGTGCGCCGGAGGCGCCGGGAGCGCGTGCAGGACCGCGAGCACGGCCGCGAGCTCCTCCGGAGTGGGCGAGCCGCGGACGATGCGCACGCCGAGGTCCGCGGCCTCCGCGTCGCCGTCCTGGGGTGCGGGATCCGGGGTCACAGCGGGATGTTGCCGTGCTTCTTGGGCGGCAGGCTCGCGCGC
Organism: Naasia sp. SYSU D00948; assembly: GCF_017916515.1. Lineage (GTDB taxonomy): Bacteria > Actinomycetota > Actinomycetes > Actinomycetales > Microbacteriaceae > Naasia. Next base: position 1,712,628 of record NZ_JAFMTA010000001.1, read on the forward strand.
TTGGTGCGCAGGGCACGGAGCGCCTTCACGACGACGATGCGGGTCGCGGCCGGCTCGATGACGCCGTCCAGCTCGCCGCGCTCGGCGGCGAGGAACGGGCTCGCGACGTTGTACGTGTACTCGTTGGCGAGGCGCGTGCGGACGGCCGCGACGTCCTCGCCCGCCTCCTCGGCGCGGCGGATTTCGCCCCGGTACAGGATGTTCACGGCGCCCTGGCCGCCCATGACGGCGATCTCCGCGGTGGGCCAGGCGTAGTTGAGGTCCGCGCCGAGCTGCTTCGACCCCATGACGATGTAGGCGCCGCCGTATGCCTTGCGGGTGATGACGGTGACGAGCGGCACGGTGGCCTCGGCGTACGCGTAGAGGAGCTTCGCGCCGCGCCGGATGACGCCGGTCCACTCCTGGTCCGTGCCGGGCAGGTAGCCGGGCACGTCCACGAGCGTGAGGATCGGGATCGAGAACGCGTCGCAGAACCGAACGAAGCGCGCGGCCTTCTCGCCCGCGTCGATGTTCAGCGTGCCCGCCATGGCGCTCGGCTGGTTCGCGATGATCCCGACCGAGCGGCCCTCGATGCGGCCGAAGCCGACGACGATGTTCGGCGCGTACAGCGGCTGCGTCTCCAGGAACTCGCCGTCGTCCACGATGTGCTCGATCACCGTGTGCACGTCGTAGGGCTGATTCGGGCTGTCCGGGATGATCGTGTTCAGATGGCGGTCCGCGTCGGTGATCTCGAGCGGCGCCTCCGCCTCGTAGACCGGCGGGTCCGCCAGGTTGTTGTCCGGCAGGTAGGCGAGCAGGGTGCGCGCGTAGTCGAGCGCGTCGTCCTCGTCGGAGGCGAGGTAGTGGGCCACCCCGGAGCGGGTGTTGTGGGTGAGCGCGCCGCCCAGCTCCTCCATGCCGACGTCCTCGCCGGTGACCGTCTTGATGACGTCGGGGCCCGTGACGAACATCTGGCTCGTCTTGTCGACCATGATCACGAAATCGGTGAGGGCGGGGGAGTACACCGCGCCGCCCGCCGCGGGCCCCATCACGATCGAGATCTGCGGGATCACTCCGGAGGCGGCGGTGTTGCGGCGGAAGATCTCGCCGTACTTGCCCAGCGCGACGACACCCTCCTGGATGCGGGCGCCGCCGGAGTCGAGGATGCCGATGATCGGCACGCCCGTCTTCAGGGCGTGCTCCATGACCTTGATGATCTTCTCGCCGGCGACCTCGCCGAGCGAGCCGCCGAAGATCGTGAAGTCCTGCGAGTAGACGGCGACCTGGCGGCCGTGGATGGTGCCGAGCCCCGTGACGACGGCGTCGCCGTAGGGCCGCTTCTTCTCCATGCCGAAGGCGTGCGTGCGGTGTCGGACGAACTCGTCGAGCTCGACGAAGGAGCCGTGGTCGAGGAGCTGCTCGATGCGCTCCCGGGCCGTCTTCTTGCCCTTCGCGTGCTGCTTCTGGATCGCCGCCTCGCCGCTCGCGGTGACGGCCTCGTGGTAGCGCTGACGGAGATCGTGCAGCTTGCCCGCGGTGGTCGACAGGTCGGGAGCGACAGGTCCCTCCGCCGCCTCGCCGAGGGCCTTCACCTGCTCGTCGCTGAGCCTTGCCAGGTTGGTCTCCGTCACGCGGTTCACCCTACCGGCCCCCCGGAAGGCACCCTCGTTGAGGATTCGCACAAAGCCGGGGCGTCAGAGCGCGGGGCGGCGGAGGGCGCGCGCCATCCGGCGCCGCATACCCCACACGGTGACCCGGGCCATGGCCTCGGCGACGATCGCGCGGCTCATCTTCGACGCCCCCGCACGGCGCTCGCGGAACTCGATCGGCACCTCCCGGATGCCGTATCCGGCATCCAGCATCCGGATGGTCATGTCGATCTGGAAGCAGTAGCCGCGGGAGTTCACGTCCTCGAGGTGCATCGCCGCCAGGGCGGACGCGCGGTACGCGCGGAATCCGGCGGTGGAGTCGCGGACGGGGATCGCGAGCATCCGACGCGCGTAGGCGTTGCCCGCCCTGCTGAGCAGCCGGCGGAATCCGGACCAGTCGGCCACGCTCCCACCCGGCACGTACCGGGAGCCGATCACCGCACCCAGTGCGGGATCGGCCTCGAGGGCCGCGACCATCCCCGGCAGGGCCGAGGTGGGGTGCGATCCGTCCGCGTCCATCTCCACGACGGCGGGGTACCCGAGACCGATCGCCTGCGCGAAGCCCGACAGGTAGGCGCGCCCGAGACCCTCCTTGCCCTGGCGGTGCAGGACCGCGACGCGCGGCTCCGCGGCGGCGAGGCGGTCGGCCAGCCGGCCCGTGCCGTCGGGACTCGCGTCGTCCACGACGAGGAGGTCGAGGTCCGCATCGAGCGCGAGGACCTCCCGGACGACCCCCTCGAGACTCTCGATCTCGTTGTACGTCGGGATGACGACGAGGGCACGACCCCGGGTGGGAGGGTTCGCCGATCGGGGCACGCGTCGATCCTAGGCGCGCCCCCGCATGTGACGTTTCATCGAGCGGGCCGCGCCGGGCGCCGCGTCGCGCCGCTACCGTCGAGTCATGGAGCTGCCCCGATCCGCCGCCCTCGCCGCCCGTCTCGAGGTGCTGCCGAGCACCGGCTCGACCAACGACGAGCTGATCGCCCGCGCCACGGGACCGGATCCCTGGCCGCACCTGTCCGTGGTCGCCACCGACACCCAGACGCGCGGCCGCGGCCGGCTCGGACGGACCTGGACGGCGCCCGCGGGCCGCTCCCTCGCCGTCTCGGTCCTCCTCCGCCCGGGACTGCCCCTCGGGACGCTCGGGTGGCTGCCCCTGCTCACCGGGCTGGCGGTCGCCCGCACGCTCGCCGCGCTGGGCGGCGCCGCCCGGCTCAAGTGGCCGAACGACGTGCTGATCGGCGAGCGGAAGGCGTGCGGCATCCTCGCCGAGCTCCTGCCGGACGGCTCCGGTGTCGTCGTCGGCGTCGGGGTCAACCTGACCCTCGACGAGGGCGAGCTCCCCGTGCCCACCGCGACCTCGCTCGCGCTCGAGGGCCTCGACCCCGATCCTGACGCCCTCCTCGCGGGCGTGCTCGGCGAGCTCGGGAGCCTCGTGGACCGCCTCGCCGCCGCGGGCGGGGACGCGATCGCGGCGGGGCTGCGGGACGACGTGGTGTCCGCGTGCGACACCATCGGCCGTGCCGTGCGGGTCGAGCTGCCGTCGGGGGAGGTCGTGCACGGCGCCGCCACCGGCATCGACGGGACCGGGCGGCTCGAGGTGCTCCCGGACGGAGCGGATGCCGGAAACGCCCTGCACGTCGCCGCGGGGGACGTCACCCACCTGAGGTATTAATGAGGGCATGGCGAGCGGTGCCGGCGTGACCGACGCCGCGTCCCGGCACTCCAGGCGCGGCCGGTCGTCCGCGCCCGTCGAGCCGATCCCGGCGCCGAAGCGCGGCTCCACCGAGGAGCACCCGGTGGCCCGGATGCACTCCTCCGCCCGGCGGCTCGTCCTGCCCGCCCTCGTCCTCGTCGCGGCCAGCGCGGCCGGGGGATTCCTGGCCGGGCGCCTGCCCGAGCCGTGGCAGAACCAGGCGCTGCCGTTCGTGCTCGTGGCGGCCGTGCTGCTGCTCGCGGTCGTGCCGTTCCTGGTCTGGCTGACCCGGGTCTACACGATCACGACCCGCCGGCTGATCGTGCAGTCCGGGGTCGTCGTCCGGCGACGGCAGGAGCTCGTGCTCTCCCGCGACTTCGACGTCACCATGCGGCGCGGACCGCTCCAGGCCATGGCCGGCAGCGGCGATGTCTTCGTCGACACCGGCACCGATCGGCCCGTCGTGCTGAAGGACGTGCCGGATGCCGCGCTCGTGCAGGCGGCCCTCGCCGACCTCATGGAGCTCAGCACCCGGGCGCCGGGGACCCCTCGTCAGCAGGCCATCGCCGCAACCCGCCGCCCCTTCGACCCCTAGGCCCGCCGGGCCCCCAGACAGGCGACCTCCGGGCGCGGCTCCCGCTGCCAGTCAGTCGACCGACGCGACCTCGGGGGCCTGCCGCACCTCGGGACGACGCGCGAGGCGCCGGCTCGAGACGGACTCCCTCCGCCGGGCGGTCTCGGCGCTCGCCGCGGCCCGCTCCGGGTGGTACACCCAATGCCGGTACAGCCCGAAGCGGACGATCGAGCCGAGCAGGAGGCCGATGACGTTCGAGGAGATGTTGTCGGCGAGCAGCGAGGTGAAGCCGAGCACGTAGTGGGACACCCAGAGGCAGGCGAGCCCGACGCCCATGCCGAGCAGGCTCACGCCGAGGAACTCGAGGGCCTCGACCGCGCTGTCCGTGCGCCGGTGCGGCCCGAACGTCCAGTAGCGGTTGCCGATCCAGTTCGCCGCGATCGCGACGCCCGTCGAGATGACCTTCGCGACCATCGGGCCCTCGTGCATGCTCTCCGGCGAGAGCAGCGTGAGGCGCAGCACGTTGAACACGGCGAGGTCCAGGACGAACCCGACCCCGCCCACGAGCGCGAACGCGAGGAGCTGACGGGCCAGCGCTCCTGCTCGTCCTCGGGAGGGGGCCCCGGTGCGAGCGGGAGAGGGTTCAGCCATGCAGCGGTCCGGTTCGTGAGACAAGATGGGCGGGGTGCAGTCTAGGGCAGTGGGGTGAGCATGAAGCTGAGGGTTGGCGTCATCGGTGGCGGTCAGCTCGCCAGGATGATGATCCCTCCCGCCATCGAGCTGGGGATCGAGCTCTGCGTCCTCGCGGAGGCGGAGGGCTCCTCCGCGCGCCTTGCCGCGACGACCGTGGGCGACTACCGCGACGCCGACACGGTCCTCGCGTTCGCCGAGACCGTCGACGTCGTCACGTTCGACCACGAGCACGTCCCGCAGTCCGTGCTGCGGAAGCTCGTGGCGCACGGCGTCGCGGTGCGTCCCGGCCCGCACGCGCTGCTGTACGCCCAGGACAAGATCCTGATGCGCGAGCGCCTGAGCGAGCTCGGCCTGCCCCTGCCCGACTGGCAGTCGGTCCGCACCGCCGAGGAGATCGAGCACTTCCTGGCCGACCACGACGGCCGCATCATCGTGAAGACGCCTCGGGGAGGCTACGACGGCAAGGGCGTGCGCGTCGTCACGAGCGTCGCCGACGTGCGCGACTGGCTGGACGGCAACGACCTGCTCGTCGAGGAGGTCGTGCCCTTCCAGCGCGAGCTGGCGCAGCTCGTGGCCCGACGGCCCTCGGGGGAGACCGCCGTCTGGCCCGTGGTCGAGACCGTGCAGCGGAAGGGGGTCTGCGCCGAGGTCGTCGCGCCCGCTCCGCGCTCCGCGGGACTCGTCGCCGACGTGGCAGGGGACATCGCCCTCCAGGTCGCCGAGGGCCTCGATGTCACCGGGGTCCTCGCCGTCGAGCTCTTCGAGACGGTCGACGACCGCGTGCTCGTCAACGAGCTCGCGATGCGGCCCCACAACTCCGGGCACTGGACGATCGACGGCTCCACGACGAGCCAGTTCGAGCAGCACCTGCGGGCGGTCCTCGACCTGCCGCTCGGCGCCACCGGCCTGGATCAGCCGTGGAGCGTGATGGTCAACATCCTCGGCGGACCGGCCGAGGGCAGCCTCGCGGACCGCTACGCGCGAGCTCTCGCCGCGGAGCCGGTCGCGAAGATCCACAACTACGGCAAGGACCCGCGTCCCGGCCGGAAGGTCGGGCATGTGACCGTGACGGGAGACGAGCTCGACGACGTCGCGTACCGCGCCCGCGCGGCAGCGGCGTTCTTCGAGTAGACCGGGAAGAGGGGCACGCGGCGGGGACGCCGGGAACCTCGGGCAGCCGCGCTTACCATTGCCACCATGTCCGACGAGATCCCGGCGGGGGACAGCCCCGCGACGCCGTCCATCGGAGGCCCCCTCGTCGGCGTCGTGATGGGCTCCGACTCCGACTGGCCCGTCATGAGCGCCGCCGCCGGGGTGCTGGCGGAGTTCGCCATCCCGCACGAGGTGTCCGTGCTGAGTGCGCACCGGACCCCGGGACGCATGCTCGACTACGGGCGGGCCGCGTCCTCGCGCGGCCTGCGGGTCCTCATCGCGGGCGCCGGCGGCGCGGCGCACCTGCCCGGGATGCTTGCGAGCGTCACGACCCTGCCCGTCATCGGCGTCCCGGTCCCGCTCGCGAAGCTCGACGGGCTGGACTCCCTGCTGTCGATCGTGCAGATGCCCGCCGGCGTCCCCGTCGCGACCGTCTCCATCGGCGGAGCGACCAACGCGGGCCTGCTCGCCGCGAAGATCCTCGCGACGGCCGACGAGGCCCTCACCGCGCGCCTCGAGGCGCACATGCAGAACCTCGCCGCGATCGTAGAGCAGAAGGACGCGGCCCTGCGGGCGAGCCTGACGAGCCCCGACACGCCGTGACCAGGGTCTCCCAGCCGCTCCCGTACCAGGCGGCGCTGCCCGGCCGGACGGCGGGCGCGACGGCGCTCGGCGCGGGAAGCACGCTGCGCACGCCGAACCCGCCGACCGAGCCCGTCATGACCCGGCGCGCCTGGTTCCTCGTCGTCCTCAACCTGCTGATCCCGGGATCCGCGCAGGTGCTCGCGGGCAGCCGCCGGCTCGGGCGGTTCGGCCTTGCCGCCACCCTCGTCCTCTGGGCCCTCGTCGCGCTCGCCGTCGTGCTGTTCTTCGCCGCGCGGGGACTCGTGCTCTCGGTCGCCACCAACCCGTTCGCGCTGTGGGTGCTGCAGGCGCTCCTCGTCGGCTACGTTGTGCTCTGGGTGGTGCTGACCCTCGACACCCTGCGGCTCGTCCGGCTCGTGAGGGTGCGCAGCGCCGCCCGCCCGCTCCTCGCCGCGTTCTCGGTCCTCACCCTCGCCGCTCTCGCGGGAGCGGGAGGCTACGGCGCGGTGCTCGCGGGCGTGACGCGCGAGACGATCTCCGACGTCTTCTTCGCCGGCCCGCCGGAGCCGCCCATCGACGGCCGCTACAACGTGCTGCTCCTCGGCGGCGACGCCGGGCCGGATCGGGAGGGCATGCGGCCCGACAGCGTCTCGGTCGTGAGCGTCGACGACGCGACCGGCAGCGTCGCGATGTTCGGCCTGCCGCGCGACCTGACGGACATCCCCTTCTCCGAGGGGTCGCCGATGCAGGCGCTGTACCCGGACGGCTACGGCCACCGCAACACCTGCAACGTCGACGTCTGCCAGCTCAACTCGATCTACACCGAGGTGACGCTCAAGAACCCGGACCTCTACCCGGACGCGGTGTCAGAGGGCAGCGATCCCGGCATCGAGGCGATGCGGGACGCGGTCGAGGGGGCCCTCGGCATCCAGATCCAGTACTACGTGCTCATCGACATGCAGGGCTTCAGCGACCTCATCGACGCGCTCGGCGGCATCACGATCGACGTCAAGGAGCGGCTCCCGATCGGCAGCGGGGTCGACGAGAACGGCAACCCGGCCTATCTGGAGCCCGGCGTGCAGCACATGGACGGCAACCACGCCCTCTGGTACGCCCGCTCGCGCCACGGCACGAGCGACTACGACCGGATGGCGCGACAGCGCGAGGTGCAGCAGGCGATGCTGCAGCAGATGGACCCGACCAACGTGCTGCTGCGGTTCCAGGACGTCGCCAAGGCCGGGGCGGAGGTCGTGAAGACCGACATCCCGCAGGGCACGCTCGGCCACTTCGTCGACCTCGCCCTCAAGGCCAAGGGGCAGCCGATCACCGACATCGAGTTCGTCCCGGACCTCATCGACCCGGCCGACCCCGATTACGAGTTCATCCACGCCAGGGTGCAGGAGGCGGTCGCTCCGGCGCCCGCCGAGTGACGGCCCGCCTCAGCACGGCTTCCGGTTCACAGGGGCGGGGCGTCCGCGCAGGCGGCCGCGGTAGCCTCGGCGCGTGCGCACGGCGGTCCTGCTCGCCCTCGCGGCCGTCCTCACGCTGACGGGCTGCGACTCCCCGGCGCCGCCGGGCCCGACCTCGGCGGTCCCCGGCCGCTCGACCGCCGGCGAGGTGCGGGTCGCGATCGTCGGCGACTCGATCACCGACGTGCAGAGCCCGGACTTCTCGGCCGGCCGGATCGACCCCGAGTCGTGGGCGAGCGAGGTCCTCGACGAGGGGCGCGTGTTCGCGGGCGGCTACGCCGTGTGGGGCGCGACGACCGAGCAGATGGCGGCCGCCGTGCAGCCCCTCGACGCGGACGTCCTCATCGTCCTCGCGGGCACGAACGACATGGCGCTCGGCGTCCCGTTCGCCGAGACGGCCGCGAACCTGGAGGCGATCGCCGAGACCGTCGGCGCTCCCCGGGTCGTGCTGTCCGCGATCCCGCCGATCGACTGGACGCCGGGCGCGAGCGACGACTTCAACGCCCAGCTCGAGCGGCTCGCGCGCGACGAGGGCTGGGAGTGGGTCGACCCGATGGGCCGGATCGAGTCCGGCGGGGAGTTCCGCGAGGGGATGAGCGACGACGGGGTGCATCCCTCGGCGCGGGCGTCGCGGCTGATCGGCGAGGCGATCGAGTCGGCCGTGTGGCCGGAGGACGGGGCATGAGCCGTCAGAGGTCGGCGTGCAGCTGCCAGACCTTCTCGGCGGAGTCCCGCCAGTGGAACGCCTTCGCGCGGTCGCGGCCGCGGACGCGCAGTCGTTCGAGGAGCACGGGGTCGACGACCGTCGCGCTGATGGCGTCCGCCAGGCGCTCGGGATAGGACGCGCGCGGCTCCCGCGACACGGCCACGCCGGCTCCGTCCGTGACCTCGAGGAGGGCCGGGACGTCGGAGTGGAGGACCGGGGTGCCGAGGGAGAACGCCTCGAGCACGCTGAGCCCGAAGCCCTCGGCGACGCTCGGCTGGACGAAGGCGACCGCGCCCGCCATGGCGACCGCGAGCTCCTCGTCGGTGAGCAGGCCGAGGCTCAGCACGCGCCCGTCGGGGACGCCGGCCTCGGCGAGGACGGCCCCGAGGGGCCGCGGTCCGGTGGGGACACCGGCGAGCACGAGCGGGATGTCGGGGACGCCGGGCAGGGCGAGCGCGGCGAGCAGGGCGTCGAGCGCCTTGTGCGGCTGCAGTCCCGCCATGGCGAGCAGGTACGCCGACGGCAGGCCGAGCCGCCGGGCGACCGCCTCGCGGTTCGCCGGCAGGCGCAGCGACGGCGCACCGCCGATGACGCGGACGCGGTGGCCGAGATCGAGGTGCGGCTCCAGCTCCTCAGCGACCGCGTGGGTGGGCACGACGATCGCGTCCGCATGCTTGGCGGCCCGCTTCGCCATCGCTCGCTGCCACGACGACCGGTCGGCGGAGTCGGGCGAGGTCCACGGCGTCGCGTCGTGGATCGTGACCACCACCTGGTCACCCGGGCGGGCCTCGCGGTCGTGGGCCCGCAGGGGCGCGAGCAGGGTCGGGGAGTGGATCATGCCGCGCAGCGGGACCGTGGTCAGTCCGTGCTGCCAGGCGGCGTAGAGCTCGCGCCGGGCGAGGGCGCTCTTGTGGAGCCCGGCCAGCCCCGGGAGGCGCCGCCGCAGCTCGCCGTACTCGGCGTCGGTGGAGGCGGCGACGATCCCCTCGACGTCGCAGTCCTGCGGAGCCGTCGCGATGAGCGCGCGCGTGATCTCCTCGGTGTAGCGCGCCACACCGCGCGGCGAGCCCTCGAGCACGCTGTCGACGATCACGCGGAGGGTCACCATGTCGGGCGGGACTCCGGGAAGGAGACGCTCATCAGCCGCGCATGTGTGCGACGGCGTCCTTGCTCGGCCCGTCGAACTCGAGTCGGCCGTCCCGGATCAGGATGCCCCGGTCGCAGATGCTCGACACCATGTCGAGGTCGTGGCTCACGACCACCAGGGTCTTCCCGCGCTCGTGCAGCTCGCGGATCTTCGCGAGGCACTTGTGCTGGAACGGCTCGTCGCCGACGGAGAGGATCTCGTCGACGAGCAGGATGTCCACCTCGGTGTGGATCGCGACCGAGAACGCGAGCCGGAGGAACATCCCGGACGAGTAGTGCTTCACCTCGGTGTCGATGAACTTCTCGATCTCGCTGAAGGCGACGATCTCGTCGAAGCGGTCGTCGATCTCCTTCTGGCTCATGCCGAGGATCGCGGCGTTGAGGTAGATGTTCTCGCGGCCGGAGAGGTCCGGGTGGAATCCGGCCCCCACCTCGATGAGGCCCGCGACGCGGCCCCGCGTGAGGATCTCGCCGCGGTCGGGCTGGTACACGCCCGAGATGAGCTTCAGAAGGGTGGACTTGCCGGACCCGTTGAACCCGAGGAGGGCGACCGATTCGCCCGCGTTGATGACGAAGTCGACGCCGTCGAGCGCCTCGAACGTGCTCGCGATCTTCTTGCGCCGGATCGCGGCGATGAACGTCTCCTTGAGGGAGTGGGTGTGCCGCAGCAGGAAGCGCTTCCCGACGCCCGAGACGATGATCGCCGCGCCGTCGATGCCCTGCACGGTCTCAGAGGTCCTGGGCAAAGCGGCTCTCCAGTCTGCGGAAGACGAACTGGCCGAGAAGGAGCGTCACGGCGGCGATGCCGAAGGCGGCCAGGCTGTACTCGGTGAGGTTCGGCGGAGCGTCGAATGCGTTGTTCGTGGTGGGAGCCCAGAAGCCCGCGTGGAAGAGCTCCACGGCCGCGGTCAGCGGATTGAGCTGGTAGAGCACCATCACCCACTCCGGCACGATGTCCCGGACCATCGTCCACTGGTAGAGGACCGGCGAGATCCACGTGGCGACGAGGATGATGAGCTCGACGAAGTTCTGCGCGTCCCGGAAGGACACGTTGACCGAGCCGAAGAGCATGCTGAGGCCGATGGCGAAGGCGAGGATGATCGCCATCCCGAGCAGGATGCCGAGCACGTCCGGAACCGACGGGCGCCACCCGACGAGCAGGCAGACGAAGAGGAGCACGACGGCCTGCGGGAGGAAGTTGACGAACGCGACGAAGGTGGACGCGACCGGGAACATCTCCCGCGGCAGGTAGATCTTCTTGATGAGGGCGGCGTTGTCGACGAGCGACCTCGTGCCGTTGGAGAACGCCTCGCTGAAGAGGTTGATCGTGATCAGGCCGGAGAACAGGTAGATCGGGTAGTTCTCGATCGTCGAGTTCAGGCGGAGGAACACACCGAGGGCCAGGAAGAAGACCAGGAACTGGGTCACCGGCTTCACATAGGACCAGAGCCAGCCGAGGGCGGATCCGCGGTAGCGGACCCGGACCTCCTTCCGGACGAGGAGCGCGAGGAGGTAGCGCCGGCGCACGACATCGATGAGTCCGGCCCCACGGCCGGGTCGGACGAAGTCGCGAGTGTCGGCGGGGGCCACCGTGTTGGTCAAGAGCGAGGTTCCCCAGTCGGAGTCGAGTCGAACGGCGGATGGCCGGTTCGATTGTAGACGGCGGCCTCGGTCTCAGCCGCAGGCGGTGATGCGGTGCAGGGTCGCGTCGCCGGAGCGGGCCACCTCCGGGCCGAGGGCGGCGGGATCCGTGCGGTCGATGCCCGCGAACAGCTCCGCCTGCGGATCGCCGTTCCACAGCAGGCCGGGGGAGACGAGGACGTGAGTGGCTCCCAGGCGGTCGAGGGCCTCGCAGACGCGGGCGTCGGCGGAGACGAGGTCGAGTCCGGAGGCGACGAGGAGCCGGTCCGGATCCCAGTCGCCCGTCAGGTGCGGGAAGAGCGGCTCCCGGTCCCCGATCGCCCAGGTCAGCGCCGAGCCGTTCCACGGGTTGCCGACGATGACGGCGTCGGCGGGGGTGAGCTCCGGCAGCTGCTCGAGGAGCGCCGCCGTTCCGGTGTCGAGGAGCCGGCCGTCCTTGTCCTCCGCGATCCGGAACTGATCGCCGATCTCGCCGGCGATGGTGCGCAGGGACGCGCCGGGCCACGACGTGAGGAGGACGACCGCCGCGAGCGCCGCGGCCAGCAGCGGCCGGAGGCGGGGGCGGAGCCGCTCCGCGACCGCGCGCGCCAGCGCGTGCACCCCGAGCGCCGCCAGGGCGGGGACGACCATGGCGAGCGTCGCGTACAGCCGGAACTTGTCCTTGTACCAGACGCCCGTCGCGAGCTTCGCGAGATCGCTGTTGGAGCCCGCCGAGAGCGTGTAGAGGATCCCGGCGAGGAGGAACGCGACCGGCACCCAGCGGGTGCCGGGGTGCAGGAGGCACGCGATGAGGCCGGCGATCGTCGCGACCACGAGCGCCCAGGGGACCGGGAGGGCGCTCTCACCCGGTCCCGCGGGCGGGGTCAGCAGCAGCACCTGGAGGAACGACTCCCCGAGGCTCTGCCGTGCGATCGCGGGCCCGCCGTTCAGCCGGTCGGAGATCGGCCGGTCCGACACGGCGTAGTGCTCGAGCACGAGGTAGGCGGCGGCTGCTCCCGCGAGGAGCACCGCGAGCACACCGGCGGCCAGCCAGAGAAGGGTCCGTCGCCGCGTGCCCGGGTCCCTCAGCCGGGGGCGCAGCCGGGCGAGCCCGAACGCGGCGACGGCCGGCACCGCGAACACGGCGAAGCTGAACAGGGCCCGCGGGTGCGCGAACGCCTCCGCGACCAGCCACAGCCCGACGAGCAGCGCGCCGGCACGCCTGCCCAGGTCGCCGCGCATCGTCTCGACGAGCAGGGCGAGCCCGGCCGGCATCAGCGCCATGGCGAGGCCGGTGGGATAGAGGACGCCCCACTCGAGCAGCAGGTACGGGAAGCCCGCCGACGCCGACGCGGCCAGGGCCGCCACGGCGGCCACGATCCGCCGGTCCGCGGAAGCCGGAGCGAGGACCGCTGCGAGGAAGGCGGACCCGGCGGCGAAGACCGCGCCGGCCGTGACGATCCAGACGGCGTTCGTGGCGACGGGGATCGAGACGCCGGGCAGGTCGGCGACGAGCGAGACGGCCGCGTGCCAGGCCGCGGGGTAGAACTCGAGTCCCGTGCCCGGATGGGTCATCCGGTACAGCGTGAACGAGGAGGCGTCACCGGTCGCCTGGATCCAGGCGACGGCGTTCAGGTGGAAGACGCCGTCGTAGGACTGACTGACGAGGCCGGGGGAGGGCACGGCCTGGAACGCGATCCAGCCGGTCAGGACGGTCGCGGCGACGACGCAGGCGGCGACGATCGCGGTCGTCCCCGCCGCCGGCTGCGGGGGCCGGGACCGGCGGCGGCGCACCAGCAGCGCGAGGACGGCGGCGGGGACCGTGAGCGCGGCGGGCGCACACCAGCCGAACGGAACCGACAGGAGCGAGGCGAGGACGGCGGAGGTGCCGATCAGGGCGACGGAGAGCGCTCCGGACAGGGCGAGGAGCCGCAGTCCCCGCAGTCCGAGCGCCCAGGCGAGCAGGCCGCCGGGTACGAGGATCCACAGCGCGGCGGCCAGGACCGCCGGCGCGGCCCCGAGCCAGTCAGGCAACGGTCGACCGCTCCCCGGCTCTGCTGCCGGCTGCCGCCGCGCCGACGGTCTCCGACGCCGCCGTCACCGCGGGTGCGCGGAACACCACGAAGTGGTACAGCGCGAACCGCACCAGCACGACGACGCCGATGCTCACGATGTTCACGAGGTTCAGCAGGAGGGCCGACAGGTAGCCGAACGATTCGAGCGTGACGGCTCCCGCCGCGACGATGCCGGCGCCGATCGCCGTGCAGAGCGCGTTGACGGCGAGGAACAGCATGAGCTCGAGCATCCGGCCCCGGCCCTGGCGGTGCCGGAACGCCCATTCGCGGTTGCCGAGGTACGCGTTCACGAGCGCGATCAGCGACGAGACGACCTTCGCCGAGACGGCGTCCCATCCGAAGACGAGGAGGAAGAGGTTGAAGGTGGCGAGCTCGAGAACGGTGCTCGTCGCCCCGACGATGAGGAAGCGTCCTCCCGATCGGAGCATGTCCCGCATCCGCTCTGCCCCCAATCCGGCCTCGACTACGCTACTACGGGCGACCGCGGGGACGGCGGAGGAGGGGGACGACGTGACCCACGTCGCCGTCGTGATGCCCGCCTTCAACGAGGCGGACGCGCTCCGCGAGTTCGTTCCGGAGGTGGTCCGGGCGGTCCGCCGCGTCGCCGATCGCGTCTCGGTCGTCGTCGTGGACGACGCCTCGGCCGACGGCACGGCGGACGCCGTGCGCGAGCTCGACCTGCCGGCAGGCGTCACCGTCGCCGCGATCCGCAACGACGAGAACCTCGGCCACGGGCCGTCCGCCCTGCGCGCCTACGCCGCCGGCTACAGCACGGGCGCGGAGTGGATCGTGCACGTCGACGGCGACGGGCAGTTCCTGGGCGAGGACGTCGCCGCGGTCGTCGCGCAGCTCGCCTTCGAGCCCGCCGCGCGCGGAGTGCGCCGGCATCGCCGCGACCCCTGGTATCGCAAGGCGGCGACCCTCGTCGTCATGCTGGGGGCCTCCGCTCTCGCCGGCGGGCGCATCCCGGACGTCAACACGCCGCTGCGGGCCTATCGCCGCCCCGTGCTCGGCCGACTGCTCGCCGCCACCGACGCGATGGCGCTCGTCCCGCACGTCCACTTCTCGATCCTCGAGCGCACGTGGCGGCTCGGGGTGGGCAAGGTCCGCGTGCGTCACGTGGCGAGGAGGGGGCGGTCCGCCGAGGGCTCGATGTGGGGCGGAGGCGCGGTCGCCCCGAAGCTGCCGCCCCGGCGGCTGCTGGTGTTCATCGGGCGCGCGGCCGTCGAGGTCTGGCACTTCCGCGTCCGGCGTGCCGCTCCCCGTCCGGTGCCCCTTCCCGAAGACTGATCGGCATGGTGCGGCGACCGGCCGGGGCCGGCCGGGCTCCCTTCCTCGCAGCGGCGGCGCTGCTCGCGATCGCGCACGTCGTCGTGGCCGTGCCGGGCTTCACCCTGACGCGCTTCTGGGAGGACGAGGCCTACAACCTCACCGTGCCGCTGCACCTGATCGCGGGCGAGGGGTACAGCAGCGCCGGGTTCCTGACGACGCTCGACGCCGACCCCTTCGACGTCCGGATCTCCACGGGACCGGTGGTGCTGCTGCCCATCGCGGGCGTCCTCGCGACCGGCGTCGACCCGGTGATCGGCGCGCGGGCGGTCATGCTCGTCTTCTACGCCGCGCTCGTGGGCGCCCTCTTCCTGGCCGGCAGGCGCATCGCGGGACCGTGGGGCGGGCTCCTCGCCGCCTCCGGTCCGCTGATGCTCGACGCGACCGACTCCTTCTCGCCCCTGCAGGGTCCCACCGACGTGCTGGGCGAGGTGCCGAGCGCGTTCCTCCTGGTCGCCGCGATGCTGACGCTGCGGCGGCCGGCGTGGTCGGGCCTGCTGTTCGGGCTCGCGCTGCAGGCCAAGACGCTGTCGGTGCTCTCGGGGCCCGCGCTGGTTGTCGCTGTGGCGCTCGCCGCGGGCGCCGGGGCCGCGAGCACCGCGCGCCTCCGGCGGGTCCTCGTCTTCGCGCTGGCGGCCGCGGTCCCCACGGTCGTCTACGAGCTCGCGAAGCTCCTCGCCCTCGGGCCGGGCGCCTACGTCGTCTCCACCCGGCAGTGGCTCCGCTTCCTGCTGACGGGCGGTCAGGAGGGCTTCTCCGTCTCCCCGGGGGAGAAGGTCGTGGCCCTCATCACGGGATGGCATGTGCCCTGGCCCCTGGTCCTGGTCCTGCTCGCCGCCGGAGCCGCCCTCGCCGTCTCGACTCTGCTGCGCGTGCTGCGAGGGCACCGCCTGCGCGCGGAGCTCGTCCCGCTCGCCGCCGCCGTCGCGGGCGTCCTCCTCACCTGGTGCGCGTGGTGGGTGCTGTCGACGAAGGACCCGCTGTGGCTGCGCCACCCCGCACCGGGCCTCCTCGCGACGGTGCCGCTCGTGCTCGCGTTCGTGCTCCGCGCCGCTCGAGCGCGCACCGGCTCCGGGGTTCCGCGGGTCATCGCGACCGGGGTGCCGGCGCTGCTCACCCTCGCCGCGGTGCTCGCCGCCGTGCTCCACGGGATCGCCGCGTACCAGCAGGGCGTCGAGACGCTGCCCGACCAGCGGAGGGCCGCCGCCGCGGCGGAGGACTTCCCCGGGGACGCCCTGCTCGCCCGATGGGGACCGGCGATCAGCATCGTCGTGCTGTCCGGCAAGGAGATCGCGCATCCCGACGAGCCCGTCGAGAGCGCGTGGGTCATCGAGATGCTCGACCGCACACCCCGCGGGATGGCGCTGCAGGAGCGCCGCGTCGAGGCGCTCTGCGGCGCCGACCGGGAGGCCGTCGCCGGCTACATGCTGTGCGAGCCCGGGCAGCGGCGACCCTAGGTTTGGGGGTCCCCGTCCGGGATCTTTAGGGGCCCGAGCCCGCAGGCCCCGTAATAGCATCGCCGGGAGCCGCAAAGGGGGTTGTCATGCTCGAACGAGGGTGGAGGCGCTTGCTCGCCGCCGTGAGCGGGGTGGCGATCCTGGCGAGCGGGCTGGTCGCGGTCTCCGCGCCGCAGTCCGCCGAGGCGGCGAACGCGTGGGACTTCCGTCCCGGCAACATCATCAGCGACGCCGTGTTCTTCAACAACACGACGATGACCGCGCAGCAGGTGCAGGACTTCCTCAACGCGAAGGTGCCCAACTGCCGCGGCACGACGCTGCCCTGCCTCAAGAACTACACCGAGACCACCTGGACCCGCGCCGCGGACCCCATGTGCGGCGGCTACAACGGCGCCGCCAACGAGAGCGCCGCGATGATCATCTGGCGCGTCGGACAGGCGTGCGGCATCAACCCGCAGGTGCTCATCGTCCTGCTTGAGAAGGAGCAGGGCCTCGTCACCGACTCGGCGCCCACCGCTCGCAAGTACCGGTCGGCGACCGGCTACGGCTGCCCCGACACCGCGCCCTGCGACGCCGAGTTCTACGGCTTCTACAACCAGGTCTTCAAGGCCGCGTGGGCGTTCAAGCGCTACGCGATGCCTCCGGGCACCGGCCCCGGAACGCCCTGGAACACCGTCTACAGCCGCTACCGCCCGGGCGCCACCGCGCAGGTGCAGTACCACCCGAACACCGCGTGCGGCTCCTCCGCGGTCTTCATCGAGAACCAGGCGACGGCGAGCCTCTACTTCTACACGCCCTACCAGCCCAACAACGCGGCCCTCGCGGCCGGCTACGGTCTCGGCGACTCGTGCTCCGCGTACGGCAACCGCAACTTCTTCATGTTCTTCACCGACTGGTTCGGGACGTCGCGCTACCCGGTCCTCGGCGCGCTCCGCGAGTACTACGACGCGAACGGCGGCCGCTTCGGCTGGCTCGGCGAGCCCACGGCGCCCGAGGTCGCGGCCTTCGGCGGATGGCGGCAGACGTTCGAGGGCGGCTCCCTGTTCGTCCAGCCGGGTCAGCCCGTCATCCCCGTGCGCGGCAGCTTCTCGGCGGAGTACGCGCGCCTCGGCTTCCAGGGCAGCGCTCTCGGCTGGCCGCTCTCCCCGGCGGTGCCCGCGATCAACGGCGGGTCGCTGCAGGAGTTCCAGGGCGGCGCGATCTACCACGACGGCGTCGCGGCCTACGGGCTGTACGGCGCCATCGGCACCTACTACCGCTCGATCGGCGCGTACCGCAGCGCACTCGGCTGGCCGATCGGCCGGCAGGTGGCCGGCGCGGCGGGCGACGCGACGCAGAGCTTCCAGGGCGGCACGGTGCGCGCTGAGGCGGACGGGTCGGTCAGCCGTCCCGGCGGCCGCGACCAGCGCGCGGGCACGGCCTTCGTGGACGTGGACGGCGACGGCGTGACCGACATGTTCGGCCGCACGTCCGACGGCCGCCTCATCTTCTACCGGGGTGGCGCGAACGGCGCGCTGCTCGCCGGCCGCGAGGTCGGGTCCGGCTGGAACATCCACTCCTGGATCGGATCCTTCGGCGACGGCAACGCGGACGGCGTCCCCGACCTGTGGGGTCGCGAGGCCCGGACCGGTGCCCTCTGGTTCTACCCGCTCACCAAGACGGGAGCGGCCGCGAGCCGCGCGAACGTGGGCATCGGCTGGAACACGCTCGACGCGCTCGTCACCCCCGGCGACGTGACGGGCGACGGCATCGGCGACGCGTACGGCCGGGACATCGTCTCCGGCGCGCTCTACGTCTACGTGGGCGACGGCGCGGGCGGGTTCTCGAGCAGGAGCCGGGTCAACGAGGGCTGGGGCACGTTCAACGCGATCGTCCCCGTCGGCGACGTGACCGGCGACGGCGCCCCCGACCTGCTCGGCCGCGTCGCGGTGAACGGCAACCTGATGCTGTACCGCACGGGTGCGGGCGGCGCGATCGTCTCGGGCGAGCTCATCAACCGGGGCTGGGGCGGGTTCGACATCCTCCTCGGCGGCAACCTCCCGGGCGCCGTCGGCCAGGGGCTGATCGTGCGCGACCCGAGCCGCGGCAACGGCACGCTGCGCCGCTACCTCATCTCCGGCACGACCATCGCTCCCGGCCAGGACTTCAACGTCGGCTGGAACATCTACGGCGTCCTCTTCTGAGTCCCGCTGACTCCCGCTGACGCCGCCCTTGCGCGACGTCAGCGGGACCGGCGGATGCCGTTCCTCTCCGCCTTCCCTGCCCTCCGTCTCCTGGCGCTCAACAGGCACTCCGGTCGCTGACAGGCTTCCAGGCGGCGTGTCGTGCTGTTGACGGCGTTTCTGCCTGTTGAGCGCGAGCAGCCGGCGGCCGGCTGCTGCCCGTCACCAGTGCGGTCCGGCGTGACCGGACCGGCGCTCAACAGGCACGCGGGCGTTCGACAGGCTCCGAGGCGGCGTGTCGTGCTGTTGGCGGCGTTTCTGCCTGTTCAGGGCCAGGAGCCGGCCGGCCGGCAGGCGGGGGTCAGTCGGCGCGGTCGAGCCCGACGAGGCGGCGCCAGGTGTCGGCGCTCGTGAGCCGAGGGAGGGCCTCCCGGTAGTCCCGCCGGAGCGAGGGCCAGCGGCGCCACATCGTGACGAAGCTCGAGACGGTCTCGCGGAGGCCGGTGCGGAAGGCGCCGAGGTCCCGCGTGTGGTGGGTGTACGAGCGGCGGTCGCCCGCCTCCACGTACACGCGGTCCAGCGCGGACACGGCCCACCAGCGCGCCTCGCGAGCCGACACGGCGACGTCGCCGCGGGCCCGGGGCGGCACGAGCAGGTGGCGGCCGAAGCGCCGGGCGGCCAGGAGCAGCGCGCGGGCAGCGCCCGGCTCCGCGCCCTCCGCACCCTCCGCGCCGCGCAGCGTGAGCCGCCGGACGCCGGCGGGCAGTGAGTCGACCGCCCGGCCGTCCTCGTAGCCGCTGCGCAGCGCCCGCAGGGCGGGAAGCCGCTCGCCGAGCTCCGCCGCGAGGCGGTCGGGGCCCGCGAGGATGCTGCGGTACGCCTCCTGGCGCAGGGCGAACGTCGAGTAGTCCATCGTGAGCAGGAAGCGGACGTCGATCGCCAGATTCTGCAGCAGCAGGCGTCCGCCCCGGCGTGCGCCGGAGTGCAGCACCGCGGCGAGCAGCCGATTCCGGGCGTGGTAGAACGCCTGCCAGTCCCGCGAGTCGTTCTTGTCGATCCAGGCGACGTGCCAGATCGCGCAGCCGGGAAGGGTCACGGTAGGGATTCCGGCGGCCCGCGCGCGGACTCCGAACTCGGCGTCGTCCCACTTGATGAACGCGGGCAGCGACAGGCCGATCTCGCGCAGCACCGAGGTCGGGATGAGGCACATCCACCAGCCGTTGTAGCCGGCGTCCCAGCGCCGGTGGAGGAACGCGGTGGAGCGGAGCGAGCCGGTCGCGAAGTCGTGGCGCAGGGGAGTGAGGGAGCGCCACATGAAGTCGCGGAGGGTGACCGCCTCCGCACCGGAGTGCAGGACGGTCGGCGCGTTGAGGTCGAGCATCTGCGCGCCGACGATCGTGGGATCCGAGCACCGGGCCGCGAACGCGATCGCCCGGCGGATCGACTCCGGCTCCACCTCGACGTCGTCGTCGAGCAGCAGGACGCTGTCCGATCCCGCCTGGAGCGCCTCCAGCATCCCGCGGGCGAAGCCGCCGGAGCCGCCGAGGTTGGCCTGACGCAGCAGGCGGATGCGCGGGTCGGCCGCCGCGAGGGCCGCGGCCTCCGGCACATCCGCGAGCGGGCGCGCTCCCTGGTCGACGACCGCGATCTGGTGCACGAGGTCGTGCAGCTCGGCGCTCCCGGTGAGGGCGCGCAGGAGCGGGACGGTGAACGCCGGCCGGTCCATGGTCGTGATCGCGATGGTGGTGCGGGTGGCGGCGACGGCGTCGGGCGCGTTCCAGTCGGCCCGCCGCAGCAGCACCGGCGCGTCGCCCGCGGTGACGTCGGCCCAGTACAGCCCGCCGTCCTCGAAGCCGTCGAGCGGGAGGTCGACCGTGACGCTGCCGTCCTCGGCGAGCGCGACGGTCCGCACCGCTTCGGCGCGGGCGTCCGCGTCCGACCGCCACACCGTCAGAGTGCCGCCGCCCGACGACACGACGGTGAGGGACACCCGCGTCAGCGGTGTCCAGCGGCGCCAGTACGCCGCGGGGAACGCGTTGAAGTAGGTCGCGAGCGACGCGGTCGCGCCCTGACCGACCACGAGGACCGGGGCGTCCTGCCGCTGCTCGACCGCACCCCCCTCTGTGTAGAGGGCGGTGCGGTCGGCGCGCTCCGCCGACGGCAGGAGCAGCGACTGCAGCAGCGTCGAGGCGTCCCCGACCGGTCCGCGGGGAGAGGTCATGCCGCCGAGAAGAGGGGCTTCACCTTGTTCTCGAACATGCTGAGCGCCGATCCGATCGCCATGTGCATGTCGAGGTACTTGTACGTGCCGAGGCGGCCGCCGAAGAGCACGTTGGGCTCGCCGGCCTGCAGCTCGCGGTAGGCGAGGAGCGCCTCCCGGTCCTGCGGCGTGTTCACCGGGTAGTACGGCTCGTCCTCACGCGACGCGAACCGCGAGAACTCCCGCATGATGATCGTCTTGTCCGTGGGGTACCAGTCCCGCTCCGGGTGGAAGTGCCGGAACTCGTGGATGCGGGTGTACGGGACGTCCGCGTCGGCGTAGTTCATGACCGGGGTGCCCTGGTAGTCGCCGACCGGGACGACCTCCTCCTCGAAGTCGAGGGTGCGCCACGACAGCTCGCCGCCCTCGTAGTCGAAGTAGCGGTCGACGGGACCCGTGTAGACGACCGGGAGGGATCCGACCGCGGCGGCCTTCGACCAGGGCTGCGCCGGGTCGAAGAAGTCCACGCCCAGCTGCACCTCGATGTTCGGGTGGTCCGCCATGCGCTCGAGCCATGCGGTGTACCCGTCGACGGGGAGGCCCTCGTAGGTGTCGTTGAAGTAGCGGTTGTCGTAGTTGTAGCGGACCGGGAGCCGGCTGATCACCTCGGCGGGCAGGTCGGTCGGCGGCGTCTGCCACTGCTTCGCGGTGTAGTCGCGGATGAACGCCTCGTAGAGCGGGCGCCCGATCAGCGAGATCGCCTTCTCCTCGAGGTTCGACACCTCGCCCGTCGAGATCTCGGACGCCTGGGAGGCGACGAGGGCGCGTGCGTCGTCCGGCGAGTACGCCGCCTTGAAGAACTGGTTGATGGTGCCGAGGTTGATCGGCATCGGGTACACGACGCCGGCGTGGTTCGTGTACACGCGGTGGGTGTAGTTCGTGAACCGGGTGAAGCGGTTGACGTACTCCCACACCGGCTTGTTCGACGTGTGGAACAGGTGCGCGCCGTACCGGTGCACCTCGATCCCGGTCTCCGGGTCCGGCTCGCTGTAGGCGTTGCCGCCGATGTGGTTGCGGCGGTCGATCACGACGACCTTGCGGTCGAGCTCGGTGGCGACGCGCTCGGCGACGGTGAGGCCGAAGAATCCGGCGCCTACGACGAGGAGGTCAGCGGTCACGTATGCGGTTCCTTAACTGTTGACGGAGGGTGGCGTCGTTTCGGGCGCCCTCAACCCTAGTTGAGCGGGACGAACGGCCCGGTCAGGCCGAGCGCATGACATAGCGCCGGTACAGCTGCCGGCGCGCCGCCTCGGGGATGAGGCGGTAGGCGCCGCGGATGCCCACGTTCCGCGCGAACTGCATCGGCGACACGAAGCCGATGGAGAGGAACGCCCGCTGGAGGGCGAGCTCGCTCGCCAGCAGCTCGCGTCCCCCGCGGCGGCTGTACGCCCCGGAGCTCACCCGGTAGTGCAGGAGCGGGAGCGGGACGTTGGCGGCCCGGACCCCGACGGACAGCATCCGGGCGAACAGCCAGTAGTCCTCCATCTTGCCCATCGGCAGGTACCCGCCGGCGCGGGCGACCGCGGCCTTCGTGTACACGACCGTCGGGTGGTTGAACGGGTCGTGGAACCGTGCGAACCGCGAGATCTCCTCCTGACCGGCGGGCGGAAGGCGGAGGGCACCGAGGACCGGCGAGCCGTCCGGCCCCTCGCTGAACTCGAGCATCCCGGTGCCGACGAGCTCGTAGCCCTCCCCGATGCGCTGCAGCTGGACCGCGAACCGCTCCGGTGTCGAGAGGTCGTCCGCGTCCATCCGGGCCACGACCTCGTGGCTGCAGGCCTCGAGGCCGGCGGTGAGGGCATGCGCGAGCCCGCGGTTGACGGGGAGCGGCAGGTGGACGACGGGGACGGTCGCCCGCTCGACGAACGCCTCGATCTCGGCGCGCAGCTCGGGGCTGATCGGGCCGTCCTCGACCACCACGACCTCGTCGGGGGGCAGGGTCTGCTCGTCGACGCTCGTGCGGATCGCCGCGCGGAGGAAGTCGGCGCGGTCGCCGCGGTAGACCGGCAGCAGAAGGGAGAACGGCGGACGCTCGGCCATCAGCTGCCGGACGCGGCCACCGCCGCGAGGTCGCGCACGACATCGTCCCCGAGGTCCGCGAGGGCGGTCGAATTGGGGCGCGGGGGAGTGCGCAGCCCGTCGCGCACTCCGCGCCGGAGGCCGTCCCAGAGGGTCCGCCGTCCGCTCGACTTCGCGAACGTCCGCGCCCAGCGCAGCACGGTCGACACGCCATAGAGGGCGGCGTCCCGCGGGCCGAAGGGGCGGGAGTGGCGGAAGAGCCAGATCTTGTTGCGCACCTCGAAGTAGAACCGGTCGCCCGGGTCCGCGTCCGTGCTCGCGAGGGCCTTCGTCTTGTGCACCACGATGCTGCGGGGGCAGTACAGCCCGGTCGTGCGCCGCAGGAGCTTCGCCGTGAACTCGAAGTCGTCGTTCCAGATGAAGTAGTCCGCCGTGGGCAGGCCGGACTCCCGCACGGCCAGTGTGTCCACCAGGCAGGAGACGAAGGAGGCGCTGCGGACGCTGACCGCCTCCGCGTGTCGCGCCCGGTCCCGGTCGGCTCGGCGCAGAAGGGGCCGGGGGCGGGGCGTGTTCATGGGGTGATCCGCGCCGTTGACCCAGACCACGCGGGACGCGAGCAGCGCCACGTCCTGCCCGTACCGCTGCCGGGCCGCGAGCAGCTCCTCGAGCGCCGTCGGGGTCGGCACGGTGTCGTCGTCCATGAGCCAGACGAGATCCGCGCCGTGCCGGTTCATCGCCCGGCTGAGGCCCACCGCGAAGCCGCCGGCGCCTCCCGTGTTCCGCGCCAGCTCGACCAGATCCGCCTCGGGCGCCAGCTCGCGCGCGACGGCGACGGAATCGTCGGTCGAGGCGTTGTCAACGATGACGATGGCGTCGAGGGGACGCGTCTGCGCCTCGAGCGCGGCGAGAGCCTCCCGCAGCAGCGCGCTTCTGTTGTAGGAGACGACCACGGCCGCGATTCGCATGGGACGTGTCCACCTCGTGGGTCGGGGGCGGGAAGGGATCGGTGCTGTGGCATAGTCGAATGACGCGCCAGCCGGACCGGAAGATCCTACCTTCCGTCGATTCCCCACGACGTTGAGGGAGGATGCCAGGGGCACCGGTGTGGGCTTCGCGCGGGAGGATGGGATCGATGACGGTTGACGTTGCGTCTGAGGTGACCGGAGCGGTGACGACGAGGCGGCTCCAGACGGCGTACTTCGCGCCGCTGGCTGCGGTGTGCTCCGAGGACCTGTACCTCGCGGTGGATGCGGGCCTCGCCCTGCGCCGGCGCGAGCGGGTGGAGCTGGAGCCGTACACGCGGGTCTCCTCCCGCACCTACTTCGGCCGGTTCCCGGCCGCGCACTACCAGCGCTGGACCACGGTGTCGTCCGTGGACGTCGAGGTGACGGTCTCCGGCAAGGGCCGCGTCCAGGTCTTCGCGTCCGACAGCCAAGACCTCGAGCGTCTGGTCGCGAGTGCCGAGTTCGACTCGTCCGAGGACGTCGACCTCTCCTTCCCGGTGGCCATCGACAAGTTCCTCGACGGCGGCTTCCTCTGGGTGGAGACGGAGTCCTACGACGCCTCCGCCGCCATGTGGCCCATCCGCTACTCGACGAGCTCGAAGGTCTCGGAGACCGTCGCGAGCGTCGTCGTCTGCACGTTCAACCGCGCCCCCGAGTGCCTCGCGACGCTCGAGGCGCTCACGACGGTCGCCGGCGCGCCCGGCCAGATCCGGGACGTCTTCGTCGTCGACCAGGGGACGGACCTCGTCGAGAACCAGCCCGGGTTCCCCGCCGTGACGCAGAAGCTCGGCAGCGCGCTGCATTACGTGCGCCAGCCGAACCTCGGCGGCGCGGGCGGCTTCACGCGCGGGCTCTACGAGTCGATGGGCATGACGAGCCGTCCCGACTACGTCATCTTCATGGACGACGACATCGTGCTCGAGCCGGAGACGGCGAACCGGATGGTCGCCTTCGCCGACCACTCGATCGAGCCGCTCCTGGTCGGCGGTCAGATGCTGTACCTGTACCACCCGAACATGCTTCACACGAGCGCCGAGTACGCGCGGCTCGACCAGCTGAAGGCCGGGATCCCCGCCCACGAGGACGAGGCGGGCCTCGACCTCACCGAGGAGCTCCCGGTCGAGTGGGTCGACGCCCAGTACAACGCGTGGTGGGCCTGCCTCATCCCGACGAAGGTCGTCGAGACGATCGGCTACCCGCTGCCGGTGTTCTTCCAGTGGGACGACATCGAGTTCGGCATCCGGGCGGGGGAGCGCGGGATCCCCACGGTCACCCTGCCGGGTGCCGCGGTGTGGCATGCCGACTTCAGCATGAAGGACGGCGACGACTGGGCGCGGTACTTCTCGCACCGGAACTCGCTGATCGTGGCCGCGCTGCACAGCGATCTCGTCCCGAAGGTCGTGACGAAGACGCTGTTCAAGGAGGTGCTGCGCTTCATCCTGAGCATGCAGTACGCCCGCGCGGCGATGCAGCTCAGCGCGGTGGACGCGTTCCTCACGGGACCGAGCCATCTCGAGGACGGCGGCGCGGAGATCGCGGCCTGGGTCCGGAAGATGCGCGCCGACTACCCCGACACGATCCGGCACAGCCCCGCGGACATCGCGAAGCGCAACCTGCACGGGGTGCCCAAGCACCGCGACAGGGGGACGCCGTCCCAGCCGGCCGCCGTCTTCCTCAAGCGCGTGGTGCACCAGGTGCTCGGGATGAACCGCGTGACGGCGAAGATCTCGGCCGCCGACAACATCTGGTGGCACGTCTCGCTGTTCAAGTCGGTCATCGTGACGGACGCCGCCCAGGACGCCTTCCGCATCCGGTCGCTCGACCCGCAGCTGTCCTGGAAGACCGCCCGTCGGGCACTGCGGACGCTGGCGCGCCTCCGCCTGCACGGCGCGGCGGCGACGGAGCAGTGGCGCCAGGCGTTCCCGGAGCTCACGAGCCGCGAGAACTGGGCGCGCCTCTACGGCCACTCCGACTGACCCGTCCGGCCGTGTGCCGGGACGGCGTGCTTCAGCGTTCCGCGTGCACACCTCCCGGTCGAGATGCCACTTGGTGCCCTCAAACGGCGCGTTTGGGGACACCGAGTGGCATCTCGGCGGTCTAGTGCCGCCCGGGGTCAGCGGGTCGGGACCAGCTCGCCCTCCGCGACGGGCACCGCCGCCGCGCGGGACGTGTCCTCGGCCGCGGGCGTGTTCCCGCCCCGTCGGCGGCGCCACACGAGCCCCAGGACCGCGGCCGCCAGCAGCGCGGCGACCGTCGCGGCGCCGCCGACGAGCACGCCGGGCGTCGCGTAGGTCAGCTCGAGGCGCTGCGCGCCCGCCGGGACCTCGATCTGCACGAGGCCCTCGTCCGTGCGCTCGACGTCGACCGGCGAGCCGTCGACGCGCGCCGTGTAGCCGGGCCAGGCGAGGCGGGCGAAGGTGACGGTGCCGCCCGAGGGCGCCTGCAGGTCCACCCGCTCCGACGTCTCGGTGGCGGCGGAGCCGGTCACCGTGAGCCCGTCCGTCACAGCCGACACGCGACCGGGGAAGGGCAGCGGTGCATCGCGACGCCAGATCTCCCGCACCTCGTCCTCGCCGACGACGGACCAGCCCTCGGGAGGACCGGAGCGGATGACCGGAGCGAAGTTGTCCTTCTCGACGACGATGGTCGAGATGCGGAGGGCGTCCAGCAGCAGGGTGCGGTCCGTCCCGTCGACGGGCTCGAGGAGGCGGTCCATCACCTCGGGGCACGTCTGGCCCTTGTAGTCCATGCAGAGCGCGTTGCTGAAGTCGCGGAAGCTGATGCCCGAGTAGCGGGTGATGCTCTCGAATCCGACGGCCGCCGGCAGATTGCCCCAGAGGATGAGGCTCTCGGGGTCGGGGTTCTGCCGCGGCACGAACGAGCCCTGGCTGGCGATCTGCAGCACCGTCCCGCTGTAGTCCGCGGTGTTGGCCCTCATGGCCGGGATGTCGTGGGCGGGCCGAGCGGTCGGGTCGGCGAGCGACGGGAAGAAGGCCACCTGCATCACCACCACGACGAGCGTTCCCGCCGCCATCGTGGCCGCGACCGCGCTTGCCGAGGCCTTGCGGGCGACGGCCAGGAGCGCCCCGATGAGGACCGCTGTGACGAGGGCGCCGACCATCTGCTTCTCGGAGGACTCCGGGCGAACCGCGAGCCCGAGGTAGACGCCCACCGCGATGATCGCGGCCGATGCCCCGAACCGCATGCGCCTCCGCGTGCGCGCGATCCCGCACGACAGGGCCACCGCGAGGAGGACGAGCGCCGCGAGGTAGGTGTACTCGATGAGCCGCAGCGGCCAGCGGAAGAGCCACAGGTTCGAGGGTCCGAGGGTCGCGAGCGCGTAGAGGCCGCCGATGACCGCGAGGCTGACGGCGCCGCGCAGTCGGCGGGCGGCGGCCTTCCAGCGGATCCAGGGCAGCAGCGGCAGCGCGAACCAGGCCAGGTACACGGACGGCAGCGCCTCGACGAGCTGGCCGCCCCAGTTGGTGATCGAGGGGAGGTACGTGGGGTTGCTCGAGGCGGCCAGGTCGCCGAGGTCCGGCACCATGAAGGTGTCGTTGACGATGGCCGCGAGCTCCTGCCGGTTGGTGACCGACTGCACCCCGAGCAGCGGAAGGAACACGAGGAGCACGGAGCCGCCGACGAGCGCGCCCGTGACCACGAGCCGCAGCGCCGAGGCGACGCGCCGGTGCACGAGCTCCTCGACGAAGACGCCCAGCAGGACGATGAGGACGCCGAGCGTCGCGTACGGGTTCCCGGTGGTGATCGCGAGCATGCCGATCACGACGGTCACGAAGAGGTTCTGCCTGCCGCGCATCTGCCGCTTGAGGCCCCACCAGAACCAGGTCACGCCGACGAACGCGGCGAGGCCCGCGGGCCAGCCGGCCGCCTCGTAGAACAGCGTGAAGCCGCTGAAGGGGATGGCGAGGGCGGACGCGGCGGCCGCGTACTCGCGGCGGGCGCCGTACTCGCGGGCGAGCAGGTAGGACCCGACCGCGAGGAGCGCCAGCATCTCGATCATCACGAAGGCCGACGCCCACGCGAGGTCGTCGAACAGCGACACCAGCACGTAGTCGGCCAGCAGGATCGGGTTGAACTGCGCGTAGGCGGCCTCGCCGGCGTAGTTGCCGCCCATCCAGCCGCTCGCCTCCATGAGCGGCCACTGGCCGGCCAGGAGCTGGCGCCCGAAGTGCGACCACAGGGGGACGAAGGACTCCGGCGCGTCGCCCACGTAGAAGAAGAACGGTCCCCGGAAGGTGGCGGCGAGGCCGATCAGCGCGGCCCCGACGGCGACGCCGAGGACCATGGCCCACTCGGGTGCGCGCCGGATGCGCGCGGACACGCTCCGCCACTTCGTTCCTCGGGCCACTGACACTCCTCACCACCTGCGGGGCTGGACGCGGCCCCCTCAGTAGGCTAACCGGACTCGGCTCCGCGACCGCGGAGCGCGCGCACGGGCCTCCCGCGGACGAACTGATATCGTTTCCTGGGTTTCGGGGCGGCTGGGGACGGCAACCCATGCGCGGTGGGATGCGAAGGTAATCGATGCGGCAATCACGGGCCATGCTGAGCTTGGTCGTGCCGGCGTACAACGAGCGCGAGAACGCCGCGGAGATCGTCGAGTTCGTCCGCGCCATCCGCGAGCGGCACCCCGCCTACGACTTCGAGCTCGTGGTCGTGGACGACGGGTCCGAGGACGGCACGCACGAGGCCCTCGCGCAGGTGCTGCAGCCTGCCGACCACGCGACGATCGTGCGGCTCTCGCGCAACTTCGGCTCGCACGCCGCCATCACGGCGGGCTTCGCGCACGCCAAGGGCGACGCCGCCCTCACGCTGAGCGCGGACCGGCAGGAGCCGATGGAGGCGGTCGACGACTTCATCCGCACCTGGGAGGACGGCGCCGACATCGTCTGGGGCCTCCGGATCACGCGCACCGCCAAGCCGGGACCCTCGGAGTGGATGGCGCGCGGCTTCTCGAAGATCTACCAGAGCAACTCGGACGTGCCGACCTACCCGCGCGAGGGCCCGTCGCAGATCCTGGTGTCCCGCGGCGTCATCGACGCGCTGAACTCGATGCCGGAGCTGAACCGGAACATCCTCGCCATGGCGGCCTGGACCGGCTTCCGGCAGGAGCGGATCTTCTTCCACCAGCTGCCGCGCCCGCACGGCACGAGCAAGTGGACCACCAAGAAGAAGGTCAAGCTCGTCCTCGACTCGTTCGTCGAGTTCTCGGCGGCGCCCATCCAGTGGCTCGCGATCCTCGGGATGGTGCTCGGGGCGACCGGGCTCGTCGCGCTCCTCACGGGAGTGGGGCTGCTCGTCGGCGGTCTCGCCCTGGCGGGCGCCGCGACCCTCGTGAGCGGCGTGGTCCTGCTGGTGGGCGGGCTGATCCTCTTCGGGCTCGGCCTCGTGGGGGAGTACGTGTGGCGCGCCGGGGATGACGCCCGCCGTCGCCCCCTGTACCTCGTGCGGTCCGTCTCGACCCACGAGTGATGTCGGCGCCCCTGTGCGGCGCGCAAGAGAATGCGGAGTAGAGGATGACAGTGGAATACGCCCTCGGACAGCCGACGGTCGGCCAGGAGGAGCTCGACGCGATCAGCGAGGTGTTCGCCTCCGGCTGGCTCTCCGGCGCGGGTCCCGCGTGCCTCGCCTTCGAGAAGGAGTTCGCCGCGGTCGCCGGCGTGGACAACGTCCTCACCACGAGCAACTGCGGCGCCGCGCTCCACCTCGCGCAGCTCGTCCTCGGCACTCAGCCGGGCGACGAGGTCATCGTGGGCGACTACACGTTCCCGGCGACGGGGCACTCGATCCTCTGGGCGGGCGCGAAGCCCGTCTTCGTCGACGTCCGTCCCGACATCTGGTCGATCGACCCGCAGGCGGTCGAGGCGGCGATCACCCCGCGCACCGTCGGCATCGTCGCCGTCGACCCGTTCGGGCAGCCGGCCGACTACGACGAGCTGCGCGCCATCGCCGACCGGCACGGCCTCTGGCTCATCGAGGACGCGGCGTGCTCGT
The DNA here is from genome assembly GCF_017916515.1 of Naasia sp. SYSU D00948. GTDB lineage: Bacteria > Actinomycetota > Actinomycetes > Actinomycetales > Microbacteriaceae > Naasia. The sequence continues at coordinate 1,742,218 of NZ_JAFMTA010000001.1, forward strand.
CCGGCGCCACCTACAAGGGGCGCCAGGCCGGCAGCCTCGCCGACATCGCGACGTTCAGCTTCCACGGCCGCAAGGGCATCACGGCGGGCGAGGGCGGGGCCCTCACCTCCCCGAGGGCCGACCTCGTGGCGCACGCCCGCAAGCTGCACACGTACGGCATCGCGCCCGCGATCAGCCGCGAGGGCAGCAGCACCCTGCCCATCCCCTCCTTCGACGAGGCCGGCTTCAACTACCGCCTCTCGGACGTGCAGGCGGCGATCATGCGCGTGCAGGTCCGGCGCCTGCCCCAGCTCATGGCCGCCCGCACGCGCGCGGCGAACACCTACGCCGAGGCCCTCGGCGACCTCGACCTCATCGAGCTGCCGACCGCGCTCCCCGACCGGACGCACCCGTGGCAGTCCTACGTGATCGGGGTCGACCCGTCGCTCGACCGCGGCAAGGTCGCGCTCGGCCTCCGCGCCCGCGGCGTGGGCTGCAACTTCGGCACCTACGCGAGCCACAAGCAGCCGGTCTACGGCTTCGAGGGCACCCTGCCCGTCTCGGCGTCCCTCTTCGAGCGGCATGTCGCGATCCCGATGCACGCGAACCTGACGGAGGATGACGCGGTTCAGATCGCCGGCATCGTCCGCGAGGTCGTGACGTCGGCCGACGTGCGCCGCTGAACCCGCAACACGACACAAGGAGCATCAACTTGCCGCAGAAAGAGACCGTCTTCGTCACCGGGGGTGCCGGCTTCATCGGCCTGCACGTCGTGGACCAGCTGCTGGAGAAGGGCTACAAGGTCCGGATCTTCGACAACATGTTCCGCGGTGACCGCGAGCGCGTGAACGAGCTCGTGAAGACGGGAAACGTCGAGCTGATCGACCAGGACATCCGCTACGGCGGAGCCGTCCACGCCGCCATGAAGGGCTGCGACTCGGTCATCCACCTCGCCGCCGTCTCCATCAACAAGAGCGTCGCGGACAGCTACGAGTCGGTGGACATCAACATCGCGGGCGCTCACAACGTCTTCGCGGCGGCCGCCGACCACGGCGTCCGCCGCGTCGTGTTCGCCTCGAGCGCGTCGGTGTACGGCGACCCCGAGAAGCTGCCGATGCACGAGGACGACCGCCTCCACCCGCTCACCCCGTACTGCATCGCCAAGCGCACGGGCGAGGACCTCCTCGACTACTACCAGCGCAAGTCGGGCCTGTCCTGGATCGCCCTGCGCTTCTTCAACGTGTACGGCCCCGGCCAGAAGACGACCGCGTACTACACGTCGGTCATCAACCACTTCGTGAACCGGCTCCGCAACGGCCAGCCGCCCGTCATCGACGGCGCCGGCGAGCAGTCCATGGACTTCATCCACGTGAAGGACATCGCCCGCTCGGTCGTGCTGTCGCTCGAGTCGGAGAAGGACAACGTCGCTCTCAACGTCGGCACCGGCATCGACACGAGCATCGCCGACCTCGCCCGCATCCTGATCAAGGCCGTCGGCGCGGACATCGAGCCGATCTTCAACCCGCGCGACGTGCTCGTCAGCCGCCGAGCGGCGGACATCCGCCGCGCGCAGGAGACCATCGGCTTCACGTACGAGATCCCGGTCGAGCAGGGCATGGCCGAGCTGGTCGCCCAGGCCTGATCCGCATGTCGTCCCTTCCCGAGAACCCGTACAACCCGCTCGCCTGGATCGTCGGCGAGCCGAAGATCGGCGCGGGCACCTGGATCGGTGCCTTCACCGTGATCGACGGGTCCGGGGGACTCACGATCGGGGAGGGCTGCGACATCTCCTCGGGAGTGCAGATCTACACGCACTCCTCCGCCCGCCGATGCGTGTCGGGCCGCCGGTATCCCACCGTGGACCGGCAGCCCGTCACCATCGGCGACCGCGTCTTCCTCGGCGCGAACGCGGTCGTCATGATGGGCGTGACGATCGGCGACGAGGCGGTCATCGGCGCCGGGGCCGTCGTGACCAAGGACGTCCCGCCGCGGACGGTGGTCGCGGGCGTCCCGGCGGCGCCGATCGCCTCGGTGGACCTCGACGGGGACGAGCCCCGGTTCGTCTCCCGCTAGGGCGTCTGTAGAGCCGTTTGCGGACGCCTACTGCCGCCCGGGTCGTGCCGGGCGCCGGCGCTCAACAGGCAGGATCGCCGTAAACAGGGCGGCCGTCGGCGTGTCGTGCTGTTGAACGCGCTTCTGCCTGTTGAGCGCCAGAAGAACGCCGTCCGGGTCGGGCCGGGCTGGGTCAGCCGGGCCAGCGCCGGCGTCAGGCGCCCAGGACGGCGTTCGCCGGCTGCGAGCTGCTGAGCGCCGCCGCGAGGATGCGGTGCGGAGGCAGGATCGAGCGCCGCTCGGCGTCCATGTCCTCGACGCCCGACACGATGCGGACGAAGCGGGCCAGCTGCGCGGCGAGCGGCTCCGCGCCGTCGACCTCCGGGACCTCCATCTCGAGCGACTGGCGGAAGCCGCCGGCCTCCGTCGCCTCCACGAAGCTGCGCCGGTAGGCGGTGACGCTGCGGCGCAGCAGGTCGATCTCGACCGCGCGCTCGAGCATCTGCACCGAGATCGACCGGGTCTTCCGCTGCCCGATGCGGCTGGCGGATGCGGAGGCGATCGGCCCGCTCGCGTACTGGAACGAGATTTCGCCGACGTCCTCAGCCCCCGGGAGGGAGCTCGGGTGGAAGTAGCCGAGCGACGCGGTGATGCGGTCCGACTCGGTCGGCTCGCCGACGAGGCGGGCGATCAGGTCGACGTCGTGCACGAGCAGGTCCCAGCCGACGCCGGTCCGGATGCGGGGCGCGTAGGGGGAGTGCCGGTCGGCGCGGACGTACAGCGGATCCTCGATGAGCCGGGCCGCGGCGAGGACGGCCGGGTTGTAGCGCTCGAGGAAGCCGCACATGAGGGGCAGGCCCTTGGCCGCCGTCAGGGCGACGATCTCCTCGGTCTGCTCGAGGGACGGCGTCACGGGCTTCTCGATGAGCATCGGGAGCCCGAGGTGCGCCACCTGCAGCGCGATGTCGTAGTGGTACTCGGTGGAGGCGGCGATGACGACGGCGTCCACGCCGCTGACGGAGTCGAGGTCCGGAGCCCACGAGCTGCCGTGCGCGTCCGCCACCGCCCGGCCCGCGTCGGGGAACGGGTCGACGACGACCGCGAGGCGCGTGGCGGAGGACTCGGAGATGGTGCGGGCGTGGTTGCGCCCCATCGAGCCCGCGCCGACGAGGGCGATGTTCAGCAGACCGCTCATGCGACGGCCTTCCGCAGCGCGGCAGCGATCGTCTCCAGGTCGCCGTCCGTCAGGTGCGGGTGCACGGGCAGCGAGAGGCAGCGCGCCGCGACGCTCTTCGCGACAGGTGTCGGATCGATGATGACGTCCTCCCGGTCCTGGTACGGCGCGTAGTCGTGCACCAGTCGTGGATAGTAGACGCCCGTCGAGACGCCGGCCTCCGACATGCGGGAGACCACCTCATCCCGGGACGCGCCCTCGGGCAGCAGCACGGTGTACTGGTGCCACACGTGGGTGCGCCCGTCCTGCACGCTCGGCACGGTGATCCCGTCGACGTCCGCGAGGAGAGCCGACAGGGCCGCGGCGTTCTCGCCACGCTTCTCGACGAGGGCCGCGTAGCGGTCCAGCTGCGGCAGGGCCAGAGCGGCCTGCAGGTCGGTGAGGCGGTAGTTGTTGCCCGCCATGACGTACTCGTACCGCTGCCGCATGCCCTGGTTGCGGAGGATGCGCAGCTTCGCGGCGATGTCGTCGTCGTCCGTCGTGATGATGCCGCCCTCACCCGTGGTGAGGTTCTTGGTGGCGTAGAGCGAGAAGCAGCCGATCCCGTGGCTGCCTGCCATGCGGCCGTCGACCTTCGCGCCGTGCGCCTGGGCGGCGTCCTCGACGATCGCCAGCGAGTTCTCCTCGGCGATGCGGCCGAGCGCCGTCATCGGCGCGGCCTGCCCGTAGAGGTGCACGGGCATGAGGACCTTCGTGCGCGGACCCACGAGCGAGCGGACGGAGTCGGGGTCGACGCAGAAGTCCCCCTCCGAGATGTCCGCGAAGCGCGCCGTCGCGCCGGCGTCGAGGATCGCGTTCAGCGTCGCGGCGAACGTGAAGGGGCTCGTGATGACCTCGTCACCCGGCTCCAGGTCCAGGACGGCGAGCGAGGCGATGAGGGCGGTGGTCCCGTTGTTCACGGCCACGGCGTGCCGCACGCCCACGAGGTCGGCGAACCGCTCCTCCAGCTCGGCCACGACCGGCCCCTGGGCGATGACGCCCGAGCGGATGACCCGAAGTACCCTCTCCTCTTCCTCGCTGCCGAGCTGGACGACGGAAATGGGAATCACGAGTAGGCACCGTCCGGGGTGTTGCGTGAGCGGAGTCAGGAACGAGTGAACATCATAGTTCGGCGCCGCCGCGCTTAGGATCTTCGATGGCTCTCCAGGCAGGTGGGCCGAACCCCTGAGGAATCTCTTCTGTGACTAGCACCGCCTCCCCGGAAATCCACCCCACCGCCGTCGTCGGACCCGGCGTGGAGATCGGCGAGAGGGTCTCGATCGGTCCCCACGCGACCGTTCTCGGACCGTGCCGGATCGGCGACGACGTATTCATCGGCTCGAGCGCCTCGATCGGCGGACCGCCCGAGGTGTCGAGCCTGCGGCAGAACCGCGCCTGGACCGGCGACCTCGACCATGCGGGCGTGATCATCGAGTCGGGTGCGGTCATCAGGGACCTCGTCGTGATCCACCAGGGCTCCGTGCGGCCCACCCGCGTCGGCGCGGGGGCGTGGCTGCTCAACATGTCCTACCTCGCGCACGACGTGTCGGTCGGCGCCGGCGCCGTGATCTCGGCCGGCGTCCGCCTCGGCGGCCACAGCTTCGTGGGGGACGGCGCCAACCTCGGCATGAACGTCGCGGTGCACCAGCGCCGGTCCGTCGGCCACGGCGCGATGGTGGGGATGGGGACTCCGGTGTCCCGCGACGTCCCGCCGTTCGCGCTCGTGTACGGGACGCCGCCGCGCCTGCGGGGGGTGAACGCGGTCGCGCTGAAGCGCCTGGGCGTCGACGAGGGCGTGGCCGGGGAGCTCGCTGCGGAGTACTCGGCGGGCGACCTGTCGCTCGACGCGCTGGAGGGGGTCGACGTGGATCTGGTGCTGGCGGCACGGCGATGGTGGAGCGAGCTGCCCGACCTCCGGGCGGTCCGGGTCGGGGCGGCCGAGGTGGCGCAGTGACCGCGGCATCGGAGGAGTCGGCGGAGGTCGGCGTGCGTCCGGCGCGGACGCGCAAGGCCGTCCTGATCGACATCGCGCGGTACGCGGCGGTCGTCATCGTGGTGATCGCGGCGATCTACGCGCTGTGGATGAACTGGTCCGCGGTGACCCGGACCCTCACCGCGATCCCCGTGGACCGGGCCATCCTGTCGGCCCTCGCCGTGCTGGGCGGCATCTGCGCCGCCACCATGAGCTGGCAGGTCCTCGTCGACGACTTCGGTGCGCCGATCGGCGTGGGCCGTGGCGCGCAGATCTTCCTCGTCGGGCAGCTCGGCAAGTACATCCCCGGCTCGGTCTGGGCGTATCTCCTGCAGATCGAGCTCGGCAACAAGGCCGGCCTGTCGCGGGCCCGGGTGTTCGCGGCGACCTTCTTCTCGATCTGCGTCGCGATGGTCGCCGCCCTGCTCGCGGGAGCCCTCGCGCTCAACGAGCTCATCACCGAGAACCCGGCGCTCCAGCCGCTCGCGTGGGCGTACCTCCTGCTGCCGGTCGCGCTCGTGCTGCTGTACCCGAAGATCCTGACGAGGATCGTGCTGCTCGCGTTCCGCATCCTGCGCCGCCCGCGGCCAGATCACCCGGTGCGGCTGGTGACCGTGGCGACCGCCCTGGCCTGGGCCGTCGGCTCGTACCTGCTCTACGGCCTGCACCTGTGGCTGCTGATCGTCCCGGAGGACATGCCGCCGCTCAACGCGCTCGCGCTCTGCATCGGCACCATGGCGATCGCGCTGATCTCGGGCATCTTCGTGTTCTTCCTGCCCTCGGGCATCGGGGTGCGGGAGCTCATCATCGTGACCGGCGTGAGCGTCATCGCGGGCGTCGGCCCCGCGGTCGCCTACGCCACGCTCTCGCGGGCGCTGTTCACCGTCGCGGACCTCGTCTCCGCCGGAGCGGCCGCCCTCGTGGCGGTGATCGCCCGCCGCAAGCTCGGCCGGTACGAGGGCGAGTCGACCGCACCCTGACCGCTCGCGGTCCTGCTCTTTTCCGTTTCTCGTGCTGGGGAGGCACAGATGAAGGTTGTCGTCGTCGGCGCGGGGATCGTCGGACTGGCCGTGGCGCGCGCGCTCGCGGAGCGCGGCGACGAGGTGACGGTGCTCGAGAAGGAGACCGCGCCCGCCCGGCACCAGACCGGCCGCAACTCCGGCGTCATCCACTCCGGGATCTACTACAAGCCGGGCAGCGCCAAGGCCGAGATGTGCGTCGCCGGGGCCCGCAGCATGTACGCGTTCGCCGAGGAGCACGGCATCGCCGTCGAGCGCACGGGCAAGCTCATCGTCGCGACGGATGCGGCCCAGATCCCGCAGCTCGAGGTCCTCGAGGAGCGGGGCAGGGCGAACGGAGTCACGACCCGCCTCCTGTCGCCCGAGGAGGCCGCCGAGTACGAGCCGCACGTGCGCTGCGTGGCGGCCCTCCGGGTGGAGGAGACGGGCATCGTCGACTACGTCGGCGTCTCGAGAACCCTGGCTGAGCTCACCAGGGCGGCGGGCGGCAGCGTCCGGCTCGGCGCCGAGTTCGTGTCCGCCCGGGAGCGGAACGGCGGCATCGTCGTCCGGACCGCGACCGACGAGATCGCGGCGGACGCGCTGGTCAACTGCGCAGGGCTGCACAGCGACCGGGTGGCGGCCGCGTCGGGCCTCCGCCCTCGGGTGCGGATCGTGCCGTTCCGGGGCGAGTACTTCGAGCTCGCGAAGGAGCGGGAGGACCTCGTCAAGGGACTGATCTACCCGGTGCCGGATCCGCGGTTCCCGTTCCTGGGCGTGCACCTGACGAAGATGATCGGCGGCGGCGTCCACGCCGGCCCCAACGCGGTGTTCGCGTTCTCCCGCGAGGGCTACCGCTGGCGGGACATCAGCCCGAAGGATCTGCTCTCCGCGGGCACCTGGCCGGGCCTCTGGAAGCTCGGGCTCGCGAACCTCTCGCCGGCGGCCATGGAGGTGCGGCGTTCGCTCAGCGCACGGCTGTTCGCCGCGGACCTGTCGCGGCTGGTGCCCGGCATCTCGGCCGGCGACCTGCACCGGGCTCCGGCCGGCGTGCGGGCTCAGGCCATCAACCGGGACGGCTCGCTCGTCGACGACTTCGCCTTCCAGACCGCGAAGCGGCAGGTGCACGTGCTGAACGCCCCGTCGCCCGCGGCGACGAGCGCCCTCGTCATCGCGGACTCGGTCGTGCGCAAGCTCGACGACACGCTCGCCTGAGCCCGTCCGCGCTGCGGCCGGTCAGCGCAGACCGCGACGCCAGCTGAGCTCCTGAGCGGCCTTCACCGCGCACACGACCAGGAGGAACCAGCCGTACTCGATCAGGACCGTGCTCTCCGCGACCGACAGCAGGGCGAGCACGACCAGGACGAGGGCCGGCCACACGTGGATGACGCTGCGGCGGCTGGACGCGACGAACCAGGCACGGACGAGGGCGAGACCGAGCAGCACGGAGAACAGGGCGAGCCCCACGAGACCGACCTGGAACCAGACGTCGAGGAACGCGTTGAGCGCCGAGGTGGGGATCCGTCCGTTCGGCGTCGTGATGGCGAAGAACGGGGCGAGCTCGGAACGCCACACGCCGACCCAGCCGAAGCCCTCGAGCGGGTGGATCCCGGACAGGATCTGCACCGTCTGCCAGAGCCCCTGGCGAACGCTGACCTCCCCGGCGATCTCCCCGACGGCGACGAGGCGTGCGCGGAAGAGGTAGCCGAGCACGATCGCCCCGGCGGCGAGGCTCAGCGTGAGGGCCTGGAGAGCGGGCCGGCGGTCCGCGGGCGCCCGCCGGATCCCGAGGAGGGCGAGGGCGATGAGGCCCGCCGCGACCGCGATGCCGAGGGACACGGGCGAGCGCGTGAGCAGCAGCGTCAGCGCGGCGAGCACGAGCGAGCCGACGGCGACGGGCCGGGGGACCGAGCGGGTCGCCCACTCCACCGCGAACGTGAGGATCGCGAGGAGGGCGATCAGGCCGAGCTGATTGCGGGAGCCGGCGACGCCCTGGATCGGTCCGCCCAGGGCGAGGTTGCCCTCGATCCCGAGGAACCGGAACGGCACGTCGAGGAGCAGCCCGGACAGGATCTCCAGCCCGATCGACAGGATGAGCAGGACCCGGAGGACGTCCCCGAACGCCCGGACCACCTGGATGAGGTCACGGGTGATCGCGACGAACACCGCGAGGAACGCGATCCCCAGCTGGTAGACGACCCCGCTGACGGTCGCCCACTGGTACTCGCTCCAGAACACGCTGAGGGAGCACCATCCGACGAACAGCAGGATCGAGACCGGCAGGATGCCGTGCCAGTCGAGGACGCGATGCCGGGTGAGGAGCGCGCCGACCGAGAGGACGGCGAGGGCCCAGAGGACCGCGATGTAGCCGGGCCAGCCGATCAGGGTCCGCGTCAGATGCGGGAGCAGCACCGCGGCCACGGTCGCCGTCGCGAGCGCCGCGCCGAACGGGGCGGAGCCGATGAGGTCGCGGACGTGCGCGGGGAGGGTGCGGCGACCGGGGGCTGAGGCCATGGTGGGATCAACGCTAGAGGCTCGGGACGCGGAGGCCGCGGAGCGGCGGCCTGTCCCGGCGGTCCGGAAGATGCGATCGGCTAAATTACCGGGGTGACGGCGACCCTCCCTCGAACGCCCGCGCCTCCCGGCGGACGCTCCGACGCTCGCCGGCGCGCGCGCCGGACGCGGCTGGTCGTGACCCTGGTGCTCCTCGGCGTGGTCCTGCTCCTCCTCGCCGCCGTCGCCTGGATCGGCGTGCGCGCCCTCCTGGCCAAGGAGGCGCTCGAGCGGGCGCAGGCTCTGGTGGGCCAGCTGCAGGCGCAGGCCGTCGCGGATCCCGCCGGCGCGCTCCAGCTCGTGGGGGACATCCGGCGCGAGACGGGGGAGGCCAAGTCCCTGACGAGCGACCCGGTGTGGGTCGCCGCAGAGATCACTCCCGTGCTGGGGACGAACCTCACCGCGGTCCGCGAGCTCGCCGCGGCCGTGGACCTGGTCTCGGTCGAGGCCCTCGACCCTCTCGCCCGGGTGGCGTCGACGCTCGACGTATCGAGCCTCAAGCCCGTGGACGGGCGCATCGACCTCCAGCCGCTCCTCGCTGCCACCGACTCGGTCGCGAGCGCCGACACCGCGGTCAGGGCCGCCGAGAGCAGGGTGGCCGACATCGACACGTCGGGCACGCTCGGCTTCGTGACCGAGGCGCACGCCCGCCTGGCGGACCTTCTCGCCGAGGCGTCGGTGCTCACGGGGACCGCGCGGACGGTCACGCAGCTGCTCCCGCCGATGCTCGGCGCCGAGGGCCCCCGCAACTACATCCTCATGTTCCAGAACAACGCGGAGGCACGTCCCCTCGGCGGCAACCCCGCCGCGCTCGTGCTGGTGAACGTGGACAGCGGGGCGATCAGCATCGCCCAGCAGGCCTCAAGCCGTGACTTCTCCCGGGCGCACGGGACGCCCGACGACATCGCGCCGGGACTCGAGGGGCTCTACTACCCCTTCACGAACTACGTCATGGACATCACGGTCCGGCCCGACTTCCCGACCGCGGCGACGCTCGCGCAGACCTTCTGGGAGCGCGAGTTCGGCCTGCACGTCGACGGAGTCGTGTCGTTCGACCCGGTCGCGCTCGCCGCGCTCCTCGAGGCGACGGGCCCGGTGGTCCTCCCCACGGGCGACGAGCTGAACTCGGGCAACGCCGTGCAGCTGCTGCTCTCCGAGGTCTACGAGCGGTACGAGGACCCCCGGATGCAGGACGTCTTCTTCGCGGAGGCGGCGCGGTCCATCTTCTCGGCTCTGACCGGCGGCGGCTTCGACCCGGAGGCGCTGCTGCCCGCCCTCACGACGTCGGCGGAGTCCGGCCGGCTGATGGTGTGGAGCGACCGTCCCGAGGAGCAGGACGTGATCCTCACCACCCCGCTGAGCGGCGTCCTCCCTCCCACGAACGACGAGACGACCACGATGGGCGTCTACTTCATGGACCAGTCGTCATCGAAGATCGACTACTGGATGGGCACGAGCGTGGCCGCCTCCGCCGACCGGTGCTCGGCGCCGTCGGCCCCGGTGTTCACCGCGACCGCCCGGGTCACGTCCCTCCTGACGCAGGAGCAGGCCGAGGAGCTGCCCGACTACGTGGTCAGCACGTGGTGGGGCGCCGAGAAGTTCGCGACCGCCGTGTACGTGCTGGGCCCTCCCGGCACGACCTTCCTCGACGCCACCTGGGGCGACACGGGGATCGAGCAGGAGATCGTCGCCGTCGGGCAGGACCTGGGCCGCCCGGTCGTCCGGCTCCTCACCACCATCGCCCCGGGGCAGACGAGCAGCGTGGCGGTGCGGTTCCAGGGCGGCGAGGGCGAGTACGGGCCCCTCGCGGTGCGGACGACCCCGATGGTCCACCCCACCGAGGTGACCGTGGCGGACAACGCCTGCGGCTAGCGTCACCACAACGCGGGAATTGCGGCGGATCAGGGCCGCAGTCATGCTTTTCGGCATGCGTGGCATCATCCTGGCCGGGGGAACCGGCTCGCGACTGCACCCCATCACGCTGGGAGTGTCGAAGCAGCTGGTCCCCATCTACGACAAGCCGATGGTGTACTACCCGCTGTCGACGCTGATCGCGGCGGGCGTGCGCGACGTCCTCGTGATCACCACTCCGCACGACGCGAACCACTTCCACCGGCTGCTCGGCGACGGGTCCCAGTTCGGGATCTCCATCTCGTTCGCCGTGCAGGAGCAGCCGAACGGCCTTGCGCAGGCGTTCGTCATCGGCGCCGACTTCATCGGCGACCACGAGGTGGCCCTCGTGCTCGGCGACAACATCTTCTTCGGGCAGGGCATGGGCACCCGCCTGCGCCGCTTCCACGGGATCCGCGGCGGAGCGATCTTCGCCTACTGGGTGGCCGACCCGAGCGCCTATGGCGTGGTGGAGTTCGACCGCAACGGCCGCGCGCTGAGCCTCGAGGAGAAGCCGGCGAACCCCAAGAGCAACTACGCCGTCCCCGGTCTGTACTTCTACGACAACGACGTGGTGGAGATCGCGAAGGGGCTGACCCCGTCCGCTCGCGGAGAGTACGAGATCACCGACGTCAACAAGGCGTACCTCGAGCGCGGCATGCTGCAGGTCGAGGTCCTGCCGCGGGGCACCGCCTGGCTCGACACCGGCACCTTCGACTCCATGGTGGACGCGAGCGACTACGTGCGGACCATCGAGCGCCGGCAGGGCCTCAAGATCGGTGCGCCCGAGGAGGTGGCCTGGCGCCAGGGCTTCCTCACCGACGACCAGCTGCGGGAGCGGGCCGAGCACCTCGTGAAGTCGGGCTACGGGCAGTACCTGCTCGGCCTGCTCGAGCGCGGCAAGGACAACTGATGGCGCGCCTCCTCGTCACGGGCGGCGCCGGCTTCATCGGCTCGAACTTCGTCCACCACGTCCTCGGCAGCACCGTCCACAGCGTCACCGTGCTCGACAAGCTGACGTACGCGGGGAACCGCGCGTCGCTCGACGGGCTGCCGGAGGACCGCTTCCGGTTCGTGCAGGGCGACATCGCGGATCCCGACCTCGTCGACGGGCTCTTCTCGGAGGCGGACGCGGTCGTGCACTTCGCGGCCGAGTCCCACAACGACAACTCGCTCGCGGATCCGCGGCCGTTCCTCGACACCAACATCGTGGGCACCTACACGCTTCTCGAGGCGGCGCGCAGGCACGGGACCCGGTTCCACCACATCTCGACGGACGAGGTGTACGGGGATCTCGAGCTCGACGACCCGGCCCGCTTCACCGAGTCGACGCCCTACAACCCGTCGAGCCCCTACTCGTCGACGAAGGCCGGCAGCGACCTCCTCGTCCGGGCCTGGGTCCGGTCGTTCGGCGTCCAGGCGACCATCTCGAACTGCTCGAACAACTACGGGCCTTACCAGCACGTCGAGAAGTTCATCCCGAGGCAGATCACGAACGTGCTCCGCGGGGAGCGGCCCAAGCTCTACGGCGCGGGGCTCAACGTCCGGGACTGGATCCACGCGAACGACCACTCCTCGGCGGTGCTGACCATCCTGGACCGGGGCGCGATCGGCGAGACCTATCTGATCGGCGCGGACGGCGAGAGAAACAACCGCGAGGTGGTCGAGCTGATCCTCACGATCCTGGGGCAGCCCGCGGACGCGTACGACCACGTCAACGACCGCCCGGGACACGACCTGCGCTACGCCATCGACTCGACCAAGCTGCGCACCGAGCTCGGCTGGGAGCCGCAGTACCGCGACTTCGAGGCCGGCCTGCGCGCGACCATCGACTGGTATCGCGAGCACGAGGACTGGTGGGCGCCCGCGAAGGACGCGACCGAGGCGTTCTATGCCTCGAAGGGCCAGTAGTGACGCTCGAGTACGGCAAGCCGCTCGGCGTGCGCGGCACCGCCATCCCCGGGCTGCTCGTTCTCGACCTGCCCGTGCACGGCGACGCCCGTGGCTGGTTCAAGGAGAACTGGCAGCGCGCCAAGATGGTCGCGGCTGGCCTGCCCGACTTCGCGCCGGTGCAGAACAACGTCTCCTTCAACGGCAAGGTCGGCACGACGCGCGGGATCCACGCGGAGCCCTGGGACAAGCTCGTCTCGGTCGGCTCGGGACGGGTGTTCGGCGCGTGGGTCGACCTCCGCCAGGGCGACAGCTTCGGGACGCTGGTCACCGCGGTGCTCGACCCGTCGGTGTCCGTGTTCGTGCCCCGCGGGGTCGGCAACGCGTTCCAGACCCTCGAGCCCGACACCGTCTACAGCTACCTCGTCAACGACCACTGGAGCGCCGACGCGGAGTACACCTTCCTCAATCTCGCGGACGAGACGGTCCGCGTGCCCTGGCCGGTGCCGCTCCAGGAGGCCGAGCAGTCGGACAAGGACCGCGCCCACCCGCGTCTCGCCGGCGTCGTCCCGATGGCGCCGCGGAGGACCCTCGTGCTCGGCGCCGGCGGTCAGCTCGGGACCGCGCTGCGGTCGGTGCTGCCGGACGCCGACTTCCGCACGCGAGCCGAGTTCGACCTGGCCGATCCCGCCGCCTACTCCGGGATCCGCTGGAAGGACTACGGCGTCGTCGTCAACGCGGCGGCCTACACCAAGGTCGACGCGGCGGAGACGCCGGAGGGACGTGTGGCCGCGTGGTCGGCCAACGTCACGGGCGTCGGGCTCCTCGCCCGCGCCGCCGCCGAGAACGGCGTCACCCTCGTGCACGTCTCGAGCGACTACGTCTTCGACGGCACAGCCGAGAGCCACCCGGAGGACGAGCCGTTCAGCCCGCTCGGGGTCTACGGGCAGACCAAGGCGGCGGGGGATGCGCTGGTGGCGACCGTGCCGCGGCACTACATCGTCCGCACGAGCTGGGTGATCGGCGAGGGCCCGAACTTCGTGCGCACCATGGCGTCCCTCGCCGAGCGCGGTGTCGCCCCCTCCGTGGTCGACGACCAGGTCGGGCGGCTCACCTTCGCCGACGACATCGCGGCCGGCATCGCCCACCTGGTGGACAGCGGTGCGCCCTATGGCACTTACAACCTGTCCAACGAGGGACCGGTTCGATCCTGGGCGGACATCGCGGCGCGGGTCTTCGAGCTCACCGGCCACGATCCGGCCGCCGTCACCGGCGTGAGCACCGCCGACTACTTCGCCGGCAGGCAGGCCGCCCCGCGGCCGCTCAACAGCGTCCTGCCCCTCGGCAAGCTGCGGGCGACCGGCTTCGTCCCCCGGGACGCGGACGCGGCCCTGCGGGCCTACCTGTCCGCCTAACGGCTCCGGGGCTCCGGCACCAGGGTCTGGACGCCGCCGCTCCGCACTGATTCGCTAGGCCCAGGGGGGCCTGGACCTCTGGTCCCCCGTCGATCCTCCCTGGAGTGTGCCGTGACCCCACCCGATTCCCGAGCAGCGACCGTGGAGGCCGGGCAGGCGGGAGACCACCGGGTCACCGTCGCCGAGCTGACGGTCGAGCTGCCCGACGGGGTCGCCGGTCCGCTCGACGTGCTCTTCGACGGGCGGCGCATCTGGTCGGTGGGGGAGGACCAGTGCGGGCCGGGCCTCGCCGTGCTCGCCTGGCCGGCGGCACTGCTGCCGTACCTGCAGGGCGAAACCCAGATCGCGCTCCGTGTCCCGGCCACCGGCGAGGTCGTCGCGGTCCGCGATGTGCGGTTCGGGGAGTCGGCGGGCCGCGTGGCCGTGGTCGACGCGGACGGCGTGTTCCTCGTCGTCAACAAGTGGGGCCGGCTGTCGCGGTCCCTCGAGGGGCGGGACCTCGCCCTCACCCGGCTGCTCGACGACTCCTCGCGCGTGCTGGGCCTCCTGGGCGAGCTGGGTGTCGACGCCTACCTCGTGGGCGGATCCCTGCTGGGCGCGATGCGGTCCGGCGACTTCCTCGCCCATGACGACGACGTCGACATCGCCTACCTGAGCTCCTACTCGAGCCCCGCCGACCTCTCCCTCGAGAGCTACCGCATCCAGCGCCACCTCGAGGCGGCGGGCCACGTCGTGATCCGGCACAGCTCCGCTCACATCCAGGTCCTCTTCTACGGGCCGGGGTCCGCGGTCGAGCACTACGTCGACATCTTCACCGCCTTCTACAAGGACGGTGTGTATTGCCAGCCGTTCGCGCTGCGGGGCCGCCTCGACGTCGAGAAGGTGCTGCCGACGTCCACCGTCACGCTCCGCGGGCGCGAGCTTCCCGCCCCCGCCGTCCCCTCGGCCTGGCTCGAGCTCGCCTACGGCAGATGGGAGACGCCCGACCCGTCGTTCCGCTTCGTCACCCCCGAGGCGACGACCCGGCGCTTCCACGCGTGGTTCGGCGCCTACCAGGCGGGCCGGGAGTTCTGGAGCGACTGGCTCGGCGACCGCGTCGCCACCTCGGCCCGGGAGTCGGACGAGGCCCGCGAGCTCGCCGGTCGCGTCGGGGAGCACGACCTGGTCCTCGAGCTCGGTGCGGGAACGGGAGCGGACGCGCGGTTCCTCGCGGATCTCGGACACGAGGTGTGGGCGGTCGACTACGCCGTGCAGTACGGACGCCCGCCGTTCCCGGGCGTTCCGGGGCTGCGCTACCGGATGGGCAACCTCGCGGAGACCCGTGACTTGCTGCGGCTGGCCGTCGAGGCCCGCGCGCACGGAGCGCCCACGGTGGTCTACGGCCGAGACGTCCTGGCCGGGCTCGTTCCGCCGGCACGGGCGAACGTGCTCCTGCTGATGGCCTCCCTGCCGACCTTCCGGGCCGGCTGGTTCACCTTCGACACAGACCTGCCGCCCTGGTACCTCCACGAGGACCCCACCACGTGGCACCTTCCGCTCGAGGTGTTCGAGGCGGAGTGCGCGGCAGCCGGCCTGCGCTCGCGGGCGGTGCGGCAGTTCGAGCGGTCCACGCCCGCGGGGCCGCGCGGGCACGCCGTCGTCGAGGTGCGGCGCCCCTAGAGGGCGGCGCCCCTGCGTCGTGCCAGCGCGGCGCCTCTAGAACGAGGCGTCCGGCCCCCGCTCGGTCAGCTGACGGGCGATGTCGCGGGCGATGATCATGTCGAGCGGCGTCGTGATCTTGATGTTGAACTCGTGCCCCTGCAGGATGCGCGGAGGACAGCCCGCGTAGCGGGCGACGAGGTCGGCATCGTCGCTCACGATGAAGTACTCGTCCGCGATGGCCTTCTCGTAGGCCTCCTCGAGAAGCTCGCGGCGGAACGCCTGCGGCGTCTGCCCGTACCAGGACGCCGACCGGTCGAGCGAGTCCTTCACGAAGCCGTCCTCCGAGACGAGCTTGATCTGGACCGTGCTGGGCAGGCCCAGCATGGCCGCGCCGTGGTCGATCGCGGCGTCGAGCACCTGGGTGATCATGCGGTGCGAGACGAAGGGGCGGACGCCGTCGTGCACCAGCACGATGTCGCCGGTCGTCGCGCGCAGTCCGTTGCGCGCGGACAGGAAGCGCTCGCGGTCCCCGAGGACGATGCGCGCGTCGATGCCGCCCTTCTCCACGAGGATCTCCCGGTAGAGCGGCTCGTTGTCCGGGCTCACGGTGACGATCAGCTCGTCGATCTCGGGAGCGATGATGGTGCGGACGGTCCGTTCGAGCACGGTGCTGCCGTCGATCTCCTGGAGCAGCTTGTTCGAGCCGAACCGCGTCGCCTTGCCGGATGAGGTGACGATCGCGCTGACCTTGAATCCCCTATGCATGGACATCCCTCCTGCTGGTCACGAAGCGCCGGAGCGAGTCCAGCTCCTCCTCCTCGGTGCACAGGTACGGCGCGGTTCCGCCCAGCTGCTCCGCGTGGACGGTGCGCATGTCCCTGCTGTACATGGTCGCGAACGGGGACGGCGGCTCGACCGGCGTCGGCCTCAGCCGGCGGCCGAAGACCTCCGCGGCGAGCCGCGCGTTCTCGATCGGCGGCGTCGCGAGGTTCAGCGCCGGGAGGCCCAGCTCGAGGGCGGACGAGGTGTCCGACCAGATCCGGCCGAGGTCGTAGTGCTGCATCCGGTCGGCGGCGTTGATGTAGTCGACCCGGTGGTCGGCGATGAGGTCGTGGACCACGCCCTTCTTGATGCCCTGCCCGTACAGCTGCGGGAGCCGCAGCACGAGGGTGTCGACGCGGCGGCTCAGCTCCTGCTCGAACCAGAGCCGGTTCTGCCCGTAGGGCGTCAGTCCCTCGGGGCTCAGCGGCGTCGTCTCGTCCGGGGTGGTCTCGCCCGGATAGACGCACACCGTCGAGACGATGACGAGCTTCGCGATCCGCACGCGTCCCAGGAGCTCGGCCAGCGCGCGCACCTCGGCGAGGTCCTGCTCCTGCTGCTGGTTGATGCGGTAGGAGTCCGCCCGGTTGGCTGCGCACACCACCAGCTCGTAGCCGCGGCCCTCGATGTCGGCGATGTTCGACGTGTTGTAGAGGTCGTCGAACGAGTGGTGGGCGGCGAAGTTCTGCCCGACGAATCCGGTGTGGCCGATCAGCGCGGACCGGCCCGTCATGCGGCGCCCGGCGCTCCGAGCCGCTCGACCGTGAGGTCGTAGAGCTCCGCGATTCGCAGGTTGTCCCGCCGGCACTCGTCGATCTCGCTCCTCAACCCCGCGAGGACCGACCGGAGCTGCTCGTCGCCGCCTGCGGAGGCCGGCGCCGCCTGCTCGAGGCGCTGCAGCCGTTCCTCGACCGAGCGGAGCCTCTCCACCTCGGCGCGGAGCTCGCGCACCTCCGCTTCCAGCGCCGCGAGGGCCGTCGAGGCGCCGCCGACCGGGCGAATACGCCTGCGAAGCCTGCCGAAGATCGCGCCCATGAGGTCTCCTTCGCGACGTGGGTGGGACTGGGCCCAGGATAGGGCGTCCCCGAGAACGGATCCGCGCCCTCGCCCCCGCCCCCGATGTGCTGCCGGCGCCGCCCGGCGAGGGTGCCGCTAGCCGCGAAACGAGATGTTCACCTGCGCCCCGCCCTCGGATGCGGGGTCGAGCGCCGGCCGCAGGTAAAGTTGCCCTCCGCCAACCAATCGCCCTGCCGCATTCAACCTCTAGACGATTCGACATGACTGCTCCTACACTCCGCCCGGACGACCCGTCCAGCGAACAGCTGTGGACGGTCGTCGACGATCTGGCGGTGGAGCCGCCGCGCCGACGGCGGGCGCTCGCGATCGGCCCGACCGGCGTGCGCCGCGCCAACCCGTCCTGGGTCGCCGCGTACAAGCTGCGCCTGGTCGTCACCGACACGCTCCTCATCGCCTTCGCCGTCGGCGGATCGCAGCTGCTGTGGTTCGGCCTCGACAACGAGCAGGTGCAGGTCAGCGACGGCTCGATCCCCTGGCTCAGCTACAGCGTCACGTCCGTGCTGCTCGTGGCCGGCTGGCTCGCCGCCCTGCACTTCTACGGCTCGCGGGATCAGCGGCTGCTCGGCGCCGGACTGGACGAGTACGCCCGGGTGGCCGACGCGAGCTTCCGGCTGTTCGGGCTCGTCGCGATCGTCGCCCTGCTGGTGCACGCGGACCTCGCCCGCGGCTACATCATCACGGCCTTCCCGCTCGGTGTGGCGCTGCTGACCCTCTCGCGCTGGCTCTGGCGGCAGTGGCTGCGCCGCGAGCGCCGCCGCACCGGCCGCTTCCTGATCCGGGTGCTGCTCGTCGGGTCCGCGCACTCCGTCGAGCACCTCGTCGGCGAGATCGACCGCCGCCCCTACCTCGGCTTCGACCTCGTGGGCGCCTGCTACACGGGCCCCGCGCCGGAGCACGGCAGAGCCGCCGAGCTCGAGGTGCTCGGAGACCTCGACGACGTCTCCGTCGTGGCCAAGGAGCGCGACCTCCACGCCGTCGCCCTGGCGGGCTCGGAGGGGCTGCCGGCGGGGCAGGTGCGCCGCCTGGCGTGGGAGCTCGAGTCCACCGGAGTCGACATCATGGTCGCCCCCGCCATCACCGACGTCGCGGGTCCGCGCATCCACTCCCGCCCGGTCGGCGGGCTGCCGCTCATCTACGTCGAGTCCCCGTCCTACGAGGCGGGCGCCAAGATCGCGAAGAACGTCTTCGACTTCGCCGCGTCCTTCGTCCTCCTCGTGCTGGCCTCGCCCGTCCTGCTCGCGGCGGCGCTCGCGATCAAGGCCACCTCGCCGGGCCCGGTCCTGTTCCGGCAGGAGCGGATCGGGCTGAACGGCAAGGTCTTCAGCATCCTCAAGTTCCGCTCGATGCGCGTGGGCGCGGACGACGAGCTCGCCCGTCTGCTCGCCGACCAGGGCACCGACGACCGCCCGCTGTTCAAGGTCGACAACGACCCGCGGATCACCCGCGTCGGGCGCTTCATGCGCAAGTACTCGATCGACGAGCTGCCCCAGCTCCTCAACGTGCTGAAGGGCGACATGAGCCTCGTCGGCCCGCGCCCCCAGCGGGCGGAGGAGGTCGCGCTCTACGACCCGGCGGCCAGCAGGCGCCTCCTCGTGAAGCCCGGCATCACCGGGCTGTGGCAGATCTCGGGCAGATCCGACCTCTCCTGGGAGGACGCGATCCGCTGGGACCTGTACTACGTGGAGAACTGGTCGCTGATCGACGATCTGCTGACGCTGATCCGGACGGTCGGGGTCGTCCTGAGGTCCCGTGGTGCGCGCTAGCGCCCGCGCCGCGTCCGCCTCGGCGGCGGTCGTCAGCCGATGTGCGAACGAGCGGAACCGGAACCGAGCGCGGCGAAGCGCGTGTGACATCATGTTGAAGCCGGCCCGGGGGAGGGCCGATCGATGAGGCGCGCCCTGGTGGCTGCCTGTGGGGGGTCTTTGTGGAGCTGCGCGACTATCTGAGGACGCTGCGGAAGAACTGGGTGGTCGTCGTAGCGCTCGCGCTGCTCGGCGTGGCAGCCGCAGCGACCTACTCGCTCCTCGTCACGCCGCGCTACCAGGCGACGACCGAGCTCTACGTCTCCGTGCAGACCTCCCAGAACGCGACGACGGGCGACCTGGTCCAGGGAAGCAGCTTCGCCCAGCAGAAGGTCCGCTCCTACGTGGACGTCATCGACAGCCCGAGCGTGCTCGCTCCCGTGATCGAGGACCTCGGCCTCGACCTCACCCCGTCCGAGCTGGCCGGGCGGGTGCAGGCGAGCTCGCCGCTCAACACGGTCCTCGTCGACATCGTTGTCGAGGACGAGGACGCGCAGCAGGCCGCCGCGATCGCCGATGCGATCGGCGCGAGCTTCCAGGACGTCGTGGTCAACAGGCTCGAGGCCCCGTCGGAGGGCGGCCCCAGCCTCGTTCGGATCGAGACGATCACCCCCGCCGCGCCGGCCGCCGCGCCCTTCTTCCCCAACACCCCGCTGAACCTCGTGCTGGGACTCGTGCTCGGGCTGGGAGCCGGGGTCGGAGCCGCGATGCTGCGGAGCCTCCTCGACACCCGGATCCACGGCACGCACGACGTCGAGGCGCTGACGGACCACCCCATCGTGGGAGGCATCAGCCTCGACCCGGGCGCGAAGAAGCGGCCGCTCATCGTGCACGCCGACCCGCGCAACCCGCGTGCCGAGTCCTTCCGTGCGCTTCGCACG
This sequence comes from Naasia sp. SYSU D00948, assembly GCF_017916515.1. Classification (GTDB taxonomy): domain Bacteria; phylum Actinomycetota; class Actinomycetes; order Actinomycetales; family Microbacteriaceae; genus Naasia. The sequence continues at coordinate 1,762,400 of NZ_JAFMTA010000001.1, forward strand.
AACCTCCAGTTCGTGAGCATCGAGGGGCGCCCCCGGAGCATCGTGGTCACGAGCTCGCTGCCCGGCGAGGGGAAGAGCACGACGACGGCCAACCTCGCGATCGCCATGGCGGAGACCGGCGCGAAGGTCGTCATCATCGACGGCGACCTCCGACTGCCCCGCCTGGCCGAGTACATGGGGCTCGAGGGAGCGGTCGGGCTCACGGACGTCCTCATCGGCAGGGCGCAGGTCGCCGACGTCCTCCAGCGCTGGGGCAAGGGCTACCTCTTCGTCCTCCCCGCCGGCCGCGTCCCCCCGAACCCGAGCGAGCTGCTCGGGTCGCGGGCGATGGTGCAGCTGCTCCAGCAGCTCACCGAGCAGTTCGACTTCGTCCTCATCGATGCGCCCCCGCTGCTGCCCGTGACCGATGCCGCTGTGCTGAGCAGGTTCACCGGTGGCGCTCTCGTGATCACCGCCGCGGGACGCACGCGCAAGAACGAGCTGTCCGCTGCACTGCGCTCGCTCGAGCACCTTGGGAGCCGCGTCCTGGGCGTGGTGATGACGATGCTGCCGACGAAGGGACCGGACGCGTACGGCTACGGCAACTACGGCCAGTACTACGGCAGCAGCGACGAGGCCGACGAGCTGCTGAATGCCCGCTGACATGCGAGCGGACTGGTCCGCAGCCGCTCGCGCGACGTGCCGGGCAGGGCTGGCATGAGACGGCCCGCCCCGGCCTCGGTATCCCGGCGCCGGTCGATCGCGGCGCTGCTCGCTCTCGCGGCCGGCGCGGCCGTCACGGCTGTCCTCGTCATCGCGGCGCTGCTGCGCACCGAGGTGCCGCACGAGCCGGCGTACGCGCAGGTGATCCCGGAGTCCGTGGCGAGTTCCTCGCCGGAGCCGGCTCCGTCCGCGCCTCCGGTCCTGCCCGCGTCTCCGGCGTCGCCGATCGGCACCCGGGTCCTCTCCGCGACGGACGGGACGACCGCCTGGCGCAGCGGCGGAGGAGCCTGCCCGGGCGACGCCGCGGTGCTCGAGGTCACCCGGGACGGAGGACGGACCTGGGAGAGTCATGACGTGGGGACCGCGACCGGGTCCTCGGGAGTGCTCCGCCTCGAGGCGTCGAGCGAGGACCTGACGTATCTCGTCGCCGGCTCCGCCGGCGATGGCTGCGCCCCGCAGTACGTCGCGACCTACACGAGCGGGCAGGAGTTCGAGGTCTTCACGGACCGCACGGTCTCGACCTGGTTCGTGGACCCCGCGGACCCCCTGGTCCTGCACACGAGCGCCGGCGCGAAGCCGGCCCCCTGCTCCGCGGTCGCGGTGGCACCGCGTAACGCCGCCGACGCGGCGGTGCTGTGCGCCGACTCCACGGTGTGGAGGACGTCGGACGCGGGCAGCACGTGGGACGGAGGGATCGCCGTCGAGGGGGCCGTGTCGATCGATGACAGCGGCCCCGGCTACGTGCTGGGCGCCACGGGACGGGCGGATTGCGCCGGGGTGCAGGTGCTCGCCCTCGATCCCGCGGCGGGTGCCGGCCCCGCCGTGTCCGGGTGCCTGCCGTCCGACGCGCCCGTCGGTGAGGTGGCGATCGCGGCGGTCGGCGACTGGGTCTGGCTGTGGGCGGGCGACGCCGTGACGGTCTCGGCCTACGGAGGCAGGACCTGGTGAGCCCGGACGGCAGGGGACTGCTCGTCCACGAGTGGCTGTCGAAGCACGGGGGGTCAGAGAACGTCTTCGGCCGGCTCGCGTCGGCGTTCCCGGAGGCCGACCTGCTCTGCCTGTGGAGCGACCGGGAGCCGAGGCTCGAGGGGCGGCCCGTGCGGCAGACCTGGCTGGCCCGGACCCCGCTGCGGAAGCACAAGGCGGCCGCCCTGCCTCTCATGCCGGCCACCTGGAGGAATCTGCGGGGCGGCGAGTACAGCTGGATGCTCGCGAGCAGCCACTTGTTCGCCCACCACGCCCGCCTGAGGGCGAACCGCCACGCGGTGACGAAGCTCGCCTACGTCCACACGCCAGCGCGCTACATCTGGTCGCCGGAGCTGGACCTCCGCGGAAGCGGACGGGCGGCTCGTGCGGCAGCGCCGGTCTTCAAGGGGATCGACCGGCGCCGCGCCCGCGAGCTGGCGGATGTCGCCGCCAACAGCGACTACGTGCGCAGGCGGATCCAGCGCTACTGGGAGCGCGACGCCGACGTCATCCACCCTCCCGTGGACGTCGAGCGCATCCAGTCGGTGAAGGACTGGGGCACGCGGCTCGATTCCTCGGAGGCCGGTCTCGTCGATGCGCTCCCCTCCCAGTTCCTCCTGGGAGCGTCGCGCTTCATCCCGTACAAGAGGCTCGATCTCGTCATCGACACGGCGGAGGAGCTCGACGTGCCGGCTGTGATCGCCGGATCCGGGCCGCTCGAGGGCGCCCTCCGGCGTCGCGCGGACGCGAGCTCCGTGCCCGTCCAGATCATCTCCCACCCCTCCGACGAGCTGCTCTTCTGTCTGTATCAGCGGGCGATGGCCTTCGTCTTCCCGGCGGTCGAGGACTTCGGGATCATGCCGGTGGAGGCGATGGCGACCGGAACGCCGGTGGTCGTGAACGCAGCCGGCGGCGCAGTCGAGAGTCTCGGGGACGGCCGCGCCGGGCGCGCCTTCGACGAGGCATCTCCGCGGGAGATCGCGGAGCGGGTGCGATCCGTGGTCGCCCTGGACCGTGCGGCCGTTCGCGAGCACGCGCGCCGCTTCAGCAACGAGAATTTCGATGACGCCATCCGCGGATTCGTCATGAGGCACGTCGCGTGAGCGCCACGGGCAGCGCGCCGGTCGACGCGGGCGCCGCGAGGAGCGGCCGGGCCTTCCGCGGCGTCGTGCTGAACGGCGCCTTCCGCGCGCAGCGGCTCACGGGGCAGCAGCGCTACGCGACCGAGCTGGCGGCACGGCTGCGCGAGCGCGTCGCCGCTTCGGGCGAGGGCGTCCGTGAGATCGGTCCGCCGCCGTCGTGGCGCACCTCCCGCTGGCTCTCGTGGCTGTGGGTGCTCACCGCGGGACTCCGCACGCGCTCCGCGGAGGCTCTCGTGACGCTGACGAGCCGGGGACCGCTCGTCGCACCGCGCCACGTGGTCGTCGTGCACGACCTCTTCGTGCTGGAGCATCCGGAGTGGTACTCCCGGCTCTACGCCTGGACGCACGCTCCCGTGCTCCGGCTCCAGCTGAGGTCCGCGGCCGCGCTCGTGGCCGTGAGCGAGCCGGTCGCGCGCCAGGTCGCGGACGTCGTCGGCGGGGACCGTCCCGTCCTGGTCGCCCCGAACGCCGCTGCCGACTGCTTCCGCGTCGACGGCGAGTCGGTGGGCGTGCTGGAGCGGTTCGGGCTGACCGAGGGCCGGTTCCTGCTCGCGGTCGGCAGTGCCGACCCGCGGAAGGGTGAGGACGTCCTCCTCGAGGCCTACCACCGGCTCGAGCCGTCGCTCCGGGAGCGGATCCCCCTCGTGCTCGCGGGCGGAGGCAGCGACATCTTCCGAAGGGCTGGAGGCGTCGCCCCGGCGGGCTCCGGGGTCCGGCGGCTGGGCTACGTCAGCGACCCCGAGCTCGCTGCGCTGTACCGGAGCGCGGCGCTCGTCGTGTTCCCCACCCTCGCCGAGGGATTCGGCCTCCCCGCAGTCGAGGCGATCGCCTCCGGGGCGAGGCTCCTCACGTCGGATCTGGAGGTTCTGCGGTGGGTCTGCGGCGACCTCGCGACCTACTTCCGCCCGGGGGACGCCACCAGCCTCGCCGCCGAGCTCGACGCTCTCCTCCCCGCCGGCCCGCTTCCCGCTGCCGACCGCGCCGCGCGAGCCGCCGAGATCCGCCGGCGATTCGACTGGGACTCGAGCGCGGCAGTGGTCCAGGAGGCGGCGCGCGCAGCACTCGGCGCGCGGCAGGGAGCGCTCCGGTGACCGGACGGCGGAGAGGCCCGGTCGAGAACGTGCCCGACGTGGCGCTCGTCGGCAGCGTCCGGCGCGCGTGGACGCCCCTCGGGCTCCTGCTCGCGATCCCGGCGCCCGCGCTGTTCGCGACGATGCTGATCCCCGCGGACACCTTCGCGACGCTGTGGGGTCAGGCGCACTTCTTCCGGGCCCCCTACGACGGCTACGCGATCCTCAACCTGACGCTCGTCCTGTTCGTCGCGTTCGTCCTCCAGGGCCTCCTGCGCCGAACCTTCGCCGTGTCCGTCTCTCCCGACCTCGCGCGACGAATCAGCCGCGCGACCACCGTCCTCGCGGTTCTGACCTTCGCGGCGTACGCGGCCTGGATCCTGATCGCGCTCATCCGCGGGCTCACCCTGGACGTCGTCATCGCCATGCTCCAGGGGCAGCCGGCGGCCATGTACGTGTTCAAGCAGGACCTCCTCGTTCCGGTCAGCGGCGTGACGACCTGGACCCAGCTCGGGCCGGTCCTGCTGTCGCTCCTCATCATCGAGGGGAAGGTGCGGGGGAGCTACCGCCGCCGGGTGATCCTGGCCCTGCTCGTCCTCGTGGTCCTCCGCTCCTACTTCAACTCCGAGCGGCTGGCCCTTGTGGAGGTCGTGGTCGCGGGACTCATCACCCTCGCCACCCTCGCCCCGACCCGCACTGCGAACTTCGACCGGGTGAGCGTCGCCGCCGGCGCCTACGCGACGGGCTGGGCGGGCCTCGCCGTGTTCTTCGGCGCCTGGGAGGCGTCGCGATCCTGGGCGTACCACGCCTCGTCCTACCAGGGCACCCTCGTCGACTTCTCCCTCCAGCGGATGTTCGGGTACTACGCGACGGCGTTCAACAACGGCGCCCTGATGACGTCGGTCTCCGCTCCTCCCGACCTGCTCGCCGTGTTCCCCGTGCTGGGCCTCGTTCCGCAGCTGGGCGAGCGACTGCAGTCGTCGTCGTCCATCAGCTACCTCGAGGCGCTCACGCAGCAGTCGAACCCGGAGTTCAACAATCCCTCGGGGCTGCTCGTCGCCGACGCCGCCTTCGGCCCGATCGGGGGAGCGGCCCTCGTCTCCCTGACGGTCCTCGGGGTGATGCTCATCACGGTGCTCGCGTCGTCGGGCAGCGTGGCCGGCCTGGTCGCCTACTCCTCGACAGCGGTCGGCGTGCTCGAGCTGGCCCGGATCTACTACTTCGGCGACTCGCGCTTCCTGCCCGTCGTGATCGCCCTCGTCGTGCTGGCGCTGTACCTCCGCCGCGAGAAGCCCGCGAAGCGGGCGCGACCGACACCGAGGACCGGACGGCTGCCGGTCCTGGGCGGCGCCTCACGGACGTGACCATGAGGATCCTGTTCGCGAGCCACACGTTCGACGGCGGTCCCTTCAAGGTCGGCAGCCACCACCTCGCGGCCGGGCTCGCCGCGCTCGGTCACCACGTCGTTCACATCAGCACCCCCGTCTCGCCTCTGCACGCCCTCGGCGCCGGCTCCTTCCCGGATCGAGCCCGGCTGGCGGTCCGCGGCCTCCGGGTGACCTCGGACCGGCTCGCGCACCTCGTGCCCGCCCAGCTGCTTCCGCTGACCAGCACGCGAGCCGATGCGCTCGCCATCCGCAGCGCGGCCCGTCCCTGGTGGGGATCGGTGACGCGCTTCCTCGGCGGCGAGCCGGACGTGCTCCTCATCGACCAGCCCAAGCTGCTCGCGCTCGCCGCGCTGTTCCCCCGAGCCGCCGTCATCACCCGGGCCACCGACCTGCCCGCGTCGGATCGGGAGGCCGAGGCGTTCCGACGGTGCGCCGTGATCTCCCGCGGACTCGTCGCCACCTCGGCGCTCGTGGGGGAACGACTGCGGACGTGGGCGACGGGTGTGCCGTCCCTGGTGCTGCGCAACGGCGTCGACCTCGAGCACATCGAGTCCGCCCCTGCGAGGGACTGGAGCGCGCGGCGTGGTGTCGTCTACGTCGGGGCGCTCGACGAGCGCTTCGACTGGGAGAAGGTGGCGGCGAGCGCGGAGCTGCTGCCCACGGTGCCGTTCGACCTCTGGGGCCCGGCGACGTCGGCGCCGATCGCGCTGCCCCCGAACGTCGGGCTGCGCGGTCCCCTCGACTACGCCCTCCTTCCCCGGGCTCTGGCAGGCGCGCGCGTCGGACTCCTCCCGCTCACGGCGGCCCCGTCCAACGAGGGCAGGAGCCCGATGAAGCTTTTCGAGTATCTGGCGGGGGGCCTCCGCGTCGTCGCGTCCAGCACCGCGACCCTGCGAGGGATCGGGTGCGCCGACGTCTCCCTCACGACGTCGGCCGCGGGGTTCGCCTCGGCGGTCCGAGCCGCGCACGACCTCCTGCCGACGGGTGACGGGGCAGCCCTGGCGCGATCCTTCTCCTGGTCCGGCAGAGCGGCGGCCCTCGACGAGTTCGTGAGGAGCGTCGTGCCGGCGCCCGAGGCCCAGGCGGCCCGCTCGTGAGCAGGAGACGGCTGTGGAAGGGGCTCGTCCAGGACCTGTGGGCCAACGGCGTGGTGGCCTCACCGCTGGTGCCCTACCCCGCGAAGTTCCTCCTGTTGCGGCTGCTTCCCGGCTTCCACCTGGAGCGGGCGAACATCCACCACGGGGTCCGCTGGTGGGGGAGCGGGCGCGTGGTCCTCGGTGCGCGCGCCTTCATCAACCGGTACTGCACGATCAACCACAGCGCCGAGGTCCGGATCGGCCGCAACGCGACACTCGGTCCGGAGGTCCTGCTGATCACCGCGTCCCACGACGTCGGGGATGCGGCCAAGCGCAGCGGGCGCGACTACAGCGCGCCCATCCGCATCGGTGAAGGGGCCTGGCTCGGTGCCCGCGTGACCGTGCTCCCTGGCGTCGCGATCGGCGAGGGGGCGGTCATCGCCGCCGGTGCGCTTGTCCGCTCCGACGTCCCGCCTCACGAGCTCTGGGGCGGCGTGCCCGCCCGGAGGATCCGGACGCTGTCGCCCGAGCAGACGCCGGCGGCCGGCTGACGGAAAGAGCGGGTCAGCGAGTCTCCGCCGCCGCCCGGCACGCCCCGACGAACGTCTCGACGTTCGCGTGGACCGTGAAGAGCTCGAGCGCCCGGCGGTGCGCCGCGGCTCCCAGCCGGGATCGCTCTGCGGGATCGGTCAGGCGCGTGAGCGCGGCCGCCAGCTGCGGCACGCTCCCGGGCTCCACGAGGAGACCGCCCGCGCCGACCGCCCAGCCGAGCGGCTCCACATCGGACACCACGACCGCGGCACCCGCCATCATGCCGTCGACGAGCTTCGCGGGCAGCTGCCCGATGGACCACGTGGTGCGCAGGGAGGGGATGACGACGATGTCGGCGGACTCCACCAGGCGGAGGCCTTCCGCGAACGAGGTCTGGCCGACCCACCGCTCCCACGGCCGCGCGTCCGCGGGCGCCCGATCGGTGACCGTCAACATGACCCCGGCGCCGGCCGCTGCCGCGACGGCCGCGCGGAGCACGTCGACCCCCTTGTGCGCCCGGTTCGTGCCCACGAACACGACCGAGGGCTCGGCGGATGTGTGCACATGCGGGGCCGCGCTCGGCTCCCGCACGTGTGGAATGACGGCCCCGCCGTAGATCCTCTGCAGGTAGGGGTTGCTCACGATCCGCGGCACCCGCAGGGCATGGCGGTGCAGCCTGGCTGCCTGGGCCATCGTGCGGGGCTTCAGCATCCACTTCGCCGCCCGCTTGACCGGGGTGCGGCGGGCGCGGACCGCCTCGAGGTCGGGGTCGTCGATGTCCACCATGACCGGGACCCCCGCCCGGTCCGCCGCCTTCCGAGCGAGGCCGAACGACGGCGGGAGCGGCTTCACCGCGATGACCAGGTCGGTGCCCGGAAGCAGCTTCGCGAGAGCGGGAGCGGCGGGCTCCGGAAGAGCCGAGCAGACGGCTGCGAAGGGGGTGCCGTCCAGCGGCGCCCAGATGCGGGCGCCGCGAGGTGCGACGACGCGAGCATCCCACCCTGCGGCCTGCGCGAGCAGCCACAGGCAGTACGTCCGCCCCAGGGAGTTGTGATCGAGGTCAGGGGTGACCAGCAGCAGCCTCACGCGACGCCTCCTCCTCCTGTTCTCCGGTCCGCCGAGTCCGCACGCGCAGCAGGATGGCGCCGGCCTGCACGAGGACCACGGCCGCCTCCCCGACCGCGAGTCCCGCCGCCGCTCCGGACTCGCCGAACATCGCCGACAGCGACAGGATGGCGACCACCCCTGTCGCGGCCCCGGCGAGTGTGCTCAACAGCACGTGCCGGGTCAGGCCGAGCGGGACGAGGATCAGCCGGCCGGTCGCGGTGTTCGCGGCGACGGCGAGGTAGGCGAGCCCCAGGTAGACCATGGTCGCAGGCTCCGGTGCGAGATCGGGACCGAACAGCAGGGCGGCGACCGGTGGCCCCACGAGCGCGAGGCCCGCGAGGCCCGACGCCCCGAGCGCGACATGGGCGGCGAGGGCGTAGAGCATCCGGCGGGTGAGCCCCTGCGGGCGCTGCTCGGCTACCCAGGCCTGCAGGGAGTTGCTGAGCGCCTGCACCGCGAGCAGGCCCAGTCGGTAGATCTTCTCGCCGGAGGAGTAGCCGGCGACCGCCGAGGCGGGCGAGGTGACGCCGAGCAGCGCGACCGAGGTGCTGGAGTAGGCGCTCGCGGCGACCACCGTCGAGGCGGACACCCAGTCGCTTCTCAGGGCGGCGAACGCGTTGCGCCGGAGCAGCCGCCGCGACAGCCGCCCGATGCGGTGGCTGTAGGCGATCACCCCGCCGACGGTCGCGAGGGCGAGCAGCAGGGGGTAGAGCAGCAGCTCGCCCGTCAGCGGGATGAGGACGAGGAGCGCGGCGACCGCGATCGTGCGTGGCAGCACCTCGTAGCGGGCGATGTAGGAGGGCCGCCCCAGCCCGATCGAGTACCAGGCGGGAGAGAGGCCGCCGAGGGTGAACGCGACCGCGACGGCCATCGCGAGCCCGTCCTCGCGGGCGGTGAGGGCGCCCGACACCCAGGCGGCGATCGGCGAGACGACGATCAGCAGCAGGAGGCGCGAGAGGACGCTGTCCGCGTAGAGCGCGGGCCGGTCCTCGAAGGCAGCGCGCGCGAGGCGCGAGGGGCCGCTGAGGGTCCACCCGTACGACACCACCACGCCGGCGGTCATCCCGACGCTCTGGCCGATCGAGACGGCCGTCCACCCGTCGACGCCGCCGGTGCGCGCGACGAGCGGCAGGAGCACGAAGGGCGCGAGAGCGGAGAGCAGCGGAAGGCCGGCGAACCCGGCCAGCCGGCGCAGGACGCGTCTCAAGCGATCGGATCGATCGAGTCGAACCCTCGCCGGCCGTGCACGAAGATCGCCTCGGCCTCCCGCCGGAACGTCTCCCGCTCGAGCGAGATCTGCCTGCGGTAGGGGTCCTGACGCGCCTGGCTGCCTGCGGGGTCCTCGAAGACCCACTCCAGGGCACGGATGCTGGACTCGAGGATCCGCTCGTCGGGCTCGATCTTGTGCGCCATGGGGATGGGGACGTCCGCGTAGTAGGCGCCGGAGCCGCGGCGCGCCACAAGCGTCACGGCCCCCGAGAGCGCGGCCTCCCGCGGCATCCGGTCCTTGCCGGGGTGGTAGCCCAGGTCGAGGTAGACCGCGCTCCGGCTGAGCGCCTGCCGCACCTCGCCCGGGCTCATGCCCTGCAGCGGCACGTAGGTCGGCTCCCGGAACCGGGCCTGAAGGGCGCTCGTCACCGCTGCGGCCTTCTTGGGGTTGAAGGCCACCGTCATGCCGCGATCGAGGATCGGGACCGCGGCCTGCGGAAGCGGCGCCACCGTCGTGTAGTCGCTCAGCGCGGAGGGCCGGATGCCGAGCGTCGAGTAGAGGAACGCCCACGCGTAGTGCGACTGCGCGAGGTTGCCGATCGACCGGACCAGGCGGAGATCGCCGGCGAGGCGTCGCTTGAGTCCGCGAGCGGCGGTCTCGAGCCGTCGCGACAGGGGAGTCCGCTGGTTGAGGCCCGCAGGAGGAGCGATCCGGGAGCGGAAGAGCGGCGAGTTGTCGATGCTCAGCCACCAGCAGAAGCGGTCGGCGCGCGTGTAGGCGTGCAGGTGCTTCAGCGCGTACTCGGAGGCCACGACGGCGCTGCCGGGAGCGTCCTCCGCGCGCGGCCGCTCCGGAGCCCCGTAGCTCGCGAACTCGGGGACGCGCTCGAGGTGCTCGGTGCCCGGCCGCGGCACCAGGTACGCGTCCTGGCCCAGCTCCCGCAGAGTCGACACCAGCTGATGCAGCGCCTCGGGTCCTCCCGTTCGGACCCCTCGGGGGTAGAGGACGTAGATCTCCCGAAACATGCCTTCTCCGCGCTCGTCGGCCGACCGGAAGAGCTTAGCCGCGCGAATGATCACCGACGGACCGGCGGGCCGCGGGGGAGCGGGTCGGTCCGGGCCCGGTCGATAGGCTCTTCCGGTGATGAATCGCGACGAGCCGGACCCCCGACAGCGGAGCGAGTTCTCCATTCTCACCGTCTGCTCCGGCAACCTCTGCCGGTCGCCGCTCGCGGAGCAGCTGCTTCGCGCACGGCTCGCCGACGTGCCGGGCGTGGTCGTCGCGAGTGCGGGCACGGTCGCCCGGGACGGGGACGCGATGACCCCCCAGGCCCAGGCGCTGAGCCGCCGCTTCGGCGGCGACCCGAGCGCCCACGCGGCGCGGTACCTCGTCGAGCCGCACGTCGCCCAGGCCGGGCTCGTCCTCGCCATGGCGCGGGAGCACCGCGCGCAGGCCGTCACCCTCCATCCGCGCGCCTCCCGACGCACCTTCTCCCTGCGGGAGTTCGCCCGGCTCACGCACGGCCTGACCGCGGACGACCTCGCGCGCATCGACGCCCTGCCCGGTCCGGCGGCGCGCCTGGCCGCGCTGGTCGACGCCGTGGCGGCCAAGCGCGGCTTCGTGGAGATGCCCGAGGACCCGGCCGACGACGACATCGTCGATCCCTACCGTCGCTCGGACGCCACCTACGAGCGCTCCGCGCAGCAGCTCGTTCCGGCGGTGGAGCGCGCGGCCGCCGTGCTGCGCCGTGCTGCCGTCGGCGCGGCGTGAGCTGACGGCACACGACGCCCACTCCGACGACTGGCGAGGCCGGGGCCGCGAAGCCCTGTGGTACGTTCGCGAGCAGCTTCGAAGGGACCGGAATGCCTGACCAGCCGCTGACCCTCGTGAGCGTGGGCTTCGAGGCCGAGTACCCGCTGCTGCGGCTGCAGGCGCGGTCCCTGGCGCGGTACCTGGAGCCCGCGGACGTCCGGGACATCCTGCTGATCGACAACGGCGCCTCGCCGATGCCGCAGAGGGTCCGCGACGAGATCCTCGCCGAGTACGGGCCGCTCGCATCCCTCGTCACGATCCTGCGCCCTGACGAGATCACGGCGGGCACGCGAGGGGTGGGGTGGAGCACCCAGCAGGTGCTGAAGCTGGCCGTCGCCCACCGCGTGAGCACCGACTTCTACGTCGTCCTCGACGCCAAGAACCACCTCGTGGGTCCACTCTCGCCGGAGCATTTCCGCACGCCGGACGGACGGCTGCGCGTCCCGTCGTACAGCTTCGCGACGCATCCGCTGCGGAAGGACCTCGAGCACGTCCTCCGCTACCTCTCCCTCGATCCTGCGGGCTACGTCCCCCGCTTCACGGCGACCGTCACGCCGTTCGCGCTGCGCACCGATCTCGTGCGGGCTCTGATCGCCGACATCGAGCGGAGGACCGGCCGCCCCTTCGCCAAGGAGTTCCTGAGGAACGAGCTCACCGAGTTCTTCCTCTACTCGGGGTGGATCATCGCTCGGGGGCCCGGGCTCGAGCAGGTCTACGACCTCGACATGCCCGCATCGCCCGCGCTGTGGCCGAAGGCCGCGAACGAGGCAGGAGTCCGAGCCGCGATCGGCACGGTCGAGGAGCGGTCGGCGCCGTTCTTCGCGGTCCATCGGCGGGCGCTGGCGGGACTGCCCGATGATGGTGCCGCGCTGCTCGCGCAGTTCTGGGCCTCGCGGGCGCTGTTCCCGTCCGTCTCCGAGGCGCAGGAGTTCATCTCGGCGTTCCGGGTCGCCTTCGACGAGCAGGCGCGCCGCCAGAGGCGGCGGGATCTGCCGAAGAAGCTGCTCGCGGCGCCCCGGAAGATCCGCCGCAGGGTCCAGGAGCGGCTGGCCGGGCTGCGCGGGTGACCACGGGCACGCGCGTCCGCCCTCGTCGCTGAGTGCGGCCGACGAGTGCCGGAACTGGGCTACCCCAGCTGCTCGCCGGCCGGCTGCACCGCAGGCGCGGGGCGTGGCTGCCGCCTCGGCTGGGCGAGCCGCTTCGCCGGCTTCTCGACGAGGAACCAGCTCGCGATCGCGAGCGGGATCGTGAGAACGACGCTGATCACGCCGAAGAGCAGCGGCGACCACGCGACCAGTGCGGTGCCCGCGAGGATCTGCTGCACCGGGAACGCGTACACATAGGTGCCGTAGGAGATGTCGTTGCGCATGCGGAGGCGCTCGTCCTTGATGAGTGCGCCGCACGCGAGCAGCACGTACGCCAGCGGGATCGCCGCGACGAGGCGGTAGTTCGGCAGGAAGGTCGACGCCAGGACGACGACCGCCGCGACTCCGATGATCCAGCCCCGGACCGGGATCCGGTGCTGGAAGCGGTACAGAACGGCGCCCGCGGCGAACATGAGAGCGAAGCGACCGGCGAGGCCGACGTAGTGGTTCTCGATGCCGGACACGGATGCGACAGCCGCGGCCAGAGCGAGCAGGAAGACGACCGGGATGGTCCAGCGCCGCTTGAGCAGCTGGAGCACTCCGAGCGCGAGGACGCCCAGGTAGCACAGGAACTCCCAGAAGAGCGTCCAGAGCGAGCCGTTCCAGACGCCTTCATAGGGCACGAGCGCCGGTGTCCCGGCGATGTCCCACTGGTTCATGTAGAGGAGCGAGTTCCGGAAGAAGTAGGCGATCGCGTCCGGCCCGTACGCTCCCGGCAGGGAGCCGCCGGACAGCCACACCCCGAGCGGCGCGAGCAGCAGCGCGGTCACCACCAGGCAGACCCAGAATCCGGGCAGGATGCGCGCGATCCGGGCGGTGAGGAACCGGCCGACCCGAGGTTTCGACACCCAGCTCCCGACGATCAGGAACCCCGAGATCGCGAAGAACCCGTCCACCCAGATCTCGCCGAGGAGCTGCCGCGCCGGCCAGAAGCCGATCTCACGGCCGGTGAGCGGGAATGCGTGCCAGAAGATCACCCCCGCCGCGAGGATCAGCCGCAGCAGGTTGAGGCCGTTGAGCCGCGGGTCGAACACGCGCCCCAGCGCCCCGACCGGACCGCCGTCGGAATGTGCGACGGATCCGGTCCTGTTCATCAAGAATCCGCCTCGTGGGGAATGTCGGGTGTATCGGCCGCGCCGCCCTCAGTCTAAGGAGACCCATTTCCGCGGGCGATTGCGGCCTTCCCCCCAATGCGAGGGCGATTTCGGGTTCGAGGGGCAGGGGAAACGCTAGCCTCGATTCCGAACTTCCGTCCATCCGTTCACCCGAGACGAGAGGAAAGGCCATGGGAGACGATGTCGCTGCGGCGACGATGCGCTCTCCGTCTGCCTCGCCCGGGCGCTACTCGTTCAGGACGGCCCTCCGGCGACTCGCCGAGGCTCAGAAGCCGGCGGCTCGCGGCGCCCCCGCCTACTCCGTCTACGTCAACCGCCGACTCGGCAGAGTCCTCGCCGCGGTGAGCTACGTCGCCCGGCTCTCACCGAACGGCGTGACGGCGATCAGCGCCCTCTTCACCTTCTCGGCCATCGCCGCCGTGGCGCTCCTTCCGCCCTCGCTCCCGCTGGCGATCGCCGTGGTCCTCGGGCTCGTCCTGGGCTACGCCTTCGACTCGGCCGACGGGCAGCTCGCGCGGCTCACCGGGACCGGCGGTCCGGCCGGCGAGTGGCTCGACCACGTCGTGGACTGCGCCAAGACGTCGAGCCTGCACCTTGCCGTGCTCATCTCGATGTACCGCTTCTTCGACCTGCCCTCGACCGCGCTGCTCCTCATCCCCCTGCTCTATGCGATCGTCGCCGCCCTCAACTTCTTCGCGGTGATCCTCAACGATCAGCTCAAGGCGGTGTACTCGGGAAGCCGCCATTCCGTCTACTCCTCCGGCGGCGGGACGCTCAAGCGCTCCCTGCTCGTTCTGCCCACCGACTACGGATTCCTCTGCCTGGCCTTCCTGCTGCTCGCCGTTCCGTCGGTGTTCCTCGTCGTGTACTCGCTGTTCTTCCTGGCGAACCTGCTGCACACGGCGCTGGCCCTGCCGAAGTGGTTCCGGGACATGAAGGCGATCGCCCCCCGAGCCGCCGGTGCCCCGGCGGCTTCCGGCACGACTCCGGGGATGGGCGAGCAGCCGAGTTGACGCGCCGAGCTCAGGCGGGGTCCACAGGCTCCTCAGCACCCGCCGACAATCTGGCGCATTCGGCCTCCCGCAGCGCCGTCGTCACCATGGCCGGGCAGCTGGGACGCGTCCTCGTGCAGGTGGCGGGAGTGGTGGTCCTCGCCCGGCTGCTGGATCCGCAGGACTACGGGCTCCTCGCCATGGTGATGGTGATCATCGGCATCGGAGAGGTGTTCCGCGACTTCGGCCTCTCCACGGCGTCGGTTCAGGCGAAGACGCTCTCGGACCAGGAGAGGAGCAACCTCTTCTGGATCAACTCGGGGATCGGTCTGCTGCTGGCCGGCGCCGTCGCGGCCTGCTCGCCCCTGGTCGCCCTCCTCTTCTCCGACGAGCGTCTCGTCGGCCTGACCCTGGTGCTGTCGGCGACCTTCCTGTTCAACGGCGTCGGCACCCAGTTCCGGGCCGACCTCAACCGGGGACTGCGCTTCGGGCGCCTCGTCGTCGCGGACATGGCCGCTCATCTCCTCGGGCTCCTGGCCGGCGTGGTGATGGCCCTGGCGGGCTTCGGCTACTGGGCGCTCGCGGGGCAGCAGATCGTCCTGTCCGTCGTGACGCTCGTCGCCGTCGCCGCTCTGACGGGCTGGCGGCCCGGACGCTACCGGCGTGACGTCCCGATCCGGAAGTTCGTGAGCTTCGGCGCCGACGTCGTCGGAGCGCAGCTCCTCGGCTATGCCAGCAAGAACGTCGACACGATGGTCATCGGCGTCACGCTCGGCGCCACCCCTCTGGGGCTCTACAACCGGGCGTACCAGCTCCTCGCCCTTCCGCTGAGTCAGGTCAATGCGCCCGCCACCCGGGTCGCCCTGCCGGTGCTGTCCCGGCTCCAGGACGATCGCGAGCGCTTCGCCGCCTACCTGCTCGCCGGGCAGACCGCGATGCTGCACGTGGTGGTGACGATCTTCTCGCTGTCGGCGGCTCTCGCCGTCCCGCTCGTCGAGCTCGTGCTCGGGACCAAGTGGGCGGCGGCCGCTCCGCTCTTCCAGATCCTCGCGGTCGCGGGCGTCTTCCAGACCGCGGGGTACGCCACCTACTGGACGTTCCTGGCGAAGGGACTCACACGCTCGCAGCTGCTCTGGCAGCTGGCGTCCCGGCCGCTCGTCATCGGCGCGGTCATCGCCGGCAGCTTCTGGGGGCTCGCCGGCATCGCGACGGCCTATGCGGGGGCGAGCGTCGCCACCTGGGCGTTGGGCCTGCTCTGGATCGGCCGGGCGTCGGACGCCCCCACCGGTCGCATGGCGATCAACGTGCTCCGGGTGATCGCCGGCTACCTCGTCTGCGCCGCAGCCGCCTACGCGGTCTTCCGGCTCCTCGGCGACGCCCCGGCGGTGCTGGTCGTCCTGGCCGGTGCCGGAGCGTGGCTCGCCGCGTGGGCCCTCGTCGTCGCCGTGTGGCCGTCCTTCCGCGCGGACGTCGTCACGATGCTGCGGATGGCGCGTCTTCTCCGCGGAGGGCGGGGGCGAGCGCAGGACGCAGCCGGGCCAGGCCGTCGATCGCCTGCCGAAGTCGGGAAGTCGTGATGGCGAGGGTGTCGTGGACCTGACGACGGAGCTCGTCCTCAGGCGTCCCGTCGAGGAGGGCGAGCGTCCGCTCGGCCGGCGCGCTCTCGCTGCGGAGGTCGAGCGTGTGCCGCCAGCCGAGGTCGCCCAGCAGGGGAGCGAACTTGCGGGAGTACGCCCAGGCGATCGCCGGGGTGCCCGTGGAGATGGCGTTGAGGCACGCGTGCATGCGGGACCCGATCACGAGGCGGGCGGAGGACACGGCGGACCGCACCTCGTCGAGGGAGGCGGGGACGACCGCCTCCAGTCCGAGCTCCTCGGCGAGCTCCCGGACCACCGGGACGTCGTTGTCGGCCGTCGGGTTGTCGATCACGTGGGCGAGCAGCGCCACCTCGCGTCCGCGATCGCGGAGACCGGTGATCAAGGCACGGATCTGCGTGCGGTAGTGCTCGGGGTCCGCGTGAGCGGAGGAGTTCCAGAGCAGTCCCGACACGTTGAGGAGCACGTCCCTGGCAGGGCCCGGAGCGGGCTGGGGAAGCGCGAAGACCACGTCCGTCGCGACGACGTCCACCGGCCTGCGCAGCGACGCGGCGTAGGCGGCGCTCGCCGAGTCGCGTGCGGCGACGAAGGCGGCCCGCTTCAGCACCATGCGGGCGCCGAGGCGGAAGCGGCGCGTGCGGAAGGGGCCGACCGTCTGAGGGGTGAGGACGAGCGGGATGCGCAGTCGCCGTGCGGCCAGCTGCACGTAGAGCATCCGCGTGATGCGGCGGGGGCCGTAGATGTCGGCGAAGCTGTCGCCGGCGCCCGTGTCGAGGACGAGATCGAAGCGCGAGAGCCACTCGCGGATCGGGCCGCGCGGTTTGATCAGATCGCGCTTGATCAGCCCCATCGAGGGGGAGAATCCGTCGGCGTTCTTGGCGAGGTCCTGGAACTCGATCTCGATGTCCGGGCCGAGCGCCTGGCGGGCCAGCGATTCTGCGCCTCGGGCGAGCGCCCGCACTCCGAGGTTGGCGGAGCGGTCGTCAGCCCACAGAACCAGTACCCGCATGTCTTCCTCTCGCGTGGGGAGGCCTGCCCGGCCGAGGCCCGGAGAAGCCTACCGGACGGGGTGGGACGGGTATGAGCGACGCTGCGCGGACCGCCGTGATCGTGGTCAACTTCGGCATGCCGACCCTCCTCGAGCGGAACTTCGCCGCACTCGACCTCGAGGCGGCCGGTGCACGCCTCATCGTGGTCGACAATCGGCGCACCCCGGAGGAGTCGGCCGCGGTGGCGCGCCTCGGTGCGCGGCACGGCTGGACGGTGCTCCTCAACGAGGACAACGCCGGGTTCGGCGCCGGCGTGAATCGGGGAGCCGCGGCCGCCATCGGCCTCGGCTGCGATGTGCTCGTGCTCGCGAACCCGGATCTCGCGCTGCCCGCGGACGTCCTCCGCGAACTGGCCGCGGACTGCCGCCGCGATCCCGTCGTGGTGGTCAGCCCGCGCATCCTCCGGGAGGACGGCTCCACCTGGTTCTCCGGGGGCACGATCCTGGTGGACGAGGGGCGCGCGTCCACCGCCCCGAGCAGGCGCAGCGAGGACGCGCGCGGCTGGCTGTCCGGGGCATGCCTCGCCGTCCATGCCGACCTCTGGCGGAAGGCCGGGGGATTCGACGAGCGCTACTTCCTGTACTGGGAGGACGTCGACCTGTCGTGGCGCCTGGTGGCGGCGGGTGGGAGGCTCCGGGTCCGTCGAGACCTCGAGGTCGTGCATTCGGTCGGCGGCACCCAGGAGGGGAGCGGCAAGTCGCCCACCTACGTGTACTGGAACTGCCGGAATCGCCTGCTCTTCGCGGCAGCCCACCTTAGCGAGGCGGAGCGGAGGCGGTGGGAGCGGCAGAGCATCCGGTACGCGCGCTCGGTCCTCCTGCGCGGCGGCCGCCGGCAGCTGCTGCGGCGCTTCGTGCCGCTGACCTCCGCAGCCCTGCGCGGCACGCTCGCCGGGCTCCGGATCTCGCGAGCGAGCCGAGGGGCCCCCTCGCCTGAGCGTCCCCTGACGGTGCTCCAGTCCCTTCCCGTGGGATCGCGCGAGACCAATCCCTACCTGCTGCAGCTCCTCGACTCCCTCTCGGACTCGGCCCGAGTCCTCCGTTTCAGCTGGCGCCGCGCCCTCGTGGGGAAGTACGACGTGTTCCACGTCCACTGGCCCGAGCGACTGATCCGAGGGCACAGTCGGCTCAAGACGGCGGCGCGCCGAGCGCTGTTCCTCGCCCTCCTGATCCGGCTTCGCCTCGCCCGGACGGCCGTCGTGCGGACGGTGCACAACCTCCGCAGCCACGAGGAGGGCGGCAGGGTCGAGCAGTGGCTCCTCCGCGCCCTCGAGCGGCGCACGTCCGCCTTCATCCGCCTCAACCCCTACACCCCGGTCCCGCCGGGGGCGCTGGCCCGGACCATCAAGCACGGGGACTACCGCCAGTGGTACTCGTCCTACCCGCGTCCCGAGCGGGTGCCCGGACGGCTCCTGTTCTTCGGGCTCGTGCGCCCCTACAAGGGCGTGACCGAGCTCCTCGGTGCTTTCGGCGACCTCCGGGACAGCGCCCTCCGCCTGCACGTCGTGGGCAAGCCGGGCACGTCGGCCGACGAGGCGGCGGTCCGCTCGGCCACCTCCGACGACCGCGTCGACCTGCGGCTCGGGTACGCGGACGACGCCGACCTCGCCCGCGAGGTGGGGGAGGCCGAGCTCGTCGTCCTGCCCTACCGCAACGTGCACAACTCGGGTGCGGCGATCCTCGCGCTGTCGCTCGACCGTCCGGTCCTGATGCCGCGCGCCGACGTGGTCGATTGGCTGCGCGACGAGGTGGGGTCGTCGTGGGTGCTCACGTACGACCCTCCGCTCACGTCCGAGGCGCTGGCCCAGGCGCTGTCCGAGGTCCGCCGGGCCGGCGCGGTACGGTGCGTCCTGCAGGACCGGGACTGGCCGATGATCGGGCGGGAGCATGTCGACCTGTACAGAGAGGTGCGCCGATGAGCGAGCGCGGAGTGGTGACAGGAAGCGGAAGCGGGCTCGCCGAGCCGCTCGCCGCTGACCGTGAGGAGGAGCGGGGCTGGCGGCCGTGGCGGACCGTGGGCATCGCGGCCCTGGCCGCGCTCGTGTTCGTCATGCTCTTCCCGGCCGTCGTCTCCCGGTACGTCGCCGTGCCGTACGTGGTCTTCACCCTGCTCTGGGTGTACGCCGTCACCGCGCTGATGCGCCGGGAGGGCCTCGGCGCGCGACTCGCGGTCGTCATCGCCGCTCCGGCCCTGGTCTTCGCCGCCACCTACTACGTGTTCTCGCTCCCGCCCGTGCTGGTGGAGCCGCTCGGGGTGCTGCCCGCGGTCATCCGGGCGTACCTCCTCGTGCCGCCGCTCGCGATCGTCGCCGGTGCCCTGCTCCTGCGCGACCCTGTCCTGCCGCTCTTCCTGCGGATGCTGCGCATCGGCGCGGCCGTGCTCGCGGTCCTCGCTCTCGTCGAGCACATCCGGGGCTCGTTCCTTTTCCCGGGCGGCATCTCCGAGATCGGTCTCGAGAAGTTCACGAGCGTCAACGGCGACAGCTTCCTCGGCGGCGGTGTCCGCGCCGTCGTGGCGACCGAGCACCCGCTCGTGCTCGCCGCGATCCTCGCGACGACGCTCCCGATCACCCTGGCGCGGGTCACGGCGCTGCGGCTCGCCGAAGCGCTGCTGCTGCTCCTCGGCATCGCGGCGACGGACAGCGCGGGGCCCTTCGGGCTGGGGATCATCGCCGTTCTCATCGTCCTCCTGGTCCCGCGCTCCATCCGGTCCTCCGCGCTGGTGCGGCCCTCGACGGCCGCCATCGCGTTCACGGGCATGGTCGTGCTCTGCGCGCTGCTCGCCACGTTCGTGTGGGAGCCGGCGGTGGACGAGCGCGCCGGCGTCGACGCCAGCACCCAGTACCGGTTCGCCCTGTACGCGCTGGCGCCGGACATCCTGGCCGACTACCCGCTGGGCTACGGCATCGGGGAGAAGCCGGCGGGGGTGCTCCTGCTCGAGCACAACGGCATCCCGCTCGATGTCAGCAAGACCGTCGACTCGGAGCTCGTGCTCCTGATGATCCAGTTCGGGATCGTGGGCGCGCTGGCATTCCTCACAGTCCTCTGGCTGGGCGTGCGCCGCCTGGCCGCCGGAGGTGAGGGTCGCCTGCTCTCCGCGATGCTCGTCATGCTGACCGCGTGCGGGCTGTTCCTCGCCCTTCACACGTGGTCCGGCCTCGCTCCGCTATGGGAAATCCTGATCGGAGCCGTCATAGCGACGCACAGGAGTCCCCGAAAGGGGGATCCGGCTGTCAGCCCGAGCGAGGGACAATGAGGGCGAGTGCGTGAGACGCACTCCTCATCGTCGTCGACCCGAGGCGTCCTTGAGGAAGCAGCCCGAGCGGCGTACCCGACGTCGCTGAAGGAAGGAACACCCAGTGCGAGCCAGTGACTACCTGCGAATCCTACGTCGCAACTGGATGATCATCGTCGCGCTCGCCGTTCTCGGCGCGTCGGCCGGCGCGTGGTTCTCCTCGAACCAGAAGCCGCTCTACCAGTCCACCGCCTCGGTCTTCGTGACGACGCAGTCCGCGACGACCGTGTCCGAGCTCAACCAGGGCAGCACCTACACGCAGCAGCTCGTCCAGAGCTACGCCGACGTCGTGCGGAAGTCCATCGTGCTCGAGCCGGTCATCGATGAGCTGGGTCTCGACATGACCCCCGGGGCGCTCGCCTCGAAGATCACGGCGAACGCTCCGCTCAACACGGTGCTGCTCGAGATCTCGGCCACCAACGGCTCGCCGGAGACGGCGGCGGCGATCGCGAACGCGGTGACCACCAGTCTCGTCACCGTCGTGCCCGAGCTCAGCCCGGCCGGCAAGGACAGCGTGCCCCCTGTCAAGGTGACTCTCCTGCAGCCCGCGGTGCCGTCGTCGACGCCCGTCGCTCCGAGGACGAGCCTGAACATCCTGCTCGGACTGCTCGCCGGCCTCGCGCTGGCGCTCGGCACCGCGGTCGCCCGGACGGTCGCCGACACCCGCATCCGCAGCATCGAGGATGTCGAGGGCCTGACGGATCTGCCCATCCTCGGCGGGATCGCCTTCGACAAGGACGCGAAGAAGCGGCCGCTGATCGTGCAGTGGGACCCCCGCGGGCCTCGCGCGGAGTCGTTCCGGTCCCTGCGCGCCAACCTGAGATTCCTCGACGGCGGCCGCGGCGTCCGCAGCGTCGTCGTGACCTCCTCGATCGAGAACGAGGGCAAGACGACCTCGTCGGCCAATCTGGCGATCGCCGTGGCGGATGCCGGGCTCTCGACGGTCATCGTCGAGGCCGACCTCCGCAAGCCCCGCCTCGCGAAGACCCTCGGCCTCGAGGGGAGCGTCGGCTTGACCAACGTGCTCATCGGTGCGGCCGACCTCGACGACGTTCTGCAGCCCTGGGGCGACGGGAAGCTCGTCGTCCTCGCCTCCGGGCCGATCCCGCCGAACCCCAGCGAGCTGCTGCAGTCGGACAACATGGCGGAGGTGGTCGAAGAGCTGACCTCGCGCTTCGACATGGTCATCTTCGATGCCCCGCCGCTCCTCCCGGTGAGCGACGCCGCGGTCCTGGCGCGCCTGACGAGCGGGGCGATCGTCGTGGCCGCGGCGATGAAGACGCATCGGAGGATGCTCAAGTCCGCGCTCTCGGTCCTCGCCGCGGTGGAGGCGCGCACGCTCGGTGTTGTGCTGACCATGCTGCCCACGCGGGGTCCAGATTCGGACAACTTCAACCGCTACGGGTACAGCTACCGCTACAGCGACGAGCCGAAGCCCGCCCGCAGCCCGCTCCGGTGGCCGCGCCGGCGCTCCGCGGATGCGCTGCCCCTCGCCCCCGCGTCCCTGCCTCGGGAGAGCGCGGAAGGCGCGATCAGCGCCGGTTGACGCAGCCGGTCGCCGAGGCCCCGGCCCGCTGACGCGGTCGGCGGGGCCTCTCCGCCGTCGGGCCCGCCCCGTCGATCGATGCGGTGCACCGGCCGGGATCCGATCTCGGGGTCGGGCTTCCCGGCGGTCGCCCCGGAGACCCCGTGGGTGTCGCTCTGCGCGCTCAAAAGCTTCGCAACAGGAGCGCGGAGGGTCCGCACCGGTCGCTCAGCGACCTGAGCGGATCGCCCCCCATGAGACGCAGGGCCTTTCCGGCAGCGCGCCGGGTGCCGCCGGCCGGAAAGCGCGTATGCCGAACGGCGGCGTGATCCAGAGGACCACGCCGCCGTTCGGCATACGGTGAGCGTTTCGGAGCCCCTCAGGTGGAGGGCTCCGAACGCCGGGTCAGCGCCGAGTGATGGTGATGTTCGTCCCGTCGGTGAACTTGTTGTTCGACATGTAGGGCTTCGTCCCGGAACCCTGGATGATCATCGCGCACCGCTTGTGCAGCATGGTGAGTCCGTAGGTGTTGTCGATGAAGGACAAGCCGTAGAGCGGGCCGCGCCCGTTCTCCGAGATGTTGACCTGGCAGCCGCCGTTGTCGAGCCGGTTGCGCTCGAAGCGGAGGTTGGAGACCTTGCTCATCCCCTGCGTGATCATCAGGACGGAGGTGTGAGCGCCGCTGAACCTGTTGTTCACGATGGTGATGTTGCTGCCACCCTGGATCTGGATGTTGTCGTCGTGGCTCTTGCCGTCCGAGTGGTTCGGGTCCGGCTCGAAGTGCAGGTTGTTGTGGAACCAGGAGTCCGCGATGATCACGTTGCCGCCGGTGAGGTGGACCTGATCGATGACGCCGTGGATGTTCACCCGGCGGAGCTCGAAGTTGTACCCCATGATGCCGTTGACGTAGTAGTTCGGCTTCGTGGCGACGATCTCCGTGTCGATGACCCGCAGACCGGGGTGTCCCTGGATGGCCTCGATGAGCCCGTTCCGGCTTCCGCCGTCCAGGCCGCGCACGATCGAGTTGCTGATCGTGACGTTGGCGGCCTGCACGATGACGCGCCCGTGGATGTCGAGGTTGTTCAGCACGGTGCCTGCCGTCTTCACGACGATGTCGCCGTAGACGACCTTGCGGGTCGTGGTGGCGGTCGTCGTCGTGGTCATCGCGGTGCTGGCCACCGCGAGGCTTGCGGCGGGAGCCATTGCCGGAGCCGGGGCGGGTGCAGCCGTGGGAGCCGGCTCAGGAGCGGGAGCCGGAGCAGGCTCGACGACAGGAGCCGGAGCGGCCGGAGCCGTGACGGGAGCCGGAGCCGGAGCCGTGACGGGAGCCGGAGCCGTGACGGGAGCCGGAGCGGCGGTGGGAGCCGGAGCCGGAGCGGCGGCCGGAGCGGCGGTGGGAGCCGGAGCCGGAGCGGCGGCCGGAGCCTCCGTCGCGGTGCTCTCGTCCTCGGCGACCGGGGCGTCGGTCGAGTCGTCCGAGGACTCGGTCGCCTTGGCGTCGTGGAGGATCTCGTCGACGACCCCGTCGATCTCCTCGTCGGAGGCCGGGGTGCCGGGCGCGGCAGGGGCCGTCTCGATGGCCTCACGCACCTGGCCCTCGTCGAGGGCCTCGGCCGAGGTGGAGACAGACACGGTTCCCGCGTCGCTCTCGTCGCTGCGGATCTGCACGAGCACCGCTGCTGCACCGGCAGGGGCGCCGGGGAGGTCGACGAGCGCACTCCCGTCCTCCGCCAGGTCCACGAGCATGTCGAAGGTGATGGGGGCCCGCTCGTAGTCCTCGAACTCGCCGCTCTCCGGGTTCACGGTGAAGAACCCGACGACATCGAGCACCGCGGAGTCCTCCGCGTTCTGGGTGGTGAGGCGGAGGGCCTGCCGCGATTCGTCGGTCAGGGGCACGACCGCGACGGTCGGCTCGTTGCCCGGCTGGTCGTTGACCTCGACGGGAATGGAGGCGCAGCTCGTCGCGTCGGCCGAGCAGACGGCGACGAACTGAGGCTCGGCGGCGACGGCCCCGGCGACGAGAAGCGATCCCACGACTGCTGCTGCAGTCGTCGCTCCGGCCACGACCAGACCGCGGTGCAGCCTGCCCCGCCTGGTCCTCGAACTCGCTTGTTCTCCTGAAGAGCGCATAAGCAAAAAAAAATCCCTGTTAGTCAGGCGTCGAGGCGGCGTTCCGCCGGTCGCGAAGGAGCCACCCAGTCGACGCGAGAAGTGAGGGCCATCCACCCAAGAGGGGGTTGACGGCCGCACGAACGGCAACGACACTAACACCCCTCGAACGGGGGGCAAGGGGCTCTTCGGGCCCCCGCGGAGCCTCCGGCCGACCGGTTCCCGCTTCAACGCCCGTGCCGGATGGGACTAAATGCCCTGGTGGGTCGGCGCTTCGCGTACGCCTCGGCGGTACGCCGGAATTGGGGCTTGGCGAATCATAAATTGCCTCGCACATGCAACCTCCTCTCGGCGTGTCGTTGTCGTTTCGTGTCCTCCCAGGGGGGATATGCGACGATGCCGCACCCACCGACGTGGGTGCGGCATCGCGGCGGGTCACGGAACCGCCGTCACGACCAGGTCGTCGAACGAGATCACGCTCGGAAGAGACGTGATGCCGCCGCCGAAGTACGCGGCGAGGCCGACGCCTCCTGGTGCCTGCAGGGCGGCGGTGCTGTCGGTCGCGACCACCTGCCAGTCCACCGGCTGTGTGGCGCCCGTCTTCCAGGCCATGGCACGCAGCGTCGTGTCACCGGTTCCCGTCACCTGCAGCCGGAGCTGCAGGGTCTCGCCCGCGGCGAGCGTCAGGCCCGGCACGACGAGGGCGCGGAGCGTGGTCCCCGCACGCTGCAGCTGCAGCGTGATTCCGCCGGAGGGCGCGACGACGACACGCACCCGGTAGTCGGCGGTGCCGACCCGGCGTCCGACGACCGACGCGTACACGCTGCCGCCCACGGGGAGCGAGCTGAGCCCGACGACCGTGCGGACCTCGGTGGCGGTCGAGGACACGCCGTTCAGGTAGGCCTCGACCGTCTTGCCGCCCGCGGCGGTCGTGATCCTGCCGGTTCCGTCCACCGAGTAGTACGACGCAGGGGCCGGGGTGGTCCAGGCGCCGCCCGTGGCGGCGGTTCCCCAGCCGCCGCTGGCCGTGCGGTTGAAGTCGTCCGCGGCGAGCACCCCGGTCGGCGGCGGAGTCGGTGCGGTCACGGTGACGGGCTGCGTCATGGAGTGCGTCGCACCGGCGTTGTCGGTCACCGTCAACTTCACCTGGTAGGTTCCGGCCGCGGCATACGGGTGCTGAGCCTGCGCCGTCGTCGCCGACGCTCCGTCGCCGAAGTCCCAGAGGTAGCCGGTGATCGTGCCGTCGCTGTCGGAGGATCCGGCGCCGTCGACGCTCACGGTGAGGTCGCTCGTGGAGGCCGTGAAGGAGGCCGTCGGAGCGACGTTCTGCGGCGGGGGCGGCGGTGTCGGGGTCGACCCGGTCGGTCCGGCCCAGAGGTCGTCGAAGGTGGTGGTCACCGCGGTGGTCGCCGACGCGTTGAGGTACGTCGCGATGCCGACACCGCCCGGCACCTGGTAGCCGGCGGTGCTGTCCGTGGTGGTCAGGCGCCAGTTCGCCGGCTCGGTCGTGCCCACCTTCCAGGCCTTGGCCCGGATCGTGGTCGGCGAAGTGCCGGTGACCTGGAGCCGCACCCGGATCTGGTCGCCGGTCGCGTAGGTCACGCCCGTGAGGACACCGCTCGTCAGAGTCGTCCCGTTGCGCTGCAGCTGGAGCGTCACGGCCCCGTTCGTGCCGATGACCAGCCGGGCCCGGTAGTCGTCGGTGCCGATGCGGCGGCCGATGACCGACACGTAGTGGGAACCGCCCGTGATCGCCTGGGCCGTGGACACCGTCACCTGCACCTCGGTGTCCGCCGAGGAGACCGACTCGAGGGTCGCCCTCATCGTGCTCCCGGCGTTGGACGTGATCCGGCCGGTTCCGCCGCTGACGGAGTAGCGGGTCGCCGGTCCCACGAGGGTCCACGCGCCGCCGACCTCTGCCGACCCGAGGCCCGAGGCCAGCGTCCGCTCGAACGCGTCGCGCGCGAGCTCCGCGGTCGCCGGCGGCGCCGTGACGGTCACCGCCTTCGTCAGCGCGGTCGTCGCGCCGTCGTCGTCCGTCACCGTGAGCGTGATGTCGTAGGTGCCGGCGGCGGCGTAGGTGTGCGCCGTGGTGGCGCCCGTCCCGCTGTTGCCGTCCCCGAAGGTCCAGGTGTGCGAGGCGATGCTGCCGTCGGAGTCGGACGACGTGCTGCCGTTCACCGTCACGCCGAGGTTGGAGGCGGTGACCGAGAAGTCCGCGACCGGAGCCGCGTTCGGGGCGGTGACCGTCACCGACTTGGTCGTCGACGAGCGGCTCCCGTCGTCGTCGGTGACCGTCAGGGTCACCTCGAACGTTCCGCCGGCGGCGTACGTGTGCGTGGCGGTCGCGCCCGTGGCCGTGCTGTCGTCTCCGAAGGCCCACTCATAGGAGGCGATGCTGCCGTCGCTGTCGCTCGATGCGCTGCCGTCCACCGTCACGGTGAGCCCGGTCGCGGACGAGGTGAACGAGGCGGTCGGAGCCACGTTGGCCGGGGTGATCGTGACCTGCTTGGTCAGCTTCCCCGTGGCGCCGTCATCGTCCGTGACCGTGAGGACCACGTCGTAGGTGCCGGCGGTTGCATACGTGTGGTTCTCCGTGGCTCCGGATCCCGTCGCGCCGTCACCGAAGTCCCACTCGTACTTCGCGATCTGGCCGTCGGGGTCGGTGGAGTTGCTCCCGTCGACCGTCACCGAGAAGCCCGTGGCGGACGCCTCGAACGCCGCGGTCGGGGCTTCGTTGGCCGGCGCGTTCGAGTCGGCCAGGTCGTAGTGCGTCGCCACCGCCTCGGCGCTGAGCGCCGTGCCGTAGACCGCCGCCTCGTCGAGGTCGCCGTTGAACCACGGGCTCGACGAGCCCCACGTCCAGTCGCCGCCGATCCTCCAGTAGCCGTCGTAGGGCTGGGCGTTCGCCTCGCCGTTGGAGCCCACGAGGGCGCCGTCGACGTAGAGCCGCTGACCCGCGCTCGACTGGGTGGCGACCACGTGGTGCCACTGGCCGTCGTTGTAGGAGGCCGGCGAGACGACGGTTGCGGCGAACCCGACCCACGTCCCGAACACGAGCTGCCCGTTGTCCTGCATGTAGATGTGCCGGTCGTAGCCGCTCGACGTGCCGGTCTGGCTGTTTCCGAACCCGATCAGCTTGCCGCCGCTCGTGCTGCTGGTCCGGAACCAGACCTCGACCGAGTAGGTCGTGGGGTTGCTGAACGCGCGGTCGCTGGAAACGAGGTCCTCCCAGCCGTCAAAGCGGGCAGCGGTGTTCCCGGTTGCGGCGATCGCGCCCTCGACGGGCTTGGTCACATTGCCGCGGTAGGTGCCGGGGTTGCCGCTGCCGCTCGAGTCGGCGGCGGTGCTGTCACCCGACTGCTCGCCGAGGCGCCAGTAGAGGAGCGGAGCGTCCGCGACCACCGCTGCGCCGTAGGCGTCGGCCGGCCCCGCGGGAGCGGTCACGGTCACGAGGCGCGCCGTCTCGTTGGTCGCGCCGCGGTTGTCCGTGACGGTCAGCTTGACACTGTAGGTCCCGGCCTTGGCGTAGGTGTGCGATGGCGTCGCACCCGTTCCCGTGCTTCCGTCGCCGAACGACCAGGCGTACGACGTGATCGAGCCGTCGGCGTCCGCCGAGGCCGACGCGTCGAAGCTCGCGCTCCTGTCGGTGCTCGAGAAGGAGAAGGACGCGGTGGGAGCGGTGTTCGCGGGCAGCGCCTTGTCGTAGTGGCTCTGCACCTCCGTCGCCGTGAGAGCCCGGCTGTACACCGCGACCTCGTCGATCACCGAGCGGATGTACGCGCTGTTGGTGCCACCCCACGTCGTGTCACCGCCGATGCGCCAGTAGTTGGTCGTCGCCTCGGCGCCGGTCTGAGGATTGGTGCCGGCGAGTGCGCCGTCGACGTAGAGCCGCATGCCCTCCGACGACTGGGTGGCCACGACGTAGTGCCACCGGTTGTCGTTGTAGGCCGACGACGTGGTGATCCGGTTCTCGAAGCCCGTCCAGGTGCCGAAGACGATCCGCCCATCGGACTGCAGGAACACGGAGCGGTCGTGGCTCTGCGACAAGCCGGTCTGGTTGCCGCCGAACCCGATGAGCTTTCCGCCGGACGTCGAGTCCGACTTGAACCAGAGCTCGAGGGAGTAGGTCGTCGGGTTGCTGAACCGGGCGTTGCTGTACGCCCCGTCGTCGCTGCCGTCGAAGGAGGCGGCGGTGCTCGGGTTGCCGGTGAGGGCTCCCGCCACCGGCTTGGTGACGCCGCCCGCGTAGGTGCCCCCGTTCCCGTTGCCCGAGTAGTCGATCACCGCGGTCGCCGAGCTGCTCTCGTCGAGCCGCCAGTACAGCTCGGGCTGCGAGTTGTAGATCGCCGCTCCGTACGCGTCCGTGGGCACGGGGACGGAGCTGGTGCTCCGTCCGGAGAGGGTGTAGTGGTCGCGGACCTGGTCGCGGGTGAGGGGCTGGTCGTAGATGGCGACGTCGTCGATCTTGCCGTCGAAGTAGTTGTCGCCCGCCCACGTGCTGTCGCCGCCCACTCGCCAGTAGCCGGAGTAGCTCTGGGCTGTGGTGACGTCGGTGCGCCGGGCGACTCGGACACCGTCGATGTAGAGCTCCATGCCCGCGCTGCTGAGGCTGGCGGCGACATGGTGCCACTGGCCGTCGTTCAGTCCGCTGACGCTCTGCACCGTCTGGGTCGAGCCCGGGTACACGCCGAAGTAGACCCGCCCGCTGCCGTCCATGAAGATGTGGCGGTCGTAGTTCGAGGAGTTGCCGGTGTTGCTGTTGCCGAAGCCGACGATCTTGCCGCCGGACGTGCTGGTGGTGTTGAACCACGCCTCGAGTCCGAACGTGTTCGTGCCCTGGACGAGCCCGGTGGTGGCGACGAGCCCGTTGCCGTCGCCGGAGAAGGCCGCGGCGGTGTTGGCGTCGCCGTTGATGGCGCCGCTCTGGCCGAACCCGACTCCGGTGCCCGCCCTGCCGTCGTTGAAGCCGGCCCAGTCGATCGCCGTCGTGGAGCCGGCGGCGTCGCCGAGGCGCCAGAAGGTGTTCGCGCCGTCGTCGAGCACCGCGTTCGCGTAGTCGCTGACGGAGCCGTCCGAGGCGACGGTCACGCTCACCGGCGCGCTGAGCCGCTGGTTGCCGTACGGGTCCTTGGCCCGCACCTGGTAGGTCAGCGAGGCGCCCGGCGTGAGCCCGGTGTCCAGGTAGCCGAGCTGTGGCCGGAACCACCAGGCCTTCGAGCCCGCCTGGGTCGTGTGGACCACCTGACCGTCGCGGAGGAGCTCATAGGTGAGGAACTCGTTGTCCCGGTCGTGGTTGGCGAGCCAGCCCACGCGCACCGTTCCGGTGACGTACGAGCTCACCGACGGAGTCCAGTTCGCTCCCGAGAGACGGGGCGCGTCCTTGTTGGGGGCGATCGACTTGACGGCGAACCGGACCAGGCCCTGCTGAGCGGCCTGGTTGACGCCGGGGAACTCCCCGCCGAACACGACGTACTGCGAGTTGGACTCGACGCTCCACGCCGCCTGACCCGAGCCGGACACCCGGCCCGTGTAGAAGTCGGGGTACCAGGTCAGGAGAGTGGGGATGGGCTCGCCCTCCCAGCTCGGGTAGCCGAGCGTGTCACCGTTCGCGACCTGGCCCGACGGCGCCTTGGTCCATGCGAGTGCGCGCTGCGTGGTCCACGGCTCGGTCTGGGGGAATCCGCCCGAGGTGCCGCAGTAGTGCGGGTGGCCGGCGATGTAGACGACGCCGTTGGTGACCGTGGAGTCGTAGGTGTCGCCGTGGCAGTCCTCGACCCAGACGAGGTTGCCGGTCGACCAGTCGGCTCGGAAGGTGCCCTCGAGGTTGCCGACGTCGCCGAAGTGGTATCCGGTGCCGTAGAAGCTGTCGGAGTCGGAGTCGAGGCTCCAGATGGCGGAGTCGGGAGTCGCGTTCTTCACGCGCTTGCCGACGTTCAGAGGGAGGTAGGCGCCGGAGACCGCGTCGACAGCACCCAGGCCGAAGCCGGCGTCGTCGCCGACGTTCGGGCCGCCCAATCCGTTCAGCGTCGTGAAGTGCCCGCCGAAGACGACCTTGGAGCCGTCCGGGCTGACGACGACCGCGCGGGCGCGCGCGTCCATCGAGGCCGCGAACGGAAGGACGGCGCCGTTGGAGGCCGCGAGAGCCGCCCCGCGGAGCCGGCTGGTGCTCCCGACGGCCGTGAAGTTGCCGGCCGCGTAGACCGTGCCGCCGGACACGGCGATGTCGTGGACCGTGTTGTTCATGACCGGACGGAAGCTCGGATTGAGGGCACCGGTCGTCACGTCCACCGCGGCGATGCGGCTGCGGCTCTGCCCGTTCACCACGGTGAAGTCGCCGCCGACGTAGAGCTGGGTTCCGTCGGGGGAGACCTCGAGCGCGCGGACCACCCCGTTGAACGTGGGCGCGAACGAGGTGATCAGGGCGCCCGTGCGGATGTCGTAGGCGAGGAGGTTCGCCCGCGGCGTCTGGTTGGTCCCCGCTGCGGCGCCGGCCGGTCGCGCATTGGCGAACGAGCCTCCGGCGAAGACGGTGTTGCCGACGATCTTCTGCGTCCAGACGATGCCGTCGATCTGCACCGTGGGAAGCATGTCCGAGGACACGGTCTCGGGCGTGCCGGGCTGGGGCTGAGTGTCAGCGGCAGCCGCGGGAGCGAAGACCAGGCCGCCTGCCAGGACTGCTGAGGCGGTGAGAAGTGCGGTCAGTGCGCGGGCAGGCGCAGCGAAGGGAATGGCCACGGGTAAGCCTTCGGGTGGGTAGCGGCGATCTTCGGGTGTAGCGCCGGGTATCGGAAGTATAGGGGCACGCCCGACACCCCGGAACAGTCCCTTGTCCGGGGGGATCACCGCCCCGACCGAGGCCTCAGCGCGGCGCGGAGCCCTCGAACGCGACGATGGGGGCGTCGACGCTCGTGAAGACGATCAGGCGAACCAGTCCCCGCTCGTCCGGCGGCACGTTGAAGACGTAGGAGCCGCGAACGGTCTCGCCGGCTCCGGCCTGCGCCGGCACCTGCACGGTCTCCTCCTGCTCCAGCTCGAGAGCGGGCGTGCGGTCCGGCCCGTAGTCCGCGGTGACGGAGACCTGATCGAGTGCGACGGGCTGGTCGCCGGAGTTCCTGAACTCGATGACGAACTGCAGCGCCGGTCCGGCGATTTCGCCGGGCGCATTCGCCGTGCCCTCGACGGGGTTCACCTCCGTGACGACGACGGCGAGCCCGGGCTCCACCGTCGCGGGCGCGTCGATGTCGGAGGTCACCTCCTCACCCGGCTCGCCCACGACCTCTCCCGGCTCGACGGGAGCGGGGGCGGCGGTCGGGGATGCCGAGGGATCGGGCGAGGCGGTGGGGGAGTCGGGCGTGGCCGAGGCCGAGGCCGAGGCGGACGCTGTGGTCCGGACCGGCGTGGGGGCCGCTCCTCGGGACGCGAACCCGAGGATGATCGCTGCGGCGATGCCGAGCGCGGCCACGGCGGCGACGGCCGCGATGATCCAGGTGCGGCGTCGCGTCGCGGTCTCGTCGGTCTCGTCGGTCACGGCAGGCTCTCGCAGTTCTCCACAGGTGGCGGTGCGCGCTCAATATAGCGATTCCGGCTGGCGCGCAGTGGGAGAAGACCGCTACTTCCCCGTTAAGTGGGGGGAGGCCCCGGGACCGGCTGTCCTTATGCTTGCGGCGTGACCCGAACACTTTCCGTACCCCGGCGCGCGCCGAGCGGAAAGCAGGCGGCCGGGTTCCGCTACGAGATCCAGGCGCTGCGGGCCGTCGCGGTGGTCCTCGTCGTCGTCTATCACCTGTGGCCGGCGTACCTGCGGGGCGGCTACGTCGGCGTCGATGTCTTCTTCGTCATCTCGGGCTACCTCATCAGCTCCCACGTCATCAAGTCGATCGAGCTCGGTCGCTTCGGGCTCCTCGACTTCTATGCGCGCCGCATCCGGCGTCTCCTGCCCGCCTCCCTCGTGGTGCTGCTCGTGACCGGCCTCGCCACGCTCGTGTGGGCGCCGCAGCTCCACTGGATCGAGACGGGTAAGCACCTGATCGCGAGTGCGCTCTACGTGGAGAACTGGGCGCTCCTCTTCAATGCGGTGGACTACCTCGGGGCGTCCTCCGACGTCATCCCGTCCCAGCACTTCTGGTCGCTGTCGGTGGAGGAGCAGTTCTACCTCGTCTGGCCCCTGCTGCTGATCGGCGTCTTCGCTGTGGCCCGCGCTCGCCGGTGGGCCCCGCGTGACACGGCACTCGCCCTGGTCGGGGGGATCGTGGCGGCGTCACTCGCCTACTCGATCGTCAT
Source organism: Naasia sp. SYSU D00948 (assembly GCF_017916515.1). Lineage (GTDB taxonomy): Bacteria > Actinomycetota > Actinomycetes > Actinomycetales > Microbacteriaceae > Naasia. The sequence continues at coordinate 1,794,511 of NZ_JAFMTA010000001.1, forward strand.
GACCGCGATCGACCAGCCGAGCGCGTACTTTCACACCGGCACCCGCGTCTGGGAGTTCGGAACGGGCACCCTGCTCGCCCTCCTGCTGCCGCGCCTCGCTCTCGCCTCCTGGATCCAGCGCGCCGTGACCTGGCTGGGCCTCGCCGCGATCCTCCTGGCGAGCATCTTCTACGCCGACGACTCGCCGTTCCCGGGCTACATCGCGCTGCTCCCCGTGGCGGGTACCGCGCTGGTGATCGCCGGGCAGGGCGCCGGCGGCCGAGGCTCGGTCGCTCCTCTCCTGAGGCTCCGCCCCGTGCAGTTCCTCGGCGACATCTCCTACTCCATCTATCTGTGGCACTGGCCGCTGATCGTCCTGCTCCCCGTCGCGCTCGACGTCCGCGCCACTCTGCCCCTCAAGCTCCTGATCCTCGTGGCGACCCTGGTGCTCGCGTACCTGAGCAAGCGCTTCATCGAGGACCCGTTCCGTGTGGACCGGCCGGGGACGGCTGACAAGCCCCGCCGGCCGACGTCCCGGCGCCGCGTGTTCGCGCTCACCGCCGCGGGCATGGCCGTCGTCTCCCTGCTCGGCGGCGGACTGTGGGCCGTCAGCTCGGCGAGAGCGAGCGCCGCCCAGGAGGCTCTCGACAGCCTCCCCGACCCGCTGACGATCCCCTGCTTCGGAGCCGCGGCGCTCGCCGACGGAGCGAACTGCCCGGAGGTCGCCCCCGACGGGACCATCTACCCCGACCCCATCGTGGCTCCGGCTGACACCGGCGACCACGGCTCGCCGCCCTGCCAGCAGGGGTCGTCGACCGCCGTCATCGTCTGCTCGTACGGCAGCGACGACGCCTCCGCGCCCCGCTACGCCCTGGCCGGCGACTCGCACGCCGCCCAGTGGATGGTCGCGATGGCCGAGCTCGCGGAGAGCGAAGGGTGGCACCTCGACACCTACCTCCGCTCCGGGTGCGGTCTCTCGACTGTCGCCGCCGAAGGCCTCGGCAGCGCGGCCCGGTGCGCCGAGTGGAACGCGAACGCTCTCGAGCGCATCGTCGAGGGCCGCTACGACGTGGTCGTCGTCTCGACGCGGAGCAGTCTGCTGGGCGGCGGCGAGAAGCCCGCGGAGCAGATCGAGCGGAACGCCGCGGAGATGCAGGCGTCCTGGTCGGCGATCGAGGCGTCCGGCGCGCGTGTCGTCGTCCTCCGGGACACGCCGCAGCCGGTCAACGCCGGGATCAGGGACATGCCCGGCTGCGTCGTCGCGGAAGGGCTGGAGGAGTGCTCCTTCCCTGTCGAGGACGGACTCGTCACCGACCCGCAAGTGGTCGCGGCGCGCGAGGCGGGCGTCCCGGTGGTGGACCTCTCGGACTACTTCTGCCGGGAGATCTGCTCGCCGGTCGTCGGCGGCGTCCTGGTGTACCGGGACGGAAGCCACGTCAGCGCTCTCTACATCAAGACCCTGACGCCCTTCCTCGGCGAGGCGCTCCGCGAGGAGCTCGCAGCGCCCTGAACCGGCGGGTTCGCGCGCATGGTCTCCAGCGCCGCGCCGGCCGCGCTGCGCGAGAGGACCTCGAGCACGGACCCCGCGTCCGGTCTTGTCGCCGACGGGCCCCGTCCGCCGGAAAGTGCGGCAGGGTCGCCCTTCGGTCCTGCTGCCGAAGCTCGTTGCGCGGCCCGTTCGGTTGCGGGGCCCCGTTCGCAGGTCTGCGGGCACAGAAGAAGGGACGTGACCGGTCTCCCGGCCGCGTCCCTTCCTCTTCTCGTGCCCTTACGGGATCGTCTGGGCTCGGACGTCGTCCCAGCGGACGACATACGGGAGATTCGTCACCGAGCCGCCGATGTAGGCGCCCACCCCGATGTGCCCGGCCTGCTGGAGCCCGGCCGTGCTGTCGGTGGCGGTCGTCAGCCAGGCAGTGGGTTCCGGCGTCCCGTCGGCCCAGATCTTCGCCCTCACCGTCGTGGTGCCGGTCCCGGCCGCCTGGACGCGGATGTGCAGGACCTGGTTGTCCACGTAGGTGATGCCGGTCGGAACCGCCGCGACGAGACCGGTGCCTCCGCGCATGACCTGCAGGGTCACGGCCCCGTTGGTGTACGAGACCACGGCACGAGCGCGGTAGTCGCTGCCGGCCGCCACGCGCCGCGCCATCACCCAGGCCTGCACGTTGCTGCCCTGGGGACGCGGACCGAAGGTGACCGTCGCGTGCACGTCGCTCGACTCCGAGGAGGCGCCCGTGAGGAAGGCCTCCATCGTCCGCCCCGCCGTCGTCGTCGTCATGACCCCGTCGCCGTCGGTGGAGTAGACGGACGAGCTCGCGCCCAGGGTCCACGCGCCACCGGTGGAGGCCGTGCCCCACCCGCTCGAGGTCGTGCGCTCGAAGGCGTCGGCGGCGAAGATCCCGTCAGCCGGCGGAGAGATGGTGACGTCGCGAGTGGCCTGTCCGGTCGCGCCGTCATCGTCGGTCACGGTGAGCGTGATCCTGTAGGTGCCCGCCTGCGAGTAGGTGTGCGACGCGGTCGCCCCGGTGGCCGTCGCGCCGTCGCCGAAGTCCCAGCGGTATCCGGCGATCGTCCCGTCGGCGTCCGTCGAACCGGATCCGTTGGTCGTCACGGTGGACCCTGACACGCTGGCCGTGAAGGAGGCCGTCGGGGCCTGATTCGGGGCAGGGGCCGCGCCCTTCCCCGTCTGGTAGTGGGCACTGACGGTGGAGGCCGAGAGCGCCTTGCCGTAGATCGCCACCTCGTCGATGGAGCCGAGCAGGTACTTGGACCCGGCCCAGGTCGAGTCGCCGCCGATCTTCCAGTAGCCGGTCAGCGACATCCCGGCGACCATGTCACTGCGTGCTGCCACCTGGACGCCGTCGAGGTACAGGCGGGCGCCGTTCGGCGTGAGCGTCGCGACGACGTGGTGCCACCTGCCGTCGTTGTAGCCGGTGCCGCTCTGGATCGTGACGCGCTGGCCGTTGTAGGCCCCGAAGTAGACGCGCCCGTTGCCGTCGAGGTAGACGTGGCGGTCGTAGTTCGACGAGTCCCCGGTCCGGTTGTTGCCGAGCCCGACGATCTTGCCGCCCGTGCGGCTCGTGGTCTGGAACCAGGCCTCGACGGTGAGATTGTCGGAGCCGACGACCGTGGCCTGCGACGCGGCGACCCCGGTGCTCGTTCCCGAGAACGTCGCCGCCCTGTCGCTGTCGCCACTGAGCGCCCCGGGCTGGTTGAGCAGCACTCCCGCTCCGGCCGTCGCGTTGTTGCCGCCGGCGATGTCGCGGAGCGTCGTTCCGCTGGTCTCGCCCAGGCGCCAGTAGTTCACCGCGCCGTCGGTCAGAACGGCTTTGGAGTACGTGCTGAGCGATCCGCTTCCGGCGGCCGTGACGCTCACCGTGTTGCCGGTGACGCTGTTGCCGAAGGGGTCGGTGGCGCGCAGTTGATAGGTGTAGGACTGCCCGGGCGTCAGCCCCTGGTCGAGGAAGCTCATCGACGGACGGTCCCACCAGATCCGCGAGCCCTGGGTCGCCGTGTGGATGACTGTCCCGTTGCGCAGGAGCTGGTAGGTCAGGAACTGGTTGTCCCGGTCGTAGTTGGTGAGCCATGTGACCTGCACGGTGCCGGCGGCGGGGGAGACCGCCTTCGGCACGAAGTTCGCGCCCGTGAGGCGCGGCCGGTCGTCGTTCGGGGCGATGGACTTCACCGCGAACCGGACGAGCCCCTGCTGCGCGCGCTGGTTCACGCCCGGGAACTCGCCGCCGAAGACGACGTACTGCGAGTTCGCCGCGACGCTCCAGGAGGCCTGGCCGTTCACCTGGCCGGTGTAGAAGTCCGGCCACCAGTTGAGGAGGCCGGGGAGAGGCTCGCCCTCCCAGCTCGGGTAGCCGAGGGTGATCCCGGTCGCGCGCGCGCCGGACGGCGCCTTCGTCCATGCCATGGCCCGCTGGACTGTCCAGGTCGGCGTCGTCTGCGGGAAGCCTCCGGAGGTGGAGCAGTAGTGCGGGTGACCGGCGATGTAGACGACGCCGTTGGCGACCGCCGAGTCGTAGGTGTCGCCGTGGCAGTCCTCGACCCACACGAGGTTCCCGGTGGCCCAGTCGGCGCGGAAGGTGCCCTCGAGGTTGCCGCCCGGACCGAAGTGGTAGGCGGTGCCGTAGAGGCTGTCGGAGTCGGAGTCGAGGCTCCAGATCGCGGCGTCCGGGCCGGCGTTCTTCACCCGCTTCGCGACGTTCCACACGAGGTAGTTGCCCGCGGAATCCACCGCGCCGAGGCCGTAGCCGGCGTCGCCGCCGACGGCGCTGCTTCCCCTCCCGTTGAGGGTGGTGAAGTGCCCGCCGAAGACGATCTTGGATCCGTCCGGGCTCGCCACGACGGCTCGGGCGCGAGCGTCCATGGAAGGCGCGAACGGGAGGACAGCGCCGTTCGACGCCGCGACCGCGGCGCCCCGGAGGCGGGTGCTGCTGCCGATGGCGGTGAAGTTGCCGGCGAGGTAGACGGTGCTGCCGGATACGGCGATGTCGTGCACCGAATTGTTCACGACCGGGCGGAAGTTCGCGTTGAGGGCCCCGTTCGCGACGCTGACAGCGGCGACCCGGCTGCGGGACTGACCGTTCACGGTGGTGAAGTCGCCGCCGACGAAGAGCTGAGTCCCGTCGGCGGACACGTCGAGCGTGCGGACGACGCCGTTGAAGCTGGGCGCGAAGGTGGTGATCAGCGCGCCGGTGCGGATGTCGTAGGCGAGGAGGTTCGCCCGCGGCGTCTGATTGGTTCCCGCTGCGGCGCCGGCGGGACGGGCGTTGCTGAAGGAGCCGCCCGCGAACACGGTGTTGCCGACGATCTTCTGGGTCCAGACGATCCCGTCGATCTGCACGGTGGGGAGGGCATCGGTTGAGACGGTCTCCAGCGTCCCGGCGGGGGGCGCGGTGTCCGCGAGCGCCGGCTGCGCGACGACGAGCGAGCCGATGAGGGAAGCGGTGGTGGCGAGGACTGCGAGCAGGCGACGGCGCCTGCCCTTCCTGGTGGTAGGCATGGGCGGGTAGCCCTTTCGGGTAAAGGGTCGGGTAGGGGGAGTGTAGGCGCGGAGGGGCCTATTGCGCCACGGGGAATTCGCCCCCGATCACTTCGGGGCGGCGCTCATCGCCGGAGCCGAGGACCTCACGCTCGCGGAGGTGGTCTCCCAGCCTCTCGAGCGCCGACGGCCGCGCACCGTGCCGCGGATGGTCTCCCCGGTCGCCAGCCGCCGAGCGAGCCCTTCGTACCCGCTCGTCACCCTGTCCCAGTCGTAGAGCTCGGCCGCCCGCCGCTGCATCTCCCCGCCCTCGGCGACGTGGTCCCAGTCCGGGGACTCGGTGCCCTCGAGGATGGGGGCGAGCTGCTCCGCTCGTGAGAAGTACTGCCCCGTGGGACCTGCCACCTCCCGGTTGAAGGTGACGTCGTAGCCGATGACGGCGGTCCCGGCGCCCATCGCCCTGAGCAGGGAGGGGTTCGTGCCGCCGACGGAGTGGCCGTGCACGTAGGTGCGCGCGTGCGCGTACAGCTGGTTGAGCTCGTCCTGGTCCCAGACCGAGCCGAGCATCTTCACCCGCGGATCCGACGCCGCCGTCCGGGCGATCCGGTCCGTGTACTCGGCGGCGTAGGGGGCCCCGCCGACGACGACGAGCGGGTACCGTGCGCCGGAGCGCACGTACCCGTCGACGATGACGTCGACGTGGTTCTCGGGCTCGAACCGCGCCACGACCAGGTGGAACTGGCCCGGCGTCAGACCGTGCCGTGCGAGCTTGTCCTGGGGGACATCGACGAGTCGGGGAGACCCGTAGGTGAGGAGCTCGGTGTGCACTCCGAACTCCGCCGTGTAGTACTCCGCGATGCCGCGCGCGTCGCTGATGAGCGCGTCGGCCTTGCGCACCGACTGCTCCTCCGCGATCCGGTAGTACCGCCGACCGAGCCGGCCCCACTTGCCGCGCTTCCACTCCAGGCCGTCCACGTGCACGGCGACGGGGATGCCGCGAGCCCGGATCAGGGGTACGAACGGTGCGTTGGCGGCGTTGAACACGAAGGCCGCGTCGTGGCGGCGGTGGAGCAGGACGTGCAGCGCCGAGAGCGCCGTGTGACTGAGGGTCTCGAGCGCCTTGGTGCGCAGCGCAGGCAGGTGGACGAGCCGCATCCCGAGGTGCGTCCGCGGGCGGTCGCCCGGGTTGCTCGTCCTGCAGTAGACCGTCACCTCGTGGCCCCGGTCGGCGAGACGTCGCCCGATCTCCTCGATGGCCGTCTCGAAGCCGCCGTAGGCGGCGGGGACGCCGCGGGTGCCGATCATCGCGATGCGCATCCGCCGGGAGGACCCGGCACCGGCCGCCGTGCTGGCGGCGGCGTCCGCGAGCAGCTGCTCGAACGGGTCGACGGCACCGAGCCGGCGGAGTGCCCTGCGCGGGGTGGTGGGGACGTGGGAGTGACTGGGGTCGGGCTGGATGCTCATTCGCTGCTCTGCGTCGGGAATGTCGGGTGAAGCGCCATCGGGTGGGGGACGTCCGCGTCGGTGGTGCGCCGGAGGGGACGGGTCGCGGGGAAGGGGTCGCGAGGGGTGTCAGGCTCTGTGCAGGGTGCGTTCGGGCGCGGCGAGGTGACCGTCGCCGGCCACGATCGCGTCGAGGGCGGCGCGGAGCTTCGTGCTCGAGGTCGCCACCGTGTAGGGGAAGTAGACGACCTCGACACCGACGGCCGCGAACTCGCGCTCGAGCTTCATGCCCTTCTCGGTGCCGCGCCAGTCGTCGCCCTTGAAGAACACGTCGAACCCGATCTCGCGCCAGGTGTCGAGCTTGTCGGGCAGGACCTCGGCACGCGCCTCGTCGACGTAGGAGATGTTCCGGACGATCTCGAGCCGCTCGGCGAGCGGGACGACCGGCACGATCCCCTTCGTCTCCTTGAGCATCTCGTCGCTCACGACGCCGGCGATGAGGTAGTCGCAGTTGCTCTTGGCGTGGCGCAGGAGGTTGAGGTGACCGATATGGAAGAGGTCGAATGCGCCGGCGGCATATCCGATTCGGGTCATCGGGTGGACCACAGCTTTCACTATGGCTGCATACGCCGTGTCTCGTGGGGTGGACGAGGGTCTCGGGTGACCGGGCGTCCGGCTCCTGTAGCAGCGGGTAAGTCAGCAGGGAACCGTGAGGCCAGGTTAGCGGGAGTAGACCTTCCTGTATGTGCCCACAAGGGGGGCGTGCTCACACGCGGGTGAACTGTCGGTGTCGGGCGACGGCGAACGACAGGGCGCCCAGGAGCGCCCAGTTCCCCTCGACGAGCAGCCTGCTCTCCCCGAGCGCCTGTGTCAGCAGAGCCGCCAGCAGCAGCGAGGGCAGCAGCGTGCCGAGCACCCAGGCGGGGGAGGGGCCGGACCGGGCGGGCGAGGATCCGGTCGCTCGCGCCGAAACCCGGAAGGTCTCGCCCGCAGGGGTGCGAGCGACAGCGATCCCCGTGGCGGCGAGGAACCCCGCGAACAGCAGGAGCCCGACCGCGCCGAGCTGGAAGGCGACGTCGAGGAACGCGTTGTGCGCCTGCAGGTACTCGACGCCGTTGCGGACCGCGAGCTCCTGGAACAGCGGCACCCAGGGCTGCCAATAGCTCGTCCATCCCCAGCCGAGGACCGGGCGCTCGAGGAACAGCCCCCAGACCGTCGCCCAGATGTCGGCTCTGCCGGTGAGGTCCTCGCTCTTGCCGAGGAGGTCCAGGATCAGCGGGGCGGCGGGCACCGCCAGGAGGGCGCCGGCGGCGAGGATCCCTGCGAGGCCGGCGAGTGCCGCGGCCCTGCTGCGGCGGGCCACGACCACGGCGACCGCGACGATCGTCACAGCGACGGCGGTGGCGACGACGGTCGTCGACCGGGTGAGCGCCAGTCCGACCACGCCGACGGCGACGGCGATAGATGCCCGGGGTGCGGACATGCTCCCGGCCAGGCGCCGGCAGGCTGCGACGATCACGAGCAGCAGGGAGACGAACCCGAGGAGGTTCGCGTTGCCGAGGATGCCCTGGATGCGACCCCCGGTGAACAGCTCGGCGCGGCTCCAGTAGAACGCGTCCGGCACTCGCTCCCCGGGCTCGACGCGGATCGGGAAGACCGGGAGGACCGGGTGCCCGATCAGTCCCACGACGATCTCGAAGAGGAGGGAGAGGAGGACGATCGCGAGCAGGGCCCGCGTGAGGGCTCTCAGCACTCCCGCCCAGCCGAGCGCCACGACCAGGGTCGCGGAGACGAGCGTCGTGACGAGCAGCACGACGACCGCGAGCAGCGTGGCGAGGCGGTAGTCGGACCAGAGGAGGGAGGCGGTGGCCCAGGCGAGGAAGGCCGTGAGCAGGAGGAGGTGGACCGGCAGCGTGCGCGGCCGGGCCTGTACGGGGAACGCCTGGAGCCAGCCCGCATGCCGGATCCCGGCGAGGCACAGGGCGATCGTGACCACCAGGAGGGCCGCGGCCCAGGCTGCGAAGCCGTACCAGCTCAGGGTGTTGCGGAGGGCCTCACCGGCGAACAGGGTGAACAGCGCGACCACGCCGAACCCGTGCAGGACGGCGGGGCGCAGCAGGATCACGGTCCCAGGCTAGGGCCGCGTTCCGGGCGCGGCGCCGAGGAGAGCTCCGGCGGCGAGCGCGTCAGGAGTCGGCGCGGACGCGCGCGACCGCGTCCGCCGCGCCCTCCGTCCGCCGCGGGGCAAGCGATCGCTTCCTGGTGCCCCGAGCGGCACGCAGATTCGCGGACAGGTGCCGGGCGGCGAGCGCCAGCAGGCCGTAGCCGCGGTACCGGGGGATCCGCCGTCCTGCCGCAAGCCGACCCGCGAGGCGACCCAGAAGGGTCTCGCGCCGCGTGCGCTGCAGGGGCTGGATCGCCTCCACGGCGTCGAGGGACACCGGCCTCGCGACGAGGACCCCCGCCGCGATCGCCGCCTCGACCAGGGCCCGGCCGCGCTCCGTCCTCGCGATGACGACCGAGGAGCCGTCCGCGTCGTCGAAGACCGGGTAGCCGTTCTCGTCCGCGCGCCAGAAGTCCCCGACGGAGATGTCGCCGTCTCCGCCGGTGCCGTCCGGGCAGATCTTGCAGCGCCACTGCAGGTTCCGGCCCAGGTGCCTGCCCCAGGACTCCTCGTAGCTCGCCGCTCCCGCCGTACCGTCGCGGCCGACGACCCGGAACTCTCCGGGCCAGCCGTTCCCGCGGTAGCGGAGGCTGACGGCCTGGTCGGCGGGCACCCCGAGCGCCGCCGCGAGCGACTCGGTGGCGCGCTGGCTCGGCGTGCCGGCGCAGAAGAACGTGAGCCTGATGGGGGACGCGGCGTCCGGCACCCCGAGCGCCTCGTTCAGCTGGCGGGCCGCCGACACCTCGCAGGGCTTGCCGACGAGCGGGGCGGGGCCGGAGGGGTCGTACCCCGCGACGGTCCCCACCGGGGCGTAGCGGGATCCTGCTGCGGCCAGGGCCTCCTGCCGAGAGGTGATGCGGACGGGAACGGTTCGTGCCGGGCGTTCCGCGTCGGAGGCGGCGCCGACGACGGAAGGAGCGCGGCCGCTCTCGACGAGCCACGTGGACAGGGCGGTGAGCGCACCGGCGCTGCTTCCCGCGAAGCGGACCTCGGGATCCGCGGCCCACGCCTCCCAGGCCTGCACGTACCGGCCGAAGGTCGCGGAGTCGTGAGGACGGGGATCGCGGGGAGCGGCGAGGCGGTCGCCGGGACAGGTGCGCCGGAAGAGCCGCGCCTCCCGGCGATCGGTGGCCGCGTCCACCGCGCAGTCGGCGGCGACGGACGGCCGCAGGAAGCCGTCCTCGTCGAGGTCGAGACTCACGCGCGACGATACGAGCGCGCAGGCGCCGCAGCCCGAGCAGTTGCCGTTGCGCACGACGCGGGCGACGGCGCCCGCCAAGCGCTCGTTCGTCGCGCTCGGGCCCGGATGGCCGTCGCGGCCGGATGAGGTGCTCACGGTCCTCCTTGTATGCCCGAGCCGCGGCGGTACTCCACCTGGGTGTGCCCGACGACCGCCAGGAGCATTCCGCCGCCGCGCGCCGCGGTGCGCACTCCGCGCGCCTGGTGCGCCAGATCGCCCGTGAGATATCCCCAGCCCGCGCGGAGGCCGCCTCCGCCGGCGCGGGCTAGCCCGCCGCCCAGTGCCCGCAGGCGCACCTGCAGCCGCTCGGGCGCGTTCTCCGCCACCGTCAGGCTGGTCCTCGCCCAGTGGTTGCCGCTGCGCATGGCTCGCCTGAGCACCCACCGAGGAGTGGTCCTGGCAGCGGGCACGACATCGACGACGACCGCCTCGTCGCACCACACCATCGTGCCGCCCTCCCGCATGAGCTGAAGAGTGAAGAGCGTATCTCCACCTCCGCTGATGCCGAATTCGGGGTCGAATCGGACACCGAGGCGGCGCACGGCGTGGACGTCGAGGAGGAGGTTGTTGGTGGCGGCGACCGTGACCCGAGACCCGGTGGGCATCCGGCGTCGCTCGAAGAAGCGGCCGGCTGCCACCCAGCGGCTCGGCTCCTGCTCGTGCTCGGAGATCACCGGTCCGACGACCGCGGTGCTCCCGCACCGCTCGAAGGTGGTGAGCAGGTGCACCAGCCACCTCTCGCTCGGCCGCTCGTCGTCGTCGATGAAGACCAGGACGTCGTCGGAGGACGCCTCCTGGAGCGCCCGATTCCGCCCCGCCGAGATCCCGGGCGTCGGCTCATGCACGTAGGTGACGTCGGTGCCGCGAGCGTCCCTGGAGCGGGCGAACCGGACGACGAGCTCGCGGGCGCCGGCGTCCGGGTCGTTGTCCACCACGATGATGCGCGAGCGCCACCTGCCGGGGTCGACGGAGCGGGCCTGGACGGCCAGCTCCGGCAGTGCGGCGGCGATGTCGCCCGGCCGGCGATACGTGAGAACGGCGGCGGCGACGGTTCGGGGATCAGGGCGATGAGGAAAGCGCTGTGGCAAATCCGGCCTTTCGGGTCAGGCTGCGACCCTCCGATTATCGTGAGCTTCCGACGCCGGCCCGTCGGCCCAGAACGGGGGGTGCCTCCGTTTCGCCCCGGTGCCTCGAACGAACGGCACGCGGAACGCCCCCGGAAGAATGAGCGTCGCGGAAACCGCCGGAGTTGAATCGATTGCCCCGCCTTCGCCTCGAGAACACGCGCTCATATAGTGTCGATTCCTGCGATCACGTCGGTTCGGAAGATTCGACGTCTCGTTCAGTCGGGGGGGATTTCGAGAGCATGGCGAGAGCGCGAAGAAGGACCGACAGACGGGTTCTCGTCGCGCATCCGGCGGCGGACCTCTACGGCTCCGACCGGGTCATGCTCGAGACCGTGTCGGCGCTGACCGAGCGGGGATGGAGCGTGACGGTCACCACGCCCGTGCAGGGTCCTCTGCTTCCGGAGATCGCACATCGGAAGGCGAAGAGCCTTCTGCTGCCGGTGCCCGTGCTGCGCAAGAGCCTGCTGAGTCCCGTGGGCCTCCTCCGCCTCGCCGCCGGATCGATGGTCGCCGTCGCGAGATCGGTCGTGCTTCTCCGCCGGCTCCGGCCGGACGCCGTCTACGTGAGCACGGTCACGATCCCGACCTGGCTGGTGGCCGCCCGCCTGTGCCGCGTGCCGGCGATCGTCCACGTGCACGAGGCGGAGACCGCCGTGTCGAGGGTCGTCCAGACCGGCCTCACGCTGCCGCTGCTGCTCGCGCGCCGGATCCTGGCCAACAGCGAGTTCACTCTCCGCACCATCTCGTCCGCCGTCCGCAGGCTGAGATCCAAGGCCGCGGTGATCTACAACGGGGTCCCGGGCCCGGAGCGTGTCGTCCCTCCGCGTGAGTTCCTCGAGCTTCCCCTTCGGATCGGCTACTTCGGTCGGGTCTCCGAGCGCAAGGGCGTGGACGTCGCGGTGGCCGCGGTGGCCCGGCTCAATGACGAGGGCATCACGGCTCGCCTCGACATCGTGGGATCCGTGTTCCCGGGCTACGAGGACTTCGAGGCGCGGCTGCGCGAGACGGTGAGCACCCGCGGACTCACCGATCTCGTCGTCTTCCGGGGATTCCAGTCCGCGGTGTGGTCCGCCATGAGAGGTGTCGACATCGTCGTCGTCCCCTCCCGTCTCGAGGAGCCCTTCGGCAACGTCGCGATCGAAGCCGTGCTGTCCGCCCGGCCGGTCATCGTCGCTGGCATCGGCGGGCTTCCGGAGGCTGTCCGGCCCTTCCCGTCGGCCGCCACCGTCCCTTCCGCCGACGTCGATGCGCTCGTCACGGCGATCAAGGGCGCCGCTGCCGACTGGGAGGAGCGCCGGCTGCAGGCGCTCCGGGACGCCGAGCGGGCGGTCGAGCTCTTCGGCGTCGCCCCCTATCGGTCGGCGATCATCAGAGAGTTCGAGGGGCTCGACTTCCGCGGCTGATGTGGCATTCGCCGGCGCCTCGGGTCCGGCGAGTGGGCATGAGGTTCGCTCATTCCCGATCCTCGCGTTATCCGCGCTGATGGCAGAGCATCTCCGGTGGAGAACGCCGGGTCCAGTAAGTCGCAGGTGTCCGTTCACTCGGCCATTCCGGCGGGTGCTCTGAGGTTGCACTGACAATCCGTCCGAAGAGCGACAGGTGCACTGTTCGGTCTACCTCTTTTCTGGTTAACCTCCGATTAGGATCGGCCGGCCGAAAGCGGATGAGCATCGACGAGTCAAGGCGCTTCCATGTGGAGTAGGGCTGCGAAGCAGGTTGCTGGCCCTGCTTCCGTCGCGCCGGATCAGCCCCTCACTCCGCCTCCAGACCCTCACCGGCTGGGCCTCCACCGGTGTGGTGGAGAGGGGAGGGGTCTCGGATGACGAGAGCGAGCCGAGCATGCGTCGTGCTGGGCGAGGGTGATGCTGAGCTGGGAGCTCGCCTGCGGTCTGCTCTGGAGGGGATCGGCTGCCAGGTCGTCGCAGAGGCGAGGACAGCGGACGACGTCGTCGCCGTGACCCGGGAATTCGAGCCTGAGGTGGTCGTCCTCGATGTGCGGCTGGAGGGCGACGGGATCCTCGCGGCCGAGCGCATCACCCACGAGGTTCCAAGCTCCCGGCTGATCATGGTGACCTCCTCCTGGAACGACGAGGAGCTCTACGGGTGCGTGCGTGCGGGCGCGCTGGGCTACCTGACCGAGGACTCCCTCCCGGCCGCGTTGCCTTCCGCGGTGCTCCGGGTCCTACGAGGAGAGCCGGCAGCTGCGCCGGCCCTCGTCGCACGCATCATCGCCATGTTCCGCGCGGCCGTGAACCGACTGCACCACCGATCGAGCCCATGGGATGAGCTGAGCGACCGTGAGCGCGCGGTGATGGAGCTGCTGAGCGTCGGCAAGACCACCGGGGAGGTGGCTGAGCGGCTGTCCCTGTCGCCCACGACGGTGCGGGTGCACGTCCGGTCCGTCCTGGGGAAGCTCGGAGTCGAGAACCGCGAGAAGGCCGTGACCATTCTGGGTAATCCTTCCGTGGCCGAGCCGTCCGAGGAGTAGCGCCTTGCGCTCGCGAGGGGCGTTGTCTGGGGCGTGAAGTCCACTATTCCGTCTACCCGGTCGCGCGGTTATCATCCGCGAACGAACACCTCGAACCGAGGAGCGTGAGCGGGTCCTATGCGCCGGATAGCAGTGACATCTCGCCGTATTCCGCCCATGTCGGGCTGAGGCGAATTCCCGAGCCCTCCACGCCGCGAGCGCTGCGCTCGCTCCCTGGACGGCCGGCATCCGGTTCGACCGTCTCCGTCGATTGCGCGGGGACGACCACCCCGACGAACCGCTGTCGGCCCCCGGTGCGGCGGCCGTCATTCCCCCCATCCGAACGGCCGCCGCCCGGGACCTTTTCCCCCGCGCATAGGGCGCGAAGTAGAACAACCGGTTCACGTATAACGATCGTTCCATCTGCCTGAGCGTTCGATATCGCATTCCCTGCGGTCCACTATTCGGTCTACCCGGTCCCGGTTATACGATGCCGCGGGCCAAGAGACCGACTCCGGGGAAGTGCAGATGCGGACGATGACGTTCGCCGCCGCCGTCACGGGCGCCGCGGCAGGGGCTGAGCGGGAACGGGAGCGCACCGCGGCCGTGAGCCTGCGCCGCCTTCCGGACTCGGCGGCGTGAGCTCCGGCGGACGAGTGGAGGTCCCGACGGGCTCCCTCGGATCCCGTGCGGAGCGACGACCGCCCCTGCTCGTCGTCTCGTGGCGTTCCCCGGACACACCGTCGCAGCTGAGGCTGCGCGCGCTGTGCGAGGAGCTCTCCTACAGCTGGGCGGTCCACCTCGCCTTCTTCAGCGGCGGGCGGAGCGACGGGGACTCCGTCTGGATCGCCCACCCGGCGCCCCCCGTCGTCGCGCGGCCGCCCCGGTACACGCGCGCGGATCGGATGCTCGCTGCCGCGACGCTGCGCTCCCCGCACACTGTCGCGCTGGGCGGTGCCGTCCGCCGCGCATGGCTCGAGAAGCTGATCCGGGAGATCGATCCCGCGGTCGTCGTGCTGAACGGGCTCCCCGCGGCAGGGGCGCTGCCCCCCGCGGAGTGGCGCCGCGCGGTGCTGGACAGCCAGCAGGCCGAGTACCCTCGGCTGCGCCGCCTGGCCGGTCGCGCCGGGAGCGGCCGGGCGAGCACCGGCCTCCTGGTGCGCGCCGCGCTGGCGCGCCGCTTGGAGGGCCGGCTCGCCCGAGCATGCGCCGGCGTCTGGGCGGCGACCGAGGGCGACGCCGCCTACTTCCGCTCCCTGGGAGCGCAGCGGGTGTGGACCATCCACAACGGGACTCGGCTGCCGGAGGCCGAGATCCTCCCGCACGTCGACCGCCGCCGGGAGGACCCGGTGCGGCTCCTCCACGTCCTCCCGCCTGGGTCCGCGGCTGCCCGGGCCGGGCTGCGCGAGTTCCTCGAGGAGTGGGCTCCGCTGCTTCCGGAGCCGTGGACCCTCGACGTCGTCGGCGCCACCATGGAACCGGGATCGGCGATCGATCCGCGCGTCCATCTCGTGGGCCGGGTGGGCAACCTCGCGCTCGAGTACGCGAGCCACGACGCCCTCGTCGTGCCGTTCCGGCAGGCCGAGGCCGCGAGGGGCGAGGTGCTCGAGGCCTGCGCCATGGGGCTCCCCGTGCTCGCCACGGCGGCCGTCGCTGAGGGCATCGGACTGGTCGACGGCCGGACCTACCTCCGCGCCGAGTCGGCCCGCGAGGCGGCGGAGCGCGTCCGCTGGCTCCGGGACCACCCCGAGGCGCTCGCGGGACTCGCCGCGCGCGCCCGGGAGCACATCCGGACCTTCGACTGGGCGGTCATCGGCAGGATCGCGGACGCCGCGCTGCAGTCCGTCGCGGAGAACCGCGCGCGGAACCGGTAGAGCCGGCCTCGGCGCCGCTTGCCCGCCAGGACCGCCGCACGGACCCCGTGTTCCGGGGACAAGCGAGCCACCGTGGCTCCGCCCCGGCTGAATCTCGGCCAGAATCGATGGACCCCCAGCCGAGAGGACCCGGATGACCGACCCCACCACCGTGCCGTCGGCCGACGTATGGACGGCGGACTGGCTGCCGCGCCTCGTCGCATTCGACCTCGACGACACGCTGGCGCCGTCCAAGTCGGCGCTCGACCCGCGCATGGTGGAGCTGCTGCACGACCTCCTCGAGGTGAGCGAGGTGTGCATCATCTCCGGCGGCCAGATCGCCCAGTTCCGCGCGCAGGTCATCGATCGCCTCGCGAATGCCTCGCCCGGCCGGCTCGAGCGCCTCCACCTCATGCCCACGTGCGGCACCCAGTACTGGCGCCACCGGGACGGCGAGTGGGTGCAGGTCTACGCCCAGAACCTCAGCGCGGAGCAGATCGAGCGCGCGTTCCGGTCGCTCGAGGCGCGGGCCAAGGAGCTGGGGTTCTGGGAGAGCGAGACCTGGGGGCCGATCCTCGAGGACCGCGGATCTCAGGTGACGTTCTCAGCCCTCGGTCAGCTCGCGCCGGTCGACGTCAAGAGGCGGTGGGACCCGACGGGGGAGAAGAAGAACGCGCTCCGGGCCGCCGTCCAGGCGGACCTCGCGGACCTCGAGGTCCGCTCCGGGGGCTCGACCTCCGTGGACATCACGCGCCGCGGCATCGACAAGGCGTACGGGATGCGGCGGCTCGAGGAGGTCAGCGGCATCCCCATCGCCGAGATGCTCTTCGTGGGCGACCGGCTCGATCCGGACGGCAACGACTTCCCGGTGAAGACCACCGGAGTCGCGTGCCACGCCGTCGACGGGTGGGAGGACACCGCCGGCGTGGTGGCGGCGATCCTCGACTACGCGCGGCTGGGATGACGGCCGCGGACCGGGCGGCGCAGGGAGCAGGACGGACCGCGCCGGCGTCCCTCGCCGACCGGTTCCGCATCGGGATCGCGGCCTTGCTGCTGGTCGCGTACCTCGTCGAGATCCTCGTCGTGACTCTGACGCCCTCGCCCGTCGACCGGCCCTATCGCGCCTCGCTCGCCCGGTTCATCGCCGAGCTGCACGAGCGCGGCGTGCCCGAGTGGGTCGGGTACGCCCAGATCGAGTTCGCCGGCAATGTCCTGCTCTTCCTGCCGGCCGGGTTCCTCGCCGCGCTGATGCTGCGGCGGCGCGACTGGTGGCTGGTCGCGGTGCTCGCCCCCGCCTTCTCCGCGCTGCTCGAGTGCAACCAGGCCCTCTTCCTCCGTGACCGCGTGCCGAGCGCGATGGACGTCGTGGCCAACGGCCTCGGAGCCGCGCTCGGCGCGGCGATCTCCCTGCTCGTGCGCCTGATCGTGCATCGCCGCGACCGGCTGCTGGCCGCCGACCTCCGGCGGGGGAGCCGAACCCTGCAGTAGAGCTTGAGGTCGATTCAGCCGTCGAGCCGCGCGAGGCGGTGTGTCGATGTGACCCTGATCGCCGGTGCGGGTAGGAATACCCGGTGAGTTCTCTCGGAGTCGTCGCCCTGATCGCAGCCGTCCTCGTCACGTGGCTGCTCGGTGCGCTCCTGATCGGACTGGCGGTCGGCCGCATCCTCGGCTCGACGCCGCCGCGCACGCCGCGCCCCTCGCGCCGCGACTACGAGCGGGCGGCGTAGGCGCACAGCCTTCCCGCAGTCTCCTCCGGGGAGATTCCGGGTGGATTCGATGCCCCAATACCACGCGAGCCGTTGGCCGCACCGCATTTCCGCCGTACCGTGTCAGCGGGTGGATATGAGGGTCCCTCGGACTTCGGGTGTCCGAGCTGCCTGGCCCCATCCGATCGGGTAATCAAAAGAGCCCCCCCGGTTCCCTTGGACGCAAGGGACCGAGGGGGCTCGTCTTTTCCGCCGTCGGGGCCGGTCGCTCCGAGAGGCCGGGACGGCGGACTCCCTAGGCTCGATCCATGCGATTCGGAATCTTCGTCCCTCAGGGGTGGCGGCACGACCTGCTCGGCATCGAGCCCGCTCGTCAGTGGGAGGTGATGCGCACTCTGGCCGAGGCCGCGGACGCCGGCCCCTGGGAGTCGCTCTGGGTCTACGACCACTTCCACACGGTCCCGGTGCCGAGCGAGGAGGCGACGCACGAGGCCTGGACGCTCATGTCGGCGTTCGCCGCCGCGACCTCGCGCATCCGCCTGGGGCAGATGTGCACCTGCATGAGCTATCGCAATCCCGCCTACCTGGCCAAGGTGGCCGCGACCGTCGACGTCATCTCCGGCGGACGGACCGAGATGGGCATCGGCGGCGGCTGGTACAAGCAGGAGTGGCTCGCGTACGGCTACGGCTTCCCGCCGGCGCGGGACCGGCTGGCCCGGCTCGACGAGGGCGTGCAGATCATGAGACAGGCGTGGACGACGGGCTACGCCACCCTGCAGGGTCAGCACTACCAGGTCGAGAACGCGCGTGTCTTCCCGCTGCCTCTGCAGGAGGGCGGCCTGCCGATGTGGATCGCCGGCGGCGGCGAGAAGGTGACCCTCCGCATCGCGGCGAAGTACGCGGACTACACCAACTTCGCGGGGCACCCGGAGGAGTTCGCCCACAAGAGCGAGCTGCTGCGCCGGCACACGCTCGAGGTCGGCACCGATTTCGACCGGATCGTGCGGAGCGCGAACTACAACACGATCGTCGCGCCGACGGAGGCCGAGGTGGCCGAGCGCATCGATGCGCTGGAGGCGCGCGTCACTCCGTATCTGGGCGAGCAGGAGGCGGCCCACTTCGTGCACGAGTACAAGACCGGGCACGCGCTGGCCGTCGGGACTCCCGAGCAGGTCGTGGAGCGCCTCCGCGAGGTGCAGAAGCTCGGGCTCGCCTACTCGATCCACTACTTCCCCGAGGCGGCCTACGACCGGTCCTCGATCGAGCTGTTCGAGCGCGAGATCATGCCGGCCCTCCGATAGCCCGGGACCGGAAGGCGCGGGCACGGAAGCCGTACCACCCGAGCCGGAACGCGCAACCCCGAGGCCGTCCGTCGCACGTGCGTGCGCGGTGGCGGATCATGGGTCCGGGGAGGGCGTGCCCGCTCCCCGCCCCGGGTGCCGGAAGGAGAGCGCGATGGCCGAGGACGAGGTCACCTCGATGACGGAGACCGAGCGGAAGTACGACGTCCGCGAGGACGCGCCCGCGCCGGAGCTGAGCGGCTTCTCAGTGCGCCGCCCGGAACGGCCCGACCTGCTCCAGGCCACCTACTACGACACCGAGGACGGCGCGCTCGCCGCGAATCGGCTGACGCTGCGCCGGCGCTCCGGCGGGCACGACGAGGGCTGGCACCTGAAGCGGCCGGCGGGCGACGGGCGCACCGAGCACCACGCTCCGCTCGCCGACGAGGTGCCGCCCGCCCTGCTCGAGCTGATCCGCGAGGAGGTGGGCGACAGGCGGCTGATCCCGGCTGCCGAGCTCCGGACGGAGCGGTCGCCGATCATCGTGCTCGACGAGGAGGGGCGGGAGCTCGCGGAGGTCGCCGACGACCGCGTGTCCGCGACGGACCTCCGCAGCGGCGTCGAGCGGACGTGGCGGGAGTGGGAGGTGGAGCTCCTCGAGGGCGCCCCGTCGGCCGTCGCGGAGCGGCAGCTGCTGCTCGACCGGCTCGAGGCGACCCTGCTCGAGGAGGGCGCGGAGCCGGCGGCCGCCATGTCGAAGTTCGCCCGTGCCACGGGACGGACCGCTCTCGGCCCGGAGGGCGAGGAGGACGACGTGCTCGCCCCCATCGACCCGGCCTCGGGAGCCTCGCTCCAGCACGAGGGCGAGCCGCGCAGCTCGGCCCAGGCCGCGGCCACCGACGCGCCGGACTGATCCGACCCGCGTCCGGGCGCTGCCCGCCGCCGGAGGTCAGGACGCTTCGGTGAGTGACCTCGGGCGTGCGGGGCCTCCGTCGGCGGTCGCGGACCCGTCCCTGCGCTCCACTCGCAGCCCGGAACCGCCCACCGCGATGACGAGAGCCGACAGAACCGCCCACAGCGCCACCCACACCCCGAGCACCTCCAGCCCCTCCTCGAGCAGGAGCCCCAGCGTGTAGGCCAGGGAGGTGTGCTCGAGGTCGGGGAGCCCTGCGGCGGAGCCGACCGCGAACTGCACCGCTTCCACACCGACCGCGCCACTCAGGTAGAGAACCCCGGCGAGGACGAGCCTCCGTCTCAGCAGAGGGTCGAATCGCCGCCCCAGCAGGTATGCGGCAGCACCTCCCACGACGGCGATGGATGCCTGGATGACCAGCCATCCGCCGCTCGCGGGATCGTCCCCGGGCAGCGTGAGCTTCTCGTGCAGCACCGCGGCCTCGTCGACCGAGAGGCAGAGCGCCAGAACCGCGAGGACGACGAAGGGACGCGCGGCCCGGCGAGGCCTGAGCCCCGCGTGGACGAGGAGCGGGACCGACAGCGCCGCGAGGAGCAGGGAGGAGTACCAGGACCACGCGTTGGCCTCCCCGTTCGGATCGAGGACCGTGGCACCGGGGATGTCCGCGCCCGTGAGCAGAGAGAGGAGCCGGATCCCCGTGCCCAGGACGACCAGGAGCGCCCCGGGGATCGCGACGACGAGGACGAGGCTCAGCGAACGCAGCTCGCGCGCAGGGGCGTCGGCCGACGGACGGAGCCGGGAACCGGACAAGGACAGCCCTTCGGGTCGCGACGGAGGTGGGCCCGACCCTGTTCCGCCCGTGCACCTTGCCGCGGGGTGACGGCAAGGTGGATTCCAGGTAACCTACACGGCCGTCGATGGCCGGCCAACCGCCCGGCGATCGGGTGCTACAGGGGGCGCGGGCGGTACGCGTCGACCAGGAGGTCGAACTTGCGGTCCGTCTCCCCGTCGACGAGCCGCCGTCCCTCGTCCGCGTCGTACCACGCGACGATCTGCCGGGCTCCGTGCTCGAACGGGATCCGCGCCCGCCAACCCGGAACCGCCGCCTTGACCTTGGAGTTGTCGAAGACCATCGAGTGGGTCTTGTCGCCGAGCAGGCTCGCGCCCCAGGCGGGATCGAGCGCCGCGATCGCGTCGGACGGCACGTGGACCAGCCGAGGGTCCCCCACACCGGCGGCGCGGGCGAGCGCGCGATACACCGCGTCCCACGCTGGCGCCTCGTCGGAGGTGATGTGGAAGGCCTCGCCGAGCACGTCCGTCCGGCCGAGAAGCCCCGTGAACGCCCGGGCGAAGTCGTCCACGTGGGTCAGCGTCCAGAGCGAGCTGCCGTCGCCGTGCACCACGACCTCCAGCCCCCGGCGCATCCGGTCGATGGTCGTCCAGCCGCCGAGCAGGGGGATGCTCGTCTCGTCGTAGGTGTGCGACGGGCGCACGATCGTGACCGGGAACCCGTCGCGCCGGTAGGCGGCGACGAGCAGGTCCTCGCAGGCCGCCTTCTGGCGCGAGTACTCCCAGAACGGGTTCCGCAGGGGAGTCGACTCCGTCACGGGGAGCCGGGACGGCGGGGTCTGGTAGGCCGACGCGGAGCTGATGAAGACGTACTGACGGGCGCGCCCGGAGAACACGTCGATGTCCGCCTGCACGTGCTCCGGTGTGAAGGCGATGAAGTCGACCACCACGTCGAACGTCCGGTCGCCCAGCGCGGCCTCGAGCGAGGCGCGGTCGCGGACATCGCCGGTCAGCGAGGTGACGCCCTCCGGCACCGGCCGCTTGTCCGTCTGCGACCGGTTGAGGTGGACCACCTCGAAGCCCGCCTCGACGGCCGCCCGGGTGCAGGCCGTGCTGATCGTGCCGGTGCCGCCGAGGAACAGGGCGGTGAGCGGCACTCCGCCGAGGTCGGCGGTGCGGGCAACGGTGTCGGTCATGGGGCCTCCTCGCCTGAGAGCGGCATCGGCCGCCGGCTCCAGTATTCCGCGACCGCCTGCCGCGCCACGCCCGATCGGTGCAGTGCGGGGATCGCCGCCTCGGCGCGCGTCAGGCCTGGTAGAGCTCGAGAGGCTGGCCGTCGGGGTCGAAGAAGAACGCCATCCGCTTCCCGGTGTGCGGGTCGGTCCGGAGCTCCTCGCACCGCACGCCCTTGCCCGCGAGCTCGTCGAGCGCCGCGGCGACGTCGTCCACCTCGAAGGCGAGATGCCGCAGGCCCGTGGACTCGGGACCCGTGGGCCGCGGGGGCGGCGACGGGAAGGAGAACAGCTCCAGCAGGTACACCCCGTGAAGCGCGAGGTCGCCCATCCACGAGTCGCGCTCCTCGCGGTAGACCTCCGACAGCAGGGTGAAGCCGAGGACCTCCGTGTAGAACGCCTTCGACCGCTCGTAGTCCGTCGCGATCACCGCGATGTGGTGCACCCTGTTGATCCGCATACGGTCATCATCCGACACCCCCCCCGCACAGGGGACTGTGGCGCCCTGCGCCCTCTGGGAGCATGGCGTCATGCCGCTATGGGGGATAGTGCTGCTGGGCCTTGCCGCCTGGATGCTCGTCAGTGTGGTGCTCGGGCTGATCATCGGCCGGGCCGTCAGGGTCGCGGACGCGCATCGCCGCGATCAGGAGTTCGTGCGCCGGCTGTCCCGCCCGTCCGAGGCGCACGTGCAGCACGACGACGCGCCGACCGGCCTCGTTCGCACCGCTCCGTCTCCCTCGCCCGCACGGGCCCTCGCCGGCGACGTCCTTCCCGCCGGTCCCCGTCTCGCGCACCGCTAGCCGCGTGCCGGCGAGGCATGGAGCGCGCAACCGCCTCCCGGCGGCGTCCCTTCTCGCCTAGGCTCGCCTCCCATGAGTAGGGGTGCCGTGCCCGATCCCGGAGCCCAGAGCGGCGAGGAGCTCGACGCGACCCAACCGATGTGCGCCAAGCACTGGTGGGCGACTCTGGCGCCGGACGGGACCTGCCCGGTGTGCGCAGGGCAGCCGGGGCGGCGCTAGCGGGTGGTCCGGGAGACCCGGCACCTGGGCGTCCGCATCCAGCGGGACGCCGCCGACGTCTACGCCTTCTGCGCGGAGCCGGCCAACCTGCCGCGCTGGGCGGCGGGCCTCTCCGGCTCGATCGCGCAGGTGGACGGGCGATGGCTGGCCGACTCGCCGATGGGGCGCGTCGAGGTGGAGTTCGCGCCCCGGAATCCGTTCGGGGTGCTCGATCACCTCGTCCGCCTGCCCGGTGGCGACACGGTCGAGAATCCGATGCGCGTCCTCCGCGACGGCGAGGGCGCTGAAGTGGTGTTCACGCTCCGGCGGCGCGACGGCGTGACCGAGGAGGAGTTCGAGGCCGACGCGGATGCCGTGCTCGCGGACCTCGAGGCGCTCAAGCGGCTGCTCGAGAGTCACGAGGACGCGCGGAGGGGGTAGACCCGCTGCGTCCGCCCGCCGGGGGCGGGGCGGACCGCCGCTCCACCCCCCGCCGTGCTCACGCCAGGGAGAGCGCCGTCCAGGAGACCGGAGGCAGGGTGACGGTGAGCTCGCCGTCGGCGATGGTCGCGGTCTCGTTGACGCGGAGCCCGACGCGCTCCCGCTGCTCGAGCGTGTTCTTCGCGTGGGCGTCGTCGTCCGTCAGGGTCTGAGCGGAGCGCACCGCGACCTCGCCGAGAGCGCGGATGTCGACGGTGACCGTCGTCTCCTCGGAGAGCGCGCGGTTGACGAGGAAGACCGCGGTCCGGCCGGTCTCGGCATCGTGCGTGGCCGCCACGTCGACGACCGGCACGGTCCCGTGCAGGGCCGTGTCGTACTCGTCGGACTGGAGCTTCACCTTGAGGGCCTCGCCGACGGCCAGCTGCGACGTCACCGCGAACGGGAAGAACGTCGTCTGGCGCCAGGCCGGCCCGCCCGGCTCCGTCATGATCGGCGCGATCACGTTGACGAGCTGCGCGAGGGAGGCGCTCGTCACGCGGTCGGCGTGCCGGAGCAGCGAGATCAGGAGGTTGCCGACGACGACCCCGTCGGCCACCGTGTACACGTCCTCGAGCAGGCGCGGGGCGACCGGCCAGTTGCCGATGCCGGTGACCTTGTCCTCGACCTGGTAGCGCTCGATGTCCCAGACGTTCCACTCGTCGAAGGAGACGTGGATGGTCTTCTTCGAGCCGAGCACCGCCTTGACGTGGTCGGCCGTCGCGACCACCGAGTCGATGAAGTGGTCCATGTTGACGGCCGAGGCGAGGAAGCTGCCCAGGTCGCCGTCCTTCTCGGCGTAGTAGGCGTGGCACGAGATGTAGTCCACGTCGTCGTAGGTGTGGGTGAGGACGACGCGCTCCCAGGTCCCGAAGGTCGGCATCGCCGCGCTCGAGGATCCGCACGCGACGAGCTCGAGGTCGGGGTCCAGTTGGCGCATGGCCTTGGCGGTCCTCGACGCCAGCTTGCCGTAGTCCTCGGCGGACCGGTGACCCAGCTGCCAGGGGCCGTCCATCTCGTTGCCGAGGCACCACATGCGCACGTTGAACGGCGTCGGGCGGCCGTTCGCCGCGCGCTCCTCGGACAGATCCGTGCCGGCCGGCACGTTCGCGTACTCGAGGAGCTCGATCGCCTCCTGGGTGCCGCGGGTGCCGAGGTTGACCGCAAGCATCAGCTCGCTGCCGCCGATCTTCTCGAGCCAGCTCGAGAACTCGTGCAGTCCGACCTGGTTGGGCTCGAGGGAGTGCCAGGCGAGGTCCAGCCGCCGCGGCCGCGACTCCTTCGGGCCGACGCTGTCCTCCCACTTGAAGCCGGAGACGAAGTTCCCGCCGGGGTACCGGATCGTCGTCACCCCGAGCTCCTTCACGAGGTCGATGACGTCCTGCCGGAAGCCCTCCTCGTCGGCCGTCGGGTGACCGGGCTCGTACAGCCCGTCATAGACGCTGCGCCCGAGGTGCTCGACGAACGAGCCGAACATCCGGCGCTGGACGACGCCGACGGTGGAGTTGGGGTCGATGATCACTCTTGCGCGGGGCATGGTCCTCTTTCCGGTCCGGGGGTCTCCCTCCGTTCTACCGTGAGGAGGGCCGATGCCCCGACCGCGGGCCCCCGCCGGCGGCCGCAGGTCGCCGGCGCGTTCAGTTGAAGGTCGTGAGCGCGTTGAGGGCCGCGGGAGTGAGCAGCACGATGAACAGCACCGGCAGGATGCAGAACATCAGCGGGAAGAGCACCTTCACCGGGACCTTCATGGCCTGCTCCTCGGCGCGCTGGCGCCGCTTGAGCCGCATCTCGCCCGCCTGCACCTTGAGCACGTCCGCGATCGCGATGCCGTACTGGTCGGCCTGGACGACCGCCCGCGTGAAGCGGCGCAGGTCGGGGGACTTCGTCCGGTCGGTGAGGGCCTGGTACGCGTCCCGGCGGGGACGCCCGATGCTCATGTCCTGCAGCGTGCGCACGAGCTCGTCGGCGAGCGGGCCGTGGCCGTTGGTGGCCGCCTTCGACATCGCGCTCTCGAAGCCGAGGCCCGCCTCCACGGAGATCGTCATCTGGTCGAGGGTGTCGGGCAGGGCGAGGTCGATCTCCTGCTGCCGCTTGACCGCCCGGTTGTAGACGAGCAGCTCGGGAACGAAGAACGCGATGGTCACGAAGAGGATCGTGACGAGGATGCGCCAGGGAGCGGGGTCGAGCATGACCCAGAACCAGCCGAGGAGCGCGATGGGGAGCGCGGTGAACGGCTTGGCGAGGAGCGTCCGCCCCACGCTCCACCCGGCGGGGCGGCCGGCGAGGACGATGTTGCGGGCGATCCAGCCGGTGTAGCCGGCGGGCACCCGCCCGGCGACGCGCTCGCCGACCGGCCGGCGCTGAGGGGCCGGCGCGGAGACGGGGACCTCGTCGGCGCCCGCGGTCTTCGGGCGGAAGCCGGAGATCAGGATGAACGCCAGCGCGCCGACACCGCCCGCGGCAGCGACCGCGGCGAGGAGGGGGACGTAGAACTGCATGATCTGCCTCAGAACTTGACCCGCACGACGGCCAGCATCCAGATCGATCCGAGGACGAGCAGGACGACGGCGACGACGATCGCGAGGATGCCGAAGATGTTGGAGAAGAAGTTGGCGAAGTAGCCGGGCTGGATCACGAGCAGGAAGCCCGTGACCACGATCGGCAGCAGGATGAGGATGATCGCGGACAGGCGTCCCTCGGCGCTCAGCGCCTTGACCTGGCGGCGGATCTGGTTCCGCTCGCGGATGGTGTTCGCGGTCTGCTCGAGAACGTTCGACAGGTTGCCGCCGACCTCCCGGTTGATCGCGATCGCCTGGGCGACCCAGCGGAAGTCGTCGTTGCGCATCCGGGCGGCCACGCTGTCGAGCGCGGCGTCCGGGTCGCGGCCGATGCGGGCCTCGTTGACGACCCGGGCGAGCTCCTCGCTCATCGGCGCCTCCATCTCGGCGGAGGCGCCGTCGAGGGCCCGGAGGAAGCCGTGGCCGGCGCGGATGCTGCCCGCGATGAGCGTGAGGCAGTCGTCGAGCTGCGTCGCGAACTTGGACCGGCGCGACCCGGCCCGGACGCCGAGCACGATCTTCGCTCCGAGCGGGGCGAGGGCCGCGAAGACGGGCACGAGGAGGATGGTCCAGAGCGTGAAGCCGCCGAGCAGGACGCCGACGCCGCCGAGCACGACCGCGGTGCAGCTGACCATGAGGACGAACGCGGACGGCGTCATCTTGACGCTCGCGAGCTCGAGCTCGACCTCGCCGAACATGCCGGACTTCCGCCGCTTGAGCACGCCGTCGATGACGGCGATCGTGCGGTCGGTGATCTTCGTGAGGGCGGACACGTGCGTGGTTCCCGGCGCCACCCGGCGCTCGAGCGGGACCCGGGGCGCGGGCGGGGCGATGACGAGGAACACCACGACGAAGAGGGCGATGAGCGCGAGTCCCACACCCGCGTAGAAGAGGATCGGGCTCATCGCGCGGCTCGCATCGGGATCGGGGGCTGGAAGACGGTCGGGGACAGCGGGATGCCGATCTCGGCGAAGTGGTCCGCGAAGCGCGGGCGGACCCCCGTCGGCACCGCGCGGCCGAGGAACCGGCCCTGGCTGTCCACGCCCGCCGAGTAGTCGAAGACGAAGGCGTCCTGGAGGGTGACGATGTCGCCCTCCATGCCCTGGACCTCGGTGATGTGGGTGATCCGGCGGCTGCCGTCCTTGAGCCGGCCGATCTGCACGATCAGGTCGACCGCGGAGGCGATCTGCTCGCGGACCGCGCGGAGCGGGAGGTCCATGCCGGCCATGAGCACGAGCGTCTCGAGACGCGAGATGGCGTCCCGGGGGGAGTTCGCGTGCACCGTCGAGATGGAGCCCTCGTGACCGGTGTTCATGGCCTGCAGCATGTCCAGGGTCTCCCCGCCGCGGCACTCGCCGATGACGATGCGGTCGGGGCGCATCCGCAGGGCGTTCCGAACGAGGTCGCGGATGGTGATCTCGCCCTTGCCCTCGATGTTGGAGGGGCGCGACTCGAGCCGGACGACGTGGTCCTGCTGCAGCTGCAGCTCGACGGCGTCCTCGATCGTGACGATGCGCTCCGTCTCGGGGATGAACGAGCTCAGCACGTTGAGCAGCGTCGTCTTCCCCGTGCCGGTGCCGCCCGAGACGATGACGTTGAGCCGCGCCTGGACGCAGGCCTGGAGGAGCGCCGCCATGTTCTGGTCGAGGGTGCCGAAGCCCACGAGGTCGCTCACGGTGAGCGGCTCGCGGGAGAACTTCCGGATCGTCAGTGCGGACCCGTTCACCGCGAGCGGCGGGATGACCGCGTTCACTCGGGAGCCGTCGGCGAGGCGCGCGTCGACGAGGGGGGAGGACTCGTCGATGCGACGACCGACCTTGCCCACGATCCGCTCGATCACCCGGCGGAGCTGCGCCTCGCTCGTGAAGGTGGTCTCGCTGACGGTGAGACGCCCCGACCGCTCGACGTAGATCTGGTCCGGGCCGTTCACCATGATCTCGGTGATGTCCGGGTCCTCGAGCAGGCGCTCGAGGGGGCCGAGCCCCAGCACGTCCGCACCGATCTCGCGGATGAGCGTGGAGCGCTCCTCGGAGTTGAGCGGGACCTGCTCCTCGGAGACGATCTGGAGGAGCTCCGACCGGGCGAGGTCGTGGAGCGCGTGCTCCGTGAGGGACGGGTCGTTGATCTTGCTGCCGATCCGCTCGAAGAGCTGCTCGGCTGCGCGCCCCTTAAACTCGGCGAGCGGATCGCGGGGGCGCGCCGCGGCGACGGTCGCGGCGGGGCGCGGCGCGGGCTGACGCACCGGCGTGGGAGCGGCGGGCGCCGGGCCCGGCACGGCCGTGTGGGGAGCGGGCGCCGGTGCCGAGGGGACGGGGCGGGTGGGAGCGACGCCGAGCGGGGTCCTGCGTGCGGCGTCGACGCGATCGGTCAGCTTCATGCGGCCACCTTCTTCCGGTCGGGACGGAGCAGCCGACGGTCGCCGGCGCCGAAGACGCGGCCCAGCAGCTCGACGAGGGCGCGGGCCGCCGGGTCCTTGGACCCGGACTCGAGGAGCGGGACTCCCCGGTTGATCGAGAACGGGACGGCGTCGCTGCGGGGGATGAGCGCGTCCATGCGCGCGCCCGTGATGTTCTCCGCATCCTGGCGGCGGAGTCCCCACTTGCGGTCCACCATGTTGAGCACCACGTGCCGCCCCGCCGGCATCGATCCGATGCTCTCGAGCAGCGCGAGCTCGGTGCGCACCGCGCGGAGGGCGGGGACCGTCAGGCCGCTCACGACGACCGCGTCGGTCGCCTGGTCGAGAGCGGTGAGCGCGTGCTCGCCGAGACCGGGACTCGTGTCGATGATCACGTAGCGGAAGACGCTGGAGAGCTGGCCGATGAGGTGGGCGAACTGCTCCGCCGTCACGCGCTCGCCGTCAGCCGGGGAGCTGGAGCCGCAGACGACGAAGAGACCCGTGGGATGCGGCGTCAGCAGCGTCTTCAGCACGACGGAGTCGCGGGTCGCGAGGCCCGTCACCATGTCGGGGAGGGTGTGGGACGGCGTCAGGTTGAGGACGGCCGCGACGTCGCCGAACTGCAAGTCGCCGTCGACGAGGACGACCGAGTCCGGGGCGACACGAGCGAGGCCCACCGCGAGGTTCGTCGCGATCGTGGTCTTGCCGAGGCCGCCCTTGGGCGAGACGACGGCGATGACCTGCGAAGCGCCGGTGGGGGCCGGGAGGTCGAAGGGCGCCGGCGGAGCGGTCTCCTCCTCGCCCTGGCCGTCGATCGGGGACCAGGACGCGTCGGGGGCCTCGCCGGGCTCCCCGCCGACGGCCTCCGCGGACAGGGCCACGCTGCCCTCGTCCGCGGAGGCCGTGCCGGAGGGCCCGTCGGGTTCGGGCGCATCCGGCTCCTCCTCCCCGGGAGGCGGGGTCTCGACGGCCGCCGGGGAGGCCGGGGCGTCCACGGGCGTGAGCGGTGCGGGGGCGTCCTCCTGCCGTGGCGCGGCCGGGGCGTCCTCCTGCCGTGGCGCGGCCGGGGCGTCCTCGTGCCGAGGCGCGGCCGGAGCGTGCTTCGCCGGCGCCGGCTCCACCTCGAGGTGCTCGTAGCCCCACTGCCCGCTCCAGGGCTCGGGGAGCGCCGTCTCGGGGGGCAGGGCGCCGCTGCGCAGCAGGTCGACGAGCCCGGCGATCTCGGCGTCGGAGGCGTCGGGGCGGAGGGCGGCGTCGGCCCCCATGGAGCGGGCCCAGGTCCCGGCCACCGCGTTCTCGTGCACCAGCACGATCGGCACCCGGGGGAAGCGGCGGCGGAGGACGGAGATCGCCGTGGTGGGGCGCTCGGCGGCGGAGACCGGGGCGACGAAGGCCGCGTCGAGGCGGCTGCCGTCGAGGCCGTCCAGGCCGGAGTCGTTCCCGGTCTCGAGCGAGCTCCCGGCGACGGTGATCACACTGCCGCCGAGCGCGCCGTCCAGACGCGAGGCGTACGAGGAGCTGCGGCTCACCAGGAGGATGCTCACTGGTACACGACCTCTCCGTTGACGGTGCGGCCACCGGTCTCGTCGGCCGTCTGCGGCTCGAGGGTGAGCCACACTCCGCCGAACTCCTGGCCCCAGACCACGACCTCGACGTCGGGCGTGCGGAGCGCAAGCGTCACCATGACCATGTCGACCATCTCCTCGCCGGCGCCGTCGGTGATGGCGAGGGACGAGCCGGGCTTCACGTCGAGCACGAGCACCTTGTGCATCGTCTGGCGCGTGTTGGCCGGCGGCACGTACGGCGAGTCCGCCGACACGACGACACCCACGGTGTCGCCCGCCTTGATGGCACCGCCCACCGCCCGCTCGACCTCGAGGGCGACCGTGACGGCCTGCGTGCCCTCGGGGAGGGAGGCGCCCGCCGTGGCGGCGAGCTCGGCCGGGTTCGCGAACCGAGAGGTGATGAGCTGCTCACCGACCTCGAGTTCGACGGTCGTGACCATGCCCTCGAGATCCTCGAGGCTGCGCACGCTGTCCTCCACGACGGCGGACGCGGGAAGCTTCGACACCGCCAGGTACTTGCCGATCTCCGAGGCGGCCGTCTTCGCGGGGACCTCCTCCTTGACGACGTAGGCGTTGACGAGCGCCGCGCCGCGGGCCGCGCGGACATCCGCGGCGCCGACGTAGACGAGGAGCACCACCGTGCCGACGGCGGCGAGGACGACGGCGACGATCGCGCCGATGATTCGGGTCTTCATGGGGGTCCTAGGTTCGGGTCAGTTGGAGAGGCGGACGATGGAGGCGCCGAGGTTCGGGGCGGTCGGGCTCAGCTCCGAGCCGGCCGCGTCGAGCGACACCCAGTGCGAGAAGAAGCCCTGGATGCCACGGCAGTTGCCGGTGCACTTCGGGGCGGCGGGATCGAGGTTGACCTGCGGCATGGAGTTGCCGCCGGAGAACTTCCAGCCGGTCACGGTGAAGGCCGCGAAGCCGTAGATGTGGTACGACTTCGCCGTTCCGGTCGTGGTGAGGGCGCGATCGAAGATGGGGACGAGCACGGTCCTGCCCTCGAGATCCGACATCACGCTGTCGCACGCCCCGGGGTAGGAGTTGCCGGCCTCGCTCCCTGCGCTGCTCGTGTCGAGGTCGACGAACGCGTCGCAGGTGCCGTTGGACGAGCGCTTCAGCCAGCCGAACCCGCCGGGGATGGGCTCCCCGGCCGCGTTGTTGCACGTCTTGTTCTCGTCGTAGCGGATGAGCTGGAGCGTGCCGTCGAGCGCAGGGCGGAAGTCGCAGTAGGACATCGCGATCGGCAGCACGACCGAGCTCGCGGCGGGCGAGCCCCACTCGGCGGTCGCCGTCGCGTGCACGGTGGTCGAGTCGACGCCGATGAGCCGGGCGAACGGGTGCTCGATGGCGTTGCCGCCGCCCGCCACCTGCGTGCTCGTGCTCACGACCACGGTGTGGCTGTTGGGGAACGACGGGGCGAGATTGTTGGCGAGGCCGTCGTTCGCGTTGCTGTCGCTGAAGGTGTTCGCGAGGGCGCCGGGCGAGTTGCACACCCCGTCCTCGGCGCACTCCTGGGCGATGGCGAGTGCTGCGGCGTCGGCGCCGTTCTGCAGCTGTGCGCGCTCGACGTAGAGGGCTCCGACGTCGAGGGAGATCGCGAGGCAGCCGATCAGCGGGATGAGCAGGATGCCGACCATTACCGCGCTGGCGCCCTGCTCCTCGCGCAGACGGGAGATCAACCGCCGCATCGCATGGCTCCTGTCGCAGAGAGGGGGATGGAGGTCCCGAAATAGCCGGTGAGAAGGGTGACGGTGTAGCTCACCGTCGCGGTCGCCGTCTGGCCGGCGCCGCAGGTCGCGGGGGAGATGGCCACCGCTCCGGTGGACAGCGCCGGGTTGAGGGACGGGGCGGCGGCGGCGGCCGCCGACCGGGCGGCGGCGGCGTCGTTCTCGATCGCCATCGTCCTGGCGCCCTCGCGGGCGGCGTTGGAGAGCGAGATCTGGATGTTGTAGATGCGGCCGAACTCGAGGATGCCGAGGATCAGCAGCAGGAGGAGAGGCAGGACGAGCGCGAACTCGATGGCTGCAGCACCCCGGTCATCGGCGGCGCGGCGGCGGAGGCGGTTCATGCGCGATGTCCTTCCTGACGCGAGTCGCGTGGTGGCCGGTCGTGCCGGCCACCACGCGATCGTCGGGCTCTTCGGATCAGAGGCTGCCGGCGACGCCGGTGAAGGTGCCGTTCAGGGTCGTGCCGATGAGCGTGACGCCGGCGACGATGACGACGGCGATCAGCGAGACGAGCAGGCCGTACTCGACGGCGCTGGCGCCGTCCTCCTCCGCGCGGAGGCTGTTGATGCGGGCCTGGATGTCGGTGACGAACTTCATTTCGGGTCTTCCAATCGGGGACGTGGAGTGTTTTCGGTGATCCGGGCGGGTTGCCCGACAGGAAAGGACGTTAGGAGCCGGCGCGAGCGGCGTAAGGGGATCGTTCAGCGCTCTGAACGGTGCGTTCAGGTTCTTGAACTTCCGGGCGGCAGGCGGGCGCCGCGGCGCGAGGAGCAGGCCGCTCAGCCCAGCACGATCGCGAGGAGGGCGCCCACGAGCATCGAGGGGCCGAAGGGGAGGAGGCTCGTCCGGGTGACGCGTCGCAGGGCGAGGGCGATGAGGGAGACGACTGCGCCGGCCAGGAACCCGGCGACGAGACCGATCAGCCAGGTGTCCCAGCCGAACCAGCCGAGGACCAGCCCGAGCAGGGCCGAGAGCTTGACGTCGCCCATCCCGAGCCCCCGGGGCGAGAGGAGCGCGAGCACGAAGTAGATCGCGAAGAGGGCGACCGCGCCGAGCGCGGCCGGCAGGAGCCGGCCCCAGTCGCCCTCGACGACGACCGCGACGAGGAGGCCGGCCCCGACGACGATCGCGGCGACGCCGAGCACCCGGTTCGGGAGGCGCTTCTCGGCGAGGTCGACGAGGCTGAGCACGACGCCCGCGGCGACGAGCAGGAGGACGGGCAGTGCGGACGGCTCTGCTTCGAGACGCCACGCGACGACCGCGAAGAGGGCCGCCGCGACGACGGCTGCGAGAAGGCGGATGGCCCGGCCGAAGCGGACGGGACCCTTGACCGCGTGCTGCGCCGGCGTCACCAGGAAGGCGCCGGCGATCCCGCCGACGGCGAGGGCGGCCAGCGGGAACGCGAGGCCGACCGGGAGCACCCCGCCAGTATGGGGCAGGCCTCCCCTTGGGAGCGGCCAGGCGCGTCAGCGGGGACGGCGGAGGCGACCGTTCGAGAATCTGAACGTCGGCTGTCCTCCGGGCATCCGAACGCTCTAGCGTCTCGGAGAACGAACATGCGAAAGGAGCGCCGTGCCCGATGCCAGCGCCCGCGTCCCCGAAGGGGCGCCCCCTCGCATGTCCGCGTGCCCGGACTGGTGCGTCGTGCGACACGGGATGATCCTCGGTGAGGAGGATCTGGTGCACCAGGGACGCATGCTCGACATCGCCGAGGGCGTCGTCGCCCAGCTCGTGATGTCCTACGACCCGGAGACCGGCCAGAGCGACGGCCCGTACGTCTTGATCGGCGGGCGCGAGTACACGCTGGATGCCGCCGAGGAGCTCGCCCAGACGCTCCTCGCGATCATCGAGAGCGGCCGGAGTCCCCTCGCAGGAGGCTGAACGCGCTCTCGCGGTCCTTCACGGCGAGCTTCTTGAGCACCGTCGACACGTGCACGCGGACCGTGGTGGGGGAGAGGAAGAGCTCCTTCGCGACCTCCTCTGTCGACTTGCCCTGGCTGAGCATCTCCATCACCTCGTACTCGCGCGGGCTCAGCTTCTCCGTCTGCGGGGAGCGCAGCGCGAAGCGACGGCGGCTCGGGCCACGGAACTCCTGCAGCACCCGGGCGACGAGCGAGGGCGGCATCGCCGCCTCGCCGGCGAGCACGGACCGCAGGGCCACCGGCAGGGCGGCGGGGCTGGTGTCCTTGAGCAGGTAGCCCACGGCGCCCGCGCGCAGGGAGTCGAAGAGGTCCTCGTCCTCCTTTGACTGGGTGAGCATCACGACCGCGGTGCCCGGCGCCTCCTTGCCGATCCTCAGGGCGGCGCGGATGCCGTTGCCCGGCATGTGGACGTCGAGCAGGGCGACGTCCGGCTCGTGCTCGAGGGTCAGCTGGACGGCCTGCTCGGCGGTGCCGGCTTCGGCCACGACCTCGATGCCGCCCGCTTCCAGCGCGGCACGGATCCGCCCCCGCAGAGGCACGTGATCGTCCGCGATCACGGCTCGGATAGCGTCCCTCTCTACCACGTGACGGTCACCACACTTCCTCTGCTCGGCTCCGACGCGATCGCGAAATCCCCGGGAAGCGCGTGGGCTCGTTCCCGCATGCTGATCAGACCATATCCACCGCGGCGCTCCGACGCGATGGAGATGTCGAACCCGTCGCCGTCGTCCGAGATCACGAGCGTGCGCCGAGCGCCGTCCTGGAACATGCGCACGCGGACATGTCGGGCGTGACCGTGGCGAGCGGCGTTCGAGATCGCCTCACGCGTTATGCGCGCGAGGGCATGCTGCTGGGCGGGCTCGGCCTCGATCGAGTCGTCGAGGTCCACCTCGAGCTCCACGCCGAAGCGCTGCGCCGCCTCGCGCGCTGCGCTGTAGATGACGAGGCCCAGCTCCTCGTCGCCCGCCTGCTCGAGGGCGATGAGGGCGGCCCGCGCCTCGTCGAGCGCACGGTCCGTGGATCGGATGATCTGCTCCTTGGCGGGGGCGGCGTCGGGCAGCGCGTGACTCTCGGAACGGATGAACGCGAGCTCCTGGATGACGCCGTCGTGCAGCTCTCGCGCGACCCGCCGCCGGTCGGCGAGCACCGCCTCGTAGGCGCGCGCGCCCCAGTACCGCTGGATCTCCTTGGCCGCTCCGATGAGCAGGAGCACGTAGAAGCCCGTCCGCAGCAGGTCTCCCGTGTGCAGCCAGTCCGGGGTCTCGGCGGGGAAGAGGAGGTAGTTGATGCGGGCGAAGCCGGCCAGGGCGCACGCCGGGCCGAGCCAGAACAGGAGGTGATCGCGGATCCGCAGGGCGCGTGTGGCGAAGGCGATCGACGCCACGAGGAAGCAGGCCCCCGAGAACGCCAGCGAGAGCGTGTAGAGGGGGTGGCCCGACGCGAGACCGTCGGCGAGGAAGCCGCCGTTGCGCTGCGAGGGGAGCGAGTCCCGGAAGATCCAGAAGAGGCCGGCCACCATGAGCACGACGATCAGGAGGGTGGTCCACCCGAGCGCGGCCGCCGGGCGGGACACCATGCGGCGGGCGAGATGCTGGGGAAGCAGGGCCGCCACGACGATGAGGATCGCGCCGATCTGGCGGACCGCGAGCGGGAGCCACACCTCGACGAACCCCGAGTCCGGCAGGACCGCGTCGGAGAGGAAGCGCAGGACGAACCCGCCGAGCGGCAGCATCGCGAGACCCTGCGCGAGGAGCAGGTTCCGCAGGCCCCGGTCCCGGAGGAAGCGGCCGATGAGCAGGTAGACGACGAGGACCGCCACGCACGCGTCCGCGGTCTCGAGGATGAGGTGCAGCGACGGGCTCGAGAAGCCGGGGAGGAGGAAGGGAGAGCCGAGGATCAGCGACGTGACCGCCGCGCCGCCGGCCCAAGCGAAGACCGTGAGCGCGGTCAGCCTGAAGGCGTGGTCGTTCTCCCGCCAGTGCAGGAGGGAGGTCAGCAGCGTTCTCAACGCCTGGTGTTCGGAGACGCGCGTGTCTTCGCTTGCCGTCTCAGGGAGGGGGTTCCCCATGACTTGTGCCTCGGGTTGGCAGGGCGGCTGCGGGTTCAGCCGATATTCGGATCTTAGTTAGGCGTTCATATCTCTGAATACTCCCTTGATCGGGGGGCCGTCGTTCCCCGGCCAGCGCCATTGGTAGGTTGATCCGGGCAGAAGGGGCGGACCGTGTTCGTAGCGATCACCAACACCCCCCGGGACTACGCGTGGGGGTCGAGGCGCGCTCTGGCGGAGCTCCTCGGCCGGAAGCCGTCCGGAGGGCCCGAGGCGGAGCTGTGGCTGGGCGCGCACCCGCTCGCCCCGAGTCGCATCGTCGACCCCGGTGCCGCCGACGGGCACGCCACGCTCGACAGGTGGATCGCCGCGGACCCGGAGCGCGCGCTCGGCCCCGACCGCAGCGGCGACACGCTGCCCTTCCTGCTCAAGGTGCTCGCGGCCGACGAGCCGCTGTCCATCCAGGCGCACCCCTCACCGGAGCAGGCCCGGGAGGGCTTCGAGCGGGAGACGTCGGCGGGCGTGCCGAGCGATGCCGATCGCCGCGTGTACCGCGACGATCGGCACAAGCCGGAGCTCGTCGTCGCCCTCGGCGAGGCCTTCGAGGTGCTGGCCGGGTTCCGCGACCCGTTCCTCACCCGGCAGCTCCTCGAGGAGCTGGAGGGCATCGCGCGGGATGCCGGCGCCGCGGAGGACGCGGATCGGCTGAGCCGGCTCGCGGGGGCGCTCGACGAGGACGACGAAGCCGTTCTGCGGCGCATGGTGGCGCTGGCGTTCGAGGGGTCCGAGGAGGCGGAGGCGACGATCGGGGCTGTGGCTCGGGCGGCCCGCCGCGCGCCGCGGACGTCGCCTCACCGGCTCGAGTTCGAGACGCTGGCCGAGCTGCAGGACCGGCACCCGGGCGACCCGGGCATCCTCGTCGCGCTGCTCATGAACAGGGTGAGCCTGCCCGAGGGGCAGGGGCTCTACCTGCCCTCCGGCAACATCCACGCGTACCTGCGCGGACTCGCCGTCGAGATCATGGCGGCGTCGGACAACGTCGTGCGCGGGGGACTGACCTCGAAGCACATCGACACGCGTGAGCTGCAGAAGGTGGTCCGCTTCTCACCCGTGCCTCCTCCGTTCCTGGAGGCCGAGGAGGCGGGACCGGGGGTCCGGCTGTTCCGGCCGGACGTGCCCGACTTCCTTCTCGCGCGGGTGGACCTTCGGCGGAACGGCGAGGAGCGATCCGCCACGTCCCCGGCCTCGGTCCTCCTTCCCGGCCCGGGCATCGTGCTCGCGATCGGCGGCACCACGACCGTGACCGGCGGGAGGTCCTCCGCGGTGATCGGACCGGGACAGGCGGCATTCGTCACGCCCGACGAGGCGGAGCTGCGGCTCGAGGGCACCGGGACCGTGTTCGTGGCTACCGTGAACCGCTGACGCTGCGGTGTCCGACGGCGGAAGCGCTCGAGGCGGGAAGGCGGGAGCGCTCGAGGCGGGGAGGACGGGGACCGGAATCTCAGTCGGCGGGCCTCCCGCCCCGCCGACTGAGGGTCTCGGCGTCC
This sequence comes from Naasia sp. SYSU D00948, assembly GCF_017916515.1. Taxonomy (GTDB): domain Bacteria; phylum Actinomycetota; class Actinomycetes; order Actinomycetales; family Microbacteriaceae; genus Naasia. The sequence goes on from NZ_JAFMTA010000001.1 coordinate 1,830,930, forward strand.
GCGGCCGTCGCCCCCTCGGACCGGGTGTACCCGGCACCGTACCTCCCGGCCGTCCGGGGCACTACGGCGGCCTCCGCCGAGTGCGCTTCCCGGATAGTCCCCCGGCAGCGGCTGGACTCTCCGCTGGTGCCCTGCTAGGCGGTCTGGAGCTCGTCGGTCAGGTGCGCGGCTCCGAAGGTGCGCCGATACGCCAGCGGACTGGTCTGCAGGACCTTGACGAAGTGGTGCCGCATGACCGCGGCCGACCCGAAGCCGGTCTGCTGCGCGATCTGCTCCAGCCCGAGAGAGGTCTCCTCGAGGAGCTCCTGGGCGCGGATCACCCGCTGGCGATTCAGCCAGGCCGCCGGGGTCGTGCCGGTCTCCGCCCGGAACCGCCGCGCGAAGGTGCGGGTCGACATGAGCGCCTTGCGCGACAGCTGCTCGATCGTCAGCTCCTCCTGCAGGTTCTCGAGCATCCAGTCGAGGACCTCGGCGAAGGAGTCCGTGCGGCATTCGGGGACCGGGGTGTCGATGTACTGGGCCTGGCCCCCGTCGCGCTGGGGCGGGACGACCATCCGCCGGGCGATGATGTTGGCGGCGGCGGCGCCCAGCTCCTTGCGGACGATGTGCAGCGCGGCGTCGATCCCTGCCGCGGTCCCGGCCCCGGTGACGATGTTGCCCTGCTCGACGAAGAGCACGTTCTGATCGACCTCGACCGAGGGATACCGCTCGGCGAGCAGGCCGGTGTACATCCAGTGGGTCGTCGCCCGCCGCCCGTCCAGCACTCCCGCCTCGGCGAGGTAGAACGCGCCGCTGCAGACGCTGAGCACCCACGCGCCCCGGGCCGCGGCACGCCGGATCACGTCGAGGACGCGCTCGTCGAATCCCTTCCAGAGGTAGGCGGGGATGGCGATGAGGTCGGCGTCCTCGGCCGCGCCGAGGTCGTCGGGGACGACGATGCTGAGGCCGTGCTTGGTTGGCACCGGACCCGGATCGGCGGCGACGACACGGAAGTCGAACCGGGGACCGCCCATGTCGCTGCGGTCGATGCCGAAGACCTCGCAGATGGTCCCGAACTCGAAGTGCGCCATCCCGGGGAGCGCGATGCAGACGATCTTCTGGAGCACGGCGAGCCTTCCGACTGGTGCGGCTAGTGGCAGGAACTGCACGGACGACGGCAATCCTGCCACTCGTGGCTGAAACAGCGCAACCGTAGCGTTCCCGCCATGATCGTGCTCATCCTCCTTCTGGTCCTCGCCGTCGCGGCCGCCGTCGAGACGGTCGTCGCCCTGCGCACCGACGGCTACGGCCGTCGGCTCTCGCTTCCCCGCAGCCACGGCTGGGAGCAGGGGAGCGGGTCGCTCTCCTGATGGCCCGGCGCGGGCCCTCCCGGTGCCGTCGATAGGCTGGCCGCATGGCATGGCTGGTCACCGGCGGCGCCGGGTACATCGGAGCGCACGTGGTGCGGGCGTTCAGCGAGGCGGGCATCGCGACCGTCGTGGTCGACGACCTCTCGAGCGGCGTCCGCTCCTTCGTGAGGGACGACGCGACGTTCGTGCGCGCCAGCATCCTCGACGGTGTCCGGCTCGAGTCGGTCTTCGAGGACCACGAGATCATCGGCGTCGTGCATCTGGCGGGGTTCAAGTACGCCGGGGTCTCGGTGCAGCGGCCGCTGCACACGTATCAGCAGAACGTGACCGGGACGGCGACCCTGCTCGGCGTCATGGCGGACAAGGGCGTCGACCGGATCGTGTTCTCCTCCAGCGCCGCCGTGTACGGGACGCCGGACGTCGACCTCGTGACCGAGGAGACGCCCACGCGGCCGGAATCCCCCTACGGCGAGTCCAAGCTCATCGGCGAGTGGCTGATGCGCGACCAGGAGCGCGCCATCGGCCTGCGGCACACGTCGCTCCGCTACTTCAACGTCGTCGGCTCCGGGTATCCCGACATCTACGACGCCAGTCCGCACAACCTGTTCCCCCTGGTGTTCGACGCGCTCCTCGACGGCCGGCGGCCGAAGGTCTTCGGCGACGACTACGCGACGCCCGACGGGACGTGCGTCCGCGACTACATCCATGTGGCGGACCTCGCCGCGGCGCACGTGGAGGCCGCGAAGCGGCTCGAGCAGGGACAGCCCGTCGAGCCCGTCTACAACCTCGGCTCAGGGGATGGCGTCTCGGTGCAGGAGATCATGACCGCGATGGCCAAGGGCACCGGCATCGACTTCGAGCCGGAGGTGGCCCCTCGCCGCCCCGGCGACCCCGCCAGGATCGTGGCCGACGGCGAGCTCGCAGCACGGGATCTCGGGTGGGCGATGCGGCACAGCCTCGACGACATGGTCGCGAGCGCGTGGGAAGCCCGCCGCGCCGCGGACGCCTGAGGCACACATCGTCGCGGAACGGCAGGCCGCCACGCCGGGGAGTCGCTCCTTTTCCTGCGCGATCCCCTCGTCCTCGCTGTGCGGCGCCTGAAAGCAGCTCGACTTGCGGCTGTATTTCGTGTCTGTTACCGGCGCGTCGCAACCCTTGAGCGTTGGTTGAGGCTCTATGGTCTGCGCCTTGACGCGGGTGTAATTCCACGGTTGTAATTACTCCAGAAGCACACGAGCACCCAGCTCAGCGTGCAACATGGGGAGATTTCAATGGCCATCACTGACATCCGGGCGGGGGTCCCGGGGGACTGGTTCGTAGACCCGGTTCGCCTGGGGGTTCCCGGGGTCCGCAAGCAGGCGCTGCCGGACGAGGACGACGACGCTCTCGCCTGGCAGGCGGATGCGCTTTGCGCCCAGACCGACCCGGAGGCGTTCTTCCCGGAGAAGGGCGGCTCGACCCGTGAGGCCAAGAAGATCTGCACGAGCTGCGAGGTGCGTGCCCAGTGCCTCGAGTACGCGCTGCAGAACGACGAGCGGTTCGGCATCTGGGGCGGACTCAGCGAGCGCGAGCGCCGCAAGCTCCGCAAGCAGGCCAGCTGAGCCGGCGATCACACAGCATCAGGGGCGCCCTTCGGGGCGCCCCTTTCTGTTCGTGCGGCCCCCTGTGGTTCCTGATCGGCAGGCCCCGGCTCGCCTCGGTTCTCCGCCCTGGCGGGGTGTCCTGGTCGACGGACGGCGCGGAGCCGCCTAGCGTGTCAGCGTGCGGCCGAAAGTGACAGCGATCCTCGTCGCGCATGACGGGGGCGCCTACCTCGACCGCACCCTCGAGGCGCTCGCCGAGCAGACCCGGCAGCCGGACCAGCTCGTGATCGTCGACATCGGCGCGAAGCACCGCGTGACGGAGCATCCCGCGACGCTCCGCGACGTGCAGCACGTCGCGGCGCCGGCGTCCCTGTCCTTCGGCGAGGCCGTCAAGGCCGGCGTCCGGGTCGTCGCTCCCGCGTCCTCCGACGACGAGTGGCTGTGGCTGCTCTCGGCCGACAACGCCCCCGAGCCGGACGCCCTGCGAGCCCTGCTCGCCGCTCTCGAGATCTCGCCCTCCGTGTCGGTGGCCGGTCCGAAGCTCATGCAGTGGGCGGACCCGGACTACCTCTACTCCTTCGGCGACAGCATCACCCGCTTCGGCACCGCCGTCGAGCTCGCCGAGCCGCTGCTCGACCAGGCACAGTACGACAAGGAGAGCGACGTGCTCGCCGTCGCCGCGGCCGGCATGCTCGTCCGCCACCGCCTCTGGGACCGCCTCGAAGGATTCGATCCCGGGCTGCCCGCCTTCGACGATGCCCTCGACTTCTGCATCCGCGCCCGGCTCGCGGGGTCCCGGGTGAGCGTCGTCCCCGACGCGAAGGTGCTCTCGGCCGGGCGACGTGCGCCCGGCACGGCCGTGCTCGGACCGCGCACCTCCCGCGCGCGACGTTCGTACCTCGCGCGTGCGGCGCAGCTGCACCGCCGCCTCGTCTACGCGCCCCCGCTGGCGCTTCCCATCCACTGGCTGTCGCTGCTCCCGCTCGCCATCCTCCGCGCGCTCGGCCAGCTGCTGAAGAAGCAGCCGGGCAGCGTCCTCAGCGAGATCGGCGCCGCGCTCGCCGTCGCCTTCGGGCACGCGCGCTGCATCCCGGCCGCACGGCGGCGGCTCCGGCGGGAGCGCACCCTCGGCTGGTCGGCCATCGCGTCGCTCCGCCTGCCATGGGTCGAGGTGCGGCGACGACGCGCCCTCGCCCTCGAGGATGCCGTCTCCGCGCGCAGGGCAGGGAGAGGCGAGGTGCACTTCTTCACCGGTGGAGGGGCCTGGACCGTCCTCGCGGCAGCGGTGGTCGGGGTCGCGATCCACCTTCCCCTTCTCGGGGCCTCCACCGTCGCCGCTCCCGGTCTGCTGCCGCTCGCCGACCTCGGCGCCCTGTGGGGCGAGGTCGGCTATGCGTGGCGGAGCCTCGGCGCGGGCTTCACCGGGGCGGCGGACCCCTTCGCGTGGGTGCTCGCGCTCCTCGGCAGCGTCACGTTCTGGGCGCCCTCGCTCTCGATCGTCCTGCTCTACCTCGGCGCTCTGCCGCTCGCCGCCCTCGCGGCCTGGCTCGCCGCCGCGCGCCTCACCCGGAGCGCATGGCTCCGGATCGTCGCCGCGGCCGGCTGGACCCTCGCGCCGACCTTCCTGGTGGCGCTCGACCAGGGCCGGATCGGCGCGGTCGTCGCCCACCTCCTGCTGCCCTGGCTCGTGTTCGCCCTGACGACGGCCCGCCGCTCCTGGGCCGCCGCCGCGACCGCGTCGCTCCTCGCGGCGGGCGTGCTGGCGGGCGCGCCGTCGCTCGCGCTGCCGCTGCTCGCCGTCTGGCTCCTCGGCACGGTCGCGCTCGCCTGCGCCGGCCGCCGAGGACGCGGCTGGCACCGGCTCCTCGCGCTCCCCCTCCCCGCTGCTGTGCTGTTCCTGCCGCTCGCCGTCCAGCACGCCCTGCGCGGCACACCGCTCGGGGTGCTCGCCGACCCGGGGGTCCCGCTGCCCTCGTCCGCGTCCGGGGACACGGTCCTCTCCGCACTGGGGATGCTCGTCGCCCTGCCCGGCACGGACTCCACCGGGTGGACGTCGCTCGGACTGCTCGAGCCGGAGGCGGCGCAGCTCCTCGCCGTGCTCGTCCTGACGCCGGTGCTCGCGCTCGCCCTGGCGTCGGTCTTCCTGCCGGGCGCGGCCCGCTCCGGGCTCGCGCTGGCCGTGGCGGCGCTCGGCTTCGGAACCGCCGTGCTCTGCTCACGTCTCCCGGTCGCCTCGGCCGGCGAGGCCGCCGTGACCCCGTGGCCCGGGTCGGCCCTGAGCCTCACCTGGCTCGGGCTGCTCGGGGCCGCCGTGATCGGGCTCTCCGCCGGCGAGGGCACCGCGACGCGCGTGCTGCGGGCCGCGCTCGGCGGCGTCGCCGTCGTCGGCGTCGCCGCCTCGGTCCTCCCGCTCCTCGGGGCGGCCGCGGTCGGGACGGGAGGCGCCGTGCCGGGCTCGTCCCGGACGCTTCCGGCGCTGGTCGCGGCGGAGGCGAGCACGGACCCGACGGTGGGGACACTCGTGCTCGACGCCGAGCGCGGCGACGGGCTGGCGGTCGCGATCGAGCGCGGAGCAGGGACGACGCTCGACGAGCAGAGCTCTCTGTACTCGGCGGCGCCGGCATCCGCAGCACTCGGCTCGACGCTCACGGAACTTGCGGCGAACCTCGCCTCCCGCAGCGGCTACGACCCGGTGCCGGTGCTCGAGGCGCAGCGCATCGGCTACGTGCTGCTGCAGCCCGGCGACATCGCGAGCCGGGCGGTGCACGACCGCACCGTGGCCGCCCTCGACGCGAACCCCCTGTTCACCCACGTCACGGACACGACCCAGGGCACCCTCTGGCGCTACACGGGGCTCGACGATGGTCTGTCCGCTCCCGCCCCGACCGGACCCGGCAATCTCGACACCGCCCTCGGCACCGCGATCCTCACGACGCAGCTCCTCGTGCTGCTGCTGACGCTGCTGCTCGCCCTGCCCACGAGCGGCCTCGCCGACTGGGTGCGGCCGGAACGGGAGGCGCGGCGCGGCTCCGGGCTTTCCCAGCGGGGGGCGAGGACCGAGGCCCCGGCTCGGCCGGTCCCGGACACGGCATCCCTCGCGGTCGGAGGACGCCATGGCGAGTAGTGCGATCCGCGCGAGCGGCCGAGTGCTGGGGGCCGTCGTCGCGATCGGCGGGGCCGGCGCGCTCGTCCTCGGCGCCACCCTGCTGCCCGCCACGGCGTCGAGCGCGCCGGGCACGGTGGTCGCGCCTGCCGGTGTCGACCAGCAGCGGGTGTGCCCGGGACCGCTGCTCCAGCTCGGCGACTTCGAGTCCGCGACGAGGATCACCTCGTACGGGGTTCCGGCCGTGACGGCGGCGACGATCGCGGGAGCGCCCGCGACGGTCGCGGCGCTCACGGACAGCGACGTCGAGACCGCCGCGGACGGCGCGGCCTCGGCGGTCCTCACGGCGCCGAGCGCCGCCGACGACAGCGGTCTCCTGTCGGCGGCGCAGGCGCAGGTCGTGCGGTCGGGCGATGCGGCAGGGCTCGCCGTGGTCGGCTGCACCGAGGGCACGGCCTCGAGCTGGATCGTCGCGGGCGCCACCGACACGGGACGCTCCAGCCTGCTGCTGCTGGCGAATCCCAACGGGGTCGCGGCGACCGTCGACCTCGCGCTCTACACCGGGCAGGGGCCGGTCGAGGCCCCGGGTCTGCAGGACCTCGTCATCGCACCCCTCAGCCAGCGCGCGATCTCCCTCGCGGGCTACGCGCCCGGTCAGGCGCAGCTCGCGGTCGAGGTGCGCAGCCGAGGCGGCCTGGTGTCGGCGACGCTGCAGCACACGGTCGTCCGCGGACTCGAGCCGGGCGGCGTCGACCTCGCGGGCCGCACGGGCGCGCCGGCGACCGAGCAGGTCGTGCCCGGTCTCCGGATCACGACCGCCGCGGCCGCGGAGGCGCGCGCGCACGTCGGCGGCTCGCAGGACGTCGAGACGGCCCTGCGCATCCTCGCCCCGCGCGCGGACGCGGACGTGACGATCGGTGTCGTGCCCGAGACGGCGGGCGGGGTCGGCACGTCGCTCGAGGTCGAGGCGAAGGCCGGTCGGGTGGTCGAGGTGCCCTTCGAGGGGCTCGCGGACGGCACGTACACCGTGACCCTGACGGCGACAGAGCCCGTCGTGGCCGCAGCGCGCGCGTCGACCGTCGCGCCCCCGGATCCGGCGCAGAGCGGGGACGAGGAACTCCCCGCCGAGGACGCCGCGGAGGAGGGCATCGGGTTCGACGTCGTCGGGCCGGTCACGGACGTCGCCGTGCAGGCGGGCGAGCGGATCGACCTCGCCTGGTTCCCCTCGGCGGGCGCACTGACCCGCCCTGCCGCCTTCGCCGTCGCCGACGCCCCCGCGCCGCGGCTGTCCGTCGCCAACACCGGCGAGGACGCCGTGACGGTCACCGTGGAGGGCGGCGGTGTCACCCAGACGCTCGACCTGCCCGCCCGCTCCACCGGCGTCCTCGACGTGGCGCCGAACACCGTGCACCTGCTCACGAGCACCGGTGCCGTCGCGGCGTCGGTGAGCTACGCGGGGGAGGGGCTGCTGGCCGCCCAGCCGGTGCGCGCCGCCAACCCGCTCGCGACGCCCCTCACCATCTACCGCTGACGCCGTCCGGGCGAGCAGCGGCCGGGGAGCCGCTCACCGGCGACAGGGCGACGGCGGCGTCAGGGGTGGCGGTAGCGATCCGGCGCGAGGTCCCAGGGGTCCCGGCCGAGGAGCTCGCCGACGGCGCGGAGGACGCAGCCCTCGATCAGCATGCGCACGTGCGCCTCGTCGTTGACGTGGAGCTTCGACATGCGCTCGATCGGCAGCCGGTAGAGGATGATCCGGCCCTCGCGCGGCAGCACCGTCCAGCGGTCCACGCCGGGGCCGCTCACCGCGCGCGGCAGGCCCGCGACCTCGAAGCTCACGTGCTCGAGCTCGGGCCACAGGCCGCGCAGATACTCGGCGGTGTCCGCGACCGTCGTCTCGAAGACGTCGATGCGTCCCCGCAGGATCGGCAGGTGCGGTCCGGTCACGGACGACCGCAGTCCTCGGCCGTGGCGGTCCCGTCCACGAGCCCGAGGGGCCCGGATCCGTCCCGCCGCGGATCGTGAGCGAGGCATGGCGCCATGCTACTCGCGCCGGGTCCGCAGATTATCCTGAACCGCGATGACCAGAAGGCCGTGCTCCCGGACGGGGTGCCAGAACCAGGCGGTGGCGACGCTCACCTACGTCTACGCCGACTCCATGGCGGTGCTCGGTCCCCTGAGCCAGAAGGCCGAGCCGCACAGCTACGACCTCTGCGACCGGCACGCGGAGCGCCTGTCCGCCCCTCAGGGCTGGCAGATCGTCCGCCACATGTCCCTCGCCCCCGACGTCGACTTCTGATCCCTGGCGACGCTTGCGCTCGACAGGCGATCCGGCGCCCGACAGCACGACACGCCGTCCGTGGGCCTGTCGACGGCACGTATGCCTGTCGAGCGCGAGGACCCGGAGGGAATACGGCGGAGGGCGGGACGGTCACACCTTGGACGCCGATGGGAGAATGACGCAATGAGCATGACGGCCACCGCCACGACCGAGAGCGGCCTGCAGTACCGGATCGCGGACATCACGCTGGCCGAGTCCGGCCGGCACCAGATCCGCCTCGCCGAGAACGAGATGCCGGGGCTCATGGCGCTCCGCGCCGAGTACGGGGATGCGCAGCCGCTCAAGGGCGCGCGTATCGCGGGCTCGCTGCACATGACGGTCCAGACCGCCGTGCTCATCGAGACCCTCGTCGCGCTGGGCGCCCAGGTCCGCTGGGCGAGCTGCAACATCTTCTCCACGCAGGACGAGGCCGCCGCGGCCGTCGTGGTCGGCCCCTCCGGCACGCCGGACGCGCCCGCCGGTGTCCCGGTGTTCGCCTGGAAGGGCGAGACCCTCACCGAGTACTGGGAGGCCGCCGAGGAGATCTTCGACTGGAGCGCCGAGGCAGCCGCGGCCGGGGAGACCTGGACCGGGCCGAACATGATCCTCGACGACGGCGGCGACGCCACCCTGCTCGTGCACAAGGGCGTCGAGTTCGAGCGGGCGGGCCGGGTCGCCTCCGCATCCGACGGCGACAGCGCCGAGTTCGGCATCGTCCTCGACCTCCTGCGCCGCTCCCTCGACCGCGACCCGCAGCGCTGGACCCGCATCGCCGCCGACATCCGGGGCGTCAGCGAGGAGACCACGACGGGTGTGCACCGCCTCTACGAGCTGGCTCGCGATGGCAAGCTGCTGTTCCCCGCGATCAACGTCAACGACGCCGTCACGAAGAGCAAGTTCGACAACCGCTACGGCATCCGGCACTCCCTGCCCGACGGCCTCAACCGCGCCACCGACGTCCTCATCGGCGGCAAGGTCGCCTTCGTCGTCGGCTACGGCGACGTCGGCAAGGGCGCGGCCGAGGCGCTCCGCGGCCAGGGCGCCCGCGTCATCGTCAGCGAGGTGGACCCCATCAACGCCCTGCAGGCGGCGATGGACGGCTACCAGGTCGCGCGCCTGGAGTCCGTGCTGAAGCAGGTCGACATCCTCATCACCGCGACCGGCAACTCGAACGTCGTGACCGTGGACCACATCCTCGGTCTCAAGCACCTCGCGATCGTCGCGAACGTGGGGCACTTCGACAACGAGATTGACATGGCGGGCCTCGAGGCGCTCGCGGCGGACGGCCGGGCCGAGAAAGTCGAGATCAAGGCGCAGGTGCACGAGTGGCGGCTGCCGACCGGACGGAGCGTCCTCGTGCTCTCCGAGGGGCGCCTGATGAACCTCGGCAACGCGACCGGGCATCCCTCCTTCGTCATGAGCACCTCGTTCAGCAACCAGGTGCTCGCACAGCTCGAGCTGTACGGCCGCCCGGAGGAGTACCCGACGGGCGTGCACATCATGCCGAAGCGGCTCGACGAGCAGGTCGCCCGCCTGCACCTCGACGCCCTCGGCGTCGAGCTCACGGAGCTGACGCCGGAGCAGGCCCGCTACATCGGCGTGGACCCCTCGGGTCCCTACAAGGTCGAGCACTACCGGTACTGACTCCCGCCGGCGCGCCGGTCCCGCCGCAGCCTCCGCGGCGGCTTCGTCGGCCATCCCGCGGAAGCCTGCGGGACCGGGGAAGTCGGCCGAGGGCGCTCAGGCCGCGTCGGGTGCGCTTCGCGGCGCCCGCTCCCGCGCGACCGGCACCGCCCGCGGTGCTTCGAGTCCCGCGGAGGGGCCCTGCGCGCCCTCGGAACGGCCGCCCTTGGAGTCCTCCGCCGACCGCAGTCGCGCCCGGCGGGACGCGAGCAGCCAGGCGAGTCCGACCAGCGCGGCGAGCACCCCCGACAGCGCGCCCACGCCCAGCGCCCAGCGCGGGCCGAGGAGCCCGGCGACCCAGCCGACGATCGGGGCGCCGATCAAGGTCGTGCCGGCGAACAGCGCCATGTACAGCGACATGACGCGGCCCCGCATGGTGGGCTCCGTCGTGGTCTGCACGTAGGCGTTCGCGCTCGTCGTCATGATCATCGAGCAGAGCCCGATCGGGACGAGCGCGATCGCGAAGGCGACGTAGGTGGGCATGAGCGCCGCGATGGTGCAGAACACCCCGAAGCCCGCGGCGGACAGGCCGATCACCGTCACGCGCGGCTGGTTCCGGTGCGCCGCGCCCAGGGCGCCGACGACGGAGCCGATCGCGAGCACCGACGAGAGGAGGCCGAACTCGCTGGCGCCCATCCCGAACTCGATGCGGGCCATGGTGCTCGTGAAGATCGGGAAGTTGAGGCCGAACGTGCCGACGAGGAAGACCATCGCGAGGATCGCGACGAGGTCGGGCCTCCCGCGCACGTAGCGGAGACCCTCGCGGAGGCCGCCGCTGCCGCGCGGCGCCTTCTCCACCTCCTGGAGCTCGGAGCGCCGCAGGGCGGCGAGTGCGGCGAGCACCGCGGTATAGGTCGCCGCGTTGACCAGGAACACCCAGCCGGAGCCGATGGCGGCCGTCGTGACGCCGGCGACGGCGGGGCCGATGAGGCGGGCCCCGTTGAAGCTCGCGGCGTTCAGGGCGACCGCGTTCGGCAGGTCCGGGGCGGGCACGAGCTCGCCGACGAAGGTCTGCCGGGCGGGGTTGTCGACGGCGGTCACGATGCCGAGGAGGAGCGCGAAGCCGTACACCATCCACAGCTGCGCCGTGCCGGTGAGGAGCAGCACGCCGAGGGCCAGCGCGAGGACCGCCTGCGCGATCTGGGTGAGGACGAGCAGCCGGCGGCCGGGGATGCGGTCCACGAGCGGACCCGCGAAGGGACCGAGCACGAGCAGGGGCCCGAACTGGAGCGCCATCGTGATGCCGACCGCGACGGGGTCCTGGTCGGTGAGCTCGGTGAGGACGATCCAGTCCTGCGCCGTCCGCTGCATCCACGCGCCGATGTTCGACACGAGCGCGCCGGCGAACCAGAGCCGGTAGTTCAGCCAGCTGAACGAGCGGAAGGTGGCCCTCATGACCCCGCCTCGAGCCGCTCGTTCGCATCCATACGGGTGGGACAACCCTTTAGCGGGGCTAAGCATTCCCGCCGGCAGCAGGACGGGCCGGCGTCGTCAGTCGCGGGACGGGAAGGCGTGCGGAAGCCCCGTGAGCACCGGGTCCAGGCGGCCCAGGCGCTCCTCCTCCAGGAGGTGCGCCCGGTACTCCCGGTCGCGCCGGAGGGCCGCCACCGCGGCGAGGAAGAACTCGGGATCGGCGTTCTGCGGCAGCGGGGACACGTACGGCGCCGCCTCCGCCGCGAGCTCCGCGGCGAGGCGCTGACGGGCGGGGACGGTCATGCGCGACGCCTGCTTGAGGAACGCGGCGATCCTCCGCCCCAGCCGGTCCGGGAGACGCCCGACGTCCGCCGTGGCCGCCCAGGCGGCGAGCACGTCCGGGACGCCGTACACCGGCTCCACGATGCGCGGCACGCGCTCGTGCTGCGCGTACGTCCCCGCCAGGAGGTCGCCGAGCCGCTTGGCCCGCGGATTGAGCAGCCCGACGAGCGCGGCGAGGCCGCCGGCGGTGAAGTAGATCTCGAGGACACCGGTGAGGGCGCGGATCAGGGCGTGCCGGAACCCGATGGCGCCGCCGTCGTCGCGCACGATCCTCGCCCCGATGGCGAGCTTGCCGAGCGAGCGCCCCCGCGTCGCCGTCTCGACGACGACGGGCACGATGACGAGGACCGTGACGAGCATCGCGATGCTGATGGCGGCCAGCAGGGCGGAGTCCGCGACGTCGGCGAGCAGGAAGGTCAGGCCCAGCAGGAACGCGATCAGGACCGCGACCGACACCGTGAAGTCGATGGCGGCGCTCGCCGCGCGCAGGATGAAGCTCGCGGGCCGGACGTCGAGGGCGACCGCCTCCCCGACGATCAGCTCCTCGTCGGGTGCGGGATCCGCCATGCCATCATCGTATTCGTGGACCTCGACGCCTACGCGGCCGCTCACCGCGAGGAGTGGGACCGTCTCGAGGCGCTCGCCCGCAAGCCGCGGCTCACGGGCGCGGACGCCGACGAGCTCATCGACCGGTACCAGACGGCCGCGACCCACCTGTCCGCGATCAAGACGACGGCGGGCTCCACCGTCGAGGGCGACCGGCTGTCGGTCATCCTGTCCCGGGCACGCCTGCGGTTCACCGGTGCCGGCACGGGTCTGCTGCGCCAGCTGCCCGTCTTCTTCGCGGTGCAGCTCCCCGCGGCCCTGTACCGCATCCGCTGGCTCACCCTCGCCGTGGCCGCGGCGACCGCGATCATCGGGACGCTGTACGGGGTCTGGGTCGCGCAGGACCCGCGGGTCCTCGCCACGTTCGGCAGCGACGCCGAGCTGCGGCAGTTCGTCGACAACGACTTCGTGGACTACTACAGCAGCAACCCCGCCGCGTCCTTCGCCGGGCAGGTCTGGACCAACAACGCCTGGATCGCGGCGCAGTGCGTCGCGTTCGGGATCACCGGGGTCTGGGTCCCCTACATCGTGCTGCTCAACGCCCAGAACGTCGGCGTCGCGGGCGGCGTCATGTTCGCCTACGGGCGGGGCGACGTCTTCTTCCAGTACATCCTTCCCCACGGCATGCTCGAGCTGACCGCGGTCTTCGTCGCCGCGGCGGCCGGCCTCCGGATCTTCTGGGCGTGGATCGCGCCGGGCCCGCGCCGGCGGCTGGAGGCGCTGGCCCAGGACGCGCGCGCCCTGTTCACGGTCGCGATCGGCCTCGTCCTCGTCCTGTTCGTGGCGGGCCTCATCGAGGGCTTCGTGACCCCCGCTCCGTGGCCGTGGCCGATCAAGATCGGCATCGGAGCGCTCGCGCTCGGCGCGTTCCTGGCCTACATGCTCGTCCTCGGCCGGCGCGCGGTGCGCGCGGGCGAGACGGGCGACCTCGGCGAGTTCGAGTCCGGCGCTCGCCGCATCATCGCCGGCTGATCCTCGTCCGGCTCGGCGGCCGGGAGCGGGTCAGAGCCGGCCCGCCGCCTTGAGTGCGAGGTAGCGGTCCGCCAGAGCGGGAGGCAGGTCGGCGGGAGCCCCGGTGACGACCTCGGCGCCGAGCCGGCGGATCGCGGCCGACACCCGCGCGCCGTCGAGCAGTGCGCGCTCGGCGGCGGCCGCGCGGTAGACGCTCTCCCGGTCGTGCCGGTCGAGCGTCGCCGCCAGCACGCCGGGATCCGTGACCGAGGCGACGACCACCATGTGGTGCTTGGTCAGCTGCGGCAGCACCGAGAGGAGGCCGCGGGAGGATCCGGTCGCCTCGATCGAGGTGAGGAGCACGACGAGCGAGCGCTGAGTGGTGATGGAGCGCGCCTGCCCCGGGATCGCCGTCCAGTCGGTCTCGATGAGGTCCGGCTCGAGCACGGCGAGGGCGTCGACCATCCGGGACAGCAGCTCGGACCCGGTCTCGCCCTGCACTCGGGCGCGGACGCGCCGGTCGTAGGCGAGCAGGTCGACGCGGTCGCCGGCGCGGCTCGCGAGCGCCGCGAGCAGCAGGGACGCCTCGAAGGCGGTGTCGAGGCGGGGCTCGTTCTGCACGCGCGCCGCGGAGGTGCGGCCGGAGTCGAGGACGAGCACGACCCGCCGGTCCCGCTCGGGGCGCCAGGTGCGGACCATCACCTGCTGGCCGGCTCGCGCTCCGCTGCGCCGGGCGGTGGCGCGCCAGTCGATGGACCGGACGTCGTCGCCGCGCACGTACTCCCGCAGCGAATCGAACTCGGTGCCCTGGCCGCGGATCATGACGCTCGTGCGTCCGTCCAGCTCGCGGAGCCGCGCGAGACGGGAGGGGAGGTGGCGGCGGGACGTGAAGGGCGGCAGCACGCGGATCGCGCCGGGTGCGGTGTGGGTCGCCTGCCGGGCCCACAGCCCGAGCGGACCGACGGAGCGCAGGGTGACGTGCTCCGTGCGGCGCTCGCCGCGGCGGAACGGGCGGAGGGTGAGGTCGGCGGCTCGGCGCTCGCCGGGGGGCACGGTCAGGCGGACCCGGGCGGGCGAGGCGCCCGCGGACGGCTGCCAGCCGTCCCTCGCCACCGCCCGCAGGGTGCGGGTGCCCGTGTTGCTCACGAGGAGACGGACCTGGGCCGTCTCGCCGAGGCGGATCCGCGCCGGGAGGTCGCGCGCGACCGCGACCTTCCGCGGCGACGCGGCGGCGGCGAGATCGACGATCCCGAGGGCCACGGACAGGGCGACCCAGCCGAGCAGCGCCCATCCACCGGCACCGGCGGCGGCGCCGAGCCACACCACGGGGACGACCCCCGCGAGCAGGAGGAGGACGAACCGCCCGGTCACCGCCATCAGATGGGCACCTGGACCTGGGCGAGGATCGACCGCAGGATCGCGTCCACCGAGACGCCCTCGAGCTCGGCCTCGGGGCGGAGCTGGATGCGGTGCCGCAGCACGGGCAGGGCCATGTCCTGCACGTGGTCCGGGGTGACGCTGTCGAACCCCTGCAGCCAGGCCCACGCCTTGGCCGCCGCGAGGAGCGCAGTGGAGCCGCGCGGCGAGACGCCGAGCTTGACGGAGGGGGAGCTGCGCGTGGCGCGCGCGAGGTCGACCGTGTAGCCGATCACGTCGTCGGAGGCGCCGACGCGGGACACCGACGCCTGCGCCTCGGCGAGGTGGGCCTGGCCGAGCACCGGGCGGACGCCCGCCGCCGTGAGGTCGCGCGGGTTGAAGCCGGCCGCGTGGCGCCGCAGCACCTCGAACTCCGTGTCGCGCGGCGGCACGTCGAGCACGAGCTTCAGCAGGAAGCGGTCGAGCTGCGCCTCGGGCAGCGTGTAGGTGCCCTCGTACTCGATGGGGTTCATCGTCGCCGCGACGAGGAACGGGGCCGGTAGGCGCCGGGTCTGGCCGTCGACCGAGACCTGCCGCTCCTCCATCGCCTCGAGCAGCGCGGACTGCGTCTTCGGAGGCGTCCTGTTGATCTCGTCGGCGAGCAGGATGTTGGTGAAGACCGGGCCCTCCCGGAACACGAACGACCCGCCCTCGTAGATCATCGAGCCCGTTACGTCGCCCGGCATGAGGTCCGGCGTGAACTGCACGCGCTTGGTGTCGAGCTCGAGCGCGTGGCTCAGGGTGCGCACCAGCAGCGTCTTCGCGACGCCGGGGACGCCCTCGAGGAGCACGTGCCCGCGCGCGAGCAGGGCGATGATGAGCCCCGTCACGGCGCCGTCCTGGCCGACGACCGCCTTCCCGACCTCTGTTCGCACGGCGCGGAGTCTCTGGCGGAGTTCGTCGGTCATCGGTCCATTCTTCCGGGGGCTGTGGTGCGGGGATCGGTGGCGGCGCGCACGTCGCGCTCGAGCCGGAGGAGCGCGTCGCTCAGCCGGACGAGGTCGGCGTCGGTGGCGGGGACGGCGTCGAGGAGGACGGAGCGGAGCTCGTCCGCCGGGCGCCCGAGGGTGCGGGAGGCGCTGAAGACGACCTCGTCGACGGTCGCCGTCCGCGGCAGGCCGAGGCTCGTCGCGATCCTGCCGACGGCGCCGACGCGCAGCGCATCGAGGGCGCGCCCTCGCGCGGCGGAGCGCTGATACAGGCGGGCGCGGCCCTCCATCGTCTCGCCCGCCGGCACGACGACGGGCAGGTTCTCGACGACGAGCGGACCGAACCGGCGGCCCCGCCACACCGCCGCGCCGAGGAACACGACGAGCAGGAGTGTGAGGACCGGGGTGACCCACTCCGGGGTCAGGTCGGCGAGCGTCGGCTCCTCGCCCGCGTCGGAAACGTCCAAGAGGCCGGGGAGGTACCAGACCAGGTTCGGCTCAGCGCCGAGGAGGTTGAGGGCGAGCGCCGCGTTCCCCGCGCCGGCGACGTGGTCGTTGTCGAACGGCGTCGGATCCGGCAGCAGCGTGACGGTCGCGCCGGACGCCGCGCTCCGGGCGAGCAGGAAGGCGCCCTCTCCTGCGGGATAGCAGTACACGTCCCCGGCGTCGCCGTCCGCCGGCTGGAACGAGGAGTCGCCGGCCGTGACCGCCCCCGCACGCGTCGCCTCGGGCAGGTCGCACGCGGGCTCGACGGCGTCGTCCGTCGCCGGGAATCCCGCGAACGCGACGTCGGGGGCGAGCGCCGACAGCGCCGATCCGGTGGGACCGACGAGGACGATCCGCTCCGCGAGCCCCGCCAGCCGGCGGTACTGGTCCTCGTCGAGGAAGAATCCCGAGTCGTACACGAGGAGCGTCGTGTCCGCCGGGTCGCCGAGCGCCTCCTCGGCGGCGGCCAGCGAGTCCGCGGCGGTCACCTCGACCCCCTGCTGGCGCAGCACCTCGGCCAGGGCCATGCCGCCGCTCGGTCCCGGGTTGTCCGCGGCGAACGGGGTTCCGTTGCGGACGCCGGCCGACACGAACGTCCAGATCGTCGCCACGACGAGGAGCGCGATCCCGCCGACGAGCCAGACGCGGGCGCGGCGCAGCCACTGCCGCACGGTCGGGGTCGCGGCCTGAGCCGCGACCGGAGCGGCGTCGCTCACCGGGCGGGGGTCAGGAGGGCGGGACGGGCGGTCCGCAGCTCCTGCTCCAGGTCCGCGACGCGGCGGTACTGCTCCTCGGTGCCGACGCGTCCGAGGTAGCGGACGGCATCGAAGTCGGCCGCCACGGCGGCGAGCCGCTCAGCGGCGTCCGGGAACGGGGTCGCCGCCTCCCGCGCGACGCCGCGCGCGGTCATCCCGGGGTACAGGTCGAGGAGGGTCCGCTCCGCGAGGCCCCGGGCGAGGGCCCGGAAGCTCTCCTCGACGGCGGTCGTGAAGTCACCGCGCGCGGCCGCCTGGGCCGCGGACGTCCGCAGCTCCGCGGCGGTGCGCCGGTCGTCGTCGCCGAACACCGCGTCGCCGGCCCGGCTCCGGCGGTTCAGCCGGGGGCGGCCGAACACGAGGAACGCGCCGACGATCAGCGCGGCGACGAGGAGGACGACGACGGCGAGCGCGAAGGCCTGCGATCCGCGGCCCGCGCCCGAGAGCAGCTCGCCGAGCCAGTCGAGGATCGCCTGCGAGACGAGATCGAACCACGTCGGCCTGGCGGACTGGTAGACGGGCTTCGCGAGCTCCTCGAGCAGCCACTGCCGCGCCTCGTCGCCGCCCGGCTCGACCGGGACGTCCCGTGCGAGCGTGGACAGCGGTGTCATCCGGCTCCGCGCCGGAAGGGGTCGACGTCCTTCCGGCCGCTCTCGACGTGCCGCTGCAGCACGAGGTCCAGGCCCTCCTTGCGCATCCGCAGGTCGAGGTAGATGAGGGCGATGAGCGTCGAGGTCACGAGGGTGGTGACGGCGCCGCCCAGCAGCCCGATGGCCACGGCGATGATCTGCACGATGACCGCGACCGTCACGCCCGTGCCGGTGTCGTTGGGATCGATGAGGACGCCGACGAACTGGAGCAGGCCCAGCGGAGTGGTGATCAGCTGGAGCGCGACCGTCACCATGATCGTCACGAGCGCCTGCGCTCCGAAGGTGCGCCAGAAGTAGCCGTCGGTCAGGCGCCAGGAGCGGACGATCGCGCGCCGGATCGTCGCGTGCTCGAGCACGATGAGACTCGGCACGAGGGAGGTCTTCGTGTACAGCCAGATCCAGAGGGCGACGGCGCCGAGGCCGAGCAGCAGGGCGATGCCGATGCTGATCGCCGCGCCCACCGCGCCGCCGAGCGTGACCCCGAGGACCACGATCCCCGTGAGGAGGAGGACCGTGAGGAGGATCGCGCTGCCGAGCAGCAGCGTCCACCCGATCAGCGGACCGAGGTTGCCGCGCAGGCGCTGCCACACCTGGCCCACCGTCGTGGACTCGCCGAGGATCGCCCGGGCCGCGGCCCCGACCACGATGCCCTGGAGCAGGGCGGACACGACGAAGCTGAGGGCGAAGACGCCGAGCGCGCCGAGGATCGCGCCCACGACGGATCCCGCGATGAGCGGCTGCTGGGCCGGGTCGGTCCAGTCGGTGATGCGCGCGAAGCCCGCGAACACGACGACCGCGACGAGGGCGCCCTGCACGAGCAGCAGCACGAACTGGAGCAGCAGCGAGATGCCGAGGATGCCGACCGCGCGCCGGAGCATCGAGAACGGCGCGAGCAGCAGGGTTCCGAAGCCCAGGGGGCGCAGCGGAACGATCCCCGGCTTGGGCGGCGGCGTCCACCCCTGCCCGCCGGCTCCGGGCGCGTCGTAGATCGACGGCGCGGGCGCGGCAGGGCCCGGCGAGCGCTCGCCGTACCGGGGACGCTGCGGCGCGCCGCCCGGCGACTGCCAGTCGGAGCTTCCCGGATCGGTCACGGGAACATGGTGGCACACCCATGCCGCCGCCTGTTCGCGTTCCGGGGCATGTGTGCGCGCGGCGGAATACACTGTGGGCACCATGACCGACACGCCGTCCGGCACCCCGCGCGTCCTCGTCGTCGACGACGACACGGCGCTCGCCGAGATGATCGGGATCGTGCTCCGCAACGAGGGCATCGACCCCGTCTTCTGCGCGGACGGCGGCGAGGCGCTCCCGGTCTTCCGGGAGGCGCGGCCCGACCTCGTCCTCCTCGACCTGATGCTGCCCACCCTGGACGGCATCCAGGTGTGCGAGCGCATCCGTGCCGAGTCCGGCACGCCGATCATCATGCTCACCGCGAAGTCGGACACGACGGACGTCGTGCGCGGGCTCGAGTCCGGCGCGGACGACTACGTGGTGAAGCCGTTCAACCCGAAGGAGCTCGTCGCTCGCATCCGGGCGCGGCTGCGGCCGATCACGCCCGACAACGGGCTCCTGCAGATCGGGGACCTCACGGTCGACGCCGCCGGGCACGAGGTGCGCCGGGGCGGGGAGCGCATCAGCCTGACCCCTCTCGAGTTCGACCTCCTCCGCACGCTGGCGAGCAAGCCGCAGCAGGTGTTCACGCGGGAGATGCTGCTCGAGCAGGTGTGGGGCTACCACTACAAGGCGGACACCCGGCTGGTGAACGTCCACGTCCAGCGCCTGCGCGCGAAGGTCGAGGAGGATCCGGAGAACCCCCGGATCGTGACGACCGTCCGCGGCGTGGGCTACCGCGCCGGCGCTCCCAGCTGATCGGAGAGCCGTGACGTCGGGACCGCGCGCGGCCGATCTGCGCCACATCCCGCTCGGCATCCGCCTCGCGGGCCTGACGCGCGCGCCGCGCACGATCTACGAGGCGGTCGTCCGCTCCTTCCGCCGGTCCCTCGAGGTGCGGATCGTCGCCGTCACGGTCCTGCTGTCGGCGATCGCCATGCTCGGCACGGGCACGTACATGACGTACACGATCGGCAACGGCCTCTACGACGCGCGCGTCGAGCAGGTCACCGAGCAGTCCGCCCGGGCGACCCAGCTCGCGCAGTCCACGTTCGACACGACGACCGCGTCCGACGACAGCGCGCTGAGCCTGCTGCAGCTGTCGGTCATCGACCGGATCGGCTCGGTCGCGACCAACTACTCGGGCATCGCGTTCCTGCGGGCGCGCGGCACCCAGACGAACTTCGCCCTGCCCGACGTCGTGCGCGGCGAGGCCGACGACTACGTGAGCGACGACCTGAGGGCCAAGGTGACGTCGGGCCAGGCGGACCAGTACTGGCAGGCGGTGCGCGTGACCGGACCGGGCGACACGCAGCGGCCCGGCGTGGTCGTCGGCTCGGCCGTCCAGGTGCCCGGGGCAGGGCTCTACGAGCTGTACCTCCTCTACGACCTCTCCGAGGTGCAGCAGACGCTCACGTTCGTGCAGGGCACCATCGGGGTCGGGGGACTGGCGCTCATCCTGCTCATCGGGGCGGTCACGTGGATCGTCGTGCAGCTCGTCATCGCGCCGATCCGGATCGCGGCCGAGACGAGCAGCAAGCTGGCCGAGGGGCAGCTGGAGGAGCGGATCCCGGTGCGCGGCGAGGACGTCATCGCGACCCTCGCGCACTCCTTCAACGAGATGGCGGACGGGCTGCAGCGGCAGATCACCGAGCTCGCCGCGCTGTCCCGCGTGCAGCAGCGGTTCGTCTCCGACGTGTCGCACGAGCTGCGGACCCCGCTGACCACCATCCGGCTGGCGGGCGACGTGCTCTACGACGAGCGGGACAAGTTCGAGCCGACGACGGCCCGGACGGCCGAGCTCCTGCACACGCAGGTGGAGCGGTTCGAGTCCCTTCTCAGCGACCTGCTGGAGATCAGCCGGTACGACGCGGGCGCGGTCGAGCTCGAGCGCGAGCCGGTCAACCCGGTGCGCCTCGCGGAAGATGCCATCGACGGCATGCAGTCGCTCGCGGAGCGCAAAGGCAGCGAGCTGCGGCTCGTCGCCCCGGGCGGCTACTTCGAGGCCGAGCTGGACGCGCGGCGCATCCGCCGGATCCTCCGCAACCTGCTGGCGAACGCCATCGAGCACGGTGAGGGGAACCCGATCGACGTCATCGTCGACAGCAACGAGACCGCCGTCGCGATCGCGGTCCGCGACCACGGCGTCGGCATGAACCGCGTGGACGCACAGCGCGTGTTCGACCGGTTCTGGCGGGCCGACCCCTCGCGCAAGCGCACGACCGGCGGGACCGGGCTCGGCCTCGCGATCTCGCTCGAGGACGCGGCGCTGCACGGCGGAGTCCTCGACGTCTGGTCGGAGCCGGGACAGGGGTCCTGCTTCCGGCTGACCCTTCCGCGCCATCCCGGCACACCCGTCGAGTCGTCCCCGGTCGCGTTCCCGTCCGAGGAGGAGCGATGAGGGCGGCCCGGGCTCTGCGGTCGGCCCTCGCGGCCGCGGTCGTCGCGCTGCTCGCGGCCTGCGCGTCGATCCCGTCCAGCGGCCCGGTGCACGAGGGGAATCCCGTCGACACGGGCGACGACCTCGGCTTCGACTTCCGACCGCAGGGACCGGAGGAGGGGGACACCCCGATCGACATCCTGTCCGGCTTCATCGCGGCGGGCGCCGGCCCCCAGGACAACTACGGCGTCGCGCGGCAGTTCCTGACCCGGGAGCTGGCCCGCGAGTGGGATCCCGGGGCGGGCGTCCTCATCCACTCCCGCGCGGTGACGACGCTGCAGGACAGCGACACCGCGCTGCGCCTGCTCGTGCCCGCGACCGGATCGGTGGACGCGACCGGGAGGTACGACGAGTTCGCGAACCCGGTGCCCCTGGAGCTGCCCTTCGGGTTCGTCCAGGAGGGCGGCGAGTGGCGGATCAGCCAGGCGCCGGACGGCACGGTCCTCGCGACCGCGATCTTCGACCGGCTCTTCGCCCAGCGCTCCCTCTACTTCTACGACCCCACGTTCACCTACCTCGTCCCCGACCTGCGCTGGTTCCCGACGACGGCGGACGCCATGACCCGGATCGTCGAGGCGCTGCTCGCGGGGCCGTCCGAGCCGCTCGCGCCGCCCGTCCTGGCCACGGCCTTCCCGGAAGGGGTGCGGCTGGAGCAGCAGTCGGTGACGGAGACGGGCGGCACCGCGACGGTCGAGCTGAACAACGCGGTCGTCCAGGCGGACGGCCAGACCCGGCAGTGGATGCTCTACCAGCTGGAGCGGACCCTCGTCGGCGGCTCCATCCTGTCGGTCCGGATCAGCGTGGACGACACGCCTCTCGAGGTGCCCGACTTCCCCTCCGGCAGCGAGCCCGTCGTGCAGCCGGTCGTGAACCCGAGCGCCCTCGTCGGCCGCAGCGGCTCCTTCGGGTTCCTGTCCGGCAACGACCTCACCCCGCTCAACGGGTTCAGCGAGACCGTGTCGGCCCTGGCGCCTACTGCCGGGGTCTACTCGGCCGAGCTGGACCTCGCCGCCGTGCTCGCCGGCGACGGCAAGGTGTACGCGGTTCCCCGCGGCGAGCCGGCCGTCGCGCTGGACAGCAGGCAGGGCCTTCTCGCGCCGGCGCTCGACGCGGAGGGCTTCGTCTGGACGGTGCCCGGCGGGTCGCCGGGCGAGCTCGCGGTGTCGCGGCTCGGCGGCGACTCGGGCCTCGTCGCCGCGCAGTGGGGCGACGCGACCCGCATCGTCTCGATCGCGGTGTCGCGGGACTCCACCCGTCTCCTCACGCTGCTGGAGACGCCCGCCGGACCCGCGCTCCGGGTCTACGGCATCGTGCGGGACTCGGGGCTGCCGACCGCGCTCTCGGCGACGTGGTTCGACCTCGTCCCGCCGGGACCCACGGCGGTCACCGCGACCTGGGTGAGCGACACCACGGTCGCGAGCCTGGGCCGCTCTGCGGACGGGGCGCCCCTCGTCACGACTCAGCAGATCGGCGGTCGACGCCTCGACAGCACGTCCGCGGTCAGCGACGCGGTCGCCCTGGTGGGCGGCAACGGGCTGAGCGGCCTGCGCATCCTGGAGTCCGACGGCGACCTCCTCGTGCTGCGCGGCACGGCGTGGCAGCCCACGGCGACCGAGGTCGGCTTCCTCGCGACCCAGCAGTAGGTCGCCCTCCCCGACCCCGGGCCGCTGCCCGCGGTCCACTGATCGCGCAGCGCCCGATCTCGCGGCCGCGCGCGGCGGCAGACTTCCGCCATGCCGCCGATCGGCTCCCTCTCCGCCGCCCTCGCCGCCGCCCTCGCCCTCGTCCTGCCGCTGCAGTGCGCCGGGTGCGGAACGCCCGACCTCGCGCTGTGCCCCGCCTGCCGCGCGGAGCTGGAGCAGCCCGTCGGGGTGCGCGACCTCGGCGGCGGACTCAGGGTCTGGAGCGCGGCGAGGTACGAGGGAGCGGTGGCGCGGACGCTCGCCGCCTTCAAGGACGGGGGAGCGACCGCACCGGCTCCCGTGCTCGCGGCCGCGCTCCGGCGAGCGCTGGTCGCCGCGGTCGCCGGACTTCCGGAGGACCAGGGGCGGATCCTCCTCGTGCCGGTGCCGAGCTGGGGTCGCGCCACCCGCCGCCGCGGCTACCTCCCGCTCGACGTGATCGCCCGCGCGGGCGCGCTCCCGCTGTCACGCTCGCTCCGGCACGTGCGCGAGGTCCGCGACCAGGCCGGGCTGCCCGCGTCAGAGCGCGGCGCCAACCTCGCCGGCAGCATGACGGCCCTCCCCTCCGTCCGGGGCGGCGAGGCGCTCCTCCTCGACGACGTCGTGACGACCGGGAGCACGCTTCGGGAGGCTGCGCGGGCGCTGGGCGACGCGGGCGCCCGCGTGCTCGGCGCCGCCACGATCGCCTCGACCCCCAGTTCCCGGAACGCACGGCCGCCGCCGTGGACGAGGGCGAACATCGCGGGGGCAACCCCGGTGACAGGAGCGGGTGGCGGGGTTATGGTCGGGTCCAAGGCGTTCCAGTTCGCCCGCCCTCGACGCGAAGCGACTCCGGACCCTTCGGGTCGGGGAACTCCCCTAGGGGCGACGCGCCGCGATCCCGGGAGGTCAGTATGGACATCACCGTCATCGGTCGCAATTGCGGAATCACGGATCGATTCCGCGCCCACGTCGACGAGAAGGTCGAGAAGATCACTCAGCTCGCCGACCGTGCCCAGTCGTTCGAGGTGCGCCTGTGCCGCCACCACGAGACCAACGGCAACGCCGGCGATGACCGGGTGGAGCTCACGCTCATCGGGCCGGGCCCGATCGTGCGGGCCGAGGCGGGAGCCCCCGACAAGTACGCGGCCTTCGATTTGGCCTTCGACAAGCTCCTCGAACGGCTCCGCCGAGCGCGGGACAAGAGGAAGGTCCATCGAGGGCAGCATCGGCCGCCGACCGTCCGCGCGGTCGATCACCACGACTTCCGGCTCGCCGACGTCGTGCCGACCGACGCCGAGACGCTGCGCCGCATCGACCCGAAGACCGGGTCGATCGACTCCGCCCCGGAGAGCACGCCGGCTGCCGAGTCCGAGGACGAGCCGCTCGGCTACGACGGCTACTCGCCGGTCGTGATCCGGCGCAAGGTGTTCGCCTCCACGCCCATGACGGTGGACGACGCCCTCTACTACATGGAGCTCGTCGGCCACGACTTCTACCTGTTCATGGACGCCGAGACCGGGCGGCCGAGCGTGGTGTACCGGCGCAAGGGCTGGGACTACGGGCTCATCGGCCTGGACGAGTCCGCCCAGGAGGTCCAGGAGGCGGTGACAGCCGCGCGCGCCTTCCGCCGCTGATTCCCGAGGACGGGCGGGAACGCTTCCCGCCCGTCCTGGGTAACGACCGAATAACGTTGCTACCATGGGCGGCTGCGCGGCGGACAGCCGTGCAGCCAACGCATTGGAGACGACTCGGTGGTATCCGTACTGGAGAAGGTGCTTCGCGTCGGCGAGGGCCGCGTCCTCCGTCGGCTCGAGAACTACGCACGGCAGGTCAACGAGCTCGAGGACGACTTCACCTCCCTCACCGACGAGGAGCTGAAGAACGAGACCGCAGTGCTCCGGGAGCGCTACGCGAACGGCGAGTCCCTGGACGACCTCCTTCCCGAGGCGTTCGCCGCCGTCCGCGAGGCGTCCAAGCGCACCCTGGGTCTCCGCCACTTCGATGTCCAGCTGATGGGCGGCGCTGCCCTGCACCTGGGCAACATCGCGGAGATGCGGACCGGTGAGGGCAAGACCCTCGTCGCGACGCTGCCCGCCTACCTCAACGCCATCACGTCGCGGGGTGTGCACGTCGTCACGGTCAACGACTACCTCGCGAGCTACCAGTCCGAGCTCATGGGACGCGTCTACCGCGCGCTCGGCATGACGACCGGCGTCATCCTCGCCGGGCAGACGCCGGCCGAGCGGCGCGAGCAGTACGCCGCGGACATCACCTACGGCACCAACAACGAGTTCGGCTTCGACTACCTGCGCGACAACATGGCGTGGCAGCCGCAGGACCTCGTCCAGCGCGGCCACTACTTCGCGATCGTCGACGAGGTGGACTCGATCCTCATCGACGAGGCGCGCACCCCCCTGATCATCTCCGGGCAGGCCTCCGGCGAGGCGAACCGCTGGTTCACCGAGTTCGCGAACATCGCCAAGCGCCTCGTCGCCGGCGAGGACTACGAGGTCGACGAGAAGAAGCGCACCGTCGGTGTCCTCGAGCCCGGCATCGAGAAGGTCGAGGACTACCTCGGCATCGACAACCTCTACGAGTCGGCGAACACCCCGCTCATCTCCTTCCTCAACAACGCGATCAAGGCGCGCGCCCTGTTCAAGAAGGACAAGGACTACGTCGTCATGAACGGCGAGGTGCTGATCGTCGACGAGCACACGGGCCGCATCCTGACCGGCCGCCGCTACAACGAGGGCATCCACCAGGCGATCGAGGCGAAGGAGGGCGTCGAGGTCAAGGCGGAGAACCAGACCTTCGCGACCGTCACCCTCCAGAACTACTTCCGCCTGTACACCAAGCTCTCGGGCATGACCGGCACGGCCGAGACCGAGGCCGCCGAGTTCATGTCGACCTACAAGCTCGGCGTGGTCCCCATCCCGACCAACAAGCCGATGGTCCGCATCGACCAGCCGGACCTCGTCTACAAGAACGAGCAGGCGAAGTTCGCCCAGGTCGTCGAGGACATCGCCAAGCGTCACGCCACCGGCCAGCCGGTCCTCGTCGGCACGACGAGCGTCGAGAAGAGCGAGTACCTCTCCCGGCTGCTGGCCAAGCGCGGCATCAAGCACGAGGTCCTCAACGCGAAGAACCACGCCCGCGAGGCCGCCATCGTCGCCCAGGCCGGCCGGCTCGGGGCCGTCACGGTCGCGACCAACATGGCCGGCCGCGGAACGGACATCATGCTCGGCGGGAACGCCGAGTTCCTCGCCGTGGCCGCGATGCACGCGAAGGGCCTGTCGCCGGTCGACACCCCCGACGAGTACGAGGCCGAGTGGGACGACGTCTTCGAGAGCGTCAAGGCCGAGGTGGCGACGGAGGCCGAGAAGGTCATCGCCGCCGGCGGGCTCTACGTCCTCGGCACCGAGCGGCACGAGTCCCGCCGCATCGACAACCAGCTGCGCGGACGCTCGGGCCGTCAGGGCGACCCGGGCGAGAGCCGCTTCTACCTCTCGCTCACCGACGACCTGATGCGCCTGTTCAACTCGGGCGCCGCCGAGGCGATCATGGGCCGCGGCAGCGTCCCCGACGACCTGGCCATCGAGTCCAAGGTCGTGAGCCGCGCGATCCGCTCCGCCCAGGCGCAGGTCGAGGCGCGCAACGCGGAGATCCGCAAGAACGTCCTCAAGTACGACGACGTCCTCAACCGTCAGCGCGAGGCGATCTACGCGGACCGCCGGCGCATCCTCGAGGGCGGCGACCTGCACGAGCGCACCCAGGCCTTCCTGGAGACCGTGATCGACGAGGTCATCGACTCGCACACGGGCGAGGGCGCGAGCGAGGACTGGGACTTCGACGCGCTCTGGGCGGAGCTCAAGACGCTCTACCCGATCGGCATCACGATCGATGAGGTCCTCTCCGAGGCCGGGTCGAAGGGGCGGATCAGCCGCGACTTCATCCGGCGCGAGATCATGTCGGACGCCAAGCTCGCCTACGAGCGGCGCGAGGCCCAGCTCGGCTCGCCCGCCATGCGCGAGCTCGAGCGGCGCGTGCTGCTCTCGGTCATCGACCGCCGCTGGCGTGACCACCTGTACGAGATGGACTACCTCAAGGACGGCATCGGCCTGCGCGCCATGGCGCAGCGCGACCCGCTCGTCGAGTACCAGCGCGAGGGCTTCGCCCTGTTCCAGACGATGATGGGGCAGATCCGCGAGGAGACCATCGGCTACCTGTTCAACCTCGAGGTCGAGGTGACGTCGAACGCCACGACGCCGGCCGGCGCCGTCGCCCCGACCGTCGCCGCGAAGGGCCTGGGCGGCTCTGCCGCGCCGGTTCAGGACCTCAGCTACTCGGCGCCGAGCGACGCCGGCGGGGTCGAGGTGCGCAACCAGCGCGGGCAGATCCAGCGTGCCGCCACCGCTCGCGCCCAGCAGCGTGAGGCCGAGCAGACGCTCGCTCCCGCCGGTGCGCGCGTCCAGCCCGCTCCCGCTCCGACGCCCGCAGGACGCCCCGGCCCGCAGCGCACGGGTCAGCCGCGCGCGGCCGCCCAGCGCGGCGCGTTCGGTCAGTCCGGCGCAGGTGCGACGCCGCCGCCCGCCAACCGCGCTGCCCGGCGGGCCTCGGAGAAGAAGAAGGGCTGACCCCGGCAGGACCGCTCCCACGGCGCGGCGCGCGCTCTGACAGGATCGGCGCGTCCGTGTCGAGGGGTGGTCGCGTGGCGGCGCACCGTGCTTCGGTGTGCCCATGACCCTCGTCGCCCCCGTCCGATCCGGCATCTCCCTCGACTCCGTCGATCCCGACTCGACGCCCGGCTTCACGGGCGCGAAGGCCGAGGGGCGCCGCGCGCTCGCCGAGGGCGGGCTCGTGCTCGCGGAGCTCCAGGAGCGCCTCTGGGCGGCGAGCCGCGCCGGCGACACCCGCCGGGTCCTGCTGCTGCTGCAGGCGATGGACACGGCCGGCAAGGGCGGCATCATCCGGCACGTCGTCGGTCAGGTGGACCCGCAGGGCGTCACGCTGCACGCCTTCAAGGCGCCGACGGAGGAGGAGCGCGCGCACCACTTCCTCTGGCGGGTCCGGCGGCACCTGCCGACTCCCGGCCGCATCGGCGTCTTCGACCGCTCGCACTACGAGGACGTCCTCATCGCCCGGGTGCGCAGCCTGGTGACGCCGGACGTCCTCGAGCAGCGCTATCGCGAGATCCTCGAGTTCGAGCGCGAGATCACCGAGAGCGGGACCACCCTGCTCAAGGTCATGCTCCACATCTCGCCCGAGGAGCAGAAGGTCCGCCTGCAGGAGCGGCTCGACCGGCCCGACAAGCACTGGAAGTACAACCCGGGCGACGTCGACGAGCGCCGGCTGTGGCCGCACTACATGGAGGCGTACGAGATCGCGCTGAACCGCACCTCGACGCCGGAGGCGCCCTGGCACGTGGTGCCCGCGAACAAGAAGTGGTTCGCGCGGCTGGCCGTCCAGGATCTGCTCCTCGACGCGCTCCGGCGCATCGACCCCCAGTGGCCGAAGGCCGACTTCGACGTCGAGGCGGAGAAGGCGCGTCTCGCCGCCACCTGAGGCGGCGAGTCAGAGCACGTGGATCGCGGTCGCCCGCCAGCGGGAGTCGAGGCCCTCGAGGCGGAGCGCGACGGCGCGCGAGCGGGCGCGTCCGCGCACCGTGACCGTGGCCTCGATGACGCCGTCCCGGGGCGAGCAGACGTGGGTCGACCCGATCGTGAAGACCGGCCGAGCGACCGCCTGGTTCTTGACGGAGCGGGCGCGGCTCGCGAGGACCACGCGCTTCAGCAGGTGCCGGTACACGTCCTCGTCGACCCACCGTCCGATCTGCTCCAGCTCGCGGGCGCCCGCGAGGATCTCGATGACGCACCGCGTGAGGTTCTCGAGGAGCGGCACCGGATCGGGCAGGGCCGACGCGGAGGTCGGCTGCGGTCCGAAGTAGTCGTCGGGAACGAGCGTCCGGGGCGCGCGCTGCGCTGGGGGGACGACAGGGACGGGTGAGCTCATGGCGACTCCATCAGGGCGGACGGATCGGGTGTGTCGCCGTTGTCTCGGGGGTCGGGTACCCCCCGAACGGGTGTCAACGGTGCGCGTTACTCAACCAGTCGCCGGCCGCCGATGTCCATGGACCGCGCGATTTGTGGATAAGTGTGCGAGAGGGCGCTCGGTGGGCCCGGTGTGGACAAGCACGGACCCGTCCGGCACCGGCGACTACCCTGCGCGCATGAGGTGGGACAGCCTGTTCGACGACCTCGAAGGTCAGCTCGAGCAGGAGCTCACCGCGGAGGGCGACGAGCTGCGGGCCGAGGAGGAGCGGCTCCGCATCGGGCGGCTGGCCCTGCGCGACCGGATCTGCGCACTGCTCGCCGCGCGCCCGCTCGACCCGCTGCGGCTCCGCCTCGTGACCGGAGAGCAGCTCTCGGTGCGCGCGCTCACCGTCGGGCGGGACTGGCTGAGCGGCGAGACGGGCGAGGGCGGACGCAGCGGGGTGATCGTCCCGCTCACCGCGGTCGCGGCCCTGGTGCTCCGGCCCGACGTCGTCGCCCTCTCGCTCGAGCCCGGCCAAGGCGTCGAGCGGGCCCTGCCCGCGCGACTCGGCCTGCCCTTCGTGCTCCGCGACCTCGCTCGGCGCCGGGTGCCGGTCAGCATCCAGCTCGCCGCGGGCTCCGTCGAGGGCACCATCGACCGGGTGGGCCGTGACACGCTCGACCTGGCCGTCCACGACCTGGACCTGCCCCGGCGGAGCAACGCCGTCCGCGCCGTCGAGGTGCTCGCGCTGCCCGCGGTGCTCGCCGTCCGCCTCCGCGGCTAGGACGCGCCCACGTCGTGATCCGCTGGCATCCTGGCTAGCCTTTCCCTTCGTGATCAGAACCGAGGAAGAGGCGCTCGCCGCCGCACAGTCCATCGCCGGCCGCCTCGCGTCCGACGCGGCCGCGCGCGATCAGGCGAACCAGAACCCGGTGGCGGAGGTGGCGCTGATCCGCGAGGCCGGACTGCTGCCGATCCTGGTCCCCGCCGAGCTCGGCGGCGGAGGGCTGGACTGGGCGGCCGTGCTGCGGGTCGTCCGGCCGATCCTCCGGGCGGACGCCTCCATCGGGCACCTGCTCGCGTACCACTACGTGAACTCGTGGCGCACCGTCCTCAATCCCGAGACGGAGCGGGTGCACGCCCTGTGGGCCGACACCGCTCGCCACCAGTGGTTCTGGGGAGGGGCCGGGAATCCGCGGGACGAGGGGCTCGTGCTCACGCGCGACGGGGACGGCTTCCGCGTCTCGGGGCGCAAGTTCTTCGCCACGGGCTCCTCCGTCGCCGACCGGATCACCGCGAGCGGGATCCGGGAGGACACGGGGGAGCGGCTCGCGATCGTCGTCGACGCGCACGCGGAGGGCGTCACGCACCCCCTCGACTGGCAGAACATGGGCCAGCGGCTCTCCGCGAGCGGATCCGTCGTCTTCGAGAACACGCCCGTGCCGATCGAGCACGTCCTCGGCTCCTCCGACCAGGAGGGCGCCGGGTACCGGCCCTTCGCGTCGCTCTCGATCCTCTTCTTCCAGCTGCTGCTCTCGCACATCCACGTCGGCATCGCCGAGGGGGCGGTCGAGGCCGCGGCCGGCTACGCCCGGAGCTCGACCAAGCCCTGGCCGACCTCGGGTGTCGACACCGCCCTGAAGGACCCGTACATCCTCGGCACCCTCGGCGAGCTGATCGCCGCCACCCGCGCCTCGGACGCGCTCGTCTGGCGCGCCACCGAGCGGGCGGTGGCCGCGGCCGATCGGGGCTGGGACCTGACGGACGAGGAGCGCGGGGAGCTCGCGATCGAGATCACGGCCGCGAAGGTCGATTCGACGCGGACCGTCCTCGACGTCACCTCGCGCGCCTT
The DNA here is from genome assembly GCF_017916515.1 of Naasia sp. SYSU D00948. Classification (GTDB taxonomy): domain Bacteria; phylum Actinomycetota; class Actinomycetes; order Actinomycetales; family Microbacteriaceae; genus Naasia. Next base: position 1,861,609 of record NZ_JAFMTA010000001.1, read on the forward strand.
CGAGCTCACGGGCGCTCGCGCGACGACGACCTCGCACGGCTTCGACCGGTTCTGGCGCAACGCGCGCACCATCACGCTGCACGACCCCGTCGTCTACAAGTCGAAGGAGCTGGGGGAGTGGGCGCTCACGGGCGCCTACCCGACCCCGAGCCGCTACAGCTGACCCCGACCCCGTCGACGGGGTGTGCGCGGATCAGGAGTCCTCCGCGCGCACCCGGCGTGTCCGTCCTGATCCGCGCGCGCAGGCGGCCGTCCGTCCTGATCCGCGCGCGATCTCCTGATCCGCGCAGGAACGGGATCGGGAACGGGGAAGAGAGAAGGGGCCCGCCGTCCGGCGAGCGGTGCGGGTCGGTCAGGCGCCGACGAGCTGGTTGCGGCGCTCGGCCAGCTGGTCGTACGTCGCGAAGTTCTCGGCGATCGGGCTGCCGGTGAAGTGGCCCACCCAGCCCTCGTCGTCGTGGAAGAAGCGCACCGAGACGTACTCGGGGTTGGTGCCCATGTCGAACCAGTGCGTGGTGTTCGCGGGCACCGAGATCAGGTCGCCGGCCTCGCAGAACACCGCGTGCACCTTGCCGTTCGCGTGCAGGTAGAACACGCCGCTGCCGCTCGCGAAGTAGCGGTCCTCGTCGTCGTCGTGGCGGTGCTCGCTGAGGAACTTGCCGCGCGCCGTGCGCACGGTCTCCTCCCACTCGGGTCCCTCGCCGCGCTGCAGCTGCACGACGTCCACGAGCGTGTAGCCCTCCGCGGCCAGGACGTCGTCGATCTCGGCGCGGTACGTGTCGAGGACCTGGTCCTGCGACGGGTTCTCGGGCAGCGGCTTGACCTCCCAGCGGGAGAAGCGGGCGCCCAGGCCGGCAAGGGTCTCCCGGATGCGCTCCGGGTCCGTCGTCTCGAGCACGGGGGTGCCGGGGTCGGTCTCGTTCCACACGGTGAGCAGCGTCATCTCGTCTCCTTCTTGTGTCCCCCTCGATTCTGCCGCGCTCCGCGGGGCCGCGCACACGCGAGCCCGCGCAGCAGCCCCGCGCCCGTAACACGGCGTCACGGCGGTTCGACCGCCGCAGGCGCCGCTGTCTAGGGTCGCTACCGCGCCGGGCCCGCAGCACTCCCGGCGGCTGCACCGACGTCCGAGAACAGAGGCATCCATGACCCGACGACCGCTCCTCCTGCTCGCCGCCACCTCGGCGGCCGTCCTCACGCTGGCCGGCTGCGCGCAGTCCTCCGCCGGCCAGAGCTCGGGCGGGGCCGCCGCCGACGCGCCCGCAGCCTCCGCGGCGCCCGCGCCCGCCCCGTTCGACGGCGACCCCGTCGAGGTCGCCCTCGTCCGGCAGAGCGGCGCCGGCGACTACTTCACCGCCTGGGGCTCGGGCGCGCAGAAGCAGGCCGAGGCCGTGAACATCGAGCTGACCGTCACCGACGCCCGCAACGACAACGCCAAGCACGCGTCCGACCTCGAGCAGGCGATCGCGAGCGCACCGGACGCGATCATCGTGGACCACGGTCAGACCGACACCATCGAGCCGCTCGTGCACCAGGCCGTCGACGCAGGCATCCCGGTGGTCGTCTACGACCTCGCGCTCAACGACCCGACCGGCGTCATCGTGACCTCCCAGTCGGACGAGTCCATGGCCCAGGGGGTGCTGGACCAGCTGATCGAGGACGTCGGCGAGGGCGCCCAGGTCGGCTACGTCAGCGCCACCGGGTTCGCTCCGCTGGACCGCCGGGCCGCCGTCTGGAACCAGGTCGTCGAGGACAACGGGCTGCAGCAGGTCTTCTCGACCGGCAAGGTCACCGAGTCGACCGCGACCGACAACATCCCGCTCGTGGACGCCGCGCTGAAGCAGAACCCCGAGGTGCAGGCGATCTTCGCCCCGTACGACGAGATCACCAAGGGCGCCGTGCAGGCGGTTCTGCAGAACAACCTGCAGGAGCAGGTCAAGGTCTACGGCATCGACATCTCGAACGCGGACATCGAGGTCATGATCACGGAGGGCAGCCCCTGGGTCGCCACCTCGGCGACCGACCCCGCCGCGGTCGGCGCGGCCGTCGTCCGCACCCTCGCGCTCTCCCTCGCCGGGGAGCTCGAGGAGGAGAGCGTCCAGTTCCCCGCCGTGACCATCACCCAGGAGTTCCTCCTCGACGAGGGGATCACGAACGTCACCGAGCTGCGCGAGGCGGAGCCGGACCTGCTCCTCGACGACGTCGTGACGGCCGATTGGCTGCCCGCGGTCTCGTGACCCACGAGCACACCGCACCGCTCGAGGGAGGCGACCGCACGGTCGTCTCCCTCGACGGCGTGTCCGTCAGCTACGGACCGAACCGCGTCCTGACCGGCGTCGACGCGGACATCCGGGCGGGCGAGATCACCGCCCTGCTCGGCACGAACGGCGCCGGCAAGTCGACCCTGATCAAGGCGCTCAGCGGAGCGAACCCTCGGTACGGCGGTACGATCTCGATCGACGGCGAGGTGGTGCGGCTCTCCAGCCCGCAGGCCGCGATCAGGCACGGCGTCGCGACCGTGCACCAGAAGGTCGCGGACGGCATCGTCCCCGGGCTCTCGGTCGCCGACAACCTCCTCCTGACCGACTACGGACGCTCCGGCGGCCGCTTCGTGAGCAGGCGCGAGACGCTGCGCCGGGCACGGGAGGTCCTCGCGGTCCTCGACCTGCCCTGGTCCGACAAGCTGCTGCGCGAGGACGCCGGCCAGCTCGGCATCTCCGACGCCCAGCTCCTGCTGCTCGCCCGGGTCCTCCGCGAGCGCCCCCGCCTCCTGATCCTGGACGAGCCGACGTCCGCGCTCACCGCGCCGGAGGTCGAGCGGCTCTTCCGCGTCCTGGGGCGGCTCCGCGAGGCGGGTCTCGCGATCCTCTACGTGTCGCACCGGTTCGGGGAGATCGAGACGCTCGCCGACCGCGTCCTCGTCCTCCGCGATGGCGTCCTCGAGCTCGACGTCCGCCGCCCCTTCGACTGGCACGTGATCCTCGAGCGCATGCTCGGCAGGGCCACCGAGCTCAGCGTGGCCCTCAGCGACGTGCGCCGTGGCGGGACGACCTCGCTCGCCGTGCGCGGTGCGCGCCTCCAGCCGGACGCCGACCCGGTCGACCTCGACATCCGGGCCGGCGAGGTCCTCGGCGTGCTCGGCCTGATCGGCGCGGGCAAGACCGAGCTCGCGGAGACCCTCGCGGGGGTGCGCCCGGCGGGCGACGCGCGCATGGAGCTCGACGGCAGCCCGTACCGGCCGGCGCACCCGGACGCCGCCATCCGCGCCGGGGTCGTGCTCGTGCCCGAGGACCGGCAGGCCCAGGGCATCGTGCCCGGCTGGAGCGTCGTCCACAACGTGACCCTGCCGTTCCTCCGCGCGGCGTCGAACGGGCTCGGGATGCTGTCCGGCGGACGCGAGCGCGAGCGGGGGCAGTCGGTCGTCGCCGGATTCGGCGTCGTGACGCGAGACCTCTCGACGCCGATCGACGACCTGTCCGGCGGCAACCAGCAGAAGGTCGTCGTCGGCCGCTGGCTCAGCGCCGACCCCCGGGTCGCGCTCCTCGACGAGCCCTTCCGGGGCGTCGACCTCGACGCCCGGCGCGAGATCGGCGCCACCCTCCGCCGCCTCGCCCGTGACTGCAGGGCCGGCGTCCTCCTCTCGTCCGACGTCGACGAGGTCCTCGAGCTCGCGGACCGCATCGTCGTCCTCGTCGAGGGCCGCATAGTCCTCGACGCCTACGCCGACACCGTCGGGCGCGACACCGTCGTGGCGTCGCTGCTCGGCGCCACCAACCGGAACGGGGTACCCGCGTGAGCACATCCAGCATGTCGGCCCGCGTTACGACCGCGGTCTCCGCGGGCGTCGCCCGGTGGGGCTTCATCGCCGTCACCGTCCTCCTCATCGCCTTCTTCGCGACCACGGAGCCCAGCTTCCGCACGCTCGACAACGCCCTCGGGATGCTCAAGTTCATCGCCCCCACGGCGATCGCAGGCCTCGGCGTCGCGCTCGCGATGACCGTGGGCGGGATCGACCTCTCGGTCGGGGCGAGTGCGGGGTTCGCGGTCTCGATCGCCGCCTGGACGATGGTCATCGGCAACCAGGTGGGCGGCGTCGCGATCGCGACGGTGCTCCTGGGCGGGGCGATCATCGGCGCCGTGAACGCCCTGCTCGTCGTCGTCGCGAAGATCCCCGACCTGCTGGCCACGCTCACGACGATGTTCGTCGTCGTCGGCCTGAAGCTCATCCTCGTCAACGGCCAGTCGATCTCGTCCCGGATGACCCTGCCGGACGGGTCCACAGCACCCGGCGTCTTCACCGCCGACTTCCTCTGGCTCGACCGCGGGCGCATCGGGCCCATCCCCGTCCCGGTGATCCTGTTCCTCGTGCTCACCGCGCTGCTCTGGTTCGTGCTCGAGCACACCCGCTGGGGCCGGGCGCTGTACGCGGTCGGAGCGAACCCGGAGGCCGCGCGTCTGGCCGGCATCCGCGTCCGCACCTACCGCGCCGCCGCCTACATCGGGTGCGGGCTCCTCGCCTCGATCGCCGGGCTCTTGCTCGCGGCGCGGATCGGGCAGGGCGACGTCAGCGCGGGCAACTCCCTGCTCCTCGATGCCGTCGCCGTCGCGCTGGTCGGCGTCTCGGTGCTCGGCGCCGGCAAGCCGAACGCGTGGGGCACCGCGCTCGGCGCCGTCCTCGTCGCGGTCATGATCACCGGGTTCACCATGCTCGGACTCCCGTACTATGCACAGGACTTCGGCAAGGGAATCGTCCTGCTCGTCGCGCTCCTCTTCAGTTTCACGTTCAGCCGCCGGCGGGTCGCCGTCACGGCAGGAAGCACCGCCTCGCAATGACCGACTTCACGCTCCTGACCCCCGACACGGTCCCCGGCTACCTCGCCTCGAGCCCCGCCCTGCAGCAGGTCGTCGACCCGGACGCGCTCGACTCGGTCGCCGAGATCGGCGACGGCAACATGAACCTCGTGTTCGTCGTCCGCGACCGGAACGGCCGCGGCGTCGTCCTCAAGCAATCGCTGCCGCACGCGCGCTCCGACCCCGGCTGGCCCATCACGCGGGACCGGTCCCGCCGCGAGGCGGTGCTGCTCTCCGAGCACTTCCGCTTCGACGCCGAGCACGTGCCCGCCGTCTACTCCTACGACGCCGACAACCACGTGCTCGCGATCGAGGACCTCAGCGACCACCAGGTGTGGCGCCGCGAGCTCATCGCCGGCCGCGTCCACGACTACGCCGCCGAGGCCCTGGGGCGGTACGTCGCCCGGGTCGGCTTCGGGACGAGCGTGTTCGGCATGCCGGTCGTCGAGAAGCGGCAGCTCGTCGCGGCCACGGTCAACGCCGAGCTCACCGAGATCACCGAGGACCTCGTCTTCACCGAGCCGTACATCGAGCACGAGCACAACAGCGTGCTGCCCGCCAACGAGCCGGACGTGCTCGCGCTGCGCTCCGACCGCGCCCTGATCCGCGAGATCGGCAAGGCCAAGATCGCGTTCATCGACAACACGCAGGCGCTGCTGCACGGCGACCTGCACACCGGATCGGTGTTCGTGCGCGCGGAGGGCCAGTCGGTCCGCGCGTTCGACCCGGAGTTCGGCGCGTACGGGCCGATCGGCTTCGACCTCGGCGCCGTCTGGGCGAACCTGGTGCTCGCGGCCGCGCGGGCCGAGGCGCTCGGCGAGCCGCGCCGCGCCGACCAGATCCTGCGCCTTCCGGTGGTCCTGCTCGACGCGTTCGAGGAGGAGTACCGGCGCCTGTGGCCGTCCCGCGTGGACCCCCGGGTGTATCCGGACGAGGTGCTCGAGGACGTGCTCGCCGGCATCCGCCTCGACTCCGCGGTCTACGCGGCCGCGAAGGCGATCCGGCGCATCGTCGGCTTCGCCAAGGTCGCGGACATCGAAACCCTGGAGCCCGAGGCGCGCGAGGGCGCGGCGCGCGGCGTGCTGCGCGCCGGCCGGGCCCTCGCGGTGGAGCGCCACGACGACCCGTCGCCGGTCGCCCTCAACCTCCGGGTCGCCGAGATCCTCGCGGAGACGGCGCGCCGCTAGGCGGAAGCGCCGCTGGTCGAGGAGTCGAGCCGGGGCGCGCTCCTCGACCAGCAGCTCGAGTCAGCGGGCGCGCGTGCGCACCGTGAAGCGGAGGAGCCACTCCGTGATCTCGGTGTGGCGGCGGGCCGCCGCCACGTCCTCGCCCCACGCGTACATCCCGTGCGAGGCGACGATGATCGCCGGCACCTCGGCGATGCCGCCGGCGGGTCGCCTGTAGACCGCCTCGAAGCGGTCGCCGAGCTCGACCATGTCCTGGCTGTTCTGCACGACCGGGATGACAACGCGCTCCCCGTGGGCGGAATGCCCGATGCCCTTGAGCATCTCCATGTCCGAGATCGCCACGCCCTCCGGCCAGTGGAAGCCGGCCTCCACCGCCGCCATCGCGTGAACGTGGACGGCGGCTCCGGCGCCCGTCACGGCCGCGATCCGCGCGTGCAGCCCCGCCTCGGCCGACGGGATGAGCCCGCGCGTGTCGCCCGGGAGGAGGTCGCCCTTCCCGTCGACGAGGACGACGTGCTCGGGCGCCAGCTCGCTCTTGTCGAAGCCGGATGCCGTCACGGCCAGGCGGAGCGGGTCGCGGTCGAGGGTAAGGGACAGGTTCCCGGAGGTCCCACGCATCCAGCCCATGCTCGCGAAGCGGGCGGATTCGGCGGCGAGGACCGCTCCCGCCTCGCGCAGTCGGCGCTCGTCGATCACGGGGCCGTCACCTCCACCTCGTCGAAGGACGACACGACGGGGACGTCGCCGTGGTCGGCACCGTGCCAGGGCTCGCCCGGACGGCTGAACGCGACCACCTGCCAGCCCGCGGCGCGGGCAGCAGTGACCTCCTCGGGGTGGTCGGTGAAGAATACGAGCTCCTCCGGCGACCGGCCCAGCTCGGCCGCGATCTTCTCGTAGGACGCCGCCTCCTTCTTCGGCCCGGCGTTGACCGTGTCGAAGTAGGCGATGACGAGCGGGGTGAGGTCCCCGGCGGGGGAGTGCTCGAACCAGGGCCGCTGCGAGGTGACGGAGCCGGACGAGAAGCAGGCGATCTGGGTGCCGGCGGCGTGCCAGGCGCGGAGCTTGGGGATGACGTCGTCGAAGAAGTGCGAGGAGATCTCGCCCCGCCGGAAGCCCTCCGCCCAGATCTGGCCCTGCAGGGTCTTGAGGGGCGTGGACTTCACGTCCTTGTCCATGAAGCCGTGCAGTGCGGCGACGATCGTCTCGTCGTCCGCGTCCTCCGGCAGCCCGGCCTCCTCGATCGTCTGCCGCCGCGCCTGCTGGACGGCGGGGTCGTCGGCGTGCTCGCGCAGCCAGGGCAGCAGCCGGGGACGTGCGTAGTCGTACAGGTCGCCGAGGATGAAGCCGGCCGCGCTGGTGGTGCCTTCGAGGTCCACGACGAGGACTCTGGCGGGAATCGAGAGGGTCATGCTTCCACCCTAGGGAGGGCGGCGACGTCCCCGGCGACGCGGTCGGGCGTCGTGAAGTGGTCCGCCACCCGCTCGGGATCGAACGCGCCGCGCGTCGTGACGACCCGCGTGACGAAACGCGCGGGGGTGAGATCGAAGGCCGGGTACCAGGCGTCGGTCACGAGCGGGCTCGCGGTGCGCCGGCCCAGGGTGGACAGCACCTCGCGCGGATCGCGCTCCTCGATCACGATGTCCGCGCCGGTGGGAGCGGTCGGGTCGGGGGCGTGCACCAGCGCGTAGAACGGGACTTCGAAGGCGGAGGCGGCCACCGCGAGGCCGAGCGTGCCGACCTTGTTGACGACGGATCCGTCCAGGCTGACGCGGTCCGCCGCGGTGACGAGCGCGTCGATCGGGCCGATCGAGGAGCCGGTCGCGAGGGCGGCGGCCCCCATCCCGTCCGTGATGAGCGTCACCTGCTCGCCGAGCTCGCGGAGTGAGTGCGCCGTGAGGCGGGCGCCCTGGAGGTAGGGACGCGTCTCGGTCGCGACCCACTCGTACCGACGGCCGGCCTCGCGAGCGGCGTCGATCAGGCCGAAGAGGTAGGAGTCCATCCAGCAGTGGGTGAGGATGCGCGCGCCGTCCGGCAGCAGCTCCACCGTCGACCGTCCGAGCGCGACGCTCGCGGCGCGGTAGTGCTCCGTGGTCCCCCTCGCCGCGGCGACGGCCCGGTCGACGAGCTCCTCGGTCGTCGTCGCTCCGTCGACGGCCTCCCGCACGCGCGCGACCGCCTCCCGGGGGTGCGCGTTCGTCGGGCGGGCATCGGCCAGCAGCCGGCCCGCGTCCTCGAGCGCGGCACGGGCGGCCTCGAGTGGAAGCCCGGCGGCCTGCCGGGCGGCGAGCTCGAGTCCCGCGCTCGTCGCGTACAGGGGCCCTGAGCTCTGCGTCACCATGTCGCGGATGGCCTCCGCGACCTCCGCGGCGGTTCCCGCCCGCACCCACTCGATCCGGTCCGGGAACACCCGGCGATCGAGGATGAGCACGGCGTCGTCCGTCACGCGGACCGAGTCGTCGAGCGTGGCTGCGCTGCTGTCCGTCACGTGTGTCCTCCCGTCCCATCCTGACAGGGACGGCGGACGCGAGGCTCACCGGGGGCGCCGCTGCTTCCCGGCGGACGTCAGACGAAGCGGTCGGCCGAGAGCTCCGGGATGTTGGCGTAGTCGCTCTGATTCCAGAGCGCCTGCCGCCGGGACTCCTCGTACCGGGACTGGATGTAGGCCTCGAGCTGCTCCCGCTCCACGCGCCAGTGGCCGTTGCCGCCGACCTTGATCGCCGGCAGCTCCCCGCTGCGGACCAGCGCGTACGCCTGGCTGAGTGAGATGTTGAGCACGTCCGCCGTGTCGGCGAGCGTGAGGAAACGCCCGATGGAGTCCGGCGCGGTGTTCATGAACACATGATCCCCCTGCTTCTCCTCGCCCGCGCCGGCCGTGTGGATAACTCCCGGCGACGGCCGCGCCGCCCCGTCAGCATGGTCGCCGATCGAGGAGGACGAGATGACGCTGCGGCCCGTGCACCGCCACCGCGGAAGGCTGGACGTCCGCTTCCTGATCGGCGCGGTCCTCGTCGTCGGGTCGATCGCCGGGGTCTGGTCCGTGGTGGCCGCGGCGGAGCGGACGGAGCAGGTGTACGCGGCGGCCACCGCGCTCGCCGTGGGCGACCGGCTCACCGAGGACCGTCTCGTGCTGGCCCCCGTGCAGCTCGGGGGCGCCGGTCGGCACTACCTGACACCCGCCGACCTTCCCGAGGGCGGCCTCGTCGTCATGCGGGCCGTCGACGAGGGCGAGCTGGTGCCCGAGTCCGCCGTCGGATCCGAGGCGGGCCTCCGGCTCGCGTCGGTCGTCGTCCCGCTCGGCGGCGAGCCCGCCCGCGGCGTCGAGGCGGGCGCCCTCGTCGACGTCTGGGCGGCCCCCGAGGGGGAGGACGGCGTCTACGGGCCGCCGGCGGTGCTCGTGCCGGGGGCCGAGGTCGCGCGGACGCTGGCGAGCGACGGCCTGCTCACCTCCGGATCGGGCGCCGTCGAGATCCTCGTCCCCAAGGATCGGGTGGCCCGCCTGCTGCAGGCGCTCGCGAACGGCGACGCCCTCTCCCTCGTCCCGGTCACCTCGCCTCCGGGGGACCGATGAGGCTCATCCTGGCCCTCGATGCGGCCACCGAGGACCGGCTCATCGGCGCCGTCCTCGCCGCCGGCCACGAGATCGTGGCGCGACCGGCAGGCGGGGTCGAGCTGGTCACCGCGCTGCGCGCCCTCAGCGCCGATGCGGCGCTCGTCGCCGCCTCCCCACGGACGTTGAGCTCCGGCGTCGTCGCCGCCGCGGACGCTGCCGGGATACGCCTCGTGGCGCTCGCGGCGGGACCGGAGGAGCAGGCGGTCGCCCGCTCGGTCGCGCTCCGGGAGGTCCTCGACGCATCGGCGGCGTGGGAGGACATCGGGGCGGTCCTCGCCGGCCGCCCCGCCCGGCGTGCCGCGGAGCCCGAGCGTCCGGCGGCGCGCGGACGGGTGGTGGCCGTGTGGGGCCCGGCCGGCGCCCCCGGCCGCACCACCACCGCCATCACGCTCGCCGCCGAGCTCGCCCTCGCCGGGTGCCGGGTCGTCCTCGCGGACGCGGACACCTACGGGGCGGCGATCGCGCCGGCTCTCGGTCTGCTGGACGAGGCGCCGGGGTTCGCCGCGGCGTGCCGCCTCGCGGGCAACGGCGCGCTCGTCGCGGCCGAGCTGGAGCGCGTCGCCGAGCCCTATCGGATCGGGGCTGCATCCATCTCCGTCCTCACGGGGCTCGCTCGGGCGAGCCGCTGGCCGGAGCTGTCGGCCGAGCGGGTGAAGGGCACGCTGTCCGCCTGCCGGGGTTTCGCGGACGTGATCGTGGTGGACACGGGCTTCAACCTGGAGAGCGACGAGGAGATCGTGAGCGACATGTTCGCGCCGCGCCGCAACGCGGCGACCATCGCGGCCCTGAAGGAGGCGGACCTCGTCGTGGCGGTGGGGGCGGCGGACCCCGTGGGGCTGGCCCGGTTCCTGCGCGCCCACGCCGACCTCGTCGAGCTGATCGGACCCGATCCGATCCGGACGGTGGTCACGAAGGTCCGCGCCTCCGCGGTGGGAGTGACGCCCGGGTCGCAGATCGCGTCGACGCTGCTCCGCTTCGGCGGCATCACCGATCCGACCCTCGTTCCCCACGACCAGGCCGGGTACGACGCCGCGCTGCTCACCGGGCGGACGCTCCAGGAGGCGGCCCCACGGTCCCCGGCGCTCGCCGCGCTCCGGGGATTCGCGGTGCGCGAGCTGCTGCCACCGGCGCCCGGACGGCGCCGTCGTCGGCGCGGGCTGTGGGCGGCGCTGCGGGGCGAATCGGCCGCTCGGCCGCTCGGTGCCGCCTGATCCTGTCGGAATTCGGGCCTTCGAAAGCCGCTTTCCTGGTCAAATTCCCGCAATGCGGAAATCGTTCTCGCGCATTTCTTCTGGTGTTTCCCCCGAATAAGGGTGTTGCTCTTTTCCTGCCTTTCTCCTGATCATGAGCACGGATCAGGAAGGGATGTCACCGTGGACACTTCAGCCGACAGCCCCGCACACGTGGCCCGACTCGAGTTCGAGCAGCGCAGGGCGATGATGCGCGACCTGGTCTTCGGCCTCGCGCTCGATCCGATCGAGCGACAGCCCCAGAGGCCGGACCTTCCGAGGGATTGACGTCCGGAACACCGCGAGGGTCGCGCCGTCCCCGCGCCACGCCGGGAGAATGAAGGGGTGACGAAGACCGCGCTCGCCCTGCTCAACCGGCCCTCGCTGGCCGCCCCGCCGCACCGGGAGGGCGCCGAGCCGTTCGTCCTGGTCGACTCCGGGCAGCCGCACGTGCGCGTCCTCGACCTCGGCGTCACGCGGGGCGACGGAGTCTTCGAGACGATCAGCATCGGCGCCGGACGCCCGCAGGCGCTGCGCGCGCACCTCGTGCGCTTCGCTCGGTCCGCCGCCGCCCTGGAGCTGTCGGAGCCGGACCTCGACGCCTGGGAGGCCGCCGTCCGCGCGGCCGCGGCGGCGATCGATCCCGTCCCGGAGGCGTTCGTCAAGACGATCCTCACCCGCGGCGTGGAAGGGGAGGGCCGGCCGACCGGCTGGGCCTACGCCGCGCCTGCCGACGACTTCACCGCGGCCCGCCGGGACGGCATCCGTGTCGTGCTGCTCGACCGCGGCTACCGCCACGACGTGGCGCAGACCTCGCCGTGGCTCCTGCAGGGCGCGAAGACCCTCTCGTACGCAGTCAACCGGGCGGTCCTGCGCGAGGCGCGGCGGCGCGACGCCGACGACGTCGTCTTCGTGAGCTCGGACGGCTACCTGCTCGAGGGATCGACGTCGAGCCTGCTGCTGCGGGTCGGCGACCGCCTGGTCACGCCCGGCGTCGACCTCGGCATCCTCGCCGGGACCACCCAGGGCGACATCTTCGCCTTCGCCGCCCAGCGCGGGCTCGCCACGGAGTACGCCCTCCTGCGTCCCGAGGACCTGCAGGCCGCGGACGGCGCCTGGCTGGTCTCGAGCGTCCGCCACGCCGCCCCCATCCGGCGGGTCGACGGCGTCGACCGCCCCGTCGACTCGGAGTTCACGAGCGCCCTCAACTCCTACCTCGTCTCCCGCACCGAGTAATCACGGCGCTCGACGGGCATCCCGAGCTGTCGGCCGCGACTCCGCCACGGCATCTCCTCGCCGGGGCCTCGCCCTCAACAGGCATCCGCGGCGTGGACAGGCTGCCCCGCGGCGTGTCCTGCTGTCGGCGGAGATCCTGCCTGTTGAGGGCCAGCCGGGAGCCGGTTCGGCCGCCCGTACCACAGCGGGCGGACGCCGGATGACCGGCACCGGGCCCTCAGCCGCCCGTCCTAAGCTGGTGCCGTGCCCACGCTGAGCGAGCTCGTCGTCGCGTCCGGACGCTCCACCGCCGCGGACGTCGAGTGGCTGCACCTCCTGGTCGGGGACTGGCAGCTGCTCGCCGATCTGGCGTTCGCGGACATCGTCCTCTGGGTCCCCACCGACGACAACTCGTTCGTCGCCGTGGCGCACGCGCGGCCGTCGAGCTCGGCGACGCTCTTCTACCGCGACTTCGTCGGGCAGCGCATCAAGTCGGAGTGGCGGGCCCTCGTGACCGAGGCCTTCGAGACCGCGCGCATCGTGGACTCGTCGGCGCCGGACTGGTTCGAGGAGACGCCGACCCGCGTGCGGGCGGTGCCCGTGCAGCGTCGCATCTCGCCGAGCGCGCTCGAGGTCACGAACGTGCCGGTCGCCGTCCTCACCCGGCACACGAACCTCAGCGAGGCCCGGACGCCGAGCCGGCAGGAGCTCACGTTCAACGCGTGCGCCGACGAGCTGTTCCGGATGATCGCCGCCGGCGACTTCCCGGACCTCGGCGCCCCCACGGGCCCCCGTCGCGGCGCCCCGCGGGCTTCCGACGGCCTCATCCGCCTCGACGTCGACGGCGTCACCACCTTCGCCAGCCCGAACGCGCTGTCCGCGTTCAACCGCATGGGGTTCACGGGGGAGCTCGAGGGCGAGTCGCTCGCGGAGGTCACGGCGGCCCTCGTGCAGGCTCAGCACACCGTGGACGAGAGCCTTCCGCTCGTCGTCACCGGTCGTGCTCCCTGGCGCACCGACATCGAGTCCCGCGGCGTCACCGTGTCGCTGCGCGCCATCCCCATTCGGGACCACGGTGAGCGCAAGGGCGCCATCGTCCTCAGCCGCGACGTCACCGAGCTCCGCCACCAGGAGCAGGAGCTCATCACCAAGGACGCGACGATCCGGGAGATCCATCACCGGGTCAAGAACAACCTGCAGACCGTGGCCTCGCTGCTGCGCATTCAGGCGCGGCGGTCGCGGACGGACGAGGCGCGCGACGCCCTGATCCAGGCGATGCGCCGTGTGGCGGCGATCGCGGTCGTGCACGACACCCTGTCCGAGGGTCTCAACCAGAACGTGGACTTCGACGCCGTCTTCGAGCGGGTGCTGCTCCTCGTCGCGGAGGTCGCGTCCACGCACAACACGCGGGTGCACCCGCAGAAGTCGGGCACGTTCGGCGTGCTGCCGAGCACCTACGCCACGCCGCTCGCCCTGGCGCTGACCGAGCTCGTCACGAACGCGGTCGAGCACGGGCTCGCGGGGCGCGAGGGGACGGTCGAGATCCTGGCGAACCGGCGCAAGGCGAAGCTGACGGTGGTCGTCCGCGACAACGGGGGAGGCCTGCCCGAGGGGAAGGTCGGCTCCGGCCTCGGCACTCAGATCGTGCGCACCCTCATCCAGGGCGAGCTCGGCGGTGTCATCGACTGGCACACGATGGTGGGCAGCGGCACGGAGGTCACCATCGAGATCCCCCTCCGCTGGATGCAGACCACCTGACCTCGCTTCCGGAACGGAGCGAGGGGAAGCGGCTCCGGCGGGAGGCCGGGGCCGGTCGCGCAGGCCTCACCCCGAGGGCGTCACTGAGCGGTTCGGACGTGCGTCCGGATGGCTCGTCGCGGATGCTGGGGGGCCGATGGAGAGACGCCGGTCAGGCCGGCGGGGAGATCAGGAGGCGCGACGGGCGCGGGCGGCGCGGCGCTTGAGCGCGCGGCGCTCGTCCTCGCTGAGGCCGCCCCACACGCCGTAGTCCTGCCCGTTCTCGAGCGCGTACTGGAGGCACTGCTCGCTGACCGTGCACCGCGCGCAGACCGCCTTCGCCTTGTCGATCTGGTCGACGGCGGGCCCGGTGTTCCCCACGGGGAAGAACAGCTCCGGGTCGGCGGTGAGGCAGGCGGCCTTGTCACGCCAGTCCATGCGTGGTGCTCCTTTGGGTGTTGCGGTGAGGACGGTCGAGTGACCGGGAATCGAGTCAGGTCGAAGAGAGACGCCATCGGCGACGGTACGTTCGAAGTCCGTCTGATCCGGGCCGCCCACACCGCTGTGAGCCCTTGAAAACGACCTCAGTTATGGTGGCATACGGGCCTAGCCCGATCAATAGCCATGTATGGGATGTCGCTGTGAGTGAACAGGTCGGTGCCGCGCCGCGGCCCAAGCTGCCGCCCCTGCTCGCGCTGCTCGCCGGAGTCGTGCTCGTCGAGGCGATCGCGATGGTCGCGGTCGCGGCGATCCTCCTGATCGACGTCCTGACTCAGCCGGCAGCGTCCCTCGGGGGCGGGATCGCGCTGGTCGTGCTGGCGGTGCTCGCCGCCGTCTGGCTGGCGGCCATGGTCCTCGGGACGCTCCGCCGGCGCACCTGGGTGCGGGGCGCGATCTTCACCTGGCAGCTGATCCAGCTCGCCGTCGCGGTCGGAGCGTTCCAGGGAACGTTCGCCCGCCAGGACATCGGCTGGCTCCTGCTCATCCCGTCGGTCGCCGCGATCGCGCTGCTGTTCACCCCGTCGGTGATGAACTCGACGCGACGCGCGTCCTGATCCGCTCCCGTCGCGGCGTCGGGGGACGCCGCCTCAGCCGATGCCCAGCTTCTTGCGCAGCGAGGCGACGTGGCCGGTCGCCTTAACGTTGTAGAGCGGAAGCTCCACGAAGCCCGTCTCGTTGAGGACGAAGGTCGAGCGGATCACGCCCTCGACGGTCTTGCCGTACATCGACTTCTCGCCGTAGGCCCGGTACGCGTTGTGCACGGCGAGGTCGGGGTCGCTGAGGAGCGGGAAGTTCAGGTTCTCCTGCTCCTTGAACTCCTTGTTCTTGCCCGGCTCGTCCTTCGAGATCCCGAGCACCTGGTAGCCGGCGGACTGCAGGGAGTTGAGGCTGTCCCGGAAGTCGCACGCCTCGGTGGTGCAGCCCGGGGTCATGGCGGCGGGGTAGAAGTACAGGATGACCTTCTGGCCCTGGAAGTTCGTGAGCGAGACCGGCGACCCGTTCTCGTCCTGAAGGGTGAAGTCGGGGGCGGTGTCGCCCTTCTCGAGACGGTCGGCTCCGGTCGCCATGCTGGCTCCTCCTGTCCTGCCCTGCTGTGCGCCCCCTCAGCCTAGCCAGGGGCCCTGCGTCGACGGCGCGGGGTCTCCGTGCGTGCTAGGCTTGACGCTCGGTTCGGGTTCCGAGCCGTTCGCGCCTCTAGCTCAATTGGCAGAGCAACTGACTCTTAATCAGTGGGTTCCGGGTTCAAGTCCCGGGGGGCGTACCAAAAGTCCTGATTGAAGTGCTCTTTCAGATCCGGAAAGGATCTCGAAATTGTACTGCTGGTCATTTATTGGCCACTTATTCGCGCCGAACTCGGTCTTGACGGCCGTGAGCGGACAGCGGATCGGCCTGTCTGGGCGTCTCTCGGGGCGCCTCGCGCACCTAGTCGGTATGCGAGATGACACCACCATCGAAGGCCTGGAGAGGATGCTCTCCACCAGCGAGCTCGCCGAGTACCTCGGCGTCGCGCCGCAGGCGATCTACGACCTGCGCACCTCGGGACGCGGCCCGCGCGCCGTCCACGTCGGGCGCGAGCTGCGCTACCGCGTTTCCGAGATCGAGGCGTGGATCGAGCGGCTCTCGGACCCCGTGCGCGGCGACGAGGTCGGACATGTCCGGTAGGCCGCGCACGGACATCGGCACATTCGGCGACATTCGGACGACACGTTTCCCATCGGGACAGACCCAGGCTGTCACGCGCTTCCGGGACTGGGACGGACGGCTCCGCCGCATCACCGCGACAGGCTCCACGAAGGCGCAAGCCATCGCCGCCCTGAAGCGAAAGGCTGCCGATCGAGACCGCGCCCGCGACGCAGGGCAGGCCGTCACGGCGGACACTCCCTTTCCCGTGCTCGCCCAGTTGTGGCTCGAGGAGATGCAGATCGACCCGAATCTTTCCGACGGAACCAAGGAGGTCTACGAGCGCCGCGTCCGCAATCTCCTGCTGCCCGCCCTCGAGCACTTCACCCTGCGCGAGATCACCGTCGCCCGCCTCGAACGGTTCCTCAAGGCGCAGGCCGCGAAGTCCTACGCCACAGCCAAGCAGTCGAAGGTCATGCTGAATCTGCTCATGCGGTTCGCGATGCGCCACGAGGCCATCCGGCACAATCCGATGGCGGGCACGACGCCCCTCCGCAAGCCGGCGACCCCGCCCAAGGCCCTCACTCTCGGGGAGCTACAGGCGATCCGCCACACTGCGGCCACTCGGCGCAGCGGCGATGGCGTGCGCGGGCCGAAGCCGGACGGACAGCTCGGCGACATCATCGAGGTCATGCTCGGCAGCTCGGCGCGGATCGGCGAGGCGCTCGCGCTGCGTCGCTGCGACGTCGACATGACGGCCAGCCCGCCGACCGTGCGCATCAGCGGCACCGTGGTCGTGCGCCGCCGCAAGGGCGTCTTCCGGCAGGCCACGCCGAAGACGAACCAGTCCAACCGCACTGTCGCAATCCCTCAGTTCGCGGCGCAGGTCATTCGGAGGCGACTCGCGATCATTTCGGACGCAGATCCGGAGCAGTTGCTGTTCTTCTCTCGCACCGGAAGCCCACTCACGCCCTACAACGTGCGCCGAACCTTCCGGCGAGTGCTGGAAGAGGCCGGCCTCGGTGGGCGCCACATCACGCCGCACTCATTCCGCCGGACGGTGGCGACGCTAATCAGTCAGGAGGCAAGCGACGAGGCCGCCGCAGCGATGCTCGGTCACGGCGGCCCGCAGATCACCCGCCAGCACTACATCGAGCGTAAGCAGGTGGCGAACCCAGTGACCGCTGACATCCTGGAGAAGCTGGCGCCGTACGACGACGTCGATGTGCCTTGACGGTGCTCTGGCGGGTCTCGACGGACCGAGATTGAGCGGTGGTGCCACGGCGGCACCACCGCCTTCTCTTGGCCGTCGCCGTGAAGAGGTGAGATCGAAGGGCCAGTCGTCACCCGCTGAGCGACGCAGTCCCACTGAGTAGGTGTGCAGGACGTCCGCGGGGGAACGCCGGCCGTCGCCGGAGTGTGGAAAAGAGCGATCAACAGCCGGCTGTCTAGGCCGGCCCGAGCTTAGACGACTCTTGACCGCCCCCCCCGCCGGAAGAGGACTCACGGTGCACGGCAACCGTCCCCAGCCGCGCGCCCCCTCGCCAGCCGTTGCAGAAGGGCCGAGGCGGTTTCCCTTGCGCGCGCCCTACGGCCCCTGGCCCGCCGAACAAGCTGCCACGCCTCTTGCAGATCGAGCGGCGCGCCCGGCGCCCCGGTCGCCCACGGCATCATTCCAACCGGACTGTGTTTCCGTGACGGCGTCGATGCTCCCGATCTCCGGCCGGGGGCTCCGCAACCGACATCGGAGCCGTTCAATTCCGTAAGCAACGCCTCCTCCCGGCAAGTGCCCAGCGCCCCCACGGCCGCACGTCAGGCATTCCGCCGGCCTAACCGGACGCTCATGACCTCGGAAGCCACATCCGTCAGTCGCACGTCGCGGACAGGGGTGAGGACACCGCGGCACGACCCGGTGCCACGGCGCAGCGCTCCTCTGCACTCGCTCGCGCCTTGAGTGTCGCGCCGCATCCTCTGCGACATCAGCGATGATGCTTGTGGAGGTCGTGGTGGGTAGGCAGAGGCGGATGGCTGCTGAGCAGCGTGTTGCTCGCATTCGCTTGCTGAGTGACGAACTCGACCGCCTACGGCTTAGCGCACTAGATCGGACCCGATCACTCGATACCAAGGCGGCTTTCGTAGTGGTAGCCGCGGGGGTCGTCGCGACTGCTGCCTTCGATGGCTTGACCGGCTCCAAGATGTGGTTGATCAACATTGTCCCAGTGCTATTTACTGTGGCGACGGTCATAGTTGCGGCCGTAGCGCTTTGGCCGGTCAAACTTGAGTCCGCATCCGGTCGGGATGTCGTTGACGAGTGGGTCGATGCTCAGATGACGCCCGACGAGCTCGAGGACAACCTACTTGAGGTCAAGGCGGTCGAAATCGAGTATCGCGATGCAAAGAACGAAGCTAAGGCCCGGGCCACCAAATGGGCGTTTAGTCTGCTTGTGGCTAGCCTTGTCACCGCTCTGGTTACCGCCGCGGTTAGCGCGGCGATCTCGAATGGAGGTCTGCTCAATGGCAAAACCGTCATCACCACCCCCGCCGCCACCCCCACCGAAGCGTCCTGACGTGAGCATGGTGGTCAAGCCCCTCACGCACAGTGCCATTCCGCCAAAGGAGAATCGGGGCTAGCCGTGACCGAGAAGGATCCCAAGCCGAAGCCTCCACCTCCTCCATCGCGGCCCGATGTGAAGAAGGTCTTCAAGCGCCTCAACGAGGGTGGCAACAAGGGCGGAACTTCGGGCGGTACTGTTCGCGGCTAACTGTCGCCAAGGACGCCGACACATTGCGCGGCATCTGATTTTGAAGCGCCCGCGCGGTAGCAGCTGTCCTTCGAACTGATGTGGATGTGCCGCCATCCAAGCCTTGATCCGTGTGGGGGTGCTACCTGTCGTTATCTCTGCGGTGTGCGCCATGACGTGGTTCGACGTCTTGCCTGAGCGCTGCCTAGCCGGACTGCCGAAGCCCGGAGCGGCGTCTGAGCCCCCTCCGTTGGTCGCCTCGCCGCTGTTAGTGCGAGGACGAGCGATCCGACGTCACGCTCCTACGAACCCCCTCGAAGCATGATCGTGCTCCGATTGTGGCCCGTCGTCATCCAAGACCTCGAAGTCAAGAGCGTTCTGTCCCCACGATTCGGGAGTCCGTTCGTAGCGGACGTTTCGGCTCTGTGGGGATCCGTCTCCTACGATTCTGACGAGCTTTTCCTTCCGCAGCACACGAAGCCAATGGATGACCACTTGCTTGCCGAGCCCTGTGCGGTCGTCAATCTCTGCGCGAGACAAGCTTCCAGTGCCAAGCGCCTCCAACACGAGTTGTCGGCGATCGCGGGGAGCGAGGCGCCGTGAGCGCTCGATTTCTGCGATTCGTGTTCGACTGGAAAGGCGGTATTCGGTCCATCGACCTGATCCGAGCGGAGTGATGAGTTCACGCCGTACAAGGTCTTGCAACTCCGCGGTCGCAACTCTTGAGTCCACTCCAGTGGCGGATCGATAGCGCGCATTGTCCAGGCGGTCGCCGGTCCGCAACACCGCTAGGCCAATGCATTGCGAATCAGTGAGGCCCTGCTCGTTCAACCGACTGAGCCAACTTATGGTCTCGTCATCCAGAAGTGAGGCGTTGGGGAACGTCACCATGAAGGAGGAGATTCGGTCCTCGAAGCGAGGGATGGTCATTCCGGCCGCTCGCAGTGCCTCGAGCATGGTGCGGATGCCAGAACCGCGGTTCTCGCACACGGCTCGATCCTCCCCGGGAAGCGTTACATCCTCAAGAATCTTGAGGAGGAACGAGTTCCGGGAGGAGGAGGTTCCGTCCTCAGTCAAGTCAGCAATGGTTACCGGTCCGAACAAGCCTCCGGGGTTGCGTACCGTCAGACGGTCGGGGTACATCTCAATCTGGACCTGGGTTCCTCGGGATGGAGCCGATAGGTCTCGGTGAACCAGAGCATTCACCAGCGCTTCTCGTAGAGCCGCCTCTGGGTAGTCCCAAACGTCGGTCCTCCCCACGCCGGCCACAACAGAGCGACGTTTCATGTTCCTACGTAGAGCAGCGAGGGCATCCCTCGCCATGACCGGTATCGGGCCTTCTAGCGTCACGTTGTCCAGGAAGCGAACGCCCGACGATGTATCCGGCCCCCTCTCGGTGGGATAAACAACAAAAGTCATGCCAAGTTGGGGGTAGAAGCGCTGGGGGTGGCGGCCCATCGCGAGGAGGCCACCGAGTGACACTCGTTCCTGTCCGTCCTCGCCTGCGACCAAAACGTTGAGTTGGCGAAGGATGCCTAGGTCATCCAAACCTGAGAATGCGTAGGGGCGACTCCGCCGTACTCGACTGACCAAGCTCTTGACGAGCGCTTCGTCCAAGTCTCCGAAGGAGGAACCCGGGACTGCTTCAATGTCTTCGAGCGGTTGCCCCCTGCTTGCTAGCAGCATCTGGACCTCGTAGGTGGAGAGGAGTTGATCTCCGTCGCTGACTCGTATGTAGCTGCCCTTGTTCATCCCGCGCGACTTGACGTAGCTCGGCTTCTGGCCCGGGCTGATTTCCGGCACCTCCGCCACGACTAGCCAGACGTCTTCGAACTTCATTTGCTGAAGCACCGGACGGATCGCTGGCTCCATGTCAGTTGCGCACATGGATGCGAGGTCGCTCGCCATCTTGGCGGGGTCATCGACGCCCGTCGCGGCGAAACCCGTTCCCTCATCGAGTCCGAGGATGACGGTTCCGCCGGCGGTGTTGGAGAATGCGGAGAGCGTCTCGCGCAGTGACGAGGGCAGGCCGCCCGCGGCGCGCTTCACCTCGACCCGGGTCAGGTCGCCCCCGACCTCGCGGAGGTTCTGTACCACCTCAGCCAACTCTGATTCCAGCATGAGACAAGTCTCCAACGTCGTCGCGGATCGAACCGAAGATCATCATGTGAATCTTCATGATGATCATCATGTGAATCATCATGTGAATCTCGCAGTGGACGGCAGGTCGCGCACCGAGTGTTCAAAACTTCGGGACGTGGTCGCAGCGCCGGAGGCTCGTCCAGAGTGTCCCACCTCCGCCACCGCCTGAGCGATGAATACGCCTCCGTGCGTGAGGACTGAACGGAGTCCCTCGATCGAATGGTCACTGGGGTGCGCCCACGACCCTGGTCGTCGAGACTTAGCCCTCCAACTGTGTGTAGTGATGTGAGCTATCACGTCGGGTGTGGGGCCCACCGGTGTTGCGGCGCCGATACGAGCGGTGTCGGCCGAGGCCGCGGCCACATGGTGCTGTGGAGTCAGGGCGCGCATCCGGGGCCACGAGGGGGGACAGTTCGCGCATGCTCGCTAGGCGTGCCGCGCCTGTACGCCTCTTCATCGCTCTCGTCGACACGCGCCGTCCCTTTAGTCTCGATGTGGGCGTGCTGGAGCACGCGCTTACATCTGGTGTCCGCAGTCGGGGCGGGGGCGCTGGTCATTTATTGGCCATTTATTGCCTCGCGATCAGACCAAACTGGCCGAGACGCGACTAGACTCGGCTCACATCGCTAGGAAAGAGGATCCGAAGAAGCCCAGGTCGGACGAGTCTTTTCGAGACACGCGTCTCGAAGTGCCGCTCAAAGGTAGGCCGCGAAAACGGTCAAAACCCATTCAGTGGGTTCCGGGTTCAAGTCCCGGGGGGCGTACCACAACTCCTGCCGCCGAGCGGCGCATCCCGTGTTTCGCGGTGACAGCTCAGCCGGCCTTCCGTTCGGCGCGGCACCATGACCGCCGAGCGCGCCGAGGCGTCAGCATCGGCGCTTCCGGCGTCCTCGCCACCGTCTGACGTTCCGCGATCGGGGTCTCATGTTCACCGGCCTCAGCGCTTTCCCGCTCACCCCTCTGAGGCACGACATCGTCGACGAGAGCGCCTACGCCGGCCTGGTGGCGCGACTGGCGGAGGCCGGCGTGGACTCGATCGGCGCGCTTGGCTCGACCGGGTCCTACGCCTACCTCGACCGGGACGAGCGTCGGCAGGCCGTCCGCGTCGCGGTGGAGAACGCGGGTGTGGTGCCCGTCATCGTCGGCATCGGGGCCACCCGCACGTCGCACGTGCAGGCATTCGCCGAGGATGCGCAGCACGCAGGCGCCGCCGCGGTGCTCCTCGCGCCGCTGTCTTACCAGCCTCTGACCGAGGACGAGGTCTTCGGGCTGTACGAGGACGTCACCGCGGGGCTCTCGGTTCCGCTGGTGGTGTACGACAACCCGAGCACCACCCGGTTCACCTTCTCCGACGATCTGTACGCGAGCGTCGCGAAGCTGCCCCACGTCGCGTCCATCAAGATCCCCGGCGTACCCGACGCCCCGGACGCCGCCCGGGCCAGGGTCGACGAGCTCCGCGGCCGACTCCCGGACGGCGTGACCATCGGAGTCTCCGGCGACGCCCTCGGCGCGATCGGCATGAACGCCGGCAGCGACGCCTGGTACTCGGTCATCGGCGGCGTCCTCCCCATGGAGGCGCTCGCGATCACCCGCGCAGCTCGGGCGGGCGATGCCGCTGCCGCCATCGCCGCATCGGACCGGCTGCAGCCGATCTGGGACCTGTTCGACGGGCACGGCGGCAGCCTTCGAGTGGCCGCCGCGATCGCCGAACACCTCGGTCTGGTCGCGCATTCCAGCCTTCCGCGGCCGATCCGCGGACTCGGCGAAGCGCAGCGGACCGACGTGGGACGCGTCGTCGACGGACTGCTGTCGCAGCGGTAGCCGCGCCAGCCGCCGGCCGTGCGCGGCCCGCGCTCGAACTCCCCGGGCCCGCAGGGCGATCCGGGCCGTCTCAGGCCCGCCGGCGGAACGGCGCCAGTGTGGCGCGCACCAGGTCTGCAGCGCCCCAGTCGTCGTCGAACTGCGCGATGACCGCGAGGTGCTGGCGGAGCTGGAGGATCGGCATACGCTCGCGCCAGTCGCGGTCGAGCGAGGTCAGGTCCGCGTAGAGGTCGAAGAACGCGTGAGCCTCCGGCGGCGGAACCGTCGTCCACAGGTGCGCCAGATCCACCTCGGCCCACATGTAGGAGACCGCCGGATCGATGAGCGCGGGCCGTCCGTCGGCTGTCGCCAGCACGTTCTGAGTCCACAGGTCGCCGTGCGTCAGGCAGGGGGGCTTGTCCGGGAGCAGCTCCGGCAGCCGGTCGCACAGTCGCTCCAGCGCCGACCGGTCCGCTGGGTCGAGCGCCGCTTCGACCCGAGGTTCTCCGAGCCAGCGCAGCAGGCGGTGCCGAGCGAAGAATTCGAACCCGTCGTCCTCCCAGCGGTTGACCTGCCGGCGGCGGCCCAGCCAGTTGTCCCGATGCCAGCCGAACCGGGGATGCGAGGTGCTCGTATGCAGGCGGGCGAGTGCGTGGGCCAGCTCCTCCCAGAAGGCCTCGGACGCCGGCCGGGGCTGCAGCACCGAGAGCACCAGCACGTCGCGGCCGGCCACCAGCACCTCCGGCGTCACGGCGCCCCCGAGGGTGCGCAGCGCGACGAGGCCCTCCGCCTCGGCCTCGAACGCGTCGTCCGACGGCGGCTCGGCGAACCCCTTCACGAACACCGACGTGCCGTCGGCGCGGCGAGCGAATCCTGCAGTCGCAGCCAGTCCGCCGGCGGCCGGTTCGATCGAGACGACGTCGGTGATGCCCGCCGCAGACAGCCGCTCGGACAGCCACGAGGCCGGGTCCTTCATGCGATAGCTCCTGACTCCACCTTCGCCGATCGTGCCGGACCCCCCTTCGCGCCGTTGCGAACCGAACGCCCTGAACGCAGCATCGAGCTATAGGTGCCGCTCCCGCTGCCGTCTCTCGGTCAGACGCTGTCGTTGCCACTCCTCCACGTCGGACAGCCAGTACAGCGGGGCCGAGGGCCCGACCCGGGGGTCGTCGGGAGCACGGCCGTCGCGCAGGGCCTCGACGTACGCGCGATCCTGGGTGATCCGTGCTCGAAGCTGCTGGGCCCCGCCGACGGACCCGTGACCGGGGATGACCGCGACGACGTCGTCAGCCACGCTGTCGAACAACAGCAGCGCCTCGAGGTAGTCCTCGATCGGGTCGGCCGCCTCCAGATCGAGGAACGGCATCAGGATGTCGGAGAGCATGTCGCCGGCGACGAGCACGCCGCTCTCCTCGAGGAGCAGCGCGGCGTGGCCCGGCGCGTGCGCCCTGTGCTCGAGGATCCGGATCCGCGGACCGTCCCACGGGATGTGCCCGGCTCCGGCGGGGAGACCGGTCACGAGACCGAGGAGATCCATCGGAATCTTGTCGGCGTACTCGGGCGGCAAGCCTGGGGCTATGCGCTCCTGCCAGTCCGCCTGGGACAGCAGATCTCGCACGGCGGCCGCGCAGCCGGCAGTTCCGTAGCGCGGCGCGTCGCCGAGGAGCGGGTGCCAGAGGACGTGGTCCCAGTCGGGATGGGTCGAGAAGCCGGCCACGATGGGCTGGCCCAGCCCGCCGATCTCCTCCGCGAGGGCCGCCATCTCGTCGCTCGTGATTCCGGGGTCGATGAGCAGCACACCGGACCGGCCCTGGACGATGACGGCGTTGCTCTGGAGGAACTCGCTCTCGTGGACGAGCACGCCCTCCGCGACCTGCTTCAGCATCGAACGCCTTCCGCTAATGACTCCTCTAATGATCCCGTTGGGAACACGGATTGCACTTCGTCCCCCCGAAAGAGGCGTCGAAGTACCGAAAGAGGCGTCGAAGTAAGGGAGCGCCGGGAACTAGCTCGGAGTGTGCCCTCGGCAGGAGGAGTCCCCTCACCTTCTATCTCGCCGGCAAGTGAATTGGTGGCGATGATGGCGTCGCTCGCCTGGTACCTCGTGACGGCACAAGCGGGCTCCGAGGCGGCCTTGGCGCTGCCCCTCGTGGCGGTCCAGCAGGATGGTGCGGCGGCATGCATCCGTTGCCGATGCCGGTAGAGGCGAGGAGGCTTTCGGCATGACGGAGGTCGCCCCCTGCCCGAACCCGGTGAGCATCGCGGATGCTCGAGCCCTCGTCGGCATCCTGGCGAGGCTCGAAGCTGTGATCTGGGCCGGCGGCATCGGAGCAGCGGAGGCCGAGCAGTTCCGCCTGCGGCTCGAGAAGGACGGGCTCGTGACTGCCGGGAGCAGCGACGTGGAACTGCGACAGGCGCTCGGGAACCTCAATCAGCGTCTGCGGTACGCGATCGGCGAGTATCCCGGGCCGCCTCCTGCCGAGCCTGCTCGACGGTGAGCGCACGGCACGCGATTAGTGTCCGCGTCGTCCGGCGTCATCACCTTGCGTGTTCGCGCCGGATGCGGCGGCCGAGTGGGCGTCAGCACGGTCACCGCGGCGCCTCTTGGACCCACGTTTCCCGAGTTCCGCTTCAGGGTGGCGCGGGAATCAGGAATCAGGTTCGACTCCCCGGCCCCCTCGATCCAGGTCAGAGGTACTCGATGTCCCGGGCGGTGCGCTCGATCTGCTCCTGGGAGAGGTCGTCGATGCTCTCCGTCGCGGGCGAGGTGAGGAGCGAGCGCATGGATTCCCGCATGTGCTCGATCGCGGCGCTGTTGTCCGGCTCCGGCAGCGAGCTGGAGGCCGACTCCGCGAGCAGCGGCGCGCCCGTGTCGAGCAGGAGCTGGATCTCCTCGTCGTCGCCGTCGGATCCGATCGCGTGCAGCTTCACCGAGTCGCCGAGCTTCGCGCTCGCGAGGGCTGCTGTGTACGTCACGAGCAGCTCGGCCGCCTCATCTCCGATGAGGAAGGACTTGTTGGCATACGTGACGTGCTTCATGGGACGAGCAAAGCCGACACGGCTCGGAAGGGATACCCCATTGACGCAGGCGCGATCACCCTCGTTTTTCCGTGATGACCGCGCTCGTCGCGATCAGATGGGGTTCGCCGTGTCGTCCTCGTTCTCGTCGACCGGGAGATCCATGGGTGGCCTGCCCGTGAGCGCCACCCCCGGCGCGTCGATGGAGGGCGTGCCCGTCCCGCCCGCGCCCGACTGGGTCGGGACGGCGTCCGAGGCGCTCACGTCGTCGTTCAGGTGATCCGAGATGCGGTCCGACATGCGTGGAGACTACGCCTCTCAGGCGAACTCCTTCCCAAGGAGAGGAATGCCGGCACGCGGAAGCGGCTTGTACGCATTCGGGCGGCCGCAGCGGCCGCCGCACGAACAACAGGGAGAGCGATGCGCATCAAGGTCCTCGGCGGCACGGGTTACGCGGGAAGTCACATCGTCCGGGAAGCCGTGGCTCGCGGACATCAGGTGACCTCCTACAGCAGGAGCCTGCCCGAGGCCCCGGTCGAAGGTGCCGTGTACCGCACCGGCAACGTCCTCGACGATGCGTTCCTCACCGAGGCGGTCGCCGACACCGACGCCGTCTTCGAGGCGCTGTCCCCGCGCGGTGAGCTCGAGGGGAAGCTGGAGGGGGTTCGCGACCGTCTCATCCCGCTCGCCGCGAAGGCCGGCGTGCGTCTCGGGATCCTCGCGGGAGCGTCCTCCCTGCACGTCGCGCCCGGAGGCCCGCGGCTTCTCGATGTGCGTCCGCCGGCTCCGGAGATCCGGGGCGAGGTCATGACCGGCGTCACGCTGCTCGAGACGCTGCGCGACAGTCCCGAGGAGCTCGACTGGTTCGCCGTCAGCCCCGCCGCGTCCTTCGGCGCGTGGGTCCCGGGCGAGGCCACCGGCGCGTACCGGGTCAGCCAGGACGTCCTGCTCGTCGACGAGAACGGCGACTCGAAGATCTCCGGAGCGGACCTGGCGCTCGCCGTGGTGGACGAGCTCGAGGCGCCGGCTCACCGCCGCCGGCGCTTCCACGTCGCCTACTGACGCGCAGGGCGCTCGACGGCGGCGGCTCCGCGGAGGCGCTCGCACCACAGGTACACCGCCGCGTACAGGGCGAGTGACAGGACGATGGTGGCGACGAACGCCGGCGCCATCGGCCGATCCGCGAGGAGCGCGCCGCCGGACAGGACGAGGGCGAGGGCCATCGCGGCCAGGCTCACGAGCTGCGCCTGCAGCATCCACCGGAACGCGCTCCACCTGGCGTCCACCAGGAGCCACACGTTGACGACGCCGGGCAGCGTCAGCACGGCGCCGACGACGCGCGCGGTGAGCGGCGTGAGCTCCCATCCCCACAGCGGGATCAGCAGCGCGGGCGCCGAGAACAGGGCCAGGCCGGTGCCGAGAGCGGCGACGCCGATCGCCGCGAGCAGGATGCGCGCCGCGAGCGGTACCTGTGCGTCCGGGCGCTCCGGCCGGCCGTCGTCCTCGCGCCAGTTCGCGAGGAGCGCGGTGAGCGTCAGCGCCGGGGTGACCAGGTACAGCGTCGCCCAGGTGATGAACGAGATGTGACCGAAGTGGAAGCGGTCCCAGTGCACGAGCGTCGCGACGCCGAGCAGCGTCGCGAAGACGACGACGGCCGGGAAGCCGTACTTCACGCGGTGCCACCGGTCCTGCACGACGACCTGAGCGAAGTACCAGATCCCCCCGACGTACGCGGAGCCGAGAGCCATAGCCGTGAGGGGCGGGTTGATCGTCCAGGCGAAGAAGGTCTCGGTGTCGGCGGCCAGCAGGTAGAGCACCGCGACCGCCGCGGCGAGGAACGGCAGCACGATCAGGCCGACCCATCGCGTCAAGGGACGGATGCGGTCCGGTCCCTCGCGCCGCCAGGCCGGCAGGAGTGGGGTCCTCGGCGGGGCATCCGTGGTCATGCGCTCCTCGCCTCCCTCGTCTCGGTCACCGAGGCCGCGACCTCCCTCGCCAGGGCGATCGCCTCCTCCACCGGCATCCGCCGGCCGCGATCGGCTCCGCGCTCGAAGAGGACGCGGTTCTCGCCCGCGCTCGCGAGCTGAAGGAGGTCGGCGGCGTCCTCGGACAGGTCGGACACCCCGAGACGCTCCCGCAGCCCCTCGGCGGCCGCGGCGAGGGCACCGGCCCGCTCCGGGTCGCCGATCGTCGACGCGATGCCGAAGAAGCCCTCCAGGCTGGCTGCCGTGCCCTGCTCGTGCGACATCCGCATCGAGGTCGTGAGCACCTCGCCGAACAGCGAGGCGGCCTTCCCGGTGTCCCCGGCCACCAGGTGAGCCCACGCCAGATTGTTGCGGGCCATCGTTTCGAGGAGGTAGTCCTGCAGCTCGTCGGCGAGGCGGAGCGCGGCCGTGAACAGCTCGACGGCCCGAGCCGTCTCGCGCTGGGCGAGCAGGACGCCGCCGTAGGTCGTGAGCGCGAGACTCTCTCCCCAGCGGTTGCCGGTGCGGCGGGCCAGTCTCAGCGCCCGATCGAGTGTGGCGACTGCGCTGTCCAGGTCCCGCTCCGGCCCCGCCGTGTACGCGAGCGCGAGGGAGACGAGGGAGGTGCCGGCCTCGGACGCGAAGCCGCCCCGCTCGAGGACCTCCGCGCTCTGCGCGAGCTCGGCGATCACGTCGGCGCTCGCCTCCCGCCAAAAGAAGACGGCATCGGCGATGCCGATCGCGATGGCCCGCGTGCGCTCGGGCAGCGGCCCCTCCGTGTCGAGGAGCTCGTTCATCCACCCCCGCGCCTCGGTGAGCAGTCCGTCGATCCACCAGTAGGGGAGGAGCGACGAGGTGAATTCGGCCACGTCGTCGAAGCGGCGCCGGTCGAGCAGGTGCCGGGCCGTGGCCCTCAGGTTGTCGCGAAGCTCGGCGAGAGCGGCGGCGCGCTCTCCCTGGGACGCGCCGAGGAGAGCGGGCCCCGCGTCGAGCGCGACCCGGAGAAAGCACTCGGCGTGCCGGTCCCGCATCTCGTCGAGGAGACCCTCGGCGTGGAGCTGCTCGAGCGCGTACTCCCGCACCGTGGCGAGCAGGAGGAAGTAGGTCGTGCCCCCGCGGTCGCGCTGCCGCACGAGGCTCGCGTCGACCAGCGCCTCCAGGAGGGGGAGCACCCCGGCCGGGTCGTCCGACAGCGCCTCCGCGGACTCGAGCAGGAACGGCCCGGCGAACACGCCGAGCCGCCACAGCAGCTCCCGCTCCTCATCGCGCAGGAGCCGCGTACTCCACTCGATCGTGCTGCGCACGGCCTGCTGACGCGGCGGCAGGTCGCGGCGGCCCCCGGCGAGGAGGGCGAGCTGATGGTCGAGCCGCTCCAGGAGGGACTCGGGGGAGAGCACGCGGAGGCGCGCCGCGGCCAGCTCGAGCGCGAGCGGCACCCCCTCCAGCCGCGAGGCGATGCCCTCGACGGCGTCGATGTTCCCCGCCGTGAGCTCGAAGTCGGGCCGGACCGCTCGTGCGCGATCGACGAGCAGGGCGACCGAGGCGGCCGGCGGCTCCGATCGCGGCCATCCCCGGCGCGGTTTCGGCAGCTGCAGGGGCGCCACCTCCAGGCTGTACTCGCCTCCGACGCGAAGGAGGGTCCTGCTCGTCACGAGGACCGTGACACCCGGGGCCGCCTCCAGGAGACCGGAGACGAACGGCGCCGCGTCGAGAACCTGCTCGAAGTTGTCGAGCACGAGGAGGAGCTCGCGCCTGCGCAGAGCGAGCGCCGCCGCGTCGGACGCGGACAGCTCCTTCGTCTCCCGCAGTCCGAGGGCCTGGGCCACCGCGTCGGGCACGCGGGCGGCGTCCTCGACGGCGGCGAGCTGGACGAAGACCGCGCCGTCCGGGAACTCGGGCGCCAGCTGACGCGCCGCCTCGATCGCCAGCCGCGTCTTCCCGATCCCTCCCGGCCCGGTCACTGTGAGGAGGCGGACCTCCTCGGTGCGCAGCCGTTCGAGGACCGCCTGGACATCCCCCTCCCGGCCGAACAGCCGGGTGAGGGGCGAGGGCAGGGAGGACACGGGCTCCGGGGCCTCGGGCGGCGGGATCGCTCGCGGAGCCGATCCCGGCTCGGGCTCGAGCGGGCGGCTCTGGTCGAACCGCTCGGCGAGGAGGACGGCAAGGTCGGCGACCACGAGCTCACCGAGCTCCTCGGCGTCGCTGAAGGACGTGAACGAGGCCCGGTCGTCACTGCGGATCCGGTCGAGCAGCTCGAGAAGGCGCGACTCCCGGCCTCCGGCGCTCTCCTTGATGTACACGAGCCGCGGCATGCCGGGCGGCACGAGGTTGTACTCGTCCTCGAGCCCCGACACCGTCTCGCCGGGAGCGACCCAGCCGTACTTCTCCCAGTACAGCCCCACGAAGACGTCGCTCTGCTCGAGGTAGGCGCGGTAGAGCTCGCGGGGCGGATGCGGACGGGCGCCCAGCTCGAACATCACCGGCGCGGCGGCGAGCCGCTCGATCGCCCGGCGCACCGCTTTCCGCTCGGGCGCCAGCTCCTTGAGGGTCGAGCTCACGAACACCCGCAGCCGCTGGTCGGGAGTCCTGATCCCGGCCCGCGTACCGACCGCGAGGGTCGTCATGGCCGTGCCGCCTCCGCCGGCACCGCCGCCGCGACATCCCACGCGAGGGCGATCGCGTCCTCCAGGGGCATCTCCCGCCCGCGGACCCTGGCCCGCTCGAACGCCGCGGCGTCGTCGCCGTTCCCCGCGCGGCGGATGTGCTCGATCACCTTGCCGTGGAAGATCGCGTCCGCCTTGTCCGGGACGCCGATCCGCTCCCGGAGCGCCTCGGCCGCCCCCGCGAGCACTCCCGCCCGCTCGGTCTCGCCGCGGGCGCCCGCCACCCCGAGGAAGCCTTCGAGACCCCAGGCCACTCCCTGGACGTGGTCCATGCCGATCGAGTGCCGCATCGCCCTGCCGAAATAGCCCGCCGCCTCCTCCAATGAGCCGTCGGTCACGGCCATCCAGCCGAGGTGATGGAGGGCGAGGGTCCTCGCGAGGTCGTCCTGCTGCTCGTCGGCGATCCGGAGCGACTCGGTGAACCGCTCGACGGCGCGTGAGACGTCCCCCCGCGCCAGCTCGAGCATCCCGGCCGAGATCAGGAGGACGCTCTCGCCCCAGAGGTAGCCGGACTCCTCGAAGAGCCGCCGCCCGCGCTCGTAGGCGGCCATCCCCCGTTCGATGTCGGGGACCGGCAGGGCCGCGTACGCCATCGTGAGGGACATGAGCGGGATGCCGGCCTCCGCCGGGGAGCCGAGGCGCTCGAAGATGTCGGCGCTCTCGCTGAGGCCGGCCATGATCTCCGGCGTCGGCTCCCCCCAGAAGAAGGTCGCGTTGGTGAAGCACAGCGAGACGGCCCTCGGCCGGTCGGGGACGTCCCCGGCTGCGAGCACCTCGGACATCCAGGAGCGCGCTTCTCCGAGCATGCCGCCGATCCACCAGTACGGCCAGAGGGACCAGGCGAGCTCCGCCGCGCCCTCCCAGTCGCGGCTGTCGAGGAGGTGCCGCTCGGCCGTCCGCAGGTTGTCCCGCTCGTCGGTCAGGCGGTTGGCGCAGTCGCCCTGTCTCGGCCCGATGAGATCGAGTGCCGCGCGGGCGGCCATGACGCGGTAGTAGTCGGCGTGGCGCCGGCGCATCTCGTCGAGCAGGCCCCGCGCCTCGAGCTGCTCGACCGCGTACTCCCGGACCGTGGCGAGGAGCAGGAACCAGCTCCGGCCGTTCCGGTCCTGCTGCCGGACCAGGCTGCTGTCGACGAGCGCCTCGAGGGGACCGAGGACGTCGGCGCCCGGCTCGGCGAGGCTCTCCACGGCCTCGAGCGAGAACCGCCCGGAGAACACGCCGAGGCGCCAGAGGAGGTCCCGCTCGGCCTCGCCCAGCAGGCGCGTGCTCCACTCGATCGTGTTCCGCACCGCCTGCTGACGGGGCGGCAGGTCGCGCTGCCCGCCGACGAGCAGCGCCAGGCTGCGGTCCAGGCGCTCGAGGAGCGACGCGGGCGAGAGCAGGCGCAGCCGTGCGGCGGCGAGCTCGATGGCGAGCGGCACCCCCTCCAGCCGGAGCGCGATCGCCTCGACCGCCTCGATGTTCTCGGGCGTGAGCTCGAAGTCGGGCTTGACCGCCCGCGCGCGCTCGACGAGCAGGGCGACGGCGGGGGAGGGGGGCTCGTCGCGGCGCCAGGGCGACGTCCGCGCGGCGGGCAGCTCCAGCGGGTTGACCTCGGCGCTCTGCTCACCGGAGACCCGGAGCAGGGCGCGGCTCGTGACGAGGATCTTGAGTCCGGTCGTCGCGGCGAGCAGGTTCGTGACGAGCGGGCCGGCATCGAGGACCTGCTCGAAGTTGTCGAGGACGAGGAGCGTGCGGCGACCGTGCAGCACGGTCGCGAGGGTGGTCTCGAGCGGCGCGTTCCCGGTGTCCCGCACCCCGAGCACCTGGGCGATAGCACTCGGCACCTGCGCCGCCGTGGTGACCGGCGCGAGCGGGACGAAGGCGACGCCGTCGGGGAACTCGGAGGCGGCCCGCCGGGCGACCTCGATCGAGAGCCGGGTCTTGCCGATCCCGCCAGGCCCCACGAGCGTGAGCAGCCGCGTGTGCGGCCGGGCCAGACGGCGGCTGATCTGGTCGATGTCGTGCTCCCGGCCGAACAGCTGCGTCAGCGGGGACGGCAGCGAAGGCGTCGCTGCGCCGGCCTCCTCCTGGGCCTCGGGCTCGACGGGCTCGGCCTCGGGCGCGGCGTCGCGGCTCTCGTCGAAGCGTTCGGCGAGGAGGACGGCGAGGTCGGCGACGAGGAGGTCGCCGAGCTCGGCGGCGGACGTGAAGTACTTGAAGGAGGCACTGTCGTCGTTGCGGACGCGGTTCAGCAGGTCGTCGAGGCGCGGCTCGCGCGATCCCGCGGTCTCCTTGATGTAGATGAGCCGCGGCATGGTCGGCAGGGCCAGGTTGTACTCGTCCTCGAGGCCCGACACCGTCTCGCCCGGGGCGACCCAGCCGTACTTCTCCCAGTAGAGGCCGACGAAGATGTCGCTCTGCTCCAGATAGGCCCGGTAGAGCTCGCGGGGCGGATGCGGACGCGCCCCGAGCTCGAACATGACCGGCGCGGCGGCGAGCCGCTCGATCGCGGTCCGGACGACCTTCCGCTCCGGGGCGAGCTCCTTGAGCGTCGAGCTCACGAACACCCGGAGCCGCTGATCGGGGGTGCGGATCGCGGGACTCACGAGGCGACCCTGCTGTCGGCGATCTCGCGGGCGACGGCGACCGCCTCATCGCGGGATGCTCTGCGGCCGGCCTCGAAGCCCCGGTCGACGAGTTCGCCTGCACCGCCGGCCCGCAGCTGGTCGAGCATCCGAGCGTGGAAGGTGAAGTCGGCCGGATTGAACTGGCCGACCCGTTCGCGCCGCGACCGTGCAGCGCCGGCGAGGAAGCCGGCGCGCTCGGGGTCGCCGCTGAGCGCGGCGATGCCGACGAACGCCTCGAGTCCGTACGCGATGCCCTCGTCGTGGTCGAGCCGCACGGAGATCTCCAGCCCACGGCTGATCACCTTCCGCGCCTCCTCGGCGTGACCGAGCAGCAGGTGCGCCCATCCGGTGTCGTGCAGCGCCACCGCGAGCGCGAGGTCGTCCTGCTGCTGCTCCGCGAGCCGGAGTGCGGCCTCGAAGTGCGGCAGGCCGCCCTCGACGTTGCCGAGCACGAGTTGGAGGCGCCCGAGGACGATCTGCGCAAACCCCTCCCCCCAGGCGCCCCAGGCGCCGCCGACCTGCTGGAAGAGCCGGATGCTGCGCTGCAGTGCTTCGGTGGCTCCGGGCAGGTCGGGTGGCAGCTGCGTGACGAGCGCGAGCCCGACCGAGTTGAGCGTCAGCGCCTCGCCGGCCGGCAGCCCGGACTTCCGGAAGAGGTCCGCGCTCTCGGCCAGGATGGGCACGATGCTCTCGGTCGGTGCCTGCCAGTAGCGGATCGCACCCGTGAAGTAGAGCGCGATCGCGCGGGTCCGATCCGGCACGCGGTCGCCGCTGCCCAGGAGGGCGTCCATCCAGCCGCGGACCTCGCCCAGCTGGCCCCCGATCCACCAGTAGAGGTAGAGCGCCCAGGAGAAGTCCGCGAGGGTCTCCCACTCCCCGGCCTCCGCCAGATTGTGGGCGACCGCGCGGAGGTTGTCGCGCTCCTCGGAGAGGAGGGCGACGAGCTCCCGCTGCTGCGGGCCGAGCAGCCGCGGGCCCGCCCGCCGGCTCCAGGCGACGTAGTGGCGGGCGTGCAGCCGCTGAAGCTCGCGCAGCAGCCCCTGGACTTCGAGCTGCTCGAGCGCGTACTCCCGCACGGTGGCGAGCAGCAGGAAGTAGGTGCGGCCGCTCCGGTCCTGCTGTCGGACGAGGCTGCTGTCGACGAGGGTCTCCAGCAGCGTGAGCACATCGGATCCCGGCTCGGCCACGGCCTCGACCGCCTCGAGCGAGAAACGCCCCGCGAAGACCCCGAGGCGCCAGAGGAGGTTCCGCTCGGGGATCCCGAGCAGCCGGGTGCTCCACTCGATCGTGCTCCGCACCGCCTGCTGCCGCGGCGGCAGGTTCCGCTGGCCGCCGACGAGCAGCGCGAGCTGACGGTCGAGCCGCTCGAGCAGCGACGCCGGCGAGAGCAGCCGGATCCGTGCCGCCGCGAGCTCGATCGCGAGGGGCACGCCCTCGAGCCGGACGCTGATCTTCTCGACCGCGTCGATGTTGTCGGCGGTGAGGTCGAAGTCCGGCTTCACAGCCCTCGCCCGCTGCACGAAGAGCGCGACCGACGCCGCGAGCGGCGCCTCCGGCCGCCAGGGCCCGACGCGGGGCGCGGGCAGCTCGAGCGGGCTCACGTCCACGCTGTGCTCGCCGAGGAGCCGGAGAAGCGTGCGGCTGGTCACGAGGATCTTGGTCTCGGGCGCGCCCTCGAGCAGCGCGGCCACGAGCGGGGCCGCGTCGAGGACGTGCTCGAAGTTGTCGAGGATGAGCAGGGCGTGCCGGTCGCGCAGCGCGGTGACGAGCTTGTCCTCGAGGGGCAGGTCGCCGGTGTCGCGCACGGCCAGGACCTGCGCGATCGCGGTGGCGACGTGAGCGGCGCTGTCGACCGGTGCGAGGGGCACGAACGCGACGCCGTCGGGGAACTCGTCGGCCATCCGCCGCCCGATCTCGATGGCGAGCCGGGTCTTGCCGATCCCGCCGGAACCGTTGAGGGTCACGAGCCGGACCGCCGGATCCCGGAGCATCCCGCCGATCTCCTCGAGCTCCCGGTCGCGGCCCACCAGCTGAGTCAGCGTCACGGGGAGGGCGTCGCTCGGCTCCGCAGCCGGCGCGGGGGGCTCCTCCGCCTCCGGCGCCCGTGGCGCGGGAGCGGCCCGGCTCTCGTCGAAGCGCTCGGCGAGGAGGATCGCGAGGTCGGCGACGAGGAGGTCGCCGAGCTCGGCCGGGCCGCTGAAGTACTTGAAGGACGCCATGTCGTCGCTGCGGATGCGGTCGAGCAGCTGGGTGAGGCGGGGCTCGCGCGTGCCGCCGGTGTCCTTGATGTAGATGAGCTTCGGCATGCTCGGTGGAGCGAGGTTGTACTCGTCCTCGAGGCCCGAGACCTTCTCGTCCGGCGCGACCCAGCCGTACTTCTCCCAGTAGAGACCGACGAAGATGTCGCTCTGCTCCAGGTAGGCCCGGTACAGCGCTCGCGGCGGATGCGGACGGGCTCCGAGCTCGAACATCACCGGGGCCGCGGCCAGCCGCTCGATGGCGGCGCGGGCCACCTTGCGCTCGGCGGCGAGCTCTTTCAGGGTCGAGCTGACGAAGACCCTCAGCCGCTGGTCGGGGGTCCGGATCACGGCGCGCGGAGTCAGGAAGGGCGCGGCCATGATCGAGCGCCCTCCGTCGGGACCCGTCCGTCGTCCATCTGCCCTCCTGATCGGCAGGGTGGCGTAAACCTGCGAGTACAGTAGCCGCGTCCCGCGGGGGCGCGCACCTGCCGAAGGCCCGCGCCTGCGGGGGCGTCGCCTCAGCTGCCGGGAGCGGCGGCGGGGGCAGGGGCTCCGACGAGCGCGAGCGCGACGTCGACGGCCTCCTGCGGCGACATCCGCCGTCCCCGCTCGTAGTTCCGCTCGAAGAGGGCGGCGTCCGAGCCGGCGCGGATCTCCTTCACGAACTTGTACGCGAAGGCGTAGTCGGTGGGGTTGAACATGCCGGCCCGCTCGCGGAGCGCGCGTGCCGCTCCGGTGAGCAGGCCCGCGCGCTCGATGTCGCCGCGGACGGCCGCGACCCCGATGAAGCCCTCGAGACCGAGCGCCATGAACTCGTCGTGGTGGAGACCGACCGAGACCTGGAGCCCCCGCTGCATCGAGGTCATGGCGGTGTCCAGGTTCCCGAGGAGCAGGTGCCCCATGCCGACGTGGTGCAGCGCGAGGGTGAGCGCGAGGGAGTCCTGCTGCTGCTCGGCGAGATCCAGGGCCCGCTCGAAGTGCCTCAGCGCACTCGCGACGTCCTGGCGGAGCAGCTCGATCCGGCCGAAGGCGATGTGGGCGAGGCCCGCGCCCCAGAGGTGGCCCGAGTCCTCGAGCAGGTCGAGGCTGCGATTCAGCGAGTCCACGGCCGCCGGGAGATCGGGATGCGGACCGGTCACGTAGGCGAGGCCCAGCGAGATGAGGGCGAGCCCCTCGTCGGCCTCGGCCTTCATGCCCCTGAACAGCTCGACGCTCTCCTCGAGTCCTGGGACCACGGCAGCGGCGGACTCCTGCCAGTAGCCGATGGCACCCGTGTAGTAGAGGGCGATCGCGCGGGCGCGGCCCGACACCTGCTCCTCCGCGGCGAGCATCTCCTCCATCCACCCGCGGACCTCGCCGAGGAGCCCGCCGATCCACCAGTAGGGCAGGAGCGCCCAGGCGAACTCAGCGGTCGTCCTCCAGTCCCGCACGTCGAGGAGGTGCCGGACTGCGGCGCGGAGGTTGTCGCGCTCCTCGTGGAGGGCCGCCACGCGCTCGCGCTGCTGCCGGCCGATGAGGTCCTTGCCCATGCGGCGGCCCCAGTCCACGAAGTACCGCATGTGCCGGTTCCGGAACTTCTCCAGCAGCCCCTGCTCCTCGAGCTGCTCGAGGGCGTACTCGCGGACCGTGGCGAGGAGCTGGAAGTAGGTCCGGCCGCCCCGATCCTGCTGACGCAGCAGGCTCGTGTCGACGAGCGCCTCCAGCAGGGAGAGCACCTCGCCGGACACGTCGGTCACGGCCTCCGCGGCTTCCAGGGAGAAGCGGCCGGCGAACCCGCCGAGCTGCCAGAGCAGGTTGCGCTCGCGAGGCCCGAGGAGCCGGGTGCTCCACTCGATCGTGCTGCGCACGGCCTGCTGACGCGCCGGCAGGTTGCGCTGGCCGCCGACGAGGAGCGCGAGCTGGCTGTCGAGCCGCTCGAGCAGCGCGGCCGGGGAGAGCAGGCGGATCCGGGCGGCCGCCAGCTCGATGGCGAGCGGGACGCCCTCGAGGCGGAAGCTGATGCCCTCGACCGCGTCGATGTTCTCGGGCGTCAGCTCGAAGTCCGGCTTGACCGAGCGCGCCCGCTCGACGAACAGCGCCACGGATGCCGGGACGTCGGCCTGCTCGGACCAGGGCGCCGTGCGCGGAGCGGGCAGCTCGAGCGGTGCGACGTCGAAGCTGTGCTCGCCCGAGAGCCGGAGCAGCGCCCGGCTCGTGACCAGGATCTTGACGGAGTGGGCGCCCTCGAGGATCGCGGTGATCAGCGAGGCGGCCGGCAGCACGTGCTCGAAGTTGTCGAGCACGAGGAGGGCGCGCCTGTCGCGGAACGCGGTGCCGAGCTTCTGCTCGAGCGGAAGATCGCCGGTGTCGCGGACCCCGAGCACCTGGGCGATGGCGCTCGGGACCTGTGCGGGATTGTCGACCGGCGCGAGCGGGACGAACAGGACGCCGTCCGGGAAGTCCGGCTCGAGCCGCCGGGCCACCTCGATCGCGAGCCGCGTCTTCCCGATGCCACCCGGACCGGTGAGGGTGATGAGGCGGACACCGGGGGAGCGCAGCCGGTGCACGAGGGCCGAGCACTCCTCCTCCCGGCCGAAGATCTGGGTGAGCGGCATCGGCAGCGCGCTCACCGGACGCGGCGGGGGAGCAGGCGGCGGCACGTCCTCGGCCGGGGGAACGGGCGGAGGTGCCGGGGTCGGCCTGCTCTCGTCGAAGCGCTCGGCGAGGAGCGTGGCGAGATCCATGACCAGCAGGTCGGCGAGCTCGGAGGCGTCGGAGAAGGTCTTGAACGACGCCCGGTCGTCCGCCTTGATCCGGTCGAGCAGGGCCTCGAGACGCGGCTCGCGGGTGCCGGTCGTCTCCTTGATGTAGATCAGGCGGGGCATCGTGGGCGGGGCGAGGTTGTACTCGTCCTCGAGCCCCGACACCTTCTCGTCGGGAGCGACCCAGCCGTACTTCTCCCAGTACAGGCCGACGAAGATGTCGCTCTGCTCGAGGTAGGCGCGGTAGAGCGCGCGCGGCGGATGCGGCCTCGCGCCGAGCTCGAACATCACCGGAGCGGCGGCGATGCGCTCGATCGCAGCGCGGGCCACCTTCCGCTCCGGAGCGAGCTCCTTCAGGGTGGAGCTGACGAAGACCCTCAGCCTCTGGTCGGGGGTCCGGATGCGGTAGCGCGGCGTCGTCAGGGCAGGGCGGTCCATCGCGGGGCGCCTCTCCGGGTCGCGGCGCGTCGTCGAGCTTCCATCGGCAATCCCGT
Source organism: Naasia sp. SYSU D00948 (assembly GCF_017916515.1). Taxonomy (GTDB): domain Bacteria; phylum Actinomycetota; class Actinomycetes; order Actinomycetales; family Microbacteriaceae; genus Naasia. The sequence goes on from NZ_JAFMTA010000001.1 coordinate 1,899,968, forward strand.
TCCGTGATCGGGGCCTGCGAGTACAGTATCCGCGTCGTCACCGATGCGCACCTGTCCCTTCAGGAGGCAGCATGACCGTGAACCGAGCCGGCCGGCCGGTGATCCTCGTCTCGGTCGCCGCGCAGGGCACGCGTGACGACGTCGCCCGGCAGCTCGAGCGGCGGTACGCGGCCGACTACCGGATCCTCGCCGTGCCGGCGGACCATGCATCCGCCGCCCTGGACCGCCTCGCCGAGGCGGGCGGCTCCCTGGCGCTGCTGCTCGCGGACGATGCGGAGCCGGGCGGCTCCGAGCGGTCCCTGTTCGCGAAGGCGCGGCGGCTGTTCCCGGACGTGCGCAGGGGCCGGGTCATCGAGCGCGGGGCGTGGGCGGACCTCGCGGTGACGCGTAGCATCCTGCAGGCCATGAGCGAAGGGCTCATCGACTACTACGTCCTGCGTCCGGGCCCGCCGCCCGACGAGTCGTTCCATCGCTCGGTGATCGAGTTCCTCATCGACTGGTGGCGCGCGTCCGGGGGGCGGCAGGACGTCGTGATCGTGGCCGACGACCAGCAGCCGCGGACGCACGAGCTGCGCAGCGTGTTCGCGCGCAACGGCGTCTTCTCGCGGCACCTGCTGCCCGACTCGGACGAGGGGCGCCACGTGCTCGCGGAGCGGGGGGAGCAGTACCGCGGGGCGCCGCTCGTCGTGCTCGGCGACGGTCGGGTGCTGACCGACCCGACGAACGCGGAGGTGCTCGCGGCGTACGGGCTCACGACCCAGCTTCCGCAGGAGCAGCCGGTCGACCTCGCCATCGTGGGCGCCGGTCCCGGCGGCCTGGCCGCCGCGGTGTACGGAGCGTCGGAGGGTCTGCGCACCGTCGTGCTCGAGCGGGAGGCGATCGGGGGCCAGGCGGGATCGAGCTCGCTCATCCGCAACTACCTCGGCTTCTCCCGAGGGGTCTCGGGGGCCGAGCTGGCGCAGCGGGCGTTCCAGCAGGCCTGGGTGTTCGGAGCGCACTTCGCGCACGCACGCGAGGTGACGGGCATGTCCGTCGACGGGCTCTTCCGGCTGCAGGTGGCGCCGGGGGAGGAGCTGGTGGCCCGCGCGGTCGTGCTGGCCACGGGCGTCTCCTACCGCCGCCTCGAGCTCGGCGAGCTGTCCCGGTACGTCGGATCCTCCGTCTTCTACGGCGCCTCGGCGGTCGAGGCCCGCGCCCAGACCGGCCGGACGGTGCACGTGATCGGCGGCGGCAACTCGGCGGGACAGGCCGCCCTGCACCTCGCGCGCTACGCGCGGGACGTGTCGATCATCGTGCGCGGTGAAGGCCTCGCCGAGAGCATGTCGGCGTACCTCATCGGCGAGCTCGCGGCGGCGGGGGTGCACGTCCTCACGCAGCGCAAGCTCGTCGGCGGCGGCAGCTCGAGCGGATCCGGACGGATGGACCACATCGTCCTCCGGCACCGGGTCACCGGCGAGGAGGAGACCCGGCCGAGCGACGCCGTGTTCATCACGATCGGCGCGGCGCCGCACACCGGCTGGCTCAACCCGGCGGTGCTCCGCGACAAGTGGGGGTTCGTGCTCACCGGCACGGACGTCGCCGAGTCGGGCGCATGGCCCCTCGAGCGGAATCCGGGGCCGTTCGAGTCGTCCGTGCCGGGCTTCTTCGCGATCGGCGATGTCCGGCGCGGCTCGGTCAAGCGCGTGGCGAATGCCGTGGGCGAGGGGTCGGCCGTCCTGTCCGCCGTGCACGCCTACCTCGCCGAAGAGGCCGCTGCCGAGGCGCACGCGCGCTCCTGACTGGCATCGGCGCCTGCGCCCTAACCGCCTCCGGTGAGCAGGCGGCCCGTCAGCAGTCCTGCCGCGGCGGCCGCCGCGCACAGGAGCAGCATCCCCACCGAGGCCAGCGCGGCCGCCGGAAACCGCCGCAGATGGGCGAGCCGGACTGCCTCCACGGCGGCTGTGCTGAACGTCGTGAATCCGCCCAGGAATCCCGCTCCCGCGACGTCGCGCCAGGACTCGGGGACGGCGCCTCCAGCGGCGAGTCCGGCGAGGAGGCCGAGCAGGAGAGAGCCGCTGACGTTCACCACCAGAGTGCCGATCGGATAGCGCACGGGCAGCAGGGCACGGAGTGCGGTGTCGAGCACGAACCGGCCGACCGCGCCCAGTGCTCCAGCGACGCCGACGACCAGAACCGTGAGCATCAGCGCGGCCTCCGTGCGGATGCCATGCCGGCTGCGGCCGCGGCGAGGCCGAGCACGAGGGTCGCCGTCGAGTACAGCAGGGACGTCGCAACGGAATCCGCCGCGACCGTCTCCAGGGCGAGGGCGCTGTAGGTCGTGAATCCTCCGAGGAGCCCGGTGCCGAGGAGAAGCCGGAGGGCTTCCGCCCCGCTGGGCGCGGCGGGCAGTCGTCCGAGCACCTCGACGAGGAGCCCCAGGAGGAAGGCCCCGGTCACGTTGATGAGGAGGGTGACGACCGCGGCGCCGGGCGTCGGCAGCAGCTCGGTGAGAAGGTATCGCGCCGTCGTGCCGGCTGCTCCGCCGAGAGCGACGAGTCCGATCGCCCTGGCGCTGATCGCCGGCGGTTCGGGCACGAGGCGGGGAGGCACGAGTGCTCCCTCCGGGCCGGTCCTCCTCAGTCTGGCAGAGCGGCCGAGGCGGCACCGGTCCGCCGGCTGCGCGCGAGCACGCCGCTGCCGATCAGCACGGACGCGTAGGCGAGCAGGGCGACGCCGGCGAGAGGAGCGAGCCAGGCGCCGTGGCTTCCCACGGCGATGCTGACCCAGCCGAGGAGAGGGATGCTGTACCAGACGACGCCCTTCACCTGTTCCTGGCGGACGGGAGCCGGATCGGGCGCGGTGTTGTCGTCGCCCTGGGTGATGAACTCGAAGGTGCCGTCCGAGACCGAGTGCACCTCGACGACGCGGTGCGAGACGACGGCGGGATCCCCGGGAACGATCTGATACGTCACGATGTCGCCCAGCTGAATCTGCTCCATCGGCACGGGCCTCACGACGACCAGCGTCCCCGTCGGAAGGGTCGGCGACATCGAGCCCGTCAGGACAGCGAGGGGCGTGGCACCGGTCAGGGCGGGCACGCCGACGCTGACGAGAGCCAGCGCGGCGACGAGCGCCAGGAGGCCCCAGGCCAGTCCCGTCCGGAGGGAGCCGACGATGTCGCGTCTATCGGTCATCGACCTTGCGCTTTCGCTTGAGTAGGAGGAGGGGGACGAGCACTGCCGCGACGGACGCGGCGAGGATGCCGGATACGGGAGCAGAACCGCCGGGAAGGTCGGTGGCAGGGGGCGTGGCCTGGCTCGTCGCCGTCCCATCGGTCGTGTCCGCCGATCCGTCGCCGGCGACGGCGGTGATCCCGGCGCTGTTCGCGTCCCCGGGGCCGGCGGCCGAGGTCGGCTCCTCGGCCGGGGTGACGGGAGCGCTTCCGACGAGGTCGATCAGGGTGCCCCGGCCGCAGTCCGCGGGCGGTGCCCCTGCCACAGCCTCGCTGAGCACGAATGCGAGCTGCATGCTCAACTCCTCACCCTGGGCGTCCTCCGCTGCGCTCTCGGTCATCCCGAGAGTCAGGTCGATCGCCTCGACGCCGCCCGGCTCGAGCACCGTGCCGGACAGCACCAGAGCGCACGTGTCCGCGGCCTGCAGGGCGAGGGTTCCGGCGTGTTCGCCGGCGCGCGCGCCGAGCTGCAGGGAATCGACGAGCGCTCCGGAGCTCGCGCTGACGGACGCGAGCCGGACGGTGAGGACCGCGACATGCGGGGAGTCGTTGCGCGCCCAGACGGTGGCGTCGAGGGACGTGCCGGGGACGAGCAGCTGACCGGGGGGAAAGAGGGGGACGGCGAGAGCCTGCGCGAAGCTGCGGCCGTCGAGGCTGAGCAGCAGCCGGTGCTCCTCGTCCGCAGCCGCGGCGGGCGAAGCCGGGACCGCCACCAGCATGACGAGCAGGGCGAGGGCCGCGCCGCCGAGTCTTCCGACGGCGCTCACGACTTCGCCAGCCGGAACAGCTGGCCGGGCTCGCCGGGGAGGCAGGTCCACTGCTGCAGATCCACGCCGCTGGCGGCGCGCGAGTCGAGGCACATGCCGCTGTGGCGCGCGGTGAAGGTGTAGGTGCCGTCGCGCAGCGGGACCGGCTTCCACTGCTGGTTGCCGCCGCCGCTCCAGTCGCGGAGCTCGACCAGTGCGCCGTCGAGGAGACTGCTTCCCGCCACGGACCACTCGCCTGCCGTGCGGACGATGATCCGGTAGTAGCCGTCGGAGGTGGCCTGGAAGCGGAACGTCTCGTTCTGCATGCTGCTCGTCCCGCAGGTCAGGAGCTTGAGCCCGCTGCTGACCGCGGCGCATCGGCTGCCGTCCGCAGTCGAGATCCGGTACCAGGTGTTGGCGGCTACAGGAGGCACGACCACGGTGGTCTCCGCGGATGAGGCAGACACGTTGCCGGTGGCGTCGCGCGCCACCACTCGGTAGACGTAGGTCGAGCCGAGGGTGAAGCTCATGTCGGTGTAGAAGCGGTTGCCCGACGATCCGATCAGCACGTTGTCGCGATACACGTCGTACGCCACGACTCCGACGTCGTCGCTCGACGCCGCCCAGCTGAGCGCGATGGACGAGCCGTCGTTTACGTCGACGGAGGGGGTTCCCGGGGTGCTGGGCGGCGTGATGTCGCGCACCGACACCACGCGCGTCCAGGTGTCCGTGCGACCCGAGTTGTCCGTCACCGTCAGCACGATCGTGTAGGTGCCTGTCGCCTTGTACACGTGGGTGGGCGCGACGCCGCTGCTCTTGTCCCCGTTGCCCCAGTTCCAGGAGTAGGACGTGATCGTGCCCCTGTAGTCGCTCGACGCGGACGCGTCGTGAGCGGTCTGCAGGCCGTTGATCGTCGTCGTGAAGTAGGCGGCGGGTGCGGTGCTGACGATCGACCAGTGGCGCTTGATCTGAACCGGGGTGAGCGCCGTCGAGTAGACGGCGACCTCGTCGATCGCGGCCGCGACGTAGCCGCTGCTCGGGTAGTTCGGCCAGAAGCCGATGTCGTCGCCCCCGACGCGCCAGAAGCCGGTGCCGGCCTCGGCGGATGTGACGGGGTTGGTGGCCACAAGCTGACCGTCGACGTAGACCGCGATCCCGTCGCTGCCCTGGGTCGCCACGGCGTGGTGCCACTGACCGTTGTTGTAGGACTGCGTCGACGTGGCCGTATGGGCCCCGTCCGACCACACCCCGAAGTTGATGCGGCCGTCGTTCGACAGGTAGAGGTGACGGTCGTATTTGACGGACGAGCCGGTCGCGCTGTCGCCGAAGCCGATCAGCTTTCCTCCGCGCGTCGACGTCGTCTTGAACCACAGCTCGACCGAGTAGACGGTGGGTGCGGCGGTGGCCTGGGCCGAGCTCACGAGGCCGTCCGCGCCGTTGAACGATGCCGCGGTGTTGCGCGTCGACGGCACGGCGCCGGAGGCGCCCTTGGTCACGCCGCCGGAGTAGGTTCCGTTGTGTCCGCCCCGACCCGAGTCGACAGCGGTCGTCTCGCCGGACTCGCCCAGTCGCCAGAAGAGGGTGGGGGAGTCGTCGTAGACGGCAGCGCCGTAGGGGTCCCCGACGCCGACGGGGTAAGCCCCGCGGCCGGAGAGGTTCCAGTGGTTCTTCACGGCGTCGCGGTGAAGCGGGTTCGCGTAGGTGGCGACGTCGTCGACGGTCCCGTCGAACCAGCTGTCGCCGGCCCAGGACGTGTCGCTACCGATCCGCCAGTAGCCCGAGTAGATCTGTGCCGTGGTCACGCCCGCGTTGGAGGCGACGCGCGTGCCGTCGACGAAGAGCTCGAGTCCGCTCGGCCCGAGCTGTCCCACCAGGTGGTGCCATGACCCGTCGTTCAGTGCGGCAGGGCTGCTGACGACGCGCTGACCCCCCGAGTTGACACCGAAGTGGACGCGTCCGGTGGTGTCCATGTAGAGGTGACGCCCCGTGGTACTGGACGAACCGGTGCTGCTGCTTCCGAATCCCACGATCTTGCCGCCGGTCGTCGTGGTGGTCTTGATCCACGCCTCGACGGCGAGGGTGTTGTCCGGAGTCTCGGCCACCCGTGTGCCGGCGGTTCCGGCCGCGTCGCCCGAGAAGTCCGTCGCCTTGTTGGGATCGTCGACGAGTGCGCCGGCCTGGCCGCGAGCGAGGCCGGATCCGGCATACGCGTCCGCGGTGCCGACCCAGTCGTAGAGGATTGCGCCGCTCGTCTCGCCGAGACGCCAGTAGTGGTCCGCGCCGTCCGCCCGAACGGCGTCGGTGTAGTCGTTGCCGCTCGCGCGGTCGGCGATGACGTTCTGAGTGGCCGAGGCCGTGACGGTTCTCGCCCATCCGCCGTTCAGCCCGGTGGAGGTGAGCGTGAAGGTCGGAGCGACGGCGGCGGTGGTGATCAGGCTCGTCGACGGGATGCGCGTGCGGAAGCACCAGGTGGCGCTTCCGCCGGCGGCGACGGTGCCGTTGAGGACGGGGACGGAGCTCCACGTCGAAGTCGTGGCCGAGCTCGGCGCGCTGGTGGGTGTGCAGTCGTTCGAGGAGGCGACCACCCACCGTGTCACCTGAGTGGCGCTGGCGAGGGGTGCAGAGCTCGTGGGGCTGAGGGTCACCGAGGCGGTGTACCTCGCGGACACGTCGCCCGCGTTGGCGACCCGCACCCAGCTGGTCGTGTCCAGCGCGTCGCTCGAGTACGTGTGAGTGAGGCCGGTGAAGCCGGTGAGGGTGACGTCGAGGAATCCGGAGGTAATGGAGGGCGGCTTCGTCGTGTCAACGGAGCCGGTCCACAGAGCAGTGGTTCCCCCGGCGGTGCTGAGGGCCAAGGTGAGCACGCCTGCGGCAGCGGCGGAAGCGCGCAGAGGCACCCGCGCCTTTCGGCCGGCGGCGACGACCCGGGCAGGGCGCCGAGCGCGAAGCGCGCGCATGGCAGCGATCGGATTCATCTGGCGTCCTCCCCCCTAGGCAGACGGTCGTTTCCACACAAAAGCCTGCCCCGACCAGGGGTCGGGGCAGGCTCCCCAATTAGGGGGTCTGAGCGAGCGTGAAGGTGATCTGGCTGAGGTCGAGCGTGGAGCCCTGTCCCTGGGTGCCCGTCACGGTGCTCGGGAAGACCACCGTGAGCTTCACGTTGACGGTCGAAAGGCCCGACGTGAACTTGAGGGTGCTGCCGTCCACAGTGGCGGTAGACGAGGTCACCTCGAGCGTCTCAGTCGTGTAGTCGGCGAGCGGGCCGGCGGCAGCGAGCCCGGTGTGCGTGAGATTGGCCTTGAGGCCGTCGCCGACTGCGTCGATCGAGAGCGTCTGCGTGTAGACGAGCGTGGTGCCTGGGATGATGCGGTAGGTGCTCGGCGTGATGGTGTCACCGGCCAGCGTCTTCCAGACACCGTTGTTGTTTGCGGTGAGGGTCAGGTGACCTGCGGTGATCGAGGGAGCGGTGAGGCTGTCGCTGGTGTTCCAGAGAGCGAACGTGCCTGCTCCTCCGAGGAGAAGAGCGATGCCGGCGGCGCCGGCGATGGAGCCCTTGACGAGCTTGTTCATGATGGCTTCCTTCGTTACGGGTGGCTGGCGGCTTGCGCCGGGTCTTGGTAAGTGGACGGCCATCAGGACCTTGCTGGTCCCTCAGGGCTTTTGTCCCCCGAGAAGAGACTGCCGTGTCCGCACTAGGGGGGACAAGAGGGGCACATATCCCAGTCTGGGTGGCACTAGAAGGGGTTACGCGCCAGCCGCCTGACGAACTGAATTCCCTGATCAAATCGGTTATCGACCGTTGGAGGACAACCTTGTCCTCCATATGGCGGGCTTGTGCCCCGGCGTCGACGCAGTTGACTCGTGCGCTTGTACCCGTAGTACAGACCGGTATGTCCTCACTGTTGAGGACCGCGGCGATGAGCGTGGCGAAGGCCCCCCGGAACGAAGAAACGCCCGGGTCCCGCAGGGGGACCCGGGCGCTCCGGGGACTCTGGAGGCGCGTCAGCGCGGAACGTCTCCGCGCCATCCGCCTTCCTCGACGCCGCGGCTCTCGATGAACTCCTTGAAGTTCTTGAGGTCGTTCTTGATCGCGCGCTCGTCGAAGCCGAGTGCATCGCCGACCTTCTCGACGAAGCCTTCAGGCTTCCAGTCGAGCTGGACCGTGACGCGCGACGTGGTGTCGCTCAGCTTGTGGAAGGTGACGACGCCGGCGTGCTCGTCCTTGCCGCCGATGGCGTTCCAGGCGACACGCTCGTCCGGGTGCTGCTCGGTGATGACGGTGTCGAACTCCCGCTCGACTCCGCCGATCTTCACCCGCCAGTGGTTGTGCGTGTCGTCGATCTGGGTGATCTCCTGCACGTAGTGCAGGAACTTCGGGAACGACTCGAACTGCGTCCACTGGTTGTACGCGGTGCTGACGGGGACGTCGACATCAACGCTTTCGATGACCTGAGCCATGGGCTTCCTTTCGGCTGCGGGCTGGGTGATCCCCACGCTACGCCGGTCCCTCGTGGGGTCGGCAACCGCCCAGGCTCCTACCAGCCAGGGTTGACAGTCCCTGCTCGCGGGGCTAAATCGGGCGCTACTCGCCCTCCGGGCGCTCCTGCGCGAGCGGCGAGTCCCAGTCCTCGTCGAGCAGCTCCTCACGGGAGTCGAGCGGCGCCTCCGGATCGGCGACGGGCTCCGCGATAGGCCGCTCCTCATCGGGCTCCGCGACCTCCGGGGCGATCTGGTACTCCTCGACCTTGTCCTCGACGGGCACCGGGTCGAAGGGGTCGTCGGCTGTTCCGCTCATTCGAGTCCTCCTCGGTGGTCGCGGTCTCCCACGCTATTCCGGACCTCCTGCGGTCGCCAGGCCCGGCGTGCCCCCGGGAAGGATGTGCGACCCTGGAAGGAACGCTCCGGACAGCGTCGTCTGCTTCCCCGCCACAGCAACTTCCGTGAGGTTCCTCTCTTGACGCCGTCCGATCTTCTCGAGCCCCTGCTCGGCAACGCCATCGCCCGCTCCTCCGTCTACCTCCTGCTCGCGGTGACCGCCGCGCTGGCGCTCACGGCCGCCGCGGGCGCCGGGCTTCGCTGGGTCTCCCGCCGGCGGTCCTGGCCGGAGCAGGACGTGGCCGCGCTCCGGCGTCCGCTTCGCGTGCTGGCCGTGCTGGTCGCGATCTGGGTGGCAGTCGAGCTCGCGCTGCCGCGCGCCAGTCCCGGCGTCGACGCGGTGACCCACGGCTTCCTGATCGCCACGATCGCGACGGCAGCATGGGCGGTGTGCCGCGTCCTGATCCTCGTCGTCGACCTCGCGCTGGCGCGCTACCGCACCGACATCGCGGACAATCGCTGGGCTCGCCAGGTGCGCACGCAGGTGCTCATCCTGCGGCGACTCGCGATCGTGCTCACGATCATCGTGGCCGGCGCGGCGATCCTGCTGACCTTCCCGGAGGCGCAGGCCGCGGGCGCCAGCGTTCTCGCGTCCGCCGGTCTCGTCTCGATCATCGCGGGTCTCGCCGCACAGTCCGCGCTCTCGAACGTGTTCGCGGGCATGCAGATCGCCTTCAGCGGCCTGATCCGCGTCGACGATGTCGTGGTGGTGGAGAAGGAGTGGGGTCGGATCGAGGAGATCACGCTCACCTACGTCGTCGTGCACCTCTGGGACGACCGCCGCCTCATGCTGCCGTCGACCTACTTCACCGCCACCCCGTTCGAGAACTGGACGCGCAGCACGTCGGAACTGCTCGGCGCGGTCGAGTTCGACCTCGACTGGCGGGTGAGCCCCGCGGAGATGCGCGACGAGATGCACCGTGTGCTCGAGCGCACGAATCTGTGGGACGGCCGGGTGGCCGTGCTGCAGGTGACCGACGCCGTGGGCGGGCTCGTCCGCGTGCGCATCCTGGTCACCGCGGTCGACGCCCCGACCCTCTTCGATCTCCGCTGCTACCTCCGCGAGGAGCTGGTGGGATGGCTGCAGGAGCGGAGCCCCCAGTCGATCCCGCGCAACCGCGTGCAGCTGGTCGAGGCGGAGTCCGGCGCCCGCTTCCGCGGTCGTGGCGGCAGCGACACGTCCGAGGACCGGTCGCTCTTCGCGGGCGACGACGCCGGGTCGGTGCAGCGCGCCAGTCAGTTCACGGGGCCCATCTCGACGCTGTCCACGCGGGAGGCGGAGGACGCGCACGCTCGCTGACCGATGGGCGTCCGCGCGTAGGGACCAGGGCATGCCGCCTCGCCGGTTGATCCGCGCGCGCCGGTGTGGGTACGTTCTCACCTGTCGACCGCGCCTGGCGGCCCGGGGCGAGCCGTCGGCTTGCCGTTCCGGGCGGCCCCGCTTCAACGGAGGAGCTCCCGTGTCCCGCGCCATCCACGACGAACCTCCTCCGGCAGCCCGAAGGGCAGGGGAGACCGACGTCCTCGTCTACGGCGCGACGTCGGCCGGCGTGTGCGCGGCGGTCGCCGCGGCCGAGGCGGGCAGCAGCGTCCTGCTGCTCGAGCCGGGCCGCCACCTCGGCGGGATGACGTCGGGCGGCCTCGGCTACACGGACGTCGGCGACCTGCGCGTCCTCGCCGGGATGGCGGCGCGCTTCCGAGATGCCATCGCCCGGCACTACGGCGTCGCGCCGGGCGCCTACGCCGGGCCGGAGCCGCACGTCGCCGAGCAGATCTTCCGCGAGTGGCTGGAGCGGGCCGGGGTCGATGTGGTGTTCGACGCGCGCATCGCCTCCGCTGAGACCGCGTCCGGCAGGATCGAATCGGTGACGACCGGCGCCGGCGAGCGATTCGCGGCGGGTGTCTACATCGACGCGACCTACGAGGGGGACCTGCTCGCCCTCGCCGGCGTCCCGGCCTCGGTCGGGCGGGAGCATGCCGACCTGCACGGCGAGCGGTTCGCGGGGCGGCAGGAGGTCGTCCCCGGGATGCACGCCTTTCCCCCCTGGATCTCACCGTTCGCCGGCGACGAGTCGGGGCTCGAGGAGGGACCCCTGCTGCCGCAGCTCAAGCCCGGGCCTCTGGCTCGCGTCGGCGCCGGCGACGGAGGCGTCATGTCCTACGGATACCGCCTGTGCCTCACCACGGCCGAGGACCGGATCCCGATCGAGCGCCGCGACGGATACGACGAGGCGTACTGGGAGCTCGGGCGGCGACTCTTCCGCCACTGGGGGCGCGGGGGCGGGGCGCCGCCTGCCGGCCGGATGATCGGCCTGGAACAGAACCTCCCCGGCGGCAAGTGCGACGCGAACTCGCTCGGTCCCTTCTCGCTCAGCGTCCTCGACGGATCCGCCTGGGAGTACCCGCTCGCCGGGCCGGAGCGCCGCGAGGAGCTGCGACTGCACCACCTGCACCACGCGGTCGACTTCCTGTGGTTCCTGTCCACCGACCCTGCCGTGCCTCCGCACATCAGGACGGAGCTGTCCCGTTGGGGGCTGCCCGCGGACGAGTTCGCCGACACGGAGCACCTTCCTCACCAGCTCTACGTCCGCGAGGCGCGGAGGATGCGCGGCGAGCACGTGCTGACCGAGCACGACCTCGTGGAGGGGCGCATCCCCGGCGACACGGTCGCGCTCGGCTCGTACCACCTGGACATCCGCGAGGTGCAGCGCACGTGGCGGTGGGTGTACGAGCACCCGCGGCCGATCGGCATGGTGGTCACCGAGGGCTACCTGTCGGTCCCGGTGCCCCCGTACGGCATCCCGTACCGCAGCATCACGCCTCGCCGCGAGGACTGCCGCAACCTGCTCGTGCCGGTCTGCGTCTCGGCGTCCCACGTCGCCTTCTCGTCGGTCCGCATGGAGCCGCAGTACCAGATGCTGGGCCACGCCGCCGGGCTCGCGGCCGCCATGGCCGCGGATTCCGGCGGAGACGTCCAGGACGTCGACGTGCCCGCGCTGCGCGACCGGCTCGCGTCGGCCGGTCAGATCCTCGCGCTCTGACGGCTCCCGCCGAGCATGGAACGGCAACCGGGGCGACGAACGGCAGCAGTGCACGGTTGCCGTTCGTCGCCCGCGTTGCCGATCCCGGTCAACGAGGCGGGCCGTGCGTCAGGCGAGGCGGGCGAGGACGCTGCGCGCGTACTCCACGAGCGTCGCGCGGAGGACGTCGTGGGGGGCGCCCGCGACCGCGTCCAGGTCGGCGAGCAGGCGCGCCCGGCGCTCGCCGCCGACCGGACGACCCTCGGCGAGGAGCTCGGTGGCCGCCAGGGCGATCGCCGCCTCCCGTCCCGCGGCCTCCAGCCACGGTCGCAGCTCGTCGAGCAGCGGGCCGTGCTGGTCCTCGACCGCGGCGGGCAGTGCCGCGAGCTCGGCAAGCGCCTCCTCGAGCCGCGTCAGTGCGGCGTGGTCCCCCTCCAGCGCAGCCGGGATGGCGGCGGACAGGTGCGGAGCCCGGTCCAGGCTGGGCGGCCACGCGCTCGTCACGGCGAGCAGAGGACGGAGCGCGGAGGCCAGCGAGCCCGCCACCGCACGCACCGCTCGCGCCGCCGACTGCTCGGGGTCGTACGCGGACGGGTTCCATGCCCAGTCCGCGACCGTCGCGAGCGCGAACTGGGAGGCCGACGCCTGGATCATCGGATTGGCGCTGACGCCGACGAGGCGCGACCCCTCGAGGTCCTTCGGCCGGCCGAGCAGCGGACCGAGGAACAGTCGGGCGGCGTCGAAGTCGTTGACGGGGAAGTTGTCCCAGAGCAGCAGATCCCGGTCGAACGCCGCCGCTGCAGCGTCGACCTCCTCCCGTGTGATCGAGCCCACGACGACGTCCGATCCCGTCCACCAGACGAGCGCGTCGGCGGGCAGGGTCTCCGCGAGCCGCGACCGGTAGGGCGACTGCTCCAGCCCGGCGTACTCGGTGGGCACCATGACCAGCCGATCCCCGCCTCGAGGGGCGAGGAACCGGTCCTGGAACTCGGCGCACACGCGGCCGTGGGCGGCGCCGGACGCCCCGTCTCCGCCGCCGAACACCTCGCGGTCCTCCTGATGCTGCAGCTCCGCCGGGATGTCGTCGAAGAGCAGGGCGAAGGATCGGACGCCGATGCTCCACAGCTGCTCGGCCTTCGCGAACAGCAGGTCCCGCTCGACGGGGGACGAGTAGACCATCGAGAGTCCGGGGGCGATCGTGTAGGTGAAGCGCACGCGGCTCTCCTCCGCCGCACGGACGAGCTCCGCGAGCCGGGCCAGGTCGACATCCGGATACGGCTCGCGCCAGCGCTCGCGGTGGTAGGGGTCGTCCTTCGGGGCGTACGCGAAGCTGTTCAGCTTGTTGCGGGCGCAGAACCGGAGGTGCTCGAGCCGGTCCGCGTGGCTCCACGGCTCCCCGTAGAAGCCCTCGATGGTGCCGCGCCAGGGCAGCGCCGGCTCGTCGCGGATGGACAGGGGCGGCAGCGTGGCGGAGGCGGCGCGCAGGGCGGCGAGGGTCGTGCGAGCCCGGAAGAGCCCCTCCTCGTCGGCCGCGGCCAGGAGAGCCTCGCCCCCGTTCCCGGCTGCGCGGATGCGGAGGGCATAGCCCTCCGAGCGCAGCCCGTCGGGGTCGAGGTCGGCGAGGGCGCTCCACGCCGGATGTCCACGATGCGAAGCCTCCTGCACCGCTCCTATGCGGAGCGCGGAACCCGCGTCGATCCGCGCGGACACGGGGACGGGGGAGAGGGAGTCGAGGGCCGAGGACTGGTCGGAGAGCGCAGGCGGGGGCGCTGAAGTACCCACGTGGGAACGATACCAGTTAGGCTTCCGGCATGCCTCCGGCCAGCGTCGCAACGGTGGATCCTGCCGCGCTCGACCCTCTCCCGGTGCCGTCCCGCTTCGAGCCCTCACCGCCTCTCGAACCGGTCGAAGAAGGGCTGCGCATCGCCGAGCACGGACGGTGGCTCACCGTCTCGGGGCGCTGGTATTCGCTGAACCTGCCCCTCGGCGCCGAGTGGGTGAACCGGTCCCCGTACGCCGTGCTCCTCTCCGAGGACGGGAACAACTGGACGGACATCAGCCTCCTCGCGTCGGCCGATCGGATCGGCGAGCCGGATGAGACCCTCGGGCTCGGCGCAGTGGAGCTCCGCGACCGGAGCGACGACGCCGTGACGCTCGTGGTGCCCGCTCGCTCCAGCGCGTGGGACACGAGGGAGGTGCGGCTGCGCTGCACGCCCGAGACGATCGAGCTGTCGGTCGCCGTCCGCGGCTCCGGCGCGCTCGACGACGTGACGCTCTTCGGCGGGCGCGGCGTGCTCGCGAGCGGGGCATCCGGCGAGTTCCGGTCGGCGATCGGCTTCCGCAGCGTCTTCGTGCCGGTGCCGACCGAGCCCGTCGCGTTCGTGCGCCCGGCACGTGCGGCGGCGTCGCTCGGCGTGGTCGGGGATGCGGATCCGGGCCGGCTCCACGGCATCTTCTCGCCGCCGCCGCTCGCGCTCGGCCTCGGCCGCCGCGACGCCGACGGGCCGACCGACGTGCCGGGCGGAGGCTGGCTGGGCCTCTCGGTGCGCGCGCCCGTCGAGGACCTCACCTTCACCACCCTGCGCTACGAGCCCCTCGACGCGGGGTTCTGGCTCCGTCTGGCCTACGAGGGCCACACACCGGTCGAGGGCGGGTGGACGTCGCCGACGCTCGTGCTCCGTCCCGCCGCCGATGCGTGGGCGGTCCTCGACGACCACCGCGCGGACCTCGTCGACGCGGGGTTCGCGCCCGGTCTCCCTGCGAGCGGACCGGGGTGGTGGGCCGAGCCGATGTTCTGCGGCTGGGGCGCGCAGTGCGCCCGGAGCGCCCACGCCCTGCACGGCACCCCCGACCCGACGGCTCCGACCGGGCCCGAGACCCCGGTCGAGGAGGCGACGGTCGTGCTCCTCGCCCCGCAGCTGGCCCGCGAGAGCGCCTACGACGACTTCCTCCGGATCCTCCGCGCGAACGATCTCGAGCCCGGCACCATCGTGATCGACGACCGCTGGCAGGCGGAGTACGGCACGGCCACGCCGGACCTCGAGCACTGGCCGGACCTCAAGGGGTGGATCGCCGCCCGCCACGCGGAGGGCCGCAAGGTGCTCCTCTGGTGGAAGGCGTGGGACCCGAGCGGCCTTCCCGCCGAGGAGTGCGTCCGCGACCGGACGGGCCGCGCTGTCGCCGTCGACCCCGGCAACGCGGCGTACCTCGCCCGCCTGGAGCGCATCGTCGGCGAGCTGCTCGGTCCCGCGGGCCTCGACGCCGACGGATTCAAGATCGACTTCACGCAGCGCACCCCGTCCGGCCGCACCCTCACCGGCACGCCCGGCGTCTGGGGCGTCACGGCGCTGCACCGCCTGCTGGAGACGCTGTACCGGGCCGCGAAGGCGGCCAAGCCGGACGCCCTCGTCGTGACCCACGCCATCCATCCGTCCTTCGGGGACGTGAGCGACATGGTCCGCCTCAACGACGTGCTGCGCTACGACGTGTCGGGACGGCTCACGCCCGTCGCCGACCAGGTCGCCGTGCGGCACGCCATCGCGCGGCGGACCCTTCCGGGGCACCTCGTCGACACGGACCAGTGGCCGATGCCGAACCGGGACGAGTGGCTCCGCTACGCGCGCGTGCAGCACCGGCTGGGGGTGCCCGCGCTCTACTACGCCGAGGCGATCGACCGGTCGGGCGAGCCGATCCGGACCGAGCACCTCGAGGTCGTCGCCGACACCTGGCGGGAGTACCGCGAGCGCATCGCCGCAAGGGGGCCCGGGGAGAGATGAGCGACGTGCCCGACGTGATCGAGGAGCTGGAGCGTCCGAGGGCGGGGTCCGTCGTGGAGGAGGTGGCGCGGGGCGTCTATCGCGTGCGCGACACCTGCAACGTCTACGTCATCGCGAGCGAGGGGCCCGGCGAGCGGACCGGCGTGGCCGTCGACTTCGGATCGGGCGCCGTGCTCGACCTCCTCGGGGAGATGGGGATCACGAGGATCACGGACGTCCTCATGACCCACCACCACCGCGACCAGGGACAGGGACTGCCGCGCGCCGTCGAGCTCGGGATCCCCATCCACGTCCCGCCGGTCGAGGTCGACCTGTTCGCCGCGGTCGACGAGCTCTGGCGCACGCGGCAGCTCGACAACGACTACAACGTGCGCCAGGACCGCTTCTCGCTCCTCGAGCCCGTCCCGGTCGCGTCGACCGTGCCGGAGTACCGGGCGGGGGAGTACGGCGGAGTGCGGCTCCGGGTCATCCCGACGCCCGGGCACACCATCGGCTCGGTCTCCTACCTGCTCGAGCGGGACGGCCGGCGCATCGCGTTCACCGGCGACTTCATCTACGCGCCGGGCAAGGTGTGGTCCCTGGCCGCGACGCAGTGGTCGTACACCGCGCACGAGGGCCCGGCGATGGTCGTGCTCACGTCGCACCTGCTGCGGGACGAGCGCCTGGACCTGCTCCTGCCCTCGCACGGCTCGCCCATGGACGATCCCGAGCACGCCCTGCGGCTCCTCGCCGACCGGATGCAGTACCTCGTGGATTCGCGCCGCTGGCACCACTGGGACCTCGAGCAGCGCCTCCGCCATCCCTTCCAGCCGCTCACCGACCACCTCCTCTACAACGCGTCGGCGCTCGCCTACTCCTACGTGCTGCTCTCCCGCACCGGGGAGGCGCTCGTCATCGACTACGGCTACGACATGACGACAGGTCTCCCGACGGGCACCGACCGCGCCGCGCGCCGGCCCTGGCTCGCCTCGCTGCCCGCGCTCAAGCGGGACTTCGGGGTCCGGCGGATCTCCGTGGCGCTGCCCACGCACTACCACGACGACCACGTCGCGGGGCTGCCGCTGCTGCGCGAGGTCGAGGGCACGGAGATCTGGACGCCCGAGAACGTCGCGCCGATCCTCGACGACCCCTGGAAGTACGACCTGCCCTGCCAGTGGTTCGAGCCGATCCGGTCCGACCGCGTCCTGAAGCTGGGCGAGCCCTTCCGGTGGAACGAGTACACGATCACGCCCCACGACCAGCCGGGTCACACCCTGTTCCAGGCGGCGTACGAGCTCGAGGTCGACGGCGTGCGGGTGATGTTCACCGGCGACCAGCAGGAGAACCTCGGCATCCCCGGCGAGCGCCACGAGATCCTCAACTACCAGTACCGGAACCGGTTCCGCATCGAGGACTATCGGAAGAGCGCGCGCCTCTACAAGCGCGTGCGCCCCGGGCTGTTCGCGACCGGCCACTGGCCGCCCCGGTGGGTGGAGCCCGGGTATCTCGAGTACCTCGGCTACGCGGGCGACGACCTCGTCGAGATGCACGAGGCCCTCCTGCCGCTCGACGAGCTCGACCTCGGCGCGGACGGGGTGCTGGCGCGGATCGTGCCCTACCGGGCGCGCGTGGCGCCCCGCGGGGAGCTCACGATGACGGTCACGGTGCGCAACCCGCACCGCGAGCCCGCCGAGGCCGTGGTCCGTCCCGTCGTGCCCGGCGGCTGGGCCGTGCTGGAGGCGCCGGCGCCGATCCTGCTCGACGAGGGCGAGGAGCGCGAGCTCCCGCTCCGGCTCGCGGCGGGACCCGAAATCCGCAGGCGCGCGCGGGTGGCGGTAGATGTCACAATTGGGCCACTCCGCCTCGGGCAGCACGCCGAGGCGATCGTGGACGTGGAATAGAGGCCCCGAGATGCGGCACGGCAGCGCGGATCTCGTGCCGCCCGCCCGCCGCGCGACCATCAAGGAGGTCGCCGAGGCGGCGGGCGTATCGCGGTCGACCGCGTCCCGGGCGCTGACGGGCAACGGCTACGTCGCCGAGAGCGTCAAGCAGCGGGTCCGTCAGGCCGCCGCCGACCTCGGGTACGTCGTGGACGCGATGGCGCGGAGCCTGAAGCAGCAGTCGACGAAGTCCATCGGAGTCCTCGTCTCGGACCTGCGCAACGAGTTCTACGCCCACCTTGCCGCCGGAGCGAGCCGGCAGGCGACTCGCCTCGGCTACACCACGATGCTGATCGACGACCAGGGCGAGGCCGAGGACGAGGTCGCCGCGGCGGAGGCGTTCGTCGCGCTCCGGGTGGCGGGCGTCGTCGCGACGCCGATCTCCGCCGCCGCCACAAGCTTCCTCCTGCGGCAGAGGATCCCGGTCATCGAGGTCGACCGGCGGTTCAGCGACGGCGCGTGCGACGCGGTGGTCGTGGACAACCGGGGATCGGCCCGGGCGATCACGAGGCACCTCGCGGAGCTCGGCCACCGCAGGATCGCGCTGCTCATCGACGAGGACGACTGGACGACCGGCCGCGAGCGGCGTGAGGGCTATCTCGACGCCCTGGGCGCGGCGGGCATCTCCCACGACCGCGGCCTGGTGGTGCCGGCTGGATGGGACGTCGAGGCGGCGAAGGAGGCGGCGCGCGACCTGCTGGCCTCCGCCGACCGCCCGACGGCGATCTTCGCCGCGAACAACGTGCTCGCGGAGGGGGCGTGGCGGGCCGCGACCGAGCTCGGGCTCCGTATCCCGGACGAGCTGAGCCTCGCCGCCTTCGACGACGCGCCCTGGATGAGCATGGTCACGCCCGGCGTCACAGCTGTCGCCCAGGACGCCGCGGCGATGGGACGGGCGGCCGTCCAGACGCTGTTCGAGCGCATCGCCGACCCCGCCGCCGGGACTCGCACGATCGTCCTCTCGGCCACACTCAGGATCCGCGGATCGACGGCGGCGGCGCCGGTCGGCCAGGAGCGCGACCTGCCCGTCGGCTGAAACACGTCCCGGGGGCGGGTCGGTTGCTTCTGCGCCCGTTGCGCTCGTATATTTGTGGGAACGATGCCATAGGTTCCGAGTACGGAGGACTGCATGGAAGCAGCGAGGCACGCTGTCCTCGGCCTGGACATCGGCGGCACCAAGCTCGCCGTGGGTGTCGTCACGCCGGACGGTCGCGTGTCGGGGTTCCTCGCCGAGCCGACGCGCCGCGAGGACGGCCACAAGGTGACGATCCCGCGGCTGTTCGCTCTCGGCCGGGAGGCCGTCCGCATCGCGCGAGCGGAGGGCGTCCTGGGACCCGGTGAGGACATCGCCGCCGCCGGCATCTCCTGCGGCGGCCCGCTGGACGCCGTGACCGGGGTCCTCCTCGGTCCGCTGCACCTGCCCGGCTGGATCGACGTCCCGATCGTGGACCTCGCCGCCGCCGAGTTCCGCGTCCCCGTCGTGCTCGACAACGACGCGACAGCGGCGGCGTACGGCGAGTACCGGTTCGGAGCCGGCCGGGGCACGAGCACGATGGTCTACCTCACCATCTCGACGGGCGTCGGCGGCGGCGCCGTCATCGACGGCCGGCTGCACCGCGGGGCCGCCGGCAACGGCGGCGAGTACGGCCACATCGCCGTCCGCCCGGGCGGTCGTCCGGGCTTCGGGAACCGGGCCGGCACCCTCGAGGCGTACTGCTCGGGCACGGCGATCGCCGCCCGGGCCACGGAGGCCGTCGCCGCTCTCGACGGCACCGGCCGCACCAGCGTCCTGTCCGCGCTGTCCGTCATCCGGGCCGAGGACGTGGCGGCCGCCGCCCGCGACGGCGACGAGGTGGCGCGCGAGATCTGGAACGAGACGATCGAGCTGCTCGCCGTCGCGGTGACCGATCTCGTCAACATCCTGGAGCCCGACCTCGTCGTGCTCGGCGGCGGCGTGACCCGCTCCGGGGCGCTGCTGCTCGACCCGCTCCGCGAGCAGGTCCTCGCGCAGGCGATGCCCCCGGCCGCTGCGGCGGTCCGCATCGAGCTCGCCCAGCTCGGCGACATGGTGGGCGTCGTCGGCGCCGGCGCCGTCGCTCTCGACCGGGTGGCGCCGTCCACCGTCCCCTCGACCCTTACGGATCTGCATGTCTGACGCCCCGGTCCCGGACTGGATGAACGAACAGCTCGGCGACCACGTCGCCACCGCGCGCGCCGTCGCGGAGCTCCTGCCCACCGTGCGGGAGGTGGGCGAGACCCTCGTGCGGGTCTACGAGAGCGACCGCGTGCTGTACACCTTCGGCAACGGCGGGAGCGCGGCCGATGCCCAGCACCTCACGGGGGAGCTCATCGGCCGCTACAAGCGCGAGCGCCGGCCGCTCGCCGCGGTCACCCTGACCACCGATCCCACGGTGATGACCTGCATCGCCAACGACTACTCCTACGACGACGCCTTCTCGCGACAGGTCACCGCGCTGGCGCGTCCCGGCGACATGGTCGCGGGGTTCACCACGAGTGGGCGGTCACCGAGCGTGGTCGCCGCGCTCGAGGCGGCGAAGCAGCGGGGCGCGACCACCGTCCTGTTCGGCGGCGGCGACGGCGGCCCGGCGAAGGACTTCGCGGACCACGCGCTGATCGTCCCCTCCACGGCAACCCCCCGGATCCAGGAGATGCACACCTTCATGCTCCACGTCATCAGCGAGATCGTCGACGCCTGGGCGGCGGGAGAGTGAGCGCCCCGGCAGGCGCTCGCCCTCACGGCGGAGCGCCGCTGACGAGCGCGGACACGGCCGCGCACGACGCGGCCGCCCGGGCCCCGATCGCGAACGCGCCCGCGGGGCCGCAGCCCCGGGACATGGCGCCGCAGCCTCGACCCCTGTCGACGCCGGACCGCACCCTCTACATGATCGGCAATGCGCACCTGGACCCGGTGTGGCTGTGGCCGTGGCAGGAGGGCTACCAGGAGGCGCGGGCGACCTTCCGGTCGGTCATCGACCGGATGGACGAGTACCCGGACTTCGTCTTCACGTGCGACCAGATCGTCCTCCTGAGCTGGGTCGAGGAGCAGGATCCCGAGCTGTTCGCCCGCATCACGGAGCGCGTGGCGGAGGGCCGCTGGGTCAACGCGGGCGGCTGGTGGGTCGAGCCCGACTGCAACATGCCGATGGGCGAGTCCTTCGCCCGCCAGGGCCTGTACGGCCAGCGGTACCTGCAGTCCCGCTTCGGCCGGCACGCCACCGTCGGGATGAACGTGGACCCGTTCGGGCACAACGCGATGATCCCGCAGATCCTGCGCGGCCACCGCATGGACTCCTACATGTTCCTCCGGCCCGGACCCCACGAGAGCGTCCTCGAGGAGACGCTCTTCTGGTGGCAGGCGCCGGACGGCAGCCGCGTCCTCGGCTACCGCATCCCCTTCGAGTACGGGAGCCCCCCGGGGGCTGTGGACGGGCAGACCGACAAGTCGCTCGGCGCCCTGGACCGGACCATCGGCGACGCGATGGTGTTCTACGGCGTCGGCAACCACGGTGGAGGACCGACCAAGGCCAACATCGAGTCCATCTACCGGT
The DNA here is from genome assembly GCF_017916515.1 of Naasia sp. SYSU D00948. Classification (GTDB taxonomy): domain Bacteria; phylum Actinomycetota; class Actinomycetes; order Actinomycetales; family Microbacteriaceae; genus Naasia. Next base: position 1,921,084 of record NZ_JAFMTA010000001.1, read on the forward strand.
ACGACCGGATGGGCTCCTTCGGAAGGATGCAGATGGCCTCCCCGCGCCGCTACTTCGACGAGGTCCTCGCGCGGGGCGACGGGTTCCTCTCGAGCCTCCCGGTCCGCCGCGACGACCTGCAGCACCACTCGCCCGGCTGCTACTCCGCCCACTCCGGCATCAAGGCGTGGCAGCGGCGGGCGCAGTACGCGGTCCTCACGGCCGAGCGCTGGGCGGCCGTCGCGGCCGTGCAGGCGGGCGTGCCGTATCCGCGGACGGACCTGGAGCGGGCCTGGAAGCAGGTGCTCTTCAACCAGTTCCACGACATCCTGCCCGGCTCGGCGATCGAGACCTCGTACGACGACGCCCGCGACCAGCTCGGCGAGGCCGTGTCGATCGCCAAGCGCATCACGACGCTCGCGCACAACACGATCGCGCGGCAGATCGACATCCCGGTCGATCCGGCGACCCAGCCGGTCGTGGTCTTCAACCCGCACCCCTGGGACGTCGAGACCGACGTCGACCTGCAGTTCGGCTCCAAGCCGAACGGAGCGCACGTCGTCGACGAGGACGGCCGCACCGTCCTGTCGCAGCGGACGCAGTCCACTGCGACCACCGACGATCGGAGCCGGGGCGCGCTCGTGTTCCGCGCCGACGTCCCCGCCCTCGGCTACCGGGTCTACCGGCTCCGCCCGGGCGACCCGGCTCCCGTCGACGGCTCCGCGCTGTCCGTCACCGAGACCGTGCTCGAGAACGCGCACGCGCGGATCGAGATCGACCCGGAGACGGGGTGGCTCTCGTCCTACCTGCTCAAGGACAGCGGCATCGACGTGCTCCGCGGCACGGATCCCTCGACCCACACCCAGATCTGCGAGGACCCCACCGACACGTGGGGCCACCGGGTCCTCAGCTACGCGTGGCCAGGGGCTGCCATGAAGGTCGAGCGGATCGTCGTCCGCGAGGCCGGGCCCCTCCGGTCGCGGGTCCGGATCGAGCGCTCGTGGGGCCGGTCCACGCTCGTCGAGGAGCTGTTCCTGGACGCCGACAGCCCGTACCTGACCGTTCAGGCGACGCTCGACTGGCGGGAGCCCGCCCACCTGATGAAGCTGCGCTTCCCGGTGGCCCTCGAGGACCCCGCGGGCACCTACGAGATCCCGTACGGGAGCCTCGAGCGGCCGGTCGACGGCGCGGAGGAGCCGGGCCAGTCCTGGGTCGACCTCACCGGCACCTCGGGCGGCAGGCAGGCAGGGCTGACGGTGGTGACCACCAACAAGCACGGCTACGACGTCTCGCCCGCTCAGGACGGCGGCACCCCGAGCATCGGCGTGACCGCGGTGCGCAGCCCGGTGTACTCCTGGCACGACCCCCGGCTGCTCTCCGACGAGAGCATCTACGCCTACCAGGACCAGGGCGTGCAGCGTTTCGGCTACCGGCTCGTCCCGCACACCGGCGACTGGCGGGTCGCGCAGCCCGCCCGGATGGCGGCGCTGCTCGGCCAGCCGGTCCGGGCGCAGCTGGAGTCCTTCCACGACGGCGCGCTTCCGTCCGCGTTCTCCTTCCTCTCGGACGGCGGCGGCCAGGTGATGGTGACGGCCGTCAAGGGCAGCGAGGACCCGTCGGACGGGCCCGGGGGAGCGGACGTAGTGGTCCGCGCCGTGGAGACGACGGGTGCTCCGGCGCGAGTGACGCTGGACCTCCCGCTGGTGGGCCGCGCGCTGGACCTGGAGTTCGGGCCGAGCCAGATCCGCACGTTCCGCATCCCGGCGGACCCCTCCGCGGCGGTCGTCGAGGTCGACCTCGTGGAGTGGCCGCTCACGGAGAGCCCGGCCGGCGAGGCCGGGACCCCCGGAACGCCGCAGGCGGAGCCGGTGCCCCCCGGCGGTCCCGTCGACGAGACCGAAGCTCTCACCCCGAGCGAGCGGCTCCTCGGCGGCCCGGAGGACGACCTGCGCGGCGAGACCCGCTAGCCCTCCCCGGCTCCGGCTCCCGGGATCCCGCAACTGCGCGGATCAGGAGATTCCACGCGGATCAGGGCCGGGTGCCGTTCTCGCACGCGGATCAGGACGACACGCCGCGAGGTGGCAGGGAAGTCCTGATCCGCGCAGGTGCGGGCGGGTGTCGAGCGGCTGAAAGCTCCTGATCCGCGCGCAGGTGCCGGGTCAGCCGACGAGCGCGGCGGGCTCCGGCGGCTGCGAGGACCGCGGCGGCGTGTGGGTGATGCGGATCGCACCCGTCGGGGGCGAATGCGGGTCCTGCGGAGGCACCGCGGCGATGTCGCCGACGTCCGAGTGCCAGGACGAGCGCCGCGGGCCGTCCGGTGCCGGCTGGGCCGGGCGGGCGAGACGGACGAGGAGCCGGACGAGCAGGAGTGACTGAGCCACCGTCGCGGCGAGACCCGCGACGGCGAGGACCAGGAGCGCCCGCTCGGTCGGCGTCGCCCGCCTGCTCACGACGAGGTCTTCCTCGTGCGCGGCGCGCGCTTCGGCGTCGACTGGTTCTTGTCCAGGGGGACGGCGCCGCTCTGCAGCGGAACCGTCGGCGCCTCGTGCGGCGCAGCCTCCTCCGCGGGGACGGGAAGCGCGACCGTGGGGGCGTCCGGCGTCGAGATCGTCGGCCGGCTGGGCTCGCTCGCGGTCGGCGCTGCCGGTGCTGGAGCGGAGGCGGGGGTCGCGGTCGGCGCCGCGGCCGCGGGCGACGAGGAGGGACGCCGGCCCGCAGCGGCGCCGGAAGCAGCGGACCGGGGCGGGGCCGCCTGCTGTGCGGCGGCGGGAGCCGGGGGAGCGGCGGGGGCGCCGGAAGGAGTCGGGGCGGCGGTCGCGCTCGGGCGGCTGCCGCTCGGGGCCGCAGCGGACGGCGCTCGTCCGCCGGTCGCGGGAGCGGAGCCGGCGGGGCCCGAGGCCACAGGAGCGGAGCCGGCGGGACCCGAGGCCACGGGAGCGGAGCCGGCGGGACCGGCGGGCGCAGGGCCGGACGGCGCAGGACCGGAGCCGACGGGACCGGAGCCGACGGGACCGGACGGAGCGGGCCCGGACGGAGCGGGGCTCCCGGGAGCCGGAGCACCCGGGGCCGGACCGGACACAGGCGAAGGTCCGCCGGGGCCCGGCGCGTGCGCCGGCGGCCGGGGCTCGTTGTGGCGCAGGTAGATCTGCGCCGCCTTCGTCGCGACCAGCAGGAAGCGCACGAGGAGCACCAGGATCGCGATGAGCGCGACCCAGAACAGGATCGAGAATCCGACGAAGAGAACCTGGATGAAGTTCACACCCCACCCGAACCTGTCAAAATCCATGACCCTCCTCGGCCATCTCCTTGGACTCCTTGTGCACGGTCCCCATCGCGACGGCGAGCGTCAGCAGGGACGCCACCACGCTGAGGTAGAACCGCCAGTCGCGCGGACCCGACGAGCCGGTCCGGTACGTGCTGATCGCGCTCACGGCCGCGCTGAGAATCGCGCCGTTCAGGAAGTACTTGCGCATGGGGGCCTCCTCGGTTCACAACATACCGCGCCCCCCACTGCCCAGTCAGCGGGGGCGCGGGGTTGATTTCTCCTGGTCGGCAGTCCATTAAACGAACCGACCCCTGTCCTGGGGGCGGCCATCGCCCCCATTTCCCCAGCGGACTGACCGATCGGACAGTATTGTCGGTCGAGTGACTGTCCCGTCCTCCGCCCTGGCGCTCCAGCGCATCGCTCTGGAGCAGTTCGCGACCGCCGGATTCGGCGGCACGTCGCTCGGGTCCATCGCGCAGGCGGCGGGGCTCTCGAAGTCGAGCGTCCTGTACCACTACGAGTCCAAGGAGGCGCTCCTCGCGGCCGCCGTGCAGCCGGCCGTCGACGCGCTCGGGGCCCTCGTCGCCGGGTATCCGGGGGATGGGAATCCCGACGAGCACGACCGCTTCGTCGAGCGGTTCATCGACTACCTCTTCGCGCACCGCCTGGCCGTGCACCTCTTCATGAACCAGGGCCGCTTCCTGCAGCACATCGAGCCGGTCGCGACGGCCGACGCCCTCCTCCAGCGCTTCGCCGAGGCCATCGCGGACAGGATCCCCGGTGTCGAGGACCGGATCCGCTTCGGCGTCGCCCTCGCCGGCGCGGCGTACTCCCTGGTCGCCGCCGCCAACTGGTCGTCCGAGGAGCTCGCCGACACCGACGACGTCCGGGATGCCCTGCTGCGAACCGTCTCGTCGCTGCTCTCCTCCTCCCAGCCCGCCCGCTGACACACCCGAAGGACACCGGCATGGCTACCCTCCTGTACCGACTCGGACGCTGGGCCTACGGCCGGCCGTGGCGGGTGCTCATCGCCTGGGTCGTGCTCGGCGCGGCGATCGGCACCGGCGCGGTCCTGCTGGGCGGGCAGACCCAGGAGTCCTACGCGATCCCGGGCACCGAGTCGCAGGAGGCGATCGACAAGCTCGACGCCGTGTTCCCGCAGGCCGCGGGGGCGAACATCCAGGTCGTGTACCAGGCCCCTGAGGGCGATCGGGTCGAGGACGACCGCTACTCCTCCGCGATCGATGAGATGGCGGCGGACCTCGAGCGGGTCGACGGCGTCGAGTCCGTGTCCACCCCGTTCTCCGAGTTCGCGACGGACGCCGTGTCGGACGACGGGCGGGTCGGCATCACCCAGGTCACCCTCGACAGCAGCTCCGAGGACGTGAGCGAGGCGACGATCGAGGAGGTCCTCGCCACCGCCGACTCCGCCCGGGACGCCGGGCTCACCGTGGAGTTCGGCGGGCAGGTGTTCCAGGACAACGAGTTCGGCATCACGATCATCGAGGCGTTCGGCGTCGTGTTCGCGGCGGTCGTGCTCGTGATGACCTTCGGATCCCTGCTCGCGGCCGGATTCCCGCTGCTGGTGGCGCTCGTGGCGGTCGGGATCACCGTCGGCGCCATCACGCTCGTCGCCTCGTTCGCGAGCGTCTCGAGCACCGCGCCGATGCTCGCCCTCATGATCGGGCTCGCGGTCGGCATCGACTACTCGCTGTTCATCGTCTCGCGCCACCGCAACCAGCTCGCCACCGGCATGGATCCGCGCGAGTCGGCGGGATCCTCGATCGCCACGGCCGGAAGCGCGGTCGTGTTCGCAGGGCTGACCGTGATCATCGCGCTCCTGGGCCTCCTCGTGGTCGGGATCCCGTTCCTCTCCGTCATGGGCGTCGCAGCGGCCGGCGCCGTGCTCGTGGCGGTGCTGGTCTCCGTGACGCTGCTCCCCGCGCTGCTGGGGCTGGCCGGGCGCCGCCTCGCTCCGAAGCCGGGATCGCGGGCGGCTCGCCGCGCGATCGCGGCCATGTCCGACAACGGCGCCGCCGCACCCGGCCCCGCGGGTGCATCCGCCGCCGCGTCCGGCCCCGAGGCATCGGACATCGACGCCCTCGCCACATCGGACATCGACACCCTCGGCGCATCCGACACCGACGCCATCCCGGCCGCCACGTCCCCGAGCACCGATGCCGCCGCCCCCACGCGCGACACCCCCGACACCGCCTCCTCACCAGGCGTCGCCGCGGTCCCCGTCCGCGCCCTGGACGCAGAGGACGCGAAGCCGTCCTTCGGCACCCGGTGGGTGCGCCTCCTGCTGAAGGCCCCGATCGTTCCCGTCGTGCTCGTGGTCGGCCTGCTGGGGGCCCTGCTCGTGCCGGCGCTGCAGCTCCAGCTCAGCCTTCCGGACAACGGCTCCGAGCCGCGCGACTCCACGCAGCGCAAGGCGTACGACATCGTGGCGGACGCCTTCGGGCCCGGGCGCAACGGGCCGCTGCTCGTGCTCGTCGACATCACCCAGACGACCGAGGTGCTCGAGGACCTCGAGGAGATCCGGGAGCGCCTCGGCGAGCTGCCCGACGTGAGCGCCGTGGGTCCGGGCACGCCCAACCCGTCGGTGGACACCGCCATCATCCAGGTGATCCCGGAGAGCTCTCCCGACTCCCCGGAGACCACCGCGCTCGTGGAGCGGATCCGCGACCTCGCGCCGTCGATCGAGGAGGAGTTCGGCACACCTCTCGCCGTGACCGGGACGACCGCGGTGATGATCGACATCTCGTCCACGCTCGGACGCGCGCTCATCCCGTTCGCCGCGATCGTGCTCGGGCTCTCGATCCTGCTGCTGATGATGGTGTTCCGGTCCCTGTTCGTGCCCATCAAGGCCGCGCTCGGGTTCCTGCTCTCGATCATCGGCTCGTTCGGTGTGGTCGTCGCGGTCTTCCAGCTGGGCTGGTTCGCCGACGTGCTCGGGGTCGAGCCCGGCCCGATCCTCAGCTTCCTGCCGATCCTCCTCATCGCCGTGCTCTTCGGCCTCGCGATGGACTATGAGGTCTTCCTCGTCAGCGGGATGCGCGAGACCTGGGTGCACACGCGCGACGCGCGCAGGGCGGTCGAGGTCGGCTTCGCCCACGCCGCCCGGGTCGTCACGGCCGCCGCGCTGATCATGTTCTTCGTCTTCGCGTCCTTCGTGCCGGAGGGGTCGGGACCGATCAAGCCGATCGCGCTCGCGCTCGCGACGGGCATCCTGTTCGACGCGTTCCTCGTCCGGATGACGCTCGTGCCCGCGGCCATGGCGCTCGCCGGGCGCGCCGCCTGGTACCTGCCGCGCTGGCTCGGCCGGCTGCTGCCGAACGTCGACATCGAGGGCGAGAGCCTCGGAGCGCACCGCACGGGGCTCGAGTGGGCGCGCGCCCGCGACGGCGCCGCCGTGTCGGCCGAGGGCCTCATCATTCCCGGAGCGGACGCCCCGCTCAGCATCGAGGTGCCCTCGGGCGGCATCGGCGTGATCGCCGCGGACCCCTGGGAGCGGCGCGCCGTCCTGTCCGCCCTCTCCGGGCGGCTTCCGATCATCGCCGGGCACGCCCAGGTGCTCGGGCTCCCGCTGCCGAGCGACGCCACCGGGATCGCCCGCCGTGTCGCGCTCCTCGACATCGCCCCGGTGGTCGAGCCGCCCGTCGGCGAGCTCATCAACGAGCGCCTGACGATGACGCGGCCGCCGTTCGGGTCCCGGAGGGCGTCGGCCCGCGTGATCTTCGAGCGGATGGCGAGCGCTCTCGACCTCGAGGGGCTGCCGCCCGTGCGCCGCGGCGACCGCACCGCCGCGCTGCCGCTCGAGGGGCGGATCGCCGTCGCGCTCGCCCTGGGTGTCGCGTCCGGAGCGGGGGTCGTCGCGATCGACCTGGGCGAGACCGAGGGACGCCGACTCGAGACCGCCCTCAGGCTCGCCGACGCGATCGTCCTGCCCGAGACCTCCGTGCTCTTCGCCGCAGCGGCCGAGCCGCAACCCGAAACCCGACAGAGCCGTCCCCTCGCGACGGCCTCCCTCCGTCGAAAGGCGGTCCTCTCGTGACCTCCCTCGCCTCGCGGCCCGCCCTCCGGGCGCTCGCCCTCGTGATCCTGATCCTGGTGCCGCTCGCGGTCGTCGCCCTGTTCGCGGGCGCGCTCTCGGAGGTCGGGTCGCGTGACGGGCGCATCCCCGCCGCCATCGTCAACCAGGACGAGATGGTCGAGCAGACCGAGGAGGACGGCACCGTCACGCCGGTCCTCGCCGGACGCCTGCTCGTGACCGAGCTCACCGGGAGCGGAACCGGAGGCGGCGCCGGCGCATTCGACTGGCGCATCACGAACGAGCGGGAGGCGGAGGACGCGCTCGCGAGGGGCGACGTCTACGCGGTCCTCCTGATCCCGGAGGACTTCTCCGCCGCGGTCACCTCGCTGTCGACCGAGGACCCGACCAAGGGGCAGGTCTCCCTCCGCACGGACGACGCGCACGGGTACCTGGTCGGGCCGGTGTCCGAGGCGGTCGGCGAGGGCCTCGCCGCGCTGTTCGGCGAGCAGATCTCGCAGCAGTTCATCGCCGGGCTCGTCGGCGGCACCGCCGAGGTCAAGGCCGCCCTCACCACGGCCGCGGATGGCGCCACGGGTCTCGAGACGGGCGCCCGCGGCCTCGCGACGGCACTCACGGCACTGCGGGACGGCGCGTCGGCGACCCAGCAGGGCGCCTCCTCCCTCGCGGGCGGCATCAGCCAGTACACGAGCGGCGTCGGAAGCGTCAGCTCCGGGCTCGCGCAGCTCCGCGACGCCACCGGAGGCCTGCAGCAGCTTCCGGGAGCGGTGGGCAACTACACCTCGAACGTCACCGCCAGCTCGCAGGCTCTCTCCGCTGCCGTCGCCCAGCTCGACCCCGCCACGACGGACCCCGCGGTCTACGCGCAACTCCAGGCCGTGTCCCAGGGGCTCGCGCAGCTCTCCGGCGCCGGTCCCGCCCTCGTGTCCGGCGCCCAGGGAGCCGCGTCCGCCCAGAGCGGCATCTCCTCGATCGCGGGCGCCGCCGCGCGTCTGAACGCAGCCTCGGGCGAGATCAGCGGGGCGGCGGGCTCGCTGAGCGGCGGCCTGTCCCAGCTCGTGACCGGGCTCGACGCGTCCGCGAGCGGTGTCACCACGCTTGCCGACGGGGCCCTGGAGCTCTCGTCCGGACTCGCGGAGGGTGCCGCTCAGATCCCCGACTACAGCGAGGAGGAGACACAGCAGATCGCCGAGGTGGGCGCGTCGCCCATCGGCCTCACCACCCAGCGCGCGCACGAGGTGGACGACCTGCCCCTTATGGCGTCCAGCCTGTTCATCCCGGTGAGCCTCTGGATCGGCGCGCTCGCCACCTTCCTCGCGCTCACCCTGTTCACCCCGCGCATCCTCGCTTCCACGGCGTCCAACCTCCGGATCGCCCGCTACGCGCTGGTCCGGGCCGGCTCGATCGTCCTCGCGCAGGCGCTGCTGCTCGTGGCGCTGCTGCACCTCGGCCTGAAGATCGAGTGGTCCGCCCTGCCCGCCACGCTGCCCTTCGCCCTCCTCATCGGCGCGGTGTTCACCTGCATCCACGCGTTCCTCACGGCGTCGCTCGGACGGTGGGGACTCGTGCTGTCGCTGATGCTGCTCGCCCTGCAGCTGACCGCGACCGGCGGGCTGTACCCGATCGAGATCGTGCCAGAGGCGTGGCAGGCCGTCAGCCCCTACCTGCCGATGACCCAGGCGGTCGTCGGCATGCAGTCGATCCTCACCGGGGTCGGCCCGGCCCCCGTGATCGCCGCCGCCATAGCGCTCGCGGCATGGGGACTCGTCGCCGGCGCGCTCACCATGCTCGCGATCGCCCGGAAGCGCTCCGCGTACGCGCTGGGGCTCGCGCACCCGGTCCCCGCGCAGGTCGCGGCGATCCCCGCGGCACGCGTCTGACCCCGCCTCCCTCGCGTCGCGATGCAGCGCGTGGGAGGAGGGGGCAGCCCCGTCAGCGGAGCGCGCCGTCCTCCGGGGCCGGGGCCGGGACGGCGGTGTGCCGGCGCGCGAACTCCAGCGTCGAGCGCAGGAGTTCGAGCCGCTCGTGCTCGTCGGCGGCGTGCCGGGTGTTCACCTCGGCGACGATCCGGCCGTCCCACCCGCTCCCGGCCAGCCACGCGAGGGTCTCGGCGATCGGCTGGGAGCCGGCTCCCGGGGGCAGGTGCTCATCGAAGGCCGTGCCCTCCTCGGTGGCGACCGGGCCGTCGCACAGGTGGACGTGCCGCAGCCGCGGTCCGAGCGCCGCGGCGAGCTCCATGCCGTCCCTCCCCGAAAGCGCGGCGTGCGAGAAGTCGAGCGTGACGGCGTCCGAGTCGAGCTCCAGCGGATCCCACGAGGGCGCGTACACCGAGATCGTCCGGCCGCGGACGGTCCACGGGAACATGTTCTCCACCGCGACGGTCACGCCGTACTCGTCGGCGGTCGCGGCGACGACGTCGAGGAAGCGGCCGGCATACGCGCGCTGCCAGCGGAACGGCGGATGGACGACGACCGTGCCGGCGCCGACCGCGCGGGCGAGCCCCGCGGAGCGCTCCAGCTTGACCCTGGGGTCGCGGCCCCAGACGAACTGCGTGAACAGGAGCACGGGGGCGTGCACGGAGAGGATCGGGACGGCGTAGCGGTCCGACAGGGCGATCAGGGCACCGGCATCGCGGGTGACCTCGTCGCGCGTCACCATCACCTCGACGCCGTCGTAGCCGAGCTCCGCGGCGGTGGCGAAGGCGCGCTCGGCCCCTTCCGGGTACACGCAGGACGTGCTCACGCCGATCGGGATCATGGTCTCCGAGCGTACGCCGACCGGTTCGGCGGCTCCTCCTCCTCTTGGGTGATCTCCGGCGGCGGTCAGCAGCCGGAGAGGTTGCGGGGCCGCGAGAGGGGGCATCGCCTGCGATCGGTCGGGCGAGCAGCGCCGACTCCCGCCCCGGCGATCCCTCCCGGCGTGTCCGGTACTCTCCCTCGCGTGTCGTCGCCGGGATCGCGGTTCTTCAAGCGCTCCGCGTCGCCCGGGGCTGCGGCGGCGGAGGCCGCGGGGCTCGAGTGGCTGCGGGAGGCGCGCGGCGCGCGCGTGGTCCGTGTCCTCGGCGTCAGCGATGACGGGATCGAGCTCGAGGCGCTCTCGCACGCGCGGCCCACGGCGACCGCGGCGAGGGCGTTCGGTGCCGCGCTCGCACGCACCCACGACGCGGGCGCCGCCTCGTTCGGTGCGCCGCCCGACGGCTGGGCCGGCCCGTGCTTCCTCGGCCGGCAGGAGCTCCCCGTCTCGTCAGGGGAGCGGCCGTGGGGGGAGTTCTACGCGTCCGACCGCGTCCTGTTCTACCTCGACCGTGCGGAGCGGCGCGGCCACGTCACTTCCGATGAGGCGGCGCTCGTCCGGCGGGCGTGCGAGCGGATCGCCAGCGGGGAGTTCGACGACGGCGACCGCCCGTCCCGGCTGCACGGCGATCTCTGGAACGGCAACGTCGTGTGGACGGCCGAGGGCGCCGTGCTCATCGACCCCGCCGCACACGGCGGGCACCGCGAGACGGACCTCGCGATGCTCGACCTCTTCGGCTGCCCCCACCTCGACGAGATCGTCACGGGATACCAGGAGTCGCATCCGCTCCGAACCGGGTGGCGGGAGCGGCTGCCCCTCCACCAGCTGCACCCGCTCGCCGTCCACGCCGCGTCGCACGGCCGGTCCTACGCCGCTCCGCTCGCGTCCGCGACGCGCACCGTTCTCGCCCTCTGAAGCGCCGCTTCCCCGCCGCCCCTCCGGGACCCGCGCACCGGTCCCCGGTAGAATCGGGTCGTGCCGCTCGGTTCGTGATCGGACCCCGCACGCGACGACCGCTGGCCGCCCGACGTACGGAGGAGACATGCTCGTCGTCCTCGGCGCCTTCGGAATCGCGTCCGTGCTCGTGCCGGCGCTCACCCCGCGTCTCGGCACCCGCGTCTTCCTGCTCGCGGCGGTGCCCGCGGTCGCGGCGGTCGTCCACGCGGCCCTGGCGGCGCCCGCCGTGTTCGCGCGCGGGGTCTCCGAGCGCGTGCCCTGGGTGCCCGCCCTCGGACTGACCCTCGACACCCGCCTGGACCCGCTGTCCTGGGTGCTCGCCCTCCTCGTCGGCGGCGTCGGTGCCCTCGTGCTGGTCTACTGCCGCAGCTACTTCCGGAACGACGAGCCGCACCTCGGCGCCTTCGCCGGATCGCTGACCGCGTTCGCCGGGTCGATGTACGGCCTCGTGGTAGCCGACGACGTCTACCTGCTGTTCGTGTTCTGGGAGCTGACCACCGTCTTCTCCTACCTGCTGATCGGCCACTACTCCTCGCGGCGGGCCAGCAGGGGATCGGCGCTCCAGGCCCTGCTGGTGACGACCTTCGGCGGCCTCACGATGCTGGCAGGGTTCGTGCTCCTGACGACGGCGGCGGGCACGAGCAGACTCAGCGAGCTGGCGACCCGGGCGCCGGAGGGCGCCGTCGGGACGGTGGGCGCCGTCCTGATCGTCGTCGGGATCCTCTCCAAGTCGGCGGTCGTGCCGCTGCACTTCTGGCTCCCGGGCGCGATGGCGGCGCCCACACCGGTGAGCGCCTACCTCCACGCCGCGGCGATGGTGAAGGCGGGGATCTACCTCGCCGCGCGGTTCTCGCCGGCCTTCGCCGAGACACCCGGGTGGCGCGAGTCGCTCGTGCTGCTCGGCCTCGTCACCATGCTGGTCGGCGGGTGGCGGGCGCTGCGCGAGACCGACCTCAAGCTGGTGCTCGCGTACGGGACGGTCGCGCAGCTCGGCTTCCTCACCGCGGCGATCGGCTTCGGCACCAGGGACGCCCTGCTCGGCGGCCTCGCCCTCCTCGTCGCCCACGCGCTCTTCAAGTCGACCCTCTTCCTCGTCGTGGGCATCGTGGACCACGACACCGGCACCCGCGACCTCCGGAAGCTGTCGGGCCTCGGACGGGCGGCGCCCGCGCTCGCGGTCGTCGCGGCGCTCGCCGCGGCGTCGATGGCGGGGCTGCCGCCGTTCGCCGGGTTCGTCGGCAAGGAGACGGTGCTCGCCGCGATGGTGCACGCCGGCGAGTCCGGGGACGTCCTCGGCTGGATCGCCCTCGCAGGTTCCACGGCCGGCTCGGCGCTCACCGCGGCCTACGCGGCGCGCGTGTACTGGGGCGCCTTCGCGCGCAAGCCGGGCGTCCCGGACGTCGGCGTTATCCGGGAGTCCCCGGCGTTCCTCCTCGCGCCGGCTGTGCTCGCGGTCCTCGGGCTCGCCGGCGGCATCGCCGCCCCGGGCCTCGACGCGGTGCTCGCCCCGGTCGCGGACGTGCTGCCCGCCGAGGGCGAGGTCGAGCACCTCGCCCTGTGGCACGGGATCGGCATCCCCCTGCTCCTGTCCGCCGTCACCATCGGCCTCGGCCTCGGCGCCTTCCTGCTGCGCGAGCCGATCGCCCGGGTCCAGGCGCGACTCGCGCTGCGGAGGTCCGCGAGCGACGCGTACCGGGGCACCCTCAGCGGAATCGACCGGGTCGCTGCGCGGACCACGAAGGTCGTCCAGCGCGGATCCCTCCCGTACTACCTCGCGGTGATCCTCGTCGTGTTCGTCGTCGCCGTCGTCTCGGCCCTCGTCCGCCTCGCCCCGCCGCTGCCGGAGGCGCGGCTGTGGGACCAGCCGATGCAGCCCGTCGCCGCCGTGGTGATGTCGGTCGCGGCGATCGCCGCGACCGTCGCGGCGAAGCGATTCCAGGCCGTCGTGCTCGTCGGAGTGACCGGGTTCGGCATGGCGCTCCTCTTCGCGGACTTCGGCGCGCCGGACCTCGCGCTCACCCAGGCGCTCGTGGAGCTCGTGACCCTCGTCGCATTCGTGCTCGTCCTCCGGCGGCTGCCCGCCCGGCTCGGCACCAAGCACGGCTCCTCGTTCCGGCTCGGCCGAGCGGCCCTCGGGATCGCGGTGGGCGCGATCATGTCGGTCGTCGCGCTCGTCGCCCTCGCGGCTCGCACGGCGACCCCGATCGCGGTCGAGTTCCCGCGGCTCGCCGTCGACGGCGGACACGGCGTCAACGTCGTCAACGTGACGCTCGTCGACATCCGCGGCTGGGACACCATGGGCGAGCTCAGCGTCATCATTGCGGCCGCCACGGGCGTCGCGAGCCTCGTCTTCCTGTCCAGCCGGAGCGACCGGATGCCGGAGTTCGCGCGGCGATCGGGCCTGTCGCTGCTGCGCGGGCGCTCCGGCCGGCCGTCGGCGGACCACGACGACCGCGGATCCTGGCTGCTCGCCGGCCGCACCCTCGCGCCGCGGAACCGCTCGATCCTCCTCGAGGTCGTCGTGCGGCTGGTGTTCCCCGCCCTCATCGTGCTCTCGCTGTACCTCCTGCTCGCCGGCCACAACGCGCCGGGCGGCGGCTTCGCGGGAGGGCTCGTGGCGGGTCTCGCGCTGGTCGCCCGCTACCTCGCGGCCGGCCGCATCGAGCTCGCCGCGGCGGCCCCGGTCAGCGCGGGGGCCCTGCTCGGCAGCGGCCTCCTGTTCGCCACGGGTGCCGCAGTCGTGCCGCTCTTCCTCGGGGTGGACGCGCTCACGTCCACCTACCTCGACCTCGATCTCGGCTGGTTCGGGTCGGTGTCGCTCGTCACCTCGACGATCTTCGACGTGGGGGTGTACCTGGTGGTCATCGGTCTCGTGCTCGACGTCCTGCGCAGCCTCGGTGCCGAGGTCGACCGCCAGGAGGAGGAGGGCGACGAGCCCTCCCTCGCGGGGCGTCTCGAGGCCGAAGAGCAGCGCCGCTGGACGGCGGGAGCGGGAGCCCGCCGATGACCGCGTCCCTCGCCCTGGTGGCCGTGATGGCCGTCCTCTACGCCTGCGGCGTCTACCTGCTGCTCGAGAAGAGCATGACCCGCGTGATCCTCGGGTTCCTGCTGCTCGGCAACGCGACGAACCTCCTGCTGCTCATCGTGTCCGGACCCGCCGGCTCCGCCCCGATCGTGGACGGGAAGGAGTCCGAGCCGTACTCGGACCCCGTGCCGCAGGCGCTCATCCTCACCGCGATCGTCATCACCTTCGCCGTCTCCGCGTTCCTCATGGCGCTCGTCTACCGCTCCTGGCGCCTCGCTCACCAGGACGAGGTGCAGCTGGACGCCGAGGACGTCGCCGTCGGCACGCGCGAGACGCAGCCGACCGAGGCGCCCGACCGCGGGGAGCCCGACACGCCGCCGAGCAACGACCAGGAGGAGGCGGGGGACCCCGTCCCCGCCGACGAGGGGAGCGCGCGGTGAACCTCCTCGTGCCCCTCGTCGTGCTCCTCCCGCTCATCGGGGCCGCCGCCGCGCTGCTCACAGGGCGTCGGCCGCGCCTCCAGCGCGCCGTCACCGTCGCGACGCTCTCGGCCGTGCTCGCGATCGGGGTGGTCCTCGTCGTCGTCGTGGACGCGTCCGGGCCGCTCGTGATGGACGTCGGCGGCTGGCCCGCCCCGTTCGGGATCGTCCTCGTCGTCGACCGCCTCGCGGCGCTCATGGTGTCCGTCTCCGCCGCGGTCCTCCTCGCCGTCCTCGTGTTCGCCATCGGCCAGGGCCTCGCGGACAACGACGCCGAGACCCCGGTGTCCATCTACCACCCGAGCTATCTCGTCCTGGCGGCCGGGGTCATGAACGCGTTCGTCGCGGGCGACCTCTTCAACCTCTACGTGGGGTTCGAGATCCTGCTCGTCGCGAGCTACGTCCTGCTCACGCTCGGCGGCACGGAGGCCCGCATCCGCGCCGGCACGACCTACGTCGTCGTCAGTCTCCTGTCCTCCCTGCTGTTCCTCGCCGCGATCGCGCTGATCTACGGCGCGACGGGCACCGTGAACATCGCGCAGATCTCGGAGCGGGTCGCCGACCTGCCTCCCGAGCTGCAGACGCTGCTGCACGCGTTCCTGCTGATCGCGTTCGGGATCAAGGCGGCCGTGTTCCCGCTGTCCTTCTGGCTGCCCGACTCCTACCCGACCGCTCCCGCTCCCGTCACGGCCGTCTTCGCGGGGCTGCTGACCAAAGTGGGCATCTACGCGATCATCCGCACGGAGACGATCCTGTTCCCGACGCCGGAGCTCAACGAGACGCTCCTCGTCATCGCCCTGCTCACGCTCGTGGTCGGGATCCTCGGCGCCATCGCGCAGGCCGACATCAAGCGGATGCTGTCCTTCACGCTGGTCAGCCACATCGGCTACATGGTGCTCGGCGTCGGGCTCGGCACCGCGGCGGGCGTCGCCGCTGCTGTCTTCTACACGATGCACCACATCGTCGTGCAGACCACCCTGTTCCTCGCGGCGGGACTCGTCGAGCGGGTCGGCGGGACCACCTCCGTCAGCAGGCTCGGCGGCCTGCTCTCGGCATCGCCGCTCGTCGGCGCCCTCTTCCTGATCCCCGCACTCAACCTGGGCGGCATCCCGCCCTTCTCCGGCTTCATCGGGAAGCTCGGGCTGCTCGAGGCCGCCGCGGAGGTGGGGACGCCGCTCGCGCTCGTCCTCCTCGCCGCGGCCGTCGCCGTCTCGCTGCTGACGCTGTACCCGCTCGCGCGGACCTGGAACCTCGCGTTCTGGCGCCCGCAGCAGGAGGTTCAGGAGTACACCTCGGCCCTCACCGCGGAGCTCCAGGACAACCCGTACGGCGACACCACGGTCGCGACGCGGTCGCTGTCCCGGCTCATGGTCGGGGCGACGATCGGGATGGTAACCCTGAGCGTCGCCCTCACCGTCCTCGCCGGCCCCCTCTACGCGCTGGCCGAGCGGGCGGGCAGCGACCTGCAGGGCACCTCGCGCTACATCAGCAGCGTCCTGGGGGACAGGCCGTGAGCGGGGTCCGGCACGGCGACGGCAGCCGGAGGGGCGCAGCGCACCAGCTCCTCCTCCTCGGCGGCCTGGTGCTGCTCTGGCTGCTGCTCTGGGGATCGTTCACCCCGATCGACGTCCTCGCGGGGATCACCGTCGCGCTGCTCGCGACGCGGGTGTTCGAGCTGCCGCCGGTCCAGCTGACCGGGCGCCTCCACGTCGGCCACCTCCTCCTCTACCTGATCCGCTTCGCCGGGGAGGTGGTGGCGGGATCCGTGCAGGTCGCCGCGCTCGCGCTCGATCCGCGCCGGACTCCGCGCGCCGCGATCGTCGAGGTCCGGCTCACCACCAAGTCGGACCTGATCCTCACGCTCGTCGCCGTCACGCTGTCCCTGGTACCGGGCTCCCTCGTGCTCGAGGTGGACCGGCAGCGCTCGACCCTGTTCCTGCACGCGCTCGGCGTGCAGGACGGCGAGGACGTGCGGCGGATCCGGCACCACGCGCTCGACACCGAGTACCGCCTCCTCCGCGCGATCGGGTCGCGCGCCGAGCTCCGGAAGGCGAGCCGATGAGCGTCGTCGACGTCCTGCACGCGGCCACCGGGATCCTGCTCGCCGCGGCCGCCCTCCTGGTGCTCCTCCGGCTGGTCCGCGGGCCGGCGATCGTCGACCGGATGGTCGCATCGGACCTCCTGCTCACGGTCGTCGTGCTCGCGCTCGTCGCCGACATGGCCATCGGCGGGCACACGCGGTCCCTGCCGCTCGTGCTCGCCCTCGCCGGCACGGCCGTCCTCGGCGCGATCGCGGTCGCCCGCTACGTGTCCAAGCACGACCGCCGCCCCGAGGAGTCCGCGGCCCCAGCCCGGGGTCCGGCGGGAAGGGAGAGCTGACATGCCGGTGGACTGGAGCGAGCTCCTCGCCGCGATCCTCCTCCTGCTGGGGGCCGTGCTCGCGCTCTCGGCCGGCATCGGCGTCCTCCGCTTCCCCGATGCGCTGTCCCGGATGCACGCCGCCACGAAGCCGCAGAACCTCGGACTCATCGCGATGCTCGCGGCACTGGTCCTCGCGTCCAGCTCGTGGATCACGCTGCTCGCGGTGCTGCCCGTGATCGCCCTGCAGCTGATCACGACGCCCATGGCCGCGCACATGCTGGGCCGTGCCGGGTACCGCGTCGGCAGCGTCCGCCAGGATCTGCTCATCCGGGACGAGCTCGAGGACGACATCCGGCGCGCCCAGCGGACGGGGGAGTCGCCGGGCCGGAGAGCTTCCGGGCGCGATCGCTAGACTGGGCCGCCGTTGCACGAGGGATCGGACGACATCATCGACACGAAGAGCTCCGAGCGGTTCGCGTTCGTCGTCGTGTCCAATCGGCTCCCCGTCGACCGGGTCGAGCGCGGCGGGAAGGGCGAGTGGCAGCACTCCCCGGGCGGGCTCGTGACCGCGATCGAGCCGCTCATGCGCGCCAACGGAGGCGCGTGGATCGGCTGGCCGGGCATCGCGGACCGGGAGTTCGAGCCGTTCGAGAGCGAGGGCTCCTGGCTCGTGCCGGTCGCGCTCACCGAGCGCGAGGTCGAGGACTACTACGAGGGCTTCTCGAACGGCACGCTCTGGCCTCTCTACCACGACGTCATCGCCCCGCCCGCGTACCACCGCGAGTGGTGGGAGACCTACGTCGAGGTGAACCGGCGCTTCGCCGAGCAGGCGGCCGCGGTGGCCGAGGACGAGGGCACCGTCTGGGTGCAGGACTACCAGCTGCAGCTCGTGCCGGCGATGCTCCGGCAACTCCGGCCCGACCTCACCATCGGCTTCTTCAACCACATCCCGTTCCCGGCATACGGCATCTACTCCCAGCTGCCGTGGCGGCGCCAGATCGTCGAGGGCCTCCTCGGCGCCGACCTCATCGGGTTCCAGCGCAACGCGGACGCCGGCAACTTCGCGCGCGCCGTCCGCCGCCTCTTCGGCTACTCGGCGAAGGGGACGATCATCGAAGTCCCCGACGAGCGGGCCGGGGGCGGCAGCCGCACCGTCATCGCTCGGCACTTCCCCATCTCGATCGACGCGCAGGGCTACGAGGTGCTCGCCGAGGATCCGGACATCCGCCGGCGCGCGGTCGAGATCCGGCGGGAGCTCGGCGATCCGAAGGTCGTCATGCTCGGCGTCGACCGGCTCGACTACACCAAGGGCATCGGGCACCGCATGAAGGCGTTCGGCGAGCTCCTGGCCGAGGGCCGGCTCACCGTCGAGGAGGCCATCCTCGTCCAGGTCGCGAGTCCCAGCCGGGAGCGGGTGGAGACGTACAAGGCGCTGCGGGACGAGATCGAGCTGACGGTCGGCCGGATCAACGGCGACTACAGCACCATCGGCCACCAGGCGATCAGCTACCTGCACCACAGCTACCCGCGCAACGAGATGGTCGCGCTGTTCCTCGCCGCCGACGTCATGCTGGTCACGGCGCTGCGCGACGGCATGAACCTCGTCGCGAAGGAGTACGTCGCGAGCCGGGTGGACGAGGACGGCGTCCTGATCCTCAGCGAGTTCGCGGGTGCCGCGGACGAGCTCAAGAGCGCGCTGCTCGTCAATCCGCACGACATCGACGGGCTCAAGGACGCGATCATGACCGCCATCGCGATGCCGAAGCGCGAGCGCGCGATCCGCATGCGGGCTCTGCGCCGCCGCGTGCTCGAGCACGACGTGCAGCGGTGGTCGACCTCCTTCCTCCAGGTGCTCGAGCGGACGCGTCCGGCCGGCGCGCCGTCGCTCGTCGCGCCTGACGCGTCGGACGACTCCGCCGAATGAGCGGCCGATGAGCGCGACCGACTCGCGGGTCGGGTCCGCCTCGCCCGGCCTGCCGCGCGCCCTCCGCGACGCGCTCGCGGACCTCGCCGGCACCGAGCGCCTGCTCGTCGCCCTCGACTTCGACGGCACGCTCGCCCCCGTGGTGGACGACCCGGCGAAGGCGCGGGCGCTCCCGGAGAACCGGGCGGCCGTGTCCCGCCTGCAGCAGCTCCCCGCCACACGGGTCGCCCTCGTCTCGGGCCGCGCGATCGACAGCCTCGAGGAGGTCGCGGGCGTCGGCGACGAGGTCCTCCTCGTCGGCTCGCACGGCGTGGAGCTGCGGCTCGATTCGCCCGACGACGCGTTCACCCTCGACGAGGACGAGCAGGCGAGGCTCGGTCTCCTCGGCGAGGTCCTCGACCAGGTCGCCGACAACCTCGACGAGGTGTGGGTGGAGGCGAAGCCCGCCGGCTTCGCCCTGCACACGCGGATGGCCACAGAGCGCAACAGCCGGATCGCGCACCTCGTCGCCCTGTCCGAGGCGCGGGCGGAGATCAACGACCTCACGGTGCGGCGCGGCAAGGACGTCCTCGAGTTCTCCGTCCGGGCGACGACGAAGGGCGAGGCGGTGGAGCACCTCCGCCGCTACACCCGCTCGACGGCTGTGTTCTACGCGGGCGACGACGTCACGGACGAGGACGCGTTCGAGGCCCTGGGCCCGAATGACCTCGCCCTCAAGATCGGCCCCGGCACGACGGTCGCCGACTTCCGCGTGGACGGCCCGGACGAGGTCGCGAGCGTCCTCACGCTCCTCGCCGACCTCCGCGCCGCCTGGGCGGACCGGCACGCCCCGTCCAACTGACGGCGGCCCCCGGTTCTCCGGGTGCCCGTTCTCGGGTCCCCGTTTCCCGTCGAAATGCCACTTGGTGCTCCCAAAAGCGCACTATGGGAGCACCATGTGGCATTTCGATGCGCCATCATCGCCGCATGACGGATCTCACGGCGGAGGCCTACCTCGACGTGGTCCGGGAGCACCAGTCGGCCGCGAACCGGGAGAAGATCCGGCGCTACTACCGGGGCGACGCCGAACCCCTCGGCGTGCGGATGAAGACCGTCTTCGACACGGCGAAGGCGTTCGAGCGGATGCCGCTGGACGAGGTCGAGCGACTCCTGGACAGCGGGATCTACGAGGGCCGGGTCGGCGCGGTGAGCATCCTCGACTTCAAGGCCCGCCAGGGGAGGATCACCGACGACGAGCGCCGCGACCTCTACGAGCTGTATCTGCGGCGGCACGACCGCATCGACAGCTGGGACCTCGTCGACCGTGCCGCGCCGCGCGTCGTCGGCTGGTACCTGGCGGACAAGTCGCGCGCGCCGCTCTATGAGCTGGCCGCGTCGACCGATCCGTGGGAGCGACGGACCGCGATCACGGCCGCGTTCTGGTTCATCCGCGAGCGCGACCTCGACGACGCGCTCGCGCTCGCGGGCATCCTCCTTCACGATCCGGAGGAGCTCGTCAACAAGTCGGTCGGCACGGCCCTGCGGGACATCGGCAGGGTGGACCGGGACCGCCTCGTCGCGTTCCTCGAGGAGCACGCCGCGACGATGCCCCGGGTGACGCTCCGCTACGCGATCGAGCACCTCCCGCCCGAGCAGCGCGCCGCCCTCCTCGCCCGGTAGCCGCTCGAAGAGTCCGTCGAAGTGCCACTTGGTGCTGTCAAAGCGCCCGGATGAGCGCACCAGGTGGCATCTCGACGGAGGGTGTGGACGCGCTCGGCGAGCGGGACGCGGATGCGGCACCCTCCCGGCCATGTCGCGACCGAGCACACCCCTTCCTCGCTGGGCCGAGGAGCCGTTCCGGACGAGAGATGCCGCCGCCCGCGGCGTGACTAAGGGCCGCCTCCGCGGCCCGGACCTCGACGCTCCCTTCCGCGGAGTGCGGACGACGGGCGCCGTCGGTGGCTCCGTCCTCGACCGCTGCGCCGCCTACGCCGCCGTGATGGCTCCCGGCCAGTTCTTCAGCCACCGGACGGCGGCACGGATCCACGGCCTCCCCGTCCCGGGCGCGGACGAGGACGAGCCGCTGCACGTCTGCGTCTACCGTCCCGACCGCGCCCCGAGGATGGCGGGCGTCGTCGGACACCACACGACGGTCGAGAGGGTCGACACGGTGATCTGCAACGGCTGGTTCGTCACCTCGCCGGCGCACACCCTCCGGCAGCTCGCCTCGGAGCTCACGCTCGAGCAGCTCGTCATCGTCGGGGACGCTCTCGTCGGGGGTTCCGCGCCCCTGTGCACGCCCGACGAGCTCGCGGGGCTGCTTCCCCGCGCGGGCGGAGCTCGGGGTGTCGCGACGCTGCGCGAGGCGATCCGCCTCGTCCGTGTCGGGTCGGAGTCGCCCATGGAGACGCGCCTCCGCCTCCTGCTCGCCCAGGCGGGCCTGCCCGAGCCGGCGCTCAACGCCGACATCCACGACGCGCAGGGCCGCTTCGTCGCGCGCGGCGACCTCGTCTACGCCGAGGAGCGCGTCGTCGTCGAGTACGACGGCGACCAGCACCGCAGCGACCGCCGCCAGTACGAGCGGGACGTCGAGCGCCTCGAGGATCTCGCCCGCGAGGGCTGGCGCGTCATCCGGGTCCTCTCGCACCACCTGGCGCAGCCGCACGCCGTGGCCGCGCGCGTCCGCGCCGCCCTCTCCCGCCCGATGAGCTCCCTCGAGATGCCACCTGGTGCTCCCATCCGGCTCGGATGACAGCACCAAGTGGCACTTCGACCGGAATGCGGAACGGCGCGGCACCCGGGCCGGGGCCCGTCGGCGGGAGGGTACCCTCTTTACGTGTCCGAAACGAAGCAGGGCGAGCCCGACATCAAGCCGCGCAGCAGGGTTGTCACGGACGGCATCGAGGCCATGACCTCGCGCGGGATGCTCCGCGCGGTCGGCATGGGGGATGGCGACTGGGACAAGCCGCAGATCGGCATCGCGAGCTCGTGGAACGAGATCACCCCGTGCAACCTCTCGCTCGACCGCCTCGCGCAGGCGGCGAAGGAGGGCGTACACGCGGGCGGCGGCTTCCCGCTCCAGTTCGGCACGGTCAGCGTCTCCGACGGCATCTCCATGGGACACGAGGGGATGCACTTCTCGCTCGTCTCCCGTGAGGTCATCGCGGACAGCGTCGAGACCGTCATGCAGGCCGAGCGCCTCGACGGCGCCGTGCTGCTCGCCGGCTGCGACAAGAGCCTGCCCGGGATGCTGATGGCCGCGGCGCGCCTCGACCTCGCCGCCGTGTTCGTCTACGCCGGGTCCATCGCCCCCGGCTGGGTCCGGCTCTCGGACGGCACCGAGAAGAACATCACGATCATCGACTCCTTCGAGGCGGTCGGAGCCGTGAAGGCCGGCACAATGAGCGAGGCCGACGCCAAGCAGATCGAGTGCAACTTCGCGCCGGGCGAGGGTGCCTGCGGCGGCATGTACACCGCCAACACCATGGCCTCCGTCGCCGAGGCGCTCGGCATGAGCCTGCCCGGCTCCGCATCGCCGCCCTCGGCGAACCGGCGCCGCGACTACTTCGCCCACCGCAGCGGACAGGCGGTCGTCGGGATGCTTGAGGAGGGCATCACCGCGCGCGACATCCTCACCAAGGAGGCGTTCGAGAACGCCATCGCGGTCGGCATGGCGCTCGGCGGCTCGACCAACATCGTGCTGCACCTGCTCGCGATCGCGCACGAGGCCGAGGTCGAGCTCACGCTCGACGACTTCAACCGCATCGGCTCCCGCGTCCCGCACATCGGCGACCTCAAGCCCTTCGGCAAGTACGTCATGAACGACGTCGACCGCCTCGGCGGCCTGCCGGTCCTCATGAAGGCGCTGCTCGAGGCCGGGCTCATGCACGGCGACGTCCTCACCGTCACGGGCAAGACCCTCGCCGAGAACCTCGCCGAGATGGACATCGCCCCGCTCGACGGCGAGGTGCTCCGCCCGCTCGACAACCCGATCCACGCGACGGGCGGCCTCACGATCCTGTCCGGCTCCCTCGCCCCCGAGGGCGCCGTCGTCAAGACGGCCGGCTTCGACGCCGAGGTGTTCGAGGGCCCGGCGCGCGTCTTCGAGCGCGAGCGGGCCGCGATGGACGCCCTCACCGAGGGCGAGATCCGGGCCGGCGACGTGGTCGTGATCCGCTACGAGGGCCCCAAGGGCGGACCCGGGATGCGCGAGATGCTCGCCATCACGGCGGCCATCAAGGGCGCAGGACTCGGCCGCGATGTACTACTGTTGACAGACGGCAGATTCTCAGGCGGCACAACCGGCCTGTGCATCGGCCACATAGCACCCGAAGCGGTGGACGCTGGTCCCATCGCCTTCGTGCGCGATGGTGATCTGATACGGGTCGATATCGCGGCTCGCACGATCGACCTACTGGTCGACCCGGCAGAGCTCGAAGCCAGGGCCGAGAACTGGGCCCCGCTTCCCCCGCGCTACACCCGTGGCGTTCTCGCGAAGTACTCCAAGCTCGTCCAGTCGGCAGCGACGGGCGCGATCACGGGGTAGTTCGCGGCCTTCCCCGCACCGTTCTCACGTCCTTCGAGGATCGACATCCCCATGCCTGCCACTCCGGCGCCCGCAACGCCCAAGCACGCCACCGAAACCGATGCCCCCGAGATGCTGACCGGGGCCGAGGCCGTCGTCCGGACCCTCGAGCTCCTCGGCGTCACCGACGTCTTCGGCCTGCCCGGAGGCGCCATCCTGCCGGTCTACGACCCGCTCATGGACACCTCCAAGATCCGGCACATCCTGGTCCGGCACGAGCAGGGCGCCGGGCACGCCGCCGAGGGCTATGCGACGGCGGGCGCGAAGGTCGGTGTCGCGATCGCGACGTCCGGTCCGGGTGCGACGAACCTCGTCACGGCGATCGCGGACGCGCACATGGACTCGGTGCCGCTGCTCGCGATCACCGGTCAGGTGTTCTCGACCCTCATGGGCACGGACGCGTTCCAGGAGGCGGACATCGTCGGCATCACGATGCCGATCACGAAGCACAGCTTCCTCGTGAAGGACGCGGCGGAGATCCCCGCGACTCTCGCCGCCGCGTACCACATCGCCTCGACCGGACGCCCCGGCCCGGTCCTCGTCGACATCACGAAGGACGCGCAGCAGAACACCGCGCCCTTCGTGTGGCCGCCCAAGATCGACCTGCCCGGCTACCGTCCGGTCACCAAGGCGCACGGCAAGCAGATCGTCGCGGCCGCCCAGCTGATCGCCGAGGCGAAGAAGCCGGTCCTCTACGTCGGCGGCGGCATCATCCGCTCCCAGTCGTCGCGGGAGCTCGTCGCCCTGGCCGAGGCCACGGGTGCGCCCGTCGTCACGACCCTGATGGCGCGCGGGGCGTTCCCCGACTCGCACCCGCAGCACCTCGGCATGCCGGGCATGCACGGGACCGTGCCCGCGGTGCTCGCGCTGCAGGAGGCGGACCTCCTCGTCTCGCTCGGCGCCCGGTTCGACGACCGCGTGACCGGCAAGGCCGCGATGTTCGCGCCGCGCGCGAAGGTGGTGCACGTCGACATCGACCCCGCCGAGATCTCGAAGATCCGCACCGCGGACGTGCCGATCGTGGGCGACCTCAAGGACGTCCTCGTCGACCTCCTCGCCGCGTTCCAGGACGCCAAGGGCACCACGCCGCCCGACTACAGCGCCTGGTGGAGCTACCTGGAGGGCCTGCGCAGCGAGTTCCCGCTCGGCTACACGAGGACGAGCGACGGTCTCCTCTCGCCGCAGCACGTCATCCAGCGCATCGGCGAGCTGTCCGGGCCGGAGTCCGTGTACGCGGCCGGTGTCGGCCAGCACCAGATGTGGGCGGCGCAGTTCATCAAGTACGAGCGCCCGAACTCGTGGCTCAACTCCGGCGGCGCCGGCACCATGGGCTACGCGGTGCCCGCCGCGATGGGCGCGAAGGTCGCCGAGCCACAGCGCACCGTGTGGGCGATCGACGGGGACGGCTGCTTCCAGATGACGAACCAGGAGCTCGCAACCTGCGTCATCAACAACATCCCGATCAAGGTCGCGATCATCAACAACAGCTCGCTGGGCATGGTGCGGCAGTGGCAGACGCTGTTCTACAACGGCCGCTACTCCAACACCGACCTCAACACGGGCCACCAGACGATGCGCGTGCCCGACTTCGTGAAGCTCGCGGAGGCGTACGGCTGCCTCGGCATCCGGGTCGAGCGCGAGGACCAGGTGGATGCCGCGATCGAGCTCGCGCTGGAGACGAACGACCGCCCGGTCGTCATCGACTTCGTCGTGAGCGCCGACGCGATGGTGTGGCCGATGGTGCCTCAGGGCGTGTCGAACAGCTACATCCAGTACGCGCGCGACCACTCGCCGAGCTGGGACGACGACCTGTCGGAGACCGGCCGCGACGACGAGTCGCCGCTGCCGACCGTGACCGGAGGCAACGAATGAGCCACGTGCTCTCCCTGCTCGTCGAGGACAAGCCGGGTCTGCTCACGCGCGTCGCCGGCCTGTTCGCCCGCCGCGGCTTCAACATCGAGTCCCTCGCGGTGGGCCCGACCGAGATCTCGGGGCTGTCCCGGATCACGGTCGTCGTCGACGTCGAGGACCTGCCGCTCGAGCAGGTGACGAAGCAGCTCAACAAGCTGATCAACGTCATCAAGATCGTCGAGCTCGACCCGGGCCAGTCCGTGCAGCGCGAGCACATGCTCATCAAGGTGCGCGCTGACAACACGACCCGGTCGCAGATCCTCGAGGCGGTCAACCTGTTCCGCGCGAAGGTCGTCGACGTGACCTCGGACGCACTGGTGATCGAGGTGACCGGCGACACCGCCAAGACGCAGGCGCTGCTCCGCGTGCTCGAGCCGTACGGGATCCGCGAGCTCGCGCAGTCCGGGCTCCTCGCCATGGGCCGGGGCGCGAAGAGCATCACGGAGCGCGTCCCCGTCGCCAAGAGCTGACCTCCGACTTGCCGGAGAATCGCGGTTCCGGTCCCGCGGAACCCGACTTTCCGGCAAGTCGTCCATGACCTACGCACAGAGAAGGAAGACACGGAAACGATGACCGACATCTACTACGACAAGGACGCCGATCTCGCCCTCATCCAGGGCAAGAAGGTCGCCGTCATCGGCTACGGCTCGCAGGGACACGCCCACGCGCTCAACCTCCGCGACTCCGGGGTCGAGGTCGTCATCGGCCTCAAGGAGGACTCGAAGAGCCGCGGCAAGGCCGAGGACCAGGGCTTCCGCGTCGAGACGCCCGCCGAGGCCGCCAAGTGGGCCGACGTCATCGTCATCCTCGCGCCGGACCAGGTCCAGCGTCACCTCTACCGCGACGACATCGAGCCGAACCTCGCCGAGGGCAAGGCGCTCGTGTTCGGTCACGGCTTCAACATCCGCTTCGGCTACATCAAGGCGCCGGAGAGCGTCGACGTGCTGATGGTCGCCCCCAAGGGCCCCGGCCACACCGTCCGCCGCGAGTACGAGGCGGGCCGCGGCGTTCCCGTGATCGTCGCCGTCGAGAACGACGCCACCAGCCAGGCCTGGGACCTCGCCCTCTCCTACGCGAAGGGCATCGGCGGCCTCCGCGCCGGCGGCATCAAGACGACCTTCACCGAGGAGACCGAGACGGACCTCTTCGGCGAGCAGGCCGTACTCTGTGGCGGTCTCTCGCAGATGGTCCAGTACGGCTTCGAGACGCTGACCGAGGCCGGCTACCAGCCGCAGGTCGCCTACTTCGAGGTTCTGCACGAGCTGAAGCTCATCATCGACCTCATGTGGGAGGGCGGCATCGCCAAGATGCGCTGGAGCATCTCCGACACCGCCGAGTACGGCGACTACGTCTCCGGCCCGCGCGTCATCGACCCGCGCGTCAAGGAGAACATGCAGGCGGTCCTCGCGGACATCCAGAGCGGCGCGTTCGCGGAGCGGTTCATCAAGGACCAGGACGCGGGCGGCCCGGAGTTCCTCGAGCTGCGCAAGAAGGGCGAGCAGCACCCCATCGAGGCCACCGGCCGCGAGCTGCGCGCGCTCTTCGCGTGGAAGCAGTCGGACGCCGACTACACCGAGGGCAGCGTCGCGCGCTGACCTCGGTCCCTCGCTGACGGCAACGGCAGCGACGAACGGCAACCGCGCACGGCTGCCCTTCGTCGCCCAGGTTGCCGCTCCTCGCGCACGAAGCGGCGTCACCCCTCCCCGGGGTGGCGCCGCTTCTGCGTTTCCCCGGGTGGGTCGAGGATCATGGGGGCGTGGGGGAGAGGGATGCCGCGCCGCCGCGGTCCCGGCTGGTGCGACTCGCGGCCGTCGCGGCGAGTGCCGTCGCGTACCTCGCGTATGCCGTCGGCTGGGCGGTCGCCGCCCTCCGCACCTCGCACACCCCCGAGGGTGCGCTGCCCGCCGCCCTGTACGCCGCCGGCGAGCTGCTCGCCGTGGCCTCGGCCCCCGCCTGGTTCGCCGCCTGCCTCCTGCTCCCGCGGACCGCGCGGCAGCGCGCCTCCTGGCTCGCGGTGGGGCTCGTGGTGCTCGCCCCGCTCCCGCTCCTCGTGGGGGCGACGTGACGGGCCGCTCCGACGCGCTCCGGAGGCCCCGTGCCCGCCGCCGCCCCAGCGTTCCCACGGTCGCCGTCGCCCTGGCCTTCGCGGTCCTCTACGCGTGGGACCTCGTCGAGGCGGTCGCCGCACTCGCGGCTCTCCTCGACTTCGCCGCGGCCGCCGGCCATCCGCTCAACTCCTACGCGTGGCTCGTGCTCGGCGCCGGCATCGCGGTGCCGCCGATCGCCTACGCGACCGCGCTCCTCGTCGGACGCGGGCGCGGACCCCTGCTGCTCGCCGCGGTGCTCGCCGTCGGTCTCGCGGCCTCCGCGGCGGTCGGCCTGACCATCGAGGCACTGCTGCGCGCCTGACGAGGCCACGCCGCGATCACCGGGACGTTGCCTCCCGTGACGTCCCGCGACGATCGATGACGGCCCCGCTTCCGGCCCCGTACGCCCCCTCGTTAGCGTCCCGGGCATGACACTCCTCGACGCCACTTCCTCCACCGATCTCGCCACCGAGCGCGCGGAGCGCCTGACCACTGCAGGGCAGGCCTGGTCCGAGCGCATCGCCGCCGACGCCGCCAACGCGCTGCTCACCTACCGCGTCCGCGGCACCGGCGAGGGCTCGGTCGCCACGCGCATCACCGCCGGCAAGCACGAGTGGGTCGTCGACGAGCCGGCCGCGCTCGCCGGCGACGACGCCGCGCCGAGCCCCGTCGAGTACGCCCTAGGCGCCCTGAGCTCCTGCCAGGTCGTCGTCTACCGCCTCTACGCGCAGGCCCTCGGCATCCGCCTCGACGAGGTGAAGGTGGACGTCGAGGGGGACCTGGATGCGCGGGGCCTGTTCGGCATCGACGCGTCGGTGCGCCCCGGCTTCCGCGACATCCGCATCACCATCACCCTGGAGGGCCCGGAGCCGCGCGAGCGCTACGAGGAGCTCCGCGCCGCGGTCGACGCGGCGTGCCCCGTCCTCGACCTGTTCGCGAACGCGACGCCGGTGTCCGCCCGCATCGCCTGATCCTCATCCCGACCGGCGCCGCCGGCGGCGACGGCGGCCCCCACGGTCGCCGGACGCCGCCGGCGTCGCCGTTCCCGAGTCGCCGTCGAGCGGTCGGCGCAACCCCGAGGCTCCGTCGGACGGGGTCCATAGAATCAGGCGCGTGCCTCTGGAGACGAAGAGCGTCTATGTCGCGTCCGCGGAGGGTGACACCGGGAAGTCGACGGTGGCACTCGGCCTCCTGGACACCCTCCTCCGAGAGGTCGACCGGGTGGGGGTGTTCCGGCCCGTCGCCCGCTCGGTGAGCGAGCGCGACTACGTGCTCGAGATGCTCCTCGAGCACGACGGCGTCGACCTCGACTACGACGAGTGCATCGGCGTCAGCTACGACGACGTGCACGCGGATCCGGAGGCCGCGCTCGCCCGCATCCTCGAGCGCTACAAGGCGGTCGAGCAGCAGTGCTCCGCCGTCGTCATCCTCGGCTCCGACTACACGGACGTCGGCACCCCGACCGAGCTCGCCTTCAACGCCCGGGTCGCCGCGAACCTCGGCGCCCCGGTCGTGCTCGTCATCGGCGGCCGCAGCGCCCGCGACGGGAACCGCTTCGGGGGCGGTCCGGCCCGCACCGCGGACGAGATCGCGCAGGTCGCGGAGCTCGCGGTCGGGGAGCTGAAGAGCGAGCACGCGACCCTCCTCGCCGTCGTCGCCAACCGGGTCGACCCGGCCATCCTGTCCGCCGTGCGGTTCACGGTCGGACTGACGCTGCACGACGAGTCGGTGCCCGTATGGGCGATCCCCGAGGACCGCCTGCTCGTCGCCCCCACGATGCAGAACCTCGTGGCCGCGACCAGCGCGACCCTCGTGAAGGGCGACCCGCAGATGCTGCAGCGCCCGGTCTTCGGGGTCGTCGTCGCCGGCATGTCGATGGTGAACGTGCTGCCCCGCCTCACCGAGGGCGCCGTCGTCATCGTGCCCGGCGACCGCACCGAGGTGCTCGTGGCGGCGCTGATGGCGCAGGCGTCCGGCACCTTCCCGACCCTCGCGGGCATCATCCTCAACGGCGGCTTCGAGCTGCCCGACTCGATCGAGCGCCTCATCGAGGGCGTCGATCTGACCCTGCCCATCGTGGCGACCCACCTCGACACGTTCCAGACGACCGTGCGCGTGACCGCGAGCCGGGGACGGCTCGCGGCGGAGTCGCGCGTCAAATACGACCAGGCGCTCGCGCTGTTCGAGCAGTCGGTCGACCGGGCGGCGCTCCTCGAGCTCCTCGCCGTCCCGCACACCGGCGTCGTGACGCCCCTGATGTTCGGGCACCAGCTGCTCGAGCAGGCCCGCGCCGCCGACGCCCACATCGTTCTGCCCGAGGGCGAGGAGGACCGCATCCTGCTCGCCGCGGACCGGCTGCTGCGCCGCAACGTCGCCCGGCTCACGCTGCTCGGGGACGAGACGGCCATCCGCAGCCGGGCGGCCGCGCTCGGGGCGGACATCGCGGAGGCCCGGATCATCGATCCACTGGGCCCCGAGCTGCGGGACCGCTTCGCGGCCGAGTACGCCCGCATCCGCGCGCACAAGGGCGTCACCCTCGACCAGGCGCGGGACGTCGTGGTCGACGTCTCCTACTTCGGCACGATGATGGTCCACCTGGGTCTCGCCGACGGGATGGTGTCGGGCGCCGTGCACACGACGGCGCACACGATCCGGCCCTCGTTCGAGATCATCAAGACCAAGCCGGGCGTCTCGGTCGTCTCCAGCGTCTTCCTCATGGCGCTCGCCGATCGAGTGCTGGTCTACGGCGACTGCGCGGTGATCCCCGACCCGACGAGCGAGCAGCTCGCCGACATCGCGCTGTCCTCGTCCGAGACCGCGGCGCAGTTCGGCATCCAGCCCCGCGTCGCGATGCTGTCCTACTCGACGGGCGAGTCGGGGGCCGGCGAGGACGTGGAGAAGGTGCGGAAGGCGACCGAGCTCGTGCGCTCCCGGCGACCCGACCTGCCCGTCGAGGGCCCCATCCAGTACGACGCCGCCGCGGACGTCGCCGTGGCCCGCACGAAGCTGCCCGGGTCCTCCGTCGCCGGCTACGCGACGGTGTTCATCTTCCCGGACCTCAACACCGGCAACAACACGTACAAGGCGGTGCAGAGGAGCGCCGGAGCGGTCGCGATCGGGCCGGTCCTGCAGGGCCTCAACAAGCCGGTGAACGACCTGTCCCGGGGAGCGCTCGTGCAGGACATCGTCAACACCGTCGCCATCACCGCGATCCAGGCCGGACGGGGCCGCGCGTGACCGCGATCCTCGTCGTCAACAGCGGCTCCTCCTCGCTCAAGTACCAGCTCATCGAGACCGAGAGCGAGCGGATGCTCGCGAAGGGCCTCATCGAGCGGATCGGGCAGGAGCGCGGCGTCAGCACCCACGCCACCCCGGAGGGGGAGTGGTCGGCCGAGCCCAGCACACCGGACCACGAGGCCGCCTTCCGGGCGATGATCGACGCGTTCGAGGAGCACGGGCCGTCCGGCATCGGCGGTCTCGTGAGCGCGGTCGGCCACCGGGTCGTGCACGGCGGCGCGCGGTTCTTCGAGCCCACGGTCGTCACCCCGCAGGTCGAGAAGGACATCGACGAGCTCGCCGAGTACGCCCCGCTCCACAACCCCGCGAACCTGGCCGGCATCCGCGCCGCCCAGGCCGCGTTCCCGGACGTTCCCCATGTCGCGATCTTCGACACCGCGTTCCACCAGACGATGCCGCCCGCGGCGTACACGTACGCGATCGACGCGGACGTCGCCGAGCAGTACCGCATCCGCCGGTACGGGTTTCACGGCACATCCCACAAGTACGTGTCGGAGAAGGCCGCAGCGTTCCTCGGGGTGCCGCTCGAGGAGTCCCGGCTCATCGTGCTCCACCTCGGCAACGGGGCGTCGGCGTGCGCGGTCGACGGCGGGCGCTCCGTCGAGACCTCGATGGGGTTCACACCCCTGCAGGGGCTCGTCATGGGCACGCGGTCCGGTGACCTGGACCCCGCCGTCGTCTTCCAGCTCGCGCGGTTCGGCGGGCTCTCCCTCGACGAGCTCGACAACCTGCTCAACAAGCGCAGCGGGATGCTCGGCCTCGCCGGGTCCTCCGACCTGCGGGACGTCGGCCGCAAGGCCGACGAGGGGGATGAGAGGGCCCGGGTCGCGCTCGACGTGTACTGCCACCGGATCAAGCACTACGTCGGCGCCTACCTGGCCGTCCTCGGCGGCGCGGATGCCGTGGTGTTCACGGCCGGCGTCGGCGAGAACGCTCCCGGCATCCGCGCGCAGTCCCTCTCCGGTCTCGAGGGACTCGGCATCGCGGTCGACGCCGCGCGGAACCGGTCGGGCGAGCGGGGCGAGCGCCGCATCTCGCCCGACGGGTCCCCGGTCGCGGTCCTCGTGATCCCGACCAACGAGGAGGTCGAGATCGCGCGGCAGACCGCCGCTGTCGTGTCCGCCTGACGCGCCCTTCCTCAGCGGGACTCGCGCCGGAGCCGCGACGCTGTCAGTGCTCCGCCCGGTCCGCCGGCTCCGGCAGCGCCTCCGTGTCCGCCGAGCGCGAGTCAAGGTCTCCTTCGCCCGAAGGCCGGCGAGCCGGGACGACCGTCCGTAGTGGCGACCCGCCGAAGAGAAGTACTCCCCTTGGTGTCATCGAGCGTAACCGTCGAGCGCCTGAGGCTGCGCTCCGACGGTGCTGGGGGAAGGCTGTGACGACCCCCTCGATGCCGCCTCGCTAGGATCGTCCTGTTTGTGCCCAGCGCCTGGAGGGTGTCCCTGTGACCAAGCCGATCGTCCTGATCGCCGAAGAGCTCTCGCCCGCCACCGTCGACGCCCTCGGGCCGGACTTCGACATCCGGAACGTGGACGGCACCGACCGGCCGGCTCTGCTCGCGGCCCTCGCCGACGCCAGCGCGGTCCTCGTCCGCTCGGCGACGAGGATCGACCAGGAGGCGATCGCCGCCGCGCCCAGCCTCAAGGTCGTCGCGCGCGCCGGTGTGGGCCTCGACAACGTCGACATCCCCGCCGCAACCGCCGCGGGCGTCATGGTGGTCAACGCGCCGACCTCGAACGTCGTCTCGGCCGCCGAGCTCGCGATCGGGCACCTCCTCGCCGTCGCCCGCCACATCCCGGACGCCAACGCGTCCCTCAAGGCGGGGGAGTGGAAGCGCAGCCGC
This sequence comes from Naasia sp. SYSU D00948, assembly GCF_017916515.1. Taxonomy (GTDB): domain Bacteria; phylum Actinomycetota; class Actinomycetes; order Actinomycetales; family Microbacteriaceae; genus Naasia. Next base: position 1,953,620 of record NZ_JAFMTA010000001.1, read on the forward strand.
TACACGGGCGTCGAGCTCTACGAGAAGACCATCGGGATCGTGGGCCTCGGCCGCATCGGCACGCTCGTCGCCCAGCGACTCGCGGGCTTCGGCGCGACGCTCGTGGCGTACGACCCGTACGTGACGCCCACGCGCGCGCAGCAGCTCGGCGTCCAGATGCTCCCGCTCGACGAGCTCGTCGCTACGAGCGACTTCATCACGATCCACATCCCGAAGACCCCCGAGACCACCGGCCTCATCGACGCCGAGATGTTCGCGAAGGCGAAGCCCGAGCTGCGGATCGTCAACGCGAGCCGCGGCGGCATCATCGACGAGGACGCGCTCTACGAGGCGCTCGCGGCCAAGCGGATCGCCGGCGCCGGCATCGACGTGTTCGTGAAGGAGCCGCCGACCGGGTCGCCGCTGCTCGGGCTCGACAACATCGTCGTCACGCCGCATCTCGGCGCGTCGACGGACGAGGCCCAGGAGAAGGCGGGCATCTCCGTCGCGAAGTCGGTCCGCCTCGCCCTCTCCGGCGAGCTGGTGCCGGACGCCGTCAACGTCGCGGGCGGCGTCATCGACCCGTACGTCCGCCCCGGCATCCCGCTGATCGAGAAGCTCGGCCAGATCTTCTCGGGTCTCGCGGACGGTGCACTCACGAGCGTGGACATCGAGGTGCGCGGTGAGCTCGTCAACTACGACGTGAGCGTCCTCAAGCTGGCCGCCCTCAAGGGGATCTTCGCGGGCGTCGTGAGCGAGAACGTCTCCTACGTCAACGCCCCGCTTCTCGCCGAGCAGCGCGGGGTCCAGGTCCGTCTGCTCACCGACTCCGTCTCGGAGGAGTACCGGAACGTGCTGACCATCCGCGGCTCGATCGCCGACGGGACGCAGGTCTCGGTGTCCGGGACCCTCACCGGGACGAAGCAGATCGAGAAGATCGTCGAGATCAACGGGTACGACGTCGAGGTGCCCATCGCGGACCACCACGTCGTCTTCACCTACGACGACCGCCCCGGCATCGTCGCCGTCTACGGGCAGAAGTTCGGCGAGGCCGGCATCAACATCGCCGGGATGCAGATCGCGCGCCGGGGCCGCGGCGGGAAGGCGCTGAGCGTCCTCACCATCGACGGCTCCGCTCCCGACGACCTCCTGGAGGAGATCCGCTCGGCGATCGACGCGGACCTGCTCCGCGAGATCGACGTCGTCGAGCTCGCCTGACGCTCAGATCGCCGCCGTAGCGAAGGAGCTCCGGGTGCGCGGACCTACAGGCGGTCGTCGCGGATGTCGCGCCGCACGCTCTCACCCGTCGCCGGGTCGACGATGCTGCGGCTCTCGGACACCGACCGGCGCTTCCGGCTGAGCAGCACGATGCCGAGGATGATGCCGACCGCTCCCGCGACCATGAGGATGTAGCCCACGACCGTGAGGTCGATCCCCGGAACCTCGACATTGACCGCGAAGGCCAGGATCGCGCCGACCGCGAGTAGGAAGATGCCTGCTCCGAGACTCATTCGCCGTCCTCCGCTTCGAGGGTTCGTCACTCGAAGGCCATCCTTCCACGGGCGCTAGTGTGAAGGCACCCCCGCCGCCTTCTCGTTCCGGAGTGTCATGCCCCGCACCATTCGCCTCGCGTCCATCCCGGGAGACGGCATCGGACCGGAGGTCGTGGCCGAGGCGCTGAAGGTGCTCGAGGCCGCGCTTCCGGAGGACCTGACGCTCGAGGTCACCGAGTTCCGGCTCGGTGCCGCCCGCTACCTGGAAACCGGCGACGTCCTGCCCGACGACGAGCTCGAGGACATCAAGTCGCACGACGCGATCCTGCTCGGCGCCGTCGGGGGAGCGCCGGGCGACCCGCGCCTGGCGGGCGCCAACATCGAGCGCGGTCTCCTGCTCAAGCTGCGGTTCGCGCTCGACCACTACGTCAACCTGCGGCCGACCGTGCTGCACCCGGGCGTCGTGACGCCGCTCGCGGACCCCGGGAACGTGGACTTCGTGGTCGTGCGCGAGGGCACCGAGGGGCCCTACGTCGGGAACGGAGGAGCGATCCGGGTCGGCACGCCCGCTGAGATCGCAACCGAGGTCAGCATCAACACCGCCTACGGCGTGGACCGCCTCGTGCGCTACGCGTTCCGCACGGCCGAGCAGCGGCGCCGCAAGCTCACCCTCGTGCACAAGACGAACGTGCTCACGTTCGCCGGCAGCCTCTGGAAGAGGACCGTCGAGGCCGTCGCGGCCGAGCATCCCGACGTCGTCGTCGACTACCTGCACGTGGACGCGGCCACGATCTTCCTCGTGACCGACCCTGCTAGATTCGACGTGATCGTCACGGACAACCTCTTCGGCGACATCCTCACCGACCTGGCCGGCGCTATCAGCGGCGGCATCGGCCTCGCCGCCTCCGGCAACATCAACCCGGACGGCGCGTACCCCTCGATGTTCGAGCCGGTTCACGGTTCCGCTCCCGACATCGCCGGGCAGCAGAAGGCGGACCCGACGGCGGCCATCCTCTCGGTCGCGCTCCTCCTCGACCACCTCGGTCACGGGGACGCGGCCACGCGGGTGGCCACCGCGGTTACCGCCGACCTGGAAGCCCGGTCCGCCGAGCCGGCGCCGCGCCGCACCTCCGAGACGGGGGACGCGATCGCGGCGCTCCTCCGGCCGCCCACGCCCCATTCGACCTCGTCCAGGACCGATCGATGACCGCAACGACCACGTTCCCTCTCGCCTTCACGACGACCCCCTCGCAGCGCTCCCGCGACGAGGCCGAGCGCGAGGAGATCCTCGCCGACCCCGGGTTCGGCAAGCACTTCACGGACCACATGGTGCAGATCACGTGGACTGTGGACCGCGGCTGGCACGATGCCGAGGTCGTCCCGTACGGGCCCCTCTCCCTCGACCCGGCGGCGGCCGTGCTGCACTACGCGCAGGAGATCTTCGAGGGCCTCAAGGCGTACCGGCACGCGGACGGCTCGATCTGGGCGTTCCGCCCTGAGGCGAACGGGCTGCGCCTGCAGCGGTCGGCCCGCCGGTTGGCCCTTCCCGAGCTGTCGGTCGAGGACTTCGTCGAGTCGATCCGGCAGCTCGTCACCGTGGACAAGTCCTGGGTGCCCTCCGCCCCCGAGACGAGCCTCTATCTCCGGCCGTTCATGTACGCGAGCGAGAGCTTCCTCGGCGTCCGGCCCGCTCACAAGGTCGACTACCGCGTGATCGCGAGCCCTGCCGGGGCCTACTTCCCCGGAGGCGTGAAGCCGGTCTCCATCTGGCTCTCCACCGGATACGCGCGAGCGGGCAAGGGCGGCATGGGCGCCGCGAAGACGGGCGGCAACTACGCCGCGTCCCTCCTGCCGCAGGCCGAGGCGTACGAGCACGGCTGCGCGCAGGTGCTGTTCCTCGACGCCGTCGAGGGCAAGTACCTGGAGGAGCTGGGAGGCATGAACCTGTTCCTCGTGCGGCACGACGGTGTGCTCATCACGCCGGAGACGAGCGGCACCATCCTCGAGGGCATCACCCGCGAGAGCGTGATCCAGCTCGCCCGGGACCGCGGGCACGCGGTCGAGGAGCGGCCCGTCACGATCGACGAGTGGCGCGAGGGCGTCGCATCCGGCGAGATCACCGAGGTGTTCGCGTGCGGCACCGCCGCGGTGATCACGCCGATCGCGGCCCTCAAGGCGCCGGACTTCGAGATCGGCGACGCCTCGGCTCCCGCCGGCGAGCTGACGATGTCGCTCCGCGAGGAGCTCACGGACATCCAGTACGGACGCCGTCCCGACCACCACGACTGGATGACGCGGCTGGTCTGAGCGTGAAGGTCGCCCGGTTCAGCGTCGGAGGGGACGTCTCCTTCGGCATCCTCGACGAGGAGTCCGACGAGCTCGTCGTGCTCGCCGGCGACCCCATGTTCGCCGGCTACAAGACGACCGGCCAGCGCGTCCCGCTCGCCTCGGTGAAGCTGCTCGCGCCGGTCATCCCGCGCTCGAAGGTCGTGTGCGTCGGCCTCAACTTCGCGTCGCACAGCGACGACCTCGGCCAGGAGGCGCCGCAGGACCATCCGCTGATCTTCCTCAAGCCGAACACGTCGGTGATCGGGCCGGGGGAGCCGATCCGGATCCCGCCCGTCGAGGGGCGCATCGTGCACGAGGGCGAGCTCGCGGTCGTGATCGGGCGCATCGCGAAGCAGGTGCCCGCGGAGCGCGCGGACGAGGTGATCTTCGGCTACACGATCGGCAACGACGTCTCGGCGCGGGATCAGATGCTCGCCGACGGGCAGTGGGCGCGCGCGAAGGGGTACGACACGTTCTGCCCGCTGGGTCCGGTGATCGAAACCGAGCTCGATCCGTCGGGCCTCGACATCCGCACCTATGTCGACGGGGAGCCGCGGCGCAGCGGCAACACCTCGGACATGATCTTCTCGGTGCCGGACGTCATCGCGTTCGCGTCGGACGTCTGGACCCTGCTGCCGGGCGACGTCATCCTGATGGGGACCCCGTCGGGCCCCGGCGGATTCGAGCACGGCCAGACGGTCGACATCACGATCGACGGCATCGGCACCCTCAGCAACCCGGCCCTCAACCGCGACTGACGGCGGCGCCGGGCCGTCCCGTCCCTCGGCTCACCCCGCGACTTGCCGAAAAGTCGGGCTTCGAAGGCCCGCGCGTCCGACTTTTCGGCAAGTCGGGTGCGGCGCCCCGGCCCCGGTGACCGCTGGTCCGCGGAACTAGGATCGAGGGCGGTATGGCTTCCTATCCCGTCTCCTCGGCCACCGGCGCCGACATCCGCGTCCGCTTCTGCCCCTCGCCCACCGGCACCCCGCACGTCGGGCTCATCCGCACCGCCCTGTTCAACTGGGCCTACGCCCGGCACACCGGCGGCACCTTCGTCTTCCGCATCGAGGACACCGACCCCGCGCGCGACACCGAGGAGAGCTACCAGCAGCTCATCGAGGCGCTGCGCTGGCTGAAGCTCGACTGGGACGAGGGCGTCGAGGTCGGGGGACCTCACGAGCCCTACCGCCAGTCGCGTCGATACGACATCTTCAACGACGTGATCGCCCGCCTCAAGGACGCGGGTCACCTCTACGAGAGCTACGCGACCGCCGAGGAGATCGAGGCGCGCAACCTCGCCGCGGGCCGGGATCCGAAGCTCGGCTACGACAACTTCGAGCGGGACCTGACCGAGGAGCAGCGCCAGGCGCACCGGGACGAGGGCCGCGTGCCGGCGCTGCGGCTGCGCGTGCCGGACGAGGAGCTGTCCTTCGACGACCTCGTCCGCGGACCGATCACCTTCCCGGCCGGCTCGTTCCCCGACTTCGTCGTCGTCCGGCCGAGCGGCGATCCCCTCTACACGCTCGTGAACCCGGTCGACGACGCGCTCATGGGCATCACGCACGTCCTCCGCGGCGAGGACCTCCTCTCCTCGACACCGCGGCAGATCGCGCTCTACCACGCCCTGATCGACATCGGCGTCGCCACCGAGATCCCGCGCTTCGGGCACCTCCCGTACGTGATGGGCGAGGGCAACAAGAAGCTGTCCAAGCGCGACCCCGAGTCGAACCTCTTCCACCATCGCGAGCGCGGCTTCGTGCCCGAGGGACTCCTCAACTACCTCGCGCTGCTCGGCTGGTCCCTGACCCACGACCGCGACGTCTTCACGCAGGACGAGATGGTCGCCGCGTTCGATGTCGCCGACGTGAACCCGAACCCCGCCCGCTTCGACCTCAAGAAGGCGGAGGCGCTCAACGGGGACCACATCCGGATGCTCGCACCGGAGGACTTCGAGGAGCGGATCGTTCCGTACCTCGCCGGGCTCGTCGGCGACCCGCCGAGCGAGCGGGAGAGCGAGATCCTGCATGCCGCGGCGCCGCTCGTCCAGGAGCGGGTCAACCTCCTCGGCGAGGTCCGCGGGATGCTCGCGTTCCTGTTCACGCCCGACGACCAGCTCGAGGTCGAGGCCGACGCCCTGCCCAAGCCCGACGGCCTCGCGGTGCTCGAGGCCTCGACTCCGGCACTCGCCTCGCTCGACGACTGGACCGCGGCGAGCATCGAGGCAGCGCTCCGCGCCGCGCTGATCGACGGTCTCGGGCTCAAGCCGCGCACGGCGTTCGGCCCGCTGCGCGCGGCGGTCAGCGGTCGGCGGGTCAGCCCGCCCCTGTTCGAGTCGATGGAGATCCTCGGCCGCGAGTCGACCCTGGCCCGGATCGACCGCCTCGCCCGCCGCCTGCGCGATGGCTGACCGGGACGCCGGCCCCAGCGGCTCCTCCCCGGCGGCCCCCGAGGCCGAGTACTCGGTCGTGGTGATCGGCGCCGGTCCCGCCGGCCTCGGCGCAGCCCTGAACATCGTTCGCGCCCGGCACCGGACCCTGATCCTCGACGCGAACCGGCCCCGCAACGCGGCCACGCTGCACGCGCACGGCTACCCGACCCGCGACGGCATCTCTCCGCTCGAGCTGCGCAAGCTCGGCCGGGAGGAGCTCGAGCGGTATCCGGAGGCGGAGGTCCAGAACGGCCGCGTCGCGAGCGTCGCCCGCGACGGCGACGCCTTCCGGATCGAGGCGACGGGCGTGCGCGGGACGCCGGACCGGTCGGTCACCGCGGTGTCCGTCGTCGTCGCGACCGGACTCGTCGAGCGGCTGCCCGCCCTGCCCGGGCTGCGCGCCTTCTACGGCACGAGCGTGCACAGCTGCATCACGTGCGACGGATACGAGCACAGCGGCAAGCCGATCGCGCTGATCGGCGAGACCGACGACCTCGCCGAGCACGCACGCCTGCTCACCCGCTGGACCGACGACCTCGTGGTGTTCGGGCCGGTCGCGGAGGAGGACGAGCGGGAGCTGAGCGCCCGAGGGGTACGCGTCGAGCGCCGGCGCGCGGTCGACGTGATGGGGGACCGGACCGGCCTCACCGGGGTCCTCCTCGAGGACGGCGAGACGGTCCCGAGGTCCGCGGGCTTCGTCCGGCCGGTCTACGAGCCGGCCCTCGGGTTCCTCGACGGGCTCGGTCTGGAGTTCGACGGCGACGGCCTGCTCGTCGTCGACGCCGACGGGCGCACCTCGGTGCCGGGCGTCTACGCGGTCGGGGATGCGGTGGTTCCGGGTCCGCAGCAGCTCATCGTCGCGGCCGGCTCGGGCGCGAAGGCGGCCGCCGCCCTGGTGCGCGACCGGCTCTGACCCCGGCGGGACGGACGGGGCTACTCGCCCAGGCCCGCCTGTCGGGCCCGGACCGCCGCCTGCACCCGGTCCGCGACCTGCAGCTTCGAGAAGATGCTCGTCAGGTGGTTCTTCACCGTCTTGAGGCTGAGGAACAGCGTCTGCGCGATCTCGGCGTTCGTCCGCCCGTCGGCGAGCAGGTCGAGGATCTCGCGCTCACGCTCGGTGAGGTCCGGGAACGGAGAGGACGCGGGAGAGGCGGGCCCCGACATCAGGAAGCGGCGGATGCGTCCGGCGACCCCGGCGCCGTAGACGGCCTCGCCGCGCGCGACCGAGCGCACGGCGTTCAGGAACTCGGCTCCGCCGCTGCCCTTCAGGACGTACCCTCGCGCTCCCGCCCGGAGCGCCGCGAACACGGACGCGTCGTCGTCGCTCATCGTGAGGACCAGGACCCCCATGTCGGGCCGGGCGTCGAGGAGGCGGCGGGTCGCGTCGATGCCGGAGACGCCGGGCATCACGAGGTCCATGACGACGACGTCGGGCTCCAGCGCGAGGGCCAGCTCGACCGCCTCGGCACCGTCCGCCGCCTCGCCGACGACGGTCGCGCCTCCGACGTCCTCGAGCAGCGACTTGAGCCCGTGGCGCAGCAGCGGGTGGTCGTCCACGAGGAGCACCCGCAGGGCCTGGTCCGCCATCGCATCCTCCGTCATCGCGCGAGCGGGAGCTCCGCCTCCACAATCGTGCCGCCTCCCGGCCGCGACGCCCGACGGAGCGCGCCGCCGAGCTCGGCCGCGCGCTCGCGCATGCTGCCGCTGCCGACGCCCTCGCGCACGGCGTCCGGGAGGCCCCGGCCGTCGTCGGCCACCGTGAGCAGGAGCCGGTCCTCCCGCGCGGCGGCGGTGATCTCGACGTCCCGCGCCTCCGCGTGCTTGAGGGCGTTCGCGAGCGCCTCCTGGACGATCCGGTAGGCCGCGACCTCGACCGCGGCGGGCAGGGGCGGCAGGGCCCCGGCAGGAGTCCGCACCGTGACGCGCGGACCGCGCTCGGGGCGGAAGGCGAGGTCCTCGAGCGCGCCGACCAGGCCGAGCTCGTCCAGGGCGGACGGACGGAGGTCATGCACCATGCGCCGCACGTCGGCCACGAGGGTCTGGGTGAGGGAGCGCACGGCGGCGATCGATGGCGCGAGCTCGGCCGGCGCCTTCGCCTCGATCACGTCGAGCCGCAGTCCGATGGCGGCGAGGCCGGGTCCGAGGCCGTCGTGGAGCTCGCGGCGCAGGTAGCGGCGCTCCTCCTCGCGGGCGGTGACGAGGCGCTCGCGGGAGGCCTGCACCTCGCGGAAGAGCCGGGACGCGGCCAGCGCGACCGCGAGGTGGCGCCCCAGGTCGGCCAGCACCGCGAGATCGGCGGGGGAGAGCGGCTCGCCGGGGGAGCGGGGGGCGGCGAGCAGCTCCCCTTCGGTGCGGCCGCCGGACGCGAGCGGGATGCGCACGGCATCGTCCGGGACGCGGCCCGTCGCCGACACTGTCGCGCCGGACCCGTCGACGATCGCGACCCCGGGAAGCCGCAGGGTCGCCGCCACGGTCTCGGCCGCGCCGTCGAGGAGCCGGTCGGCCGCTCCGGACGCCTCTAGGCGCTGGCCGAGCTGCGCCAGGGCGGCGGCGGGGTCGCCGCGATCGCCGAACAGCAGCCTGCCGATCGCCCGCTGCACGACGTCCCGCAGGGGGGCGAACGCGACGGCGACGACCGCCGTCGCGAGCAGCTGGACGAGGACCCCCGCCTCCGCGCCGAGGAGCGTGTGGAAGGTGGCGACGACGGCGAGGTACACGGCGAGCAGGACGCCGGTGACGACGGCGTAGACGACGGTGCGCCGGACGTACACCTCGACGTCGAAGAGGCGGTGGCGGAAGATCGCGATCGCCGTCGCGATCGGCAGCAGGGGAAGGGTCAGCGCGAACAGGGTGATGCCGACCGGGGAGTGCTGGGGGAGCAGCGCGTCCGTGACGACCGAGCCGGCGAGCAGCACCACCGCGGCGAGGATCGGCGTGAGCCGGCGCCGCTGGTCCGCGTCCCGGCGCACCCGGACGACGAGGGCGGCCGCAGCGGTGACCGCCGTCGCCACGACGACCGCCGCGAAGAGCGGAGCGACCACGGTCTCGGTCGGCGCGAGTCCGACCGGGTTCGGCGTCTCGCGTCCCCAGAGCCAGATCCGGTCACGGAACATCAGCAGAACCGTGAGCGCCCCGATCGCGATGCCGAGGGCGAGCGCGACGGGGCGCCAGCGCGGGGAGGGGAGCCGGCCGTCCGGCACCAGCAGGGGCAGGAGCAGCAGCGGACCGAGCCCGAGGAAGAACACCCAGTTGCCGACCCACGCCGCGACATCGGTGCCCGGCCAGCCGAGGAGCGAGCCCTGCGCAGCGTAGCCGCCTGCGAGGGCCTGCAGGGCGAGGCCAGCGCCGCCGAGGGAGAAGAGCCAGCCGACGGGCTGACGCGGGTTCCGAGCGGCGATCAGGGCGCCGACGATGGGGTACGTCACGCCGACGACCGCGTCGACCACGAGGTATCCGATGTCGGCGGCTCCGGAGGCGAGGGTGAGCACCACACCGGCGGCCACCGCGAGGATGCTGAGGACGGGGATCGTCCAGGGCGCGCGGGAGGGCATGCGGCCATCCTGGCGGCCGGTCCGCCGCTGCCGGAATAGGACCCGGGTCCTGTTCGGCCTAGGACCATCGAGCGCGTGCGACCGCGCGGACGAACGGGACCCCGAGGGGACCCGGGGCTCAGGCGCAGGGACCCGCTGGCGCGCTGGACTGCCGTCATGACCACTCTCGCTTCCGCTCCCACCGCGTCCCGACCGCGGCTCTCCACCCGCCGCCAGCTCGCCGTCTTCTTCGTGACCCTCGCCGCCCTCGTGCTGCCCGCCGTCGCCTACGCGGTCTCGCAGGGCATCGACCTGCGCTCCCTCGAGCAGGCTCCCGTCGGCGCGCAGCTCGCCCTGTTCGCGCAGTCCCTCGCGCCGGCTCTCGCCGCCCTCCTGACCTGGGCGGTCGGCGGCGCCGCGCCCGTCTGGGGCTTCCGGCGGATGCCGTGGCGGACGATGGGGGCCGGGTGGCTCATCGGGCTGCTCGCCGTCGGGCTCGCCTACGGCACCGCCTGGCTCCTCGACCTCGCGCCATTCTCGCCGGAGGCGCTGTCGGCGGGACTCGGGCTGCCTGCTCCCGTCGTCGCCTTGATCGGGCTGCTGCCCGGACTGATCCCGTACCTCCTGCTCGCGATGGGGGAGCAGCTCGGCTGGAGCTCCTTCCTCGTGCCCCGCCTCGCCGAGACCCGGTCGCCCGCGGTCGTCGCGGTCCTGCTCGGGCTCGCCTGGGCGTCCTTCCACCTGCCGCTGATGCTCTTCGTGCCCGGCGCCATCGCTGAGGGCGTCCCGGGGGTCCAGGCGGTCGCTCTGTTCACGGTGCAGTGCGTCGCCCTCGCCTTCCCGCTCACCTGGCTGCGCCTGCGGACCGGCAGCATCTGGCCCGTCCTGGTCCTGCACGCCACGCTCAACGCGGCCATCTACCTCGTCGCCAAGCCGGCCACCGTGCCGACCGCCGGAGCGGCGTGGTGGCTGGGCGAGGGCGGCGTCCTGACGACGGCCGGCGTGGTCGCCGCGGTCCTCGCGACCATCCCGCTGTGGCACCGCCGACTGGAGGGGGACGCGCGCGGCTGAGCGCACGCTGCCTCTGAACTCGAACCGGCCCGGAGAGTCCGCCATGTGCAGGCTCTCCGGGCCGCCATCGTTGCCGGCGACCGGCCGTTCATGTCGCCCTCCCCGGGACGCGCGTCCTCCTTCGCGCCCGACGCGTCAGCGGCGGTCGCCGATATGGGCTAAAGTCGTATGTCGGTCCGGGTCGCTCCGGATCCGCCTGGAAGCGCCCGAGGCGCTCCGATGGGGTGTGGTGTAATTGGCAACACGGCTGATTCTGGTTCAGTTGTTCTTGGTTCGAGTCCAGGCACCCCAGCAAGCGTTCGCCCGGGAATCCGCGGCACACTGACTCCTCACGTCTCGTCTCCGGGGGCCCGAAAGGGCTCAGGTGAGCGGCAACGAGACCGGGTCACCCTCTTGAACCGGTCTCTTCTCGTACCCGCTCAGACCGGTCGACGGCGCACCTGATAGCGCAGGTGAAGCACCCGGTTGCCCTGGATCACCACGTCGGGATCCTCCAACAGGTGCTGAGCGTCGACCGATCCGAAGTAGCGCTTGCCGGACCCGAACACGACGGGCACGACGTCCATGCGCACCTCGTCGACGAGGCCCGCGGCGAGCGCCTGGCCACCGACCTCGCCCGCGGCGACCTCCACCAGGCGGTCACCCGCGAGCTCCTGCGCCTTAACCAAGGCTGCCTCGATGCCGTCGACGAAGTGGAACGGCGCCTCCCGGTCCCACCCCTCGGGCGCCGGCCGGTGAGTCACGACGACCATGTGGTCGACGCCGCTCGGAGGCTTTCCGTCCCAGCCGTCGGTCATGTCGAAGACGTGGCGGCCGACGATCGTCGTTCCGATCTGGTCCCAGTACGCCCGGGGTGGTAGTCGTAGGACGCCTGCGACACCTTCAGCGCGCCGCTGTCGTCCAACGGGACGTCACCGCTGGTCAACCAGTCGAACAGCGGTCCGGGCTGGTCGTCCGCGTCGGCGGTGAATCCGTCGACCGACACCGAGCTGTACATCACCACCTTGCCCACGAGGCTCTCCTTCGTGTTGAGATGCCCCCAAGTTAGGCGCCGAGCCGGAGGATGGGGGAGCTTCTGGTCTCACGGAGCCGGCGTCCCGGCGTGCGGCGCGACGAGCGCGAGTTCCACGGCGATCGCCGTGAGCGCGCGGACGATGTCGCTGCCCGCGGGCTGGACCTGCACGCACACGTGGTCCGCTCCGGCATCGAGGTGAGCCCAGGTCGCAGCAGCGAGCACCGAGGCATCGCCGTGAGCGACGATCGCGTCGATCAGCCGATCGCTGCCGTCGCCGGCGATGTCCTCGGCGGTGAAACCGCCGCGCAGCATGGTTCTCGTGTAGTTCTCGAGTCGCAGGTAGTGGCTGAGGAAGGCGCGGGCGATGCGCCGCGCGGAGTCGGGATCGGGGTCGAGCACGACGGTCTGCTCCGGCGCGATGAGGGCCTGAGGGCCGAGCACCTCTCGCATCTCCCGGGTCTGCGACGGGATCGTCAGGTACGGGTGAGTGCCGGCGCTGCGTTCTGCGGCCAGCTCGAGCATGCGCGGCCCGAGCGCGGAGAGCACGAGGGCGCCGGCCGGCACGCCCTGCTCGTCGAGGACGTCGAGGTAGCGGGCCATGGCCTCGAGAGGACGCTCGCGCTCCAGGATGGCCTCGCGGTGACCGGTCCCGATCCCCAGCAGGAGGCGTCCGGGGTGCCTCTCCTCGATCCGGTGGTACGAGTCCGCCAGCTCGGCCGCATCCGATCGCCAGATGTTGACGATGCCGGTTGCGACCTGCAGGCGCGTCGTGGCGTCCAGGAGATCCTCGGCACGTCGCAGGGTGGAGCCCGGTGAAGCCCCAAGCCAGATCGTGCCGTAGCCCAGCTCCTCGACAGCCCTTGCGAGTGCAGGAGTCGTGTCCTTCACCCCTCGCCAGACGCCGACGGCGCCGAGGCGACTGCTCCACGTGGGGGTTGCGGGATGGTCATCGGTTCGCGGATTCACGCAGTCAGGCTACGCGGGGAAGGAGCGAACCCGGAGCGATGAGGGTGGAGAGGCGCCGGGGAGGCGAACCCTCGCCTCACGCAATATTCCTAATAATCCTTGTGATAGGGGTAGACCGCTCCTAGGCTGATTTGCGCAGCCGCGGTTTGTTGTTGGAGTGGACGAAACCCCTCCTTCGGGTGGCGGTCAGTCGGGCGGTTGCAGGGGCCCAGAGGCGGGTTTCCCAGTTGATGCAACGGTGCTCAGCGCCCGAAAGGACCAGTGATCACATGCTGAAGAGAAGGGCCTTGCTTGCTGCAGGTATGACGGCGGCAGTGAGTGCCGCGCTCATGGGCTGCTCACCCGGCGGTGGCGGCGGGGGAGGCGGCGCGAGCGAAGACACGTGCACGAACGAGATCAAGGTCGAGGACGTGCCCATCGTCACGTATTGGGCGTGGCACGCTGACAGCCCGGACACCGTGGACGCCTACAACGAAAGCCACGACGACGTGCAGATCTGCTGGACCAACGCGGGCCAGGGACCGGACCAGTACACCAAGCTCTCCACGTCCCTGCAGTCCGGTTCCGGGGCGCCGGACATCGTCGTGATCGAGTACGACTGGCTCAGCAGCTTCATCATCCAGGACGGGCTGGTCAACCTGAGTGAGCACGGCGTCGAGGAGTACAAGGACAACTTCACCGAGGGTGCCTGGCGGGACGTGTCGAGCGGGGACAGTGTGTACGGCGTCCCGACCGACCTCGGACCCCTGGGCATGTGGTATCGCGCCGACATCTTCGAGCAGCACGGCATCGCGGTGCCCACGACGTGGGACGAGTACTCCGCGGCGGCCCAGCAGCTGAGGGACGCCACCGGAGGAGAGACCCTGATCGGGAACTTCGCTCCGAACGGGTCGGGCCAGCACTACGCGTTCCTCGACCAGGCCGGCGCGGTTCCGTTCGACTTCGACAGCGGGAACCAGGGCGAGATCGGCATCAATGTCAACGACGAGGCCAGCAAGAAGGTGTTCGAGTACTGGCTCGGCCTGGTGGACCAGGGCCTCGTGGGCACTGACGAGGCCTGGACCCCGGAGTTCAACACCAAACTCGGGACCGGTGGGTACGCGACCGCCGTGTACCCCGCCTGGTACAACATCCACATCCCCGGGTTCGAGGATGCCGATGCCGACGCCCAATGGCGTGCCGCTCCTGTGCCCCAGTGGGACGCAGCGAATCCCGTGCATGTCAACTGGGGCGGCAGCGCGCTCGCTGTGACGGCGCAGGCCGACGACCCGGAGCTTGCCACGAGGGTGGCAGCCGAGCTCTACGAGCCCGAGGACGTCAGGCAGAACGCGGTCGAGGCAGGCGGGCTCTTCCTGGCCTCCCCGGATGTCATCGAGGCCGAATGGTTCCAGAACCTGGAGTACGAGTTCTACGGCGGTCAGAAGGTCAACCAGGACGTCTTCGTCCCGGCGGCTCTCGGATACGAGGGCGTGACGTACGGTCCGTTCTCGCAGTTCTACTACGACGAGCAGCAGCGACTCCTGTCGGAGGCGATCGCGGGCAACCTCGCCCCGTCGGAAGTGGCTGACGAGCTCCAGAAGGTGCTCGAGTCCTACGCCACCGAGCAGGGTTTCACCCTCAAGTGAGATAGCGGCCCATGCGGGCGGGTGGGAACCCGCCCGCCCGCATCGGTTCGTTCGCGTCGCAAGGAAGTGACACAATGACCGCTCAGGTTTCCGCGACCGCCCGCCCGCCCGTTCAGCGGCGGCGAAGCGGCGCAAGTCTCGACCGGAAGCACGCGCGCTTCGGCTGGGTCTTCCTGGCCCCGTTCGCCGTGGTGTTCCTGGTGTTCCTCGTCCTGCCGCTCGTCTACGCGTTCTGGATGAGCCTCCACACGAACACGCTCGCTCAAGGAGAGCAGTTCGCCGGCCTCGCCAACTACTTCAGAGCGTTCGCCGACGAGCGCTTCATGACGGGAATGCTGCGGGTCGCCGCCTTCGCCGTCGTCTTCGTGCCGATCCAGATCGGGCTGGCTCTGATCTTCGCGCTCGTCCTTGACGACGTCCGAACCCGTTTCGCCCGGTTCTCTCGGCTGCTGATCTTCGCGCCGTACGCCATCCCGGGTGTCATCGGGGCTTTGATGTGGGGCTTCCTGTACAGCCCCTCGTTCGGCCCCTTGGTGTCGTTCTTCGACTTTCTCAACCTGCCGGCTCCCGACTTGCTGAGCCGCGACACGATCTTCGCGTCGCTGACGAACATCGTCACGTGGCAGTGGACCGGCTACTACATGATCATTTTCTACGCCTCGCTGCAGTCGATAGACCCGTCTCTCTACGAGGCGGCCCGGATCGACGGGGCGACGAAGCTGCAGACGGCACTGCAGATCAAGCTGCCGATCATCACGTCATCGATCGTGTTGACGATCGTGTTCTCACTCATCGGGACGCTGCAGTTCTTCACGGAACCGCAGGTGCTCGCTCCGCTCGCCGGTAACGCGATCGACGCCGCGTACACGCCCAACCTGTACGCCTACAACCTGGCGTTCTCTTATCAGCAGTTCAACTACGCGTCGGCCATCTCGTTCGCACTGGGCCTGATGGTGTTCCTCGCCTCCATCATCTTTCTCGTCGCCACGCGCAAGAAGAGCGGACTCCGCTGATGACGACCTCTCCCGCACCCCTCGTCGACGAGGCGATCACCGCCTCGGGCACCCGCAAGCAGCGGGCCAGGTCGGCGCCACGGCGCAGGCCGGCCATCGGCTCCCATCTCCTTCTCGCGATCGCCGCGCTCTACTTCCTGCTGCCGCTGTGGTGGCTCATCGTCGCCGGCACCAAGAGCACGAGCGGCCTCTTCGCGGGAAGGCCCCTGTGGTTCGCCGACGAGTTCGCGCTGTTCGACAACATCGCGCAACTCGCGACGTACAACGACGGCATCTACCTGCGCTGGCTCGGGAACTCGTTCCTGTACGCGATCGCAGGCGGCGTCGGCTCCACCGTGCTCGCCGTTCTGGCGGGCTACGCCTTCGCGAAGTACCGCTTCCGCGGCAGCGGCCTCAGCTTCATGATCCTGCTGGCGTCGGTGATGGTCCCGCTCACGGCGCTCGTGATTCCGACCTACGTGCTGTTCAACAACCTCGGCCTCACCAACACGATCTGGGCCGTGATCCTCCCGACGCTCCTGAGCCCGTTCGGGGTGTACCTGATGCGCGTCTATATCCAGGACGCAATACCCGACGAGCTGCTCGACGCCGCGCGGGTCGACGGCTCCGGCGAGTTCAGGACGTTCGGGACGATCGCGGTGCCGCTCATGCGACCGGCGATCGTGACCGTGATGCTGCTCAACATCGTCGGAGGCTGGAACAACTACTTCCTGCCCCTCGCGATGATCTCGGACCAGAGACTGCTCCCCGTGACAGTGGGTCTCAACTACTGGCAGGTGCAGTCGAACTCGGCCACCGCAGGCAGCATCATCTGGAACCTCGTGACGAGCGGGTCGCTGATCTCCGTCGTGCCGCTCATCATCGCGTTCCTGATGCTGCAGAAGTACTGGCAGGGCGGTCTGTCCATGGGCAGCCTCAAGTAGCCGGAGACTTTCGGTATCGGTCGTGCCTGACCGGCAGCTGCTGCCCGCGCCCGCGCCGGGCGCCGCGCAGCTGCCCGGCGCCCCATTCCGCGCCGGGTCGGGGCTCGCGCTGCCCACTCTCGCCACCCCTTCACCCCCGAAAGGAAGTCCATGTCCTCTGCACACGTGACCGTGAACCCGGCGTTCGTCGTGGGGCCGGTCCGCCGGCGGCTCTTCGGATCGTTCATCGAGCACATCGGGCGCGCCGTCTACGGGGGGATCTACGAGCCGGACCACCCGTCCGCCGACGAGGAGGGATTCCGCCAGGACGTGCTCGAGGTCGCGAAGGAGCTCGACCTCTGCGGCATCCGCTACCCCGGCGGGAACTTCGTCTCCGGCTACAACTGGGAGGACGGGGTCGGCCCCAAGGAGCAGCGGCCGGTCCGGCGGGAGCTCGCCTGGCACTCCACCGAGACGAACGAGGTCGGGCTGCACGAGTTCGCGTCCTGGGTGAGCAAGCTCGGCACCGATCTGATGCTCGCGATCAACCTCGGAACCCGCGGCACCGCCGAGGCGATGGAGCTCCTCGAGTACACGAACGGCCCTGCCGGCTCCACGCTCGCGGACCGGCGGGTGACGAACGGCGCGGCGGAGCCCTTCGGCGTCAGGACGTGGTTCCTCGGCAACGAGATGGACGGACGGTGGCAGCTGGGCAACCGCAGCGCCGACGAGTACGGAGCACTGGCGCGGCGCACGGCGCTGGCGATGCGCCAGTTCGATCCCGACCTCGAGCTCGTGGCCTGCGGCTCGTCGCACTTCCGGATGAAGACGTTCGGCGAGTGGGAGCGGACGGTGCTGTCCCACACCTACGAGGAGGTGGACTACATCTCCTGCCACGCCTACTACGAGGAGAAGAACGGAGACCTGCGCTCCTTCCTCGCGTCAGCAGCGAACATGGACGAGTACATCGAGGCCGTGATCGCGACGGCGGACCACGTGAAGGCGCTCAAGCGGAGCACGAAGACGCTCAGCATCTCGTTCGACGAGTGGAACGTCTGGTACCTGCAGGATGGGCTGCGGAGCGAGGGCTTCTACCGCAGCGAGGACATCCTCGGCTCGGATTGGCCGGTAGGGCCGCGCGTCGCCGAGGACATCTACTCGGCGGCGGACGCGGTCGTGGTCGGAAGCCTGCTGATCTCGCTGATCAAGCACGCCGATCGGATCACCTCCGCGTGCCTCTCGATGCTCGTCAACGCCATGGCCCCGATCCGGGCGGAGCGAGGGGGGTCCGTCTGGCGTCAGACGACGTTCCATCCCTTCGCCCTCACCTCGAAGTGGGCCCGGGGAACGGCGCTCGATGTGCGCGTACGGTGCGACGACTACGACACCGAGGAGTACGGGTCGGTTCCGCTCGTGCACGCGGTCGCGACCTACGACGAGGAGGCCGGAGAGTACGCGGTCTTCGTCGTGAACCGGAGGATCGACCGCCCACTCGAGCTGAACCTCGACGTCCAGCACGACGGCGCACTCTCGGTCATCGAGGCGATCACCCTCAGCGACCCGGATCCCTACGCGAAGAACACCGCCGAGGACCCGAACCGGGTGCTGCCGCAGGCGAACGATTCGGCCCAGGTGGTGGACGGAGGCGTCACCGTCACCCTCCCCCCGGTGTCCTGGACCGTGATCCGCCTCGCCGGCGACGCGCAGCAGCCGGAAGCCCGCCGGTCCTGAGGCCGGACGACGACAGGAGCACAGCGATGACCGACGACAGAGGCGATTTCCTCCGAGCCAGGGAGATCTGTTCACCGGCGGTCTCGACCTCTACGGGGACTCGCGTCAGCTGTTGTCGAAGGGAGGCTCGCCCCCACGGAGGTCGCTGTCGGACTCGCGGAGGGCGTATCGCATGGCCGCCTCCGCCTCTTCGGGATCCCCGGCGATGACGGCCTCGAGGACCCGGCGATGATCGGGAACAGGATCCATCCACGGCGCTCCCGGGTGGTGCTGGATCCGGTTCCTCGCGTCGAGGGCATGCGCCACGACGACATCCAGCCTGATCATGAGCTCGTTGTGAGTCGCCCGCAGGAGCTGCAGGTGGAAGTCGCGATCGGCCGCCTCCAGCCGTCGCACGTCCTGGCCGGCCGACGCGAACTCCGCGAACGCGCGTTCGAGCTGGGCGATATCGCTGTCATCGCGGTACTGGGCAGCGAGCCGGGCCGACGCGGGCTCGATCACGTCCCGCAGCTGCGAGAGGTCGGAGAGCAAGCGGTCATCATCGCGCCGCGTGGCGCGACGCCACATGATCACGTCTCCGTCGAGGAGCTTCCAGTCGTCGCGACTCCTCACGAACGTGCCGCGTTTCGGCCAGGAGTCGATCAGGCCCTTCTCGCGTATGACGCGCAGCGCCTCGCGGATGGCGGTCTTGCTGGCTCCCATCACCGGCTCGAGGGCGTCCACATCGATGCGCGTGCCCGGAGGCCAGTCGCCCCGCACGATGCGCAGGCCGAGCTCCTCGACGAGCTCGGCGTGAAGGTCGGCCATGTCAGTGGACCCTAGTGCTCACGTGCGCCGAGCAGGACTTCTCGTGGATCGTTCTTTGTCCATTCTCGATGTTAATCCGGAAAGCGCTCGCTGCAGGCGTGCGATGCGCCGCATACAAGAAAGCGACCCACGATGACGGAACTACCACTGCGATGAGAATCACCGCACTAGAGACGGTCGTCGTCGATTTCTATCGCACGAATCTCGTCTTCCTCATCCTGAACACCGACGAGGGCCTGACCGGGGTGGCGGAGGCGACGCTCGAAGGCCAGGAGCACGCGGTGCGCGGCGCCATCGCGGTGCTCGCCGAGGCCGTACGGGGGAAGGATCCGCTGCGGATCTCGCAGACGATCTACGAGGCGAACCGGGACGCCTACTGGCGAGGCGGCCCCGTCACCATGACCGCCCTCAGTGCCCTCGAGATGGCCATGTGGGACGTGTCGTCCCGGGCGCTGGAGGTGCCGGTGCATCGCATGCTGGGCGGACAGGTCCGCGACCGGGTCCGTGCCTACGCCAACGGGTGGTTCTCGGGAGCCAGGACCCCAGAGGACTTCGCGGCAGCCGCCGTCGCTACCGTCGAGCAGGGGTTCCGGGGACTGAAGTGGGACCCGTTCGAGGCGGCGGATCTGCAAGTGACGCCGCGGGACCTGCGACGGCTGCTCGAGCCGGTCGCCGCGGTCCGCGAGGCGGTCGGCGACGACATCGAGCTCTTCATCGAAGGCCACGGCCGCTTCGACGTGCCGACGGCGATCCGGGTGGCGCGGGAGCTCGAGCGGTTCCAGCCGGTGTTCTTCGAGGAGCCGAGCCCGCCGGAAGGGATCGACGCGCTCATCGAGATCCGCTCCAAGTCGCCGGTCGCGATCGCCGCAGGAGAGCGGTGGTTCGGCCGTCACGCGTTCGTGCCGGTCCTCGCCCGGAACGCCGTCGACTTCGTCCAGCCCGACATCACCCACTCCGGCGGCTTCCTCGAGCTGAGCTTCATCTCCACCCTCGCGGCAGCCCACTACGTGCCCTTCGCGCCGCACAACCCGAGCGGCCCGCTCAGCACCGCGGCCACCCTCCAGCTCGCCGCTGCCCTCCCCAACTTCCGATACCTCGAGATCATGGCCGTCGACGTGCCGTGGCGCAGCGACATCTCCGACGAGGCGCTCGTGCTCACCCCGGACGGCGACGTCATGATCCCGAGCGGAGCGGGGCTGGGCATCGAGCTGGACTTCGATGCCATCGCCGAGCACCCCTATTCGCCGCACCCCATGCGGCTGTTCAGCGACACCGTGGCGGACATCCGCCCGCCCGACGCCCGCTCCTACTTCAATTTGGTCCCGGCGACCGTGCCGTGACGGGTGGTGCGACGCGCGGAGTCCGGCCACACCGTCATCCGCCGGTTGTGCCTTCCTGGTTGACGGCCTGGTCCCGCCGCGGATGGGCTGACGCGCGGATCTCGGCACGGCCCTGTGCATACGCCAAGGTCTCGATCGCTGCGACGGCGCCCGTGATGGCCACGGCGATGGCGAGCGACGCGAGCGCCGGCACAGCGGCACCCAGGGGGATGACGGCGATGAGCAGCGCGGCCGCACCGAGGCGCCAGGTCTTGAGTCGGCCGCCGGCCCTCCACCAGAACGCCGCATGTCCCGCAAGGTAGAGGGAGGTGCCGCCGAAGAGGGCGACGCCGGCGAAGAGGCCAAGCGGATCGCTGTCGTTCACGTGGTGCATGGCCTGTTCCACACCGAGAGCCGAAAGCACGACGCCCGCGATGATGAGGAAGTGGAGATAGGTGTAGCCGTCGATGGCGAGGTTCGCCCGGTCGGCGCCTTTCCGGCGGGCGAGCTCGTGCTCGGCCGCGATGGCGACGACGTCGAAGTACAGCCACCAGAGCGCCACGGACAGGGCGATGGCGAGCAGCGAGCCGATCACGATCTCGGTGGTGATCGGTTCCTGCGCGACGCCGACGCCGATCGCCACGATCGACTCGCCCAGGGCGAGGATCACGATCAGCCCGAACCGCTCCGCCCAGTGCGCCG
Organism: Naasia sp. SYSU D00948; assembly: GCF_017916515.1. GTDB lineage: Bacteria > Actinomycetota > Actinomycetes > Actinomycetales > Microbacteriaceae > Naasia. The sequence continues at coordinate 1,974,529 of NZ_JAFMTA010000001.1, forward strand.
CCGAGTGCACGCGCCAGTTCCCGCCGTGACCGGTCAGGTAGGTGTACGCCACGTCGAGCGTCAACCCGAGGAGCCAGAGCCACGTCTGAGCCGGTCCGCCGACGATCGCGCCCGCGAGCACGAAGCCCGTGCCGAGGAACATGGCGACGAACGTCCGGAGCACCTGATCGCGGAGCGGACGGTCGTCCGCGGCGGCGCCGAGGTACAGCAGGAGGTGCGCGAGCCGGACCACTAGATAGGAGACGGCGAATACCAGCGGCGCGTGCAGACCGCCGGGGAAGTCCTCGAACGCCTCGGGGATGACGAGCGCCACGAGGAACATCGCCGCCATCGCGACCGACATCCCGACCCGGACCATCCCCTCGTCCACGAAGGTCTGGTTGGCGAGCCAGCTGTAGGAAACCCACGACCACCACAGGATTCCGAGGATGATCATGGCCTGGAGCACCCCGAGGGCGCTGTGGCTGTCCGACATGTAGTGGGTCACCTGCGTGAACGCGAAGACGAACACGAGGTCGAAGAACAGCTCGAATGTCGTGACTCGGTGTGACTCGTCTGAGGTGCGGAATCGAAGCGCCGCTCGGCGTTCTCGTCCTGGTTCGCTCATGGGGTCCCTCCGGATGTGCGTCAGCGTACCGGCGACGCGCCCGGCAGCTGTTGTTCCAGCGGTGCGGTCCGACTGCGAGACGGCGAAGTGCCGGGCCGCATCAACTGCGGCCCGGCACTCGATGCGCCGGCGACTACTTGGGCTGGATGTTCCAGAGGTAGGGCCAGGTGTTGCCCGTCTGCATCTCGATCTGCGTGGCGGCGTCGGCGGCCTTGGTGTTCTGGCTCCGGTAGAACGGCGCGAACCAGGCATTCTCGACGATGTGCCGGTTGAGCTCCTGTCCGGCGGTCTCCGCGGTGGTCTCGTCTCCGGTCTGGATCTGCGTGATCAGGTCCTCGACCGTCGGGTCCGCCACGTGGAACACGTTCCAGGTGGAGTCCGCGGCGATCTGGAACTTGGCCAGCTGGAAGTCCGTCGGGTCCTGCTGCAGGCGGAACCAGGTCATCGAGTACTTCTGACCCAGGATGCTGCTGATGAAGTCGCTGACCTGGAGCTCGTCGAAGGCGACCCGGATGCCGATCTGGGCGAGCTGGTCGGCCATGAGGGTGAACTGCGCGGCGGGCACCGTGCTCGCCCGTGGCATGACCAGGTCGAACCCGTCGGCGTAGCCCGCCTCGGCCATCAGATCCTTGGCCTTCTCGACGTCGTAGTCGTAGTACGTGTCGAGCTCCGCGTCGTAGCTCGGCGAGTAGGTCGGGAAGACCTGCCCCGTCACGGTGCCGTAGCCGGCGCCGAGCGTCTCGAGGAGCGCCTCACGATCCAGAGCGTGGTTGATCGCCTGACGGACCTTGACCTCCTTGAGAGCGGGCGTCAGCTTGCCCTCGCGGTCGGCCAGCAGGAATCCGGTCCAGTCGAGCTCCTGGCCGACGGCCGTGAATCCGGCGCCCTCGATCTGCGGGATCACCGTGTTGTCGCTGACGACCGACACGTTGACCTGGCCGCCCTGGATCGCGCTCAGCTGCGACGTGGCGTCCGTGTAGACGTTGATGACGAGCTTGTCGTAGTGCTGTCCGTCCGGGTTCCAGTAGTCCTCGTTCTTGTCGAAGACGTAGCTGCTGCCCACCACCCTCGCCGGTGTTGAGGATGTACGGGCCGGAGCCGTCCGGGACGGTGGCGATGGTGGCGGGGTCGGTCTCGGGGCTCTGCACGAGGCCGGCGTTCTGCGTGAGGTAGGTCAGCAGAGCCGGGTCGGGCTCGGACAGGGTGATCTCCAGCGTGGAGTCGTCGACGGCCTTCGCGTCCGCGACGTTCGCGAGGTTTCCCTTGTTCGGTGAGGCCCCATCGCGGAACGCGAGCAGGCTCTTGGCGGCCGCATCGGCGGTCAGCTTCTCGCCGTCGGTGAAGGTGACGTCGTCGCGCAGGGTGAGAGTGAGGACGGTCCTGTCCTCGTTGTACTCCCACTCGGTGGCCAGGTTCGGCTGGATGGTGCCGTCCGGGTCGGCCTTCAGCTGCGAGTCGTACACGGCCTGCATGTAGGGGGACTCGTTCGCCCATCGGGCGTCCTGGGCCGCGAAGGTGGAGGCGGGCACCTGCACGCCGAGAGTCAGAGTGCCGCCGGTGGGGGAGGATCCCTCGCCTCCGCCGGTGCCTCCGGTGCCGCCCGCGGCGCACCGGCGAGCGCAGTCCCGGTGACGGTTCCCTCGGATTCGGAGCGCGATCGCGACCGCGAAAGGGAAGAGCCGTCAGCTGACAGCGGGGCCGGAGTCCACCCTCCGGCTTCGACCTCTCCCGAGGGTGAGGGCCGCGTAGAGAGCGGCAGCGAGGAGAAGGATGCCCGCCATGACGTTGAGACCGGCGAAGCCCGCGAGGGCCATCGCGGTGCCTGCGCCGAGGGAGCCCAGGGCTCCGGCGCCGCTCATGAGGGCGTCGGAGAGTCCCTGGGCCGGGACGCGCGCGACAGGCGCCACGGCGTCGACCAGGAGGGAGGACGCCGCGACCGTGGCGGCCGACCAGCCGAGGCCCAGGAGCACGAGACCCACCGTGATGACGGGGATCGTCGCGTGCCCGATGCCCGCGGTCGCGACTGCGGCGAGCAGGATCGCCAGGCCTCCGAGCGCGGCGCGACCGCCGCCGTACCGGTCGGCGAGCCAGCCCATCAGCGGTGACAGCGCGTACATGCCGGCGACGTGGAGCGAGATGGTGAACCCGACGATCGTGAGGAAGGCCCCGCCGTGCACGTCGGTGCTGGTGTGCTGGAGGTGCAGGGGAGTCATCGACATGACGGCCACCATCACCGTGTGCGCGGCCAGCAGCATGACCAGAGCTCCCCGCGCCTGCCGCGACTCCCGGACGGCGGCCCACCCCTGGCGCACCGACGGGCGCGCCACGCGGGTGGACGCGGCCGGTGTCGTGGCGGAGGCGCTGGGGGAGTCGAGCTCCTGCCGGACCAGGAGCGGGTCCGGCCGCAGCCCGGCGAAGAGCAGGAGTGCCCCGATCACCATGCCCGCGCCGGAGATGAGGAAGGGGCCGGCCTCGGTGGGCAGGCGGAGCGCCGAGGACAGCGCCGCTCCGGGCGCGATCAGGTTGGGACCGGTGACCGCGCCGATCGTCACCGCCCAGACGACGAGCGACAGGTCCCGCCCTCGGCGCTCCGGCCGGGCCAGGTCGGTGGCGGCGAATCTCGCCTGCAGGTTGACCGCGGAGCCGAGGCCCACGAGGAAAGCGCCGACCACCAGCAGGGGGAAGACGCGCCCTACGATGGCGGCGACGATCAGCAGAGTGCCGACGGTCGCCCCGGCCAGACCGGTGGTCAGCGCGACGCGGCGTCCCCGGCGGACCGCGAGTCCGGACAGCGGAACGGCGAGAAGTGCCGGGGCCAGGGTCAGCGCCGTCGTGGTGGCGCCGGCGAATGCCTCGTCGCCCGACAGGTCCACGGCGAGGATCGAGCCGAGTGCGAGGGTGGATCCGTTGCCGAGGGCGCTGAAGACCTGCGCCAGGGTCATCGTGGCCACGGTGCGGCGCTGGAGGGCGTCCACCTCCGACCGGGTGAGCGGGGCTGCGCGGACGGCCATGGGTGAATCCTCGGGGTCTGGGGAGCTGGCGGAAGGACGGCGGAGGTCGGGAGAACCGCGAGCGGCCGGGTGAGCCGTCAGGAGCGCACGAGCCGGGCGATCGCCTCCGACGCCTCCTTGATCTTGGCGTCGGCCTCCTCGCCGCCCGCGGCGACGGCCTCGTGCACGCAGTGGGAGAGGTGGTCCCCCAGCAGGCCGAGCGCGACGCTCTCGAGCGCGCTCGTCATGGCGGTGATCTGGGTCAGGATGTCGATGCAGTACTTCTCGTCGTCGACCATCTTCTGCAGGCCGCGCGCCTGGCCCTCGATCCGCTTCAGCCGCGCCAGGTAGGCGCTCTTGGCGGAGATGTACCCGTGGTGCGCGGGCTGGACGGTCTCCGGGTGGTCGGTCATGATGCGTCCGTTCGTGCTGTCGGAGATGAGGCGTGCCCGGAAGTCGTGCCGGGAGCGTGGCGAGCAGGGTGCCGGGAGGAGGCACCGCCCACAAGATACGTCAGCCTCGGTCGCCCCGGCGCGGATGCGCTTCGGAACCCGCGGAGGCGCAGGCTGTTGCCGACGACGAACACGCTCGACAGTCCCATGGCGGCGCCGGCGAGCATCGGGTTCAGCAGTCCCAGTGCGGCGACGGGGATGGCGGCCACGTTGTAGGCGAAGGCCCAGAACAGATTCGACCGGATCGTGCGGAGGGTTCGGCGTGAGAGACGGATCGCGTCGGCCGCGCTGCGCAGGTCGCCGCGGACCAGCGTGATGTCGGCTGCCGCGATCGCGACATCCGTGCCCGTGCCCATCGCCAGGCCGAGGTCGGCCTGGGCGAGGGCGGGGGCGTCGTTGACTCCGTCGCCCACCATCGCGACCACCCTGCCCTCGCGTTGAAGACGGGCGACGACCTCGACCTTGCCGTCGGGCAGGACCCCGGCGTGGACCTCGTCGATCCCGACCTCGGCCGCGATCCGGCGAGCTGCGGCCTCGCTGTCACCGGTGAGCAGGATCGGGACGAGCCCTCGCCTCCTGAATTGCGCGACCGCTTCCGCGCTGGTCGGGCTGACCGCGTCGGCGACGGTGAGTATCCCGCGGGCGGCGCCGTCCCAGCCCACGGCGACCACGCTCCTGCCCTCGCGCTCGGCCTCCACCTTGGCCGCGGCCACCGCCGGGCTCAGTTCGAGACCCCACTCGGCCAGCAGCGACTCCCGGCCCACGATGACGGCGCGCCCGTCCACCAGCCCCTCGACTCCCATGCCTGCGAGGTTGGCGAAGTGCTCGGGAGTCGGCAGGGACCCGCTCTCCTCCGTGGCGGCCTTCGCGACCGCCCGAGCGATGGGATGCTCGGAGGCGTCCTCGAGAGCCCCGGCCAAGCGCAGCAGCTCCCGCCGATCCGTTCCCGGCTCGACGACGACGCCGACGAGCGTCATCCTCCCGGTGGTGATCGTGCCGGTCTTGTCGAGCACGACGGTGTCGACCCGGCGCGTCGACTCGAGCACCTCAGGACCCTTGATCAGGATGCCCAGCTGGGCGCCACGGCCCGTGCCGACGAGGAGCGCGGTCGGCGTAGCGAGGCCGAGAGCGCAGGGGCAGGCGATCACGAGGACCGCGACCGCGGCGGTGAACGCGGCGGCGGCCGGGAACCCGGCGCCGAGCCAGGCCCCCAGCGTCGCGACAGCGACCGCGATCACGACGGGGACGAACACGCCTGAGACCCTGTCGGCCAGGCGCTGCACCTCGGCCTTCCCGGCCTGTGCGTCCTCCACGAGCTTCGTCATCTGCGCGAGCTGGGTCTCCGACCCGACGCGCGTCGCGCGCACGACGATGCGGCCGCCGGCGTTCACGGTCGCCCCGGTGACCCGGTCGCCCTCGGCCACCTCCACCGGGACGGACTCGCCCGTCAGCATGGACTCGTCCACCGCGGAGGTGCCTGAGACCACGACACCGTCGGTGGCGATCTTCTCACCGGGCCGGACCACGAACTCGTCACCGGTCTGGAGCTCCTCGACCCGGATCTTGATCTCGGAGCCGCCGCGCAGCACCGAGACCTCCTTCGCCCCGAGCTCCAGCAGCGCCCGCAGCGCCGCTCCGGCCTGCCGCTTGGAGCGCTTCTCGAAGTACCGGCCGGCGAGGATGAACATCGTCACCCCGGCCGCGACCTCGAGGTAGAGGTTGGCCGAGCCGTCGGACGGCGCGAGGGTCAGCTCGAGCGCGTGCGTCATCCCGGGAAGACCTGCGGTGCCGAGGAAGAGGGCGTACACCGACCACAGGAACGCCGCGCCGGTCCCCAGGGAGATGAGGGTGTCCATGGTCGCGGTGCCGTGCCTCAGGTTCGTCCAGGCTGCCCGATGGAACGGCCACGCTCCCCAGACGATCACGGGCGCGGCGAGAACCAGCGACGCCCACTGCCAATAGGTGAACTGCAGCGCGGGGATCATCGCCATCGCGATGACGGGGACCGTCAGCGCGGAGGAGACCAGCAGACGCATGCGCAGCGCGGCCAGCTCCGGATCGGCGCCGTCCCCGTTGCCCGGGGCCGCCCCCGTCGGTGACTCCTCCCGGGCGGGGAGCGCGGCGGCGTACCCGGTCTTCTCGACCTCGGCGATCAGCAGCGCCGGGTCGTACCCCTCCGGAACGGAGACGCGCGCCCTCTCGGTGGCGTAGTTCACGCTCGCGGCGACGCCGTCGAGCCTGTTCAGCTTCCTCTCGATCCGCGTCGCGCAGGAGGCGCAGGTCATCCCGCCGATCTCCAACTCGACGGTGGACGCGGGCGGCGGCGCGCTCGTGCTCGTGCTCATGCTTCTCTCGGTTCCTCTCGTCGCGGTGGCCGACGTCAGTGGTCGCCCGAGCCGTGCCGGCCGTGGGGGTCGCTCCCGCCGTGGCCGGGAGCGGCGTCGAGCACGAAGCGGGCGGTGTGCACCTGTCCGTCGACCTGGAAGTCGAGGTAGAGGAGGTACCGGCCCGCGGTCGGGGCCTCGGCGGAGAATGTGATCTCCGGCCCGGACGTCTCGCCCTCCCGGGGCTCGTCACCGTGGGCATGCACGTGCAGATAGGCGAGGTCGCCGTCGCGCAGGGCGACGAGGTGGCCGAACGCGCCCAGGTACGGCTGCAGCTCGGTGACCGGCTCACCGTTCCGACGGACGGTCACGGTGAGCTCGCCGGCGGCGCCCGCGATCAGCCGCCCGTCCACCGAGACCTGGAAGCCGTCGACCTCGTCGGTCGTGGCGACTGCGTCCACGTGAACCGGCTCGAGCTCGCCGGCCACATGGACGGTGCGCGACAGGGTCGCGGCTCCCCGGTCACCCGGGGCGGAGGGCGCGAAGTCGGCGTACACGCGGTAGGTTCCGGCCTCGTTCCACTCCCAGGGGATGGACCACCTCCCCGTCGTCGCGTCCAGGACCGGGTGCACGTGGCGGTACTCCGCCCCGTCGGACCGCACGACGATCAGGTGCAGGGCCTTCTCGTGGGAGGTCTCGAAGGCGACGAGGGCGTTCCCGTCCTCGTCGATGATCGAGAAGCTCAGCTCGCCGGGCTCGCCCACCTGAACGGGCGCGGTCACGGGCGACAGCGCGTACCCGTGCGCCGAGAGCGACAGTCCGGAGAGCGCCCCCGTCGGCAGTTCCGGCCTGCTCCCGTGGTCCTCCATCGTGGTTCCTTCCGTCCGATTCGTCACCATGTCGCCGGGGACGACGGCGGCGGCGATCCCGTATGCGCCGAGGAACGCCATCGCCAGCCCTGCGGCGTACAGCGCCAGTCGTCCCGCAGTCGTCATCCGACCGGCACCGCCGTATAGCCGGCCTCGTCGACGGCGGCCAGCACGGCACCGTCATCCACGCGCTGAGGCGCCGTCACCGTGAGCCGCCCGGTGCGTGCACTCACCTCGATGTGCTCCACTCCGTCGATGCGCCCGACCTCCTCGCGGACCGACATCTCGCAGTGTCCGCACGTCATGCCGGTCACCCGGTACTCGCTCGTCGTCATCACTCCTCGCTTCCCTTCATGCATACCCTCCAGGGGTATCGCTCCGAAGCAACCCTATACCCCAGAGGGGTATTCCTCGTCGCCGCAGCGGAACGAGAGGGAGGCCGCGTCCGCGCCAGGGAGATGGAACGATGAACGGATGCCACGTTCCACCGTCAGCGCGGTCGCATCGTGAGTGTCGTGCGGTACGTCGCGATCGGCGACTCGTTCACCGAGGGAGTCGGCGATGAGCTGCCGGGCGGCATCGTCCGCGGATGGGCCGACCTCGTCGCGCAGGGCTGGGCGGATGCCCTCGGACAGCCGATCGAGTACGCGAACCTCGCGATCCGGGGCAAGCTCGCGTGGCCCATCGTCCGGGAGCAGCTCGAGCCGGCGCTCGAGCTGCGACCGACGCACCTCTCGTTCAACGGCGGCGGCAACGACATGCTGCGGCCGAGGACCCCGATGAGCTCCATCGTCGACGCCTTCAGCGTCGTGGCGCGGCGCTGCGACGAGGAGGGTGTCCAGCTGGTCCTGCTGAGCGGCGCGAACCCCTCGCCCCACTTGCCGCTGGGCCGCCTGATCCAGTCCCGCGGCGATCGGCTCTCGGAGGAGGTCGCGGCTCGGTTCGCGGACAGGCCGGACATCATTCGTGCTCTGAACTGGCCGGACGAGGAGCTGAGTCGGCGCGGCTACTGGAGCGAGGACCGGCTGCACATGAACACGCGCGGTCATCACCGGGTGGCGGCGCGCGTGCTGACCGCGCTCGGGTTCGACCCGCCGCCGGAGTGGTGGTCGCTGCCGGAGCAGTCCTCGGTGCAGCGAGCCCGCGAAGCCGACTACTACCGGGAGCACGTCGTGCCCTGGGTGCGGCGCCGGCTCACCCGCACGTCGTCGGGCGACGGGCGTCAGCCCAAGTTCCCGGTCTTCGCCGAGATCCTGCCCTCGGATCGCTGATGGAGCGATCCGGGGACATCCAGGCGGGCGGCCGGTCGAGCGCTCGGGAGGCTGAGGCGATGCTGACCGACGCGGCCCTCGAGTTCCTCGCCGAGTATCACCTCGGCACCCTCTCCACTCTGGGGCGGCACCACCGCATCCACGCCGTCCCCGTGGGCTTCACGTACGAAGCCGGCGTGGTGCGGATCATCGGCTCCCGCGGGTCGCAGAAGTTCGTGAACGCGCAGCGCAGCGGTCGAGCCGCCGTCTGCTCGGTCGATCGCGCCCGGTGGATCAGCTTCGAGGGGACGGCGCGGGTGCTCGATGATCCCGATGCTGTAGCCCACGCCGTCTCGCTGTACACCGCTCGCTACCGTGCGCCGCGACCCAACCCGCAGCGGGTCGTGCTCGAGCTGCGCGTCGAGCGCGTGCTCGGATCCCCGGGCTTCCGCGCGGTCGCCGTCTGACGGGATCGTTCGCAGCCGAGCTGCTGCTGCCGCCGCACGGCGCGGTGAATCAGTCCGCGGCCGGGGGATGCAGGAGCGTCGCGAGCGTGCCGAGGGTCTCCTGCAGTCGGATCGAGGGCTCGAGCAGCCACTGGATCTGCAGGCCGTCGGAGGCGGCCACGATGAGGGCGGCCACGTGCTCGGGGTCGACGTCGCCTCGCATCCGGCCCGTCGCCTGTTCCGCACGGATCCGGTCCGCGAGGTCCCGCCGCAGACGATCGAACCGCTCCGTGAAGTGGGCCTTGCCCGCCGCGTTCCCCTCCTGCAGCGAGGCGGCGACCAGCGTCGAGTAGAGCTCGACGAGTCCCGGCACCTTAACGTTGGCCGTCGCCGCCTGCACCATGACGTCGACGGCGTCGTTCGCCTCCGGCCGATCCGGATCGGCGTCGCGCTTCAGCTCTGCGTGCTCGTAGACCGCGAGAAGCAGCTGCTCCCGTGAGTCGAAGTAGTGCAGGAGCGCGGCGTGCGAGACCCCGATCGACTGCGCGATGCTGCGCAGCGAGGTGCCGTAGGCCCCGCGCTCCGCGAAGACCTCGATGGCCCGGTCGAGGATCTCCTGCCGCCGCGCCACCCCCTTCGCGTAAGAGCCGCGGCGCCCGATGAGGGAGCCATCGTCGTCGTCCATGGGCTCAACCTACCTGCAAATACCTCCACGTGGATGTTTTGTGTTAGCGTCCCAGCGTCGCGCTCGGATCGACGCGACCAGACGACGATGTAGGAAGAAGGTCCCCGTGGCACTGCCCGAGGCATCCGTCCAGCTCTATACGCTGGCCGCCCAGTTCTCCGCCGACATGCACGGCTCGCTCGACAAGCTCGCCGCCGCGGGGCTCTCGAACGTCGAGGCCTTCGCGTTCGTCGACCGGGCACCCGAGCTGCGCGCGGCGCTGGACGCGAGCGGCCTCGCGGCCCCGACCGGGCACGCGCCCCTGCTCTCCGACGAGCTGTGGACGCCGGACGGAGCGATCCCCACGCCCGCGCCGGAGGTCGTCTTCGAGGCGGCCGCGACGGTCGGCATGCGCATCGTCATCGACCCCTTCGTCGACCCCAAGCGATGGCTGACCGAGGACGGCGTCGCCGACATCGCGGACCGCCTCAATGCCGCCGCCGACGTCGCGGCCGGCTTCGGTCTCTCCGTGGGATACCACAACCACTCGCAGGAGTTCGTCGCCGACTTCGACGGAGTCAGTGCGTACGAGCGGTTCGTCAGCCTCACCGACGACCGGATCGCGCTCGAGCTCGACCTGTTCTGGGCACTCGCCGGCGGCCAGGACGTGCCCGCACTGGTCGAGCGGCTCGGCACCCGCCTCGTCGCCGTGCACGTCAAGGACGGCGTGGTGCCGCCGAGCAACCCGTTCGCGCCCGACGCTCCGGCCTTCAGCTCCGACAGCCTGGATCAGCGGCACGCCGGAACCGGCGACGTCCCGCTCGACGCCGCGCTGCGCGCCGCGACCTCACTCGAGTACGCCGTGATCGAGTACGACCACGCGCCGGGCGACGTGTTCGAGGACATCGCCGCGAGCCTGGCCTTCCTGCGCGACGGCGGGTACGTCAGGTGAGCGCGGTCGGCATCGGCATCATCGGCGCCGGAGTCATCAGCGACACCTACCTCGAGAACCTGACGTCCTTCCCGGACGTCGAGGTGCTCGTGGTCGGCGATTTGGACACCGACCGCGCCCGCACGCAGGCCGAGAAGCACGGTGTGCCGGCCTCCGGCACCGCCGACGACGTGCTCGCCCACCCGGGCGTCGAGCTCGTCGTGAACCTCACGATCCCCGCGGTGCACGTCGAGGTCTCGGCCGCGGCGATCGCCGCGGGCAAGCACGTGTGGACGGAGAAGCCGCTCGGCCTCGACCGCGAGAGCACCGAGGCGCTGCTGGAGGACGCGACGGCGGCGGGGCTGCGCATCGGCTCGGCTCCCGACACGGTGCTCGGTCCCGGCTTCCAGACGGCCAAGCGCGCCATCGCCGAGGGGGTCATCGGGCAGCCGCTGTTCGCGCAGACGGTGTTCCAGACACAGGGGCCGGACCTCTGGCACCCGAATCCCGGGTTCCTGTTCGCGCGCGGCGCGGGTCCGCTGCTCGACATGGGCCCGTACTACTTCTCGGCCCTCGTGAGCCTCTTCGGCCCCGTCCACCGCGTCGGAGCCCTCGGGATGAAGGCCCGTGAGGAGCGAACCATCCGCACGGGACCGAACGCCGACACGGGCTTCCCCGTCGAGGTGCCGTCGACGATCCAGGTGCTCGCCGCCTTCGAGGCGGGGCAGCAGGCGCAGAGCCTCCTGAGCTTCGACTCTGCTCTCGAGCGCCACGGGGTCGTCGAGATCCACGGCACCGAAGGCAGCATGGTGATCCCCGACCCGAACCGGTTCGAGGGGCGGACCGCCTACGTGAAGCCGCTCGGCGTCCTGCGCGACGGCATGTCCTTCGAGCAGCCCTGGCACGAGGTCGAGCAGCAGGGCGTCGTGGTCGGCCGCGGCCTGGGTGTGCTCGACATGGTGCGCGCCATCGCGGAGGACCGCCCGCACGTCGCGACCGGGGAGCTCGGCTTCCACGTGCTCGACATCATGCTCTCCGCGGAGGAGTCCGCCGAGCGCGGCGAGTTCGTCGCGGTCGAGAGCACCGTCGCTCCCGTGCCCGCCGTGCCCGCGGACTTCGATCCGCACGCCCGCACGCTGTAGCGCTCCCGATCGCAGGGGCTGGCGCCGCGCCGCCAGCCCCTCGCGACCGCGCGAGGTGCGCGCTCCTGGTCCCGCTTCCAAGGGCTGCGGCCTCGGCTTCGTGCAGGGGCGGTGTCAGAGAACACGGCCGATGCCCTCGCCGATCAGACCCACCTCGAAGTCGGCGCGGTTCTCCTGAGTGCCGGCAGGTACCTGTCGCCTGTTCCCACCAGTACAGGCGCCCGGAGGCGGGAGGCCTCCCTGCGCGCCAGCGGCGCGCCGTCACCAGCCGAGGGTGCCCGAGGCTCCCTTGAAGGGTCCGACGACACGCGAGGTGATCCAGCCGCCGTAGAAGCCGCCCTCCTGCGGCACGACGCGCTCCCCATCGACCTCGCAGGCGTCCATCGCGGCCGGATAGAGCGATACGTGATCGACCAGCGCCTCGTAGCCGGAAAGCGGGGCCGGGTAGGTCCAGGCGGCGCGAGAGGCCGTCACCCCTCCCGCCCTCACATCGAGGTAGCTCGCCCGGCCCTTGTACTCGCACACGGACGAGCCGGCGGCGGCCCGGAGCGCTCCGGGTGGGAACGCGGACCGCGGCAGGTAGTAGGCCGGCGGGTGACTGGTCTCGAGTACCCGCAGAGCCTCGCGGGTGTCGGCGATGACCATCCCGCCGAGGCGCACGACCACGCGCTCGCCGCTCGCCTCTACTCGGGGAGGCCGCGGATAGTCCCACACCGACTCCTGGCCGGGGCCCGGCCGAACACGCGGGATCACCCCGCCACGCTAGAGCTCGGGGCTGAGTGGAGCCCGCTCAGTCGCTGACGAACAGCAGCTCGTGCGCGAAGGAGCGAGTCGTCATGGGCTCTCCGCCTCGCGCGAGAGGTCTGCGCGTGCTCGCCGGTCACGGAGGACGGCCAGGACTCCGGAGACGACGGACGCGGTGATCGCAGCGGCCGCCACCGCGTACGCGGCCGGACGCGCCCACTCGAGGCTGACCGTGAGGTAGCCGCTCATGGTGATGAGCACGCCCCAGAGGAGGGCGCCGACGAGATTGGCCGTGACGAAGCGCCGGTACGGCATCCCGCTCACTCCCGCGATCGGAGGGATGAGCACTCGGATCCAGGGCATGTACCTCGCGATGACCACGGACCACCAGCCGAACAGCTCGTAGAACCGTTCCGCCCGCGCCACCATCCGGCCGATCCAGGGACTGTCGCGGCGGTTCAGGTACGGACGCCCGTAGCGACGCCCGAGCAGGTAGCCGACCTGATCGCCGAGGAAGGCGGCGACGCCGACGCCGACCGCGAGCACCCAGATGTTGAGCCCCGGGACGGACCTCGCCAGGGCGCCCGCGAGGAACAGCAGCGAGTCGCCGGTGATGAAGGGGATGAAGATGCCGAGGAACAGCGCGGTGCCCGCGAAGACCAGACCCCAGACCACCAGGTGGAAGAGGAGTGGACCGACCTCCCTCAACCAGTCGGAGAACTCCGCGGGCATCTCACCGCTCCCGACCGGATCGAAGTGACCTCTAGGGGCGACCCTACGGCGTTCCGGGCTACGGGCCCAAAGCGACGAGGGAGGAGCCGCGCCCCGACGTCCGCTTCCTGGGACGGCGGGCACCGCCTCCCGAGATTGCAGGAAGGTTCACGTGCCACAGCAGCGTCCCGCACGATGCCTTGCCGTCTATACGATCGCCGCTGACCCTCGCCGCGCCGCCCCCAGGAGAGCCCGTGTCCCGCCCCGATGCCGCCGCCCGCCGCCCGTTCCCCTGGGTGCGCACCGTCGTCCTGTACTCGATCGTCGGCTCGCTCGTCGCCGCGGCGGTCGTGGGGGTCGTCAGCGCGCTCGTCGGGGAGTTCGGGACCCTGTCCTGGCAGGCGATGGGGACCATCGCCCTCTTCGTCTTCTTCGCGCTGCTCTCCTGGTACGACGCCGACGTCTCCGCCAGGCGCTCCCGATGGTTCGGGGTGGCGTCCGTCCTGACCTCGATCTACCTGCTGATCGTGGGGCTGGCCAAGATCTGGCTCCCGCACGACGACGACCTCGTCGCGGACGGCGACGGGGTGGCGCTCTACCCGACGTACTCCGACGGCTTCTCCGACTTCCTGTCGTGGCTCTGGCTGGTGCTGGTGGCGCGCATCGCGCTGCTGCACATCCACCTCCTGCTGACGATCTACGCCCGCTTCCAGACGGCCGCGATGCGCGTCGTCTCCCGGGTCACCTTCGTCCTCGTCGCGGTGCTCGCGGTGATGCTGTCGCTGCCCGCGCTCACCCCCGGCCAGGCGTACCCGGAGCTCTACTGGCGCGTCGTCGCCGCCGTGGCGATCGCCGACGCGCTCGGCACCATTCTCGTCCCGCTCGTCCACGTGCTGTTCCACCGCCAGCCTCGCCCTGCCGCGCCCGCTTCGCCGCAGCACGCTCCTGGTCAGCCGGTGGCGATGGCGGGGACTCCCGCCCAGGTGCCGGACCAGAGCCCTGCTCCGGCACCTGGCGGGCCGCTGCCGCTCACCCTGACCTCGGAGCGTCCCAACCCGCTCGCCCCGCCGCTCTCCGCGTACGCGCCGCTGGAGCCGAAGCCCGCTCCGCAGCTGCTCATGTGGCCGCGCTACTCGGATGGGCGGCCCCTGCCCGCTCGCGCCGACGGCAAGCCCGACTTCACCGGTGTCCTCGGCTACGAGTGATGCGCCACCCTGCTGATGACCGTCGTGACCGGCGCCCCGTCATCGCCGTCCAGCCCTCCGGCGCTCGTGTCGACGGACACCCCTCGCCCGCCGTCGGACACGCGGTCGCGACGGTCGTTCGCCGCCGCAGGATCTCCTGAGCGGCGGACGGGATGAGCGACTCGGCGGCACTGCGGGCGGCGGTCGGTGCCGCGCTGTCCCGGGAGGTGCGGGACCTCGCGGAAGTGCGGCGCGAACCGCTGGAGTACGACGCGTTCCTGGCGCACCGGGAGGTGAGGCGCATCTCCGGCGTCGCCATCGCCGACGGCGAGCGCATCCCCTGGTCGATGATCGAGAAGACGACCGAGGGTCCGCACCTGGCGGTTCCGTATCTCACGGACAACGGCGGGCGCGAGTACGCGGCGTACGCGTCGGGGCTGCTCAAGGACCTGGCGCCATCGGTGCGGGCGCCGCGGGCGCACCGGGCGTTCGTCGAGAAGGACGGACGGATCGTGCTCTGGCTGGAGGAGATCCACCACGAGGGCGCCCGCCCGCTGGACCGCGAGTCGATCCTCGCCGCCGCCCGGGACCTGGGCGGGCTCGCGGGCCGATGGATCGGGCGCGACCTGGTCCAGCCGTGGCTGTTCTCCGGATGGATCGACCGGCACGGCCAGCCCGAGGCCGTCGCCCGTTCCCGCGCTCTCCTCGCGCGACGACACCCGGCAGTCCTCGATCGCCTGGGCGAGGACCGCGTGGACGGGGCTGAGCGACTGATCCGGGCGCAGCCGCAGGTGCGCGACATCCTCGAGGCGCTCCCGCGGACGCTGTGCCACCATGACGCGGTCGGAGCGAACGTGTTCCGCTCGCGCGGCGGCACCGTGCTCATCGACTGGGAGTCGGTCGGCCCGGGCCCGGTCGGTGCGGACCTCGCCTCGCTCCTGTTCGCTTCCGTCCGCCGGGGCGACGCCTCGATCGCCGTGGTCGCCCCGCTCCTCGACGAGGCCTTCGAGGCCTATGCCGAGGGCCTCCGTGTCGAGGCTCCGAGTGTCGAGATCGGCGACGTGCGCCGCGGACTGGATGCGGCGATCGCGCTGCGGTGGAAGCTGGCCGCGGACGTCGCGGAGGGACTCGAGCGGGGCGGCGCACCGCGGCGGGGCAGCCTCGCCGACGAGCCGCCGGAGGAGGCGCTCGACGAGCTGATCGCGCTCGTCGACGTGCTTCTGGAGGGGGCCGACCGCGTCCTGCGCGGGTGACGCCGGCGGCCGGCCGGCCGACCGGCGCCCTCGGACAGGGGGCCGAAGGCCTGTTGCCCTGGCGGCCCCTCCCGCGGAACCATTGGGCCTTGCGCCTCTTCCTCACCTCTGCGGTGTCGTCAGGCGAAGCGGAAGGCCGCGACGGACCGCGGAGGAGCACGCCGCGGCACGAGACGACTGCTCGAGGCGGTGAGGAACGCATGAGGCCGACTCCTGGCATCACCCTCGGCGCTCGCTATCGGCTCTCGAGGCGCGTGGCGACCGGCGGCATGGGCGAGGTGTGGGAGGCCACGGACGCCGTGATCGGCCGCACGGTCGCGGTCAAGGTCCTGCGGGACGAGTACGCCGGCAGCAAGGGCTTCCTCGAGCGCCTCCGCACCGAGGCGAGGCACGCCGCTCTCGTCACCCACGACGGCATCGCGCGCATCTACGACTACGGCGAGGAGGCGGGAGGCGCCTACCTCGTGATGGAGCTGGTGCCCGGGGAGCCGCTCTCCGCCGTCCTCAGCCGGGAGTTCTCCCTCCCCGTCGACCGGGTGCTCGACCTCCTCGAGCAGACCGCGACGGCCCTGCACGCCGCGCACTCGGCCGGTCTCGTGCACCGCGACATCAAGCCCGAGAACCTCCTCCTCACCCCGGAGGGACGGGTGAAGATCACCGACTTCGGGATCGCCCGGCTGGCGGAGGGGGTACCGCTGACGGTCACGGGTCAGGTGATGGGCACCGCGCAGTATCTCTCTCCCGAGCAGGCGAGCGGCCGGCCGGTCACGCCGGCGTCGGACCTCTACTCCCTCGGGATCGTCGCCTACGAGGCCCTCGCGGGTCGCCGTCCATTCACGGGCGAATCGCCCGTCGCGATCGCGCTGGCGCACCTCCAGGAGACACCGCCCGACCTGCCGCCGCGGGTGCCGGAGCCGGTGCGGCGGCTCGTGCTGTCCTGCATCGCGAAGAGCCCCGCGGACCGTCCTGCCTCGGCGGCGGACCTCGCGCGGGCAGCGCAGGCCCTTCGAGGGGCGGACCGGGAGCCGCCGGTTCGCCCCGAGTCCCTAGGGGACGACCGCGCTGACGCGACTCCACCCCCGGAGCGGTCGGCGCCGGGGCGGGAGTCGACGCCGTCCCGGCCGCTGCTGGAGACGAAGCTGTACCTGCCCAAGCCGCACCGGCGGACGGTGCCCCGCCCGCGGCTGCTCGAGCGTCTCGACCGCGGGACCGCATCGACGCTGACCCTGGTGTCGGCGCCCGCGGGATTCGGCAAGTCCACGCTGCTCTCCGCGTGGCTCGCCGCCGGGCCGGCCCGGCCGTCCGATGAGCGATCCGTCGCCTGGCTGTCGCTCGACGAGGGGGACAACGACCCGGGCCGGTTCTGGACCTACGTGGTCGCGGCTCTGCGGCGCGCCGTGCCCGGGCTGGGCCCGATCGGCGCGCAGCTGCTCGAGGCGTCCGCGTCCTCTCCCGGCCCGGAGGCCCTCACGGGCCTGCTCAACGACCTCGCCGCGCTGGAGGACGACCTGGTCCTGGTGCTCGACGACTACCACGTGATCGAGTCGCGGAGCGTGCAGGACGGCATGGCCTTCCTGCTCGACCACATGCCGCCGCGCCTGCACCTGGTGATCTCGAGCCGCGCCGATCCGCCGCTGCCGCTGGCGCGCCTGCGGGCCCGGGGCGAGCTGATCGAGGTCCGGGCCGCCGACCTGCGCTTCACCGATGACGAGGCGGCGGCCTACCTGACCGAGGTGATGGGCCTGGCGCTGACGGCTGCGAACGTCTCGGCGCTCGCCGGCCGGACGGAGGGATGGGTCGCGGCCCTCCAGCTCGCGGCCCTCTCCCTGCAGGGCCGGGACGACCTCACCGGCTTCATCCAGGAGTTCGCGGGCGACGACCGCTACATCGTCGACTACCTGGTCGAGGAGGTGCTGCAGGGTCAGCCCGACCACGTCCACGCGTTCCTGCTCCAGACCTCCATCCTCAGCCGCATGAGCGGTGCACTGTGCGACGCCGTGACCGGCCGGGGCGACGGCCGGGGGATGCTGGAAGCGCTCGATCGGGCGAACCTGTTCCTGATCCCGCTCGACGACCGGCGCCGGTGGTACCGCTACCACCACCTCTTCGCCGAGGTCCTGCAGGCCCGTCTGCTCGACGAGCGGGCGGACGAGGTGCCGGAGCTGCACCGCCGGGCGAGCGTCTGGCACGCGGAGCACGGTGAGAGGGACGAGGCGATCCGGCACGCGTTCGCCGCCGGCGACCACCGGCTCGCCGCCGACCTCCTCGAGCTCGCGCTGCCCGAGCTCGGGAGGCAGCGACGCGAGTCCGCGCTGCGGGGCTGGCTCGAGGCGCTCCCGGTGGAGCTCCTCCGCGACCGGCCCGTGCTCAGCCTCGGCTACGTCGGAGCCCTGCTCTCCACCGGCCAGGTGGAGGGTGTCGAGGCTCGCCTGCGGGATGCCGAGCGCTGGCTCGAGCCCGCGGTTCCCGCGGAGGAGGGAACCGCCCCGGCGGAGCCGGTGGTGGTGGATCAGCACGAGTTCCGCCGTCTCCCAGCGACCGTCGCGGTGTACCGAGCGGGGCTCGCGCTGGCTCTCGGCGACGTCCCCCGGACCGTGCACAACGCCCGGCGAGCTCTCGAGCTCATCGGCGAGGACGACCCTTTCCGGCGGGGAGCCGCCGCGGGCGTGCTGGGGCTCGGGCTCTGGGGGAGCGGCGACCTGGAGGGGGCGTACGAGGCGTACGTCTCCTGCTCCGCGGACCTGGAACGAGCGGGATACATCTCGGACGTGCTCGGCTGCGCGATCACCCTGGCCGACATCCGGATCACGCAGGGGCGTCTGAGCGACGCCCTGTCCACGTACGAGCGGGCCCTTCAGCTCGGACTCGAGCGGGGCGGGCCCGGCCTGCGCGGGATCCCGGACATGCACGTCGGGATCGCCTCCATCCTGTGCGAGCGGGGCGAGGCCCAGGCGGCCGCAGAGCATCTCCGGCGCAGTCAGGAGCTCGGCGACCACGCCGGCATGCCGAAGAACAGGTACCGCTGGCGGTTGGCGATGGCCCAGCTCCGGCGGTCGGAGGGCGATCTGGCCGACGCGGAGCGGCTGCTCGACGAGGCGGAGCACTTCTTCGTGGCTGACATGGCTCCCGACGTGCGCCCGATCCCCGCGGTGCGGGCCCGGCTGTGGCTCGCGCAGGGGAGGGTCGCCGAGGCCGCCGGCTGGGCGCGTACCAGGGGCCTCTCCGCCGAGGACGATCTCGGTTACCTGCGTGAGTTCGAGCACGTCACCCTGGCACGGATCCTCCTCGCGACCTACGAGGGCCAGCGCAGCAGGAGCGCCCTCGACGACGCGGTCGGACTGCTCGGGCGTCTGCTTCCGGCCGCAGAGCAGGGCGGCAGAACGGGGACCGTCGTCGAGATCCTGATGCTGCAGGCCATCGCCTCCTCGCTCCGCGGCGACGTGGGCTCGGCGCTGGTGCCGCTCCGGCGCGCCCTGATGCTCGCGGAGCCCCAGGGCTACCTGCGGCTGTTCCTCGACGAGGGGACCCGGGTACGCGGCCTCCTTGCGGAGGCAGCGGACCGCGGGCACGGTGGCGCCTACGTCCGCCGGCTTCTCGGCGGCGCCCCCACGGGGGACGGCCCTGCTGAGCGGACCGACGGCGGCGCAGCTCTGCTCGAGCCCCTCAGCGAGCGGGAGCGCGAGGTCCTCCGGCTGCTCGAGACGGACCTGAGTGGCCCGGAGATCGCGCGCAGGCTCGTCGTGTCGCTCAACACCGTGCGCACCCACACGAAGAACATCTACGCGAAGCTCGGCGTGAACAGCCGTCGAGCCGCAGTGCGCCGGGCGGAGGAGCTCGGCCAGCTCTCGCGGGGGCCCGGACGGCCGTCCTGAGAGATCACCACCGGTCTCACCCGATGTGGTGAGGCGCGATCACCCACGTCGCTCGTACCGTTCGAGTCAGGAACGGGGGCGCGGACTGGTCCGATGCCACCGCGACTCGGGAAGGAGCCTCGAATGAGCGGGTCAGGGACGTCGACCGGTGCGCCGGAGGGCGGCGGCGGGTACGCCATCCGCGTCCGAGGCCACCTCGACACCCGGTGGGCGGACTGGTTCGACGGGCTGACGCTCACGCAGGAGGCCGACGGCAGCACGCTCCTGCAGGGCTCGATCCCGGACCAGGCCGCTCTCCACGGCGTGCTCCACCGCGTCCGGGATCTCGGCCTTCCCCTCGTCTCGGTCACTCCGCTCGACGGCCCGTGAGCGGGACCCCGATTGCGACACGACACAAGGAGACAGACATGGGAAGCACGAACAGCAGGAGCAGCGGCGGCCGGTCCGGCAGCGAGGGAACGACGATGAGGGCAGCCGTCTACCGCCGCTTCGGCGATGCCGACGTCGTCGAGGTGGACGAGGTCCCCGTTCCCGTCCTCCGGGACGACGAGGTGCTGATCCGCGTCCACGCCGGCACGGTGAGCGCCGGCGACTACCGTGCCCGCACCCGGGACGTCCCCCGCGGCGTGCTGCTGCCGGCCGCCCTGACCGTCGGCTTCTTCCGGCCCCGGCGCCCGATCCTCGGCATGGACGTGGCCGGTGTCGTGGCGGCGGTGGGACCGGACGTGACCCGCTTCCGGGTGGGCGACGAGGTGATCGCGATGCTCGGCGCCGCCTACGGCGGTCACGCGGAGTTCGCGGCGATCCGCGAGGGTGGAGCGATCGCTGCGAAGCCGCGCAACCTGTCCTTCGAGGAGGCGGTGACGCTGGTGTTCGGCGGGATCACGGCGCGCGCCTTCCTCGCCCAGTCCCCGCTCGCGCCGGGCGCGCGCGTCCTCGTCAACGGCGCATCCGGCGCCGTCGGCACCGCGGCGGTCCAGCTGGCGAAGGAGGCCGGCGCCCATGTCACGGCCGTCTGCAGCGCCGGCAGCAGCGGACTCGTCGCCTCGCTCGGCGCGGACCGGGTCATCGACTACCGCGTCACCGACTTCACGCAGGAGGACCAGACCTACGACGTCATCGTCGAGTGCGTCGGCAACGCCCCCTTCGAGCGCGTCGAGGGACTGATCAGCCCCGGCGGAGCGCTCCTGCTCGTGATCACCGATCTGCTCGGCGTCCTTCGAGCACCGGGCCGGACGCGCCGCAGCGGGAAGAAGATCGTGACCGGCCCCGGCCGATATCGGGGGGAGGACCTGGGGTTCCTCGTCGGCCTCGCCGAGCAGCGACGCTTCCGGCCGGTGATCGACCGCATCTACCCCCTCGACGACATCGTCGAGGCGCACCGCCACGTCGCCGGCGGTCACAAGAAGGGCAACGTCGTCGTCCGGCTCACCCCTGCCGAGGACGCCGCGGGAGCGGGCGAGGATCACCACACGGATCACCAGACGTGGTGACGACGACTCACCAGAGCGGTTCCTACCGTCGGAACAGCTCTCGGGATCCCGAGGGACCGACTTCTCGAAGGAGAGTGGACATGACCATCACGACCTCGGGGCTCACCCGCGCAGCCGCCGTCGCCGCCGCGCTGTCCGGCGCCCTCTACATCCTCATCCAGCTGATCCATCCCGCCGAGGCGGTGTCGTCAGTGCTGGAGGACTCCTGGGCGATCGTGCACTACCTGACCCTGGCGATGGCCGTCCTCGGCCTCGTGGGCGTCACGGGCATCTACACGGTCCAGGTGACGACGGCCGGCGTGCCGGGCCTCGTCGGGTTCCTCCTGCTGAGCGGCTTCTTCCTCGCCGTCGCGGCGTACAACTTCCTGGAGGCGTTCGTCCTCCCGCCGCTCGCCGAGCGGGCCCCCGAGGTCGTCGAGGACATTCTCGGCATCTTCGGCGGCGCTCCCGCGGACGGCAGTCTCGGCCCTCTCGAGCAGGTGAGCGTTGTCGCGTTCGCGCTGTACCTGCTCGGCGGCGTCACCTTCGGCATCGCGGTCTTCCGGGCGCGGGTGCTTCAGCGGTGGGCCGGCATCCTCCTCGCGGCGGGCGCGGCGTCGACCCTCGTGCTGCCGCTGCTTCCCCACGCGGTGGGGCGCCTGGCCGCGGTGCCCGTGGGCCTCGCCCTGATCTGGCTCGGCTGGTCGCTCTGGTCGCACGAGCGGAACAGCCGTCCCGCTGCCCAGGGCGCGAGCGAGCGTCGGCTGCCGGCGGGCGTCCGGTGAGAACCGCCGGTTCAGTTGGCCGGTCGAGCTCCGCGAGCTCGCCGGCTCCGGTTCGGCCCGCTGCGGCGGGCCGGTCCCGGCCCTTCTGGCCGGTGGCGACGGGGCTGATCGCGCTCGGTCTCCTGCCGATCCTCGCCCGCCGGCTCGCCGCGCTCGCAACGGAGGGCGCCGGGGCACCCGGCGACACCTCGCTCGCCGTCCTGCTGCCGGCGCTCGTGCACGTCGTCTTCGCCACGGTCTTCGTGGTGCTCGGCGCCTTCCAGTTCTCGCCCGCTCTTCGCAGGCGCAGACCGGCGTGGCACCGGGTGTCCGGACGGATCGTCGTCGTCGCCGGGCTCGTCGTCGCGCTCTCCGGACTCTGGATCAACCAGTTCGCTCCCCGGACTGAGGGCCCCAACGAGCTGCTCTACGCCTTCAGGGTGCTGTTCGGGCTCGGCATGGTTTTCAGTCTCGCCTGGGGCCTCCGCGCGATCCTCCGCCGCGAGCTCCGCAGCCATCGCGCCTGGATGATCCGCGCCTACGCGATAGGACTGGGCGCGGGAACCCAGCCCTTCACGATCGGATTCGGGCAGGCGGTCTTTGGCACGGGCGAGGTCAGCGAGGCCCTGCTCAACGCCGCCGGCTGGGTCGTCAACCTCGCGGTCGCCGAGCTGGTGATCCGGCGCGGGGGCACCCGCCCGCGACGCCGACCGGGCGCGAGCGGCGCGCGGCCGAGGGATCACCGGGTCGCGGCCTCGTAGTCGAGGCAGCGGCCCCCGTTCCCTTCCGCCTCCCGAGGTCACCCGGCCGGCGGATCGTCAAGCCCATCGGCGATCGCGCGGGGGCGGGGGGATCATGGGCCATGCGCATCCCTCGGCGTCCCCGAGCGGCACTGGCGTCGCTCATCGCCGTGCCCTGTCTCATCGCCGGTCTCTCCGGCTGCACCTTCGGCCCCGGTGAGGAGGCTTCGCGGAGCGCGAGCGCGGACGCGAGCGACAGCTCCGACGCGCGCCCGCCCCAGGCCGGAGACATCCCCGCGATCGTCGACGCCGTCCAGGCCTCCGTCGTCACGATCTTCACCCGGAGCGGCGTCGGCAGCGGTGTCGTCTACAGCGAGGACGGCCTCATCATCACGAACGAGCATGTGATCCGAGGTTCCGAGAGCGTGGAGGTCGCGTTCGCGGACGGCGACCGGGTCGCGGGGATCGTGGTGGCGGCCGACCCGGTGTCCGACCTGGCCCTCGTCCGAGCCGACCGCACCGATCTGCCGGCCGCGGAGTTCCAGACCGAGCTTCCCGAGGTCGGGGAGCTCGCGGTCGTGATCGGGTCCCCGCTCGGCTTCGAGAACACGGTGACGGCCGGCATCATCTCGGCCCTGCACCGCCAGATCCCGGGCTCCGCCTCGAGCAGCCAGGCCCTCGTCGACCTCATCCAGACCGACGCGGCCATCAGCCCCGGCAACTCCGGCGGCGCCGTCGTCAACGCCCGGGGGCAGGTGATCGGCATCAGCGAGGCCTACATCTCGCCGCAGGCCGGCGCAGTCGCCCTGGGCTTCGCCATCCCCGCCGCCACCGCGACGGAGGTGGCGGAGGAGCTCCTCGAGGACGGCACCGCCGACCACGCCTTCATGGGACTGGCCCCCGGACCGATCACGCCGCAGCTGGCGCAGCGCCTCGGCCTCGAGGACCCCGAGGGCGTGGCCGTGCTCTCCGTGGTCGAGGGCGGCCCTGCCGACCAGGCCGGCATCCGGCCGGGGGACCTGCTGAAGGCCATCGACGGGGAGGCGCTCCGGTCGCCCGAGGAGCTGCTCGGCGCGCTCCGCCGGCAGGACCCGGGGGACCGCGTCGAGGTCGAGCTCCGGCGCGGCGACGACCTCGAGACGGTCACCGTGACGCTGGCCGACAGGGTCGATTAGCGCCTGCCGAGACGGTCCTCCATGCTGGGAGGGCGGCGGGAGCTGCACGACCAGGAAGGCGCATGGACCTCTTCGAGCAGCTCCCGGACGGCCTCTTTCCGGAGGACCTGACTCCCGGGCTGCTCGTCCTCCTCCTTCTTGCCGCGGCTGCCGCTGGCTGGATCGACGCCGTGGTCGGTGGGGGAGGGCTGCTGCAGCTGCCCGCCCTGCTGCTCGTCCCCGGGCTGAGCCCGGTGCAGGCGCTCGCGACGAACAAGCTCGGCTCCATCTTCGGCACCGCTGCGAGCAGCCTCACCTACTACCGCCGCGCGAAGCCCGACCTCTGGACGGCGGCGCCCATGGCCGGGATCGCGCTGCTGAGCAGCTTCGGCGGTGCCTCGGTCGCGGCTCTGCTGCCCGTGGCGGTGTTCAAGCCGATCATCGTGATCGCCCTGGTCGTCGTCGCCGCGGTGACGCTCCTTCGACCGTCCCTCGGCGCGGCCACCGTCCTCCGGCACTCGGGCCACCGGCACTACGGGATCGCCGCGCTGCTGGGAGGGGCGATCGGGTTCTACGACGGCATCCTCGGCCCGGGCACGGGAACCTTCCTGGTCATCGCGCTCGTGACCGCTCTCGGGTACGACTTCCTGCAGGCGAGCGCGAAGGCGAAGATCGTGAACTTCGCCACCAACCTGGGAGCGCTCCTCTTCTTCATCCCGCACGGCTCGGTGCTCTGGGGGCTCGGGCTGCTCCTCGGCGTGGCGAACATCGCGGGCAGCCGCCTGGGATCCCGCATGGCGATCGCTCGCGGGAGCCGCTTCATCAGGATCGCGTTCCTCGTCGTCGTCGCCGCCCTGATCATCCGGGTCGGCTTCGACGTCTGGAACGAGAACGTCGCGCCGCTGCTTGACTGAGCCGCGTCAGGCGGCGCCGACGTACTCCGCGAGGTGCTGCCCGGTGAGGGTCGACCGCTCGGCGACGAGCTGGGCCGGAGGCCCCTCGAACACGAGCCGACCGCCGTCGTGTCCGGCGCCCGGGCCCATGTCGATGATCCAGTCGGCGTGCGCCATCACGGCCTGGTGGTGCTCGATGACGATGACGGACTTGCCCGCGTCGACGAGCCGATCGAGAAGCCCCAGCAGCTGCTCGACGTCCGCCAGGTGCAGGCCGCTCGTCGGCTCGTCGAGCACGTAGATGCCGCCCTTCTCGGCCATGTGGATCGCGAGCTTCAGCCGCTGCCGCTCACCGCCGGAGAGGGTCGTGAGCGGCTGACCGAGGGTGAGGTAGCCGAGGCCGACGTCCGCCATCCGGGAGACGATCGCGTGCGCCTGGGGGATGCGGCCCGTGCCCGCGAAGAACTCCACCGCCTCGGCGACGGGCATCGCGAGCACCTCGCTGATGTCCTTGCCGCCGAGCTTGTACTCGAGCACGGACGCCTGGAACCGCTTCCCCTCGCAGAGCTCGCACACGGTCGCCACCCCCGCCATCATCGCGAGGTCGGTGTAGATCACGCCGGCGCCGTTGCACTCGGGGCACGCGCCCTCCGAGTTCGCGCTGAAGAGCGCCGGCTTGACGCCGTTGGCCTTGCCGAACGCCGTTCGGATCGGGTCGAGCAGGCCGGTGTACGTGGCCGGGTTGCTGCGTCGGGATCCCCGGATCGCCGACTGGTCGACGGACACCACATCGGCGCCCTTGGGGATCGACCCGTGGATGAGCGAGCTCTTGCCGGATCCCGCGACTCCGGTGATGACGACGAGGACGCCGAGCGGGACATCCACGTCGACGTTCTGCAGGTTGTTCCGGGTCGCGTTCCGGATCTCGAGGGTGCCGCTCGGCGTGCGGACCGCCGGCTTGAGGGCGGCGCGATAGCTGAGATGGCGCCCGGTCAAGGTCCCGCTCGCCCGGAGGCCGTCCACCGTGCCCGAGAAGCAGACCTCCCCGCCCTGCGATCCCGCCCGCGGACCCAGGTCCACCACGTGGTCGGCGATGGCGATGGTCTCCGGCTTGTGCTCGACGACGAGCACGGTGTTCCCCTTGTCCCGCAGTCGCAGCAGCAGGCCGTTCATCCGCTCGATGTCGTGAGGATGGAGGCCGATGGTCGGCTCGTCGAAGACGTAGGTGACATCGGTGAGGGAGGAGCCGAGGTGGCGCACCATCTTGGTGCGCTGCGCCTCGCCGCCCGAGAGCGTGCCCGAGGGCCGGTCCAGCGAGAGGTAGCCGAGGCCGATCTCGACGAACGAGTCGAGGGTCTGCCGGAGGGTGGCGAGCAGCGGGGCGACCGAGGGCTCGTCCAGGTCCCGGACCCACTGGGCGAGGTCGCTGATCTGCATCGCGCAGGCGTCCGCGATGTTGATCCCGCGGATCCGCGAGGAGCGCGCCGCCTCGCTCAGGCGGGTGCCGCCGCAGTCGGGACACGGGATGAACGTGACGGCCCGCTCGACGAAGGCGCGGATGTGCGGCTGCATCGCCTCCTTGTCCTTCGACAGGAACGACTTCTGGATCTTCGGGATCAGACCCTCGTAGGTCAGGTTGAAGCTGTCGAACTTGACCTTGACCGGCTCCTTGTAGAGGAAGTCCTGCAGCTCGCTCTCGCTGTACTCGGCGATCGGCTTGTGGGGATCGAGGAAGCCGGACTCGGTGAAGATCCGGACCTGCCAGCCGTCGGCGTTGTAGCCGGGAACGGTCAGCGCTCCCGCGGCCAGCGACTTCGACCGGTCGAACAGCTGGTCGAGGTCGATGTCGGTGATGTGGCCCATGCCCTCGCAGCGCGGGCACATGCCGCCGGTGACGGTGTAGGTGCGCTCGATGGTCTCGCCGTCGCCCTCGCCGCGGGCGACCGTGATCGCGCCGCTACCGCGCACCGAGGGAACATTGAAGGAGAACGCGTTGGAGGGGCCGATGTGCGGCGTCCCGAGCCGGCTGAAGAGGACCCGCAGCATCGCGTTCGCGTCCGTGGCGGTGCCCACAGTGGACCGAACATTGGCGCCCATCCGCTCCTGATCGACGATGATCGCGGTCGTCAGGCCCTCGAGGACGTCGACCTCGGGCCGTGCGAGCGTCGGCATGAAGCCCTGCACGAAGGCGCTGTACGTCTCGTTGATCAGCCGCTGCGACTCCGCGGCGATGGTGCCGAACACCAGGGAGCTCTTGCCCGACCCCGAGACCCCGGTGAACACGCTGAGGCGCCGCTTCGGGAGCTCGACGCTGACGTCCTTGAGGTTGTTCTCCCGCGCCCCGGAGACACGGATCAGATCGTGGCTGTCGGCCGTGTGCATGCCGAAACCGTAGCGCCCGCCGCCGACGTGCTCCGCGAGGGGAGGCCGGGCCGGCGGAGGCGGGGCCATCCGACTCTAGGGATCCGTCAGTCGAACCAGAACCATGACTCACGCCACCGGAAGGAGCTGGATGATGACCGAGGACGCATCGCGTGATCGGGCACTGAGTGCGTACCTGGCGGAGTACGACAAGCTCCGGGCCGAGCAGTTCACCCGTATGGAGACCCAGAACCATACGTTCAACTTCGCGCTGCTGGTGCTGGCCGCCGGCATCGGAGCCGTTGTCTCCCTCGCCACCGGCCAGAAGGCCGAGGCCGTCACGCCCGGAATCCTCGCAGTGTGCCTGCTCCTGCCACTTCTCGGCTGCCCTCTCGCGTTCAAGTTCTTCGACAACGAGATATTGATCCACGCCGTCGGCTCCTACCTCTTCCGGGATCGGCGCCTTCGCATCCGCGAGGCGGTCGGGGACGACTCCTTCAACATCCGCCGCATCTCCGAGTTCATAGACCTGCCGGATCACACCCGATCGGTCTGGTGGCTGGCGTCAGTAGGGAAATGGTTCCTCTTCGCTGTTCCCACGTTCTTGCCCACCGCGATCGCCCTCCTCTACGGCGGCGCTGAGCTCGGCCAGCTGCACGCCACCATTCCGCCCGCCGTGATCGTCGTGAGCTTCGGCATCCTGGCGCTCGACATAGCCCTGTGCGCCGCGCTCATCCCAGTCATGCGCTGGGTTTGGATCAACCGCCGTTTCCAACGCGGCCTCGGCCCGGCGCTCGAGGAGGACCGAGCCGGTCTGGCGCGCATCGCGAAGCTCAGCGAGTACGAGGCCAGGTGGGGCCTGGCGAGGCGGCTCTACAAGCCGCCGCTCACTCCGAGTCGAGCACCAGTCTCGGGCGGCGTGGCGAGCGGAACCGGGCGGAAGAGGTCCCGGTGAAGGGCGGTCCGAGGGGCCGGATCGTGAGCGCCGAAGGGATCAGCGGCGAGGAGAGCGCCTTCGAGCTCAGCGCTCCGGCGTCACGTCGCCGGAGAGGCCGGGGGCGGGGGCCGGCGCGTCCTCCGGCGCGGGCGTCGTGGCGGTGGCGGAGACGTCCGCGGCGGCGTTCTGCCGGCGGCTGAGGTAGAGGAACGGGAGCGCGGCGGCGTTCGCGATGCCGCTGACCACGAGCGAGAACGGGTATCCCGACACGTCCGCGGTGCGGCCGAGCGCGGGCTGGATGACGACCCCGCCGACGTTGCCCATGAGCGAGTCGAAGGAGAGGACGGTCGCACGCTGCCTCGAGGGGATCAGGTCGTTCACGTACGCCTGCCGGATCGGGTCCTCGATCGAGGACGCGACGCCCCAGACGATCATCATGACGAGCGCCAGCCAGAAGTTCCTGGTCACGCCGAGGACGACGAGCAGCGTGGCACCGGCGCCGACCGACAGGAGGATCGTGGTCGTGCGCTTCCGGAACATGCGGCGCACCGCCGGGGCGAGGACGCCGCCGGTGATCTGCGATCCCGCCACGATCGCCGCCGCGAGACCGGCGATCGAGTACGCCTCCTCGTCGCCCCACAGCTCGAGCAGATAGGGCTGCAGGGCGTAGAAGACGTAGATGCCGACGCCGGCGTTGAACGGCGCGGCGAGCATCATGTACCGCACCGGCGGGTTGCCGAGGCCGTGCCTGAGGGAGGCGCGGAACATCGTGCGGACCGCCCGGAGCGGGCCCTCGGAACGGTCCGGGGTGAAGCCCAGGTCGCGCATGACGAGGAACGCCACGGCGAACATGGCCACCAGCACCGCGGCGCGGACGAGGAACGGCACCCCGAGGTCCGTCCACTGCGCGACGACGCCGCCCGCGACCGAGCCCAGGAGCATCGCCGCCCCGGACACGACCATCCCCTTGGAGAAGACGGGCTCGAGGGCCCCCTCGTACCCCGACGCACGGAGAGCGTCCACCAGCCACGCCTCGACCGCGCCCGAGAAGAACGTGAAGCCGAGACCGAGGAGCACGGAGACGACGGCCCAGGCCCAGAACGGTGCGGACCACAGCCACATGAGCCAGTACAGGACGGTGCTCACCGCGAGGGTGAGCGTGCCCAGCAGATAGGAGGCGCGGCGGCCCAGGGTGTCGGCGACGACGCCCGTGGGCACCTCGAAGATCACCATCCCGGCGGTGAAGAAGGCGTTCGCGGCGAACGCCTCGAGGTTGGTCAGGCCTGCATCCAGGAGGAAGAGGGTGTTGATGCCCCAGATGAACGAGGCGGCGAGCGTGTTGCCGAGCAGGAGCACGAGGTAGATCCGCTGAATGCGGCGAGCCGCGGGGATCCCTGCGATCGTGCTCATGGCGTCGCCGCCATCCCGCCTCCATCCTCCGGCCTGGGCCGATGCTAGACCCGTCGGGCAGGTGGAGCCAGGACGGGCCGGGCGGTGCCGCCACGATGGGAGGGTGCAATCGCCGATGGAGCCGTACGACTCGGGCCTGCTCGACGTGGGCGGGGGCGACCGCGTCTACTGGGAGCAGTGCGGGAACCCCGCGGGCGTTCCTGCTCTCGTCGTCCACGGCGGACCCGGCAGCGGAGCGTCGGCCGGCTGGCGGCGCTGGTTCGACCTCAGGCGGTACCGCGTGGTGCTCGTCGATCAGCGCGGGTGCGGACGCAGCATGCCGAACGCCGCGGACCCCGACGTGGACCTGTCGGGCAACACGACGGACGCCCTCATCGCGGATTTCGAGCTCCTGCGCCGCACCCTCGGGATCGAACGGTGGCTGCTCCTCGGCGGCAGCTGGGGCACGACGCTCGCGCTCGCCTACGCGCAGGCGCATCCGGAGGCGGTCACGGGACTCGTCCTGTTCAGCGTCACAACCACCACCGAGAGCGAGGTCGAGTGGATCACGCGGGACATGGGGAGGATCTTCCCTGCCGAGTGGGAGGCCTTCGTCGGGCGGCTCCCGGTGTCGGACCGGGACGGCAACCTCGTGGCCGCCTATTCCCGGCTTCTCGCGCGCCCCGATCCGGCCGTCCGCGATGATGCCGCCAGGGCCTGGTGCGCGTGGGAGGACACCCACGTGTCGCTCGCACCGGGATGGCGGCCGGACCCGCGGTACGAGGATCCTCGCTTCCGGCTCTGCTTCGCCCGGCTCGTCACCCACTACTGGTCGCACGCGGCGTGGCGGGGACCGGGCGAGCTCCTGGACGGGGTCGAGCGGATCCGGCACCTGCCCGCGATCCTGATCCACGGCCGGCACGACATCAGCAGCCCCCTCGTGATCCCGTGGCGCCTGCATCGGCGCTGGTCCGGCTCCGAGCTCCGGATCGCGGACGCGGGCCACGGCGCGGGGCTCGAGGACGCGATCCGGGACGCGCTCCAGTCGCTCCTGGACGCGCATCCGAGGTGAGGGGTCGGGAGAGGCGCGGGCGTCTTGCCTTTCCCGGAGGCCGGGCTAGGGTGAGGCTTCCGGACGAAGGAGTTCCCGTGGCAACCCCCGTGCGGCCCGGCCTCGGCGGTCCCGGCGTTCCTCCCTCGGGCGAGGTCGGCGCCATCGACCTCGGCAGCGCCTGGACCGTCGTCTACAACCCTGCGCGAGGACTGCTGCTCGATGAGCCCACCGTCGTCGCGCACGCGCGCAGCGGGCGAGTGCTGGCGACGGGCCGGCGTGCCCTGCGGCCGGCCGTGACGCGGCAGGGGGAGACGTGCCGTCCCGTCCGTCACGGGATCGTGGCGGATCCCGCCGACTGCGTCCACCTGCTCACCGACCTGCTGGCCCGGGCCGAGGTGGCGCCGGGCACGCCCGTGCGGCTCGCCGTGCCGATCGGCGCGACCCGGTACGACCTCGCGCTGCTCGCCGGTGTGGTGTTCTCGGTGACCGGAGCGGCTCCGGCCACCGTGCCGTCGCCGCTCGCCGCGGCCAGGGGTGCGGGCATCGACACGCGGAAGCCGGTGCTCGTGTGCGACGTCGGCGCCGGGCTGGTGGAGCTCGCCGTCATCCAGGACGACCGGCTGGAGAGCGCCGCGGCCGTGCCGCTCGGGATGCGCGACTACGAGCTCACCCCGGAGTCGACTCTGCAGCAGTGGGTCGACGCCCCGGAGCTGGTCCTCGGCACGCTGCCGGGCACCGTGCGCGCGGCCCTCGCCGGTGCACCCGTGCACCTGGTCGGCGGGGGCTCCCTCGCCCCCGGCCTGGCCGAGCAGCTGTCGGAGATGTGGGGACGCCCGGTCGAGCGAGCTCGCGGTGTCCGGCACCCGGTGGCGAAGGGGCTGCTCGTCGGTCCCCGGTCGCGGGCGGCGTGATCGCTCGGCGGCCGGGGCGGGTGTTCTCGGCTGATCTCGACCGGCGCTGGCCGGTCTGCTGGCGCTATGGGCGCTCAGGGGGCTCCTCCCAGCGGTGCGCCCGGTCAGGAACTCGGGGACCCGGGCTCCGACGAGGTGAGGCGCTCGACCTCCTCGCCCCCGTCGCACCGGCAGAGCGCGACCGATGCCTGGGTTGGGGTCAGGTGCGCGACCCGCCAGGTGCCGCCCGCGTCCTCCACCGCAGGAGACGCGCGACATCGGAGGTCCGCTGCTTTGGTCCGTCCTCGTCCACGGTGCCTCTCCTGGCGATGATCAGCCCCGAAGGCGCAGGAGAGGATCGGGTACCGGGCCCCGAGTCGTCCGGTGAGCCGGTTGGTCCGTCAGGAGCATGGTGCCGATCTAGTGCCGAGCGCGGGCCCCAGGCGCGGACGCGGTGAATGTCCCGTGCGGGACCGTCCGTGCCGTCCGCTGCCGCTGGCGCCCCGTGCGTGGCGTGCGGCATGCGGAGCGACGCGCTGCGGCTAGCGCCGGCTGTTCTCCTGCAGGATGAGCCCGTTGCCGTCGGGATCCGTGAAGGTGACGAATCGCCCCCCACGGCACCGTCTCGACGTCGCCGGGAATGTCCACGCCGCGCGCCCGCAGCGCCGCCACGTCCTCCTCGAGGTCCTCCGTCTCGAACACGACTCCCTGCAGCGACCCGGGCGGCATCGACGGAAACCAGGTCACGAGCGTGATCGCGGTCTCCGCCCCACCCGGTCCCACCATCACCCAGCGCTGCTCCGGCCCCATCGGGTTGTCCTGAAGAAGCTCGAAGCCGAGCTTCTCCACGTAGAAGTCGCGGGCCCGGTCCTGGTCGGACACGGGGATCGAGAACAGCTGCACCCTGCCGATCGTCATGGCGGCACCCTACGCCGCTCGCTCCCGCCGCCGTCGGGCGGGAATGTCCCCTGCCCGCCTCCGATGAGTCGGCGGGGCAGCCTCCCTGGTGCTCGGCGGAGCGGCCGTTGAGCCTCAGCGGTAGATGGGCGTCGGCACGATCCCGTCGGTGTAGGCGTTGCCGGAGAGGTTCAGCTTCGTGCCCGGCGAGAACACGACCATGGCGCAGTTCCGGAACTGCGTGGTCCGCCCGAAGAGGTTGTCCAGGATGGACACGCCCGAGAGCGGTCCGTACTTCCCCTCCGAGATGTTGATGCTGCATCCGCCGTTGTCGAACTTGTTGCCCTGGATGCGGACGTCGCCGACGTCACCCTGCCCCTGCGTGATGATGATGCTCGCGGTGTGGGATCCCGCGAGAACGTTGTTCGTGACCACGATGTTCATCCCCTTCTGGATCTGGATGTTGTCGTCGTGGGTCCCGTCCGGGTGCCCCGGATCGTCCTCGAAGTGCAGGTTGCCGTGCAGCCAGGAGCGGTCGACGACGACGTTCCCGCCGGTCAGGTGGACCTGGTCGACGACGCCGTGGATGTTCACCCGGCGCAGCTCGAAGTTGAAGCCCATGATCCCGTTGACGTAGTAGTTCGGGACGGTGGCGACGATCTCCGTGTCCTGGACGACGAGGCCGGGGTGGCCCGCGAGGGCGTCGATGAGTCCCCACTTGCTGCCCGTGTCGAGGCCTCGGATGATCGAGTTCTTGATCGTCACGTTCGGCGCCTTGACGACGACGCGTCCGTGGATGTCAAGTCCGTCCAGCACGGTGCCCGGGGTGGTGATGATCTGGTCGCCGTAGACGGTGCGTAGCGAGAGACCCGTAGGCACTCCTGCGCCGTGCGGACGGGTGTCCACGGGGGCGGGGGTCGGTGCGGGCGTCGTGCCGGTGCCGGGGGTGGAGCTCGGCTGTGTCGGTTCGGGTGCCGCGACGACGGTGGGATCGGCGAGGTCGGCAGGGCCGCACGTCCACCCGTCGCCGCTCGCGATCGCCTCCTCGCCGGCGGTGCAGGCGAGTCCGTCAGGCGCAGGGGCGGCGGTCACAGAGGGGGAGGCGGAGGAGGCAGGAGCGGTGGCCGTGGTCGTGAGGGTCGCGGTCGAGGAGGTCGCGGGCGCCGGGGCGGCCGTGACGGTGTACGAGTCGCGAACGATCGGCGCGGCGACCGCCGTCGAGGACGTGACCGTCTGCGGCGTGGTGAATGTCGTGACGTCCGCAGCCGCGCCGGGCGTCGGCGTGGACGGCCACAGCAGGTTGGCGGCCAGGATGCCGGCGGCGACGGCCGTCGCGACACCCCCTGTGAGCGCTGAAGCGTGCACTCCGCGGTTCATCGCGTCCCCCACGATGCGCGTCCGGCCGGCACCGATCCGCCGCGTGCGACGGCGCCGCTCCCCAGCGGCACGCCGGCCGTTCCCGTCCTCGCGATCCCCATCGAGGGACAGGATGCATCCCCCGTACTATCCCGCCGGGCAAAAGCCCTGCACAGGCCCCAGTTCGGGGTGCGTTGCCCGCCGAGCAGGCTCCGCGACCCCCGCCGAGATGCCACTTGGTGCTCCCATTCGGCCGAAATGACGGCACCAAGTGGCACTTCGAGAGGTGGGTCTCGCACGCCTTGACCTGGATCGCGCAGTGCGAGTGCAGGGGCGTCCGCGCACGCCTCACCGCCGCGCACGGTGGATGCGGCCTTCGCGTCCGCGCTCGGGCCCCCCATGGTGCACCTCGGACGAGACGCGGTCGACCCGGTCCCGGCGCTCCATCGGTCCCGGAGCTCCGCCGAGATGCCGCCTGGTGCTCTCGAATCGGCGGAATGACAGCACCAGGTGGCATCTCGAGGGGCCGGACGGCTGGCGGAAGGGCCGAAATCTGACCCCTGCCATGCCGGACGGCGCCCGAAGGGGCGAGCGGTGCCCGCAGGGCGCGCCGGGGGCGCCGGCCACCAGGAGTATCCGGCGCACCGGTGGCGCCTCGTGCCGCGCGCGTCGGGGCTGCGGTCAGCCGGTGGGGCCGAAGCGCTCCGTCTTGATGCGGAGCGGGTTGTGGCCGAGGCGCACCAGGTGCGTGGCCGCCGCCTCCACGAAGCCGGTCGGTCCGCACACGTACACGAGCGGGTCGTGCTCGGGCAGCATTGCGAAGTCCGCCAGCAGCTCCCGGGTGATCCGGCCGGCCTGGTGGGGCCAGCCCGCCGGCACCGTGCGGGTGAAGACGTAGCGGACGTCGATGCGGCCGCGGGCCGCCAGCTCGTCGAGCTCGTCGCGGTAGAACAGGCCCTCGGGTGTGCGCACCGAGTACAGGAGCTGCATCGGCGCAGTTCCGCCGGCGGCTTCGCGGGTCCGGATCATCGCCATGAGGGGGACGACTCCCGAGCCTCCGGCCACGAGCAG
The DNA here is from genome assembly GCF_017916515.1 of Naasia sp. SYSU D00948. GTDB lineage: Bacteria > Actinomycetota > Actinomycetes > Actinomycetales > Microbacteriaceae > Naasia. Next base: position 2,008,946 of record NZ_JAFMTA010000001.1, read on the forward strand.
CACCGGATCGGGGAGGTCCGGGGTCCAGGTGAAGAAGCGCCCGCCCGGGCCACGCACCTCGATCATGTGGCCGACCCCGAGTTGATCCACGAGGTACGGCGACACCTCGCCGTCGGCGATCTTGTCCACGGTGATCTCGATGGGACGGGTGCCGGCGGGGGAGGCGAGCGAGTAGGAGCGCTGGGCCGTGTAGCCGTCCTCCGCGGTGAGGCGGACATCGATGCTCTGGCCGGCGAGCGACGGCCGCGCCTCGGGCGCGTCGAGGACGAGGGTCCGGGACCAGGGCGTCTCCATGCGGGCGTCGACGAGGGTCGCGGGAACCCAAGGGGCCGTCACCAGTAGCGCTCCTCGCGCCAGGGGTCACCGTGCATGCTGTACCCGTTCTGCTCCCAGAAGCCGGGGGAGTCCTCGCGCATGAGCCGGAGGCTGTTGACCCACTTCGCGCTCTTCCAGAAGTAGAGGTGCGGGACGAGCAGCCGGGCCGGCCCCCCGTGCTCCGGCTCGAGGTCGCGGCCGTCGTACTCGAAGGCGACCCAGGCGCGCCCGAGGCTCTCCTGCAGCGGAATGTTCGTCGTGTACCCGCCGTAGCATCCGGCCATCACGTACTGAGCATGGGTCTCGACTCCGTCGAGGAAGCGATCGAGCGGGACCCCGCGCCAGGTGGTCCCGAGCTTCGACCAGGCGGTGACGCAGTGGATGTCGGTGCTGATCTCCTCCGGTCCGAGGTCGAGCATCTGCTGCCAGTTCCAGCTGCGCCGCTCGCCGGTCTCGGTCGTGAGCGTCAGCTGCCAGTCCCGCCTGTCGATGTGCGGGGTCGGACCGGTAGTGAGCACGGGGAAGCCGCGCTCGAGGTACTGGCCAGGAGGCAGGTCCGGCACGTGCTCGCGGCGCCGCCCGGTGAAGCCGGGGGAGAAGATGCCCATGTCGCCTCTCTCGTCGCTGACCCGTCCACGGTAGCGCGGTACGGGGGCCCGGACGGGCGCCCTCTGCAACGTCGCGTAGCCGTCGCGGACGACGTACGGCTTCCACCCGCCGCCGGTGGCTTGCGCTCAACAGGCAGCTCTGCCCTCCAACAGGAAGACACGCCGCGGAAGTTGCTGTTGAAGCCCCGTCCTGCCTGTTGAGCGCGAGGACGCGCCGGCCCCCCTGGGCGGACGCCCCTGGGCGGACACCGGACGGGCCCTCCCGGGAGCGGGGCTTAAGGTGTTCGGGTGACCGCTGTCGCCCTCGGGGTTCCTCGCCTGCGCAGCGTCCTGCCGTCCGGGGAGGGCCGCCCGGACGTGCCCGAGCTCGTCGACCGCTACGGGCGCGTCGCCCGCGACCTGCGGATCTCGCTCACCGAGAAGTGCTCCCTCCGCTGCACCTACTGCATGCCGGCGGAGGGCTTGCCGGCCATCCCGCGCGACCAGGTCCTCTCGACCAGGGAGGTCGCGCGGCTCGTCGGCATCGCCGGGACGCTCCTCGGGGTCCAGGAGGTCCGCTTCACCGGCGGCGAGCCCCTGGTCCGCGCCGACATCGTCGAGATCGTGCGACTCAGCGCGCTGGCCGCGCCCGGCATCCGGCTGTCCCTGACCAGCAACGGCATCGGGCTCGACCGCAAGGCCGCTCCGCTCGCGGCCGCCGGCCTCGACCGCGTCAACGTCTCCCTGGACACGCTCGACCGGGAGCACTTCCGTTCGCTCACCCGCCGCGACCGCCTCCCCGCGGTGCTCGCCGGCATCGCCGCGGCGCACGCCGCCGGCCTCGCGCCGCTGAAGATCAACGCCGTGCTCATGCGCGAGACCCTCGAGGACGCCCCGGACCTCCTCGCCTGGGCGATCCGGACGGGCGCTCGGCTCCGCTTCATCGAGCAGATGCCGCTCGACGCCGACGAGGCATGGCAGCGCGCTTCGATGGTGGACGCTGCCGAGCTGCTGTCCGTCCTCGGCCGCCGCTTCCTGCTGGAGCCGATCGGACGTGAGGACCCGTCCGCTCCTGCTGAGGAGTGGCTGGTGGACGGCGGTCCCGCCACGGTCGGCATCATCGCCTCGGTGACCCGGTCCTTCTGCGGCGACTGCGACCGCACCCGGATCACCGCAGAGGGCGGCGTCCGCTCCTGCCTGTTCGGCGACGACGAGACGGACCTGCGCGGCCTGCTGCGGGACGGATCGAGCGACGAGGAGATCGCGGATCGCTGGCGCCTGGCGATGTGGGGGAAGAAGGCCGGACACGGGATCGATGACGAGTCCTTCGTCCGTCCGGTGCGGAGCATGGGGGCGATCGGTGGCTGAGGTCCTGGTGCGGTACTTCGCGGCGGCCGCGGAGGTGGCCGGGCGCGAGGAGGAGACGTTCGCCGTCGATTCGGCGACGGTCGGCGCACTGCAGGACGACCTCGTCGCCCGCTACGGCTCCGGCATGACGCGGGTGCTGCGCAACGGGTCGTTCCTCGTCGACGGCGTCGTCGTCCGCGACCGGGCGCGTCCCCTCGGGCGTCAGGTCGACGTCCTCCCGCCCTTCGCCGGCGGCTGAGCGGCGAAGGTTCCCGCGCACGCGGGACTGCTCCGCCGGGGCGCATTCGGCCTCGTCGAGCGCGGCCCGAAGCACCGAGTGCGCACTGTCCACGGGGCGCCCTCGGTGTCCTGGGGCGCAGTCGGCGGTGCGGGACGCGCTCGGCGGTACCGGCCGCGGTCGGCACGGGACCGGCGACCTGCATCACCCGCGCCGACCGGCGCCGCTACGCCGCCGCTACAGGCCCACCCAGTCGGAGACGCCCTCCGTGTAGTGCTGGCGCTTCCAGATCGGCACCGTCGCCTTGATGTCGTCGACGAGGCGGGCGCACGCCGCGAACGCCTCCGCGCGGTGCGGTGCCGCGACCGCCGCCACCAGGGCGACGTCGCCGATCCGCAGCGCGCCGACCCGGTGCAGGGCCGCGACCGTGAGCCCCGTCTCCTCCGCGATGCGCGCGCAGCTCTCCCGGAGGAAGCGCTCCGCGTCCGGATGCGCCGAGTAGTCGAGAGCCGTCACCCCGCGTCCCTCGTCCGCGTTCCGCACCACGCCGCGAAACGTCACGAGGGCGCCGTCGGCCGCGGTGAGCACGGCGTGCTCCACCTCGTCCGCCTCGATGGGCTCCGCCGAGATCCGGGCGAGGGCGACGGTCACGAGTGGCCCTCGAAGCCGGTCTCCGCCGTCTCGTCCGCGGCGCGGCGCTCGGCGACCTCCGGCGGCACGAACTCCCCGCCGGTCGACGGCGGATGGTCGCCGCCCGAGATCTGGTCCAGGAGGTGCGGCAGGAGGTCGCGGAGCACCTCGATGCCGTCCCGGACTCCGCCGGGGGAGCCGGGCAGGTTCACGATCACCGTGCGACCCGACGTCCCCGCGAGCCCACGGCTCAGCGCGGCGGTGGGCGTGGCCGCGAGGCCCCTCGCCCGGATGGCGTCCGCGACTCCCGGGAGCTCGCGGTCGAGCAGGGCGCGGGTCGCCTCGGGGGTGCCGTCGGTGGGGCTCGACCCGGTGCCGCCGGTCGTCAGGACGACCGCGGGGGCCGTCGATACGATCCGGGAGAGCGCATCGGGAACGTCGCGATCCGCGACCACCTCGACGGGGTCGGGAGTCAGTCCCAGCTCCTCGAGGAACGCGACCAGCATGGGTCCGGTGCTGTCCTCGCGCACGCCCGCGGCTGCCCGAGTGGACGCGACGAGCGCCGCTCCCGCGGTCCGCCGGAAGGGACGCGGCTCCGCGGCTGCGGTCGGCGCCTCATCGTCGCTCGGCCGCACGGCGACCGCCTCGGCAGCACCGGCCGGCGCCCGATCCTCGCCCCTTCGCCAGTCGCCCCGCTTGCCGCCCGACTTGGCCAGCAAGCGGATGCCCGTGGTCGTCGCCTCCGGGTCGACCGCCTTCACCATGTCGTGCAGGGTCAGGCACGCTCCCGCCACGCCGGTGAGAGCCTCCATCTCGACCCCCGTGCGTCCCGTCGTGCCGGCCGTGACCGTCACCCGGATCGCGGACTCCTCCAGCTCGAAGTCGACCGTCACGGAGGTGAGGGGGAGCGGATGGCACAGCGGGATCAGCTCGGACGTTCGCTTCGCGGCCTGGATCGCCGCGATCCGGGCCGTCGGGAGGACATCCGCCTTCGGCAGCCCCTCGGCGCGAACGAGCCCGATCACCTCCGGCGTCGTCTCCAGGCGGCCCTCGGCGGTCGCCGTCCTCCGGGTCTCCGCCTTCCCGCCGACGTCGACCATGCGGGCGCGCCCGTCCGCGTCCAGATGCGTCAGGTCGCTCACAGGGGGATCACCGCCACCTCCGCGCCGGCCGGGAGATCGCCCGTCACCTCGACGAGGACGTCCGCGGCCGCCATCGACGCGACGAGATGCGAGCCGGGACCGGCGACGAGCTCCACCCGGCCATTCTCGCCCACCCGGCCGCGCCGGAACTGCCGCTTTCCAAGCACCCCGCGCACGTCCTCGGCGAGTCGCGCCGTCCTCGCGGGCATCGGGGGCAGTCCGGCGGCCGCCCGGAGCAGCGGTCGCAGGAACACGGTGAAGGAGATTTGGGTGCTGACGGGGTTGCCGGGGAAGCACAGGACGGGGACGCCGTCGACGACGCCGGTCGCCTGCGGCCCGCCCGGCTGCATCGCGACCGCGCCCACCCACGCACCGCGGGGCTCGAGCGCCTGCCGCACGACCTCGTAGTCGCCCTGCGAGATCCCGCCCGACGTGAGGACGAGGTCCGCGCGCTCGGTCGCCTCCGCGAGCAGGGTCGCGAACTGTGCGGGATCGTCGGACGCGTGCCCGCGCAGCACCGGGATCGCGCCCGCTTCGCGGGCCGCGGCGTCGAGAGCGATGCCGTTGGCGTCGAACAGCTGACCGGGCGCGGGCTGGGATCCTGGAGGAACGACCTCGTCCCCGGTGGTCAGGATCGCGACGCGCGGCGATCGGCGAACCGGCACCTCGGCGAGGCCGGACGCCGCGAGCGCGGCCAGGTGCCGCGCGGCGAGACGCGTGCCGGACGGGACCAGCACGTCTCCTCTTCGGACATCGCTGCCCGGCTCCCGCACGTACTCGCCGGCCCGCCGCCCCGCCAGGATCCGGACGCCGTGGCCGTCGGGGGCCGTGTCCTCGACCGGGACGATCGCGTCCGCGCCGGGCGGCACCGGAGCTCCCGTCATGATCCGCAGCGCCGTCCCGGCCGGCAGCTCCGCGGGCACCGGCGCGCCCGCGGGAACCACCCCGGCCACCGGGAGCGTCCGGGGCAGGTCGACCAGGTCGGCGGCGCGCACCGCGTACCCGTCCATCTGCGAGTTGCGGAAGAGCGGCAGGTCCACCGGGGAGCGGACGGGCTCCGCCGTGAGCCGGCCCAGAGCGCCGGCGAGGGACACCGTCTCCGCCCGCGGAGCGAGGACGGGCGCGAGCAGGGCCGCGACGGCCGCGGCATGCTCCTCGACGGTGCGGCGGGTCACCTCAGTAGCGCGGCAGCGAGGGGTCGACCGTCCGGCTCCACGCGTCGATCCCGCCCTGGAGGTGGGAGACGGGGAGCCCGGCCGACCGGAGCAGATTCCGCGCACGGTCGGACCGGGCCCCGTGGTGGCAGTACACGACGACGGTCGTCGCGGGGTCGAGCTCGTCCACACGGTCGGCGAGCGTGCCGAGGGGGAGCAGCTTCGACCCGGGCAGGGACGCGATCTCCGCCTCCCAGGGCTCGCGGACGTCGACGAGCTGCACAGGGGCGCCGTCGGTGAGGAGGTCGTCGAGCTCGCGAGCGGTGATCTCGTCGGGCTGTCCGGCGTCGGGCTGGGCGGTCACGGGTTCCTCCTCGGAAGCGGAAGCGGAAGCGGAAGTGGAAGCGGAAGCGGATGGGGGAGCGGGAGCGGATGCGGGGACTGCGGCGGGAGCAGAGGTGGCGACGGACGCGGGAGCGGCGTCGCCGGCGACCGCCTCGACGGCATCCCGCTCGGCCGCGTCCGTGTCGGCGCGGAACTCGACCTCGCGGAAGCGACCGCTGAGCCCGTCGTAGCTGGTCACCCGGCCGGACAGCGGCCGCCCGAGTCCCGTCAGGATCTTCAGCACCTCGGTCGCCATGAGGCTGCCGATGACGCCGCAGACCGAGGGCAGCACGCCGCCCTCGGCGCACGAGAGGACGGACGACGGATCCGGCTGGACGGGGAAGAGGTCGCGGTAGTCGGGGCCCGCGCCCGGGATCACCGCGCCGACGTGACCGCCGAACTGCGACACCGCGCCCCAGACCAGCGGGATCCCTGCGGCGACGGCCGTGTCGTTCGCGAGGTAGCGCGTCTCGAAGTTGTCGCTGCCGTCGACGACGAGGTCGTAGTCCGCGGCGATGTCGCGGGCGTTCTCCTTCGTGAACCGGACGGCGTGGAGCCGGAGCGTCCCGGTCGCGAGCGGGGTCAGCCGCTCGGCGGTCGAGTCGACCTTCCGGCGGCCGACGTCCGCGGCCGTGTGCAGGGTCTGACGATGGAGGTTGCTGAGCTCGACGACGTCGTCGTCGACGATCCCCAGGGTTCCCACGCCCCCGCTCGCGAGGACGGGCAGCACCGCGCTGCCGAGGCCGCCGGCGCCCAGCACGAGCACGCGGGCCGCGGCGATGCGTCCCTGCCCGTCGAGCCCGAGGCCCGGCAGCACCAGCTGGCGCGCGAAGCGGGCAGGGTCGGGCGCAGCGGGCATGCCGGAATTCTGTCACCGGAATCCGGACCGCATCTGCGGCTCTACGCTGGAGCGCACAGCGCGCCTGCGGCGGAAGGAGACCGGTGAGCGTTCCACGCGTTCGTGTCAGTGAGGCGGCCGCTCTCCTCGGGGTGAGCGACGACACCCTCCGCCGCTGGGCCGATGCGGGGCGCATCGAGCTCCGTGCCGAGGGCCGCCGCCTGACGGTGGACGGAGCGGAGCTCGCCGCCCTCGCCCGGGAGATCGCGGAGGAGTCGCCCCTCGCCGCGGCCCGGCCGCGCACGGGGAGCTCGGCACGGAACCGCATCCCGGGGATCGTCACGCGAGTGGAGAAGGACGGCGTGATGGCGCAGGTCGAGCTGCAGGCCGGTCCCTTCCGGATCGTCTCCCTGATGACGCGCGAGGCCGCCGAGGAGCTCGGGCTCGAGCCGGGGAGGATCGCGGCGGCGAGCATGAAGGCGACCATGGTGGTCCTCGAGGCGGAGCCGGGCCGAGCCGACCGACGATGAGACGCGGGCTCCTCCCCGCCGTCCTCGGAGCGGCGGTCCTCCTCGGCGGGTGCGCGGCGGCCCCCGCCTCGGAGCCGGAGACGACCACATCCGTCCGGGTGTTCGCGGCGGCCTCCCTCACCGACGTGTTCGGCCGGATCGCGGGCGAGTTCGAGGATGCGCACCCGGGCGTCGAGGTGGAGCTGAACTTCGGCGGCAGCTCCGGCCTGTCCGCCCAGCTGGTGGAGGGGGCGCCCGCGGACGTGTTCGCCGCGGCAAGCGAGGACACGATGGCGATCGTCGCCGACGCGGGCCTGCTCGCCGCGCCGCCGGTGGTCTTCGCCCGGAACCGCCTCGAGATCGCCGTGCCGCCCGGCAACCCCGCCGGCGTCACCGGCCTCGCGGATCTGGCGCGACCGGAGCTGACCGTCGCGCTGTGCGACGCGGGGGTGCCCTGCGGCGCGGCGGCCGCGGAGGTGTTCGACGCGCTCGGGGTGGCCGCCGCTGCCGACACGCTCGAGCAGGACGTCAAGGCGGTGCTCACGAAGGTGCGGCTCGGCGAGGTCGACGCCGGCCTCGTGTACCGGACGGACGTGCTCGCCGCCGGCGACGAGGTGGAGGGGATCCCCTTCCCGGAGGCGGAGGCCGCGGTGACGGCCTATCCGATCGCGGTCGTGGCGGATGCAGCGACGCCGGAATCCGCCGAGGCCTTCGTGCGCTGGGTCATCGACGACAGCGGCGCCCTCCTCGAGGAGGCGGGCTTTGCCGCGCCGTGAGGCGGCCCGCCTTCCCGCGGCGCTGTGGCCCCTCGCCGGGATCGCGGTGCTCCTCCTCGTGCTGCCCCTTGTCGCCCTGCTGATCCGCGTTCCCTGGCGGGACGCGGCCGCGCTCCTCACCGCGGGGGAGTCCCTGGAGGCCCTGACTCTCTCCCTCGGCACCGCACTGGCGGCGACGGGCGCCTCCCTCCTGCTGGGCGTCCCCCTCGCGGCGGTCCTCGCGGGGAGCGACGGATGGGCGGCCCCGGTGCGCCGGCTCCTCCGGGCCGCCGTCACCGTCCCGCTCGTCCTGCCGCCCGTCGTGGCGGGCATCGCGCTCCTCCTGCTGCTCGGCCGGCAGGGCGTCATCGGCGCACCGCTCGCGGCGCTCACGGGAGTCACCGTCCCCTTCACGACGCCCGCTGTCGTGATCGCCCAGACGTTCGTGTCGATGCCGTTCCTCGTCCTCGCGGTGGAGGGCGCCCTTCGCGGCGCGGACCCGCGGTACGCGGTGGTGGCCGCGAGTCTCGGGGCGTCGCGCTGGCACGCGTTCCGCCGGGTGACCCTGCCCCTCGTCGCGCCCGGGCTGCTGTCGGGGGCGGTCCTGTGCTTCACCCGGGCGCTCGGCGAGTTCGGCGCGACGATCACGTTCGCGGGAAGCTTTCCCGGTGTGACCCGGACGCTCCCGATCGCGGCCTACCTCGGGCTGCAGGCGTCCCCGGAGTCGGCGATCGTGCTCGCCCTCCTGCTGCTGGTCGTCTCGGTCGTCGTGCTGGTGAGCCTGCGCGACAAGTGGCTCCGGGTCGGCTCATGACCGGCCTCGACGCGCGGCTCGTCGTCGAGCGGGACTCCTTCCGCCTCGATCTGCACCTGCGCGTGCCCGCCGGAGGCGTGCTCGCGCTGCTGGGACCGAACGGGGCCGGCAAGACCACGGCCCTGGCGGCGCTCGCGGGGGCGGTGCCGCTCGGCTCCGAGGGCCGCGTCGTCCTCGACGGCCGGGTGCTCGACGACGCCGGAACGGGCGTGCACGTCGACCTCGCTCGGCGCTCCGTCGGCTGGGTGTTCCAGGATCCGCTCCTCTTCCCGCACCTCACGGTCGCGCAGAACGCGGCCTTCGGGCTGCGGGCCGGCGGCGTGCCCCGCCGGGAGGCGGCGCGGCAGGCCGGCGAGTGGCTCGACCGTTTCGGCATCGCCGCGCTCGCCGACGCCCGACCCCGCGCGATCTCCGGCGGGCAGGCTCAGCGTGCCGCCCTCGCGCGGGCCCTCGCCCCGCAGCCGCACCTGCTGCTGCTGGACGAGCCGCTCGCAGCCCTCGACGTCGAGGTGCGCGAGGAGATCCGCCGTGACCTGCGCGACCGGCTCCGCCAGCATCCCGGCTGCACCGTGCTCGTGACGCACGACGCCGCCGACGCCGTCCGGCTCGCGGACGAGATCGTGATCCTGGAGAGCGGCCGGGCCGTGCAGCGGGGAAGCGCCGAGTCCCTGCGCGGCGCTCCCGCGACGCCCTACGTGGCCGCGATGTTCCCTCCGGCGTAGCGTCAGATGTCGAGCGACTGGCTGGGCTCGAGGACCGTGTACTGGCCGCCCACGGCGACGGTCGCGGCCTCCAGGCGCGCGTTGTGCAGTCCCTTGCCCGCGACCGACAGCACCATGTCGTGGACGGGGAACACGTGCCTGGGCGCCACGGCGGTGATGTAGTCCATGGCCTCGGCCACCTTCATCCAGGGCGCCGCGCACGGCACCGCGAGGGTCTGCACCTGCACGGGCGGCACCGTGAAGGCGTCACCGGGATAGAAGAAGGACCCGTTCACGAGCACGCCGACGTTGTCCGGAGCGGGCACCGTCGGGTGGACGGTCGCGTGCGTGGTCCCGAAGAACTGCAGGCTGAAGGGACCGACCTCCGCGGTGCTTCCGTCGGTCACGACGGTGACCTCGAATCCCTGCGCGGCGTCGGCAACCCCCTGCGGGGCGAAGATCGGGATGCCGGGGTTCTTGCTGAAGATCCGGTTGAGCTGCTCGGGCGTCCAGTGGTCCGGGTGCTCGTGCGTGATCACGATGCCGACGGCGCTGCCCGGCTCCGTGATCGGGGTGGTGAGCGAGCCGGGGTCGATGATCAGCGTCCTGCCCGCGGTCTCGAGGATGAGGGCGGCGTGCTCGAGCTTCGTGACCTTCATGGCATGAGCCAACACCCGGCGCGCCGGGGCGTGCAAATGCCGCGATCCGGGTTGTGGAACGGTGCTCCGCCATGATGAGCCCGTGCCGGAACGCCGCCTCCTGATCGCCGGGAACCCGGCAGCTTCCTTCGGCCGCGAACTCGGCACCGCGGACCGGGTGGGGGAGCTGCTGCGCCGGGAGGGGCACGAGGCGACCGTCCTCGAGCGCCGGTCGATGCAGGAGCTGGCGGCCGCGGCATCCGCCGAGCTGCACCGGTCCCGCCCGGATGCCGTGGTCGTGGTCGGCGGCGACGGGATGGTGCACGCCGGCGCCCAGCTCGTCGCACAGACGGACGTGCCGCTCGGCATCGTCCCCGCGGGGACCGGAAACGATGTGGCGCGCGGCCTGGGCATCCCGCTGCGCGACCCGGGCGCCGCGGTGCGCATCCTCCTCGACGCCCTCGACCGGCCGCCGCGCCGGATCGACGCCCTGCGGGCGGCGGCGGGCGGCTCCCCGCCGGTGTGGGTGGTCGGGGCGGTGTCCGCGGGGTTCGACGCCCTCGTGACCGAACGCGCCAACGCCATGCGCCGCCCGCGGGGCGCGAGCCGGTACACGGTCGCGCTGGTGCGCGAGCTCGCCGCGCTGCGCCCCGTCCGCTACCGCCTCGTGGTGGACGGCGCGCCCCGGAGCGCGGATTTCGCGCTCGTCAGCGTCGCCAACAACGGCTGGATCGGCGGAGGGATGCAGATCGTGCCCGGCGCCCGGCTGGATGACGGGGAGCTCGACCTCCTGCTCGTCACCCCGGTCGGCCGGCTGCGGTTCCTCGCCCTGTTCCCGAAGGTGTTCCGCGGACGGCATACGGAGCTGCCCATGGTGCGGCTCGAGCGCGCCCGCTCCGTCCGCATCGACGCGGACGTGCCGCTCCCCGCATACGGCGACGGGGAGCGCCTGGGGGTGCTGCCGCTCGACGTCGAGGTGGTGCCCCGCGCGCTGCGGATACTTGCGCCCTGACCGGCCGTTTTGGCGTCGCCGGATGCTTCGCCTATACTCGATGAGGCGCTCAGCGCCGCACGGCCCCATCGTTTAGCGGCCTAGGACGTCGCCCTCTCACGGCGGTAACGCGGGTTCAAATCCCGCTGGGGTCACATCGAAGCCCGGCTCTCCACTCGGAGAGCCGGGCTTCAGTGCTTTCCACGACCTGGCTCTCCGCGATCCGGCGTTCCCCAATCCTGCCGAGATGCCACCTGGTGCGCGCAAATCGCCCGGATGGGAGCACCAGGTGGCATCTCGACGGGGAGACCGGCGCCGCGCCCCCGTCTCTCCCGCCGGCGCTCCGCGTGGGCCGCAGACGGAAGGGCCTCGGTTAGAGTGGACGGCGCGAGAGGGAGTATCCCCATGCGCGGCCGTTCGTCAGGACGGGTTCCGAGGACGTGACCCCGGCGGCCGCGGCGCATCGGCGCGGGAGAGACTTTCGGTTCTCCGTCGTCCCCGAAAACCGAAGGACCCTCTTGGACCTCCAGCTCCCCGTCTGGTTCGAGTTCGGCTCGTACGCCGTCCTCCTGCTCATCCTCACCGCCGACCTGATCCTGGCCTACAAGCGGCCGCACGTGCCGTCGGTGCGCGAGTCGAGCCTGTGGGTCGGGTTCTACGTGCTGCTCGCGCTGATCTTCGCGGGGCTCATGTTCGTGCTGGGGGATGCCGAGCACGGCGGGCAGTTCATCGCCGGCTGGCTGACGGAGTACAGCCTGTCGATCGACAACCTGTTCGTGTTCGTCGTGATCATGGCCCAGTTCAAGGTGCCGAGGAAGTACCAGCAGGAAGTCCTGATGGTCGGCATCATCCTCGCCCTGATCTTCCGCGGCATCTTCATCATCCTGGGCGCCGCGCTCATCGAGAACTTCAGCTGGATCTTCTACATCTTCGGCGCGTTCCTCGTCTACACGGCCTGGACGCAGGCGTTCGGCAAGGACCACACCGAGGAGAACGAGAGCAAGCTCATCGGCTTCCTCCGGCGGCACATCGACATCACCGACAAGTTCGACGGCAACAAGATCCGCACGGTGGTGGACGGCAAGAAGCACTTCACGCCGATCCTCATCGTGTTCATCGCTCTCGGCACGACGGACATCCTGTTCGCGCTCGACTCGATCCCCGCGATCTTCGGCATCACGCAGAGCCCGTTCATCGTCTTCACCGCGAACGTGTTCGCGCTCATGGGCCTGCGGCAGCTGTACTTCCTGCTCGGCGACCTGGTCGAGCGCCTCGTCTACCTCAAGTACGGCATCGCGTTCATCCTCGCCTTCATCGGCGTGAAGCTGTTCCTGCACGCCCTCCACGAGAACGAGCTGCCCTTCATCAACGGCGGCGAGCACGTCGAGTGGGCGCCGGAGATCGGCACCTGGACCTCTCTCGGCGTGATCGTCGCGGCGATGCTCGTGGCGACCATCGCGAGCCTCGTGGCGATGAAGCGCAACCCGGTCGAGCCGGAGCCGGCCGAGGTCGTCGGGGCGCCCGACACGAGCGACGCCGAGGCGCACCTCGACCGCTACGAGGAGCGCCGGGACCGCTGACGGGCCGTGACACCGGCCCGGGACAGGCCGCCGGGCCGGTGCTATCCTTTCGTGGTGCTCACGTCCCGGCTCCTTCTTAGCCGCCGCGACGAGGTCTGACGTCTCCAGCCTCCCTCGTCGCGGAGTCCGTCCTGGGCTGACACCACAGACGTAGGAAGAAGCAGCACGACCATGACCGAGAACGACTCAGCTCTCCGCGGCCGGACCCTCGCCGAGAAGGTGTGGGACGCGCACCTGGTGAAGAAGGGCGAGGACGGCGCTCCCGACCTCCTCTACATCGACCTCCACCTGGTCCACGAGGTCACGAGCCCGCAGGCCTTCGACGGGCTGCGGATGGCGGGCCGCCCGGTGCGCCGTCCCGACCTGACGATCGCGACCGAGGACCACAACACGCCGACGCTGAACATCGGCAGGCCGATCGCGGACCTCACGAGCCGCACCCAGATCGAGACCCTGAGGCGCAATGCCGAGGAGTTCGGCATCCGGCTGCACTCGCTGGGCGACCTCGAGCAGGGCATCGTCCACGTCGTCGGTCCCCAGCTGGGTCTCACGATGCCCGGGATCACGGTCGTCTGCGGCGACTCGCACACCTCCACCCACGGCGCCTTCGGCGCGATGGCGTTCGGTATCGGCACGAGCGAGGTCGAGCACGTGCTCGCCACTCAGACGCTGCCGCTGAAGCCGTTCAAGACGATGGCGATCACCGTCGAGGGTGAGCTGCGGCCGGGCGTCACCGCGAAGGACATCATCCTGGCGGTCATCGCGAAGATCGGCACCGGCGGCGGTCAGGGCTACGTGCTCGAGTACCGCGGCAGCGCCATCCGCTCGCTCTCGATGGAGGGCCGGATGACGATCTGCAACATGTCGATCGAGGCGGGCGCCCGCGCCGGAATGGTGGCGCCCGACGAGACGACGTTCGCCTACCTCAAGGGCCGCCCGCACGCGCCGCAGGGTGCGGACTGGGACGCCGCCGTCGAGTACTGGCGGACGCTCGCGACCGACGACGACGCCGTGTTCGACGCCGAGGTGTTCCTCGACGCGAACGAGCTCGAGCCGTTCGTCACCTGGGGCACGAACCCCGGCCAGGGCGTCTCCCTGTCCGAGTCCGTGCCCGACCCCAGCACGATCGCCGACCCCAACGAGCGGGCCGCCGCCGAGCGGGCGCTCGAGTACATGGACCTCCGGGCCGGGACCTCGATGAAGGACATCCCCGTCGACGCGGTCTTCATGGGCTCCTGCACCAACAGCCGCATCGAGGACCTGCGCGCGTTCGCGTCCGTCATCCGCGGCCGCCAGAAGGCCCCGAACGTCCGGGTCATGGTCGTTCCCGGCTCCGCGCGCGTCCGGATCGAGGCCGAGGCGGAGGGCCTGCACAAGGTCTTCGAGGAGTTCGGCGCCGAGTGGCGCTTCGCCGGCTGCTCCATGTGCCTCGGGATGAACCCCGACCAGCTGGCGCCGGGGGAGCGGTGCGCCTCCACGAGCAACCGCAACTTCGAGGGACGGCAGGGCAAGGGCGGTCGCACGCACCTCGTGTCGCCGCTCGTCGCGGCCGCCACGGCCATCCGCGGCACGCTGTCCAGTCCGTCGGACCTCCAGCAGGGCGACCTCCTGCGGTCCCGCGCCGGCGAGGAGGTGACGGCCTGATGGAGAAGTTCACCGTCCACAGCGGCGTCGCGGCCCCGCTCAAGCGCAGCAACGTCGACACCGACCAGATCATCCCCGCGCAGTTCCTCAAGCGCGTCACCAAGACCGGCTTCGAGGACGCCCTCTTCCACGGGTGGCGGCAGGACCCGGAGTTCGTGCTCAACCAGCCGCACTACCAGGGCGCGTCCGTCCTCGTCGCGGGTCCGGACTTCGGCACCGGCTCAAGTCGGGAGCACGCGGTCTGGGCGCTGCGCGACTTCGGCTTCCGCGTCGTCCTCAGCCCCCGCTTCGCGGATATCTTCCGCGGCAACTCCGGCAAGCAGGGGCTCGTGACCGGGGTCGTCGCCGAGGACGATCTGGAGAAACTGTGGGGCGCCATCGAGGCGGCGCCGGGAATAGCGGCTACCGTCGATCTGGTTGCCAAGAGCGTCTCCATCGGGGACCTCACGGTCCCGTTCGACATCGACGAATACACCAGGTGGAGGCTCCTCGAGGGTCTGGACGACATCGCACTGACCCTGCGCGACGAAGCGCTCATCGCAGAATACGAGGGACGCCGCGAGAGCTGGCGCCCCACGACCCTGCCCGTCCGCTCCTGAGCAGCCGGCTGGGCCTGGAGAAGTAAGGATCCCGTGAACAGTCTCGTCACCGACGCCCAGAAGGCCGGAGAGCGTGTCGGCCTCACCTTCGACCGGATCGCCATCGACGGCGGCATCCCCCTCCGGGGGCGGATCGAGGTCCGCGGCGCCAAGAATCTCGTGACGAAGGCGATGGTGGCCTCCCTCCTGGGCGAGTCGTCGAGCCTGCTGCGCGGTGTTCCGGACATCAGCGACGTCCGCGTCGTCCGCGGCCTGCTCGAGGTCCACGGCGTGAAGGTGACGGAGGGGACCGAGCCGGGCGACCTGCTCCTGGACCCCTCTGCCGTCGTGACCGCCCACATGGCGGACATCGACGCGCACGCAGGGTCCAGCCGCATCCCGATCCTGTTCTGCGGCCCGCTGCTGCACCAGCTCGGCGAGGCGTTCATCCCCGACCTCGGCGGCTGCCGCATCGGCGACCGGCCGATCGACTTCCACCTCGACGCCCTCCGCCAGTTCGGCGCCGTCGTGGACAAGCTGCCGAGCGGCATCCGCATCACGGCCCCCCAGGGTCTCAAGGGCGCCCGCATCGAGCTGCCGTACCCGAGCGTCGGCGCCACCGAGCAGGTGCTCCTCACCGCCACGCGCGCCGAGGGCATCACCGAGCTGCGGAACGCGGCCATCGAGCCCGAGATCATGGACCTCATCGCGATCCTGCAGAAGATGGGCGCGATCATCTCCGTCGAGCCGAACCGCGTCATCCTCATCGAGGGCGTCGACCGCCTCGAGGGCTACACGCACCGCGCGATCTTCGACCGGAACGAGGCCGCGAGCTGGGCCTCGGCCGCGCTCGCCACCGGCGGCGACGTCTTCGTCGGCGGGGCGAAGCAGGAGCACATGATGACCTTCCTCAACGTGTTCCGGAAGGTCGGCGGCAAGTTCGACATCTACGAGGACGGCATCCGGTTCTACCACCCGGGCACGCCCCTCAAGCCGGTCGTCATCGAGACGGACGTGCACCCCGGCTTCATGACCGACTGGCAGCAGCCGCTCGTCATCGCGCTGACGCAGGCCGAGGGCGAGTCGGTCGTGCACGAGACGGTGTACGAGAACCGGTTCGGCTTCACCGACGCGCTCATCGAGATGGGCGCGAACATCACGGTGCACAAGAAGGGGCTCGAGACCGAGGGCCGTCGCGTGCCGCGGCGCGACCTCGAGCAGGCGGCCGTCGTCGTCGGGCCGACGCCGCTCCACGGCGCCGATATCGTCGTCCCCGACCTGCGCGGCGGGTTCTCCCACCTCATCGCGGCGCTGACCGCCGAGGGACGCTCGACCGTGAGCAACGTCGGCATCATCAGCCGCGGCTACGAGAACTTCATCGCGAAGCTGGAGGCACTGGGCGCCCGGTTCGTCATCGAGGGATGACGTCGGCGAGCCGGTCCGCGGCGGAACGACCGCGCGGGCCGCTCCCCGAGGCGGCGGCGCCGGGGCTGTTCCTCGTGGCGCTCCTGCTGGCCGCCGTCAACCTCCGCGGGCCGTTCGTCGCGGTCGCCCCGGTCGCCGGCGAGATCCGGGCCGAGTTCGGAATCAGCGCGGCTGAGGTCGGCCTGCTCACGAGCATCCCGGTGCTCTGCTTCGGTCTCGCGGCGCCGCTCGCGCTGCTCGTGATCCGCCGGGTCGGAGCGGAGCTCGCGGTGCTCGTGTGCCTCGTCGGGATCATCGCGGGCGCCGCGATCCGGTCGGCGGGTCCGTTCTGGCTCGCGATCGCCGGGACGGTGGTGATCGGCCTCGCGATCACGGTGGGCAACGTCGTGGTCCCGGTGCTGATCCGGCGGGACGTCCGGCCCGGACGCGTCGGCCTCGCCACCGGTGGCTACAACTCGATGCTCAACATAGGGGCGATGGTCGTGTCGCTCGGCACGGCGCCGCTCGCCGCCGTGCTCGGGTGGCGGGGCGCCCTGCTCGCCTGGCTGACGCTCACGGTGCTCGGGACCGCCGCCTGGCTGGTCTTCCTCCGCCGCCGGCCGCCGACCGTCCGGGAGGACTCGGCGCCCGCCGAGCACGCCGTGGTGTGGCGGCGACCGCTCGCCTGGCTGCTCGCTCTGGCGTTCGCGGGACAGGCGACGTCCTATTACGGCATCACGGCCTGGCTGCCCTCGCTGCTCGCGGACGAGCGCGGCTTCACCGCCTCCGAGGCGGGGGTGTCGTCCTCGTTCTTCCAGATGTTCGCCGTGCTGGGGGCGATCGGGATGCCGCTGCTCGTGATGCGGATCCCGGCATGGGCCGCGATCTCGCTCGTCGGTGCCCTGTGGTGCTCGCTGCCGATCGGGCTCCTGCTCGCCCCGGAGCTCTTCCTCCTCTTCTGCGCGCTCGGCGGCGTCGCTCAGGGCGCGGGCTTCACCGCGGTGTTCACGGTGATCGCGGCCACCGCCGGCAACGCCCGGCAGACGGCTGCGCTGTCGGCATTCGTGCAGGGCGTCGGCTACGTGGCGGCCGCTCTGTCCCCGCCGGCGCTCGGCCTCGCCCACGACCTCACCGGGGGCTGGACGGCCCCGCTGCTCATCGTGGTCGGCACGACGCTGTGCTTCGGCGTCTTCGGCGTCGCCGCGGCGCTGCGCGGCGCCCACCTCCGCACCCCGTAGCCGTGGTGGCGCGCACGCCCGCCCGCGGCCGGGCTGGATAATGGACCGGTGCGACGCAAGCCGGAGACGACGACCCCGTCCGTGTTCTGGCCCCTCGCGGCGATCCTGATCCCGTTCCTCAAGGCCACGACGCGGATGCGCGTCCTCGACCAGGACAAGGTCCCGGCGACCGGCGCATTCGTGCTCGCGCCGAACCACTACAGCGAGATCGACCCCGTGATCATGGCGTACGCGCTGTGGCGCAGCGGCCGCGCTCCGCGGTTCCTGGCGAAGGCCTCCCTGTTCAAGGTCCCCGTGCTCGGGGCGGCGCTCCGGGCGACCGGGCAGATCCCGGTCGAGCGGGGCGGCGCGTCGCGCGGCAGGGTCCCCCTGGAGTCGGCGGACAAGCTGGTCCGGGAGGGACGGGGCGTCATCGTCTACCCCGAGGGCTCCCTGACCCGGGATCCGGACCTGTGGCCGATGCGCGGGAAGAGCGGCGCGGTGCGGCTCGCGCTCGAGCACGGCATCCCGGTCATCCCCGCCGCCCACTGGGGCGCCCAGGACCTCCTTCCCCGCTACAGCAAGAAGCTCCGCCTCGTTCCTCCCGCCCGCATCACGGTCAAGTTCGGGGATCCCGTCGACCTGTCCCGCTTCCGGGACAAGCCCTTCGAGGCGTCCGTCCTCAACGAGGCCACCGACGCCGTCATGGACGCCGTGACGGCGCTCCTCGAGGACCTGCGGGGCGAGCGCGCGCCCGCCGAGCGCTGGGACCCGAAGAAGCAGGGCCAGACGGAGACGGGCCGCTTTGACTGACGCGACGACCCACCCGTCCGGTCCACGGGTCGCGGTGCTCGGCGCGGGCAGCTGGGGGACGACCTTCGCCAAGGTGCTCGCAGACGGCGGCTCGCACGTCACGATCTGGGCCCGGCGACCGGAGCTCGCGAACGAGATCGCGGTCGGCAAGCGCAACAGCGACTACCTGCCCGGCATCAACCTGCCCCGGACGCTGAACGCGGACTGGCGCCTCCCGGCGGTGCTCGAGGGCGCGGAGCAGGTCTACATCTCCGTGCCGAGCCAGAGCCTCCGCGCGAACCTCGCCGATGTGAGTCCGCACCTCGACTCCCACGCCATCGTCGTGAGCCTCATGAAGGGCGTCGAGCTCGGCACGGGGTCGCGGATGAGCCAGGTCATCGCCGATGTGCTCGAGCTGCCGGCTAACCGGATCGCCGTCGCGTCCGGGCCGAACCTCGCGCTGGAAATCGCGAAGGAGATGCCGACGGCCGCCGTGGTCGCGTCCGACGATCTGCTCACCGCGCAAACGGTCGCCGCCACCGCCACCAACCCGTACTTCCGCTCCTTCGTCAACACGGACGTGATCGGCACGGAGTTCGGCGGGGTGCTCAAGAACCTCATCGCCCTCGCCATCGGCATCGTCGACGGCGTCGGCTACGGCGAGAACACGAAGGCGTCCATCCTCACCCGGGGCCTCGCCGAGATGTCCGCGTTCGCGGCCGCCTACGGCGCGCAGCCGGAGACGATGTCGGGCCTCGCCGGGCTCGGCGACCTCATCGCGACGAGCGAGTCGCCGCTGTCCCGCAACAACCGCGCGGGCCGCCTGCTCGGGCAGGGCTACAGCTACTCGGAGGTGATCGCTTCGATGCAGCAGACCGCCGAGGGACTCGCGTCCGTGAAGCCGGTCCTCGAGCTCGCACGGGCGCGCGGAGTCCTCATGCCCATCGTGGAACAGGTCGGCCAGGTGCTCGACGGCACCCTCGCGCCGAAGGACCTCGCCCCGCACCTCACGACCGACGACGTCCCCCAGGGAGAGTGAGACCGATCGCCGAATCGACCACGAAGCTCCGGATCGCTCTGCTCTTCGGCGGACGCTCGAGCGAGCACGCCATCAGCTGCGCGACCGCCGGCGGCGTCCTCGGCGCGATCGACCGCGACCGCTACGACGTGATCCCGGTCGGCATCACGCGGGAGGGCGGGTTCGTACTGGAGAGCGACGACCCCGCCCGCTTCCGCCTCGACGCCGGCGCCTTGCCCGCCGTTGAGGACAACGGGACGCGGGTGCGGTGGCCGGAGAGCGCGACGGGCCGCGAGCTGCGGGTCGCGGAGGGCGGCGAGGAGAGGTCGCTCGGCACGGTCGATCTCGTATTCCCCATACTGCATGGACCGTTCGGCGAGGACGGCACCGTGCAGGGGATGCTCGAGCTCCTGGGCCTGCCGTACGTGGGCAACGGCGTGCTGGCCTCCGCGCTCGGGATGGACAAGCACTTCACGAAGACGGTCCTGGAGGCGGCCGGCATCCCCGTCGCGCCCTGGGTCACCATCACGCAGCGGGACTGGGCCACGGATCCCGACCTCTGGCGCGGCCGCGTGGCGGCGCTCGGGTATCCGCAGTTCGTCAAGCCCGCCCGGGCCGGCTCCTCGGTCGGGGTGAGCCGCGTGACCTCGGAGGCGGACCTGGACGCGGCGCTCGCGGTCGCGTTCGCGGAGGACGGCAAGGTCCTCGTCGAGCGCGGCATGTCGGGGCGCGAGGTCGAGTGCGCCGTGCTGGGCGGGCGCGACGGCGGTCCCGCCAGGGCGTCCGTGGCGGGGGAGATCGTCGTCACAGGGCGTGACTTCTACGACTTCGAGGCGAAGTACCTGGACGCGCCCGGCGTGGACCTCGTGTGCCCCGCCGACCTGAGCGAGCACGACCTCGCCGAGATGCAACGGCTGGCCGTGCGCGCGTTCGACGCGATCGGGGGCGCGGGACTCGCCCGCGTCGACTTCTTCCTCACGGGCTCCGGCTTCGTCGTCAACGAGGTCAACACGATGCCGGGCTTCACCCCGATCTCGATGTTCCCGAAGTGCTGGCTCGCGTCCGGCCTCAGCTATCCGCAGCTGATCGACGAGCTCATCGAGCTGGCCCTGCAGACGACGAGATGACCGAGACGCCCGCGCACCACCCGGGGGAGCCGCACCTCGGCATCAGCGGGCGGCTGAACTGGCTGCGGGCCGGGGTCCTGGGCGCCAACGACGGCATCGTGTCGACCGCGGCCCTCGTGGTCGGCGTCGCGGGCGCGACGACGGCGGTCGCGCCCATCCTCACCGCGGGCGTCGCGGGTCTCCTCGCCGGCGCCGTCTCGATGGCCCTCGGCGAGTACGTGTCGGTCAGCAGTCAGCGGGACGCCGAGCGGTCGCTGCTCGAGAAGGAGCGGCGGGAGCTCGAGGAGGACCCGGAGGCCGAGCTGGAGGAGCTCACGCGGCTCTACCAGGACAAGGGCCTGTCCCGCGGCACAGCAGAGCGCGTCGCCGTCGAGCTCACCGAGCACGACGCCTTCGCCGCGCACGCCGAGGCCGAGCTCGGGATCAGCCCGCACGACCTCGTCTCGCCGTGGCAGGCGGCGATCGCGTCGTTCGTCTCGTTCGCGATCGGCGCCCTGCTGCCGCTGCTCGCCATCCTGCTGCCGCCCGCCCCGATCCGGGTGCCGGTCACGTTCGTCGTCGTGCTGATCGCGCTGGCCCTCACCGGCACGGTCGGCGCCCGCCTGGGCGGTGCAGGGAAGCGGAGGGCCGCGCTGCGGGTCGTGGTCGGCGGTGCGCTCGCCATGGCGGTCACCTTCGGGATCGGCGCCCTGCTCGGGGTGGCCGTCTAGCCGACGTCCTCGGCTCCCACGCAGCCGCCCTCGGCCGGGACGGAGCCGACCGCGGGCGTCAGCTCCGTGAGCACGGTCGAGGCCGAGATCAGGGTGGAGTCGATGGTCACCTCGGTCGCGGGATCCCGCCCGTAGGTCGTGTAGGTGTAGATCGGCTCGTCGGTGGCGTCCTCGACCCAGTCGACGTCGTCGATGCTGATGCACCGCTGCGTCGTGGGACCCGGAACCGGCACGCCGCAGTGCAGGAGGACGCTCGCGGGCGACCCCCACGCGGCCGTGGACTGAGCATCGGTGTCCCGCCGGTCGGCCCCGGCGACGGTGCCGGGAAGCCGGACCATGATCGCCGCGCACTCCGGATCGGCCGCGGCGGGCGCGGGATCCAGCGACACGGTCGGCGCGCACCCGGTGAGCGCGGCCGCCCCCGCGACGACCGCAACGGCGAGGGCCGCACGCACCCCTCGCCGGGCGCGACGTCCGCGCTGGGCTGCGGTCGGGATCGGCACCCTCCGAGGCTACCGACCGCCCGACCGTCCGCCCGGCTCCGGTGTGCGACGGAATCCCGCCCGCCCCTTGCGCTCAACAGGCAGAATCGCCGCCAACAGGAGAATCGACGGCGTGTCTTCCTGCTGAAGGCCCTTCCTGCCTGTTGAGCGCCAGATCCGGGTGCGGGTCCGGGTCCGGGTCCGGTCCGGAGCCCGCCCGCCCCTTGCGCTCAACAGGCAGAATCGCCGCCAACAGGAGGATCGGCGGCGTGTCTTCCTGCTGAAGGCCCTTCCTGCCTGTTGAGCGCCAGATCGAAGCGGCGGTCGGCGGGGCCGGGATACCGTGGGGGAGTGCGGGACGGAGCCGACGGAGCGACGCTCGGCTCGGCCGGGGAGGCCGCGGCCCTGCGCCGCATCCTGCCGCGCCTGCCCGCGGCCGCCGCTCAGCTGCTCGGGCCCGGGGACGACTCGGCGGTGGTGGCCGCGCCCGACGGCCGGACCGTGCTGTCCACCGACCTGCTCGTGCACGGGCCCGACTTCCGGCTCGCGTGGTCCAGCCCCTTCGACCTCGGCTGGAAGGCCGCCGCCACCAACCTCGCCGACATCGCCGCCATGGGCGCCGTGCCCACCGCGCTCGTCGTGGCCCTCGCCGCGCCGCCGTCCACTCCGCTTGAGGACCTCGAGGCGCTCGCCGACGGACTCCGGGAGGGGTGCGCCGCGCTCGCGGACGGAGCGGGCGTGGTCGGCGGCGACCTGTCCGCGTCTGCGACCCTGACGGTCGCCGTGACGGTGCTGGGGGACCTCGAGGGTCGCGCCCCGGTCCTCCGCTCGGGCGGCCGGCCGGGCGACGTCCTCGCGCTCGCGGGGACCCTGGGACGGGCGGCCGCGGGCCTGTCGCTGCTGTTCCGATCCGCCGTCGACGCGAACGGCGAACCCGACGCGTCGCTCCTGCCGGGGCTCGTCGCGGTCTCCCCGCACCTCGTGCGGGCGCAGCTCGCCCCGCGCCCGCCCATCGCGTCGGGACGGGTGGCCGCGCTCGGAGGGGCGACCGCCATGATGGACGTCTCGGACGGGCTGCTGCTGGACGGCGGACGCCTCGCGACCGCGAGCGGCGTCGGCATCGAGCTCTTCGGGGAGGCGCTGCACAGAGAGGCCGCACGGCTCGCGGAGGAGGCGCCGGCGCTCGCCGAGGAAGCCCTGGAGCTCGTGCTGACCGGCGGCGAGGATCACGGCCTGCTGGCGGCGTTCCCGCCCGGCGAGCTTCCGCCCGGGTTCCGGCCGCTCGGTCGCCTCACGGAGCAGCCGGGCATCACCGTGGACGGCAGGGATCCCGGCGCCGCCCGCGGAGGCTGGGATCCGTTCGGCGGCTGGGACGGGAGGGCCGGCTGAGTCAGGTCGCGCGCGCGAGGTGCACGGCCGTCTCGCCGTACCGCCGGGTGCGCACCGGCTCGATCCCCTCGGGCCATCGCGGCTCACCGGAGCGGAGACTCCGCTCGACCACGACGACCGCGTCCGGCGCGAGGAGCGGCGCGAGCGCGGCCAGCGTCGCCGCCAGCTCGGCGTCGCCGAGGTCGTACGGCGGATCGAGGAAGGCGAGGTCGAACGGCCCCGCGGCGGACGCGAGGAACGTGCTCGCACTCTGCCGGACGACCTCGATCGCCCCGGCGGCCGTCCCGAGCGACCGGGCTACGAGCTGCGCGTTAGCGCGGCACACCGCCACGGCGTCCGGCGAGCGGTCGACGAGCACCGCGGAGCTCGCGCCCCGGCTCATCGCCTCGAGCCCGAGAGCGCCCGAGCCCGCGTATAGGTCGAGCACGCGCGCCTCCTCGATGGCTCCCTCCGCGGTCAGCGACGAGAAGATGCCCTCGCGCACGCGGTCGCTGGTGGGACGGGTGCCCGAACGCGGCACCCGGAGGCGGAGCGAGCCGGCAGCGCCAGAGATGATCCGAGCCATCCCGTCGAGGCTAGCGGGGCCGGGGAGCCGCTGCTTCACACCGGTTCCGACGGGGGCGGTGCGCCCCGCGGACAGTCGTCCCACCCCTCCGGGTGGGCACGTTCAAGCTCTGCTCGAGACTCGCCGGACGGCGTGGCGAGTCAGTTACGGATGCCATCAGGGGCAGAGCCGGAGGCTGTGCCCCGAGGGGCACGAACCGCCGACAGACCGGTCTCCTACCGTGCTCGGAGCGCCCCGCCTAGCCTGGCGGGCATGGTGGCATTGGGGCCGGTAGTACCGATTCTTCGAGTCTTCGACGGCGCCCTGGCGGACGAGTTCTATCTCGGCTTCCTGGGCTTCCGGGAGGACTGGGAGCATCGCATAGCGGGACATCTCCCGCTGTTCCGGCAGGTGTCGCGGGACGGGGCCGCCCTCCACCTGAGCGAGCACTTCGGGGACGGGACGCCGGGCACGGCGGTGCAGATCCACGTGCACGGGATCGAGGAGTTCGCCCACGAGCTCGAGGGCAAGGGCTACTCGCACGCCCCGGTCGAGCTGGAGCACCGGCCCTGGGGCAAGTCCCTCGAGATGAGCGACCCGTTCGGCAACCAGCTCCGCTTCGTACAGGTGCCCGCGCGCGTTCCCCACCCTCTGCTCGGGCTCGCCGGTGCCGGCGGCGAGCGGAGGTAGCCTCGAGGGGTGACCAGTGGGCTCGACCGCAAGCTCGGGGACGTGCTGGGCGGGCGGACCGCGGCCGCGTACGCGAAGGCGTTCGGGATGGCCACGGTCGGCGACCTGCTGAGCCACTACCCCCGCCGCTACGCCAAGCGCGGTGAGCTCACCTCGCTGGCGGAGCTGCCCCTCGACGAGAACGTCACCATCGTCGCGGAGGTTCGCAAGGTCAGCGAGCGGCGGATGCAGGCGCGCAAGGGCTCGATCCTCGAGGTCCTGATCTCCGACGGTCAGGGCCTGCTCACGCTCACCTTCTTCAACCAGAGCTGGCGCGCGCAGCAGCTGAAGCCCGGGGTGCGCGGGATCTTCGCCGGCAAGGTGGGCCGCTACCGCAGCACCCTCCAGCTCGCCCACCCCGACTACGAGCTGTTCCCGCCGGAGGACGAGACCGAGCTCGCGGGTCCCTCGGCCAAGGCGTGGGCGGACGAGCCGGTGCCCATCTATCCCGCCACCTCCTCCATCGCGAGCTGGCAGATCGGCAAGTCCGTCGCCCTCGCGCTCGAATCGCTCGACCCGATCGAGGATCCGGTGCCGGACCGCATCCGGGAGCGCTTCGGCGTCATCCACTTCGGAGCCGCGCTCGAGCTCATCCACCGCCCCCGGCGGGACGCCGACTGGCGCAGCGCGCGCGACGCGCTGCGCCTGCAGGAGGCGTTCGTGCTCCAGGCCGCCCTGCTCGAGCAGCGGATGGCGGCCCGCGCCGTCGCCGCGACGGCGCGGACCCCGGTGGCGGGCGGATTCCTCGAGCGCTTCGACGCCGGTCTCACGTTCGAGCTCACCGGCGATCAGCGCCGAGTCGGTGCGGAGATCGCCGCCGACCTGGCGGAGCCGGTGCCGATGAACCGCCTCGTCCAGGGCGAGGTGGGGTCGGGGAAGACCCTGGTCGCCCTGCGCGGGATGCTGCAGGTCGCCGACAGCGGCGGTCAATCCGCCCTCCTCGCGCCGACGGAGGTGCTCGCCGCCCAGCACCTGCGCTCGATCGTGCGCTCCCTCGGACCGGACCTCGCGGCGGAGCTCATGCCGACCCTGCTGACGGGACAGCTGTCCGCCTCCCAGCGTCGGCGGGCCCTGCTCCGCGTCGTGAGCGGCCAGGCACGCATCGTGGTCGGCACGCACGCCCTGCTCGGCGACGACGTCGGCTTCTTCGACCTCGGCCTCGTCGTCGTCGACGAGCAGCACCGCTTCGGGGTGGAGCAGCGGGAGGCGCTGCGCGCGAAGGGCGGAACCCCGCCGCACGTGCTCGTGCTCACGGCGACGCCGATCCCGCGCACGGTCGCGATGACGGTGTTCGGCGACCTCGACGTGTCGACGATCGCCGAGCTCCCGGCCGGACGCGCGGGGATCGAGAGTCATGTCGTGCCGCTCGCCGACCATCCCGGGTGGACGAACCGGGTCTGGCAGCGCGCGGCCGAGGAGATCGAGAAGGGCCGGCAGGTGTTCGTCGTCTGCCCGGCGATCGACGCGAAGCACCCGGCCGAGGACGACGGGGAGGACGCGGAGGCGGAGGGGGACGCGCCTGCCGGCCCCCGCGCGTCCGTCGAATCGACGATGCAGCTCCTCGCAGGGGTCGAAGCGCTCGCCGGGCGGCGCATCGCCGCGCTCCACGGCCGCATGAGCGCCGAGGAGAAGGACGCGGTCATGCAGGACTTCGCGGCCGGCCGCGTGTCCGTCCTCGTGTCGACCACCGTGATCGAGGTCGGCGTCGACGTGCCCAACGCCTCGATGATGATCGTCCTGGACGCGGATCGCTTCGGCGTCTCGCAGCTGCATCAGCTGCGAGGCCGCGTGGGCCGCGGCGGGCTGCCGGGGCTCTGCTTGTTCGTGACGAATGCGGAGCAGGGCAGCGTCGCCCGCGAGCGCGTGGATGCCGTCGCCGCGACCCTCGACGGGTTCGAGCTCGCCCAGATCGACCTCGAGCTGCGCCGGGAGGGCGACGTGCTGGGCGCCACCCAGTCGGGCGGCCGCTCGTCGCTGCGGCTGCTCCGCGTCGTCGCCGACGCCGAGCTGATCGCCGAGGCCCGTGCCGCCGCCGAGGAGCTCCTCGACGAGGACCCCGTGCTCGCGGGCCATCCGGCGCTTCGGGAGGCGATCGCGCGCCGGCTCGACGAGTCCGCGCGGGAGTTCCTCGCCAAGAACTGAGCCGGACGGGCGGGTCCTGCGGACACGACACGCGGGCGCACCGGCGAGGGCGGAAGTCCGCACGACCCGCGTCGCGCGTGTGTCGTACCGCTACGCCGCGTAACAGGCCCGCAACGAGGCGCCGATAAAGTTGAGCCCATGCACAGGATCGCCGTTGTTCCTGGGTCGTTCGACCCGGTCACGCTGGGACACCTCGATGTGATCGAGCGGGCCGCGAACATCTTCGACGAGCTCCACGTCCTCGTCGTCCACAACCCGGACAAGAGCGCCCTGCTGCCGATCGGCGAGCGCGTCAACCTGCTCGAGCGGAGCATCGCCGAGGCGGGCATCGGCGGCAACGTCAAGGTCGCCTCGTGGAGCGTCGGGCTCCTCGTCGACTACTGCACCGACGTCGGAGCGACGGTCCTCGTGAAGGGCATCCGCTCGCAGGTCGACGTGGCGTACGAGACGCCGATGGCGATCGTGAACCGCAACCTCGCGCGCGTGGAGACGGTGTTCCTGCTGCCCGATCCGGCGCACGCGCATGTCTCCAGCTCGCTCGTGCGCCAGGTGGCGGCACTCGGCGGGGACGTCTCGCCCTACGTCCCCACGGCGGTGGCCGACTTCCTGCAGCCGAACACGTCCGCCGACCTGCTGAGCGTCCCGCGGGCGTCC
Source organism: Naasia sp. SYSU D00948 (assembly GCF_017916515.1). Classification (GTDB taxonomy): domain Bacteria; phylum Actinomycetota; class Actinomycetes; order Actinomycetales; family Microbacteriaceae; genus Naasia. The sequence continues at coordinate 2,035,999 of NZ_JAFMTA010000001.1, forward strand.
GTCCGGGGAGCCGCCGAGGCCTGACGAGCCGGCCCACCACCGGGTGGAAGGATGAGGCCATGGCATCGCTTCCGGTCGGATACGCGGCGATGCTCGAGCAGTTCCCGCCCGCGGAGGCCGTGGAGCTCGCCGCGTACGCGGAGAGCCGGGGGTTCTCCGGAGTCATGGCGTCCGACCACTTCCAGCCCTGGGTGCCGGCGCAGGGGCAGAGCTCGTTCGTGTGGGCGGTGCTCGCCGCCGTCGCGGAGCGGACGGGTGGCGACTTCGGCCCCGGAGTGACGGCGCCCACCTTCCGCTGGCATCCGGCGATGGTCGCGCAGGCCTCCGCCACCCTCGCCGCGATGCATCCTGGGCGGCACTGGCTGGGCATCGGCTCCGGCGAGGCCCTGAACGAGCACATCGCGGGCCAGTACTGGCCGGAGGCGCCCGAGCGGATCAACCGGATGTTCGAGGCCGTCGAGCTCATCTCGAAGCTCTTCCAGGGCTCCCGCGCCGGCCGCGACGTCAAGCACGCGGGGCCGCATTTCCGGATGGAGTCGACCCGGCTCTGGACGATGCCCGACGTCCCGCCCCCGGTGCTGGTCGCGACCGCCGGCCCGGTCACGGCGCGGCGGGCAGGGCGGTCGGCGGACGGGCTCATCACGGTCGGCGCGCCCGTCGAGAAGGTGGCCGGACTCTTCGCCCGGGTCGACGAGGGCGCGCGAGAGGCCGGACGGGCCGCTCCGACGAAGGTCCTCCGGCTGCACCTGTCGTGGGCGCCCACCGACGAGGAGGCGCTCGCGGCGGCGCTGCGCGAGTGGCCGAACGGCGCGATGCGGTTCCCGCGCAGCGACATCCGCTCGCCGTTCGAGTTCGAGCAGCTGGCGAAGCTCGTGCGTCCCGAGGACTTCGAGGGACGCGTCATCGTCTCCGCCGATCCCGACGTGCACCGCGCCGCGATCCAGCGCTACGCCGACCTCGGCGCCGACCGCATCTACCTGCACAACGTCGGACGCAACCAGCGCGAGTGGATCGAGGTCTTCTCGCGCGACGTCCTCCCGAGGCTGGTGCGCTGATGCCCGCCTACTCGGTCTGGTCGGTGCCCGGCATCCCCGAGATCACCGCCGGCGACGACCTCGTCGCGGTCCTCACGGAGGCCCTGCCCGACGCCGCGGACGGCGACATCCTCGTGATCAGCAGCAAGATCGTGTCCAAGGCCGAGGGGCGGCTCATCCCGGCCCGCGACCGCGAGCAGGCGATCACGGACGAGACCGTGCGCGTCGTCGCCACCCGGCGGTCGGCGACGGGCCTCACCCGGATCGTCGAGAACCGGCTCGGCATCGTGCAGGCGGCGGCGGGCGTCGACGCGAGCAACGTCCCGCCCGGGCACGTGCTCCTCCTGCCCGTCGACCCCGACGCCTCCGCCCGCCGGATCGCCGCGGCGTTCCGCGAGCGCGGCGCACGCGTCGGCGTCGTCATCACGGACACCCTCGGCCGGCCGTGGCGCATCGGCCAGACGGACGTCGCGATCGGCGCGGCCGGGGTGCGGGTCATCGACGACCTCCGCGGGACGCGGGACGCGGCCGGGCGGCCGCTCGACGTCACCGTGCCCGCCGTCGCCGACGAGCTCGCGGCCGCCGCGGACCTCGTGAAGGGCAAGGCGGCGTCGCTTCCCGTCGCCGTGGTGCGCGGCCTCGGGCACCTCGTGACCGAGCTCGACGCGCCGGGCGCGCGCGCCCTCGTCCGCCCCGCAGAGCAGGACATGTTCCGGCTCGGCAGCGACGAGGCGTACGACGAGGGATACCGCGACGGCTACGACGCCGGCTACCGCGAATCCGCCGAGGACGACGACGCGTCGTGACCGTCCGCCCCCACGACCCGCGCCCCGCTCCTGACTACGAAAGGACCTCCCGATGCTGCCTCTGAAACTCGGCTACAAGGCCTCCGCCGAGCAGTTCGGACCGCGCGACCTCGTCGAGTTCGCCGTCGCCGCCGAGGCCCACGGGTTCGAGAGCGCGACCGTCAGCGACCACTTCCAGCCCTGGCGGCACACCGGCGGCCACGCGCCGTTCGCGCTCGCGTGGATGACGGCGGTGGGGGAGAGGACGTCGACCCTCCAGCTCGGCACCTCGGTGCTCACGCCGACGTTCCGGTACAACCCGGCCGTGCTCGCGCAGGCGTTCGCGACGCTCGGACTGCTCTACCCGGGCCGCGTCTTCCTGGGCGTCGGCACCGGGGAGGCGCTCAACGAGATCGCGACGGGCTGGCGGGGGGCGGGACAGCAGGACTGGCCCGACTTCAAGGAGCGCTTCGCCCGGCTGCGGGAGGCCGTGCGGCTGATCCGCGAGCTGTGGGCGGGCGAGCGGGTCACCTTCTCGGGCGAGTACTACAGCACCCACGACGCGAGCATCTACGACCGGCCCGAGGGCGGCGTCCCGATCTACATCGCGGCCGGAGGCCCGGTGGTGGCCAAGTACGCCGGACGCGCAGGCGACGGCTTCATCTGCACCTCGGGCAAGGGCGCGGAGCTCTACACCGAGAAGCTGCTGCCCGCCGTCGCGGAGGGGGCGGCCGCCGCGGGACGGAACCCGGAGTCGCTGGACCGCATGATCGAGATCAAGCTCAGCTACGACACCAGCCCCGAGGCCGCCATCGACAACTGCCGGTTCTGGTCGCCGCTGTCCCTGACCGCCGAGGAGAAGGCGTCGATCCACGACCCGGTGGAGATGGAGCGCGCCGCCGACGCGCTGCCGATCGAGCAGATCGCGGCGCGCTGGATCGTCGGCGCGGATCCGGACGAGGTGGTCGAGAAGATCGCGCAGTACGTCCGGTGGGGCTTCAACCACCTGGTCTTCCACGCGCCCGGCGACGATCAGCGCCGATTCCTCGAGCTGTTCGAGCGCGACCTGGCGCCGCGCCTCCGCGCTCTCGCCTGACGCGGCTCCCGGGCTCGGGGTGCTTCCTCTGCTCCGAGGCCGCCCGGCAAGCCCCTGCCTCCGCCGGAGGTGCCTCCCTACGCTGAGGAACCGGAGGTGCCCATGATCCCCACCCTGCCGCTGCCCGACAGCTCCCTCGCCCTCCTCGCGGACCCCTACCGCTTCGTCTCCCGCACCTGCGACCGGCTGGGCGTGGACGGCTTCCGGACCGTCTTGATGGGCCGGCGCGTGACCTTCCTCCGCGGAGCGGAGGCGGCGCGCATGTTCTACGAGGGCGGGCGCTTCCACCGGCGGCGGGCGATCCCGCGCGCCACGTTCCGGCTGCTGCAGGACGAGGGCAGCGCCCAGGTGCTCGAGGGCGAGTCGCACCGGCATCGGAAGGCGATGTTCCTCGCGCTGCTGACGCGCGGCGGGGAGGACCGGATGGGCCAGCTGTTCGAGGAGGAGTTCTCCCGGGCGGTCGCGGGCTGGCGGGGCGGACCGCCCGTCGTCCTGCACGAGGTGCTCGGCCCGATCCTCGCCCACACGGTGTTCCGCTGGGCGGGCATCCCGGACCAGGGCGAGGACCGATTCCGCTCCCTGACCCTCGACCTCATCGCCATGTTCGAGCGCGCGGCCACCGTCGGGCCCCTGAACTGGCTCGCACGGATCCGTCGCCGCCGCACCGAGCGGTGGGCCGCCGACCTCGTCGCCGCGGTGCGGGAGGGGCGCGTCACCCCGCCCGTCGGCTCCCCGCTCGCCACCGTGGCCACGTGGACCGGCGACGACGGCCGGCCTCTCCCGGAGGAGGTGGCCGCCGTCGAGCTGCTCAACCTGCTGCGTCCCACCGTCGCGATCGAGCGCTTCCTCGAGTTCGCCGTGCGCGCCCTGGCCGCGCGCCCCTCCTACCGAGCCTCGCTCGCCGCCGGCGGCGCCGAGGCCGAGCACTTCGCCCACGAGGTCCGGCGCCACGCCCCCTTCTTCGCGGCCGTCGGCGGTCGCGTGCGCCAGCCGTTCCGCTGGCGCGACCACGACTTCCAGGTGAACGACTGGGTGATGCTCGACATCCACGGCACGAACCACGACGCGCGGCTGTGGCCGGACCCCCAGACCTTCCGTCCGGAGCGGTTCCGCACCGCGGACCCGCGGCACATCGTCGCGCAGGGCGGCGGCGACTACCTCGAGGACCACCGGTGCCCGGGAGAGCCGGCCACGAACCGGGTAATCGAGGCCGCGCTGCGCGTCATGGCCCGCTCGTCGTGGCGGCTGGAGCCGGGACAGAACCTGCGGGTCGCCTACCGGCAGCCTCCGGCGAGGATCCGCAGCGGGCTCCGCATCCGCTTCGCCTAGGTCCCGGGAAGCTCCATCGCCAGCACGGGACGGCCCGATGCGGGATGCTCGAGCAGCACCGCGTCCACCCCGTAGACCTCGCGGATGAGCGGCGGGACGAGCGTCTCGTGCGTCGGCCCCGCCGCCACTACCCGCCCGCCGGCGAGGACGACGACCGCGTCCGCATGGGCGGCGGCGACCCCCAGGTCGTGGAGTGCCGCGAGGATCGCGGTGCCGCCCGCGGCGAGCCGGCGCAGCAGGGCCAGGGTCGTCAGCTGAGCGGCGATGTCGAGGTGGTTGGTGGGCTCGTCGAGGAGCAGCAGCGGCGTGCGCTGGGCGAGGGCCTTCGCGAGCAGCACCCGCTGGCGTTCGCCGCCGGACAGCGTCGTGATGCGCCGGTCCGCGAACCCCGCCATGCCGACGGCCTCGAGGCTGGCGGATACGATGCCGTTCCGCTCGTCCTGGTTCCCGCCCCAGAGCCCCTCGTGCGGGAGCCTGCCGAGCGCGACGGCATCGGCCACGGTCAGGTCCAGCTCGGTCGTCGCGTCCTGCTCGACCAGTGCGGCGAGGCGGGCACGATCGCGGCGGCGGAGGGCGAACGCGTCCGCGTCGCCGAAACGGACGGTGCCGGCATCGGGCCGGTTCACCCCGGCGAGGACGCGGAGGAGGGTCGACTTGCCCGCGCCGTTCGGCCCCAGCACCGCGGTGACCGTGCCCGGCGCGACCGTGCAGTCCACCCCGTCCACGAGGAGGCGGCCGTCGGCGCGGACCTCGACGCGCTCGCCGGAGAGGGCGGTCACGACCGCTCCCGGCGCCGGATCAGCAGCAGCGCGAACACGGGAGCCCCGAGGATCGCGGTGACGACCCCGACCGGGAGCTCGCGGGGATCGAAGAGGCTGCGTGCCGCGGTGTCCGCCCAGACGAGGAAGACCGCGCCGCTCAGCGCCGCGAGGGGGAGCAGGGCCCGGTGACCGGGTCCGGTGACGAGACGGACGGCGTGCGGGAGGACGAGCCCCACGAACCCGATCGACCCGCTCACCGAGACCAGCGCGCCCGTCAGCAGCGCGGTCGCTCCCAGCAGGGTCCAGCGGACGGCCGACACCGGAACGCCCAGGGCCGCCGCCGAGGTGTCCCCGAACGCGAACGCGTCGAGGATGCGGGCGACGAGCAGGAGCGGGATCCCGACGGCGAGCAGAGCCCCTCCCGCCACCGCGACCGCCGGCCAGCGGGCACCGGCGAGGGAGCCGAGCAGCCAGCCGAGGATCTCCCGGTAGGAGTCCCCGGTGGCCGTCCAGAAGATGACGAGACTCGTGACCGCTCCGGCCAGGGAGGACACCGCGACGCCGGCCAGCACGGTCCGGGCGGGGGTGAGCGCGCCGCCGGCACGCGCGAGCGCCAGTGTGGCGACGAGGGCGGCCATCGCGCCCGCGAAGGCGGCGACGGGCAGGAGGACGCCGACCCCGAGCAGGACGACGGCGACGGCGCCGAGCGACGCACCCGACGAGAGCCCCAGCAGATAGGGATCCGCGAGCGAGTTGCGGGTCAGGGCCTGCATGACGACGCCGGCCAGGGCGAGACCCGCGCCGACGGCAGCCGCGGTGAGGATGCGGGGGAGCCGGAGCTCCCAGACGATCCCGTCCCGGAGGGGGCTGAGCGGCGAGACGCCGAGGCCGAGGTGCGCCGCGATCGAGCGCCACACCTCGGAGACCCGGATGTCGGCCGGGCCGATCGTGACGGCCGCGGCGACGCTCGCCGCCAGCAGCACGAGCAGCAGGGCGCCGACGCCGGTGAGCGTGAGCCGCGAGCCCCGGATCCCGTCGAGGAGCGCCGGCCGTCCGAGCACTCGGAGGGTGCGATCGGGGGCGGTCACGGCGCGGATTCCTCTCCGGTCGGCGGCGCGGCGCGGCTCAGCGGTCGCCGAGGTCCAGGTCGGCGAGCTGGCGGGACAGGTCGGCCGCGGCCTCGGCGCTGCGGACGCCCGCCTCGCTCGCGGCGAACGGCACCACGAGGTATCGCCCGGCGCGGACAGCGGTGAGGTTGGCCGTCACGGGGTCGGACGCCAGGAGGTCCTTCTTCTGCTGTGCCGAGTTCCAGGACGAGTCGACGAGCACGATCACGTCCGGGTCGGCGGCGGCGACGGCCTCCCAGCTGTAGGAGGTCCACGTGTCGGCCACATCGCCCGCGATGTTGGTGAGCCCGACCGTCTCGAGGATGAGCTGCGGGTTGCCGATGCCGGCGCCCACGTACGGGGTCGCGGTGCCGGATGAGTACCAGAGCGCCGTGAGGCCGCGCTCGTCGGGCTCGATCGCCGCGATCTCGTCCGCCTGCTCCTCGACGAGCTCGGCGGCCGCATCCGGGACCTCGAAGATGTCGCCGACCTCGGTGATCTCCGCGAACACGTGGTCCCACGTGAGCTCGTCCGGCTGGTGTTCCGGCGCCTTGCAGGCGGCGGGGGAGACGTAGGTCGCGATCCCGAGGGACTGCAGCTCCTCCCGGGCGCCCGCGGCCTCCGGCGTGAAGGTGGACTCCCACCCCGAGTAGACGAGGTCGGGCTCGAGCCCGAGCACCGCCTCCGCTGAGGGCAGCTTGTCGGAGACGGAGGCCAGGTCGGCGCCGGCCTCCGCGAGGTGGTCGGGCAGGGGACCGTCCTGGAAGGCGGTGCCGACGATCCGGTCGCCCAGCCCGAGAGCGAGCAGCATCTCGGTCGACGTCGACTTCACCGTGAGGACGCGCTCGGGAGCGGACTCGAAGACGACCTCGGTGCCGCAGTTGTCGACGGTCACCGCGGCCGCTGCATCCGGTGCTGTCGGCGAGTCCTGGGCGGCGGTCGGCGCTGCGCAGCCGGCCAGCAGGACCACGGGGAGAAGGGCGGCGAGCGGGAGGGAACGATTGCGGAACACGGCACTCCAGAGACGGCGGTCGGGCGGCGGATATGCCGCGGCGAGGACCTGCCGGCTCACAGTCCGAACCGACGCACCGGACCAGAGCGAGCCCGGGGGTCCTCTCCAGCCTACCCGCCGTGCAGAGTGCGGCGGCGCGGGCGGCGTTCACATTCCTTGGCGGCAATGCTGGCGGCTGGAGGGTCGCAGGTTTTACGCTCCCGTCACGCGACGAAACGAGCGGGAAACCTCGACGCCGCAGTATGACAACGATCCCGGCGGCGACCCCTCCGGGCGGCCCCGAGAGGAACGCATGACCGTCGTCCGAGCCGCGATCACCCAGACCACCTGGACCGGTGACAAGGAGTCGATGATCGCGAAGCACGAGGGCTTCGCGCGCCAGGCGGCCGAGCAGGGCGCCCAGGTCATCTGCTTCCAGGAGCTCTTCTACGGGCCCTACTTCGGCATCACCGAGGACGCCAAGTACTACGCGTACGCCGAGCCGGCGGACGGCCCGACCGTCCAGCGCTTCGCCGCCCTCGCCAAGGAGCTCGGCCTCGTGATGATCCTGCCGATCTACGAGGAGGACCAGCCCGGCATCTACTACAACACTGCCGTCGTGGTGGACTCGGACGGCAGCATCCTCGGCAAGTACCGGAAGCACCACATCCCGCACCTCGAGAAGTTCTGGGAGAAGTTCTACTTCCGCCCCGGGAACCTCGGGTACCCGGTGTTCAAGACGGCTGTCGGCCCCATCGGCGTCTACATCTGCTACGACCGGCACTTCCCGGAGGGGTGGCGCGAGCTGGGGCTGAACGGCGCCCAGATCGTGTTCAACCCGAACGCGACCAAGCCGGGCCTCTCCAATCGGCTGTGGGAGATCGAGCAGCCCGCGGCCGCCGCGGCGAACCAGTACTTCATCGCCGCGCCCAACCGCGTCGGGCGTGAGGACAACGAGTACGGCGACGAGGCGGTCACCTTCTACGGCACGAGCCAGTTCGTCGACCCGCGCGGCAACCACATCGGCGAGCTCGGCAGCGGCGAGCACGAGGAGGTCGTGATCCGCGACCTGGACATGGATCTCATCCGGGAGGTCCGCAACCAGTGGCAGTTCTACCGGGACCGCCGGCCGGACTCCTACTCCGCCGTGGTGAAGCCCTGAGCGGGCGAGGAGGAGCGGAACGATGGCAACGACACTGATCACGGGCGGCACGGTCGTCACCTCGACCGGACGCAGCGCCGCCGACGTCCTCGTCGACGGCGAGCAGATCGTCGCGGTGCTCGCGCCGGGCAGCGTCCTGCTCGGCACCGACCTGGCGGCGAGCGCCGACACGGTGATCGACGCGAGCGGGAAGTACGTGATCCCGGGCGGCATCGACGCGCACACGCACATGGAGCTGCCCTTCGGCGGCACCGCCGCGTCGGACACGTTCGAGACCGGCACGCGCGCGGCCGCCTGGGGCGGCACGACGACGATCATCGACTTCGCGGTGCAGCGCTACGGCGAGAAGGTGCAGGACGGCCTCGCCGCGTGGCACGAGAAGGCGGCGGGCAACTGCGCGATCGACTACGGCTTCCACCAGATCATCGGGGGCGTCGACGCGGATGCCCTGTCGGCGATGGACGGCCTCATCGACGAGGGCGTGACGAGCTTCAAGCTCTTCATGGCCTACCCCGGCGTCTTCTACAGCGACGACGCGCAGGTCCTGCGGGCCATGCAGAAGTCGGCCGAGACGGGCCTGCTCACGATGATGCACGCCGAGAACGGGCCCGCGATCGACGTCCTCGCCGAGCAGCTCGTCGCGCAGGGCAAGACGGATCCCTACTTCCACGGCATCGCGCGCGCCTGGCAGATGGAGGAGGAGGCGACCCACCGGGCGATCATGCTCGCCCACCTCACAGGCGCTCCTCTCTATGTCGTGCATGTGTCCGCGAAGCAGGCGGTCGAGCAGCTCGCCGCCGCGCGCGACCGCGGCCAGAACGTGTACGGCGAGACGTGTCCCCAGTACCTCTATCTCTCACTCGAGGAGCAGCTCGGCGCCTCCAGCGAGGAGTGGGGCGCGTTCGAGGGATCGAAGTGGGTGTGCTCGACCCCGCTGCGCAGCCGCGAGGAGCGTCACCAGGACCACATGTGGCAGGCGCTGCGCACCAACGACCTGCAGATGGTGTCGACCGACCATTGCCCGTTCTGCATGAAGGGCCAGAAGGAGCTCGGCAGGGGCGACTTCCGCAAGATCCCGAACGGGATCGGCGGCGTCGAGCACCGGATGGACCTCCTCTACCAGGGCGTCGTCGACGGGCACTTGACGCTCGAGCGCTGGGTGGAGGTCACCTCCACGACGCCGGCGCGGATGTTCGGCCTGTACGGGAGGAAGGGCGTCATCGCCCCGGGTGCGGACGCCGACATCGTGATCTACGACCCCAACGGCCACACCTCGATCGGCGTGGACAAGACCCACCACATGAACATGGACTACTCGGCGTGGGAGGGCTACGAGATCGACGGCCACGTCGACACGGTCCTGTCCCGCGGCAAGGTCGTCGTCGACGGCAACCAGTACCTCGGCGCCAAGGGCGACGGCCGCTACCTCAAGCGCGGCCTGTCGCAGTACCTCATCTGATGCCCGCCACGATCCGTGCAACTCGGGCCGTTCCGGTCGATCCGGGCCGGAACGCCGGCCCGGAGACGCCGGACCGGCCCGGAATGGAGGCGTGAGCATGGAGTTCGGAGCGGTCCTGCAGACGAACCCTCCGGCGTCCCGGACCGTGGCGCTCGCGAAACTCGCCGAGCAGTACGGGTTCAGCCACCTCTGGACGTTCGACTCGCACCTGCTGTGGCAGGAGCCGTACGTCATCTACAGCCAGATCCTCGCCGAGACCCGGCGCATCAAGGTCGGCCCGTTCGTCACCAATCCGGCGACGCGGGACTGGACGGTGACCGCGTCCGTGTTCGCGACGCTCAACGAGATGTACGGCAACCGGACGATCTGCGGCATCGGCCGGGGCGACTCCGCGGTCCGGGTCACGGGCGGCAAGCCCACGACGCTGAAGGAGCTGCGGGAGTCGATCCACGTCATCCGCGAGCTCGGCAACTCGCGGTCGGTGGAGTACAACGGGGCGACCCTGCGGTTCCCCTGGAGCGTCGGCAGCGAGCTCGAGGTGTGGGTGGCCGCCTACGGGCCGCTCGCGCTCAAGCTCGCGGGCGAGGTCGGCGACGGCTACATCCTCCAGCTCGCGGACCTCGACATCGCGGAGTGGATGATCGGCACGGTGCGCGACGCGGCCGAGAAGGCCGGACGGGACCCCCGGTCGATCAAGTTCTGCGTCGCCGCTCCGTTCTACATCGGGGACGACCGGCAGCACATGCGCGACCAGTGCCGCTGGTTCGGCGGCATGGTCGGCAACCACGTCGCCGACATCGTCGCGAAGTACGGCGAGCACGGCGCGGTGCCGGACGCCCTCACCGAGTACATCAAGGGCCGGCAGGAGTACGACTACAACGAGCACGGCCGGGCCGGGAACACGCACACGACCTTCGTGCCGGACGAGATCGTCGACCGCTTCTGCGTGCTCGGCACGGCCGAGGAGCACATCGAGAAGCTGCGCAGGCTCCAGGCGATCGGCGTCGACCAGTTCGCGGGCTACCTCCAGCACGACAACAAGGAGGAGACCCTCCGCGTGTACGGCGAGACGGTGATCCCGGCGATGCGCGACCAGATCGTGGCGAAGGCCTGACATGAGCGGGTGGTCGCACGCTGCTGCCCGCTTCGCCGGCCGCCCGCCGTGCCGTCACTGGACGGCCTCGTGAGCGCCGCGGGGCTCGTCGGCTCCCGCCTCCGCACTCGCACGCCGTCCGCGTTCCGCTGGCGCCGGGCGACCCTCGGCGCGCTCGGCCTCCTGCTGCTCGCGGTCGTCTGGGAGCTGTACAAGGCGCTCGGGCCCGAGGACGGCGTCGTGGTGGGCGGGCTCACGGTCCTGCCCAGGACGACGGACCTCGCCATGCCGCACGTATGGGACGTGCTCGCCCGCCTCGGCCAGCCGGTGAACTCGACCCAGGACACGCTGGTCTGGCAGGCGGTGCTGGGCGCGGCGGTGTTCTCGCTCGGCGTCGCCGGTGTCGGCTGGCTCGTCGGCGTCGTCGTCGGCCTGGCGCTGGCCCTGCTGATGCAGCGCTTCCGGACCGCCGAGTCGGCCGTGCTGCCCTGGGTGATCCTCAGCCAGACGGTCCCGCTCATCGCGATCGCGCCGCTCGTGCGCAGGTGGGGGTCGCAGATCGAGATCGGCGCCTTCCAGTGGGAGAACTGGATGTCCGTCGCGGTCATCGCCTCCTACCTCGCGTTCTTCCCGGTCGCGGTCGGCGCCCTGCGCGGCCTCGGCTCGCCGGACGCCATCCACACCGACCTCTTCCGCTCCTACGCCGTCGGGTGGTGGACGACGCTGTGGCGTCTCCGGCTCCCTGCGAGCGTCCCCTACCTGCTCCCGGCCCTCCGGCTGGCCGCCGCGAACGCCGTCATCGGAGCCGTCGTCGCCGAGGTCTCGATCGGCCTGCGCGGCGGCATCGGACGCATGATCATCGAGTACGCGCAGTCCGGCAGCGGCGACCCCGCGAAGACGTGGGCCCCGATCCTGGGGGCGGTGCTGCTCGGCCTCCTCGCAGCGGGGGTCGTCGCGCTGCTCGGGCTCCTGCTCGGACGGTTCCGCCGGGGAGAGGTGAGCGCATGACCGAGGTGCCGACCACAGGACCGGTTCCCATCGGCGTGCCGGCGGTCGAGGTGAGGGGCGTCGACAAGACGTTCTCCTCGAAGAACGGCACGGTGACCGCGCTCGAGGGCATCGACCTCGCCGTCGCGCCCGGGGAGTTCGTCTCCCTCATCGGTCCGTCCGGCTGCGGCAAGAGCACGCTGCTCCGCCTCATCGCCGACCTCGAGGCCCCGAGCACGGGCTCCGTCACGGTCTTCGGCAAGACCGCGCGGCAGGCCCGGATCGACCAGGAGTACGGCATCGCGTTCCAGCAGGCGGGGCTCCTGCCCTGGCGCACGGTGCGGGCCAACATCGAGCTGCCGCTCGAGCTGCACGGCGCGTCCCGAGCCGAGCGGACCGCCCGCGCGACGGAGCTGCTCGAGCTCGTGGGGCTCTCCGACTTCGGCGGCTCCTATCCCGACCAGCTCTCCGGCGGCATGCAGCAGCGCGTCGCGATCGCCCGCGCTCTCGCGGAGAGGCCCCGGCTGCTGCTCATGGACGAGCCCTTCGGAGCCCTCGACGAGATGACCCGCGAGCGGATGCAGACGGAGCTCGTCCGGATCTGCGGGGAGACGGGAGCGGCCGTCGTGTTCGTGACCCACTCGATCCCCGAGGCGGTGTTCCTGTCCAACCGGGTCGTCGTCATGTCGCCGCGCCCAGGACGGATCCGCGAGGTGCTCGCCGTCGACCTCGGTCGCGCCGCGGACCGCCGCGACGACCTGCGCGAGGACGAGCACTTCTTCGCGAACGTCAGTGCGGTGCGCGAGCTGCTGCACGGCGACCAGGGTGCGCGTCCTGCCGTCCGCGGAGTGGAGAACCGCTGATGCGCGGTGCCGCGGTCCGGACGGTGGGGGCGCCGATCCTCCTCGGGATCGTCGCGCTCGCTCTCTGGCAGCTCGCCGTCGTCGCGCTCGACGTGAAGCCCTTCGTCGTTCCGAGTCCGCTCGCGATCGGCACGGCCTTCGGCTCGACGCCCGACACCATCCTCCGGGCCGCCCTCCTGACGGGCGCCAACGCCCTCGTCGGACTTCTCGTCGGCACCGTCGTCGGCATCCTCTTCGCGGTGCTCGCGGCCCTGTCGCGCGTGATCGACGAGATCACCGCGCCGATCGTGGCGGGCCTCGCGGTGGTCCCGATCGTCGCGCTCGCGCCCGTCTTCTACACGATGTTCGGCGCCAACGCCCAGACGGCACGGCAGCTGATCGCGGCGCTCGCGGTCTTCATCCCCGTGTTCGTCAACACGCTGCGCGGGCTCCGGCAGGTGCGCCCCGTGCACCGCGACCTGATGCGGGCGTACGCGGCCTCGCCGTGGCAGGCCACCCGCACCGTCACGCTGCCGGGCGCGCTCCCGTACCTGTTCACCGGGTTCCGGATCGCGTCCTCGCTCGCGGTCATCTCCGCCCTCGTCGCCGAGTACTTCGGCGGCCCGATCGACGGCATCGGCCGCGCGATCACCACCGCGGTGGCGAGCAGCAACTACGCGCTGGCCTGGGCGTACGTGCTCGGGTCGATCCTGCTCGGGCTCGTGTTCTACTGCGCGACCCTCGCCCTCGAGATCCTGGCGACCCGGCACCGCCGCCGCGCCTGAGAGGTCCGCCCCGAGCGGATGCACCACCCCAGCACGACCAGGAGGTATGCAATGAGACACAGCATCCGAGTGCTGCCCGGCATCGCCGCGGCCGGCACCATCACCGCTCTCGTCCTCGCGGGATGCGCGAGCGGCGGAGGCGGCGGGACCGGCTCCGGCGGCGGGGCGGGCGACTCCGGCGGACTGACGCCCGTCACCCTGCAGCTCCAGTGGGTCGCCCAGGCGCAGTTCGCGGGCTACTACGCCGCGCTCGACCAGGGCTACTACGAGGAGGAGGGGCTCGACGTCACGATCAACGAGTCCGGCACCGACACGGTCCCGATCGACGAGATCGCGGCGGGAGCCGCCGACTACGCGATCTCGTGGGTCCCGAAAGTCCTCGGCTCCATCGAGCAGGGCACGAACGTCACCAACGTCGCGCAGATCTTCGAGCGCAGCGCCACCACGCAGATCTCGTTCAAGGACGCCGGCATCGAGGGCCCCGAGGACCTCGCCGGCCACACCGTCGGCAGCTGGGGCTTCGGCAACGAGTGGGAGCTGTTCGCGGGGATGCAGCAGGCGGGGGTGGGACTCGACGACATCACCCTCGTTCAGCAGCAGTTCGACATGAACGCGTTCCTCGCGGGGGACATCGACGCCGCGCAGGCGATGACCTACAACGAGTACGCGCAGGTGCTCGAGACTGTGAACCCGGCGACGGGGGAGCTGTACCAGCCGGAGGACCTCAACGTCATCGACTGGAACGAAGTCGGGACCGCGATGCTCCAGGACGCGATCTGGGCCGACGCCGAGCGCCTCGCCGACGACGAGGAGTACGCCGAGACGACGGTCGCCTTCATCAAGGCGTCCATCAAAGGCTGGATCTACGCCCGCGACAACCCCGAGGAGGCGGCGGAGATCGTCACCGCGGCCGGGTCCACACTCGGCACGAGCCACCAGCTGTGGATGACCAACGAGGTCAACAAGCTCATCTGGCCGTCCGCCTCCGGCGGCATCGGCATGATCGACGAGGAGGCCTGGAACCGCACCGTCGAGATCGCCAAGGGCACCGAGAACGAGACCGGCGCCACCATCATCACCGCCGACCCGCCGGAGACCGCGTACACGAACGAGTACGTGGAGCAGGCGCTCGCCGACCTGGAGGATGAGGGAGCCGACATCGTCGGCCAGAGCTTCACCCCGATCGAGGTCGTCCTCAACGAGGGCGGCAACTAGCACCACCGGGTGCGGCCGGGCGGACGTCCGGCCGCACCTCGTCGAGAAGGAGGACATCCCATGACTCTCGCCCCGACCGGAACGGACACCGACGAGGGACGCCGGGCGCTCGAGCTCGATCGCGCCCACGTGTTCCACTCCTGGTCCGCCCAGGCCGCGCTGAAGCCCCTGGTGATCGCCGGGGGCGAGGGGAGCACCGTCTGGGACGCCGACGGCACCCGCTACCTCGACTTCTCCAGCCAGCTCGTCAACGTCAACATCGGGCACCAGCATCCGAAGGTGATCGCCGCGATCAAGGCGCAGGCGGATCTCCTCACCACCGTCGCGCCCTCCCACGCGAACCTCGCGCGCGGCGAGGCGGCCCGCCGGATCCTGGCGCGCGCCGGCGACCGGTACGCGAAGGTGTTCTTCACCAACGGCGGCGCCGACGCGAACGAGAACGCCATCCGCCTCGCGCGGCTGGTCACCGGCCGCGACAAGGTCCTCTCGACCTACCGCTCGTACCACGGCAACACCGGGGCCGCGATCACCGCGACCGGGGACTGGCGCCGGGTGCCGAACGAGTACGCGCGCGGGCACGTGCACTTCTTCGGCCCGTTCCCCTACCGCAGCGAGTTCTGGTCCGACTCGCCCGAGCAGGAGACCGAGCGCGCCCTGCACCACCTGCGCCGGGTCATCCAGGCCGAGGGCGCCGCGTCGATCGCCGCGATCCTGCTCGAGACGATCCCCGGCACCGCCGGCGTGATCGTCCCTCCGCCCGGCTACCTCGCCGGTGTGCGCGCGCTCGCGGACGAGCACGGCATCCTGCTCATCCTCGACGAGGTGATGGCGGGCTTCGGCCGCACCGGCGACTGGTTCGCCTTCCAGAACCGCTCGATCAACCCCGAGGGCATCGCGCCGGACCTGATCACCTTCGCGAAGGGCGTCAACTCCGGCTACGTGCCCGCGGGCGGCGTCATCATCCCGCCGCGCATCGCCGAGGAGTTCGACGAGCGCGTCTTTCCCGGCGGCCTCACCTACTCCGGCCACCCGCTCGCGATGGCGTCGATCGTCGGAGCGCTGGATGCCATGGAGGAGGAGGGCATCGTCGAGAATGCGGCGACCATCGGTCGTGAGGTGCTCGGGCCCGGGCTGGCCCGGCTCGCCGAGCGGCACGCGGTGATCGGCGAGGTGCGGGGAGTCGGCGTCTTCTGGGCCCTCGACCTCGTCGCGGACCGGGACACCCGGGCCCCGCTGGAGCCGGCCTCGCTCGCGACCCTGAAGTCGTCCCTGCTCGGGCGCGGACTGCTGCCGTTCGTCGTCGACAACCGCATCCACGTCGTGCCGCCCTGCGTCGTGACGCGGGAGGAGGCGGAGCGGGGGCTCGCGATCCTCGACGAGGTCCTCGGGGCGTCCTGACACCTCCGGCTCCCGGCTTCCGCGTCAAGGCGCTCGGGGGCGGCGCCGGGGCGGGGCCTCGGCCCGGACGCGTAGACTCCGACGGCGTGAAGGCGAACTACCTGGTGAACGTCCGCGACCTCATCAACCGCCCCGGCGAGCAGCGTGAGCGGGAGCTGACCCTCAACATCCCCGAGAAGCTCGGCGAGGGGCTCGCGTGGGTGCCCGAGGGGCGCGAACTGCACATCGACCTGCGCCTCGAGTCGGTGCACGAGGGGATCCTCGCGACGGGCGACGTCGACACGGTCGCCGACGCCCAGGACGCGCGCACCCTCGACGAGTTCGAGCTCCCGGTCGAGGTCGAATTCCAGGAGCTTTTCGCGTATCCTTCTGAGGTTCCTTCCGACTACGAGGTTCAAGGCGACCACGTGGATCTTGAACAGGTCGTGAGGGATGCGGTGGTGCTGGCACTGCCGTTCCAGCCGGTGAAGCCGGGGGAGCCCGGCCGGGTCGAGCTTCCCGAAGGCATCGCGCTGGTGCTCGCGGACGACGAGCGAGAGGCCCCACTCGACGAGCGGTGGGCCGCGCTCGCGAAGCTGCGCGACAGCGCAGACCGCGAGAAGACAGACGTTCCGAGAGAAGAGAGATAACCATGGCTGTTCCCAAGCGGAAGAAGTCGCGCGCGAACACGCACGCCCGCCGGTCCCAGTGGAAGGCGTCCGTGCCGACCCTGGTGAAGACCATCGAGAACGGCAAGGTCACCTACAGCCTCCCGCACCGCGCGAAGGTCGTCGAGGACTCCCAGGGCACCGAGCTCTACCTCGAGTACAAGGGCCGCAAGGTCGCCGACGTCTGATTTGGGCGAGGGCTCAGCACCGGACGCTGACCGGAGCGTGCTGATCGACCGGCTCGGAGTGCCGGTCGATCCCGACCTGCTCGAGCTGGCGCTCACCCACCGCTCGTACGCGTACGAGCACGGGGGAGCGCCGCACAACGAGCGCCTCGAGTTCCTCGGCGACGCGATCCTCGGCAAGGCCGTGACGGTCAAGCTGTTCACGGATCACCCGGACCTCGACGAGGGCGACCTCGCCAAGCGGCGCGCGAGCCTCGTCTCGAGCGTCGCGCTCGCCGAGATCGGCCGCAGCCTGGACATCGGCTCCTTCCTCCGGCTCGGCCGAGGCGAGGAGCGCACCGGCGGACGCGACAAGTCGTCGATCCTCGCCGACGCCGTCGAGGCCGTCATCGGCGCCGTCTTCCTCTCCTGCGGCGACGAGATCGCGACCGAGCTGGTGCTGCGCCTCGTCCAGCCCCTCGCCGACGACCCCGAGCGCTTCGGGGCCCTGGATCCGAAGACGAGCCTGCAGGAGGTCGCGGCGCGCCGCGGCGCGGGTGTGCCCGTCTACTCGGTGACGGCCACCGGCCCCGACCACTCGCGGCTCTTCTCCGCGACGGTCACGGTGTCCGACCTCGTCACCGCGACGGGCGAGGGCTCCAGCAAGAAGCAGGCCGAGATGGCCGCCGCGCTCGAGGCCTGGAACCGGCTGGTCCGCCACAAGCGGAAGGCCGGCGTCCCCGACCCCGGACGCTGACATGCCAGAGCTCCCCGAGGTCGAGACCGTGCGGTCCGGCCTCCAGCCCGCCGTCGCGGGCTCGACGATCACCGGCGTCCGCGTCCTCGACGTGCGCTCGCTGCGCCGTCACCACGGGACCTCCGACACCTTCGCCGACGAGCTGGTCGGCGCCCGCTTCGAGGGGGCGGTCCGGCGCGGCAAGTTCCTCTGGCTTCCGCTCGCCGGAACCGATCGGGCGCTCGTCGCGCACCTCGGGATGAGCGGCCAGGTCCTCCTCCGCGCGCCCGACGCCACGGACGACCGCCTCCTCCGCATCCGCATCGACGTCGACTCCCCGGAGCACGGGCCGCTGTCCCTCGCGTTCGTGGATCAGCGCATCTTCGGGTCGATGGCCGTCGACGACCTGCTGCCGACCCCCGACGGAGCCGCGGGCGGCCTCGGCTCGCCCGCGCCGGTCGTCCCGTCGCAGGTGGCGCACATCGCCCGGGACCCGCTCGACCCGGCATTCGACGACCGGCGCTTCCTCGCGGCGCTCGCGCGGAAGAACACCGGGATCAAGAGGGCGCTGCTCGATCAGACGCTCGTGAGCGGCATCGGCAACATCTACGCCGACGAGGCGCTCTGGGCCGCGCGCATCCACTACGACACCCCGACCGCCGACCTGTCCCGTCCTCGCGCGAAGATCCTGCTCGCGGAGCTGCGTCACGTGCTGGAGCGCGCCCTGGAGGACGGCGGAACGAGCTTCGACGCGCAGTACGTCAACGTGAACGGCGCCTCCGGCTACTTCTCGCAGCGGCTCAACGCGTACGGCCGGCAGGGCAAGCCGTGCGCCCGCTGCGGCGGCCCGATCGCGCGCACGAGCTTCATGAACCGCGGCAGCCACTACTGCCCGCGCTGCCAGCGGCTCCCGCGCTCCCGGACCGCCTGACGGGTTGCTCGGGTGCCGGCGCTCAACGGGCGGGCGGCCTCCTGGCGCTCAACGAGTACCCGCCCTTCCTGGCGCTCAACAGGCGGTTCTGCCGCGGGCCGCGCCGCATGCCGGGGTTTCGTCTTCCCTTCCTGACGCTCAACAGGCCGTATCGCCTCCAACAGCAGGGACAGCGGCGTGTCGTGCTGTTGGGGGAGAGCGTGACTGTTGAGGGCGAGGAGAGCGCTGTTGGGAGCGGCAGGGCGGCCGGTCGGCGCCGCCGGCCGCGGCCCCCGGGTTCAGGCCTGCAGCTGCTTCTGCCAGACGCCCTGGTAGCCGATCGGGACGAACCCGAGTGCCTCGTTGACGTCCAGCATGTAGCGGTTCTCCTCGGCGTTGAACGTGCAGATGGCCGTCGTCTCGGGTGAGTGCTCCGCGACGGCGCGGTGCAGCGCCGCCTTGACCAGCAGTCCGAGTCGGTGCCCGCGGTGCTCCTTGAGGACGAGGGTGTCGCCCTGGTCGCCTGGTCGCGTGCGGTCGGCGGGCAGGTAGAGATTCGTGAACGCGACCAGACGTCCGGTCGCGCGATGCCGAGCCGCCGCGGTCAGCAGCAGGTACCCGCCCTGCTCCGCGCGCGCGTCGGTGTCCCGCACACGCTCGGCCGTCCACTCCTCGGGATCGACCGTCAGGGCCGCCATCGGGGCGTCCGTGAGCATCCGCGAGTACAGCAGCGCCAGGTCGTCCTGCCACTCCTCAGGGGTCGCCCCGGGCCAAGTGACGACGTCGTACGCGTCCCCGGCTCCTTCGCGCCCGCGTCGCAGGCCGTCCTCGGTCCGCGCGGCCGACTCGCGGAGGTCGACCCTGCTGATCCGGTAGATCTGCTCCAGGCTCCAGCCCCGGCGGAGCTGGAACGCGACCCCGGCGTCGTCCGCGGGCAGCGTCCCGAAGCCGGTCGGTGGAGTGAGGCGCCGCCCCCCGGAAGCGCCGGGGGAGTGCACGGGCCACGCCTGCAGGGTGAACCGCCCGGCGTCCGCGGCGGCAGCCTCGCCGATCTCGGCCAGAGCCGTTCCGATCCCGCGGCGGCGCCAGTCGGGATGCACCTCCACCTCGACGACAGCGATCCGCGCGCCCTCCTCCAGCGGCAGCTCGACGAAGAGCCTCCCGACGATGCGGCCGTCCACGCGCGCGACCCAGATCCGGCGGTCGAACCACCGGTCGTGGTACTCGATGAGCAGGCCCGCCGGATCCGGTGCCAGGTCGTAGCTGCCGAGCGCCGCGGCTTCGGTCTCGTTGCGGACGGCGACCATCTCGGCGAACGAGCCGTCGTCCTCGGCCATCGTGGCGGGGATCCGAAGGGGCCGGATGTCGAGGCCGGGGACGCTCACGGCGCCAGTATTTCAGGGGCACGGCCGCCCGGTTCCGGAGACGGCGCCGCCGGCGCTGCCCACCTCGCACCGGCGGGAGCCGACGCGGAGCGGGGCCCCTGCCGAGGAGCGGAGACCCCGCTCAGGAGACGGTTCACGATGGCGAGCCGTCGGCGCGGCGCGACGACACGGCGGGCGGCGCGCCGGACCATGTGGAGCGTGATGGGCTTCACGCACGCGACGAGCGGCACCGCGGCATGGCTCGCGACGACCGCCGCGCTGCCCGCACTCGGCACCGGGATCCTGCCCCTGACCCCGGCGGGCGTGCTGGCCGGCGCGATGGTCGCGGCGGGCGCCGCGCTGCTGCCGGACGCCGACCACAGCAGCGCGACGATCGCGCACTCGGTCCCGGTCCTGGGCAGGGTCGTCACGGATGCGATCGGAGACGTGAGCGGCGGCCATCGCCACGGCGCGCACAGCCTCCTCGCGACCGGCCTCGTCACCGCGGGCGCCGTGGCCCTCGGCGGCTGGCGGGCCGAGCTCCCCGTCGTCGGCGACGCTCCCGTCGGGCCCGCCATCGCCACCGTCGCTCTGATCACGTTCGCCGTCAAGGCGCGGGACCTCGTCCGGCACTGGCGGACCGCGTGGGCGCTCGGGCTGCTCGCCGCCGTCCTCGTGCTCGTGTACGCGTCCGACACCTCTGTGTGGTTCCCGCTCGCGGTCGGCGTCGGCTATGCGGCGCACCTGGTCGGCGACGCGCTGACGGTGGGCGGCATCCCCGGCCTGCTGTGGCCGCTCCGCCTCCGCCCGCCCGCGTGGTGGCGGGGTACCAACGTGCTCAACGACGTGTGGAAGCCGAACGGCTACATCGCCCTTCCGCTGCTCGGCAACGCCGGCTCCGTGCGGGAGTACGTCCTCGCCATCGCCCTCGGTCTGTACTGCGCGTACGGGCTCGGCGAGGTGGCGCTGCGGGCCGCCGGCAGCGTCCTCGCCTCCGGCCTCCCCTAGAAGTCAGTGCCCGGATCCGAGCCGTCCGGCGAGTCGGGAGTGGAAGCGGAGGCTCTCCTCGTTGAGTCCCACGATCTCGACGTGCTTCCCGTGTTTCGCGTACTTCGTCTCGATGGCGTCCAGCGCCGCCACGGTCGACGCGTCCCAGACGTGGGAGCGGGACATGTCGATGATCACCCGGTCAGGATCGTCCGCGTACTCGAACTGAGTCGTGAGGTCGTTGCTCGAGGCGAAGAACAGCTCGCCGTCCACGGAGTAGCGGGCCGTCGAGCCGTCCTCGCTCACGCTGCGCGACACGGTCGCGAAGTGGGCGACTCGGCGCGCGAACACCGTCATCGCCACGAGGACCCCGACGATCACGCCGATCGCGAGGTTGTGCGTCACGACGACGACGGCGACGGTCGCGGCCATGACGAGGGTCTCGCCGATGGGCATGCGGCGCAGCGTTGCCGGGGCGACGCTGTGCCAGTCGAACGTCGCGACCGAGACCATGATCATCACCGCGACGAGGGCGGCCATCGGGATGACGGCCACCAGATCGCCGAGGACCACGACGAGCACCAGCAGGAACGCCCCGGCGAGGAAGGTGGAGATGCGGGTGCGGGCCCCCGACACCTTCACATTGATCATCGTCTGGCCGATCATGGCGCAGCCGCCCATGCCGCCGAAGAGGCCCGACAGGACGTTCGCCGCGCCCTGACCCCACGCCTCGCGGGTCTTCCGCGAGTGCGTGTCCGTGATGTCGTCGACGAGCTTGGCCGTCATGAGCGACTCGAGGAGGCCGACGAGGGCGACCGCGAGCGCGTACGGGGCGATGATCGCGAACGTCTCCCAGGTGAGGGGGACGGCCGGGATCAGCAGTTCGGGAAGGCTTCGGGGGAGCTCGCCCTCGTCGCCCACGGTCGGCACAGCGATGCCGGCCCAGACGGTGGCGGCGGTGAGGAGGGCGATCGCGACGAGCGGGGCCGGCACGGCCTTCGTGACTCGCGGCAGGGCGACCATGATGACGAGCCCGGCGGCCACCAGCAGGTAGACCGGCCACGGTGCACCGATCAGATGCGGCAGCTGGGCGACGAAGATGAGGATCGCGAGCGCGTTGACGAACCCGACCATCACGCTGCGCGGGATGAAGCGCATGAGCCGCGCGAAGCCGAGCACGCCGAGGATGATCTGGAACGCTCCTCCGAGGATGACGGTGGCCAGGAGGTAGTCGACGCCGTGATCCCGCACCACCGGCGCGACGACGAGTGCGATCGCGCCCGTCGCGGCGGTGATCATGGCGGGACGCCCGCCGAGGAACGCGATCGAGACCGCCATCACGAACGAGGAGAACAGGCCGAGCCGTGGATCGACCCCGGCGATGATCGAGAAGGAGATCGCCTCGGGGATCAGCGCGAGCGCGACGACGAGGCCCGCGAGGACCTCCCGCGTCAGCACACGGGGCGAGCGCAGCGCCGCGACGACCGAGTCGGACCGGTCCGGGACGCGGGTGGGCGCGGGGGTGTGGGTCATGGTTCTCCGCAGGGTCGTGGGCGGCGGCCGCGGCCCCGTCACCACATCGGCCTCGGACAGGCCGCGAAAACACTACCTGGGCTTCCGCAGCTCGCGATGGCGGACGAGTTCCTCGCGCTGCTGCGATCCGCCTAGCGCTTCAAGTCGGCGCTCGCCGCCGCGCCCGCCCGGTCCGTATACATCGCCGCGGTACCGTGGGGCGTCCTGACCAGACCCGGGAGCGCCCGTGCACCTGAAGAGCCTGACCCTCAAGGGGTTCAAGTCCTTCGCGCACCCCACGACGTTCGTCTTCGAGCCCGGCGTCACGTGCGTGGTGGGGCCGAACGGGTCGGGCAAGAGCAACGTCGTCGACGCCCTCGCCTGGGTGATGGGGGAGCAGGGCGCGAAGAGCCTCCGCGGCGGCAAGATGGAGGACGTCATCTTCGCCGGCACGGCGACGAAGGGGCCGCTCGGCCGGGCCGAGGTCACCCTGACGATCGACAACTCGGACGGCGCGCTGCCGATCGACTACACCGAGGTCACGATCAGCCGGACGCTCTTCCGGAACGGCGGCAGCGAGTACGCGATCAACGGCCAGTCCTGCCGGCTGCTCGACGTCCAAGAGCTGCTGAGCGACTCGGGTCTCGGCCGTGAGATGCACGTCATCGTTGGCCAGGGGCAGCTCGACACCGTGCTGCACGCGACGCCGGTGGACCGCCGGGGATTCATCGAAGAGGCCGCCGGGATCCTCAAGCACCGCCGCCGCAAGGAGAAGACGGAGCGGAAGCTCGAGTCGATGCAGGCGAACCTCACGCGCCTCTCCGACCTCGCGGGCGAGATCCGCCGCCAGCTGAAGCCGCTCGGCAACCAGGCGCAGGTGGCCCGCGAGGCGCAGACCATCCAGGCGGTGGTGCGCGACGCCCGCGCCCGCCTGCTCGCCGACGAGGTGGTCGCGCTGCGAGACGCGCTCGCCGCGCACGGCCGCAGCGAGCACGAGCGCGGAGCCGAGCGGATGGTGCTGCAGGCCGAGCTCGACGAGAAGGCCCGGCGAGCCGCCGAGCTCGAGGAGAGCGCCGCGTCGGACGAGGTGGACGCCGCACGCCGGACCGCCTTCGGCCTCGAATCCGCGCAGGAGCGGCTCCGCAGCCTCTACTCGCTCGCGAATCAGCGCCTCGCGCTCCTGGGAGCGGCCGAAGATGCTCCCGCCGCGGATCCAACGGTGACGCCCGCCATGATCGCGGCCGCCCGCGACGAGGTCGCCCGGCTGGAGGAGGGCGTCCGCGCCGCCGAGGCCGACGTGACCGAAGCCGGAGCCGCCCTCGCCGCCGAGCGGCAGCGGCTCGACGAGGTCGACGTGCAGATCGCGGCTCAGAGCGCCGCCGTCGCCCGCTACGACCTCGAGATCTCCCAGCTCACGGGCCGCGTCGAGGTCGCGGCGTCCCGGCTCGCGTCGGTGCGCGGAGAGGTCCTGCGGCAGCAGAACGCCCTGGACGCCGCCCGCGACCGGCGGAACGCGGCAGCGGCACGGGTGGCGGAGGTCGAGGCCGAGACCGCGGGCGAGGCCGAGGGCTTAGCCGAGCGAGCCGCGGCCGCGCAGTCGGCGGCCGAGCGCGCGGCCGCCGCGGTCGACGAGCTGCGGGACGCCGTGCACGCCGCCGAGCGCGAGCGGGACGCCCTCGCCGCGCGGACGACCGCGCTCTCCCTCGCCCTCGACGTCCGCGACGGCTCGGCCGCGCTCGCCGGGAGCGGCATCGACGGCGTCCGCGGGCTCGTGGCGGACCACCTGACCGTTGAGCCGGGCTGGGAGGGAGCCGTGGCGGCGGCTCTCGGGTCCCTCGCGGACGCCGTCCTCGCCGACGACGAGGATGCCGCGCTCGCCGCGCTGCTGCGCGCCGAGGGCGACGACCTCGGCCGCGTCGAGATCGTGCTCGCCTCGGCCGAGCCGGATCGCGGAGCCCAGCCCCCCGGCCGAACGGCGGCGTCCGTCGTGAACGCGCCACCCGGGATCGCGGCCCTGCTCGGCAGGGTCGTCCTGGCGGAGGACCGGGACGAGGCCCGCGCGCTGTGGCCGTCGGCGCGGCGAGGTGGCCACACGATCGCGACCCGCGAAGGCGAGGTTCTCGCCCCGCACCTCCTCCGCGGGGGGACGGGTCGCACGCAGAGCAGGATCGAGCTCGTCGCCCAGCGCGACGATGCGGCGGCCCGGCTGGCGCAGGTCACGGCTGCGGCGGAATCCGCAGGACAGGAGCTGGCGGAGGCGCGCGCCGTCGCGCAGCACGCCAGGCAGGAGGCGAAGGAGGAGGCGGCGGCGGTCCGCGAGGCGGAGTCGCGGATCGCGGCGCACGCGGCGGCGCTGAACCGGGCCCGCGCCCAGGCGGACGCGGCCGCGGCGGAGCACGACCGCCTCGCCGCCGCCCTTCAGCGCTCGGAAGCGCAGATCGCGGAGGCCGAGTCGGTGCTCGCGGCCGCGAAGGAGGACCTCGACGCCGCCCGTGGAGTGCCCCGGCCGGCGTTCGACGGCGGCGTCCGTGCCCCGCTCGCCGAGCGCGTCGACCTCGCCCGAGAGCGCGAAGTGGCGTCCCGACTCGCGCTCGAGACGGCACGGGAGCGGGTCCGCGCCGAGACCGCGCGCATCGGGGCCGTCGAACGGCGGCTGGAGGCCGAGCGGGCGGCCGCGGAGGAGGCGGCGCGTCGGGCGGTCCTCCGGCGTCGTCAGATCGCGGCGGCGTCCGCGGTGGCGGAGGCGCTGCCCGCGGTCCTCGCGTCCGTCGACCGATCCGTGGCCGAGGCACGGGTGGAGCTCGCCGCGGCCGAAGCCGAGCGCAGCGGACGCAACCGCGAGCTCGCCGAGCTGCGGCGGGCCGAGTCCGGCCTCCGATCGCGCCTGCACACGATCACGGAGCAGGTGCACGGCCTCGAGCTGCAGATCTACGAGAAGCGGCTGCACCTGTCCGGGCTGCTCGAGCGGGCCGCCGCGCTCGGCCTCGACGAGGACGTCCTCACCGCGGAGTACGGACCCGACGTGCCGGTTCCGGATCTCGCGGCTCAGGACGAGAACGGCGAGGCATCCGCCGGGCGGCGCTTCGACAGGACGGAGCAGCAGGACCGCCTCGCGGTCGCGGAGCGGAAGCTCGCCCAGCTCGGCCGGGTGAATCCGCTCGCCCTCGAGGAGTTCGCGGCGCTCGAGCAGCGCTACACGTTCCTCACCGAGCAGCTGACCGACCTGCAGAACACCCGCAAGGACCTGCAGACGATCATCGGCGAGATCGACGAGAAGATGCAGGCGATCTTCCTGTCCGCGTTCGAGGACACGAAGGCCGCCTTCGCGGAGGTGTTCCCGGTGCTGTTCCCGGGCGGCACGGGCAGCATCGAGCTGACCGATCCGGGCGACCTGCTGACGACCGGCATCGAGGTGAGCGTCCGGCCCGCGGGCAAGAAGATCGAGCGGCTGAGCCTGCTCTCCGGTGGCGAGCGCTCGCTCGCGGCCGTCGCGCTGCTCGTCGCGATCTTCAAGGCCCGGCCGAGCCCGTTCTACATCATGGACGAGGTCGAGGCGGCCCTGGACGACGCCAACCTCGGCCGGCTCCTGACCATCTTCGAGGACCTGCGCCGCTCATCCCAGCTCATCGTGATCACGCACCAGAAGCGGACGATGGAGATCGCGGACGCGCTCTACGGCGTCTCGATGCGCCAGGACGGCGTCTCCGCGGTCGTCGGCCAGCGGGTCGGCCAGGACCGCGAGGAGCTCCGCGCCAGCTGACGTCGCGGGGTGCCCCCTCTGCGCGGATCCGGAGGAATCGGCGACACGCCGATCCGGACGCGTGCCGCAGCGGCGTGTCGTCGACGTCGCCGGATCCGTGCACGCCCCGCCGGATCCGTGCACGCCCCGCCCGATCCGTGCACTAAACCGGCTGGGTCAGGGGAGCACGCGGAGCCAGCGGAACCCGTACCCCTCGAGCGGCAGCTCGGCCGGCCCGGACTCGGGCAGGGACTGGCGCCTCCCGCTCAAGAGGTCCAGCAGCTCCTTCCCGTCGAGCTCGAGACGCAGCGGGACCGGCTCCGACGAGAAGTTGTGCACGAGCACGACGCACCCCTCGTCCCAGCGCATCTCGTGCGCCAGCACGCTCGGATGGTCGTGCTCGAGGACCCGGAAGTCCCCGTAGCCGATCTCGAACGTCGTCCGGTACCGCTCGACGAGCATCCGGACGAAGCTCAGCAGCGAGTCCGGGTCATGCAGCTGCGACTCGACGTTGACGAACTCGGGGCCGTAGCCGCCGTCGGTGACGGGCGCCGTCAGGTCCTCCGGGTCGGCGGACGAGAAGCCACCGTTCCTCCCGGGCGTCCACTGCATCGGTGAGCGCACCGACATGCGGCCCTCGATCGCGAGGTTCTCGCCCATCCCGATCTCCTCCCCGTAGAAGAGGGTCGGCGTCCCCGGCAGCGCGAAGAGCAGGCTGTAGACCAGGCGGATGCGGCGCGGGTCCCCGCCGAGCATCGGCGGCAGGCGGCGGCGCAGGCCGCGCCCGAAGAGCTGCATGTCCGGGTCCGGCCCGAACGCGGCGAAGACCTCGTTGCGCTCGTCCTCGCTCAGCTTGTCGAGGGTGAGCTCGTCGTGGTTGCGGACGAAGATCGCCCACTGGGCGCCATCCGGAAGGGCGGGTCGCGCCTGCAGCGCCTCGATCAGCGGGCGCGCGTCCTCCCGCGCGAGCGAGAGGTACATCCGCTGCATCGCGTTGAAGTCGAACTGCATCACCAGCTCGCCGCCCTGGGGTCCGCCGAAGAACTCGAGCTGCCCCTCGTACGGCAGGTTCACCTCGCCGAGGAGGATCGCCTGCCCCTCCCGGCGGCTGATGAACGAGCGCAGATCCCGGAGGTACTCGTGGGGGTCGCCCAGGAGCTCCTCCGCCTGCTCGACGCCCTTCGTGTCGAGCAGGAACGGGACCGCGTCGACCCGGAACCCCGAGACGCCGAGCTGCAGCCAGAACCCGATGATCTTCGCGATCTCGTCGCGCACCGCGGGGTTCGTCACGTTCAGGTCCGGCTGCTGCCGGTAGAAGCTGTGCTGGTAGTACTGGCCGGTCTTCTCGTCGAACTGCCAGACGCCGTCCTCCTTGTCGGGGAAGACGTTCTGCTCGTTGCCGGGCGGCGGCTCGTCCACCCACACGTACCAGTCGCGGTACGGAGACTCCCGGCTGGACCGGGCGGACTGGAACCAGGGGTGCTGGTCGGAGGTGTGGTTGACGACGAGATCGAGGATCACCCGGATGCCGCGGTCGGACGCGAGGCGCAGGACCTCGACGAGATCCCCGTGCGTGCCGAGGCGGGAGTCCACGCCGTAGAAGTCGGTGATGTCGTACCCGTCGTCCCGCTCGGGCGTCGGGAAGAACGGCATGAGCCAGAGACACGTCACCTTGAGCGACGCGAGATGGTCGATGCGGTGCGCGAGCCCGACGAGGTCACCCCGGCCGTCGCCGTTCCAGTCCATGAACGTCTCGACGTCGAGGCAGTAGATGACCGCGGACTTCCACCACAGGTCGCTGGTGTCGGTGATCTTCATCGCAGCGCCCGCGCCGTGACCGGCAGCTGGGGGAGCACCCGCTCCCCGAAGAAGTCGAGGAACGGATCCTGGTCCTTGCCGACGTGGTGGAGGTACAGCTCGTCGATGCCGAGGTCGAGGACCGCCTGGATCCGCTCCAGGAAGAAGCCCGGCTCCGATCCCACCACCACGCTCTTGTGCACCGCCTCGGGCGGGACGTGCTCCGAGGCCTGGTCGAACGCCGCCGGGCTGTCCAGATCCCAGATGAGCGGCGGGGAGATGACACCGAACCGCCACTGGTCGTGCGCGATCCTCAGCGCCTCGTCGTCGGTGTCCGCGTAGCTGAGGTGCATCTGGACCGAGACGGTGCCCTTCCCGCCCGCGTCCCGATACGCGTCGAGCACGCCCTGCAGGGCCTCGATCGGCTGGTTGATCGTGACGAGCCCGTCGGCCCACTCCGCGGCCCACGCGGCGGTCTCCTCGGACACGGCCGGGGCGACCAGCGGCGGGGGAGTCTCCGGCAGCGTCCAGAGGCGGGCGCGCTCGACCGTGACGAGGCCCTCGTGCGTGACCTCCTCGCCGGCGATCAGGGCGCGGATGATGTCGACGCACTCGCGCAGCCGCTGGTTCCGCAGCTCCTTGCGGGGCCACTTCCCGCCGGTGATGCTCTCGTTGACGTTCTCGCCGGACCCGAGCGCGATCCAGAAGCGACCGGGGAACATGGCCTGCAGGGTCGCGGCGGCCTGGGCGATGATCGCGGGGTGGTAGCGCTGGCCGGGAGCGTTGACGACTCCGAAGGGCAGGTCCGTCGCCTGGAGGGCCGCGCCCAGCCAGGACATCGCGAAGCCGGACTGCCCCTGCCGCACGCTCCAGGGTGCGATGTGGTCGGAGCACATCCCGCCGGTGAAGCCCACCTCCTCCGCCCGGCGCGCATACCGCAGCAGGTCGCGCGGATGCAGCTGTTCATGCGAGGCGTGGAAGCCGATCACCGTCATGGGTCTCCTCGGGGCGGTCGTGTCGGGGCCAACCTAACGGGGGCCCGGTCACGGGTGACAGGGGTGGCGGAGGCGGCGGCAATAGGCTGAGGGCGTGGCAGAACGCACGCCCTGGTCGCTCGCTGGCCGCCTCCGCAACCTGTTCGGAGGTGGCGGCAGCACGGCCGATGCGCCCGCCGAGGCCCCGGCGGACACGTCTCCCGATGCCCCCGCTCCGACCACGACGCTCGCGCCTCCGCCCGCTCCCGTCCCGGTCCCGCTCAAGCGCGTCATCGACGAGGACACCTGGGACGAGCTCGAGGCCGCCCTCATCTCCGCCGACTTCGGTCCCCGGATCACCGAGGAGACGATCGAGGATCTGAAGGCGAAGGTGGACCGCTTCCGCACCACCGATCCCCGCGACCTGCAGCGGATGCTGCGGGAGAGCATCGAGGAGCGCCTGGCGAAGTTCGACCCGACTCTCCGCCTCACCGAGCGGCCCGCGGTCGTGCTCGTCGTCGGGGTGAACGGCGTGGGGAAGACGACGACGATCGGCAAGTTCGCGAACTTCGTCCGGAACTACGGCCGCTCGGTCGTGATCGGCGCCGCGGACACGTTCCGAGCGGCCGCCGTCGAGCAGCTCGCGACCTGGGCGGAGCGCGCCGGTGCCGAGATCGTCCGGCCGCAGCACCAGGGACAGGACCCGGCCTCCGTCGCGTTCCAGACCGTCGAGCACGCGAAGCGCAACGGGATCGAGATCGTCATCATCGACACCGCGGGACGCCTGCACACCAAGAGCGGCCTGATGGACGAGATGAGCAAGATCAAGCGCGTCATCGAGAAGCAGGCGCCCATCGCCGAGGTCCTGCTCGTCCTCGACGCGACGACGGGGCAGAACGGGCTCCTGCAGGCCGAGGCCTTCCTGGAGACCGCGGGCGTGACCGGCCTCGTGCTCACGAAGCTCGACGGCTCGGCGAAGGGCGGCTTCGTCCTCGCCGTCCAGGAGCGCACCGGCCTCCCGGTCAAGCTCATCGGCCAGGGCGAGCGCATCGGCGACCTCACGGGCTTCACCCCGCACGTCTTCGCTCAGAACCTCGTCGGCGTCTGACGGCTTCCCCTCGTCCGGTCCGCCGAGATGCCACTCGGTGCTCCCAAACGCGCGGAATGAGCGCACCACGTGGCATTTCGACGGTCTGCCACCTGGTGCCGTCCACGGTGCCGGATGACCGCACCAAGCGGCATCTCCGACGAGGTGCCACCTGGTGCTGTCAAACCGGCCGGATGAGCGCACCAAGTGGCATCTCGGGGGTCAGCAGACGCCGGTCGCGAGGTAGGTGCGACTGATCGTCACGTAGGTGTCCGCGTTGCGGCGGATCGCCGCGCGCTCCTCCTCCGTGAGCTCCCGGCGGACCTTGGCGGGGACGCCGGCCACGAGGGATCCGGGCGGGATCACGGTGTCCTCGAGCACGACGGCGCCCGCGGCCACGAGGGACCCGCTGCCGATCACCGCGCGATTGAGGACGGTCGCGCCCATGCCGATGAGGCAGTCGTCCTCGATGGTGCACCCGTGGACCACCGCCCCGTGCCCGATGCTGACCCCGCTGCCGATCCGGGCAGGCGCGCCGGGATCGCCGTGGACCACCACGTTGTCCTGGATATTGCTGCGCTCGCCCAGCACGATCTCATCCCGGTCGGCACGCAGCACCGCTCCGAAGAACACGCTCGACGTCGCGGCGAGCGTCACCCGGCCGATGAGCGTCGCGTTCGGCGCGACGAACGCGTCCTCCGCGACGTCGGGCAGGGATCCGTCGAAGGGGAGCAGCAGCGCCATGCGGCAACGCTATCCGCCGCACCAGCAGGAGCGTCCGTCGGCGTCCCGTGCAACGGACCGGCTGTCGTGCATCCGCGTGCGGCCTGCAGCACGCGCGGTTCGTAGCGACACGCCGCGGCCGGGCCCGGCCGCCGCCGCGTCAGTCGAACAGCTCCGCGATCGCCGCCGCCTCCCCGTCGGTCAGGTCGAGGGCGAGGGCCTCGTGCACCGCGTCCCACTGGTGCGACCAGCGCGGCGACACGATCGGCGCCGTCACGAGCGGATGCGCGCGCAGCCACGCGAGCGCGAGACCAGCGGTCGACACGTCGAAGTCCCGCGCGCGGGCCGCGAGACGCTCCACGCGCTCGAGCCCGCCGGGGGTGAACACCTGCGCGTAGATGGCGCCCGCCTCCGCGATCCGGCTCCCCGGCCGCGGCTCCGCGCCGCCGAGGTACCGGTCCGACAGGAGGCCGCCCGCAAGCGGAGAATACGGGGTGTAGCCGAGCCCCTCGGCCGCGGCCAGTGGCAGGAGGTCGCGCTCGTCCGTCCGCACGAGAAGGCTGAACGAGTTCTGCACCCACTCGGGCCGGGGCAGCCTCTCGCGGTCGGCGACCGACAGCACCTCCTCCAGCTGTGCGGGGGTCACGTTGCTGACGCCGAAGCTCCGGATCCGGCCCGCCTCGATCGCGCCGGCGAAGGCCGAGAGCGTCTCGGGCAGGGGAGTCGACGGATCCGGCGCATTCGACAGGTACAGGTCGACCCGGCCGAGCCGGCGGATGCTCGCCGCGAGCTGCCGCTCGATGTGCGCGGCCGACAGGTCGACCCGGTCCTGCCCCGGCTCGACGCGGCCGCCGACCTTCGTGGCGACGAGCACGTCCTCGGGCAGCCGCTCGTCCAGCCAGCGTCCGACGGCCTCCTCGCTGCGGCCGCCGCCGTACGTGTTGGCGGTATCGATGACGCGGATGCCGAGGTCGTACGCCTCGTTCAGCCGCTCGATGCCCTGCGCGAGCGAGAGGCCCTTGCCGCGCGCCGCGACGGACGAGCCCATCCCGCCGATGCCGCCCGCGCCGAAGAAGAACTCGGAGACGGCGATGCCCGAGCGGCCCAGCTGCACCTCGCGCATCGGATCAGGCTAGCGGGGCCCGCCGGTTCGCCCGGACGCGCGAACTAAACTGTCGGCACCATGGCTACCTTCGCGTCCCTGTCGGATCGGCTCACCGCCGCCCTCGCCAACCTCCGCAACAAGGGCCGCCTGAGCCCCGCGGACGTCGACGCCACCGTCCGCGAGATCCGGCGGGCGCTGCTCGAGGCCGACGTCAACCTCGACGTCGTCAAGCAGTTCACCGCCGCCGTCCGCGAGCGCGCCCTGGAGGCCGCGGCGAGCCAGGCGCTGAACCCCGCCCAGCAGGTCGTGCAGATCGTCAACGACGAGCTGATCTCGATCCTCGGCGGCCAGCAGCGCCGCCTCGCCTTCGCGAAGAACCCGCCGACCGTCATCATGCTCGCGGGCCTGCAGGGCGCCGGAAAGACGACCCTGGCCGGCAAGCTCGCGCGGTGGCTCACCGGCGAGGGCCACCGTCCGCTGCTCGTGGCCGCGGACCTCCAGCGCCCGAACGCCGTCACGCAGCTGCAGATCGTCGGCGAGCAGGCGGGCGCCACCGTCTACGCGCCCGAGCCGGGCAACGGCGTCGGCGACCCCGTCCGCGTCGCGGAGGACGGCGTCCGCTACGCGATCGACCGGCAGCACGACGTCGTCCTCATCGACACCGCGGGCCGCCTCGGCGTCGACGCCGACATGATGAAGCAGGCCGCGGACATCCGGAAGGCCACCGAGCCAGACGAGGTCCTCTTCGTCATCGACGCGATGATCGGCCAGGACGCCGTGGCCACGGCCCGCGCCTTCCAGGAGGGCGTGGACTTCACGGGCGTCGTCCTCACCAAGCTCGACGGCGACGCGCGCGGCGGCGCCGCGCTGTCGGTCGCGTCAGTCACGGGTCGGCCGATCATCTTCGCCTCCACGGGCGAGCGTCTCGAGGACTTCGAGCCGTTCCACCCGGACCGCATGGCGAGCCGCATCCTCGACCTCGGCGACATCCTCACCCTCATCGAGCAGGCCCAGCGCGCGTTCGACGAGGAGGAGGCGCGCAAGGTCGCGGAGAAGTTCGCGACCGATTCGTTCACGCTCGAGGACTTCCTGCAGCAGATGCAGCAGCTGAAGAACATGGGCTCGATCAAGAAGATGATCGGGATGCTGCCCGGCGCTCGCGGGATGCGTGAGCAGCTGGACAACTTCGACGAGAAGGAGATCGTCCGCACCGAGGCGATCATCCAGTCGATGACGCCCGCCGAGCGGCGCAACCCGAAGCTCCTCAACGGCTCCCGGCGCCTGCGCATCGCGCGCGGCTCGGGCATGACCGTGACCGACGTGAACCAGCTCGTCCAGCGCTTCGAGCAGGCCGCGAAGATGATGAAGACGGTCGCGAAGGGCGGCGTCCCGCAGGTCCCCGGGATGGGACCGGTGCCGGGCGCGAGCTACCGCGGCAAGCCGCAGAAGAAGAAGGCGACGGGCGGATCCCGGTCGGGCAACCCGGCCAAGCGGGCCGCCGAGAACGCCGCGCTCGCGGCCGGGAAGAAGGAGCCGGCGAGCGCCGGCGGGTCGGGCTTCGGACTCGGCGGGGGAGCCGGTAAGGGCGCTCCGAGCGAGGAGGACCTCGCCGCCCTCCAGCGGCTCCTCGGCCGCTAGGGCGTCAGGACCCCGCTCGCTCGCAGCCGGGCCCGGCGGGTCCAGCGCGAACGCCGGCCACTCCCGCTATGCGTCCGAACGCCGGCCGCATGCGCTCCGCGGCTGATCGCCGCCGCTCGTCGCTCAGTCGGCCAGGGCTGGAGCGCCGCCCACGCCTCCTCAGAGCGCCTGGAGCGCGCCGAGGAAGGACGCCATGAAGGCGTCGACGTCGACGTCCGTCGCGATGCGGCAGTTCGGCGCCGGCGGTTCGGCGGACGTGAGCAGGTCCGTCACCATGACGCCGCGGGCCTTGCCCTCGCCGGTCACCACGGAGACATGCGCGTCCCGCCAGGTGACGAGCTCGGGATGGGCGACGACGGCCACCGCGAGCGGATCATGCATCGCGCAGGAGTCGCTGAGCGAGGGATCCCCGGGGTGCTCCTTCCGCATCCGCTCGATCCAGCGGACGGTCGCCTCCGCGGCGAAGGGCCCGAAGCCTCCGGTGCCCTGGGCGAGGCGGTCGGCGTGCTCGCGGGTGAGACGGACGCGGTTCGTCACGTCGAGCCCCACCCAGCGCAGCGGGGCGCCGGAGTGGAGCACCGTGTCCGCGGCCTCGGGGTCGACCCACACGTTGAACTCGCCGGGCATCGACGCCTGCAGCGTCTGCCCCAGGAAGATGCCGCCCATGACGACGATCTCCTGCACGTTCTCGGCCAGCGCCGGCTCGAGCACGATCGCCGCCGCCACGTTCGTCAGAGGGCCGATGGCGACGATCGTGATCTCGCCCGGGCTGCGCATCACGAGGTCCGCGATCGCCGCCGCCGCGTAGCCGGGCGTGGGAACGTGCCGGCCGTAGCGCTCCCGGATCTCCTCGGGCGCGCCTCGGGCCCGGTCGGGACGTGTCAGGGGAGCCGCGGCCCCGCGGACGACGGGCACGTCGGAGAGGCCGAGCCGCTCGGCGAGCTCGAGGGACAGCAGGGTGGCCGTCTCCACGTCGGTGTTGCCGTTGACGGACGTGATCAGCTCGAGCCGCAGCTCCGGGTCCGCCGCGGCGAGCGCCAGGGCGAAGCCGTCGTCGATCTCCGACCCCGGCTCTCCCATGGACAGGTCGGTGTCGAGGATGATCCGTCGCACGTTCGCTCCCTCCGCGAGCTCGAAGCCTATCCACGAGGCAGGGGCCGAGGTCGGCGGGGGCGTGCGACCGAGGAGCGCAGGCGTCGCCGCCGATACTGGGGGGGGATGAGCCTCGACCCGTTCGCCTCCACCACCCGTCCCGTCCGCATCGGCGTGCAGATCGCCCCGCAGCACTCGCTCTATCCGAAGATGCGGGACACCGTGGCGGCGGTGGAGGACCTCGGCGCGGACGTCCTCTTCAACTGGGATCACTTCTACCCGCTGTACGGCGACCGGGACGGCCTGCACTTCGAGGCGTGGTCGCTGCTCGCCGCCTGGGCCGAGCAGACGAGCCGCATCGAGCTGGGACCGCTCGTCAACTGCAACAGCTATCGGAACCCGAACCTGCAGGCGGACATCGCTCGCACCATCGACCACATCAGCGACGGACGGCTCATCTTCGGGACGGGATCGGGATGGGCGCAGCGCGACTACGACGAGTACGGCTACGAGTTCGGCACGGCCGGCAGCCGGCTGGACGCCCTCGCGCGGGACCTCCCCGTCATCCGGGGCCGCTGGGAGCGGCTCAACCCGCGGCCGCTGCGGCGCATCCCGATCCTCATCGGCGGGGGCGGCGAGAAGAAGACCCTGCGGATCGTCGCGGAGCACGCGGACATCTGGCACAGCTTCTCCAACACCGAGGTGCTGGAGCGCAAGCTCGGGATCCTGGCCGAGCACGCGGACGCGGTCGGTCGCGACGTGCGTGAGATCGAGCTGTCCACGGGCGTGCCGAGCGACGGCCGCCACGGCCTGGACACCGCAGCGCTCGATGCGCAGCTCGCGCTCGGCGTCCGGCTGTTCACGATCGGCATCTCCGGTCCCGACTACGATCTCGCGCCCGTGCGGTCCCTGCTCGCCTGGCGGGAGGACGTCAGCTCCTGACCTCGCCGCCGGCAGGGGCTGGCGCCGGCAGTCGCGCGGCGCGGTCCGTCAGGACGGCGGAAGCCCGTCCCGGAGCTCGGCGACGAGGGCGGCCACGACGGCCTTGAGGCTGCCTCCGCTGCGCGCCGCGGTCGTCAGCTGGCGCTCGTAGCTCGCGCCGCGCTCGAGGATGACGTCGAGCTCGTGGAGCTCGTCGAGGCAGCCGAGCCGCTCGGCGACCGGCTCCAGCCGGGTGATCAGGTCCCGGGTGTCGTCGACGACGAGCCGCTCGTCACCGGCGGCGTTCTGCACGAGGATCGTCTCCATCCCGTACCGCGCCGCGCGCCACTTGTTCTCCTTGACGAACCACGGCTGCATCCGGGGCGGCTCGATGCCCTGGTCGAGCAGCCCGGACAGCTCCTCGACCAGGCACTGCACGAGCGCCGCCATCGCCCGGACCTCGGACACCGTCGACAGACCGTCGCACGCGCGGACCTCGATGGTCCCCCAGCGCGGCGAGGGGCGGATGTCCCAGCGGACCTCGTCGACATGGTCGATCACCCCGACATGGAGGAGGTCGTCGACGATCCCCTCGTAGTCGCTCCACTCGCTCATCTGGGGCGGCAGCCCGGCCGTCGGCAGCTGCTGGAACATCATCGCCCGGTTGGACGCGTACCCGGTCGCCTCACCCGACCAGAACGGACTCGAGGCGGAGAGCGCCTGCAGGTGCGGGTAGTACGTCAGCATGCCGTTGAGGATCGGGATGACCTTTCGCCGGTCCTCGATGCCGACATGCATGTGCACGCCCCAGATCAGCATCTGCCGCCCCCACCACTGCGTGCGGTCGATGAGCGTGGCGTACCGCTCCTTGTCGGTGACGCGCTGCTGGCTCCACTGCCCGAACGGATGCGTCCCCGCGCACATCAGGTCGACGCCGAGCGGCTCCGCCGCCTCCCGCACGATGTCGATCGTGCGCTCCAGGTCGTCGGTGGTCTGGCGGACCGTGTCGTGCACCCCCGACACGACCTCGACCGTGTTCGTGAGCAGCTCCGCCGTGATGCGCGAGAAGCCCGAGTCGTCCTTGAGGTTGTCAAGGGAGCGGAGGATCTCCGGGGCCGCCGGGGCTAGATCGCCGCTCGCGTGGTCGACGAGCGCGAGCTCCCACTCGATCCCGAGGTCGGAGCGGGCCGATCGGGCGAATTCGATAGCCACGGCGCCATCCTGGCACGCCACCCCGCCCCGCTCCCGGGGTTGCGACCGCGATCCCCAGCCCTCAACAGGCATTCCGTTCCCGAACAGGTGGGATACCGCTTCCTCCTGCTGTCGGAGGCCCGAAGTGCCGGTTGAGCGCGGGTGATCACCCGAGTCAGCGCGCGCGGGCACGGTCGCGAGTCCGGCCGCGCCTCGCGCCGTCGCCTTCCTGCCGATCCTCGTCGACCTGATGCCGTGTCCGATCCCCGCCGGAACGGCGTCGGATGCGGCAGCTAGCGTGAACGGGTGAGCACAGCATCGAGGTCCGCAGCCCCGGCACTCGGCGCGGACGGCGCCGCGGGGAACGGGCCGGCCTTCGCTCTCCCGCTCGCGATCGGCGTCACGGTGCTGGCCTGGGCGAGCGCCTTCGTCGTGATCCGGGCGGTGGGGGAGACGCTGTCGCCGGGACCGCTCGCGCTCGTCCGGCTGCTCGTCGGGGCCGCGGCGCTCGGCCTGTTCCAGCTCCGCCGCTCCTGGGTGCGTCCGACCGGCCGGGAGTGGGCGTTCCTCGCCGCGTTCGGCGTGCTCTGGTTCGGCGGCTACAACATCCTGCTCAACTTCGCGGAGCTCACTCTCGACGCCGGCACCGCCTCGATGGTCGTCAACATCGGGCCCATCCTGCTCGGGCTCGGCGCCGCGCTCGTGCTGGGGGAGCGGCTCTCCCGTCCGCTCGTCGTGGGCGCCGCCGTGTCGTTCGTGGGCGTTCTCGTCATCGGACTCTCGACCGGAGCGGGAGGCGTCGACGACACCGTCGGAGTCCTCGCCGCACTCGCGGCAGCCGTCGTCTACGCGGGCGGCGTCCTGTTCCAGAAGCCCGTGCTGGCGCGGCTGCCGGCGGTGCAGGTGACGTTCCTGGGTGCCGTCGTCGGCGCGGTGGTGTGCCTGCCGTTCGCGCCGGGGCTCGTGACCGAGCTCGCGGTCGCCTCCCCGGGAGCCGTCGCGGGGGCCGTCTACCTGGGGCTCGTGCCCACGGCTCTCGCCTTCAGCACGTGGGCCTACGCGCTGCAGCGGATGCCGGCCGCCCGGCTCGGGGTGACCACCTACCTCGTCCCGCCCATCGCGATCCTGCTGGCGCTCGTGGCGTTCGGCGAGGTGCCGGGACCTCTGGCGATCCTCGGCGGGATCCTATGCCTGGGCGGTGTCGCGCTGTCGCGACGGAGGTGAGCCGCGGCCTCGCGCCGCCCCTACTCGCCCGCCGAGGTCCCGGTGCACGCGCTGTTCCGGGGGCGGTCAGGGGATTCGCCGGATCGGCGTCCATCTGTCAGAATGATCAGTCGAGTCCGCGACGCCCGACCCTCTATCTGGCCTGCGGACTCCACCTTCGAGCTTCCGCCGTGTGTGCCCCCACGCTCCCGGCGCAGTTTCTCTCGTCCACCACGCACACAGGAGAATTGTGGCTGTCAAGATCCGTCTGAAGCGCCTGGGCAAGATCCGCGCGCCCTACTACCGCATCGTCGTCGCCGACTCGCGCACCAAGCGCGACGGCCGCGTCATCGAGGAGATCGGGAAGTACCACCCGACCGAGCACCCCTCGCTCATCGAGGTCGACTCGGAGCGTGCCCAGTACTGGCTCGGCGTCGGCGCGCAGCCGACTGAGCAGGTCGCGGCGCTCCTCAAGCTGACCGGCGACTGGGGCAAGTTCAAGGGCGACAAGGACGCTATGAGCACCGTCCAGGTGAAGGAGCCCAAGGCTCCGTTCGTCGCCGGCGACAAGAAGTCGGTCCTCCGCCCCAAGTCGGAGCAGCCCGCTCCGGCCGCCGAGGCGCCGGCCGCCGACGAGGCCGCCGAGACCCCGGCTGCCGAGTAGTCCGATGCTCGCGGACGCACTCGAGCATCTCGTCAAGGGGATCGTCGACAACCCGGACCAGGTGACGGTCTCGGAGCGGTCGACCCCTCGTGGCGACCTGCTCGAGGTCCGCGTGCACCCGGACGACCTGGGTCGCGTGATCGGCCGCTCCGGCCGCACCGCGAAGGCGCTGCGGACCCTCGTGACGGCGCTCGCCGACGGCCGGCGCGTCCGCGTCGACGTCGTCGACACCGACGAGTAGCACCGGAGCAGTGGCGAGGAAGCAGGCGGGCGGCCGGTCCGCTCAGACGCAGCTTCGGGTCGGGCGCCTCACGAAGGCGCACGGCCTGAAGGGCGCGCTCAAGCTCGAGCTGTTCACCGACGACCCGGAGCGCCGCTTCGTGCCCGGGGCCGAGTTCGCGCTCCAGGTGCCGACCTCGTCACCGTGGCACGGCAAGCGCATCACGCTCACCGAGCTGCGCTGGTACAACGGACAGCCCGTCGGCTTCTTCGAGGGCGTCACCGACCGCACCGGTGCGGAGAGCCTCGTGAAGGCGATCCTCTGGGTCGACCAGTCCGCGGACGAGCCCCAGGAGGAGGACGCCTGGTACGACCACCAGCTCATCGGGCTGGGGGTCGTGCGGGAGGGCGAGCGCATCGGATCGATCGCGCGCGTCGAGCACCTGCCCGCCCAGGACCTCCTCGTCGTGAAGACGGGCGACCGCGAGGTGATGGTCCCCTTCGTGAAGGCGATCGTCCCGACGGTCGACACCGAGCGCGGCATCGTGACCGTCACCCCGCCCACGGGTCTCTTCGAGGACCTGCCGGACGAGGACGAGTCCGACCGCCCGGCTCGCGTGGCTGCTGAGCCGGAGGCGCCGTCGGCGTCGGACGCTGCGTCCGACGGGCCCGGGGACGTTGCGACCGATGCTTTCTCCGCTTGCGACGAGCACGCCGAGCGCGATGCGGCCTCGGAGGCCGACGCCGCCTACACGTCGACCGTGCCGGCGCCCGGCTCCCAGCCGGAGGCGGCGACCGCCGACGGCGGCGCGGAGGCCGCTGCAGAGGGCGAAGACGCGAAGCCGACGACCGGCGCCGAATCCGCGTCCCGCGGCTGACCGGAGCGCACGGTGCGCATCGACATCGTCACGATCTTCCCGTCGTTCTTCGACGTCCTCGACGTCTCGCTGCTCGGGAAGGCGCGGACCCAGGGGCTGCTCGACGTCCGGTCGCACGACCTGCGCGACTTCACGCACGACCGGCACCGGACGGTCGACGACACCCCGTACGGCGGGGGAGCCGGCATGGTCATGCGTCCCGAGCCGTGGGGTGAGGCGCTCGACACGATCCTCGCCGAGGACGGCGATCCCCTGGTCGTCTTCCCGACGCCCGCCGGTGAGCGGTTCTCCCAGGCGATCGCGGGGGAGCTGGCGCAGGAGCAGCACCTCGTCTTCGCCTGCGGACGCTACGAGGGCATCGACCAGCGCGTCGTCGAGCACGCGGCCCGGCGGGCGCGCGTGCGGGAGCTGAGCCTCGGCGACTACGTCCTGAACGGAGGCGAGGTCGCGGCGCTCGCCATGATCGAGGCGGTTGCGCGGCTCGTGCCCGGCGTCATCGGCAACCCCGCGAGCCTCGACGAGGAGAGCCACGCCGAGGGCCTGCTCGAGTACCCGAGCTACACGAAGCCGGCGTCCTGGCGCGGCCTCGAGGTCCCGCCGGTCCTGCTGAGCGGCAACCACGGCGAGATCGCGAAGTGGCGCCGCGCCCAGCAGGAGGAGCGCACCCGCCGCGTCCGCCCCGACCTGCTCCCCGGCCCCTGAGCCCCCGCCGCCATGTGCGCGGATCAGGAGATCCGGCGCCGATCAGGATGCCTGGCTGGATCTGATCGCGGTTCAGGATTGGGCGCGGCGTGTCGCGCCGGATCTCCTGATCCGCGCACACGCCCGGACGGGAGCCGGGGAGCCGCGATCCTAGCGGGAGCGCTGAGTGAGGACGAGCGGCCCGTTCTCGGTGATCGCCACCGTGTGCTCGCTGTGGGCGCCGCGGGAGCCGTCCGCGCTGCGGAGAGTCCAGCCGTCCTCGTCCGTGTAGAGCTGGTCCGTGGTGGCGAGCAGCCACGGCTCGATCGCGATGACGAGGCCCGGCTTGAGCTTGAGGCCCCGGCCCGCGCGCCCGT
Source organism: Naasia sp. SYSU D00948 (assembly GCF_017916515.1). Classification (GTDB taxonomy): domain Bacteria; phylum Actinomycetota; class Actinomycetes; order Actinomycetales; family Microbacteriaceae; genus Naasia. The sequence goes on from NZ_JAFMTA010000001.1 coordinate 2,076,651, forward strand.
TGTTGGGCACGTGCGGGTCGCCGTGCATCGTCCGTCCCACGCCGTGCCCGCCGAAGTCGAGGTTCACCGAGTACCCGGCTGCCTCGCAGACGTCGCCGATCGCGGCCGAGATGTCGCCGAGCTTGTTCCCGGCCACTGCCTGCGAGATGCCGGCCTCGAGCGCGCGCTCGGTGGTCGCGATCAGCTTGAGGTCGGCGTCGAGCGGCGTGCCGGCGACCACGGTGAGCGCGGAGTCGGCGACCCAGCCGTCGACGGACGCGGCGAAGTCGATGCTGACGACGTCGCCGTCCTGGATGACGTAGTCGTGGGGGAGTCCGTGCAGGACCGCGTCGTTCACGGAGGTGCAGAGCACCTTGCCGAAGGGCATCGCGCCGAACGACGGGTGGTAGTCGATGTAGCAGCTCTCCGCCCCGCGCTCCTTGATCATGCGGTGCGCGAGCGAATCGAGCTCGAGGAGGTTCACGCCGACCTTGATCTCGTCCCGGAGCCGCTCGAGCACGCTCGCCACGAACGCCCCCGCCGGGCGCATGGCCTCGATCTCGGCCGGTGTCCTGAGCTCGATCATCGGTCTCCTCGCTTCTGCTCCAGTCGACCCTAACGCCCCTGACCCACCGCCACTTCCGGCCGGGAACGCTCGCCGCGAACACCCTGCCGCCGGCCCGGTCCTCGGGCTTAGGCTCGGCTCATGGTCGTGCGCAGGGCCTTCTTCTACTGGCAGTTCGCCGCAGTGGTCGCGCTGCCCGCGTGGCTGCTCCTCGGCTGGGCGATCTGGGGGAGCGCGGGCGACTTCGCCGGCATCGCCATCGCGACGCCCTTCCTCGTCCTCGCGCTGCTCGGCGTCGCGGGCGTCACCTTCGCCCGGAAGTCCGTGCGGAGCACCCGGGCGGTGTCCTGGATCGACGTGGCCGCGGCCGGCCTCTGGCACGTCTTCGTGATCGCGACAGGGTTCTTCGGGCCCGGAACCGCCGCGTTCGCGGCCCTCTCGGTCGCGACCGGCATCCTCGCGTTCTGGGCGGCGGCCTGGCAGCTCGTGGACGAGACCCGCAGACGCGTGAAGAAGGTGTTCGAGACGATCGAGCGGGCCGCGGTGCCCTATCAGCCGCGCCGAACTCCGATCGACGCGGGCGAGTACATCGTCGTCAAGCCCTCGGACCCCGCCGTCCGCCCCTCGGATCCGCCGCGCTGACGGCCTCCACGTCGAGATGCCACGGTCTGGGATCGACAGCGCGAGGCTTAGGCGATCGCTCGCTCTGAAAGCCGCTCTCGACCGCGAAAAATAGTTCATTCGTGAAGTCGGGTCGCTGCGCCTTGGGCCGGCTTTCCTTTCCTTGCGGTGCATGTGACCAACGATCCGCGACCTAGGCGTGCTCTCACCCTGCTACATCTCCCGGCTCTGCGCCGCCAGTAGTAGGTGGTCTCGCACCCAGATCCACTTGGACGCTACCTTGCTGTGCCGTGTTCAAGTAGACGTTGGAACCCTTCGCGGTCACCTCCACATTGGCGGCGGCTTCCATCCTTCGCTCGGACAGCGATCGGATTATCTGCGCGAGAATGCGAGCCATTGGAAGGACGTGAGGCAGTAAAAGAACGAGCAGTATAATGCGGGCTCCGAGGGCAGCGAGCTCCATCAGTCCACCGAAGAAATACGAGTTGCTGAGCGCCGCTGGAACTATCAGCGCGAGTGAGCCGAATAGGAGGAAGGGATAGATGTGCTCCGCGTCCTGCTGAGCGCGTGCGGCGCCCCTGCGTTGGAACCGGACATCCTCGTCCTGGAACTGTCCGTAAGGGGTCCATCCCGAAGGGAACTTGCCGTCGAGTACGAAGCGGAAGGTGGCAGCCTGCTGCGGCTCCAACTGATCCAGTAGGAAGATCACCTCATTCGGTTCCTCAGCCGCATCTTCTGCCTCGCGCACGCCGAGTTCCCGCTGCGGCTTCGGATCGAGGTAGTGCTCGAGCAATTGAACGTCCGGGCCGAACGAGAACCGCAGACGCTGCGCTTTGACCGTTCTTCTTCCGGTGTTCTCGATATGGCAGGTGACAAGCGACAGAGATTCTACGCGACGAGCGTTGTAAAGGATCTCAACCTTGTGCGCGATGTCGGGCAGGACTGAAGCCAACCCGGTTTCTAGGGAGGCGTCCCAGGAGATGGACTTCCGCTCCCGCTGCGCCTTCACGCGATCCAATAGCAGCGCGAAGGCAAACCCTAAGCCAGCGCCTAGTACCGCGAGTAAAACGTTGGTAGCGAGATCCTCGTTCAGAAGTTTCTCCATGGCAGCTCCTTGCCTCCGAATCTGAAGGAACGCGGTGGTTGGGCCTCCGGGCGGCGCCGTGCCCGCTGCTAGGGGCTCCTTCCTATGCCTGTCCTACCTCCGCGCCTGGAGCTTCCGCCAGAGACTGATGGGCGCGGCCAACGAAAAACGTCCTGTCTGGAGCGCCTCAGCTCCCAAGCGACGCTTCGCATCCGGACCGGCAGATCGCCGCGGGGTACGGCGGGTTGATGCGGCACCACCGCGGCACGGCACCACGCGCGCGCCGGCGCCGGCGTCCTCGATTGCAGGAGCCGTCCGCGCTGTGACACAATTGACGATCGTGCCGCGGCCGGTTCTGCCGCAGGGGAGCCAGCTTCTTCCGCGGCCTTCTCTCCGATGATCTCCCGGTTCCGCGCTGTCGTGCGGGATCGACGACGAGTAGCCGACCTGCGGCGGGTACAGGAAGCAGCACTCCCATGAGCAATCTCCTCGACCAGGTCGACGCGGCCTCCCTCAAGTCGGACGTCCCCGACTTCCGCCCCGGCGACACCGTCAAGGTGCACGTCAACATCGTCGAAGGCAACCGGACCCGCGTCCAGGTCTTCCAGGGCGTCGTCATCGGCCGCCAGGGCCACGGCGTCCGCGAGACGTTCACCGTCCGCAAAATCAGCTTCCAGGTGGGCGTCGAGCGCACCTTCCCGGTGCACTCGCCGGTCATCGACCGCATCGAGATCGTGACCCGCGGTGATGTCCGTCGGGCGAAGCTGTACTACCTGCGCAGCCTGCGCGGCAAGAAGGCCAAGATCCGCGAGAAGCGCGAAGCCTGAGACCCTCTGCGAACCCCCGCGACATACACTGTCGCGGGGGTTCGTTCTTCGGCCGGTGCCCACGGCCAGCACGCAGACGGGTAGACCGATTTGACCGACAGTGCCGCATCGGTGGTGGGGGGTTCGGACCGCGATCCGGACACTGGCGGGTCTGCGGATGGAGGCCGCCGCTCCCTGCGCCAGGCGGAGCGCCGTCGTAAGAGCGCCGCGCTGTTCCTGCGCGACGTCCTCGTCATCCTCGTCGTCGCGGTCCTCGTCTCGTTCCTCATCAAGACGTTCCTGATCCGGTCGTTTTACATCCCGTCCGCGTCCATGGAGGACACGCTCGAGATCAACGACCGGATCATCGTCAACCAGCTCGAGCCCTCGATCTTCCCGCTCGCGCACGGCGACGTCGTCGTCTTCCGCGATCCTGGGGGATGGCTGCCCCCGCAGACCGAGGTGCAGCAGCCGCCGCTGATCGCCGCCCTCGAGTGGCTCCTCTCGATCGTCGGACTGGCCGCGCCCGACAGCAACGACCACCTGATCAAGCGCGCGATCGGCCTTCCCGGCGACCAGGTCGTCTGCTGCAACGCGCTCGGTCAGATGTCCGTCAACGGCGTGCCGCTCGACGAGCCGTACGTGAAGCTGCCGAGCGGCGTCTCGAAGGTCAGCGAGCTCGACTTCGACGTCACCGTTCCGGACGGGTACCTCTGGGTGATGGGCGACAACCGCTACAACTCGCGGGACTCGCGCTACAACACCGACAAGCCGGGCGACGGCTTCGTGCCGCTCGCCAACGTCGTCGGCCGCGCGTTCGTCATCAGCTGGCCCCTCGATCGCTGGGTCTGGCTGGACAACTATCCCGACACCTTCCGGGGGGTGGAGGAAGCGGATGGCTGAGCGGGCCAGATCGACGGCTGAGCGGGCCAAGCCGAAGGCCGCCACGCCGCCCACCCTGCGGCGGGAGAAGGACCTCGCCCGACAGGGAGCCCGCTGGGTGATCGGCTGCGACGAGGTCGGCCGGGGAGCCATCGCCGGTCCCGTCGCGGTCGGGCTCTGCGTCGTCGACCTGTCGAAGCGGACGCCGCGCGGGCTGCGCGACTCGAAGCTGCTGCCGGAGCCGCGGCGCGTGGCGCTCGAGCCCGTGGTGCGGCGCTGGGCGGTTTCCTCCTCGGTGGGGATGGCGAGCAACGCCGAGATCGACGAGTTCGGACTCAGCGCGGCGCTCGGGCTCGCCGGCGCGCGGGCTCTCGCCGCCCTGCTCGAGGACGGCTTCCCCTGCTCCGAGGACGCGGTCGTCCTCCTCGACGGCAACTGGGACTACCTGACCCCGGGCATGAGGGCGGCGGGCATCTCCGAGCGGCCCCGGGTCACCACCCGGATCAAGGCCGACCTCACCTGCGCGTCCGTGTCCGGCGCCTCCGTGCTCGCCAAGGTCGCCCGCGACAGCCTCATGATCGGCCTCCACGACGATCACCCGCCCTACGGGTGGGTCAGCAACAAGGGGTACGGCTCGCGCACCCACTGGGCGGCGATCGACGAGCACGGGGCCACCGACTTCCACCGGCACACCTGGCTGCGGACTCCTTCGCTGTTCGACCTCGAGGACGAGGCCGAGGCCGTCGGCGCCATGGAGGACGCCGAGTTCGGCGACCTCGACGGCGGCGAGGGCGTCGAGGATCTCGACGACGGCGAGGGCTTCGACGGCGGCGAGGACGAGGCCGATCTCGGCGACCCGGACGAGCTCCCGGACTTCGTCGAGCAGCTCGACCCGTCGGATCCGCGGCTCGCCGCGACGCCGTCCGCTCCCGCCTCCTGAGCCACGCCGCACCAGCCGTCCGCCGGTCCCGCGGACGTAGGATGGTGCAAATGGACGAGGACGAGTTCGAGGACTACGACCGCGAGGTCGAGCTGGCGCTGTACCGCGAGTACCGGGACATCGTCGGCCAGTTCAAGTACGTCGTGGAGACCGAGCGCCGGTTCTACCTGGCGAACGAGGTGGAGCTCGTCCGCCGCGACACGGAGCACGACTTCTACTTCGAGCTCACAATGCACGACGTTTGGGTCTGGGACGTGTACCGCGCGGACCGCTTCGTGAAGTCCGTTCGCGTCCTCACGTTCAAGGACGTCAACGTCGAGGAGCTGTCCTCGAAGGAGCTGGAGCTCCCGCAGGAGCTCGCCCTCGACGAGTAGCGCGACGGGAGGCTCGCGATGGCCGGCGAGCGGCGGCTGGTGTTCTGGCTGCAGCTGTCCTTCGCCGGGGACTTCGTGCTCGCCGCCCTCGCCATCGCGCTGCTCTGGAGCGACGAGATCGCCGGCTCGTATCTCCTCCTGTTCGTCGCCCTCCGCGCCGTGATCGGCGCGATCGCGCTGTTCTGGCTTGCGCCCCGCGCCGCTCGCGAGGTCGGCAGCGGGGATCGCCGGGTCGAGGACGAGCTCGGCCCGCGCTGGCGGATCGACGGCGGGGAGCTTCCTCCACAGGACGGGCCCGAGGCCGACACCGCACCGTCGCGCTGACCGCCGCCGTTTCCAGCCCTACGTGCGGCCACCCTCCCCGTGGGAGGTCGGAGTGGCGCAGAAGGACGAGCTCGGACGATGGGGTGAGGATGTCGCCGCCGCGCGGCTGACACGCCTGGGCTACGACGTGATCGACCGCAACTGGCGGTGCCTGCAGGGCGAGATCGACATCGTCGCCCGCGTGCGCGGCGGCACCGCCTTCGTCGAGGTGAAGACGCGATCCTCCCTCGCCTTCGGCCACCCCTTCGAGGCGATCACCAGCGCGAAGCTCGCGCGCCTGCACGGTCTGGCGCTCGCCTGGTGCCGGGCCCATCCCGGCCGCCACGGTCGCCTCCGGGTCGATGTCGTCGCGGTCATCGGCACGGTCGGCACGGAGCCGGCGGTCGAGCTGCTCGAGGACGTGTTCTGATGCCGGTCGGTCGCGCCCGCTGCGTCGCGCTCGTGGGACTCTCCGGGGCCCTCGTGGACGTCGAGGCCGAGCTGTCGAACCAGAAGCCGGGATTCAAGCTCATCGGGCTCCCGGACTCGGCGCTCCGTGAGGCGGAGCAGCGCGTCCGGGCGGCGATCGCGAACTCGGGGCTGGAGTGGCCGAAGCGGAAGCTGACGGTCAACCTGTCGCCCGCGGACCTGCCCAAGCAGGGCTCGGGGTTCGACCTCGCGATCGCGGTGGCGACACTGGCGACGAGCGGGCAGCTTCCGGCCGATTCCGCGGCGCCCGTCGCCCATCTCGGCGAGCTGGCGTTGGACGGGCGGCTGAGGCCCATGCGCGGCGTCCTTCCCGCAGTCCTGGCCGCCGCTCGCGCGGGGGCCGGCACCGTCCTGGTTCCGGCGGCGAACCGCGCGGAGGCGGAGCTGGTCGGAGACATCCGGGTCGTCGGCGTGGCCAGCCTCCGGGAGGCGGCGATCTGGCACGGGGCCCAGCTCGAGCCTCAGCCGGTCGACGAGCTCCTGCCGCCGCCGCCTCCGCCCGCGGCAGCTCCGGCCGGCGACCTCGCCGACATCGTCGGCAACGACGACGCGGTGGAGGCGCTCGTCGTCGCCGCGGCCGGCGGGCACCACATGCTGCTCGTCGGTCCCCCCGGCGCGGGGAAGACCATGCTCGCGGCCCGGCTCCCTACCGTCCTGCCGCCGCTCGAGCCCGAGGCGTCCCTCGACGTCACCTCCGTGCGGTCCCTCTGCGGCCTCCCGGTGGGTTCCGCGCTCGTCACCGAGCCGCCGTTCGAGAGCCCCCATCACACCGCGACGCCCGCCGCGATGGTCGGTGGGGGGAGCTCCGTCATCCGCCCCGGAGCCGCCGCCCGCGCATCCTCGGGGGTCCTGTTCCTCGACGAGGCGCCCGAGTTCAGCGCCGCAGCCCTCGAGACCCTCCGGCAGCCGCTCGAGTCCGGCGAGATCACGATCGCGAGGGCGAGCGCCGTCGCCCGGTTCCCTGGCCGTTTCCAGCTCGTGCTCGCGGCGAACCCCTGTCCCTGCGGAGAGTGGGGAGCGCCGGAGAACCGGTGCACCTGCCCCGTCGCCGTCCGCATGCGCTACCTCAAGCGCCTGTCCGGTCCGCTCCTGGACCGCATCGACATCCGCCTGCGCGTGGCCCGCGTCACGGCCGTCCAGCTCCGGCTGCAGAGCGAGGCTCCCCGCACCGATTCGGCGACCGCCCGTGCGCGCGTCGCCCAGGCCCGATCCCGTGCCGCCCAGCGGCTGGCGGGCACGGCATGGAGCACGAACGCTCAGGTGCCCGGTCCCTGGTTGCGGTCGAGGCCGGTCGCTCTCGACCGCGCGGTGCTCGCCCCCGTCGACCGCGCGCTCGAGCGAGGGGTCATCACGATGCGCGGCTACGACCGCGTCCTCCGGCTGTCGTGGACGCTTGCCGACCTCGACGGCGTCGAGCGACCGGGGCCCGACCAGGTCGGACGCGCACTGCTGCTGAGGAGGTCCGTGACGTGATCCCGGGGATCGACGAGAGGACGGCACGGACGGCGGTCGCCGGTGTCCGTCCGGACACCGAAGCCCGGGGTTCCGAGGCCGTGTGGGACCTGTTCGCGCGAGCGGCGTGGAGCGGCATCGCGGAACCCGGGGACGCCGTCGCCGGGACGCTCATCGAGGCTTTGGGCGCAGAGGGCGGCCTCGTGGCGGTCATCGAGGGGCACGACCCGGGCCGGCTGGCAAGGGAGCTCGAGGAGGCATCGGGGGAGCCCGTGGGGGAGAGTGCCCTCCGTGCGGCTCAGGGGCGGTGGGCTCCCCGCCTGGTCGCCTCGGACGCGCTGCGCTTCCTGACGTCGGCGGCGGCTCGCGGTGTCGGCCTGCTGGTACCCGACGATCCCGCCTGGCCCGCGGGCTTCGCGGACCTCGGCCTCCACCGTCCCGCTGCCCTCTGGTTCCTCGGAAACCCGGACCTGCTGCGGCAGCCGCTCCCCCTCGCCGTGGTGGGTGCGCGAACCGCGACCGGGTACGGCGAGCACGTGTGCGCCGAGGCGGCGTCCGGGCTCGCCGAGCGGGGGTTCTCCATTGTGTCCGGCGCCGCCTACGGGATCGACGGGATGGCGCACCGGGCTGCGCTCGCGGCGGGCGGGCCGACGGTCGCGTTCCTCGCCGGCGGGGTCGACCGCTTCTACCCGAGCGGACACGCGGCGCTGCTCCAGCGCATCGCCGAGGCGGGGGCGGTCGTCGCGGAGCTCCCGTGCGGATCCTCTCCCACGCGCTGGAGGTTCCTCCAGCGAAACAGGCTCATCGCGGCGGCATCGCTCGCGACGATCGTCGTCGAGGCCGGGCTGCGGTCCGGATCCCTCAACACCGCCGGTCACGCCGCCGCCCTGGGACGGCCGCTGGGGGCGGTGCCGGGTCCCGTCACGTCCGCGACATCGGCCGGATGCCACCGGCTCCTGCGAGAGTTCGACGCGGTGTGCGTGACGAACGCGGACGAGATGGCGGAGCTCGTCCTCGGACCGTCTTCTCCCGGCCCACCTGCGCCGGCCTCCCGGGACCCAGAGCAGGAGCGCGTGCTCGACGCGCTGTCGACCCGGCCCCGAACGCTCGAGGAGCTCGCGCGGCACTCCGGCCTCAGCCTCGCCTCGGTCCGGGCGGCGCTCGGCGTCCTCGAGCTGGAGGGCCTGGCGAAGGAGGGCAGGTCGGGTTGGACGCGCGGCTGAACGACGTAGACCTCTCTGGCCTTTCGTCCCTGGGCGACCTCGAGCGGACGGAGTTGAGTGGACGCCGTCCGCAGTCCACGCTCTCAGCAGAGAGAACGCACCATGGCTCGTCACTCGTTCCCGGCGATCCGACACGCAGCACTCGCGGTCGTCCTCGCGACGATCCTCGCTCCGGCCGTGGTCGCCCCCGCTGCGGCCGCCCCGCCGCCGACGGTATCGAGCACCACCGCGGAGTGCGCCGAAGAGGCGATGTCCACGGCGGGCGTCTCGGCCGACGGCCAGGGCGAGGATCCGAACGATGTCAGCCGTGAGCGCGTCGAGTCCGTCGAGGCGCTGCTCGCCGGCGCCGCACAACAGGCGATCCTCCGCCTCCTTTCCCGGCTGGGCGATCTGGATCACCTCCGAGTGACGGTCCCGGTGCATGTGCACGTGATCACCCGCGACGACGGCTCCGGCGCTCCCTCCCAGGACCGCCTCGACGCTCAACTCGAGGTGCTCAACTCGGCCTTCGCGGGCCAGGCGTCCGCGGCGTCGTCCGCCACGGTCTTCCGATTTGCGGTGCACTCCATCGACTACACCGCGAACAGCGACTGGTACGACTGGTTCCTGTTCGGCGACACGGACGATGCGGAAGCCAAGACCGCCCTGCATCGCGGGGGGCCGGGCGAGCTGGACCTCTACATCACCGGACTCCAGGACGCCCTCGGCTACGCGACGTTCCCGTTCGACAATGCCGGACCGCTCGACGGCGTCGTGATCTCCGCGGAGACACTCCCCGGAGGAGGTCAGGACCTCTACAACCTGGGAGACCGGCTCGTCCACGAGGTGGGCCACTGGCTCGGCCTCTTCCACACCTTCGAGAACGGATGCGAGAGCCCGGGCGACGGCGTCCCCGACACCCCGTACCAGCACGACGGCGACAACATCGTCTCCTGCAGCGAGTTCGAGGACACGTGCCCCGCGCCCGGACTCGACCCCGTGCACAACTTCATGAGCTACGGCGATGACCACTGCATCGACCGGTTCACGCCCGGTCAGTCGGTGCGGATGCTGCTGGCCTGGTTCGCATTCCGAGGCGCCTCGTCGCACCTTGGGCCGCTCCTCCCGATGGGCACGCTCGGCTGGTGACGAGGCGGGGGCGCCGGTAGAACCAGCGACGCGACCCGGTCAGTGAGGTGACCGAGGCGGATGCACGAACGCCCCTTCCCGAACACGTCGGGAAGGGGCGTCGGACGAGGCTGGCGAGCCTCGGGGCCGAGGTGTCAGGCGGCCAGCGGCAGGGACTTCGGCGTGATGTCGGTGACGACGGCGGTGTGAACCGGGACCTTCCGCCAGACGCGGGCCGGGGTCTCCATCCGAGCGAGGATCTCGTCGATCTGGGCGGGGGAGCCGACCGTCCTGTAGAGGTGGCGCAGCGTCCTCTCCGCCTCGCGGCGGGAACGCTGGAGCTCGAGCTGGCGGCGAACGCGGGCACTGAAGCTGGTTGCGGAGGACATGGAACAAGTCTGATTTCCGGACACTCATGCGTCCAATGCCAGAAGCGATAAGAATCTATGCACTAGCGTCATGAGTGTGGATACCGAAGTGTTGCGCTGGTTCCAGCAGGTCGCCGACGGAGCCACCGTCACCGAGGTCGCGGAGCTGCAGATAATCAGCCAGCCGGCCGTATCCCGGGCCCTGGCCCGGCTCGAGGACGAGCTGGGCACCCCGCTGCTCTCCAAGAGCGGCCGCGTGCTGCGGTTGACGCACGCGGGCGCGGTCTTCAAGCGTCACGCGGACGCGGTGCTCCACCAGCTCGACGACGGTCTCGCGGCCGTGAGCGAGCTGCTCGACCCCGAGACCGGAACGGTTGCGCTGGCGTTCCAGCCGTCGCTCGGGACCTGGCTCGTGCCCGCTCTCATCAGCGACTTCAGCGCCCGCCATCCTTCCGTCCGGTTCCGGCTCGAGCAGTCCCAGGACTCGCTGCTGTCGAGCCCCGTCACCGGTGGAGGCATCGACCTGGAGTTCACGGCGCGGAGACTCCGTGGGCAGGAGATCGACTGGAAGCGACTGGTTACCGAGCCGCTGTGGCTCGCGGTGCCCTCCGATCATCGGCTCGCAGGTCGCCGACAGGCCGCCCTCGCCGAGGTCGCCGCCGAGGACTTCGTGATGCTCCACCGGGGCTGGGAGCTCCGAGCGCGCTCCGAGGAGCTCTGCGCGGCAGCCGGGTTCACCCCGTCCGTGACCTTCGAGGGCGACGACCTCGCGATGGTTCGAGGTTTCGTGGCTGCGGGGCTCGGAGTCTCCATCGTTCCCGCCCCACCGGGAGCCGCCACCCGCTGGGCCGGGCGGGAGCGCCTGGTGGAGATCGCCGACGCGGGGGCCTCGCGGGATGTCGGGCTGGCCTGGTCCCGCGAGCGCCACCTGCTGCCGGCGGCGCAGCTCTTCCGGCAGCACGTCCTGGAGGCCGACCTGCAGACGCTGTTCAGCGCGCGTGGCGGCGAGGAGCAGGCCGCATCGGCTGAGCGCTCCTGAGGGACGCGGTCCGGCGGAGGTTCACGAGCGACGCTCGCCGGACCCGGCCTGATGCGCGCCTCCCGCGCGATCGCTCGAGCCGCCGCGCCTCCGCTCAGCTCCGGGCCAGCACTTCCGGACGGAGCCGCACCCGCCGCAGCAGCTGCGCGTTGAGGGCGACGACGATCGTCGACACCGACATCAGGACCGCGCCTGCGGCGGGGGACAGCACGAAGCCGACGCCGGCCAGGACGCCCGCGGCGAGCGGCACCGAGAGCACGTTGTAGCCCGTCGCCCACACCAGGTTCTGCACCATCTTGCGGTAGCCGGACCGGGAGAGCTCGATCACCGATAGGACCGCCCGCGGGTCGCTCCCCGCCAGGACGACACCCGCCGACTCGATCGCGACGTCCGTTCCGGCGCCGATCGCGATGCCGACGTCGGCGCGGGCGAGCGCCGGAGCGTCGTTGACGCCATCGCCCACCATCGCCACCTTCGCCCCGCGCTGCTGCAGCTCGGCCACCTTGGCGTCCTTGTCCTCGGGCCGCACCTCGGCGAACACCTCGTCGATGCCGAGCTCCGCGCCGACCGCCTCGGCCACTGCCCGGGAGTCGCCGGTGATCATCGCGACCCGGATGCCCCGGCGGTGCAGGGCGTCCACTACCTCACGGGACTCCTCCCGCACCTCGTCGGCGATCGCGAACGCAGCGCGCACCCGGCCGCCCTGCATCAGGTAGAGCACGGCCGATCCGGCCGCGGACCAGGATCGGATCGGGTCGTCGAGCTCGGCGGGCAGGACCGCGTCCTCCTCGGCCAGGAGGCGGGGACCGCCGACGCGCACGAGCTCGCCGCCGATCCGGCCCTCCACGCCCCGGGCCGTGAGGGAGCGGAAGTCCTCGACCGGCGGCAGGGTGCCGTCGACCGACTCCTCGCCAGCGCGAACGATGGCTCGCGCGACCGGGTGCTCGCTGGAGCGCTCGAGGGAGGCCGCCGTGGCGAGCGCCTTGTCGCGGTCGACGCCGGGCGCCACGGCGATGTCGGTGACGACCGGCTCGCCGCGGGTCAGCGTGCCCGTCTTGTCGAACAGGACGGTGTCGACCGTGCGCATCCGCTCGAGTGCGAGCCGGCTCTTCACTAGGACGCCCGCGCGGGCGGCCCGCTCGGTCGAGATGGCGATGACGAGCGGGATCGCGAGGCCGAGCGCGTGCGGGCACGCGATCACGAGGACCGTGACGGTGCGCTCGATCGCGTCGTCCGGGCTGCCGAGGAGCAGCCAGGCCGCGAACGTCAGGACGCCGGCGCCGGCCGCGAAGTAGAACAGGAGCGCCGCAGCGCGGTCCGCGAGCGCCTGTGCGCGCGACGACGACCGCTGCGCGTCGGCGACGAGTCGCTGGATGCCGGCGAGAGCGGTGTCCTCGCCGACTGCGGTCACCCGGACGCGCAGCGCGCTGTCGGTCGCGACGGTGCCGGCAGTGACCCTGTCGCCGAGCCCCCGAGTCACCGGCTGGGACTCGCCGGTGATCATCGACTCGTCGATCTCGGCCTCGCCGTCGACGATCTCCCCGTCGGCCGGGACACGGGATCCGGAGCGCACGAGGACGACGTCCCCGACTCCCAGCTGATGGAGCGGGACCTCGACGAGCTGGTCGCCCTCGACCCGAACGGCTCGATCGGGGAGCAGCGCCGCGAGCGCGTCGAGCGCGCTGGAGGCGGCGCCGAGGGCGCGCATCTCGATCCAGTGACCGAGCAGCATGATCACGATCAGGAGCGCGAGCTCCCACCAGAAGTCGAGGTCGAGGCCGAACAGGCCCAGGGATGTGACCCAGCTCGCCACGAACGCGACGGTGATCGCCATCCCGATGAGGGTCATCATGCCGGGCTGCCGCATGCGGACCTCGGCGACGAGCCCGGTCAGGAAGGGCCAGCCGCCGTAGAGGAACACGACCGTCCCGAGCGCGGGGGAGACCCACTCGGCGCCGGCGAACGACGGGATGCCGTAGCCGAGGATCTCCGCGAACATCGGGCTGAAGAGGACGACCGGAACCGCGAGTACCAGGCTGACCCAGAACCTGTTGCGGAAGAGGGTCGCGTGGTCGCCGTGCCCGGCGTGCTGGCCATGCCCGGCGTGCTGGCCGTGGCCGGCATGCCCGGCGTGCCCGCCGTGCTCGCCGTGGCCGGCATGCCCGGCGTGCTCGCCGTGCTCGCCGTGACCGGCGCGATCGCCGTGTCCGGCGTGGGCGTCGTGCCCGGCGTGCTCGCCGTGCTCGCCGTGACCGGCGCGATCGCCGTGTCCGGCGTGGGCGTCGTGCCCGGCGTGGGCGTCGTGCTGGCCATGACCGGTGTGGGTCTCGTGCCCGACGTGCTGACCGTGGTCGCCGTGCTCACCGTGGGCAGCGTGCCGGGGGTGCGGCCTGTGGCCCGCGTGCTCGGCGAGCGCCTGGTGCTCGCCGTGCCCAGTGTGGGCGGGGTGCTCGTGGTGCTCGGCGTGCCCGGTCTGAGCGGTGTCCGCGTGGTGCTCGCCGTGTCCGGTGTGGGCGGCGTGCTCGTGGTGCTCACCCTGTCCGGGATGCGCCGAGTGGTCCGCGTGCTCGCCCTGTCCGCTGTGGGAGTTCTGCTCGTGGTGCTCGCCGTGTCCGGTGTGAACGTCGTGCTCGTGGTGGTCGTGCCCGCTCACGCCCATGTGCTCGGTGCCGGACTGCTCCGCTGCCCGCACGTCGCCGTGGGTCTGCTCTGTGCTGTTCCTGTCCATGGCGTCCTCCACTGTCAGTTGTATACCCCCAGGGGGTATAACGCAAGCCCGCGGAGAAGCTCCGGAGAGGTCACGGGGGCGAGCAGGAAAAGGGCCCTCGTCTCGTTTGCCCCAGCGTGGCAGGCGACGTCGCCGGCGGAACGGCGAAGCTCTCGCGTGGCGCCACGAGAGGCACTGACGCGTGGCGCCACGAGAGGCGCCGACGCGCGCTCCTGCCTCAGCCCTTCCGCTGGAACACCTCGAGCATGGTGGGCGCCCCTGGCGCGGCGGGCACCACCTCGATCGGGTCTCCGGCCGTCACGTCGCCGGTGTGCACCACGCGGAAGTAGGCGCCGAGGCGGCCCGCCGCGGCGAAGCGGCGGACCCAGCCGGACGCGTGAGGCGGCCCCACCCAGCGCGCGAAGGTCATGCAGGGCGTTCTCGGCATCGTCGCCTCGAGGACGACGCGGTCGCCGATCCGCCACCGTTCGCCGACCTGGGCCGCCGTCGCATCCAGGCCCTGCACGCGCAGGTTCTCGCCGAACCACCCCGGCGGGAGGGAGCGGCCGAGCTCGCCCTCCCAGAACTCCGCGTCCTCCTGCGAGTACGCGTAGACCGCCTTCTCGGGGCCGCCGTGATGCTTCCGGTTCGCCTGCACGTCCGCCCGCAGCCCGAGCCGGCCGACGTGCACCGAACCCGCGACCGCGCCCTTGTCGATCGCGGTCACCCCGTTGCTGCCGGAGTCCGGGCGGAGACCGCGCACGACGCACGCCGCGAGGAGGGAGGGCACGCCGGGAGTCTAGGGCGTCGGTGCCTCTCGCTAGCGTGGAGGCGTGCCGAACCCTCCCGCCCCCACCCACGTCCTCGCACACCTGAGCGACACGCACCTGCTCGCCGGCGGAGCGCCGATGCACGGCACGGTCGACACGGTGCAGCACCTTCGCCGGGCCCTCGAACGCCTCGAGGAGTCGCAGATGCCGATCGACGCGATCATCCACACGGGCGACATCGCGGACCTCGGCGAGCTGGACGCCTACCGCCGGGTGCGCGAGCTCGTCGAGCCGGTCGCCGAGCGCCTCGACTGCCCGGTCGTCTGGGTCGCGGGCAACCACGACTCGAGGGGTCCGCTGCGGGAGGGGCTGCTCGGGGCGGAGCCGACGACCGAGCCCCTCGACTCCGTCCTCGAGATCCGGGGCCTCCGGATCGTGGCGCTCGACACGTCCGTGCCGGGTGCCGGGCACGGCGACCTGGACCCGGAGCAGCTCGACTGGCTCCGGGACGTGCTCGCCGAGCCCGCCGAGCACGGCACCGTGCTGGCGCTGCACCACCCGCCGCTGCCGACCAGCGTCCGGGTCCTCGAGCCCTTCCAGCTGCGGGCCGGCGACGCACTGGCCGAGGTGCTCGCCGGCACCGACGTCCGGTCGATCCTCAGCGGTCACTTCCACTACTCGCTGCAGGGGTCGCTCGCCGGCATCCCGGTGACCGTGGCTCCGGCGACGAGCTACACCGTGCGCGTCGACGCTCCGCACCTGGGATTGACGGGAGTGGACGGGGACCAGGCGATCGCCCTCGCCCTCGTCTACCCACAGCAGATCGCGAGCGCGCTGCTGCCGCTCGACGCTCCGCCGACCGTCGTCACCTTCCCCGACGGGTACTTCGACGACCGCGACGTCTGAGCGGAACCCCAGCGTCCGAGAGTGTCGGTCCCGCCGAGCCGCGCTCCCACCCGTCACGCTGAGCGGATGGACATCGCGGAGGCGGTCGCCGAGTTCCGGGGGCACCTCGCCGGCGAGCGCGGCTTCTCCCAGCACACGGTCCGCGGCTACATCGCGGACCTCGAGGACCTCGAGGGCTTCGCGCGCCGCCGGGGAGGGGCAGGGGTCGAGGCGCTGACCCTCGACCTCCTCCGGGACTGGCTGTGGCACTCCTCCGAGCGCGGTCTCGCCCGGGCCACCCTCGCCCGCCGGACCGCCGCAGCGCGCACCTTCTCCGGCTGGCTGCTTCGGCAGGGGCACCTCGAGGTCGACCCGGCGCTGCGGCTCCGGACCCCGAAGGCACAGGGGACGCTGCCCCGTGTGCTGCCGAGGCCCGCGATGGAGGGCCTCCTCGACGGGCTCGCCGCGAGGGCCGGCGAGGGTGATCCGCGGGCCGTGCGCGACCTCGCGGTCGTCGAGCTCCTGTACGCGTCCGCCCTGCGGGTCTCGGAGCTGTGCGGCCTCGACGTCGACGACGTGGACCGCGAGCGACTCGCGGTCACCGTGACCGGCAAGGGGAGCAAGCAGCGGGTCGTGCCGTTCGGGGTGCCGGCGGCTCGGGCCCTCGACCGGTACCTGGGGCAGAGCCGGTCGGCCCTCGTCACCGACGCCACGCCCGCGCTGTTCCTCGGTGACCGGGGCGGACGTCTGGGCGTCCGCGCGGTGCATCGGCTGGTGGCGAGGCTCCTCGAGGAGCTCCCCGGTTCCGGCCCCGCCGGGCCGCACACCCTCCGGCACACCGCCGCCACCCATCTTCTCGATGGGGGAGCGGACCTTCGTGCTGTCCAGGAGCTGCTCGGGCACTCCAGCCTCGGCACGACCCAGATCTACACGCACGTCTCCGCCGAGCGGCTGAAGCGCGCGTACGAGCAGGCTCACCCGCGCGCCTGAGACTCGAGCGGCAGCAGGACGGCCCTCGGGACGCCGCCGAGCAGCACGAGCGGCGACAGGTACCGGCCATCCAGTCGAGCGCCCAGGTGCAGGCAGTCCTCGGGGCAGTGCCCGGCGGAGTCGGCGAGCGTCCCGACCACCTGTCCGCGCCCCACCCGAGTCCCCCCGGTGACGACCGCGTGTACGGGCTCGAAGCTGGACAGCAGTCCGCCCGGATGCCGGATGGACAGCACCGGCCGGCTCCCGACGGTTCCGGCGAAGTGGACCACCCCGTCGTCCGGGCTGCGGACCGGGCTCCCGCGGGCGAGGGGCAGATCGATGCCGCGGTGCCCGGATCCGTATGGCGTGGCCGGAGCGCGATACGGATGCACGACGGTGTGCGGCGGGTCCACAGGCCAGTCCCAGAGCGGCGTCGAGGCTTCGCGGGCCGCCGCCGGAACAGGGGACGGCGGGAGCCCGCTCAGGACCAGCAGGACCAGGAGCAGAACCCCGAGCAGCCGAGCACGACGAGACACCCTTCGAGGGTGACCGGCCCGCAGGGAGCGGAGGCGGATCCGAGCGGAACCGGTGCAGAGGCGCGGGCCTTTCGAGCTTGGGGAGGAGCTCCGCGACTGTCCCACCCAGGTCAGGACACCGCACCCAGGTCGCTGGGACACGTCCCGCCCCATCGTTCAGTTGTGCGAGCCGCCGGGGCTCGCGACGACCGGAAGGAGCACACCATGAACACCCGCCCCGAGAGCCCGACCACCACCACGGCGACCAGCACCACGGCGACCGACACCGCCGCACGACGCGCCACCTGGCAGGGAACCCCCGTCACGAAGCCGGGCGGGGTCGGCCGTCGGCTCGCCGCCGTCGCGCTGATCGGCGGCGCCGCCCTCAACACGACGGAGGCGGTGCTCGCCCAGCTCCTGCCCGAGCGTCCGGCGACCACCGCGGAGGCCCTGCGGCTCGTCGCCGAGAACAGCGCGCTCTACGGCACGCGCGCCGTCCTCGGAACGCTCGCGATCCCGCTGATGGCGATCGCCTTCCTCGCCCTCGCCCAGTTGCTCGCCACCCGCGCTCGCCGCCTCGCCGGGATCGCGGGAGGGGCCCTGCTGGCCGGCATGTGGGGCTTCGTCGGGATCCACATCCTCGGGCTCGTCCAGCTGCCCGCGTCCCAGCTCGACCCGGCTCAGGCGGCGCCGGTCCTGGACGCCATCGAGGGTCACCCGGTCCTGGGCCTGCTGTTTCTGCTCCCGTTCCTCGCCGGATGCGCCCTCGGCATGGTGCTGCTCGCCGTCGGGGTCCTCTGGACGCGGGTCCTGCCGAGGTGGGTCGGGATCGCCTGGCTCGTGTTCATCCTCGTCGACTTCACGGTCGGGGCGGTGGGCCCGGTCGACCCGCACTGGCTGTTCCTCGCCGGGAGCATCGGCGCCGCCGTGGCGATCCTCCGTTCCCCGCGGACCGCTGCGGCGACCGTCGCGGCGTGACCGGGCCGATACTCTCGCTAGCCATGAGCGGAGCAGCGACGGCGGAGGACCGTCCCGTCCCGCGCCCGGAGCGCACCAGCCGAGCCGCCGTCGTGGCGGCCCGGCTGGTCGCCGTTCTCGCCGCCGTCGCTGCGGCAGCGGCCGTCGCTCTCCCGCTCGCGACAGGCGGCGGATGGGCGGCGGACCTGTTCCGAACGCCGGAACCGGTCGTCGCGCCGTCCTTCGCGGCGGCCGCCGCCGTGCTCGTGGGAATGCCCGCCGCGCGGCGCCTCGCGTGGCTGCTCCTCGTCGTGGCGGCGTCGGCCGGAGCGTATGTGCTCGCGTCCTCGATCGCCGCCGCCGGTCCCTCGTCCCTCGCCGATTGGGCGCGCTCCTGGACCTGGATCCCCGGCCTGCTCGTCACGACCGCCGTCCTCCCTCACGTCGTGCCGTACGGCCGGCCGCTGCCCGGGGTCTGGCGCGCCGTGGCCGCAGCGGCGGCGGCCTTCACCGTGCTCTCGACCGCCGTGACCGCCGTGGCGGCCGCTGCCGGCATCCGCTTCCAGCCCTTCTCGACGCCCCTCTTCACGGTGCCGCTGCTCGTCCTGGTGCTGGCCGGTGTCGTGTCCGTGGTGGTCCGGGTCCGCCGCGGGGGCCCTGGGGAGCGGCGCCAGCTCGCGTGGGTCGGCTACGGCCTCGTGATCGCCGTCGTCGCGACCTTCACCGCACCACCGTGGGCGGTGGCCATCGCGGTGCTCGCCGTACCGCTCGGGCTCGCGGTCGCCGCGACGCGCTACCGGCTGTACGACATCGACCTCGTCGTCGATCGCACGCTCGTCGGGCTGGCCCTGCTCGCCGGCAGCGCCCTCGTCTACGCCGCGGTGACCGGATGGGCGGGCGCGCTGTTCGGGGCCTCGTCTCCGGTGGCCGGGTTCGTCGCGGCCTTCAGCGTCGCCCTCGTCTTCCACCCGCTCCATCTCGCCGTGCGCCGCGCGGTGGCCCGCCTGTTCCGCGGCCGGCGGCCGGATCCCGCCGAGCTCCGCCAGCGGGTCTCCCGCGCCGTGGCCGATGCCGGCAGCCCGAGTGAGGCTCTCTCCGCGGGCGCCGCCGAGGTGGCCCGGGCACTGGCGCTCCCGGCCGTCGCCGTGGAGGTCCCGCTTCCGGACGGCGGAACCGCCACGGTTTCCGCGGGCAGGACGCCGGATGCCGCTGACGGGGCGATCGAGCTCCCGCTCCGGCTTCACGGCGAGGCCGTCGCCCGGCTCCGCGTCCTCCCACCGCGAGGGCGCGACGTCCTGCCGCCGCCCGACCGGCGCGCCCTGGAGGAGATGGCCGAGGCGCTCACGGCCCCCGCGTACGCCGTGCGCCTCGCCTCGGCGCTCGACGCCTCCAGGACCGAGCTGCTCACCGCGCGGGAGGACGAGCGCCGCCGCCTCCGCCGCGACCTGCACGACGGACTCGGCCCGCAGCTCGCCGCGGCCGTCATGACCCTCGACACCGCCGCCTCGGCGCTGGGGCGCGGGGACATTGAGCGCGCCGACCGCCTCGTGACGGCCGGCCGGAACGACGTGGGGGAGGCGGTCCGCGACGTGCGGCAGCTCGTCGAGGGCCTGCGACCGCCGTCCCTCGACGACCTCGGCCTCGTCGAGACCCTCCGCGCGGGCGCCGCCGCCCTCGGGGGCCGCGAGCGCGATCCCGACGAGCGGCGCCCGCAGATCACGGTCGAGGCGGGGGCCCTGCCGCCCCTGCCCGCCGCCACCGAGGTCGCCGCGCTCCGGATCGCGCAGGAGGCGATCCTCAACGCCGTGCGGCACGCGGAGGCGAGCCGCATCCGCGTCGTCCTGCACGCAGCGCCGGACGGGCTCGAGCTCGACGTCCTCGACGACGGCCGCGGGATCCCGTCGGACGCCGGCCGCGAGGTCCGCTCGGGCGGCGGCGGCGTCGGGCTGGGCTCGATGCGCGAGCGCGCCGCGGAGCTCGGCGGTTCCCTCTCCGTCACCGCACTCGACCCGGCGGGCACCCGTGTGCACGCCCTGCTTCCCCTCGAGGAGTCCCGATGAAGGCCGTGCTCGCCGACGACCATCCCGTGTTCCGGCGAGGACTCCGCGTCCTCCTCGAGGACCTCGACGTCGACGTCGTGGGGGAGGCATCCGACGGCGCGGAGGCGGTGGAGCTCGTCCGCCGCCTCAAGCCCGACGTCGTGCTGATGGACGTCCAGATGCCCGTGCTGTCGGGGCTCGAGGCGACCCGGCAGCTGATCGCCGACGACCCGGAGACCCGCGTGCTCGTCCTCACGATGATCGCGGACGACGATGCCGTCGTCGCCGCCCTTCAGGCCGGGGCGCTGGGGTACCTCCTCAAGGGCGCGGGACAGGAGGAGATCGGGCAGGCGCTCGCCGCTGTGTCATCGGGGCAGGCGGTGTACGGGCCGGAGATCGCGCGGCGGATGCGCACGCTGCTCACCTCCGGCGGCCGGACGGCGCAGCCGTTTCCCGAGCTCGCCGAGCGGGAGCGCGAGGTGCTCGACCTCCTCGCGGGCGGGCGCGCGAACGCGGACATCGCGCGGAAGCTCTTCCTGTCCGAGAAGACGGTGCGCAACTACGTGAGCTCGATCTTCACGAAGCTCGGCGTCCGCGACCGCGCCGAGGCCATCGTCCGCGCGCGGGAGGCCGGCCTCGGCAGGAGCTGAGCCGCCGCCGCGCACGTCCTGTAACATGGACGCCGCACCTCGCTCAGCGGGGTGACTTCGCGTGCCCACCAGGCCTCCGCAGCCACCGGTCCTCTCCTCATCGAGAGGCGGCTGCGCGCCGGGCACCAGGATCCGCGGCCGACCGGTCGCGGAAGGCAACCGAATCGGTGTCGCTCCCGCGCGTGCGGGCGTGCGCCGGGAACAGGAGAAACGGCCGTGGCCGTCGTCACCATCCGCCAGCTGCTCGACAGCGGCGTCCACTTCGGGCATCAGACCCGCCGGTGGAACCCGAAGGTCAAGCGCTTCATCCTCACGGAGCGCAGCGGGATCCACATCATCGACCTCCAGCAGTCGCTCGCCTACATCGACAAGGCGTACGACTTCGTGAAGGAGACCGTCGCGCACGGCGGCACCATCCTCTTCGTCGGCACCAAGAAGCAGGCGCAGGAGGCCATCGCCGAGCAGGCTCAGCGGGTCGGCCAGCCGTACGTGAACCAGCGCTGGCTCGGCGGTCTGCTGACCAACTTCTCGACCGTGCACAAGCGCCTCAACCGGCTCAAGGAGCTCGACCTCGTCGACTTCGACGACACGACCAAGGGCTACACGAAGAAGGAGCTGCTCATCCAGCGCCGCGAGCGGGACAAGCTCGAGAAGACGCTGGGCGGCATCCGGAACCTCGCGAAGACCCCGTCGGCGATCTGGGTCGTCGACAGCAAGCGCGAGCACCTCGCCGTCGACGAGGCCAAGAAGCTCGGCATCCCCGTGATCGGCATCCTCGACACGAACGCCGACCCGGACGAGCTCGCCTACCCGATCCCGGGCAACGACGACGCGATCCGCTCCGTCGCCCTGCTCACGCGCATCATCGCGGACGCCGCCGCTGAGGGCCTGATCCAGCGCCACCAGAAGCCGTCCGAGGGTGAGGCAGAGGCCGAGCCGCTCGCCGAGTGGGAGCGCGAGCTCCTCGAGGCCGGCCAGGCCGAGTCCGTCCCGGCCGACGTGCCCGCCACCCCGGCGGACGTCGAGGCCGCGGTGGACGCCGCTCCGGTCCGCGAGAACGACGCGGACGCGCAGGCCGACCTCACCGCGCAGGCGGACGAGACGGTCGTCCCGGAGCACGCGCCCGAGAGCCAGGACCAGGTCGAGGCGAAGATCGAGGCCACCTCCACCGAGGACGAGAAGACGCCGCGCGGCGCCAAGCAGTCCGCATCGAAGTAATCACCACAGGGAGTCAGGAATGGCAAGCTTCACCGCAGCCGACGTCAAGACGCTGCGTGACCGGCTCGGCGCCGGCATGCTCGACAGCAAGAACGCGCTGGTCGAGGCGGACGGGGACATCGAGAAGGCCATCGAGATCCTTCGCGTGAAGGGCCTCAAGGGCGTCGCGAAGCGCGAGGGCCGCACCACCACCGCGGGCCTCGTGGCCGCGAAGGAAGGCGCCGGCTCCGCGACCCTCATCGAGCTCGCGAGCGAGACCGACTTCGTCGCGAAGAACGAGCGGTTCATCGACCTGGCCGACCGGGTCCTCGAGGCCGTCGCCGCGGCCGGCGCGTCCAACGCCGAGGAGGGCAACGCCGCGGCCGCCGGGTCGCAGACCGTCGGTGAGCTCATCAACGACGAGGCTGCGCTGCTCGGCGAGAAGGTCGAGCTCCGTCGCGTCGCCAAGGTGCCGGGCGAGAAGTTCGCGATCTACCTCCACAAGACCAGCAAGGACCTGCCCCCGCAGGTCGGCGTGGTGGTCGGCTACACCGGCGACGACGCGGAGACGGCGCGGAGCATCGCTCAGCACATCGCCTTCGCGGACCCGCGCTACCTGACCCGCGACGAGGTCCCGGCCGACGTCGTGGAGCGCGAGCGCGAGATCGTCACCGAGACCGCGAAGAACGAGGGCAAGCCGGAGGCGGCGCTGCCCAAGATCATCGAGGGCCGGCTGACCGGGTTCTTCAAGGAGATCGTGCTGCTCGACCAGCCGTACGCGAAGGACAACAAGCTCACGGTCACCAAGGTGGTTCAGGACGCGGGCCTCACCATCCAGGGCTTCGCCCGGATCAAGGTCGGCGTCTGACGCCTTCCGTCGCAACAGGAACGGGAGTCGCCCCTCGGGGCGGCTCCCGTTCCTCGTCTCCGGGGTCCCGGGGCAGTGGGAGGATCGCGGGCCTCGCCGCCCGCAGGCCGGCATTGGTGCTCGGCGGCCGACGTCCGCGTCGGCGTCACGAGGGTGCGACGCGCCGTCGGGGAGCCGCGTCCGGCGAGCTGGGGCTTGCCCGGCGGAACACGAGCGCGAAACACTGCACTGTCGGGTACGACAGGCGACAGCAGACCGCTGACGAGAGATCGCCGACGACGGAGTTGCTGTGGATCTCGACGACCTCCTGAGCCCGTTCCCCGCCTCGCGTCCCCTCGACCCGGCCGAGATCGCCGACCGCGTCCGTCGCTCCGAGCGCGTGCTCATCGTCCTCGACGACGATCCGACCGGCACGCAGTCGATCGCGGACCTGCCGGTGCTCACGCAGTGGGAGATCACCGACTTCGAGTGGGCGCTCGACGTCGAGGCCCCGGCGATCTACGTGCTCACCAACTCGCGCAGCTTCGATCCGTCGACCGCCGAGCGGATCAACCGGGAGGTCGTGACGTCGGCGGTGAAGGCGGCGCGTGCCCGGGGCATCCGGCCGGTGTTCGCGAGCCGCAGCGACTCCACCCTGCGCGGGCACTTCCCGCTGGAGCCGGAGGTCATCGCGGCGACGCTCCAAGAGCTCGGCGAGCCGCCGATCGACGGAGTCGTCCTCGTGCCGGCGTTCCCGGACGCGGGCCGCGTCACGATCGGCGGCCTGCACGGGATGGTGGCGGACGGGGAGTTCACCCCCGTGGGCGAGACCGAGTTCGCCCGCGACTCGACCTTCGGCTACTCCTCCTCCCGGCTGGCGGACTGGGTCGAGGAGAAGAGCGAGGGCCGGATCCCGGCCGCCCACGTGGTAGAGCTCGACCTGAATGTGATCCGCGCGGGGGCGGAGCGCGTCTCCGAGGTGCTCGCCTCCGCGGCACCCGGCAGCGTCTTCGCCGCGGACGTCGTGAACGAGGACGACCTGCGGCAGCTCGGGCTCGGGCTCGAGCTCGCCGAGGAGGAGGGACGCAGCTACATCTACCGCGTCGGACCCCCCTTCGTCCGGGCTCGCATCGGGCAGGCCCCGCGCCCGCCGCTCGAGGTCGATCGAGCGGGTGCGTCCTCCGCCGGCACGTCGGGCGGACTCGTCGTCGTCGGCTCGCACGTCGGGCTCACCAGCCGCCAGCTCGCCGATCTGACCGCGCGACGGCCCGACGCCGTCGTCGTGGAACTCGACGTGCCGTCCCTCCTCGATGCGGCGACGGCGAAGGCGACCGTCGAGGACGCGGTGCAGCGCGTCGTCTCCGCACTCGACGAGAACGACGTCATCGTCCACTCGAGCAGGACCCTGATCCGCACCGACGACCCCGACGAGAGCCTCGCGATCTCCCGCAAGGTCTCCGATGCGCTCGTCGCGGTCGTCCGCCGCACGCTCGCGGAGCGACCGCCGAGGTTCGTCATCGCGAAGGGCGGCATCACCTCGAGCGATGTCGCGAGCCGCGGTCTCGAGATCCGCCGGGCGATGGTGCGCGGGTCCCTGTTCCCCGGGATCGTGTCGGTGTGGGAGCCCGCCGAGGGTCCTGCCGCCGGCATCCCGTACATCGTCTTCGCCGGCAACGTCGGCTCGGACACGACGCTCACCGAAGCCGTCGAGAAGCTGTCGTCGCGCACCCAGCACTCGGCCGCTCGTCGCTGAGCTCCACGAAAGGCATACGTATGAGCACGCCCACCATCGCCGTCCTCGGTCTCGGAGCCATGGGGCTCCCGATGGCCACCCGCCTCGCCGGCGAGTTCCCCGTCCGCGGCTTCGACATCAATCCGGCGCGGCTCGACCTCGCCGCCGACGCGGGCATCGTCCGGTGCGACTCGGCGGCCGAGGCCACGGACGGGTCGGACGCCGTGCTGCTCGCCGTCCGCGATTCCGCCCAGCTCGAGGACGTCCTCTTCGGCGACTCCGGGATCGCGCCGAGCCTCGGAGCAGGAGCGATCGTGATCCTCACCAGCACCGTCGGCACGGATGGGCTCGCCGGGGTGGTCTCGAGACTCGGCGAGCTCGGGGTGGACCTCGTCGACGCCCCGCTCAGCGGCGGCCCGGCCCGGGCGGGGGCGGGCGACCTGCTGATCGTCGTGGGAGCGACGCCCGAGGCGCTGGCGAAGGCGCAGCCGATCCTCGACCGGCTGGCCTCGACCCTCACCGTCGTGGGCGATCGTCCCGGCGACGGTCAAGCGCTGAAGACGGTCAACCAGCTGCTGTGCGGCGTGCACATCGCCGCCGCGGCCGAGGCGCTCGCTCTCGCGGATGCGCTGGGCCTCGACACCGACCGGACCCTCGAGGCTCTCGGGGCCGGTGCCGCCGCGTCCTTCATGCTGATGAACCGGGGACCCCGCGCCCTCCAGGCCTACGACCCCGAGGGCGCGGAGGTGCTGAGCCGCCTGGACATCTTCGTGAAGGACATGGGCATCGTGAACAAGGCTGCGCGGGCCCACCATCTCGCCACCCCGGTCGCCGCCGCGGCGGAGGGGCTCTTCCTCATCGGCGAGGCGCAGGGTCTCGGCGAACGAGACGACTCCGCGGTGATCCGCGTGATCGCGCCGCAGCGCCGCAACAGCTGACCCAGCCAACCCCCGCGTCGAAGGAGACAGTCATGCCGGTGCCCGTCCTGCTCGCGATCGGGATCGCGGGAATCCTCCTGCTGCTCCTGCTCATCGTGCGCTTCAAGGTCAACGCGTTCCTCGCGCTGCTGATCACCAGCGTCCTCGTGGGCCTGGCGGCGGGCATCCCGCTCGCCACCATCCCTGCGACCGAGGACACCCCGGAGAGGCTGGGCATCATCCCCGCCATCATCGCCGGCATGGGCGGGACGCTCGGATCCGTGGCGATCCTCGTGGCCCTCGGATCGATGCTCGGCCGCATCATCGAGCTCTCCGGAGGCGCCTCGAGCCTCGCCGGCCGCTTCACGAAGCTGCTCGGTCCCCGCCGCGTCTCCGGCGCCCTGACGGCCGCCGCTCTCGTGCTCGCGATCCCGGTCTTCTTCGACGTCGGGTTCATCATCCTCGTCCCGATCGTCTACGGCTTCAGTCGTGCCGCCGGCCTCGACCCCGTCAAGTTCGGGCTTCCGATCGCGGGCATCATGCTGGCCGTGCACGTCGCGGTCCCGCCGCACCCGGGGATCGTCGGCGGTGCGGCGCTGCTGGGCGCCGACATCGGGATGCTCACGCTCCTCGGCATCGCGATCGCCATCCCCCTCGGGGTCCTGTCGCACTTCGTGTCCAAGTGGATGAACCGCAAGGACTACCCGATGCTCGCCGCCACGCGGGCGATGTTCGAGTCGTCCGGCCGAGCCGGCGCCGCTTCGGCCGCCGCCGGCTCCGCTTCGGGCGCGGCCGGCTCCGCACCGCGCGACAGCGGCACCGCTCCCATCGCCTCCGGTGCTGGCACCGCCGACATCGTGGGCGGCAGCATCGCCGACGTCTCCTCCGGCAGCAGCGATGTCGACATCTCCGCCGGGACGACCCGGACGGACACGGACGCCGAAACACCCGCGCCGCCGTCGGCCGCGATGATCCTGACGCTGATCATCACTCCGCTCGTCATGATCGGGCTGGGCACCACCGGGGCGACGGTGCTGCCCGCGGGGAACCCGGCGCGCGACATCCTCGGCTTCGTCGGCGCGCCGGTCTTCGCGCTGCTGGTGACCGTGCTGCTCGCCGGCTTCTTCCTCGGGATCCGGCGCGGCTGGAGCAGCGAGCACATGTCGGACGTGTTCGACTCCGCGCTGCCGCCCGCCGCCGTGGTCATCCTCGTGACCGGCGCCGGTGGGGCGTTCGCCCGAATCCTCACCGAGTCCGGAATCGGTCGCGCCCTCGCCGACACTCTGCTGGGGACCGGTCTGCCGATCATCCTGCTCGCCTTCCTCGTGTCGCTCGCCCTGCGGGCGGCACAGGGATCGGCGACCGTCGCGATCCTCACCACGGCGGGCCTCCTCACGGAAGCGGTCACCTCGGGTGGCTTCAGCCCGATGCAGATCGTGGTGATCGCCCTCGCGATCGCGTTCGGCGCGCTGGGCCTCTCGCACGTCAACGACTCCGGGTTCTGGGTCGTGACGCGCTATCTCGGTCTGAGCGTCGCCGATGGCCTGCGCACCTGGACGGTGCTCACCACCATCCTCGGAGTCGCCGGCTTCCTCCTGACGGCCGTGGTGTGGCTGCTGGTCGGGGGAGCGGCCGCATGAGGACGGGCTGCACTGGGCCGGGGCCGGGGGAGGGAGGCGACCGCTAGGTCGCGTCCCAGACGGCTCGGTAGTACGCGATGCGCTCCTCGTCCCGTGCGGCGCCGTACGCCTCCAGCAGCAGGTCCGTCCAGTCCGCGCCGTAGTTCCACTCGGTGCTCCAGGTCGCGACGGCGAGGTCCGCCCACCGGTCGGCGACTCCGAGGCGCCCGAGGTCGACGTGCGCCGTCCACTCGCCGCTGTCGTCCAGGAGCGTGTTGGGAGCGCACGCGTCGCCGTGGCACACCACGAGGCGGTCGATCGGAGGCGCCTCCTCCAGCGCCGGATCGGGCGACAGTCCCGCGGACCGTGCCCGCTCCAGTCGCTCAGGCACCGAGAAGTCGAACGGGCAGCTCTCGACCGGCAGCGCGTCGTGGAGCGCCCGCAGGCCCCGGCCGATCGCGCGGACGGCGGTCTCCGGATCCGCCAGCCAGCGGTCGTCCACGGCGCTCCTGCCGCGGACCGCCTCGGTCACGAGGCAGGACCCGTCCTCGTCGGCCTCCAGCGCGAGCGGGCGGGGCACGGGCGTGTGCGGCGCCGCCCAGAGCAGCCGGTCCCGCTCCGCAGTGAGGTCGATCGGCGCACCCGCGGGCGTCCACTTGAGGTAGCGGTCGTCGCCGACGCGGAACGTGATGCCGCCGACCTCGTTCTCCCACACCGCGTCGAGGGCCGCTCCGGTCGCCAGCCGGCGCGCCAGGGGAGGCACGCGAACGGGTCCGGCGGGCGGCCCGGTGATCTCCATGGGAAGCCCCCTCTCCGCCGGTACATGCGGCGGGCACTAATCTAGATGCGGCACGCCTGGGAGGGGATTCGCGAAGCATGACGACGAACGACCGACGACGGGTACTTCTCAAGCTCTCCGGTGAGGCCTTCGGCAACGGGGCGCTCGGCGTCGATCCCGTCGTCGTCAGCTCGCTGGCTCGGGAGATCGCCGAGGCCTCGAAGACCGTCGAGATCGCGATCGTGGTGGGCGGCGGCAACTTCTTCCGCGGAGCCCAGCTCCAGCAGGAGGGCATGGAGCGCAGCCGCGCCGACTACATGGGCATGCTGGGCACGATGATGAACGCGCTCGCCCTTCAGGACTTCCTCGAGCAGGCCGGCGCCGAGACGCGGGTCCAGTCCGCGATCTCGATGACCCAGGTCGCCGAGCCGTACATCCCCCGCCGCGCCATCCGGCACATGGAGAAGGGCCGCGTCGTCATCTTCGGGGCCGGCGCCGGGCTGCCCTACTTCTCGACCGACACCGTGGCAGCCCAGCGCGCCCTCGAGGTGCGGGCCCAGGTCGTGCTGCTCGCGAAGAACGGCGTGGACGGGGTCTACTCCGCCGACCCGCGCCTGCACGACCACGCGGTCAAGCTCGACACCGTCACGTACCAGGACGCCCTCATCAACGGGCTCAAGGTGGTCGACTCCACCGCCTTCAGCCTCTGCATGGACAACGGCATCGACATGGTGGTGTTCGGCATCGACGGGCCCGGCAACGTGGTGAGCGCGATCCGCGGCGAGGTGCCGATCGGCACGCTCGTCCACGCCTGACGCCGCGCCCCCGGCACGACCCCCCTCCCCGCCTAGAATGGGCGGGCCGACAACGAAGGAGTGCGCCGTGATCGCGGATGTCCTGGCCGATGCCACCGAGCGGATGAAGAAGGCCGTCGAGGTCGCCAAGGACGATCTGTCCACGGTCCGGACCGGGCGGGTGAACCCCGCGCTGTTCCAGCGGATCCTCGTCGACTACTACGGATCGCCGACGCCGCTGGCCCAGCTCGCGTCGCTCCAGACGCCCGAGGCGCGCGTCCTGATCGTGACGCCCTACGACAAGAGCGCCCTGAAGGAGATCGAGAAGGCCATCGCCTCGATGCCGAACCTCGGCGCGAACCCCTCGAACGACGGCAACATCATCCGCGTCGTGCTCCCGGAGCTCACCGAGGACCGCCGCAAGGAGTTCGTGAAGATCGCGCGCGGCAAGGGCGAGGACGCGAAGGTGTCCATCCGGAACATCCGCCGGCGGGCGAAGGACGACCTGGACTCGCTCAAGGGCGAGGTCGGCGACGACGACCT
Source organism: Naasia sp. SYSU D00948 (assembly GCF_017916515.1). Lineage (GTDB taxonomy): Bacteria > Actinomycetota > Actinomycetes > Actinomycetales > Microbacteriaceae > Naasia. The sequence continues at coordinate 2,105,802 of NZ_JAFMTA010000001.1, forward strand.
GAGCCGCGGTGAGAAGGAGCTCGAGCAGCTCACGAAGACCCACGTCGACCAGATCGACGAGGCGCTGAAGCGGAAGGAAGCCGAGCTCCTCGAGGTGTAGGGGCCGGCGAGGGACACGCCGTGACGGCGGGGAACGGTTCCGGCCCGGGGCGCCGCCCGCGGTCCCGGCCCGGGATCAGGGCGCAGGTCGACCAGCGCCGGAACGAGCTCCAGGGCCAGGTGCGCGCCGCGGTCGAGCACTTCGAGGAGACCCAGGAGCGCATCAACGCGCGGACCGGCCGCAACCTGCTCTTCGCGGTCGGGATCGGGCTGCTCCTCGGCGCGGTCCTCATCCTGAGCCTGGTGCTCGTCAAAGAGCTCTTCATGCTGCTCGCGGGCACGATGATCGCCTTCGCGGTCGTCGAGCTGGCCGGCGCCCTTCGGCTGTCCGGACGGGACGTGCCGCGGGTCGCGTCCGTCCTGGCCGCCGCGGCGATGCTGCCCGCCTCCTACTTCTTCCCGGGCCTCGGGCAGTGGGTCGGGATCATCGGCGCCGTGCTGTTCGTGTCGGCTTGGCGGCTCGTCGAGGCCGTCGCCGGACGCGGATCCCGGAGCGCCGACGACCTCCGCCGTGACCTCGGCGCCGGCGCGTTCATCCAGCTCTACGTCACCCTGCTCGGCAGCTACGCGGTCGTGCTGACCGCCGAGGACGGGGGCCAGTGGTGGACCCTCGGGTTCATCATCGTGGTGGTGGCGACGGACGTCGGCGCCTACGCCTCCGGCGTCGCGTTCGGCAAGCACCCGATGGCCCCGCGAATCAGCCCGAAGAAGACCTGGGAGGGCTTCGCCGGCAGCGTCCTCGCCGCGCTCATCGCCGGTGTGCTCGTCGCCGTCCTCATGCTCGATCAGCACTGGACGTTCGGGCTGCTGTTCGGCGCCGTCCTGGCGGTGACGGCGACCGCGGGCGACCTCGCCGAGTCGATGATCAAGCGCGACCTCGAGATCAAGGACATCAGCTCGTGGCTCCCGGGTCATGGCGGGTTCCTGGACCGGCTCGACTCGATCCTGCCCTCCGCGGCCGCGGCCTACGCGCTCTTCCTCCTCGTCGGCTGAGCCTCCCCGCCTCGCGCTTCCGCTTTCGCCACAATGAGGACCATGGCGAACACCTTCCCCCGGAGCCGGCGCTCGAAGCTCGGCTACCGGGCGGAGGACGTCGACGAGTTCCTCGCGCTGGCGCGCCGGGCGTACGACGCTCCTCCCGGCACGTATGCCGGCCTCGATGCCCGCACCATCCGCCGCACGGCCTTCGCGATGGAGCGGGGCGGCTACTCGACGGTCCACGTCGACGCGGCGCTCGAGCGGCTCGAGGACGCGTTCGCCCTCCGTGAGCGCGACCACGCGGTGCGGACGGTGGGGGAGAAGGAGTGGTTCGGGCACGCCCGGGCCGCCGCGGCCGAGATCCAGGGGCGGCTGACGCGCCCGGAGGGGCAGCGCTTCGACCGTGCCGGGCGGTTCTCGCTGGGCTACGACGTCGCCGAGGTCGACCGCTTCTGCGCCCGCCTCCAGCGGTACTTCAAGGAGGGCGTGCCGATGGGGGTGGACGAGGTGCGCACCGTCGCCTTCCGCTCCGTCCGCCGCGGATACGCCGAGTGGCAGGTCGACCTGCTGCTCGATGCGGTGATCGACGTCATGCTGGCTGTCCGGTGAGCGGCTCGCGGACGCGCACATTCCGCGGCCCGGCGCGCCCCGTTTGCTACCCTTGCTGAATCGTGGGTAAGCATACGAGTACGGCGCTCGCTCTCCGGGCGCCCGGCCCGGTCGTCCGGCGACCCTCGGAGACGCCCATCCGCAAGGCTCCCATGCACGGCCGGATCGCGCTCTCGCTCTTCGGCTTCATGACCGTCTTCGGTCTGCTGCTGGTCCAGATCATGGATCCCTCGGGCGGCGCGGTCGCCTCGCCCTACTACCAGGGAGCGGCCCCCCGCCTCTCCGAGCGGGCGGCCCAGCTGCTCGCTGCGGAGACGGACGTGTCGTACGAGCCGGCCACGATCACCCGCGACAACTACACGGTCACGGAGAAGCCGAAGCCTCCGCCGCCCCCGCCCCCAGAGCCGGAGCCCGAGGCTCCCGCCCGCTCGTCGGGCGGCTCGGACTACTCGGTCCCGGTCGCGGTCGCGGATCCCGGCAGCGCCAAGGCGATCGCCGCCGACATGGTGGCGGCACGCGGGTGGGGCTCTGAGCAGTTCGACTGCCTCGTGGCTCTCTGGAACAAGGAGTCCGGCTGGCGCGTCAACGCCATGAACCCCTCGAGCGGCGCGTACGGCATCCCGCAGGCCCTGCCCGGGAACAAGATGGCGACCGCCGGGGCGGACTGGCAGACGAACGCCGCGACGCAGATCACCTGGGGCCTCGGCTACATCTCGGGCCGCTACGGCACGCCCTGCGGCGCCTGGCAGAGCTCGGTCGACCGCGGCTGGTACTGAGCCGGAGCGCCGGCCCGGTTCTCTAGAATCGTTCCGTGCCGCGCAGCAACCGACCCCGGGGCGCGCGGCGGGATGAGGAGCCCGACGAGGACCTCTCGCGGCTGCTCAGCGGATGGCGGCGGACGGAGACGCGCCGGGGCGCGAGCTACACGGTGCAGCCGATCAGCGAGGCGCGCGCCGTGAAGGACTACCGGTGTCCCGGATGCGGGAACGCGATCGACGCCGGGGTCGCGCACGTCGTGGTCTGGCGCGCGGACGGCGTCCTCGGCGAGCTGAACGACCTCGCCGACCGCCGGCACTGGCACACGCACTGCTGGAGGGTGGCATGAGCGTCGAGATCCGCGGGGGCGTCGAGCTGCCCGCCCGCCGTGAGGACGTCACCCTCACCACCGAGGACGGGCTCACGCTCGTCGGCGAGCTCGCCCTGCCCGAACGGGCCGACCCCGTCGCGACGCTGGTGACGCTCCATCCCCTGCCGACCGCGGGCGGCTTCATGGACTCCCACATCCTCCGCAAGGCCGCGGCCCGGCTTCCCGCCCTTGCCGACCTCGCGGTGCTCCGCTTCAACACCCGCGGCACGACCTCGCCACGCGGGACGAGCGACGGCGAGTTCGGCGACGGCGTGCACGAGCGGGCCGATCTCGCGGCGGCGATGGCCTTCGTCACCGAGCGGGGGCTGCCGTCGCCGTGGCTGCTCGGCTGGTCCTTCGGCACCGAGGTGGCGCTGAAGTGGGGCCGCGAGCATCCCTGCTCGGGCGTGATCCTGCTGTCGCCGCCGCTGCACCGCACGAGCATCGACGAGGTGCGCGCCTGGTCCGGCGACTCCCGGCCGGTCGCCGCGCTGGTGCCCGAGTTCGACGACTTCCTCCGCCCGGAGGAGGCCCGGCAGAAGTTCGCGGTCGCGCCGAACGTCGAGGTGGTCGCGGTCGACGGCGCGAAGCACCTGTGGGTGGGCGAGAACTACACGCGCATCGTGCTGGACGAGATCGTCCGCCGGGTCAATCCCGCCGCCCACCCGCTGCCGACGCGGTGGGACGGCCCGCTCGCCTCCGCCTGAGGAGACCTACAGCTCGTTCTGTCGCGGAATGAAGACCTGCTTGATGATGAGCAGGATCGATGCGGCGACCGGGATGGCGATGAGCGCTCCGAGGATCCCGAGCAGGGTTCCGCCGACGAGGGCCGCGATGACCACGATCACGCCCGGCACCTTCACGGCCCGGCGCATGATGTTCGGGCTGAGGACGTAGGCCTCGACCTGCATGTAGACGAGGTAGTACACCGCGACGGTGATCCAGGCCGGCAGAGCGTCCGGCATCAGCAGCACCTGGCCCAGCAGGATCAGGATCGATGCCGAGATGGTGCCGACGAAGGGGACGAGCGAGCCGAGGAACGCGATGAACGCGAAGACGACCGGCAGCTCCGCACCGATGATCGACAGGAAGACGAACGTCAGAACGCCGTTGCAGAGCGCCAGCGCCACCTGGCCGATCACGTATCGGCCGACCGCGGTGGTCACCTGGTCCGCGAGGTCCGCGAAGCGGGCCCGCTTCGTGGCCGGGACGAGCTGGTAGATCGCGGCCTTGAACGTGTCGAGCGACGCCGTGAAGTAGAGGGTCAGGATGAGGATGATGAGCGCGCCGAACAGTCCGCTCGCGATGCCGAGCCCCGCGGCGAGGACCTCGGTCGTGATCGTGTCGAAGTTCTCCTGCAGGTACGCGGTGATGCCGTCGGCGATCTCCTCGACGTTGATGCCGTCGCCGACGTACCCCTGCACCGTCGCGATGAAGTCCTCGAAGGTGACGCCGCTGGTGTAGTCGATGATCGACTGCACCAGGGAGCTCGCCTGCCGGACGATCGCGGGCACGATCGCGAACATGATGCCGGTGACGCTGCCGAGGACGACGATGAGGGTCACGAGCAGGGACGCCCAGCGCGGGAGACCCCGCCGCTCGAGGAACGACACGAGCGGGTCGAGCCCGAGGGCCAGGAAGATCGCCGCGCCGACGTAGGTGAGGACGGTGGACAGCTGAGCCACCATCGACCCGATGGTCACGGCCAGGATGACGCCGAGTCCGGCCAGCAGGCCGACCCGGAAGGGATTCTGGATCCTCACGCGCGTCCGCTCAGCTGTCCGTGCTCACCTGCTCGGCGTGCTGGAGCACGCCGCGCAGACCCTCGAAGTAGGCGGCGACCTCGTCGCGCTCGTGGCGGATCGCCTCGAGGCGCTCCTCGGCGTCGTCGATCAGCGCCCGCGCCCGCTGCTCCGCCTCCGCGAGGATCGCGGCGGCGCGGTCCTCGGCGTCCTGGATGAGCTCGGCCGCGGCGGCGGCCGCCTCCTCGCGCCGGGCCCGGCCGTCCCGCTCCATGGCGATCTCGAGGGTGTCGGCCTCGAGCCGCTTGTCGCCGGCGCGCCGGACCGCGTCCGCGAGCTGGAGGTTGGCCTCGTCCAGGTACTTCTGCGTCTGCGAGACCGCCTCCTGGTGGCGGAGCAGGTACTCCTGCTCGGCCTCGTCGCGCCGTGCCGTCAGCTCGATGTCGAGGTCGAGGCGGGCCTGCTCCGTCTCACGGGCCACCTCGGCGCGCGCCTCGGCGACGTCATGCGCCAGCTGGTCGCGCTGCGCGGCCTGCTCGGCCGCGAACTCGGCGCGGCCCTGCTCGATCTCGGCGGCGAGCGCCGCGCGCTCCCGCTCGGCCCGCCGGGTCGACTCGGCTCGGGCTGCGGCCACCTCCGCCTCGACGGCGGCGCGGGCGTCCGCGATCTCGGTGGCGAGCTCGGCCCGGGCCAGCTCGACCTCGCGGGCGAGCGAGGCCCTGGCCGTGGCGGCCTCGCGCTCGAGGTCCTCGCGCTCCGCGGCGAGCTCGCGGTCGTGCTCGCCGCGCTCGCGCTGCAGGTCGCGGTCGGCGTCCGAGCGCGCCTCCTCGAGCTCTCGGAGCAGGGCGCTCCGTGCCAGCTCGGAGTCGCGGGCGAGCCGGGCGGCCTCCTCCCGGGCGGCCGCGGTCTCGCGATCGGCGACGACCCGCACCTCCGCCGCCTCGCGCTCCGCCGTCGCGCGGATGGCCGCAGCCTCCCGCTTGACGGTGCCGCGGGTCTCGGCTGCCTCGGTCGCGACGCTGCCGCGGATCGCCGCCGCCTCGCGGGAGGCGTCGAGCAGGGCCTGCTCGGCGGCGTCGTGCGCGTTCATCGTCATGTCGTCGGCCTCGGCCCGGGCCGACTCGAGGATCTCGGCGGCGCGCGTGCGAGCGTCGGCGAGAGTGCGCTCCGCGAACTCGGCGGCCTCGAGCTTCAGGCGGTCGATGTCCGCCTGCACGCCCGTGCGGAGTCGCTCCGCATCGATGTCCGCCTGCGCGATGAGGCGGGTGGCCTGCTCCTCCGCCACGCGGAGGGTGTTCTCCAGGCGGTGCCCGAGGCCCGAATAGGTGGGGCTGCCGACCTCGTCGAGCTCGGATGCGAGCTCCTCGACCTGCGCCGTCAGGCGCTTGATCTCCTTCTGTGCCTCCGTGTTGGCCGCGTTCGCCGCCATCAGCTCCCGGCGCAGGTCCTTGAGCGCCTTGTCGACCTCGTCACGGTTGTAGCCGCGCATCGCCTGGCTGAACTGTGCGTCGTCGGTGGCCACGGTCACTCCTAGTCTTCGGGGTCGTTGGCGCGGGGGCGCCGTCGACCGTGGCCAGCATAGACCGCGGTTCCCGGGCCGGTCGGGCACCCGGCCGGGTCCGCCGGCGGGGAGCCTGAGGCGAACGTTCAGGGTTGCTGGCTACGCTTGCCCGGATTTTTCTGCCGTCCAGGCGAAACGCCGCGAGCGCCGGGTGCGTCTCCGGCGCGCTCGCCCCTCCGCAGACCTACGATGAACGGGGTCCCGTTCGGTCCGGAGCACTGACGCGTACGGCAGTCCCGGAAGGAGTGATGCTCGTGCGGTTCGTGTCCGCCATCGTCGCCTTCGTCGTGGCCGCAGCAATGATCGTCTTCGGGATCGCGCAGCGGACGTGGCTGGCGCCGCCCGATCGCCTTACGGCGTCCGTGTCCACGGCCGAGGAGGAGGCGGCCTTCACCGTCATCCCCGGCAGCGTGCTGGCGAGCAACCCAGGTCAGCAGCGCGTCGAGATCTCGGGCGGGGAGACCGTCTGGGCGGCCTACGCCCGCACCTCGGACATCACCGCCTGGCTGGGCGATGAGCCGTACACGTCCCTGAGGTACGACGCCGAGACGGACGAGCTGTCCGCCCGGCTCGTCGAGCCCGAGCCCGCCGAGGAGCCCGCGGAGGGCGAGGCGCCCGCCGAGGGGGAGACGCCCGCCGAGGGCGGAACTCAGGCCGAGACGCCGGCTGCCGAGGCGGCGGCCCCGAATCCCGCTGGATCCGACCTCTGGCTCGAGGAGCGGACCGGCGAGGGGACGCTCTCCTGGACGATGAACGTCCCCGATGACGTCTCGATCCTCGTCGCGTCGGACGGCACCGCGCCCGCTCCGGCGAGCATCAGCCTGAGCTGGCCGCTCTCGCACTCGACGCCGTGGGCGGGACCCCTGATCATCGGCGGGGGCGTCCTCCTGCTGGTCGGCCTGGGCCTCTACATCTGGGGTCTGGTGCACATGCGCCGCACCCGCGGCCCGCGCCGGAAGTCGCCGCCGCGGGCGCCCAAGCTGCCGGCCGCTCCGCGTCCGCGCGCTCTCCGCGCTCCCGTCCTCGAGCCCGAGACCACGGCGAAGGGCCGGCGAGCAGCCCGCCGCACCGCGCTCGCCTCGGGCGGGATCGTCGCCGCCCTCCTGCTGTCCGGCTGCTCCGCGGTCGAGGACCTGTTCGAGAGCGCGCCGGCCCCCGTCCCCTCGACCACGGCCAGCGCCGCACCTGCCGAAGAGGTGCAGCCCGTCGCGGTGACCGAGGGACAGCTGCGGCGCATCATCCAGAACGTGTCCGAGACGGTGACCCAGGCGGACACCGACCGCAACGCCGACCTCGCGGCGACCCGCCTGGCCGGGCCCGCGCTCGAGGAGCGGCGGGCGAACTACATCATGCGGGGAGCGGACGCGGCGATCGCCGCCCCGGTCCCGATCCCGGCGTCGCCGGTCACGCTCGACCTGCCGCAGGCCACCGACACCTGGCCGCGCACGGTGCTCGCCGTCGTCGGCGGCGACGACCCCGCCGTCGCTCCCATCGCGCTCGTCCTCGTGCAGGAGGGGCCGCGGGACAACTACCTCGTCAACTACCAGGTGACGCTGCAGGCGAACGTGCCGTTCCCGGCGGTCGCGCCGCCGAGCGTGGGCGCCCCCCTCCTCCCGAACGACATCAAGCTGCTCACCGTGCAGCCGGACCAGCTCGCCGCGCAGTACGCCGACATCCTCGCCCTCGGTGACGCGAGCCAGTACGCCGCGAACTTCGAGGCCGAGCCGGACGGGCTCCGGACGCAGGTCGGCGTCGACTACAAGAACAACAAGAAGGCGAACTTCCCGACGACCGCCTCGCTCGAGTTCAGCAGCGCGCTCGGCTCCGGGCCGGTGCTCACGCTCGCCAGCAACGACTCCGGCGGGATCACCGCCACGAGCATCGTCGAGCGCGAGACGGCGAAGCCCGTCGAGGACGGCGCGACCGTGAACCTCGAGGGCCAGGTCAAGGCGCTGTCGGGCCTGACCTCGACCGTGAAGGGCGTCGAGTCGACGTACGGCTATCAGCTGCTGTTCTACATCCCGCCGAGCAGCGAGGACGGCAAGGTCGTGCTGCTCGGCTACGCTCAGGCACTCATCGGCGTGAAGGAGCTGTGACCGTGAGCATCCCGCAGGCAGGACTCAGGGGAGCGATCGACCTCTCTCCGCTCGTGAACCGCGGGCGGCAGGCCCCGGCCCCGGGCGCGGGAGGCGGATCGGCGCCGGGCGCGGCGCCGCAGGAGGCGCCCGCCGGGTCGGTGCCGGTGCCCAGCCTCGTGCTGGAGGGCACCGACGCGAATTTCGGCCAGGTGCTCGAGCTGTCGCGCCGGGTGCCGGTCGTCATCGACCTGTGGGCCGAGTGGTGCCAGCCCTGCAAGCAGCTGTCGCCGGTCCTCGAGAAGCTGGTCGCCGAGTACGGCGGGCGTCTCCTCCTGGTGACGGTCGACGTGGACGCGAACCCGCAGCTGGCCCAGGCCTTCCAGGCGCAGTCGATCCCGACCGTCGCCGCGATCGTCGGCGGGCGGCCGATCTCGCTCTTCGTCGGGGCCCTGCCGGAGGCGCAGGTCAGGGATGTCTTCGATCAGCTCCTCGCCCTGGCCGCCCAGAACGGCGTCGACGGGGTGGCGACCGCGGACGGCGGTCCTGCTCCGCAGGCCGAGGTCGAGGAGGAGCCGCTCCCTCCGCACCACGCCGAGGCGTACGCCGCCATCGAGCGCGGCGACCTCGACGCGGCCATCGCGGCGTACAGGACCGCGATCGCGCAGGATCCCCGCGACGCGTTGGCGGTCGCCGGCCTGGCCCAGGTCAGCCTCCTCGCCCGCCTGCGGGGGAAGACGCTGGACCAGGTGCGCGCCGCCGCGGCCTCCCGGCCGACCGACGTGCAGGCGCAGCTCGACGTGGCGGACGTCGACGTGTCCGGCGGGCACCTCGAGGACGCGTTCGATCGGCTGCTGTCTCTCTTCCCGAAGCTCGGCAGCGCGGGCAAGGACGCCGTCCGCTCCCGGCTGCTGGAGTACTTCGAGATCGCGGGCGCTGAGGATCCGCGGGTCATCGCGGCGCGGCGCCGGCTCACCAATCTGCTGTACTGAGGCCCGGCCGTCCCGGCCACCGCCGGATGCGCCGGAAACGCCGAGAGCACCCCGTCCCCGGGGTGCTCTCGGTGTTCCAGCCCGCGCTCGGCGCAGGAGGCGCCGGCGCAAGGCGTCAGTAGGCGCCGTCCGGCCTCAGCACGGCCTTCGCGGTGCGCCAGAGGATGACGAGGTCGCCGGTCATCGACCAGTTGTCCGCGTAGTAGAGGTCGAGGCGGATGCCGTCGTCCCAGCCGAGGTTGGACCGTCCGCTCACCTGCCAGAGGCCGCTCATGCCGGGCGTGACGACGAGCCGACGGCGCTCCTTCGAGTTGTAGTCGGACACCTCCTCCGGCAGCGCGGGCCGGGGGCCGACGAGGCTCATGTCGCCGCGGAGCACGTTGATGAGCTGGGGGAGCTCGTCGAGCGAGTAGCGGCGGAGGACGCGCCCGATCGGGGTCACCCGCGGGTCGTCCGCCATCTTGAACAGCCTGCGCTCACCGGCCATCTTCTCGAGCAGCTCCGCACGGCGCGCGTCGGCGTCCATGTACATCGAGCGGAACTTGAGGATGCGGAAGGTCGTCCCGTCCCGGCCCACACGCTCCTGCGAGTAGAAGACGGGCCCCCGGTCCTCGCGCTTCACGAGCACCGCGATCGCCACGAGCAGCGGCAGCAGCGCGAGGAGCAGCAGCGCCGCGACGACGACGTCGAAGATCCGCTTGGCGACGCGCTGCGGGCCCTCGTACTGCGGGGTCTCGACGTGCAGCAGCGGCAGGCCGTTGACGGGGCGCAGGTGCACGCGGCTTCCGGCCACGTCGGTGATGCTCGGCGCCAGGACCAGCTTGTGACGCTGCGGGTCCAGACCCCAGCTGATCTCGCGCACGCGCTCCGCCGGGAGGCGGTCGGAGTTCGTCGCGATGAGGGTGTCCGCTCCGTACGTGTCCAGCAGGGACGGGATGTCGTCGATGCGGCCGATGATCGGGAGGCCCGTGCCGCTGAGGACGCCCTCGTCGGGTCCGTCGGTGAGGCCGACGCCGACCACCTGGTAGCCGTGCTGCGGGCGGTCCATGAGGTCCCGCGCGGTGTCGAGGACCGAGCCGCGGGAGCCGATGAGGACCACGCGGGAGCTGTACTCGCCCTTCGCGCGACGCCGCAGCAGCCAGCGCCGCCACAGCCACCGGTTGAGCATGAGGGCGACGGTCCCGAGCGGGAACACGATCAGCGCGTAGGCCCGGGAGATGTCGAGGTCGAGGAAGAAGGCGCCCAGCAGGAACAGGCCGAACGTGAAGATCGACGCGTGGGTCAGCCGCTTGTACTCCGTCGCGCCGCTGCCGATGATCCGCTCGGCGCGCGTGTCGACGAGGCGCAGGGCGAGGCTCCACACGACCACGAGGACGAGTCCCAGGTGGAGGGGGGTCACCGCCCCGTCGAGGACGCCGCGGGAGTGGAAGGCCGTGTTGGCCGTGTGGAACACGAGGAGGTGAGCGGCCGCGGCGGTCGCGAGGACCGTCAGCGTGTCGCCGACGGCGACGCGGAGTGCGTAGCGCTTCGACCAGTCGAGCGCGAGCTGCGGGGCGAGGGTCGCCGATGCTGTGTCGAGCGGGACGCGTACAGAGGTGGTCACGGGGCCTGATCCATTCGGGTCTAGAGCAGGAGCCGGAGGGGGTCCTCCGGGAGAGTGTGTGGCGTGCGGCCGGGGGAGCGGCGCGCACGGTGCGTCTCAGGGGCGGGGCTGCCTGCCTGGGACGCCGCGTGGGTCACGCGGTTCCGGCCGCCGGGTGGAGGCGCGGACACTCTCCGAAGGGAGGGGGGTAGGGGGAGGTGAGCATCGGGTGGGCTCTTTCGGGGTGAGCCGTCGAGGCCGGGCCGGAGACCGGGCTCGGCGGCAAGGGGTGGGTAGGTGCGTCTCGGGTAAAGGCGCATCGACTGGGAGGCCGGCCGACCGGGGTTTCGGGTGGCGGCCGGCTCCTCGCCGGTGCGTTCAGGCTAGTGCTGGCCCGGAAGGGGCGGCAAGGGAAACGCCGCCGCTACGGCGCTTCCGCCCCCGGATTGGGGGCCGGTTCCTCCCGCGCCTCGGCGGCGCGCTGCTCGGCCTCGGCTTGCGCCGCGCGCTGCTCCTCGGTGATCTCGTCCTCGCGCTCCGCGGGGCCCTCGGGGGCTGCCGCCTCGGCGGGCAGCTCGGCGGGCGGCTCCTGGACCGCGGACCTGGGCTTGAGGTACAGGGCGCCGAGCGGGGGGATCGTGATCTCGGCGGAGGCGGGCTGGCCCTGGTGCGGCACCGGCTCGGCCGTGACGGAGCCGAAGTTCCCGACACCGGAGCCGCCGAACTCGGTCGCGTCGCTGTTGAGCAGCTCGTCCCACACGCCCTCCTGGGGGAGGCCGATGCGGTACGGGCCGACCGGGTTGCCGCCGAAGTTGAAGATCGCGGCGACCGGGTTCCCCCAGTTGTCCCAGCGGAGGAACGAGATGAGGTTGTTGGCCGCGTCGCCGCCGTCGATCCAGGAGAAGCCCTGCTCGGTGTTGTCGCGCTCCCAGAGGGACGGGTTGTCCCGGTAGATGCGGTTGAGCTGGCCCACGTACCGCTGCAGGCCGCGGTGGACGGGCTGGTCGAGGATCCACCAGTCGAGTCCGCGCTCCTCGCTCCACTCGGAGGGCTGGCCGAACTCGGAGCCCATGAAGAGCAGCTGCTTGCCGGGATGCGCCCACTGGAACGCGAGGAAGACCCGGACGTTGGCGAGCTTCTGCCAGTGGTCGCCGGGCATCTTGGAGAAGAGGGATCCCTTGCCGTGCACGACCTCGTCGTGGCTGATCGGCAGCAGGAAGCTCTCGGTGAAGGCGTACACGAACGTGAACGTCATCATGTTGTGGTGGTAGGTCCGGTACATCGGGTCCTCGTGCATGAACCGGAGCGAGTCGTTCATCCAGCCCATGTTCCACTTGAGCCCGAACCCGAGGCCGCCCTGCGAGGTGGGGTGGGTCACGCCGCCCCAGGCGGTGGACTCCTCCGCGATCATGACGATGCCGGGGTACGACTTGTAGGCGGTCGCGTTGACCTCCTGCAGGAAGCTGATGGCCTCGAGGTTCTCCCGGCCGCCGTACTGGTTCGGCTCCCACTCGCCGGGGTTGCGGGAGTAGTCGAGGTAGAGCATCGACGCCACCGCGTCGACCCGGAGCCCGTCGATGTGGAACTCGTCGAGCCAGTAGAGCGCGTTGGCGACGAGGAAGTTGCGGACGTGGGACTCGCCGAAGTCGAAGACGAGCGTGCCCCAGTCCTGGTGCTCGCCCTTGCGGGGGTCGCTGTGCTCGTAGAGGGGCTGGCCGTCGAAGCGGGCGAGTGCGAACTCGTCCTTCGGGAAGTGGGCCGGGACCCAGTCCATGATGACGCCGATGCCCGCCTGGTGCAGGCGGTCGATGAGGTACCGCAGGTCGTCCGGGTGGCCGAACCGTGAGGTGGGGGCGTAGTACCCCGTGACCTGGTAGCCCCAGGAGCCGCCGAACGGATGCTCGGCGAGGGGCAGGAACTCGACGTGGGTGTACGCGGTCTCCTGCAGGTACTCGATGAGCTGGTCGGCGAGCTCCCGGTAGCCGAGGCCGGGCCGCCACGAGGCGACGTGCATCTCGTAGATGCTCATCGGCTGGTTGTGCGGGTCCACGCTCGCGCGCTTCGCCATCCACTCCGCGTCGCCCCACTCGTACGAGCTGGTGCCCACCACCGACGCGGTGGCGGGAGGGTGCTCGGTGTACTGCGCCATCGGGTCGGCCTTCTCGATCCAGTGACCGGCCGCCGTGAGGATCTCGAACTTGTAGGGGGTGTGCGGCTCGAGGCCGGGGACGAACAGCTCCCATACACCGTTGGCGTCGAGCCGGCGCATGGCGTGCAGCGTGCCGTCCCACCGGTTGAACTCGCCGATCACCCGCACGGCCTGGGCGTGCGGAGCCCACACGGTGAAGGAGACGCCCTTCGACGGCGCGTCCACGCCCCAGTGCTCGCGGTAGTGCGCGCCGAGGACGTCCCACAGGCGCTCGTGCCGTCCCTCGCCGAAGAGGTAGAGGTCCAGGTCGCCGATCGAGGGGAGGTACCGGTAGGGGTCGTCGACCACCCACTCGTTGCCGTCCGAGTACCGGGCCTCGATGACGTAGTCGGTGAAGCCCAGGATGCTGACGCCCTGCCAGACTCCGTGCCCGATGTGCGCGAGGTCGACCCGGGCGCCGGTGGAGAGCACCGCGGTCACCTTCTCGGCGAGCGGGCGCAGGGCGCGGATCGCGACCACGGGATCCGTGACGCCCTCCGCGTGGATGGGGTGCTGCCCCAGCACGGAGTGCGGCCCGGAGTGGACCCCGCCCGCGATGCGGGCCAGCTCGTGGTCGGGGATCTCCGGCAGGTGGAAGACCGGCTCGGGAGTGCTCTCAGCGGTGGCGTTGGCCATGCGTGCCTTCCTTGAGGAGTGCCCTCAGTAGTACTGGGGGGCGGCGGGCCCGGTGACGTGCAGGATGTGCGCGGGCTCCCGGAAGGGGTCCAGGCGCACGTAGTTGTGCTCGCCCCAGGTCCAGGTCTGGTCGGTGATCAGGTCGTGCACCTGGTACGCGGTGCCGGGCTCGACCCCGAAGAGGGAGGTGTCGAGGTGCACCGTCGTCTCGCGGACGGAGTGCGGGTCCACGTTCGCGATGACGATGAGGGCGTCGGAGGCGCCCGTCGGCGTGAACCGGCCCTCGATGTACTTGCTGTACACCAGGATCTCGGTGTCGTCGCTCCAGTGGAAGTCGATGTTGCGGAGCTGGCCGAGCGCCGGGTGCTCGCGCCGGATCCGGTTGAGCCGGCCGAGGTAGGGCGCGATCGACCGGCCGCTCCGCTCCGCGGCGGCCCAGTCCCGCGGCTTGAACTCGTACTTCTCGTTGTCGATGTTCTCCTCGGACCCGGGTCGCGCCACGTTCTCGATGAGCTCGTAGCCGGAGTAGACGCCCCAGATGGGGACGGCGGTCGCGGCGATGGCGGCGCGCACCTTGTAGGCGGCGGGGCCGCCGAACTGGAGGTACGGCGTGAGGATGTCGTGCGTGTTGACGAAGAAGTTCGGCCGCAGGTAGTCCGCGGTCTCGCGCGACAGCTCCGTGAGGTACTCCGTCAGCTCCTGCTTGCTGTTGCGCCAGGTGAAGTACGTGTAGCTCTGCTGGTACCCCACCTTCGCGAGCCCTCGCATCATCGGCGGCCGGGTGAAGGCCTCCGAGAGGAAGATGACCTCCGGATGCGCCGAGTTCACCTCGTGGAGGAGGCGCTCCCAGAAGGCCAGCGGCTTGGTGTGCGGGTTGTCGACGCGGAAGATCTTCACCCCGAGCCCGATCCAGTGCAGGAAGATGCGCAGCATCTCCTGGTAGATGCCCTCGGGGTCGTTGTCGAAGTTCAGGGGATAGATGTCCTGGTACTTCTTCGGCGGGTTCTCCGCGTACGCGATGCTGCCGTCGGGCAGCGTCGTGAAGAACTCCGGGTGCTCCGCGACCCACGGGTGGTCGGGGGAGGCCTGGAGCGCGATGTCGAGCGCCAGCTCCATCCCGTGGCTCTCGACCTGCTCGCGGAAGAAGCGGAAGTCGTCCTCGTTCCCGAGCTCCGGATGGAGGGCGTCGTGCCCGCCCTCGGCCGCCCCGATGCCGTACGGCGAGCCCGGGTCGTGCGGCCCGGCCGTCAGGGTGTTGTTGGGACCCTTGCGGTTGGTGCGCCCGATCGGGTGGACCGGCGGGATGTAGACGACGTCGAAGCCCAGCTCCTTGATGGCGGGAAGGCGCTCGGCCGCGGTCCGGAACGTGCCGGACCGCCAGGAGCCGTCCTCGTTCTGCACCGCGCCCTCCGAGCGCGGGAAGAACTCGTACCAGGCGCCACGGCCCGCCCGCTCGCGCTCGACGCGGAGCCGGCGCTCGGGGGAGTAGGTGACCAGGCTGGCCAGGGGGACGCGCTCCAGGGCGGCGGTCACGCCGGGCTCGGTGGCCGCGTGCAGGCGCTCCTCGACGGGGAGGGACGCGTCGGCGAGCCGCTGTGCAGCGGCCGCGAAGAGCTGCCGGTCCTCCTCGGAGCGGCTCTCCTCACCGGCGGCGCGCTCGAACAGCTGGCGGCCGATGGTGAACATGAGCTCGACGTCGATGCCCGCCGGGATCTTGACCTCGGCGTTGTGGAGCCACGTGTGGTAGTCGTCGCCCCAGGCCTTCACGCGGAAGACCCAGAAGCCCGCCTCCTCGACCAGCACCTCGGACTGCCACCGGTCGAGACCCTTGGACACGAGCCGCATCCGGTGCTCGGTGGTGCGCCCGCTCGGGTCGGTCAGCACGACGTCGGCGCCGAGCAGGTCGTGGCCCTCCCGGAACACCGTGGCCGCGAAGGGGACCACCTCGCCGACGAAGGCCTTCGCCGGCCAAAGGTCGTCCGGCTGCTGCGGGGAGAGGTCGAGGATCGGGATGCGCCCCAGGACCGGCGTCCACTCGGGCTCGCCGGCGCGCCCGCCGCCGTCCGCCTTGGCCGCCCGGCTCGCCGGCCTGCGTCTCGCCCGGGTCGGCGCGCCCTCGGCTGCGGGGGCCGTGTCGGTCGTCGCGACGGCGTCCTCGGGGGAGGTCTCCCGTCCCCCTGGCGCCGGCCCATCCGGGGCCGCCCGTCGTGTGCTCGTTCTCCGTGCGGCCGGGCGTGACGCCCTGGCCTCCTCGTCGTGAGTCGCCACGCTGTCACTCTAGCCCTGGGCTCTGTCCCGCCAGCGTCCCGGGGGCGAGGCTTGCGAGACACCCCGAATGGGGGCTAACGACCCTGGCGCGGAGTGGAACGAAACCGCTTCCACTCTGTCTTAGGGTGGGACCGAATCGCGCCACAGTCGAATGGGAGCCCAATGAAGGCAATTCGCCGGTTCACGGTCCGCACGGTCCTGCCGGAGGCTCTCTCCGCGCTGGACGAACTCGCAGGCAACCTGCGCTGGTCGTGGCATGAGCCCACCCGGGAGCTCTTCTCGTACATCGACCCGGAGCTGTGGAAGGAGAGCCGCCACGATCCGGTGGCGCTGCTCGGCATGGTCCCGCCGGAGCGGGTGCAGGAGCTCGCGGGCGACGGCGAGTTCATCGCTCGGGCCAACGCGCTCCGCGACGACCTGCACACCTACATCTCGCAGCCGCGCTGGTATCAGTCGCAGACGGACGCCCCGTCGTCGATCGCGTACTTCTCGCCGGAGTTCGGCATCGCCGCCGCCCTCCCGCAGTACTCGGGCGGTCTCGGCATCCTCGCGGGCGACCACCTCAAGAGCGCGTCCGACCTCGGCGTCCCGCTGCTCGCGGTCGGCCTGTTCTACCGCTCCGGCTACTTCAAGCAGGCGATCTCCCCGGACGGCTGGCAGCAGGAGACGTACCCGGTCCTCGACCCGGACGGCCTCCCGCTGTCCCTCCTCCGCGGTGCGGACGGAGCGCCGGCGCAGGTCGCGCTCGCCCTGCCCGGGTCGCGCACCCTGTTCGCGCGCGTCTGGCAGGCGTACGTCGGCCGTGTGAAGCTGCTGATGCTCGACACGGACATCCCGGAGAACGAGGACTCCCTGCGCAGCGTCACCGACCGCCTCTACGGCGGCGGCGGGGAGCACCGCCTCCTGCAGGAGCTGCTGCTCGGCATCGGCGGCGTCCGCGCCATCAAGCTGTACTCGGAGCTCACCGGGACCGAGTTCCCGCAGGTCTTCCACACCAACGAGGGCCACGCGGGCTTCCTCGGCCTCGAGCGGATCAGCGACCTGGTCGCCGCGGGGCTGACCTTCGGCGAGGCGCTCGAGGTGGTGCGGGCCGGGACGGTGTTCACCACCCACACGCCGGTCCCCGCGGGCATCGACCGGTTCGACCGGTCCCTCGTCGAGGCCTACTTCTCGACGGACCTCCTCCCGAGCGTCGGCGTCCACGACGTCCTCTCCCTCGGCACCGAGGACTACCCGGGCGGCAACGGCGCGGTGTTCAACATGGCGGTCATGGGCCTCCGCCTCGCCCAGCACGCGAACGGCGTGTCGAAGCTGCACGGGCACGTGAGCCGCAGCATGTTCTCCGGGCTCTGGCCGGGCTTCGACGAGGCGGACGTGCCGATCACGTCCGTCACCAACGGCGTGCACGCGCCGACCTGGACGGACCCGCGCCTCATGCACCTCGCCGAGGAGCGGCTCGGCACCTCGGACACCACCGTCGCCGACTGGCGGTCCACCGCGGTGTCGGACGAGGAGCTCTGGCGCGTGAAGACGGAGATGCGCGAGCAGCTCGTCGTCGACGCCCGCGAGCGCATCCGGGCGGCGTGGCAGCTGCAGAACCCCGGCTCGGTCATCCCGACCTGGATCGAGGACGCCCTCGACCCCAACGTCCTCACGATCGGCTTCGCGCGTCGCGTGCCGACCTACAAGCGCCTCACGCTGATGCTGCACGACGAGGAGCGGCTGCGCAGCATCCTCACCTCGCGCAAGCGCCCCGTGCAGCTCATCATCGCCGGCAAGTCGCATCCCGCCGACGACGAGGGGAAGCGCCTGATCCAGCGGCTCGTCACGTTCGCGCAGGACCCGGAGATCCGGCGGCGGCTCGTCTTCCTGCCGAACTACGACATCGCGATGGCCCAGCTGCTCTATCCGGGCTGCGACGTCTGGCTCAACAACCCGCTGCGTCCGCTCGAGGCGTGCGGGACCTCCGGCATGAAGGCGTCCCTCAACGGCGCCCTCAACCTCTCGATTCTCGACGGCTGGTGGAACGAGTACTACGACGGCGAGAACGGGTGGGCGATCCCGTCCTCGGACGCCGCCGGAGACGCCGCAGAGCGCGACGCGCTCGAGGCGGGGGCGCTGTACGACCTGATCGAGCACCAGATCGCGCCCCGCTACTACGACCGCGGCAAGGACGGCGTGCCCACGCGCTGGGTGAAGTCGATGCGGCACACGCTCGCGACGCTCTCCCCGGAGCTCAGCGCGGACCGGATGGTCAAGGAGTACGTGGCGAAGCTCTACACGCCGGCCGGCAAGGCCGCCGCGGTCATCGCCGAGGACGACTACGCGGCGGGCCGCGAGCTCGCGAAGTGGAAGCAGGAGGTCCGCAAGGACTGGGGCGGCGTGCAGGTCCTGCACGTCGAGTCCGGCGGCCTCACGAGCGTGCCCCGGGTCGGGGACGAGCTGCACGTGCGAGCCCGCGTCCAGCTCGGCGGCCTCGCCCCGGAGGACGTCTCGGTACAGGTCATCTACGGCAAGAGCATCGAGGGCGACGCGCTCGAGGACACCACGACCGTCGAGCTCGTGCCGCTCGTCGAGGACACCGACCGGCCCACCACGGGCGCGATCACCCTCGACGGCTCCACGACCTTCGCGGGCACCGTCACGCTCACGCGCCCCGGCTCCTTCGGCTACAACGTCCGCGTCGTGCCGAAGAGCCCCTACCTGGCGAGCCCGGCGGAGCTCGGTCTGGTGACCATGGCGCACTGACGCCTGCACGAATCCGGAACGGCTGCGCCGATCCGGAGAGACACGACGACACGCCGTCCGAGGAGCGCCTCGGGCGGCGTGTCTCGCGTTCGTCCGGATCCGCGCAGGTCCTCCGGATCCGTGCAGGTCCTCCGGATCCGTGAAGCGTCAGCCGGTGGTGTGGGCGCGGAACAGCGCGAGGGCGGGACCGGGCACCGCGTAGGTCGACCGCGTCTCGTGCACGGTGCCGAACGCGCTGTCGTCCGCGCTCGTCCAGAGCAGCTCGTAGCCGGACACCCCCGCGTGGTCGGGAAGCCGGACGCTGCACTCGTGCTCGGCGCCGCAGACGACGAGCAGCACCATGTTGAACTCCTCGCTCTCCGGCGTCGTCGCGGCGAGGTACTGGATGCAGCGGGCGTCGGGCGCGTGCCAGTCGCGGGAGGCCATGGGGGTGCCGCGCGGGGAGTACCAGCTCATCTCCGACGCGTTGGGCGTCGGTGCGCCGGCGCGGGCGAACCGGGACGGACGCAGCGCCGGGTTCTCGCGGCGCAGGCGGAGGAGGCGCTTGGTGACCTCCCGGAGGTCGCGCTGCCACGGGCGGTGCTGCCACGCCATCCAGGTCAGCTCGCTGTCCTGGTTGTACGCGTTGTTGTTGCCCCGCTGGCTGCGGCCGAACTCGTCGCCGGCGGTGATCATCGGCACGCCGGCGGACAGGAGCAGGGTGCCGAGCAGGTTCCGCATCGCGCGCCGCCGGTCGGCCAGGATGCGCGGGCTGCGGGTGTCGCCCTCGACCCCGAAGTTGAACGACCGGTTGTCGTTCGCGCCGTCGCGGTTGTGCTCGCCGTTGCCGAGGTTGTGCTTCTCGTTGTACGAGGTGAGGTCCGCCAGGGTGAAGCCGTCGTGGGCGGTGACGAAGTTGACCGAGGCCAGCGGACCGCGGTCCCCGGAGAACAGGTCGGCCGATCCGGCGAGGACGTTGGCCAGCCGGCCCGCCTCGCCGGGAGTCGTCTCGCCGCGGCGGGCCGCGGCCAGGTCGGTGAGCCAGAAGTCGCGGGCGGCGTCCCGGAACCGGTCGTTCCACTCGCTCCAGCCCGGCGGGAAGTTCCCCGTCTGCCAGCCGCCGAGCCCCACGTCCCACGGCTCCGCGATGAGCTTGACCCCCTCCAGTGCCGGATCGTCGCGGAGCGCGAGCAGCAGGGGGTGCTCGGGGTCGAAGTAGCCGCGCGCGTCCCTGCCGAGGGCCACCGCGAGGTCGAAGCGGAAGCCGTCGATCTGCATCTCGTTCGCCCAGTACCGGACGGAGTCGAGCACGAGGCGGATCGGGGTCTCCTGGCTGAAGTCGAGCGTGTTCCCGCATCCGGTCGTGTCGACGTACTCGCCGCCGGCCGCCTGGCGGTAGTAGCCCGCGTTGTCGATGCCCCGGAAGCTGGTGCGGGGCCCGCCGAGGCCCTCCTCGGCGGTGTGGTT
Organism: Naasia sp. SYSU D00948; assembly: GCF_017916515.1. GTDB lineage: Bacteria > Actinomycetota > Actinomycetes > Actinomycetales > Microbacteriaceae > Naasia. The sequence continues at coordinate 2,125,852 of NZ_JAFMTA010000001.1, forward strand.
GTAGACGACGTCGAGGATGACCTCGATGCCCGCCTGGTGCAGGAGCTTCACCATCCCCTTGAACTCCGAGAGCGCCGCCTGCGGGCCGGCCTTCACGTTGTCGGCCGAGGCGTAGTCGGGGTGGGGAGCGAAGAAGGAGAGGGTGTTGTAGCCCCAGTAGTTCCGCAGGCCCTGCCGGATCAGCCGGCGCTCGCTCGTGAACGCGTGCACGGGCAGCAGCTCGACCGCCGTCACGCCGAGGTCGAGGAGGTACTCGATGGTCCGCTCGTTCGCGAGCCCGGCGTAGGTCCCGCGCAGGTGCTCGGGGATGCGCGAGTTGAGCTTGGTGAGGCCGCGCACGTGGGCCTCGTAGATCACGCTCCGGCCGAGCGGCGTCCTCGGCTTCTGCACGCCGCCCCAGTCGAAGGCGTTGTCCATGACGACGCTCTGCCACGAGTTCGGCCCGACCCGGGAGACCCCGCGCGCGTAGGGGTCGAGCAGCACGGTGGACGGGTTGAAGGTGTTCCCGTGCCCGTGCGGTCCGGCGACCCGGATGCCGTACCGGCGCCCCGGCGTCAGCAGGGACGACGAGCCGCTCCACACCCCGTGCTCGTTCCGGACCAGCGGGATGCGGGAGGTGATCCAGTTCGGGTCGCGCTGGTCGAAGAGGCACAGCTCGACGGCGTCCGCCGCGCCGCTCCACACGCGGAGGGTGCCGCGACCGTTCGCGACCGTGACGCCCAGGTCGCGGAGGGGATCCTGCGGGGTCAGCGCGACCGCGCTCGGTGCGGCGGTCCCGCCGGGATTCCTCGAAGGATCGTCCGGCGTCATGGGGATAGCGTATTCAGATGGCGATCTACCTGGATCACGCCGCGACAACCCCCTTGCTTCCCGAGGTGCTCGAGGCGTATGTCGCCGCGCTTTCGATCGTGGGCAACGCGTCGTCGATCCACAGCCACGGGCAGGCCGCCAAGCGGATGCTCGAGGAGGCGCGGGAGCGGGTGGCGGCCGCCCTCGGCGGCGATCCGATCGAGGTCGTCTTCACGTCCGGCGGCACCGAGTCGGTCAACGCCGCCGTCAAGGGGATCTACTGGGCCCGCCGGTCGGCGGGGGCCGGACCCCGGATCGTCCTTCCGGGCGGCGAGCACCACGCGACGGCGGACGCGGCCGCCTGGCTGGAGGCGCACCAGGGGGCCTCGATCGAGCAGCTTCCTCTGGACGACGAGGGCCGGCTCGAGCCGGCGGCGCTGGAGCGGGCTCTCGCAGCAGGAGACGCGGCCCTGGTCTCCGTGCTCTGGGCCAACAACGAGGTCGGCACGCTCCAGCCCGTGACCGCGCTCGCCGAGGCGGCGGCGGCGGCCGGCGCGCCGATCCACGCCGATGCCGTGGCGGCGTTCGGGTCGGTGCCGGTCGACTTCCGGGCCTCGGGGCTCTCCGCGCTCAGCGTCTCCGCCCACAAGATCGGGGCACCCGCCGGCATCGGCGCCCTCGTCCTGGCCCGGGGAACGGCGGCAGAGCCCCTGGTGCACGGCGGCGGCCAGCAGCGCGGGCTGCGCTCGGGCACCCAGGACGTGGCGGGCGCCGTGGCGTTCGGGGTCGCCGCTTCGCTCGCCGCCGAGCGGCTCGCCGAGCACGCCGCGGCTCTCGCAATGCTCCGCGACCGGCTCGTCGAGGGCGTGCTGGCGGCAGTCCCCGGCGCCCGGCTCCGCGGCCCGGCACCCGGGCCCGAGCGGCTGCCCGGCAACGCCCACTTCACGTTCGAGGGATGCGACGGCGACTCGCTGCTGCTCCTGCTCGACCTGGCGGGGATCTCGGTGAGCACCGGGGCGGCGTGCCAGGCGGGCGTTCCCGAGCTGTCCGCGGTGCTCCTCGCCATGGGCGTTCCCGAGCACGAGGCCCGGGGTGCGCTGCGCTTCAGCCTGGGCGCCGGTACCACCGAGGCGGACGTCGACGCCCTGCTCCGCGTGCTGCCCGCCGTGGTCGAGCGCGCCCAGCGGGCGGGGCACTCGGACCGGCTGCCCGCCCTGCGGTAGCCCGGCCGGCCCGACTTAGACTCGGGGGATGCGGGTTCTGGCGGCCATGAGCGGCGGGGTGGACTCCGCCGTCGCCGCGGCCCGTGCGGTCGAGGCCGGTCACGACGTGGTCGGCGTGCACCTCGCGCTCAGCCGGATGCCCGGCACGCTGCGCACGGGGAGCCGCGGCTGCTGCACCATCGAGGACTCGATGGACGCCCGCCGCGCCGCCGACGTCCTCGGCATCCCGTTCTACGTCTGGGACTTCTCCGAGCGGTTCAAGCTCGACGTCGTCGACGACTTCGTGGCCGAGTACTCCGCGGGCCGGACGCCGAACCCCTGCATGCGGTGCAACGAGCGGATCAAGTTCGCGGCCCTGCTCGAGAAGGCGCTCGACCTCGGCTTCGACGCCGTGTGCACCGGGCACTACGCGAGCATCGTCACGGATGCCGACGGCAACCGTGAGCTCCACCGCGCCTCCGACGAGGCGAAGGACCAGTCCTACGTGCTCGGGGTGCTGACCACCGACCAGCTCGCGCACGCCATGTTCCCGCTCGGCTCCACGCCGTCGAAGGCGCAGGTCCGGGCGGAGGCTGCGGCACGGGGTCTCGCCGTGGCGGCGAAGCCCGACAGCCACGACATCTGCTTCATCTCGGACGGCGACACCCGCGGCTGGCTCGCGGAGCGCGTCGAGCTCGCCCCGGGCGACATCGTCGACCGGGAGGGGGAGAGCGTCGGCCGGCACGAGGGGGCCCTGGCCTATACCGTGGGGCAGCGCCGCGGCCTGCGCATCGGAACGCCCGCGCCCGACGGGCGCCCCCGCTTCGTGCTCGAGATCCGGCCGAAGAGCAACGAGGTCGTCGTAGGTCCACGTGAGGCGCTCGCCGTGGCGGAGCTCGCAGGCTCCCGGTACACGTGGGCAGGGCGCCTCCCGCTCGACCCCGCGGTCCCCTTCCCGTGCTCGGTGCAGATCCGCGCCCACTCGGACCCGGAGCCCGCGACCGCCGTGGTGCGCGACGCGGAGCTCATCGTCACCCCGGCCGATCCGCTGCACGGCGTGGCGCCCGGCCAGACCGCGGTAGTCTACCTCGGCACCCGTGTCCTCGGGCAGTGCACGATCGACCGCACCGTGTCGGCGGCTCCTGCCAGGGTGTGATGCGATGAGCGACGAGACCGTCGAGGCGCTGCCCGACAGCCGTCCCGATCTGAAGGGACCGGAGGAGGAGGTCCGCCGCCTCACGACGCGCATCCTCGAGCTGCGCGACGAGTACTACGGCCGCAACACGTCGACCGTCTCCGATGCCGAGTACGACGCGATGGTGCGCCGGCTCGAGCAGCTCGAGGAGGAGCATCCGGAGCTGCGGCAGCAGGACAGCCCCACCCAGACCGTGGGCGGCAGGGCCGAGACGACCCTGTTCGCCCCCGTGCAGCACGCCGAGCGCATGCTGAGCCTGGACAACGTGTTCAGCCGGGAGGAGCTGGAGGCCTGGGCCGCTCGCGTGGAGCGCGACGCCGCCCCGCGGCGGGTGCGGTACCTCACCGAGCTCAAGATCGACGGCCTCGCGATCAGCCTGCGCTACGAGCGCGGGCGGCTCGTGTCGGCCGCCACCCGCGGCGACGGCGTCGTGGGCGAGGACGTCACGCAGAACGTCCTCACGATGGGCAGCATCCCCCGGCAGCTCTCGGGCAGAGGTCACCCCGCGCTGGTCGAGATCCGCGGCGAGATCTTCTTCCCGGTCGCGGCCTTCGACGAGCTCAACGCCCGTCAGGCCGCCGCCGGGGAGCGGGTCTTCGCCAACCCGCGGAACGCGGCGAGCGGATCCCTGCGGCAGAAGGAGGAGGGCAAGAGCCCCGAGAAGCTCGCCCTCGTCCACGACCGGCTGCGCCGGCTCCGGATGCTCGTGCACGGCATCGGCGCCTGGCCCCTCGGGGAGATCGAGGCGACCACTCCGATCACCGCGCAGTCCGAGGTGTACGCGCTGCTCGCCGAGTGGGGGCTGCCCACCTCCTCGCACTACCGGGTGTTCGACTCCCTCGACGGCGTCCTCGACTACATCCGGCAGTACGGCGAGCACCGGGGCGGCGTCGAGCACCAGATCGACGGCGTCGTCGTGAAGGTCGACGACCTCGACCTGCACGTCGAGCTCGGCGCGACGAGCCGGGCGCCCCGCTGGGCGATCGCCTACAAGTACCCGCCCGAGGAGGTGCGCACCAAGCTCGAGAACATCGTCGTCTCCATCGGACGCACCGGCCGGGCCACCCCGTTCGCGGTCATGACCCCGGCCCAGGTCGCGGGCTCCACCGTCAGCCAGGCGACCCTGCACAACCAGGACGTCGTCAAGGCCAAGGGCGTCCTCATCGGCGACACCGTCGTGCTCCGCAAGGCCGGCGACGTCATCCCCGAGGTCCTCGGGCCGGTCGTGGAGCTCCGGGACGGCAGCGAGCGCGAGTTCGTGATGCCGGAGAACTGCCCCGAGTGCGGGACGCGCCTCGCGCCCGCGAAGGAGGGGGACGCGGACCTCCGCTGCCCCAACACGCGGTCCTGCCCGGCCCAGCTCCGCGGACGCGTCGAGCACATCGCCTCTCGCGGCGCCCTCGACATCGAGGCGCTCGGGGAGGTCGGCGCCGTCGCGCTGACCCAGCCCTACACGCCCGTCCCGCCGCCCCTCGAGACCGAGGCCGGGCTGTTCGACCTCACGCTCGAGGAGCTGCTCCCGATCCGGGTCACGGTGTCGGACCCCGCCACCGGCGCGCCCCGCCGGGAGAACGGGGAGCTGAAGCTGCTCGCTCCCTTCCAGAAGAAGAACGGACAGCCGAGCAAGACCGCGACCGAGCTGCTCGCCAACCTCGAGAAGGCGAAGACCCAGCCGCTCTGGCGCATCCTGGTGGCGCTCTCCATCCGGCACGTCGGGCCGGTGGCCGCCCGCGCGCTCGCCACCCACTTCGGCTCGATCGGCGCCATGCGGGCCGCGACGCGGGAAGAGCTCGCCGCGGTCGAGGGGGTCGGGCCGATCATCGCGGACGCCCTGCTCGACTGGTTCGCGGTGGACTGGCACCAGGAGATCCTCGAGCGCTGGGCCGCCGCCGGCGTCCAGCTCGCCACTCCCGGGCATCCGGGGCCCGGCTCGGCTGCAGGGGAGGGCGGCGGCATCCTCGCCGGCATCACCGTGGTGCCGACCGGGGCCCTCGAGGGGTTCACGCGAGAAGGGGCGGTCGAGGCGATCCTGGCCGCCGGAGGCAAGGCGGCCTCGAGCGTGTCCAAGAAGACGGACTTCGTCGCCGCCGGACCGGGTGCCGGCTCCAAGCTGACGAAGGCCGAGCAGCTCGGCATCCCGGTCCTCGACGCGGACGGGTTCCGGCGGCTGCTCGCGGAGGGCCCGGACGCCGTCCGCTGAGCAGGAGGAGCCATGATCAAGGACGATCGGCAGCGCAGCGGCCCGGGTCGCGGGTCGAGCCGCAGGAACTTCCTCCGGGCCGCGGGCGTGGGAGCCGCCGGCGTCGCGGGAGCCGCTGCGGCCGCGTTCGCCGCCGGGAGAACGCCTCCGCCCGCGCCCGACCCGGGTCCGACGGCCTCCGTGGCCCCCCGCGCGGACGGGCCGGGGTTCGATCACCTCGTGGTCCTCATGTACGAGAACCGCTCCTACGACAACATCTTCGGCTACCTCTACTCGGATGCCGCCCCTCCCGCCGGCGGCACCGCCGATGGCCTAACGGACGAGCACGCGAACGCCCTCGCGGACGGGACGGTGGTCCACGCCCACCGGTACGAGGGACCTACGGACGAGGTGATGTCCAGTCCCCGCCCCGACCCCGGCGAGGAGTTCCCGCACGTCAACACGCAGCTGTTCGGCACCGTCGATCCGGCCCACAACCGGCACCGCAAGGTCGCTGAGATGACCGCGCCGTTCAACGCGCCCGCGGACGACAGCACACCCACCATGGAGGGCTTCCTCCAGGACTACATCAACACCTTCGTCGCGAACCACGGCAAGCATCCGACCGCGGACGAGTACCGGGTGGCGATGGGCGCCTTCGACCCGGCGATGCTGCCGGTCTTCTCGACCCTCGCGCGGAACTTCGCGATCTACGACGCATGGCACTGCGCCGTGCCGTCCCAGACGTTCGGCAACCGGTCGTTCTTCCACGCGTCCACGTCGCACGGCTTCGTCACGAACAGCGGCCACGGCGGCTACAAGAAGTGGCTGGATGCCTCGAACTCGGCTCCCACCATCTTCAACCGGCTCTCGGACGCGGGGATCGACTGGGTCGTGTACTACGACGAGCGGCAGCTCGTCTCGATGACGGGCCTCATCCACGCGCCGGCGCTCGAGCCGTACTTCCTCACCAACTTCCGCACGATGTCCCGCTTCTACGAGGACGTCCGGACCGGCAAGCTCCCGGCCTACAGCTTTCTCGAGCCGAGGATGCTCTACGACCACAACGACATGCATCCTCCGGTCGGGCCGCTCACCGAGACCGACGTCGACGGCCGGATCGTCCTCGGCGGCGCGGTCTCCGACGTGCGCGCAGGGGAGGCCCTGCTCTCGGCCGTCTACTCGGCCATCCGGGACAGTGCGAGCCCGACGGGATCGAACGCCGGCAACACGATGCTGCTCGTGACGTTCGACGAGCACGGCGGCACCTTCGACCACGTGCCGCCCCCGCGGGCGACGCCGCCCGATCTGCCGGCTCGCACGGAGATGGGGTTCCGCTTCGACCGCCTCGGGGTCCGCGTGCCCGCCCTCGCCATCTCCGCGTACACGCCCAAGGGCGCGGTGCTGCACGACGCGATGCATCACGGCTCCGTGATCAGCACCCTGACGGAGAAGTACGGTCTCCCCCCGCTCACGGCGAGGGACGCGGGCGCCCCCACGCTCGCCTCCGCGATCGCCCTGACCTCACCGCGCGACCCCGCTTCGTGGCCGAGCACGACCCCTGCCTACGTCCCCACGAACCCGGAGAGGAACGCGCCGTTCGTGCAGGGCTCGGGGGACCGGCCGCTCAGCCCGCCGGGTGTGGGTCTCGTGGGCATGCTGGTCGCCCGCTACGGACGATCGGGGGAGAAGATCCCGGCCACCTATCGCGAGGCCTACGACACCCTTCAGCGCCACGGGCGGGGAATCTTCGGTAGGGACTGAAGTCCCCGATGGGCGCCCCAGGTGAGCGAGGGTCGAGCCCCACTACTGGGGCGCGCCAGGGGACGTATCCCGTGCGATTCCTCGGGATTCCGGGGCTCAGCCGACACGCCGCCGGCATTCAACGGCGACACAGCATTCGGGGGACTGTCCACCAGATTGGGGCGTCCCTACTATGGGGGCCACGCCCGTACCCGGTCCGGCATCGAGCCGTCCCGCCATATCGCGGGCGCCGTGCGGGGACGCGGTCATACTGGGGGTGGGGTACATGCTGAGCTTCAGCGCGCTCGCTCTCGCTCTCGGCGCCACACTGGCGCCGGTGCAGCCCGCCCCGTCCCTTGCCGTCTGCATGCCCTCCGTGATCTCCTACGAGGGGTCGTCCGAGGCGCCGGTCCTCGACGCGGCCCTCGCGCGCTCGCTTGGACCCGAGGCGCTGCTGCGCGGGATCGGTGAGCTCCCGATCCGCGACCTGCGCGGGTTCGTCGACGACAACGCGCAGGCCGTCCGTGAGCTCATCGCCGCTCCGCCGTCGGCGCGGGCGGTCGAGACCTGGTGGGCCGCTCTGGACCGGTCGGAGCAGGCCGGGCTCGCGCTCCTCGCGCCGGAGCTGATCGGGAACCTGGACGGCGTCCCCTACGAGGTGCGCGACCGTGCGAACCGCGCCGAGCTCGCCTCGGCCCAGGACGAGCTGCGCTCGCGGCTCAGCTCGGGCATCGGGAAGGGGGCGGCCTCCGGGGTGATCGACCGGCTGAAGATGCTGAACCAGATCGAGGAGTCGCTCGAGCGCACGGACGGCGGACCTGCTCGCCGCCTCATCATGCTCGACACGGTGATGCCGGGTCGCGCCGCCGTCGCCCTCGGGGAGCTCGAGGAGGCCGACTACGTGAGCCTCCTCGTTCCGGGCGCGCTGCTCTCGGTCCGCGAGCACATGGCGGAGTGGACGAAGGTCACCGCCGACATCTACGACGAGCAGCTGCGCTGGGGCGAGCGCCTCGATGAGGACTTCACGGTGGCGACCGTCTCCTGGATCGGCTACCAGACACCCGACGTCACCAATGTCGCCGGCCTGGACCTGGCCGAGCAGGGCGCCGCGTTCCTGTCCTCGACGGTGAACGGGCTCAGGTCCCTCCGGGACGGCGACGAGCCCTACGTCTCCGTCTTCGCGCACTCCTACGGCGCCACCGCGGTGATGCTCGCGCTCGACAGCGGCGATATGTCCGTCGACGCCCTCGCGATGATGGGGTCGCCGGGCGGGGTCGCCGAGACCGTCGCGGACCTCGGGGTGCCCGAGGGCAGGGTCTGGGTGGGAGAGGCGGCATGGGATCCCGTGGTGCACACCGCCTTCTTCGGAGTCGACCCGGGCTCTCCCGAGTTCGGCGCGCGGAGGATGAGCGTCGCGGGCTCGGTGGACCCTGTCACCGGTGAGGTGCTGACCGCGTCTGTGGGGCACGACTGGTACCTCGAGCCGGGGACCGAGTCGCTGCGCAACCTCTCGCTGATCGGCATCGACGAGGGGCAGTACGTGACCGACGGCAGCGCCGATCCCGGCACCACGCTGGCCTCCGAGCGCTGAGAGCCCGGGCCGCCCGAGCACGTCGCGAGCCCGCTCCGGCCGGGAGCGGTCCAGCCCCCCGCCTAGGATGAAGACCATGCCTGACGAGCCCAGGGTCATCACTGCCGAGCAGGTGGAGCACCTCGCGAACCTCGCCCGCATCGCCCTCACCCCGGCCGAGATCGAGCACCTCGCGGCGGAGCTCGGCTCCATCGTGGAGAACGTGCGCAAAGTCTCCGAGGTGGCGACGCCCGACGTGCCGGCGACGAGCCACCCCATCCCGCTCTCGAACGTGTTCCGGCCGGACGAGGTCGGCGACGTGCTCACGAACGAGCAGGCCCTCTCGGGAGCCCCGGAGGCCTACGACGGCCGGTTCCGGGTGTCGGCGATCCTGGGGGAGGAGCAGTAGTGGACCTCACGCGCCTTCCCGCGTCCGAGCTCGCCGAGCTCCTCACCTCGAAGGAGGTCTCCTCGGTCGAGGCGACCCGCGCCTCCCTCGACCGCATCGGCGAGGCCGACGGCGACCTGCACGCCTTCCTGCACGTTGCAGGCGACGCCGCGCTCCGGCGGGCGAGCGAGATCGACCAGCTCCGGGCGGACGGGCAGGAGCTCGGCCCGCTCGCCGGCGTCCCCATCGCCATCAAGGACGTGCTCTGCACCGTCGACATGCCGTCCACCGCGGGATCACGGATCCTCGAGGGCTGGGTGCCCCCGTACGACGCGACGGTCGTCGCTCGGCTGCGCACCGCCGGCATGGTCCCGCTCGGCAAGACCAACATGGACGAGTTCGCGATGGGCTCCTCCACCGAGCACTCGGCGTACGGGCCGACCCGCAACCCCTGGGATCTGGAGCGCATCCCGGGCGGCTCCGGCGGCGGTTCCGCCGCCGCCGTCGCGGCCTTCGAGGCCCCGGTCGCGCTCGGCAGCGACACCGGCGGCTCCATCCGCCAGCCCGCCGCGGTCACCGGCACGGTCGGCATGAAGCCCACGTACGGCGGCGTCTCCCGCTACGGGGCGATCGCGCTCGCGTCCTCGCTCGACCAGGTCGGTCCCGTGAGCCGGACCGTCCTCGACTCCGCCCTGGTGCACGACGTGATCGGCGGGCACGACCCGCATGACTCCACCTCCCTCGACGAGGCCTGGCCCTCGTTCGCCGACGCCGCCCGCGCCGGAGCGCAGGGCCGGGACCTCTCCGGGACACGGATCGGCGTCATCCGCGAGCTCAACGGGGCGGGATTCCAGGCGGGCGTGCAGACGCGCTTCGAGGAGGCGATCGCGCTCCTCGAGACCGCCGGCGCCGAGATCGTCGAGGTCAGCGCGCCCCACTTCGAGTACGCGATCGCCGCCTACTACCTGATCCTCCCGGCGGAGGCGTCCAGCAACCTGGCGAAGTACGACTCCGTCCGCTTCGGCCTCCGAGTCGTCCCGGACGGCGGCGCCACCGTCGAGCAGGTCATGTCCGCCACCCGGGGCGCCGGGTTCGGGCCGGAGGTGAAGCGACGCATCATCCTCGGGACCTACGCCCTCTCGGCGGGCTACTACGACGCCTACTACGGGAGCGCGCAGAAGGTGCGCACGCTCATCCAGCGCGACTTCGCGGCGGCCTTCGAGCAGGCCGACGTCCTCGTCACGCCGTCCGCCCCGACCACCGCCTTCAAGCTCGGGGACAAGCTCGACGACCCGCTCGCGATGTACCTGAACGACATCACGACCATCCCGGCGAACCTGGCGGGAGTCCCCGGACTCGGCCTGCCCGTCGGACTGGCTCCCGAGGACGGCCTGCCCGTCGGCATCCAGCTCATGGCGCCCGCCCGCGAGGACGCCCGGCTGTACCGGGTCGGCGCGGGCCTCGAGGCGCTGCTCCACGAGAGCTGGGGCGCGCCGCTGCTCGACCGGCTGCCCGCGGACTTCGGCCGGCACCGCGGAGCCGCGCCCCACCTCGCGCCGGTCCCCGGACCCGGCACCGAACCGGACGGAGGAACCGCCTGATGGCCGCCGACGCGCTGCTGCCCTTCGACGAGGCCCTCGCCAAGTACGAGCCGGTGCTCGGCTTCGAGGTCCACGTCGAGCTGTCGACGAAGACCAAGATGTTCTCCTCCGCCCCGAACGCCTTCGGCGGCGCCCCGAACACCCACGTCGCGCCCGTCGACCTCGGCCTCCCGGGATCGCTTCCGGTCGTCAACGAGCAGGCGGTCCGGTACTCGATCTCGCTCGGGCTCGCGCTCGGCTGCTCGATCGCCGAGTCGAGCCGCTTCGCGCGGAAGAACTACTTCTACCCGGACCTCGCGAAGAACTACCAGATCTCGCAGTACGACGAGCCGATCGCGCACGACGGCGAGGTGGAGGTCGAGCTGGACGACGGCACGGTGTTCCGCGTGCCGATCGAGCGGGCGCACATGGAGGAGGACGCCGGCAAGCTCACGCACGTCGGCGGAGCGACCGGTCGCATCCACGGCGCCGAGTACTCGCTCGTGGACTACAACCGGGCCGGCGTGCCGCTCGTGGAGATCGTCACCCGCCCGATCTTCGGTGCGGAGGACCGTGCGCCCGAGCTCGCGCGCGCCTACGTGGCCACGATCCGCGACATCGTGCGCTCCCTCGGCGTCTCGGACGCACGGATGGAGCGCGGCAACCTGCGCTGCGACGCCAACGTGTCGCTCCGGCCCCGGGGCGCCGAGAAGCTCGGCATCCGCACCGAGACCAAGAACGTGAACAGCCTGCGCAGCGTCGAGCGCGCCGTCCGCTACGAGATCCAGCGGCAGGCCGCGATCCTCGACGCGGGCGGGACGATCATCCAGGAGACGCGGCACTGGCACGAGGACAGCGGCACGACCAGCCCGGGCCGGCCCAAGTCCGACGCGGACGACTACCGCTACTTCCCGGAGCCGGACCTGCTCCCGATCGTGCCGTCGAAGCAGCTGATCGCCGAGCTGCGTGCCGCGCTGCCCGAATCGCCCGCGGCCTTCCGCCGACGGCTGCAGGCGGAGTACGGCTTCACCGAGTCGGAGTTCCGGGACATCATCAACGCGAACCTCCTCGTCGAGCTCGAGCAGACGGTCGCCGCGGGCGCCGCGCCCGCTCAGGCCCGCAAGTGGTGGCTGGGCGAGATCCTGCGCATCGCGAACGCCCGCGGCGTCGAGGCCGGGACGCTGGTCTCGCCCTTCCACGTCAGCGAGCTCATCGCGCTCGTCGAGTCGGGACGCCTGACCGACCGGCTCGCCCGCGAGGTGCTCGAGGGCGTGATCGCGGGGGAGGGATCGCCCGACGACGTCGTGAAGGCCCGCGGCCTCGCCGTCGTGTCCGACGACTCGGCGCTCCTGGCGGCCATCGACGACGCGCTCGCGGCGCAGCCGGACGTGCTCGACAAGATCCGGGACGGCAAGGTGCAGGCCGCCGGCGCGGTGATCGGCGCCGTCATGAAGTCCATGAAGGGCCGCGCGGACGCCGCCCGGGTCCGGGAGCTCGTGCTGGAGCGCGCCCAGGGCTGACCGGCTCCCGCCGGGCGCGCCCCGAGCCGCCGAGGGCATCGCAGAACGCCGAGCGCACCCCGTGCCCAGGGCGCTTTCGGTGGTTCAGAGCGCGCTCGCGCAGCGCGGGAAGCGGGAACAGCGACCGAGCTGGACCGGTTCGCCGCCTCCGTCCCTCCTGCCGGCGCCGCACGAGCCTCCTCGGCAGTGGTGTCGCCGGCTCCGTCGATGATGGGATGGACACCGCTCCCGGGGAGGGATCGTGACGGAGACGGAGAAGAAGGCCGGGCGTTCCGCTCGCCCGATGCCCCGCGCGCTCACCCCGTTCCGCTCGGGTCAGTACCGGATGCTCGCCGCGGCCCTCACGCTGTCGCTGTTCGGCGCGGGCATCTGGGTCGTGGCGCTGGTCTGGCAGGTCATCGAGCTGGGCGGCGGCCCGAGCGACCTGTCCGTCGTCGCCACCGCGATGGCGGTCGGCATGCTCGCCACCGTCCTCCTGGCCGGCGCGCTCGCCGACCGCGTCCCGCAGAAGCGCCTCATGCTCGCCGTCGAGATCACGAAGGCGGTCGCGATCGGCGGTGCCGGCGCCCTCGCGGTGACCGGCAACCTCGAGATCTGGCACCTCGCGGTCGTGTCCCTCTTCTACGGCGTCGCCGAGGGCATCGTCTACCCGGCCTACTCCGCCTGGCTTCCCGCGCTCCTCCCCGCCGAGGACCTGCTCCCCGCCAACGGTGTGGAGGGGGTGCTGCGTCCCGTCGTGATGCAGGCCGCTGGTCCTGCCGCGGCGGGCGGGATCATCGCCGTGGCGGCTCCCGGTCCCGCCCTGATCGTGATCGCCGCGGCTCAGGCGCTGGCGGCGGTCGTCCTCGCGCTGATGCGGGAGACGCCGGTGCGCCGCGAGGACATGGGCGCGGGCAACCCTGTGGTCGCGGTGGCCCGCGACATCGCCGAGGGCTTCCGGTACATGGTGCGCACGCGCTGGCTGCTGGTGACGCTGCTGTTCGCGAGCCTCCTCGTCCTCGCGGTGATGGGTCCCATCGAGGTGCTCCTGCCCTTCGCCGTGCGCGACCAGACCGGCGGGGGAGCGGGGGCGTTCGCGCTGGTGCTGGCCGCCTTCGGCATCGGCGGCGCTGTGGGGTCCGTCGTAGTGGCCTCGCTGCCGCTCGCCCGGCGATACCTGACGGTCATGAACCTGTGCTGGGGCGCGGGCTGCCTCCCCCTCGCGGCCATCGGATTCCTCGACGAGGTCTGGGTCATGGCCGCCGTCACGTTCGCCGTCGGGTTCACCTTCCAGGCGGGAACCGTCATCTGGGGAACCCTCCTGCAGCGCAGGGTGCCGCCCGCCCTGCTCGGCCGGGTGTCGAGCCTCGACTTCTTCGTCTCCCTGGCCCTGATGCCCATCTCGATGGCGCTCGCCGGTCCCGTCGGAGAGGAGGTGGGGATCCCTGTCGCGTTCCTCGTGGCGGGAGTCGTGCCCGCCGTGCTCGCGATCGCCGCCGTCGTCGGGTTCGGGCTGCTCCGCGACGAGATCGAGCATCCTCTGGCGCCGCGGCCCGAGCCGGCGGACGGGGCGTCACCGGCGGCCCACCCGGCCTGAGGGTCAGAGCCCGCGCTCGACCAGATCCAGGAGGCGCTCCCGGGAGCTCTCGATCAGCTCGGCCGGAAGCCCGCGCAGCCGGCCGTCGATGACGAGGCTCGCGAGACCGTGCACGGCCGACCAGGCGAGGAACTCCCCGCCCTCCCTGCGTCCCGGTGCGAGCGCGCCCGCGTCGACCAGCTCGTCGAGCACGCCGGCGAGGATCTGGAACGGAGTGCGTCCGGTCAGCCCGGCCTTCGCCGGCGACAGCGCCTCCCGCAGGTCGCCGGGGACCGTGAACGCCGCGCGGAACAGGCCGGGCTCCTCCTGGGCGAAGCCCATGTACGCCGTCCCGACCGCGCGCAGCCGCCGCCGCGCCTGCTCCTCGCCGGACGAGGAGGCGCCGGCGTCGCGGAGGACCGCCTCCATCCGGTCCGCGACGAGCCCCTGCGCGGCGTCGGACACGGCCGACAGGAGCGCGGCCCGGTCCGCGAAATGCCGATAGGCGGCGTTGGGCGAGACCCCGGAGCGACGGGTGGCCTCGCGCAGGACGACGGCGTCCGGACCTCCGGCCCGCGCGAGGTCCAGCCCCGCCGAGAGGAGGGCGGCGCGGAGATCGCCGTGCCGATAGGTGCGGCGCCGCTCGCCGGTGGAGGTCGGCTGCTCAGGGTCCACCTCTCGACGATACCGTCCGGCGATGGCATTGTTGACGATGTTCACATGTGCGAGGAGGCACCATGATCCGGACCACTGCCGCATTCAGCAGCTTCTCCTCCAACGACATCGAGGGCTCCAAGCGCTTCTACGGTGAGGTCCTCGGGCTGGACTACGAGGAGACGATGAGCGGTCTCCAGCTCTCGCTGCCGGGCGGGGGCCGCGTGTTCATCTACCCGAAGGACGACCACGAGCCGGCCACGTTCACGGTGCTCAACTTCGCCGTGGAGGACATCGACGCCGCCGTCGACTCCCTCAACGCGCAGGGCGTCGCCACGAAGATCTACGGCGACGACGAGTTCCCCTCGGATGCGAGGGGCATCGTCCGGGGCGGACCGGAGCTCGGCCCGGACATCGCCTGGTTCCGCGATCCGGCCGGCAACGTCCTCGCGGTCCTGTCGGACGTCTAGCGCACGGGGAGCGGCCGGACCACCCGGGGTCGGCCCCGGGAGCTCGCTGGCAGACTGGTGCCGATGCCTGCCGCTGACGCCGTGATCGTCGGGGCGGGGCCGAACGGCCTCGCCGCGGCCGTCACGCTGGCGCGCGCCGGTCTCGCGGTCGAGGTGTACGAGCGGGCGGACGAGATCGGCGGAGGCACCCGCACCAAGGCGCTGACCCTCCCGGGCTACCTGCACGACACGTGCTCGGCCGTGCATCCCATGGCGTTCGCGTCCGGGTTCTTCCAGGAGTTCGGGCTCACGAGGCGCGTCGAGTTCGTCACGCCCGAGGTCTCCTTCGCCCATCCGCTCGACGGCGGCCGTGCCGGGATCGCGTACCGCGACCTGGCGAGGACCGTGGACGCCCTCGGCCGTGACGGGCCCCGGTGGTCGCAGCTGTTCCGGCGGCTCGTCGAGCACCCGGGAGCCGTCTCCCGCTTCACCGGATCGACGCTCGTCGCCCTTCCCCGGCATCCGTTCACCATGGCGCGATTCGGGCTCGCGACGTTCGAGCAGGGATCGCCGGCCTGGAACCTGCGCTGGCGCGAGGACGTCGCACCGGCGATGCTCACGGGCGTGATGGCCCACGCCGTGCAGCCGCTGCCGTCGCTCGGCGCCGCTGCGGCGGGGCTCGCGCTCGCCATCCACGCCCATGTCGAGGGCTGGCCGATCCCCATCGGGGGATCCCAGCGCATCGCCCAGGCGCTCGCGGACGACCTCGTCGCCCACGGCGGCCGCATCGAGACAGGACGCGAGGTGCGCTCCGTCGGAGAGCTCCCCGCCGCGAGGGCGGTGCTCTTCGACACGAGCGCCCGCGACATGGCGCGCATCGCGGGGGATCGGCTGCCGGCCTCCTACCGGGGCCGGCTGCGGCGCTTCCGCTACGGGAACGCGGTGGCGAAGGTCGATTTCGCGCTGTCCGGTCCGGTGCCCTGGGCGCACCCGGAGGTGCGGCGAGCGGGCACCATCCACCTCGGGGGATCCCGCGAGGAGCTGGCCTACGCCGAGCGCCAGGTGGCGGCCGGGCGTCACCCCTCGCGCCCCTATGTGCTCGTGTCGCAGCCGAGCGTCTTCGACCCGACGCGTGCTCCCGCCGGTCACGGCACGCTCTGGACCTACACCCACGTCCCCAAGTACTCCTCCGTCGACATGACGGCCGCCATCACGGAGCAGATCGAGCGCTTCGCCCCCGGCTTCCGGGACGTCGTGGTCGCGTCCTCGTGCAGCACGGCCGTCCAGGTCGAGGCGCACGACCCCAACTACGTGGGCGGCGACATCGCGTCCGGCAGCGGAGACTTCCTCCAGCTCCTCGCCCGCCCGACCCTCTCCCCGGATCCCTGGCGGACACCGGGGAAGGGGATCTACCTCGCCTCGGCGTCGGCGGCACCCGGGCCCGGCGTCCACGGCCAGGCGGGGTGGAACGCCGCGCTGTCCGCGCTCCGCAACGAGTTCGGCATCCGCCGGGCTCCCGATCTCGCTCCGACGGAAGGGTAGGGAATGGCCGAGAACGTGCGCAGGATCGACGCGAGCCCCGAGCAGGTGTTCGCCGTGCTGGCGGACGGGTGGCTCTACCCGAGCTGGGTCGTCGGGGCCTCCCGCATCCGCGGCGTCACGCCGAGCTGGCCCGCCCCCGGCGCGGAGCTGTACCACTCGGTGGGCGTCTGGCCGGTCGTGATCGACGACAAGTCGATCCTGCTCGAATGGGACCCGCCCCGCCGTGCCGTGTTCCGCGCGCGGGGCTGGCCGATCGGCGAGGCGCAGGTCACCGTCGAGGCGAAGCCGCGGGGGAACGGGAGCCTCGTGCGGATCGTCGAGGACGCCGTCGAGGGGCCCGGACGCTGGGTGCCGTCGTTCCTGCGGCAGCCCATGCTCCGCATCCGGAACACCGAGACGCTGCGCCGGCTCGCCTACCTCGCGGAGGGGCGCGCCCGCTGATCAGCGGGCGAGGACCGTGTCCGTGAAGGCCCCGAGCCGGGTCTGCAGCGTCGCGATGCGGCGCTCGATGACCTCGGCCGGGTCCGGCTGCATGTCGTAGGCCGGGGGAGCGATGCGGATCGTGAGCGAGCACGCGAGGTCGGCGCAGATGTAGGTGCCGACGGTGTTGCCGTCCCGGCCCGCCTCGCCCGCGCGCGGCGCGGAGAACAGCGAGACCTGACCCGCGGGCCTCGGCGTCTGGCAGAGCGAGCACATCGCGTTGATGCCCGGCGACATGCGATTGTCGGCGGCGCGGAGCATCATGCCCACCGGCTCCCCGTCGCGCCACTGGACGATGTACGCCCGCTGCGGCGTCCGCGGGTCCCGCCACCCCAGGTACTCCCGCTGGTCCCACAGCACCTCGTGCAGCCCCGGCAGGGTCATCCGGGCGCTGTCCCCGGCGCTCGCGTTGACGAGCGAGTTGCGGATGTCGGTCTCGGTGAGCGGCTGCATGCCGGTCCAGCCTAACCGCGACGCAGACTCCTGCCCACGACGGCTTCGATCGGGCCGGTGAGGACCAGGACGAGCAGCGCCCAGTAGCCCACGGAGGGCAGCGCGGTCCCGATCACGAGGGCCACGAGGAACGCCGCGGCGTTCGACACGCTGCCGAGCACCGCCCGCGGCGGCACGGGGTTCGAGGCGTCCTCGATCCGGCGGTCGCGGCGGATCAGCAGGGTCATCGCGGTGAGGATCACACTGCTCGCGGCCATGGTGCCGATGTAGAAGGCCACGGTCCCGACGCTCGGGGCGAGCTCCGCCATGACGGAGGTCGGCAGCGGGAGCACCACGATCGTGAGCGCCCACAGCAGGGAGAGCCAGACGAGCGCGTGCGTGTAGCCGGCCACGTGCTCGAACAGCTGGTGATGGGCGAACCAGAGCCGGCCGATGACCGCGAAGCTCACGAGGAAGGCCACGAGCGGCTCGCGATGCCGGACGAACAGGTCCGCCATCGTCGACCCCTCCGCGGCGAGCTCCGGGACGAGGTCGACGAGCGGGAGGACGAGCAGGGTGATGGCGATCGCCACGATGGCATCGGTGAAGTTCACGAGCCGGTCCAGCCCGCGGGTCGTCGCCATCGGCCCAGCCAACCACAGCATCCCTCCCCGGAGGGCGGGTGGGGAAAGCTAGCGTGGAGCCATGTCCGGGCCCCCACGAAGCGCGCCGACCTCCGACCCGGCGCTGCTCGCCGCCCTCCGGGACGACCTCGCGGCGGCCGGCTACACCGCCCCGGCCGTCTCCGGCGTGCTCGGTCCCGCGGCCGAGGGCTCCCTCGCACGGGGCTCGCGGCTCGCCGCGCTCCGCGCTCTCGCGGACCCCGCTGCGGCCGCGTCGGGCCCCGTCGCCGACCTCACCGCCCTCTTCGCGGTCGGCGCTCCCGTCGACACCGACCGTGTCGACGCCGCCCTGCCCTCGCTGAGGGCGCGCGGCGCCCAGACGCTCGGACTCGTCCGCCTCCGGGGCACGCAGGCGCACCCGCTGGTCGAGCTCCGGCCGCACCAGCTCTTCGACTCCGACGGCGTGGGGGAGTGGTGGATCGCCTCGGACCTCGGGGAGGCGGCGGCCGCCGGGCCCCTCCCGGCGGATCACGTCCTCGGCGTCGGCGGCGCCTCCCGCACGCTCGCCGGACTGCAGCTTCCCCGTCCGGCCGGCTCCGTCCTCGACCTCGGAACCGGCAGCGGCATCCAGGCGCTGCGTGCCGCGAGGTACGGGACCCGCGTGGTCGCGACGGACGTGTCGGAGCGGGCGCTCGCCTTCGCCGGCTTCAACGCGGCGCTCAACGGCGTCGAGATCGAGCTGCGGCAGGGGAGCCTGTTCGAGCCGGTCGAGGGGGAGCGCTTCGACCGGATCGTCTGCAATCCGCCCTTCGTGATCACGCCCCGGGGCGCCGACGTCCCCGAGTACGAGTACCGCGACGCGGGCCTCGTCGGCGACCGGCTCGTCGAGGAGGTCGTGCGAGGCGTCGCCGCTCACCTCCGGCCGGGCGGCGTCGCGCAGCTGCTCGCCAACTGGGAGGACCACGAGTCCGCCCCCGGGCGCGACCGCGTCGCCCGCTGGGCGGAGGAGGCGGGTCTCGACGTGTGGGTGGTCGAGCGCGAGGTGCAGGACCCAGTGCTCTACGCGGAGACGTGGATCCGCGACGGCGGCGTCCGACCGGGCACGACCGCGTTCGACCGGATGCTCCGCGCCTGGCTCGACGACTTCGCGTCGCGCGACGTGCGGTCGATCGGGTTCGGGTTCGTGACCCTGCGGCTCGCCGAGACGCGCCGGTTCCGCCGGGTCGAGCGCGCCCAGGGCGGTTCGAGCGGTCTCGGCGGTCACCTGGCGGTGTGCCTGGACGCGCAGACCTGGCTCGCACGCACCGACGACGACGCCCTCCTCGGGGCGCGCCTCGTGGTGGCCGGAGATGTGACGGAGGAGCGCCACTACTGGCCGGGCGACGAGCACCCCGCGGCGATCGAGCTGCGGCAGGGCGGCGGCTTCGCCCGGGTCGTGCCCGTCGATGCGGCGGTCGCGGGCTTCGTCGGCGCGTGCGATGGGGACCTGCCGGTCGCCGCCATCCTCTCCGCGCTCGCCGAGCTGCTCGACATCGACGGGACGGCGATCAGCGCGGAGCTGCTGGGGACGGTCCGCGAGCTCGTCGCGACCGGGTTCCTGATCCCGGCGGACTAGCCGGTGTGGCCCGGGAAGGGTCGCCCGTTCAGGTTGAACTCGTCGTCGGACACGTCGATGTCGCCCTGGTCGTCCGGACCGCCCGTGCCGGGGAGGAGGTGGACCGCGTCCTCGTCGACGTCCGGGTCGCGCTGCGGCATCCCCATCTGCCCGCCCGGGGAGTTCCGGATCTCCTGCTCGCGGTCGCTCCTCGGGCTGTAGGACGTGTCCTTGAGCCTGCTCTCCTCGTCACTGCTCGCCATGCCCTCACGCTAGGCCGAGCGCCGCCGGCGGGTAACGGGGTTGCGGCTCAGAGCGAGCGGGCGTAGCAGACCGAGATCTCCGAGCCGGCGTACGGCCCGAAGTTGGGGATCCGCTCGTAGCCCTCGCGCTCGTAGAAGCGCATGGCGTCCGGCTGCTCGGTCCCCGTCTCGAGGAGCAGCGAGTGCACGCCCCGGTCGCGCGCCTGCGCCTCCAGCGCGCGCAGGATCGCGACCGCGACGCCCGTGCCGCGGCGCTCGGGCACGACGTACATCCGCTTGATCTCCGCGGCGCCGTTCCCGAGGTCCCGGAGCCCGCCGCAGCCGACCGCCGTGCCGGTGTCCGCGTCGCGCGCGACGAGGAACACCGTGATGTCGCCGGCGGACGGCGGGGTGCCGGGCTCGTGGTCGTCGCTGCCGTAGCGGGCGTCGAGCTCCGCGCGCTGAGCGGTCCGGAGCGCGGCCGCGTCCGTGTCGTCCCAGGAGGCGGGGGCGATGGCGGGGGGAGTCACCGCACGAGGAGTCGCGGCGGGAGGGATCGCGGCGGGAGGAGTCACACTTCATTCTGGCGGGCGGCGTGGCCGGTGCAGGCGCGGAGGCGCCCGTGGTTAGCCTCGATCGGTGGACTCCGACCGCTACGGCCCCGACGTGCTGAAGACCGACTGGCGCAAGCCCAAGGCCGCCCCGCCCGCGATCGTCGAGGCCCAGCCGGGGCTCGTCGTCGAGCTCGTGGACGGCGGCTTCGTCGGAGCGGTGGTGGGCGTCGAGGGGCGCCTGGTGAAGCTCGAGGACCGGCGCGGCAAGGTCCGCGTCTTCCCGCTCGGGCCCGGCTTCCTGCTCGAGGGCAAGCCCGCCGTCCTCAAGGCGCCGGCCAAGCTGGCGAAGGCGGGCGGAAGGCTGATCAGCGCGTCCGGCTCGATCGCGGTGACCGACGCCAAGGCTCGGGTCGCGCGTGCCAGCCGCATCTTCGTCGAGGGACGGCACGACGCCGAGCTGGTGGAGAAGGTGTGGGGACACGACCTCCGCGTCGAGGGCGTCGTCGTCGAGTACCTCGAAGGGGTCGACCGCCTCGAGGAGCTGCTGCGGGAGTTCCGGCCGGCAGCGGGAAAGAGGGTGGGGGTGCTCGTCGACCACCTCGTGTCGGGGTCGAAGGAGAGCCGCATCGCCGACGCCGTCGCGCGAGGACCGCACGGCGAGCACGTCCTCGTGGTCGGGCACCCGTTCGTCGACATCTGGCAGTCGGTCAAGCCGGGACGGCTCGGGCTGAAGGCGTGGCCGGTGATCCCGCGGAGCGTCGAATGGAAGCACGGCATCTGCCAGGCGCTCGGCTGGCCGCACGAGGACCAGGCGGACATCGCGAGGGCCTGGCAGCGCATCCTCTCGCGGGTCGACACGTACCAGGACCTCGAGCCGGCCCTGCTCGGCCGGGTGGAGCAGCTGATCGACTTCGTGACCGCCTGAGCGCAACCCCCTCGCGGCCCCCGGACGAGCCGCCGAGGATCGGGGCATGGACTTCGCACCTCGATACGCGATCGTGACCGGCTCGGACTCTGGCATCGGCAAGGCCACCGCGGTGACCCTCGCCGCGGCCGGGATGGACGTCGGCGTCACCTGGCTCGACGACGAGGAGGGTGCGCAGGGGACGGCGGAGGAGGTCCGCAGTCACGGGCGCCAGGCGGTCGTCGCGCGGCTGGACGTGACGCGCCTCGAGGAGTGCGGGCAGATCGTCGACCGGATGGCCGACGAGCTCGGCGGGCTCGACGTGTTCGTCAACAATGCGGGCACGGGCGACAGCGCGCCGATCCTCGAGCTGTCGCTCGAGCAGTGGCGGCACACCATGGCGACGAACCTCGACGGCGCCTTCGTCTGCATGCAGCACGCCGCGCGGCGGATGGTCGCCGCCGGCCGCGGCGGCAGGCTGATCGCCGTCACGAGCGTCCACGAGCACGCGCCCCGCGTCGGCTCCGGGGCCTACACCTCCTCCAAGCACGGACTGGGCGGGCTCGTGAAGCAGTTCGCGCTCGAGCTCGGGCAGTACGGCATCACGGCGAACGCCGTGGCTCCTGGGGAGATCGCGACGCCGATGACCGGTCAGGAGGACCAGGACCCGCGCACCCAGGAGCGGCCGGGAGTGCCGCTGCGCCGTCCCGGCGACGCCCATGAGATGGCCGCGGTCATCGCGTTCCTGGCCTCGCCGTCATCCGCCTACGTGACCGGCGCGTCGTGGGTCGCGGACGGCGGCATGCTGCTCATGGGTCCGCACGGCGGCTCGCACCTGGAGAGCGACGCCTGGCGCGAGGGGTAGGGTCCGCGACGGGGGTCAGTCGTCGCCGGGCACGCGGATGCTGATCCGGCCCTCGAAGATGCCCTTGTCGTCGTCGCCGGCGACCGGGGCGGGCGCGGGGAGGGCCGTCTGGCGCTCCTGCTCGAGCATGGCCTCGTAGCGGCCCGGGGCGAAGACCTCGTCCACTGCGCCGATCATCCCGGCGCCCACCGAACCCGACCCGCGACCGGTCCGCTTCGCGGATCCGCGCGCCGCGATCGACAGTGCGACGATCGCCGCGACTGCCACGCCCAACAGGATCAGCCCATCCACGGGATGCATCCTAAGGCGAGCCGTCGACATCCCGGCGTGGCAGCCGGTGCAGCGTGGCGTCGGTCACGAGTCCGCGGTCGAGCGTCACGGTGAGGTACGTGCAGAAGGGCTGCCGCCGCCGGTCGGTGGGGGAGCCGGGGTTGAGGAGCCGGAGCCCGCGCGGCGTCGTGGTGTCCCACGGGATGTGCGAGTGACCGAAGACCAGGATGTCGAGGTCGGGGAACGCGTCGTCCATGCGGCGCTCCCGGCCCGCGGCCGGCCCGGTCTCGTGGACCACGCCCAGACGCAGGCCCTCCACCTCCGCTCGGGCCACCTCCGGCAGCCGCTTCCGGAGCTCGGGCCCGTCGTTGTTGCCCCAGCAGGCGAGGAGGGACCGGGACGCGTCCTCGAGCCGCTCGAGAGCGGCCAGGTCGACCCAGTCGCCGGCGTGCACGACCAGGTCGGCCGCCGCCACCTGCTCCCACACCAGGGGTGGGAGGTCCCGCGCGCGCCTCGGGAAGTGCGTGTCGGCGAGGAGCAGGAGCCGGGTGGTCACGGGGTCCATTCTCGAACCCACCGTCAAGCCCGTGCCCGGCGTTCCCCCCGCTGGTTGACTGACCGGGTGACCCCCCTGCGCGCGGTGCTGTTCGACATCGACGGCACCCTCGTCGACTCCAACTACGTGCACGTCGATGCCTGGGACCGAGGTCTCGCGGAGGCCGGCGTCCCGGCCCCCGCCTGGCGGATCCATCGCGCGATCGGCATGGACTCGTCGCGGCTGCTGGAGACGCTCGCGGAGGGCGCCGGAGAGGAGGTCCAGAGCCGGGCGAAGCAGCTGCACAGCGAGTACTACAAGCAGGAAGCGGACCGCCTCCGGCCCTTCGCCGGGGCGGCCGACCTGCTGCGCGCGATCCACGACCTCGGTCTGCGGGTCGTCCTGGCCACGTCGGCGCCCGAGGACGAGCTCGAGATCCTCCGGGGCGTGCTCGACGTCGAGGACGCCGTCGCGGTCGTGACCTCCGCCGGCGACGTCGAGACGGCCAAGCCAGACCCCGACATCTTCCAGGTCGCCCTCGGCAAGGCGGAGGCGGCGCCGGACGAGGCGCTCCTGATCGGCGACACGGTGTGGGACGTCCTCGCCGCGAACGCCGCGGGGATGCGCACGATCGGCGTCCTCTCGGGCGGGGTCTCCGAGGCGGAGCTGCGCGAGGCGGGCGCCGTCGAGGTCTACGACGACGTCGCCGACCTGCTCGCCCGGCTGGGCGACAGCGTCATCGGGCAGCAGGTGCGCAAGCCCTGACCGCCTGTAGGGGGCCCGGCGTAGAGTCCGAACCATGAGCGACAACCGATCCGACAGCGGCGAGACCCTGGGCGCCCGCGGCTCCGACGACTCGACGAGCGCATCCAAGGACCCCTCGGACTGGGTCACCGGCGACGAGCCGATGACCGGAGCGCAGCGCAGCTACCTCGACACCCTGGCGCGCGAGGCGGGCGAGGAGCTGCCCGCCGACCTCACGAAGGCGCAGGCGTCCGAGCACATCGACCGGCTGCAGGAGAAGACCGGCCGCGGTCGCTGAGCGGCGCGGCCGAGCCCCGTCAGCCCCTCGGCGCCGCGTCGCGCAGCAGCTGGAGGAGCGGGCCCGCGGCCTCGTCGAGGAACCGCTGCTGCAGAGCGTCCCCCACCTGGACGAGCGCGATGTCCGTGTAGCCGGCCTCCCAGTACGTCCGCACGGCCTCGACGACCGCCTCGAGGTCCGGGCCGCACGGGATCTGCTCTGAGACGTCCTCCTTGCGGACGAACCGGCTCGCGCCCTCGAAGCCGGCCGGCGTGGGAAGGTCGGCGTTGACGGCCCAGCCGCCCGCGAACCAGCGGAACTGGTCGTGGGCGCGCTCGAGCGCCTCGTCCCGATCCGGTCCCCAGCTGACCGGCACCTGACCGATCTTCCGGCTCGTGCCGCCCTTCGCGGCGTCCCACGCCTCCACGATGGCCTTGTCGGGCTCCGTCGAGATGAGGTGATCGGCCAGCTCGGCGAAGCGGTTGATGGACTTCTCTCCCGAGACCGCGATCCCGATCGGGACGCCGCCCTCGGGCGCGTCCCAGATCCGGGCCGAGTCCACCCGGAAGTAGTCGCCGTCCCAGGTGACGAGGTCGCCGGTCAGGAGCTCGCGGATGATCTGAGCCGCCTCCCGGAGCATGTCCTGCCGCTGGTCGATCGGCGGCCAGCCCTCGCCGGTCACGTGCTCGTTGAGGTTCTCGCCCGAGCCGAGGCCGAGGAGGAAGCGTCCGTCGGACAGGAGCTGCAGCGTGGCGGCCTTCTGCGCGACGACGGCCGGGTGGTAGCGCTGAATCGGGGCCGTGACGTACGTCGCGAGATCCACGCGCTCCGTCGCATGAGCAACCGCGCCCAGCACGGACCATGCGTAGGGGGCATGACCCTGGGAGGTGAGCCACGGCGAGTAGTGGTCGCTGCAGACCTCGAAGTCGAATCCGATCTGCTCGGCGCCGACCGCGTACCGGACGAGGTCCTTCGGTCCGCTCTGCTCGGTCATGAGGGTGTAGCCGAATCGTGTCACGCGTCCTCCTTCTCGCCGTTCCACCCTCGCCGGGCGCCTCCTGCGGGAGCAACCCCTTCCGGGCGGGGGCGATCCCCGTCCTAGGGTTGATCCACGTGACGGTCACGGCATGGCTCACCTCCGCGGCGTCGGAGGTGGGCGAGCTGCGCGGGATCATCGGCTTCGCGGCCCGCGTCATCGACGCCCTCGGCGAGGTGGGCGTCGGGATCCTCGCGCTCATCGAGACGGTGTTCCCGCCGATCCCCAGCGAGGTGATCCTGCCCCTGGCCGGCTTCCTCGCCCAGCGCGGCGAGATGGACGTCCTCCTGGTCCTCCTCGCGGCGACGGCGGGCGCCTATGGCGGCGCGGTCGTGCTGTACCTCCTCGGACGCTGGTGGGGCGAGGAGCGCACGATCCGGGCGCTGTCCAAGCTGCCGCTCGTCGACGAGCGCGACTTCCGGCGCGCGGCGGGCTGGCTGCGCCGCCACGGCCGGTCCGCCGTCTTCTTCGGGCGCCTCCTGCCGGGCGTGCGCAGCCTCATCTCGCTGCCGGCGGGCTCCACGTCGATGCCCTTCGGGACGTTCTCGGTGTTCACGATCGCCGGCAGCGCGGTGTGGAACGGCCTGCTGATCGGGCTCGGCGCGCTGCTCGGCACCCAATTCGAGCTGATCGACCGCTACTCCACCATCCTCGACATCGTCATCTGGGCGGCGCTCGGCGGCGTGGTGCTCTGGCTCGTCCTTCGGAGGATCCGGCGCGGCCGCGGGTGAGGCCCACCGCGATGTCCGGTTCCCGCTACTGGTCCCACCCGCCTGCTGGAACACTCGAAGGGTGGACTTCGACGAGCAGTACCGGGTGATCTCGGCGCGCGACCGGCGCTTCGACGGCCGGTTCGTGACCGCCGTGCGGTCCACCGGCATCTACTGCCGGCCGTCCTGTCCCGCCCGCACCCCGCGACGGGAGAACGTGACGTTCTTCCCGACCTCGGCCGCCGCGCACGCCGCCGGGTACCGGGCATGCAAGCGGTGCCTCCCCGAGGCGGTCCCGGGCAGCCCCGACTGGAACGTCCGGAGCGGCCTCGCCGCGCGCGCGATGCGCCTCATCGCCGACGGTGTCGTCGAGCGGGCGGGCGTGCCGGGGCTCGCCGCCCAGCTCGGCTACACGTCGCGCCATGTGACCCGGGTGCTCACCGACGAGCTCGGCGCCGGTCCGCTGGCCCTCGCCCGCGCCGTCCGCGCCCAGAACGCGCGCACGCTCCTCGTGTCGACGTCGCTGCCGGTCACGGATGTGGCGTACGCGGCCGGCTTCGCGAGCGTCCGCCAGTTCAACGACACGATCCGCGAGGTGTTCGACCTCACGCCGAGCCGGCTCCGTGCCCGCTCAGCCTCTTCGGACGGCGCGCCGCCTGGACGGGTGGACCTCCGCCTCCCGTTCCGGGAGCCGTTCGACGCTCCCGGCGTCTTCGCGTTCCTCGCGGCGCGCGCCGTCACCGGGGTCGAGGCGGCGACCGCGACGACGTACGCCCGGGCGGTCGCTCTGCCCGGCGGCGCCGCGTCCTTCGAGGTCCGCTGGACCGAGCAGCGCGAGCTCCGGCTCACCGCCTCCGTCCAGGAGCTGCGGGACCTGCCGGTGCTCCTCGCGCGCGTGCGCCGCCTCTTCGACCTCGACGCGGATCCGGTCGGCATCGATGCCGTCCTGGAGCAGGGAGCGCTGCGCCCGTCGATCCGCGGGATGCGGCTCCCGGGCGCTGTCGACGGCGGCGAGATCCTGCTGCGTGCCATCGCCGGACAGCAGGTGACGGTCCGCTCCGCGATCGCGATGCTGTCGGAGCTGGCGGGCCGTGCCGGCACCCCGGTCGACACCGGGATCGAGGGCGTCGAGCGCCTCTTCCCGCGCTACGACCGTGTCGCCGAGGAGGTCGGCTCCGTGTATCGAGGTCCGGAGGCGCGGCGTCGCGCTCTCCGGACCGCGGCGCAGCGGCTCGCGGACGGGTCCCTGGCCCTGCATCCGGGGCTCGACGAGGCCGAGCTCACGGCTGCCGTGACGGCCCTGCCCGGGGTGGGACCCTGGACCGCCGGCTACACGGCCATGCGGGTGCTCGGCAGTCCCGATGTCGTCCTCGCAGGCGACGCCGCGCTGCGCACGGGCGCGCGCGTCCGCGGCCTCCAGGAGCCCCTGGTCTCCGCGCTGCGCCCGTACGCCCCCTGGCGCTCCTACGCCTGCATGCACCTCTGGAGGGCGACCGAGGACGTGCGGACACGGAAGGAGACAGCCGCATGACGGCCCTGATCCAGTTCCTCCCCACGCCCGACGGCCCGTTCGGCGTCCTCGTCGACGAGGACGGGCGGGTCCTCGCCTCCGGCTGGACCGACAGTCCCGCGGCGCTGCTCGCCCGGCTCCGGCCCGATCGCCGGCCGGCCGGTGCCCGCAGCGGGACGGCGCCCGCCGTCGCGGACGCGGTCGAGGCGTACTACTCCGGCGAGCACGCGGCGATCGACGCGGTCCCGGTGAGGCAGGACGGCGGCCCGTTCCGCACGGAGGCCTGGGTCGCCCTGCGCAGGATCGCTCCCGGACGCCCCCTGACCTACACGCAGTTCGCGACGGCGGCGGGTCGTCCCTCCGCCGTCCGCGCGGCGGCGTCGGCGTGCGCCACGAACGCGGTCGCGCTGTTCGTGCCGTGCCATCGGGTTCTGCGCACGGACGGGAGCCTCGGCGGCTTCGCCTGGGGCACCGCGGTGAAGGCCTCCCTCCTGGCCCGGGAGGCCGTGGCGGCCTAGGCGCTCAGGGGCTGTCCAGCCCGCACACGTAGATTTCGAG
This sequence comes from Naasia sp. SYSU D00948, assembly GCF_017916515.1. Taxonomy (GTDB): domain Bacteria; phylum Actinomycetota; class Actinomycetes; order Actinomycetales; family Microbacteriaceae; genus Naasia. The sequence goes on from NZ_JAFMTA010000001.1 coordinate 2,153,552, forward strand.
GCATCCTCGGAAGCGAGGGACCTCCCCTGACGGAAGGACAAGCTCGTGGGATTCCTGGACCGCCTCTTCGGACGCGACGACAGCTCGCAGCAGTACGGCCGCCAGCCGCAGTACGGGGGGCAGCCGCAGTACGGGCAGGAGCCGCCCTACGCGCGCCAGGGCACTGGCCGGCAGGAGCGGTCCGAGGACGAGATCGCCCTCGAGCGCTACCGCTACCTCCTCCGCACGGCTCCGCCGGAGACGATCGAGCAGGTGCACGCCGAGGCGTTCGCGAAGCTGACGCCCGAGCAGCGGCGCATGGTGTACGAGGAGCTCAAGAACGGACCGGACCAGCCGGCCGGTGAAGACGCCGCCTCACTCGCGCGCTCGGCGACGCGGAGCGAGATCCGCCAGCCGGGCTTCCTCGAGCAGCGGCTCGGCGGGAGCGGCGGCTACGGCCGAGGCGGCTTCGGCGGAGGCGGCTTCGGCGGAGGCGGCTTCGGCAGCATGCTCGGCGCCTCCCTCCTCGGGACGGTCGCGGGCTATGTCGTGGGCTCCGCGCTCGTGAGCGCGTTCATGCCGCCCATGGACTACGGCGATGCCGCCGGTGCGGACGCGGCGGGCGCGGACGGCGGCGACGCCGGTGGCGACGCGGGCGCCGACGGCGGAGGCGACGCGGGCGGGGACGCCGGCGGAGGCGGCGACGGCTGGGGGAGCGGCGACGGCGGGTTCTTCGGTGGCGGCGACTTCGGCGGTGGCGGCGACTTCGGCGGCGGCGACTTCGGCGGCGGGTTCGACGGCGGCTTCTGACCCCGCCGCACCCCCTCGCTCCGCGCCTGTCGCTCAGCAGGAAGGATGACGGTCCAGCAGGCGGTTCCGGCGGGAATCCGCCTGCTCAAGACCGTCTATTCCTGCTGAGCGACAGGGGCTCATCCGTCTGGCTGCGCCGCTTGCGGTTGACGTAGCGTCAACGCGTACCGTCGTGCCGACCGATGCGACGGGAGGAGGCGGCATGGAGTGGCCGATCAGCGAGCTGGCGCGTGCCGCCGGCACGACGACCCGGGCGCTCCGCCACTACGGCGAGCTGGGACTGCTCGAGCCGTCCCGGGTGGCTGCGAGCGGCTACCGCTTCTACGACGAGGACGGCCTGCTCCGGCTGCAGCGCATCCTGCTGCTACGGGAGCTCGGGCTGCCCCTCGGCACGATCGGCGACGTGCTCGCCGGGGAGCAGGACCCCGAGGCGGCGCTCGCGGTGCACCTCGACCTGCTCCGCCGCGAGCGCGAGCGGATCGACCGGCAGATCGCATCGGTGCAGCGGACGCTGGAGCGACGGAGAGGAGGTGAGCACATGACAGCGGAAGAGAGCCTCGACGGCTTCGACCACACCTCGTACAGGGAGGAGGTCGAGCAGCGCTGGGGCAAGGCCGCCTACGCGGACAGCGATCGCTGGTGGCGGTCGAAGAGCGCGGACGAGAAGCGCGCCTTCCAGGAGGCGCAGCAGAGCATCGCGCGGGACTTCGGGGCCGCGGCACAGGCAGGCCTTCCGCCGGAGGACGACGAGGTGCAGGCGATCGCGCAGCGCCACTACGAGTGGCTGAGCGGCATCCCGGGCACCCCTCAGGGCCCGGATGGTCGGCCGACCCGGGAGTACTTCACAGGTCTCGCCGACATGTACGTCGACGACCCGCGCTTCGCGGCGAACTACGACGCGCACGGCCAGGGCACGGCGCGGCTGATCCGTGACGCGGTGCACGTGTACGCGGAGCGGAACCTCGGTTGAGGTGCGCGGGGCTGCAGACCCGCCCCCGAACGTTGGAGGGCAACTCGTCTCCCAGGTCCCGCGCCGCGCGTTGTCGGCGAGCGGCCAGGATCGCGTTGACAGACTGAGCAGGTGTCGAGGGTTCTGGAGCCGCTGCGGGCGAAGATCCAGACCACCCTGTCCGGTCATCCGGCCGGCGACCCGCCCTGGGTGACCGCTCTCGAGTTCGGAACGGACCCCGGCTACTTCGGCCCGGGCTCCGCGGCGTGGGCCGTGCACGGCGACGTGCCGACCCTCGTGGCGGGCATCCGCGCCCTCCTCACGCAGGCGCTGCACCCCGGCGCGATGGCGGGAGTGCACGACCACTCGCGGTATCGCGAGGACCCCTTCGGCCGCCTCGCCGGGACGATCCGCTGGATCTTCACGGTGACCTACGGATCCCGTGAGGACGCAGCCCGCGCGTCGGCGTGGGTCCTGCGCCTTCACGAGAAGGTGCGCGGCGTCTACCCCGGCGGGAACGGGACCGCTGTCCCGTACTCGGCGAACGATCCCGAGCTCCTCCGCTGGGTCCACCTCGCGTTCACCGACGCGTTCCTCGGCGCCCACCGCGTATGGGGGAAGCCGATCCCGGGGGGCGAGGACGCGTACGTCCGCGACTGGGCGATCGCGGGCGAGCTCATGGGTGTCGACGGCCCGCCCGTCACGGCGGCGGAGCTGCACGACCAGCTGCGCTCCTACCTGGGAGTGCTGCGGCACGACGACCGCGTCGAGGACGTGGTCCGCTTCCTCCGCCGTCCCCCGCTCGCGCCGGCGCTCCGGTCCAGCTACCCGCTGCTGTTCAACGCGGCGGTGGCGTCGCTGCCCGACGACCTGCGCGAGCTGCTGGGGCTGGCGAAGCCGAACCGGGCGGTCATCCCCGCGACCGGCGTCGTCCTGCGCGCGACGGGTCGGCTCCTCGGGCTCCCGCCGGGTGCCGAGAAGGCGGCGATCCGCCGCATCGAGCGCCTCGGCGGCGCTACAGCCAGCCCCGCCGCTTGAAGACCAGGTAGAGCCCGCCGCTCAGGCAGACCATGGCGAGCACGGCGAGCGGGTAGGCGATGGGCGAGTCGAGCTCGGGCATGTGCTCGAAGTTCATGCCGTAGATCCCGGAGATCAGGCTCGGCGCGAAGATGATCGCGGCCCACGAGGAGATCTTCTTGACCTGCTCGCCCTGGGCGAGGCTCGTCTCGCTGAGGCGGCGCATCTCGTTGTTCTGCGCCTCGGTGACGAGGGTCGCGCTCGTGAGCAGGGCGTTCTCGAGCAGCGACCGGAACGCCTCGACGCGCTCCGCGGTGCGGATGCAGTGGTCGAGCACGTCGCGGAAGCGGCGGCGCAGCTCGAGGTGCACGTCGTATTTCTCGAAGCCCCGCTGCAGCGCCTCCAGCATGTCCACGAGAGGGGCCGTCGCCCGCTGGAAGCTCATGACCTCCCGGGCGAGGCCGTAGATGCGCTTCGAGACGTCGCCCGATCCGGAGAACAGCTCGTCCTCCACCTCGTCGATGTCGTTGCGCAGGCCCGCGAGGACCGGCTCGTACTCGTCCACGACCTGGTCGAGGACGGCGTAGAGCACCGCCTCCGGTCCGAGGGCGAGAAGCTCCGGGACGCTCTCCATGCGCCGCCGGACACGCCCGAGGTCGGGCGCCTCGGCGTGCCGCACCGTGATGGCGAAGTCGGGCCCGATGAACAGGTGCACCTCGCCGAACTCGACCCGCTCGGTCTCGTCGAGGTAGCGGGCGGGCCGGAGGACGATGAAGAGGATGTCGCCGTAGCGCTCGAGCTTGGCGCGCTGATGTCCTTTGAGAGCGTCCTCCACCGCGAGCGCGTGCAGCCCGAACTCGTCGGCGACCGCCTGGAGCTCGCTCCTGTTCGGACGGTACAGGCCGATCCAGGCCATGCCGGACAGGTCGCGCATCGTCTCGAAGGTCTGCTCGAGGCTCGGCGGATCGGAGGTGCGCGCTCCGTTGACGTACACGGCGTTGTCGACGATCGGCATCCGCACCTCCGCCGTCACCCTAGCCGCCCTCGCCGTTCCCGGCATCGGCCCCGGAATGCAGTGATACCGTGCGCTTCGTGAGCCGTATCGCCGCCGTCGCCGCAGCGCTTCCGGAGCACTCCTACGCCCAGTCCGACATCACCGAGATGCTGGCCCCGATGCTCACGGACGACCCCGCGAAGCAGATCCTGATCCGGCGGCTGCACCAGGGCACCCGGGTCGCGACGCGGCACCTCGTCATGCCGATCGACGACTATCGCGAGCCGCAGACCTTCACGCAGACGAACGGGCGCTTCATCGAGGCGGCGACCGACCTCGCCGAGCGGGCCACACGGGCGGCCCTGGACGCGGCCGGAGTGGAGCCGCGGGAGGTCGACCTCGTGATGTTCACGTCGGTGACCGGGATCTCGGCGCCCTCCGTCGACGCCCTGCTCGTGCCCCGGCTCGGCCTCCGGCCGGACGTGAAGCGGGTCCCCATGTTCGGCCTCGGCTGCGTCGGCGGTGCCGCCGGCATCGCGCGCATGCACGACTACCTCCGGGGTCACCCGGACGGAGTTGCCGTCCTCGTGTCGGTCGAGCTCTGCTCGCTCACCGTGCAGCGCGACGACGATTCGATGGCGAACATCGTCGCGAGCGGCCTGTTCGGCGACGGTGCCGCGACGGTGGTCGGGATCGGGGCCCGACGCGCCGCGCGCACCGGGACCTCGGGGCTTGAGGTCGTCGACACCCGCAGCGCGCTGTACCCGGACAGCGAGCACGTGCTCGGCTTCAACCCGGGATCGACGGGCTTCCGGATCGTGCTGAGTCCCGGAGTCACCGACGTGGTCAACGAGCACTTCGGTCGTGACGCGCGCGAGTTCCTCGGGGTCCACGGCCTGACGCCCGCCGACATCGCGACGTGGGTGGCCCACCCCGGCGGCCCGCGCGTCCTCGAGGCGTTCGCGCACGCCCTGGACCTGCCGGAGGGAGCGCTCGACCGAAGCTGGAGGTCGATGGCGTCGGTCGGCAACCTGTCCTCGTCCGCCGTCCTGCACGTGCTCGCCGACACTCTCGATCAGGTCTCGCACCGGCAGGGCGACGCCGCGCTGCTCTGGGCTCTCGGGCCTGGCGTGAGCGCCGAGCTCGTGCTGCTGCGGTGGCAGGAGGAGGCCGAGGCGGCATGAGCGAGTACTGGGTCGGCGTGCTCTGGTTCGGGATCCTGCTGCTCGCCACGGGCGGGGAGCGCCTGTTCGAGCTGGTCGTGTCCACCCGCAACGCCAAGTGGGCGTTCGAGCGCGGCGGGATCGAGTACGGGCGGGAGCACTTCCCGTGGATGGTCGCCCTGCACACGGGCCTCCTCGTCGCGAGCTTCACCGAGGTCGTGCTCGCCCACCGGCCGTTCCTGCCCTGGCTCGGCTGGCCGGCGCTCGCGATCGCGCTGCTCTGCCAGGTCCTGCGCTACGTGATCATCGCGACCCTGGGCCGGCAGTGGAACACCCGGGTCATCGTCGTTCCCGGCCTGCCGCTCGTCGAAAGCGGCATCTACCGCTTCCTGCGGCATCCGAACTACGTGGTCGTCGTGGTCGAGGGGATCGCGCTCCCGCTCGTGCACAGCGCGTGGATCACGGCCCTCGGCTTCACCGTCCTCAACGCCGTGCTCCTGCTGCGGTTCCGCATCCCGGTCGAGGAGCGCGCTCTGCGCACCGCCTCGGTGCCGTGACCCCCGACACGGACGTCCTCGTCGCGGGCGGCGGGCCCGTCGGGCTCTACACGGCCATCCGCGCACGTCTCGCCGGCCTCCGCGTCGTCGTGGTCGAACCCCGCTCAGACGCGGTGGACAAGGCCTGCGGGGAGGGACTCATGCCGGGCGCACTCGCCGCGCTCGCGGCCGTGGGCGTCGACCCCGCTGGGATGCCCATCCGCGGCTTCCGCTACGCGGACGGCAGGCGGAGCGTCGAGCACCGCCTGCGCGGGCGACCCGGGCGAGGAGTGCGCCGCACCGCGCTGTCGGCGGCTCTGCAGCAGCGCGCCGCCGAGCTCGGGGTCGAGACCGTGCGGGCCCGCGTGGATGCGCTGACGGTCGAGGCGCGTGGCGTGGCGGCGGCCGGCGTCTCGGCGTCCTGGCTCGTCGGGTGCGACGGGCTGCACTCCACTGTCCGGCGGCTCGCCGGTCTCGAGCGACCGCCGGGGCCGGGGGAGCGGTTCGGGCTCCGCCGCCACTTCGCGGTGGAGCCGTGGACGGACCTCGTCGAGGTGCACTGGGGGAGGAGCGTCGAGGCCTACGTCACCCCGGTGGGGCCGGACCTGGTGGGCGTGGCGGTGCTGGGGCCCCGCGGCTCGGGCTTCGACGAGGCCCTGTCGCAGGTGCCGGAGCTCGCGGCCCGGCTCGCCGGCGCGGAGCCGGCCACGCCGGTCCGCGGAGCCGGACCGCTCCGGCAGCGGACGCGAGCGCGCACCGCCGGGCGCGTGCTCCTGGCCGGCGACGCGTCCGGCTACGTCGACGCGCTCACCGGCGAGGGGATGCGCGTGGGGTTCGCGCAGGCGGTGGCGGCGGTGGAGACGATCCTCGACGGGAACCCGAGCCGCTACGAGAGGGAATGGGCGTCCCGCACCCGCGACTTCCGCCTCATCACGGGGGCGCTCGTCGCGGCCGCGACGTCCCCGGTGCGGCGTGCGATCGTGCCCGCGGCGGCGGCGCTGCCGTCGCTCTACGGCGGGGTCGTCGAGCGTCTGGCGCGCTGACCACCGCGATGTCGGAGGCTCCCGTCATCCTGTCGGCGTGGCATCCGGGACGACCGGAGGACCCGGGTGACGATGGATCCGAAGGAAGGGAGACGACGATGGCCGACCCGCACATCGCGCAGGAGTGCAGCATTCCGCTCGACCAGGTGGCGGCGCAGGACGTCGCCGACGCGACCCTCGACTTCGGGGACGGCGCAGTCGTCGTGACCTGCGTCTGCGGCGCCTGGGTCATCGAGGACGCGTCCGGCGGCGCGCTCGCCTGGTCGGAGACCGTCACCCTCGCCGCGCTGGAGCTCGCCGGAGCCGCCTGATCCGGTAGCGCGTCGGAGGTACCGGCGACAATGGTCGCGTGAGCGTCAAGGGCGGCCAGGGCGAACGACAGGTGTCGGGCGACGAGGTCGACAGCTCGTCCGCGACCATCCTGCACATCGACATGGACGCGTTCTTCGCGAGCGTCGAGCTGCTGGACCGTCCTGAGCTGAAGGGGAAGCCGGTCATCGTCGGCGGCACGGCCGGCCGCGGGGTCGTCACCAGCGCGACGTACGAGGCGCGCGCGTACGGCGTCCGGTCCGCCATGCCGATGTCGCAGGCGCAGCGGCTGTGCCCGTCCGCGATCGTGATCCCGTCGTCGTACGGCAAGTACACCCACTACTCGCGCATCGTCATGGACATGTTCCGCGACGTCACGCCCCTGGTCGAGCCGCTGAGCATCGACGAGGCGTTCCTCGACGTCGCGGGCGCCCGGCGCCTGCTCGGTCCGCCGGGCGGGATCGCGCGGCAGCTGCGGGCACGGGTCCGCGAGGAGACCGGCCTCACCTGCTCCATCGGCGGTGCGTCGACGAAGTTCGTCGCGAAGCTCGCCTCCACGCGGTCCAAGCCGGACGGCCTCCTCATCGTGCCGGCCGACCGCACCCTCGCCTTCCTGCACCCCCTGCCGGTCGCCGCGCTGTGGGGGGTCGGCAAGGCGACGGCGGCATCGCTCGAGCGTCACGGCCTGCGCACTGTCGGGGACCTCGCCCAGACGCCGCGCGAGGTGCTGCAGAAGTGGGTGGGCCCGGCCGCGGGGGGCCACCTCCACGACCTCGCCTGGGGACGGGACCCTCGCCGTGTGAACACCCACCGTGTCGAGAAGAGCGTCGGCCACGAGAACACGTTCGCGGTCGACGTCGACGACCTCGTCGTGCTGCGGCGGGAGCTGCTCGACCAGTCGGAACGGGTCGCCGCACGACTGCGGAAGGCCGGTCACTCCGCGAGGACCGTCGCGCTCAAGCTCCGCTTCGCCGACTTCACGACGATCAGCCGCTCGCGCACCCTTCCGGAGCCCACTTCGGTGGCCAAGCGCATCTACGAGCAGGCGGTCGAGCTCCTCGAGGAGCAGAGCCTCGCCGGGCGCAAGATCCGCCTCATCGGCGTGCGCGCGGAGCAGCTCGTGGACGGCGACGGCGACAGCCTCTCGCTGTGGAGCGAGGACGACGCCTGGCGCGATGCGGAGCACGTGATGGACGCGGCCACGGAGCGCTTCGGGCGCGGGGCGATCCGCCCGGCGACGCTGCTGCGGAAGGAGCGGCCGGAGCGCCCCGAGGGCTGAGGTCCGCGTCCGGGCCGGCCGACGGCGGTCCGGTCCGGCACACCGAGCGCTCGCATGGCCGCGCCGGCGCGCCGGCGCGGGGCGGGCGGGGCCAAAGCCTCTGGGCATCTCCGGAGGCGAGGAGTAGTCATCAGGCCATCAGCACGAGGCGGGGGCCCGGCTACCAGGGAGTTGCCGCCGGTCGTGCACGACGCCAGCGGTTCGGGGAGGCAGGCATGGAAGTCGCAACGGGGTTCGCCAGGGATGAGAAGCAGATCGTCCCGGGCAACGTGAACGTGCCGACGCAGGTGGCGAATCCGAAACGCACGACCCTGCGCAGCTTCGTCCAGGCCGCAGTCGGGATGCTCGTGGTGCTGGTCCCGCTCGTGAACGGGGTCCTGACCGCAGTGCAGGGTGTCCTCAAGGATCAGACCGACGTGACCCTGCCGGCCTGGGTCTACCTCTGGATCAACACGGGGATCGTCGTGACGAGCTTCATCATCGCCCTCGTCGCGCGGATCATGGCGGTTCCGGGCGTCGCGGACTTCATCGCGCGCCACCTGCCCTGGCTCGCCCCGATCAAGCCCGCACCGTAAGAACGGGGATGGGCCCGCCGGTCGGGCAGATGCTGCCCGGACCGGCGGGCCCCACGGCTCAGGTCGTCTCGGCCAGGATGACGGCCGAGCGCCCGGGGAGGCGGATCGCTCCGTCGGGCGAGGTCGACACGGCGGGATCGGTCGCCAGGAGCGGCTCGCCCTCGAGGCCGAGCTCGACGTCGTCCTCCGCGAGGTTGACCGCCACGGTGACGCTGCCGCGCGCGAGCACGAGCCAGCGCTCGTCCTCGTCGTAGTCGACGATCGTCTCGCGGAAGCGCGGGTCGGTGAGCTCCGGGACCTGCTTCCGCAGCGCGAGAAGGCGTCGGTAGAGGTCCAGGATCCGGGTGTGGCGATCGTCCTGCCCGTCCTCCGGGTACGGCTCCGACCACTTCAGCTTCGAGCGGGTGAACGTCTCCGGGTCCTGCGGGTCGGGCACGATCGACGGGTCCCAGCCCATCTTCGCGAACTCCTCGATGCGGCCCTTCGCGGTCGCCTCGCCCAGCTCCTTCTCCGGGTGCGAGGTGAAGAACTGCCACGGGGTCGAGGCGGCCCACTCCTCGCCCATGAACAGCATGGGGGTGAAGGGGTTCGTGAGCGTGAGGACCGCGGCGAGGGCGAGGCCGCGCTCGTCGAGCATCTCGGTCAGGCGGTCGCCGGTCGCCCGGTTGCCGATCTGGTCGTGGTCCTGCGCGAACACCACGAGCCGCCAGGCCGGCGTCCGCTCGAGGTCGATCGGCCGACCGTGCACCCGTCCCCGGAAGCTGGAGAGCGTGCGGGCGTGGTAGAACCCCTCCTCGAGCACGGTGGCGAGCGCGCCGACCGAGTTGAAGTCCTCGTAGTAGCCGGTCGTCTCGCCCGTGAGGTTGACGTGCAGGGCGTGGTGGAAGTCGTCGCTCCACTGCCCGGTGATGCCGTAGCCGTGCGCCTCACGGGACCTGATGACCTTCGGGTCGTTCATGTCCGACTCGGCGATGAGGGTCAGGGGACGCCCGACGTGCGCCGACAGCGCGTCGACCTCCTCCGCGAGCTCCTCGAGGATGTGCACCGCGCGGTGGTCCACGAGCGCGTGGACCGCGTCCAGCCGCAGACCGTCCACGTGGTAGTCGTCCAGCCACATAAGCGCGTTGGAGAGGATGTAGTCGCGGACCTCGTCCGAGTCCTCGCCGTCCAGGTTCACGGACAGGCCCCAGGTGTTGGCCGAGGCCTCGTGCAGGTACGGGCCGAACTCGGGCAGGTAGTTCCCGCTCGGGCCGAGGTGGTTGTAGACCACGTCCTGGATCACGCCGAGACCGCGCTGGTGGCAGGCGTCGACGAACCGCTGGTAGGCGGCGGGCCCGCCGTAGTCCTCCTGAACCGTGTACCAGAGGACGCCGTCGTAGCCCCAGTTGTGCCTTCCGTTGAAGCCGTTGACCGGCAGCACCTCGACGAAGTCCACCCCGAGGTCCACGAGGTGATCGAGGCGCCCGATCGCCGAGTCCAGCGTCCCTTCGGGCGTGAACGTGCCGATGTGCAGCTCGTAGATGACGCCGCCCGCGAGCTGGCGTCCGGTCCACGACGAGTCGCCCCAGGTGTGGGCGGACGGGTCGAAGGTCCGGCTCAGCTCGTGCACGCCCTTCGGCTGCCGCCGGGAGCGGGGATCGGGACGCGGGATCTCGCCGTCGCCCAGCAGGTAGCCGTAGTCGTGCTCGGCACCGTCCGCCTCGATGTGCACGGTGTACCAGCCGTCGCCGGCCTGGGTCATGGGGTGGCGCTCCCCGTCGAGGAGCAGGGTCACCTTCTCGGCACGCGGGGCCCAGACGTCGTAGGGGCTCATGCGGTGCCTCCTTCCTGCGCGAGCAGCGCGACCGGGTAATCGGAGAGGATCTCGGCGACCGGGAGGCGTCCGCCCTGAAAGCGGCGACCCGTGATCACGTCGAGCACCGGGGCGGTGCCGACGTCGAGGGTGGTGTCGTTCCAGCCGCGCTTGTTCTCGAGGCCGATCGGGAGCCGCGTCGCCACCGTGATGGCTCCTCCGCGGTCGAAGGCGATGAGGTGGTCGGAGGCCACGTCGGCGCCGTGCAGCGGCGTGTACGACGTGAACAGCTCGGGCCGGTCGCGGCGGAGCCGGAGCGCCCGGGCGGTCACCAGGAGCTTCGCCGCACCCGTCTCGTCGATCGGCGGCTGCGCTCCCGCGTCGATCTCGGCGAGCAGCCGGCGCCGCTCCGCGAAGTCGACCGGCCGGCGGTTGTCGGGGTCGACGAGCGACGTCTCCCAGAGCTCGCTGCCCTGGTACACGTCCGGGACTCCCGGCACGGTCAGCTGCAGCAGCTTGGCGGACAGTGAGTTCGACCACCCGGGACGGGCGATGCGGTCCACCAGGCGCTGGACGATGGCGGCGGCGCGCGGCTCGTCGAACGCCGCGTCGATGAGGGCGTGCATCCGCTCCTCCAGCGCCTCGTTCGGATCCGTCCACGTCGTCGAGTTGCCGGCCTCGCGCGACGCCTTCTCCGCGTACGCGTGCAGCCGCTCGCGGCTCGCGGGCCACGCACCGATGATCGCCTGCCACAGCAGGTTCTCCAGGGGTCCATCCCCGATCGGGGCGATGTCGCGCAGCTCGAGCAGCGCATCCGACCACTCGCCGGGGATCTCCGCGAGGACGCTGATGCGGGCCCGCACGTCCTCCCCGCGCTTCGTGTCGTGGGTGGAGAGCGCGACCATCGAGGCCGGGAAGGACTCGAGCCGGCGCTGCTGCCGGGCATGGAACGCGTCGTGCCCGATGCCGAACTCGGCCGGGTCCGCGCCCACCTCCGTCAGGCTGGTGAGCCGCGTGTAGCGATAGAACGCGCAGTCCTCGACGCCCTTGGCCATGACCATGCCGGAGGTCTGCTGGAAGCGCCGGGCGGCCGGCTGGGCGGGGTCGGCGAGGATCGGCAGCAGCGCGTCGATCGTCTCCGCGAGGTCCGGACGGTGGCGCCGCGCGAGTGCGGCGGCCTCCTCGAGGTGCTCGCGCCCCTCGGGGAGGTAGGACCGGTACACCGGGAAGCAGGCGAGCAGCTCGGCGATCGCGTCCGAGACTGCGTCCGACGGCTCCTCGCCCCGCGCGATCGCGTCGGCCACCTCGCGGTCGAGGCGGAGCACCTCCGAGTGGAGGATGCCGTCGGCGACGTCGCGCTTGGTGTCGTGGATGAGCTGGTGCCAGTCGACCTGCTCGCCGCCGCGGAGCTCCGCGTCGAGTGCGGTGAGCGGGGCCTCCCCCTCCGGGTCGACGAGGATCCGGTCGATGTCCGCCAGAGCGTCGTATCCGGTGGTGCCCGCCGTCTTCCATGACCGGGGGAGCTGCTCGTCGCCCTCGAGGATCTTCTCGACGAGGACGTACGCGCCGCCCGTCGCCTCCGCGAGGTCGTCGAGGTAGGTGCCGGGGTCGAACAGGCCGTCCGGGTGGTCCACGCGCAGTCCGTCGGCGAGCCCCTCGCGGACCCAGCGCACGATCTCCTCGTGCGACTCGGCGAAGACCCGCGGCACCTCGACGCGGACCGCGGCGAGCGTGTTCACTGCGAAGAACCGTCGGTAGTTGAGGTCGTAGTCGGCGCGGCGCCAGTCCACGAGCTCGTAGTGCTGCCGCTCGTGCACGGCGACCGGGTCGTCACCCTGGGACCCGGTGCCGGGCGCGACCGGGAAGCGGTGGTCGTAGTAGCGGAGCTCGAGGCCGTCGTCCCCCTCGGCGAGCGTCAGCTGGGGGAGATCGTCCCCCGAGCCCAGCACGGGGAGCCGCACCTTGCCGCCGCCGAAGTCCCAGTCGATGTCGAACGCCTCCGCGTACCGGGAGTCCCGGCCGTGCGTGAGCACGTCCCACCACCAGCGGGTGTGGACCGGAGTGGCGACGCCCACGTGGTTCGGCACGATGTCGACGAGGACGCCGAGCCCGTTCCTCCGCGCTGCGGCGACCGCCGCGTCGAGTCCCTCCGCGCCGCCGCGCGCCGGATCGACACGCGCGTGGTTCACCACGTCGTAGCCGTGGTCGGAGCCGGGCTCCGCCTCGAGCAGGGGCGAGAGGTAGATCCAGTCCGCACCGAGCTCGTGCACGTAGTCCGCGATCTCCGCGGTCGCGTGCAGGTCGAACGAGGAGCGGACCTGGACCCGGTAGGTCGAGAGGGGCTGCTTCGCCATGTCCGCGCCCCTCAACGCGTCTTGGGCGCGACGGCCGCGGCGGGGTCGACCTGCGTGCCGGTCAGGGCGGCGATCGACGCGGCCACCGAGTGGTCCGGCTCGACCTCCGGCTCGGAATGCTGGCGGAGCACGACGAGCGACTTGGCCTCGAGAGTCATGTGGGACCCGGCGAAGCGCGCCGGCGTGTCCGCGAGCTCGCCCGCGGTGTCCACCACGACGTCCCAGCTCGGCTCGACGTCCTTGCTCGGGAGCGTGACGTCCACCGCCTCGTCCGACGCGTTGTAGTAGATCAGGAAGTCCACGTCGACGATCTCGAGGCCACGGGGGTCGCGCTGGCGGATGCCCGTCCCGTTCAGGAACACGCCGAAGGCGCGCAGCATGGCCTCGTCCCAGTCCTGCTGCGACATCTCGTTGCCGTCGGTGTTCAGCCACATGATGTCGGGAGCCGGGGCGCCCTCCTCGCGCTCCACCGGGCGGCCGTTGAAGAAGCGGCTGCGCCGGAAGATCGGATGCTCCTTCCGCAGCCGGGCGACGGCCGAGGTGAACTCGACCAGGGGCTGGTCCGCGCGGTCCCAGTGCACCCAGCTGATCTCGCTGTCCTGGGCGTACGTGTTGTTGTTGCCGTTCTGGGTCCGACCCAGCTCGTCGCCGTGCAGGATCATCGGCACGCCCTGGGAGAGCAGGAGGGTCGCGAGGAAGTTCCGCTGCTGCTTGGCTCGCAGCCGCAGCACGTGCGGATCGTCGGTCGGTCCCTCCACCCCGCAGTTCCAGGAGCGGTTGTGGGACTCCCCGTCGTTGTTGTTCTCGCCGTTCGCCTCGTTGTGCTTCTCGTTGTACGAGACGAGGTCCGCGATCGTGAACCCGTCGTGCGCTGTCACGAAGTTGATCGAGGCGACAGGACGCCGGCCGCTGTTCTCGTAGAGGTCCGCCGAGCCGGTGATGCGGGCGGCGAACTCACCGACCGTCGAGGGCTCGCCGCGCCAGAAGTCGCGCACGGTGTCGCGGAACTTGCCGTTCCACTCGGTCCACTGGGGCGGGAAGTTGCCGACCTGGTATCCGCCGGGACCGACGTCCCAGGGCTCGGCGATGAGCTTGACCTGCGACACCACCGGGTCCTGCTGCACGAGCTCGAAGAAGGTCGACAGGCGGTCGACGTCGTAGAACTCCCGCGCGAGGGCCGAGGCGAGGTCGAAGCGGAAACCGTCGACGCGCATCTCGGTCACCCAGTAGCGCAGGCTGTCCATGATCAGCTGCAGCGAGTGCGGATGACGGACGTTCAGCGAGTTCCCGGTGCCGGTGTAGTCCATGTAGAACTGCTGGTCGTCCTCGACGAGCCGGTAGTACGCCGCGTTGTCGATGCCCTTGAAGCTCAGCGTCGGGCCGAGGTGGTTGCCCTCCGCGGTGTGGTTGTACACCACGTCGAGGATGACCTCGATGCCGGCGGCATGCAGGGCACGGACCATCGACTTGAACTCCTGCACCTGCTGCCCGAGGTCACCCGTCGCCGAGTACTCGTTGTGGGGCGCGAAGAACCCGATGGTGTTGTAGCCCCAGTAGTTTCGGAGGCCCTTCTCGAGCAGGGTCGAGTCCTGCACGAACTGGTGCACGGGCATGAGCTCGATCGCCGTGATGCCGAGCTTCTGCAGGTGCTCGATGACGGCAGGGTGGGCGATGCCGGCGTAGGTGCCGCGCTGCTCCTCCGGGATGTCCGGGTGCAGCTGCGTGAGCCCCTTCACGTGGGCCTCGTAGATGATCGTCTCGGAGTACGGGGTCTTCGGGTGCCGGTCGCCGGCCCAGTCGAAGAACGGGTTGATGACGACGCTCAGCATCACGTGACCCGCGGAGTCGTCGTCGTTCCGGGAGTCCGGGTCCCCGAAGTTGTACGAGAACAGGGACTGGTCCCAGTCGAAGGAGCCCGCGGTCGCCTTCGCGTACGGGTCCAGCAGGACCTTGTTCGGGTTGAAGCGCTTGCCGTTCTTCGGGTCGTACTCGCCGTAGACGCGGTAGCCGTACTTCTGTCCGGGCTGGCAGTGCGGCAGATAGGTGTGCCAGACGTACGCGTCGACGTCGAGGAGCTCGACGCGCGTCTCGGTGCCCTCATCGTCGAAGAGACACAGCTCGATGCGCTCCGCGCCCTCGCTGAAGATGGCGAAGTTCGTGCCGCTGCCGTCGAACGTCGCGCCGAGGGGGTACGGGGTGCCGGGCCATGCTTCCATAAAGGTCCTCCTGGTCGAATTGCGCCCTCCAACCTACAGAGGGCGTTCAAAACCTCCGCGCCCTCTTGACGGAGCGGGTAGGGGGTGCCATAGGGGCGACTCCGCCGATAGTGTCGGCGCATGCCTCAGCTCGTGGTCCGCCTCGCGGAGATGCTCACCACCGTCGGCGCCAAGGCCGCCTACGGCGACCCGATCGAAGTCGACGGAAAGCGGATCGTCCCGGTCGCGTTCCTCTGGTACGGCTTCGGAGGGGGCAGCGACGAGGGCGAGGACGCCGCGGCCGGCGGTGGCGGTGGGGGAGCGACGATCCCCGTCGGCGCCTACGTGACGACCGGGAACACGGTCCGGTTCGAGCCGAACATCGTGGCCCTGCTCGCCGTCTCGGTCCCGCTCACGATCTTCGCGGGCCGCGCGCTCGCTCGGGTCATCAAGGCGCTGAAGAAGTAGCGCCGCAGCGCCCGGCGGACGCCGACACCGCCTCGCGCCCCTCCCGTCCCTGCGCGGATCAGGAGATCTTGCGCCAATCAGGATGAAACGCCGCGTACGCACGCGGTTCAGGACGACACGCCCTGAATGTGCGGAGCTTTCCTGATCCGCGCGCAGACCCCCGGATGGGCGGGGCCAGATGTCGGCTGCAGCGGCTCGGGATGGATGAGTGTTCGCGTGCGTGCCCTCTCCCGAGCTTCGTTCGACTTGTCGACAGCAACGGGGATGCCTTCTGTCGCTGGTCACACCTCGTCCGATGCCCTGGCGTCGGCCGGCAGCGCCGGGAGCACTCGGGGTTGCCGAGCGCGCCTCCTGACACCGAACGCGCCCCGTGCACAGGGTGCGCTCGGCGCTGCAGGGCGCGCTCGGTGGTGGAGAGCGCGCTCGGTGATGAAGGGCGCGGTCGTGGTGCAGGGCGCGGTCGGCGCGAGTCCTGGCGGCCGCGGCCCAATCCCGGACCCGGGATCAGCGGAAGGGCGCCACGACCTCGTCCGCGAGGAGCTGCACGTGGTCCTCGTCCTTCAGGTCGATCACCTGCAGGTGGATGCGCTCGGCGCCCAGGTCGCGGAGACGGCCGATGCGGTCCACCACCTCCGCCGCCGTGCCGCCGAGGTTCGCCGTGCGCAGGCTCTCCGGGTCCGCGCCGATGCTCTCCGCTCGGCGACGGAACTCGGCCTCCGTCCGGCCCACGACGGTCGTGTGCGCCGTCGAGTACTTCAGGTCGCCGGGATCGCGGCCGATCTCCTCCGCGGCGGAGCGGACGCGGTCGAACGCCTCGCGCACGCGCTCGTCGCGGGTGAACGCGATGTTGTACTCGGTCGCGTACCGGGCCGCGACCCGGGGAGTGCGGGTCGGGCCGGAGCCGCCGACGATCACGGGGACCCGGTCCTGCACGGGCTTCGGCAGCGCCGGCGAGTCCTCGAGGGTGTAGTGCCGGCCCGCGAAGCTGTAGCGCTCGCCGAGGGGCGTCGACCACAGGCCCGTGACGATCTCCAGCTGCTCCTCGAGCAGGCCGAATCGCCGCTCGGGGAAGGGGATGCCGTAGGCCGCGTGCTCTTCGCGGTACCAGCCCGCGCCGAGACCCAGCTCCATCCGGCCTCCCGACATCCGGTCGGCCTGCGCCACCTGGATCGCGAGCAGTCCCGGGTGCCGGAAGGTGACCGACGACACCAGGGTGCCGAGCCGAATGCGAGGCACCTCCCGAGCGAGCGCCGCGAGCGTGAGCCAGGCGTCCGTGGGACCAGGGAGCCCGTCGACGAAGGTGCCCGTGCGCAGGAAGTGGTCGCTGCGGAACCAGCCGTCGAAGCCGAGGCGCTCCGCCGCCTGGGCGCTCGCCAGGAGCGTCTCGTAGTCGTATCCCTGCTGAGGCTCCGTGAAAAGGCAGAACTCCACGCAACCACCCTACGGACCGGGGGGTTATCCCCCCTCCGATCCGGGTGCCCTCCGCATGCCCCCGTCGGCCCCGGATCACGAGGCTGGAGGAGCCCCGGCGCGGGGACAATGACTGCGAGAGAAAGCACTCCCATGAGCATCACCACATCCACTCCATCCGCTCCGGCGGCGGCAGTGCCCGCCGCGGAGCGCCGGCGCACGACCTACGGGCGCCTCTGGCGCGGCGTGCCGCGCGACCTCGGGTTCCTGCTGCCGACCCTGCCGATCGTCGTCATCGGTGTCGCGGTGGTGTCCGGCCTGTTCTCCGCCGGCTTCAGCACGATCGTCCTCATCGTCGGACTGCCGATCCTGCTCGCCTCCCTGTGGGTCTCCCGGGGCTTCGGGATCGTCGAGATCGCCCGACTCGAGGCGGCGGGCCGGCCCCGCATCCCGCGTCCGGCGTGGCGGAAGCCGTCCGGGTCCGGTCAGGTCGCCGCGGTCCTCTCGCCGCTCGCGGACCTGCACTACTGGCTCTACCTGCTGCACACCGCGGTCGTGAACCCGATCGTCGGGATCGTCTCGTGGACCGTCTCGTTCGTGTGGGTGACGACCGGCCTCGGCGGCGTGACGTACTGGTTCTGGTCGCGCTGGACCGAGGATCCGGAACGCGACTGGAACCTCCTCGACGTCATCGTGGGGTTCTTCAGCCCCGGCACGGTGACCGGCCTGACGCAGCGCCAGGGCGACGCCATCGTCTACTTCGTCGTGGGCGTGCTGCTGCTCGTCACGCTTCCGTTCATCACCCGCGGCCTCGTCTCGGTGCACCACGCGATCGCCCGCGGGATGCTCGGCGCATTCCCGAGCGAGGGACTGCGTGAGCAGGTCACCGGGCTCGCCTCGTCGCGGTCCGCCGCGGTCGCCGCGGAGGGCACGGCCCTGCGCCGGCTCGAGCGGGACATCCACGACGGCCCTCAGCAGCGCCTCGTCCGCATGCAGATGGACCTCGCCTCCGCCGAGCGGCAGCTGGCCGACGACCCGGAGGCCGCCCGTACCCTCCTCGCGGGCGCCATGCAGCAGTCGCGGGAGGCGCTCGAGGAGCTCCGTGCCATCTCCCGCGGCTTCGCCCCGCCCATCCTGCTCGACCGAGGCCTCGTGCCCGCGCTGGAGTCGCTCGCGGCCCGCAGCCCCATCCCGGCCCGCGTGGTGGACGAGCTGCGGGAGGGCACCGTGCTGCCGGTCGAGCTCGAGCGCAACGCGTACTTCCTGGCCGCCGAGTCGCTCACGAACGCGGCGAAGCACAGCGACGCGACCTCGGCCGAGGTGCGGGTCGCCCTGCGCCGGGTGCCGGAGGGCGACGCCGGCTGGCTCGAGCTGACGGTCACGGACGACGGCCGCGGCGGCGCGGTGCCGGTCGCCGAGCACGGAATCGCCGGGCTCGAGGAGAGGGTCCACGGCCTCGGCGGGACGCTCACCCTGTCGAGCCCCGCCGGCGGCCCGACCGTCGTCACCGCCACCCTGCCGCTGCCCGCGGACACCGCCCAGCCTGCACGCTGACCCGCCGCTCACCCGCCCCTAGGCTGGGGCGGGTGAGCGGTCTGCGCGTCCTGGTCGCGGACGACTCGGTGCTGCTGCGGGAGGGCCTCGTCCGGGTGCTCGGCGAGGCGGGGCACTCGGTCGTCGGGGCCTACGGGGACGCCGAGTCGCTCCTCGCGGCGGCCCCCGGCCTCGACCCTCAGCTCGTCGTGCTCGACGTCCGCATGCCGCCGACCTTCCGGGACGAGGGTGTCCGCGCCGCCGTACAGCTCCGGTCCCTCCTGCCGCGGACCGGGATCCTCCTGCTCTCCCAGTACGTCGAGGTCACCTACGCGCAGGAGCTGCTGGGCTCGGGGCGCGGGGGAGTGGGGTACCTGCTCAAGGACCGGGTGGCGTCGCTCGCCGAGCTGAAGGACGCGATCGGCAGGATCGCGGCCGGGGGGACCGTGCTCGATCCGGAGGTGGTCGCCCAGCTCCTCGGGCGCCGCAACGATCCGCTCGCCACCCTCACTCCGCGGGAGCGGGAGGTGCTGCAGCTCATGGCGGAGGGCCGCACGAACGCGGCGATCGCGGAGTCGCTCTTCATCGGCGTCGGCGCCGTGGAGAAGAACGTGACGTCGATCTTCGCGAAGCTCGGGCTCGAGGACAGCGGCGGCGACCACAGGCGGGTGCTGGCCGTCCTCGCCTGGCTCCAGCGCTGACGGGAGGCGCCGGGCGCCGGGGCGGTTAGACTCGGATCGACACGGGAGTCCGGTGAGCCGGGCTGAGAGGAAGCTTCTCCAAGCTTCGACCGTCGAACCTGATCTGGATCATGCCAGCGCAGGGAGGCATCTCCATCCCGTGCCCTTCTTTCCGCTTGACGAAAGGGCACGCACAGTGACCGCAGCAGTCTCCACCCGCCGACCGTCCCGCCTGCGCTGGCGGGTCGTCGACATCGTCGTGGCCGCCGTCCTCGGGGTCGCGGCCGGCCTCGTGTTCCTCGCCTGGAACCTCGGCTACCAGGTGCCCGGCTCGATCCTCGAAGCAGCGCTCCCCGGCCTGCAGGGACTCGTGAACGGCGTCTGGCTCTTCGCCGGGGTCCTCGGGGCCCTGATCATCCGCAAGCCCGGCGCCGCGATCTTCACCGAGCTCGTCGCCGCCGTCGTCTCGGCGCTGGTCGGCAACCAGTGGGGCAGCTTCCTGACGTTCGAAGCCGGCATCGTGCAGGGCCTCGGCGCGGAGCTCGTGTTCCTCGCCTTCCTCTACCGGCGCTGGACGCTTCCCGTCGCGGTGCTCGCCGGGGCGGGCGCCGGCCTGTTCGGTGCCGTCAACGACCTGTTCCTCTGGTATCCGGGGTCGGGTCCCGCCTTCGCGTCCATCTATCTGGTGTCGTCCGTCGTCTCGGGCGCCGTGATCGCGGGCGGCCTCTCGTGGGTCCTCGCGCGAGCCCTGGCCCGGACCGGGGCCCTCTCCCGCTTCGCGGCGGGACGCGAGTCTGCGCGGGTCTGACGTGGCGTCGGGCATCCGCGCCGCCCGCCTCGAGGCCCGGAGCTGGGGATGGCGCCACGCCTCCCGCCGGGACTGGGCCGTCCGCGGCCTGGACCTCGACGTCCCGGCCGGGCAGCGCGTGCTGCTGCTCGGAGCCTCCGGAGCCGGGAAGTCGACGCTCCTCCTCGGCGCGGCCGGACTGCTCGGCGGAGTGGACGAGGGAGAGGAGGCGGGAGCCGTCCTCCTCGACGGCGTCCCCTCCGCCTCGGCCCGGGGGCGCGCGGGACTCGTGCAGCAGGACCCGGAAGCGGGAGTGATCCTCGCGCGGGTCGGCGACGACGTGGCCTTCGGCTGCGAGAACCTCGGCGTGCCTCGGGGCGAGATCTGGGCCCGGGTTGCGGAGGCACTCGACGCGGTGGGGCTCGACGTGCCGCTCGACACCCCCACCTCCCGGCTCTCGGGCGGCCAGAAGCAGCGCCTCGCGATGGCCGGCGTCCTCGCCATGCGACCCGGACTCGTCCTGCTCGACGAGCCCACGGCGAACCTGGACCCCGAGGGAGTGGCCGAGGTCCGCGCGGCCGTGGCCCGCCTCGTCGAGGAGACGGGGGCCACGCTCGTCGTCGTGGAGCACCGCACCGACGTGTGGGCCGACCTGGTGGACCGGGTCGTCGTCCTCGGGCCCGACGGTGTCGTCGCCGACGGCGCTCCCGCCGGCGTGTTCGGGCAGGAGGGGGACCGGCTGGCCGCCGGGGGCGTCTGGGTGCCGGGACACCTGCCGCAGGTCGCGCCCGCCGAGGCCCGGGAGGGTGAGCCCCTGCTGCGCATCGAGCGGCTGACGGCCGGTCGCGGACGCCGCCCCGTCCTCACCCTCGACGAGGAGCTGGAGGTCGCCGGGGGGACCGCGACGGCCTTCACCGGCCCGAACGGCGCCGGCAAGTCGACGGTCGCGCTCACCCTCGCCGGCCTGCTCCCGCCGCTCGCGGGACGCGTGGACGCACTCCCTGCGCTCGCGGCCGGGGCCGCGCCCGAGCCGGCGCGGTGGCGATCCCGCGAGCTGCTCTCCCGCATCGGCACGGTCTTCCAGAATCCGGAGCACCAGTTCCTCACCGGCCGGGTGGCGGACGAGCTGGCGGTCGGCCCCCGGGCACTCGGGCTCCCCGAGGACGCCGTAGCGGCTCGGGTCGAGGAGCTCCTGGAGCGGCTGGGGCTGAGCCGACTCGCGGCCGCCAATCCGTTCACGCTGTCCGGCGGGGAGAAGCGCCGCCTCTCGGTCGCCACGGCGCTGGCGACCCGGCCGCGGATGCTGGTGCTCGACGAGCCCACCTTCGGCCAGGACGTGCGGACGTGGACCAGCCTCGTCCTGCTGTTCCGCGAGCTCCTGGACGAGGGCGCGGCTCTCGTCACGGTGACCCACGACGACCGGTTCCTCTCCGCGCTCGCCACCCGCACGGTGGCCCTCGGCGCCGTCGGGGCGGGGAGCCGGGCGTGACCGCGGCGATCGAGGGTGCCGGGCCGATCGCGGGGGCGAACCCGGTGACCAAGCTCGCGGCGTCCGCCGTCCTCGCCGTGGCGCTGGTGCTCTCCCTCGACCTGGTGTCCGCATCCGTGGCCCTCGCCCTCGAGCTGCTGGCGCTGCCCTTCGCCGGGGTGCCGTGGAAGGTGCTGTGGCGGCGCACCGCCGTCGTGTGGCTCGCCGCCCCGCTCACCGGGCTGACGATCCTGCTGTACGGCCGGACCAGCGGGACCGTCTACGTCGACTGGCTCCTCGTCCGGATCTCGGACGGCTCGGTCGAGCTGGCGATCGCCACCGTGCTCCGCGTGCTCGCCGTCGGCCTCCCCGCGGTGGTGCTCTTCCTCACGGTCGACCCGACGGACCTCGCCGACGGTCTCGCGCAGCTCGTCCGGCTCCCCGCCCGGTTCGTGCTCGGCGCGCTCGCCGGACTGCGGCTGCTGGCCGTCTTCTGGGAGGACTGGCGGACGCTCGAGCTGGCTCGCCGCGCCCGCGGAGTGGCGGACACGGGCCGGCTCCGCCGCTTCGCGGGGCAGGCGTTCGCGCTCCTCGTGCTCGCCATCCGGCGCGGCAGCGCCCTGGCGACCGCCATGGAGGCCCGGGGCTTCGGGGCGCCCGGGGAGCGCACCTGGGCCCGTCCCTCCCGCCTCGGGGGACGGGACGCTGCGCTGTTCGCCGGGTCCGTCCTCATCGCCGCCGCCGCGGTCACCGCCGCCGTGGCGACCGGGAGCTGGAACTTCATTGCCGGCCGCTGAGCCCACCCTCGACGAGCTCGTCCGCCGCATCCGCGGCTCGGGCTCGCGGCCGGTCGTGCTCCTCGACGGAGGCTCCGGGGCCGGGAAGACGACGCTCGCGACCGCACTGGCCGAGGTGCTGCCCGCCCAGCTCGTGTCGCTCGACGACGTCTACCCGGGATGGGACGGCCTGGAGCAGGCGAGCTCGGCGGTGACCGACGACCTTCTGGGCCGCCACCGCTGGCAGCGCTGGGACTGGTCGAGCGAGCGCCCCGCCGAGGTCCACACGCTCGACCCGGCCGCCCCGCTCGTCGTCGAGGGCGCAGGCGCCCTCAGCAGGCGGAGCCGTGCCCTCGCGACCTTCGCCATCTGGCTCGAGCTCGACGAGGAGGAGCGCCGGCACCGTGCCCTCGCACGCGACGGGGACACGTACGCGCCACACTGGGAGCGGTGGGCCCGGCAGGAGCGCGCCTTCTTCGAGCGCGAGCGGCCGGATCTCCTCGCGGACGTCGTGCTGGACGGGGCCCTCAGCCTCGTTGCGTGACCCACTCGACGAACTCCGGCACGACGACGCCCGGGCTGGCGAGGCGCCACAGTGGACCAGGATCCCCGATGGCACGATCGAGCACGACGGGCACCGACATCGGTCCGTCCATCGTCTCCACGCTCACCGAGCCGACCCGGCCGCCCTCGCGGGAGAGCGTCACCGGCTCCACCGAAGGGGTCACCTCCATGGAGCGGCCGCCCCAGTCGAGCGTGGAGACGGACTCCTCGGTGACGGCGTCGGCGGTGGCACCCCACGCGGTCGTGTAGCGGGCGACGGGAGTGCCGGCGGGCAGCACCTCCCGCTGACCCAGCGCGGAGGACGCCGAGGCCAGGAAGGCGTCCATGTCGCCCGCGAGCTGCTCGTAGGAGGGCTCGCCGAGGAACGCGCCGTACACGGTCACCTCCTCGCCGCCGACCGCGACCGGGACCGCGAACAGGAGGCAGACGCCGGCCTCGTCGGTGTAGCTGCGGGAGACGCCGATGATGCCGTCCTCGGGTCGGTAGCGGATGTCGTTGCCGAAGGTCGTCCCGCGCGTCGTCGTCGCGGTCTCGAGCGTCACCGCCTCCGCGAGGAAGGGGTCGGCGAGGGCGAGCGCCGCGATCCGGGCGAGGTCCGCGCCGGACCCGACGCTCCTCGCGGACAGGCCGGTCGTGTCCGCGACCTCGATCGAGTCCAGCCCGCGCTCCGCAAGCCATGCGTCGGCCGCCGTCAGGTAGCCGTCGAGGGACCCGAACGCCCAGCGGGCGACCATCTCGGCGTGGTTGTTGCTCGAGGCGAGCAGCATCGCGTGCAGCGCCTCCCGCTCGGTCCAGGTGTCCCCGGGCACGACCCGCACCGCCCGGACGCCCTCGGCGGTGTACCGCTGATACGCCGCGAAGTCCTCGCCGGTGACGGGCACCGACGGGCCGCTGCGCCCCGCCTCCAGGGGATGCCGATCGAGCACCAGAAGAGCGGTGATGACCTTGGCCGCGGCGGCCATCGGAACGATCGCGTCGGAGCCGAGCGGCTCCTGATCCGGTCCGAGGGTCACCGCGGCGGAGCCGGTGACCGGGAGCACCGGGTCCGGCGCCTCGCCGGTCGTCGCCGTCACCGGCAGAGGCTCGACCGAGGCCTGGGGCAGGGGAGCGAGCAGCGCGACGGGACCGTAGACGGCCGCGGCGACGAGCAGCAGGGCGCCGGCCGCCGCCAGCACACGGTTCCGCTCCCCCCGCGCCATGGGGGAGAGGCTAGCGGCGCGCAAGGCCCCCGGGCGCAGGAACCGCCGGGGGTAACGTGGAGGCATGAGTGACGCCCACCCCGCTGTCCCGCAGAGCAAGGAGTACGTCGCGGAGTTCATCGACGGTCCTTTCGAGGGCCGGGTCGAGCACCGCATCCTGATCGACGGCAAGTACGACGAGGAGATCAGCGAGATGGCCTCCGTCGTCGGCAGCGAGCGGCTCTTCTGGTACGTCGCCGAGGACAGCCGCGTGATCCAGGGCGTCCCGCACGTCCGCTACCGCTGGGACGAGCGGGACAGCGACGCGGTGCAGGACGACACGGACATCGACTCGCTGCGCTTCTAGGGCCTCAGGCCCAGCCCAGCTCGTGCAGCCGCTCGTCGTCGATGCCGTAGTAGTGCGCGATCTCGTGCACGAGCGTGACGTGGATCTCATCCCGGAGCTCGTCCTCGTCGTCGCAGATGGCGAGCAGCGGCTCACGGAAGAGGATGATCCGGTCGGGCATCTCGCCGAAGCCGTAGCGGTCCCGCTCCGTGACGGCGACCCCGTCGTAGGTGCCGAGCACGTCGAGCGACCCGTCCTCCGGCCGGTCCTCGACGACGAACACGACGTTCTCGAGTCCGTCGACCATCTCGTCCGGGAGCTCGTCGAGCTCCTCGACGACGAGCCGCTCGAACTCCTCCGGCGGGATGTCGAGGCTCATGCATCCTTCCGGGGTCTGGGGCGGGCGGCGACCCGATCCACCCTACGAGGCCGGGCGGTCGTGCACGCGTGAGCGTTCCCGCCGCGCCCGCGCGCGATCGCCTCGTCCTCTGGGGGAGCGGTGTCTTCGCCGTCTTCGTCGTCAGCGGGATCGGGCTCGCGTCCTGGCTCGCCCGCATCCCCGCGATCCGCGACGGTCTGGACGTCAGCACGGCGCAGATGGGGTTCCTGCTCGTCGGCGGTGCGGGAGGAGCGATGGCCGGACTCCTCGTGGCCGGTCAGCTCGTCCACATGCTCGGCAGCAGACGGACGATCCTCTGGGGACTCACGGTCGCGGCGATCGGCATCGCGCTCGTGGGGATCGGAACCGACGTGCTGCACAGCTATGCCGTCGCCTTCGCGGGCTTCTTCCTCTTCGGGTCAACCTCCGCGGCGGCGGACGTCGCACAGAACGTCGAGGGCGGATCGGCGGAGCGGGCCATCGGCCGCAGCATGCTCCCGCTGTTCCATGCGGGCTTCAGCCTCGGCTCCGTCGCCGGGGCCGGCGTGAGCGCGCTGGTCGTCTACGCCGGAGTGCCGGTCTGGTCCCATCTGGCGGTGGTCGCGGCGGTGGTCGTCGTCGCGGTGGCCATCGCGACGCGTCCCCTCCTCGGGGATCGCCTCGCTCCCGGCGGCGACTCGGGGGAGTCCCGGCGCCCCGCCCTCTCCGAGCGGATGAAGGTGTGGCGGGACCCGGCCACGCTGCTGCTCGGACTCGTCGCTCTCGGCATGGCCTTCGCGGAGGGCAGCGCGAACGACTGGCTCGCCCTCGCCATGGTCGACGAGCGAGGACAGTCGGCCGCGACGGGGGCGCTCCTGCTCGGGCTGTTCACCGCGGCGATGACGGCCGGCCGCGTCGCCGGAGGCCCGGTCGTGGACCGGCTGGGTCGCGTCCTCGTTCTTCGGGCGTCCGCGGCCACGGCACTCGCCGGTCTCCTGCTCGTGATCTTCGTGGAGCAGCCGGTCGTGCTGGTCCTCGGGATCGTGCTCTGGGGCCTGGGCTCCGCGCTCGGCTTCCCGGTGGCGGTCTCCGCCGCCTCCGACAACGCCGAGACCGCGGCCTCCCGCGTGAGCGCGGTGTCCGTCATCGCCTACTCGGCGTTCCTCATCGGTCCGCCGCTGCTCGGAGTGCTCGGCGAGAACGTCGGGCTGCTGCGAGCGCTGCTCGTCGTCGCGGCCCTCATCGTGGTCGCCGGCATCGTCGCCCCTGCGGCTCGCGAGCCCGGGCGCCGCTGACCGCCTCGGACAGCGTCACGACGACGCGTGAAGTATTGGGGTGGACGACGGGACTTGAACCCGCGACATCCGGCACCACAAGCCAGCGCTCTACCAACTGAGCTACGCCCACCATGCCCGTCCTGCGACGGGGCGAACCCGCCCGGACTGCTCCGAGCGGACGATCGATTCTATTACAGCCGAGAGGCGAACTCCTCCACGACCGCCGTCGACACCGCCTGGACCTCCTCGGTCGTGGGACCGGGCGGCGCCACGAACGCGGCCTTGCGGTAGTACTCGAGCTCCCGGATCGACTCGAGGATGTCCGCGAGAGCACGGTGGCCTCCCGCCTTCTGCGGGGCGTTGAAGTAGATGCGGGGGAACCAGCGGCGAGCCAGTTCCTTGATCGAGGACACGTCCACGCTGCGGTAGTGGAGCCAGCCGTCCACCCGCGGCATGTACTTGCTGAGGAAGGCGCGGTCGGTGCCGATGGTGTTGCCGGCCAGGGGAGCCGTGCCGGCGGCGGGAACGAACCGCTGGATGTACTCGAGGACCTTGTACTCGGCGTCGGCGAGGCTGATCCCGTGGGGGATCTCCTCGAGGAGCCCCGAGTCGGTGTGCATCGTCCGGACGACGTCGTTCATGTTGTCGAGTGCGGACTGGTCCGGCCGGATCACGAGCGAGAGCCCGGGATCCACGGGCTGGAGATCGTAGTCGGTGATGACCACGGCCACCTCGACCAGCTCGTCCACCGCGAGGTCCAGACCCGTCATCTCGCAGTCGATCCAGACCAGTCGCTCGGAGCCGTTCGCCACCAGGCGAGTCTAGCCAGCCGCGGTGGCCGGGCGGCCGAGCCCGGAAGGCCCCGCAGTGCGGTCACCCGAGCCGCGGACGCCAGAGAGGCGGTGCAGCCCAGCTGGCGGACGGCGGAGCCGGGAGGGGCCCCACCTAGACTGTCGCGGTGACGACGACCCTGGCCGTGCTCCTGCTGCTCAACGGGATCTGGAACTTGGTCGTGTGGCCCGCGTTCTTCCGCCGCATCCTCCGCGACCCGCGCTCGCGCGACGCCTCCGGGCGCCCGACTCGCTTCCTGGTCGTGCACGCGACCCTCATCGGCGTCTCGCTGCTGCTCGCGGTGGCCTCGCTCGTGCTCGGCGTCGCCGGACTGCTCGCCTGAGCGGCGCCCGCGCTCAGGCGGTCTGGAGCGCCGCTCCCGACGTCGGCGCGGCAGCCGTCGTCGGGGCCGCCAGTGCCGCACGCAGCTCGCGGGGCCGATTCGTGGTGATCTCGGCGATTCCGAGCCCGAGGCAGAAGCGGAGGTCGTCCGGCTCGTCGATCGTCCAGGCCCGCACGGTGGTGCCCTGGGCGAGCCAGTCCAGGATGCGCTCGGGGCGGCGCCGCATCCACTCGATTGAGGGGCCGACGTGGGCGCTGCCCGCATCCACGAGCGCGTGAGCGGCGGGCTCGTCGTCGCCCCGCGGGTGCGTGAGCAGCATGACCAGGTGCGCCGGGACGCACTGGAGCAGGAGCCTCGCCGTCGCCTCGTCGAAGCACTGGAGCGAGATCTGCACCGCGTCCAGCAGGCCGAGTGCCGGATCCCATCCGGCCGCCTCCAGCTCGGACAGGACCGCATCGATCAGAGGGACGTCGGGACTGGCGCTCGCCTTGAGCTCCACGGCGAGGATGAGCGGACGTCCCGCTCCGCGGGCGAGCTCGAGCAGCGCGGCCAGGGTCATGAGCTGGCGGGCCGGGTCGCCGTGGGTGGCGGGGATGTCCTTGCCGCGGAGGAGGTCGAGGCGCGCGAGCTCGTCGAGGGTGTAGCCGGCGAGCTCGCCGTGACCCTCCGTGGTGCGGTCGACCGTGGGGTCGTGCCAGCAGACCGCGACGCCGTCCGCCGTAAGTCGCACGTCGGTCTCGATGCCGTCGGCGCCGTCGTCGAGTGCCTGCTGGTAGGCGGCGCGGGTGTGCTCGGGGTAGGCGGCGCTGGAGCCGCGGTGCGCGATGAGGCGCACGGCGTCGGTGCGGAGAGTCCAGGTCTCGTTCGTCACACGTCCATTCGGCCGGAGCCGGACGAACCGGGGGTGGAGCGATCATGAACGCCAGGTGGCGCGAGGAGGAAGACCCTGTCGGCTAGGAGCTGACCCAGTCGGTCACGACTGCGAGAACGGGCGTGATGACCGCGACGGTGAGGACGGCGAGCGACGTCGCCGTGATGAGCGGATGCCGCTCGAAGCGCTCCAGGTTGCGCCGATAGGGGGATCGGCGCAGCTGCGCCCAGGTCAGGGCGGGCTCGAGGACCCGGACGGGGACGTCGAAGTGATGGGCGGCGGCGTAGAGGTCGCGGCGGTGCCAGAGCTGTCCGCGCATGCGGAGCAGCGTCCGTCCGGCCGCGTCGACCATGAACAGCTGGTGGGTCACCTCGTCGAGGAGGGTGCGGTGCACGGGGATCACCAGGACCTCGGCGACGAGCTGGCGCGGCGTGAAGACCGTCGAGCGGAGATACGCGCGCTCGTAGATGCCGTCGGCGTCGAGCACGACCCCCGCTCCTCGCAGCCGCCCCGCGACCGCCGCGAATACGCCGGTCGCGGCGATTTGGGCGATCAGCACCGCCGGCCACCACCCGGTCGACGCCGTGACGATGTACAGCGCGGCGAACGCCGGAAGCGACATCGCGGCGAAGGACAGCCAGCCCTCGAGCCAGAGGTCCCGCATCGGGTGGATCCGCAGGGTCGACGCCTCGTCTTGCTGTCTCGCCCCCGCGTCCACAGTCCGACAGTCTGCCGGAGGACGGCCTCGTCGGGGCCGGGCGCGCCGGTCCGCCCCCGCGTACTGGGGGCAGAGCCGGGAGGGAGCGCGGTCGTGCCGGGGGCTACTCGACGCGCTGGCGGCGGTCGGTGAGCTCCTGCAGCAGGGTTTCCTTATCCTCGCCCTCGGAGGTGGCGAGCGCCTCGAGCGAGGTCGCGGCGATGTCGGCCACATCGACGGCGAGTTCGGTCGGGGAGTGGGTCTCGATGGCTGACTCCGCTATCTCGCGGGCCAGCTCCGACTCCGGTCCCCGTGCCGCCACGGCTGCCACCAGGCGCACGGAGTCATCGCGAATGGGTTCAGGTGAGTTCGGCATGCCGGCGACCTTTCGCTGTCACGCCCATACTGGTGCGCCGCGACCGGACCTTCAACGCCCTGCCCCCGCCGAGTGCGGGGGCCGGAAGGTAACGAAGAGGTACCGGCACTGTTGCCCCCCGAACGAGGGGCGCTATGTTGACCGCACGGGTGGCGAGAGAGCCGACTGGAACGGGTAGCCCGGCGGTGTAGTGGATCCTCTCGCCTGGAGCTCAGGCTCGGGAGGAACGAGCCTGAGCTCCGCACCCGGACCTCGTGCTCGGTCGTCGATCTGTGGCGCCCCGAGCAGGACTCGAACCTGCAACCTACGGATTAGAAGGCCGTTGCTCTATCCATTGAGCTATCGGGGCGGGCCGGGCAAGTCTACGGCCGGATCAGGGGAACTGGCGGCGCGCGATCAGGCGGCGAGTTCCGCCGCGGGCGTGAGTCGCTGCTCGATGATGTCGGCGGCGGCGGCGAGAGTTTCCGCCTCTTCGGTCGTGAGGCCGGCGAAGTACGGCGCCGCGGCCTGGGTGAGCCGGTCGCGCCACTCGAGCAGAGCGCGCTCTCCCTTGGGGGTCGTCGCGATGAGCCAGGCGCGGGAGTCCTCGACGTCCGCGATGCGGCGGATGTAGTCGTCGCCGGCGAGGTTCTGGACGAGCTTGCTCATGGTGGGCTGCGCCACCCGGCTAGCAGCCGCCAGATCGCCGAGTCGCAGCGGTCCCTCGGACCGGAGGACCGAGAGGGTCCGCCACACGGCGGGGGAGGTCTGGTCGCCCGTTGCCCGGGCGGCGATGCGAGTGAGGTGATGCGCCGACGTGATCAGCGACGCGAGGGTGTTCCGCGGATCGTTCACGTCGGTCGAGGATAACCGGCGCCATAGGCCGGCTATCCGATTACGCCTCCGGCGAAGCGCCACCGGCCCGTGCGACGGGACGGGCGAACTCCTCATCCGTCGGCGGCTCGACCTGGCCGGGCTCTCCCCGCTCGACGGAAGTCTCCGTCCGCGGAGCGTGCGGGACCGCAGGCTGCATGTCCGGGATCGCCGGCTCGATGCGAGCGGACGGCGCCTGCTGGGCCGCCCGGCCGGAAGGGACGGCGACCGCGGGCACGAGTGGCTCCCCGTCCGATGCGTTCCGCGCGTCGGACGCCTCGGCCCGCCAGCGGATGAGGTCAGCCTCGAAGAGCTTGCGCGCCCGCCGAGGGCGGCGGTGCCAGGAGATGAGGCGGTCGCGGAAGTCGGCGAGAGGCTGGTCGAACTCCAGGGAGAACACCGCGGAGGCTCGTCGAAGCCCGGCGATCTCGTGCGCGGCCCACTCGGCGGCCAACCGTGCGCCGCGCGCCGGGAGGAGGCGGAGTGCGAGGTCCGCCTCCGCCACCGCGCGCTCGATGAGGGTGCGCTCGCTCGGGGAGGACGAGCTCCACACCGAGGCTTGCCGCGCCGAGTCCACCAGCAGCCCGATCACGGCGGCTCGGCTCTCGCGGTCGCGACGGGCCAGCATGCGCCGCACGCTCGCTCGGGCGATCCACGCGGCCAGGAGCCCGGCGACGAGGATGGCGATGAAGGGCACCACACCGCCGAGCAGCACCAGCCGTCCGGAGTCCGTGTCGAGCCAGGCGATCAGGTTGTCCCACCACTGCATGGGTGGACTATAGGCCCGGCCTCGTCAGCCGAAGCGGAGGCAGTCCACCGCGTCGCCGAACGAGCGGAACTCACCGACCGGGAGGAAGGCGCGGCCGCTCGACGCGAGCCGCTTGGCGGCGAAGCGGCCGGAGCTCAGCTGCTCGACGTAGCCGAGGACGGCCCCCGAGGCGCGGGTGATGCGCCACAGGCCGTTGTTCAGCTGGACGAAGTCGACGCCGCTGCGCCGGGCGGCGACCGGAAGGGTCAAGGTCATGGTTCTGCTCCTCGTCTGTCCGGCAGCCGGCCCTGCCTCCGTGAACTTCTGCGAGGACGCTAAGACCTGCCTCCGACATCGGCGGAGGGCACGAGCGCGAGGTCCGCCTCGATGGGAGTTGCCACTCGTGGCCGGGACGTCTGGGCGAGCAGGATCCCGGCGAGGACGAGGCCGGCGCCCGCGGCCTGAGCGGGGGTGAGCGACTCGCCGAGCCACAGCCAGGCGATCGCGAACGCGAACACCACTTCGGCCGCCGCCAGGATGCCCGAGCGGGTCGCGCCCAGGCGCTTGATGGCGAGGTAGCTGAGGAGGTAGGGAGCGAAGGACCCCAGCACGATCACCCACGCGAGTCCGAGCCACACCGGAGCGGCCGGACCTGCTCCCGTCTCCACCGATGTGGTGAGGACCGACGGCGGGACCTCCCACCAGCGGCTGGGCACCGCCCAGAACAGGGCGGCGAAGAGCATCGACCAGAACGCCACCACCATGGGCGGCGCGTCCGCCACGCCCCGCTCGCCGAGCAGGAAGTAGGCGGCCAGGGCCGCCGCGGCCCCCAGTGCCGCGACGATGCCGAGGGCGTCGAGCTGGGCGGCCCCGACCTGGGCGACGACCGCGAGGCCACCGATCACCAGGGCGATCGCGCCCCAGAGGCGAGCTCGCACCGGCTCCGACAGGAACAGCCACGCCACGACCGCGACGAGCGGGACGCCGAGGTACTCGAGCAGCAGCGCGATCCCGACCGGCAGCCGGTCGATGGCCACGGCGTAGAGCCACTGCATCGCCGCCACGCCGATGACCCCGAGCAGGGCGCAGCCCAGCAGCGTCCGTCGCGACACTCGCAGGGATCGCCGGTCCATCGCGAGCACGAACGCGCCGGACAGGAGCGCGGCGCCCAGGCAGCGGAAGAAGGTCAGGGCGGCGGGGTCGACGCCGCCCTGCATCACGAGCTTCGCGACGGAGCCGTTGGCGCCGAAGAGGAGGGCGGAGAGCAGCCCGAAGACGTAGCCCACTCAGCGCAGCGCCGTGCCGTGCACGGCGTACGGGTCGATCTCCGCGATCTCCTCCTCGGTGAGCGGCGGCGCGTCCAGGGCGGCGAGGTTCTGGTCGAGCTGCTCGACGCTCGAGGCGCCGATGAGCGCCGAGGTGACCGTGGGCTGGCGGAGCACCCAGGCGAGCGCGAGCTGCGCGAGCGTCTGGCCCCGCCGCTCGGCGATCGCGTTGAGGGCCCGTGCGCGCTCCAGGTAGGTCTCGTCGATCCGGTCCGGGGAGAGGAACTGGCTGGTCGCGGCGCGGGAGTCCGGCGGGATGTCGCCCGCGAGGTAGCGGTCGGTGAGCAGGCCCTGCGCGAGCGGGGAGAAGGCGATCGAGCCGATCCCGTACTGCTCGAGGACGGGGAAGAGCCCCTCCTCGATGTGCCGGTCGAACATCGAGTAGCGCGGCTGGTGGATCACGAGCGGCACCTTGAGGTCGGCGAGGACCTCCGCGGCGCGCGCGGTCTGCTCCGGGCTGTAGTTGGAGACGCCGACGTAGAGCGCCTTCCCGCTCGTCACCGCGGTGGCGAGCGCGCCGGCCGTCTCCTCGATGGGCGTGTCCGGGTCCGGGCGGTGAGAGTAGAAGATGTCGACGTACTCGAGGCCCATCCGGCGCAGGCTCGCGTCCAGGGACGAGAGCAGGTACTTCCGCGATCCCCACTCGCCGTAGGGTCCGGGGTGCATGTAGTACCCCGCCTTCGTCGAGACGATGAGCTCGTCCCGGTAGGGCCGGAGGTCCTCGGCGAGGATGCGGCCGAAGTTGCGCTCCGCGGAGCCGGGCGGGGGCCCGTAGTTGTTGGCGAGGTCGAAGTGGGTGATGCCGCGGTCGAAGGCCCGGCGCAGGATGGCCCGCTGGCTGTCGAGAGAGCGCTCGTCGCCGAAGTTGTGCCACAGGCCGAGCGAGATCGGCGGCAGCAGCAGGCCGCTCCGACCTGTGCGACGGTAGTCGAGGATGCTGTATCGGTCGGGTGCCGCGACGTAGCGGGTCGAGTCTGCGCTCACCGCACCAGCCTAGGGAATGGCGTCCCGCCCACCCCTGTTGGACTTACCTGGGCCCGCAGCGGCCGGAGGAGGAGATGCAATGGAGACGTTCGTACTGGCAGGAGGCTGCTTCTGGTGCCTCGACGCGGTGTACCGCGACCTCAAGGGGGTCCAGGACGTGGTGTCCGGCTACACCGGCGGCACCGTGACGAACCCGAGCTACGAGCTCGTGTGCACGGGGACGACCGGCCATGCGGAGGCCGTCGCGGTCACCTTCGACCCCGACGTGATCCCGCGCGAGGTCATCCTCGACGTGTTCTTCACCCTGCACGACCCGCGGCAGCTGAACCGCCAGGGCAACGACATCGGCACGCAGTACCGGTCGGCGATGTACTACGCGAACGACGAGCAGAAGGAGCTGTTCGAGCGGGCGCGCGACCGCGCCGGCGAGTGGTGGGACGGCGGCATCGTCACGCAGATCGAGCCGCTGGGGGAGTTCTTCCGGGCGGAGGAGTACCACCAGGACTTCTTTGCGAAGAACCCCAACCAGGGCTACTGCCTGGCGGTCGCCGTGCCCAAGGTGAACAAGGTCCGCAAGGGCTACGCGGAGTACATCAAGGCCGCCTGAGCCCTGCACATGCGAAGGCCCGGCCCCGTTCCTCACGGGCCCGGGCCTTCGGCCGTCCGAGCAAGGCTCGCGCCCGCATCCTCCTGGACGGGGAGCCGGGCACTCCCACCGGCACCGCCCGGCTCCCTCCCACGCATCGACAGGAGGAGAACCTTGGCCCAGATGACGCTCACCGCGGTCGGCACGGTCGGCACGGATCCCAAGTACGTCCGCACGGCGGAAGGCGCCCACATCACCACCTTCCGC
Source organism: Naasia sp. SYSU D00948 (assembly GCF_017916515.1). Taxonomy (GTDB): domain Bacteria; phylum Actinomycetota; class Actinomycetes; order Actinomycetales; family Microbacteriaceae; genus Naasia. Next base: position 2,187,272 of record NZ_JAFMTA010000001.1, read on the forward strand.
GTGGTCGTGCAGGAGCGCAGGTTCGACGAGAAGGAGCGGACCTGGAAGGACGGGGCCGCCAGCTGGCTCACGGTGACGACCTTCGGCAAGCTGGCGCTCAATGCGAAGGAGTCGATCCACCGGACCGACCGGATCCTCGTGACCGGTCGGGCGACGCTCCGCGACTGGCAGGACGAGAAGGGCCGGTCGGGCAGCACGCTCGACGTCGTCGCGGACGCGGTCGGTCCCGACCTGCTCTGGGGAACGGCGACGTACACGAGGCGGCCCGCAGGGGAGCCCGCCGCGGAACCGGTCCCGAGTGCCGGCGCTCCGGCACAGGGCGGGGACTGGGGTGCTCCGGCCCCTGCCGAGGCGGACCCTCCGTTCTGACCGGTTTCGGCGCGTTCCGGCCCGCTTGGGCACGCCTCTCCGAGGCTCGCTGCGCCCGGGACGCCGGCGCCGGAGTCGGGCAGGCGCGGATGTGCGGTCGCCGCCGAACGAGGGGATCGCCGTCGCCGGACACCGGTGCGAGGATTGCCCGATCGTGATGCCGGCCGACAGCCATGTCCACAGCGAATGGTCCTGGGACGCCCTCATGGGGTCCATGACGGCGACGTGTGCGAAGGCGGCCGCCCTCGGGCTGCCGGCGATCGCGTTCACCGAGCACGTCGACTTCACGCCGTTCCGGGCGGGCGAGCTGAAGGACACCTACCCGCAGTTCGTCGGGGACGACGGGATCCTCCGCGCCCCCGAGTTCGACGCCGAGGGGTACCTCGATGCCGTCGCGGAGCCGTATGCGCTGTACTCCGAGCAGGCGCCGGAGCAGGTGCTGGGCGACTACCTCGCCGAGATCCCGCGGATGATGGCCGGCTCGTCGCGGTTCGACGTGTGCACGCACATCGACTATCCGCTCCGGACCTGGCCCCGCCATGCGAGGCCCTTCGACCCTGGCGGCCATGAGGACGAGTTCCGGCTCGCCCTCCGGGCGGTCGCGGACGGCGGCCGCGCGGTCGAGGTCAGTGCCAGGATCCCGCTCGATCCGCTGATCCTCCGGTGGTGGATCGCCGAGGGGGGGGCGAGAGGGTGACCTTCGCGAGCGACTCCCATGAGCCCTGGAACCTCGCCAAAGGTCTCGCTGAGGTCGCCCGGATGGCGCAGCGGCACGGATTCGTGGAGGACCGACGCCCGGAGCTGCCCTGGCGTCTCGCCTCCTGATTCCGCTTGCGCGGGAAGAAGCGTCCTCGGAGGCGGCGCGTAGACTGGACGGCTGACTCAACCGCGCACGGCAGCTTAGGGATACAACGTGGCCGAATACATTTACTCGATGGTGCGCGCCCGCAAGGCGCACGGCGACAAGGTCATCCTGGACGACGTCACCATGGCCTTCCTGCCCGGCGCGAAGATCGGGGTGGTCGGCCCCAACGGTGCCGGGAAGTCCACGATCCTCCGGATCATGGCCGGTCTCGACCAGCCCAGCAACGGCGAGGCCAAGCTGAGCCCCGGATACACCGTCGGCATCCTCGAGCAGGAGCCGAACCTGGACGAGAGCGCGACCGTGCTCGAGAACGTCCAGCTGGGCGTCGCGGACACGAAGGCGAAGCTGGACCGCTTCAACGAGATCAGCGCCGAGCTCGCCGATCCGGACGCCGACTACGACAAGCTCCTCGGGGAGATGGGCACGCTGCAGGAGCAGATCGATGCCCTCGACGCCTGGGACCTCGACTCCCAGCTCGAGCAGGCGATGGACGCGCTCCGGACGCCGCCCGCCGACGCCCCGGTCGCGAACCTCTCCGGCGGTGAGAAGCGCCGCGTCGCGCTCTGCCGCCTCCTGCTCCAGAAGCCGGACCTCCTGCTGCTCGACGAGCCGACCAACCACCTCGACGCCGAGAGCGTGCTCTGGCTCGAGCAGCACCTCGCGAAGTATCCGGGCGCGGTCCTCGCGGTCACCCACGACCGTTACTTCCTCGACAACGTCGCGCAGTGGATCGCCGAGGTCGACCGCGGCCGCCTCTACCCCTACGAGGGCAACTACTCGACGTACCTGGAGAAGAAGCAGGAGCGCCTCCAGGTCCAGGGCAAGAAGGACGCGAAGCTCGCCAAGCGCCTCGCCGACGAGCTCGACTGGGTCCGCTCGAACGCGAAGGGCCGTCAGGCGAAGTCAAAGGCCCGCCTCGCCCGGTACGAGGAGATGGTCGCGGAGGCCGAGCGCACGAGGAAGCTCGACTTCGAGGAGATCCAGATCCCCGTCGGGCCGCGCCTCGGCAACCAGGTGATCGAGGCGAAGAAGCTCGAGAAGGGCTTCGGCGACCGGCTCCTCATCGACGGCCTCTCCTTCACGCTGCCCCGCAACGGCATCGTCGGTGTCATCGGCCCCAACGGCGTCGGCAAGACGACGCTCTTCAAGACGATCGTGGGCTTGGAGCCGCTGGACGGCGGCGAGCTGAAGGTCGGCGAGACGGTGCAGATCTCGTACGTCGACCAGAGCCGCGCCGGCATCGACCCGAAGAAGACGGTCTGGCAGGTCGTGTCCGACGGCCTCGACTACATCAGCGTCGGCAAGACCGAGATCCCGTCGCGCGCCTACGTCTCCACCTTCGGCTTCAAGGGCCCCGACCAGCAGAAGCCGGCCGGCGTCCTGTCGGGCGGCGAGCGCAACCGGCTCAATCTCGCGCTCACCCTCAAGCAGGGCGGCAACCTCCTCCTGCTCGACGAGCCGACGAACGACCTGGACGTCGAGACGCTCAGCAGCCTGGAGAACGCGCTGCTCGAGTTCCCCGGATGCGCCGTGGTGATCACGCACGACCGGTGGTTCCTCGACCGCGTCGCGACCCACCTGCTCGCGTACGAGGGCACCGAGGAGAACCCGGCGAACTGGTACTGGTTCGAGGGCAACTTCGAGGCGTACGAGCAGAACAAGGTCGAGCGGCTCGGGCCCGAGGCCGCGCGTCCGCACCGGACCACGTACCGCAAGCTCACCCGCAGCTGACGGGACCCGCGTGAGACTGCACGTGCCGATCCGGCTCCGCTGGTCGGACCTGGACGCGTACGCGCACGTCAACAATGCGGAGATGCTGCGCATCCTGGAGGAGGCGCGGATCCAGGCGTTCTGGGCCACCGACCCCGGTGACCCGGACTCGCCGTTCCCGACGACAGCGATCCTCGACGCCCGCCCCGGCTCCGCCACCCTCACGCTCATCGCGCACCAGGAGATGGAGTACCTCCTCCCGATCCCGTATCTCCGCGCGCCGCTCGACATCGAGCTGTGGGTGGGGCGGCTCGGCGGAGCGAGCCTGCAGGTCTGCTACGAGATCTACTCGCCCGAGCACGCCGAGCCCCGGCAGCTGTACTGCCGGGCGTCGACGACGATCGTGATGGTGGATGCCGCCACCGGCCGCCCGAAGCGGATCAGCGACCGCGAGCGCGCGGCCTGGGAGCCGTACGTCGAGGCGCCGGTCGTGTTCAGCCGCCGCTAGCGCGTCTTAGTGGGGCGGTCGGCGACCCCGCTCTCGTCGGGGGCTTCGACCAGCTCCGCCAGCCGGTCGAGCGACTCCCGCCAGCCGAGCTCGTTGTCCGCAGGGCTCACGCCCGGCGGCAGACCGTCGTGCACCGCGACGAGGTGGGTCCCGCCGTCCGAGTCGGACAGGGAGATCGTGATCCTCATCTCCCCGAGCAGAGCTGGGTCGTCGGACTCGAACTCGTCGACCTCGACGACGAGCCAGCCGGGCATGAGGCGCTCGAAGCGCCCGTGGTACGTGTCGGTGTGGCCGGTGGTCTTGCCCGCCGCGCCTGGGTCGTCGTAGGTGAGGGAGATCCGGAACCTCCCGCCCTGGCGCGCCTCGAACTCGTGAACGACGCACGTCATCGACGCGGGAGCCTTCCAGCGGGTGATCGCGTCGGGATCGATCAGGGCGCGGTAGACCGCGGCCGGTGGCGCCGCGATCTCACGGGTGACGCGGGTCGAGGTCACGGGGCGATGATCCCGCACAGCGCGGCGTCAGCGCCAGAGGAGCGGCGTCAGCGGGGGACGCGGATCATCCCCTCCTGGGCGACGCTCGCGACGAGGCGGCCCTGCCGATCCCAGATCCGGCCCTGCGCGAGGCCGCGCCCTCCGCCCGAGCTCGGCGACTCCTGCGTGTACAGCAGCCAGTCGTCGACCCGCGCGAACCGGTGCCACCACATCGCGTGGTCGAGGCTCGCCACCTTCAGGCCCGGCGTCGTCCAGGCGATGCCGTGCCTCCGCTGGATGGACTCGAGGATCGTGTAGTCGCTCGCGTACGCGAGCGCCGCGCGGTGCAGGTTCGCGTCGTCCGGAAGCGGACCCAGCGTGCGGAACCAGACCGCCTGCGAGGCCACCCGGTCGCCCTCGACGCGGAGGTAGATGGGGGAGGGCACGTGACGGATGTCGAAGGGGCGCGTCTCGGCCCAGAAGCGGGCGATCGGATGCTCGACGCCCGCGAGCGCCTCGGCCGCGGTCGGCAGGCTCTCGGGGTCCGGAAGGCCGTCCGGCGGCTCCTCCTGGTGCTCGAGCCCCTCGTCCTCGATCTGGAAGGAGGCGATCATCGAGAGGATCGGCACGCCCTGCTGGTACGCCTGCGTCCTGCGCGTCGAGAAGGACCGGCCGTCGTGGATGCGGTCGACGGCGAACGTGATCGGGTGCTGGACGTCCCCGGGACGGAGGAAGTACGCGTGCATGGAGTGCACGACGCGGTCCTCCGCGAGGGTCCGGATCGCGGCGAGCAGCGACTGCGCGAGCACCTGCCCGCCGAACACGCGGCCGTGCGGGTTCCACTCGGACGGGCCGGTGAAGATGTCCTCGCTCGTGCGCGCCCCGGTGTCCGTCAGGTCGAGCGCGTGAAGCAGGGACGCGAGCGGATCGGACAACAGGCCCCCTCATCGGCGCTCGCGCCGGATGCGAGGCTCGGTCAGTTAGTTTAGGAGGCCGTGGACCGCTCGATTCGCGTTGCCGACCCGCTCTCGATCGGCGATCTCATCACCTATCTCGGGCGCGCGGGGCGCGTGGAGGACGGGTCGGTGCGGCTCGTCGCCGGCTCCGGCGTCCTGGCCGTCTACACGGCGGTCCTCTACCCCGCGGGGATACTCGACGAGGGGCACACCGTCCTCGGTCTGCGGACCCTCGCCCTCGCCGACCAGGCGGAGTTCGACGCGGTCGTGCCGGTCCGCTCCCTGCTCGACCGGCTGCAGCGGGCCCAGCAGGCGTCCGACGATGGGCAGGCGCCGTCCATCGCGGTGCCGACCGAGGTGAGCACGGTGACCTGGGCGGGGATCTCGCCGCCCAGAGGCGGCTGGAAGCGGATCGGCTCGACGACCGGGGCCGCCCTCGAGACCGCGGCCCGCGCGGGCGTGGACGCCGTGGCGAACGCGCTGCCCGAGGGCACCGGCGAGCACATCGTGCGGAGGGTGCGCTCGGAGATCTGGGGCCGGCCAATCGAGGGCGTCGACCTGCCGGCGGGTGCCGGCTTCGCGGCGTGGTCCCTCGGCTTCCTCGGCGACCCTGCCGAGGAGATCCCGGTCTTCGAGGCGGGGGCCTGGACGCGGATCACGTCGCGGCGCGGCCACGTGCTCGTGCGGCGGCGCCCCTGGTCCCTGTTGGGATAGTCGGAGCGGCTGCTCAGCCCTCGAAGCGGTTGACCATGGCGTGGGCGGCGCGCTCGAGGTAGGCCCAGAGAGTGGCCTCCTGCAGGGGCGGGAGCTCGATCGAGTCGACCGCCGCCCGCATGTGCCGGAGCCACCGGTCCCGCTGATCCGGCGTCACGACGAAGGGCGCGTGCCGCATGCGCAGGCGGGGATGGCCGCGCTGCTCGCTGTAGGTGGTCGGGCCGCCCCAGTACTGCTCGAGGAAGCCGGTCAGCCGCTGGATCGCGGGCTCCAGGTCCTCCTCCGGATAGAGGGCGAGGAGGGGAGGATCGCTCGCGACGCCGCGGTAGAACTCGCGGACCAGGCGCTCGAAGGTGGGCCGGCCGCCGACCTGCTCGTAGAAGTTGCCCTGCATGGCCGGTCCGCCCTGTGACATGCGCAGGGTCACCGGGGAGGCCTCGCGCGGGCCCTCGTCGCTCATCAGCTGCTTCCGTCCGGCTTGGGGGCCTTCGCGGCCTTCGGACGCGCCGGCGTGGCCGCCTCGGTCGTCTTCGTGCGGGGAGGGTGGGTCTTCTTCTGCGGGAGGGCGGCGATGGACTCGGTCCTCGTCGGGGTCTTGGCGCCCTTGACGCTCGCCGCACCGTCGAAGCCGGAGAGCACGACGGTGTTGAGGGAGGGCAGCTTGACCTCCATCTCGTCGAGGGCGCGCTTCAGTCGCATCCGGAGCTCCCGGGCGACGTCGTCCCGGGCCGAGGTCCGCGTCTTGACGACGAGCCGGATGACGAGCGCCTCCGAGGAGATCGACTCGAGGCCCCAGATCTCCGGGCGCTCGAGGATCGCCGGGCGCCACTTCGCCTCCTCGACCAGCGCCTGCGCGGTCTCCAGCATGCGGTCCTGCACGGCGTCGATGTCGGCGTCGTAGGGCACGGCGAGGTCCACGATGACCCTCGCCCAGCCCTGCGACATGTTGCCGACCCGCAGGATCTCGCCGTTGCGCACGTACCAGAGGGTGCCGTTGACGTCGCGGATCTGGGTGGTGCGGATGGCGACGTTCTCGACGACGCCCGTCGCCTGTCCGGTGTCCACGACGTCGCCCACGCCGAGCTGGTCCTCGATCACGAGGAAGAGGCCGTTGAGCACGTCCCGGACGATGTTCTGGGCGCCGAAGCCGAGTCCCGCGCCGAGCGCGGCCGTGATGAGCGAGAACGCGCCGGTGATGTTCGGGTTCAGCGCCGTCACGATGAGGAGCAGCGCGATGATGACGATCGTCACGGTGACGATGTTGTTGAGCACCGAGCCGAGGGTGCGGGCGCGCTGCACGACCCGGACCGCCTGCAGCGGCGTGGCGTGCAGCGCCTGCGTGTCCGTCACGCGCTGGCGCTTCTTGACACCGTGGACGATGCGCTCGACGACGCTGCGCACCACGTAGTGCAGGGCGATGCGGGCGACGATCGCGACGATGATCACCCCGAGGATGTAGATCGGGGTGCCCCAGATCTTCCAGAACAGATCCCAGTCGGTGATCGCCGCCACTACATCCGCCATTCCAGCCCGCACGTCCGCCACTCAAGCCCCCCTGTCTCGCAGCCGGACAATTGTAGGGAACGCTCCTGGGCGTGCGATCCGTGCCCTCTACGCTGTGCCCATGACGGACAAACCGACGGGTGGAGTGCGGCAGCTGCGGCTGGTCGTGGAGGCGGAGGACTGGGAGGAGGCGGTCCGGTTCTACCGGGACGTCCTCGGCATGCCGGAGGAGGAGGCGTACGCGGGGGAGGGCGGCGCGCAGGTGATCATCCTCGACGCCGGCCGGGCGACCCTGGAGCTGTCGAATCCGGCGCAGGTGCGGATGATCGATCAGGTGGAGGCCGAGGGACAGCGCAGCGACCGGCTGCGCGTCGCGCTCGAGGTCGACGACTCGGCGGGCGTCACCGACCGCGCGGTCGAGGGCGGGGCGGAGCTCATCGCGACGCCCCGGGAGACGCCGTGGCGGTCGCTGAACTCACGGCTGCGCGCGCCGGCGGGCCTCCAGGTCACGCTCTTCCAGGAGCTCGTCCAGCCCAGCGAGTGACCCTCAGTCGGGAAGCGGCGGCACCGACCGCGGCCGCACGACGAAGAGGATCGCGGCGAGACCCAGCGCCGCGGTGATGGCGATGACACCGGCCATCGGGCCGGCTGTCTCCGTGCCGACGACACCCATGACGGGCGATATGGCGCCGGCGAGGCCGAAGTTGATCGCGCCGAGAACCGACGCGGCGGTCCCGGCCTCCGGTCCGTGCGGTGCGAGCGCGAGCACCTGGATCATCGGCAGGCCGAACCCGCACGCGGTCACGAAGACGAAGAGCGACACGACCGTGACACCTATGCCGAGGCCCTGACCGGCGATGACCGCCATGGCGGCGCCCAGCTGGAACAGGGTGGAACCGAGCAGGATCCATTGCGGGCCGATCACGCGGGTGAGCCGGGCACTGAGCTGGACCCCGGCGAAGAGTCCCAGTGAGTTGATGGCGAACAGGAGACCGTACTCCTGGGGGCTGAAGCCGTAGAGGCCTTGGAAGAGGAACGGGGAGGAGGCCAGGTACGCGAACAGCCCGGCGAAACGGAGACCGCCGACGATCGCGACGCCGACGAACACTCGGTCCGTGAAGAGAGCCCGGTAGCGGTCGCGGGTCCGTCGCCGCTGCTCGCTGCCGACCACGATGCCGGGACGGGTCTCGCTCACGAGGAAGGCGGCGACGACGGCGGCGAGCAGACCGTAAACGGCGAGGAACGTGAAGATCCCGCGCCAGTCGGTCACGCGCAGGATCTGTGAGCCGATGACGGGCGCGACGATCGGCGCGAGTGACGCCACGAGCGACATCCGGGCGAGCATGACGACGAGCCGGCGACCGCCGAAGAGATCCCGGACGAGGGCCATGGCCACCACCATCGCGCCGGCCGCTCCCGCGCCCTGCAGGACTCGGAACACCACCAGCCAGGTGGCATCCGGAGCGAGCGCCGCACCCGCGCATGCCCCCATGTGCAGGAGTGTCGTGACGCCGAGAGGGACACGACGGCCGACTCTGTCGCTCCACGGCCCGACGAGGAGCTGTCCCACCCCGAAACCCACGATCGTGGCGGTCAGGGTGAGCTGGACCGCCGCGTCCCCCACTTCGAGCTCGTCCCGGAGGGACGGGAAGGCGGGGAGATAGAGGTCGATCGTGAAGGGACCGAGCGCCACCAGGGCGCCGAGGACGGTGATGAGGACCCCCCGGCGTCGCGGGGACAGCGCGTCTCCGGGATGCGGTCCGGCGATCACGGGCGGAGGGGGCGGAGCCCGGTCACAGGAGCGGTCTCAGTTCTGGGGGAAACCCAGGTTGATGCCGCCGTGCGACGGGTCCAGCCATCGGGAGGTGACGGCTTTCTCGCGGGTGAAGAAGCCGAAGCCGCTGGCCCCGTATGCCTTGACGTCCCCGAACAGAGACTCCTTCCATCCGCCGAAGGAGAAGTAGGCGACGGGAACGGGAATGGGCACATTGATGCCGATCATCCCCACCTCCACTTCGCGCTGGAACCGCCGGGCGGCGCCGCCGTCGTTGGTGAACACCGCGGTTCCGTTGCCGTAACGGCCGCTGTTGATGAGCTGGACGCCCTCCTCGAAGGAGGACACTCGCACGACGCCGAGCACGGGACCGAAGATCTCGTCCGTGTACACAGGGGACGAGGTGGGGAGATGGTCGATCAGCGTCGGGCCGAGCCAGAACCCGTCCGGGTCGCCGTCGACCTCCACGCCGCGGCCGTCGACGACGACAGCCGCACCGTCCGAGGCCGCGACGTCGAGGTAGCCCGCCACCTTGTCGCGGTGCTCACGGGTGATCAGCGGCCCCATGTCGCAGCCGCGGGTTCCCTCTCCCACCCTCAGGCGGCTCATCCGCTCACGGATCTTCTGGACCAGTGCGTCCGCGATGGGCTCGACCGCGACGAGGACGCTGATCGCCATGCAGCGCTCGCCGGCGGAGCCGAAGCCGGCGTTGATCGCGGAATCGGCGGCGAGGTCGAGGTCCGCGTCGGGCAGCACCAGCATGTGGTTCTTCGCGCCGCCGAGGGCCTGCACTCTCTTGCCGGCCGCCGTGCCGCGCTCGTAGACGTACTTCGCGATGGGCGTGGAGCCGACGAAGGAGACAGACGCGATATCGGGGTGCTCGAGGAGCGAGTCGACCGCTTCCTTGTCGCCCTGCAGGACGTTGAACACCCCGGACGGCAGGCCGGCTTCGGCGAGGAGCTCGGCCAGCCAGAGCGCGGCCGACGGGTCCTTCTCGCTGGGCTTCAGCACGACAGTGTTGCCGGCTGCGAGCGCGATGGGGAAGAACCACAGGGGCACCATCGCCGGGAAGTTGAAGGGACTGATGATGCCGACCACCCCGAGGGGCTGACGGAGCGAGTAGACGTCCACGCCGGTCGACACGTTCTCGCTGTACTCACCCTTGAGCAGGTGCGGGAATCCCGTCGCGAGCTCGACGACTTCGAGACCGCGGGCGACTTCGCCCAGGGCGTCGTCGAGCACCTTGCCGTGCTCCGCCGTGATGATCGCGGCGAGCTCCCGCTTGCGTGCGTTGAGGAGCTCGCGGAAGGAGAAGAGGACCTGCTGGCGCTTCGCGAGCGAGAGGTCCCGCCAGGCCGGGAAGGCCGCCTTGGCGGTCGCGATCGCCTCTTCGGCCTCGGAGCGGGAGGCGAGGGCGACCCGGGCGGTCTGACGCCCGGTGGCGGGGTTGTAGACGGGACCGAACCGGCCGCCGGCGCCGTCGCGGGGGGCGCCGTCGATCCAGTGGGGAATGGTGACGATGTCGTGCACTGGGAGTCCTTACGTGGTGGTGGAGCCTGAGGCGGCGAGGAGGTCGTCCACCTCTGCGGTGGTGGGCATGGCGGTGGAGCATTCGAGGCGGCTGGCGACGAGGGCGCCGGCCGCGCTTGCGAAGCGGATGGCGCGCTCGAGCGGCCAGGCGGAGAGCAGCGCGAAGCAGAGTGCGCCGCCGAAGCCGTCGCCGGCGCCCAGGCCGTTCACGACCTCGACGGGCGTCGGCGGTACCTCGACCGTGTCGTCGGCGGTCTTGGCGAGCACACCCTTCGGGCCCTGCTTGATCACGGCGAGCTGGACGCCACGGTCGAGCAGCGCGTCCGCCGCGGCCTCGGGCCTCCGCTGTCCCACAGCGATCTCGCACTCCTCGAGGTTGCCGACCGCGACGGCGACCTTGTCGAGCGCGTGGCCGATCTCTTCACGCGCCTCCGCTGCGTCCTGCCAGAACCCGGGACGGTAGTCGAGATCCAGGATGGTGAGCGGGGCCCGCCCGCGCGCGTCCCAGGCGGCGTGCTGCGCGGCTCGGCTCGGCTCCCGAGAGAGCCCCGTCGCCGTCGACCAGAAGGCCCTCGCTTCCACGATCGCATCCATGTCGAGCTGCTCTGGGCCGATGCCGAGCTCCGGAGGCACCTCGTCCCGGTAGAAGTAGAGCGGGAAGTGGTCCGGGGGCTGGATCTCGCAGAACGCGATCGTGGTCCGCGCTCCCGCCACCGGGGTGATCCACCTGCTCTCGACGCCCAGCCGCGCGGCCTCCTCCTTGGCGAATCGACCGAAGGGATCATCTCCCGTCCGCGTGATCACGCCTGCGGCGAGTCCGTGACGAGCCGCGGCCACGGCCACGTTCGTGGGGCTCCCGCCGAGGAACTTGCCGAAGCTGGTCACATCCTCCAGGCGTGCCCCGCTCTGCAGGGGATACAGGTCGACTCCGATGCGGCCGAGCGTCAAGAGGTCCAGCCGGCCCCGAAGGCCGTGTACTGACGACGTCGATGTCGTACTTTGTTCGGACATAGACACATATTGTCATAACCACTATGGTCGGGCACGGACGGTGTGCGACGCCGCCCTTGCAGCAAGAACTCAATGAAGAGGAGAGATGCCGTGCGCAGAGGCACGATCGGGACCGCGGTCGCCGTGGTCAGCATCGCCGGTCTGACATTGACCGGTTGTTCGGGCAGCGGAGGGGACGCCGGAGGAGGATCCGGCGGAGGAACGACCCTCACGCTGTGGCACAACACCCAGGACCCGGCCGCGGTGCTCGGGATCTACGAGGCCTACGAGAAGGCCACCGGGAACACGATCGAGCTCGTTCCGATCACGTCGGACGGCTTCGAGGACGCCACGCTCACCAAGTGGGCCACCGGCGACCGGCCGGACATCCTCGAGTTCCACGCCACGACGTCCTACATCACCATGCTCAACCCGGTCGAGAACCTGCAGGACCTGAGCGATGAGGAGTTCGTCGAGAAGTCCGGGCCCCTCTACGACATGGGCGGGCGGGGTGCCGACGGCAAGGTCTACGCGGCGATCACGAACTTCCCCGAGGTCTGGGGCCTCTACTACAACAAGGCCGTCCTGGCCGAGCACGGGCTCGAGCCGGCACGGACCGCCGACGACCTCGTCGCGCAGTGCGAGACGCTGAAGGCGGCCGGAAAGGTCACCCTGTCGGAGGCCGGCGGCTCCGTCTGGCCGCCCGTCGGCATCCCCTGGCTGTACGGGAGCTCGGTCGCCGAGGACGGCTGGTCGGAGTCGGTCGTCGCCCGTGAGGCCAAGGTCAACGACCCTGACTCCCCAGTGCTGGCGGGGATCGAGTACTACAAGTCGCTGCTCGATGCCGGCTGCATGAACCCGGACATCGCCACGGCGACGTTCGAGGACTCGGTCGCTCAGGTGCTGAACGGCGAAGCCGCCTACCAGCTGATCCACTCCAACATCGCTCCGGTCTACGTGGACGCGGCGAACGGAGATGCCGCCCTGGTGGACGAGTCGGTGGGCTTCACCGGCTGGGGCGCCGAGGCGGTCACGATCGTCAACCCCGGCCCGATCGGCAGCTACCTGCTCCCGAAGACCGGCGACGCGGCCAAGGAGGAGGCCGCCCGGGAGTTCATCCGCTTCGCCACCGGCGAGCACTACCCGGACTACATCGAGGAGTCCGGCACCTTCCCCGTGATCGAGGGCGTCGACGACCCGGAGGCCTCCGAGCTGATGAAGTCGATCAAGAAGGCCTACGACGACGGGCCCCAGGTCGCCATGTTCCACGCCGATCTGCCGGGCGGCATGGCGGGCTACGTCCCGCTCGCCTCCGAGCTGATCGCCGGTCAGAGCTCTCCGAAGGAGATCGTGGACGCGCTGGACACGCAGATGGTCCAGGCCGCGAAGTCGATGGGCCTCGAGGGCTGGTAGGCCGACCGTGAAGACCGTCCTTCCCGACGCGCCCGCGGCTTCCGACCGCGCGGACGTCGGAGGCAGCCGGTCGACGGGAGAGGCGGGCGCCGCCCGCCTCTCCCGGGGCCGCCGGATCGTGCGGAGCGGGGTGTGGTTCGCGCTTCCCGCCATCGTGTTCGTCGGCGTCTTCTTCGTGCTGCCCCAGCTCTACAACCTCCGGTTCGCCTTCAGCAACTGGACCACCTACAGCTCGAACATCACCTGGAACGGGTGGTCGAACTTCGAGACCCTGATCGGTCAGGGGCTCCTGTTCACTCCGATCGGTGTGACCATCGGCTATGCCGTCATCGCGATGGTGACGCAGAACGTGGTCAGCCTGGCGCTGGCTTACGCGATGCGGGACAGCACCCGGCTCAACGGCTTCTTCCGGTCGCTCTACTTCTTGCCGGTGCTGCTCTCGCCGCTCGCGGCGGGCTACATCTGGCGCGGTCTCCTCGCGTCGGACGGACCGCTCAACGACTTCATCGGGATCTTCGTGCCGGGGTTCGACTGGTCGTGGCTGGGTGAGACGTCCACCGCGCTCGCGGCCGTCGCCTTCGTCGACGCGTGGAAGTGGATCGGGCTGACGACCCTGGTCTACATCGCGGGCATCAACGCGGTGCCGAGGGACGCGCTCGAGGCTGCCGTGATCGACGGCGCCACCGCATGGCAGTCCTTCTGGCGCATCACCTTCCCGATGCTTGCGCCGGCCTTCACCTTCAACGTCGTCGTCACGCTCGTCGGAGCGTTCAGCGCCTACGACGTCATCGCGGCCACCACCGGCGGCGGTCCAGGGGATTCGACTCGCGCACTCAACATCGTCCTCCGCATGCAGTGGGGACTCGGCAACTTCGGCGCAGGGAGCGCGCTCGGCCTCACGGTCACCGCTCTGGTGATCGTCGTCGCGATCCCGCTCGTGTGGTGGCTCCGGCGCAGGGAGGCGAAGGCATGACGCGCCGCACGAGGCTGTTCAGTACCCTTCGCTACCTGGCGCTCGCCCTGTTCGCCATCCCGTGGGTCGGTGTGCCGGTGTGGATGGTGATCGTCAATTCGATGAAGCTGCCGGGCGAGGCCGCCGCGCTCGACCTGACGCTGCCCCAGCAGTGGAACGCCACCGAGAACTACACCGCGGTGTTCGTGCAGGGGAATTACCTCCAGGCGCTCGGCAACAGCCTCCTCGTGAGCCTCCCGACCATCCTCGCGGTCGCGCTCATCGGAGCCGCCGCCTCGTGGGCGTTCGGGCGGAGCCGATCCAAGGGGATGCAGATCGCGTTCTACGTGATCTCGCTGTCGATGCTGATGCCGCCCACCCTGATCCCGACCATCTACCTGCTGAGGGAGCTTCAGCTCGACGGGACCACGCTCGGCTACATCCTCGTGCTGATCGGCACGCGGATGGGGATCGTGGTCTTCCTCACGACGGGATTCGTGCGGAGCATGCCGGAGGACCTCGAGGCCGCGGCCGCGATCGACGGGGCCAGCAGGCTGCAGGTGTTCTTCCAGATCATCCTGCCGCTCCTGTCGCCGGTGCTCTTCGTGGGGAGCGTCATCCTCATCATCACGGTGTGGGGGGACTTCTTCTTCGCCCAGTTCCTCATCCCCGGCTCCGGCCGGGCGACGCTGCCGCTCTCCCTGTACTCGTTCGCGAACAGCTCGGCGCAGAGCCTCCGCTGGAATCTCGTGTTCGCGCACGTGCTGATGACAGGTCTACCGCTCGTCCTCGCGTTCGTGTTCGCCCAGAAGCGGGTCATCGGCGGCCTCACGGAGGGCGCGTTGAAGGGGTAGACGACGCGTTCGGATGGACTGCAGTGCGCGAACGACCGGAGTTTCGGGAAGGAATCAGTTGATGGGTCGAGTAGAGGGCAAGGTCGCCGTCGTGACCGGAGTGGGACCGGGGATCGGGAGCGCCATCCCCCGCACCCTGGCTCGAGAGGGCGCCTCGGTGGTGCTGGTGAGCAGGGGTGGTCCCGCGCTCAAGGAGACGGCGGGGGAGCTCGAGGAGAGCGGGGCCGCCGTGGCGGTGGTCGAGGGCGACGTCTCGAGGAGAAGCACCTGGGATGACATCGCGAGCGCTGCCGAGAAGAGCTTCGGCGGTGTCGACATCGTGGTGAACAGCGCGGCGACGGCGCACTGGGCGAACATCCTCGAGGTCAGCGAGGACCAGTGGGACCACACCATGGGGGTGAACCTCAAGTCGGTCTACCTCAGCTGTCAGACCTTCATCCCGCAGATGATCGAGCGCGGAGGCGGGGTGTTCGTCAACATCTCCTCGGTGAACGGCCTCATCGCCAACCCTCGCCTCGTGGACTACGCCGCCAGCAAGTCCGGGATCCACGGCCTCACCCGCAACGTCGCGCTCGACTTCGGCCGGCAGGGCATCCGCGCGAACGTCATCGCGCCCGGTGCGATCTTCACCGACGAGGCCGAGGCGGAGATGGACGAGGAGGAGGTGCGCTCCACCCGCGACAACTACGTGGTGGGCCGGTGGGGTAAGCCGCAGGACATCGCCGACGCGGCGCTGTTCCTCGCCTCCGACGAGGCGTCGTTCATCACGGGCGCGATACTCCCCGTCGACGGAGGCCTCATCATCCAGACGCCGGAGGCGGCCGTGCGGAAGTCGTTCCGGGCCCGCTGGCGGAATGATCGCGTGAGGCTCGAGGATGAGTGACGCAGCGAAGGACCCCATCGCGATCCTCGCCTTCGACCACCGCGGCGAGTTCAGTCGCTCGGTGCTCGGCGTCGACGTCGACGAGCTCGACCACGAGCGGCGCGCCGCGCTGCGCGACGCGAAGGCCCTCATCTTCGAGGGGTACGAGGTCGCTGCCCGACATGGACTCCGCGGACTGCGCTCCGGAGTCCTCGTCGACGAGGAGTTCGGAGGAGCGGTGGCGGACCGCTGCTGCGAGCGCCGTGACTTCGTGTTCGCAATGCCGGTCGAGAAGGCGGACCGGGACATCTTCGAGTTCGAGTTCGGCGACGCGTTCGCGGCTCATCTCGAACGGTTCCAGCCCGACTTCGCGAAGGCGCTCGTCCGGTACAACCCCGACGACGATGCCGAGGGGCGGGCGATCCAGCTCGCCAGGCTGCGCTCGCTATCGGACTGGCTGCAGGGCTCGCGGACTCGCTTCATGTTCGAGCTGATCGTGCGGCCGACCCGGTGGCAGCTCGACCACGCCGCCAGCGACCGCGTCCTTTACGAGGACCAGGTCCGCCCCGCACTGGTCCGCCGGGCGATGCGGGACATCCACGAGGCGGGGATCCGGGTCGACGTCTGGAAGCTCGAGGGCATCAGCCTCGCCGCGGAGGCGCAGGCGATCGCCGAGGAGGCGCGAAGCGTCGATCGCGAGGTCGAGTGCGTCGTGCTCGGGGCAGCGGCGCCGGAGGAGCGCGTCGACCAGTGGCTCCGCGTCGCCGCCGAGACGGAGGGCTTCAACGGCTTCGCTATCGGCCGGAACATCTGGCGCGAGGTGATCCGGGGATACCTCTCGGGCGTGCTCGATCGTGAGGATGCCGTCGTGTCCATCGCCCGCGCTTACGCCCGATTCGCCGAGCGCTACGTGAGCTATGCACGCTGACGGGCAGGACCTCCGCCGCGACCGGCTGGACCCGCGCTCAGCGCTCGCGTCCGTCGTCGGCCTCCGCCGACAGATGATGTCGGCCGACCTCGTGACTCGGACCGACGGCTGGGAACGGGGGGTGCGCAGCGTCCTCCTGCAGAACGACGTGATCTCCCTGGAGGTCGTGGTCGACCGCGCCATGGATATCGCGGCCGCCCGGATCCGCCAGGTTCCTGTCGGCTGGAGGTCCCCGACGGGGATCGTCGCTCCGTGGTTCGTGGAGAACACCGGGTTCGGACCGCACCGCGGCTTCTTCGGCGGACTGCTCACGACGTGCGGCCTGGACCACATCGGCCCGCCGACGGTCCGATCGGCGGCCCGCTTCAACTACGAGGCCCGCGCGGAGGACGCGTTTCCGATGCACGGGCGGATCAGCGGGACTCCCGCCGTTCTCCGGGGATACGGAGTAGGGGAGACGGCGGACACGCTCGAGGCGTACGTCGAGGGCGAGCTCGCCCAGGTCACCGTCTTCGGGGAGCACCTCGTCCTCGCGCGACGGATCAGCATCTCGTACGGCAGTGCTGTCGTCACCGTTCGGGACACGGTTCGGAACGAGGGCTACGCCTCGAGCCCGCTCGCACTGATGTACCACGTCAACGCCGGCTGGCCCGTGGTGGCGCCCGGGGCTCGCATCGAGATCCCGGGGCGACAGGTGCGCGGCGATCTCGACTACGGCCGGGTGCGCGTGCCCGAAGCCGGGACCCCGGAGCGGACCTCGCTCCACGTTGCCGATCAACGGCCGGAGGGCCGTGCGTGGGCCGCTGTGCTGAACGACCGCATCGACCGGTCGACCGCCGCCGGGCTGCGTGTGTGGTGGGACCCCTCCGCCCTCCCGACGCTCGTGCAGTGGGAGATCGCGAACGCCGGGGGTCACTGCGCGGTCGGCCTCGAGCCGTCGACGATGCGCCTGACGGACGACTTCGACGAGCCCGACTTCCCGGTGCTGGAGCCGGGGGAGATGGCCCGCCTCGGGGTGGAGATCGAGCTTCTCCACGCTCCCTCAGGCTCCGACCTGCTGAACAGAGAGGACCGTGCGGCATGAAGGCCGTCGTCAAGACCAGTCCGGACGATCAGAACGTAGAGCTCCGCGACGTCGAGCCCGCGCCGCTTCCGCCGACCGGGCACGCGAGGGTCGAGGTCGCCGCTGCCGGCATCTGCGGCACCGACCTGCACATCATCGACGGAAGCTACGGCTCCCGCCCACCGGTGGTCCTGGGTCACGAGGTCTCCGGCCGAGTGGTGGAGGTCAGCGCCGACGTGGATCCGGCCTGGATCGGGACAGCCGTCGCCCTCGAGACGTTCTACTCGACCTGCGGGGCCTGCGAGTACTGCCGCTCGGGCTACCCGAACATGTGCGGGAACCGGCTCTCGATCGGATCAGGTGTGGACGGCGGTTTCGCCGAGAGTCTTGTCGTCCCGCTGCGCAACCTGCATCGCCTGCCCGACTGGCTCGACCTGCACGCGGGCGCGCTCTGCGAGCCGCTCGCCTGCGTCTGCCAGTCGCTCTTCGATCCGTTCCCCGCGGTGAAGCCGGGCGACCGCGTCCTCGTGACCGGCCCGGGAGCGGTCGGGCTGCTCGCAGCGCAGGTCGCGCGCGCGGCCGGTGCGGAGGTGCTCGTGGTGGGCGCTGAGCGGGATCTCGGCCGCCTCGCGCTCGCCCGCGAGCTCGGACTCGGGACCCGGGTGGTTCCCGTGGATCGCGATTCGCTGCCACCGGAGTGGACGCAGGGGCCCGATGTGGTCATCGAATGCTCGGGGACCGGGGCCGCCATGCGCTCCGGCCTCGAGCTGCTCCGCAAGCGCGGCCGGTACGTCCAGATGGGCCAGACCGGCGACCTCGTGTCGGTGCCGCTCGCGCTCGTGTCGTTCAAGGAGCTCGTCATCACGGGCGGCTTCGCGAGCACCCCCGCCTCGTGGGCGAGAGCCATCCGGCTTCTCGAAGGGCGGCAGGTGGAGCTCTCGCCCCTGCTCAGCGGAACCTTCCCCCTCGAGCGGTGGGAGGACGCCTTCGCCGCGACGCAGAGCGGGGACGGCGTCAAATTCGTTCTCTCGGCCGATCCGAGCAACAGATAGGGGCACAACGATGAAACTGGGCTACAACACATGGTCGATGCCGACCCTGGCCGTGGAGGAGGCGATCCGCCACCTGGCGGATGTCGGCTACGACTCAGTCGAGATCACGGTCTCCGAGGGATGGCCGAGCGACGTGCTGCTCCTCGGCGAGGCAGACGCCGAACGCTGGAGGACGCTGGCCTCGGACGAGGGCATCGCCATCACGAGCCTCACGGCGAACACGCCGGTGATCGTCGACGACGACGTGTGGCCCTCGGCTCGCGACCGGCTCGTCCGCAGCCTGGAACTGGCGGCCGCGCTGCAGGGTCCGGGGGAGCGCATGCCGATCAGCCTCGGCGCGTCCGTTCCATTCGACCCGTCTGCGTCGGCAGGGCTCCCGCAGACGGCCTCCCTGTGGGAGGAGAAGAGGTCCCTCATCGTCGATCGCTTCGGCGAGCTCGCCCGACTCGCGGAGGGGATCGGATCCCGCGTCGCCCTCGAGCCGCACGTCGCTGCCGTGGTCTCGCGCCCCGAGCGTGCCCTCTGGGTGCTGGACCAGGTCGGCAGCGACGCGCTCGGTCTCAACCTCGACATCAGTCACTTCGCGGTCCAGGGGATGCCGACCGCGGACGTGGTCCGCCGGCTGGCGCCGCGCGCGTTCGTCAGCGAGGTGAAGGATCAGCGCGGGGTCGAGCCCGACTTCGACTTCCTCATCCCCGGCGAGGGGGAATTCGATTACGTGGAATTCCTGCGGGAGATGGCGTGGGCGGGATATGACGGAAGCGTTTCGGTCGAAGTGAGCGTATTCCGGCAGCGCAAACCCGATTACGACCCGTATGTCGCGGCCTCCGATTCCTATCGGATCCTGTCCGCCGCGTTCGATGAAGCAGAGATCAATCGGCCGGTGAGGGCCGGAAAGGAAAAGGCAGGCAAGTGAGCGCTCGTATTCGCTACGGGATCATCGGCTGCGGATCGATCGGAACGACGCACGCCGACGCGTTGGCCCTCCTCGAGGAGGCCGACCTCGTCGCCGTCTGCGACCTGGACCGGACGAAGGCGCAGGCGGTGGCCGACAAGCACGGCATCGAGCACGTGTTCACGTCGTTCGAGGAGATGCTCGACAGTGTGCAGCTCGACGCGGTCTCGGTCGCGACCGACCACAAGAGCCATTTCGCGCCGGCGATGGCTGCGATCCGCCGCCGCGTGCACGTCATCGTCGAGAAGCCCATCACGCATTCGCTCGAGCAGGCGCACGAGCTCGTGACCGCGGCGGAGGAGCACGGCGTCAAGCTGGGCGGGGTGTTCCAGCGCCGGTTCTTCCCCTCGGCTCAGCGCATGAGGGCTGCGATCGAGGAGGGCAGGCTCGGCCGCATCGTGATCGCCGAGTGCATCGCGCACCTCGGCCGCGACCGGGCCTATTTCGACTCCGCCGACTGGCGCGGCACCTGGCGGGGTGAGGGCGGCGGCGTCCTCATGAACCAGGCGGTCCACATGGTCGACATGCTCCTGTGGATGGTCGGAACGCCGACCGAGGTCTACGGACGTTGGGACCTCCTGAAGCACGGCGACTACATCGACGTCGAAGACGTCGCCGCAGGAGTCGTCGCCTTCGAGGGCGGCGCCCTCGCCACCATCCAGGCCACCACCGCGTTCGAGAACGGCATCACCGTGGACCCCTCGTCCCCGACATCCCGGCGGGCGCCCGGCTTCCGGCTCGCTGTTCACGGCACCTCGGGCCACTCCGTCGGGATGGCGGAGTCCCCCGAGCTCATGCAGGCGACGACCGACCAGTGGACGTTCGACGGCGAGGACGGCTTCCTCCCCGAATGGTTCGCAGCGGAGGGCGGCCGATACGGCTTCCCGGCGTTCCACTCCGATCAGCTGCGGGACTTCGCGCTGGCGGTGCTGGAGGACCGCCAGCCCACCGTGACCGGTCTGGACGCCTACCGCGCCCTCGAGGTCGTCAAGGGGGTCTACCTCGCCCACGACCGCCGACGTCCCGTGGCGCTGCCGATGACCGCGGAGGACCGGGAGGCAGCGGATCGGCTGACGAGCGGCGAGAGGGAATGACGGCGGTCGACCCGGCGGGCCGCGTCGCCCTCGTGACGGGCGGCGGGACCGGCATCGGTCGCGCCGTTTGCGAGCGGCTCGCCGGCGGCGTCGCTGGCGGCATCGTGATCGCTTTCTCCCGATCCGGCGGCGAGGCGACGCAGCTCGCCGCGAGACTCAGCTCCCAGGGGGTGCGCGCGGTCGCGCGGCAGGCCGACGTCTCCGATCGGAAGCAGGTGGAAGACCTGATCTCGGCGGTGGAGGCGGAGTTCGGCCGGCTCGACTACCTCGTCAACAACGCCGGAAGGACGCGACTGATCCCCTTCGCCGACCTCGATGCCGCCACCGAGGAGATCTGGACCGAGATCCTCGGAACCAATCTGATGGGGACGTTCTGGTGCAGCCGCGCGGCCGCGGCACTGCTCCGACGCAGCAGAGGTGCGATCGTCAACATCGCAAGCATCTCGGGAACGAGGGCGGTCGGCTCATCACTTCCGTACGGCGTGAGCAAGGCCGCGGTTCTGCAGCTGACCCGGTCGCTCGCGGCAGCACTGGCGCCGGACGTCCGAGTCAACTCCGTCTCCGCAGGAACGGTCCGGAGCGGCTGGCATGAGAAGCTCATCGGGGACGAGGCGTTCGCCGAGAAGTCCGAGCGCGAGGCGGCGGTCGTCCCGCTTCAGCGGCTCGCCGCGCCGGCTGACATCGCGGAGGCGGTGGTGGCGATGCTCACCACTTCCTTCGTCACCGGCCAGGACCTCCTGGTCGACGGCGGGAAGGGGCTGCTCTACTGACCGGGGAACCGGAGTCCCGGGACGGAGCGGCAGGCGCACGCCGCACCTCGTTCCTCCTCGGCTCCTACAGCATCCCGTCCCCCTGGACGGGCACGCCGGACGCGCACGGCAGCGGGATCTCGAGCGGAAGCGTGGATATCGAGACCGGCGAGATGGAGGCGGAGCCCATCGCCGCCGCCGTCAATCCGTCCTTCGTGGTGCCTCGTGCCGAGGGGCGAGGGTTCTGGGTGATCACCGAGCCGGAGCAGGGAGGCGAGGTCGTCTCGTTCGAACTGGTGGACCGACGGGTGCAGGAGGTCGGCCGGCTCCGAACCGGCGCCGACGCGCCCTGTCACCTCGCCGTCGACGCCGAGCGCGGGCTCGCCTACGTGAGCCACTATCACGGCGGCGCCGTGGCTGTGCTGGCCCTCGCTCGGGACGGAGCTCCCTCTGCAGGAGTCGCCATGATGAGGGCGCCGCAGGCCTGGGACGGGGTCGACCGAGCCGCTCTCCGTTCGCGGCCCCACGCCGCTGCCCTGGTTCCGGGGACGGAGGAAGTGCTGGTCGCGGACTGCGGCCGCGACGTGCTCCTGCTCTATCGGGTGCGGGCCACGGTCGAGGGCGCCACCGCGGAGCTGCTCGATGCCCTTCTCCTGCCTCCGGGTACCGGACCTCGTCATGTCGCCTTCCATGCGGAGCTGCAGGTGGCGTTCGTCAGCAACCAGAACGACGCAGGCGTCAGTGTCGTTCGCCGCGTCATCGACGGCGATCGTCCGCGCCTCGAGCTGACGGGGATCCTGCCGGTCCGGGGCCTGGGCCGGCAGACGGCGATCCCGTCCGAGATCGCACTCCATCCGACGGAGCCCGTGCTCTACATGGCGAACCGCGCCGACGACTCGCTCTCGGTGCTCGAGATCGTGTCCGAGACGGGCGCGCTGGTGGAGCGCTCGACAGTCGACGTCCTCGGGCGGAACCCGCGCCACTTCGCCGTCCATCCCGACGGCGGGCTGGTCCTCGTCGCCAACCAGGACTCGGACGATGTCGTCAGCTTCCGGCTGGAGGATCGGGGCAGGACGGTGTCCTGGACAGGACATCGCCTCGCGGTCGACACTCCGACCTGTGTCGCATATCGGCGGTGAACCATTTCCTTCACGTCAATCAAAATCATTCCGGGAGCTACGACTATCCCTCCGCCATGCCCCCCTGAATCACGGTGGAACTCCGCTGTACGATCTGAAAAGCCAGGTCCGCATTCAGGACATGAGAGGCGGTGATCGTGACTTCCGTCGATATTCCGTCCGAGCTGTTCATGGATCTGGA
Organism: Naasia sp. SYSU D00948; assembly: GCF_017916515.1. GTDB lineage: Bacteria > Actinomycetota > Actinomycetes > Actinomycetales > Microbacteriaceae > Naasia. Next base: position 2,209,906 of record NZ_JAFMTA010000001.1, read on the forward strand.
TCGCTCGGGACCGGTGCCCCTCTATTTCCAGCTCGCGAGCAGACTGGAAACCGCGATCCTCGAGGGAGAGCTGCCTCCGGGATCGAGGATCGAGAACGAGCTCGCGCTGAGCGGCAGGCTTGGCCTGTCCCGGCCCACTGTTCGACGTGCCATCCAGGAGCTGGTCGACAAGGGCCTCATCGTCCGGCGCCGAGGAATCGGCACGCAGGTCGTTCAGGGGCGATCCACCCGGAAGATGGGCCTCACAGGCTTGTACGACGATCTGTCTCAGGACGACAAGCACCCGAGCACCAAGCCGCTCCTGCACGAAGTGGTGCCCGCCGGCGAGAAGACGTCGGCCCAGCTCGGCATCCCGGTGGGAGAGCCGGTCCTCCATCTGCGTCGGCTGCGTTTCAGTGATGGGGCCCCGGTCGCGCTCATGGAGAACTTCCTTCCGCCCGAGTTCGCGACGATCACTGCGGAGCAGCTCGTCCAGCATGGGCTGTATCAGCTCATGCGGTCCCAAGGAGCCACGATGAAGGTCGCCCGGCAGACGATCGGGGCTCGCCACCCGTCGCCGGAGGAGCGGCGGCTTCTGCAGATCTCGCGGCCGGACCCTGTCCTCACGATGGACCGCGTCGCCTACGACCACTCCGGTCGCGCCATCGACCTCGGGCATCACGCGTATCGCCCCGACCTGTACAACATCGAGGTCACCGTCGTCGACCGTTGAGCTCCTCGGTCCGGCCGTGACCCGCGAAGTGCCACTTGTTGCTGTCATTCCGGCGGTTTGACAGCACCAAGTGGCACCTCGACGGGGTGCGGGAGCGCTACTGGGAGTCGCGCTCCTGCGCGCGGAGGGCGCGCTCGACGCCCGCCAGGTTCTCGATGACGAGGCGGCGCAGGGCGGGCGTGTCCGGGTGCGTCTCGAGCCACTGCCGGGTCGCGTCGACGAGCGCCTGGTTCGCCAGCGGCGCCGGGTAGAACCCGTTGATGATGCCGGCGGCGATCGCGTAGCTCCGGCTCTCCCAGATCTTCGTCAGGGCCTCGAAGTACCGCGGGACGAACGGCTCGAGGGCCGACGGATCCGCGGAGCGCAGGAAGCCCAGGCCCGTGGCACGGACGATGAGGTTGGATGCGCCCGTCTCCTCGACGATCGAGGTCCAGGCGGCCTCCTTGCCGGCCGGCATCGCTGCGCGCGCGGTCGCCGCGGACTGGCGGCCGGTCGCCGTGTTGTCCTTCTCGAGCGTCGCGTCGATCTCAGCCGTGCCGATCCGGGCGCCGGCCGCGAGGGCGACCGTCAGGTCCCAGCGCAGGTCGGTGTCGATCTCGAGTCCCTCGAGGATCGCCGAGCCGTCGAGCACGGCGCCGACGCTGTCGAGCTGCTCGGGCGTGTGCGCCACCGCGGCGAACGCCTTGAGGAACTGGAACTGCGCATCCGACCCCGGCTCCGCCTCGTTCGTGAGGCGCCAGAGGGAGTCGCCGAGCTCGCGGAGCGTCTCTTCGCGGCGCTCCGGCGCGACGTACATGGACGCCGCGGTCTGCGCCTGCGCGAGCACGGTGCGGAGCGTGGTCGACTCGGTCTCGGCGCCGATGTTGCGGAGCACCAGCTGCACGAAGTCCCGCGCGGCCGTCTCGGCGTCGCGGGTCGAGTCCCAGGCGGAGCCCCAGACGAGCGACCGCGCGAGCGGGGACTCGATCGCCGAGAGGGAGTCGATCGCGACGAGCAGCGACTGGTCGTCGAGCCGGATCTTCGCGTAGGCGAGGTCGTCGTCGTTGAGCAGCAGCAGGTCGGGCTTGTGCTCGCGCACCAGCTCGGTCACCTCGGTGCGCTCGCCGTCGACGTCGAGCTCCACGCGTCCGTCGCGGACGAGCTTGCCGTCCCGCAGGTTGTAGAGGCCGATCGCCAGACGGTGCGGGCGGATGGTCGGCCACTCGGGCGGCGCGGTCTGGGTGACCGCGAGCGAGGTGAAGCGGCCGTCCTCGTCCAGCTCGAACTCGGGGCGGAGCGTGTTGACGCCCGCGGTCTCGAGCCACTTCTCGCTCCAGGCGGCGAGGTCGCGGCCGCTGGCGGCCTCGAGCTCGACGAGCAGGTCGCGCAGCTCGGTGTTCGCGAACTGGTGCTTGGTGAAGTAGGCGGCGACGCCCGTCAGGAAGGCGTCACGGCCGACCCAGGCGACGAGCTGCTTGAGGACGGACGCGCCCTTCGCGTAGGTGATGCCGTCGAAGTTGACCTGCACGTCCTCGAGGTCGTTGATGGTCGCGACGATCGGGTGCGTCGAGGGGAGCTGGTCCTGCCGGTACGCCCAGCTCTTCTCCATCGCGGCGAACGTCGTCCAGGCCTCGGTCCACTCGGTCGCCTCGGCTGTCGCGAGGGTCGAGATGTACTCCGCGAACGACTCGTTGAGCCACAGGTCGTTCCACCACTTCATCGTCACGAGGTCGCCGAACCACATGTGCGCGAGCTCGTGCAGGATCGTGACCACGCGGCGCTCGCGGACGGCGTCGGCGACCTTCGACCGGAAGACGTACGTCTCGGTGAACGTCACGGCACCGGCGTTCTCCATCGCGCCCGCGTTGAACTCCGGCACGAACAGCTGGTCGTACTTCTCGAAGGGGTACGGGAAGTCGAAGATCGCCTCGTAGAAGGCGAAGCCCTGCCGCGTCTTCTCGACGATGTAGTCGGTGTCCACGTACTGCGCGAGCGACTTCCGGGAGAAGACCCCGAGGGGGATCACGCGGCCGTCGGACGAGGTGAGCTCTCGGCGCTCGACCTCGTACGGGCCGGCGATCAGCGCCGTGATGTAGCTCGAGATGACGGGGGTGGGCGGGAACTCCCAGCGCGAGACGCCCTCGCGCACCTCCGTCGGCTGCGGCGTGGTCGCGTTGGAGACGACCTGCCAGTAGCTGGGGGCGGTCACGGTGAACTGGAACGTCGCCTTGAGGTCCGGCTGCTCGAACACGGCGTACATGCGGCGCGAGTCCGGCACCTCGAACTGCGTGTAGAGGTAGACCTCGTCGTCGACCGGGTCGACGAACCGGTGCAGGCCCTCGCCCGTGTTCGTGTAGATCGCGTCCGCGTCGACGCGGAGCGTGTTCTCGGCGGCGAGCCCGTCGAGCTGGATGCGGACGCCGTCGCTGACCTGCGCCGGGTCGAGCTCGCGTCCGTTGAGGGTGACCGAATGCACCGTGCGCGTGATCGCGTCGATGAACGTCGACGCGCCCTCCCGGGCCGAGAAGCGCACGGTGGTGACACTGCGGAAGACCTCGGGACCCGTGGTGAGGTCGAGCTCGACGGCGTAGTCGTGCACCGTGACGAGCGCGGCGCGCTCCTGCGCTTCGACGCGGGTGAGGTTCTCTCCTGGCATAGGTCGTCTCTCCTTCTCGCGGAACCCGTCCAGCCTAGGGAGTCGGCGGGCCGTGCCCGTGTCGCAGTGGGCGCTGGTGCGGTCGCGCGGGTCCGCCTCGGTCAGGCCGGAGGGCGCTTGGCGATCGGGACCACCTGCGCGTTCGGCAGGGACGCGAGGAAGGAGGCCGGCACGAGGAGCTTGGAGGCGCGGATCCCGCTGCCGATCACGAGCCGGTCGCCGGCGGCGACGGCCTCGTCGACGTACACGGGCCAGTCGACCGGCAGCCCGATGGGCGTGATCCCGCCGTACTCCATGCCGGTGAGGGACGTGGCGGTGTCCATGCCGGCGAACGACGCCTTCTTCGCGTCGAGCAGCCGTCGCACGGCTCCGTTCACGTCGATCCGCTCCGTCGCGAGAATCATGCAGGCGGCGTAGCGAACGGAGTCCCCGCGCCGCGCCTCGATGACGACGCAGTTGGCGCCGTGCTCCATCGCGATGTCGTAGCGCTCGCAGAACGCCGCCGTGTCGGCGACCGAGGCGTCGATGGGCGCGACGAGCACGGGCGGGGCGTCGAGGGCGGCGAGGGCGTCCCGCACGGCAGGAGCGAGGGGGGCGGGATCGCCGGTGACGGGGGAGAAGGCGAGGCGTCCGAACTGCACCCTCCGACGCTACCGACCCCCGCGGAGGGACTCCGGGCTCATGACGAGGACGGATCCCGCTGGAAGCAACCCGGATACCGGAGGAGCGAGCGGAAATAGACTGGCGCCATGCGGATCCACCTGGCCACGGACCACGCCGGACTCGACTTCAGCAGGCAGCTCGTGGGCCATCTGGAGGGGGCGGGCCACGAGGTGGTCGACCACGGCCCGACTGTCCTCGACCCGCTCGACGACTACCCCGCCTTCATCATTCGCGCCGCTCAGGCCGTGGTGCGCGACCAGAAGGTCGGCGTGGAGACCCTCGGCGTCGTGTTCGGCGGCTCCGGCAACGGGGAGGCGATCGCCGCCAACAAGGTCGACGGCGTGCGTGCCGCCCTGGTCTGGAACGACTCGACCGCCAAGCTCGCCCGTCAGCACAACGACGCCAACGTCATCTCGATCGGCGCCCGCCAGCACTCGTTCGAGGAGGTCACCGCCCTCATCGACGCGTTCATCGCGGAGCCGTTCTCCGGCGATCCTCGGCACGCCCGGCGCATCGCTCAGCTCGCAGAGTTCGAGGAGACCGGCGGCATCGAGCCGGGCGAGCACACCCCGGGGATCGCCCGCGTCGATGCCTGAGGGTCACTCGATCCACCGGATCGCGATCCAGTTCCGGCACAACTTCGTCGGGCACCGCATCGCCGCGTCCAGCCCGCAGGGCCGGTTCGCGGAGGGCGCCGCCCAGCTGGACGGGCGGACGATGCTGGCGGCGAGCGCCGTCGGCAAGCACCTCTTCCTCGAGTTCGAGGACGATCGCATCCTGCACGTCCACCTGGGCCTTTACGGGGCGTGGGACTTCGCCGGCGAGATCAGCACGGACGCCACGGTGGCGTCCTCCGGCGGACGGATGGGGCAGACGAACCAGAAGGGGACGTTCCTCGACCAGTACGAGGAGGCGACCCCGCTCGACTTCGGCGGGAGCATCGGCGCCCCTCGGCGCCTGCGGATGGCGGAGCAGGAGAAGGAGGAGGTCCTCGACTCCTTCCCGCCCGACCCGGTCGGCGCCGTCCGCGTCCGGCTGCTCACCGAGACGGCCGTCGCCGACCTCCGCGGCCCCACCGCGTGCGAGCTCCTCGACCCGCAGCAGGTGCGGGTCATCATCGGCAAGCTCGGCCCCGACCCCCTGGTGCACGCGGGTCCGGAGGCCGAGGAGCGGTTCGTCCGGGCGGTGAGGAAGACCGCCAAGCCGATCGGCCTGCTGCTCATGGACCAGAGCGTCGTGAGCGGCATCGGCAACGTCTACCGCGCGGAGCTGCTGTTCCGGGCCCGGCTCGACCCGTACACGCCGGGCAAGGAGATTCCCGAGGACGTCCTGCGCGAGCTGTGGCGGGACTGGGCGCGCCTGCTCGAGCTCGGCGTCCGGACGGGGCAGATGATGACGAAGGACGGGCTGTCCGACGACGAGTGGGCGCGGGCGATGGCGGACCAGCAGGAGCGCCACTACGTCTACAAGCGGCACGGCCTGCCGAGCCCTCGCGGCGACGGCAACGTCGTGATCGAGGAGATGGGCGGCCGCAACCTCTACTGGGCCCCGGGATGGCAGATCCGGCCCGAAGCGGGGCGGTGACATGAGGCAGAACCCCAGCTTCACGCTCGAGGACCCGGAGGAGCTGAAGCGGCTCATCCGCGAGAACCCCTGGGCCACCCTGGTCAGCGCCACCTACCAGGGCCTCGTCGCCTCCCACTACCCCGTGATGCTCGACGACGAGCGCGAGCAGCTCTCGATCGTGAGTCACGTGGGGCGGCCGGACGACCTGCTGCACGAGCTCGGCACGACCGAGGTGCTCGTCGTCATTCAGGGGCCGCACGGGTACGTGTCGCCCGGGTGGTACGACGCGAACCCCGCGGTGCCGACCTGGAACTTCGTCGTCGCCCACCTCTACGGCGTGCCGGAGGTCCTCGAGCCCGAGGAGAACTACCGCGTCCTCGGCCGCCTCGTCGACTTCTTCGAGGACGCCCTCCCGGAGCCGCGCAGGATGGAGGGGACCCCCGCCGACGCCGCCTACGCCCAGCGCATCAGCTCCGGCACCGTCGGCTTCCGCCTGACCCCGACCCGCGTGGTGGCCAAGTCCAAGCTGAGCCAGAACCGGCCCGCGGCCATCGTCGACAGGATCATCGAGAACCTCGAGGGGGACGGGCCGTACGCCCAGCCGGCGCTCGCCGCCGAAATGCGACGGACGCACGAGAGGCTGCGCCAGGCGCGGAATGGCTGAGCCGGCCCTCACCCTGGCCGGCGGGCGACGTCCCGGGCGCGAGGGACTCTGGGACATCACGCTGCTCGGGGGCCGGATCGGCGCGGTGACGCCTGCCGGGACGGATCCGGGCGGGGAACGCGTCGAGCTGGACGGACGCTTCGTCGTGCCCGGGCTCTGGGACGAGCACGTGCACTTCACCCAGTGGACGCTGTACCGGCGGCGCCTCGACCTCTCTCGCGCCGAGTCCGCGGCCGAGGCCGCGCACCTCGTCCGGCTCCACCTCGAGCAGGAGGGGATGCCGCCTGCGGGTCCGCTCGTCGGCGTCGGCTTCCGGGACGCCAACTGGCCGGATCGGCCCTCCGCCTCGCTCCTCGACGGAGCGGCCGGCGATCGGCCGGTCGTGCTCGTCAACGCCGACCTGCACTCCGTGTGGCTCAGCACGGCCGCGGCCCGGAGGCTGGGGGCGCGTACCGGCGACGACGGCCTGGTGCGCGAGGAGGAGGCGTTCCGGGTCGAGGGTGAGCTCAACGAGCTCCCGGACGATCTCGTCGACGACTGGGCCGCGGCCGCCGCGGCCGAGGCGGCGTCCCGAGGGGTAGTCGGTGTCGTCGACTTCGAGATGACCTGGAACCGCGATGTGTGGCTCCGCCGGCTCGCGGCGGGCGCCGACCTGCTGCGCGTCCAGTTCGCGATCTACCCGCCCGACCTCGACCGGGCGATCGGCGAGGGACTCCGGACCGGGGATCCGGTGGGAGGGAGCGGCCTCCTCACAGCCGGCTTCCTCAAGGTCCTCATCGACGGCTCCCTCGGCACCCGGACAGCCTTCTGCCTCGACCCGTACCCGGAGCCGGAGGGACTGCCCGACCCCCACGGGCTGCTCACCGTGCCGGAGCGGGAGCTCGAGGGCCTGCTGCGCCGCTCGACCGGGGCCGGGATCCTCCCCGCCGTGCACGCCATCGGGGACGCCGCCAACCGCGTCGCGCTCGACGTGTTCGAGCTGATCGGGACACCCGGGCGCATCGAGCACGCGCAGCTGATCGCGGACGGCGACCTTCCCCGCTTCGCGCGCCTGGGCGCGGTGGCGAGCGCCCAGCCTGCGCACGCCCCCGACGACCGCGACGCCGCTGACCACCACTGGGCGGGGCGGACGGCCCGCGCCTTCCCCCTCCGATCGCTGCTGGACGCGGGCGCGGTCCTCGCTCTCGGCTCGGACGCCCCCGTCGCGGCCCTCGACCCCTGGCAGGGCATCGCCGCGGCGGTCCACCGCACGGCCGACGAGCGGCCGCCGTGGCACCCCGAGCAGGGCATCCGGGTCGAGGAGGCGCTCGCCGCCTCCACCCGCGGTCGTCGGGACGTGCTGCCGGGCGACGTGGCCGACCTCGCGGTGCTCGACCGCGATCCCCTCGCCGCGCCGGCCGCGGAGCTGCGCACGATGCCGGTCGCCGCGACCCTGCTCGGGGGCCGGATCACCCACTCCGTGCTGTAGCCCGTCCGCGGCGCCGGGGGAATGCGCCGAGCGGCGCCCGGGTTCGCAGGGAGGATGTCCCTTCCTCTCTCCGTCCTCGATCTCGCCTCCGTCGTCGAGGGGTCCTCGCACGCCGAGGCGCTCGCCGACACCATCGCCCTCGCCCGGACCGCCGACCACCTCGGGTACCGCCGGTTCTGGGTCGCGGAGCACCACGGGATGCCGGGCGTGGCGAGCTCCGCTCCCGCGGTCCTGATCGGCGCGATCGCCGCGGCGACGGAGCGCATCCGAGTCGGCTCGGGCGGGGTCATGCTGCCGAACCACTCGTCCCTCGTGATCGCCGAGCAGTTCGGGACTCTCGTCGCGCTGCACGGCGACCGCATCGACCTCGGCCTCGGTCGCGCGCCGGGCACCGACCCGCTGACGACGTCCGCCGTGCGCCGCGGCCACACGTCCGAGACGGCCGACGACTTCCCCGACCAGGTCCTCGAGCTGCTGGCCTACTTCGGCACCATCCCGCCCCTCCGGGGCGGGCAGGGCGGCCGGATCGTCGCCGTTCCCGGCGCCGGCGATGCCCCGCAGCTGTGGCTGCTCGGGTCCAGCGACTTCAGCGCCCGCCTCGCCGGGATGATGGGCCTGCCGTTCGCATTCGCACACCACTTCGCGGGCGGCCGGAACACCCCGCGCGTGTTCGACCTGTACCGGCGCGCCTTCACCCCGTCCGTCGTGCTGGCGGAGCCGCAGGCGATGGTGGCGGTCGCCGCACTCGTCGCCGACACCGACGACGAGGCGCGCCGGCTGATGCGCCCCGGCACCCTGTCCATGGCGCGGCTGCGGTCGGGCAGGCCCGGCCGGATGCCGACCCTCGCGGAGGCGGAGGCGCACTCCTGGACGGACGCGGAGATCGACTACCTCGACGACCGCATCGCGACCCAGGCGATCGGGTCCCTCCCGGTCGTGCGGGGCAGGATCGACGAGCTCGTGGAGGCGACCCGGGCAAACGAGGTGATCGTCGTGCCCCAGGGTCCGGACCTGGCGACCCGGCAGCACACCCTCCGCGCCCTGGCCTAGGCCGACGCCAGCGTCGCGGCGGCGTCGCGGAGGTCCCCCCTGCAGCGGAGGCGATGATCCGCTCGCCGATGTCGGGTTCTCGAGACCTTCAAGCCGCACGGATACCGGCCGGCGTTCGCCAACCGCCACGGGACCGTCGCGGTGATGCGGAACGACCAGGCGACCGAGCCGAGCTGTCGGGATGCGGGGCCCGGGTGTCCGCGTTGCGCCGCAATCGTCCCCGAGCAGATGCTCGTGGGCCCTGTCGCCCTTGTCGATGCGGAGGTTGTGCTCGACAATGGCCAATTCAGCCGATCCCGAGGAGAGGTTCAGGATGCCCGTCACGGTCGCCGAGGACAGCGTCAGAGCCCGGCACAGCGTCGCGGTCTCCGGCGTGCCCGGAGCCCGGCCGATCGTCTTCGCACACGGGTTCGGATGCAGCCAGGAGATGTGGCGCTTCGTCGCACCGCACTTCGAGACCGATCACCAGGTCGTGCTCTTCGACCACGTGGGCGCCGGCAGCTCGGACCTCACCGCCTACGACCGGCGCAAGTACGACTCCCTCCACGGCTACGCCGACGATGTCCTCGAGATCCTGGCGGCCCTCGACCTCGAGGACGCCGTCTTCGTCGGCCACTCCGTGAGCGCGATGATCGGGGTGCTCGCCGCGTCCCGCGAGCCCTCCCGCTTCGGCGCCCTCGTGCTCGTCGGTCCCTCTCCCCGCTACGTGAACGACGACGGCTACGCCGGGGGATTCGGCCAGGAGGACATCGACGCCCTGCTCGACACGCTCGACGCGAACTACCTGGGCTGGTCGTCGACCATGGCGCCGCTCATCATCGGCAACCCGCAGCGACCCGAGCTCGGGGCCGAGATGGTTGCGAGCTTCTGCCGCACGGATCCCGCGATCGCTCAGCACTTCGCGCGCGTGACGTTCCTGTCCGACAACCGGCGCGATCTGCGGGACGTCTCGGTCCCGACCCTCGTGGTGCAGTGCCGCGACGACCTGATCGCACCGCAGAGCGTCGGCGAGTACGTGCATCGGGAGATCCGCGGGAGCCGGTTCACGGTGCTCGACGCCACGGGGCACTGCCCCAACCTCTCGGCGCCCGACGAGCTCGTCCAGGCCATCCGCTCCTTCCTGGCGTGAGCCCGCTCCGACATGACCACTCGCGCGACATGACGGGCGCCTCGGGATCGGGCATGCCCCGGATCCCCCCGGAGGACCTGTACGAGCACGCCCCGTGCGGACTCCTCGTCACGAGCCCCGACGGCACCGTGCTGCACGTGAACCGCACCCTTCTCGACTGGACCGGCCATCCCGAGGAGGAGGTCAGGGGGCGACCCTTCGACGCTCTGCTCACGACCGGCAGCCGACTGTTCGCCGAGACCCGCTACCGCCCGGTGCTGGCCCTGCAGGGCGAGGTCCGCGAGCTCGCCCTGCGGCTTCGCCGCGCCGACGGCGAGGATTTCCCGGTCCTCGTGAACGCGATCACGTCGACGACTCCGGAGGGGGACGCGGTCGTCCGGCTCGCGGTGTTCGAGACCACCCAGCGCCACGACTACGAGCGCGAGCTGCTCGCGGCTCGGCGGGAGGCGGAGCGCTCGGAGGCGCACGTGCGGGTGCTGCAGGATGCCGCCACGCTCTTCGGCGAGACGGGTACGCGAGCGGCCGTCGCGGAGGCCCTGGCCGACGTCGCCGGGCGCGCCCTCGACGCCGCGCCGAGCGCGGTCCTCCTGTTGCAGGGCGGCGACCTGCAGGTCGCCGGCGGCAGCCACCCGGCCGGTCACTCGGTATCGCTGGGGAAGGACGGACCGGAGCTGCGAGCCCTCCGGGAGGGCGTCGCCGCTCTGCGGAGCCTGGAGGAGGTCGAGTCGCAGTTCCCCCGGCTCGCGCCCGTCTTCCGCGCCGCGCGGGTCGAGGCCGAGAGCGTCACGGTCCTGCTCGAGGACGGCGCCGCCGCCGGGGTGCTCGCGTGCTTCTTCGGGCGGCGCCGGGAGTTCGACGATCACACGCTCGACCTTCAGGCCGCGCTGTGCAGGCTCGCGGGACAGGCCCTCACGCGCATCGCGCTGCAGCGGACGCTGCGCGAGCTCGCCCTGCAGGACCCGCTGACCGGGCTGCCGAACCGCGCCCTGCTGCAGGATCGCGTGGCCGACGCGGTCGTGGAGGCGGGGCGCAGCGGCCGGTCGATGGCGCTCGTCTTCGTCGATCTGGACGGCTTCAAGAGCGTCAACGACCGGTTCGGCCATCATGTCGGCGATCTCGTCCTCGAAGAGGTGGGGAAGCGCCTCGGGGGAGTGATCCGCCGCAGCGACACGATCGGGCGGCTCGGCGGCGACGAGTTCATGGTCGTCTGCGCCGACACGGACGCTCGAGCCGCCACGCGCGTCGCGCAGCGCATCTCCGAGGCGCTGCGGGCGCCCATCCCCGGGGTCCCGGAGGAGATGAGCATCACGGCGAGCGTCGGCGTCGCAGTGCATGTGCCGCTCGGGGACATGCCCGTCCCGGTGGAGGAGCTGATCCGCAGCGCCGATCAGGCGATGTACGAGGCCAAGCGCAGCGGCAAGGACCGGACGAAGATTGTGACGGTGCCGGCCGGATCGCGGCGCGCGGACTAGTCGCCGAGCCGGTCCTCGAACGAGGCGTCGTCGTACCAGTCGAGGAAGCTCGTGGCGGCGACGGGGCGCGGGCCCTCGCTCTCGTAGAGGTCGAAGGAGGGGTCGCCGAACCACGTCGCGCCCGGGGTCGCGACGGGCTCCCGGGGCACCTGCCGGTGCCGGACGATCAGCTCGCGCCCGAGCTCCCGGGCGCGCACGCCGCCGAGCGTGTCGCCCTCGAGAGCGCTGAGGATGCACGCCTTGAGCAGCACGTGGAAGGACAGCGCGAAGGCCTCGGGCTCGCGGAGGCTTGCCTCCCGGCCGAGGCGTGCGAGGGCCGCGCGGACGTGCGCCAGGTGCGCCACGTCGGGCCGGCCCTGGCGGTTGTCCCGTCCGAGGTCGATGAGGACCTCGAGGAACGGGATGGCCTCCTCCTCCTCGCTCTGGAACCACTCCTCCAGCACGTCGAAGACGGCGAGCAGGCGCGACTCGGGGTCAGTGCCCCGGGAGCGGGCGGCGGCCTCCGTCACGGCGATCGTCCACTCGCGCTCCCGGTACACGACGCAGGCGGCGGCGAGCGCCTCCGTGCTGGGGAAGGCCGAGGTCAGCTCCTGCTGGGTGACGCCGGCGGCCTCCCGGATGCTCTCCTCGCTGACGCCGCGGAGGCCGCGTTCGGCGAAGAGCGGGTAGGCGGCGGACAGGATTCGCTCACGGGGGTTCAGCACGTTCTTCTCTCTTCGGCGGCCCGGCGAACCTCGAGAGGAGGTCCCGTAGCTTTGCGTCGCCGGCTTACGCCGGGTTTGCCCTTGTCGGTGAGGTGGCGGGGATCTCCCCGGGGCGGAGGCGGTGCCGCCGCGTCCGGGGAGGATCGTCACGCTACGCCGGGGGTTCGACCGGGACAAGGGTGGGCGCCGACACGCGGCTCCCACGCATCCGGGGGTTGACCGCCTCGCACGGCTCGCGTAGAAGCACGGCGGCCGGGCCGAGCCGCGCTAGGGTCGGCCGATGGAGCTCGTCTTCCTGCAAGGCCCGGCGGCGTCGGGGAAGCTGACCACCGCCCGTGCCCTGGCCGAGAGCACCGGCTTCGCGCTGTTCCACAACCACCTGGTGGTGGACACGCTGCTCGCTGTGTTCCCGTTCGGCAGCGCCCCCTTCGTGCGGCTACGCGACCGGTTCTGGATCAGCACCTTGACGGAGGCGGCGCTCGCCGGCCGCTCGCTCGTGTTCACGTTCACACCGGAGCCGACGGTGCCCGCCGACTTCCCGTCGCGCGCTCGGCGCGCGGTGGAGGACAACGGGGGACGGGTCGTGTTCGTGGAGCTGACGGTGTCCGAGGCCGAGCAGGAAGCACGCATCGAGAACCCGGATCGAGCGGCCTACCGGAAGCTCGCCTCGGTCGAGACGCTCCGCCGGATCCGTGCGACGGGAGACGGGTGGACCAGGCGAGAACCGATCCCGACGGACCTCTCCATCGCGACGGACAGCAGCGCGCCCGCGGATTCGGCACGGGCGATCGTCGCCGCCTTCGGACTGCGGCCGGTGGAGGGGCACGAGCCGTACCCGGGCTGAGGGGAGTCGGAGGGGACGACGGGAATCGAACCCGCACCATCAGTTTGGAAGACTTATCCGAGGGCTACGACATGTCGCCCAGGCACTGATCTCACCGGCATACTTCTTGATTTATCTCGCGGCGGCCGCGCAGTAGAGCCTATGTGATTAGGGGCACGAACGGGGCACGTAACGGTTCAGATCCCCACGGGTGCTGCTTCCGGAGGCGGCTGGCGCTGGTTTGCCTGGCCTGCGAGGTTGGCCTCGACGGCTCGCGGGGTGTGAATGCGCGCGGGCTGTGACCTGCTCGGGCATCGTGACGGCCACCGCGACTCCACACGGCTTTGGGCCGTGAACCGGCCGGCTGGAACTACGACACGAGGTTTGAAGACCCCCCTGTGCGGACCCGGCCTGCGTCAGTCTGAAAGTCGTTGGGTAGTGGAAGCGGGACGTTTCCCCCTGTGAGATCTTGCGGCGGAGCAGAGGGCGGCAGAGTACCGAAGGCTCAAAGCAAGACAGCAGGCTCGAGAGCGCTACGAGTGGCGGCGCTGAGTAACTGATCCAGGAGTGGACCGCCAAGCAGAGGCGCCTGACGGATCTCTTCCACACGGCCTCGTCAACACCCGGCGGGAACAGGAGACGACCCGGCTGACGCCACCGCGCGCAAGCGCCGACGGTCGGCACATCAATGTCGGGGTCACCCTACTCTTCCTTTCGCCAGGTCGTTCGGTGCAGGTGAGTAGGTGCGGGCGCAGACCCCGATACTCCGCCGGGCAATCGGCTGGCGATTTGGCAATCACGCCCGTATCACTGATCAGGGGCATGCGAGCAGAAAACCCAGACGAGAGCCGGTCAAGAGAGAGACCAGCGACCTCGAACTGCCCTCGTGTCATCTCTACGAAAGCGCGGCTACACGAGCGACCGCGAAGAGCAGGACCAAGAAGAGGAGTCCGAAGTGGCCTTTGACGACCCGAACGACGACATGATGCGCAAGCCCGTGGACCGCACCGGCCGCAAGTACGGCAGACTCACCGTCCTGGGCCGAGTCGAGGACTACGTGAGTCCTGCTGGCCACCGCCAGCGTCGGTGGCTCGTGCAGTGCGAGTGCGGGTCCCCTGCAAAGGCTGTGATGGGCAGCAACCTTCAGTCAGGGGTGACGAGATCCTGCGGCTGCTACGCGACCGAGGTGAAGCGCTCCAAGCGCAGGTAGCCATCGGGCGGCCGCGCTGCACAGTGCGACCCAAGGCTGTCGGTGCGAGAACTGCCGATAGTTGCCCCTGGGAGGAAGAAGGGGGAAGCATGGCTGGTCGCTACTGCTCGATCTGTTACAACGGCCGCCGTGCGGAAATCGAGGGTGCGCTGATGAGCGGTCTCAGCGTTCAACTGATTTCGCGTCGTTTCGCGGTATCTGACGACAGTCTCTACAGACACACAAGCCGGCACCTCGGCCCCGAAGTCCGAGAAGCCCTGCGTGAAGGTAACGCCATCAGGGTAGGGGATCTGCTACGGCGGGTCATGGACGTTGCAGATGGAGCTCGTGCCGCCCGGCTCGATGCAGCCGCCGCTGGGAATCATCCCGCTGCGGTGCGTGCCGGCGACGGCGAGATGCGAGCCCTCAGCGTCATCTTCGACAAATTCGGAGTGGACGACGAGGGCGTGGCCGATCTGCTGGATCAAGGGGAGGCGCTCGCGATCGCGGTTCAGAGGCTCATAAAGAGGACACCATCCGCGGGGCTTTGCTCGCAGAGGAGTTGCGTCGGCTCGAGCAGCCGGAGTTCGCTGACGTGGTGGAGCGAGTGGCGATCTCGACAGCCGCCTGATTCTGCGACCGATGGCCCGGTGTGCACTCCTCCTCGCTGGAGCGAGTTGGGCCGCCCGCCTTCGCTCATCTTGTGCTGGACGGCGAGAGCGGGCTTCCGGAACCTCGCTCACCGCCTCCGAAGGGAAGTACGCCGGAGACGACCGTCGAACTCGCCTGCGACTTCCATGAGGAAGCGCACCCGATCTGATCGGACGCAGGAGCAGGCGAGCCCTCCCTCTCACAGGGCCATAGCTAGCTACGCACGGGCGCTCAGCCCGCTCAGCGCGGACTCCGGTCGGCTGGCAGAAGAGATTGGTCGAGAGGTCCACGCAAACGAGCACGTGGCGCAACGCACGTATCGATGGGCGAGCGCCGCCGGCGTATCCGTAAGCAATTGCGCTCGCGGCAACTCGGCGCCACCGCGGAGAAGGGGTGACCCGGGAGGGCCGGCCGCGCCCTGCTGCCGCAACCGCTTCACGCAGCGATGCGGCCCTGACGGAGTACGCCGAGCTCCTTGGCGACATGGGCGACTGGGCGGCGATGCAGTGAGTACCCGGTGCACCAGCAAGACCCGGCGACCGACGTTTAGACGTGCATGAGCGTGAGACACGAAACCCCCCGGCAGTGAAGAACTTGGCAGCTCCATCAAGCCAGGAGTTGCTCGCTTCACAGAAACTTCGCCGTCCCTGCCGAGTACATGCAACGCCTTGGTAGGACGATTGGCCCTGTCCGCGCTCACGAACGGCCTCGAGGGTGGGCTTACCCGTTCCGGAAGTTCTTGTCATCGAGGGCGGGTACAGAACACGGGGTTCGGCACCGCCCTCAACGCGAGGGAATCACCGCCATGAAGGGGAGGACCGATGGCAGTTATGATCGTGCCATTCTCGCGAGTAATGCGCGTCGCGCCTCCGCGAGAACTCGTATGGGCGCAGAGCTCGCTGGACGCTGGATACGACCTCGACGACATCATAGAGTCAAAGGAGCAGGGCGGAGACACCCGCGCGTTTCGCGTCCCTCGTGCAATCCTCGTGTATCAGTCGCTCCTACGGCAACAAGGCGCGTCATCCGCTCAGCTATTCGCAGTTGCGAAGGCAATCGATGCATTGGCCGCGGAGGCTGCAACTAATTCCGGTATATGGACGAATGGACTACAAGCCGCCGCCGAACTGCGGAATTGGTCCTCCGGCCTGAGGCCGCGGATGGTGTGGGGTCCCGCACGGGGACGAGGTGGCGGCGGGGCAGGCGCGGACCCGCGACTTGCGTGGACACCCCATCCGGATGAACCGGCCTTCCCGCCCGGCCCACGATCGGGACTGGCAGATCTCCCGTTCCAACCCCCGGAGCTTCCCGAGGCCGATTCGGTGGCAGGCCTTGCTGAGTACCTGACGGGTCTCAGCCAAGGGGTCGCCATGTTGCCCCACATTCGATGGAGCGGCGAACTAGATCTTGTACCCATCGAAGCGACCTGGCTGTCGCCGAAATTGGTTCAGGAGCGGGTGAGCACAGATCCTCGGCCCTCGCTGTTCGTCATCGAGGACCTAGAACTCGTCCTCACGCCGCATCCGCCCGAGGCGGATGAGCTAGTCACCGATGTGGCCATGCTCCCCGCCGAGAGCCGAGCGATACGACTCAACTCCTGGCGGGACTTGGAACCGATTCGGGGTAGTCATGTGGCGGACTCTCTGTCGAGTTACGCAGCGGACACCCTGGAGCGCGCCCTCTTGAACTCCTCGAGCACGTTCGCTACTAGCCGACCAGAGCAGGATTGCTTCGACGTCTATGCTGGCGAAGGTCACGGCCGACGCATACTACAAGTCGAGGGTGCCGGCGAGGGAGTCGACGTAGGCCTGCAGCAGTACCTCGGACGGGACGTCCTGGGGCAGGCGTTGCTGGACGGGCTGCGGACTGTTACCAATCGGGCGAACCTCTATCGGCATGGCCACGGAATGGGGGCCGGAGGTCAATCAGGTGAGGCGCGCACCGTTGGCAACGTCAATATGCGACGCGATCTCACCTACCGATTCACGAGTCAGGCACGACTCTACGATGTTGAGGTTGCACTCCGGGGCGTCCGGCTCGGATTTAGCAACGGACGACTAGGGAGTTGGCGACAGGGGCCGCTGACTGCGATGCAGTCCTTCCTTGATTCCGTACTCACGCAAGGACAGCGAGAAGCAGCGCATCGGTTGGTTGGCCTTGCCTCAGGAGCCGCTTCCTCTGCGGGTGCGGTCCAGCACACGATCGAGGGTCTCGAGGGTGACCGAGGCGGGTTCGGCGTGACGGCGTTGCAGCCTCAGGAGAACCCGGCTCTCTACGACGTCCAGAGCGGGAAGCAGCGGGCATACCGCTGGCGCCCGGGTTATCGTCAGGTTCTCTCCACGGATTCCTTCAGGCTGATCGCCGACTACACGAACGTTCGACCCCTGCTGGGTCAGGTGGACGCGCTGGATCAGTACGCTCGCGGCCTCCAAGATGTGGATCTGGACGACCGAACCAGCCTCGTGGATCAACGAAAGCTCCTGACAGATGCCCTAGGCGACATCTCCGACCCCGAGCAGCGTTCGGCGGCGTACGCAGGTGCGTTGCGACCTGACAACGTTATGCGGCTTTCGGTGGATCGATCGTGACTTCGGAGACCGAACGACCTTCACTGCCGCAGACGGAGGAACCAGAACTAGATTCGGAAGCGCGTCGACCGAGCGGTGAGAAATTCGAGGACTTGCAGCCCAACCAGAAGGATACGAAGCAAACCGTCGGAGGCGCCGTATTCCTCGAGAGGGCCGAGAGCGCAAACGCCACCATCGGTGTGTCCAAGCAGGTCACCCCTGATACATCGAAGTCCCAAGGGGCGCTGGACATACTCAGGAACATCTTCAGCGGATCGCCACCCCCAACACAGCTCGGTCCTGACCCTCCGCCGGCTGCGCCCACGGCGAATCGATCAGACGGCGCGGCGCCGACCGCGCCGCCACCCCCCGGGACCGTTCCCCAGACCCTCCACTCAACGATTCCCACCGGTGAGTCGGCCGCACGTGATCGCGCTGAAGGAACTCCGATCCGACCTGACCCGCGCGACGCCGGACCCAGCGCCGTTGCAAGTCAGGCCGGAGGGGTGGCCGCAAGCGTTTCTTCCTCCAGTCGCCAGCCATCGAGTCCGGCGTCTCCAGTTGTCGGGTCCTTGCAGTTCAACAGGAGCGGAGTACAAGGCACCTATGCTGGCCCCTCGGGAGGACATCGCTTCCCGTCCCCAATCGACGGACGTGGCATCTATCGCAACGGGCCATTGGGCAAGCAAATGTGGGAAAACGGAAGCCGCCTACGTGTACCGACGGTCGTTGAGGTAACCTCTAGGGCGCGGATGGACATGCTATTACGGCAAGCGGCGCGTCTTGGTGTTGCGGCGTTAAGAAGAATTCCCATCCTTACTCTTCTATCCATGTCATCCGACAATAACTCCTCCGCTTCGAATTTCGGCGGTCAGGGGGTTGGTATAGATGCGCCCGGACCGGACAAGCCAGGATCTCCAATGGTTGAACCGTGGGACGTAACTCGGCGGATCCGAGATCCGAACAGTTTTCGACCCGGTTTCCTGGACCCTCGGTCGGTCCCGAGATATCCGATGGAAGAGCCGGGCGGCGAGGATATTGTCGACTACCTTGCTCGCACGCGGACGAGCCAAGAGCAGAAGGACTGGGCGCGATCCGGCGAGTGGTATCTCGACCCGTTCGAGAACAGATGGAAGTTCTATGAAGGAGGATCCCTACATGCGGATCACTTCATTCCGGTCGCGATGTTTCCCCAACTGTTGCGAGGATGGAATTCGCTGACCTACGAGAATCAGCAAGCGATCGCTCGTGACCCGGTGAACATACAAGCGCTACCGGGATGGCTGAATAAGTCAAAGCAGGACACGCTTGGTAGCCAGTGGGAGAGGGCGCCCGCGCACGAGGGAAGCACGGAGTACCGGGATATCAATCACGAGTGGAGGCTGGAGTCCGAGAAGCATGAGCTCTGGATGATCGACTACCTGCAGCGGCAGGTCGACAAGCTGCTTTATCTCCAGCAACCCTGAAATGCCAAACCGGTCGCCGAGCGCCACCAGAGAGGTAGAGACCGCGCGAAGCGGAACAGACGGCAGATCCCAACTCCACAGCGGCCTTGACTACCTCAGTCGTCACGCCGCCAGCCGATCCGGTTCAGTTGGGTTGCCTGACTCGGGTCGCGTCCGCTTCGCCTCCAACGCGGCTTGGATATTGGTATTGATGAACTGCTCACGCGTGCGCGGGCTGTTCCGTTTCCCTGGTCTGCGTGTGTAGGAGCGGGCGTCCTGCATCCGACCCGCAGCGCGGTCCCGTCCTGTTTCCGCGACGTCCGTCGGGCGGGCGGGGCTGTAATGGCTTCGGCCCTCTTTCGCCGTTATGAGTGCCCGTTATCAGTACACCTGCCAAGTGTCGGCCGCTGTACAGCAGAGACGTGCGCGTGCTGGCGGGTGTGACCGCGCAGCGCTCCTGGGTTGGTCGAATTACGGTCGTATTTGGACCGCTCTGACTGGAACGCACCCGTCCATATCGAAGGTGCTCGCCGCGATCCAATACTCGTTCCAACCGGTGTGATACAAACTGCGATACAATTGACGAGTATCGGAACGAGAGGAGCTGTTGATGGCTCTAGTGGGATACGCGCGGTGCAGCACCGTTGACCAAAACCTCCAACTGCAACTCGATGCCCTGACGGTGGCTGGTGCCGACAAGGTCTTTTGCGACCAGGGCGTATCCGGAGGTTCTCGTCAGAGACCGCAACTAGAGGCATGCCTCGAGTATCTGCGCACGGGGGACGTGCTCGCTGTGTGGCGGTTCGATCGACTCGCGCGCAATACGCGGCATCTACTGGAACTGCTTGATGATCTCGGCGAACAGGGTGTCGGGTTCCGCTCATTGACGGAGGCGGTGGACACCACCAGCGCCATGGGAAAGGCCATGACCGTGATAATCGCAGCCTTCGCTGAGTTGGAGCGGAACGTGATCGTGGAAAGGACGCGAGCCGGCCTCGAAGCGGCGCGAGCGCAAGGCCGAGTGGGCGGGCGACCTCGTGCTCTCGACGAAAAGAAGATTGCCATCGCTCGCGCCCTACATCAGTCGGGCGGCCACAGCATCGCCGAAATCGCTCGAACGCTTGGGGTGGGAGAGGCAACGGTCCACCGGGCGCTGACGCTCGAGAAGCAAGGCGCCGGGCACGTAGCTGCTCAAGAGATAGGGGCATGACTCCCGCTCAGACAGATCGCGCCGTCGGCGCAATACTCGGGATGGCGTGCGGTGATGCGTTAGGAGCGCCTTAGGAATTCGGTCCGCCGCTTTCCGATGAAGCGCCCGTTGAGATGAGGGCAGGCGGCGGATTCGGATGGGCACGCGGGGAATGGACCGACGACACAGCGATGGCTGTTCCATTGCTCAAGCTCGGGGCCATCGGCGGAGGATTTGGTCCTGGCGCCTCGCTCGACGGGGTCGTGAGCCAATGGGCGGGTTGGTCGCGAACCGCGAAGGATGTAGGGATTCAGACGCGGCGGTCCTCAGTTCAATGAACGAGATGACGGAGAATGCCGCCCGCGCTGCAGCTCTGTCCCTACACGAGAATCGCGGCAGGTCGGCGGGAAACGGTTCGTTGATGCGCACGGCTCCAGTCGCGCTCGCTCACTTGGCAGACGAAGCAGTCCTTGCTTCCGCCGCGCGCAGAGTGAGCGAGATGACGCACTATGAAGCTGATGCGGGTGACGCCTGTGTCATTTGATGTTCTGCGATCCGCCGCGCCGTACTGACTGGGGAGCTCGAGTTGTTGGCAGGAGTCGAGCTCCTGCCGCGAAGTCGGCGGGATCGTTGGATCCGGTTCATTCGGGAAGCTGAGGCGAAGCGTCCCCAAGACTTCCCGGGCAACGGGTGGGTGGTCCAGGCGCTGCAGGGCGCTTGGTCTGCCATCGTCCACGAGTCGTCTCTGGTAGGCACGCTCAAAAGCGCCGTCCGAGGCGGTCGCGACACCGATACCGTGGCGGCAATCGCTGGCTCCCTGGCCGGCGCTGTCTACGGCGGATCCGCCCTTCCCGGCGACTGGCGGCGTGTCCTGCATGGCTGGCCGGGACTGAGGGCAAGGGATTTGAGCAGGTTCGCGATCCTGACTGCGAATGGTGGGCGTTCGGACGAGCTTGGTTGGCCCGCCGCCGATCGTCTTGACAGCGCCGGGGCGGACGTCCTCGTTCAACACCCGCACGACGCCGGTGTCTGGCTCGGCTCCCTTGCTGCCTTGGATCGCCTCCCGGGTGAAATCGACGCTGTCGTCTCGCTGTGCCGTGTGAGTCGAAACCAGACCGACCGTGAGGTGATCGAGTACTGGTTGATCGATCGGGACGATCCAGAGATGAACCCGAACCTGTCGTTCGTGCTAGGCGACGCGGCTGACACTGTGGCTGCGCTTCGAGCGGAGGGTCGGATGGTCCTTGTCCACTGTGTTGAAGGGCGCAGTAGGTAGGACGCCTGTTGTGGCAGTCGCGTACGCAGCGCGCCATCTTGGACTGCCCCTGAGGGAGGCCCTCCAAGCGATCTATTCCGTCCTTCCTCTGGCCAGGCCAGCGCCGTTCCTCCTGGCCGCATTGCGAGAGGCGGCTAGGTAACTCTATTTTTCACCGCTGGTTCCCCTTCACGCAGTGACTGTCGAGTTGACGGAGTGCTCGCCGACGGGTCGGGGCAATGGCTGCCGTCTCCGTTTCAAGCGACGGTGGCGAATTGGAGGCCGTCGGCACGTCCCGAGAAGAATTCCTGCGAACAACAAGTAGTACAAAGAAGAATCTCGGCTGGGCGGCCCCCAAGGCCCCCAAGCCGTTGGGGTTAGCGGGGAGCGCTTGCTCCTCGTTGTCGGTGCTGATCTCGCTAGTGCAGTCGGTTCCCGAGCCGGCCAAGTTCCCTGGCCCACGGCGCGCCGCAGGCCCCGGGCCCGTTGAGGACCGCTTGCTAGGCGTGCTCGCGCCAGCCGAGAGCGGTCACCATGTTCTGAGCCAGCTGGAAATCCCATGTCCGCACCTTGCCTGCGTACGCCAGGCACGAGGCGACGGTGGCCTCCTCGAACGGTGTGAACGAGCCGTCCCGTTCTTCGACAAAGGCGGGCACCTCGATCGCGTGAGAGGTTGTGACGAAGAACCGCTGTGCCATCTCCCCGGTATACAGACGATCGCACCACTGGTCAATACAATGGCTGGTACAATCGAGGATCCATCGGTGCTGACAACTTGGCAAATCGAGCTATGTTCGACTGGTGGAGGCGAACAGCGGTACGGCACCGACCTGAGCCGGCAAGCGATAAGTGAGAGCATGATTCGCGAGCAGGACTAGCCCGAATATCGCAAGCCCCGTCAAGTGGTCTCCCTTCCTCTTGCCGCTAATCACAGTCGTTTCAGCAGTTCCGACTTCTTCGCGCTGAACTCTGCGTCAGTCAGAACGCCCGCGGCATGCAGCTCGCCGAGCTTCTTGATCTGATTGAGCACATTCGCATTCGCGGGCGGTGCAGAGATGGACGACTTGGTGGGAACCGTTCGTTGCTCCATCGGACCGCTCAGAACGGCCTGGGCGGCAGCCTCCACAGCCATCGCGGCCTTGTCTCCGAGGCGAGTCCAATCCCCGGTGTCCTGAAGTGTGTGCACCTTCTTATCGGTTGCGATCGTCAGGAACACCACGCGTTTCTCGTTAGACGCGAGCCAACTCAAGCCCATCGTCATGACGCCGGCCGCTGCACGCCCGCCGAAGCTCTTGTCCTGCACCTGGAAGGAATGCTTGACGGAACGGAGCTTTTCGTATGGGGTGGTCTGAGTCATCAGGAGCGCAACGCGTACATAGCCTCCTTCGTAGATCTCGATCGTGTAACCACCAAAAAAGTTCCTATGAACGAGATCGCCGGCGCTGGCGGCCTCCCGACTTTCTTTGGCTCGCTTTTCCCTGTCTGCCTGCGCCTTTCTTATGGCATCGCCTGCCTGTCCGAGAAAACCCGGCTTCGGCGTCGGGTAGAATTCCTTGCCAAACTTGGTCATGCTCTGAATCCTTCTCTGCCAGCCGGGCGATCAAGGGAGTATATCGCGCTGTTCGCCGCTTCTCGATTGTGTCGGCGGCTTGTTGCGAGGGCGGCGTGTCCGCGAGGTATGACGAGAGGCGATGGACCCCAGCGGGCGAGCCGCAGGGGCGCGCCCTGCTGGCCGAAATCTTTGGTCACCCGAAGTGCATCGAAAAGGGGTCAGCCGCTGTTCTCAAGATCTTCGAGTCTTTTCATGATCCGCACTGGCAACTCTGCCGCTGAGAGCCGGTACTGAGCCCACTTGTCCTGCGTCCCCGCCTTGAGCGAGGCTGAGAATCGGAAGCGATCGTTCGTCGTGGGCCGGCCGCAGGAGGCCTCGAAGTTCGGGCTCGGCACAAGCCACGCCTGTTCGATCGCTCCCTTCGCGTTGTCGATGAGAACGAACAGCAGATCCAAGTCAGTGCGCGGCCGGAAGGTCGTTGAGCGAATGAAGGCTTGGAAGCGCCCTCGCCCCACCACTGCGCCGTCAGCCATCCTCGCCTTAACCTGAACGGCGAGGGTCGCCGTGGAGCCGCGAAGGTGGAATACGAGGTCCACGCCTTCGTCGTCGACCAGCGAGGTGGACACGTTCAGGCGTCCCCTGGTTGTGAGAATGCAAACCGACGCTACGAGGTACTCGGCCGCCTTTCCCATGCGCCCCGCGTCAGGCGACTTGTCCAGGTAGTCGTCCCCGATTTCGTCCACTTCCGCATCCTCTCAGTCTCGTCACTGTCATTCCCGCCGTCGCAGTCCAGTGTTGCCTCGGCTGGAGTCCCGTTGCTTCTTGTCTCCGAAGCCGAGCGGACGGGGCGGGGGACCCGTCCGACGATCGGCGCGGCCCGTGTTGGGCCCCTCTGGAATCCCGTTGCTTCTCACGAAGCTCGGGGGAGCAGCGGCACGCGTGGGCTCAAGGGGCATCAGATGTGCTTCGTGGGGCGCCTCTCATCCGGCATGAGACTCGACGGCCCTCACCGACGGCATCAGCGCGGATGCCCGCGCGGCGACGCTGTGGTCACGCTCCTCGAGCGCGTGCTGGTATCGCATCGCCGCAGCGATGGTGCGATGACCGGCTCGCTGCATGTTCTCGCGGGGCGTGGCGCCCGCCTGAGCCATCAAGGTGAGGCTTGTGTGCCGGATATCGTGGAAATGGAACTCCGGCACGCCTCGAGCGACGCAGGCCTTCCTCCACTGCTCGTACAGGTACCGGCGGCGGATGGGGCCCTTTGCGCGTGGACTTGTGAAGAGCGGGGCTTTTGGAAGCATCGGCTTTGAGCGGAGGTAGTCGGCCAGGAGGGCCAGAACCTGCTCGGGAATCGCCACCGTGCGCCGATTGCCTGTCTTGGTCTTCGTGACGACGGTACCTCCCGGGACCTCCTGAACGTGACGCTCCACCAACAGCGTCCCGGCCTCGAGGTTCAAGTCCGATCGTCGCAGCGCGCAAACCTCCCCTAGACGCAGGTGAGCGCCGAAGGTTAGCCATAGCAGAGGCCGAAGCTCGGCCGGGTGTGCCTCGATGATCGCTTGCTGCGTTCCTATTGGAAGCTCGGGACGGCGTCGCGACATGTCCTTCCCTGCCTTTTCGCGCTGGCAAGAGTTCTCGCGCACCAGCCGGTAGCGGACGGCCTGCCGCATCAGGCCGGAGAGGAGGAAGTAGGTGTTCTTGAGGGTCACGGGCGGCATGCTCCTCGCCGCACTTGCATACCAGGCGTCGACCACGAGCACGGTGATGGCGTTGAGCTTCATGTGTCCGAAGGTCGGCATGAGGTGCTTCCTCAAGAGGGAGCGGTAGCCCTGCACCGTGCGAACCGCGAGCTCGGCTGAACGGATCTCGAGGATCCTCTCCGCGAAGACCCCGAAGCGCTTCTCGCCGCCGGACGCGTCACGCCAAGTTCCCCTCTCAATGTCCGACTTGGCCCTCGCGGCCGCCCTCCCCGCCTCGCGCATTGAGGTGAACGTGCCTGCGGATCGCCGGCGACCATCCGGTCCTCGATACCGGGCCTGCCAGTTTCCGGAGGGTAGCTGCCGCACATCTTCGAATCGTCGGGGCGTCTGCTTCGCCACGGGAGTCTCCTCGTCGTCTCGCCGGATCCTCAAGCGAGGTCCTACACAGTGATACGGACGAGCGAGGCGAATCGACAGCGCCCCGGGAAATAGGGGCACGCTAGGGGCACCCGAGGCGCCTCGTCCGTCGGGCGACGCGAGACGGGTCATGCCTGGTGAGGCCTGGTATTGATTGGAGGGGACGACGGGAATCGAACCCGCACCATCAGTTTGGAAGACTGAGGCTCTGCCATTGAGCTACGTCCCCGACGCCGCGGCACGCCGCGACAGCGCCCGAGTCTAACGCATCCGCTCGGCCGGGATCCGCGGCAGGGCCCGGTAGCGCGCCCTCTCGGCCGGGTCGAGGTGCTCGGTCGCGTAGGAGAGAGCGGTGCGGCCCATGGCGCTGGCATTCTCGTCGAGGAATGCCACGAGACGGTCGCGGGAGACGCGCTTGCCCAGCTCCCGCAGCATCCAGCCCACCGCCTTCTGGATCAGGTCCTCACGGTCTCGGAGCAGCAGGGACGCGATCGACAGGACAGGGCCCGGATCGCCCGCCTTGGTGGAGGCGAAGGTGGCGATCATCGCGGCCCGGCGCTCCCAGATCGTCGGAGCGCCGGCGAGTCGCTGGAGCAGGTCGGACGGGTGGTCGAGAAGGTACTCGCCGATCAGAGCCTCCGCGGAGGTGTCCACGAGGTCCCAGTTGTTGACGAGCCCGCGGCCGAGCGCATGGAGGTAGTACTCGTGCAGCCGCGTGCGGGCAGCGTCGTCGCGGGTGCGCCTGGCGGAGGCCGTGCGGAACCGGGCGACGAGGATCAGCAGCCCCGCGAGCCGGTCCTCGTGGAACCCGCTCTCGAGCAGGATGCCGACCTCGGACAGGGGCATGCCCGCCGCCCGCGCGACGACGCGCCGCGTCGCCGGGACGCGGACGCCGAGGAACCGGTCGCCCTCGCCATACTGGCCGGGGCCGGCCTTGAAGAAGCCCGCGAGGACGGCCGCGTCGGCCGGGTTCGAGACCTCGCGGAGCTCCTTTCGGACCTGCTCGGCCGTGACCGCGGTCAGCGGCGCTCCGCCACCGGCTCTCGCGGCACCGCCGTCGGTGCGCTCGGCCGGAGGCGCTCGATGGTGCGCTCCGTCTCGTCGACGGCCTCCTGGAGCAGATTCCGCAGAGCGGTGTCGACGTCCGGGATGCAGGCTTCCGCGACGCCGAGCACAGCCACCGTGGCCATCGCCTCGCCCGTGCGGACGGGGGAGCGGCTGCTCGAGTGGCCGACGGAGTCGCAGAAGCGGCGGCTCCACTCCTCGGCGTCCGGCACCATCGCGAAGGCATCCGCCACGCGCTGGCGGACCTCCGGGTCGTCGTCGCCGAGGCGCCGCAGCTCCTCGAGGGCGTGCCGGGCGCCGACGCCGAGGGCCCGCTGCCGCTCCATGCTCGCGACCGGCAGAGCGCCGACGACGGCCCTCAGAGCCACCCGGAAGGCGATCCGCGGATCGCTTCCCGACAGCCCCACGACGCGCGGCACGAGCGGAAGGAGGCCGTCGCGCGCACCATCGGAGATGAAGTCGTTGACGCCCCGGGCGATCGTGCCGAGGACCGGATGGGTGCAGCCCGGATGGTCGCTCCAGCGCTCGCCGGCGAGGAACGAGGCGTACTCCATGAAGCAGGCGCCGCGCTTGGGATTGCGGTGCCGTCCCGCTGACAGCGTCGGCAGGAAGGACGGCGGGGAGACGATCGATGCGGTCATGAGGACCTCCGCGGGGTGATCTTGCCCGCATTGTCTCTCCCCTTCCTGCGCTCCGCCAGGGGGATGGACGTATTCGTCCAGGTCCGCTTCCGGCGGACCCGCTAGACTCGACCAGGCCAATTTTCGGGGCGCGGTCCCGATCGCCCGGCCGCAGCGGTCGTGCCACGACCGGGGCGTAGCTCAGCTTGGCAGAGCGCCCGCTTTGGGAGCGGGAGGCCGCAGGTTCAAATCCTGTCGCCCCGACGAAGAGCTCCCCAGACCTCACCACACAGAGCAGGAAACGAACAGACATGGTCAAGTCCGTCGTCGAGAAGCTGAGCCCCACGCGCGTCAAGCTGGCGATCTCCGTCCCGCCGGAGGATCTCAAGCCCAGCATCGACCACGCCTACAAGCACATCGCCGAGCAGGTCAACATTCCCGGCTTCCGCAAGGGCAAGGTCCCGCCGCCCATCATCGACCAGCGGGTCGGCAAGGGCGCGGTCATCGAGCACGCGATCAACGAGGGCATGGACGGCTTCTACCGCCAGGCGCTCGCCGACAACGACCTGCGCCCGCTGGGCCGGCCCGAGGCGGACGTCACGAAGCTCCCCGAGCTGAAGGACTACTCCGGCGACCTCGAGCTCACCATCGAGGTCGACGTCCGTCCGGACTTCGAGCTGCCCGACTACGAGGACGTCACCGTGACCGTGGAGGCCGCCGAGGTGGGCGACGAGGAGGTCGACGCCGAGCTGCAGCGCCTCCGCGAGCGCTTCGGCACCCTCACCACGGTCGACCGACCCGCGAAGACGGGCGACTTCGCCCAGATCGACCTCGTCGCCACGATCGGCGGCAACCAGGTCGACTCCGCGAACGCGATCTCCTACGAGCTCGGCTCCGGTGAGCTGATCGAGGGCATCGACGAGGCGCTCGACTCCCTCACCGCCGGCGAGGAGACCACCTTCGAGTCGACGCTGCTCGGCGGCGACCACGAGGGCGAGAAGGCCGAGATCACGGTCAAGGTCCTCGCGGTCAAGGAGCGCGAGCTCCCCGAGGCCGACGACGACTTCGCCCAGATGGCGAGCGAGTTCGACACCCTCGACGAGCTGAAGGAGCAGCTGCGGGAGCAGGCCGCGCGCTCGAAGACGTTCACCCAGGCGAACGAGGCCCGCACCAAGCTGGTGGACGCGCTGCTCGAGAAGGTCGAGATCCCGGTCCCCGAGAAGCTCATCGAGGACGAGGTGCACCGCCACCTGGAGCAGGAGAACCGCCTCGAGGACGACGAGCACCGCGCCGAGGTCTCCGAGGCCAGCGAGAAGACGTTCCGCTCCCAGCTGCTGCTCGACGCGATCGCCGAGAAGGAGAAGGTCCGCGTCGGCCAGGCCGAACTGACCAACTACGTCATCCAGGCCGCTCAGCAGTACGGGATGCAGCCGCAGGAGTTCGCCGAGGTCCTGCAGCAGAACGGCCAGCTCCCCGGCGTCATCGCCGAGGTCACGCGGTCGAAGGCCCTCGCCCTCGTCCTCGGCAAGGCGAAGGTCGTGGACACGAACGGCAACCCGGTCGACCTCTCCGACTTCGCGGCGAAGGCCGACGACGAGGACGGCTTCGACGTGTCGGCGGCGACCGAGGCGCTGAGCGACGCGAACGAGCACGAGGGTCACTCGCACTGACCCCTCCCTGAACGCCAGAACGGGCCGATCCGGATCTTCCGGGTCGGCCCGTCCTGTTCGTGCAGCCCGTGGTGGAGCGGGCCGCGGCCGTGCGGGCCGCCGGAGTGGGCGCTCAGGCGCGGGCGAGGAGCTCGTCGAGGCGGAGGTGCGAGTCGCGGAGGCCTCGCTCCATGCCGCTCGCGATCAGGCCGTTGCGCGCCTCCAGCGTGCGGTAGTGGCTCGTGAAGTGACCCCGGGTTCGGGTGTCGCCGAGGCTCTCGAGGTGCATGTACTCGAGCGAGACCTCGCCGGGGTAGCCCTCGAACTCCCAGGTCTGGATCACGGTCGTCGGTGCCTCCACGGTGTGGAAGCAGCCGTGGAACGCGTACTCGTTGCCGTCCGGGTCCCTCTGCACGTAGCGGTACGAGCCGCCGCTGCGGGCGTCGAATCGGTCGACGACGGTCGTCAGCTCGCGCGGTCCGAGCCACTCGGGGATGAGGTCCGGATCCGTGAAGGCCTGGAAGACCCGGGCGAGAGGCGCCTCGAAGTCGCGGGTGATCTCGATCACCGGGAGGGCCTCGGGGGCCTTGATGATGGTGCTGTCGGTGGTGGGCATCGTCGCTTCCTTTCTTCTGTCGCGGTTGGGTGCGGCGTCTAGGGGGTGGGGGAGGAGCCGTCGGTCCGCGCGAGGAGGTCGTCGATCCGCTGGAACCTCTCCTCGGTCCGGCGCCGGTAGGCGTCGAGCCAGTCGACGAGCGGGCCGATCGCCTCGCGGTTGAGGCTGCAGGGGCGGCGCTGTGCGTCACGCCGGCGCGTGATGAGCTTCGCCTGCTCGAGCACGGTCAGGTGCTTGGAGACGGCCTGGAGGGACATCGCGAACGGGGCGGCCAGCTCTCCGACGGTCGCGTCGCCGAGGGCGAGGCGCGCGAGGAGGGAGCGCCGGGTGGGGTCCGCAAGGGCGAGGAACGCCTGATCGAGCTCCTCGTCGGTCATGGCGCTCATTCAACCTCTCCTTTGATCAACCGATCAGTTGAATAGAACCAGGCTAGACCTGCCGGGGGACCGGGTCAAGAGGCCGCCGCGCCCTTCTCTGCCGACGGCGAACAGGGCAGGTCGGCCGATCCCGCTTCGATAGATTCGGAACCGGATTCAACGAGAAGGAGCTCTCCCCGATGCCTGATCCAGTAATGCAGCCCAACGTCTTCGACCGCCTGCTGCGCGACCGCATCATCTGGCTCGGCTCGGAGGTGCGGGACGAGAACGCGAACGAGATCGCGGCGAAGCTGCTCCTCCTCGCGGCCGAGGACCCCGAGAAGGACATCTACCTCTACATCAACTCGCCCGGCGGCTCGATCACCGCCGGCATGGCGATCTACGACACCATGCAGTTCGTCCCGAACGACATCGTGACGGTCGGCATCGGCATGGCGGCCTCCATGGGTCAGCTCCTGCTGACCGCCGGCACCAAGGGCAAGCGGTACATCACGCCCAACGCCCGGGTCCTGCTCCACCAGCCGCACGGCGGCTTCGGCGGCACCGCGAGCGACATCCAGACGCAGGCGCAGCTCATCCTCGACATGAAGCGCCGGCTCGCCGAGATCACCGCCGCGCAGACCGGCAAGACGGTCGAGCAGATCAACGCCGACGGCGACCGGGACCGCTGGTTCAACGCCGAGGAGGCGCTGGAGTACGGCTTCGTGGACCACATCCGCGAGTCGGCGAGCGACGTCACCGGCGGCGGCGGAACCCTCGAGCCCGCCTCCAAGGGCGAGCTGTAAGCCACCGAGAGAACGGAACGAGAACCAGACATGACGAACCACGACTTCGGTGGCACCGCGTTCGGGCAGGGCGGCGCTCCCAGCGCCCGGTACATCCTCCCGAGCTTCGAGGAGCGCACCGCCTACGGCTACAAGCGCCAGGACCCCTACGCGAAGCTCTTCGAGGACCGCATCGTCTTCCTCGGCGTCCAGGTCGACGACGCCTCGGCGGACGACATCATGGCCCAGCTGCTCGTGCTCGAGAGCCAGGACCCCGACCGCGACATCGTGATGTACATCAACTCGCCCGGTGGCTCGTTCACCGCCATGACCGCGATCTACGACACGATGCAGTACATCCGCCCCCAGATCCAGACGGTCGTGCTCGGGCAGGCGGCCTCCGCGGCGGCGGTACTGACCGCGGCCGGCACCCCGGGCAAGCGCCTCGCGCTGCCGAACGCGCGGATCCTCATCCACCAGCCGGCGACCGGCGATGCCGGCCGCGGCCAGGCGTCGGACATCGAGATCCAGGCGCGCGAGATCATGCGCATGCGCGAGTGGCTCGAGGAGACCCTCTCCAAGCACTCGAACCGCACCCAGGAGCAGGTGAACCGGGACATCGACCGCGACAAGATCCTGTCCGCGGAGGAGGCCCTCGACTACGGGCTCATCGACCAGGTCCTCACGAGCCGGAAGGCCGTGCCCGCGCTCGTCCGCTGAGTGCCTGCTCCCTTCGCGGAGCCTGCCGAGATGCCACTTTCCGTCCTCATTCCTGACGAATGAGGACGAGAAGTGGCATCTCGCCGTTAACCCGGGCGGTGCCTAGCCTGGTGCCGTGCTGACCGCGATCGCCGTCGAAGGACATCGTCCTCGCGGCCGCGCGGCGAAGGAGGCGGACGCATGAAGGCGTGGGTGCACGACCGGTACGGCGGTGCGGACGAGCTGAGACTGGCCGAGCTCGAGCGCCCCGTTCCGCGAGATGACGAGGTGCTCGTGCGGGTCTACGCGGTGTCCTTGAACGGCTCGGACTCGGAGGGGCTCCGGGGGTCCCCGGCGTACGCGCGCATCAACGGGCTCCGGCGTCCGCGCGTCACCGTGCTCGGCTCGGACGTCGCGGGACGGGTCGAGGCGGTGGGGGCGAAGGTGACCCGCTTCGCCCCGGGAGATGCCGTCTTCGGCGACAACCTGCGGCGGCTCGGCGGCCTCGCCGAGTTCGCTCGCGCCGTGGAGTCGGACCTCGCGCTCATCCCCGAAGGGCTCGGCTTCGAGGAGGCCGCCGCGCTGCCGCAGGGCGGCGTCATCGCGCTTCAGGGCCTCCGGGACGCCGCGAAGGTGCGGGCGGGACAGGCGGTCCTCGTGAACGGCGCTGGCGGCAGTGCCGGAGCGTTCGTCGTGCAGCTCGCGAAGCTCCACGGAGCAGAGGTCACCGCGGTGGACACCGCCGAGAAGGGGGAGCTCCTCCGCCGCCTGGGGGCCGACCACGTGCTCGACTACCGGCGCGAGGACTTCACGCGGTCGGGACGGCGGTACGACGTCGTCTTCGAGGTCTTCGCGCGGCGATCGGCGCTCGCGTACCTCCGCGCGCTCCGGCCCGGGGGCTCCTGCCTCTTCGTCGGAGGCCCGGTGCGCAGGATGCTCGGTCTGCTGCTCGCCGGCCTCGTGCTCCGGCCGTTCACGAGGAAGCGGATCCGGCTGCTCGTCGTCCGGCAGAGCCTCCCCGACCTCCTCGAGGTCGCCCGGATCTGCACGGAGGGGAGCATCACCCCGTCGATCGATCGCGTCTTCGCGTTCGACGAGGTGCCCGAGGCCTTCCGTCTCCTGCTCGAGGGGAGGGTCCGCGGCAAGGCCGTCGTCCGTGTCGCTGAACCCGACGGGCGCTGACGTGCGGGCGGGCGCCCCGCTCGAAGCGCTCGCGCCGACTGGTGCCGCGGAAGACTTTTCCCCTCGGTGAATCCCGCTGAACGACGCCCCGTTCCGGCCTCCGGGGGACGGAACCGGGGGACGAATGAAGCGGCGCGCCGACCGCGGGCGCCGGATGCAACCCTGTGTCACCCGGTCGGGTTAGGCTCATTGCCAATCGACGCGCGCCGGCGGGCGAGCGATGAACGGGAGGACGGGAAGTATGGCGCGAATCGGGGAGAGCGCAGACCTTCTCAAGTGCTCGTTCTGCGGGAAGAGCCAGAAGCAGGTCCAGCAGCTGATCGCCGGTCCCGGTGTCTACATCTGCGACGAGTGCGTCGAGCTCTGCAACGAGATCATCGAGGAGCGCCTCGCGGAGGCCGGCGAGGAGACCACCGGCGACTTCGACCTCCCGAAGCCGCGCGAGATCTACGCATTCCTCGAGGAGTACGTGATCGGCCAGGAGGACGCCAAGCGCGCCCTGTCCGTCGCGGTCTACAACCACTACAAGCGCATCCGGGCCCGCCAGACCCTCACGCCGGCCGAGGCGCTGCAGGACGACGTCGAGATCGCGAAGTCGAACATCCTGCTCATCGGCCCGACCGGCTGCGGCAAGACGTATCTCGCCCAGACCCTCGCCAAGCGGCTCAACGTGCCGTTCGCGGTCGCGGACGCCACCGCGCTGACCGAGGCCGGCTACGTCGGCGAGGACGTCGAGAACATCCTCCTCAAGCTCATCCAGGCCGCGGACTACGACGTCAAGCGCGCCGAGACCGGCATCATCTACATCGACGAGGTCGACAAGATCGCCCGCAAGGCGGAGAACCCGTCGATCACGCGCGACGTGTCGGGCGAGGGCGTCCAGCAGGCGCTCCTCAAGATCCTCGAGGGCACCGTCGCGTCGGTTCCGCCCCAGGGCGGTCGCAAGCACCCGCACCAGGAGTTCATCCAGATCGACACGACGAACGTCCTGTTCATCGTCGCCGGCGCGTTCGCGGGCCTGGAGGAGATTATCTCCAGCCGGGCCGGCAAGAAGGGCATCGGGTTCGGCGCTCCGCTGCACAGCAAGGGCGACGAGGTGAACCTCTTCAGCGAGGTGCTGCCCGAGGACCTGCACAAGTTCGGGCTGATCCCGGAGTTCATCGGCCGCCTCCCGGTCGTCACCACCGTCACGCCGCTCGACCAGCACGCGCTGATGGAGATCCTCACGGTGCCCAAGAACGCCCTGGTGCGCCAGTACCAGCGCATGTTCGAGCTGGACGGCGTCGCCCTGGAGTTCGACAAGGGCGCCCTCGAGGCGATCGCCGACCTCGCGGTGCTCCGCCAGACCGGTGCGCGCGGCCTGCGGGCCATCCTCGAGGAGGTCCTCGGCCCCGTCATGTTCGAGGTGCCCTCGAACAGCGAGGTGGGTCGCGTCGTGATCACGCGCGAGGCGGTCCTGGAGAACGCGGCACCGACCATCGTGCCGCGCAAGCCGGTGCGCGCCGAGAAGTCCGCCTGATCACGGCATGACCGGCGGTACTCCCGCACGCCCGCGACCGCGTCAGGTCGAGATCGCCTTCTGGCTCACGATCGCCGCGGCCCTGATCGGCGTGGGCGGCATCCTGATCTCCTTCGCCTCGTATCCGATCAACCGGGCGGCGACGCTCGAGGCGCTCGAGACGTCGAACCCCAACAACCTCACCGCGGCGGATGTCGACGAGTTCCTGCGGATGCTCCTCAGCGTCTCCGTCACCGTGGGCGTCGCGCTGATCGCCGCGGCGGTGGTGTGCGGGATCTTCGTCCGCCGGGGGGCGCCGTGGGCGCGGATCGCGCTCACGATCCTTGCGGGACTGTCCTTCTTCGGCGTCTTCAGCCCCTGGGGCACGGGGTTCCTGCAGTTCCTCTGCCTCGGGATCGCGGCGCTGCTCACGTGGCAGAGTGACGCCGGCGAGTGGTTCCGCCGGACGATCAGGGCGCGACCCGTCTGAGGTCGGGCGCCGGGCCGGTCGGGCGCGGGGCCGGTCGGGCGCGGGGCCGGTCGGGCGCGGGCCTCAGCGCTTGGTGACCGTTCCGGGCGCCGGGGTCCCGCCGAGGATCTGCTCCACCGTGACGAGCATGAATCCGCGGTTCAGCAGACCGTCGACGATCTGCGGCACGACGCGGGTCGTGGTCTCGTGGATGTCGTGCATGAGGATGATGTCCCCGGGCTGGGCATTGGACATCGCACGCTGGACGAGGGCACCGTCACCCGGCTTCTGCCAGTCCAGGGTGTCGCGCGACCACATGATCGCGGGCATGCCCGTCGCGCCCAGCACGGTGTCGTTGTAGGAGCCGTAGGGCGGCCGGAAGATCGTCGGCGCCGACCCGGTGATGTCCTCGATGACCGCGTTGGTGCGCGCGATCTGCTCCCTCACCGCCCCGGCGGACAGGCGGGTGAGGTCGGGGTGGTTCCAGGTGTGGTTGCCGATCTGATGCCCCTCGTCGTGCATCCGGCGGACCACGTCCCGGAACGCGCCGACATAGGAGCCCTGCACGAAGAAGGTCGTGGCCGAATCACGCGAGTTGAACAGGTCGATGAGCCCCGCGGTTAAGGGGCTGGGGCCGTCGTCGAAGGTGAGGGCGACGCAGGCGAAGAGCGAGCAGTCCACGTCCCTCCGCCCGGGAGGCGGCGCGCTCGGCAGGGTGAGCGGCTCGCCCGAGGCGAGAGCCGCCTGCACCTGGGCGCCCTCCGGGCTCAGCAGGGGAGTCGCCTGGTCCGCGGCGACCGTGACGATCAGAGGGGACGGCTTCGGCACCTCCGCGAGCCGGTCGAGCTCGGGAGTCGTGAAGTCGGCCGGCAGACGGACGACGAGGGAGCCGTCGGGCCCGAACGTGTAGTTGGAGAACCAGGCCCGCAGCTGCTCGAGGGGGAAATCCGCGGGGTCCTCCTGCATCCGCGGCTCGAAGGCGCCCGCGGCGACCTTGAGCGACTGCACCACCCGTGCCAGCAGGGTCCGCGCGCCGTCGTCGCTGATGAAGCCGTCGCTCCGTGCGGTGAAGCCGCCCGCGGTGTCGGTGTAGTGGACGGTGGTGCTGTCGGACTGCACCTGTCCGCCGGACGCCGTGACGATCCGCAGCGCCTCGGCGAGGACGGGGCCGGACGCGACGACGATCTCGCAGACGACGGTCACGGTCGGGCCGCCCGTCTGGGGAGTGACGGCGGGATCGGCGAGGAGCTCGGCGACGGGGCGCGTCGTCGCCCCCGGCGCGCACTGACTGGAGCGCGAATCGTCCGCCGGGCCGTCGGCCGCCGGGACGAAGGGCACGCCGGTCGCGGCGGCCTGGGCGTCGATGGCCGCCTTCACCAGGGCGCGCAGCTCGGTGTTGAAGGCTGGGTTCCCGGGGATCTCCGCCCACCGGGCGCCGACGCCGGCTGCCGGATCCGCGCGGTAGATCAGGCGGGTCTCGAGTCCGGGCGCCTCCCCGGGAGGGACCGGAGCGGTGTCGGTGTCGGAGAGGGCGACCTCGGCGACTGCGGCCGGGCGGGGGAGCCACCCCTCGGTCGTCTGGATCCCTCCGCATCCCGCGAGCGGAGCGGAGGCGAGCAGAACCGCCGAGGCGGCGACGATGCGGCGGAAGCGGGTCATAGCTGTACGTCCTCCGTCGGCGTCCCACTCGGGTGCGAAAGGCTGAAGACGGCCGACGAGATCAGGTCCGCGGTGACTGTCCGGTAGCCGTCCGCGTCGGCGGACGGCGCGGCGGCCACCACGACGAGGTGCGCCCGCTGCGGGGATGACGCTCCCGACCCGGTCAGCACTCCGTCGGGAGGATCGAGGATCGCCACGGTCACCGTGTCCTCGCCGTCGGCGAGCGTCGTGTAGCGCACCTCGCTGCCCGAGGCGAGGGCCTCGGTGCTCCAGGTGGCGGAGGCCAGCCGGGATTCGAGCTCGCCCGCGGCATCTCCGGGCACTGCGTCGCCGGCGTCGTCGGCGCGAGCGACACGAACGAGCTCCAGCAGGGCGCGGTAGGCGCCGTCGGGAGAGACGAGCGATGCGCGATCGTCCCGCAGGAACGGGCCCATCCCGATCCGGGTCCATCCTCGGGAGAGCGTGACGGATGCGTACAGGGGCTCTCCGTCGACGTTGACGGGCCCCAGGGTCACGGCCGAGTCCGACGCGAGCGGCGAGCTCGGGACCTGCGCCAGGGTTGCGGGCACCGCGAACGCCGCCGCGCCGACCGCGACGCAGAGGATCACCGTGACGATGGCAGCACCGCGCCTGTGCATCCGGTCACTCCTTTCGGGTCGGAGTCGCCTTGGTTCCACTCGTCCTCGGGCGATGCCGAGGACGTGCGGATCCCGACGAGTACCCTCGCGCCCCGCTCGCCCCCGTGGTCGGAGCCACTCCGAGGAGCGGCTATAATTCGGCTGTTTCCCAGGTAGACCAGCCGAGCCTACGAGTTCCGGCTTTCGACCGCCAGCGCGCTAGTTTTCTGTAGTGCAACACGAGCGCTACGTCCACGGGCACCACGAGAGCGTCCTCCGCTCCCACACCTGGCGCACCGTGGAGAACTCCGCGGCCTATCTCCTTCCGCACCTCCGTCCGGGGCTCCACGTCCTGGATCTCGGCAGCGGGCCCGGCACGATCACCGTCGACCTCGCCGAGCGCGTCGCTCCGGGCGAGGTGGTCGGGGTGGACGCCGCAGCCGAGATCGTGGAGGCGGCGAGGAGACTCGGCGAGGAGCGCGGGCTCCGGAACGTGTCCTTCCGCACGGGCAACGCGTACGCTCTCGACCTCCCTGACGACAGCGTCGACATCGCTCACGCGCATCAGGTCCTCCAGCACGTCGCCGACCCGGTGGCGGTGCTCCGGGAGATGGCGCGTGTGGTGAAGCCCGGAGGGCTCGTCGCCGCGCGCGACGTCGACTACGGCGGGACCATCTGGTACCCGGAGCTGCCCGGCATGGCGGACTGGATCCGGATCTACGACGCCGTGCACCGGGGAGGCGGCGGCGAGCCGAACGCGGGCCGGCGCCTCGGCGCCTGGGCGCTGGCGGCGGGACTCGCGGACGTGACCACGAGCGCCTCCATCTGGGGCTTCAGCTCTCCCGAGGAGCGGAGCTGGTGGGGCGGGCTCTGGGCCGATCGCGCTCTGAAGTCCGACTTCGCGCGCCAGGCCCTCGAGGGCGGGTTCGCCCAGCAGGAGGATCTCGATCGCATCTCGGCAGCCTGGCGCGAGTGGGCGGAGCACCCCGATGCGTGGTTCGCCTTCCCGCACGGCGAGGTCCTCGCCCGGGTCTGATCCCACTGGCGTGTTCTCCGCCGACTTCGTAGCCTGAGGGAGTCAGGCGCCGCCGTTTCCTCCGGCCGCTCCTTCGGCCCACGGCGACGCGGAACGGAGCGGTCCCATGAGTGCGGCCACAGAGATGATGAAGAACATGCCGATGTCGGACACGTCGATCATGTCGCAGATGGACATGACGGCGATGGCGAACTGTATCGACGCGTGTTCCGCGTGCATGCAGGCCTGCACGATGTGCGCGGACACGATGGCGGGCATGGACGGCATGGGCACGTGCGCGGCCATGTGCGCCAACACCGCCGACATGACCGGGATGATGATGCGGATGATGCTGCGCCCCATGGGCATGGAGCGGGACAGCATGATGATGGCGCTCGAGGCCTGCATCGCGATGTGCCGCGCCTGCCGGGACGAGTGCTCGACCCACATGCAGATGAGCGAGACGTGCGCAATGTGCGCCACCGCGTGCGATGCCTGCATGACGGCATGCCAGGACATGCTCACCTCGATGAGGAACGCCTAGCAGCCGCGCGGTGCGGCTCCGCCCGGCCTAGAGCTGGGCGACGTTGAGGCGATCGGACCCGATCGCCAGCACCGAGTACGCCTCGTGCAGCGCCACCGGGTCGCCGGCCTCGAGCGACCCGGTGAGCGCGGCGTGGTGCCACACCCAGCGCTCCTCCCCGGTGTCCCAGAGGCGGAGCTGCACCCAGCCGCCCTCGCCCGCCTCGACGGCGACGGCGTCCACCCAGCCCCGAGGGGTCGAGCTCGCGAGGCGCAGGCGCAGCAGGGTCATCGCGTGACCCGGCCGGTCGTCGACGCAGAGCATGCCGTGATCGCAGGTGCCGATGACGTTCTGCTGCTGCTCTGCGCGCCTCATGGGAAGCTCCTTCCGTCGCCGGGTGTCCAGGTTAAGCGGGGGCCGTTCCAGGGCCGAGAGGTCCTGTCACGAACTGAAACACTCGAGTGCGGCAGGCCTCTTGTGCCCGGGCGAGGAGAGCCGCTACCGTGGCGCAGGCCGCTCGCAGAAAGGAGGCCACGATGACCGCGATCCCATCCGTCCGTGCCTCCGTCGCCGGCTTCCGCGCCTAGCGCCCTCCCGCCGTCCGGCCCTGGCGACGTCGCTCGCCATTCGATCCGTGCGCCCTTCTGGGCAGCCGGTTCCGCACGCTCTCCGTGCCCTTCCGCCCTCTCTGCCTGTCCGAAGAAGGAAATCCCGTGAACACGCTGCTCGAGGTACGCGACCTCGAAACCGACACCCGAATATCCGTCTCGCCCGCGGCGCCCGATCTGCGTCTCATCGATCGCGTCGCCCTCCGCGTCGGACTCGCCCTGCTCCTCTGGGGTCAGCGGCGCATCCGCACCGATCCCGCCGAGGCGCGCCGGCTCCAGCTCGTGCGTCGGCACGCCGAGCTCGAGCGCGACCGCCTCGTCGCGAGGAGCGCGCTCTACCGCTGATGCGGCGAACGAGCGAACGGCTCGTCGCCAGGCCCGCAGCAGGGCCGGCGGCGAGCCGTTCGTGGTCGTGCCGACGAGGGAGGGACTCA
Source organism: Naasia sp. SYSU D00948 (assembly GCF_017916515.1). Lineage (GTDB taxonomy): Bacteria > Actinomycetota > Actinomycetes > Actinomycetales > Microbacteriaceae > Naasia. The sequence goes on from NZ_JAFMTA010000001.1 coordinate 2,248,552, forward strand.
GCGCTCGTAGGAGAGGCGGCCTTCGCCCGACACCGGGTCGAGGGTGACCGTGGGGAACCCCCGGTCCGTCTCGTGGTCGAGCTCGGCGACCGGACGGCCCTCGAGCCAGGTCAGCGTCCAGGATGCCGCGACGACGTCCGGAGCAGCGTCGCGCAGCTCGTCCTCGGCGCGGGCCACGGCAACGGCCGCCGCCTCGGGCAGCCGGGCCGGCGGTGTGCTGCCGAAGCGCCAGCGCGTGCCGAGCCCGATCACGGGCTAGCCGAGCCGGAGGTCGTAGGTGACGAGGTCGGTCCGCTCCCCGAGGCTCTCGGAGAACTGGCGTGCGTTCTCGTTGGCGTCCGTGGTCACCCAGCGGATGAGGCCGAGCCCTCGCTCGCGCGCATCCTGCTTCAGGTGGTTCACGATCGCGGTCGCGACGCCGCGGTTGCGGTGGTCGGGGGACACGAAGAGGTCCTCCAGGTAGAGGCCGCGGTCGTTCTCGAGCGGCCGCTCGAACTCCTGGACGTGGGCCAGCGCGATGATCTGGTTCTCCTCGCCGAGCGCGACGAGGCCACGGACGGACGCCTTGTCGCCGTGCAGCCAGGCCCAGGCGCGCATGGTCCGCTCGTCGGTCAGGGCTGTGCCGGTGAACTCCGCGTAGCCCGCGAACAGCTCGTACCAGGCGAAGAAGTCGCCCTGCTCGAGCGGCCGGATCCGGACCTCCGTGGTCCGGCTGCCGGCGCTTCCCGCGCTGGTGTCGTGATCGATGCTCATGCTCTCCCTCTGTCCCCTCGGATGGCCTCGAGCTCCTCGCTCGGCGCCAGTGCGATGCTCGTCACCTGTACCTCCGGACCGTGCTCGAAGGTGAGGTCCTCGATGCGCCCCACCGCGCGGAGGTCGCCCTCCGCGAGCTGCAGCAGCTCGACGCGCCCTTCGGGCCCGGCGATCACCGCCGATGCTACTGGCGTCTTCTGGGACGCCTTCGCGTCCGTCTTGGCGCGTCGGATGCCGACGAGCGCGAGGCTCGTGAGCTCCAGCAGCTCGGGCGTGGCGGCGTCGTCCACACGTCCCGGGCCGGGCCAGGGCGCCAGGTGGATCGAGCCGTCCCGGAACCAGGACCAGGCCTCCTCCGTGGCGAACGGGACGAACGGCGCGAACAGCCGGAGCAGGGTCGCGAGCGCCTCGCGCAGCGCGGCGATGGCGCTGGCCTGTCCGTCGTCCTCGGTCTCGCCGGCGCCGTAGGCGCGCTCCTTCACGAGCTCCAGGTAGTCGTCGCAGAAGGTCCAGAAGAACGACTCGACGGTCTCGAGAGCCCGCGCGTGGTCGTACTCGTCCAGCGCCTCGGTCGCGGTGGCGACCACGCGGTCGAGCGTGGCCAGCATGCTCCAGTCCAGCGGATGCGTCACCGCGTCGCGGCCCTCGGCTCCGCCCGCGGGGAAGGACAGGATGAACTTGGCCGCGTTGAGGATCTTGATCGCGAGCCGCCGCCCGATGCGGATCTGGGTCGGATTCTGCGGGTCGAACGCGGCGTCGGTGCCGAGTCGGCTCGAGGCCGCCCAGTAGCGGACGGCATCCGAGCCGTGCTGCTCGAGCATCCCAGCCGGCGTGACGACGTTGCCCTTCGACTTGGACATCTTCTTGCGGTCCGGGTCGACGATGAATCCTGAGATGGCGGCGTGGGCCCAGGGCGCCGTGCCCTCCTCGAGCAGCGACCGGAGGGCCGTCGAGAAGAGCCAGGTCCGGATGATGTCCTGCCCCTGGGGACGCAGGTCGTACGGGTAGACGAGCTGCCAGAGCTCCTCGTCGCGCTCCCAGCCGCCCGCGAGCTGCGGCGTCAGGGAGGACGTGGCCCAGGTGTCCATGATGTCGTGCTCGCCGACGAACCCGTTCGGCTCCCCGCGCTGGGAGGCGTCGTAGCCGGGCGGGAGGTCGCTCGACGGGTCCACCGGGAGCGCGTCCTCGGAGGGGACGATCACTTCGTCGAAGCGCGGATTGCCGTCGGCGTCCAGCGGGTACCAGACCGGGATGGGGACGCCGAAGAAGCGCTGGCGCGAGATGAGCCAGTCGCCGGCCAGTCCGCGCACCCAGTTCTCGTACCGCACGCGCATGAACTCGGGCACGAAGTCGATCTCGCGGCCGAGCTCGATCAGGCGCTCACGCAGCTCCTCGCTGCGGCCGCCGTTCGTGATGTACCACTGGCGGGTGGACACGATCTCGAGCGGGCGGTCGCCCTTCTCGTAGAACTTGACGGGGTGCGTGATCTGCTGCGGCTCCGCGAGCAGCTCGCCGGTCTCGCGCAGCCGCTCGACCACGGCCTGACGGGCGGAGAACACCGTCTTGCCCGCCACCTGCGCGTAGGCGTCGCGGCCCGCGTCGGATCCGATCCACTCCGGCGTCTCGGAGCCGAAGCGGCCGTCGAACCCGATGACCGCCCGGTTCGGCAGGTCGAGCTCCCGCCACCAGGTGACATCGGTGACGTCGCCGAAGGTGCAGTTCATGGCGATGCCGGTGCCTTTGTCCGCCTGGGCGAGGTGATGGGGGAGGACCGGGACCTCGACGCCGAACACGGGCGTTCGCACGGTGGTGCCGAAGAGGGGCTGGTAGCGCTCGTCGTCGGGGTGGGCGATCAAGGCGACGCAGGAGGGGAGCAGCTCGGGGCGGCTCGTCTCGACCTCGATGACGCCGCCGTCCGGCTTCGTGAACGCGATGCGGTGGTACGCGCCCGGCTGCACGCGGTCCTCGAGCTCCGCCTGGGCGACCGCGGTGCGGAACGTCACGTCCCACAGGGTGGGCGCATCCGCCTGATACGCCTCGCCGCGCGCGAGGTTGCGCAGGAACGCCTTCTGCGACGCGGCCCGGGCCTCGTCGCCGATGGTCCGGTAGGTCTGCGTCCAGTCCACGCTCAGACCGAGCATGCGCCAGAGCGCCTCGAACAGCTTCTCGTCCTCGACGGTCAGCCGCTCGCAGAGCTCGATGAAGTTCTGCCTCGAGATCGGCACCTGGTCGCCGGCCTTGCTGCTCTTGTTGTCGCCGCCCTCGAACGGCGGCGTGAAGCCCGGCTGGTAGGGCAGGCTCGGGTCGCACCGGACGCCGTAGTAGTTCTGAACCCTGCGCTCGGTGGGGAGGCCGTTGTCGTCCCAGCCCATCGGGTAGAAGACCCGCTTGCCGCGCATCCGCTGGTAGCGGGCGACGATGTCGGTGTGCGTGAAGCTGAACACGTGCCCGATGTGCAGTGAGCCGGACGCCGTCGGCGGGGGAGTGTCGATCGAGTAGATGTCGTCCCGGGTCACGCCCTCACGGGAGAAGCGGTAGGTGCCGTCCTGCTCCCAGCGCTCCCCCCACGTCGCCTCGAGGCCCTCCAGGGCCGGCTTGTCGGGGATGCGGCGGGCGTCGGTCATGCGGGGCTCCGGTTCACTGTGTGCGGCACCGCGTGAGGGTGCCTGAAATGTCGCCGCGTCGCGCGGCGCGTCCAGGGTACCGGAGCGCGGCATCCGCCCGCCGGGCGGGGGCGCGCGCCTCGGCTCGGATCCTCCATCCGCCATCGCCGCCGCAACCAGGGCCGATCCGGTCGATCCGGGCCGGCGTTTCGGCCCGGATCCGCCGATCCGGCCCCGGTTGCAGGCGGCGTCGCCGCGGGGCGGCTAGCGGCCGGCCGGGACCGCGTCCTCCTCGCCGACCTCGGCGAGCACCGCCTCCGTTCCGGCGGGGATGCGCGGGGACATGCGCGCCGCCGCGAGGGCGCCGACCAGGGTGACCGCCGAGAGGATCGCGAGCACGACGCCCGGGTGCCACCAGGCGTTGCCGGTCGACTCGCCGAGAGCGAGCGTGACGCTCGGGACGAAGCCCGACAGGACCGCCGCGATGCTGTACGCCACCGAGAGCGCCGAGTAGCGGAAGTCGTCGTCGAACAGGTCGGACATCAGGCCGCCGAGGGCCGCCCAGCTGAGCGTCGGCAGGATCCCGCCGATGATCATCGTCCCGACCAGGATCGGGAACGTCGCGAACTGCAGCAGGAAGTACATCGGGAAGGCGACGAGGAGGGTGCCGATCGCGCCGATCGCAACGACCCGAGCGGAGCCGATCCGGTTCGCCCAGGCGCCGAACAGCGGGATCGTGACGAGCTGGAGCAGCCCGCCGATCGTGGTCGCCACGAGCAGATCCTGGAAGCTGAATCCGAGCGCCGTCACACCGTAGTTGACGGTGTAGGTGTTCATCAGCGAGTACGACCCGATGCCGAGCAGCGCGGCCGCGATCGCGACGACCAGCGCAACCGGCTGGCGGGCGAGGAGCGCGCCGAGCGGGATGCGGTCCCGGCGGCCCTCACGGACGAGGGCGCGGAACACGGGCGTCTCGTCGATGGACCACCGGAGGTAGAGCGAGACGAGCAGCAGGGGCAGCGCGGTGAGGAACGGGATGCGCCAGCCCCAGTCGGCGAGCTGCTCGGCCGGCAGGGTCGCGGTGAGCAGCAGGAACAGGGCCGCGGACAGGATGGAGCCGACGGGGGAGCCGAGCTGCGGCATCGCGGCGTAGAGGCCGCGCCGCCTCGGCACGGCGTGCTCGGTCGCGAGCAGGATCGCGCCGCCCCACTCGCCGCCGAGGGAGAGGCCCTGCACGAGCCGCAGCAGGACGAGGAGGATCGCGCCGAGCCAGCCGGCCACCGCGTAGGTGGGGAGGAGTCCGATGAGACCCGTCGCGACGCCCATGATCGCGATCGTGATCAGGAGCGTGCGGCGGCGTCCGATCCGGTCGCCGAGGTGACCGAAGATGATCGCGCCGAGCGGACGGACGACGAAGCCGACCGCGATCGTGAGGAACGCGCTGAGGGTTCCGCCGAAGACGCCGAGCGGCTCGAAGAAGAGCGGGCCGACGAAGAACGCGGCGAAGTAGGCGAAGACGTAGAAGTCGTACGACTCGAGGGCGGTCCCGACGAACGACGCCCAGACGACGCGACGTGGGACGACGGGATGCGGCTTCGCCGCCTGATCGGGGGCGAGAGTGCTCACGCCGTGCTCCTGCAGAATGAGAGCGGCACTTGTTGTACCGAGTCCAGAAAGGGTCGGAGTGAAGGCTACCAGGATCGGCGGCGGCTCCGAGGCCACGGGAACGGGCCCGGGTATGGGCGCGGGCACAGGGACGGGGACGACGGGCCGCCCCCGCCGCTCCTCGCGCGAGACCCTGCAGGACGCCGCGACCGAGCTGTTCCTCGAGCAGGGCTACGAGCGGACCACGATCGACGAGATCGCGAGGCGGTCCGGCGTCGCCCGGGGCACCTTCTTCAACTACTTCTCCGCCAAGGGCGACCTGCTCTGGGCGGAGGCGGATCCGGTGCTCGACCGGCTGCCGGCGGTGCTCGCCGCGGTTCCGCCCGAGCTGGGTGCCGCCGAGGGGGTCCGATGGGCGCTCCTCGAGCTCGCGGGCGGGATGCCGGCCGCGCCGGTCGCGCTCGTCGAGCGGGACATAATCGGTGCGTCGGCCGACGCCGCGGCGTCGGGCCTGCCGCGGCTCCTCGCGGTCCACACCGCCCTCCGCCGCTTCGTGACCAGCCGCGCATCCCGCCGGGACGGCATCCCCGCCGCGTTCGCCGCAGCGGCGACGGGGGCCGCCATCGCCGCGGCCGCCGGCTGGCTGGATGCCGGCTCCGGCCGGGGCGCCCTCCGCGATGCCGTGGACATCGCCGTCACGCCCGTCGCGGCGGCGTTCGCCCCGCTTCTCCCGCGCGCCTGAGGGCAGGCGAAGCTCGCGCTCAACAGGCGTTCCTTCCGTCGACAGGCCGACACACCGTCCGCCAGCCTGTCTGCGACCGGAATGCCTGTTGAGCGACAGCGGCGGGCCCCCGGACCCGGCGGCAGAACCGGTAGAATCGCGAGACAGACTGTGAACCGGCCATCACCGGGGAGTTTCCGGAAGAACAGCCGCTCGGCTCGCGCAGGGCGGCTCAGTAGAACCGGACGGGTCGGCCCGTCATCGCCGGGAATGAGCGGATCCGGTGCCCCTGAGGCGCCGGGTCAAGCGAGGTGGTACCGCGTCGCAAGGCGTCCTCGTGCAAGAGCACAGCTTCGAAGCACAGGAGATCGCCAGATGTACCCCAAGGACCGGCCGGCCGAGCACACGGGTGCCGCGTTCGGCATCGCCCCGTCGCCCCGCTTCCCTGACATCGAGGAGGAGATCCTCGCCTACTGGGCGCAGGACGGCACCTTCCAGGCCTCCATCGACCGCCGCCAGGGCGCGCCCGAGTGGGTGTTCTACGACGGGCCTCCGTTCGCGAACGGCCTGCCGCACTACGGCCACCTGCTGACCGGGTACGCCAAGGACGTGTTCCCTCGCTACCAGACGATGCGCGGCAAGCAGGTGCACCGCCGGTTCGGATGGGACACCCACGGGCTGCCCGCGGAGCTCGAGGCGATGCGCCAGCTCGGCATCACTCGCAAGGACGAGATCGAGGCGATGGGCGTCGAGGCGTTCAACGCCGAGGCCCGGGCATCGGTGCTGCGCTACACGCAGGAGTGGGAGGAGTACGTCACCCGCTCCGCCCGCTGGGTCGACTTCGAGAACGACTACAAGACGCTCGACATCACGTTCATGGAGAGCGTGCTGTGGGCGTTCAGACAGCTCTACGACAAGGGCCTCGCCTACGAGGGCTTCCGGGTGCTCCCGTACTGCTGGAACGACGAGACGCCCCTGTCGAACCACGAGCTGCGGATGGACGACGACGTCTACCAGCAGCGGCAGGACCAGACGGTGACCGTCACGTTCCCGCTCGTCGGCACCAAGGCCGAGAGCATGGGCCTCACCGGCACGCGCGCCCTCGCCTGGACGACGACGCCCTGGACGCTGCCGACGAACGCCGCACTCGCGGTCGGACCGGACATCGAGTACGCGGTCCTGCGCGCCGGTCCCAACGGGACTCCGGACTCGCAGGCGCCCGACGGGCTCCCCAACGACATCGGCGAGTACCCGCCGCTCGACCGTGAGGTCCTCGGCGCGGACTACCTCCTCGCGAGGGCGCTCGTGCGCAACTACGCGAAGGACCTCGGCTACGACACCCCGGAGGAGGCGGAGGCCGCGATCGAGCGGACCTTCCTCGGCCGCGAGCTCGAGGGCATCGACTACGACCCCATCTGGGACTGGTACGCCGACGTCGAGAAGTGGGGGATGCAGAACGCCTGGCGCATCCTCGTCGCCGACTACGTGACGACGAGCGAGGGCACGGGCATCGTCCACCAGGCACCCGCGTACGGCGAGGACGACCAGGTCGTCTGCACGGCCGCGGGCATCCCGACGATCATGTCCGTCGACGACGGCGCCCGGTTCCTTCCGATGTTCGGCGAGATCGCCGGCATGCAGGTGTTCGAGGCGAACAAGCCGATCACCCGTGACCTCAAGGCCCGCGGCCGGCTGCTGCGCCAGGCGAGCTACGAGCACCCGTACCCGCACTGCTGGCGCTGCCGGAAGCCGCTCATCTACAAGGCCGTGTCGAGCTGGTTCGTCCGCGTGACGGAGTTCCGCGAGCGGATGGAGCAGCTCAACCAGCAGATCACCTGGGTGCCGGAGAACGTCAAGGACGGCCAGTTCGGCAAGTGGCTGTCGGGCGCCCGCGACTGGTCGATCTCCCGCAACCGGTACTGGGGCAGCCCGATCCCGGTGTGGAAGAGCGACGACCCCGAGTACCCGCGCGTCGACGTCTACGGCTCCCTCGACGAGATCGAGCGCGACTTCGGCGTCCGGCCCACCGACCTGCACCGCCCGTTCATCGACGAGCTGACCCGGCCGAACCCCGACGACCCGACGGGCCGGAGCACCATGCGCCGCATCCCGGACGTCCTCGACGTCTGGTTCGACTCCGGGTCCATGCCGTTCGCGCAGGTGCACTACCCGTTCGAGAACGCGGACTGGTTCGACACCCACAGCCCCGCGGACTTCATCGTCGAGTACATCGGTCAGACGCGCGGCTGGTTCTACACGCTGCACACCCTCTCGACCGCGCTGTTCGATCGGCCGGCCTTCAAGAACGTCGTGAGCCACGGCATCGTGCTCGGCAACGACGGCCAGAAGATGTCCAAGAGCCTGCGCAACTACCCCGACGTGTCCGAGGTCTTCGCGCGCGACGGCTCGGACGCCATGCGCTGGTTCCTCATGTCGAGCCCGGTCCTGCGGGGCGGCAACCTGATCGTCACCGAGGAGGGCATCCGCGAGGGCGTGCGCCAGCTGCTGCTGCCGCTCTGGAGCACGTACTACTTCTTCACCCTCTACGCGAACGCGGCGGGCGGACCGGATGGCGAGGGGTACGAGGCGCGCATCCGCACCGACTCGGCCGACGTCCTCGACCGCTACGTGCTCGCGAAGCTGCGGGACCTCGTCGAGACGGTCACGGCCGAGCTCGACGCCCTCGACGCGAGCAACGCCGCGCAGAACCTCCGCGAGTTCGCCGACGTCCTGACCAACTGGTACGTGCGGCGCAGCCGGGACCGGTTCTGGGAGGGCGACCGGGACGCCTTCGACACCCTCTACACGGTGCTCGAGACGCTCGCCCGGCTCACCGCGCCGCTGCTCCCGCTCACCGCCGAGAAGGTGTGGCGGGGCCTGACAGGGGAGCGGAGCGTCCACCTGACGGACTGGCCGGACGCCGTCACGTTCCCGGCCGACGAGGTCCTCGTCCGCGACATGGACCGGATCCGGTCGATCACCTCGGCGGCTCTCGCGCTGCGCAAGCAGGCGGGGCTCCGGGTGCGTCTCCCGCTCGCGGGACTGACCGTCGTCACCGCGGACGCGGATCGGCTGCGCCCGTTCGAGGCCATCCTCCGCGACGAGCTCAACCTCAAGTCGATCACGCTGACCGACCTCGCTGCCACGAGCGCCGAGGCGTTCGGGATCACCACGCGCCTGACGGTCAACGCGCGCGCCCTCGGGCCGCGCATCGGCAAGGACGTCCAGCGGGTAATCAAGGCGGCCAAGAGCGGGGACTGGAGCCGCGAGGGCGACACCGTGACGGCCGGGGACGTCGAGCTGCTGCCCGGCGAGTACGACCTCGCGCTCGAGATCGCGGGCGACTCCGAGTCCGCCATCGCCCTGCTGCCGGGCGGCGGATTCCTGCTCCTCGACACGGCCCTGACGCCGGAGCTCGAGGCGGAGGGCCACGCCCGTGACCTCATCCGCGACATCCAGCAGGCGCGCCGGGCGGCGGGTCTCGACGTGTCGGACCGGATCGAGCTGCGCTTCGAGGGCGACGGGGACCTGGGCGAGGTGCTCGAGTCCTTCAGCGACCTGGTCCGCTCCGAGACCCTGGCGCTGAGCATCGAGTTCGCGCCGGCCGGATCCGGGTCCAACGATCGCGTCATGACCTGGGCCGACGGGCACCTGACGCACCTCAAGGCCGGCAGCTGGGGCGCCGCGGACGGCGGCCGGTTCGAGCTGCGCAAGGCGGGACGGATGGTGAGCAATGTCTGAGCGGGACGAGTCGATGCCGGAGCGCGACCCGATGTCGGACCCCGACGAGCAGGCGTTCGGCGAGGACGAGCCCTCGTTCGGACCGGAGGGCCTGGAGCTCGGCCCCGACACCCCGGAGTTCGGACCCGAGGCGACGGAGGAGGACCGCGAGGAGGCCGATCGGGTCTACGAGGAGCTGCTCGAGCGGCTCGGTGAGGGCAGCCCCCAGCCGCGTCTCGAGCCGGTCCGCCGGGCCGTCGAGCTGCTCGGCGATCCGCATCGCGCGCATGCGGTCATCCACGTCACGGGCACGAACGGCAAGACCAGCACGAGCCGGATGATCGAGAGCCTGCTGCGAGCGCACGGCCTCCGCACGGGGCTCCTCACGAGTCCGCACCTCGTCCGCTTCAACGAGCGCATCCTCATCGACGGGGAGCCGATCTCCGACGAGCGGCTCGTCGCGAACTGGAACGACATCCAGCCCTACCTGCGCATGGTGGACGACGCGCTCGAGAAGGAGGGCGAGCCGCGGCTCACCTTCTTCGAGGCGATCGTGATCCTCGCCTTCGCCGCGTTCGCCGACGCTCCCGTCGACGTCGCCGTCGTCGAGGTCGGCATGGGCGGCGAGTGGGACGCGACCAACGTGGTCGAGAGCCAGGTGGCGGTCTTCACACCGATCGCGCTCGACCACCAGAGCCGGCTCGGAAACACCGTCGAGGAGATCGCCCGGACCAAGTCCGGCATCATCAAGCCGCTGTCCCAGGTCGTGAGCGCGGCCCAGGTGCCCGAGGTCGTCGGCGAGCTCGGTCGTGCCGCCGAGCTCACCGAGTCGAGCCTGACCGTCGAGGGGCCCGGATTCTCGGTGAGCACCGCGCCGGGCGTCGGCGGGCAGCTCGTCACGATCCGCGGCCGGGCGGGGGAGTACCGCGAGGTGTTCCTGCCCCTCTACGGGGAGCACCAGGCGCACAACGCGGCGCTCGCGGTGGCTGCGGTCGAGTCCTTCCTGGGTGGCGGCACGAGCAGGCTGGAACCCGATCTCGTCGCGGAGGGACTCGGCTCCGCCACGTCCCCCGGGCGGCTGCAGCTCGTCGGCGTGGAGCCGTCGGTGCTCGTGGACGCCGCGCACAACCCGCACGGCGCACAGTCGCTCGCCGCCGCGCTCAGCACGTACTTCTCGTTCTCGCCTGTGGTCGCCGTCGTCGGGACGCTGGAGGACAAGGACGCCGAGGGGATGCTGCGCGCACTGGAGCCGGTCGTCGACGAGTTCGTGGTCACCACAGCACCCTCCGAGCGCGCCCTCGACGCGGACGACCTCGCCGCGATCGCGGTGAAGGTGGCCGGCGCCGACCGCGTGCGCGTCGAGCCCTCGGTCGGAGCCGCGATCGACGCGGCGCGCGACCAGGCGTCCGAGCAGGAGAACGGCGCGGTCGTCGTCTTCGGCTCCATCACCCTGGTCGGCCGGGTCCTCGAGATCGCCGCCGACGAGAACTGGAAGCCGTAGTGGCCCGGGAGCGGGCGCGTCGCCCTCGCGGGCCGCGCGGCGTCCGCGAGAGCCTCGGCACCATCGTGCTCGGCCTCGAGATCGTCGTCGTGTTCCTCGGAGCGCTCGTCGCCTGGGGCCTGAACGCGCTGCCGGCGGGCGTCGCGATCGGCGCGGGACTGGGGCTCGTCGCGCTCTCGGTGGCGGCGATCCGCACACTGGACAGCACGATCGGCGTCGTCCTCGGGTCCCTCGTGCAGGCGGTCCTGCTGCTCAGCGGGCTCCTGCTGCCCGAGCTCTACATCGTGGGAGCGCTGTTCGTCGCCCTGTGGGCGTACTGCATGATTGTGGGCGGACGGATCGACCGGCGGAACGCCGCCGCGGAGTAGGAGGAAGCGTGGACGTGGAAGAGACCCTGGTGCTCGTCAAGCCGGACGGGGTGGCCCGCAACCTGACGGGGGAGATCCTCCGCCGGATCGAGGCCAAGGGGTACTCGCTCGTCGACATCAAGCTCGTCGACGCCGACCGCGAACTCCTCGCGCAGCACTACGCCGAGCACGAGGGCAAGCCGTTCTACGAGCCCCTCGTCGAGTTCATGGAGTCGGGCCCGATCGTCGCGATCCGCATCGCGGGCAACCGGGTCATCGAGGGCTTCCGCTCGCTCGCCGGCGCCACCGACCCGACGACCGCCGCGCCCGGCACGATCCGCGGCGACCTCGGCCGCGACTGGGGCCTCAAGGTACAGCAGAACCTCGTGCACGGCAGCGACTCCCGCGAGTCCGCGGAGCGCGAGCTCGCCCTCTGGTTCGGCTGACCTTCATCCGTCGAGATGCCACGTGGTGCTCCCATCCGCGAGGAATGGGGACATCAGGTGGCATCTCGGCTGTGAGGGAGACCCTCCCGACCGCGGGACGCCCGGCTCGAGACGGTCAGCCGAAGAGGACCGTCGGCAGCAGCGGGAAGTTGACCAGGATGATCGCGACGATCACGAGGTAGTTCAGCAGGACGAGCAGCCAGGTCCACTTCAGCGCCTGCCGGAACAGCGAGGCGGCGCCCTCGGGCAGGCCCAGGTTGTGCCCCAGGTTGTACACCGTCCCGTACCAGAACAGCGGGATGGTGGCCAGCCAGACGAGCATGCAGTACGGGCAGAGCGTCCCGATCACGAACACCGTCTGCGTCATCAGCCAGTGGATGAACACGACCGCGGCCAGCAGTCCGAGGTTGAACAGGATCCAGAACCACCGGGCGAACCGGGCGCCCGCCAGCATGGCGACCCCGACCGCGACCGGCGCGACGAAGGCCATCATCCCGATCATCGGATTCGGGAAGCCGAACAGGGAGCCCTGCCAACTCTGGATGACCGGTCCGCAGGACACGAACGGGTTGATGTCGCAGCTGAGCGGGACGTCGGGATTCGTGATCAGCGCGAAGCGCTCGATGGTCAGCTGGAACGAGCCGTAGAGGCCGACCAGGCCGGTCACGATGAACAGGATGGCGATGGCGACCGGCCCGCGCACCGGGACAAGTCGGGCCTCGGCGCCTCGTGCCTCCGCCTCACCGGGCTCCGCCGGGCGCTCCCGCGCCGGTGTCTGCGCCGTCATGCGAGGCATTCTCGCACGGGAATCCTCCGCCGAAGACCGCGCAGCGCCCTGCTTCCGCCTGCCTCGGGGCGCCGCATGCGATAATCGATCTCAGACCTGCGCCGCGCGCAGGGCGAACGACTTTCCCCGGTGCGCCGAGGCGCTGCCCGGGGCGCGGATCACGGATCCGCTGGGCGTCCCGCGACGCCCGCGAGCGAACAGCTCGGGAGAAGATTTGTGAGGTGGGCAGGGCCCACCGCGAAGCACGGGATGTGGCGGCGCGGACGTCGCACCCGCGAGGAGTGCACCAGCGATGGTGGAAGAGAAGAACGACAACCAGTCCGATCCGACGAAAGAGACGCCTACACGCCGTCGGCGGACGTTCATGCCGCGTCGGGCATCCACCGGTCTCGGCTCCGTCCCCGTGGTGGAGCCGGAGCAGATCCCCGATCTGCTCGGCGGAGCCGGGGTAGACCCCGCTGCGGGCGCGCCCGGTGACGTGAGCGCGCCGGAATCGGGCGCAACCGTCGAGAGCGCCGGGGGCGCGGTCGGCGACATCGAGGCGGCAGGCGAGGACGCGGCGGTCGATGCCTCCGCCGGCGACCAGCCGGGAAGCGGTGCCGACGCCGCCTCGAGCGAGGACGACCAGGCGCCGGCCGCTGACGGGCAGAGCGTCACCGACCGGTCCGCCCCTCAGGAGTCCGCGGATGCGGGCGACGAGCAGGCGACCACCGCCGACGCGACCCGCGACGAGCAGGCGACGAGCGGTGCCGAGGCCGCGACGCAGGACGACGAGCAGCCGCAGGTCGAGCTGCCGCTCCGGCCGACCGGTCCGACGACGCTCCTCTTCTTCCAGGCGCCGCCCGTGATCGCGCCGGCCCGCGACGAGGACCCGGTCGAGGCCGAGCCCGAGGCGGAGACGGCGCAGCCGTCGACGCGCCGTCGCAACCGCCGGCGCTCCGGAGCGAACGGAGCGGTCGCCAACGGCGCCGCCGAGGAGCGCGCCGAGCAGCGCGAGGAGGAGGCGCCCCGCCCCCGCCGCCGGGTGGTCGAGGAGATCACCGAGCCGCAGAAGGTGAAGGGCTCGACCCGCCTGGAGGCGAAGAAGCAGCGCCGTCGTGACGGCCGCGATGCCGGCCGTCGTCGCGCCGTCGTGACGGAGGCCGAGTTCCTCGCCCGCCGCGAGTCCGTCGAGCGCGTCATGGTGGTCCGCAGCGCATCGGGCCGGATCGAGATCGGCGTCCTCGAGGACGGCGTCCTCGCCGAGCACTACGTCGCGAAGGCGCAGAACCAGTCGCTCATCGGCAACGTCTACCTCGGCCGCGTGCAGAACGTGCTGCCGAGCATGGAGGCCGCGTTCGTCGACATCGGACGGGGACGGAACGCCGTCCTCTACTCGGGCGAGGTCGACTGGGACGCCGCGGCGGAGAACGGCGAGAAGAACCAGCCGCGCCGCATCGAGCTCGCGCTCAAGGCCGGTGACAAGGTGCTCGTCCAGGTGACGAAGGATCCGGTCGGCCACAAGGGCGCGCGGCTCACGAGCCAGATCTCGCTGCCCGGCCGGTACCTCGTGTACGTGCCGAACGGCTCGATGAACGGCATCTCGCGGAAGCTCCCCGACACCGAGCGTGCCCGGCTGAAGCGCATCCTCAAGGAGGTCCTCCCCGAGGGCGTGGGCGTCATCGTGCGCACCGCCGCCGAGGGCGCGACCGAGGAGCAGCTGACCGTCGACGTCAACCGGCTCACCGCGCAGTGGCAGCACATCAGCTCGCAGGTCGAGAAGGTGCAGGCTCCCGCCCTGCTGCACAGCGAGCCGGACCTGCTCGTCAAGATCATCCGCGACGTCTTCAACGAGGACTTCTCGCGGCTCGTCATCGCCGGCGAGGACGCCCAGACCACGATCGAGAACTACCTCGCATCGGTCGCGCCCGACCTGCTCGACCGCGTCGAGCGCTACAGCGGCGGCGGGGACGTGTTCACCGACTTCCGCATCCAGGAGCAGATCGACAAGGCGCTCGAGCGGAAGGTCTGGCTGCCCTCCGGCGGGTCCCTCGTCATCGACCGGACCGAGGCCATGACGGTCATCGACGTCAACACGGGCAAGTTCGTCGGCTCCGGCGGCAACCTCGAGGAGACGGTCACCAAGAACAACCTCGAGGCGGCGGAGGAGATCGTCCGCCAGCTGCGGCTGCGGGACGTCGGCGGCATCATCGTCATCGACTTCATCGACATGGTGCTCGAGACCAACCGCGACCTCGTCCTGCGGCGCCTCGTCGAGTGCCTGAGCCGGGACCGCACCAAGCACCAGGTCGCCGAGGTCACCTCCCTCGGCCTCGTCCAGATGACCCGCAAGAAGCTGGGGCTCGGCCTCGCCGAGTCGATGGTGGATGCTCCGCCGCGTCCCGTCGAGTCCAAGCAGGAGCCGCGGCGCCGGGGCAAGACGCCTCCCGCGCCGACCGTCCGGCCCGCGGCCGGGAGCACCCACGGCATCACGGACGACGCGCGCAACGCGCTCGCCCTGATCGCGGCGAGCACATTGCACAAGGACCACCACCACGAGCACCCGGCTGCCCCGGCGGTGGAGCCGGCAGCGGCCGCGGCCCCGGTGGCCGCCGCCGAGCCGATCATCGAGCTGCCGCTGCCGGAGGTCGTGCCGGCGCCGAAGTCGCGGGAGATTGCTCCGGACGCCGAGTCGCTCCTCGGCGCGGTGCTCGACGCGCTCCCCGAGCCGAAGAAGCCGGGCCAGGGCCGCTCTCGCAGCCGGCGCGTGTCGACACCGGCGCTCACGCCGGGCGCGCGCCACGGCGCCGACGACCACTAGCGGGACACGCGTCCCGAAGGACTCTCGAAATGCCACTTGGTGTCCTCATCCGCGAGGAATGGGGACACCAACTGGCATCTCGGCGGGTTTCGAGCGGCGTGCGTTCGACAGGCGGAATCGCCTCCGCCAGGCCGCGCGTCGCCGTGTCCGGCTGTTGACGGCGTTCCTGCCTGTTGAGCGCGAGACGAGGGTCCTCGAAGTGCCAGTTGGTGTCCCCATCCGTGAGTATTGGGGACACCAAGTGGCATCTCGGCGGGACCCGGATACGCAGAACCGGGTGCCCGGACGAGGCGGGGGAGCGGAGCGCTCAGCGGTCCTTCGCGCGCACCCGGAGGCCGCTCGCCGTCAGGCGGCGCACCAGCTCGCCGCCGGAGACCGGCTCGGCGCCCGCCGCGATGAGGTCCGCGACCCGGTGCTCGGGGACGTCGTAGTGGTCGCGGTCGAAGCTGCGGCGGGGGACCTCGTTGAGCCTCGCGAACTCGTGCAGCTCCTCCAGGGACGTGTCGCTGACGAGGTGCGCCCAGACAGTCCCGTGAGCGGGCCACATCGCCCGGTCGATGAGCACCGCCATGGCAGAATTGTAGGAGCGGGCGTTCCGCGGCATCGGCCGGCGGGAAGTGCCGGCGGGCGACGTGATTGCCGGGGCCCTCGGGATCGGGTAGTCTAGATCGTCGGTGTGCGCGGCCGTGCCCGCACCGAGTCTTCGCCGCGGCGGCCCCGCGGGACATCATCACAGATTGGCTGGAACGTGGTTTACGCAGTTGTGCGCGCCGGCGGGCGTCAGGAGAAGGTCGAGGTCGGCTCGATCGTCACGCTCGACCGCATCAAGGCGGACGAGCAGGGCAACGTGACCCTCGCACCGGTGCTTCTCGTCGACGGGAACACCGTCACGTCCGACGCTTCGGCGCTCGCGAAGGTCACCGTCACCGCCGAGGTGCTGGGCGACCTGCGCGGCAAGAAGATCATCATTCAGAAGTTCAAGAACAAGACCGGCTACAAGAAGCGCCAGGGCCACCGCCAGGAGCTCACGCGGGTCAAGATCACCGGCATCAAGTAGGGCTGAGAGGCATCCGACATGGCACACAAGAAGGGCGCGAGCTCCACTCGCAACGGTCGTGACTCGAACGCGCAGCGCCTCGGCGTCAAGCGCTTCGGCGGCCAGGTCGTGAGCGCCGGCGAGATCCTCGTCCGGCAGCGCGGCACCCACTTCCACCCCGGCGCGAACGTCGGCCGTGGCGGCGACGACACCCTGTTCGCCCTCGCCGCCGGCGCTGTCGAGTTCGGCCAGAAGGGCGGCCGCAAGGTCGTCAACATCGTGGCGGCCGCCGAGTAGGCAGCTGCACGATCAGAGTTTGGGCGGGCCCTGGGCCCGCCCATTTCTCTTTCTGCCCGCCATCGTCCCTGCCCACCCGCTGAGAGCACCAGGAGGACCACGTGGTCGCGACCTTCGTCGATGAGGTGACGCTGCACCTGCACGCCGGTCACGGCGGCAACGGCTGCGTCTCGGTGCGCCGGGAGAAGTTCAAGCCGCTCGCCGGCCCGGACGGCGGCAACGGCGGCAACGGCGGGGACATCGTGCTCGTCGCGGACCCTCAGGTCACCACGCTCCTCGCCTACCACCGCGGTCCGCACCGCTCCTCCGAGAACGGGCAGCCCGGGATGGGCGACCACCGGCACGGCGCCAGCGCGGCGCCGCTGGAGCTGCCCGTGCCGGTCGGCACCGTCGTCAAGGACGCCGAGGGCAACCAGCTCGTGGACCTCGACCAGCCCGGGATGCGCTTCGTCGTCGCGCCCGGCGGCCAGGGCGGACTCGGCAACGCCGCGCTCGCGACCCCCAAGCGGAAGGCGCCCGGCTTCGCGCTGCTCGGCACGCCGGGCTGGGAGGGCGACATTCGCCTCGAGCTCAAGACGGTCGCCGACGTCGCGCTCGTGGGCTTCCCGTCGGCCGGCAAGTCGAGCCTCGTCGCCGCGCTGTCCGCGGCTCGGCCGAAGATCGCGGACTACCCCTTCACGACCCTGCAGCCGAACCTCGGCGTCGTGGAGGCGGGCTCCACCCGCTACACGATCGCCGACGTGCCCGGGCTCATCGAGGGCGCGAGCGAGGGACGCGGGCTCGGCCTGGAGTTCCTGCGGCACGTCGAGCGGTGCAGCGCCCTGCTGCACGTGCTCGACTGCGCGACGCTCGAGCCCGGCCGCGACCCGATCAGCGACCTCGACGTGATCCTCCGCGAGCTCGCCGCGTATCCCGTGCCCGAGGGCCAGATCCCGCTCCTGGAGCGACCGCAGCTCGTCGCGCTCAACAAGGTCGACGTCCCGGAGGCGAAGGAGCTGGCCGACCTCGTCCGGCCCGACCTCGAGGCCCGCGGCTACCGCGTGTTCGAGATCTCGACGGTCAGCCACGCGGGACTGCGCGAGCTGTCCTTCGCCCTGGCCGGGCTCGTGGAGCAGGCCCGGTCGCAGGAGGAGCCCGCGAAGCCGCGCATCGTGCTGCGGCCGAAGGCGGTGGACGAGGCCGAGTACACCGTCACCGCCGAGGGGCGCTCCGAGGGGACGCTGTACCGCATCCGCGGAGCGAAGCCCGAGCGCTGGGTGGCGCAGACGGACTTCACGAACGACGAGGCCATCGGCTTCCTCGCCGACCGGCTCGCGAAGCTCGGCGTCGAGGACGAGCTGTTCGCCAAGGGCGCCGTTCCCGGCTCGACGGTCGTCATCGGCGGCGACAACGGCGTGGTCTTCGACTGGGAGCCCGCCCTCTCGTCGGCCGCCGAGCTGATCACGAGCCCGCGCGGCACCGACGCCCGCATCGACCGGAGCTCCCGGCCGACGCGCGGCGAGCGCCGCGAGCAGTACTTCGAGCGGATGGACGCCAAGGCGGAGGCCCGTGCCGAGCTCCAGCGGGAGCGCGAGGCCGGACTGTGGACGGAGGACGAGACAGAGTGACGACGGCCAGCCGGAGCGAGATCCTCGACGCGCGGCGGATCGTGGTGAAGGTGGGGTCGGCGTCGATCAGCGGCCGCAACGCCCACCAGATCGAGCCGCTCGTCGACGCCCTCGCCGAGGCCCACGCACGCGGGGCCGATGTCCTCCTCGTCTCCTCGGGTGCCATCGCCACCGGGATGCCCTACCTCGGGCTCGACTCCCGGCCCGTCGACCTCGCCACGCAGCAGGCGGCCGCCGCCGTCGGCCAGAACATGCTCATCAACCGCTATCAGGAGCTGCTGCACCGGTACGACATCATCGGCGGCCAGGTGCTTCTCACGGCCGGGGACCTGGAGAACCCGACGCCGCGGAAGAACGCCGAGCGCGCGTTCGAGAAGATGCTCGAGCTGCGCATCCTGCCGATCGTCAATGAGAACGACACCGTGGCGACCCACGAGATCCGCTTCGGCGACAACGACCGGCTGGCCTCGCTCGTGGCGGCGCTCGTGCGCGCCGACCTGCTCGTGCTGCTGAGCGACGTCGACGCCCTCTACACCCGTCCTCCCCAGGAGCCGGGCGCCGTGCGGATCGAGCACGTGCCCTACGGCGATCCGCTCGAGGGGGTCGTCGTGGGCTCGGTGGGCACCGGCATCGGCACGGGCGGGGCGACCACCAAGGTCGCGGCGGCCCGCCATGCCGCGGACGCCGGGGCCGGCGTCCTGCTGACCGCCACCCGGAGCGTCTCGGCGGCGCTCCGCGGCGAGGAGGTCGGCACCTGGTTCGACCCGCTCGTCCGGACGCCCGCGCTCTAGAATGCCCGTCATGTCCGCACCCTCCACCTCCCTCGGCCTGATCGACCGGTTCGCCGCCGCGAAGCGCGCCTCGCGTGAGCTCGCGACCCAGCGGACCGAGATCAAGAACCGCGGCCTGGAGGCGATCGCGTCCGCCCTGGTCGCCGGGACCGACCGCATCCTCGCGGCCAACCGGCTCGACCTCGAGGCGGGGGAGCGGAACGGCCTCTCCGCGGCGCTGACCGACCGGCTCCGCCTCGACGAGAAGCGGATCGGCGCTCTCGCCGACGCCGTGCTCGAGGTCGCGGCCCTCACCGATCCCGTCGGCCAGGCCGTCCGCGGAAGCGTCCTGCCGAACGGTCTGCAGGTCACCCAGGTCCGGGTGCCCTTCGGCGTCGTCGGCGCGATCTACGAGGCCCGGCCCAACGTGACGGTCGACATCGCGGCGCTCGCCCTCAAGAGCGGCAACGCCGCGGTGCTCCGGGGCGGAACGGCCGCCGAGAACTCCAACCGGGTGCTGGTCGAGATCCTCCAGGAGGCCCTCGCCTCGGTCGGGTTGCCCGCGGACGCCGTCCAGACCATCGACGAGTTCGGCCGGGAGGGCGCGCGCGAGCTGATGCGCGCCCGCGACTACGTCGACGTCCTCATTCCCCGCGGCAGCGCCCAGCTGATCCAGGCGGTCGTGACCGAGTCGACCGTTCCCGTGATCGAGACGGGGGCCGGGGTCGTGCACATCTTCGTCGACGAGAGCGCCGACGAGCAGCTCGCGGTCGACGTGGTGCTCAACTCGAAGACCCAGCGGGTCAGCGTCTGCAACACCCTCGAGACGCTGCTCGTGCACCGGGCGGCCGCGCCGCGCCTGCTGAACCCGGTGCTGGACCGCCTGCGCGCCGCCGGCGTGACGCTGCACGCGGACGAGGCCACGCGGGAGCTGTACCCGGAGGCGGTGCCGGCGACCGAGGAGGACTGGGACGCCGAGTACCTCTCCAAGGACCTGTCCGTCGCGATCGTCGACGACCTCGATGCGGCGATCGAGCACATCGAGAAGCACTCGACGCACCACACCGAGTCGATCCTCACGAGCGACCTGAGGAACGCCGAGCGATTCCTCGCCGAGGTCGACTCCGCGGTCGTCATGGTGAACGCCTCCACGAGGTTCACCGACGGCGGGGAGTTCGGGTTCGGAGCCGAGGTCGGCATCTCGACGCAGAAGCTGCACGCCCGCGGCCCGATGGGTCTCCAGGAGCTCACGAGCACGAAGTGGATCGTGCGGGGAGCCGGTCAGACGCGGTCCTGATCCGCGGCGCTCCTCATCCGCCGGGAGCCACCCGGCCGGCCCCGGGAGGTTCCGGCGGCGTCGACGCCGGCGTTCCGGCCGTACGCCGCCGGTGCTCCGGCAACTGTCAACCACTGGCTCAACCTTCGAGCCCGACCTACCGTTGCCCGCAAGAGACGGCGCCGCAGCGGCGCCCGGATCGGAGGGCAGCAGCAATGAGCACACCCGAGAACACCGAGCGAAGCGACGACACCGCCGCCGTGCCCGCCGGACGCGGTCCGTCCCTCCGGCAGGACGTCATGGAACGCGAGAAGGAGCGCTTCGGCGGCATGAAGTTCGGCTCCGCCTTCTTCGGCTGGCTGACAGCCACCGGGATGGCGGTGATCCTCACCGCGCTCGTCGCCGCGGGGGGCGCCGCCGTGGGTCTGGCGGCGAACGTGGACGAGGCGTCGGACATCCCTCCGGACCAGGCGCAGACCGCGAGCATCGTGGGGGCGATCGCCCTCGTCGTCGTCCTCTTCGTGTCGTACTACTGCGGCGGCTACGTCGCCGGCCGCATGGCTCGGTTCAACGGCGCGAAGCAGGGTCTCGCCGTCTGGCTCTGGGCGCTGATCATCGCGGTCCTCGCCGCGATCCTCGGAGCGGTCGCCGGAGCGCAGTTCAACATCCTCGCGAACCTCAACAGCTTCCCGCGCATCCCGGTCAACGAGGGCACTCTCACCGTCGGCGGCATCATCACCGCCGTCGTGGTGGCGCTCGTCGCCCTCGCGGGCGCGGTGCTCGGCGGGCTCGCCGGCATGCGCTACCACCGCAAGGTGGATGCCGTGGGGCTCGGCGCGTGAGGCCGCTCGTGCCGGCCCGGACGGCGGCGCACCTAGCGCCCCAGCCGGTCCGGCACGGCGGCCCGCCCTCGCCGGAGCGCCGGCCGGGCCGTCGCTAGACTGGGACGGCCGACCGTACAGGAGAGTCCATGTCGCTGATCCACGCCGCCGTCGTGATGGCCGCCGAGGCCGAGAGGCAGCACTACGAGCTGCCCATGCCGCCGATCATGTTCGGTCTCATCGCGCTCCTGGTCTTCCTGGTCCTCGGGGTCGTCGTGTGGAGCTACCGCGACGTGGCGAACCGCCACTCGCAGGTGTCCGGTCGGCCCGGCGGCGACGGCTCCGGACACGGCGCCGCGCACGGCGGGAGCTGACACCGCTCGTGCACTTCGAGCCGGCATCCGGGCGTCCACGCGTCGGGGTGATGGGCGGCACCTTCGATCCGATCCACCACGGCCACCTGGTGGCCGCGAGCGAGGTGGCCCAGTCGTTCGAGCTGGACGAGGTCGTGTTCGTCCCCACGTTCCAGCCGTGGCAGAAGCGCGGCGTGAGCAACGCCGAGCACCGCTACCTGATGACCGTCATCGCAACGGCCTCCAATCCGCGCTTCACGGTGTCGCGGGTGGACATCGAGCGAGGCGGGACCACCTACACGGTCGACACCCTTCGCGATCTGAGAAGGGAGCGCCCGGACAGCGACCTGTTCTTCATCACGGGCGCCGATGCGATCAAGCAGATCTTCGACTGGAAGGACGTCGAGGGACTTTGGGACCTGGCGCACTTCGTCGCGGTCAGTCGGCCAGGACACGCCGTGTCGCTTTCCGACCTTCCGGAGCACGACGTAAGCTGGCTCGAAGTTCCGGCGCTGGCGATCTCATCGACAGACTGCCGGAGCCGGGTGAGTAGGGGTCACCCTGTCTGGTACCTGGTACCGGACGGCGTCGTGCAATACATCTCCAAACATGATCTGTATCGGGGGGCTACATGACTATGTGGCAGGAGCAGCAGCGGGAGCGGCCGGGAACCGCTTCGGCGTCGGCCGGGCAGCACCGGAGCCGCCGGGAGGCGCGCGACGCCGAGCGTCGGGCCAACGAGACGGGGGACCTCTCCAACGTCCACCCGTCGGGCGTCGTCGACTTCAACTCGTCGGGCAACATCTGGGACACCCTGTCCCGCCGTGCGGCCTCGCAGCTGACGGAGGCGGCCACCGAGGCTGAGCGCCGGACCGGCCGCCGCGTGTCGGACATGGGGTCGCCCGTCGAGCCCTTCAGCCACTCGACGCCGGGGCGCCCGCAGGTGCCGACGTACGACGCCCGCCGTCCGGCGGTGCCGACCTACGGTTCCGGTCTGGGCACGCAGCGGCGCAGCTTCGCTCCCGAGCCCGTGGTCCCGGAGGCCGAGGACACGCGCACGCGTCCGACCTCCCGCATCGACTCGATCCTCGGCTACTCGGGCGCCACCGGCGCCCCGCGCCTCCTCGCCGACGAGGCACCGGCCACGGACCTCTCCGCGTCGCTCGACCACACCATGACGCGGCGCGAGCTCCGCGCTCTCCGCGAGACGGGACAGGCGCCGTCGTTCGCGCCGGTCAGCAGCCGCCAGACGGGCGCCTGGATGCCGGCCTGGGAGCCGCAGGCCGCTCCGGTCGCGCCCGCCGCGCCGGCGCCCGTCGTGCCGGCCCCGGCAGCCGCCGAGCTCGCCGGCACCGCCTTCTCGGCGTACACCGACACCGCCACCGTCGAGATGTCGGCCGTGGACCGCGCCTCCCTCGAGGCCGAGGTGCCGGTCACGCTGACCTCGGACGAGCCGGGCCAGGACACCGTCCTCATGGACACGCCGGCCGCGACGTTCTCGCTGCCGACGCCCGCGAAGTCCCCGGCCGCGCGGCGGCACGAGCCGATGGCCGCCCCCGGTGCGTTCACGCCGCCCTCGTCGGCTCCGGCCGCTCCGGTCGACGGGCTCCAGGGCTTCGAGGCGCTCATCGCTCAGGCGAGCATCGGCTTCGACGCCCCCACTCCCGCGACCGGTCCGCAGCCGCAGCGCCAGGAGGCGCCGTCCGCGCCCGCCGGCCACTGGAGCGCGCAGACCCGGTACAAGGACGACGACGAGCTGCCCTTCGGGAGCATGCTGAGCCGCAACGTCGGCTCCTCGTCGGGCTCGACCAACGCGCTGATCATGCCGAAGGACCCGCAGCCGGATCTCCTGAGTGCGGTCAACAGCACCGGCGAGATCTTCATCACCGGCTCGCTCGACCTGCCCCGCATCCTGTCCTCGACCGGCGCGCCCTCCGACCACTACGACTCGTCGGAGATCGACCGCCTCTTCGAGGCCAGCCAGGAGGAGCACCAGACCAACGAGGTCTCGCCGGTGCGGGCGGCTCGTGCCGTGGCGACGCACACGTCGACCCGCAGCGTGGTCGCGCCGCGGAAGCGCCACGGCGCTATGCTTCCCACGGTGCTTGCGATCACCGCCGCGCTGATGGCGGTGGGGGTCGTGGGTCTGCTCTTCGCCGGTTACGTCCTGAGGATTTTCTGATTCCTGCTGCATCCGAACGAGCGGTCGAGCTGGTCCAGCTCGCGGCAGAGGCTGCCGACGACAAGGCCGCGCTCGATCCGGTCGCTCTGGACGTCGCGGGGCGGCTTCCGCTCACGGACGCCTTCCTGCTCGTCTCCGGACGGACAGAGCGCAACGTGCTGGCGATCGCTGAGGCGGTCGAGGACAAGCTCCTCGACGCCGGTGCGAAGCCGCTGCGCCGCGAGGGACGCTCCGAGGGCCGGTGGGTGCTGCTGGACTTCGGCGATGTGGTGGTGCACGTCTTCCACGAGGAGGACCGGCTCTACTACTCGCTGGAGCGGCTCTGGAAGGACTGCCCGGTGATCCCGCTCAACCTTCCGGTGGCACGGCCCAGCGAGTAGGCCGTGCCCCGGCGGGTCCTGTGCCGGCGATGCCAGGCGCGGGTGATGCGGACTTCCGCCTACCCGTACCCGACCGCGTCCTGTCCGTGCGACCGGCGCAGTGCGTGCTCATCGGGTGCTCTGGGCCCGTGCTCAGGGCAGTCCCGGTAGCGTCGGATCACACGACCACAGGAGGACCTGATGAAGTGCCCGAATGACGGCGCCACGCTCATCATGAGCGAGCGCAGCGGTGTCGAGATCGACTACTGCCCGGAGTGCCGCGGCGTGTGGCTCGACCGGGGCGAGCTCGACAAGATCATCGACCGCGCCGGCTCGTCCCCTGCCCCCGCCGCCACGGGGAGCTCCGGCGGTGCCTACCCGCCGCCCGGCCAGGGTGGCGCCTATCCCGACATGCCCTACGGCACCGGCTACGCCGACCCGCGCCAGCAGCACGGCTACGGCCGCCCCAAGAAGCGCGAGAACTGGCTGAGCGAGCTGTTCGACTGACGACTCCGTCCGGAGAGGGCCTCGACGTGTAGTAAACTCGTCGAGGCCTCTTCGGAGGCCGATGGGCCTGTGGCGCAGCTGGTAGCGCACCTGCATGGCATGCAGGGGGTCAGGGGTTCGAGTCCCCTCAGGTCCACCAAAACTCCCGGTCAAGTCCCAGATCCCCACTCTCTCATGAGGGAGTTGAGATGTTGGGTCGTCACTTACTGGACACTTCGCGCGATCGTCGCCGAGCGAGTTCAGGGCTTCTCGAGGTATCTGAACGGGTCGCGGAAGCGGCTGCGCACCTTCGCTGTATGGACGGCGTTGGCGGTTCGGATACGGGACACGGGAACTATGTCTCGTTGGCCGACCTTGCCGCCCAGCTGAAGCCGGCGCGTTCCTCCTCGCTCGCTGCGAAATCGGTGTCCCAGTACGTCGCGACCCTGTCGTAGGCGGTCCAGTTCGAGCCGCCCGGACGCGGGTGTCTGGCTGTCTTCATAGCGCGCCCCCGACTAGGGGTCGGAGGCTAGCCGCGCCACTTCCGCAGTAACCGGCGCAAGCGTAGGCCCAACCCCTGTATCGCTCCCTGAGGCTTCAACTTCTCTTGGATGTCGTTGGACTGCTGGCGTGGGCCCGGTCCCTGCTTCCCAGCGGCAGAACGCAAACGCTCAACGGGGTCGGACCGATGGCGACGCCACCGGTAACCACTGGCGTCGCGAAACGTGACTGTCGACTCAACTGAAGGGATTGCTGAGGAGGACTCGCTGGGCAGTACGAGATTGACGACGTAATCGCCCTTCGGATCGATAGTCTCCACTTCGATCGAGACGTCGTCCCATATGCGGTTTTCCCCGGCGTCGACCAGTTGAATTGTTGCAGGACCGATGAGTTCCTCACTGCCGTTGTGGATTACGGCGGTGACGTGGATGACGGGCTTGAGCGCGCGGCACATGTCCCGCTCTCCTGGCTTTCCCGCTGCAACATGCTCGACGGTCCCGGGCGCCGCATCGCCCTTCCGGGCATCGTTCTGAAGAAGGTAAAACTTGTCGCCCTTCTTATGCACCGTTACATCCTCGACTCTCGAGTACACGAGCCGCGACTGAGCCTCACGACGGACTCCCACACTGAACGCGTACGAAATGGCTGCGACTACAAACGCAAATGATGTGAAGATTGCCGAAATCCATTCCGGCCACGTGCCGAGGCCGATTCCCTGGTCGGGCCCTTGAGTGGAGACGAGCAGCAACAGCATGTGAAAAGGGTGGCGGCCTGGCACATGGCCGGTAGAGGCACACGCCCCTTGCGTCGCTGAGCATCTTCGGTGTCGGCCGTTTACGTGCGCTGAAGAATCGAAGCCTGCCGACGCGCATCGGCTCCTCCGTATGGCCCTGCCCCAGCTCGAGGTTCCCGCGCGCCTAATCAACGTCTTAGCGCGTGGGCTAGCTCGCACCTCGTCGACGTGGTCGGCGTGCCACTCGAGCGGCGCGCTAAGAGGGCTGCGAGGGCGCGGACCCGGCCGGCCGGTTCCTCCGCAGCATCGCATCGTCCCAGTCGCGCTGCGACACCGGGGCCGCCTTCCAGGCATAGAACGCCTGCTTCGAGAACCTCAACACCCGGCAAGTCACCGCGACGGGGATGCCATCCGCGGCGAGTTCGAGGACCAGCGGGTAGATCATTTTGGGATCGACGACTGGGAGAAATAGGCCGCCGCTCGGCGCAGGATCCCGTTCTCCTGTTTTAGCAGCCGAATCCGCTTCCTGGCCTCCCGCAGCTCGACGCTCTCGCCGCCACCGCCGGCCGGTTTGCCGGACACGACACCGTCGTCTCGGTCGGCCAATCGCAACCACCGCTTCAGACACGTCTCGGAGATCCCGAAGTCTCTCGCGACCTGCCGCACCGGCGCGTCACTCTTCCGCGCCACCGCGATCACGTCGCGCCGGAACTCCTCCGGGTACGCCTTCACCACAAGGTCCATCCTCCCCGGCAGATGCACAGATGCACCTACCCGTCAGGAGTCAACCGAACCTTCAGCAGTCCCCCCCGTGTCGCGGCGCAATTTGAGTTGTCGTCATTTACTCGACGGTTCAGGTGCCTCGAGACTCCTCGAAGACTCGCCAGGACCTTCGAACGCCAGTCACGTATGCTGGCTGAATCACCGCCCGAGTGAAGCCGAGGGGCTAGATCCCGGGGTTTTTGGCGATCCGTGCGACCATCCGGGCCTGTGGCGCAGCTGGTAGCGCACCTGCATGGCATGCAGGGGGTCAGGGGTTCGAGTCCCCTCAGGTCCACCAATGAGAGAAGCGCCGTCCGGGAGGACGGCGCTTTTCTCATCCGCCGGGCCGCCGCGGTCCCGCGCGAAGAAGTGACCGGCATACCGACTGCCGCCGGCTCGAACCCGGTCACATGCCGCCGTCGCCGCCGAAACCGCCGCCGTCGATCGGGCCGTGCCCGATCCCGCCGCGGCCGAGAGAGTCGCTCGGCGTGTACGGAACCGGCAGTCCGTAGCTGTGCAGCTTCTGCTCGTACCGGTGCACGTTCACCCGCTCCGGCAGCTCCTTCAGAGCACGTTCCGCATCGTCGTCGCGCCCCATGTCCCGAAGCCGCGCGACGATCTCATCCCGGTCGATCTTCACGTTGCACCTCCTGACGTGAACCACCCTCCGGACGTAAGCGGCGCTCCGGCAGGGTCTATCGCCCCGGAGCGCGTGCAGGAGTGGCCGCACATGCACCGGGTGCCTCGCACGTCGGCAGGAACTCCGCGCATTCGGTGGATGCCGGCTCCCAGGCTTCGACCAGAGAGAAGGTCGGATCCCTGCAGTCGTCGGAGAGTCACCCGCCTCGCAGGGGAGTCCGGGGTTCGAGTGCCTGGAACCCTGCAACGAGAGAAGCGCCGTCCGTCAGCGCCGCGCTTCCGTCATCCTTCCCGGCGCAGCAGTCAGGAGGCAGCTGCGGGCGGCGTCGCGCCGTCGGCGGGGATGTCCTCGAACACCACCCAGTCCTCCTGGAGCTTGCCGTCGGCGACGCGATGCAGCGTGATCCCGCGGCGGATCCCCACGGGGGTTCGGATCCACCATCGCTCGGCGACGAGGTCACCGTTGCCGATCAGCTCGTCGATGCCGCTCTCGACGTCCTCGCCTTGGAACTGCTCGCCCGCGGTGAGAAGGAACTGTCGCCAGCTCTCCCGCCCGCGTACTTCCAGCCCGTTTCCGCCGTGCACGACGAAATCCGGGGCGACGAGCTCGTCCAGCACGCTCAGGTCCTTTCCGGGGACCTGGTTGAAGCGTCGGACCAGCTCGAAGTTCTCCTCATCGGACACGGGCGACTCCTTCGTCGAGCATGGTGGCAGTGAGGCACCAGTGTGAGGTCCCCGCTCCCAGCGCGCCCGGGTCGAACGTCCCGCTCCCGGCTGCAGTGCCGTGCGCGGCGGCCGCCCGGCGCCGGACCCCGACGCCCTCGTAGCCCCGGCTGCGGAGGGATCTTGACACCCGTCTCCGGGTGGGCGATCGTTCCCGAATCACTCCGGGCCGGAAGGGGCGCAGATGGCGAGCGTCGGTGACGAAGGCGAGACCTTCGACGTGGACGTCACGAGGACCTTCGATGCTCCGGTGGATCGCGTGTGGCGAGCGTGGTCCGAGGCGGATGAGGTCAAGAAGTGGTGGGGGCCGGACGGATTCACCTGCCCCGTCGCGGAGGTCGACCTGCGGGTCGGGGGCCGCGCCCTCGTCGCCATGCGGGCACCCGCCGAGTACGGCGGCCGGGACTACTACAACACCTGGAACTACACGTTGGTGGAGCCCCACTCGCGGATCGAGTACGTCTCCAACTTCGCCGACGAGGAGGGCAACCGTCGGACGCCGGCGGATCTCGGCCTGCCTCCCGGCATCCCGGACGACGGCCGTCACGAGGTCGAGTTCCGCGACCTGGGCGGCGGACGCACGGAGATGCGGATGGTCGAGCACGGCTATGCGACCGCCGAGGTGCGTGACCAGTCCCGCACCGGTCTCGACCAGTGCCTGGACAAGATGGCACGGAGCTTCAGCGACGGCTGATCGCGAAGAACAGGTCGGTCACCTCCTCCTCGAGGGTGCCTGGTCGAGGCCGGGGGAGACTCGCCGGAGCGCGGCCGCGATAATGCTCTCGTGAACCGGATCGAGGCGTGGGAGCGGCTCTGCGCGCTGCTCGAGGACGACCCGCTCCTGTGGGAGCGCGTGCGCTACGCGCTCGCCGACCGCGACGACGATCCCTGGGAGGAGCTCCTCGACGGGCTCGACGACGCGGGCGCCCTGGCCTACCTCCGCACCGACGACACCGGGACCGAGCTCGCGGACGCGCTCGTGCAGCTTCCGCGGGTGTTCCGCCTGCAGCTCGACCTCGACGAGGTGAACGACACCGACGACCTCGCGGACGCCATGACGATCGCGGACGAAGCCCTCGCGCGGGCGGGGTTCCGGCTGGTCCTCCTTCCGAGCGACGACGACGACGCCCACTCCCTCGTCGTCGTTCCGGCTCAAGTCACCGCGGAGCTCGCCCGCGTCGCGGCGGCACTCCGGCGCACCGTCGAGATCGGCGGGCCGGGAGGGGCGTGACGCAGGCGCCGGGCCGGCGCGTGCACGGATCCCTCACGGCTGGTACGTGATCGTGGTGTCGACCGTCATCTCGGGCACGGAGCCGCTGAGCATCGCCTGCAGCCGGATGGTGTCGTCGCGGCGCGGCTGATAGGTCGTGCGCTCGTCGGCCTCCCGCGCATCGGCGACGATCGTGACCCGGAAGAGCACCCCGAAGGCGTACCGCTTGCCCTTCTGCACGAGGAGGTTGACGCCGAGGGTGCCGCTCGGCAGTGAGACGGAGGTCTGGAACGGCACGCCGGCCCGCTGCCCGATGTGCGTGTCCTCGAAGACCTGGTGACTCGCGAACTGGGGCAGTGTCTCCCAGGTGCCGTTGACGGGGTTGATCTCCCAGCCCCGCAGGAGCACGGCGCCGGAGTAGTCGAATCTGCTGTACCGGGCGCCGGAGAGGAAGTCGAATCGCCGGAAGCCCGCCGCCGTGACCTCCGCGGAGAACCGGATCTGCGACAGCGTGGCGGCCGGCGTGTACTCGATCGCGAGCCCCGTGTAGGCCCGGTGCGTCCCGGTCAGGGCCGTCGGGCTGATGGAGGCCGTCATCAGGCCCGTCCCGTTGTCGGCGTAGCAGCCGTTCGGCTCCGGCGTCGTGGAGCGCGTCCAGTCGTGCTGGTACACGTTCTCGTGCGGTGGCGGCAGGATCCAGTACCGGCGGTAGTCCACCTGCTCCGGCACGTAGAGCCGCTGCGGCCAGGCGATGGAGATGATCCCCGTTCGCACCGCGTCGGCCCACCGGTAGGTGTGGCGCGAGAGGAGACGCTGGCTCTCCTCGTCGGGCTGGAGCGTCTCGGGGTCGAAGCGCTGGTGCTCGAACAGGCGGCTCAGCTCCGCCGAGTCGAACGGCTCGTCGATGTCGATGCGGTCGAAAGGCGGGTCGTTCGCGTCCATCCGGGACCTCCTCGTCGGCTCGCGCGGACGCTACTCCTGCACCGGGGGCGTCGGGTAGGGGCGGACGGCAGGCCTCACCGCTCGACCGGCTCCAGCGCAGGGCCGGCGACCTCTCCGGGCGAGCGGGACGCGGCTTCGCTCGCGGGACCTCGCGACGCCTTCCGGCGCTCGAGCAGCAGGTGCAGCGCCCACGATCCCACCGCGACGGCGCCGAACGCGCCGAAGACGAGCACCCAGCGGAGGAAGTCGCCGTCGACCCCGGCCCAGGAGTCGGGCACGGTCACCATGACGAGGAGGAAGGCGGCGAGGCCGACGGCATAGCCGAGCGCCCACACCCACTTCTTCCAGGCGAACAGCGCCGCCCCGTCGAGCGCCGCCAGGGGGAGGAGCGCGAGCGGCATCGTCGACACGCCCTCGATGGTGAGCGCGCTGAACAGCTCCGCGGCGAACCGCAGCGGGACCAGCTCCGGCGCGGCCTGAGCGAGCGGGGCGATAAGGCTGTAGACCGCCCAGGACGCGAGGCCGAGCCCGAGGGCGAGCGCGGACGCCAGGATCACGACGAGCGCCTCGCGCGTGGCTGACAGGGTCACAGCGAAGGTCAGGCCGGCCACGAGGCCGAGGATGACGCCCGGGGTGAACTCCAGCAGCCGGGCGAGCAGCACGGCGACCGCGACGAAAGCGAGCGAGCCCCACCGGAAGGTCAGGACCGGCGCGAGCGCCGCGTCGATCCGCGACAGGAGGGCGCGCACCGCCGCGAGAGCCGCGAGGTTGAACAGCAGGAGGCTCGCGAAGGCGGTGAGGAACATCCGCAGCGACAGGGGGTTGAGCCCGTACGCCGGATCGACGAACCCGACCACGAGCGCGGTGACCGCGAGTCCGGACACGAACAGCACGGGGCGGCTCCTCGGCGTCCCGCCGGCCTCCCCGCGCTTGCGCCGCGCCGCCAGACGGGACCGCAGACGTTCCAGCCGCGGCGACAGGACCGAGTCGAGCAGGGCGCTCGGGTAGCCCACGACGAGCATGAGCACGACCGCCGAGGTTCCGAGCACGGCGGCTCCCGTTCCGGACAGGCGGACGTCGCCGATGCTCCGGAGCCCGCTGAGCACACTGGCGTCGGCGAGGCCGGTGCCGTCGAAGCCCTCGGGCCGGACGGCCAGCTCGAGCAGGAGGGTCGGCGAGGTGACGCTCTCGTGGAGGACGACGTCCTCGCCGTCCCAGTAGGAGAGGGCGACGATGTGCTCTCCCGTGCGGGCGTCGCTGAAGCGCGCGTTGACGAAGTCCGGGCGCGGCTCGATGCCCTCGAGCTCTGTGGAGGTGAGGGAGAGGCCGTCGGTGTCGTCGACGGCGCCGACCGCGCCGTCGCCCTGGATCCAGCCCTGGCTCTCGAACGAGCGGAGGACCGCGACGACCGTGTCGAAGGACACGGCGGTGTCCACGAGGTCGTACTGCGCCCAGCTCTCGCCGTCACCCCAGGTCCTGTCGGCGATCTTCGAGGCGCAGTCCCACGCGAAGCCGCGCACGGGCGGAGGGACGAACCGCGGCTCCACCTCGAAGAGCCGGCGGCCGCCCTCCGCGAAGTAGGTGCCCGCGCACCCCGCGTCGGCGGGAGCGGCCGCGGCCGGCGCGGCGGTCCCGAGGGCGAGCAGTGCGAGCAGCGCGGCCAGCGCCACGCGGAATCCCCAGCGAGTCACGCCGTCACGGTAGTGACCGCCCTGCCGGCGCCGGCCGGTGCTCTCTCGGCTGCAATGTCCCGGCAATCAGGGGATGCGCTCGAGCTCCTGGCGCCCGGGAAGAACTGGCCGCCGCGTCCGTCCCGCCTCGCTCGCGATCACCCGCTCGGTGGGACGTTCGGCCGCCCTCGCGTCAGATGCGGCCCTCCGGCACGGCGGGATGCTCTCCCGGCACCGGCCGGGGCTTCGGGATGAGCGCGGCCAGGATCGCGCAGAGCGCCGCGGCGACGAGGCCGAACAGGAAGGCCGCGCGGTAGCCCTCGTCGCTCGGCGCCAGCGCGTCGCCCACCTGCACGGCCGAGGACGAGAGCGTCGCGGCGACGGCGGCGGCGGCCGTCGTGGTGCCGAGCGATCGCATGAGGGCGTTGAGGCCGTTGGCGGCACCCGTCTCGCTCGCCGGCACGGCGCGCATGATGAGCGCGGGCATGGCGGCGTAGCCCAGCCCGATGCCGATCCCGATGACGATGTTGATCACCAGGACATGCCACACCTCGAGCTCCAGGAACACGGACACGAGGTAGGTGAGCGCGATGATGACGGAGCCGGCCACCAGCAGCGGCTTGGGGCCCGCGGTCCGCTCGATGCGGCCGGCGAGGGGCGACATCGCGAGCATCGCGAGTCCCGCGGGCATCAGGACGAGGCTGGCCGGGAGCAGGGGCAGGCCGAGGCCGCCGGCCGCCGGGGGCAGCTCGAGCAGCTGCGGGTAGACGATGTTCGACGCGAAGAGCGCGAACCCCATCCCGACCGACGCGAGATTCGTCAGCAGCACCGGAGCCCGCGCGCTCACCCGGAGGTCGACGAGCGCGTTCGGGGTGCGGAGCTGCATCCATCCCCAGCCGAGCAGGACGACGACGCCGCCGAGCAGCAGGGTGAGCGTTCCGGGGGAGGACCAGCCCCACTCGTTGCCGCGGGAGATCGCGAGGAGGACCCCGACGAGCCCGACCGCCAGCCCGGCCGCGCCGGGCCAGTCGAACCGGCCTCCCGAGCGGAGGGTGCTCACCGGGACGATCCACAGGACGAGCGCGAAGCAGGTTGCGCCGAGCGCGCCGGCGATCCAGAAGAGCAGGTGCCAGTCGTACCGCTCGGTGATGAGCGCGCTGACCGGCAGGCCGAGGGCGCCCCCGACGCCGAGGGTCGCGCTCACCAGGGCGATCGCGGAGCCGAGGCGGTCCCGGTGCAGGACGTCCCGCAGGATCGAGATCCCGAGCGGGATCACGCCCGCGCCCATGCCCTGCAGCGCCCGCCCGACGATGAGCGGGACGACCGACGGGGAGAGGGCCGCGACGACTGACCCGGCGACGAGCAGCGCCAGCATGCACAGCGCGATGCGGCGCTTGCCGTACATGTCGCCGAGCTTCCCGGAGATGGGCGTGGCGATCGCCGCGCTGAGCAGCGTCACCGTGATCACCCAGGCGGTGTCCTCGGCGGGCGCGTCGAGGAGCGCCGGCAGCTCGCCCTGGATGGGGATCACGATGGTCTGCATGAAGGACGCCGTCAGCCCCGCGAAGGCGAGGACGGCGACGACGGCCCCGTCCCGCCGCGGACGCGAGAGCCGGCGACGCGGATCGCTCATGCGCGACCGGCGGCGGGCAGGACGGGGTGCGCCGATCCGGGGCCGGCCGCACGAGGGGGGACCGGCAGCACGAGCATGACTCAGCCAGGCTATCGGTGGCAGTCGGCGCTCCAGACGGCGAGACGCTGCGCTCTCAGCGACCTCGCCCAGCAGGGAGGTCATCTGCGGGAAGGGTGAGGAGATGCGCGAGCAGCGTGCCGGCACCGGCGAAGGGAGCACGCACGGCTGCTCGGCCCCGCCCGTCTGAACGACGAAGAGGCCGTCCCCTGACGGGGACGGCCTCTTCGTGGTCCGTGCGGTGGGTGGATCAGGCGCTCGCGAGCACGCCGCTGCCCACCCGCAGCTGCCCGTCCGAGACGGAGAGCCGCACCACGTCCCCGGCCTCGCCAAGGACGAGCAGGTCGGCGACCCGGTCCTCGACCTCGCGCTGGATCAGCCGCCGCAGCGGCCGGGCGCCGTACTCGGGCTCGTATCCGTGCTCCGCGAGCCAGTCGATCGCCTCCTCGTCCGCCTCGAGCCGGATGCCCTGCGCCTCGAGCCGGTCGGCGGTCGCGCTGAGCAGCAGGCCGACGATCCGGCGCAGCTCGACCCGGTCGAGCTTGCGGAACAGGACGATGTCGTCGATCCGGTTGAGGAACTCGGGTCGCATGCTCTCGCGCAGCTTCCCCATGACGCGGTCGCGCAGCTCCCTCTCGGAGCCGAACCCCGTGCGGTCTGCGGGCACGAAGCCCAGGGCGCCGCCCCGGCTGGCGAGGAACTCGGAGCCGAGGTTCGACGTCATGATGACGATGGTGTTGCGGAAGTCCACGGTGCGGCCCTGGCCGTCGGTGAGGCGGCCGTCGTCGAGCACCTGCAGCAGCAGGTTGAACACGTCCGGATGCGCCTTCTCGATCTCGTCCAGCAGCACGACCGAGTACGGCTGGCGCCGGACTCGCTCGGTGAGCTGGCCCGCCTCGTCGTAGCCGACGTATCCCGGAGGGGCGCCGACGAGGCGGCTGACGGTGTGCCGCTCGCCGTACTCGCTCATGTCGAACCGCAGCATCGCCTTTTCGTCGCCGAACAGCGACGCGGCGAGGGCCTTCGCGAGTTCGGTCTTCCCGACGCCGGTGGGGCCGAGGAACAGGAAGCTCGCGATCGGCCGCCGTGGGTCGCCCATGCCGGTGCGGCTCCGTCGGACCGCTCGCGCGATCGCCGCCACCGCGTCGTCCTGGCCGACGACCCGCTCGTGGAGCTCGCTCTCGAGCTTCGCGAGGCGGCCGCGGTCCCCCTCCGACAGGCGGGAGGCCGGGATGCCGGTCCAGCGGGAGACGATGTCCGCGACATCGGCGGCGGTGATGACGGCGTCCTCGGAGCGAGGGGCGGAGTCGGCGGGCGCCGCGGCGATCCGGGCGCGCACCGCCTCGACCTCGTCGCGCAGGCGCGACGCCTCCTCGTAGCGCTCCTCGGCGACCGCGTGGCTCTTCGCCTCCTCGAGCTCCGCCTCGCGAGCACGCAGCGCGGCCACGTCGACGGGAGCCCCGAGGCTGAGGCGGCGGCGGGCGCCGGCCTGGTCGAGCAGGTCGATCGCCTTGTCGGGCAGGAAGCGGTCCTGGATGTACCGGGCCGACAGCTCCACGGCTGCGCGGATCGCGTCCTCGCTGTAGGTCACGCGGTGGTGCTCCTCGTATCGCCCTTGGAGCCCGCTCAGGATCCTGACCGCGTCCTCGGCGCTCGGCTCCGGCACGGTGACCGGCTGGAAGCGGCGCTCGAGCGCGGCGTCCTTCTCGATGCGGCGGTACTCGGTGAGCGTGGTCGCGCCGATGAGGTGCAGCTCGCCGCGGGCCAGGCGCGGCTTCAGCATGTTGCCGGCGTCCATCGCGCCCTCGGCGCCGCCCGCCCCGACGACCGTGTGCAGCTCGTCGAGGAAGACGATGAGCTCGTCCTTGTGCTCGGCGATCTCGCCCATGACCTTGGTGAGGCGCTCCTCGAACTCGCCGCGGAAGCGCGTGCCGGCCAGCATGCCGGGCAGGTCGAGGGCGACCACACGCTTGCCGCGCAGCAGCTCGGGGACGTCGCCGTCGGCGATCCGCTGGGCGAGGCCCTCGACGATGGCGGTCTTGCCCACGCCGGGCTCGCCGATCAGGACCGGGTTGTTCTTGGTGCGGCGCAGCAGGATCTCGACCGTCTGGGCGATCTCGTCGGCCCGGCCGATGACCGGGTCCAGCTCGCCTGCCCGCGCCCGTGCCGTGAGGTCGCTGCCGTACTCGTCGAGCCTCGGCGTGGAGGAGTCGGGGCCCGATGCGGCCTGCGGAGCCGCCTGCGACGCGGCCGCCTGGAGCGACTGCGGGGTCACGCCGGCCGAGGCGAGCAGCTGCCCGGGGACGGCCTCCTGGTTGAGCGCGAGCGCGAACAGCACGTGCTCCGGGTCGATGAACGTCGAGCCGGATGCGCGAGCGACCTGGGCCGCGTCGAGCAGGGCGCGCTGCGCCGTGGGCGTGAGCCCCGGCGCCTGCGCCGGACGCTCGTCGGACGACTCCGGAAGGCGCTCGTCGATGGCCGCGGCGAGCGCGGCGGGGTCGGCGCCGGTGCGCCGGACGAGCTCGGCGAGGGGCGACTGGGTGAGCAGGACGTGCAGCAGATGCAGCGCGTCCACGCCCGGGTGGCCGTGCTCGAGAGCCACGCGCACGGCGCGCTGGACGAGCTCCTGACCGCGCCGGCTGAGCAGGCGCGAGATGTCGACGGGGCGCCCGTACCAGCCGGGACGCTGACCGGAGAGAAGGCGGGCGAGGAACTCGTCGAACGAGCCGTCGGATGCCGCCGCGGGGCCGAGGAATCCCGGCATTCAGACCTCCTGGAAACTTGAGTGCATCGGACTCAACTAGGGAGACCACCCGCGCATTCCCATGTCGCCGATTTCCGACCCGAGAACCGGAGCGGACACAAGGGGGAGCCGGTGAGCGCCTGCGACGCCCTACGGTCGCCTGAGGAGGAGATCCATGACACCCACCGCCGTCGCCCCGTGGACCGTGCCGCTCCATGAGACGCAGTACTCGCTCATCTACTACTTCCTGGTCGTCGCCGGTCTCGCCCTGCTCGCGCACCTCCTCCGGACGCTGACCTCGAGGGAGGAGATCGGGCCGCGGTTCCGTCCGGCCGTCATCGCGAGCCTCGTGCTCACGGCGGTGGCATTCCTCTCGTACGTGTCCCTCGTGCTGGCCTTCGAGCTCGGATACGACAGGACCGCCGACGGCTACACGCCGAACGAGGGGGCCTTCTCCTCGTTCGCGCCGCGCTACATGGACTGGACCGTCACGGTGCCCCTGCTGTGCGTCGAGCTGCTCGCCGTCACGGCGCTCGCCGGCGCCGCGGTCCGACGGGCCCGGGCGATCGCGATGGCGTCGGCCGTCCTCATGATCAGCCTCGGCTACCTCGGCGGCGTCGTGGTCGGCGGCGGCGAGAGCGTGCCCGCGCTGCTCGTCTCCGGCGGGATCAGCACCGTCTTCTTCGTCGTGATCTGCGTCGTGCTCGTGCGCGCCGTGCGCGCCTCCCTGCCCGTGCTGTCCCGCGAGGCCGGGCGTGCCCTCGTGCTCGCGATCGGTCTGCTCCTCGGGTCCTGGCTGGTGTACCCGCTCGCCTACCTGGTCCAGGTCATCGGCTCCGGCGGCGCCGTGCCGACGACGATGCACATCGCGTTCTGCGTCGCGGACGTGGTCGCCAAGGTCGCGTTCGGCGAGGCGATCCACAAGGTCGCGAAGGTGCGGACCGCGGACGACGTGAACCACGGCGAGGACGTGCACCCGGAGTCGACCTGGATCTCGTCCGTCAAGCGGGCGCCGGCCTCCCTGCCGCCGGTCGCCGGAGCGGAGACGACCGCGGAGGAGCACCTCCCGGCGTCCTGAGGACTCCTCTTGCTACCGTGAGGTCCGCCGCCCCGAGACGCGGCGGAAATCGAGAGCATGTCGGACAGCCCCGTATCGCAGTCGCCCTACGAGGTGCTCGGCGTGCCGCCGTCCGCCTCCGACGACGAGCTCCGGCGCGCGTACCGGCGGCTGCTCCGCGAGACGCACCCGGACACGGGAGGGGAGTCCGCCCGGTTCATCGCTGTCCAGCACGCCTGGGCCCTGATCGGCACAGTGGAGGCGCGGGCGGCGTACGACCGCGGCAGCGCGCCGGCCGCCGACCGCGAGCGCCCGTCCTGGGCGCCGCCGAAGGCGCCGCCGCAGGCTTCGAGCCGTCCGATGGCGCGGTCCTACGGGCACCCCGGCGGCTGGCGGCGGGAGCGCTACCTCCGCCTCCTGCAGGAGTGGGTGGGACGCGGCCAGAAGATCGACGACCCGTACGATCCGGCGCTCGTCCGCCGGGCACCGCGCGAGATCCGGCGGATCCTGGCGGACGCGCTCGCCGAGGAGGCGACCGCGCGCCTCGTCGGCGACCTCGGAATGGGCTACACCGTCTGGCACGACGTCGACACGGGCGTTCCCGAGGACAAGATCGACCACGTCGTGCTGGGGCCCACCGGCCTGTTCGCGCTCCTGTCCGAGGACTTCGGGGCGCCGGTGCGCATCCGCCGCGGCGAGCTGGACGGCGCATCGGTACAGGGCGATCGCCCGCTGCACGCTCTCGCGGCTCGGGCGAAGGTGCTCGCCCGCGCGGCGCGGGTCAAGTTCGGAGGTCTGCTCATCGTCGTCCCCGACGACGAGCTCGACGAGCCCTACCTCGTCGCCGGCTCCGCCCGTGGCGCCCAGACCGCCGTAGTGCGCCGGTCCGTCCTGCCCCACCTGCTGCAGACCGGCCTTCCCGGCACGCGGCCCGTCGGCGGCACCGAGCTGTTCGAGCTGCGCACCCGGCTGCAGCACGTGATCCGCTTCGTCTGACGCGCAAGCCCTGTCCGGGCGCATCCGGTATGTGCTGGGCTGTGCCCATGACGAAGCGACCCATCACTCCTCAGGTGCACGGGCTTCTGGACTACGGCCTGACCGCCGCCAACGCCGTCGTGCCCGGCATGCTGAACATGAGCACGAAGGCGCGAGCACTGTTCCGGACCTTCGCGGTGATCCAGGGCGGGCTCAACGCCGTCACCGATCAGCCCCTCGCCGTGCAGAAGATCGTCCCCTTCCCGATGCACGGCCTCATCGACAAGGCGAGCGCGCCGCTCTACCTGCTCGCCCCGTTCCTGACGGGCGTCATCCGCGAGCGGAGGGCCCGCAACTACTGGCTGCTCGTCGGCGTGACGCTCGTGACGGTCTACAACCTCACCGACTGGAGCGCGCCGAAGCCCGGCAAGAAGAGGAAGCGGCGCTGACCCCCGCTCCGTCTCGCGTTCCCGCGGTCGCACGCCGCAGCCCCCTCGGCGAGTTCCTCGGCGGTGCCGGCACGTTCTTCCGCGGCTTCCGGCTGTGGGCCACCTCGCCCGGGATGATGGCGCTCGGCGCGCTGCCCGGGCTGATCGTGGGCGCGGTCGTGCTGACGCTGCTCATCCTGCTCGCCGTGCACCTGGACGCCATCGCGGCCTGGATGACTCCGTTCGCGAACGGCTGGGACGAGCTCTGGCGGAACGCCGTCCGGGTCGCCGTCGGCCTCGCACTGTTCGTGTTCGCGATCCTGCTGGCGGTGTCGACGTTCACGGCCCTGACCCTCGCCGTCGGCGACCCCTTCTACGAGCGGATCTGGCTCGCGGTCGAGAAGCGCCTGGGCGGCTTCCAGCCGGCCGAGCTCGGCTTCTGGCCGTCGGTGCGGCGGGGGATCGCGAGCGGCCTCAAGCTCGTGTCGCTGTCGCTCCTGATCGCGATCGCGGTGTTCGCCGTCGGCCTGATCCCGCTCGTGGGCGGCGTGCTCGCCTTCACGCTCGGGGCGCTCGGCGGAGGGTGGCTCGTCGCGACGGAGCTCCTCGGCCGGCCGCTCGACGGACGGAACCTGCCTCCCGGTGAGCAGGCGGCGCTGCGCCGCCGGAACCGGGCGCGCGTGCTCGGCTTCGGGGTCTCCGTCTACCTGGTCTTCCTCCTGCCGCTCGCGGCCGTGATCGCCACGCCGTCCGCCGTGGCGGGAGCCACGGTCCTCGCCCGCCGCCTCCTCGAGGGGGCGTCAGGTGAGGGGCAGGGGAGTGACGGTCTTCGTCGCCGACTCCCATAGCCGCCCGGCGACGGCCGTCGCGTCGATCGCGCGCTTCGGCTCGACGACGGTGAGCGCGGTCGCGAGCTCTGCCGGGGACAGCTTCCGCGCGAGCGTGACGTGCGCCGTCCAGGCGCCGGGGCGCGTGAGCCGGTCGATGCCGGGGAGCTCCCCGACGTCCTCGTGCAGGCGCCGGTGCAGCTCGAGCAGCGGCAGGCTCGGCCGCACGAGCCGGGCGAGCAGGAAGCCGGAGCGCGCCGACCCGAAGATCACCGGACTGGCGACGGTGACCTCGAGCGGAAGGCCCGCGAGAGGGTAGGGCTGCAGCCGCTCGTTCGAGTAGAGCAGGGTGATGTGCGGCCTGTTCGACTCGCCGGTGTGGCGCGCCTGACTGGGCAGCCCGGCGTCCGCGAGGCTGACCCACTCGGCCCGGAGCGCTCGCTCGGAGTCGTCGTCGAGGAGGAGTTCGAGGCTGGGCATGGCTCCTCAGGGGATCGGGCCGAGCAGGGCGGTGGCGATCGTGCCGTGCGCCGACTCGTCGTCGGACGGGTGGAACATGCCCGCGAGGACGTCGCGGTAGAGGCGGGACAGCTCGTTCGCGGTGGCGTACGAGGATCCGCCGGAGGACCGGATCGCCTGGTCGACGACGACCCGGGCGGTCTCCGTGGCCCGCACCTTGACCCCCACGAGCTTGCGGAACCACTGCGAGCCGTGGTCGGCGAGCTCGTCGACGTCCCGGGCGATGGCGTCGATCTGCGGGGCGAGCGCGTCCTGGTCGAGCGCGGCATCCGCGATCCGCCGTCGCAGGTCGGGGTCGTGAGCGAGCGGCGCCCCGTCGTTCTTCGCGGAGGTGCGGCGCTGCACCGCCTCGACCGCGAGCTGCAGGGCCCGCTCCCCGATGCCCGTGTAGACGGAGGCCAGGAGGATCTCGAAGTTCGCGAAGATCGCGAAGATCAGCGGATCCGGGTTCGGGCCGGGTTCCAGGCGGCGGAACACGCGATCGGGCGCAGCGTACGCGCCCTCGAGCACGGTGCTCGCGCTCTGGGTCGCTCGCATGCCGAGGGTGTCCCAGTCGTCGAGGGTGCGGAACCCGCCGCCGTCCCGGCGGATCATCGCGTGGACGAGCTTCGGCGCGTCGGGCGAGGTGCTGTCGAGCCCGAAGAGGCCCAGGCGGGTCCACACGGGGGAGAGGGAGGTGAAGATCTTCGTCCCGGTGAAGCGGTAGCCGCCGTCGGGCTGGGGAGCCGCCTCCGTGCGCGAGCCGAACAGGACGAGGTCGTTGCCCGCCTCGCTGATCCCGAACGCGAACACCTCCCCGGCCGCCGCCTCCTCGAGCACGAAGTCGAGGAACGGGAGGCCCCGCTCGTGCAGCGTCTTCGCCACGCCTGTCCAGACGAGGTGCATGTTGACGCCGAGAGCCGTCGCGGGGGCGGCGGCCGCGAGCCGCTGCTGCTCGCGCGCGACCTCGCGGAGCGTGAGGCCGGCGCCGCCGAAGGACGCGGGGACCAGGGCACGCAGATAGCCGGCCTCCGCGAGCTCGGCGAAGTCCTCGGTGAAGAACGCGTTGTCGCGGTCGTATCCCGGCGCGCGACCGTGGATGCGCTCGAGCAGGGACTCGGTGAGCAGGGTCCGGTCGGTCATCGCCCTCCCTCCCGGCCGCGGCGCGGCACGCGCTTCACGTTACGCCTCCGGCGCTCGTCTCCCGCTGGACGTGCCCGCCTCGACTGCCGGCCGGCCTGCGGTGGTGGCGGGTCAGGAGGAGAGGGAGCCTCCGCTGGCGGCCAGCATCGCCACCAGGATTACCGCGGCGACGAGGACGAGGGTGAAGAGCAGGCGCGAGATCCGCCGCCGGACGACGAGCAGGATCCCGGCGGCGCAGAGGAGCAGGACTGCGGCGAGGCCCGCGAGCGCGGCGACCCCCGGCGCCGAGCCCGCCACGACGAGCGCCCCCACGGCCAGCGCGGCGAACGCGACCACGCCGGCGGGTCGCAGGCCGAGGCGGTGAGGCAGCCCGCGGACACCTGTCGCTCGGTCGTCGTCGAGGTCCGGAAGCACGTTCGTGAAGTGGGCTGCGACGCCCAGCAGGGCGCCCGCGAGCACGGCCCACCAGGCGGCGAACCGCGGAGGCTCGGCGGCCAGCGTGCCCACCGCGGGGAGGAGCCCGAAGCTCACGACGTACGGCACCACGGAGAGCGGGGTCGACTTGAGGCCGGCGTTGTACGCCCAGGCCGAGAGCACGAACACGAGGTGGACGGCGCCCGCGGCGGGACCCAGCCCGAAGGCGAGGAGGCAGGACACCGCGAGGGCGAGGAGCGCGGCCGCGCGGACCGCGGCGACGGGGATGTCGCCCCGAGCGACGGGCTTGTCGCGGCGCCCGGCGGCGCGGTCCCGGTCGGCGTCGATCCAGTCGTTCGACCAGCCGATCGAGAGCTGATTCACCGCGAACACGACCGTGACCAGCGCGATCCCGAGCGGCGGGAGACCGACCGCGATCGCCAGCGTGAAGGCCACCAGCGTGACCGCGACGGCGGGCGCGGGGTGCGAGGACAGGAGCAGCGCGACGGGGAGGGGCCGGCGGCTCACCGGGCCAGACTAGCGGCGGCGTCCACGTAGGCTGGATCGGTGCGTCGGCGAGCAGGAACCAGAGCGCTCGCCGCGGCGGCGCTCGCCGCGGTGCTCGCCGGATGCGGATCGGCGCCTGCGCCGACCCCCGGTTCCTCGCCGGAGAGCGCGCGTCCCAGTGCGAGCCCCACGCCGACGCCCACCCCCGAGGACGAGGCTTCCGCCCGCCTGGCGGCCATGACGGTGCGCCAGAAGCTCGCGGCGATGCTCATGCTCCACTACCCGGGCACGGACCCGGCGACCCTCACCGAGTTCATGCGGACGACGGAGGCGGGCGGCTTCATCGTCATGGGCGACAACGTCGCCGGCTCCGTGGCGGACCAGGCTCCCATCACCGCCGCTCTGAGCGTCGATCCGTCCCTGCCGCCGCTCGTCGCAGTGGACCAGGAGGGCGGCATCGTCTCCCGGCTGCGCGAGGACGTGCACCCCGCCGGGCGGGAGCTCGCGATCCTGCCCCCGGAGGCCACCCGGGACGCGTTCGCGGCGCGGGCGGGCCTCATCCAGCAGGCGGGCATCACCATGAACTTCGGGATCATCGCCGACACGACCGAGGATCCGTCGTCCTTCATCGCCGACCGCATCCTCGGCCCCACGCCCGAGGAGGCCGCGGCTCGGGTCGAGCAGGCGGTCGCCGGAGAGCGGGGCCTGGTCATGAGCACGCTCAAGCACTTCCCCGGCCACGGCGTCACCGGCGCCGACTCCCACACCTCCGTGCCCGAGAGCGACATCCCCTGGGACGCGTGGAGGGCGGGGCCCGCGATCCCCTTCGAGCGCGGGATCGCGGCCGGGGCGGAGGCCGTGATGTTCGGGCATCTCCGGCTGACCGCCGTCGACGCCGCGCCTGCCAGCCTGTCGGCTCGCTGGCACGAGATCCTTCGCTCCGACCTCGCCTTCGACGGGCTCGCGGTCACCGACGACATGCTCATGCTCCAGCAGTCCGGCGATCCGCAGTACGCCGATCCGCTCTCGAACGCGATCGCGGCGGTCGTGGCCGGCAACGACCTCCTCGTGTACGTGCTCGCGGCGGATCCGGCGGTGTCGGGCGTCGATCCGGCCGAGCTGCTCGACGGTCTGGAGGCCGCGGTCGCCGACGGCACGATCCCGGAGGCGAGCGTCGACGAGGCGGTGACCCG
The DNA here is from genome assembly GCF_017916515.1 of Naasia sp. SYSU D00948. Lineage (GTDB taxonomy): Bacteria > Actinomycetota > Actinomycetes > Actinomycetales > Microbacteriaceae > Naasia. The sequence goes on from NZ_JAFMTA010000001.1 coordinate 2,291,677, forward strand.
CCTGCTCGATGTGCGGATCGCGCTGCGGGACGCCGGCTAGCGGCCGAGGATCTCCTCGCGGACCCTGCGCAGGTCCTCCAGCAGCGCCCCGATCATCACCCAGTCCCGGCTGGGCGGCGCGGCGACGACGAGGGGACGGGTCAGGGCCGGCACGTCTCGTCCGGCAGCGGTGAGGTCACCGCCCGGCTCCACGAGCAGGCGCAGGTCGTGAGCGGCCCTGCGCAGCTCCTCGGCGATCCCCGCGACGGTCGGGTCGTCGGCCAGCTCCGGATGCCAGTGATCGCGTACGGCGCGCGTCATCCCGATCACCTGGGTCACGAGCGGCTCCAGCCGCGCGAGGAGGGCCACGTCGCGCTCGAGCTGCTTGCGGTAGCGCGACCGCCGGGGGTTCAGGGTGAGGCTGTCGCGCCCGCTGCGGATCGCGTCCGCGGCCGCCTGCCGCACCTCGCGCAGCTCGCGGGCGGCCTCGAGCGCAGCGTCCAGGTCCGCGCGGTCACCGGGCCGGCTGAGGGCGGCGGCGAGCCGGTCCAGCTCGTCGGCGACCCGGCGGCCGAGCTGGAGGACCGCGGCCCGGGCGGGCTCGAGGGCGAGCGGCGGCACGATGAGCGCGTTGACGAGGACGCCCGCCGCCGCTCCCATGATCGTCTCGACGACCCGGGCGAGCGCGTAGGACGGGGTGGCCGCCCCGATCGACAGGACGAGCATCGCGCTGATCGGGATCTGCACCGACGACCCCGGGCTGAGTCGCAGTCCCCAAGCGACGAACAGCGACACGACGATCGCGAGGAGGACGAGCCAGCTCTGCTCGCCGAACACGACGGCGGCGCCGAGCGCGACGAGCACGCCGACGATGACGCCGAGGCTGCGCTCCATCGCCCTGCCGAAGGACTGGTTGACGCTCGGCTGGACGACGAGCAGCGCCGCGACCGACGCGAAGACGGGGATCTCGTCCGGGAACACGGCGAGGGCGAGGAACCAGGCGGCGACGGCGGCGACGGCGGTCTTGACCACCTGGAGGAGCGGAACCCGCGCGCTCGCCCTCACCACGTCCGCGATCCGCACGGGCCCAGCGTAGGACGGCGGCGGCGCGACGCGCGGTCGCGCCCCCGTGCGGGGCGGGAGGGGGGCGGCGACCGCTCAGCGAGATGCGGCGAAGCGCAGGTGCGCCGCTGCCGCCTCCTCGAGCGCGGGGAGCGCGTCCGGCGGGAAGGATACGAACGGGTCGAACTCGACGGACGGGGTCGAGCGGCGCTCGACCCGCCACAGGCCGAGGATGCGGCCGCCCGCCGCGACCACCGGACGGAACAGCCCGTTCGCGCCGGGCGCCACGTGGTGCGCGTACGCGGGCTCGAGAGATGCGGATCGGTCCGTGTAGCCGAGGAGCAGCTCGTCGAACGGAGGCAGGAGGCGGACGGCGTCGGCGGCCGCGGCCACGGACTGCGGATCCCCCGCGGGGGAGTCCGGTGCCAGCCACAGCGGTCCGGCTTCGGACTCGATGCGCTCGAGCTCGTCACCCGCCTCGGTCAGCGCTCGCGTCGCCTCCGTCTTCGTGATGCCGAGCCACCACGACAGATCGGCGGCGCCGACCGGGCCGTGGCTGCGCACGTACCGGAGCGTCGCCTCGCGTAGCGCCGTGTCGCGCTCGGGCGCCTCTCCCGGCGACCACTCGTCGAGGAGGACCACCGCCTGCTGCCTGCCGACCATGGGCCCGAGGCAGGTCACGCCTGTCTGCGAGAGCCAGCCGAGCAGGTGCGCTGCCCGCTGCCCGCTCGTGTCGAGGCCGCGCTCGGCGATCGCGGCCATGAGCTCGGCACGGGGAAGCGCTCGCCCGCCCGCCAGCAGCTCGACCGTCAGCTTCCGTCCGCGGTCGAGCTGCTCGGGGCTCAACCCGAGCTGTGCCCGGCGGCCGGCCGCCGCCGCGACGGCGCGGATTGCCGTGATCGCGAGCAGCAGCCGCAGGTCCCGCGGCGTGACGAGGTGCAGGGTGCCGCGCATCGGCCAGGACCGGACGATGGTGCCGGCACCGAGGGCCGCCTCGATGTCGGCTCTCGTCTCATCCGCTCGATCCCGGAGCGCCACTGCCCAGAGCCCGCCGGCGAAGTCCTGCGCCTGCAGCGCGAGCATCCACCGGACCGTCTCCTCGGGACCGGCTCTGGGGCCGTCGAGGAGCAGCTGCGCGGCGGCGCGCATCGCCGCCACCTCCGCAGGCGGCAGGGCGGGCGTCATGGCCGCAGTCTAGGAAGCGCCGCCGACAGGAGCAGAAAGGGAACCGCCGGTCTGCTTCGGGGGTGCAGACCGGCGGTTCCAGGGGTGCGATCGGCTGGGTGGGCCGATCAGCCGAGCCGGGTCACTCGGCGGGGTGGGTCTCCTCGCGAGCCGGGGTCGGCAGGGGGATGCCGACTCGGGACAGCGGGGAAACGGGGTGCTTCCGTCCGACCGGAAGTGCCGGGCCGGAAGCGGGGGTGATGCCGGCCGCGGCGTGTGCTGCGGCCGGGAGCGCGGTGCGGGGGATGCGCATCGTGCTCGACATCGTGGGTGTCCTTACTCATGGGGGCGAGTCTGTTGACTGCCGCTTGTCCTCACTATGGAGGACCGGCGACGGGTTTCACCGTACGCCCGGGATCGCGGCGCGCACCCTCCCCACTCCGGGGGACGCGTGCCGGCCGGCTAGCGGCTCGCCGGCGCGAACTCGTGGAAGAAGCGCAGGACGTGATCGACGACCGGCGCCGGGTTCTCCTGAGCCACGTAGTGGGCGGCGTGGTCCACGATCGCGAGCTCGATCCCCGACATGAAGGGGCGTGCGGTGTCGATCATGTCCTCCAGCATCGACGGTGGGAAGGAGCGGTCCTCGGTCGAGCCGATGATCAGGGTCGGCGTGGTGCTGCGGCGGCGCCGGTAGTGGCCCGAGGCGATCTTGGCGACCGCGGGCAGCACGAGGTGGCGGAACATCTCCGAGGTCGCGCGCGCTCGCTCGGGCTGTCGGAGCAGCGCCAGGTAGAGCTCCTGCTCATCGGCCTGCATCGGCTGGGCGGCGGCGGAGAAGCCGGTGAGCATGTGACGCGCCAGCGGTTGCCGGCCCCGGCCGAAGAGCGCAGGCGCGATCCCGGGCAGGGCGCCCACCTCCTGGTGCCACAGCGGGGCGAACGCCTTGAGGTGTCCCGGCTTCAGCTTCACCGCGAGAGGTGGAACGGTGATCGCCACGTGCGCCCTCACGCGGTCCGGATGCTCGTAGCAGAGCGCGTAGCCCGGGATCGCTCCCATGTCGGTGCTCACGAGGAGCACCGAGTCCAGGTCGAGCGCGTCGAGGAGGGCGACCAGGTCGCCGACCATCTGCTCACCGGTGTAGCCGGACCGGGGCACGTCCGTCCAGCCCTGGCCCCGCAGGTCGGGCGCGAGAACGCGGTAGTGCCGGGCGAGACCGGGGATCACCTTGCGCCATGCCCACCAGTTCTGAAGGGCTCCGTGAAGGAGGAGGAGCGGTTCTCCCGCGCCCGCTTCTGCGACGTGCATGCGCAGGCCGGGCAGTTCGACGAAGCGGTGCGAGACGCCCTCGACCGCCGGGATGGGGATCGAGTCGGTCGCGGAATCCGTCGCCGCGACCTTGTTGGTGTGCTTCATGACCGGAGTGTACTGCGTCTATAGTGCCCTGTCACTATGGGTATAGTTGTCTCGTGGTATCGAACCGAACCCGGGCCCTGGATGCGGCCGTCGACCTCCTCGGCACCGAGGGGGTCCGCTCGCTCACCCACTCGCGCGTCGACGACCGGGCGGGACTGCCCAAAGGCTCGACCTCGAACTACTTCCGCACGCGGCACGCCCTGCTCGAGGGCGTCGCGGAGCGAATCGCCGAGCTCGAGCTGCCCGAGGCCGGGGCGACGTTCGAGCCACCCGCGACGGTCGACGCCTTCGTCGAAGGTCTCAGCGCGCTCCTCGAACACCTCTCGACGACGAACGGCACCAGGACGGCCGCGCGGTTCGCCCTCTTCGTCGAGGCGAGCCACGACGCCGGCATGCGCGTCCTCCTCTCGAGGGTGCGCGCTCAGATGGAGGCGTCCGCCGTCGTCGCGCTCGCAGCGCTCGGTGCGCGCGATCCGCGAACCGCGGCGGCCGCCGTGGCCGCCTGTTTCGAGGGGCTGCTGCTGCACCGCATCGCGCGCCGCGACATGGCGGATCCACGACCGGTCCTGGGACTCGTCATCCGCGCCGCCGTCAAGGCCTGAGCGAAAGCTGGGACGGTTCCTCCGGCCCTCCTAACCTCGGAGCGTGAACCAGCAGCGCACCCTGGTCCTTTTCGGCGCCTCCGGAGACCTCACGCGGCGCCTCCTTCTGCCGGGACTCGGCAGCCTGCTCGCATCACCGCAGGAAGGCGATCCCGCTCTGGCGGAGGGCCTCCGGCTGCTCGGGTCCGCCCGCTCCGAGCGCGAGCTCGACGAATGGCGGTCCGACATCCGCGAGGGCCTGAGCGAGGGAGGCGCCTTGAGGGAGCAGGCCGAGGCCGTGGCGGCGGATGCGGCGTGGGTGAGCGGTGATCCGACGGAGCCGGAGGACCTCCGCCGCATCCTGGCGGAGGTGCACGGCACGCCGATCCTCTACTTCGCGCTTCCGCCTGGCGTGACCGAGGCCGCCATCGACGCGCTGCGCGGCCTCGAGCTTCCGGACGATGCGATGCTCGCGCTGGAGAAGCCCTTCGGCGCCGACGGGGACGGAGCGGCAGCACTCAACCGCAAGCTCGCGCGCCTCGTTCCCGAGCGGCAGATTCATCGCGTCGACCACTTCCTCGGCCAGCAGAGTGTGCAGGGACTGCTCGGGCTGCGGTTCGGGAACCGCCTGCTCGAGCCGGTGTGGAACCGCGAGAACATCGAGCGCGTCGAGATCGTCTTCGACGAGGAGCTCGGACTCGAAGGCCGCGCCGCGTACTACGACGGTGCAGGCGCACTCGTGGACATGCTGCAGTCGCACCTCCTCCAGGTGCTCGCGGTGGTCGCCATGGAGCCGCCGGCGGCCATCGACGAGGAGTCCTTCCGGGGCGCGATCGCTCAGGTCCTCGGCGCGACCTCGCTCTGGTCCGGCGCTCCGGTCCTTGCCGGAACCGAGGGTCCGAGTCGCCGAGCCCGCTACACCGAAGGGCGGGTGGGGGGCCGCGACCTGCCCGCGTACGCAGACGAGGAAGGGGTGGATCCGGAGCGCGGGACAGAGACGCTCGCCGAGATCGCGGTCGGCATCGAGAACCGGCGCTGGGCCGGTGTGCCGTTCGTCCTCCGCTCCGGCAAGGCGATCGGCGACCCTCGCACGGGCATCGAGGTCACCTTCCGTCCGGTGGACGTGGTGCCGAAGGGCCTGGCGGGCGAGCCCCGCCCGGGACGGCTGACCATCGGCATCGCGCCCGAGACGATCTCGCTCGACCTCGTCCGCGGCGGGCAGGAGGAGCCGTTCCGGCTGGAGCAGGAGCAGCTCGAGGCCGAGGTGCCGGAGCGCACGCTCACGGAGTACGGCGAGGTGCTGCGCGGCATCCTCAGCGGCGACGCGACTCTGTCCGTGCGGGGCGACGTCGTCGAGCGCTGCTGGCGCATCGTCGAGCCCGTGCTCGCGTCGTGGCGCTCGGGCGAGGTGCCGCTCGACGAGTATCCGGCGGGCTCGAGCGGTCCGCAGTCCTGGCGGTGACGCGGCCGCGTTCCTGACCGGCGCGGCGCATTCGGTGCCGCTGAGTGCGCCCCTGCGCACCGGATGCGCCCTGGGCACGAGGGGCGATCGGCGCCAACGGGTGCGCTCGGCGGCTGCGGGTGCGCACGGCGGCAGCGGGCGCGCTCGGCGCCCACGGGTGCCGCTCTAGAGAAGGCCGATCTTCTTCAGCTCGGCCGCGAGTCCGGCGCCGTCGGGGGCGTACACCCACGGGACGGCCGTCATCTCGGCGTAGCTCTCCTCGTGCGACCGGCCGCCGGCGAGCACCGCCTCGCCGGGCGACAGCTGCCGGATGGCGACGGCCGCGACGCGGTCGGGGTGCGCGAGCGCGAACTCCCCGTAGATCTCCTCGTCGTGCTGGCCGTCGTCGCCGATCAGGAGCCACTTCACGTCCGGGAACTCCTGCGCGAGCCGGGCCAGCGAGTCCTTCTTGTGCTGACGGCCGCTGCGGAAGATCCGGTCGTGGGTCGGACCCCAGTCCGTGAGAAGGAGGGGACCCGGCGGGTACATGTTGCGGTTGAGGAACCGCGTGAGGGTGGGGGCGACGTTCCACGCGCCCGTGGACAGGTAGATCACCGGCGATCCGGGGTGGAAGCGCGCGAGGCGGTCGTAGAGCACCGACATGCCGGGCGTCGCGTTCCGGGCGTGCTCGTCGAGCACGAACGTGTTCCACCCGGCGAGGAACGGGCGGGGAAGGAACGTCACCATGACGGTGTCGTCGATGTCGGAGATGATGCCGAACCCGGACGCCGGGTCGTGCACGTAGATCGGGGCCTCGACCGCGACCGAGGTGTCCCGGCCGTCCTCCTGAGGCCGCAGGGTGATCGTGTGCCAGCCCGGCGCGAGCGAGGACTCGACGCGCGCGTCGACGACCCCGCCTCGGTCCGCACGCACGCGGTGCTCCTGGCCGTCGACGGAGACCACCACCTCGATGTCGTTGACCGGCACGCTCGTGAAGCTCCGCCAGCCGCGCACGCTCGGGCGCTTCGCCTTCGTCTCCCGCGTCAGCAGGACTCTGCCGAGCACCCGGATCCAGCCGGGGGAGCCGTAGCCCGTGTAGGGGATGACCGTGGGGCGCTTTCCGCGACGGCGGGCGCGCTGCTCACGGAACTCCTGGATGGAGTCCTCGATGCGCGCCCAGGGGCCGAGCACCACCGTTGCGACCGTCGCCTCGCTGCGCTGCTTCCGCGTTGAGGGCACGGAGCCAGCCTAGCCCGCGCGTCCGGCACCCACGGGCGAGCGCGAGCGGAGGCGTCCGGGGGCGCGAGCGCAACCGGTATGAGGGCGCGGATCGTGCGGACTACAGTTCGATTCCAGCGCGGCGAACGGAGGAGACGTGGGCACGAGCGGCCTTCTGGGATCGGACCTGCTGCTCCGCAACGAGCCCGTCCAGGCCCGCAGCGCGGCGAGGCTGTCCTCGCTCCTCGACGCGGCCGCCGAGGTCGTCGAGGAGGTCGGCTACGAGCGCCTGACCACTGCGATGGTGGCGGAGCGAGCGGGCGCCTCGATCGGCACGGTCTACCGGTACTTCCCGGACCGCATCGCGGTGCTCGAGGGCCTCAGCGCGCGCGCGTTCCGCCGCTTCCTGGATCGGGTGACCGAGCAGTACCGGGACAGCCGGATGGACACCGTCGAGGAGCGGGTCTCCGCCGCAGTCGACGTCTACGTGCACCTGTACCGGACCGAGCGCGGCTTCCGGGTCGTCCGCTTCGGCGACGTCGTGGACGTCCGTCTCCTCGACGGGCGGCGGTCGAACACGGCGGTGCTCGCCGAGCGCCTCGCGGACATCGCGGGGGAGCGCGGCTCGCGGCACGACCAGGCGGAGCTCGTCTTCCGGCTCCAGGTCGTCATCGCGCTCACCGAGTCGCTCATCCACCGCGCCTTCGTCGTCGATCCCCGCGGCGACGAGGCCTTCGTGGCCGAGGCGAAGGCGGTCGCGGTGGACTACGTGCGCCGCCATCTTGGTCCGGGCGGTGCGATGGGAACCGGCGGCGGGAATACGGAGGCGTGACCGGGCGATTGCCCTTGCCAATCCGCCTTTGCGACGTGCCTCGAAGAGTGCTTGGGTCGTCGCGGAGGTTGTAGCCGCGCTCGAAGGGACGAGGACTGCCGATGTCGATCGAGTTCCGCGGCGTGCGGAAGGCCTTCCCCGACGGAACCGTCGCGGTCGAGGACTTCAGCCTCGTCATCCCGTCGCGCACGACGACGGTCCTGCTGGGCTCCTCCGGATGCGGCAAGACGACGCTGCTGCGGATGGTGAACCGCATGGTCGATCCGTCCGCAGGCACGGTGCTGATCGACGACGAGGACGTCGCCGCCGTGGATCCCGTCGCCCTGCGCCGCCGGATCGGCTACGTCATGCAGAACTCGGGGCTGCTCCCGCATCGTCGCGTCGCGGACAACATCGCGACCGTCCCCCGCCTCAACGGTGTGGCGAAGGACGCCGCCCGCGAGCGAGCCCTGCAGCTCATGGACACCGTCGGACTCGACCGGTCGCTCGCCGACCGCTACCCGGCGCAGCTCTCCGGCGGGCAGCAGCAGCGCGTGGGCGTCGCGCGCGCTCTCGCCGCCGAGCCGAACATCCTCCTCATGGACGAGCCGTTCGGCGCCGTCGACCCCATCGTGCGTGCGGAGCTCCAGCAGGAGCTCATCCGGCTGCGCCGAGAGCTCGAGAAGACCGTCGTCTTCGTCACCCACGATGTCGACGAGGCCTTCCTGCTCGGCGACCAGGTCGTGCTCCTGCAGCGCGGCGGGCGCATCGCCCAGGCGGGGACCCCTGCCGAGATCCTCGCCAACCCCGCGAGCGACTTCGTCGCGGACTTCGTCGGCGCGGGGCGGGGCCGCCGGAGCCTGCGGGTCGAGGAGATCGACGGCGTGCTCGTGGTGGTCGACGCCGACGGCCGGCCCGCGGGGGTCCTCGCGGACGAGGCCCGCACGGCCCCCGGCTCCGCGACGCGAGGGAACCGCGCGCAGTGAACTGGGTGGCGGAGAACGCGGGCCTGATCCTGGCCCTCGCGGTGCAGCACCTCCGCCTGAGCCTGCTGCCGATCGTGCTCGGCTTCGCCATCGCCCTGCCGCTCGGCTACCTCGCGCACCGCTACCGCCCCACGCGGGGCGTGCTGCTCACCGCGCTGGGCCTGCTCTACACGATCCCGTCGCTCGCGCTCTTCGTGGCGCTGCCCGTCGTCACCGGCATCTCGGTCCTCAGCGAGGCGAACGTCGTGACGGCCCTCACCATCTACGCGGTGGCGATCCAGGCCCGCTCGGTCGCCGACGCCCTCGACTCGGTGGACCCCGACGTCCGGCAGGCCGCCACCGCCCTCGGCTACTCCGGCTGGCGGCGCTTCTGGGCGGTCGAGTTCCCGCTCGCCGGGCCGGTCATGCTCGCGGGGCTCCGCGTGGTCGCGGTGAGCACGATCGCCCTCGTGACGGTCGGGATCCTCGTCGGCGTGAAGAGCCTCGGCTACCTCTTCACCAACGGGTTCCAGCGCCGGATCCTCGAGGAGGTCCTCTCCGGCGTCGTCATGACGATGCTCCTCGCCCTGCTCGTCGACCTCGTGCTCGCGCTGCTCGGCCGCGCCGTCATGCCCTGGACGAGGATCGGGACCCCGGCTCCCCGGAGGGCCGCTCCGTGAGCGTGTTCCTCGAGGCGCTCGCCTGGCTGTTCAGCCCCGAGCGGCTCGGCGCCGGCGGCATCCCGCAGCGGATCGGTGAGCACCTCTGGTTCACCCTGATCGCGTTCGCGCTCGCCTCCGCGATCGCCGTCCCGCTCGGCTACCTGGTCGGCCACACCGGCCGGGGCCGCGAGGTCGCGGTCGCGGTCGCGGGAGCGGCGCGCGCCCTGCCCTCGTTCGGCCTGATCCTGCTGCTGGTGATGCTCGTCGGCGTCCTGCAGATCGGCGCGGCGGTCACGGCGGCGCTCGTCATCCTCGCGATCCCGTCGATCCTCGCCGGCGCCTACGCCGGCATCGAGGCGATCGACCGGCGCACGATCGACGCCGCGAGGGCCGTGGGCATGACCGAGTGGCAGGTGCTCACCCGGGTCGAGATCCCGCTCGGCCTGCCGCTGCTGCTGTCCGGGATGCGCAACGGCGTCCTGCAGATCGTCGCGACGGCCACCCTCGCCGGCTACGTCGGCCTGGGCGGGCTCGGCGACGACATCCTCCAGGGCATCGCGCTCCGAAACTACCCGCAGACGCTCGGGGGCGCACTGCTCGTCGTCGCGCTCGCGCTCGTGCTGGACGGGGTCTTCGCCGTGCTCGAGCGTGTCGCCGTGCCTCACGGGGTGCGCAAGCGCGGCGGCGCGCTCCCGCGATCGAGCTCCGCGAGCCGGACGCCGGCGGCGTCCGCCGCGAACTGACTTCCCGGGATCCTCCGGGGACATCGAGAGAAGGAACGGACATGCACACAGCACGGAAGAGAGGCCGGCTCGCCCTCACGGCGGTCGCGGTCGGGGCGGCATTGGCCCTGGCAGGGTGCGGATCGGGTGACCCGCTCGAGGGAGGATCGGCGGGCGGCCCCCAGGGGGAGGCGACGCCCTCGGACGAGACCATCGTCGTCGGCTCGCAGGCCTACTACTCGAACGAGATCATCGCGGAGATCTTCGCGCAGGCGCTCGAGGACGCCGGGTTCACCGTCGAGCGGCAGTTCCAGATCGGGCAGCGCGACGCGTACCTCCCCGCGCTCGAATCCGGCGAGGTCGACGTGATCCCGGAGTACACCGGCAACCTGCTGCAGTACTACGACCCGGAGACGCAGGCGACCAAGTCGGACGAGGTGTACGCGGAGCTCGAGGACGCCCTGCCGGAGGAGCTGGCCGTGCTGAACCAGTCGCCCGCGACGGATCAGGACTCCTACAACGTCACCCAGGCCTTCGCGGACCAGTACGGACTCGAGAGCATCGCCGACCTGGCGAACGTCGATGTCCCGCTCACGCTGGGCGGGCCGCCGGAACTCGAGGAGCGCCCGTACGGGCCGGCGGGGCTGAAGAACGTCTACGGCATCGACGTCGCCTTCACGGCGACCGGCGAGACGACCGTGGACGCCCTCGTGGCCGGCACGGTGAACGTCGCCAACGTCTTCAGCGCCGATCCGCGCATCGAGTCCGCGAACCTGCGGACGCTGGAGGACCCGGAGGGCCTGTTCCTCGCCTCGCACGTGGTCCCGCTCATCAACGCCGACCTCGTCGAGGAGCTCCAGAACGTCCTCAACCCGATCAGTGAGGCGCTCACGCCGGAGGGGCTGATCCAGCTCAACGTGCAGAGCGTCGACGAGAAGCAGTCGTCGGAGGACATCGCCGCCGCATGGCTGGAGGAGAACGGCCTGGTCGGCTAGCCCGCCCGTCCGTCGCTCGTGAGGTGCCCGGTCCCCGGAAGGGGGTCGGGCACCTCCTCCGACTCCGGGCGCATCATGTGCTTGCGCTCGCTGCGGTGCAGCAGGGCCTTGCCGCCGAGCGCGAGCAGCAGGAACAGCGCGATCGTGCCGACGAAGAGGTACCCGGCGTAGTGCGCCTGGTCGCTGACGCTGCGGTAGCTGCCGGCGACGACGCTCCCCACGGTGACGTAGAGCAGCGCCCAGATGGTGCACGCGGGTGCGGTCCAGGCCATGAAGCGCCGGTAGGTCATCCGGCTCATGCCGACCGTGACCGGGATGAGGGCGTGCAGGACCGGGAGGAAGCGGCTGATGAACACGGCGAGCCCGCCGCGGTGTTCGAGGTAGAGCTCGGCGGAGCGCCAGTGACGGGACCCGATCCGGTTCCCGAGGCGGCTCGCCCGCAGCTTCGGCCCGAACAGCCGGCCGAGCGCGAAGCCGACGCTCTCCCCGGAGAGGGAGCCCACGATCACGGTCAGCAGGAGGGCGACGTACTGGACCGGGGACTCCACCGCGGTGCTCGAGACGATGACGATGGTGTCGCCGGGAACGACGAGGCCGACGAGGATCGACGTCTCGAGGAACATCGCCAGCCCGGCGAGGGCGATCCGGAGGACGGGATCCACGCTGGTGACGGTCTGCAGGATGAAGTCCAGCATCTCGTTCACGCAACGAACATTAGGGGACGCCCGGCGTGCGTGGGCCGGGCGTTCACTGTCAGTCCCCGGCGGATCCCGCGTCGACCGGGCGGCGCAGGAACTCCAGGCGGCTCCGCCACGGCTCCAGACGGCCCGCGTCGGGGGGCAGCCCGGGGCCGCCGATCCACTGCTCGACGCGCCGGATCCCGTGCAGCGCGCTGAGCATCCACACCTCGCGGCCCGCGAGCTCCTCCGGGCGCCGCGACCGATGCCGCACGGGGACAGCGGCCTCGTGCGCCAGCGCCGCGAGACACCGGGCGGTGACGCTGTCGACCCTGGGCAGCTCGGCGGGCGGGAAGCAGAGGACATTGTCCTCCCACCACGCGATCGCGCTCGTCGCGCCGTCGCAGACGGCGCCGTCCGGGGCGACCAGGACCGCGTCCCCCGCGCCCTGCTGCACGACGGCCGCGCGGACGGCGAGCAGCGCCTCGAGGTCCGGTCCCTTCACGTGCGGGACCCGGCGGGGATCGGCGCCCGTCCACGTGGCGACGGTGACCGTCGTCGCGAGCCGCGGCGCAGGGCGCAGCCGCAGCCGGAGCTCCGGACCGCCTCCGGCATCGGCCAGCTCCAGTCGGGGGAACCACGCGGCGGCTCGGGGAAGCGCGCCGACGGCCGCGGTCCAGAAGGCCTCTTCGTCGCCGGCAGGCGGGCCTCCCGCGAGAGCGGCGACCGCCGGGTCGCGCACCGAGGACAGGAAGCGATCCCGATGCCGATCCAGCGCGACGACCGCACCGTCCGCGAGGAGGAACGAGTCGGCGACCAGCAGGCGGGAGGAGCCCGGCGGAGCGGGCGTCAGGCGGCCGTCGCGCCAGCGGAGGATCCGCTCCGGATCGGCGGCCATAGGCTCAGCCTATGCGGACCAGCGAGGGGCTCCTCGCCGGCTGGGCGGACCCGGCCGACGTGTTCGAGCGCCTGGCCGGCGGCGAAGGCGATGCCGTCCTGCTCGAGGCGACGGACGGCACGGGCGAGAGCATGCTCGGCCTCGGCGGTCGCGTGATCCCCGCCCTCCCGGACGTGCCGCTTGCCCCGGACGAGGCCGGGTCCGGGCCGGAGCCGGGCTGGATCGGGTGGATCACCTACGAGGGGGAGGCGCGCTTCCTCGAGCTCGAGCGGGGCCTCGTCTTCGATCCGACCCGTCGCCGCGTCCGGGCGTTCGGTGGCGGTCCGGCGTGGCGACGGGAGGCGGCGGCGGCCGTCGCCGGCGCCGCGCAGCGAGTCCCGGCGCATGGGCCGAGCCGAACCTCGGCGCCCGTGTGGCGGCACGGCGACGCCCGCTACCTGGAGATGGTCCGCGCCTGCCAGGAGGCGATCGTGCGCGGCGACGCCTATGTGCTCTGCCTCACCAACACCGCGACCGTCGAGGGCGGCGTCGACGGCTGGGCCGCGTACCGACGGCTGCGCAGCGCCAGCCCCACCCACCACGCCGGGTACCTCCGCATCGGCGGCACCGAGCTCGTCAGCGCCTCCCCGGAGCGCTTCGCCGAGGTCACCGCGACGGGCGTCGTCCGCAGCCGCCCGATCAAGGGGACCCGCCCGCGCAGCACGGATCCTGATCGGGACGACGCGCTCGCCGAGGAGCTGCGCCGCAGTGACAAGGAGCGGGCGGAGAACCTCATGATCGTGGACCTCGTCCGCAACGACCTGAGCCGCGTGGCCGAGGTCGGCTCGGTGCGCGTTCCCCGACTGTTCGAGGTGGAGAGCTACCGGTCCGTGCACCAGCTGGTGAGCGTCGTGGAGGCCCGGATCGCACCCGGCCGCACCGCCGCCGACGCCATCCGGTCGCTCTTCCCGGCGGGCTCGATGACCGGCGCACCCAAGGAAAGCGCCATCGCGATCCTCGCCGCGCTGGAGGCGGGGCCGCGCGGGCTCTACTCCGGCGCCTTCGGGCGGATCTCCCGCGACGGCAGCGCCGACCTCGCCATGACCATCCGCAGCATCGTGGTCGAGGGCGGCAGGGCCACCGTCGGATCGGGCGGCGGCGTCACCGCACTGTCCGACCCCGTTCAGGAGCTCGAGGAGGTCCGGCTGAAGGCCGCACCCCTGCTCTCCGCGCTCGCCGAAGATGGCTACCCTTGACCGTTGGCCCCCCTCGGCCGGAGAACAGACGAAGAGAGCGCCGTGGCAACGACCCCCCCAAGCACCGACCTGCCCACCTTCGAGCGTCTGCAGGAGAAGTGGCTCCCGATCTGGGACGAGCTGAAGCCCTTCTCGACCTCGAACCCCGAGGACAAGCGGCCGCGCAAGTACGTGCTGGACATGTTCCCGTACCCCTCCGGCGACCTGCACATGGGGCACGCGGAGGCGTACGCGCTCGGGGACGTCATCGCCCGCTACTGGCGCCAGCAGGGGTTCAACGTCCTCCACCCGATCGGGTGGGACTCCTTCGGCCTGCCCGCCGAGAACGCCGCCATCAAGCGCGGCGCGAATCCGGTGACCTGGACGTACGACAACATCGCGCAGCAGCGCGACTCGATGCGGCGCTACGCGGCGTCCTTCGACTGGGACCGCGTCCTGCACACGAGCGACCCGAACTACTACAAGTGGAACCAGTGGCTGTTCCTCAAGATGTACGAGCGGGGCCTCGCGTACCGGAAGGACAGCTGGGTCAACTGGGACCCGGTGGACCAGACGGTCCTCGCGAACGAGCAGGTGCTGCCGGACGGCACGTCCGAGCGCTCCGGCGCGGTCGTCGTCAAGAAGAAGCTCACCCAGTGGTATCTGCGCATCACCGCGTACGCGGACCGGCTGCTCGACGACCTCAACCAGCTCGAGGGCTCCTGGCCGGCGCGGGTGCTGACGATGCAGCGGAACTGGATCGGCCGCTCGACCGGCGCCGACGTCGACTTCGCGGTCGAGGGGCGTGACGAGAAGATCACGGTCTACACGACGCGGCCGGACACGCTCTACGGTGCGACGTTCATGGTGGTCGCGCCCGACTCCGACCTCGCGGCCGAGCTCGTCGAGGGCGCCGAGCCCGGCATCCGGACCGCGTTCGACGAGTACCTCCAGCAGACCCAGCGCACCACCGAGATCGAGCGTCTGTCCGCCGACCGGCCGAAGACCGGCGTCTTCACGGGGCGGTATGCGATCAACCCGCTGAACGGCGAGCGGCTGCCGATCTGGGTCGCGGACTACGTCCTCAGCGACTACGGCCAGGGCGCCATCATGGCGGTCCCCGCTCACGACCAGCGCGACCTCGACTTCGCCCGCGCGTACGGCCTCCCCGTGCGCGTCGTCGTCGACACCACGCAGCCGGTGACCGGCGCGATCCCCGTCATCGGCGAGGACGAGCCGCCGCTCGACGAGCTCGATCCCGCCGTCACGGGCGTCGCTCTGCCCGGCGACGGGCGGCTCATCAACTCCGGGCCGTTCGACCGCCTCAGCAAGAGCGCCGCCATCGCGAAGGTCATCGCCCACCTGGAGCACCAGGGCCTCGGCCGGCCGGCCAAGAACTACCGGCTGCGCGACTGGCTCATCTCGCGCCAGCGGTACTGGGGCACTCCGATCCCGATCCTCTACGACGAGGACGGCACCGAGATCCCGGTGCCCGAGGATCAGCTGCCCGTGACGCTGCCGCCGACCGAGGGGCTCGACCTCAAGCCGAAGGGGGTCTCGCCGCTCGCGGCGGCCACCGACTGGGTCACGACGACGACGCCGGACGGACGCCCCGCGCGTCGCGACTCCGACACCATGGACACCTTCGTCGACAGCTCCTGGTACTTCCTCCGCTTCCTCTCGCCGAACGACGACACGCAGGCGTTCGACCCCAAGGAGGCCGAGAAGTGGGCGCCCGTCGACCAGTACGTCGGCGGCGTGACCCACGCGATCCTGCACCTGCTCTACGCGCGGTTCATCACCAAGGTGCTCTTCGACATGGGCTACGTCACCTTCACGGAGCCGTTCAGCGCCCTGCTCAACCAGGGCATGGTCCTGATGGACGGGGCCGCGATGTCCAAGTCGAAGGGCAACATCGTCCGGCTGTCCGAGCAGCTCGACCAGTACGGGGTCGACGCCGTCCGCCTCACCATGGCGTTCGCCGGGCCGCCGGAGGACGACATCGACTGGAAGGACGTGTCGCCCTCCGGGTCGCTGAAGTTCCTGACGCGCGCCCTGCGGCTCGCCCACGACGTCACGAGCCCTCCCGACGTGATCTGGAAGCAGGGGAGCGAGCCGCTGCGGCGGGTCACGCACCGCTTCCTCGCCGACGCCCCGGGCCTCGTGGAGGCGTTCAAGTTCAACGTGGTCGTGGCGCGGATCATGGAGCTCGTCAACACCATCCGCAAGGCGATCGACTCCGGCCCCGGCCCCGCGGATCCCGCGGTGCGGGAGGCGACGGAGACGGTCGCGCTCGCGCTCAGCCTGTTCGCCCCCTACACGGCCGAGGAGATGTGGGAGCGGCTCGGCTACCCGCCGTCGGTCGCCCTGCACGGCTGGCGGAAGGCGGACCGCGCGCTGCTCGTGGAGGAGTCGGTCACCGCGATCCTGCAGGTCGACGGCAAGGTCCGCGGCCGCATCGAGGTGCCGCCGGCGATCGGCGCCGAGGAGCTCGAGCAGCTCGCCCGGGCGGACGCCGGCGTGGCCCGCGCGGTCGGCGACCGGGAGATCGCGAACGTGATCGTCCGTCCGCCGCGGCTCGTCAACATCGCGACCAAGCGCTGAATCGGGGCTCGCCGATCCCCTCGAGATGCCGCCTGGTGCTGTCGAACCGGCGGGATGACAGCACCGAGTGGCACTTCGACGAGCGGCTCAGCGGGCGGGGGCGGGGGAGCGGAAGCGCGACAGTGGCCTTAGGGCGCGGTCGGCGGCGGCCGCGGTGAGGAGCGCGAGCGCCGGCGCGAGCAGCACGGTGTACCGAACCACCTCGTCCCCATCTGGCCAGACGGACAGGGTGATCAGGGTCAGCGCGTAGCCGGCGAGTGGCCGCAGCTGCGCGGAGGCGGCACCGAGCAGGAGCGCCGCAGCGCTGACCGCGAGGGCGATCGGCGCTGCCTGGACCCACGTGTCGAGGAGCGCGGTGCCCCAGACCGGAGCGGCACCGGGGTCGACGCCCACCACCAGCCAGCCGACGGCGACGGTCGCGAAGTACACGGCGCCCGCGGAGGCCAGGGTCGGCACCCGGGTGCGCCGGTGAAGGGTCCGCGCCGCCTGCGCCGCGAGGAACGGCGCGGCCGCGACGGCGAGCGGGGCGACGGAGGCGGCGACGCCGGCGAGCAGACCCGCTGCGGGGACCAGGATGCGGCGGCGGGTCCGCCCGAGGAGCAGCAGCACCGCCGTCAGCAGCGCGACGACCGCGAGATGCTCGGTCACCCCGACGCCGGCCGGCAGCACGATCTCCGGGTAGGCCCCGGTGAGAGCGGCGGCCAGCAGCGCGGCGGGCGCGCCGAGACCGGCTCGTATGGCCACAGCGAAGACGAGCGCGACCGAGAGGAGCACGGCCGCGAGGGTGAGGCCGGGCGGCAGGGGGCCCTCGTGCTCCGGGTCCGTCGACCACGCCAGCGCGACCAGGACGCCGATGAGGAGCAGCACGGCGAGGGTGAGGGCCGAGCGCAGGGCCGCCCGAGGCGGCGGGAGGTGCCGGACCCGCCGGTGCCGGGAGGCAGCACGGCGTCGGCCTCGGGGAGGCGACGCGGCCGGTGGCGGTTCGAGGATCCCCGCCATCGCCGCCTCCCGTGCCGGCCGGTCGGAGCCCGGCATACGCCGAGGCTAACGCCGGCACCGGGCCTCCTCTAGACCCTGCTGTCTACTCACGCCCCCTCCACAGCGTCCGCGGCTGCACGCCCCTCCCCGAACGCGTCCGGACGCCGGAAGAAGCGTCGCGGAAGGGGCTTGGCTTGCGGCATGGACGACCGTCTCTCGCAGCTGCTCGGCACCGACCGGCGCAGGCTGCGGACGGGAGCGGCGGTCGTCCTGGTGCTGCTCGCGGTCGCCGGCTCGGTCCTCGTCTCGGCGCTGTCCTCCGCAGGCCGGACCACGGCCGTCCCTGCCGCCCCCGCGCCGGCTCGGCATGCGTCCGCGGCGGTGCTGCTCGTCCATGTCCTCGGCGCGGTGCGTGTGCCGGGGCTGTACCCGCTTCCTGAGGGTTCGAGAGTGGTGGACGCGGTCGCGGCGGCGGGCGGTCTCGCGGACGACGCCGATCCGGCGGGCGTGAACCTCGCGCGCCGGGTCGCCGACGGCGAGCAGCTGACCGTCCCCCGGCTGGGTGAGGCGCCTCCGGCGGCGGCCGAGCCGGGGAAGGTGGACCTCAACACCGCCACGGCGGAGGAGCTCGTCACGCTTCCCGGGATCGGGCCGGCCCTCGCCGAGCGCATCCTGGCGTGGCGCGAGGAGAACGGCGGGTTCTCGTCCGCCGACGACCTCGTCGACGTCCCGGGGCTCGGCGAGAAGACGGTGGACGGGCTCCGCGACCTCGTGCTCCCGCCATGAGCCCCGATCCCCGGCTGGTTCCGGCGGCGGTCGGCGCCTGGCTCGCGTCCGCGGTGCTCGTCGGAGTGCCGGCCGCGGCCGGCCTGTGGGCGGCGCTGCTCGGTGTCATCGCTCTCGGGGGCGCGCTCTCGGCGCGCCGGGCGCGGGGACGATGGGCGCTCCTGGCGGCCGCACTCACTCTGCTGGCCGGGACGGCCGCGGGAGTGTCACTCGCGGTCGCCTTGCGCGCGCCGGAGCGGCAGCCCGCCGCCCTCACCGAGGTCGCCGGCACGCCGGGCACGGCGGAGGTCGTGCTCACCGCCCCTCCCCGGGCCGCACCTGGCGCCGGCGAGCGGAGCCTCGTCGAGGGCGACCTCGTCTCCTTCCGCTCGGCGCGGGCGCATCTTCCGGTGCGCACGCCGGTCCTCGTGTTCGTGCCCGGTGGTCCCGGACAGCAGGCGCTGCAGGGCGGGATCGGCTCGCGCGTCGAGATCCGCGGCACGGTCGAGCCGGCCGATCCCGGCGATGACGTGGCGTACCTCGTGTCGGGACGCTCGGCGGTCCTCGTCGAGGAAGCGCCGGCCTGGCTCTCCTGGGCGGGCGGGCTCCGGGACGCGTTCGCTGCTGCGGCGGCCGGGCTCCCGGGCGACGGGGCGGCCCTCCTTCCCGGGCTGGCGCTCGGCGACGACGGCGGCGTGCCGGGCGGACTTCGCGACGACATGCGCGAGAGCTCGCTCAGCCACCTCACCGCCGTGTCGGGGGCGAACTGCGCCGTAGTGGTCGCCGCGGCCCTCGTGCTCGCCCGCCTCGCCGGTCTCCGCCGCGTCCCGAGGACGGTGGTCGCCGGAACCGCGCTCGCCGCGTTCGTCGTCCTCGTCACCCCGCAGCCGAGCGTCCTCCGCGCGGCCCTGATGGGCGTGCTGGTCCTGGTCGCCGATGCATCCGGGCGACGGGGCGGCGGCCTCCCGATCCTGTGCGGAGCCGTCGTCGTCCTCCTGTGCGCCGATCCCTGGCTGGGCAGGGACCCCGGATTCGCCCTTTCGGTCCTCGCGACCGCGGGTCTCGTCGTCCTCGCCCGCCCCGTGACCGCGCTGCTCGGGCGGCTCGTGCCGGAACCCCTCGCCGCCGCCATCGCAGTGCCGCTCTGCGCCCAGGTCGCGTGTCAGCCGGTCCTGGTGCTCCTCGACCCCGCGGTGTCCCTGTGGTCCGTCCCGGCCAACCTCCTCGCCGCGCCCGCTGCGCCGCTCGTCACTCTCGCGGGGCTCGCCGCCTGCGTCGTCCTGCCCGTGCTGCCGGCCCTGGGGCACCTGCTGCTCTGGCTGGCCTGGGCTCCCGCGGCCTGGATCGCGGCGGTCGCCCGGTGGGTCGCAGCTCACGGTGCAGGGCGCCTGCCCTGGCTCGACGGGCCGCTCGGCGCCCTCCTGCTCGCCGCGATCGTGACGGCCGTCGCCGCAGCCGTGCTCGCGCCCCGCGCTCGGATGCTCGGCCTCCTCGGGGTCGGGGCCCTCGCAGCCGTTCTCGGGGCGGGCCTGGGCGGAGCGGTCGGGCGATCCGCGTCCGTGCCGGACGAGTGGCGCATCGCCTCGTGCGACGTCGGACAGGGGGACGCCACGGTGCTGCGCGTCGCGGACGGACGGTTCGCGCTCATCGACACCGGGCCCGAGCCCGAGGCCCTCACCGCGTGCCTCGACCGCCTCGGCGTGGGCAGGATCTCGCTGCTGGTGCTCACGCACTTCGACCAGGACCACGTCGGGGCGGGCGAGGCGCTCGCCGGACGCGTGGACGACCTCCTCGTCGGCCCGTCCGACGGGCCCGCCGCCGATCGCCTGGTCGCGATGCTTGTGGCCGCGGGCGCTCGGGTGTCCGAGGCGGCGGCCGGCGACACGGGCGCCGTCGGCGATCTGCGCTGGCGCGTGCTGTGGCCGCTCCCGGGGAACCGGATCGAGCCCGGCAACGACGCGAGCATCGTCCTCGAGACCGAGGGCGGAGGTCTCCGCGCAGTGTTCCTCGGCGACCTGGGGGAGGAGGCGCAGTCGCGTCTGCTCCGCACCGCCGCCGTGTCGACGGCGGACGTCGTCAAGGTCTCGCACCACGGCTCCGCCGATCAGAGCGAGGCGCTCTACGAACGGCTCGACGCCCCGGTGGCCCTCATCTCGTGCGGGATCGACAACGACTACGGGCATCCGGCCCCGCGCGTGCTCGAGATCCTCGCCGCGGTGGGCTCGGAGGTGTTCCGCACGGATCTCGACGGCATGCTGCTCGTCGGGGAAGGAGGATCCGGCGTCTCGATCTGGACCGAGCGGCCGCGAGCCGAGGCTGAAACGACCGCCGAGGACGAGCCAAGCTAGAGCTGCGTCATGGTGATCGGCTCGTTGGTGACGTAGCTGTTGCTGAAGGTCCCCGACAGGACGCCTTCACGGTAAGTCAGCTGCACGCTTCCTGTCGTGCCATCGATGCCCTGGAACTCGAGGTAGAGGTAATCCCCTTCGATCGTCCCCTCCCCGACACCCGTCGTTCCGTAGGCGGCGGACTGCTCTTGGAAAACGACATATGAACCGTACTGCTGGAAGAAGTAGGTGAAGCCGTTGTTGCCGAGCCAGGAACCGGTGACGTCAAGAGGAGCCGGTGTCTGAGCCGCCGGCTGTTCCACGGCCCGCTCCTCGAGGGAATTGAACTCCTGCTCGAGCTCGGGTTGCGCTTCCGCAACCTGTTCCTGCGTCGTCTCCTTCCCGCTACTGAAGCTGTTGTCGAATTCGACGCGAACGCCCTCAGGGCCGAACTGGAATGCCCCGAAGCGACCGCCCATCAGCAAGGCGACAGCGGTTACGCAGACCGCCGCCAGCCCGACGAAGGTGGGCCAGAGCCAGCGCCTTCTGCGAGGCTTGCTCTCCTGCTGCTCCGGCTGCTCCCATGGTGCGTCAATCCAGAACTTCCAGCCTTCCGGTTCTGGTCCCCATGCTGGATCAGGTCTCCACCCAGAAGGCGGGCTCCAACCCGGAGGCGGCGGAGGCCAGTTAGGCGGTGGATTGAAGACCTTCGTCATTGATTCGCTCACATGTCGGCGGCTACTCCAGCCACATTGGTCGCCGCACAGATCTTGGACCTGGCCTCGTCACCGAGCCGTCACCGTCGCGTCACGTCTCGATCTGGACCGAGCGGCCGCGAGCCGAGCCGCGTCCGACGCCGACGTTAGGCTGATGCGGTGGCAACCCGGGCACCTCGCGCCGCCGCCCGGCCGGCTCTGTCCTGGAACGAGATCCGGCCCGCGCCGGTCATCCTCGTCTCCGGCCCGGAGGCGTTCCTCGCCGACCGGGCGACCCGGCGCCTGCGCGACATCCTGACGACCGAGGACCCGAGCCTCGAGGTCAGCGATCTCGACGCCGCCGACTACGCGAAGGGCGAGCTCGTCACCCTCGCGTCGCCCTCGCTGTTCGGCGAGCCGCGCATGATACGTGTGGCGAACGTCGAGAAGTGCACGGACGACTTCCTCACCGAGGCGCTCGCGTACCTCGACGCTCCTGCCGACGACGCGTACATCGTCCTCCGCCACGGCGGGGGAGTGCGGGGCAAGAAGCTGCTCGACGCCCTCCGCGCCGGAACCGGAGGCGCCATCGAAGTGGCCTGTTCCGAGCTCAAGAAGGACTCGGACAAGTACGACTTCGCGGCCGGGGAGTTCAAGGCGGCCGGGCGGCGCATCACCCCCGGTGCCCTGCGCGCGGTGCTCGCCGCGTTCACCGACGACCTCGCCGAGCTCGCCGCAGCCTGCGCTCAGCTCATCGCCGATGCCAGCGACGAGATCACCGAGGGCGTCGTCGACAAGTACTACGGCGGGCGCATCGAGACGAACGCGTTCAAGGTGGCCGATGCCGCGATCGCCGGCCGCCAGGGGGACGCGCTCGCGCTGCTGCGTCACGCTGTCGCCGGCGGCGCGGACCCCGTGCCGATCGTCGCGGCGTTCGCGGCGAAGCTCCGCACCATGGCACGGGTGCTCGGCACCCGGGGCTCCTCGGCGTCCGTCGCCTCGTCCCTGGGGCTCGCCCCCTGGCAGGTGGATCGGGCGCGGCGGGACCTGGAGGGCTGGAACGAGGACGGCCTGGGCGCCTGCTTCGAGCTGCTCGCGGACACCGACGAGCGCATCAAGGGCGCGGGCCGCGACCCGCACTACGCGCTCGAGCGGATGGTGCGAGGCATCGCCGCGCGCGGCCGGGTCTGACGCTCAGCAGTCGCAGACCGGCACGGCGCTCGGCGCCGTGAGTGGGTCGGGGACGCGGCGGGCGACGCCGCGGTCCGTCTCGACCGGAAGACCCTCCCGCGCCCAGTACTCGAACCCGCCGATCATCTCCCGGACCGGGTAGCCCAGCTCGGCGAGCTCGAGTGAGGCCTTCGTCGCCCCGTTGCAGCCGGGGCCCCAGCAGTAGACGACGACGGCGCCCCTGGCGGGCAGGAGCCGGGCCGCTTCCTCCCGGATCTCCGCCCGGGGCAGGTGCACCGCCCCCGGGATCCGGCCCTGCTCCCACGCAGCCTCGCCCCGGCTGTCGACGAGGGTGAAGCCCGGGTCGCCCGTCTCGAGCGCGGCCGAGACGTCGGACGCGTCCGTCTCGAACGCGAGGCGGGCCCGGAAGAAATCGGCGGCGGAGAGCATGCACGCAGTCTTCCGGCCGCCGCTCGCCGCCGCCGCGCGGATCCTGCCGTCGTCCGGGCACATCCCGCCCCCCCCGTGCGTATCGACCCCGCCGCCGTGCGGGCCGCGCCGCCGGTGTAGCGGACAGCAGGGGCCGGGTGCTCGGTGGCGGGTGTCCGCAGCACCCGCAGCGCGTCCGGAAACTCGCGGCGGCGCCCGGAAACGCCGAAGGCCCCGCCGGAGCGGGGCCTTCAGGACGTGCTGCGGGAGCCGCGGCTCAGAGCGAGGCGACCTGCTTCGCGATCGCGGACTTGCGGTTCGCGGCCTGGTTCTTGTGGATGACGCCCTTGGCGGCGGCCTTGTCGAGCTTCTTAGCGGCGACGGCGAGGGCGGCGGCCGCCTTCTCCTTGTCGCCGGCGGCGACGGCCTGCTTGGTGCTGCGGATGACGGTCTTGAGCTCGCTCTTCACGGCCTTGTTGCGGTCGTGGGCCTTCTTGTTGGTGAGGATCCGCTTGAGCTGCGACTTGATGTTTGCCATGGGAATGCCTTCTGATTGCTGCTGGTCGGGGGGTCGGCGTCCGCCGAAAAGGTGCGGAACCTGCCGACATGGCACGCCGCCGGGGGCGCGCAAAGCCAACAGAGAACATTACCAGGCGGGGGAGACCTCCGCCAGCGGAGCGGACACCCGCTCCTCGGCCGTTCGTGCCGCAGTGACCAGGATACGGCTGAACTCGTCGGGGCGGACGAGGCTCACGAGGTGCGAGGCCCCGGGGACGACGACGAGCTGCGACCAGGACGGCGGGAGATCGGGCCGGGAGCGCGCCGCCCGCAGGTAGAGGCGCTCCTCCATCCGGAAGTGGTCGAATCGGCCGTTGACGAAGAGGATCGGCACGCGGATGCGGCTGATCGCCTCGATGGGCCGGACGGCGGCCATCGCGCGGAGGCCGTCCCCCATGACGTCGAGGGCGACTCCGCCCCGGGTGACGTCCTCGCGCCCCGCGACCGGGATGAACCGGTCGATCATGAACTGGTTGAGCCAGGCGCCCTGATCCGGGAACCGGTGGATGACGTCGGCGATGGCCCGGTAGCCCGCGAGCGCCGCGCCTCGCGGCGTCGTGCCGCAGCCGGCGGCGATCATGCCGTTGATCCGGCCGTGTCCGCGCTCCGCGGCCCAGTGGAGGCCGAGGTAGCCGCCGAGCGAGAGCCCACACAGGATCACCGGACCGGGCAAGCCGTCGACTGCCGCGTCGACGGCGTCGAGTGCGGCGTCCATGCTGAACCGCTCGCCGAGCCGGGTCCCGTGGCCCGGCAGGTCCACGGCGCGGGCGCGGATGCCCGCCTCCTCGAGCGCCTCGACCTGCGCCCGCCACATCGTGGCGGAGGTGCGGATGCCATGGAGGAGCACGACCGAGACAGCCATGGCCCGAGACTACGCTGGCGAGCCGTGCCCCTCCTCGCGTCCCATGTGTCGTCCGTGCCCGCCTCCGGCATCCGTCGCATCCACGAGCTGGCTCTGCAGCTCGACGGGGTCCTGTCGCTCGCGATCGGCGAGCCGGACGTCCCGGTCGCGCCGCACGTCCTGGAGGCCGGCAGCGCGGCGTGGCTCGCGGACGAGACGGGCTACACCGCGAACGGTGGGATCCCGGAGCTGCGGGCGGCGATTCGCGAGAAGCTGCGCGACCGCAACGGCATCGAGGTCGACCTCGAGCGGATTTGGGCGACCAACGGGGCGACCCAGGCGCTGCACCTGGCGATGAGCCTCACGCTGTCCCCGGGCGACGAGGTGCTGCTTCCGGACCCCGGCTACACGACCTTCCCGATGAACGCGCGCATGCTGCACGCGGAGCCCGTGCCCTACCCGCTCCGGCCGCACGCGGGGTTCCTGCCGGACCTCGACGAGTTGGAGCGGCTCGTGGGGGAGCGGACACGGGCCATCGTCGTGAACTCGCCCTCGAACCCGCTCGGGGCCGTCTTCCCGCGGGAGGTGCTCGAGCAGCTCCTCGCGTTCGCCGCGCGTCACGACCTCTGGGTCATCAGCGACGAGGTCTACGAGGCGTTCACGTACGGCATCCCGCACACCAGCCTCGCCGCGCTCGACACCGAGGACCGCGTCTTCAGCGTCTTCTCCGTCTCGAAGACGTACGCGCTCACGGGCGCCCGGGTCGGCTACCTCGTCACCCCGCCCGGATTCGCGCCGGTGCTCCGGGTGTACCAGGAGGCCACCATCTCCTGCCTCAACACCCCGGCCCAGCGGGCGGCCGTCGCCGCGCTGCGCGGCGACCAGTCCCACGTCACCGAGGCCGCGGCGCACTACCGGGGGAACCTGGACGCCGCGGTCGCGCTCCTCGGCGAGCGCAGCATCCCCTGCCTCGACCCGAGCGGCGCGTTCTACCTCTGGATCGACATGTCGCACGCCGCGGAGGGTGACGTCGCCGGGTGGGCGGAGCGGTTCCTGCTCAGCGAGCGGGTCTCGGTCGCGCCCGGCTCGGCGTTCGGCAGGGCGGGCGAGGGATGGATCCGCGTCTGCGCGGCGACCTCCCGCGACGTGCTTCTGGAGGGGCTCTCGCGCCTCCCTGCGCCGCGCTGATCCCCTTCCCGGTGTGCGGGGGAGTCAGGCGGGATCGAGGTCCAGGGCCGTCACCGGGTCGTCCTCCAGCGCCCGCAGAACGCGACGCCGGGACGCCTCGTCCATCGCCGGGAGGTCGTGCACGGGGAACCACGCGACCTCGAGCGACTCGTCGTCGGCGACCCGCGCCTCGCCCGACACGTAGCGGCACCGGAACGTGAGGTCCGTGTACTGCGTGCGGTCCCCGTTCGGATAGACGATGGGCTTCGTCACCGAGACGGCGGCGAGCCGCTCGACCGCGGCGACCACCCCGGTCTCCTCCTCGGCCTCGCGCACGGCCGCGACCGCCGGATGCTCGCCCGGCTCGACGATGCCCGACACCGTCGACCACCGGCCGGTGTCCCGGCGCCGCGCGAGCAGCACGCGGTCCCCGTCGAGCACGATCGCCGTGACGCCCATCAGCCAGAGCGGATCCGTGCCGATCTTCTCCCGGAGTACTCGGACGAAGTCGGGCACCGGCATGCGGGCGAGCCTACCGGCGCCCGGGAACGCGGCCCTTGCAGGGCCGGTCGCAGAGAACGCCGGGGGCTTCGTGGGAGACTGGAGCGCCATGCCTCGCGCCCTCCGACCGCTCGAACCCGCGGCCACCGACCCCGCAGCGATCCGCAACTTCTGCATCATCGCCCACATCGATCACGGCAAGTCGACCCTCGCGGATCGGATGCTGCAGATCACGGGAGTCGTCGCCGACCGCGACATGCGCGCCCAGTACCTCGACCGGATGGACATCGAGCGCGAGCGCGGCATCACGATCAAGAGCCAGGCCGTCCGGATGCCCTGGGAGGTCTCCGGCGAGGCGTACGCGCTCAACATGATCGACACTCCTGGCCACGTCGACTTCACCTACGAGGTGTCCCGCTCGCTCGCCGCGTGCGAGGGCGCGATCCTCCTCGTCGACGCGGCGCAGGGCATCGAGGCGCAGACCCTCGCGAACCTCTACCTGGCGCTCGAGAACGACCTCGAGATCATCCCGGTCCTCAACAAGATCGACCTGCCCGCGGCGGACCCGGACAAGTACGCTCGCGAGCTCGCCCAGCTCATCGGCGGGGACCCGGACGACGTCCTCCGCGTGTCGGGCAAGACCGGCATGGGCGTCGAGGGCCTCCTCGACCGTGTCGTCGAGCGCATCCCCGCCCCGAAGGGCGACGCCGGCGCCGCCGCCCGCGCCATGATCTTCGACTCCGTCTACGACGCCTACCGCGGCGTCGTGACGTACGTCCGCATGGTCGACGGCAAGCTCAACCCGCGCGAGCGCATTCAGATGATGTCGACGCGCGCCACGCACGAGATCCTCGAGATCGGCGTGAGCTCGCCGGAGCCGACGCCCTCGAAGGGCCTCGGGGTCGGCGAGGTCGGCTACCTCATCACCGGCGTGAAGGACGTGCGCCAGTCGAAGGTCGGCGACACGATCACGAGTGCCGCGAAGCCGGCCACCGAGCCCCTCGAGGGCTACACGGATCCGCTGCCCATGGTCTTCTCCGGCATCTATCCGATCGACGCGAGCGACTACCCGGACCTGCGCGAGGCGCTCGACAAGCTCAAGCTGTCCGATGCCGCGCTGCAGTACGAGCCGGAGACGTCGGTCGCGCTCGGCTTCGGCTTCCGATGCGGCTTCCTCGGCCTGCTCCACCTCGAGATCGTGACGGAGCGGCTGCAGCGCGAGTTCGACCTCGACCTCATCACGACGGCGCCGAGCGTGCCCTACGAGGTCACGACCGAGGACAAGAAGACCGTCACGGTGACGAACCCGAGCGAGTACCCCTCGGGCAAGATCGACAAGGTCGTCGAGCCGGTCGTGAACGCCTCGATCCTCGCGCCGAAGGACTACGTCGGCGCGATCATGGACCTCTGCCAGACCCGCCGCGGCACCATGCGGAGCATGGACTACCTCGGCGAGGACCGCGTCGAGCTCAAGTACACCCTTCCCCTCGGCGAGATCGTGTTCGACTTCTTCGACCAGCTGAAGAGCCGCACCCAGGGCTACGCGAGCCTCGACTACGAGCCCGCCGGTCAGCAGGAGGCCGACCTGGTGAAGGTCGACATCCTGCTCCAGGGCGAGACGGTCGACGCGTTCAGCGCCATCGTGCACCGCGACAAGGCGTACGCGTACGGCACGATGATGGCCGGCCGCCTGCGCGAGCTGATCCCGCGCCAGCAGTTCGAGGTCCCCATCCAGGCCGCGATCGGCGCCAGGATCATCGCCCGCGAGAACATCCGGGCGATGCGCAAGGACGTGCTCGCCAAGTGCTACGGCGGCGACATCACCCGCAAGCGGAAGCTCCTCGAGAAGCAGAAGGAGGGCAAGAAGCGGATGAAGATGGTCGGCCGCGTCGAGGTCCCTCAGGAGGCGTTCATCGCCGCGCTCTCGGGCGACACCGAGGGCAAGGACGCGAAGAAGAAGTGACCGAGCCCGAGCGTGGCGCCGCCCCGGTCGTTCGGCGTGCCGAGGCGAGCGATTTCGACGAGTGGGCGGACCTGTTCCGCGCCTACCGCGAGTTCTACCGCCTCGCCCCGGACGAGTCGGTCGTCGATCGCGTCTGGGAGTGGATCCTGGACGACGACCACGAGGTGGGCGCGCTCGTCGCGGAGAGGGACGGGCGCCTGGTGGGCATCGCGCACCACCGGCGCTTCGCCCGGCCGACGTCCGCGACGACGGGCCTCTACCTCGACGACCTCTTCGCGGCGCCCGACGCTCGGGGGACCGGGGTCGGTCGCGCTCTGATCGATGCCCTGTCGGAGCTCGCGCAGTCCCGCGGGTGGTCCGTCGTCCGGTGGATCACGGCTTCGGACAACGTCCAGGCGCGGCGGCTGTACGACTCGGTCGCGGGGGCGACCCCGTGGGTGACCTACGACCTGGTGCCCGGCTCCGTGCGGAAGCCGGGGGAGAACGGAGAACAGTGACGGATTCGAGACGGCGGTCGACGTCGACCGGTGGGGACAGCTCCCTCAACTACGCGGCGGTCGGTGCCACGGAGAGCCCCGACGTGGTCATGTACCCGCCGCCCGGCTTCCGGACCTTCCAGGCGAGCCACCGCATCGGCAGCGGCGACGACCGGTTCGAGAGCGCCTCGCGGGCGCTGATGACGTGGGGCGTGCAGCGCAACAGCGGCGTCCAGGTGAGCGAGATCGCGCGGGACCAGAACGCGACCTACCACGGCATCGAGTTCGACGAGACGGGCCGGCCGCTCGGGCCTGCGGAGCCGGCGGAGGAGCTGTTCTCCCCGGACGGCACGCCCTTCGTGTCCGCGGGCACGACCGCGACGATGCGGTTCTCGTTCGGCCCCTTCTCGGTGAAGGCGCCGGTCAAGGTCGTGTACGTGCTCGACGAGCCGAGCCGCATCGGCTTCGCCTACGGCAGCAGGCACGGCCACCCGGCCCGGACGGAGCAGCTCCAGTACGTGGAGAAGCAGGAGGACGGCACCGTGTGGCTCACCGTGCGGTCGATCTCGGCGCCGGTCCGGTTCAGCCGCGGTCCGGCGGTCTCGGTGCTCCGCGCCGCCGAGCGGCACTATGCGAAGCGGTTCCTCACCGCCCTGCACCCGACCCGTACCCCCGGAAGCTGATCCGAACCGCGGGCTGACGCTCGCGACCCGGGCCGGATCGGTCACTCCGGGCCGGAACGCCGGACCGGAGACGCCGATACGGCCCAGGATGCCGTACGGGCACGCACGAGATGCGTTGCCGCGGGGGTGCCGTACGCGCCTCCTGGCGGTGGGGCCTCAGGTCACCGGGCGAGGACCGCCATGTTGCGCAACTCGCCGAGCAGGTCCTCGAGTCCGTGCACGAGGTCGGGCAGCACCAGCACCGCGCCCGTCTGGCGCAGGCGCTCGACGGAGAACACGCCGGTCGCGACCGCGACGAACGGGATGCCCGCGGCCTTCGCTGCCAGATCGTCCGTGGGGGTGTCGCCCACGATGACGTGCGGGTCGTCGCCGAGGGCGGCGGCCGCGGCGGCGGTGACGTCGGTGCGCTGGCGGGCCTGGCCGCCGAAGAAGGAGTGCTCCCAGTCGAAGAGGTCCGGGTCGAGCCCGGCGCCGAGGAACTTGGCCCGTGCCCGGGTAGTCGAGTTGCCCGTCAGGATCGCGTTCGTCCATCCCGCGGCTGCGACCGCTGCGAGCGCCTCCCGTGCTCCCGGCACGAGCTCGCGCCGGTCCCCGCCGTCGATGTGCCGCTCCAGTGCGAGCTCGTCAAGCCGCGCCGCGACCGCGTCCTGGAACGCCGGGTCCAGGCCGTACTCCGCGAGGCGCTCGGCGATGATCTGCCCGTCGACCTTGCCGTGCTCGGCCGGACGTGGACCGAGGGGAGTGAAGCCGGTCACCTGCTTGACCGCCTCGTCGTAGAGGCCGCCGCCGAAGCGGGCGTTCTTGAGCAGGGTTCCGTCGATGTCCCAGAGCACGTACTTCGGCATGCGCTCCACGGTACCCGTGGCGCAGGTCCGGTCCGCCGCCCATTGGGGCGACCGCCGCTCGTGCGAGTGAGGAGCAAGCGGCCCGGCGACGGCTCGGACCTCAGGGTCATAAGCAACCGGGTCGCTCCTTCTTCTGTCGGCTCTGCAACCGTCCTGCGTGCCCGCGCGAAGCCTGCCGGAAACATGAGGTCGATAGCGTTCCGGCGGCCCTACGCCCGTGGTGCGGCGGCAGGCGCGGAGGAAGGATCTGCACATGGACACGTCCCGGCTCGCGAAGAGCTTCACCCTGACCCTGCCGTCCTGGATCGACGACGAGCTCGCGGACGTGCCCGAGACGCTGCCGACCCGTGAGGACCGGATGCGGCTCGTGCATAGGCTCGCGGCCCGCAACTTCCGTGAGGGCAACGGCGGTCCCTTCGCGGCGATCGTCGTCGAGTCCGAGAGCGGCCGCGTGCTGTCGGTGGGTGTGAACGTCGTGCTCTCGACGAACATCAGCTCGGGTCACGCCGAGATGGTGGCCCTCGGCACGGCCCAGGCCCGGATCGGGAGCTGGGACCTCGGCGGCGAGGGCCAGCCGGCGCACGAGCTGGTCGTCAACTGGCGGCCGTGCGCCCAGTGCTACGGCGGGACGCTGTGGTCGGGCGTCACCACGCTGGTGGTGGCCGGGGACGGGCCCGAGCTCGAGGAGCTCACAGGCTTCGACGAGGGACCCGTGCGCGAGGACTGGGCTGAGCAGTTCGAGCGCCGCGGCATCACGGTCGTGACCGATGTGCTCCGGGAGGAGGCGCTCGCCGTGTTCGCCGACTACGGGCGCTTCACAGCCGAGACCGGCGCGACCGTCTACAACGCCCGCGCCACCGGGTCGCACGCGCACTGACCGCTGAACCCGCTCCCGCTCCGGGCCCTCGCGGATCAGGACTGCCGCCCGTTCTCGCACGCGGTTCAGGAGAACACGCCATCCTGCGCCGAGCGAGTCCTGATCCGCGCAGATCTCCTGATCCGCGAGACCGCCCGACCACGAGGACCGCGGGACGGCGAGACCGCGGGAACGAGCGACGCCGAGCGGGATGCCAGCGGCGGATCCCGGCGCTCGGCCCGACAGTCCAGCCGGCCGAGGGACAATGGATGCCGTGCCGAGCGCGCTTCCCCTCGCGGACCCGGCCCCTGCGGACGGCCTGCTGCCCGAGTCCGCGGCGGGTGGGGCGACCGAGCGCGCCTTCGGGGTGTACCTCCACGTGCCCTTCTGCCGGGTCCGCTGCGGCTACTGCGACTTCAACACGTACACCGCGGACGAGCTGCGGGGCGTGCGCCGGGACGACTACGCCGGGCATGCGGTCGCCGAGGTCGCCTTCGCGGCCGGCGCGCTCGAGGCCTCCGGCGTCCCGGCCCGGCCGGCGAGCACGGTTTTCTTCGGCGGCGGCACGCCGACCCTCCTGTCGGTCGCGGACCTCGCTCTGATGCTGGACGCCGTCCGCAACCAGTTCGGCCTCGTGCCGGGCGCCGAGGTGACCGTCGAGGCGAACCCGGACTCCGTCGATGCGACCTCGCTCGCGGCCCTCGCCGCCGCGGGCGTCACCCGCGTGTCGTTCGGGATGCAGTCCGC
Organism: Naasia sp. SYSU D00948; assembly: GCF_017916515.1. Classification (GTDB taxonomy): domain Bacteria; phylum Actinomycetota; class Actinomycetes; order Actinomycetales; family Microbacteriaceae; genus Naasia. The sequence continues at coordinate 2,323,084 of NZ_JAFMTA010000001.1, forward strand.
GGTCCCGCACGTGCTCGCGACTCTCGAGCGCACCCACGACCCCGACCGCATCCCGCTCGTCGTCGGGTGGGCGCGCGCCGCGGGACTCGAGGTCAGCCTCGACCTCATCTACGGTACCCCCGGCGAGAGCCTGGCCGACTGGCGCCGGTCGCTGGAGGTGGCGGTCGCACAGCACCCGGACCACCTGTCGGCGTACGCGCTCATCGTCGAGGACGGCACGAAGCTCGCTCGGCAGATCCGGTCCGGCCAGGTGCCCGCTCCCGACGACGACCTGCAGGCGGACATGTACGAGCTGGCGGACGGCCTGCTCGAGGAGCACGGGTACTCCTGGTACGAGGTGAGCAACTGGGCTCGTGCCGATGCCTCGGGACGCCCCGATCCCCGGCACAGGTCGCGCCACAACCTCGCCTACTGGACGGGCGAGGACTGGTGGGGGATCGGTCCGGGCGCGCACAGCCACGTCGGCGGCGTCCGCTGGTGGAACGCCCGGCACCCCGCCGCCTATGCAGATCGCATCCTGCAGGGGCAGTCGCCGGCCGTCGGCCGGGAGGTGCTCACGCCGGAGACGCAGGCACTGGAGCGTGTGCTGCTCGAGTCCCGGCTCCGCGACGGCATGCCGACCGAGGCGCTCACGGCTGATGCGCGACGCGAGGTCGCCGGCCTCATCGCCGACGGGCTCGTCGAGCCGGCGCAGGCCCTGCGCGGCCGTGTCGTGCTCACGCTCCGGGGCAGGCTGCTGGCCGACGACGTCGTCCGCCGCCTCACCTGATCCACTCGGCTCACAACGGGCGCCCGCCATCCGCGGGTCGGCAACCCGGCCCGGATCAGGAGCCGCAAGGCCGAGGATCGGCACGGTCCACCTGCGCGGATCAGGACCCGCCCGCCGCTGCCCGGCGTGTCTTCCTGAACGGCGCGCGGAAGCGCCCGCGGATCCTGATCCGCGAGCGATCTCCTGATCCGCGCACAATCTCCTGATCCGCGAAACCCCCGCCGTCACCCGAGCCGCGGCGGGGGAGGAGCGTCAGCGGATGAACTTGATGGTGAGCGGGTACTGGTACAGCTCGCCGGAGTTCGCCTTCATGGCCGCGATGATGCTGAACACGATGATGACGACCCAGACGGCGAGGAGGATGAGGAACCCGATCAGCAGCAGCGTCAGCACGCCGCCGATGATCGTGGCGATCAGCATCGTCAGCTGGAAGTTGAGGGCGGTCTTCGTATGCTCGGCCACGAACGCCCCGCGGTCCTTGAGGACCAGGTAGGTGATCAGGGGAACGATGAAGCCGAACAGGATCCCGCCGATGTGGGTGAGCGTTGCCCAGAGCCGCTGGTCCTGCGGCGACAGCGGCTGCGCCGGCTGATAGCCGGCGCCCTGGGGAGGCGGAGGAGGGGGCGGAGTGGTCATGAGCATCCTTCGACTGGGAGTTGAAGCCCAGTAAAGCGCACGGGCCGGGATCCTTGAAGGTTCCCGGCCCGTGCGAGTCGCAGGGCGGATGCGATCAGCTCACTTGATGAGCCGCAGCGCGAACGGGTACCGGTACGTGCCGCCGCCGTTCACCTTGACGCCGCCGATGATCGGGAACACGATCTGCGCGGCGAGGATCGCCAGGAACAGGACGAATCCGAGCAGCCAGCCCACGAACGGGATGAACAGGAAGATGAAGTTGAGGACCCAGTAGGCGACCCAGGCGATCACGACCGTGATCTGGAAGTTGAGGGACTCCTTGCCCTCCTGGTTCGTGAGGCGGCCGCGGTCCTTGAAGACCAGCCAGATGATGAGCGGCGGGATGAAGCCCAGGACGCCGCCGAAGTGGGCGAACGACGCCCACTGCTTGTCCTCGGCCGGGCTGAGCGGCGCGGCGGGGGCTGCGCCGGACGGGGTGTAGGGCTGCTGGGGGTGGCCGGCGGCCGGCCCCTGCGGCGGGAGATTGGTGTCGGACATTGGAGGTGCCTTTCTCTGTGATGCGCATCGCGCCTAGCGGCTCGATTCTGGCGAGCATCAGCCGCGGCAATTCGGGAACATCCTCGTGGTGCAATGTCCCTGCAATGACGCAGAAACGCCGCATTCCCCGGTAGAATTGGCACTCAATACACGCGAGTGCCAGAGGTGAGGAGGAGCCGGGATGGTATCCGAGCGGGGACTCGAGGTGCTGCGCGTGATCGTGCAGGACTACGTGGCCTCGCGGGAGCCCGTCGGCTCCAAGACGATCGTCGACCGGTACGGCTTCGGGGTCTCCGCGGCGACGATCCGCAACGACATGGCGCAGCTCGAGGAGGAGGAGCTGATCGCGGCTCCGCACACCTCGTCCGGCCGCGTCCCGACGGACAAGGGGTACCGCGTCTTCGTGGACCGGCTGTCCGAGCTCCGGCCCCTGAGCCCCGCCCAGCGGCATGCGATCGAGACCTTCCTCGGGTCGTCCGTCGACCTCGACGATGTCCTGTCGCGCACCGTGCGGCTCCTGTCGCAGCTGACACACCAGGTCGCGCTGCTCCAGTACCCCACGCTCTCCCGCTCGACCATCCGGCACATCGAGGTCGTGCTGCTGGCGCCGACGCGGCTCCTCACGGTGCTGATCACGGACGGCGGCCGCGTCGAGCAGCGGGTCGTCGACCTGCCGGGCGAGATGGACGCGACGGTGCTCGACGAGCTGCGCGTCCGCCTCAACACGGTGCTCGGCGGCTGCCCGCTCGCGGAGGCGCCCGACCGGCTCGGCGGCCTGTCCGGCTCGTTCCGCCCGGAGGTCGCCCCGCTGGTCGACCCCGTCGCCCGCTCGCTCGTGGAGCAGGTGCTGGCCGGGAGGCAGGATCGCTTCCTGCTCGCGGGCACGGGCAACCTGGCGCGCACCGAGAAGGACTTCCCGGGCAGCATCCACCCGGTCCTCGACGCCATCGAGGAGCAGGTCGTGCTCCTCAAGCTCTTCAGCGAGATGGCGCACGACTCGGGCGACGTGGCGGTGAGCATCGGCCGCGAGAACGCGGCGTTCGGCCTCGCGGAGGCCTCTGTGCTGTCGAGCGGCTACAGTTCCCCCTCGGGCGAACTCGCGCGCCTCGGCGTGCTCGGCCCGACGAGAATGGACTACTCCAACAACATGGCGGCCGTGCGGGCCGTCGCCCGATACCTCTCCCGCCTGCTCGGCGAAGGATGACGCCGCTCCTGCCCAGGCTCGCGCGCGTCCGAAAGGCTCCCCTGAATCGTGGCTGACCACTACGAGGTGCTCGGCGTCTCCCGAGACGCGAGCACCGAAGAGATCAAGAAGGCGTATCGCCGGCTCGCGCGCGAGCTCCACCCCGATGTGAACCCCGGCGCCGAGGCGTCGGAGCGGTTCAAGCAGGTGACGCACGCGTACGACGTGCTGAGCGACCCGCGGCAGCGTCAGCAGTACGACCTCGGCGGCCGGCTGGGCGGCGGCGACGCCGGCGGCTTCGCGGGCTTCGGCGACATCTTCGAAACGTTCTTCGGCGGAGCGACCCGCGCGGGCGGACCCCGCTCGCGCCGGGAGCGCGGGGCGGACGCGCTGCTGCGGGTCGAGGTGGACCTCGACGACGTGATCTTCGGCACGCACCGGGAGGTCGAGGTGGACACGGCGGTGCTGTGCGACACCTGCAACGGCACGTGCTGCCAGCCGGGGACGAGCCCGGTCACCTGCGACATCTGCGGCGGCTCCGGGCAGATCCAGCGGACCGTCCGGTCGCTGCTCGGCAACGTGATGACCTCGAGCCCGTGCGGCGTGTGCCGCGGCTACGGCACCGTCATCCCGAACCCGTGCGCGACGTGCGCGGGCCAGGGCCGGGTCCGGGCGCGACGGACGGTCCCCGTGGACATCCCCGCCGGCGTCGAGACGGGTCTCCGCCTCCAGCTGCCCGGTCAAGGCGAGGTGGGCCCCGCGGGCGGGCCGAACGGCGACCTCTACCTGGAGGTCAAGGTCCGCCATCACGAGACCTTCAGCCGGAGCGGCGACGACCTGCTCGCGACCCTCGAGATCCCGATGTCGGATGCGATCCTTGGCACCATGACGACCATCCACGGCCTCGACGGCGACGTCGAGCTCGAGATCCGGCCGGGAACGCAGAGCGCCGAGATCCTCACGGTGAAGGGGCGCGGCGTCACGCGTCTGCGCGGGCAGGGCCGCGGCGACCTCAAGATCGGCATCCAGGTCGTCACTCCCACGAAGCTGGACCGGCACGAGCGGGACCTCATCGAGAAGTTCGCGGCCCGCTACAAGAAGCAGAAGCCGCAGCTCGCCCAGTTCCAGCAGGGACTGTTCGGCAAGCTCCGGGACCGCTTCCTCGGCATCTGACCGGTGGCGCACCTCTACCTCGCCACCCACCTCGACGGCGTCGACCCGGGCGCCATCGTCCGGGTGGAGGGCACCGAGGCGCGGCACGCCGCCACCGTGAGCCGGATCCGGGCCGGCGAGGGCGTCCTGGTCGGGGACGGACGCGGGATCCTCGTGGCCGGCACAGTAGCGGCCGCCACGCCGTCGGCGCTCGAGGTGCGCGCCGAGCGCGTGGACCGCATCCCGGCCCCGGACCGGGAGGTCGTGCTCGTCCAGGCGCTTGCGAAGGGCGACCGGGACGAGCTCGCCGTGCAGGCCGCGACCGAGCTCGGGGTCGACCGGATCATCCCGTGGCAGGCGGACCGGAGTGTCTCGCGGTGGGCCGGGCCGAAGGCCGAGAAGGGCCGGGAGCGATGGGCCGCCATCGTCCGGGAGGCGGTCAAGCAGTCGCTGCGGGCGTGGATCCCGGAGGTCGCGCCGCTGGCCGGCCGGAGGGAGCTGGAGCAGCTCGCCGCGACGCACGCCGTGATCCTGCTCGAGCCGACGGGATCCGTGCCCTTCGCCGACGCGGTCCGTGCCGCGGCCGATCGCCCGCTCGCGATCGTCGTGGGACCCGAGGGCGGCATCTCGGACGGCGAGCTGACGGCGCTGACGGCCGCGGGCGCGGTCGCCGCCCGCCTCGGTCCGACCGTGCTGCGCACCTCCACAGCGGGTCCGGCGGCACTCGCGGCACTCGGCGTCCTCACCGGCCGCTGGTCGTAGCGCCGCCGCCTCCGCCCGCCCCTTTCGTGACGGCCCGACCCGTCGAGATGCCACTTGGTGCTGCCATTCCACGCGTATGACAGCACCAACTGGCACTTCGACGGGGGATAGGGTGCCGGGCCACCGCACGCGGTGGCGCCGGCGGGCGACGCGCTAGCACATGTACGCCCGCCGCGTACTCCCCGGTGCCCAGGGAGCGGCCGACCGTAGAATCGGGACCGTGGTCTCGATCTTCTCGCGCATCCTCTCGGGGGACATCCCGGGCGAGATCGTGCACGAGACCGACCGGCTCTTCGTGATCCGCGACATCGCGCCGAAGGCGCCCGTGCACCTGCTCGTGATCCCCAAGACGGAGCAGTACGCGAACGTCGTGGAGCTCGCAGCGGAGGACCCGGCCCTCCTCGCGGAGATGGTCGCGGTCGCCGGTGATCTGGCGGGCGGGGACTTCCGCCTGATCTTCAACACGGGCGAGGGCGCCGGCCAGACGGTGTTCCACGTCCACGCCCACGTACTCGCGGGCGGTCTATCGGAAGGATCCCTTGGCGACTGACGCGACCCCGCACGACGGACGGCAGGAGTCGGACGCGGAAGTCCGCGTCGCGGTGGACGGAGTCGCCATGGTGCGGCTGCTCGGACCTCAGGACCGGTTTCTGAAGCAGATTGAGTCCCGGTTCCCGCGCGTGTCCCTCCTCGCCCGCGGCAACGAGCTCACGCTGCGCGGGGAGCGCGGCGAGGTCGAGGCGGCCCGCCGCCTCATCGAGGAGCTCCTGCAGATGGTCCGCAACGGGCAGGAGCTCAACCCCGTCGACGTGGGCAGCTCCGCCCGCATCCTCGAGAGCGACCCGTCGTCCAGCCCCTCGGAGCTGCTCGGGCAAGCGATCCTCACCGCGCGCGGCAAGGCGATCCGCCCCAAGACGCTGGGGCAGCGCGAGTACGTCGACGCGATCGACAAGAACACCATCGTGTTCGGGATCGGCCCCGCCGGCACCGGCAAGACCTACCTCGCGATGGCGAAGGCCGTGCAGGCCCTCCAGCGCAAGGAAGTCAGCCGCATCATCCTGACCCGTCCCGCGGTGGAGGCGGGGGAGCGCCTCGGCTACCTCCCGGGCAGCCTCACGGACAAGATCGACCCGTACCTGCGGCCGCTCTACGACGCGCTCAACGAGATGCTCGACCCGGAGATCGTGCCGAAGCTCATGGCGACGTCGACGATCGAGGTCGCCCCGCTCGCGTACATGCGCGGCCGCACCCTCAACGACTCCTTCGTCGTGCTCGACGAGGCGCAGAACACGACGCCCGAGCAGATGAAGATGTTCCTCACCCGGCTCGGCTTCGGCTCGAAGATGGTCGTCACGGGCGACATCACCCAGATCGACCTGCCGACGGGCGCCAGCGGACTCCAGCTCGTCACGAAGGTGCTGAAGGACATCCCGGACATCCACTTCTCGCGGCTCACGAGCGACGACGTGGTGCGGCACGCTCTGGTCGGGAAGATCGTCGACGCGTACACGACGTACGACCAGACGCAGCTCGCCCGCCAGTTCGAGCGTCGGCCGGAGCGGGCCGAGCGCGCGCACGAGCCGGAAGGCGCGCGGGTCCCCGGCGACTACCGTCCGCCGCAGAACCGGGCGGAGCGCCGATCGCAGGACGGCTTCGGTTCCGGTCGGAGGAACGGATGAGCGTCGAGGTCAACAACGAGTCCGGCGTCCCGGTCGACGAGGCCGCGATCCAGCGGCTGATCACGTTCGCGCTGGACTCCCTGCACGTCCACCCGGACGCCGAGGTCGCCGTCGTGTTCGTCGACGAGGCGGCCATGGAGCAGCTGCACGTCCAGTGGATGGACGAGCCCGGACCCACGGATGTCCTCAGCTTCCCCATGGACGAGCTCCGGCCCGGCACCGAGGAGCACGAGACGCCGCCCGGGCTGCTCGGCGACATCGTCGTCTGCCCCCAGGTGGCGCAGGTGCAGGCCGAGCAGGCGGGGCACTCCCTCCTCGACGAGATCGAGCTGCTCACCGCTCACGGGCTCCTGCACCTCCTCGGCTTCGACCACGCCGAGCCGGAGGAGGAGCGGGAGATGTTCGGCCTCCAGCGCGACATCCTCGCCGGCTTCGCGGCTGACGAGAAGAAGCGCGGCTCCCGGCGACGATGACCCTCTGGCTGATCCTCACCGCCTTCCTCCTGGTCGCGTTCGCCGGGCTGATGGCCGCCGCGGACTCCGCGATCGGGTCGCTGTCGCGGGCCGACATCCTCGACCTCGCCCTCACCGCGCGCGCCAGGCGCTCCCTGGTCGCGATCGCGGAGGACAGCGGCGCGCACGTCAACGCGATCAGCTTCATGCGTGTCACGTCCGAGACGACCGCGGCGGTCCTCGTCACCTTCGCGCTCGCCAACGCCATCGACGAGCTGTGGCTCGCGCTCCTGCTCTCGGCGCTCACCATGACCGCCGCGTCGTTCGTGCTCGTCGGCTCCAGCCCGCGCAGCGTCGGGCGCGCGCACGCGACGACCGTGCTGCGGTTCGCGGCACCCATCGTGCGCGGGGTCCGGGTCCTCCTCGGCCCGATCGCGAACGCGCTCGTCGTCCTCGGCAACTGGGTCACCCCCGGGCGGCCTCGCGCCGCGACGTTCACCTCGGAGGACCAGCTGCTCAGCATGGTCGACGAGGCGACCGAGCTCGACGTCCTCGAGGAGGGCGACCGCGAGCTCATCCACTCGATCTTCGAGTTCAACGACACGCTCGTGCGCGAGGTGATGATCCCGCGCACCGACATGGGCACCATCGACCGGACCGCGACCGTCGGCGAGGCGATGGACCTGTTCCTCTCCCGCGGCTACTCGCGCCTCCCGGTCACCCGCGACAACGACGTGGACGACATCGTCGGCATCCTCTACCTGCGCGACCTCGCCCGGCTGCTCCACCAGCGCAGCCAGGACGCGGAGACCCTCGGGATCGAGGACTTCGTGCGGCCCGCCCTGTTCATCCCGGAGTCCAAGAAGGCGGATGCGACCCTCCGGCAGATGCAGGTCGAGTCGAATCACATCGCGATGGTGGTCGACGAGTACGGCGGCATCGCGGGCCTCGTCACGATGGAGGACCTCATCGAGGAGCTCGTCGGCGAGATCTCCGACGAGTACGACCGCGCCGGGGACGAGATCGAGCGCCTCGCGGACGGCGTCTACCGCGTGAGCCCGCGTCTCCCGATCGACGAGCTCGGCGACCTCTTCGACCTCGAGCTGGAGGACGAGGACGTCGACTCGGTCGGGGGGCTTCTCACGAAGGCGCTGGGCCGCCTGCCCGAACGCGGCTCCGTGGCGCGTGTCGCGGGGCTCCTCCTCACCGCCGAGCGGACGGACGGGCGCCGGCGCCGGCTCAGCGCCGTGCGCGTCGAGCGCGACCCGGAGGCGCCGTTCACGGATGAGGAGGCCCTCCGCGCGACCCTGCCGGACGGGACCCACGTCCGGACCAGCGGACCGGATCCGATCGCGCTGCGCGGAGGCGTCGACGAGGACTCGTCCGAGGACGTCGAGCCGAGCACGGTGGAGGCGGCGAGATGACGCACCGCGCGGGCTTCGTCTCCTTCGTCGGACGTCCGAACGTCGGCAAGTCGACCCTCATGAACGCCCTCGTCGGCGAGAAGGTGGCGATCACCTCGCCGAAGCCGCAGACCACCCGCCGCGCGATCCGCGGCGTCGTGCACGCGCCCGAGGGGCAGCTGATCGTCGTCGACACCCCGGGTGTGCACCGCCCGCGGACGCTGCTCGGCGAGCGGCTCAACGACCTCGTGGCCGCCACTCTCGGCGACGTCGACGTGATCGCGATGTGCTTTCCGGCGGACGAGCCGATCGGCCCCGGTGACCGGTTCATCAACACCTCGCTGGACGACTACCCGCGGGCGAAGAAGGTCGCCGTCGTCACGAAGGTGGATGCGGCCTCCCGTGACCGCGTCGCCGAGCAGCTGCTCGCCGTCTCCCAGCTGCGCGAGTGGGAGAGCCTCATCCCCGTCTCGGCGACCGACGGCATTCAGCTCGACGTCCTCGTGACGGAGCTGCTCGCCCTCATGCCCGAGTCCCCGCCGCTCTACGGCGAGGGCACCGTCACCGAGGAGAGCAGCACCGACCGGATCGCGGAGCTCGTGCGCGAGGCCGCGCTCGAGGGCGTCAGCGAGGAGCTGCCGCACTCCATCGCCGTCACCGTCGAGGACCTCGTCGAGCGCGAGGACAAGGACCTGCTCGAGATCTACGCGAACCTCTACGTCGAGCGCGACAGCCAGAAGGGCATCATCATCGGCAAGGGCGGCAGCCGCCTCGCCGGGATCGGGACCCGCGCACGAGCGTCGATCGAGCCGCTGGTCGGCAAGCCGGTGTACCTGTCGCTGCGGGTGAAGGTGGCCAAGGAGTGGCAGCGCGACCCGAAGCAGCTCGGCCGCCTCGGCTTCTGACGCCGCACTCTCACGACGAGCTGACCCTCCCCTCGAAGTGCCACCTGGTGCTCCCAAACGGGCGGAATGGGAGCACCAGGTGGCATCTCGACGGGGAGGAACACCCCTAGCCTGGGAGCGGATGGGGGGCGGATGCCGAGCTGGATGGAGACGGTCAGCATCGTCGACGGGCCCCTCTTCTCCGGGGTCTTCGCCGTCGCGGGCACCCTGCTGCTCGTCCTCCTGAGCCCGGCGCCGTGGCAGCTGCGGCCGCTGCGGCGCCACGTCCTCGTCGCCGCGATCGCGGCGCTGACCGGCGGTGCCGTCGGCGCCCTCGCGACCTGGCTCCTCGGGGACGTGCTGAACATCTTCGGCATCTCGCTCACCTGGGTGGTCCGCTGGGCGAACGCGCTGGCGGGCGCGGCGGCGGGAATCGCGATCGCGGCGCTCGTCCGGACCCGCTGGCCCCGCAAGGTCCTCGCCGTCCTCACGCTCGTCGTCACCGCGCTGGGCCTCGGGATGGTCATCAACGTCGACTTCGGCCAGTACCCGAGGCTGGGGGACGCGCTCGGCACGACGTACACGGCGGCGGCCGACCTGCCGCCGCGAGTCGAGGCCGCGCCGCCGGTCGAGCAGTGGACGCCGCCGCAGGACCTTCCCGACCGCGGCCACGTCGGACGGGTCACCATCCCGGCCACCGTCTCCGGGTTCCCGGCGCGGCCGGCGTACGTGTACCTGCCGCCCGCCGCCCTCGCCGAGGAGCCTCCGGCGCTGCCGGTCGTCGTGGCGCTCGCCGGGCAGCCGGGGGAGCCGGCCGACATGTTCCGCGCGGCGGGCATCGACACGATCCTCGACGACCTCGCGGAGGAGCACGAGGGACTCGCCCCCATCGTCGTCGTGCCCGACCAGCTCGGCAACCCGACCGAGAACCCCATGTGCGTCGACGGCGAGCTCGGGAACTCGGCGACCTACCTCACCGTCGATGTCCCTGCCTGGATCCGCGCCCGCCTCAACGTGTCCGCCGACCGGACCGACTGGACCATCGCCGGGTTCTCCCAGGGCGGCACCTGCTCGCTCCAGCTCGGCGCCGGGCACCCCGAGCTGTTCGGCGCCCTCCTCGACATCGCAGGCGAGGAGGCCCCCACCCTCGGCTCGCCCGAGGCCACCGTGGATCGCGGCTTCGGCGGCGACGCGGAGGCGTACCGCGCCGCGACCCCGGCCGCGCTCCTCGAGGCCGGCGCCCCGTACCGCGACACCGTCGCCGTCTTCGTCGCCGGGGAGAACGACAGGAAGTACTCTGCCTCCATGCGGACGGTGTCCGCACAGGCGGCCGAAGCCGGCATGGCGGTGACCGTCCTGGTCTCGCCGCGCACGGCTCACGACTGGAACACCGCGCGCTTCGGGCTGCGCGAGGGGTTCGAGCGGCTGCTGCCACGGTGGGGGATCGGATGAGGCGCATTCGGCGCGAGGCGCTGCGGCATCCCGCCACGCTGATGCTGGCGGGACTGATGGCGCTGCTCGGCGTCCTCACGGCGCCCGTGCGCATGCTCGCCGAGGAGCCGTTCCGCCGCCTCGTCGGAACCGGTCTCGGCACCGTCGAGGACGCCTCCTGGTCGCCGTTCACGTACGGGCTCTTCGCCGACCACCCCCTCGAGCTCGGCGTCGCCCTCGTCGCGCTCGCCCTGCTCGTCGCGCCGGCGGAGCGGCTCATGGGCGCCTGGCGCACGCTGCTCGTCGCGCTCCTCGCCCCGGCCCTCGGCGCCTCCGCGGGGATGCTGCTGCAGGGCGCCGACATCCTCGGTCTGGGCGCCTGGAACGACGGCCGCGCCGTGATCGACCCGCTCGCCCCCGCCGTCGGGGCGCTCATGGCGGCGAGCGTCTCCGCCGTCCGGCTGTGGCGGCGGCGGATCCGGATCCTCGGCGTGTCGGCGCTGCTGCTGATGGTCCTGTACTCGGGCACGAGCGTCGACCTCTTCCGGTTCCTGACGGCGCTCGCGGGACTCGTCCTCGGCCTGGTCCTGCTCGCGGAGCGCCGGCCCACCGTCACCTGGGCGCGGAGCTCGCAGCACGAGGCGCGGACGCTGCTCGCCGGCCTCGTCCTCGCCGCGGCCGTCGCTCCGTTCGCCGCCATCGCGAGCGGGATGCCGTGGGGTCCGCTGCATCCGCTCGGACTGCTGCTGCAGCCGGGCGCGAGCGGGGCGGCCGGCTGCGCCGACCAGGTCGCCACCCCCGCCTGCGTCGCGGAGCTGGCGCTCGCACGGCTCTCGGGTCCCGGCCCGGTCCTGCTGTCGGTCCTGCCGCTGCTGGTCCTCGCCCTCGCGGCGTACGGGATGCTGCGCGGGCGCCGCGTCGCGGCGTGGCTCGCCGCGACGGTCAACCTGCTCCTCGCCGGGCTGGCGGCGTTCTACTTCGTGATCCTGCCGGCGGTCCCCGACGGCGACCAGCTCGAGCTGGTCGCCCCGGATCGGGCGCTCGTGCCGATCGCGCTCTCGGTGCTGCTCCCGCTCGGCCTCGCCGTCCGGATCGCGTTCGCGCTCCCGCACTTCACGGTCCGTCCCGGCTGGCCCGCGCTGCGCCGCTACCTCGGCACCATCGCGGCTGCGGCAGCGGGAAGCGCCGTCCTCTACGTCGGCGCCGGTTTCCTCCTCCGCACGCAGTTCGAGCCGCCGGTGACCCTGTTCGCCCTCCTCGTCGACCTGCCCGAGCGCTTCGTCCCGGTCGGCTACCTGACGCTGCGCGAGCTCCAGTTCGTCCCGGCCGGCCTCGCCGCCGACCTCGTCCACGCCTGGGTCGGTCCCGCGTTCTGGGCCGTCGTCCTCGTCGCCACGGCGGTCGTCATATACGAGGCGGCCGGACGCGAGAAGGCCGGCGACCTCGGGCGCATCCGGGCCATGCTGAGGCAGGAGGGATGCGGCTCCCTCTCCTACATGGCCACCTGGCAGGGCAACGACTACTGGTTCACCGACGACGGCCGCCTCGCGGTGGCCTACCGCGTGGTCTCCGACGTCGCCCTGACGACCGGGCCGCCCATCGGGCCGCGCGCCGGCCGCGCTGAGGCCGCGCTCGCGTTCGCCGCCCACTGCGGGGACAACGGCTGGATCCCGGCGTTCTACGGCATCGACGAGGGTCTGCGGAGCGCGCTGCAGGAGCGGGGCTGGCACGCCACAGAGGTGGGGGACGACGCCGTGCTGGACCCGCAGACCCTGGTGATGGCGGGCAAGCGCTGGCAGGACGTCCGCACGTCGCTGAACCGGGCGCGGAAGCTCGGCTTCACCGACGAGTGGACGACGTGGGAGCAGCTGGGACTCGCGGCGCGCAGCCAGATCGAGGCGATCAGCGAGGACTGGGTCGCCGCCCGGAACCTCCCGGAGATGGACTTCACCCTCGGCGGCCTCGACGAGATGCAGGACCCCGAGGTCCGTCTGCTCCTCGCCGTCGATCCCGCCGGGCGGATCGATGCGGTGACCAGCTGGCTCCCCACCTACAGCGAGGGGGAGGTGATCGGCTGGACGCTCGACGTCATGCGCAGGCGGGCGGACAGCATGAACGGCGTCGTCGAGTTCCTGATCGCCCGGATGCTGCATCGGGCGAAGGAGCGCGGCCTGAGCTTCGTCAGCCTGTCGGCGGCGCCGCTCTCCCGGGCGGTGCAGCCGACCGGCGACCTCGCCGGATCCGTGCTCGGCTTCCTCGGCCGGCGCCTGGAGGCGCTCTACGGCTTCCGCTCGCTCCTCGCCTTCAAGCTCAAGTTCCAGCCCGTGTTCCGGCCGCTGCACCTGGCGTTCCCCGACGCCGTCATGCTTCCGCCGGTCGCGATGGCGATCGCGCGCGCCTACCTGCCCGAGCTCACGATGCAGCAGGCGGTGACCCTGACCCGGTCGCTCGTGTTCGCGAGCGACGCGGGCCGGGCCGCCGGACCGAAGGTGCCGACCCGCTGACGGTCAGTCGCCGTCCCGGTCGATCGTGACGCTCTGGTCGCCGTGGTCGATCCGGAAGGTCAGCGCGCCACGGCGGACGCGCTCCTGCCCCTTGGGCACCTCCTCGGTCTCGACACCGGCCTCCTCGAGAACCGTGCGGAGCAGCGCGGCGCGCGCCGCCGGTTCCGGCAGCGTGGCGACGTACCACGCTGCACCCGATCCCGTCTCGTTGCGGGTCACCGCGGGGGAGCCCTCGAGCCCGGGCTCGGCGAAGCGGGCGAGCACCGCGGCCTCCCTCGGCCGGACGACCTCCGCCCAGTGCAGGCCCTCGGCTCGCCCGCCCACGATGTCGCCCTCGAACGGGACGTTGGGCACGGTGGCGGCCTCGGGGGTCACGTCCGCTCCCGCGTAGGGACCGATCGCGCCGGCGCTGGGGGAGAACTCCTCGATCCAGAGTCCCAGAGTCTCCTGGAGCCGGCCGAGGTAGCCGCCGAGCCGGACGTGCAGGTCCTCGTCGAGGATCGCCGTCTGGTGCGTCACGAGCAGGCGGCCGCCGGATGACGCGTACTCGTGCAGGCTCTCGAGCTGCGCGTCCGTCGCGACGAAGAGGCTCGGGACGAGGACGAGCCCGTACGCGCTGAGGTCGCTCTGCGGCTGGACGAAGTCGACGACGACGCCGAGCGCCTGGAGGGAGCGGTGCCAGGCGAAGACGCCGGACAGGTAGGGGACCGCGGTGGGGGACGCGGGCTGCTCGATCGCCCACCAGCTGTCCCAGTCGAACACCATGGCGACGCGGGCCGGCACGCGGGTTCCGACGACCTCGTCGGAGAGCTCCTTCAGCTCCCCGCCGAGCGCCTCGATCTCACGCCACACCCGGGTGTCCGTGCCGCCGTGCGGCACCATCCCCGAATGGAACTTCTCCGCCCCGGCGGCGGACTGCCGCCACTGGAAGTAGAGGATGCCGTCCGCACCGCGCGCGACCGCCTGGTAGGACCAGGCACGCATCTGGCCCGCCGCCTTCGGCTTGTTCCGCTGCCGCCAGTTGACGGCGCTCGGCGCCTGCTCCATGAGGATCCAGGGCTGACCGCCGCGCAGCGACCGCATGAGATCGCGGGACATCGCGGCGAACTCGATCGCGTCGGGATCCGCGGGGTCCGGATACGAGTCGTCGGCGATGACGTCGACCTCAGGCGCCCAGGCCCAGTAGTCGACGGGCTTGAAGAAGCCCATGAAGTTGGTCGTGATCGGGACGCCCGGCGAGACCCGGCGCAGGATGGCCACCTCGCTCCGGTAGCACTCGAGGAGCTCGCCGCTGCTGAACCGGTCGAAGTCGATCACCTGGGTCGGGTTCTGGAACGTGGGGGCGGACCGCGGCGGCAGGATCTCGTCGAACGAGTCGTAGCGCTGCGACCAGAACGCCGTGCCCCAGGCGCGGTTGAGCTCCTCGACCGTGCCGTACTTCTCCTCGAGCCACCGGCGGAACGCCTCCGCCGACACGTCGCAGTAGCAGCGCGGGACGTGGCAGCCGTACTCGTTGTTGACGTGCCACAGCTCGAGCGCGGGATGCTGCGCGTAGCGCTCCGCGAGAGCGGTCACGAGCCGGGCGGCGTGCTCCCGGTAGACGGGCGAGCTCGGGCAGTAGTGCTGCCGGCCTCCCGGCCACAGCGTCGTGCCGTCCTGGGTGACGGGCAGCATCTCGGGGTGGAGCTTGCTGAGCCACGGGGGAGGGGAGGCGGTCGCGGTGGCGAGGTCCACCCGCACGCCGCCGGCGTGGAGCCCGTCGAGCACCCGGTCGAGCCACTCGAAGTCGTACTCGCCGGGGCGCGGCTCGAGCTTCGCCCAGGAGAAGACGCCGACCGTCGCGAGGTTCACGCCGGCCCGCTGCATGAGCTGGACGTCCTCCTGCCACACCTCCTCCGGCCACTGCTCAGGGTTGTAGTCGCCGCCGTACCAGATGGGCATCCTCGTCCTCTCGTTTCGCCTTCTCGACGCTATGTGCCCCGCCGTCGCGGCGGGACGCGCTTCCCGTCCGTCTCGGGACGTGCTAGCCCTTCACGCTTCCGCTGGCCAGCCCCGTCTGCCAGTACCGCTGCAGGAACAGGAACGCGACGATCAGCGGGACGATCGAGACGAGGGACCCGGTGATCACCGTCGAGAAGAGCGCCTGCGCCCCGCCGCCCGCGGAGGCGGCGGCCTGGAGCTGCGCGAGCCCCACCGTCAGCGGGTAGAGCTCCGAGCTGTTCAACATGATCAGGGGCAGGAAGTAGTTGTTCCACGTGCCCACGAGGGCGAAGAGGAACACGGTCACGAGCCCCGGCCCGAGCAGCCGCATCCCGACCTGCCAGAAGATGCGCGCCTCGCCTGCCCCGTCGACCCGCGCCGCCTCGATGAGGGTGTCCGGGATCGCGTCCGCCGCGTAGACCCGCATCAGGTAGACCCCGAACGGGCTGACGAGCGACGGGATGATGATCGCCCACGGCGTGTCCGTGAGCCCGGCGCGTGCGAACAGCAGGTAGGTCGGCAGCGCGAGCGCCGTGAGCGGGATCATGATGGCCCCGAGCGTCAGGCTGAAGAGCGCCTTGCGGCCCGGGAAGTCGTACTTCGCGAACGCGTACCCCGCCATGGCCGCCAGCAGCGTCGCGCCCAGCGCGGAGACCACCGAGTAGAGCACCGTGTTGAGGATCCAGCGGCCGAAGATCCCGCCGCGGACCCCGAACAGCGTCTGCAGGTTCTCCATCAGGTTGAAGTCGCCGCCGAACCACAGGCCGAAGGTGGAGAAGAGGGCCGAGTTGCTCTTCGTGGACGAGACGAGCAGCCACCACAGGGGGAGGACGAAGTACAGCACGCAGATCCACAGCAGCACCGTGAGCAGCAGGCTCCGCCGCCGCTGCGGGTCGAATCGGCGCGTGCGGCGGGTGTCCGCGACTTCCTGAACCGGCACGGTGGCCCGGGCATCGATCGAGGTCATGATGCGGCCCTTTCCCGGCGCTCGCGGCGCTCTGTGCCGAGCTGGACGATGTACGAGGTCACGGCGATGACGATCCCCAGCAGGAAGGCGAGCGCCGCCGCGTAGTTCAGCTCGCGGTTGAGGAACGCGACGTTGTACGCGTAGTAGTTCGGGAGGATCGAGTTCGTGATCGCCTCACCCGCGATCGCATTGAGGAGGCTCGGCTCGGCGAAGAGCTGGAAGGTGCCGATGATCGAGAAGATCACGGTCAACAGGATCGCCGGGCGGATGGCCGGGATCTTGACGCTCCACGCCACCCGGAACTGTCCTGCTCCGTCGATCTCCGCCGCCTCGTAGAGCTCCGACGGGATCGACCGCAGGGCGGCGTACATGATGATCATGTTGTAGCCGACGAACTCCCACGTGACGATGTTCATCATCGCGTAGAGGATCGAGTCCCGGGTCAGGAACTCGGGAGTGCCGAGACCCACTCCCCGTGCCAGCTGGGCGATGGGACCGAAGTCCGGCCCGTAGAGATAGCCCCACATGAGGGTCGCGACGACCGCGGGCACGGCGTACGGCATGAAGATGAGCAGACGGATCGCCTTCGACCCGCGAGCCCTCGCGGAATCGAGCGCGAGGGCGAAGAGCAGAGCCAGGACGAGCATGATCGGCACCTGGATGACGAAGAAGAGTGCAGCCCGGCCGATGCTGCCCAGGAAGAGCGGGTCCGTGAGGGCGCGCACGTAGTTGGCGAGCCCGGCGAACGTCTCCCCGCCGACCAGCCGGCTCTCGAACAGGCTGAGGTAGCCCGAGTAGGCGAGCGGAACGATCAGCATCGCGACGAACACGACGAAGAAGGGCAGGACGAACAGGTACGCCGCGACGTTCTGCCGGCGCTTGGCGGTGCTCGCCTGCCGTTTGGGCGGTGAGGTGGCGGGGCGCTCGGCGGTGAGCGCCGTCGAAGAGGTCACAGCTGCTCCTGTGGGGTGCGGAGGGTGGAAGAGGCCGGAGCGGGGCGCCCGCCGGACACGGGCGCCCCGCGGAGCGTCACTCGACGGTGAAGCCCTGGTCCTCGGCGTAGCTCACGAGCTGGTCCTGCCACTCGTCGAGCGCGGCCGCGATGTCGCCCTTGCCGGCGATCACCGGTGCCATCGTGTCCTCGTAGCTGGAGTACACGTACTCCATGAACGGCAGCCACTGGAAGTCGGTGTCGACGGTCTCCGAGATCTCCGCGAAGAGCGCGTTCACCTGCTGGCCGCCGTAGAACTCCGACTCCTGCTCGAGGAACGCCGGGTCCTCGAGCACCGAGTTCTGGGGCGGGAAGAGGAACTGCTCGGTCGCCAGCTTGAGAGCGGACTCCTCGTCGTGGTTGATGAACTTCGTCAGCTCGTACGCGGCGATCGGGTTCTCGCTCGAGGCGAGCACCGCGTCGGACGAGCCGCCCCAGTTGCCCGAGACCTGCTGGCCCTCCTCCCACTGCGGAAGCGGTGCGGCTCGCCAGAGACCGGACGTGCCCTCCGCCGTGCCCTGGAGGAACACCGGGCCCCACGCCGCCGTCAGCCAGCCGGCGTACTTGCCGTTCGCGAGGCCCTGGTACCACTGGTCGTTGAAGTCGACGTCCGTGGAGATCAGGTCCTGCTGGATCAGGTCGGTCCAGTACGCGGCGACCTCCTTCGCCTCGTCGCTGTTGACGTTGATGCTGACGGTCTCCTGGCCGTCGTACGCGAAGGGCTTCGCGCCGGCCTGCCAGAAGAACCCGATGAGCTGCCCCGCCTGCGTGGCCCCGAGGTTCGAGATGTACGACCCCGTGGCGTCCTTCACGGCCCGCGCGGCGGTCGCGTACTCCTCCCAGGTCCCCGGAGGCTCGGTGATCCCGGCCTGGCTGAAGATGTCCTCGCGGTAGAGGTGACCCATCGGACCGACGTCCTGCGGGATGCCCCAGACCGCCTCGTCCGGCGCGACCTGCTTCCAGGCCCACTCCACGTAGTCGCCCGAGAGGTCGCCCGCGCCGTACGGCGAGAGGTCGAGCAGGGACTCGGTGAGCACGAAGGAGGGGATGTACTGGTACTCGATCTGTGCGACGTCCGGCGCGCCTTCGCCCGCCTCCAGCGCGCTGCGCAGCTTCTGGTAGTGCGGCAGGCCCTGTCCCACGTTCTCGACGGTCACGTCGATCTCCGGGTACTTCTCCTCGAACAGGGCGACCTCGTTCTCGATGTCGGGCACCCAGGTCCAGAAGGTGAGCTCGGTCGGGGTGTTGAGGGCCTCCTCGATCTCCTCCTCGGAGGCGGGCCCCGCCTGTCCGCCGTTCTCGGCGGGTCCTGAGCAGCCGGTCATCGCCACCGCGGCCGCGACCGCGAAAGCACCCAGCGCCGTTGCT
This sequence comes from Naasia sp. SYSU D00948, assembly GCF_017916515.1. Classification (GTDB taxonomy): domain Bacteria; phylum Actinomycetota; class Actinomycetes; order Actinomycetales; family Microbacteriaceae; genus Naasia. The sequence continues at coordinate 2,341,782 of NZ_JAFMTA010000001.1, forward strand.
GTTCTGCGTGAGGTTCTCATCGTGTTCTTTCGGTGGAAGGGACGGGGGACTCGGGCGAGTCCTCCGGGATCTCGAAGGCGAGCGCTGCCCGCGGTTCGAGGGTCACGGTCGCTCCGGCGCCGTGGCGGTCCCCGGAGACGAGGTCGAGGAGCGGGGCGGGAGCCACCACCGCGGCCGGCTCGGCCGACCAGTTCGCGACGAAGGCGACGCGCCCGCGGCCGGTGCGTCCCGTGGAGACGGTGACGGAGGCGGGCGCCTGCCAGTGCGCATGGACCGTGTCGGGCACGAGCCAGCGGCCGACGCTGCGGGCGAGGGCCGGGTCCGGGACGGTGCCGAGATAGCTGACGCGCCCGCGGCCGTGCGCCCGGGTGGTCAGGGCGGCGCGCGCGCCGAGCTCCGTCGGGGCGTACTCGAGCAGCACGTCGGCGTCGTCGACCTCCAGCACGTCGACCCAGTCGGTGCCGGCCGCGCCCGGCTCGAGGTCGAGGACCGCCGACGTCGCGGTGACGGGAAGCGGCTCGGAGAGGTTGCTGTACTCGTCGTAGTGAACTCCGGCCGGCTCCGCGAGGATGTGGGGCGCCACGGCGAGGCGCGCCCGCGCCAGCTCGTCCCCGTAGCCGGTGCGGATGCCGACGACCAGGTGACCGCCCGCCTCCGCATACCGGACCAGCGCCTCGAGGACCGCGTCCTCGGCGACGTACGCGGCGGGGGCGACGAGGACGGGGAACCGGCGTGCGAGCTCCTCGGGGTCCGCCTGGAGGAACTGGCGGAGGTGCTGGACCCGGAGCTGGGCGCCCGCCTCGAACAGTCCGCGGTAGAACGACTCGAAGATCTTCAGGTAGGCGCCCGGGTCGGGGTCCCCGTTCGGCAGCGCGAGCGGCGGGTGGAACTCGAACGACCACTTCGTGTCGGTGGAGTAGAGGAGGAGCGCGTCCGCGTCCGGCTCGTAGTCGTCCAGGGCCGGCCCGATCGCCTTCAGGGCGGCACCCAGCTCCGTCACCTCCCGGTAGATCCGCCCCGGCCGCTGGCTGTGCGGCAGGACGCCGCCCCAGTAGGTCTCGGTGCCGAAATGCAGCGTGTGCCAGTGCCAGTACTCGACCATGCGGCCGCCGCGGGCGAGCAGCGCGAACGCGGCCTGCTTGAGCTGCCCCGGGTAGGGCGGGTGGTTCTGCCAGGGGCCGCCGATCGACTGGGCGTCCGTCTCCGTCACGAGGTACTGCGCCTGGGCGGACGACCAGGCGCGGTCGCCCCACTGGAAGAGGGCCCACACGCCGGTGTGCCACCACGGCTTCTCCCGGGGCACGTCGACACCGGCCGTGAGCCCGTCCTGCATCTTGTAGTAGGGGTTCCCGGCGACGACGTCGAGGGGACCGACCAGCTCGTCGTCGGACACCTGCGGGCGCGAGTACGAGATGCACGTGGTGATGAACTGGTCCTCGCGCGCGTACTGGCGGACGAGGTCCGCCTGCCACGCCATGAGGTCGGTGGCGAGCGTGCCCTGGAAGCGGCGCCACTCGAGCTGGTACTGCGGCAGCGAGTTGCCGTGCGGACGCCAGAGCTCGGACCAGTCGGAGAGGCGGTGCGACCAGTAGACGAGGCCCCACTCCTCGTTGAGCCGCTCGACCGAGCCGTAGCGGCGACGCAGCCAGTCGACGAAGCGCTGGAACGTCGCCTCGTTGTGGGGGAGCACGTTGCCCGGCTCGTTGTCGACCTGATAGCCGATGACGGCGGGGTGGTCCGCGTAGCGCTCGACGACCTTCCGCGCGATCCGCTCCGCATAGAAGCGGTACGCCGGGTGGCTCTGGTCCATCTCCTGGCGGGCGCCCCAGCCGATGCGGTTCCCGCTCGCGGTCTCCGCGGCGATCTCCGGGTGCAGCCGCTGGAGCCAGGGCGGGACCGCGTACGTGGGCGTGCCGAGGATCACGCCGATGCCGCGCTCGTGGGCCCCGTCGAGGACCGGCTGCAGCCAGTCGAGGTGGAACTCGCCCTCGCGCGGCTCCCAGGTCGACCACACCGACTCGCCGACACGGATGACGGTGAATCCCGCGTCCCGCATGAGGTCGAGGTCCCGCTCCAGGGTGCCGCTGGGCTGGTACTCGGCGTAGTAGGCGGCGCCGAAGAGGACGCCCGAGAAGCGCGGATTGCCTGTCACCATCGACTCTTTCCGGCCGATGTTTTCGGAAACATCGACGCTCGGGCCAGCGTAGCCAGGGCGCCCGCGGGCGGCAATACCCCCGTGGCGTCAGAGTCGCCGAGTGGACTTCCGCACGACGAGCTCGGGGACCGCGAGCATCGGCGCCACGTCGGAGCCGGACTCCTCGATCCGCGCGATGAGCGTCTCGACGATGTACTCGCCCTCGGCCTCGAAGTTGATCGCGACGGTCGTGAGCGGCGGGCGGAGGAACCTCGCCTCCGGCATGTCGTCGGTCCCGATGACGCTCACGTCCTCGGGCACGGCGCGTCCGTCGCGCTCCAGGGCGGAGATGACGCCGATCGCCATGCTGTCGTTGGCGGCCGCGACCGCCGAGACCTCACGGTCGTGGAGCGGCAGCGCCGTCCACGCCGCGTCGCCGGACGCGGCGGACCAGTCGCCGGCCTGCACCCACGCCACGTGCCCCCCGTGGGTCCGCACCTCGTCGACGAAGCCGCTCAGTCTCTTCTCCGCGGCGACCCAGGACCGCGGCCCGCTGACGTAGCCGACCCGCCGGTGCCCGAGATCGAGGAGATGCTGTGCGGCCAGGCGGCCCGCGCGCTCGTTCGCCGACATCGTGTCGCCCCAGGCGACCATGCTCGCGTCGATCAGGAGCGGGAGGTCGAGCGCCCGGCTGCGCAGCGTCGCGAGCACCGCCTCGGTCTGAGCGGTCGCGATCACTCCGGCGACCTGGTGCTCGAGGACGATCGAGAGAGCCGTCTCGACCGAGGCCGCATCGTCACCGGTCATGGACACGATGTCGAGGACGTAGCCGCGGTCCCGGGCGGCCTTCGTTGCGCCCGCGATGATCCGGGCGGGCCCCGCCTGCTCGAGCCGGTGGGCGAGGACGCCGATCCGGTTGGTGCGCTTCGCCTTGAGCAGGCGGGCGGCCGAGTTCGGGCGGTACTCGAGCTCGTCGAGGGCGTCCTGCACGCGCTCGCGGGTCTCCGGGCGGATGCCCTGGTATCCGTGCAGGTACCGGCTCACCGTCTGGTGCGACACGCCCGCACGCCGGGCGACGTCGTAGATGGTGGGGGCCTTCACGGGTTAATTGATAGCGCTCCCGGGGCCGGGCGGTACCTCCCTTTTCGCGGGGAGCGCGGTCCTCCGCGGCCTGGGGACGGGCCGCGCCCCCGTGTTACCCTGGGCCCGTGCTTCTCGTGGGTGCGCTTCTCCTTAGCCGCCGCGACGGGTCCTAGTTCTCAGGCCTTCCCCGTCGCGGAGAGTTCGCGAGCGCCTGACCACAGACAGCGCAAGGAGAAGGACCCGTGCAGAACAACCAGAAGCCCTCGTCGATGCCCGTGCATCGCTACCGTCCCTACCTCGACACGTTCCGGGTCGACTTGCCCGACCGCACCTGGCCGGGCAAGCGGATCACTCAGGCGCCCCGGTGGTGCGCGGTGGACCTCCGTGACGGGAACCAGGCCCTCATCGACCCGATGAGCCCCGAGCGCAAGCGGATCATGTTCGATCTGCTCGTCCGCATGGGCTACAAGGAGATCGAGGTCGGCTTCCCCTCGGCCAGCCAGACCGACTTCGACTTCGTCCGGCAGCTCATCGAGCAGGACGCGATCCCGGACGACGTGACGATCCAGGTGCTGACGCAGTCCCGCGAGCACCTCATCCGCCGCACGTACGAGTCGCTGCGCGGGGCCAAGCAGGCCATCGTGCACCTCTACAACTCGACGAGCGTGCTGCAGCGCGACGTCGTCTTCCGGACCGGCAAGCAGGGCATCATCGACATCGCGCTCGAGGGGGCCCGGCTGTGCCGGTCGCTCGAGAGCGAGGTCCCGGGCACGACGATCTACTACGAGTACTCCCCGGAGAGCTACACGGGCACCGAGCTCGAGTTCGCGGTGGACGTCTGCAACCGCGTGCTCGAGGTGCTGGAGCCGACACCGGAGCGCAAGGTCATCATCAACCTGCCGGCCACCGTCGAGATGGCGACCCCGAACGTGTACGCCGACTCGATCGAGTGGATGAGCCGCCACCTGGCCCACCGGGAGAACGTGATCCTCTCCCTGCACCCGCACAACGACCGCGGCACGGCGATCGCCGCCGCCGAGCTCGGCTACCTGGCGGGCGCCGACCGCATCGAGGGGTGCCTGTTCGGCAACGGCGAGCGCACCGGCAACGTCGACCTCGTCGCGCTCGGCATCAACCTGTTCACCCAGGGCATCGACCCGCAGATCGACTTCTCGGACCTGGACGGCATCCGCCGCACCGCGGAGCACTGCAACCAGCTGCGGGTGCACGAGCGCAGCCCCTGGGCGGGCGACCTCGTCTACACCGCCTTCAGCGGCAGCCACCAGGACGCCATCAAGAAGGGCTTCGAGGCCATGGCCGTCGAGGCGAAGGCGCAGGGCAGGACCGTGGACGAGCTCGAGTGGGCCGTCCCGTACCTGCCCGTCGACCCCAAGGACCTGGGCCGCAGCTACGAGGCCGTCATCCGGGTCAACTCGCAGTCCGGCAAGGGCGGCGTCGCCTACCTGCTGAAGGCCGACCACGCGCTCGATCTGCCGCGCCGGCTGCAGATCGAGTTCAGCGGCGTCGTCCAGGCGAAGACCGACGCCGAGGGGGGCGAGGTGACGAGCGACGAGATCTGGGAGATCTTCATCGACGAGTACCTGCCCGCCCGCGACGAGGCGGACAAGTGGGGCCGCTTCGAGCTCAAGAGCACGCGCATCACGAGCGAGATGACGGGCATCGTCTCCCTGCAGGCGCGACTCCGCGTCGGCGACGACGTCGAGGACGTCGAGGGCAGCGGGAATGGCCCGATCGCGGCCTTCCTCGACGTGCTCGCCCGGCAGGGGATCGAGATCAAGCTCTACGACTACGTCGAGCACGCGCTCTCCGCGAGCGGCGACGCGCTCGCCGCGGCGTACGTGGAGCTCGAGGTCAACGGGCGCCGGCTCTGGGGTGTCGGCATCGACGGCGACAGCTCGACCGCGTCCCTCAAGGCGATCGTGTCGAGCGTGAACCGGGCGATCCGCGCCGAGATCGACGACCAGGTCGACCTGGCCCTCGTCTGACCTGTGGGTACGGTTGCCGCTCGGTGCAGCGGCGACCGTCCCTCGCGCGATGGCGCAGCGGGGCCGTTCCCTCGCCCTCAACAGGCAGAATCTTCGCCGACAGGCTTCCGACCCACGCTCGGGCCTGTTGGCCCCAGTAATGCCTGTTGAGGGCAGGATCGGCGGCTGCGCGCGACCGGACAGGCGGGCCCCGCTGCGACGGTCCCTAGCATCCCGTTTCCGTTTCGTGAACACTCGGTGACCCTTTTGGCGTGCCCAGCCGGCGTCGTGCACCCTTGTGGGATGACTCTCACGACCTCCACCCTCGACTCGGTCATCGTCGTCTGGCATGTCGCCGTCAACGCCGGTGACGCCGAAGCCGCCGCCTCGGCCTGCACGGAGGACGTCGAGATGGGCGGCCCCGAGGGCTCGGCCCGGGGCCGTGACATCATGCGCGACTGGGTGGCTACCGCGGGCGTCCGGCTGATGCCGAAGGAGGCCTACGACATCCCCGGCGGCATCGTGGTGGCGCAGGAGGTCACGCGTCCCGGGCAGGACCGGCCGGAGCGGGTCTACAGCGCCTTCGGGCTCCGCGACGGCTCGATCAGCGCGGTGCACCAGTTCCCGACGCTCGAGCAGGCGAAGGCGTTCCCCGTCGCCGTGTGACCGTCGCATCCCGCTCCGAAAAGAGGGCGCACCCCCGCGGGGGTGCGCCCTCTCCCGTCAGTAGGACGCGATGAAGGTGTCGAGCATGGTCTGCAGCGCCGCGCGGTCCTGGTCGCTCGCGAGCTCTGCCCGGAACACGATCATGTGGCTGTTCGCCTCGTCCGTCGCGGCGACCACCACGAAGTCGGATCCGGTCCCGCCGCAGTCCGTGTAGTAGGCGTACACGCCCGTGTACACCGGGTCGGAGTACGCCGCCGAGTTGTCCAGGGTGCACGCGTCCGCTGCCCCGCCCGTGAACTCCGCGAGCAGGGTGTCCGGGGTGTAGCTGGCCGTCGCGGTCTGGGAGGCGGAGACGTCCATGCCGCCGGCACCCCAGCTGCCGTAGTAGGCCTCCAGGTCGGAGCTCGCCGCCACACCGTCCCAGGTGTCGCCCGCCTCGGAGGTGAACGCGGAGCCGTCGACCTGCGTCCAGCGTGCCGGGACGTCGACGGTGACCACTCCGGAGTCGCTCCTCACCTCGGTGAACTCCTCGGTGCTCGTGGTCGGATCGTCGCCGCCCGACGACCCGGGCAGGGTGCGCACGACGAGCTCGTCGCCGTTGAACTGGCCCTCGTAGAGCGCCTCCTCGGTCGGCCGGTACACGGTCACCCCGATGACGGAGTCGGAGCCCTTGGTCCGGAGGACGTCGCAGTACTCGGCGAGGGTGCCCTCGGCCGCGAGGGTCACACCCTCCATCGTGAGGAGGACGTCCCCTGGAAGCAGGCCCACGGTGTCCGCCGGGCTGCCGGAGGCCACGCTGTTCACCCAGACGCCCTGCGCGGTGCCGTCGTCCGCCGGGGGCAGCGCGACCGCGTTGACGCCGAGCGACTCGGGGTTCTCACCCTCCTTGAACTGGGGCAGGAACTCCTCCACAACGCTCGCCGGGATGGCGAAGTTCTGGTCGAGCTCGTCGTTGCCCGCGTAGTTCACCCCGAGGACCGCCCCGTCCTCGGTGAGGAGCGGGCCGCCCGAGTTGCCGCCGCGGATGCGCGCGTCGTGCTCGATGACGGAGTCGAGCGAGGCCCAGTTCGACTCCCCGTCGGCCTCCGTCTTCGAGACGATGCCCTTGGTCATGGTGAACTCGGGGTCGCCGAGCGGGAAGCCCGCCGCGTAGACCTCCTGTGCCGTCTTGGGAGCCGCGTCCGCGAAGCCGAAGAAGGGCAGGTCGTCCCCGCCGTCCACGTCGATGAGGGCGAGGTCGAGGCACTCCGATGCCCCGAGCACCTTGGCGTTGAGCGTCTCCGACGTGTCGCCGCCCACCCAGACCTCGAGCACCCCCGCGCCCACCACCACGTGGTTGTTCGTGATGGCGAGGCCGTCCTTGCTGATGATGAACCCGGATCCGCGTCCGGCGGTCTCGTAGCCCTCGCCCTCGCCGGGCGGGGTGAAGGTGCCCTGCGCCTCGATCTGGATGGTCGCGGACTGCGCCCCGTCGAAGTCGACCGCCCCGCCTCCCGAGTTGCCGCCTCCGCCGCCCCCTCCTCCTCCTCCTCCTCCGGGAACGAGGCCGGCGCAGCCGGTCAGGGCCGCCGTCGCGAACCCGAGGGCGGACAGCAGACCGATGGTCCGGTAGCGAGCGGGGGGTCGGGACATCGCGGCTCTCCCTCGGGACGGCCCGGCATCGGGTCGCCGGATAGCGGAACCATAGAACCCGCGCCCCCGCGCCGTCGAGAGTCGGCGGGCCCGGGGCGCGGCGTGTCGCGGACAGGGTCATCCGCCGGCCTCCGGCCATGGAGCGCGAGGCGCCGGCTGAGCCGTCGACGGGGGCGCGAGATACTGGGGGAGTGCCGGTCTACCGAGACGAAGCGGTCGTCCTCCGCACCCACAAGCTGGGCGAGGCCGACCGCATCGTGACGATGCTCTCCCGGCAGCACGGCAAGATCCGGGCGGTCGCGAGGGGCGTGCGCCGCACCTCCTCGAAGTTCGGCGCGCGGCTGGAGCCGTTCATGGTCGTCGACGTGCAGCTGTACGAGGGCCGGAGCCTCGATGTCGTCACCCAGGCCGAGTCCCTCGCGTCCTACGGGGCGGCGATCGCGTCCGACTACGCCGCCTACACCGCGGCGAACGTGATCGTGGAGACGGCCGACAAGCTCACCGAGGGGGAGCGGTCCCTCCAGCACTACCTGCTGCTGCTCGGGGCCCTCCGCTCGCTGTCCCGCGGGGAGCACGGTCCCGGCCTGACCCTCGACTCGTACCTCCTCCGAGCGCTCTCCATCGCGGGCTGGGCGCCCACCTTCTCGGACTGCGCCGTCACCGGGGCTCCAGGCCCGCACACGGCCTTCGTGGTGCAGCTCGGCGGCGTCGTCGCCGATCCGGTCGCTCCTCCCGGCTCCCCACGCCTGGCGCCGGCGGTGCTCCAGCTCCTCGGCGCGCTGCTCGAGGGGGACTGGGCCGTCGCGGACGCCGCCGACGACCGCACCCGATCCCAGGCGAGCGGCGTCGTCGCCGCCTACGCGCAGTGGCATCTGGAGCGCGGGCTCCGCTCGCTCCAGCACGTGGACCGCACGGCTGGGCCCTCCGCGGCGGCGGGGGCCTGATGCCGAAGCCGACGACCCACCGCGACGCCGTCCCGTACCGGCCCATCGACTGGACCGGCCTCTACCCGCCCACGCTTCCGGCGGGGTCCATCCCGCAGCACGTCGCCGTGATCATGGACGGCAACGGACGCTGGGCGAACGCCCGCGGCCTTTCCCGCATCGAGGGGCACAAGGCGGGGGAGGCGGCCCTGCTGGACGTGGTCGCCGGGGCCATCCAGGTCGGGGTGCGGCACCTCAGCGTGTACGCGTTCTCCACCGAGAACTGGAAGCGATCGCCGGACGAGGTGCGCTTCCTCATGGGCTTCAACCGCGAGGTCCTGCACCGCCGCAGGGACCAGCTCAACGAGTGGGGCGTGCGCATCCGGTGGGCGGGACGCAAGCCCCGGCTGTGGGGATCCGTCATCAGCGAGCTGCAGTTCGCGGAGCGGCTGACCGCCGGCAACGACGTGCTGACGCTGACCATGTGCGTCAACTACGGGGGCCGCACGGAGCTCGCGGATGCCGTGCGCGGCATCGCGGACGACGTGGCCGCCGGACGCCTCCGCCCGTCCGCGGTCACCGAGAAGCTGATCCAGCGGCGGCTGTACGTGCCCGACCTTCCGGACGTCGACCTCCTGGTCCGCAGCTCCGGCGAGCAGCGCACGAGCAACTTCCTGCTGTGGCAGTCGGCGTACGCGGAGATGGTGTTCCTCGACACGCTGTGGCCGGACTTCAGCCGCGTCCAGCTGTGGGAGGCCATCCAGCGCTACGCGGACCGCGACCGCCGCTTCGGCGGCGCGGTCGACGCCCCCTCCGCCTGACCCCGCCCTCCCGCCAGGGTCGACACGACCCCACCGCGCCCGGGGGTGTTGTCCTACCGCGCGGAGTGTCTGCCGCGTCGACGATTTGCGCCGGCTCAGTCGCCGCGCACGGCGTCCGCGAGCGGCCCCGTGAGCCACCGCTCGACGTCGCGCCGGCGGCGCAGGCGCACGATCACGAGGGACGGATGCTCGGCCTCGAGTGCCGGCACGATGTGCTTGTACTTCCGCTGCGTCCGAAGCGCCCAGCGGATGATGTGGTCGCGTCCGGTGAAGAAGTGCCAGAGCGGGGCCTCCTGGTTGCCGTTCCAGAGCTCCTCGCGGCGCAGCCGGCGGCGCACCGTCCTCCGGACCAGGCGCGGAAGCGAGACGCGCACCGGAAGGTCGAGCCAGACGAGCGTGTCCGCCCGGGACGCGAGCGTGGCGCGGGCGGACCGGTACTGCCACTCGGTCACCCACTTCGGGCGCCGCGTGAGCTCGTCGACCTCGTCGAGGAACGACTCCCGGTACGTCCACCCGGGCCCGTGGTACAGGGCGTCGATCTCGGTGTGGGGAGAGCCGATCACGGCTCCGATCCGGCCCGCGAGCGTCGTCTTGCCCACTCCCGTCACGCCCGCGACGAGGACCCGGCGCGGACGCACGGGAAGCGGATCGCCGGGGCCCAGCATGGCGTCAGGCTAGCGGCGCGGGTCGTGCGGACACCCGCCGCCCCTCACCCGCCCGCGAGTTGTCCGCAGCACCCGCGCGGCCGTTTGTCGCCGGGTGCGGCGGCGGGGAGAATCGGCGACGACGAGCCGAGGAGGGCGGATGTCGCGACCGGAGGAAGCGCCGCGGGTGCACTTCGAGAGGCCCGAGGAATGGCGCGCCTGGCTGCTCGCGCACGCCGAGTCGGAGTCCTCGGTCTGGCTCGTGTCGTGGCGCCGGGAGACGGGGCGGCCCGCCATCGCCTACGAGGACGCTGTTCTCCACGCCCTCTCGGTCGGCTGGGTCGACAGCACGCAGAAGCGCGTCGACGACGAGCGGACGATGCTCTACTTCGCGCGCCGGAAGCCGCGCAGCGGCTGGTCCCGTCCCAACAAGATCCGCGTGGAGCGCCTCCGCCGAGAGGGCCTGATGACGGCGGCGGGGGAGCGGGCTATCGAGGAGGCGATCCGGAACGGGGCGTGGGGGATGCTCGACGACGTCGAGGACCTCGTCGTGCCCGACGACCTGACGCAGGCGTTCGAGCGGCACCCGGGAGCCCGCGAGCACTGGGACGCGTTCCCCCGCTCCGCGCGCCGCGCCATCCTCGAGTGGGTCGCGCAGGCCAAGCGCCCCGACACCCGGGAGCGCCGGGTGGAGGAGACGGCACACCTCGCGGCGGAGGGCCGGCGCGCCAACCAGTGGCCTCCGGAGGGGCGGGGAGCGACCGGGGACGGGAGCGCCGCGCAGCCCGGATAGACTCGGGGGCGGTTTTCCCCCGACCGGGCATCCAGCTCGGCCCGACCCTGGAGCTTCTGTGGCCGCATCTCGTCTCGACGCCGTCATCGCCCTCGCCAAGCGGCGGGGCTTCGTCTTCCAGGCGGGCGAGATCTACGGCGGAACCCGGTCCTCCTGGGACTACGGCCCTCTCGGCGTGGAGCTCAAGGAGAACATCAAGCGCCAGTGGTGGCGGGCGGTCGTCCGCAGCCGCGAGGACGTCGTGGGGCTCGACTCCAGCGTCATCCTTCCCCGCCAGGTCTGGGAGGCGTCCGGCCACGTCGAGGTCTTCACGGATCCGCTCGTCGAGTCGCTGCACACCCACAAGCGGTATCGCGCCGACCACCTGCTCGAGGCGTACGAGGCCAAGCACGGCCACCCGCCGGCCAACGGCCTGGCCGACATCAACGACCCCGACACCGGACAGCCCGGGTCCTGGACCGAGCCTCGGCCCTTCTCGGGCCTCCTCAAGACGTTCCTCGGCCCCGTCGACGACGAGAGCGGGCTGCACTACCTGCGTCCGGAGACCGCGCAGGGCATCTTCGTGAACTTCGCGAACGTCCTGAACTCGGCGCGGATGAAGCCTCCGTTCGGCATCGGGCAGATCGGCAAGAGCTTCCGCAACGAGATCACGCCGGGCAACTTCATCTTCCGCACCCGCGAGTTCGAGCAGATGGAGATGGAGTTCTTCGTCGAGCCGGGCACGGACGAGGAGTGGCACCAGTACTGGATCGACGAGCGCTTCCGCTGGTACGTCGACCTCGGCATCAACCCGGACAACCTGCGCCTGTTCGAGCACCCCAAGGAGAAGCTCTCCCACTACTCGAAGCGCACCGTCGACATCGAGTACAGGTTCGGGTTCCAGGGCGGCGTGTTCGGCGAGCTCGAGGGCATCGCGAACCGCACCGACTTCGACCTCAGCACCCACTCGAAGCACTCGGGCGCCGACCTCACCTACTTCGACCAGACGAAGAACGAGCGCTGGACGCCGTACGTCATCGAGCCCGCGGCCGGCCTCACCCGATCGCTGATGGCGTTCCTCGTCGACGCGTACTCGGAGGACGAGGCGCCGAACACGAAGGGCGGCGTCGACAAGCGCACCGTCCTGCGGCTCGACCCGCGCCTGTCGCCGGTCAAGGCCGCGGTGCTGCCGCTGTCCCGGAACGAGCAGCTGTCGCCGGTCGCCAAGGGCATCGCGGCGGACCTGCGCCAGGACTGGAACGTGGAGTTCGACGACGCGGGCGCCATCGGCCGCCGGTACCGCCGCCAGGACGAGATCGGCACGCCGTTCTGCATCACGGTCGACTTCGACTCGCTCGAGGACAAGGCCGTGACGATCCGGGAGCGCGACTCGATGGCGCAGGAGCGCGTCTCGATGGACCGGCTCCACGGCTACCTGGCCGAGCGGCTCCGCGGCGCCTGACGGCGCGGCGCCGACCTCCCCGCACCCCCGCCGATACCCTCCGATGCGTCCCTCTCCGATGAAGCCGAGGTCCCCCGTGAACGACACGTCCGCTCCCGAGCCGCCGGCCCCGTCCGTCGGCGCGATCGTCACCCGCGTGCTCGACGAGGGCTCCGCCGACTACTGATTCCCGAAGGGGCATCCGGGAATGCATCCCGGCTCCTTCATGTTCCTCGGACATGAGCAGTCCTGTGAAGGTCGACATCTGGTCCGACATCGCCTGTCCGTGGTGCTACATCGGCAAGCGGAAGTTCGAGGAGGGCGTCCGCCGCTTCGGGGGCGACGTCGAGGTGGAGTACCACTCCTTCGAGCTGTCCCCGGACACCCCGGTCGACTTCCAGGGGACCGCGGCCGACTTCCTCGCCTCCCACAAGGGGCTGCCGAAGGAGCGGGTGACGCAGATGATCGACACGGTCGTCGGCATCGCCGCCACCGTCGGCCTCGACTACGACTACGACGCGCTGCAGCACACCAACACCGTGAAGGCGCACCAGCTGCTCCACTACGCCAAGGAGCGCGGACGCCAGATCGAGATGAAGGAGCGCCTCCTCCGCGCGTACTTCGTCGAGGGTCGCCACGTCGGCCGGGTCGAGGACCTGGGGGATCTCGCGGCCGAGCTCGGCTTCGACCGGGCGGACGTCGTCCGCTCCCTGGAGACGGACGACTACCTCGGCGCGGTCCGGGCCGACCAGGCCCAGGCGGCGGCGTACGGCATCCACGGGGTCCCGTTCTTCGTCCTCGACGGCAAGTACGGCGTGTCCGGCGCCCAGGACCCGGCCGTGTTCGCCTCCGCCCTCGCCCAGGTGGCGGGGGAGAAGGAGGTCGCGGCGTGACCGCCCCCGAGGCCGCCGTTCCCTCCGCCGAGATGCCCCGTGGTGCTGCCATCCCGGCGGAATGGGAGCACCAGGTGGCACTTCGACCGCTCGCTGTTCTCGGAGACGCGAACGCCGAGGCGTGCGACGGCGGGGTCTGCGCCGTCTGACGTCGCGGCAGGTGCCGGCATGGGCGCTCGTCAGTCGCTGATGTCCGCGAGGCGGGCGTCGAGGCCCCGCACCAGGGCGTCGGCGTCGACGAAGGCGCTCAGCCCCGGCTCGCCCGCTCCCATCGCGACGCGGCGCCCCGCGATGCGCTCGTCCGCGACCACCGGCCAGGCTGTCGTGCTCCCGAACGGCGTGATGGTGCCGCGCTCGTAGCCCGTGGCCGCGAGCGCCTGCTCCGCGTCGGGGAGCTGCAGCTTGTTGACGCCGACCACCGCCCGCAGCTTGCCCCACGCGATCTGCCGGTCGCCGGGCACGAGGGCGAACAGGAACGTGCCGTCCTTGCGCTTGACCACGAGCGTCTTCACGATGTCGCCGGGCTGGATCCCCAGCAGGCTCGCGGCCTCCTCGAGCGATCGCGCGTCGGGCCGCTCCACGAACTCGATGTCGACGCCCCGCGCCGCCGCGTCCTCCGCCACCCGCTCCCTGCTCACCGTCCCATCCTGCCCTCCCGTCCACCGCCGGGCCGGCTGCCCCGAGGTTCTGGGAGAATCGAGGGGATGTCCTCCCTCACCGCGACCGCGCCCGCCCTGCGCATCGGGCCTCTCGTGCTCGACGCGCCGGTCGTCCTCGCGCCGATGGCGGGCATCACGAACACCGCGTTCCGCCGGCTGTGCCGCGGGTTCGGCGCCGGGCTCTACGTCAGCGAGATGATCACGAGCCGCGCCCTCGTCGAGCGGACCCCCGAGACGATGCGCCTCATCACGCATCACGAGTCCGAGACGCCGCGCTCAATCCAGCTGTACGGCGTCGACCCCGCCACGGTGTCGGAGGCGGTCCGCATCCTCGTCGCGGAGGACCGGGCCGACCACATCGACCTCAACTTCGGCTGCCCCGTGCCCAAGGTGACCCGCAAGGGCGGGGGATCCGCGCTGCCCTGGAAGCTGGACCTCTTCCGCGACATCGTGGAAGGCGCGGTCCGCGCCGCCGGTCCGGTCCCGCTCACGATCAAGATGCGGAAGGGCATCGACGCGGAGCACCTCACGTACCTCGAGGCGGGACGGATCGCCGAGGGTGCCGGCGTGGCGAGCATCGCGCTGCACGCACGCACGGCCGCGGAGTTCTACTCGGGCCACGCCGACTGGTCGGCGATCGCGAAGCTCAAGGAGACCGTCACGAGCGTGCCGGTGCTCGGCAACGGCGACATCTGGTCGGGTGCCGACGCGGTGCGGATGGTGCGGGAGACCGGATGCGACGGCGTCGTCGTCGGTCGCGGCTGCCTGGGACGCCCGTGGCTGTTCGGCGACCTCGCGGCCGCGTTCGCCGGCGAGGACCGGATCGCGATGCCCACGCTCGGGGTGGTGGCCGCGACGTTCCGCCGCCACGCTGAGCTGCTCGTCGAGTTCTTCGGCAGCGAGGAGCGCGGCTGCCGCGACATCCGCAAGCACGTCGCCTGGTACTTCAAGGGCTACCCGGTCGGCGGCGACCTCCGCGCCCGCCTCGCCACCGCGTCCTCGCTGCAGGAGATCGACGACCTGCTGGCCACCCTCGACGGCGACGAGCCCTACCCGGGCGAGGCGGCCGAGGGGCAGCGGGGCCGGGCCGGGAGCCCGAAGCGGCCGGTGCTGCCGGACGGCTGGCTCGCGAGCCGGACGCTGGGCACCGAGGAGCGCTGCGAGGTCGCCGGCGCGGAGATGTTCAACAGTGGCGGCTGACGCTGCGGCGTCGGGCTACGAGGAGCGCGACCGGGACCGCCGTCTGCCCGAGCAGCACTCGAGCCGCCGCAGCGACTTCGCCCGTGACCGCGCGCGGCTGCTGCACTCCAGCGCGCTGCGGCGGCTCGCCGCGAAGACGCAGGTGCTGAGCCCGACAGCGGGCCTCGACTTCGCCCGCAACCGTCTCACGCACTCGCTCGAGGTCGCGCAGGTCGGGCGCGAGCTGGGTCTCGCGCTCGGCCTCGACCCGGACGTCGTCGACACGGCCTGCCTGGCCCACGACATCGGTCATCCTCCGTTCGGGCACAACGGCGAGAAGGCGCTCGCGGAGTGGGCGGCCGACATCGGCGGCTTCGAGGGCAACGCCCAGTCGCTGCGTCTGCTCACGCGTCTGGAGCCCAAGGTCTTCGGCGAGGACGGCAGCCCGTTCGGCGTCAACCTCACGCGCGCGAGCCTCGACGCCAGCTGCAAGTACCCGTGGTCGGCCGCCGACGCCGTCGCGGACCCGAGCGGTCGCGCCAAGTTCGGCTACTACGCCGACGACCTCGACGCCTTCGTGTGGATGCGGGAGGGCGCTCCCGACGGCGTCCGCTGCATCGAGGCGGAGGTGATGGACCTCAGCGACGACATCGCCTACTCGGTGCACGACTTCGAGGACGCCGTCACCGGCGGCTACATCGACGTGGCGGCGCTGGGCCGCCGCGAGCAGGACGACGAGCTCGTCACGGCGATGCACTCGTGGGTCGGCGGCGAGTACGACCACGCCGAGCTCATCGAGGCGTTCGACCGGCTCCACGAGCTGGACTTCTGGATCTCGTCATGGGACGGCTCACGGCGCGCCCAGGGACGCCTCAAGAACCTCACGAGCCAGCTCATCGGACGCTTCGCCGGCGCCGCGACGCGGGCCACGCGGGCGGCGTTTCCCCTCGAGAAGCTCAGCCGGTTCTCCGCGCAGGTCGTCGTGCCGCGCGAGATCGGCGCCGAGATCGCGGTCATGAAGGGGATCGTCGCGGCCTTCGTCATGACCAACACGACGCGCACGCCGGTCTACGCGCAGCAGCGCGACCTGCTCCAGGAGCTCGCCGACGTCCTCGTCGAGCGGCCGCAGGAGCTCGACCCGGCGTTCGCAGCCGACCACGCCGACGCGACCGACGAGGCGGGACGCCGCCGGGCGGTCGTCGACCAGGTCGCGAGCCTCACCGATCAATCCGCCATCGCATGGCACGAGCGTCTCGTCCGCTGACCCGGCGGCTCCGCACCGTCGACGACGTCTGGAGCGAGGGCGTGCTCGTCGCCGGCGGCGGGCGCGCGATCCTGCTCCAGCTCGCCGATCCCGCTGTCGCGGAGGGCGTGGCCCGGCACAGCTACTTCACCGAGGATCCCGTCCGCCGGCTGGTCGGCACCCTCGAGTACGTCTACGTCGTCGGCTTCGGCACCGACGAGGAGGCGAACCGGGTCGCCCGTGAGGTCGGCCTCGCCCACCGCGGCGTGCGCGGGGCGGGACGGGTGGCGTACGACGCCCGCGATCCCGACCTCCAGCTCTGGGTCGCCGCGACCCTGTACGAGACGACCGTCGCGGTGATCGAGCAGGTGTACGGGCGACTCGACGACGACGTGGCCGACGACCTGTACCGCCGGGACGCGGTGCTCGGCACCGCGCTCGGCATGCCGGCCACGGCCTGGCCGGCCGACCGCGACGCGTTCGCCGAGTACTGGAACGAGCGCCTGGCCGCGGTGCACGTCACGCCATCGGCTCGCCGGGTGGCCGGTGCCCTCATGCGGCCCGCGTCGGGGCCTTACTGGATGCGGGCCGTCATGCCGGTCGTGCGCCTGGTCACCGCGGGTCTGCTGCCGCCCGCGGTGCGGAGCGGGTACGGCGTGGTGTGGGAGGACCGGCACCAGCGGCGCTTCGACCGCGTCATGACCGTCGCGGGAGGGGTGTACCGGGCGCTCCCGCGGGCCGTCCGGCAGCTTCCCAGCCGTCTCCTGCTGCGCCGCTTCCGCCGTCGCATCGCGAGCCCTGCGGGGAACGCGGCCCATAGCGGAACCGGTGGAGGGCGGCCGGGCCGGATCGGTGCCCGAACCTAGAATTGCGGGCATGGCGGGGCGGATCCTGAAGAGCGACATCGACGAGGTGCGCACCCGCGTCAACCTCGCCGACGTCGTCGGGGACTACGTCGCCCTGAAGTTCGCCGGCGTCGGATCGCTGAAGGGTCTCTGCCCGTTCCACGACGAGCGCAGCCCGAGCTTCCACGTCCGTCCCCAGGTCGGCCTGTACCACTGCTTCGGCTGCGGCGAGGGCGGGGACGTGTACACGTTCCTGCAGAAGATGGACCACGTCACCTTCGCCGAGGCGGTCGAGCGGATGGCGGCCCGCGTCGGCATCACGCTCCGGTACGAGGACGGCTCGGGCCCGGCTCAGGAGGCCGGCAACCGGGCGCGCCTCCTGGCGGCGAACCGGGCCGCGGCGGAGTTCTTCGTCGAGCGCCTCGCCTCGCCGGCCGCGGACGTCGGCCGCCGCTTCCTGGGGGAGCGCGGCTTCGACCGCGCGGCCGCCCAGCACTTCGGCGTCGGCTTCGCCCCCAAGAGCTGGGACGAGCTGACCAAGCATCTGCGCGGCCGCGGCTTCACCGATCAGGAGCTCCTCGCCGCCGGGCTCGTCTCCAGCGGGGACCGCGGGGTCTACGACCGGTTCCGGGGACGGGTGGTGTGGCCGATCCGCGACCTCTCCGGCGAGACGGTCGGCTTCGGGGCGCGCCGCCTGCTCGAGGACGACAAGGGACCCAAGTACCTCAACACGCCCGAAACGGCGATCTACCACAAGGCGCAGGTCATGTACGGGCTGGACCTCGCCAAGCGCGACATCTCGCGCAGCCGCCAGGTCGTGGTCGTCGAGGGCTACACGGACGTGATGGCGTGCCACCTCGCCGGCGTGACGACCGCGGTGGCCACGTCCGGCACCGCGTTCGGGGTCGACCACATCAAGGTCCTCCGGCGGGTGCTCGGCGACGACTCGGCGAGCGGGGAGGTGATCTTCACGTTCGATCCGGATGCGGCCGGGGAGAAGGCGGCCGTGCGCGCGTTCGGCGAGGAGCAGCGCTTCGCCGCGCAGACCTATGTCGCGACCGGGCCGGAGGGGCTCGATCCGTGCGACCTGCGCCTGGCCCGCGGCGACGAGGCGGTGCGCGGCATGATCGACGCGAAGAAGCCGATGTTCGAGTTCATCATCCGGCAGCAGCTCCGCGCCCACGACCTCGACACCGTGGAGGGCCGGGTCGCCGCCCTCCGCGCGGCGGCGCCGATCGTGGCCGAGATCCGGGACCCCTCCCTGCGGCCGGGCTACGCTCGCGAGCTCGCCCGATGGCTCGGCATGGATCTCCAGGAGGTCTCGGCCGCCGTCGCGTCCGCCGGCAGCCGGACCACGGCCGCACGGACCGGGGACTCCCGTCAGGGCGAGCAGCGCGGACGGGACAGCCGCGCGCCGCGGCAGGACGGGTGGCAGGACCGGCGAGCGGCGGCGCCGCAGCGCGGTGTCCCGCAGCGAGGAGAGCCGCAGCACACTGCGCCGCCGCGGGGAGCAGCTCAGCGCGGAGCGCCGCAGCGCGGGCCGGCACCGTCCGGCCCCGATCGCCGGGGACCCGCGCGCATCGGCCGCGAGGACTTCGGCCCCCCTGCACCCGACGACCGGGACGCACCCCCGGACGACCGCGACGCTCCTCCTCCCGAGTACGACGCGCCGCCTCCCGAGGAGGATCACGGCGAGCCGGCGCCGGTGCGCGGCCCCACGCTCGCGCAGCTGCCGTCCGACCCGGCGACGCGGCTGGAGCGGGACGCGCTCATGGCGGTCCTGCAGTTCCCGCAGCTCGTCGGCCGGCAGCTCCTCGACCGCTCCATGCGCTCGGGCTTCGCGAACCGGGCTCTCGCGGCCGTCCGCGACGCCGTGGCCGCCAACGCGGACGCGGCCGACTCCCCGGCCTGGCTGGAGCGGGTGACCGGGGCGGTCCCGCCGCCGCTCGCGCCGCTCGTCCAGCAGCTCGCCATCGCGCCCCTGCCGCAGCAGCCCGGTGAGGAGGCACTCACGGTGTACGTGCGCGACGTCGCGTCCCGCCTCATCGACCGCGACCTGCTCCGCCGGAAGAACGACCTGCTCCGCCAGCTGCAGCGGACGCCCGCCGCCGAGGACCCGGAGCGCTACCGGGGGCTTCAGCGCGACCTGATGACGCTGGAGAGCGAGCGGCGGTCCCTCCGCGAGGGGTGAGGCGCGGGCCGGCGTCCGTGGGACGCCGCGGTGCCCGGCAGAATGAGGGCATGCCTTCCGCCGGTGACACCGTGGTCTCCGCCAGCGACGTGACGATCGAGTACCCGGGAGGGCGCGGCCACTCCGCCCATCGGGCCGTCGACGGCGTCACCTTCACCGTGGGCAGGGGTGAGCTCATGGGACTCGTCGGGGAGACCGGATCCGGCAAGAGCACCTTCGCCCGCGCTGTCGCCGGCGGGGTCGGTCGCGGGCTCTCCGGCGAGGACGTGCCGAGGATCGTCGGCGGCTCCCTCCACGTGCTCGGGCACGAGCTGCGCCGGCTCGGTCGCCGCGGCCGGAACCGGCTCTCCCTCGACGTGGGATACCTTCCGCAGAACGCCGGCCGCCTGCTGCTGCCCGGCCACACCATCGCGGAGAACGTCGGCGCGCCGATCCTCGAGCAGGACCGGCACTACGACCGACGGGAGCTCGGTGCGCGCGTCGCCGAGCTGCTCGACTCGGTGCAGCTGCCGCTCAAGGTGATGGGACTGTTCCCGCACGAGATCTCGAGCGGACAGCGCCAGCGCGTCGCGATCGCCCGCTCGCTCGTCCACCGCCCTCTCCTGTGGGTCGCGGACGAGCCGACGGCCGGCGTGGACGTGACCGCCCGCGGCCCGGTCCTCGACAGCATCCTCGAGCTGCAGAGCGAGCACGACTTCTCGGCCCTCATCGTGAGCCACGAGGCGGCGGTGACCGCGCGGGTCACGGACCGCGTCGCGGTGCTGCAGGGCGGGCACCTCGTCGGGCTCGGCCGGCTCGACGACGTGCTGGAAAACGGCGTCCATCCGTACATCCGCGGCCTCGCCGAGGAGTACCGCATCGCCACCGGACCGATCGACCTGCCGGAATTCGAGGGGGAGCAGTCATGACCGAGCGGTTCCGTCATCGCGCCGTCGCGGGAGCCGGGGCCGCGGAGCTGCCGCCGGACGCACGGCCGCAGGCGGGACCGATCGCGGTCCTCCCGGAGAGCGACGCGGGGGAGGTGTTCCTCGACGCCGTGCGCTCCGCGGGAGGGGAGCCGGCGCCCCTCGGCTCCTCAACGCGCGGGATCGTGTGGCTCGGCCCGTCCGATCCCGACGGCCTCCTGGAGGCGCTCGAGCGCTCGCCGGGCGTCCAGTGGGTGCAGCTGCCGTGGGCGGGCGTCGACGCCTTCGCTCAGGCGCTCGCCGACCACGACCGCGACGACCTCGTCTGGACCAGCGCGAAGGGCGCCTACGCCCAGCCGGTCGCCGAGCATGCCCTCACGCTCACCCTCGCGGGCCTGCGCTCGCTGACCGAGCGCGCC
This sequence comes from Naasia sp. SYSU D00948, assembly GCF_017916515.1. Classification (GTDB taxonomy): domain Bacteria; phylum Actinomycetota; class Actinomycetes; order Actinomycetales; family Microbacteriaceae; genus Naasia. Next base: position 2,362,217 of record NZ_JAFMTA010000001.1, read on the forward strand.
CGCGCGACCTCGTGGGGGCCCAAGACGGGCGAGTCCCTGTACGGCAAGACGGTCGTCGTCGTCGGCGCCGGCGGCATCGCCGTCGAGCTGATCCGGCTCATGGCGCCCTTCGACGTCCGGACCATCGTCGTGCGCCGCAGTGCGGGCGAGGTCGAGGGGGCCGAGCGCACCGTGACGAGCGAGCGTCTCGCGGAGGTCCTGCCGGAGGCGGACGTCCTGGTCCTGGCCGCCGCGAGCACCGCCGAGACGCGGCACCTCATCGGGGAGCGGGAGCTCGCCGCGATGAAGCCCACCGCGGTCCTCGTCAACGTCGCCCGCGGCGCCCTCGTCGACACGGATGCGCTGGTCGCGGCCCTGCGCGGGGAGCGCCTGCACTTCGCGGGTCTCGACGTGACGGATCCCGAGCCCCTTCCCGACGGGCATCCGCTCTGGTCCGAGCCCCGCGCTCTGATCACCCCGCACTCGGCCGACACGCCCGAGATGATCGAGCCGCTCCTCGCCGAGCGGGTGCGCCTGAACGTCGAGGCCTTCGTGTCGACGGGCCGTTTCGTGGGCGTCGTCGACCCGCGGGCCGGGTATTGAACAGCGAGGCCCCTCCGGGTGCGCTAAAGTAGTCGAGCCCCAATCCTCGATAGCTCAATTGGCAGAGCAGCCGGCTGTTAACCGGCAGGTTCTTGGTTCGAGTCCAAGTCGGGGAGCCAGTCACTCAGTGGTGACCGCCCATCCCGGGCTTCGCCGCGCACTCGACGCACAGGGTCGTCCACGGCCGTGCCTCGAGTCTCCCGTCCGCGATCGCGCGTCCGCAGCTCGCGCAGCGGCCGTACCGGCCCTCGTCGAGAGCACGGAGGGCGTCGGCGATCCACGCGCGCCGCTGCTCGGCCTCCCGCCGCAGCGCATCCGCCTGCGACCGCTCCCACGCCAGCGTCGAGCCCTCCGGGTCGTGCTCGTCGTCGGTCGCCACGTCCCGCTGCGCGTCGGCGAGGGAGCCGAGCTCCGCCTGGATGCTCTTGAGGAGGATCACGGCCTCTGTGTCCGCGCGGAGGAGCCGCTCCCGCGCAGCCTGTTCCCGCATCGCGCCTCCTGCCGCGCCTCCCGGGCGGCGCGGTGCGGCCAGCCTAGACTTCCCGGCATGGCATGGGCCCTCGACGCCGCTCTCACGGCGACCCTGATCGCCGTGCCGGCCCTCCTCGCGGTCGTGTTCCTCGTGCTCTGGATCGCGGCCCAGCGCCGCTCGCGGCGGCTCGCCTCCGAGCAGCTCCTCTCCGCTCGGGCCCGGGTCGACCTCGAGCTGTCGGTCGCCGAGCAGGGCGGACGGCTCCGCATCATCCGCGAGCTCCACGACCTCGCGCTGCACAAAGTGACCTCGATGATCGCCGACGCGGAAGGCGCCCGTTACGCCGCCGCGACGGATCCGAAGGTGGCCGTGCGCGCCGCCGGCTCCATCGCGGACACGGGTCGTGCCGCGCTGGCCGACATGCGCCGGGTGAGCTCGCTCGTCCGGGAGTCGGAGACGGATGCGGCGCCGCAGCCCACCCTGCGCTCCACGAGCGACCTCTTCGCGAGAATGCGCGCCGCCGGGCTTGCCGTCACGGTCACCGAGGCCGGCGAGCCCTACGAGCTCAGCGCGGGGGCCGAGCTCGCGATCTACCGGATTCTGCAGGAGGCGCTCGGCAACTCGCTGAAGTGGGGCGGCGACGGCACCGAGGCACGCGTCGGCTTCACCTGGACGAGCCAGGGGCTGCAGGTCCGCGTGGACGACAACGGCATCCGCAACGCGGCGCTCCGGAAGGGTCTCGACGTGGACTTCGGCGCCGGATACACCGTCGACGACGACCTCCGGGCCCTCACGCAGGAGATCACGGGCCCCGGCGTCGAGGGGATGCGCGAGCGCACGGAGCTCTTCGGCGGCGTCTTCTCCGCGACCCTCACCGCGGGCGTCGGCTTCTCGGTCTCGGCGGTCTTCCCGGCGCTCCGTCACCACAACGGCGTCCACGGCGTGGACCTCTCCCGTGGCGGCACCCGCTAGCGATCCGGACCGCGATCCCCGTCGGGCGGCGACCCGATCGGCGATCGCGGTCGGTGTCGCCACCGCCGCATACGGCATCTCGTTCGGCGCGCTCTCGGTCGCCGCGGGGCTCGACGTGTGGCAGACCTGCGTCCTCAGCCTGCTCATGTTCACGGGGGGCTCGCAGTACGCCCTCGTCGGCGTCATCGCCTCGGGCGGCGCGGCAGCGGGACCGGCCGGGATCGCGGGAGCCGCGCTCCTCGGTGCGCGGAACGTCCTCTACGGCATCCGGGTCAAGCCGCTGATCGGCGGCGGCTTCTGGCGCAAGGCGGCCGCGGCCGTCTTCACCATCGACGAGTCCACGGCGGTCGCGGTCGCACAGCCGACCCTTGCGGCGCAGCGCCGCGGCTTCTGGGTGACGGGCCTCGTCATCTACGCGGGCTGGAACCTGACGACGCTCGTCGGCGCGCTCCTCGGGGACGCTCTCGGAGACGTCCGGCAGTACGGACTGGACGCCGCGGCCGCCGCGGCCTTCCTCGGCCTCCTCTGGCCGCGCCTCCGCGAGGTCCAGCCGGTCGCGGTCGCCATCGGCGCCGCCGTCGTCGCCACGGCCCTCGTGCCGGTCCTTCCGCCGGGGCTCCCGGTCCTGCTCGCGGCGCTCGTCGCGGTCGTCGTCGGCACGCTCGACCTGTTCGGGGCGCGCTCGGCCCTCCCCGATCCCGTCGAGGAGGAGGCGCGCTCGGCCCTTCACGGTTCCGTGGAGGAGGAGCGGACGTGACGCTCTGGCAGATCGTCCTGCTCGCCTCGATCGTGTGCCTGGCGCTCAAGTTCGCGGGCTACCTGGTGCCCTCCGCCGTGCTCGAGAAGCCGGGCGCCGCCCGCACTGCGAACCTCGTCACGGTCGCGCTGCTCGCCGCCCTCATCGCGGTGCAGACCCTCGGCGCCGGTACGGACCTCGTGCTCGACGCGCGGGTGCCCGCGGTCGCGTTCGCGGCGGTCCTCTTCGCGCTGCGGGTTCCGTTCGTCGTCGTCGTGATCGCGGCCGCCGGCGCCGCGGCGCTGCTGCGCGCTCTCGGCTGGGCGGCCTGAGGACCACGGCGCCGCGCGGCGGCGGAGCCGAGATCGGCAACGGCGACGACAACCGGCAACAGTGCACGGCTGCCCTTTGTCGGTCGCGTTGCCGATCTCCGAGCGGAGCGGCAGGGGCGGTCAGCTCGAGCCGGCCTCAGCCCTCGAGGTCGTCCACGCCGGGCAGCCACGAGGCCCCCGGCTTCCCCCAGCCGCGCTTCACGACCGCCTTCGTGGCACGTCGATGGTGCAGGAACTCGAGCCGGTCCACGTAGAGGACGCCGTTGAGGTGGTCGAACTCGTGCTGGAAGATGCGGGCGAACCAGCCGGACGCCTCGATCTCGAACGGCTTCTCATCGAGGTCCACGGCCCGCAGGAGCGCGCGATCCGCTCGGCGCAGCGGGAACCGCTCGCCCGGCACCGACAGGCACCCCTCCGACTCCGTGTCCTCGTCCGCCTCGCCGGTCGGGGGAGGGGAGATCCAGAGCTCCGGGTTGATCGCGACGCCGCGGCGCTCGTTGCCCTGCTCGTCCGGGTAGTTGTACACGAACAGGCGCAGGGGGACACCGACCTGCGGCGCGGCGAGGCCGACTCCGGGCGCGGCGAACATGGTGTCGTACATGTCGGCGACGAGGGTGCGCAGCTCGTCGTCGAAGCGCGTCACCGGCTCGGCCGGCTCGTGCAGCACGGGATCGCCCGTGATGCGGATCGGGAGGATCGCCATATGCCGCTAAGACTATCGACCGGGGGCCGCCGGTAAGGTCGTCACCGTGCCGCCGGAGCTGACCGATCTGACAGAGCAGCTCCTGTCCCGTCCTCGTCAGGCGCTCGGCATCCCGATCGCGATCGTCGGTGCCGTCTTCCTCAGTCTCGGCGCGCAGTTCCAGCACCGCGGGGTGTCCAAGGTCGAGGAGCACCACAGCGACGAGGTGCCGGGACTGTCGATGCGGCAGCTCATGATCCTGCTGCGCCGGCCCGCCTGGGTGGTGGGCACGATCCTCCTCGGTCTCGCGATCGTGCTGCAGCTCACGAGTCTGCGCTTCTCGCCGCTCATCGTGGTGCAGCCGCTCGGGGCGATCGCGCTGGTGATCACCGCCGTGCTCAACGCCCGGCTGAGCAGGGTCCGGCTCAACAAGCGCACGATCCGGGCGATCATCCTCTGCGTCGGCGGAGTGGGGATCTTCGTGACGATCGCCGCCTTCACCGCGGTGGACGTGGTGGTCGACGAGTCGCACCTCATCACGATCCTCGTGATCCTGGCGCTCGTGTTCGCCGCGTTCCTCGTGGCCTTCCTCCTGCTGCGCCACCACATCTCTGCGGTGATCTACATCATCGGCGCCGGAGTGCTCTACGGCTTCGTCGCCACCCTCGCGAAGGTGGTGATCAACCGCCTGGTGCAGGGCGACTTCGAGTGGCTCACGCTCACGTGCCTCGCCGGCCTCCTCGCCGCGGGCGGCCTCGGCGCCTACTTCGTGCAGACGGCCTATTCGGCCGGACCGCCGGATCTCGTGATCGCGGGCCTCACCGTCATCGACCCGATGGTCGCCGTCGGCATCGGCGTCATCGTGCTCGGCGAGGCGGCGGCCGCGCCGCTGTACGCGGTCGTCGCGTTCGTGATCGCCGGAGCCATCGCGGTCTACGGCGTCTTCGATCTCTCCAAGCACCACCCGCAGGTTCGCCGCTGACGCCCGTTTCCCACGGCTCGCCGGTCGGCGCCCGCTCGTCCCGAGAGCGTGCGGTAGCGTGAAAACCGCCCGAGAAGAGAGCTGATCTCAGTCCTATGGCCCCGCAAGGAATCCCGATCGACGCCTCATCCTCCGCCGGCGCAGGTTCCGGCGACGACCGCCCGCTGCGCGTCCTCATCGTCGGCGACACGTTCCCGCCCGACGTGAACGGCGCCGCGAACTTCAGCGTCCGCCTCGCCGCGGGTCTCGCCGAGCGCGGCCACGAGGTGCACGTGATCGCGCAGTCGCACGACAACCGCCAGGGTGTGTACCGCGAAGAGCATGCAGGACAGACCCTCACGGTCCATCGCCTGCTCAGCATGCGCTGGCTCCGGCACGACTGGATCCGGTTCGTGTACCCGTGGCGCATCAACGCGAATGCCGGGCGCATCATCGACCAGGTCAAGCCGGATGTCGTGCACATCCAGTCGCACTTCATCGCCGGCCGCGGCGCCTCGACCGAGGCCGTGAAGCGGAGCGTCCGCGTCGTCGCGACGAACCACTTCATGCCGGAGAACCTGATCGAGTTCACGGGGCTGCCCCGCTTCGTCTGGGGCTTCGCGGTCAAGCGCGCCTGGGCCGACGCGGCCCGGATCCTCGGCAGGGCCGCGGAGGTCACGACGCCGACGCGTCGCGCCGCCGAGTACCTCGAGCAGCAGACGGGGCTGCGCGGCGTCCACGCCGTCTCCTGCGGCATCCGCGCGGCGGACTACACGCCGAGCTTCGAGCCCCGCGTGCAGAACCGCATCGCCTTCTGCGGCCGGGTCGCGCCCGAGAAGCAGCTCGACAAGCTGCTCGACGCCGTCGCACTGCTGCCCGCGGACCTCGACGTGCACGTGGACATCGTGGGCGAGGGCGACCAGCGCCGGAACCTGGAGAACCAGGCGACGAGGCTCGGCATCCGCGACCGCGTGGTGTTCCACGGCCGCGTCACCGACGCCCGCTTGCGCCGCGTCCTCACCGAGGCGACGCTCTTCGCGATGCCGAGCATCGCGGAGCTGCAGAGCATCGCGACCATGGAGGCCATGGCGTCCGGACTGCCGGTCGTCGCCGCCAACGCGATGGCCCTGCCGCACCTCGTGCACGACGGCGAGAACGGCTACCTGTTCCCGCCCGGCGACGTCGGCGCGCTGGCCGACCGCATCGAGCGCGTGCTGCGCCTCCCGGAGGAGGAGCTGCTCGTGATGAAGAACGCGTCGCTGCGCCTGATCGAGCCCCACGACATCGAGACGACGCTGCAGGTGTTCGAGCGGCTGTACCGGGGTGAGCACGTCGAGGACCCGGTCACCGAGGTGCCCCCGCTCAGCGCGAAGCTGCGGGAGCAGTTCCGCTCGCTCCGCCGCCGCGTGCGGTCGGCCGCGGCGCTCGACTAGCGGTTCAGCACCGCGGACTCAGTGGTCCCTGAAGGAGCGCAGGTCCGAGAGGTGCGCGATCGGTCGCGCCTCATGTCGTGCTTACGGGGCGGACGGATCGCGCTGCGGGGCCCGCTGCGTCACGTTATAGAGGGCGCCTACGACGGTCGGGGAACCAGGCGGGCCGCAGGCGCGCCAAGGATCGCACTTGTGCCGGTCCAGCACTGCGGAGGAGCATCGCACTGCCATGAGCCGGGACGAGGGAGCGATATGAGCGAGGACGAGCTCGCCGCGTCGCGCGCCGACACGAACGCCTTCGCGAACCGGGTGCTCACCTCGGCGCGGCCTCATCGACCTCGTCAGCATCCACCTCGGGGACCGGCTCGGCTGGTACCGAGCGCTGGCGGATGCGGGGCACTCGGGCCTGACCTCCACCGCGCTCTCCGAGGCGACGGGAACGGCCGAGCGGTACGCGCGGGAGTGGCTCGAGCAGCAGGCGGTCTCGGGCATCCTCACCGTCCGCGAGACGGGAGCGGACGGCGCCCACCAGTTCGTCCTCCCGCCGGCGGTGCGGGAGGTTCTGGCCGATCCGGCGTCCCTCGCGTACCTGGCACCGGTCGCCCGAATGTTCGGAGCGTCCCTCGCCCAGCTCCCCGCGCTCCTCGAGGCGTATCGGAGCGGGGGAGGGGTGTCCTGGGATCAGCTCGGCGACGATGCCCGGGAGTCGCAGGCGGACGTGAACCGCCCGTTGTTCGAGAAGCAGCTCGCGTCCGCCCTCGCCGCGAGCGGAGAGGTCCACGATCGGCTCTCCCGCCCCGGCGTTCGCATTGCGGACGTCGGATGCGGGGCGGGCTGGTCGACGATCGCGCTCGCCAGGGCCTATCCGCACGCCACCCTGCTCGGAGTGGACATCGATCCGCCCTCGATCGCCCGCGCTCGGGAGAACGCCGCTGATGCGGGCGTAGCCGACCGGATCGAGTTCCGGCATGAGGACGCGGCCGGGCTGACAGGGGAGCGATTCGACGCCGCGTTCGTCTTCGAGGCCGTCCACGACCTCCCTCACCCGCAGGACGTCCTGCGCGCGATCCGCGCCTCCCTCGTCGAGGACGGTGTGCTGGTCCTGATGGACGAGGCGGTCGCCGAGAAGTTCGCGCCTGATGGCGACGAGCTGGAGCGGTTGATGTACGGCTACAGCCTCCTCGTGTGCCTGCCTGACAGCCTCTCCGCCCCGAACTCTGCCGCGACGGGGACGGTGATGCGGCCTGCCACCCTCCAGCGCTACGCCGGGCAGGCGGGCTTCAGCGCCGTCGAGGTGCTGCCGATCGAGGACTTCGGGTTCTTCCGGTTCTACCTGCTCCGCCCCTGACGGCGGCAAGCAGGCGAGCCGCGCTTCCTCATCGCGAGCGGGCGCTAGGGTGGGACGATTCCGGGGCGGTAGCTCAGCCGGTTAGAGCAGCGGACTCATAATCCGTCGGTCACGGGTTCAAGTCCCGTCCGCCCTACTCCAAGTCCTTCTTGATCAGGGTTTCTTGTCCTCCTCTGAAGGGCAGAGACTTGATGAGCACAACGTTTATTCAACGTTTATTCGCCGGCGCCCGCCTTCTGTGGCATCCCGCGGGGCAGGTGCACGGCCCGGTTCGGTCCTCCTGGGATCCCCTCGCGCACCTAGGGGACATGGACGTACAGAACTTCTCAGGGCTCGGCCTCGAGCCGATGCTGACCACGAGCGAGCTCGCCAACTACCTGGGCGTGCGCACACAGGCGATCTACGACCTTCGGACCGAGGGCCGTGGGCCATCCGGGATCCGGGTCGGGCGGGAGATCCGCTTCCGGGTGTCCGATGTGCTCCGCTGGTTGGAGGGCCTGTCGGAGCAGGAACGGGACGCGACGCCCTCGGGGGAGCAGCGCTGATGGCGGGCCGCCCCCGGCTGCCGATCGGCACGTTCGGCGCGATCACGACGACTGAGATCGCGCCGCGGCGATTCCGCGCAACGACCCGCGTGCGCGACTGGGACGGCCGGACGCGGCAGGTGGCCGCCACCGGCTCCAGCCGGAGCGCGGCGCAGACCGCACTCAAGGTCGACCTCACCCGGCGCATGCGCGGGGGCGACGCGGCGGAGGGATTGAACGCTGACTCGCCGTTTCCGGAACTGGCCGAGGCCTGGCTTGAGGATCTTCTGCTCGACGTCGATCGCGCCGAGAGCACGAAGGAGATCTACGAGCGCGAGCTGCGGAGTCTGGTGCTGCCGTTCTTCCACAGCTTCACCGTCCGTGAGGTGACCGTCGGCCGGATCGAGCGCTTCATCAAGCTACAGCGCGCCAAGTCCTACACGCGGGCGAAGCACTCCCGCACGATCCTCAGCATGGTCCTGGCGTTCGCCGTGCGGCGCGAGATCATCCCGCGCAACCCGGTCAAGGAGACCTCGCGGATGAAGAAGCCCAAGCACACTCCGAAGGCGCTCACTCCCGAGCAGATCGCCGCCATCCGCGCCGCGGCCGCGGCATGGCGGACGGCGGAGGGCATCATGGGCCCGAAGCCGGACGGGCTGATCCGCGACCTCGTCGAGGTGATGCTCGGCACCGCGACCCGGATCGGCGAGGCACTCGCGCTCCGGGCGAGCGACGTCGACATGGCCGCCGACCCGCCGCGGGTCCACGTCAGCGGCACGATCGTCGTGCGCAAGGGCGCTGGCGTGATGCGTCAGTCGCATCCGAAGACGCACGAGTCGAACCGGGTGGTTGGAGTACCGCTGTTCGCGGCCGAGGTGATCCGGCGTCGCCTCGCACTCGGCGAGGGCGAGGACCAGGAGCGACTGCTGTTCCCATCGCGAAAGGGCACCCCTCTCACGCCCCACAACGTTCGGCGCACTTTCCGGGAGGTACTCAAGGCGGCCGGGCTTGACGGGATGGAGATCACGCCCCATGCGTTCCGTCGAACCGGCGCGACGCTGCTCGCGACCGAGCTCGGCATTCAGACCGCGGCCGACGTGCTCGGGCACACCTCGACCGCAACAACGAGGGCCCACTACGCGGAGCCTGACCGGAGGGTGAAGTCGGAGCCCGCCGCCGTGCTGCAACGGCTCGCTCCGCCGTCATAGAGCAGGAGGGCGGGCGGGTCGTGGATCCACGTCGAGACCTCGCCGGTGCTTGATAAACCTCGGTCCGCGGACGAATGAGCGGTGGTGCCACGGTGGCACCACCGCTCTTTATGGGAGATCAGGCAAACCGACGCAGGTGAGGCAGGCAGGCAGCGCGCGGCTGCGCGCCCTCGCCGCTACGGGCTCGGCTAGTCCCACCTGTGCTCTCCTCTCGACCGTTCAGAGTTCTCCACAAGGTAGGTACGCAGCGTCGCCCCGCCAATGAGCCGTCGCGACGATATTTGGGGGAGAACTCACAGCCGAAACCGGGCGCGGTTCAACTTGGTGACGACCAAGGGCAACCGGCCGTCGCCAATCAAGACCCGGCAGCGCCGGACCCGCGCGCGGACCCCCCTCCGCGTTCCCGGCTCGGCGCCCGGATGGCCGCCTCCCTCTCGGCTCACGACCCTGACCCGTCTTGGCCGTCGCGAGCGTCGACACCACTGAAGCTGCCACGCCTCTTGCAGATGAGGCGCCTCCCGGGTTCGGCGGCGCACCTTCCTGCCGGAGGTGCGTGTCGGTGACGGTGTCGATGCGGGTGATGAGTGCCGGGGATGGGTACAGCTACCTGCTGCGCTCCGTCGCCGCCGGCGACGGTGACCGGTCCCTGTCGACTCCGCTCACGCGGTACTACACGGAGGCGGGGACCCCGCCGGGCCGGTGGTTGGGCGGAGGGCTCGCCTCGCTCGGCGAGGGCCGGGTCGCGGTGGGGGATCGGGTGTCCGAGGCTGAGCTGCAGCTCCTGGTCGGGATGGGCCGGGACCCGGTCACCGGCGCTCCTCTGGGCCGGGCGTATCCCGTCTATGCGCCGGTCCGCGAGCGGGTGGCCGACCGCCTCGCGGCGCTCGACCTCGGGTTGTCGGCGCGGGATCGTGGGGCGGCGGTGGCGGCCATTCAGGCGGAGGAGGCGGCGCGGGGGTTGCGGCGGGCGGTGGCCGGGTTCGACTTCACGTTCTCGATGCCGAAGTCGGCGTCGGTGCTCTGGGCGGTCGCCGACGCCTGCATCCAGAAGCTGATCGTGGAGGCGCATCATGCGGCGGTTGCGGACGTGGTTGCGTTCATGGAACGCGAGGTTGCGGCCACCCGTGCCGGTGCAACCGGAGGCGATGGGGCGGTTGCGCAGGTGGAGGTGACCGGTCTGATCGCTGCCGCGTTCGATCACTACGACTCCCGCGCGGGGGATCCGCACCTGCACACCCATGTGGTGGTCAGCAACAAGGTGCAGACGGTGTTCGACGGGAAGTGGCGTGCCCTGGACGGTCGCCCGTTGCATGCGGCCACGGTGGCGCTGTCGGAGCTGCACGAGGCGGTGTTCGCCGACCGGCTCTCCCGCACGCTTGGCGTTCAGTGGGAGCAGCACCGGATGGGTGCCGACCGCAATCCCTCGTGGGCGATCCGAGGCGTCTCGGAGGCCCTGGTCGCGGAGTTCTCCAGCCGGTCGCGGCACATCGACGTCGAGACCGACCGGCTGATTGAGGAGTACCGGGCGACGCGCGGGCGCCGGCCGTCTCCTGCGGTGGTTTTGAAGTTGCGGGCTCAGGCGACGCTGGCCACTCGGCCGGAGAAGGAGATCCGCGCCCTGGCCGACCTCACTCGCCAGTGGCGGGAGCGGGCCGGTGCTCACCTCGGCGAGGACGCGACGACCTGGGCCAGGACGGTTGTCGCGGGAGCGGCGTCGCGCGTGCTGCGGGCTGAGGATGTGCCGATGGAGGTGATCGGGCAGCTGGGGCGACGTGTGGTGGAGGTGGTGGGGGAGAAGCGGTCGACCTGGCGGCATTGGAACCTCTACGCGGAAGCGGCGCGGCAGACCATGGGCTTGCGGTTCGCTACCATCCAGGGTCGCGAGGCGATGACGGCCCTGATCGTCGAGGCCGCCGAGAGTGCGTCGATCCGGCTCACCCCGCACGAGCTCGCCGCGACCCCGGCGATGTTCCAGCGGCCGGACGGGACCAGCGTGTTCCGCCCGCGGCACTCGGTCGTGTTCTCCTCGACGGCGCTGCTCAAGGCAGAGGACCGGCTCCTCGCCCTCTCCCGCGACGCCACCGCGCCCGTCCTCCCAGTGCATCGCGTGCAGTCGCAGCTGCCGGACGCGCGCGGTCGGCGCCTGCGACAGGATCAGATCGCGGCGCTTCGGTCCGTCGCGAGCTCCGGCCGGGTGGTCGACGTGCTCGTCGGCCCCGCCGGCGCGGGCAAGACCACCGCCATGCAGGCACTCCGGCACGCCTGGGAGAGCGAGTACGGCGTCGGCTCGGTCGTTGGGCTGGCGCCGTCCGCGACCGCCGCGGAGGTACTCGCGAGCGAGCTGAGGATCCGTGCGGAGAACACGGCGAAGTGGTGGCACGACCACCAGGCAGGCCGGACCGCATTCAAGGCCGGGCAGCTGGTGATCCTCGACGAGGCCTCCCTCGCCGGAACCCTCACCCTGCGGCGCATCGCCGACCGAGTGAAGGAAAGCGGAGCGAAGCTCCTGCTGGTCGGCGACTGGGCACAACTGTCCTCCGTCGAGGCCGGCGGCGCGTTCGCCCTGCTCGTCGAGGACCGCGTCGACTCCCCCGAGCTTGACCGGGTCGAGCGGTTCACCCACGACTGGGAGAAAACCGCCTCCCTGGAACTGCGTCACGGAGCCGCGTCGGTGATCGACCTCTACGAGCAACACGGCCGAGTGGTCGGTGGGGCGGCGGAGGACATGGCGGAGGCGGCGTACCGCGCCTGGCGGAGCGACCTCGCGGCGGGCCGGACGTCGATCCTCATCGCGGACGACGGCGGCACCGTGACCGAGCTCAATAGGCGGGCGCGGGCGGACCTGATCCTCGCCGGCGCCATCGACGCCACCTCTGAGGTGGCACTGCACGACGGCACCGCTGCGTCCGTGGGCGACATCGTTCTCACCCGGCGCAACGACCGGCGACTGCGCGCCGGGAAGGACTGGGTCCGCAACGGCGCCCGCTGGAGGGTCACCAAGATTCGCGCCGACGGCTCACTCCAGGTTCGGCGCGAGGGAAGAGCATGGGGCGGCGCGCTCGTGCTGCCCGCCGGCTACGTCAGCGAGCATCTGGAGCTCGGCTACGCCGTGACCGCGCACCGCGCCCAGGGAGTCACCACCGACACCAGCCACGCCCTGGTCCAGCCGAGCAGCAGCCGCGAGAGCCTCTATGTCGCGATGACCCGAGGACGCGGCTCGAACACCGCCTACGTCATCACCGACCGCCCCGACGACTACCACACCGAGCTTCCTCCGGGAAACGCGCCGCAGGGCAACGCTAAATCGGTGCTGACTGCCGTGCTTGGACGTTCCGCGGCGCATACGTCGGCCCACCAGAGCCTCGCCGCGCAACAAGACGCGTGGGGCTCGATCGCGCAGCTCGCCGCCGAGTACGACACCATCGCCGCGGCCGCCCAACATGACCGCTGGACCGCCCTCATCCGCAGTACCGGGCTCACCGCGGTGCAGGCGGAGCAGGTCATCTCCTCGCCCGCGTTCGCGCCGCTGACCGCACAGCTACGTCGCGCCGAAGCACACCACCACGACGTGGACCGCCTCCTGCCGCAACTAGTGGACGCATCCGGAACCGAGGACACCGACGATCTCGCGACCCTCCTGCACCATCGACTCACCCGCGCCATCTCGAGCTCGGCGGGCACTCAATCCGTGCGACGGGCGGATCGGCTCATCGCGGGACTCATCCCTGCCGCCACGGGACCGATGACCGCCGAGATGCGCGACGCGCTCGCGCAGCGCGGCACCCTCATCGAACAGCGAGCCGCCGCCCTGGTCGACGCAGCCCTCGCCGCCCGAGAACCATGGATCACCAGCCTCGGCGCCCCGCCCACCGACCGGCACGCCCTGCAGGCCTGGCGGCGCGACGTGAGAGTCATCGCCGCCTACCGCGACCGCTACCGCATCACCTCCCGCGGCCCGCTCGGTCCGAACCCGGAAACCGCCGTGCAGCAACTCGACGCGGCACACGCCACAGCCGCACTGCACCGAGCGCGCAACCTCCCAACTTGGACGCCAGTGGGCCCGCTCGGCCCCGTGCAACGGTCACATCACCATTCCGGGCCGCGCTTGTGAAGATGCGACTTCGGCGGGCCGTCAGCATTGAACGAGACCGTCAGGTCGTCGCATCAACTCGACCTTTTTTCGTGACGCACGGAGGGTCGGGTTCTGACAAGCGCGGTCGCCGACATCCGACCGCAAGAGGCTGCAAACGCCCTTCTCGGGATTCCTTCGTTTCTGATCAGCCCGCCTCCTGTGAAAGCTGACGTACGGAAGAAATTTTGCTTCGCGCCGAGCGGGCGCTGTGGAGATCTACTGACACTCCTGGCGACGAACGGCGTTCAGAGGTCCGAGGCTTCCCAGTCGGGTCAGCGGCGGCCGGTAAGGTGTCGATAGTGGCGGCCCCTTCCGCGAAGCATGACGACGAACAAAGCCTCGTCACCATCCGCGAGATCCTCAACGACATCCCGGGGCAAGTCGCCCTCCATGAGCAGATTGCGCACGTCCCGCCTGCGCATGGCTCGCGCCTGCACCAAGACGACGAGTTGACGCACCCGTTTCAGAACAGCCACCTCGTGAGCCTCTGCCTTGGAATGAGCATCGACGCGCTACGTACCCTCCGTGCCGTCGTGACCGCAGAAGAGGGTCATCTCACTCTCCCTCAGTACGGTCACTACCCGCTTATCCGACAGAGCCTCGAGGCGTCCTCCCAGGCCATATGGCTGATGGCGCCCGAGGACCGGCGGGAGCGAGTCCTCCGCAACCTCACGGCACGCGCCTCCGAACTCCTGCACGATAAGGCTCTGATCGAGACATACACCGACATCTCCCGAGCGAGAAACAAGGCCGAGCGATCTCGGATGGCAAGCGGCCAGCGTGCCTTCTCGAAGCAACGGCGCATCAAGGACAAGTACACCCGTGCGATAGCGGGCCCCCTTGGGATTGATCGCGATGAGTACACCAAACGGCTGCACTACGGCGACATCGTGGAGGAAGCTGGCACACATATCGGCCTGCAGGGGCATCTGTCCCGTGGGCTCTGGCAACTGGTTAGCGGTCTCACCCATCCGTCGGCCAGTCGTGCGCTTGCGACGGGAAGTATCGAGGAGGTGCTGCCGCCTACTGGCGATATCAGGCACGTCCGCATCTCGACCGACCGCGGACACGTTGCGGTCGCCATGCTTTGGACCTTCCGACACTACGTGGCGGCTGACGTGATGTACCGGGAGCAGATGGGCATCATCCCGACGGTCGCGACCCCTGGCGCCACCCCTTGAAGCTCGCCCCGACCCCCGGAAAGCGCGGCCGCGCAGGTTGACACGGTTGACCGCTGGGCGCACACTAGTTGACTTAGTTGACACGGGAGACGTCCGATGACGCAACTAAACCGCACCGAACTGGTCGCCGCCATCGCCGCGGAGTCGGGGCAGAGTCAGAGCGCCGTGAACGAGGTGCTTGATGCGCTCTTCTCGACGCTCGCGAAGTCCGTCGCCGCCGGCGATAAGGTGACGATCCCGGGTTGGCTCGCGGTCGAGCAGAACGCTCGTGCGGCTCGCCCGAGTCGCAGGGCACGAACGGGTGAGCCGATCAAGATCGCTGCGGCCAGGGGGGTCAAAATCGGCGTCGGGAGCGCGCCAGCAAAGGTCGAGGCCAGCGCGGCCCGTGAACTTGCGAAGGTGCTTGTTGGCAAGGGGGCCACACAGGAAGAGGCGGTGAACGACCTAACCTCAGCGATCCGCGTCAGGCTCATCGAGTTGGCCAATCGTGGGGAACAGCTTGCAAACCTCGGCGACGTAGACGATGTGGCCGAGCAGGTAGTCGAACGATTGCCAATTGCGGTAAGCCCTTGGGTCCATGTCGTCGGTCCCTGCTATACGAGCCGTTCCCTTCAAAAGGAGCTGAACATCGGGAGGGCAGCGATATCGAAGGCCGTAAGCGATCTTCGCCTACTTCGGTTGGAAACTTCGGATGGGCGGAACGTGTATCCCGCCTTTCAAGTGGTTGATCGAACGATGGTGCGAGGCATGCGTGATGTGCTAAACGTTCTGCGCCAGGGCATAGAGGATGAATGGACTTGGGCTCAGTGGCTCAACACTCCGGTTCCCGACTATGCCGCGGATGAAGTCGCCTCCGATGCCCCAAAACGGCGACACATCGACCGCCTCATAGCTGGCGACATTGATGGCGTTGTCCGCGCTGCGGAGCGCACGGCTGCAAGTTGGGCTGCGTGACGGCTATACAGGATCCGCCAGATCCTAGCCGAAGCTATAGAGCATTCCCGCGCCGGTACTTTGCCGCTGGATTTGGGATGTACCGCGCGCATAGCGTCACCCGCTCTGCCTGGTGGTTCGACAATGGGCCTTCTGGCAGGTTCAACCTCTCCGGCCCGCGTGGCACGTGCTATACGGCGACGAAGGTAGAAACCGCTGTGCGCGAGAAGGTGCGGGACGAAATTAGTTCGTCTGGCGTGGTCTCGAAGGCTTTCGCTGAGTCATTCGCCGTGTCGGTCATCACTGCCCCAGTCAGATATAAATGCGCGGCGGTCAGTAGTGCGCGCGCGGTTGCCTTCAATGTCGTCAGAGCGCTCGTCACGATGGATGATTACTCTGTACCGCAGGCCTGGGCTAAGAGTTTCGAGACGAATCAGTTCGAGGGCGTCTATTACGGGTCGGCATATACCACCGGAGCAGCAAGCGCACTTGCGCTCTTCGGGGACGCTGGCGCCGCAGGGGCCGGCTTCACTGCTGCGCTCCATATGGAGGGACCCGACGCGTGCGCGGCTGCCGGCATGGTCGTGGCTGGCCCCCCGTCACTGACGGCTCTGACGCTCATCTGATCGGGAAGCCCACAGGCGTGCGGCTGGCCTCCGGGGGCATTGCAACGCCTCGTGGATGTCATCCCATCGCGCGTGCGGTAGGCACCGCCTGATCCTGCCACGAGTCATGAGTATCACCTGCCGATCGTTTCTGCGTCCGTCGATCCGAGCTTCGTTTGCCACTCTTCGTGGCTGTCCGGGCAATTCAAGGTGAGGGCGGACGCTGTCGCTGACGACAACGAGTCTCTGGCGGGCGCGCGTGACAGGCGATGACCAGGCCTACCGCCGCGGTGATGGGGCGACGTACGCGGGCTTCTTGTGTAAAGGTGATCTTCGAGCTGGGAGTCGCGGTGCTACTTCATAGGGCACGTCATCGCGGCCATGCCAGCGGGAGCCGCGACGGACCGCGGTCCGCGACACGTAGTCGTGTTGAAACAAGGACCGGGCCGGACGACACAGCGCGTTGTGGGCTCCTGTGTCGGTGGCCGGCGTCAGTCGCTATTGACTAGCGTTCTTGCGCATCTCCTGGTAGGACCCGGTCTGAAGCACTTCACCTGTAACGTCATCGACGAAGTTGACGGTGACGTCGATGTCATCGACCGGGACACCCGCGAACTGCTGGTACAGGGCGCCCTGAACGTAGAAGGCCAGCGCCAGGAAAGCCTCCATGGGGGCGAATTGGTCGCCGTCGACGGCTACTTGAAACGCCGTCATCGCGTCGTTGAACTCCACCCCGGTGACGGAGTTCGATGTGTCCGCGACCATCTCGTCAATCGCCTGTTGCGCACTTGACCGCATCTGAGCGAGCCTCTCGTCGCGCTGCGTCTTCGTCATCGTGTAGATGACAGCGTCGCCACTGACGGTCGCGGTGAGGCCCTCCTCCTGGGCCGCCGCGACGATGGCCTCGTCGGTCATTGAGTCGTTCGGGTCAAGAAGGGACCGCGCGATCGTCACGTCAACGGTCGCCAGCTCCTCCTCAATTTCGATGGGAGCTTGCGACGCGCCGGTAGGGTCGGCGGCGTCGTCGTTCGGCTGTGCCGAACATCCACTCAGAACGATCACGGCGCAGATGATGGTCGCGGAAATGGTTTCACGGACGGATATATGCATGATTCCCTACGGTCAATACAGAACGGTCAGAGGCCCGAGAGCGAGAAACGTTCCCGGCGACGAGGAGCGGGTGTTTCCCGCGCTGCCATCGTCAGAGGTAGGGGAAGGCCTCGAAGGTTGCGCCTTCCGGTAGCGACCCGAAGAAGCTTGCCTCGAAGCGGGCGGTGCCCCCGGAAGGAAGACGCTCGACATAGGTTGACTCTCCCCCCACTATGCTCCCGTCCGCGCCCCGAGCCACGACAACCACCGTGACGTACTCCTGCTCCTCGGAGAAGTTGCTCGTGATGTTTCCCGAGACGGTCGTCGAGTACGTGTCTCGCACGGACTCCACAGGGCTGAGCGTGAAGGATCCGGTCTCGCCGGAAGGTGAGCTAACGGCAGACGAGGCGAGCGGACCGCGGACATTGAGTTCAACGATTTCCTGACTCCCGACCTCGAAGAAGAGCCCAGTTATGGCGGTCTTCCCAGGCAGGAGAGTCGGATAGTCGCCACTCGTGTCGAGGATCACTCCATTCGGATCCAATGCTTCGACGTTGAGCGATGCCGACGCGAAGACGAAGTCCGGATTTGGGTTGTCTACGACGACGACATACCACCAGTAGTCCTGGTCGACGACACGGCCGAAGGCCAGATCGTCAATGATGAGGTCCTGCGGCTCGTTCTCCTCCACCTCCTCCGCTGTGACTGGCGCGGCGGAAGGCCGCGAGTCACGCTTCTCTGAATCCGAGCCGACCGTTCCAATCGACGGGGCGGCACAGCCTGAGAGGAGGCCCACGATCAGCAGGCCTGCGGCGAGGCTCGCAACTTTCATTTGATTTTCCAATCAGGAGTTGAGGGTCGGTTCAGGCTAGGGGGCGACTCGAAGTAAGCGGCGCAAACTATCCAGTATCGCCAACCCCCAAAAGGCGGGGCATTCGTCCGATGCCTGCCGCACACAAGGGCAGCGGTCCCGCCACCGGCCAAGCGACGACCGATCATTCCTGACGCCGCGGGTGTGCGGCGCTTGGGGGAAGAGCAAGCCGCGAGGAATCTGGAACGAGAGCGGAACTTCGAGGTCCCGATCCCCGACGGCGCTAGCCCTGAGGAGGAGGACCGCTTGATCGACCGAGCGGTTGACGACGGAATCGACAAGATGCTCGACGCCACGTTCGGCGGTTGAGCGCGTGGGGTGGTACGCCACCCGCCACTCCATTGGTCGCCCCGCCCAACAGGGTTACAGTTCGACTCCCAACAGACCACCCAGGGGACCACGGACCGCCTCTGCCCTGCGGCTAGCGAAAGAAGGCGCGCCGAATGCGTCACCGCTCGTCGGTGGTCGTAAACGCTGGTGCGTTCCCGGGTTCCACTTCCGGCTCGCTACTGAGGCAAGACCCTTCAGTGGAGCCCATATGTCGGGTTCGGACGTCGGCCTCGACCGTGGCGCATTTGCGGCCGCGCAGATCAAGGCTGCCTTGTGCAGGGCGGAGAGGACCGCTGCCGCCGCGATGTAGATGCGCCGAACCTACTCCCCACTGCTAGCCAACACGGGGATCGTTTCTGACGTAGCGGGCGCTTCCGTCTCGCGCGTTACCCCTTCAGCCCGCCAGCGAAGCCCTGCACGATGTACTTCTGCAGGAGAAAGTACGCAATCAGGATCGGCAGGATGCTGATGATGATGCCGGCAAAGATCAGGTTCCACTGCGCGCCGAACTGACCGACGAATCCGTTGATGGCAACCGTGACGGTCTGCTGATCCGTGCCCGACAGATAGAGGAGTGGGGTCAGGAAGTCGTTCCACGTGCCTACCGCAGTGAGGATGACTACAGTTCCGGTGATCGGCCGGAGCAAGGGGAACACCACCGACCAGAACGTTCGGAAGGCATGAGCCCCATCGATCGCCGCGGCCTCTTCATATTCGCCCGGCAGGGCCCGCATGAATCCTGCATACAGAAAGATCGCGAACGGCATGCCTCCGCCGACGTAGACGATGATCACGCCAACGAGGGTGCCCAGAAGACCGAGGTCCCGGATCGTTTGGTACAGCGGAAGCAGTGCGAGCTGCACAGGGAGCAGCAGCCCGGCGAGGAAGGCGAAATACGTGAGCTTCGACCATCGTGCCCCGAGGCGCGACAAAGGATATGCCGCTGCCGCGGCGAAGATCACGGTGAGCGCGACGGTCGTCAGGGTGACGATTGCGCTGTTGACGAGCGCGCCTGCGAAGCCGCCCTGTTGCCATGCATCGGCGAAGTTCTGCAGAGTTGGTTCTATAGGCGGTGCCAGCAGCCCACTCTGATCGCCAGGCGCCTTCAGCGAGAGGGTGATGAGCACATAGATGGGAAATACGAACAGCAGACCGACGAGGACCATGAGGACCTCGAGGATCGCCGTGCGCCAGGTGTATCGGAACATGTCAGCGCTCCTGAAGGGCGAGCAGTCGGTACTGGATGATTGAGGCCACGGCGACGAAGATCGTCAGCATCACGGCGAGGGCTGCGCCGAACCCGAAACGGCCCAGCGTGAACGCGTTCGAGTAGATCAGGGTTGAGATGGTGTTCGTCGCTCCGCCGGGTCCGCCCTTGGTCATCACGAAGACCTGATCGAAGAGCTTGAGGCCGCCGATCAGGGAGAGCATCACATTGATGGTGATCGCGGGCGCGAGAAGAGGTCGCACGACCGACCAGAACCGTCGGATCGGTCCCGCTCCGTCGATGGCGGCAGCTTCGAGGACCTCGTGGGGGATGCCTTGCAGTCCCGCCAGGAAGATCACCATGGAGTACCCGACGAACTGCCAGAAGACGACGATGACGACGGACCAGATCGCGGTGTCCGGGTTGCCCAGCCAGTTCTGCTGGAGGAAGCCCAGGCCGACCGTCTCGAGCGCCTCGTTGATACCGCCGGCGGGCGCGAAGAGGTTCTGCCAGAGGAAGCCGACCGCGATGGAGGTGATCACCACCGGGGCGAAGATGACCACTCGGAGGATGTTGCGAGTCCTGATTCGAGAGTTCAGGGCAAGAGCGATGAGAAGCGCGGCGACGTTCTGGATGACGGTGACCGCGAAAGCGATCAGGAGGGTGTTCCTGACTCCGGTCAAAGCATTCGGATCGGTCAGGATGCGGCCGAACTGGTCGAGGCCCACCCAATTGGGATTCGGCGAGATCCCGTCCCAGTCGGTGAATGCGAGCAGGCTGCCGCGCACGCTGGGATACACGACGGCGAAGACGTAGAACGCGGCTGCGGGGAGGACGAACCACCACACGGTGTGGGCAAAGCCGCGGTAGGGACGTCGTTTCCGCGGAGCGAGGGAACGAACGGTGGGTGCAATTGCCATGATGTCGGTTTTTCCTGACCTGTCTCGTCGTTGAGAGCACGTCGCGGTGCGATGCCGGTGAACACCGCACCGCGACGTTGCTGAGTGGCTAGGACTTAGCCGTTGTAGGCGCTGTCCAGCTGCGCCAGGAGGTCCTCAGCGGTGGTCTGGCCGCCGATGAAGGCCTGCAGGCCGTCGAGGTACGTCTGGTTGACGACCGCATTCGGCCAGGTCTGGTCGGGGAACGACGCAGTCTGGTCGCCCTGTGCCTGCTCAGCGACCCCTGCGAGGCTCTCCGGCGGGGTGTATCCCTCGACAGGAGCGCTCGGGTAGATCGAGGCGAGCTCGACGGCGATCTTCAGTCCCGCGTCGGACATGTAGAAGTCCACGAACTTCTTGGCCAGGTCGATGTTCTTGGACTTGGCATTGACGCCGTAGCCGGCGCCGAGTCCGACAGGAAGGAATGTCTCCGAGGCGTCGTCGGTGGCGGGGAACGGCGCGGTCTGGAAGGTCGTCCCCTCGGGAGCCGCGTCCGCGATCGCGGTGATCACCGGGCTGACCGTGACGATGCCGAGAGCCTCGCCCTTCGCGACCTGACCCTGCGCGACGTCCACGCTGGTTCCCGTCGCGTCGGCGGTGAAGCAGCCGGCGTCCACCATCTCGCGGTACTTGCTCAGAACGGTCGTCCACTCCGAGTCGCTGAACGAGGCGTCGCCTGATGCCTGCTCTGCGACGAAGTCCGGATTCGCTCCGTGGACGAGCGTCGCATACAGGGCGTACGCGACATACGGGTAGTTGCCGCCAGCGACCCCCGCAAGGGCGTATGCCACCTTTCCGTTCGACTTCGCCGTGTCACACAGGGCGAGCACCTCGCTGAAGGTCGTCGGCGGCGTGGCTCCGACGGCTTCGAGTGCCTGGGTGTTGTAGATCGCAGGGATGATCGTGAACGCGTTGGCGCCCATGAGAATTTCGCCGTCGGTGCCCATGACGGCCTTGTTGGCATCGTTGTAGTTCCCGACCCAGTCTGACCCGCTCAGGTCAGCGAGGTAGTCACCCTTCGCGAGAGCGTGCACGGCGATCGGGTTGCCGTTGCCGGGGAATACGGCCACGACGTCCGAGGCGTTGCCAGAGACCAGTTCGGTGTTGATCTGAGTCAGGATCCCAGGGAACGGCAGAGCGGTGAACTCGACCGTGACGCCCGGGTTCTCCTCCTCAAATGCCTCGATCAGCGGCTCCGCAGTGGGGTCCCCAGCGAACCCCGAAACGGTCAGCACGGTGTCGCCATCTTCACCACCGCCCGAGTTCGCCTGAGGGCCGGCCGAGCAGCCGGCAAGGCCGAGGGCCGTGGCGACGACGACCGCGCACGATACTGCACTAACTTTTCGCATGAAACACTCCATCGGATTTCTAGGGATACGGCCGAGCCGGTGCGCTCAGACGCCCTGGCGGGCTCAGACGGACGTCCGCCATCAGCGGGAAGACCATCCGCGGCCGAACGCGTAGCTGCGTTGGGACCGAGGAAGCGACTTCCTTTCCGATGGAGGTTCCCGAGACCACCGTGTTGAAACGCGGCTGTTGAAACGAATCATCAGCGCGTCGATCGGCCATGCTACATGGACGCTGTCCTCAGGACAATCAAAGTTGCCAAGATGCACGTATCGCCGAGCGCGCGGCTCGGGGTGTCGGGCTGGCTAGGGGTGAGGATCTACCGGCCCGCCCGCCTGGTTGCTAGGGAACGCGTCACAAACGCGACGGCGGCTGAGCGTGCGCGGGGCTTCGCGCAGCTGGCCACGCGCTCGTCGACGCCGTCGCGGCTTCCTGGGCTCGGTGCCCTGGCCGCTGGCGGCGTCGATCCATTAGCCCCGGTCAGGAACCGTGATTCACCTGTGCCGGGCGGGGAAGGCGAACGCCTGCTGTCCGCTCCACGGCGTGGTCCAGTCGGTCGTCGAGGCTCGTCACGAGGCGGACAACGAGCGACTCGAGCCGATCGAAGTCTTCGTCGCTCCATGCTGCGAACAGGGGCCCGTACACCGCGCTGTTCACGGCTGAGATGCGCTCCGCCGCCTCGCGGCCAGCGGCCGTGAGGCCGATCACGCTCTGCCTGCCATCCTCGGGATCCGGCATCCGCCCGACCAGACCGGCTGCCTCGAGCCGCCGGACGATCTTGCTGACGTTCGAGCGGCCCGTGCCGATGGCATCGGCCATGTCGGTGGGCCGTGCCGTTGTGCGGTAGATGAGCTGGTTCAAAAGGAGAAAGGCCGGCATGTCGCCGGCAAGCGGGAAGTCGCTCTCCACGAGGACCCGCTCCCGCCACGTGGACGAGTTCGTGAACGTGATGAGCGCCTGCAGCGCCGCCGAGAAGTCGGCTCCGCGCCCACGCAGCACGGGTTCGGACGTTCCGTCGATCTCCCGTAGATCCACGCTCGCATGCGGTCGTCTCGGCACGGTCCAAGTATGCCCGCGCGGCGCACCGTGAGGCAATCATTGTCGTTGGGACAATCAGCGGTTACGATCCTCTGGTCGCAACACCTGAGTCGTGTCACTGCGTTGTGCCCCAGTCCCCGCGGACCCGACGTCCGCTCTTCGAAGGAGAATCCGTGACGCAAGTCGCAGCGCAACGGAGCGCCCGTCCCTGGTGGGTCGGTCTCGTTTCTGGAATGGCCTCGTACATCGACGCGGCCGCAATCGTCAGTCTTGGCACCGCACTGGTGATCTACCAGGATGCGCTCGGACTCGCTCCAGGGGAGGTCGGAGCCGCCTCCGCCGCCCTCACATTCGGTATCGCTGTCGGTGCCCTTGTGGGAGGCAAGCTCGGCGACCGATTCGGACGGCGCCCGATCTTCACGGTGACCATGGTGCTCATCACGCTCGCCGCATGCACGCTGGTCTTCGCCGATTCGTTTGCGTTGATCTTCGCCGCAGCGCTCGTGCTGGGGCTCGCCACTGGCGCCGACCTCCCGGTCTCGCTGTCGACGATCTCCGAGGCCGCGGACGACACCAACCGGGGCAAGCTCGTCGGCTTCTCGAACCTCTTGTGGATGGTCGGCATGATCGTCTCGCTCGTCGCCGGTGGGGTGCTCGCAGGGATGGGTCGGTTCGGTGGTCAGGCCCTGTTCGTCCATATCGGCGTGGTCGCCATGCTCGTCATGGTGGCCCGCCTCACGATTCCCGAGTCCGCCGAGTGGCTCGCTGCACGGGATGAGCGTCGCGCGGGGGTGACCACCATTCGCGCCGATCGGACCCGGGTCGTGGAACTCCTCCGCGGGCCCTACCGAGCTCCCTTCCTCGGGCTCCTGGTCTTCTACGCCCTCACTAACCTGGCGGCGAACACCGGCGGCCAGTTCGGCGCGTACCTCCTAGTGAACGTCGGCGGAGTGGACCTGCAGGCGGCCACCTTGATCGGCCTCCCGCTGATCCCGCTCGGCATCGTCGGCTACCTGTGGTTCATGAAGATCGCCGACTCCCCGAAGCGGTTCACCTATTTCACCGTCGGCGCGGTCTGCTGGGTCCTCGCGCAGCTCGTGCCCGCGGTGTTCGGCATCACCCTCGCAACGTCGCTGATCTCCGGAGTCATCGGCATCGTCGGAACCTCCTTCGCATTCGAGGGGATCATGAAGGTCTGGACGCAGGAGCAGTTCCCGACGCTGCTCCGCACGACCGCACAGGGCGCCATCATCGCCGTGGCACGCTTCCTCGCTGCGATCCTCGCCAGCGTGACTCCGCTCCTGGTGGCCTTCAGCCCGACCCTGTTCTACGTGTTCCTCGCAACCGTCATCGCAGTGGGCTGCGCTACCGCTTGGATGGTCTTCCGTCGTCGTGACCGGCACAGCGAGTTCGACACCGAAGTGCTCGCCGACCCTCAGGCAGCGGCACAGCCCGCGCTGACCTGACCCCACCCCGCGTGCCCCGGCTGGCTTCGCCGGGGCATGCATCGCCGCGGGCCAACGACCCCGCCAGGAACTTCCACCCTGCCCGACCCAGCCTCTCGCTCTTGCGACTCCAAGCCGGCAGCGCCTTCGCTACCCAATCCCCGAAAGGAACGTCATGCCTTCGTCCTGGCAGGCCACCTTCATCTCCGCCACCACACCCAACCCGGGGCACCCCGCTCCCTACTTCCGTCGCGAGTTCGCGGTCAGCGAGGGTCTGCTTCGCGCCACCCTCTCCGTGACCGCGCTTGGGCTCGTGGAGCCGTACCTCAACGGCGTGCGCGTGGGGGACGAGGTGCTGTCTCCCGGGTGGACGTCGTACAAGCACCGCCTGAACGTCAGCAGTTACGACGTCACGGACATCGTGCGCGCCGGTGCCAACGCCGTCGGCGCGATCGTGGGGGAGGGCTGGGCCGTGGGGCGGCTCGGCTGGGAGGGGCGCCGGAACCTGTACACCGATCGACCTGCGCTGTTCCTTCAACTCGAGCTGCACTACCCGGAGCGCACCGAGGTGATCGGCACGGACAACTCGTTCCGAGTCGGCACGGGCGCAGTGCTGGCCAACAGCATCTACGACGGCGAAACGTACGATGCCCGGCTCGAACCGGAAGGATGGAGCGAGGCAGGCTTCGACGACAGCATTTGGGCCCCCGCCGAGCCGGTCGAATGGAACCTCGAGGCGCTGCAAGCGCCCGCCGGCCCGCCCATCCGCCGCGTCCAGCAGCTCGCGCCGGCCGAGATTCTGACCAGCCCATCCGGAAAGACCATCGTCGACTTCGGGCAGAACATCTCCGGGTGGGTGCGCCTCACGGTTGAAGGAGAGTCGGGGCGGACGGTAACCCTCCGGCACGCAGAGCTCCTGACCCCGGCTGGCGAGCTGGAGACGGAGACGAACCGGACCGCCGAGGCGACGGACCGATACACGCTCCGGGGCGGCGGAGTCGAGACCTGGGAACCGAGCTTCACCTTCCACGGCTTCCGGTACGCGCAGATCGACGGCTGGCCAGGAGACTTGACGGCTGAAGCAGTGCGAGCGGTCGTCGTGCACAGCGACATGGCTCGAACCGGCTGGTTCGAGACCTCGGACGAGCTGGTGAACAGGCTGCACGCCAACACCGTGTGGTCGATGCGCGGCAACTTCGTCGGAGTACCGACCGACTGCCCGCAACGCGACGAGCGCCTCGGCTGGACCGGAGACATCAACGCCTTCGGACCCACGGCAGCGTTCCTCTACGACGTGCGCGGAGTGCTCGGCTCATGGCTGCAGGACCTGGCTGCCGAGCAAACGGAGAAGGGCTACGTTCCCTGGGTCGTTCCGGACGTGCTGCCCAACCCGTCCTCCCCGACGGCGCTCTGGAGTGACGTCGCCGTCGGCCTGCCGTGGACGCTGTACCAGGAGTACGGCGACCTCGAGATCCTCCGTCGCAGCTACGACTCGATGGCGGCTTTCACCAGACAGGTGGAGGCACTGCTGGACGCTCACGGGCTGTGGAGCTCCGGCTTCCAGTGGGGCGACTGGCTCGACCCGGACGCGCCGGCAAAGAACCCCACCGCCGGCAAGACCGACCGGCACCTGGTGGCATCCGCGTACCTGTTCAAGACCGCCCGCGAGATGGCTGAAACGGCGCGGCTCCTCGGCGAAGACGACGACGCCGCGGCCTTCGCGGCGCTGGCAGGGCGCGTCCGTTCGGCATTCCGCCACGAGTTCGTGGCCGCTTCAGGGCGACTCGTCAACGAATCCGCGACCGCCTACGCCCTGACGATCCAGTTCGGCCTCCTCGACGACGACCAGCGGCAAAAGGCGGGGGACCGCCTCGCCGAGCTGGTCGCACAGCGCGGATACAAAATCTCCACCGGGTTCGCAGGGACGCCGCTGGTCACCGACGCGCTCAGCAGCACCGGACACCTCGCCGAGGCCTACTCGCTGCTCCTGGAGAAGGAATGCCCGTCCTTCCTGTACCCGGTGACGATGGGCGCCACCACGACATGGGAGCGCTGGGATTCGGTGATGCCAGACGGCACGCTGAACTCGACCGGCATGACCTCGCTCAACCACTACGCGCTCGGTGCCGTCGCGGACTGGCTGCACCGCGTGGTGGGGGGCCTGCAGCGGGTCGAGCCCGGGTACCGGCGGATGCGCATCGCACCGCAGCCGGGCGGCGGCCTGACCTGGGCGAAGGTTGCCCACGAGACGGCGTACGGGCGAGTCGAGGTGAGCTGGCGAATCGAAGGCGAGGAACTCGCACTCGACGTCACTATTCCGGCGGGCGCCGAAGCGGTCGTCGTGCTTCCGCTGCACCCCGAGGCTGCGCGAGTCGAGGTCGCGCACGGGACGCACTCCTGGCGGTACGAGCTGCCCGCTGGTTACGGGGCCATCCAGGGCCTCACCATGGACTCCTCGATACGTCAGATCGCAGCCGATAAGACCATCTGGCGCACGGTAGCCGAGACCCTGGACAGGTACTTCCCCGGCATCCCGCTCGACGCGTCCGCCCCTGAAGCGGCCGCGATGTCGCTGAAAGTCGTATTGGAGAACCTGCCCGGCGTTCCGCCCGAGCTTGAGCAACAGCTGCGAGACGCGCTCGTCGCGGAAGGAGCCAACTGATGCCAGAAGTGTCCCCGATCCATCGCCATGTCCGGAGTATGACCCTTGAGGAGAAGGCGGGCCTCGTCTCCGGTGCGGCCTTCTGGGAAACCCGAGCTGTTGAGCGGCTGGGCATCCCTGCCATCACGCTCACCGACGGTCCTCACGGGGTGCGCCTGCAGCGTCAGTCGGTCGACCACCTCGGAATATTCGCGAGCGAGCCGGCGACGAGTTTCCCCACCGCGTCGGCGACCGGCTCCAGCTGGGATCCCGAGCTGCTGGCGGAGATGGGCCGCGCACTCGGCGCCGAAAGCAGGGTGCTCGGCGTCGATGTCCTGCTCGGTCCCGGCGTGAACATCAAACGCTCCCCGCTCTGCGGGCGAAACTTCGAGTACTTCTCGGAGGACCCGTTCCACTCAGGAGCGATGGGCGCGGCGCTGGTGCGCGGAATCGAGTCGCAGGGCGTCGGCGCGTCGGTCAAGCACTTCGCGGCCAACAACCAGGAAACCGATCGGATGCGCGTCAACGTGGAAGTCGACGAACGCACCTTGCGCGAGATCTACTTCCCGGCCTTCGAGCGCGTCGTCCGCGACGCAAGGCCGTCGACGGTGATGTGCGCCTACAACAGGGTGAACGGAGTGTTCGCTTCCCAGCACCGGTGGCTGCTGACCGACGTCCTCCGCGGCGACTGGGGGTTCGACGGGTACGTCGTGTCTGACTGGGGTGCAGTCGTCGACCCGCCAGCAGCCGTCGAAGCCGGCCTGGACCTCGAGATGCCCAGCACCGGCGACCGCAGCCCTCGCGCGATCGTGGCCGCCGTGCAGGCCGGGGAATTGGATGAGGCCGTCCTCGACCAAGCGGTATCGCGACTGCTCACGGTGCACGAGCGCCTCATACAGTCCCGCACCGCCGATGTATCCGCCGACTTCGATGAACACCACGAGCTGGCGCGGCGGATCGCTGCCGACAGCGCAGTGCTCCTGGCCAACGAGAGTGGCATCCTGCCGCTCTCACCCTCGGCCGGCGGCGATATCGCCGTCATCGGTGAATTCGCCCTGACGCCCCGCTACCAGGGCGCCGGCAGCTCGCACATCAATCCCACTCGGCTGACGGATGCCCTCACCTCAATCCGTGAGGCGACCAGCCGCGCGATCCGGTTCGCCCCCGGATTCACCTTCGATGGAGAGGACGACGCGGCGCTCCACGACCAAGCCGTCGAGGTGGCGGCTCGCTCCGAGGTTGTGGTCCTGTTCCTCGGGCTTCCTGCGTCGGCGGAGTCTGAGGGCTTTGATCGCACACATCTGCTCCTGCCCGAAACGCAGCGAACGCTTCTGCGCCGGGTCGCGGAGGCGAACCACCGAGTTGTGGTGGTGCTCAGCAATGGCGGCGTCGTAGCGCTCGGCGAGATCGCAGCGCAGGCTCCCGCGATCTTGGAGATGTGGCTCGGAGGGCAGGCGACGGGGGAGGCGGCGGCAGACCTCCTGTTCGGCGTCGCGGAGCCCGGCGGTCGCCTTGCGGAGACCATTCCGGTGGCTCTGCCGCACACCCCCGCCTACATCAACTGGCCCGGAGAGAACGGTGTCGTCCGCTATGGCGAGGGCCTCTACGTGGGGTACCGCTGGTACGACAAGACCGAGCGCGAGGTCGGCTTCCCGTTCGGCTTCGGCTTGGGCTACACAACCTTCGCGTACACCGACATGAAGGTATCAGTTCCCGATCCCGCCCACGCCTCCGGTTCGGTCGAGGTGACGGTCGCGAACACTGGCGACCGCAGCGGTGCCGACGTCGTCCAGGTCTACGTCGGTGATCCAGAGTCCTCAGTGAACCGGCCCGTCCGCGAGCTGAAGGGCTTCGCCAAGGTGCGCCTCAACCCAGGGGAGCGGCGCACAGTGCGCATCGACCTCGACGAGCGCGCATTCGCCTTCTGGGGGCCGTCAGGATGGACCGTCGAGCCTGGCGTGTTCGTCATCGAGGCGGGACCGAACTCCCGCGACCTTCCGCTTCGCGAAGAGGTCGTGCTCGAGGTGCCGGCCGTCGCCACAATCCTGGATCGGAATTCCACGCTCGAAGAGTGGATTCGGCACCCGTCGGGTGCCAAGGCGTTGCAGGGGGCGATGGCCGCCATGGGGCAAATGGGTGGCGCGATGGCAAGTGAGGAGATGCTTCCGCTATTCGGCTCAATGCCTTTGCGGACGGTGCTCAACTTCGCTCTGCAGTCGGCCCCCGAAACGTTCGATGTAGACACCGCTCTGGGCGACCTGCTCGCGCAGGTGGAACCCGTGTGACGCTGGAGGCGCAGGCGGGACCACTGCGCCCATGCGCCCCCTAGGGTCGCCCCGCCGAGGGAGAATCGGCCCTGGTCGTGCGGAGGCTACGCCCAGCGACCGTCAGAGCCGGCGCGTGGCCCTACGTAGATTTGGCGGGGGATCGTCTTCAGAGTCCGGGACTCGATGCGATCACGTTTATTCAGCATTCATTGCGCCGAAACGGGCCTAGCGGCACCGAGCCGTCCCGATAAGCTGAGTGACGGACCGACCACATGTCCCAAGAAAGTCCTGATAGAACGAGCCTTCACGAGGAGTGCGGCGAGGCCGTCGATCGGCAAAGATGAGCGAAACTCAATCCGTCGGTCACGGGTTCAAGTCCCGTCCGCCCTACTCGACAGTCTCGTCTGATCAGGATCTGTCAATAGTCGGCGCCTGCCGTCCTGGGTCCCCGGCAGGGCAGGCGCACGACCGTCTTTCGCATCCTGGGTCCCCTCGGGCAGCAACCCCCGACCTGCGAGCCGACGGGCGGGAACTCCAGGGCATCCGGGTGAGGCTCTCACTGCCGATCGGCGCTCTCGAGCGCGGTCATCCTCAGGGTGGAGAGGCCCTATTCCGTACTCAACCGAGAGGCCGATCCGGCCCCTCCGGTCTTCGGTGATGCTCGGAGCCGCACTCAGAAGACCGCGACGGAAGGAGTCTCCAATGGTCGAGTACACGCAGACATTCGAGCAGAGCGGTGAGCAGGCGATCTCTGACACGCGCGCCTATGCGCAGGCGGTGAGGGAGCTGCCGCGCAATCTCGTGTTCCTGCTCACGGAGTTCCCGGTGGCCATCGCGGTACTCACGGTCCTTGTTGCGCTTTCGGCGGCAGGTGTCTCCACCGTGATCGTCTGGGTCGGCGTTCCGCTCCTCGCGTCTGCTCTGTGGTTGGCGCACCGCGCAGCCCGGCTCTCGCTTCGTCGTCTGCGATGGATCGGGCGGAAGGGGTTCCAGACTGCCTCGTCCCGCAGGGTGGGCGGGTTGTTCCGGCGCACCTTCTTGGATCCCCAGGCGTGGCTGCGCCTCACCTACGGGGTCGCCGTCGCTCCTCTGGCGGCGGCCGTGAGCTGGGCGGTGACTGTCGTCTGGGTCGCGGCGGCGCTCGGCGGGCTGACGTACTGGGCATGGTCGGCAGCGATTCCGAGATCTGTCGACACATGGCGGCTTTCAGTCGTGCTCGGCGACGTGGTCGGCGTCGACGGGGCTGGTCTTGGCGCACTCGACGCCGTGCTCTATGTCGCGGTCGGGGCAGTCCTTCTACTGGCCCTTCCTCGTGTTCTCACCGTCCTGGTGGACGCTCACCACTTCCTGGCCCGCGCCGTGATCCGCCTCTGACTCGGAGGCCGCAGCGGGCAGCGGAATCGAGAGCCGGACCGTGAACCCGTCGGCATCGGACCGGGTGGTGAGGTCGGCGCCGATCAGCCGTGCTCGCTCGGCCATGCCTTGAAGGCCGTATCTCCCTCCCCTCGGGGCCGGGTTCATCTCGCTGGTGATGGGTCCGGTCCCGTTCTGCACGACGAGCACGACCTGCTCCGGTTTCCAGGCGAGAGTGACCGCCACGGGCGCGCCCCGTGCGTGCTTCCTCGCATTGGTGAGCGCTTCTTGAGCTGTGCGGTACAGAGTTAGCCCCTGCTCGGCAGAGAGGGGAACCGCCGTCCCGGATATCACCAGAGTGGCTGGGCAGGACGAGGCGAGCTTGTGCTCCTCGACCAGGGCGGGGAGGTCGGATGCGCCCGGAACCCCTTCGCCTCGCAGCGCCCCGACAGCTCGCTTGGCCTCGACCACGCCGGCTCTGGCCAGGTCGTGTGAGCGGTCGATCACCCGGGCGAGCTCCTCGCTTGCGTCGCCGCGAGAGGACAGCAGACGGGCGGCCTGCAGCTGGATGGTCAACCCGGACAGCGTATGTGCGAGCACGTCGTGCAGCTCGCGGGCGAGACGGCCACGGGCCGCCTCGGCCACCGCTTCCCGCTCGGCGGCCCGGCTCGCTTCGAGCTCGGCGACCAGGCGGTCTCCACGCTCCCGTTGCTGCTGCTCGCGGCGCAGCAGCGTGCCGACCAGGTAGAAGAAGGCAACGGCCGCGTCGGTCGCGACGGTCAGCACCAGAGTCTCGCCGGCGACGAGGAGCTGCGTCACATTGAACGCCAGAGCGGCGGCGATGGTCAGCGCGGTCGCGATGGCATGCGGCGGGCGCAGCGGAGCGAACGCGGCCAGCAGCAGCAGCCCGAGGACAGGACCCTGCGGATCGAGGAGGTGCATCGCGACGACGGATGCGGCAAGCACCGTGAGAAGCGCTGCGGTGACCCCCGGAGAAGCTCTTCTCCACAGAAGGAAGGTGCTGGCCGAGACGAGAAAGACAGCGCAGACGACCGTCAGGGCCAGAGGCTGTCCCGTCAGCCCGAATCCCACCTCTCCGATGGCGGCGTCGGCAATCACCACGAGGACCACGAGCAGGCCGAGGGGAGCGAGAAGCGGATGGTTCACCGTGGTGGCTTCCGGGCGAGGCATGGGTCAACCCCAGGGTTGACGCGGCGTGAGAGGGAATCAACCGAGCAGCCGATCCGTGCTCCCCGCGGCGACCGCAGGCTATGAGCACCCCACTGCCGAAGGAGACCCAGATGAGCCCGCTCAGCACCGTCCAGCACACCTCCACCGTAGAGGGCACGCCGCGCCCCGGACTCGGACCGCTTGCCGCCGCCGTGGTCTACACCGCCGCGTGGGTCCTCGGACTGACCATCCCAGCGGAGGAGGGACGTGCGTCGGACGACCCCGTTGTCGCCTCCGCGTCGCTGGTGGACGCGTTCCCCCTGCCTGTCGTCCAGGCGCTTCTCGTGCACGGGGTGGCGGGCGTCGCCCTCTACATCCTGGTCGTCCGCTCTCTCCGAGCCTGGGGGATCGCGAGAACAGCGAAGGGGCGCACCATCGCCGTGCTCGGCGCCGCCGCCGGGGGGCTCTCCGCCGGGCAGTTCGCGGTGCTCCTCGTTGCCTCCGCCACAGCCGCCGCGGACCCGGATCTCACTCACCGGCTTCTCGCGCTCATCGACGAGATCGACGTCGCCAAGCTCCTGGTTCTCGCGGCCTTGGTCGTGACGCTGCCGTTGGCATACCGGTCAGCCGGTGGCCGATCCCGCTGGATCCTGCCCTTCTCGGGGATCGCCGCAGCCCTGCTCCTGGTCGGCGCCAGCAGTTTCATCGCTCCCACCCCACCCACGTCCCTTGCGCTCGGGGCGAGCCTTGTCGCTCTCCTGGTCTGGAGCATCGCTGTCGCTACCCTTGCACCCAGGCTCCGCACGCCGAATGCCTGATGCCGGAAGGAACTTCATGGCCGCAGACCCCATCCGTGTGCTGGTCGTCGACGATCAGGCGGTCATCCGTGAGGGGCTCGCGATGCTCCTGCGGCTCATGCCCGGAATCGAGGTCGCCGGGACGGGCATCGACGGCGACGACGCCCTTCGGCAGGTCGCCGCTCTGGATCCCGACATCGTCCTGATGGATCTCGACATGCCTCGCTGTTCCGGCATCGAAGCCACCGGCCGTCTCGTCGCGACCAACGCGAGAGCACGAGTGATCGTGCTCACCACCTACTCCGACGACACATCGGTATTCGATGCCCTACGGGCTGGAGCCCGTGGATATCTCACCAAGGACGCGGACAGCGACGCCATCCGGGCGGCTCTCACCGCAGTGGCCGCTGGAGAGGCGCAGTTCGACCCTTCCGTCCAGCGCCGACTCCTGGAAGCCCTGGCCCATCGGGATCGCGATCACGAGCCCGCTGCAGGGTCGCTCGAGGCGAGCCGGAACCTTCCTGACGGCCTCACCGCTCGCGAGGGAGAGGTCCTCGCCCTTATCGCCGAGGGCCTCGGGAACAAGGAGATCGCAGCCCGCCTGTATCTCTCCGAGGCGACGGTCAAGACGCACGTGAACCACATCATCGCCAAGACGGCGGCCCGGAGCCGGGCTGAGCTGGTCCGCTACACCTACCAGAAACACCTCGCCCGGCCATGACACACAAGGAGAGTCGTGATGCGCTCGGCTGGCACTCGGGTGGGGATGGCCTCGGCGACAGCCGCGCTCTCCGCCGTCGCCGTCAAGTTCGTCCTCGAGCTGGCCGCTCTGGCAGCGACGGGCTATTGGGCGCACACCGTCACCGCCCCTTCCGGGTTCGGTTGGCTTGCCGCGCTCCTCGCACCGGCTCTGGTGGCAGCACTCTGGGCCGTGCTCATCGCACCCAGGTCCCGACGGAGGCTCCGACTCCGCTGGCGCGTGCCGGCTGAGCTGGCCGTGTTCGCTGCGGCCTGCCTCGCGCTCTGGTCGACCCTCGGCGCTCTCCCCGCGCTGATCATGGGCGTGGTCGTGACAGCGGATGCGGCCGTCCTCCTGCTCACGGGCAGCTACGCCGAGGCCTCCTGAACGGGGCGGCCATCGAGCGATAGCGGGAGGTGGCGGGCGCGAGACGGACGAAAGCCAGCTGCTCAGCGCGTGACCCTGCCGTGCACCGGTCGGGCGGGGGTCGGCCCATGATACTTCGCCGCAGCCAGAGCTGTGCGGGCGGGACCAAGGCCCCAGGCATGACCGATCCGGTCGGCCCTACCTTGTTCGCCGGGATGCGATGGAGCATCCCCGGACCTGGGATGAAGGGAACGACGATGACGACGTTGGCGATCGCGAGGATGCGGTTCAACGGTGACGCGCAGGAGTTCCAGCGGCGGTACACCAGCGATCCGGAGATCAGAGCGATCTTCGAGGAGCTCGGCCAGCCTGAGGGCGCCATCCGCCACCGGACCTTCGCCACAGATGGCGAACTGATCGTGGTCGACGAGTGGGAGAGCGCGGAACAGGTTCGAGCTTGGATCGGCAGCCCCGGGATCCAGCGCCTGATGTCCGCCCTGGAGTTGGGAAGGCCGGAGGTGACGATCGCCGAACAGCTCGTGCTCGGTGATGAGCTGAGCTGAATCAGATCGACGGCTGGCGGCGGAGGATCGAACCTCGACATACCGTCGCGCCGGTCGTCGCGTCGAGCGCCGGCGGGCAGCAGAACTGGGCGCCAGCAGGCTGGACCGCGGGCGACGCGGCAGGCGGTCCTGACCCCGACGTGTTCCCGGGGTCGCGAGCGGCCACCGGATATTCGCCTCAGTCGCCCAAGGCGCGTCCGTCGGCGTCGAGGTAATCGCGCCAGGAACGCTTCGCGGTCCATCCGAGCAGTCGCTCGGCCTTCTCCGTGGAGATGCCGGAGGCGTCCACACGGTTGAGACGGCGCAACTCGATCTGGTCGCCGTAATACCGGTGCAGGATCTCGGCGAAGTCGTGCCCACCCGCGTTGTCCGGCGCAGCGATGTAGAACACCTCATGGCCGGGGAGCTCCGACTCGACGGCGAGAACGAGCGCATCCGCCAGGTCGTCCGCGTCGATGTAGCTCCAGAAGTTAGCCGAGAGGTTCGACGGGTCGCGCACCTGCTTCCCGAGGTTCGACTCGTAGTTGTCCTTGTTGTGCACGGTGGAAGGACGAATGGAGATCGCTCGCAGATCGGACCGTCGCACCGCCGCGTCCATCAGCTGCTCGCCGAACGCCTTCGACAGTGCATAGGGGTCCTGAGGCTTGAGCGGGTGCTGCTCGTCCACCGGGACGTAATCGGGCAGGAACGGCCGCTCGGGGAAGAAGTTGCCGACGATGCTCTCGCTCGACACGTTCACGAAGCGGCGCAGCCCGAAGCGAACCGCCGCCTCGACCAGATTGAACGTCGACATCAGGTTCGTCTGGAGAACCACGTGGGGCGGGTGCCCGGTCGGCTGGGGGATCGCGGCGGTGTGCACGACCGCGTCGGCACCCGCGACGACCGAGAAGGCCGAGCCGGCATCGGTCAGGTCGGCCATCTGGTAGCGGCCTGGCACGACGACGCCCGCATCGAAGACAGGGCGGACGAGGTCGACACCCAGCACGTCGTGCCCGGCGTCGACGAGCGCCTGCACGGTCGCCCGCCCGACCTTCCCGCGCGAACCTGTTACTACGACCTTCATCTGGCTCCGCTCCTTCGTGCATCGACTCGCTTCGGCCTCATGCGGCAGTCACGAGAAAAGTTCGCGGCCACCCGGCCGCAGTCCGTCAACTGTTGAAGTCGTCCGGGTCGGCCGCGAGTCGCTTGTTCTCATCGAGCGCGTCGATCGCGGCCATCTCGTCCGCGCTCAACTCGAAGCCGGTGATGTCGAGGTTCTCCCGCATCCTCTCGCGGAAGCTCGACTTCGGGAGTGCGACGATCCCCGTCTGGAGATGCCAGCGCAGCACGACTTGTGCGGGAGTCACGCCGTGGGCCGCCGCAGCCCGCTGCATCGGCGGCAAGTTGAAGATGTCGTACCGCCCCTGGCCGAGCGGCGCCCACGCCTCGGTCTGAATGCCGTGCGCCGCGTGGAACGCGCGCAGCTCCCGCTGCTGGAATGTGGGGTGCAACTCCACCTGATTCATTGCGGGAGTCACGCCGGTCTCCGCGATGATCCGCTCGAGGTGGGCGACGTGGAAATTGCTCACCCCGATGCTCCTCGCTCGCCCGTCGGCACGGAACGGGTCGAACGCGCGCCAGGTGTCGACGTAGCGGTCGACGCGGGGCATCGGCCAGTGGATGAGGTACAGGTCGATGTAGCCGAGATCGAGCGCCTGCAGACTGCGCTCGAACGCGCCCTCCACGTCGCCGGCCGCGTGGTCGTCGTTGCGCAGCTTCGTCGTGACGAAGACCTCTTCCCGAGGCAGCCCCGACGCACGCACCGCGGCGCCGACCTCGGCTTCATTGCGGTAGGCGGTCGCTGTGTCGATGTGCCGGTAGCCGACCTCGAGCGCATCCTCGACGGCCCGCTGCGTGTCCTCCGGCGGGATCAGGAACACGCCGAATCCCACCTGCGGGATGCTCGTCCCGGAGTTCAGCGGAATCAGCGGCGCCGAGGAGACCATGGCGTCAGCCTACGCGGGGGCCGTGGTCACGCCCCATCGCGAACGCCTCGCTGCGCTTGCCCGGACGCCCGCCCTACTTGGAAGCAGTATGCGATCAAGGCGATGTGGTCCTCGTGAGCGGAAACGAGCTTGACGCCGTAGGAGCCTGCGGGCCGTGGGCGCAGCGGGAAGAAGGTCCCTTGACGCCGTCTTCGCGCTGATGGACGTTGGTGCCACGCTGACGAGGGGAGGCAGCGGTGCACAACACCGAGCTGCGTCAGGCACCACGACGACGAGTGCGGGTGGGACGAGTGGTTCTCGTCGGCGGTCTGGCGAACCTGCTGCTTGTTGCGGCGGCCGCCGTCATCCAATTCGCCACAGATTGGACAGGCATCGGGCCTTGGCTCGCAGCGCCGCTGACCGGCATGGTCGCCGCTCTCGTCGAACTGCTGCGTGAGGCGCTGACACGGGAGTCGCAGCCCTCGGAGACAGCTGGGCCTCCCCGAAGCGGCATCCCGGCCGATCGTCGTGAATCTTCGGCCGGCGCTCGACCGAAGGGAGTGTCCGTCGCGGTCGGACTTCTCGTCGCGGTCGCGGTCGTCGGGCTAGGGGGAACTGCGGTCACGCTCGGAGCGGCAGCTGTGGTCGGGTATGTGACGGGCAATCAGAGTGGCTACGACCGGCTCGCAAGCGAGCCAGTGCCGGTCGACTCGGGCGGAGTGGTCACGACTGTCGAGAAGGTCGAACAGACGCAGGACTTCACGCGGGTAGAGCTCGTCGTGCAGAACAATCTCTCCTTCACAATCACGTTGCCGGTCTTCGGCAACGCGACGCTGTCTGATGGGGCAGGTGCCACCTTGGCGGCGGATTCTTTCAGGAGCTCGTGGAGCGCCTCGATCGCGCCGGGGCAACTTCGACGGGGGACGATCGTGTTCGGGGGGCATCTGGCGGACGGCGAGACGACTGCCACCTTCGCCTTCGCAACCGTGTACAAGCAGGGCTTCGATGGCCCGAGCTCGCTTGTCGTACCGGGGTTGATCCTCCGCGCGAGCGGTGAGTGAGGTGCTCTGAGCCGCACGAGACCTCGTCCTTCGGGGTTCACCGCCGACGTACCGCCCGTGAGTCACCCTCTGGCGTGTTCGTGCGCCCGGTCCGCGCGCTCGACCCCGAGACGGCGGCCGATTCCGTGCGACTTGTGCGCGGTGTCGTCTACTTGCAGCGACCTCAACCGCGCTCGCGCCGTCGTCGACGCACTCAACACCCGTATGGCGTGCACAGCCCAGCGGCTCGAAGCCGGCCGGCCTCCCGAGGGCTCCTGCTCGCTCCGTGTTCGAGGAACCATGCTGGGATTCGGTCGGGGCACGTCGCATCCGGCGCGGCTTCGGCGCGGCTGAGGCAGAGCGGCGCGATCGGCGATCGCATCCGGATACGGGGCCCAGCGGCAAGATGGTCATCGTGACTGACGGTCAAGTTGCTCAGCTTGTTCCCCGGCGAGTGCGGTCGGCGATGTTCGTCGATTTCGACAACATGTACCTCGGACTGCAACGTCTCGATCCTGATGCGGCCAAGTCCTTCGCCGAAGATCCTGCTCGGTGG
Organism: Naasia sp. SYSU D00948; assembly: GCF_017916515.1. Lineage (GTDB taxonomy): Bacteria > Actinomycetota > Actinomycetes > Actinomycetales > Microbacteriaceae > Naasia. The sequence goes on from NZ_JAFMTA010000001.1 coordinate 2,400,036, forward strand.
GTCGGCGCGCTGATGGAGACGAGCGACGGTGACGGGCCGTTCACTCGGCGGTTCCTCGTGCGGAAGTGCTACCTCAACCCCGTGCCGTTCTCGCGCTATCGGCCGAACTTCACACGAGCGGGGTTCCAGGTGGTCGACTGCCCGTCGCTCACTCAGCAGGGCAAGTCGAGCGCAGACATCAATATCGTGCTGGACGCGGTAGACGCGCTCAACGCGACTACGCATTTCGACGAGTTCGTGTTCCTCTCCGCAGACGCGGACTTCACGCCGCTCGTCACGCGTTGCCGGGCAGCCGATCGCCAGGTCACGATCATCACCCCCGGGCCGGCGGCTGCGGCGTATCGAGCCGTCGCCGATGCGGTGATGGCGGCCGACGCCTTCATCGGCCTGCTCACACACACCCCTTCGGGCGAAGACATCGAGGTAGCGATACCGAGCAGCCCGGTCGCGCCGGACGGCGCGCCACCGATGGGCAACACGCCGTCGTCTCCGAAGGCGGCAGTGGCGGCGGTGCGCCGGCTCGTCGAGACCTCGAAACGACCCGTGGTGTTGGCGACGGCGGCGGCGACCGCATTGCGCGCTGACCCGGGCCTGCGTGAATCGAACTGGGGTGGCACCGGGTCGTTCAGCGCGTGGCTCCGTAAAGTCCTGCCGGACCTGCCGCTTCAGACTCGTATGCCGGGCTTCGTGTGGGACCCGACCCGATTCAACGAGAGTGACGTTCCCGAGCCCGCCCCGGCCGCCCAGGCCACATCCGGATTGACAGAGCTGCAGCGCCAAGTCGTCGGGATAACCGAGATCCCCGCTCTCAGCCAGTCCGCGTACCGGGTGCTCTTGGATCAGCTCGCGTTCGACCTGGCGCTGTTCCCATTCGACAGGACGGAAACCTCGAAACGCGTGCGTGATGCGTGCGCGAGGGGTGAGAGCCCCATCGGACGCGCCGCGATCAACTTCGTCATCAATGGCCTCCTCCTCGCCGGCGCCGACCTCTCGGCCGAGCCCACCGCAGCAGAACTCGCGGGGATCTGGGCAGAGAACGTGCTGGGCCTCTGCCGAGGGGCCCGGATCGAGCTCACCGGATCCGAGCTGACCGACATCTCCTCCTGGGTGAGCGGCGGGCTCCTCGACGGAAGTCCCTCCTGACGCACGCCTGAGCGAAGTTCCTGAGCACGAGCGGGTCCGGTCGGGTGCAGGACTCGTGGTGGCGGGCCGAGGTCCGAAGTGCCTCGTCGCGGTCCCGTGGCCGAGAGACGCTGGAGGCTCCGGGGATCGATCCGACTTCCCGTCCGCTCACTCGCCCGAGCGCGCGGAGCGGAAGCGGAGACGGTCACGTTACGCAGCGCTCGTGCGTGACGCTTCGAGGCCGGCGGAGTCACACGCGCGCGCGGAGCAATCCCGCACGAGCCCGCGCGCTCGGCCATTCGGACGCTCGTGCCGGGACGAACGGCAGCCTCCATCGAGGGGTCCGGGCCGGCAGGTAGCGCTCGACCGTCAGCGCAAGAGTGGCGGCCGCCATCGCGACGAGGTGGATGTCCGCAGCGAGCAGCACCGTCACCATGAGCGGCCCGCACACTGCCGCGCACGCCCCGCCGGTGGCGAAGCCGTCGCGCAGGGCGTCGCGGTACGCCGCGACGCCGAACGAGCGGAGCGACGCGGCTCGATGACAGGCGTTGAGGAAGCGCTGCCGCAGCGGCGAGCAGTGCCATAGCGCCACCAGGGCGACCGCGCCCCATGCCAGGCGCACGTCCGTCCCGAGCCAGGCCACGAACGGCACGACGGCGGCGCCGGCGAGCAGCCAAATCACCACGTACCCCGTCAGCCACACCGTCACGATCGAGCCGCGCCGACGGCGCAGACTGCTGAGCCGCACCCGGTCGACCTCGCGCGCCAGCAGCAGCGGCGACATGGCCAGGACCATCGCCACCCACATCACGAAAGCGACCGGCGTGGCCGCTCCGCCGTGGACGTGGGATGTCGGGTGCAAGGACGAGGCGACGACGGCGCCGGGAAGGGCTCGGAACTCCGCATGACTCGCCGCGGCGCCGATCGTCGACCACACCATGACGGCCCAGCCGTTCATGCTGACGAACAGCAGCGCGGGTACCGGAGGCCGGCGGACCACGGCGGCCAGGCCGCGCCCCAGTCGGCGGGTTCTCACGGTTCGAGCATGAACACACGCACGCTGCTGATCGAGAAGTCGGCGTCCGCGTCCCTCTCGCTCGCCGGAACGAACCGCACATCGAGCGCGTTCGCGAGATCGTTGCCGGAGACCTGGAGCGCGTCCACCACGCGAGTGATCTCCAGCACCTCGTTGAGGCCGCCTCCGGCATTCGGGCCTTCTGGATCGCTCGCTCTCCCGACGCCGAACAACGACAGGGTGCCCGCGAGGTGGTCCGGATCGAGTTCCTCCGTGGCGTCGGTCGGCAGGCCGATGTAGACGAGGTAGTTGGCCGCGTCACTGGTTCCGCGTATGCCCTCGAGCTTCAGGAACACTCGCGGAGGCTCTTCGGAAACAGGGCCGAGTGCCATCGCGCGTCCCAGCCGCTGGGTCAGTGATCGCACTCGCGGCTCGTCCAACCGCACACCGGCGCGGGTCTCGCCGTTGACCCGCACGGCGCTGTCGCTCGCGCCGATGAGCTCCGGCGCGTGCTCGGCGCCCATGACTCCTCCTTCACGCTCCTCGGCACTCGGTGTGCCGTCATCCGCACTCCGCGCAGGGCCTCCGCTCAACAGCGCGAAGCGCTCGGCGCGCCGGGCACCGACCGGGAACACGGGCTCGACCGGTGCCGCCTGATCGTCGTAGATGTAGTCGAGCGGCGATGACGCCGTGTCGAGGACCAGGCTGGGCGTGAACGTCCACTCCTGCCCGTCGACCGCCGGCATCGTGAAGGTGCGGGGGATAGGGCCGTCGAGCCATCGCGGATCAGCAGGGTCGGTGTGCGTCCGCCGCCACACCGTCCACAGCCGGTCGATGTTCGCGTGGTGCAGCCAGAAGATCGGGTCGAGCCCTGCCGTGGACGGCATCGACATGAAGCCCTGGTCGGCCGGATCGTTGACGTTCCCTCCAGGCCGGGAACCCCCGATCTGCCCGTGCACGCCGTTGTGCGGCTGACGCTCGAGCGAGCCGTTCGGCCCGCCGCCGGTGTGGAAGACCGTCACCGGTCCGCCGAAGCCGGGCGGTATGTCGTTGGTACCGCCGACGAAGTCGTCCAACTGCAGTGCTTCGAGGGTCACGAACTGCTCACCGATGGTGATCGGAGGATCCGTCTTGCCGTAACGACGCTCGACCCACAACGGATTCGGTGACCCGTCGGGCAGGGCGGTCGATTCCCACCCCGCGGGCAGAGTCTCCTGGGCGAAGGCGTCCGGCAGGACGCGCGCCTCGGGACGGGTCGTGTCGCTGTAGTTCCAGTACGGCAACGCCCAGTCCTCCGGGCCGCCCGCCTCGATGACCGCCTCGCGGCAGATCTGCTCGAACGCGAACAGGTATCCCCGATGCCAGGGCAGGAAGTACCAGCTCTGGTGCTGGCACTGGTTCCAGAAACGCCGCTGGTCGGCTGCCGGTGGAGCCGCGACGTCCGGCTCGATGACGCCGAATCGGAACCAGAGCGACGGTTGGATGCCGTGGATGGCCGCGAGGAACAGCCAGCTGGTGCGGTCGGCCAAGGGCCGGGACTGCATGACGTGCACCGCCGTCGCATACCACCGCAGAGCGTCAGCGGCCTCCGGCGATCGCACCTCGCAGCGTGTACGGACCATCTGCGACCTCCAGCGGTGAACTCGTGCCGAAGACTATTCCTCGCGCCTTCGCGTTGCGAGAGTCGAAGGGGCTTCTCCTTCCGGGGCGGCCGACGCCGGGGAGGCGGGGTGTCATCAAGAGTCGGCCCGGGACGGGGTCGGAATCAGGGGTCCTGTCGAGGGGGGCGTGACAGGACGGGTCGACCGCCGCCGAGCGCTGCGGGAACAGCGGTAGCGTCGGCGCCATGGAATATCGGCAACTGGGACGCAGCGGACTGCGGGTGTCCACGATCACGCTGGGCACGATGGGCTTCGGCGGCACCGGCTGGGCGACCAACGTCGGAAAGATCGACGTCGAGGGGGCCCGTCGGCAGATCGACGTGGCTCGGGATGCGGGCGTCAACCTCTTCGACACCGCCGACGTCTACTCGAGCGGACTGTCCGAGGAGATCCTCGGCAAGGCGCTCGGAGCCCACCGCGACGACGTCCTCGTGGCGACGAAGGTGCGGATGGCGATGGGTGACGGCCCGAACGACGCAGGCCTGTCGAGGCACCACATCGTCCGAAGCGCCGAGGCGAGCCTGAGACGGCTCGGCACCGACTACATCGACCTCTACCAGGTGCACGAGTGGGATGGCCAGACGCCCCTGGACGAGACGCTGGCTGCGCTCGACGACCTCGTGCGCTGGGGCAAGGTCCGCTACATCGGCTGCTCCAACTACGCGGCCTGGCACATGATGAAGGCGCTCTGGACCGCCGATCGGAGGGGCCTCACCCCCTTCGTCAGCACGCAGGTGCACTACTCCCTCGAGACCCGGGACATCGAGAACGAGATCGTTCCGGCGGCACTCGACAGCGGCCTCGGAATCCTGGTGTGGAGTCCGCTGGCCGGGGGACTGCTGTCCGGCAAGTACCGGCGAGGCGTGGAGGGTCCGGCGGGCAGCCGCCACGTCGAGGGATGGGGAGAGCCGCCGGTCTACGACGCCGAGAAGCTCTACGACATCATCGAGAAGCTGATCGCCATCGCCGATGCGCGCCAGGCGACCCCGGCGCGCATCGCCCTGGCGTACATCCTCGCGAAGCCCGGCGTGACGTCGCTCGTGGTGGGCGCTCGGACCGAGGAGCAGCTCGTGAACAACCTGGCTGCCGCCGAGGTGGCTCTCGAGGCCGGTGAGCTCGAGCGTCTGGACACCGTCAGCGCTCAGCCGCTCCCGTACCCGTTCTGGCACCACCTGAACGCCGCCGACCGGCTGGGGCCGGCCGATCTCACACTGCTCGGTCGGCACCTTCAACGCTGAGCGCGGGCGCTGACGTCGTCGGCGACGTGGGCGGAGTCAGGGCACGGCGGCTCTCGAGCACCGCGAGCAGGTCGAGGGCGTAGGTGACGTTCAGGTCGCCTCAGCCGTCCGCGACGATCTTGCTGAGGTCCGTGCCCCAACGCCGAGCGCGTGCGAGCTCGCCGTCTGCGACCGGACCGGTGTAGCCGTGGACGCCGAATGTCTCCGGCCTCGCGACAGGCCGGTAGCCCAGAGCCACGAGTCTCTTCATCGCCTTCTTCGCGGCCGACCCGGGGAGGCGGGGGCTGACGACCCGGGTGTCGAAAGTCGCCACAGGGATCGCTCGAGAGGGCGACCGCTGCGCTTCGATCCACTCTCGGATCCCGCGTGGAGGGATCGTCTCCGCACCCTGCTGCTTCGCCGACTCGCGAGTGGTCGCTGTCGACATCGAAAACGCGTGAGTGGGTCCGCCGACCACCAGCAGGTCGAGGTCGCCGAGATCCGCGGGGGCGGAAGCAGCATCCACCAGCTCAGTGAGATCGCCGCCGAGCCCAGCGGCGATCTCCGTGCCGATGAGCTCCGTGTTGCCCCAGATGGACTCCACCACGATCACTGCCCTCATCATGCGTCCTTGTACTGCTGGCGGAGCTCCGGTCCTGCAGCTTCCCGCCGAGCATCTGGACTCCGTCGTTCGAGCGCCACGATGGCGGCGAGGCTGGTTCCGACGACGACCGCGACCATCACCATCGGCGGCAGCCCGCTCGGATCCCCGGCTGCGACGATGAGCACCATCGCGGCGATGATGCTCAGCCCCATGAGCACCGAGAAGACAAGCGCCGGCACGACCAGCGACAGACCCTTCCCGTCGCCTCGCAGAGCGAGCACGCCGATCAGGATCATCCCGGGCAGGACCACGGAGAGGTCGAGCACATGGATGGGGTTCACGATCAGGCCGGCCACCTCCAGGCTGGACGGGGCCTGACCGGTGATCGTCGCCGGGATCACCTCGCTCAACCACAGCACGCCGAACAACGCGCCCGTTCCGATCAGCACCCACGCCGCGAATCGGGCCCGGCCCCGATCGTTCCGCGGCCGTGGATTCAGTGCCGGGCGGGCGGCGATCAGCGTGTAGAAGACGAGCCCGAGAACAGCGACATAGACGAGGAACAGACGGCCGAAGTGCACCGCGAAGGCGTAGACCACGTAGGCGTACAGGGGGTAGGCCAGGGTGCCGATCCAGACCCGCTCCGCCAGGAAGGAACCGCCGCGGAGTCCGATGGCGCTCAGGACGAGCACCGCCACCGCCAGCAGATTGCCGAGGTCTTGCCCCTGGGCCTGCAGGATCCAGTTCGCGGTCTCCTGCTCGTACGGCCAGGAGGCGAGCAGGCCGAGCGAACTGGCGAGAGTCACCAGCGCTGCGATCGCTACTGACGAGACGACGAACGGCGTCCTGCTTCGTCGCTCGAAGGAAGGCTGAGAACCAGGTCGGGCACCGGTCATGGCGGGGAGCCTAACAACCGGGCGGCGTCACGAGGCAGGCGCGGGGTAACGCCGCGCAGGCTGCGTTGTGCAGGCCTCGGCTCGAAACCGGTGGCGGCGGGGAACAGCGCGTGCTGCGAGAGTTCGGCACCGGGCCGGTTCTACGATCAACCCACTCGGGGAAGGTTCCACGGCCAGCCGTACGAGGTCGTGCCCACGCTGATCGACATCGTGGTGAGCAACCGAGTGAACTTGGTGAACCGGCGCGGGCCCCACCCGCTGATCCGGCGCCTCAGACAGAAGGAGTACGTGGATGAGCTGGCCCGTGTATGCGATGGACACCGGCTTCTACAACCGGCAGGGTTCGTACGACTTCGGCGTCCGCTGCGAGATCGCGAAGGAGCTCGGGTTCGACGCCACCTACCTGACCCTGTGGTCGGATGCCGCCTGGGCCGACGTCCCGAAGCTCGAGACCGTCCGGGAGAGTTACGGTCTCGACGTCGCGGCCATCTACTGCCAGATCGACATGACGGCAGCGACGGTCCAACAGGACGTCGAGCGCGTGCTCGAGCTCATCGCGACCACCAACGCCACCCGTTCCATCGAGATCGCGCTGATGTCGGACAGGTTCTCCCGATCCGACCCGGCCGGCGACGCCACCGCCCTCGCACTGCTCGAATCACTCGCCGACGCGGCATCCGAGGGGGGGATCACCCTGCTGCTCTATCCGCACGCGCTGTTCTGGCTCGAGCGCACCTCCGACGCGGTGCGGCTCTGCCGTGCCATGGATCGGCCGAACGTGCGAGCGATGTTCACCGCCTACCACTGGTACGCGGTCGAGGCAGGCCCCGGCCTTCCTGAGCTCCTCGACGATGTCGCGCCCTTCCTGGGCGGCGTGAACGTCTGCGGCAGCAGCCTCCGGCCCGAATCGTTCATGGGAGCGACGTTCGAGAGGCTGGGTGAGGGCGAGCTCGACGCGTTCGACGTGCTCAACCAGGTGCGCCGGGTCGGCTACCGGGGATATGTCGGGCTGCAGGGCTACTCGGTGCAGGGTGACCCCTACAGCAACCTCCGCCGGTCTCTCGAGATGCTCCGCGACATCGAGCGCCGGATCGACGCTCACCCCTCCTGGGGGGATCTGAACCGGAGCCGGCCCCTCAACCTCCCACGTCGCGCCTGAGCGACGTCCCCGTACCGCTAGACGTGGGCGTGGGCGCCCCACGGGGCAGTATCGGTGTCCGACGGCACCTGGGCGGCGGGGCAGGTGAAGGTGTGAGCGCCGGACCCGACCGTGTGCACCTCCGCGTCGCCCGGCAGGGTCACCTCAGCCGTGGTGCCGGGTGGCACGACGACGTCCAGGCGGAACCCGTCGGCCTCCAGGCTCCAGCTCACCTCGACGCGGCCATAGGGGGTGTCGTGCGCGGTCCTCGCCCAGGTGAGGCCACCGCCGGGGATCGGCGCGACGCGGATCCGCCGGTATCCCGGCTCGACCGGAGCGAGGCCGCCGATGACCCGGTGCATCCAGTCGGCGATGCCGCCGAACACCGGGTGGTTGAACGACAGCATGTCGCCGGGGTGCAGGGAACCGTCGGGCAGAAGGGAGTCCCAGCGCTCCCAGAAGGTGGTCGCTCCCAGCCGCACGGCGTACCGCCACGACGGCACGCCGGTGTTGTTCAGGAGCCGGTACGCGAGGTCGGCGCGGCCCTCGTCGACGAGGGTGTCCATGAGGGCGAACGTGCCGGGGTAGCCGGCTTCGATCGAGCCTCGCCGCCGCAGCAGGAGCACCAGCCGGTCGAACGCCGCCGCGCGCTTGGCCGGTGGCAGCGCCCCCACGAGAAGCGCGAGCGCGTAGGCCGTCTGTGAATCGGAGGCGACGAGGCCACGACCGGTGACGTACGTCACGTCGACGTGGGCGAGGAGCTCCGCGTGCAGCGCAGCCATATCCGCCTCGATCTCGGCGTCGCCCACGGTCCGGGCCGCCTCCAGCGCGAGCGCGGCCGACCGGACGGCTCCGAGGGCCATCACGACGTCGTACTCGGTCCGGCCGTTCTCGGGGTTGTCCGGCGGGGCGGTGGGGTCGAGCCAGTCGCCGAACTGGAAGCCGGCGCTCGGGAAGCCGTCGAGCACCTCCCGTCCGACGCAGCGCGCCCACGCCGCCATCGACGGCAGCTGATGACGGAGCATCTCGCGATCCCCGAAGCGCTCGTACACCGCCGCGGGCGCCATGCAGGCGGCGTCTCCGAAGACCGCCACCGGGTAGTCGCCGGGGAAGGGCACCAGAGGAATGGCAGGCACCACCATGGTCGGGCTGCCGTTGGGGCGCTGGTCGAGGGCGAGGTCCTCGAGCCAGGAGGCGTGGAAACCGGCGGTGTCGTAGAGAAAGGCGGCCGTCGGCGTGATGTGCGCCGCGTCACCGATCCACCCGAGCCGCTCGTCGCGCAGCATGCAGTCGGTCGGCACGTCGAGCATGTTGGCGGCGATGCCCCACACGGCGTTCTCATGCAGGCGGTTCAGCTCGTGGTCCGAGCACACGAACCACCCTGTCCGAGGCAGGTCGTTCCGGACCACGCGCCCGGTCACGTCCTTCCGGACGACGACGCCGGCAGGATCGTCGATGGCCGCGTAGCGGAACGAGCGGAACGTGAACGCCGGCTCCCAGTCCAGCTCGCCGGCAGCTCCCAGAGTGATGCGGTCGGTGTTGGCGGCGGTGCGCTGCGGGCGTACGGCGAGCTCGCCGTGGTCGAGCGCCTCGGCGACCCGCACGGTGACGACGCTCCCCGGCTCGCCTTGCAGCCGCAGCCGGACGTGCCCGTTGAACACCTGGCCGAAGTCGGCGATGGTCCGGCCGGAGGGGCTCTCGATCCAGTCGCGTACCGGAATGGAGTCGACGATCCGGATGGGCGGGAACTGCGGCCCCACGAGCTCCGCCTCTGGGAGGCCGGCGACGTGGACCGCCTCCCACGCCGAGTCGTCGAAGCCTGGGAGGTCCCAGCCCACGGGCTCGTCGTCCTGCACGTACGTCTCGCCGTCGTAGAAGGAGGTCGACGTGATCCCGCCGCGACCGCAGCGCCAGGTCTCGTCCGTCGTCACCGTCCGCGTCGATCCGTCGACGTACGTGAGCTCGAGCTGCGTGACGAACCCCCGGCGGTCGCCGTAGATGTGGCGGAGGCCGCCGCGCCACCAGCCGAGCCGCCCGGCGAACCAGCCGTCGGCCAGCCGCACCGCGAGCGCGTTCGCGCCCTCGCGGACCAGGTCGGTGACGTCGTACACCTGGTAGCGCAGCCGGTGGTGGTAGCTGGTCCAGCCGGGAGCGAGCCGATCCGCGCTGACGGGCCGCCCGTTCAGCAGGCACTCGTAGACCCCCTGAGCTGTCGCGTACAGGCGCGCGCGCACCACCTCTCCGGCGTCGAACTCGTGGCGGAGGTAGGTGCACTCGTCGTCCCCGGGTCGGGGCGGCCGCACGAGGGACGCCACCCAGTCGCTGCGGTCGAGCAGCCCCGCCTCGATCCGCAGCGGCGCCGACCAGTCGCTCTCGCCGTCCGGGCCCCAGATCCGCACGGCGGCCTCGACCACCTCCCGTGACGCCAGCGGCGCGAACGGCCAAGCGACGAGCACTTGGTCTGCGCTCTCCACTCGCTCCGCCTCGTGCCAGGCGCCGCCACGGCGCGCCCGGACCTGGTAGCCGGACTGCACCCACCCTGCGTGCTCGGTTTCCACCTGCCAGGACAGGCGCGGCGACGGGACGGCGACTACGCCGTCGGCGATGTGCTCCGCGTGCAGACGGGTGACGAGCGGCATCCGGACCATCGTGGCAATGGAATCAGGTCCGCGCTGTCGGCACCACCTGAGCGGCGTCTCAACTGTTCACGAAGGAGGGTCACGGCTGCTTCGGCCCGGATCCACGGTCGTGTGGGGGAGGAGCCTCTGCCTCCAACCTCGCTCGTCGCCTCGCGCCGCACCAGGAGGGCGACCAGGCCGGCCGCCCTCCTGGTGGCCCTCAGGAGCCGTCGGCGCGGACCTCCACCGAGGTGGAGTCGTCGCCGATGGCCGGCCTAGCAGCGCGCTCGATCGTGCTCCCCGGCTGCTCGGACACCGCCGCGGCCTCCACCTGGTCCGTTGCGGCCAGTGCAGGCAGCGCGGCACCCGTCAGTGCTCCACCGGCGATCACCGCGGCAAGGGTGGCCCCCGCCGCCGCGATCCTTCGCTTGTTCATCATTCCCGTCCTCTCTCGCGCCCTTCCCGTTGAAGGGTTCCGGCCATGGTGAGCGCGAGCCCTATCAGCACGCATGGCCCGCGACGTATGGGGACTGACCGGATCTTCTAAATCCAGCAAGAGGGGAAGTTGCGCGCCGGAGCAGCCGTCCCGCGCGCCTGCTTCGTGATTCACGCCCTCCGCGCCCTCGGTTCACCCCGGCTCGGGCACGCCGTTCAGGAACTCGCCGACCTCGTCCGCGATCTCGGCCGAGTGCGTCCAATGCAGGTAGTGGCCGCCGTCGAGCTCGACGAGCTCTCCCCGGTCGACGGCGTCGAGCTGGATCTCGTGGAGCTCGCGCCAGCCTGGCTGGTTCCCCTCCGCCTTGACGAAGGACAGCACCGGCAGGTCTTCGGGATAGGTGAGGTCCTCCACCATCGCGAAGTTGCGCGCCCCCTGGTTCGCTTCGTCGGCGACGGCCGCGTTGCCGTGGTTCCAGTTGGTCATCAGGCGGATCTGTTCGCGCTCGCGAGCTGTGAAGGCGTCACCCTCCGGCTCGGCGATCGAGGGCATGATCGTCGTCGCGAGCCGCAGCAAGCCCGTCTTCGCGACCAGTGCGTCGAGTGGGCTGCCGGCGCCCGCGAGCCCATTGATCTGGCCGGGCACGGACGCGTCGATCCCCACGACCGCGGCCACCTCGTCCCGATAGCGATTCGCGTAGTAGAGCGTGTACAGGCCGGCGATCGAGTGCCCCATCAAGACGTACGGCTCGTCGACCCCGACCTCCGCCAGGGCGGCGTGGAGTTCGCTCGTGATGTTCTCGATCGTGCGCGGGGGCGCGTCGGTGTCACTGCGGCCGTAGCCGAACCCCTCCACGACGACGAGCCGGTACCCGTCGAGCTCGCGGATCAGCGGCGCGAAGTCGAGCGCCGGCGCCGCCATGCCGTAGCCGGTCAGCATCACGATGGTGGGGCCGGTCGTCCCCTCTCGATACACATTCAGGAAGCCGTCGCCGATCCGGATCCGTTCCCCGTACGACGACTGGGCCCGCTCGTTGTGCTCCAGGGCCGCGTTCGCCGCCGTCGAGACCAGCAGCAGCGCGATCACTGAAGCGAGGGCGACGCCGACGACGCGGAGGATGCGTCGTGTGGCGGGCTCGTCCCTTCCTGGAGGCCTCATGTCGTTCGCGGCCGGCGGAGCACGGCGCGCCAGACGACCGCGGCGGGGACGAGGAAGAGCCCTGCCCCGAGCAGTCCGAGCACGCCGGTGAGGATCGGGTGCGGGGAGAGCACGAGCAGCATGAGGAGCGGCGCCACCGCGTTGAACATCCCGTGCGCGGCGGCGACGGGGAGGACGCTTCCGGTCAGCTCGCGGAGCCCGCTGAGCAGGAACGACATGCCGATGCAGAGGGCGACCATGGCGAGCACGCCGAGGAGTGGGAAGCCGGGGTAGTTGTAGCCGTGGAGGATCAGCGGGGCGTGCCAGAGACCCCAGGCGACGCCGGTGAGGACATTCGCCGCCACAGCTCCCCGGTGTCGGAGCTCCTCCCACATGAGTCCGCGCCAGCCGTACTCCTCACCCATGGCGAAGAGACCGTTGATGGTCCACCCGGCGATGATCGCGCCCCACACTCCGGCGATCAGCAGCACGGCGGTCGGCGGGGGAGTTCCCGCTGCCTCGACCGCCGCCTTCCCCAGGAGGGCGCTCGCCGCCTGGATGACGTCGGCTGCGCTCGTGGCGATCGCGCCGAAGGCGGGCAGACCCAGGAGGTTGCCGGCGACGAGCACGACGGCGAGGTACAGCAGCAGCCATCCGATCATCGCCGCGACCGGTGCGAGGACGAACACCGCGATGTTCCGGGACGTGCGCAGGGGCAGCCGCAAGCGCGGCCTCACCAGCCCGCGCTCGACGAGCAGAGCCGCAACGAGGGGCGACGGCATGTACAGCGCGGCGATGAGGACGATGCCGACCAGCGAGTCCACGGGGATCCGAGCGATCGACAGGCCGGCGCCTATCAGGACGGACCAGCCGAGGGTGATCGCGAGGTAGAGCGGCAGACGCCGGGGCGACGGGCCGGCCGCTCGCCCGGCCGAGGTCCGTTCCCCGGGCGAGGTCGGGTCCGCGTGCTCCTGGTCGGGGATGGGCGGCGTCATCGTGCGGTCGTCCTTCCGGGGTTGGTCGTGCGGATGAGAACGTGGACGGTCGGGCCTCCCGTGGTCACCGATCCGGCCTGGGACCATCCCAGGCGTTCATAGAAGCGCACATTGGCGCTGGTGGCGGTCTCCACGAGGAGGGTGGCGCGGTCGGCGTCGAGTCGGTCGAGGCCCGCCGTGACCACCGCGGTGCCCAGGCCGGTGCCCTGGGCACCGGGAGCGACCGCTGCGCAGGCGAGCACCCAGTCGTGCCGGGGCCGTCGCGGCGCGAGGGCCTCCTCGGCGTGGAGCACCCGCTCGAGGCGGTGGCCGTGCAGCTCGGCGACCCGCTGCCGGACCTCGTGGGGGAGGTCGGGGACGGCCGCGGGCACGAAGGCGGCGACGGCCTGCCGGTCGTCCGTCGTCACGACCAGACCATGGGGGAGCGCGAGATGGGTGAGGTAGAGCCGCTGCAGCGCGACGAGGCGCTCGCTGTACCGGCTCCCGGGGACGGTCCACCGGGTCCACGCGTAGTCGGCCATCGCCTCACCCGTCATCGTCGCGATCGCCTCGACGTCGTCCGTGGTCGCCTGCCGGATGGACACAGTGCGTGGTCGGCCCGTCATCTCCGTGTGACGAGCCGGCGGGCTTCCCTGTCGACGGCGTCGTCGGTCACGTAGCCGACCCGCGGACCGTACGCGCTGAGGGCTGCCGCGACGACGGCGACCCCGAGGCCGAGCATCGGCCAGATGGGCCAGAAGTGGCCGGTCGCGCCGGTGAACGCCCAGATCGCAGTGCTGGATCCGGACACTGCGACCCAGACGAGAGCGATCACGGGGACGTTGCGGCGGGCGAGGAGGCGCCGCCGGGCGTAGTCGCGGGCGGAGTCGGGCACGGTCGTTGCGCTGTCGGTCATGGTCCTGTTCCTGTTCCTCTGGATGTCGTCGGGATGGGCGGTCGGGTCAGGCCGAGACGGCCCAGGCGTAGTCCTGCGGAGTCCAGGAGATGACGGCCTTCGTGTGGATGCGGGCTCCGAGCCGGCGGTAGAAGCGGTGCCCGTCCTCGTTGTCGGCGCGGGCGCCCCAGACGACGAGGAGCTGCTCGGGCTCGGCGAGCTGAGCGACCGCGGTCATGAGCTGTCGGCCGACGCCGCGGTTGCGGGCGGCCTGCCGCACGTACAGGTCGTCGAGGGCGAGGATGTCGCCGCCCGTCCACAGGTGCAGCCGTCGCGTCATCGAGGCGTAGCCGATGGCGGTGTCGCGGTCGAACGCGAGGAGGACGTGGACGTCGGGGCGGGCGAGCAATCCGCGCCAGTCATCCGTCGTCGCGTGCACCGAGTCGAGGGAGTTCTCGTGGGCGGCGATCTCGCTGACCAGGAGGTGCACCAGGTCGGCGTCGTCGGGCGTCGCGAGGCGGGTGGTGATCGTGGTGGCGGTCATCGGGGGGCTGCTCCTTTCGGGGGACTGATGTGCCTTCACGATCCCGGTGATCACCACCTGATGGCGCCGGGAACTTCGCCGGGTTGCCGTCGATAGGATCGGCCGGTGCTGATCGGGCGCGACACGGAGCGAGCGGTGATCGCCGCGCTGCTCCGCCGGGCAGGCACCGAGCGCGGCGGCGCTCTCGTCGTGCACGGCGACGCCGGGGTCGGGAAGACCGCCCTTCTCGACGCTGTCGCGACCGACGCGGCGCCGGGGATGCGCGTGCTGCGGACCAGCGGGGTCGAGGCCGAGAGTCCGCTGCCGTTCGCGGCGCTGCACCGGCTGCTGCTGCCCCTGGTGCGCCGGATCCCGGAGCTGCCCGCACCGCAGTCGCGGGCGCTCGGCCAGGCGCTCGGGCTGGAGGCGCCGGACACCGGTACCGACACCGGGAACGAGCGATTCCTGGTGTTCCTGGCAGTGCTGACTCTGCTCTCCGAGGCCGCCGAGCAGCAGGCGATGCTGTGCGTCGTCGACGACGCGCACTGGCTGGACGAGGCCTCCGCCGCGGCGCTGCTGTTCGTCGCACGCCGGGTCGAGCTGGCGCCCGTGGCCCTCCTGTTCGGTGCGCGCGACGGCGGAGTGCGCCGATTCGACTGGGGGGACCTTCCGGACCTGTGCCTGGGCGGCCTCGACGAGGCAGCGGCCGCTGCGCTCCTCGACCAGGTGCACGCCGGGATCGCCCCGGCAGTCCGCGCGGAGCTCGTCGCACGCACGGGGGGCAATCCCCTGGCGCTCCGCGAGATCCCCGTGGTGCTCACGCCGGACCAGGCGGCGGGTGCCACGCCGCTTCCAGCGCACCTGCCGCTCACCGACGGGCTCGAACGTGTGTTCCTCGACCGGCACTCACGGCTCAGTCCGGCCGGCCAGGGCTTCACGCTGCTGACCGCGCTCGACGATTCCGGGGACGCCCATGTCCTGCGCCGCGCCGCCGCCATCGTCGGGGTGGCCGGGGGAGAGGCGGAGGCGGTGGTCTCCGGTCTGGTCATCGAGGAGGGCCGGCGGCTGCAGCTGCAGCACCCGCTCGTCCGCTCCGCGGTGCACAGCGCGGCGGCGACGGTCGAGCGACGCCGCATGCACGCCGCTCTCGCCGCCGCGCTCACCGAGGTGGGCGATGCGGACCGCGCGGTCTGGCATCAGGCGGAGGGCTTGGACCTGCCCGACGACGGGGTCGCCGACGCACTGGACGACGTCGCCGTGCGGGCGCGGAGGCAGGGCGGTCACGAGGCGGCCTCGGCGGCGTTCGAGCGCGCGGCCGAACTGAGCGGAGACGCGGACACCGCGGCCCGACGGCTCGCGGACGCGGCCGCCACCGCCTGGATGTCCGCGGAGCCCGGACGCACCCGGGTGCTGGCACAGGCGGCGCGAGCGAGGACTGCGCGCGCAGAGCTGCTCGCCGATGTGGACCGTCTCCGCGCCTTCGTGGAGATGAACTTCGGATCCCCGTCGCTGGCGCACGGCATCCTCGCCCGCGCTGCCCGTTCCATGACGGAGGTCGGCGACCTCCGCCGCGCCCGCGAGCTCGCCATGATCGCGACCGCTCTGGCCGGGTTCGGTCACGACTCCGGCGCCTCGATCGACCTGAGCCCACTGACCGCCGATCCGCCCGCCGAGCAGGCCGAGGCGTGCTTCGTCGCCCTGCTCACCGGCACGGACCATCTGGTCCACGACCGGCTCGGCGAGGCGGCCGCCCACCTCGCTCGAGCATTCGACCTCGCGGACGGACTGCTGCATCCGGACCTGCTGAGCAATCTCGGCCTCGCCGCCACGCATATCGGCGACGACCGCGCAGCGCTGCGGTGGCGGGCCATCGAACTCGAGCAGGGCCGGCTGAACGCCTCGCCGCTGCACACCCTCCACGCCCTGACCCGCGGGGGCCTCGTCCAGGCCGCCGCCGCGCTGTGGGACGAGCTGGACAGCGCGGCCGCCGAAGCGCTGGACCTCGCGCGCGCCACCGGGCAGCCGAACCAGCGCAGCCTCCCGCGAGCACAGCGACTGCTCGTCGCCGCGTATCGCGGCATGGACGGATTCGACGCCGAGGCGGAGAACCTCGAGCAGTTCGCCGGAGAGCACCCCGCCGGGGTGCTCGATCAGCTCACCGCCGACACGCTCGCCTGGGCCCGCGCTGTCCGCGCCGGTCGGGCCGAGCCCGAGAGGGCGCTGCACCACCTGGAGCGGATCGAGCTCCCGGCCCTGCGCCGCGCGGCGTTCTTCGATCTCGCCGAGGCCGCCGACGCCGCCGAGGACCGGGACCGACTGACGGCCGCGACGGCGGATCTGGCCCGATACGCCGAGGCGACGGGCGCGGCGTGGGCCGCCGCCGCCGCTTCTCACGGTCGGGCGCTGCTGGCCGGCGACGACTTCGCCGACCTCTTCGAGGAGGCGATCAGCCGGCACAGGGAGAGCCTCCGACGGTTCAACCAGGCCAGAACCCGCCTCGCCTACGGAGAGCGGCTGCGCCGGTCCCGACGCCGCGTCGACTCGCGCTCCCACCTCCGCAGCGCGCTGACGACCTTCGACGATCTCGGCGCCGCCGCCTGGTCGGAGCGCGCAGCCGAGGAGCTGCGCGCATCGGGCGAGACCGCACGCCGGCGGGAGACGACGGAGGCCGACGCGACGCTGACGCCTCAGGAGCTGCAGGTGGCGCGCCTGGTCCAGCAGGGCCTGGCGAACCGGGACGTCGCCGCCCGCCTGTTCATCAGCCCCCGCACCGTCGACTTCCATCTCCGCAACGTCTTCGCCAAGCTCGGCATCGGCTCCCGCGGTGCACTGATCGGTATCGACCTCAGCTGACCGATCCCGGCGATTCCACCGGCGAGAGCCTGCGGACCGTGGGGCGAGTCTTGCCTCCATGCACGCCGCCATTCTGCTGTTCGAGCGGTTCGACGCGCTCGACGCCGTCACTGCGCACGAAGCCCTCGCCGGCGCCGGGGTCACGGCGACCTTCGTCGGCGAGCGGATCGGCCCGGTGCGCGGTGACAGCCGGAGCATCGAGCTGACGGTCGACGCGGTCCTCGATGAGCTCCCGCACCCGGACATCGTCGTCGTCCCCGGCGGCGCCGGCATCCACCGGCACCTCGTCAACGGAACGGTGCACCGGTGGCTGCGCGCGGCCGACACCACCTCGACCTGGACGATCGCCATCGGCGGAGGCTCCCTCATCGCCGCCACAGCCGGAGTGCTCGACGGCCGTGCGGTCGCCGCGGACGACCGCACCTTCGCCGTCCTCGGCCGGCACCGCGCAGAGCCGGTCCGTCAGGCGACCGTGATCGACGGCCGGTACGGCACCACCGTCTCCTCCCACCACGCCCCCGACCTCATCCGTGACGTCCTCGCCCTCACCACTCATCCCCAGCACCTCGACGCGAAAGGCACCCGCGCATGATCGAAGCAACCCGGCTCACGAAGACCTACGGCGACCGCCGCGCCGTGGACGAGGTCACGTTCACCGTCCAGCCCGGCCGGGTGACCGGGTTCCTCGGCCCGAACGGCGCCGGGAAATCCACCACCATGCGGATGATCCTCGGCCTCGACGCTCCCACCGGCGGAACCGTGACCGTCAACGGCCGCCCCTATCGGCAGCACCGGGCCCCGCTTCGCCAGGTGGGCGCGCTCCTGGACGCCAAGGCCGTCCACCCGGGCCGTACCGGACGCAACCACCTGCTCGCGCTCGCCGCCACCCACGGCATCCCCGCCCGCCGCGTCGACGAGGTGCTCGAGCTGACCGGCCTCGCTTCCGCCGCCCGGCGCAGGGCGGGAAGCTACTCGCTCGGCATGGGGCAGCGGCTCGGCGTCGCGGCGGCGCTGCTCGGGGACCCGCAGACCGTGATCCTGGATGAACCGGTGAACGGCCTCGACCCCGAGGGCGTGCTGTGGGTCCGCCGGCTCACCCGCACGCTCGCCGAGCAGGGCCGCACCGTCTTCCTGTCCTCCCACCTGATGAGCGAGATGGCTCAGACCGCCGACCACCTCATCGTGATCGGCCGCGGGCGACTCATCGCCGATGCGCCGATCGCCGAGGTCATCGCCGGCGCCGGCGCTCGCACCCTGGTGCGCGCCGAACGGCAGCACCTCCTGATGGAGCTGCTCGCCGAGGCCGGCGCCACCCTCGAGCGCGGAGAGGACGACGAGCTGCTCGTGTCCGGGATGGAACCCCGCGAGATCGCCGTCGCCGCCCACAGCGCCGGCCTGCTGATCTACGAGCTGACCCCTCAGCGCGCCTCACTCGAGGAGGCGTACCTGGAACTGACCAAGAACGACGTCGAGTACCAGTCGCTGGCACTCGCCGGAAAGGGCAACTGACCGACATGACCACCACCACACGCTCGGACGGCGCCACCGCGTCGGCGCGACGCGACGGATCCGCTGTCACCTTCGCCCGCGTCGTCCGATCCGAAGCGGTAAAGCTGCGCACCCTGCCGTCCACCTACATACTGCTGGCCGGCTCGATTGCCGCGATGGTGGCCGTCGGCGCGCTCGCGGCCGGCGGACTCGTCCTCGCGAGCCGCGACGGTCACCCCGCCGCTGATGCCGCGATCCGAGCGGTGCCCACGGCGGGCCTGTCCTTCGGGCAGCTCCTCCTCGGCGCTCTCGCCGTGCTCCTGATCTCCTCCGAGTTCGGCACCGGCTCGATCCGGCCCACGCTCACCGCCGCTCCGCGACGGCTCGGCGTCCTCGCCGCCAAGGCCCTCGTCGCCGCTCTCCTGGGCGCGGTCACCGGGGCGGCGGCGGCACTTGCCACGCACCTCCTGGTCCAGCCGATCCTGGCCGAGGAGAACCTCGACTACCGCCTCGACGGCCAGGCCGACTGGTGGGCTCTGCTCGCCACGGGTCTGTACCTCGCCCTGGTCGCGGTCCTCGCCGTCGCTCTCGGTACTCTGCTGCGCAACTCGGCGGGCGCCATCGTGGCCGTCATCGGCCTGCTGTTCGTCCTGCCCACCGCGCTCTCGATGATCCCGGGAGAGACCGCGGCGGACATCCTGCGCTACCTGCCGAGCGAAGCCGGGAACCAGCTGATGGCCACCGAGATCGGCGACGGGGAGCTCCGCCCGTGGGAGGGTGGCCTCGTCATGGCCGGATGGACCCTGACCGCGCTCGTGGCAGCAGCTGTCGGCTTCCGCCGCCGCGACGTCTGATCCCGCTTCCCGCAACGACAGGACCTCCGCGATGACCGTTCGGCCGCCCCGCGCAGCCCTGCTGGCGCTGCTGATCTCCGCCCAGTTCGTCGTCATGCTCGACACCTCGATCGTGAACGTCGCGCTGCCCACCATCCAGGCCGGCCTCGGCCTCAGTCACACCGGGGCGGCGTGGACGGTCAACGCCTACTTCCTGGCCTTCGGCGGGTTCCTCCTCCTCGGCGGCCGTCTCGCCGACCGGTACGGACGGCGCACCCTGTTCGCCCTCAGCGCGGCGGCCTTCACCGTCGCGTCCGTCGCCGCCGCCCTCGCGTCCACCGAGGAGGTGCTGATCGCCGCCCGCGCCGCCCAGGGCATCAGCGCCGCGGTGCTCAGCCCGACCGGGATGGCGATCCTCCTCGCCGCTTACACGGGACCCGCGCGAGCCATGGCGATGAGCGCCTGGGGAGCGGCCTCCACCGTCGGCGGCGCAGTCGGCGTCGCCCTCGGCGGCGGGGTCACGGCGGCCCTCGGCTGGCCCGCGGTGTTCTGGCTCACCGTCCCGATCACGACTCTCGCCGCACTGGCGGCGATGCGGCTCCCCGCCGACGCCTCCCGCACCCGCCGGGTGCGGTTCGACACCGCCGGCGCCGCGGGCATCACCGGAGCGGCCGTCGCCGTCATCTACACCGCTCTCGCCGTCCCCGACCACGGTCTCGGCTCCCCGCAGGTGCTCATCGGCGCCGCGGCGACCCTCACCGCGATCGGAGCGTTCGTCGTCCTCGAGCGGCGCGCGGCGGACCCGATCATCCCGCTCGCCCTCCTCCGGGAGCGGCGAGTCGGCTTGGGCGCGCTCGTCGGACTCGTCGGGGGAGCCGCCCGAGCCTCCTCGTTCACCATCACCGCGCTGTACTTCCAGCAGGCGCTCACCATGGATCCCGCGCAGGCGGGGCTCGCCATGCTGCCCACCTCCATCGCGGGGTTCCTCGTCACCGTGGCGGCCCTGCCCCGCCTCCTGACCCGGCTCGGCCCCGCACGCACCGTCCTCACCGGACTGGTCGTCCTCGCCGCAGGGCACGCGTGGCTCGCCCGCACCCCTGCCGGCACCGACTACCTCGTGGACGTGCTGCCCGGGCTGGTCCTGATCGCCGCCGGCGTCGCGTTCAGCTTCACCCCGACGACCATGGTCATCGCGGCCGGGACCCCTGCCGCCCGCACTGGGCTCGCCTCCGGCCTCTCCAGCTCCTCCTCGCAGATCGGCGCCGCCATCGGTATCGCCGTGCTCACCGCCGTCGTCGCCGCGCACGCGTCCGGAGCGGCGACGGTCCCGGAGCTGCGCGAGGGCTTCGGCGCTGCGTTCCTCACCGCGGCGGGCATCGCCGCCGCGGCGGCCGCCCTCACGCTCCCACTGATCGCGCGGGCTCCCGCCGACGCGACCGCCTCGCCGGCGGCGACGAGCGCGGGAGGCGCGAGGTGACCGGCGCCGCTCCCGCCGCCGAGCGAGCTCTGCAGCGGTACCTCGCCGCGATCAACAGCCACGACTTCGCAGAGGTCCGGCGCGTGCTCCATCCCGGCGCGGTGTTCTGGTTCAGCGACGCGACGTGCACGACCGAGGCGGAGGTGCAGGCGTACTTCGAGAACGCCTGGCGCATCGTGGAGGACGAGGTGTACGCCGCCGAGGAGATCGCCTGGCTCGCCGCCGGGCCCGGACTCGCGGCGTGCACCTACGCGTACACCTACGCCGGCCGACACGCCGGCGTGCCGGTGAGCGGACGGGGACGGGCCACCAACGTCTTCGCGATGCAGGAGGGGCGATGGAGCCTCGTCCACGAGCACCTCAGCCCCGAGCCTTCAGCGGAGTGAGGATGCCCGAGGCTTGCGGTTCCCGGCCCGCGTCCGCAAGGGTCTTCCGGCCCTTGTTCAGGGTTTTCGCCCCGGCCCACAGCACACCCACCGGTTCAGCGAGGTGACGGGAGGGTGAATTGTTGCCCGCTTTGACGTTGGGGGCGCGACCGGAAACGCGCTCACCGTAGGGTCGATGTGTGGCGGAGAGAGAGCCCACGCGCACTGCGATGGAGTCGCGCGATCCGGAGCTGGTCGCGGAGCGGATGCGCGCGCTCTGGAGCGACGTCCGGCTGGCTCCTCCCGGGCCCGATTTCGCCTTCTCCGAGCGCGTCGTGGCGACGGACGAGCTCGCCGTCGGCAGGGTGCGGTTCGTCGGCCGGGTGTCGGCGCAGCTCGAGCACCCGGGGCTCGTCGTGGTGGGCCGCGTCCGGTCCGGACACCACGCGCTCACCGCGGGCAATCAGGCCATCGACACCAGCCAGCCCGTCTGGCTCGCGCTGCCCGACCGCCTCAACGCGATGCAGCAGGAGAACGCGGACCTCGAGTTCTTCAACATCGACTTCGCGCTCCTCGAGGAGGTGGCGCGTGAGCTGGCCGGCGACGACCGGCTCCGGCTGCTGTTCGAGGACAGCAAGCCGATCTCGGACGCCGCGGTGCGGCACTGGATCCTTGCGGCGCGGCACGTCCAGCAGGAGCTGCTCGGCAATCCCGAGGTCTGGGCGAACCCGATCCTGCGCGCCGACGGGCTGCGCGCCCTGGCCGTCGCCACACTCCAGCTCTTCCCCACCAATCTCGAGCCCGATGACAGCGCCGCGCGAGCGGATCCCCCGGCGATCCGCCGCGCCAAGCGGTTCATCGAGGAGAACCTGGACAAGAGCATCTCGGCACAGGACATCGCGACTGCGGCCCGTGTGAGCCTCCGCGGCCTCCAGTCCGCGTTCCGCAGGCACGCCGGCGAGAGCCCCACGTCCTACCTGCGCCGCGCCCGCCTGGACGCCGCCCACGCCGACCTGCTCGCGGCGCAGCCCGGCACCTCGGTGGAACAGATCGCGCGCCGATGGGGATTCGCCCATCTGGGCCGGTTCGCCCACGACTACCGCGTGGCCTTCGGGCGCCTCCCCAGTGCGACGCTCCGGGGCGAGTCGAGGGAGAGCTGAGGACTGCCGTCCTTTCGAAGCGGTGCCAGTATGGGCACATGCCCAGCTTGACCCGCCCCCGCAATGGCCGCATCATCGCCGGCGTCTGCGCCGGAATCGCCCGCCGCTTCGGCGTCTCGTCCTTCCTCGTGCGAGCCCTGTTCCTGCTCTCGCTGCTGCTGCCCGGGCCGCAGATCCTCATCTACCTGGCGATGTGGATCCTCGTGCCGAACGAGCGCTAGAAGCAAAGTTCCCGCCGACTGCATCCAAAGCGGGCACGATCCGGGAAGTCCTAGATGAAGGCACAAGCCGACATCATCTAGGAGGACCCCATGCGTTACACGCTGATCGCCGGCACGGCAGCCGGCATCATCGCCGCAGGAGCGATGGCCATCCCCGCTTCCGCGATCTCCCCGTCCAGCGCTGATCTGTACGTGCTGCACGCCGTCCCGGACACTCCCGTCGACGTGTACGTCAACGGCGAGCGGACACTCGACGACTTCCAGCCCGGCGACCTCGCCGGTCCGCTCGACCTCCCGGCGGGCACCTACACGGTCGCCATCACCGCGGCCGATGCGGCGGATGCGTCGAGCCCGGTGATCGGACCGATCGACCTCCCGCTCGAGGCGAACCGCAGCTACACGGCCGTCGCCCACCTCGGGGCGGACGGCACCCCCGGTGCGAACCTGTTTCCGAACGACGTCTCGAACACCGCCGCCGGTCAGGGCCGCCTGACGGTCCGCCACGTCGCCGCGGCGCCGGCGGTCGACATCCTCGCCGGAGGACAGGCCGTGGTATCCGGGCTCGCCAACCCCGATGAGGCGGTCCTGAACCTGCCCGCGTCGACCGTGTCCGCCGCGGTGGCGCTCGCCGGGACGACCGAGCCCGTCATCGGCCCCGCCGACGTCGCGGTCACCGAGGGGACCAACACCATCGTCTACGCGTGGGGCAGCGCCGAGGCCGGCAACCTGGATCTCGCCGTCCAGACGATCGAGGGTCTGCACTCCGCTCCCGGTGGGGTGAACTCCGGCCAGGCCGGTCTCGCGGCCGACCCCGACCCCGCCGCAGCGGGCTGGACGGCCGCCGCAGCGCTGGTCCTGGTGCTGGCCGCCGGGTCGGTGTTCGCCCTGGTCCGCCGCCAGCCGGTCCGCTCGCGCTGACCCCCCCTGCCCGGAAGGAGGAGCACCATGATCCGCACCACAGCACTCGTCGGCCTGGTGCTCCTCCTGTCCGGGTGCGCGGCGCCGACGGTCGCGCCCGCGCCGGTTCCGCCGGTGAGCTCGCCGGGGCCCGTGGCCCCGGCTCCCGCCACGACCCGCAACGACATTCCGATCCGGACGACGGAGCCCCGCGCCATGGAGGCGCCGGTCCCGCCGGTCCGGGTCCGGGTCCCCGGCGTCGAGGTGGACGTCGAGGTGATCCCCGTCGGCGTCCGCGCCGACTCGTTCATGGAACTGCCGGACTACGTCGGCACCGCCGGGTGGTACCGGTACGGCTCCGGCCCGACGTCGGACGAGGGGACCACGGTCATCGCCGCCCACGTCGACTCGCTCGAGTGGGGGCTCGGCCCGTTCGCGCGGCTGAGGGACCTGCCCTTCGGGGCGGAGGTCCTCGTGACCACGCAGGACGGCGTGGAGCACCGCTACCTCGTCGAGAGCGTGGTCAACTTGCGGAAGGAGGAGCTCCCTGTGGGAGAGATCTTCGCGCGGACGGGACCCGAGCGCCTGGTCCTCATCACCTGCGGGGGCCGGTTCGACCGCGAAGCCCTCCGCTACTCTGACAACGTGCTGGTGACCGCGGTCCCGGTGCAGTGAGGCGGCGACGATGACGCAGCACGTCGGACGGAGCGTCGGGTGAGCGACGAGGCGGACGAGCGCGCCCTCGAGGACGCGTTCCGGGCGGGAGAGGACGCCGCTCTCGCGGCCGTCTACGCCCGCTGGTCGTCACTCGTCTACACCCTCGCGGTCCGTTCGCTCGGCGATGTGGGGGATGCGGAGGACGTGACGCAGAAGACGTTCGTCTCGGCGTGGACCGGACGCAGCAGCTTCGATCCCCGCCGGGCCCGGCTCTCCGCCTGGCTCGTGGGCATCGCGAAGAACAAGATCGCGGACACGCACGAGGCGCGGGCGAAGGTCCGCCGGCTGCAGGAGCAGCTCGCCGCCTTCGGGCGGCAGGACGAGGCCCAGGAGGAGCCCGTGGACCTGGCGGACACCCTGCTCCTCGCCGACGAGATATCCCGCCTCGAGCCGGACGCCCAGAAGGTGATGCGGCTCGCGTTCTTCGACGACCTGACCCACGCTGAGATCGCGACCCGCCTCGGTCTGCCCCTCGGCACGGTCAAGAGCCACATCCGCCGAAGCCTGCAGCGACTGCGCACCCGACTGGAGGTGACCGATGCCGCACGTCGAGCCTGACATCCTCGCCCTCCTCGCTCTCGGTGAGGACGTCGCCTCTCCCGACGAGCTCGCACATGTCGAGGGGTGCGCCGAGTGCAGGGCGGAGTTGAGCAACCTGAAGCGGACGGCACGAGTCGGCAGAACGGCGCTCGGTGCGGGTGAGCTGCTCACCCCGCCGCCGAGGGTCTGGGACAGGATCGTGGCGGAGCTGGAGCTCGAGGATGGGCACGGCGCTCCGGGGGACGAGACACGCGGTCCGGCCGGTGAGACGACCCTCGCACCGGTCGAGCAGACGCGATCCGCTCCTTCGGAGGCCGGCAACCCACCGATCCCGATCCGTCCCAAGCGACCTCGCTGGTTCCCGGCGCTCGCCGCGGCCGCCGCGGCGGTGCTCCTCGTCGCCGGGGGAGCGGTGACCTGGCAGCTCCTGCGCCCACAGACGCCCGCGGTCCTGGCGACCGCCGAGCTCGAACCCTTCCCCGCCTGGGTGGGCGCCGAGGGCGTCGCCCAGCTGGAGGAGGCCGGCGACGGCGAGCGCGTGGTCCGGGTCACGCTCGAGGCCCCGGATGTCGAGGGGGGCTACCGCGAGGTGTGGCTGATCACCTCCGACGCCACTCAGCTCGTCAGTCTCGGGGTGCTCGAAGGCCGCGAGGGGACGTTCGCGGTGCCGGACGGCATCGACACGGACAGCTACGACCTGGTCGACATCTCGGAGGAGCCCCTCGACGGAGACCCCGGTCACTCCGGCGACTCGATCGTGCGAGGGCAGCTGACCTAGTCGGCGGGGACCTGCTCCTGGCAAGAGGCAGGTCTTCGGCAGTCGGTGCCGACGGAACGTGGCCCTCCACCCGTGCGTCCCGCCGGGCCGCTCCCGCATCCTGGCGCACCCGTCACCGCTCCTTCAGCGTGCGAGCCGAGGCACACGAACGCCCGCCGCCACCGTGAGGTGGTGCGGCGATCGGGTCAGCGACGGTGGCGCGGCGTCGTGTCCGAGTTCGGCCCGTCGTCGACGTCCGGATCGACCTCGTCGGCCTTGCGGAAGTGCTCGTCCGCCTTAGACCGGACCTCCTCGGCCGCCGACTGCTTCTCCGCGCCCTGCTGGGCCAGCCGCTCGGCGTTCACCTGAGCCTGCTGAGCCTCCGCCTTCGCGCGCTGCGCCTCGGCCTGCACCCGGAGGGCCTCGGCCTCACGCTCGCGCGCCGCGAGATCGTGCTGCTGCGCCTCCTGCCGGATCTGCTCCGCCTTCTGCCGGTTCGCCTCGATCTTGCGTGCGCCGGTTCGCCGCCGCATCAGGAAGAAGACGACGCCGGCGATGACGAGCACGACGACGACGATGATGACGATGGTCCAGATCGTTCCTGCGTCCATGATGAACCCGCCTTCCGGTCCTCAGTATGGCGAGGGGGCGTCTGCGGGGGCGCGACCTTGACGAGCGGACTGGATCGGAGTAGCGGCGACGTCCCCGCCGTTGGCGATCTCGAGGAGGACGTCGGCGTGACAGGGCCGGTCGAGGGGGCACCAGCAGCCGAGGTTCTGGCCGCTCAGCTGGCGCCGGACGTCCTCCACCGTGATGTCGAGTCGTCCTTCGAGGAGCGCCTGACGGAACTCGAGCACGGCGCGCTCCCGGTTCGCCGTCCCGTCGGCGGCCAGCAGGAACGGGTTCCCCCAGCGGGTGCCCTGGGCGACGAGCAGGGTTCGGTGGGGCTTACGCCATCCGGGGGTGCGGGAGTACTGGATGCGGGCAGGGGTGAAGACGGTGAGGTCGGTCACGGATGGTCCTCTCGTGGACCGCGGAGCGGAGGAACGGGCATCCGGCGCGTCGATCATCGCCGGGGGAGTCGTCGTCGGCTCTCAGGTGATGGTACGGCACGACGCAGCCCGCTCGCCGGGAAGGCCAGCGCGGCCGTGGGCCCTGGTCAGCGGGGGTGGGCCGCCTCGGGCTCGTCGCTGGGCTTCGGCAGGAGCTGCCGCGTCGCCTCGGTGAGCAGCGCGCGCACCTCCCGGACACGGGCTCCGTCGTAGCGCTCGCGGACCAGGACGTTCTCGAGCGCGGCGAGGGCGTCCTGCAGCCGCGGGAGCTCCGCGTGCTGGATGATCGACGGCAGGGCGCTGTCGAGCGCGCGGCCGAAGACCTGCCGGTCCTCCTCGGTCTCGAGTCGTGGCGCGATCCCCGTGAACGCCCTCAGGACGGTCGCGCAGGTCTGCGCCTGCCGCGACTCCGAGGAGGCGATGAGAAGGGTCGCGAGCGCTTCGCAGATCCGCTCGACGGCGCCGTCGACGTAGACGATCGGGAGCTCGTGCTGGTCCTTCGAGAGGTGTGCCCGATCCCGCTCACCGGCCATCAGCCAGCGACCGGCCAGGTCGTGGAGTGCCCGGATCGCCGTCGTCGCCGTGTGCGGACTCTGGCTGGCGCTCGTCGCCGTCGCCCACGCGATGTTCTCGAGCTGGTCGATCGCGTAGCCCGACTCGACGTCCACATCGCGGATGTCGTCCAGTCCGAACGCCCGCAGCACGTCCTCGTCCCAGCTCTCGTCGTCCGGGTCCGCCCCGACGACACGGGCGATCACGTCGTCGAAGACCATGTACTCGCCGAGCCGGCCGTCGATGACCACTTCCGCGTCCCGACCGACGGAGCGCGCCACCCGGGCGAGGGCATCCTCACCGATCGTGACGACGTAGCCGCTGTCCCGGACCCGCACCTCGCGTGCGGGGGTGTCGAGCGGCGTCCCGCGCTCGGACCGGGTCTTGCCGAGCAGCACGAGCGCCCTCTCCCGCGCGCGCAGCGCCAGCTCGTGGATCGACCGCACGACCGACTGGGGGCGCATCTGGTCGATGGACGAGTGGATCAGCATCAGGAGCGCCACCAGAGCGAGGATCGTGAGGATCAGCGTGAGGGCCGGACCGTATGCGGGCGGGCGGCCGCCTCGGGCGGTGCCCAGGATGATGAACGCGAACGCGGTGACGCCGACGAAGAATCCGAAGTAGAGCTGGTTCGTGGTGCGCCGCAGGAATTGGTCGAAGACCACCGTGGTCAGCGAGCTCGACGTCTGCTGCACCGCGAGCAGCAGCACGGAGAACGTGATCGACGTCACCGTCAGGAGGCTCGTGGCCACCGCGGACACGAAGTCCACCGCCCCCTTGCCGGGGACGACCTGCTGGGCGAGCCGCCGGAGCGGCGCGTCGTCGCCGACGAAGGCGTCGAGGAGGGCGACACCGGCGGCGAGAACGCAGAAGCCGGCGATGATCAGGAGAGGAAGCCGCAGGAACTCCGCGACTCCGCGGCGGAGGCGGCCCGCCTCGTGCAGTCCGCTGAGGCTGCGAAGCGGGTCGTTCAGTGCCTCCTCCTGGAGGCTCCGGGTCGTGCTCATGGCGTCTCTTCTTCCCGGAGGTGTCGGTCCCCAGCGCGGGTGCCGATGAGGGCGACGTTAGCCAGTCGGCCCGGTCGTCCTCTACGGGCTTGACTGCTAGCCCATCCCGCCTGCCGTCGCAACGGCTACGAAAAGGGAGGAGCGGTGATCAGGCTTACAGACATGAAAGTCATCTCGTACGCGGAGGAGCACATCGTCACCACCGATGAGATCGCCGACGAGGTGCTCAAGTACGCCCGTGATCTGGGGCGCACGAAGACGGCCGACACCATCGACATCCCAGCGCTCTACCAGGACGGCCACGTCGGCCAGGTGCATCTGCTGATCGGCCCGTCGAGTCAGATCACCGTCCTCGAGAGCGATCAGGATTCCGCGGACATCGACGGGCAGCAGTTCATCGCCGAGCTGCAGCGCAGGTCGGCGGCCATGCGCTCCCAGCGGGCCGCCGTCGTCGGAGACGAGCAGTACGAGGCCTACGACCCGGACGAGCCCAGCGACGCTGCGTGAGGTCCCGCACGGCGGAGCCCGGTCCTGCCGGGCGCATCCGAGCGTGCGTGCGGAGGCCGGGATCGCTTGACGCAACAGGGCGGTCCTGTCAAGGGCTGAGCCCCCGTCCGGGGGCGGAGGTTAACCTGTGTACACCAACCGGAGGACCCTGACATGATGCCCGAGCCCTGCCGCACCGAACCCCTCACCATCAACGAGGCGATGGCGAGTTCCGTCGCCTCGTCCCGGATGGTTCGCCGCATGGAGGAGCCGGGACCCCGGCCCCGCCTGCTGGTCGCGGGCGCGTCCGGCCCGCTCCGCCGGTCGACCTATCGGGCCCCGATCGCCCAGCGTCTGCTGGTGCTGGCTGCGACGCTCGCCCTCGCCGCGACCGGCACACTGCAGGCCGTCGGACTGGCCACGATCCTCTAGACGCCGAGGACGACTCGAGGGCGCACGCGCCCGATGCCGGAAGAGCCGGCCGCTTCTGCGGCCGGCTCTTCCGTCGTGCGGGAGGAAACTGCGCGGCGTCACACGCGGTCGCGTCCCACCTCACCATCGAAGTCGATCTGGCTGCGCCGGATCTGGTCGTCGTCCTCCGGGAACTCGAGGACCGTCTCGGCGAGCAGGTGGCGCCGACCGGGCGGCACGGGTGCCGTGGCGACCCGAGGCCGCTCCTCGGGCAGCTCCTCGTCGTCGTCGAGTTCCTGCTGCCGGTCGTCGTGCTTCCGCAGGCCTTGCCCGCCCGCGCTCCCCACGTCGTAGTAGCGGTAGAGCGCGCTCTCCTCCTCGGAGCTCAGGGCACTGTCGGGATCCATGTGAGGAGCGTCCTTGACGGTCGCCTTCCCGTAGCGGATGCGCAGAACGTCCCCGTCGAGGTCCGCTCCCTCGAGGGGGACGAAGCTCTCCCGTCTCCCGAGCAGTCCCGTCCGGACGGTCACCCAGCGAGGATTCCCGTCGGTGGCGTCCAGGAACGCCTGCCCGACGGTGCCCACCTTGTGACCCTCGGCGTCGAGCACGGTCGCGCCCTTGAGTCGGCTGATCTGATCGCTGTCGATCACCTGGATCTCCTTCCGGCGGGCGGCATCCGCGGCGCCCCGGCCCGGATCCGACGGTAGCCAGGCAGAGGCGATCAGCCAAGGGCCGAGGTGCCCCTGCCGCGCCGGTCGAGGCGATGGAAACGGAGGGAGCCGGTCGCTGCAGCTGCAGCGACCGGCTCCCTATCGGTTGGATGCGGACGGGTCCTAGACGCGGTCCCGGCCGGACTCGCCGTCGAAGTCGATCTGCTCCTTGCGGACCTCTTCGCTGACCTGCCGGTTCTCGGTCACCGTCTCGGTGTCGAGGCGCACGCGCTCGACGGGGACGGTCTCCTTGTTCACGACGGGCCGCTCCTCGGTCAGGGTGACCTCGTGCTCCTCCTCGCTGAGCGCCGGCCCGTCGAGGGCGGCTCCCGCGTTCGCGTCGGTGATCGGCTCCCGCTCGAGACGGACCTCCTCGCGCTCCACCGGGACGGTCACCGTCTGGTTCTCCGTCACGATGTACTTGCGCAGGCGGGCCCGCCCCGTCTGGACGCGCTCGGTGCCGATGTTGAGCCGCTCCTCCGAGCGGGTCATCGCCTCGTCGGTGTTCGGGCCGGAGGTGTCGTGTCCCGGACCGCCCACCTGCGACGTCGTGTCGGCGTAGCCGGTGGTGCCGGCGTCCGTGTACCCGGTGCCCGTGCCCAACCCGGTGGTGTCGGTGTAGTCGGTCCCGCTGTGGGTGCTGGTCTCGCTCGAGGAGAGGTTGTAGTAGCGGTACAGCTCGTCCTCCTCCTCAGGGCTCAGCGCGCTGTCGGTGTCGATGCGCGGAGCGTCCTTCACGGTCGCCTTGTCGTAGTGGACGCGAAGCGTGTCGCCCTCGGAGGTCGCCTCGTCCAGCGGGACGAAGGTCTCCTTGGCGCCGAAAAGCCCCGTGCGCACGGTCACCCAGCTGGGGTGCCCGTCGTTCGCGTCCACGAAGACCTGTCCGACCGTGCCGATCTTGTCGCCATCGGCGTCCACCACGGTGGCGCCGTTCAGTCGGTCGATCTGGTCCGTGCCAATCATGTGGTTCTCCCTCATCGATCGTTCGGTGGGCGGCACGGGTTAGCCACCCGCAGTCGACGCTAGCCACCGACGACGGGGGCGGATTTGGGGCTCGACGTTCCTCGCCCGAGCCCTTACAAAGCCCCCCGTTCCGCCCCGCTCACAGGTTGAGGCTGTTCCGGATGCATGTCGTCCGGCATGTCGCCGGGCGCACTCCGTCAGCGCCCCCTACGGTGCCGGGAACCGATCGGGGGAGGACCGGCATGGCCGACGACAGGATGCGGCGGAGCACTCGTGACTGAGGCGCTGCTGTACGAGCGCAGGGCGGGTACCCGCGCGCCGACCACGCTCGGGCCCACGCTCGAGCTCCTCGTGGGCCTCGCCCAGGACGCGCGGATGCGACCGCACGACCCGGCGGCCGCGGACCGGTTCGCGATGGAGTTCCGAGACCTCATCACGATCCTGCGGCGCGCCGGGGACGAGGACCAGGACCTCATGCCGGACCTCGTGCACGCACTCGTGATCGAGATCGCCCGGCACCGCTCCGGCTGAGCCGCGCCGGCGGCGCCATTCGGAAGGACGACTCGGTCCCGAAGGGCGAGTCAGAGGGGCTCGATGAGCCGCGGTCCGTCGTTCCGCACGGAGTTGACCTCGCGGCTGACCTCGTAGTGCTCGAGCTGGTGGGCGACTCGCACGGACGATTCGTCGAGCAGGTGGACCAGCTCGACGGGGGACAGGCCATCGCCGAGCCAGGCGTCGAAGACGTCGGGCGTGAGGCAGGCGGGCATCCGATCGTGCACCTCGCCCGGAGCGACGTGCGCGTCGCGGGTGATCACCGCCATCGACAGCTTCCAGCGGTGCGGATCGTCCTCGGGCTTCGTGGGATCGGGCCACAGGCCGACCACTCCCGCCATGGCCAGGGCGTGACCCGGGTCGTGGATGAAGTGCGGCTGCTTCCCTGTCGGAGTCACGGTCCACTCGTAGTAGCCGAGGGCGGGCACGATGCAGCGGGACTGGGCGAAGGCCTTGCGCCACATGCCGGAGGACGTCACGGTCTCGATGCGCGCGTTGATCGGCCGCTTCTGCTTGTCGCTCATCCACGGGGTGCGGAATCCCCACGTGACCGGAACGAGCTCGCGCTCCCCATGGCGGTCCCGCACGACCGGCACGTCGTCGGTCGGTGCGACGTTGTAGTCGTCGGGCAGGGGCCCGAAGTCGCCGAGCAGGTCGGGGAGCAGATTCGTGACGGTCTTCGTCACGACGTAGCGGCCGCACATGCGCTCATCCTCCCAGGAGGAGCGGACATCGCCCTCGGCCGGCGCGACGCCCCATCTTGCGCGTGGCGGACAGTCTGCGCCCCCGTGCGTGGGGCGCCGTCTAGTAGTCTTGGGAAGTTGGACTTCTGCAGTTAGGCGGGAATGGGAAAGCTCTACTACGGGGACGATGACCTCGGCATCGACATGGAGGACCGTCTCCTGGCCCATGTGAAGATGGCGATCATCGCCAAGCTCCGCCGCGATGAGAAGTTCACCTTCTCCTGGCAGCACGGGGTCGAGGGCGGCGGGGGTCGGAGCACCATCTGGATCCACCCGTCCATTCCGCTGCGCTTCAAGTTCGACGGCAGCCGTACCCCGGTGCTCAACCGTGCCTGGATCGAGGCCCTGCTCCTCTCCGCGAACAGCACGGGCGGACTCCAGCTGATCCCGGAGCCGGCGCCGGACCAGGTGCCCGCTATCCCCGGCCAGCAGGGATAGCCCCCTCCGCATCCCGTTCCCAGCCTTCGTCGGCGCTACTCGGCTCAGCTTCACGCCGTCCCGAGTCCGCGTTCTCCGAGGTTTCCCGAAGAGCCCCGCCGGCCGGCGGGGCTCTTCGGCGTGTTCTCGGTCGGTTCCCAGGGACGCCTGCCCCGCCCCAGCGCCTTGCGGCGCGCAATGCGGCTTCGGGCACGTGAAAGGACGCCCTCGCGGGGGCGGGAACTATAACCCTCACGTTTCGACTGCGCGACGGGTTGATCCCCTTTGGGGCGTGGTGGGAGCGTCGGTATGCACAAGCGGCGCGCCCTGGGACCGTCCCGGGACGCGTCGGCACTGGAAGGGATGACAATGTCGAACAGTTACCCAGTGAACCCTCCGTCGTCGGGCAACCCCGACGAGACCGTCGTCGTCACCGACACGGTGATCGGAGTGGAGACCGTGGGCACGGCGGGTGAGACGAGTGGGTCGTCCACCAGCAAGACGGACGTGGCCAAGGAACAGGCCGGGCAGGTCGCGAGCGGAGCCGCGGACGCCGGCAAGCACGTGGCCGGGGTGGCCAAGGACGAGGCCAGGAACGTGGCCGCCGAGGCCAAGACGCAGGCACGCCAGGTGGCCTCGGAGACGAAGTACCAGGCCCGCGACCTGCTCAACCAGGCGACGAGCCAGGTGAAGCAGCAGGCGTCGACCCAGCAGCAGAAGGCCGCCACGGGGATCCGCACCCTGGGCGAGCAGCTCAACGGCCTCGCCTCCGGCAACGTGCCGGAGAGCGGTCCCGTCCTCGACCTGGTGAACCAGGCGTCCTCGCGGCTGCAGGGCGTCGCCGACTGGATCGAGGCGCGCGAGCCGGGTGACCTCCTCCAGGAGGTCAAGTACTTCGCCGCACGCCGCCCGGGCACCTTCATCGCCATCGCGGCGGTGGCGGGTGTCGTCGCCGGCCGGCTCACCCGGTCGGTCGTTGGCGCCGTCCAGGACGAGAAGCAGGAGGAGCAGGCGACCTCCTCGGTCGCCGGCGAGACCACCTACACCCCGGTCGACTCGTTCACCACGACGACCCCGGTGAGCGACTACGGCACCGGCTACGCGGGCGAGAACGAGTACGGCACCGGCGCGGGCGGGACGACCGGCGGCTACGGCACCGGGCTCGGCGGCTCGGCCACAGGGGATGTGCGCCCGTGACCGACACCGGATACCCCTCGGAGAGGGCCGGCGCCACCCCGGTGCCGGAGGTCGACACGTCGACCCCCTCGGAGAGAAGGGCCGCCTCCACCTCCTTCGGTGAGCTGTTCGGTCAGGTCACGAAGGACCTGTCCACGCTCATCCGGCAGGAGATCGACCTCGCGAAGGCCGAGCTCAAGCAGTCCGCGACGCGGGCCGGAGCCGGAGCGGGGCTGCTGGCCGCCGCCGGCTACTCCGCTCTCATGGCGGTCTTCTTCCTGTCCTGCGCCCTCTGGTGGGGGCTCGCCGACCTGTTCGGGGACATCGAGGGGAGCATCGCCCTGGCGGCGCTCATCGTCGCCATCATCTGGGGCATCATCGCCGGGATCCTGTACGCCATCGGCCGCAAGCGGCTGAAGGAAGTGCAGGGCATGCCGCGCACCGCAGACACCGTGAAGAAGATTCCCGACGCACTGAAGAGGAATGAGGAGAACCGATGAGTGACGACCTCTACAGGACCGGCGATGCCGGCTCGTACCAGGCCGGCGGCACCAGCGGCACCGGATACACGTCGAGCGACGACCCCGAGGTCATCCGCGCCAACATCGAGGCCACGCGCCAGGAGCTGAGCTCCGACGTCGACGCCCTGGCCGACAAGGTGACGCCGTCGAAGATCGTCGAGCGGCAGACCGACAAGGTCAAGAGCAAGTTCGGCAGCCTCAAGGACCGCGTCATGGGCAGCGCCTCCGGCGCCAAGGACCGGGTCATGGGCAGCGCCTCCGACGCGAAGCACCGCGTCTCCGGCACCGCCTCCGACGTGACGTCCGGAGCGAAGGACGCGCTCGGCAACGCCGCGTCCGCGGTCGGCGACGCGCCTCGCGTCGTCGCCGAGAAGGCGCAGGGCAACCCGCTCGCGGTCGGCCTGATCGCCTTCGGCGTCGGCTGGCTCGTCGCCGGGCTCATCCCCGCGAGCGAGAAGGAGAAGGAGCTCGCCTCGCAGGCGAAGGACGCCGCCCAGCCGCTCGTCGGCAAGGTGACGGACGCCGCCAAGGAGGTCGGGCAGAACCTGAAGGAGCCCGCTCAGCAGGCGGTCCAGTCGGTCAAGGAGACGGCGACGCAGGGTGCGCAGTCCGTCAAGGAGACCGCTCAGGACGCCACGCAGACCGTCAAGGGCGAGGCGCAGTCCTCCGCTCAGGACGTGAAGCAGAACGCCACCAGCGCGACGGACACCGTCCGCAACGCGTAGGCGCGACACCTCGGACTGAGGGGCCGCCGGCATTCGCCAGCGGCCCCTCTTTCCTTTCCCGCAGCACAGCAGAGCACGGCACAAGCAAGAGAGGTCCCCTGCAATGTCCGATGACGTCGGCGCCTCCAAGCGCCTGAAGAACGCGCCCAGCCCGGAGGACCCGCGCAAGCCGGACACCCCGAAGGAGCTCGACAAGGGGACGTGGAAGTACACGCTCCGCCGCACCCTCAACGAATTCACCACCGATCAGTGCACCGACATCGCGGCTGCCCTCGTCTACTACTCGGTCCTCGCGCTCTTCCCCGCGCTCATCGCGCTCATCTCCCTGCTCGCTCTGATCGGTCAGGGACCCGGTGCGGTCGACGCGATGCTCCAGGTCCTCGGCAGCGTCGCTCCGCCGGACGCGCTCGAGGTCATCCGGGGACCGATCGAGAACTTCGTGAACTCCCCGGCGAAGGGCTTCGCCCTGGTCTCCGGCCTCGTCCTCGCGATCTGGTCCGCCTCCGGCTACGTCGGCGCGTTCACTCGTGCGATGAACCGCATCTACGAGATCGACGAGGGCCGGGGGCTGGTCAAGGCCCGGGGCACGCAGCTCCTCGTGACCGTGATCGGGATCGTGCTCGTCGCGATCATCGCCCTGATGCTCGTCATCTCGGGTCCGGTGACCGAGGCGATCGGGAACCTGATCGGGCTCGGCCCGGTCGTGCAGACCGTGTGGGACATCGCGAAGTGGCCCGTGATCGCGTTCATCCTCGTGCTGATGATCGCGATCCTCTACTACGCGACGCCCAACGTGAAGCAGCCGAAGTTCCGCTGGATGAGCATGGGCGCGCTGATCGCGCTGGTCGTGCTGGTCGTCGCGTCGATCCTCTTCGGGCTCTACGTGACCAACTTCTCGAACTACGCGAAGAACTACGGCGCTCTGGCCGGGGTGATCATCTTCCTGCTCTGGCTCTGGATCGCGAACCTGGCGCTCCTGTTCGGCGCGGAGTTCGACGCGGAGGTGGAGCGCAGCCGCCAGCTCGAGGCCGGCATCGAGGCCGAGGGCGACATCCAGCTCCCGCCGCGCGGCGTGAAGAAGAGCGAGAAGAACGCCCGCAAGGAGGAGAAGCTCCTCGCCGAGGCCCGCCGCATCCGCGAGACGAGCAAGCCCGACGACGACGGCGACGGCGGCTCGGGTCCCGGCTCGGGCTCCGGCTCGAGCGGCGAGCAGGGGCGGCACGCCCGCGCCGCCGCCAACGCGAAGCGGCGCTGACGCCGGCGACACCCGTGCGGCTCGGACGGCAGGCGGGACCTGCCGTCCGAGCCGCACGTCGCCGTCCACGCCATGCCGTCGGAACGGCCCGCTTTCGCCCCGGATAGGGCGGCCCGGGCCCCTGCGACCGCGGCTGTCCGAGCGCCGGGGGAGACTGGAGCCGTGTTCCTCGTCGTCTCGCCCGTGCACGGCGGCGTGGTCGCCACACGGGCGGATGAGCGCGGCGAGCCCATCGAGGCGCCTCGCTCGCTGACGGACGAGGGCTACGCCGACCTCGCCGGACGCGAGGCCGCCGGAGTCCGGTGGGTGTGGGAGGACACCGCCGTCTCCTATCCGCCGCTGCTGCGCGCCGGCGTCCGCGTGGAGCGCTGTCAGGATCTGCGGCTGTGCCGCGCCATCCTGCGCCACTCCACCCTCTCCGACGGAACCGCTGTCGCCGCGGCCCCTCGCGACGCGCTCGACGAGGACTCCCCCCTGTCCGGTCCGGACTCGCAGCAGACCCTCTTCGATGTCGGCTCCGTCGCCGAGCACGTCGATCCCGTCGCGGAGCTCCGGGCGCAGCTCGGAGCGGTGGCCGGGAGCGGGCAACCCGGACGGCTCCGGCTCCTCCTCGCCGCGGAGTCCGCCGGGGCCCTCGCGGCCGCCGAGATGCGGCACGCGGGCCTGCCCTGGAGTGCGGAGCGACACGAGGCGCTGCTCGCCGACCTCCTCGGGCCGCGCGTGGCGCCCGGTGTCCGGCCCGCGCGGCTCGAGGAGCTCGCGGGGCGGATCCGGAGCGCGCTGGACGCCCCGACCCTGAACCCGGATTCGCCGCAGGAGCTGCTCGCCGCGCTGCGCTCCGCGGGGCTGATGGTGGAGAGCACCCGGTCGGCCGAGCTGCGCCGGCTCGAGCATCCCGCCATCGAGCCGCTCCTGGAGTACAAGAAGCGGGCTCGCATCCTCAGCGCGAACGGCTGGGTTTGGCTCGACACCTGGGTCACGGGCGGGCGGTTCCGCGCGGACTTCCTGCCGGGCGGTGTCCCGAGCGGCCGGTGGGCCGCTCGCGGAGGCGGCGCGCTCCAGCTCCCCAAGCAGCTCCGGTCCGCCGTCGTCGCCGACCCGGGCTGGAAGCTCGTCGTCGCGGATGCCGCGCAGCTCGAACCGCGGGTGCTGGCCGCGATGGCCGGGGACACCGCGATGGCGGCGGCGGGTCGCGCACGCGACCTCTACGAGGGAATCGTCGAGACGGGCGCCGTTCCCGATCGCAACTCCGCGAAGTACGCCATGCTCGGTGCCATCTACGGTGCGACGGCGGGCCAGGGCGGGCGGCTGATGCCGCGGCTCGCCAAGGCCTTCCCGCTGGCGATCGGCCTCGTCGAGTCAGCTGCCCGCGCGGGCGAGCGCGGCGAGGCGGTGACGACGAGGCTCGGCCGCAGCTCGCCGGCCGCCGGACCGGCATGGCGGGCCGCGCAGTCCCGAGCCTCGGTGCCGGACGCCTCGCCGGCCGAGGAGCGGAGGGCCCGATCGCAGGCGCGCGAGCGGGGACGGTTCTCCCGCAACTTCGTGGTCCAGGGTACGGCCGCCGAATGGGCGCTGTGCTGGCTGGCTGAGCTGCGCCGCCGGCTCCTCGCGCTCGGCGAGGGACGGAACGGGCGCCCGGAGCTCGTGTACTTCCTGCACGACGAGGTGCTCGTGCACTCACCGGGGGACCTCGCCGCAGACGTGGAGGAGGCCATCCGGGGGGCGGCAGCCGCCGCCGGACGACTGCTGTTCGGTGACTTCCCCATCGATTTCCCGCTCGAGGTCGCCATCGTGGACGACTACGGCCAGGCGTGACCCGCCCATACGCTGGGACGGTGACCGCCCCGACCGTCGCCCCGTTCGGAACCTGGACCTCGCCCATCACCGCTCGGGACGTCGCCGCCGGCTCCCACCCCGTCTCAGGCGCCCGCTACGTCGGCGACGAGGTCTGGTGGCTCGAGCTGCGGGGCTCCGAGGGCGGTCGCTACGGCGTGTTCCGGAGCGGCGCGGACGGCGAGCCGGAGGCCGTCCTTCCGGCGCCCTGGAACGCGCGCAGCCGCGTGCACGAGTACGGGGGAGGGGCGTGGACGCCCGCTCCTGGCGGCGCCCTCGCCTTCGTCGAGTTCAGCGACCAGCGCATCCACCTCCTCCGTCCCGGTGCGGCTGACCCTCAGCCCCTGACCCCGTCCGGAACGGGCGACCGGTACGCCGACCTGGGGATCCACGGGGACCATCTCGTCGCCGTGCGGGAGCGCCACGACGGCGGCCGGGTGTCGCGCGACATCGTGCTCGTGCCCCTCGACGGCAGCGGCGCCGGCGACGGGGACGCCGTCGTGTCGGTCGTCGCCGGCAGCGACTTCCTCGCCTATCCCCGCTTCTCGCCGGACGGCACGCGCCTCGCCTGGATCGCGTGGGACCATCCGCGGATGCCGTGGGACGGCACCGAGCTGCGCGTGGGCGAGGTCCGCGACGGCCGGGTGTCCGACTGGCGCTCGCTGGTGGGCGGTCCGGAGGAGTCCGTGCTCCAGCCGGAGTGGGACGGCGAGGACGACCTCCTCGTCATCACGGATCGCACGGGCTGGTGGAACCTGCACCGGGCGAGCCTCGACGGCCGGCTCACCCCGGTGCTGGCGCAGGAGCGCGAGACCGGCGGGCCGCTCTGGAACCTCGGCAAGCCGTGGTACCTGCGGCCCGACGACGACGACCTCGCGCTCGTCACCACTCACGGCTCCGACCGGCTCGAGCTCGTGCCGGCCGGTGGGGGAGCCGCCCGCGTGCTGGACCTTCCGCTCACCACGATCGACCTGCTCGACGCCCGGCCCGGCCGCCTGCTCCTCGACGGCGGCAGCGCGGCCCTCCTGAGCGGCATCCGCGAGCTCGACCTCGCCACCGGGGCACTCACCGACATCCGGCTCGACTACGACGACCTGCCCGCGGCGGACCTCCTGCCCCTCGCCGAGGAGCGGACCTTCCCGGGGCCCCGCGAGGTGCACGCCGTCGTCTACCCGCCGCGCAACCCGGCGTTCGAGGCGCCCGACGGGGAGCTGCCGCCGTACGTCGCCTTCGTCCACGGCGGCCCCACCACGCGCACGACGGCGTCGGTCAATCTCGTCTTCGCGTACTACACGAGCCGGGGCATCGGGGTGATCGACGTGAACTACGGCGGGTCCACCGGGTACGGCCGCGCGTACCGCGAGCGGCTGCGCGGCCAGTGGGGCGTCGTCGACGTCGAGGACGTGGTCACGGCCGTGACCGGGCTGGCCGGCGCGGGCCTCGCCGATCCCCGGCGGCTCGCCATCGAAGGCGGATCCGCGGGAGGGTGGACGGTCCTGTCCGCCCTGACGCGGACGGACGTGTTCGCGTGCGGGGTGTCCCTCTACGGCGTCGCGGACCTGACCGCGCTGGCCGAAGACACGCACGACTTCGAGTCCCGCTACACCGACGGGCTCGTGGGTCCGCTGCCCGAGGCGCAGGCGCTGTACGACGAGCGATCCCCGCTCTCGCACATCGACGGGCTCGACTGCCCGGTCCTGCTGCTGCAGGGTCTCGACGACCCGGTCGTGCCGCCGGCGCAGTCCGAGCGGTTCCGCGACGGGCTGATCGCGAAGGGCATCCCGCACGCGTACCTCGCGTTCGAGGGCGAGTCGCACGGCTTCCGCAAGGTGGAGACCCGAGTGCGCGTGCGCGAGGCGGCCCTGTCCTTCTACGGGCAGGTCTTCGGGTTCGAGCCCGCCGGCGTCCCCGTGCTGGACCTGTGGCGGCCGCAGGCCGAATAACCCCGTGTCGCACGCTGTTGTCCCGGTCGGGACAGGAAGGATGAACGGATGACCCAGACCACCACCGCACCCGCCGCACCCCTCAGCGCGGAGGAGCGCTACGAGCGCTTCCGCCAGCGCCGCGAGGAGGCGGTGGTCCAGCCGCGAGGGTTCCTCGCGCTGATCAACACGCAGTGGGTGGACTCGGAGCAGCCGATCTGGGGCGTCCCCGGCCTGTGGGCTCCGCGGCCGGACGGTCTCCCGGGGCTCAAGCTGACGGCAGCGGCGGAGGACGGGATCACGGTCAACGGGCAGCTCGTCGACGGCGAGGTGCTGCTCTCTCCGCGGAACTCCGAGAAGCCGAGCGAGATCGTGTTCGACGACCACACGACGGGCACCGTCATCAGCGGCGAGGACGGCAGCTGCGCGCTGCGCGTCTGGGATGCCGAGTCGGAGGACATCCAGAACTTCGGCGGCATCGACGCCTTCCCCTACGACCCGTCCTGGGTCGTGCAGGGCACCTTCACGCCGAACCCGGAGGGCACCACCGCCGGCTTCGAGCACCTCAAGGACGACGGCGAGACCCGCGAGAAGGTCATCCCCGGCGAGATCCGCTTCGAGCGCGACGGCCAGGAGTACAGCGTGCTCGCGTTCAAGGAGGGGCGCGCCCTGCAGATCGTCTTCGCCGACGCCACGAGCGGGGACTCCACCTACAGCGTCGGGCGTTTCCTGTTCACCGCTCCGAACCCGGACGGCACGATCACCCTCGACTTCAACACCGCAGTGCTGCCGCCCTGCGCGTTCAGCTACAACTTCAACTGCCCGATGCCGCCGAAGCAGAACCGGTTCCCGTTCAAGGTCGAGGCGGGGGAGAAGAACGTGCTCGCGAAGGACGGCTCGCTCCTGCATTGAGCAGGTTCCGGCCCCGGAATCGCACCCCTCTTACATTGTTGTGATTCCGGCGTGTCCTCCTGCATAATGCAAGAGCCGGGACGCCCCGGCTGTTAATTTCATATCGGTGCAACAGGATTCGTTCACCAGGTCGTAGGGGAAGACGCACCTAGCTGAACGGAGAAGAACCATGGCTGCACCACTCGCTCGGGGTGCGCTCTATGTGCACTCCTCGCCGCGCGCGCTCTGCCCCCACGTCGAGTGGGCGGCCGGTCGCGCTCTCGGGCGTGCCGTCAGCTTCACCTGGATCGAGCAGCCGGTCCTGAAGAACTCCCAGCGGACCGACTTCTACTGGGAGGGGCCTCCCGGCACCGGTGCCGCCATCGCCTCCGCCCTCCGCGGGTGGGAGCATCTGCGGTACGAGGTCAGCGAGGACGCGGGATACGGGACCGACGGCGCCCGCTGGATGCACACCCCCGACCTCGGCATCTTCTTCGCCCAGACGGACACGGCCGGCAACATCGTGATCCCCGAAGACCGCATCCGCTACGCGATGGACGTCGCCGGAGTCAATGCGCTGGAACTGCACAAGGAGCTGCGGCTCGCCCTCGGCCAGGCCTGGGATGACGAGCTCGAGCCCTTCCGGCACGCGGGCGAGAAGAGCCCGGTGATCTGGTTGCATCGAGCCGGCTGAGACTTGTCCGACACGCCGCCGAGAAAGCCGATTCCCAGCCAACTCCGCCGTAATCTGAACGTGTTCGCATCGCGCTCCAACCCGTTCGGGTCGTATGGGTAGCGGCCCTCGAACTTAGCGAAAGCGACACGAAGAGCCCCTGATCGGATGGGTACCATTCAGGGGCTCTTCACTCTTCGAGCCGTCCTTCCGGCAGCCTTCGTGATCAGCGCCGACGCGGCGTCCCGAACCCCGTCAGGGCCGGGGAGTAGTGTCGGCGCGACACGGTTGGAGGGGGCGACGGCGTGACGGGGATCGCGGATGCGGACGACGGCGCCGGCCTCCCGCTCGTGTTCCTGCCGCCCCACCGGACCCTGGATGCGGCGATGCGGGAGAGCGGGTCCTCCCCGGCCTTCGATCGGGTGCTGCGGGCCGCGATCTCCCTGCGCGGCGGAGTGAGCCTGGCCGTCTGGATCGCGGGCGCCCTCGCCGAGCTCGATCTCGTGCGGCGCATCCGCGTGGCCCGGCGCCCCGACGGATCGCTCGCGGCCTTCGTGCTCGCCCCGGCGGCCGAGCCGCCGTCCGGCACGCTGCGCGTCCGGATCGCCGCCTACGCCCGGGTGCTCGCCGCCGCCGGCTACGACGAGGTCCAGTTCGACGTCATCGCCGGCGCGAGCGCGGGAGGACTGAGCGCGATCCTCTACGCCGTGGCTCAGCGCGCGGGGACCGACTTCGACGCCATCCTCCCGGTCTGGCGCGAGGCGGCCGGGCTGCAGCGGCTCCTGCAGCCGCCGGGGATCCGTGGCGTCGAGGCGCCCCTGCGCGGTGACGCCTACTTCTGGAAGACGGCGACGGGAGCCGCGGCCGAGCTGTACCGGCGG
The DNA here is from genome assembly GCF_017916515.1 of Naasia sp. SYSU D00948. Taxonomy (GTDB): domain Bacteria; phylum Actinomycetota; class Actinomycetes; order Actinomycetales; family Microbacteriaceae; genus Naasia. Next base: position 2,442,350 of record NZ_JAFMTA010000001.1, read on the forward strand.
GGCGGGGACCGCGGACGCTCCCACCGCGACCTGGTCCCGGTCCGGCTGGGGGTGCACCTCGCGGCCACCGTCATCAACAGCGAGGCCGAGAGCGAGTCCGACGTGCGCGAGGGGCGCGGGCACTTCGTGTTCCATGTCGACGACCGGCGCGGCGCTCCGCTGCCCCACGGCATCCCGAGCGCATGGGCGGACGCCGACCCGGAGCCGCCCGAGGTCGCGCTGCTCCGGCTCGCCTACGCCGCCCGGGCCACGTCGTCCCTCCCCGGAGGGTTCGAGGTGGCCAGGGTCGTGTCTCCGTCGGAGACTCGCCGGGAGACGGTAGCGACCTCCGAGTCCCAAGCTCCGCTCGCGCGGGAGGCCGTCGCCGAGTCGCTGTCGCCGGACGAGGGAGCCGACTCGGTGTTCGCCTCCGGCAGCCTGAGGCCGGACTTCGCCTTCGCGTTCTCGCTGCACCGACCGCCGCGCGACGTCCCGGACGACGCCGGGCCGTACGAGGTGATCGACGGGGGCATCTTCGACAACGTGCCCCTCGACCGCGCGCTGCGGGTGATCCGGGGAACGGTCGGCACCATGTACGGCGATCGCGCCCTCCTCGACCTCGACCCCGAGCCCGAAGCCCGGCACGTCTCGACCGCGGGCGCGCCGCCGCGACAGGCCGTTCAGCTGTGGACGGTGCTCGCCGCCTGGCTGCAGCGGGTGCGCAGGCGGGAGTCGGCGGACGAGGAGCTGGAGGAGGTGCACCGCTTCAACGCGGAGCTCTCGGCGGAGCAGGGCAGGCTCGAGGCGCTGGCGGCCGTCGTCGGCGCGGTCGACCTCCGCACCGGCACGGAACACGATCGCCTGCGCGGCTATCTGCGCAGCGTCGGGGGCACGGACGCGGTCTTCCTCACCGACGCCATCTCGAGGCCGTCCCGGTGGCAGCTGACCAGCACGCTGCCGCGGCGGCGCAAGCTGCGCGCCCTGCCGGCCCAGCTCCTGACGCCGCTGCTTCCCGCACTGATGGCGGCGTATGCGCAGGACGGCGACCTGTCCGAGGCGGAGGGGCGCATCGAGCGGCTCCCGTCCGGGCTGATCGACGCCGCCCACGCCGTCCTGGCGTGGGTGCGCGCGGTCGAGAGCCGCGAAGGTCCTGAGGCAGGAGCCGCGCTCGACGCCCTGCAGAGCATCCGCACCCGCGTCGCCGAGGCGCTCGCGATCGGCCACCGCGCCCGGGACGCGGCGGCCTATCGGGTGCTGCTGCTCACCTCCCGGCACGCCGCGACCGAGCCCGACGAGCCGGTCGACGACGAGCTGGTCGCCCTCTGGGTGCGGGCCTGGGTCGCGCGAGGCCGCGGCGAGGAGGGGCGCGTGCGCCAAGCGCAGGAGGAGGCCGCGCTCGCCGCGCACCATCGCCGCCTGGACGAGGACATCCGGGCGCTCCGCGCCCTGTCCCCGCCCGAGGACGCCGCCGATGAAACGGGCGTGCCGTGGGGCGCCACCGTCTGGCACGCGGTCGACGAGCGCTTCCGCGGACGCGACCTCCGGACGTTCGACGTCATCGCGCTGGTCGCGCCGGCCGGCATGCAGCCTCCCATGTCGCTCGTCGCGACCGGGAGGATCGCGGCCGACGAGCGTCCGCCGGCCACCTACGCCTTCCCGACCGTGGTCGCGGAGGAGCGGCGCCGTGCACTGCAGGACGCGATCGACGGGCGGCCGGACAGCGCGGACGGCCGCCGGCTGCGTCACACGGCGAAGCTCGCGGGACACGGCCTGGGCAATCTCCTGGGGCTAGTGAGCGCGGACTGGCGCATGAACGACTGGTGGTGGGGACGGCTCGACGGCGCGGCCGGGATGGTGCGCTTCCTCGCCTCCCGCTCTCCTGATCCCCTTCCCGGGCGCGAGGTGGAGGAACTGGTCACGGCGGCACAGGGCGGGCTGCGCGCCGAGGCGGGGCCCGAGATCCTCCGGGGCGGCGCCGACGGCCTCGCCAACCTCAGCGCCGAGTATCGGGTGGCCCTCGCCACGCGGGCACTCGGGGCCGCTCTCCGTTCTGCTGTGCCCCGGCGCCGGACCACCGGTGACGGGCCTGCGCGACTGCCGGGCGGACGCTACGCCGCCCTGCTGCTCGAGCTCCTGCTGCGCCCGCTTCTCCTGCTGCTGGCGCTGGCGGCCGTGCCCGTCCGCCTCGTCGTGGGCGCGGGAGCCGTCGCCGGGCTCGGCTGGGCCCTGACACGGGCGCTCGACCCCGACGCCGCGAGGGGGCCCTGGGGTCTCGACGTCGCGCTCGCCCTCCTCGCCGCTCTCGCGACGGCGGCCGCGATCCTCGTCATCACGCGCGGCGGCGTCCGGCGGTGGAAGAGCGTCTCGTCCGGCTCGATACCCAGGCCGGGGGGAGTGTCCGCCGAGGACAGCGAGGCCGCCCGGGCGGCCGCTCGAGGCGTGTCGAACGCGGCGGGCGCGGTCGCGGTGATCGCCGCGGCCTCCCTGGGCTGGAGTGTCGCCGAAGGGCGGCTGCTCGCGTCCGCCGGGTGGCTGGTCGTCGCGGTCCTCGCCGCGGTCTGGGCCGTCCGCACGCGGACCCGCGTGCCCCTGCTGCAGGCTCCACCCGCCCCGGTCGCGGCCGCGGGTGCCGTCGCCGCCTTCGCCGTGCTCGCCGTGGCGGGTCCGGTCCTCGACGCCGTCGTGCGGCTGCCGGACCCCGGGATCGACTGGCTCGGCCTCGCTCAGCTGCTCGTGTTCGCGGCCGTGCTCTCCGTCGCGCTCGTGCTCGGGTGGGAGAACCCGGTCAGGGTGCTGGTCGCGCTCGTCGCGGGGGCCGCGCTCTGGCTCGCGGCGGAGCTCGCGCTCCTCCTGGTCGCGGCCGCTCCGGGCACCGTGGGCGGTCCGGGCTGGCTGCCGCCGGTGGCGTTCCTGGTCGCCTGGTCGAACGTCCTGTGGGGGGCGCTCATGCTGCGCCCCCGCCCGGGGTTCCCCTCGGATGCGCCGCGGCGCACGCCGCGACCGCGCTGGTTCAGCGACGAGGACTGAGCGGAACGGCAACCGCAACGACGAACGGCAACGGTCTCCCGTTGCCGTTCGTCGTCGGTGTTGCCGGTATCAGGCGGTCGCGAAGGCGACGACCGCGTTGTGGCCGCCGAAGCCGAACGAGTTGCTGATCGCGAGCAGATCTCCGTCGCCCAGCGGTCGCGGCTCGCGGACCACGTCGAGCTCGATCTCCGGGTCCATCTCGTTGAGGTTGATGGTCGGCGGGGCCGTCCGCTCGGCGAGAGCCAGCACGGTGAAGATCGCCTCGATTCCGCCGGCCCCGCCCAGCAGGTGCCCTGTCGACGCCTTGGTCGCGGAGACCGCGATCCCATCGAGCCCCTCGCCGAAGACGTGCCGCAGGGCGTGGTACTCCGCGACGTCACCCACCGGCGTGCTCGTCGCGTGGGCATTGACGTGCCGCACGTCCGAGCGGCTGTAGCCGTGGTTCTCGATCGCGGCGATCATGGCGCGGGCGGCCGCGGTGCCCTCCGGGTCCGGCGCCGTGATGTGGTGCGAGTCGCTCGTCACGGCCCCGCCGACGACCTCGGCGTAGATCCGCGCGCCGCGGGCCTTCGCGTGCTCCTCGGTCTCGAGGACGAGGGCGGCCGCCCCCTCGCCGAGCACGAAGCCGTCGCGCGTGACGTCGTACGGCCGGGATGCGGCAGCCGGCTCGTCGTTGCGCTTCGAGAGCGCCTGCATCGACGCGAAGGCCGCCAGGGGGAGCGGGTGGATCGCCGCCTCGGCGCCACCCGTGATGACGACGTCCGCGAACCCCTGCTGGATGTGCTCGTAGGCGTTCGCGAGCGACTCCGTGCTGGAGGCGCAGGCCGACACCACGGTCCGCGCGTAGGCGCGGGCGCCGAGGTGCATCTCGATCGCCGCGGCCGGCGCGTTCGGCATGAGCATCGGGACCGTCATGGGCAGGACCCGGCGCGGGCCCTTCTCGCGGAGGGTGTCCCAGGCGTTCAGCAGCGTCCAGACGCCGCCGATCCCGGTCGCCCAGTCGACCCCGAGCCGCTCGGGCTCGACGTCCTCGATCCCGGAGTCGGCCCACGCCTCGCGGGCGGCGATGAGGGCGAACTGGCTCCCCGGGTCGAGGCGCTTGGCCTCGACCCGTTCGAGCTGGTTCTCGGAGGCCACCTTGGCCTGCGCCGCGAACGTGACGGGGAGCTCGTACTGAGCGACCCAGTCCTGCTCGAGGGACCGCGCACCGGATTCACCGGCGAGCAGCGCGTTCCACGAGTCGCGGGCGGTGCCGCCGAGCGGCGACGTGGCGCCGACCCCGGTGACGACGATCTTCTTCGGCATGGTGGAGCTCCGATTGGTCGGGCTAGGCGCTCAGCCCTGAGCCTTGACGATGTAGGTGACCGCGTCGCCGACGGTCTTGAGGTTCTTGACTTCCTCGTCCGGGATCTTCACGCCGAACTTCTCCTCCGCGTTGACGACGATCGTCATCATCGAGATGGAGTCGATGTCGAGGTCGTCGGTGAAGGACTTGTCCATCTCGACCGTGTCGGTCGCGATGCCCGTCTCGTCGCTGACGAGCTCGGCGAGGCCGGCGAGGACTTCTTCCTGGGACTGAGCCATGTGTGGTTCTCCTTGAGTGTTCGGTGGAAAAGGCGCGTTCGAGCTTATCGGGGAGGGTGTCGCGGCCCGGTCAGGGCAGGACCACGACCTGGGCGCCGTAGGCGAGGCCGGCGCCGAAGCCGATCTGCAGGGCGAGGCCGCCGGAGAGCTCCGGATGCTCCTGCAGGAGGCGGTGGGTGGCGAGCGGGATGGACGCCGCGGACGTGTTCCCGGTGGTCGCGATGTCGCGCGCGATGGCGACCGTGTCGGGCAGGCCGAGCTGCTTCGCGAACTCGTCGATGATCCGCATGTTGGCCTGGTGCGGGATGAAGGCGGCGAGCTGGTCCGGGGTGATCCCGGCCTCCTCGATCGCCCTGCGCGCGACCTTGACCATCTCCCACACCGCCCAGCGGAAGACCGTGGGCCCCTCCTGACGCAGGGTCGGCCAGGCGGCGCTGCCGTCGCGGAACTGGGTGAGGGTCGCGTTCATCCCCACGGCATCCGCCTTCGAGCCGTCGGAGCCCCAGACGGTCTTCGAGATGCCGGGCGTGTCGCTCGGGCCGATCACGGCGGCCCCCGCCCCGTCCCCGAGGAGGAAGGAGATGCTGCGGTCCGTCGGGTCCACGATGTCCGACAGCTTCTCGGCGCCGATGACGAGCGCGTGCGTGCCCGCTCCCGCGCGGATCAGGGCGTCCGCCTGCGCCACGGCGTAGGTGTACCCCGCGCACGCGGCGTTGAGGTCGTAGGCCGCGGCGGGGTTGGCTCCCACCCGATCCGCGAGGACGGCCGAGAGGGACGGCGTCTGCTGGACGTTGCTGATGGTCGCGACGAGCACGAGGTCGACCTGCTCGGGCTGCACGCCCGACGCCTCGATCGCCTCCTGGGCCGCCTCGACGGCGAGGTCGAGCGCGCTGACCGCGGCGGAGGCGCGCGTGCGCGTGACGATCCCGGTGCGCTGGCGGATCCACTCGTCCGAGGAGTTGATCGGACCGACGAGGTCGTCGTTCGGGACGACGAGGTCGCCGCGCGCCGCGCCCATCCCGAGGATGCGGGTGTAGCGCGGGCCGCTCGCCTGCTTCAGCTGGGTCACGAGTCCCTCTCCATCAGCTCGCGCGCGGCGGCGAGATCGGCCGGGGTCTTCACGGCGACGGTCGGGACGCCGCGCAGGGCGCGCTTGGCGAGCCCGGTCAGCGCGCCCGCGGGCGCCAGCTCGATGATGCCGGTCACCCCCTCCGCGGCGAAGGACTCCATGCAGAGGTCCCAGCGGACGGGCGACGAGACCTGCCCGACGAGGAGATCGAGGAACTGGGAGCCGGAGGCGACCCGGGTGCCGTCCTTGTTGGTCCAGATCGCGACCGCGGGATCCTTCGGCGAGAGGGTGCTCGCGACGGCCGCCATCCGGTCCACCGCGGGCGCCATGTACTCGGTGTGGAACGCGCCGGCCACCTGGAGCGCGATGACGCGGGCGCCGGCGGGAGGGTTCTCGGCGAGCGCGGCGAGCGCAGCACGCGGTCCGGCGACGACGATCTGGCCCCCGCCGTTGTAGTTGGCCGGGAAGAGACCGGCCTGCTCCACGGCGTCGAGGACGACCGCCTGGTCGCCGCCGACGACGGCGCTCATGCCGGTCTCGACGGTCGCCGCCGCCTCGGCCATCGCGCGGCCGCGCTCAGCCACCAGGCGGATCGCGTCCTCCGAAGTGAGGATCCCGGCGCCGGCCGCGGCGGTGATCTCGCCGACCGAGTGGCCGGCGATCCCGTCCATGCGGCCCCCGCCGTCGAGGAGCGCCTGCAGCGTCAGGATGCCCGCGGCGACGATGAGCGGCTGCGCGATCCGGGTGTCCCGGATGGTCTCGGCGTCGGACTCGGTGGCGTGCAGCACGAGGTCCACCTCGGCGTGCTCGGACAGCCGGCTCAGCGTCTCCCAGGCCGACGTCTCCTCGAGCCACGGGGAGAGGAACCCGGGGGTCTGCGAGCCCTGTCCGGGCGCGACGACGATGATCACCCGTCCATCCTGCCAATCGGGAGGTCGGCGGTTCGCCAGTGGGGCACGAAGAATCCCTTCGATCGTTGGAGGTGGCGCACTACCGGTCAGCGGCGGCGGGGTGTGGGAGCGGGCTCGGCGATGGCTCCGAGGATGAGCGCGGACTGCAGGATGACCGCCTCCCGCGCGCCGGTGGCGTCGTAGCCGATGACCTCCGAGATGCGCTTCAGGCGGTACCGGACCGTGTTCGGATGCACGAAGAGCTCACGGGCCGTCGCCTCGAGCGAGCGGCCGTTGTCCAGGTAGCACCAGAGCGTGCCGAGCAGCTCGGTCGAGTGCTCGTGCAGCGGCTTGTAGATGCGGGCCACCAGGGTGGAGCGGGCGAGCGGGTCGCCCGCGAGTGCGCGCTCCGGCAGCAGGTCGTCGGCGAGGACCGGACGCGGCGCGTTCCGCCAGGCCCGGGCCACGGCGAACCCGGCCAGGGCGGCGCGAGCGCTGCGGTGGGCCTGCACGAGGTCCGGCACGACGTTGCCGAGCACGAGGTGCCCCGAGCCGAAGCCGGGCTCCAGCTGCCGGGCGATCTCGAGGAAGCTCAGCGGCGCCGCCGGCGCACGTGAATCCTCGGCTTCCTGGGAGGAGGGGAGCGCCCGCCCGATGACGAGCACGAGGCGGGTGCCCTGCACGCCGATGAGGACGTCGGCCTGCACGTGGCGGGCCGTCCGCCGCAGCTGGTCGACGTCGAGCATCGGGGGAGTGGTGCCGACGAGGACGCACACCTCGCCGTGACCGTGCCAGCCGAGCGCGGCGATCCGGCTCGGCAGCTCGTTCTCGGCCTCGCCCGACAGGATCGAGTCGACGACGAGGGCCTCGAGGCGGGCGTCCCAGAGGCCGCGCGCCTCGGCGGCCCGCGCGTACACGTCGGCCGCGGCGAACGCGATCTCCCGCGAGTAGAGCAGGATCGCCTCACGGAGACCGTCGTCACCGCCCTTGACCCGCTCCTCGACGACCTCCACCGTGACGCGGATCAGCTGGAGCGTCTGCTGGAGGCTCACCGACCGGAGCAGCTCGCGGGGTGCCGCGCCGAAGACGTCCGCGGCGATCCACGGGGTCGACTTGGGGTCGTCGTACCAGCTGATGAACGACGTGATGCCGGCCTGCGCGACCAGCCCGACCGCCGATCGGCGGCCGGGCGGCATCTCGCGGTACCAGGGGAGCGTCTCCTCGAGGCGCTTGAGGGTCAGGGTCGCGAGCTCGCCCGACACCGTGCGCAGCCAGGCGAGCGTCTCCGCCTTCGTCCGTGCCACTCGCGCGGCCGGCCTCAGCTCTCGCCGCCAGCCGAGCCGGTCGTGCCCGCGGTCACGTCCAGCAGCCGGTACTTGTCGATGGCCTGGCGCGCGAGCGAGCGGTCGACCGCGCCCTGACCGGCGAGGGCCTCGAGCGTCCGGACGACGAGCGACGGGCCGTCGATGAGGAAGAACCGGCGCGCGGCCGCGCGGGTGTCCGAGAAGCCGAAGCCGTCGGCGCCCAGCGTGAAGTACTGGCCGGGCACGAACTGGCGGATCATGTCGGGCACCATGTGCGAGTAGTCGCTCACGGCCAGGAACGGACCCTGGGCGCCCGACAGCTTCTGCGTCACGTACGCGTGCCGCGGCTCGCCGTCCGGGTTCACGAAGTACGCCCGCTCGGCGTCGAGGCCGTCGCGCCGCAGCTCCGACCAGGAGGTGACGCTCCACACGTCGGCGGAGACGCCCCAGTCCTCGGCGAGCAGCTTCTGCGCCTCCAGAGCCCACGGGACGGCGACGCCGGAGGCGAGCAGCTGCGCCTTCGGGCCCTCGTTCTCCGCCCGCTTCAGCAGGTAGAGGCCCTTGAGCACGCCGTCGACGTCGAGCCCCTCCGGCTCGGCCGGCTGCGGCATCGGCTCGTTGTACACCGTCAGGTAGTACATGACGTTCGGGTCCGGGTGGTTCCCGCCGTACATGCGCTCGAGGCCGCTCTGCACGATGTGCGCGATCTCGTAGCCGTACGCCGGGTCGTACTGGACGACCGCCGGGTTCGTGCTCGCGAGCACCGGGGAGTGGCCGTCCGCGTGCTGGAGGCCCTCACCGGTCAGCGTCGTGCGGCCGGCGGTCGCGCCGATCAGGAATCCGCGCGCCATCTGGTCGCCGGCGGCCCAGAGAGCGTCACCCGTCCGCTGGAAGCCGAACATCGAGTAGAAGACGTAGACCGGGATGAGCGGCTCGCCCTGCGTCGAGTACGAGGTCCCGATCGCCGTGAAGGCGGCGAGGGCGCCGGCCTCGTTGATGCCGACGTGGACGATCTGCCCCTGCGGGCTCTCCTTGTAGGCGAGGAGGAGCTCCCGGTCGACCGACGTGTAGTGCTGGCCGAACGGGTTGTAGATCTTCGCGTTCGGGAAGAACGCGTCCATGCCGAAGGTGCGCGCCTCGTCAGGGATGATCGGGACGATCCTGTTCCCGAAGTTCTTGGTGCGCATCGCCTCCTTGAGGATGCGCACGAAGGCCATCGTGGTGGCGACCGGCTGCTGCCCCGAGCCCTTCTTCACCGCGGCGTACGCGGAGTCCTCGGGCAGGGTGATCTGCGTGTGCTTCGAGCGGCGCTCCGGCAGGTACCCGCCGAGCGCGCGACGGCGCTCGTGCATGTACTGGATCGCCTCGTCGTCCTGCCCCGGGTGGTAGTACGGCGGCTGGTACGGGTTCTCCTCGAGCTGCGCGTCCGAGACCGGGATGCGCATCTCGTCGCGGAAACGCTTGAGGTCGTCGAGGGTCAGCTTCTTCATCTGGTGGGTCGCGTTGCGGCCCTCGAACGTCTTGCCGAGGCCGTAGCCCTTGATCGTCTTCGCGAGGATGACGGTCGGCTGGCCCTTGTGCTCCACGGCCGCCTTGTACGCCGCGTACACCTTCCGGTAGTCGTGGCCGCCGCGCTTGAGCGCCCACACCTGGTCGTCGGTGAAGTCCTTGACGAGCTCCAGCGTGCGCGGGTCGCGCCCGAAGAAGTTCTCGCGGACGAAGGCCCCGTTCTCGGTCTTGTAGGTCTGGTAGTCGCCGTCCGGGGTCCGGTTCATGAGGTCGATCAGGGCGCCCTCGCTGTCGCGGGCGAGCAGGTCGTCCCACTCGCGGCCCCAGATGACCTTGATGACGTTCCAGCCCGCGCCGCGGAAGAAGCTCTCGAGCTCCTGGATGATCTTGCCGTTGCCGCGCACCGGCCCGTCGAGGCGCTGCAGGTTGCAGTTGATGACGAACGTCAGGTTGTCGAGGCCCTCGTTCGCCGCGACCTGGAGCTGGCCGCGGCTCTCGACCTCGTCCATCTCGCCGTCGCCGAGGAACGCCCACACGTGCTGGTCGGAGGCGTCCTTGATGCCGCGGTTGGTCAGGTACCTGTTGTTCTGCGCCTGCCAGATCGCGTTGATCGGCCCGAGGCCCATCGACACGGTCGGGAACTGCCAGAAGTCGGGCATGAGGCGCGGGTGCGGGTACGAGGACAGTCCGCCGCCCGGGTGCGACTTCTCCTGACGGAAGCCGTCGAGCTGGTCCGCGGTGAGCCGTCCCTCGAGGAAGGCGCGCGAGTACATGCCGGGGGAGGCGTGCCCCTGGAAGAACACCTGGTCGCCGCCGCCCGGGTGGTCCTGGCCGCGGAAGAAGTGGTTGAAGCCGACCTCGTACAGCGTGGCCGACGACGCGTAGGTGGAGATGTGGCCGCCCACCGCGATCTCGGGCCGCTGAGCGCGGTGCACCATGATGGCGGCGTTCCAGCGCAGCCACGCGCGGTAGCGGCGCTCGATGGCCTCGTCGCCCGGGAATTGGGACTCGTTCTCCGGGGAGATCGTGTTGATGTAGTCCGTCGTCGGGACCATCGGGACACCGAGGTGCAGCTGCTTCGACCGCTTCAGCAGCCGCAGCATCATCTCCCGGCCGCGTCCGTGGCCGTTGGCGTCGACGAGGGCGTCGAGCGACTCGATCCACTCGGCGGTCTCGCCCGGGTCGGAATCGGTGTTGTTCACCGAGTACGGGTCCTGGTCGTTGACTGTCAACGTCGACCTCTCTTCGAGGAACCGGTCCGGATGCCGGAGCCGGCTGCACCTGTTGTTTCCGGGCCGGATTTGTCGGGTCGCGACAACGGACCGGCCGGTTTCCGAGCCTAGTGTCTCGATCCGGGAGAGACGGACTGCAGGGGCGTGCGGAGCGGCGGTCCCGGCGCTCGCCGGATGAGGCACGATGGCCGGGTGACGATCGCGATCGGGCAGGAGGCGCCCGGGTTCGAGCTGCCGAACCAGCACGGCGAGCCCGTGTCGCTGTCCTCGTTCCGCGGTCGCAGTGCGGTCGCTCTCGTGTTCTTCCCGCTCGCGTTCTCCCGCACGTGCGCCGGCGAGCTGGGGGAGCTGCGGGACAACTCCCGGCTCTTCACCGACGCCGGGGCGGAGGTGCTCGCCATCTCGGTCGACTCGAAGCATGCACTGCGCGCGTGGGGGGACGCCGAGAACTACGAGTTGCAGCTGCTGTCCGACTTCTGGCCGCACGGCGAGGTGGCGCGCCGCTATGGCGTCTTTCGGGAGGCGACGGGTGTGGCGTCACGCACGACCGTGCTGGTAGATCGCGACGGGGTCGTGAGCTCGGCCTTCTCCTCGAGCCCGGCCGAGGCACGCCCCCTCTCCGCGTATCGCAGCGCTCTCGCGCTGCTCGACGAGTCGGGCGGCGGATCCGGAACACGCTCGTGAGACCGGGGTGTGCGGCGGGAACCGCCGCCGAGGCCGGCGCCCGTCAGTCGTGCTCGACCCAGCAGGCCAGCACCGCAGACGCGATCGTGTAGGCCACCTGCTGCGGGCTCCGGCTGCCTTCGGGCCCCAGGCCGTCCGGCAGTGCGGTGGCGTCGACCGTGAGCGTCTTCCCATCGCGCAGGAAGGCGGCGATGCCCTCCGGTGAGGAGAACGACGGCATCCCGAAGCCGGCCATCCCCTCGATCTCGGCGGCACCCGCGGTGCTCTCCCGGAGTGCCCGGAAGTGCTCCTCGCCCTCCGCGGGTTCACTGGCGTCATGGACCGAGAGGACCAAGGGGAGTCCGTCGACCCGGTAGGTGCAGCGGAACATGGGGTCGTCCCAGGACCAGTCGGCATTCGGCAGGCTGGCCAGCCCGAGGATCTCGGCGACGGCTCCCGGCACCTGCCCCTCGCACACCATCAGAGCGGCGTCCGAGGGCCCTCGGACCTTCTCGCCCGCGGAGGGGTGGGCTCCATGCTCGGCTCCATGCTCGGCTCCGGGCATCACGCCGCCGTCCGGCATCACGTGCGACGGACCCTCGTGGGCGGTGGCACCTGCGCAGCCGCCGAGCAGGAGCGAGGTGAGGACGGCGACGACGACAGCTGATCGCCTGCGGTGCATACCTGTCTCCTGTTCCGATCCCGACGGCCTCGGGTCCCGGCAGGGATTCGTTGTCGTCGGAGCGCGCGGACTGGTCCTGATTCCTTCCCTGGGAATCCGCCCAGCAGGCAAGCGCTCGCCTTCGCGCTTCCGAATGCGGGGGAACTACCGTTTCAGAGCCCACGCCCGGGCTCGGAGGAATGCCATTGGAGGCATCGCTCATGAAGACAAAGACTCTGCTGCTCGCTCCCGCCCTCGCCTTCGGACTGGTCGCGCTGTCCGCCGGACCGGCGGTGGCGGCGGACGCTTCCGGCTCCTACGGGACCACCCTCGACGCGATCAACAACAGCGGCGCCAGCGGCGAGGCCTGGGTGCAGGTCCAAGGCACCACCGCGACCGTCACCCTCAACGCGTCGGGCCTCGCGGAGACCTTCGGTGGGAACCCCTACCCGCACGTGCAGCACATCCACGTCGGCGCTCAGGGGGTCTGCCCGGACATGTCCGCCGACTCGAACGGCGACGGCATCATCAGCACGACGGAGGGAGCCCCCTCGTACGGCGGCATCGGAACGACCCTGTCCGTCGGGGATGCGGGCAAGGGCCCGGAGACCGGCACGGACCTCGCCGCCGCGCCCTCCGGCTCGACCATCCAGTACGAGGAGACGTTCGAGCTGAACCAGGAGACTCAGGACGCGCTGGCGGCGGGAACGGCGGTCATCGTCGTGCACGGGCTCGACCCGGCGACGCAGCCTGCCGCAGGCACCTCGGAGAGCGATCTGGTCCCCGAGCTGCCGCTCGCGGCGACGTCCCCGGCTCTCTGCGGCGCGCTCGAGGTCATGCCGGCCGGTGGCGTCGCCACCGGTGTCACCACTGCTGAGCGCGCCGGGGTCTCGGACGCCGGGATGCTCGCCCTCGGCGGCATGCTGGCGGCCGCGGCGGTCGGGGCGGCCTTCGTGGTCCGGCGTCGCCCGACGGCAGACCGGTAGGAAGCGCACGGATCGATGAGATCCTCCTCGGGAACGGGTCGTCACCTCCGCCTGACGGCGGGAGTGGCGGCCCTCCTCCTTCTCGCCGGTTGTGCTGGGGACACCTCCGCGCCCGCGAAGACCCCCGACGCTGCGTCGATCCCTGCCGAGCCGTCGCAGCCGCCGGCGACGCCCGCCCCGGAGCCCGAGCCGGAGGAGGTCCAGCCACCCGAGGTGGCCCTGGCCATGGAACCCTCGGCCCCTGTGCATCTCAGCATCCCCGTGCTGGGGGTCGAGTCGGACCTTCTGCACACGGGGCTGCGCGAGGACGGCACGCTCGACGTGCCGCCGGGGGACGAGGGATCCCCGGCGAGCTGGTACAACGGCTCGCCGGCCCCTGGTTCCGCCGGTCCGGCGATCCTCCTCGGGCACGTCAACTCCCTGAGTGACGCGAGCGGCGTCTTCTACCGCCTCCGCGACCTCGTGCCGGGGGACCGTGTCGCGGTCGCCCGCGCCGACGGCTCCACCGCGACGTTCGAGGTGTACCGCAACGAGAGCTTCGTGAAGGCCGCCTTCCCGACGAAGGACGTCTACTACCCGGTTCCCGGTGCCGAGCTGCGCCTCATCACGTGCGACGGCTACGTCCGGGACGCCCGACGGTACGACGACAATCGCGTCGTCTTCGCGAAGCTCGTGGAGACGACCTAGGCGCGGACCTCGCACTGCATGTCTGCGCCGACCCGTGTGGATAGCATGGACGGGCGCCGCGCGGCGCCGGGGCTCTTAGCTCAGTCGGTTAGAGCGCCACGTTTACACCGTGGATGTCGGGGGTTCGAGTCCCTCAGGGCCCACCGGAAAGGCCCGGTAAGGGCGCGTTTCGCTTATTGGCTGGCAATCCTCGCTCTTCGCGCCATTCCGGCGGTGTCGCCACCGGCGCCACACCTCGTGGAGAACGAATGTCCGCGACGATGCCGCTTGGACATGGCCCTCGCGGGCGGTTCGATGTTGATCAGCCGGGACGCCCGGACAGTGTGAGTGGCGGCCGGTCGGTCTCCTCAGGGAGAGGCACCGGCGCAAAGGTGCTCCGGGTGAACCACGTCGGCAGCGACTGCACCAGCTCCTTCGGCCCGGCGAGCGCGAGATCGCTCGCCCGGACAGCGCCGAGGAGATTGCACCGGGCTGCAGGCGCTCAAGGCGGTGTGGGACCCGGACAATGTGTTCCGCGCGAACGCCAACATCCCGCCACGAGGTGCAGCTCGCTGAGTGCGGAGATGGCGATACGCGTGGGACCGAGGCGCGACTCCGAGCGAACGAAGTGGGAGCTCAAGGTCGTAGACGGAAGAGGCTCCTTTTCTCGCGGTTCCGTCCATGAATGTCCTGTCCCGGCAGCGTTGCCGGTCGCCGCCGCCTTGTCAGGAGAACATGCACTCCGAGCGCCGCCCAGGCGAGACCGGCAGGCAGACCCAGTAAGACACGCTCGTCCTGGATGTTGACGCCGAACGAGGCGGCGGCCGCCAGGATGAACAGTGTCGGCAGCCAGCGAGGGGTGCCGTCCCGCAGCATGCCGATTCCGGCCGTCAGCGTCCCCAGCACCGGCACGATGCGCCCGAGGGTGTCGGAGTCGTGGAGCCACCAGAGCGGCGAACCGTCCGAGGAGCCACGGTTCACCACGAGCCCGAGAGCGAGCAGCGCGGCCCCGAGGCTGAGCAGCACGAAAGAGGCCGTCAGGAAAGGCCTCACGCGACGATCCCGGCTGGGAGCGGACCCGGCGCTCACCGCGAGCAGCAGAACCGACACGAGCAGCACCCACGCGATGTCCTCGCTGTCCCGGTGATGCCGGCCTCCTTGGAAGCAGGCCTCGCCGACGCAGCCCAGGGGCCGCACGGCGAGAAGGATCGTGTGCACCAGCCAGAGCGACCCGCCGAGCACCGCGCTGATGCCGCTGAGCATCGACGAGGACCGGAGGCGGGACCGATTGCGGGAGGGCATGCATCGATGATGGTCGGTTTCGGGTCCTGACCCGATGGCTCACCCCGGCAGGAGCGCACGTCGCCTCATGAGTCCGTGTTCGGAGCGCCGGAGCCCCGCCGGGGATTGCGGGCTAGCGACCGATCGGCTTGTGGGAGCTGAACGCCATCACGAGAGCGACGATCCACAGCACGATCGTCCAGCCTCCCAGCAGATTGATCCAGAAGACCGTCCAGTGGTTCGACTTGCCGCGGAGGGCTGCGACCGCCCACGGCAGCATGTAGCCCGCCGTGAGGATCGCCACGACGACGGCGACGAACGCGCTGACCGGCCGATCACGCTGATCCGTCATGTAGCTGCTCACGGATCCAGCGTACGGGCGGCGGTGCAGTGGAGAACAAGCCCGCCCACAGGACCGGGCGGGACGGTGCGCTGGGTCCTCAGACGCAGGCGTCCTGGACCATCGCAGGGGCGCCGAGCCAGGTGACCGTGGCGCCGTCGTCCGAGTACGCCGCCACGGTGACGATCGAGCCGTCGATCTCCACGCCCTCGATGGGCGTGCCCTGGCACACCATCTGGTCCGGGCCGAGCGGGTATCCGGCGTCGATGACGGCGGCCGAGTCGCCGATGCGCCGGCCCTGGCCGGCCGAGACGCTCAGCTCGCCCGCCGTCGGTCCCTCCGCGAAGACCGCGAAGCTCGGGACCCCGTACGGCGACGTCGCGCTGCCCGCCTGCTCGTCGCCGTAGAAGCGCTCGTCGAGGACGAATCCGCCCCAGGTGTGCAGCACTCCGGGCGGATTGTGGAAGCCGCCCTCGTAGGGCTCGTCCACCGGCGCGCTGCCGATCGCCTCGGTGAGGGTCGCGATGGCGTCCGCCGCCGGGGACGTGTAGTCGAGGACCTCCACGACTTCGCCGCCCGCCCGCAGCTCGATGCCGGTGGGCCGGATCGCGATCTCGTCCACCTCGGCCACCGGGTCCGCGGACTCCGTGGGAGTGGGCTCGGCCGGCGTGGGTTCGGCCGTCGCGCTGGGCGAGGCGGGCCTCGTGGCGCTCGGCGTCGGGTCGTCCGCAGGGGCGCCCCCGCCGCATCCCGTCAGCATCAGCGCGGCCAGCGCGACGATCCCGGTCCTACCCCACGACTTCCCGCGCATGGTGCGCTCCTTCCGACGGCTCCGATGCTGTCAGGGGGAACCGGCGACATGGAGGCGCGGACTCAACCTGCAATCGTTTCGCAACCGACGGTTCACGGAACCCGTGTGGACCTCGTCGGCCTCGCGCTCCGACGGGGTCCGACGCGCTCCCCGGTCCCCAGGACGGGCCCTGAAGGAAGCGGGCTGGCTAGGACGCCGGGGTGCTCCGGGAGGCGATCGCAGCGAGACTCACTTCCTTGGCGAGGGTGATCGCGGCGCTCCGATTCAGTCGGCGTCCGCGCTCCACCGCGCGATCGAACTCACCTGCGGCCGGGCTGCTGCGTATCCGCTCGACCGTGCCGAGCACTGTCTCGTCGTTGACGTTCAGAAGCCCGAGACGGTCCCTGATCGCCCTGACGGCGCCGTAGAGGAGGCCGGCCTTCTCGACGTCGCCGAGTGCCGCGGCGACCCCTACGAAGCATTCGAGCCCGTACGCGACTCCCTGCTCGTGGCCGAGGCGGATCGAGAGGTCGAGCTGCCGCTCCATCAGCGGCGCGGCCTCCGGGACCCGTCCTGCCAGCAGACGCGCCCAGCCGAGATGGTTGAGGGGAAAGGTGATGAAGAAGTCGTCCTGGAACTGCTCGGATCGACGAAGCAGTTCTTCGAACATCTCCGATGCGTAACCGATGTCGCCTTGCGCGAGAGCGATTCGCCCGAGCGGCAGGAGAAGGCCGAAATCGCTGACCCAGGGATCACCAGGGATCGGCCGGCCCTCTTCGGAAAGCAGATTCGACGCTCGGCGGATGATCTCCTTGCCGTGTTCGGCCTGGGTGGGGTTGGAGACCGCGTGTGCGAAGCCCTGGAGCGCGAGCACCCGCGACTGTCGGGTCGCATCGCCGGAAGATGCCAGCAACTGGACGCTCTCATCCAGGTCCCGGATGATCCCATCGGCCGCACCCAGCATGGTGCCGAGGAATGCCCGCAGCCACAGGGCGTCAGCTCGCGCCCGCGGTGAAACCGAATCACCTGCCGCGATGATCTCGTCCAACCAGCTGCGAGCCTCTCCCAGAAGTCCTGCGATCCACCAGTACAGGTAGAGGAGGGTGGCGACGTCACTTGCCAGGTCCCACTCGTGTCGGGCGAGGAGATGCCGCACAGCGGCCCTGAGGTTGTCCCGCTCGTTGGACAGGGTTTCGATGGCTCTCCGCTGTGTGGGCCCGGTGAGCAAGGGTGCGGTCGTGAGCGCCCACCGAGCGTAGTAGTGAGAATGCAGGTCGCGGACTTGCGCAGCATCGCCCTGTGCTTCGAGTTGCTCGGTCGCGTACTCCCGAACGGTGGCGAGGATCTGGAAGTAGGAACCACCGGCGAGATCCTGCTGGCGCACGAGACTCGCATCCACGAGAGCTTCCAGAAGCGTCAGCACGTCCGTGCCCGGTGCTGCCACCGCTTCGGCAGCTTCCAGCGAGAATCGTCCGGCGAAGACACCGAGCCGCCAGAGCATGTCCCGTTCGCCGTCGCTCAGCAGTCGAGTGCTCCATGCGATCGTGTCTCGCACGGCTCTCTGCCGAGCCGGTGCGTCGCGTTGCCCTCCCATGAGGACGGGCAGCTGATGTTGCAGTCGGTCCAGGAGGCTTGGAGGAGCGAGCAAGCGAGCGCGGGCGGCGGCGAGTTCGATTGCGAGAGGCACACCCTCGAGCCTGGTGACGATCTGTTCGACCGCCTCGACGTTCTCCTCGGTGAGCTCCAGGTCGGGCTTCACCGATCGGGCGCGCTCGATGAACAGCTCCACACTCGGAGCGAGCGGCTCGTTCGAGCCCGATGGCCTGGATTCCGGTGTCGGCAGTTCGAGTGGATCCACCGTGTAGCTGTGCTCTCCGGCGATCCGCAACAGCGCTCGGCTCGTTGCGAGGACCTTGAGGTCGGGGGCGGCATTGAGGAGCGTCGACACGATCGGTGCGGCGTCGACGACCTGCTCGAAGTTGTCGAGCACGAGGAGCATCTGCCGCCGGCTGAGCGACAGGAGGAGCTTCTGTTCCAGGGGAGCGTCGCCGGTGTCCGGCACTCCGAGCGCTTGCGCGATCGCCCCCGCCACTTGTGCCGGGTCGTCGATCGGAGCGAGTGGAACGAAGGCGATCTCCGCCGCTTCACGATGCAAGGCGCGAGCCGTCTCGATCGCGAGCCGCGTCTTGCCGATCCCGCCCGGCCCGGTGAGAGTGATGAGCCGGATGTCGGGCCGCTGCAGCAGCTCGACGAGGTGCTGGACGTCGTGTTCGCGGCCGAACAGCCGCGTCAGCGGCGCCGGGAGCCTCTGCCGCTCGGGCGACTCGGATCGGACCTCGTCGGCTGCTGGGGTGGACGCGGCACCCGGGTGCGAACGGCTGTCGTCGAACCGCTCAGCGAGGAGCACCGCGAGATCCGCGATCAGGAGTCGCGTGAGCTCCGTCGAGTCGCCGAACGGCTTGTACGAGGCGGTGTCGTCGGTGCGGATGCGGTCGAGCAGCCTGACCAGGCCCTCTTCGCGCGCCTCCGCGCTCTGCTTGACATAGATCAGCTTCGGCATGTCCGCCGGGACCAGGTTGTACTCGTCCTCCAGTCCGGACACTGCCTCGCCCGGCGCGACCCAGCCGTACTTCTGCCAGTAGATGCCCACGAAGATGTCGCTCTGTTCCAGGTACGCGCGGTACAGGGAACGCGGCGGATGCGGGCGGGCACCGAGCTCGAACATCACGGGAGCCGCTGAGATGCGCTCCACAGCGCGTCGCGCCGCCTTCCGCTCAGCAGCGAGCTCGCTGAGCGTGGAGCTCACGAAGACTCGCAGGCGCTGGTCAGGGGTGCGGATTCGGGCCCGGCGATCCGCCTTCGCCTCGCTCATGGCAGTGCCTGGCACGGATCCCGGCGGGTACCGGGTCCGCAGCACCGCGGGACGAGCATCAGTGCTGTCCTGCCCACCAGGCGGACGCTACGGAGCGGCGCGCGCATCCTGCAGGGCCGGAGGTCCCGATCTCGACGCAGCGCTGCTTCGTCAGCCACGAGGGCCGACCGCGGTCGGACGGGAGGCGTCAGTCCTCCGGGATGTTCCAGACCGTCGGATGCAGCGCCGAGTCCGAGGGCTCCTGCTCCAAGCCGTAGCTGTGCAGCTTGCCCTCGAACTTGTGCAGGTCGACCCGATCCGGGAGCTCCTCCAGGGCCCGGTCGGCGTCCTCATCACGCCCCAACTCACGGAGCCGCTCGACGATCTCCTCCTTGTGGACCTTCATGTCGGCCTCCCTCGTATCGCGCACCATCAACGCTCGGCAGTCGGACGGATGGCAGAGCCGATGGTCCTTCCGCTGGCGGCGGCGACGGGCGCCTCGCATCCCCCGAAGACGGGCTCACGGACAGCGGAGCCGGTGCGCGACGCTCAGAGAGCTAAACGAAGCGCTCAGGAGACGACGCCGGTCCGATAGCGTCGCGCCGTTCCCTCAGACAGGAGCAGAATGCGCGACCGCACCGCCACACGTCCGCCCGCGGGCCCGAGCCGCCGCCCGGAGGACGACGGAGTCCGCTCTGTCGGCATGGCGCCCACCGCCGGCACCGCGCGAGCGGCCGCCTCGACTCACCCGCACCGACGATGAGCGCCCCCGAGCGAGCGATGCCCTTCGTAGTCCACACCGACACCTCGCCCTGGTCCCGCATCGTCGAGGACGCCCGCCACTACCCGTCGCCCCACAACTCGCAGCCCATCAAGCTGCGCCTCCTCGACGAGCGCACCGCCGAGATCTACTACGACCTCGACCTCGGGCTCCCTGCCGAGTCCTTCGGCATCCCCTTCGGCCACGTCTGCGCCGGCGTGTTCCTCGAGGGTCTGCACACCGTCGCCGCGGGCCTCGGATACTCCGTCACCGAGCGGCTCGATGCCGGCGACCTCGACTTCGGCAGCGAGAAGCGCCTGCACTCCCTCGGCATCGTGACCCTCACGCCGCAGCCGGTGACGGAGGAAGCCCGGGAGCGGCACCGTCTCTTCCTGAAGCGCCGCACCTCCCGGCGGCCCTACGACCGCACCCTGGTCCCCGACGAGGTGCTCCGCTCTGCGAGCGCCGTCGCCGCGCAGGGCGGCCAGGTCTTCCGCACGACCGCCGACGCGGGCGTGGTCCGGGAGCTGATCCGCATCAACCAGTCGACGCTCTTCTCCGACCTGCAGAACGACGCGGTGTACGGCGAGATCATGACCTGGCTGCGGTTCAGCCGGGGCGAGGCGCGGAAGCGCGGCGACGGGCTGAGCGCCGAGGCGATGCTCATGCCGGGTCGCGTGCTCAAGTTCGCGATGGGACACCGCGAGCTGTGGCAGGCGCCCGTCATCGGGGCGGCGCTCCGGGGGATCTACCTGAACACGATGCGCGGGGTGCGGCAGCTGGGGTGGCTCGAGGGGCCGTTCGCCGGTCCGGCCGACTACATCGAGGCGGGACGGACCTTTCTCCGGCTCTGGCTGGACCTCACCGCGAACGGCGTGTACCTGCATCCCTTCGGCACCGTGATCACGAACCCCGCGTCGCACCGGGCTTTCGCGCATGCGGTGTCGGCGCAGGAGGGCGATGGCCGGATGGCGTGGATGCTCTTCCGCTTCGGCTACAGCAAGCGTCCTCCCGTCGCCCACCGCCGTCCGGCCGCCGCCATGCTGATCGGAGCGCCGAGGTGAGGCGGGCGCTGCTCTTCGCCTTCATGCGGATCGTCGACGCCGTCGTCAAGCCGCTCACCTACAGCGTCCACACGCACAAGCTGCTGCTGGCTCCCGGTATCGAGCCGTGGCGATGGGCGCTCGGGCGCCTGCGGGGCTGGCACACGTTCGAGCTCGCGGCCCGGCAGGTGCCCGCCTATCGCGCCTTCCTCGCCGAGCGGGGCTTCCCCCGGCGGCTCCGGTTCCGCGGCTCGCTGGCCGCGGCCTTCGCGACCATCCCCGAGATGGACAAGGACTCGTACATCAAGCGCTGGAGCATCCCGGAGCGCAGCTTCGGCGGCCGGTTGCCCCGCCGCGGAGTGGTGGTCGACGAGTCGTCCGGCAGCTCGGGCGTGCCGACGAGCTGGGTGCGCGCTCGCCCTGAGCGGCTCGCGACCCGTCGGCTGCTCCAGGTGGGCTTCGCGCGCACGGCGAGCACCCTCACCAAGCAGCCGTTCGTGCTCAACGCGTTCTCTCTCGGCGCGTGGGCCACCGGGATGAACGTCACGTCCTCGCTGACCGAGGCGACGATGATCAAGTCGATCGGGCCGGACAGGAACAAGATCATCGCGACGATGAAGGAGTTCGGGACCGGCTACACCTACATCATCCTGAGCTACCCGCCCTTCCTGAAGGCGCTGTTCGACGATGACCGGCTCGACTGGTCGCAGTACGACATCGTCGCGGCGTTCGGCGGCGAGGGCATCAGCGAGAACATGCGGAGCCACATCCTCCGCTACGCCCACAGCGCGTACGGGTCCTACGGCGCGAGCGACCTCGAGATCAACCTGGCGATCGAGACCGACTTCACGGTCGCGCTGCGCAGGGCCATCGCGGAGGACCCGGAGCTCGCCGCCCGCGTCAGCAAGCTGGGGGAGTACGGAGTGCTCCCGATGGTGTTCCAGTTCAACCCGTTCGACTACCTCATCGAGACGAACGGGGCCGGCGAGCTCGTCATCACCATCGTCCGCGAGCAGAACATCAACCCGCGCATCCGCTACAACATCCACGATCGCGGCCACGTGATGCGGGTGCGCGACGTGATGCCGATCCTGCGCCGGCTGGGCCACCAGGCGGTGATCGACCAGAAGTTCCTCGACCTGCCCCTCCTGTTCCACTACGGTCGCTCGGACCTCTCGGTGGACTACAACGGCGCGGTGGTCGCGCCGGACGCCCTGCGCGACGTGATCTACGGGGACCCCACGCTCGTCGAGGCCGTCGAGAACCACCGGCTCATCAGCTTCGAGGACGAGCGCGGCGACCGGCAGCTGCACATCGCGCTGCAGCTCACGGAGGCCGCGACGGCGCGGGGGATGCTCGACGAGGAGCGGTTCCGCCGTCTCGTCGTGGCCGAGCTGCGGCGGAGGAACGGCGACTTCCACAACGCAGTGCTCACGGCGCCCGAGGGGACGCTGCCGACGGTCGCCTTCTACGGCTACCGCACCGGACCGTTCGTCCGGGACGGCGCGAAGCTCAAGAACGAGTACGTCTGGCAGCTCGGCGCCGGCGAGACGGCGCGCTGGAACCTCGACCTGACGCACGTGGCGCCCCGGCGGAACGACTAGCGCGGCGGCTCAGTCGCTCCGCGTGAGACCGAGCACCGCCATCGCGGCGGCGAGCAGGATCGCGACGGCGTGCAGGACGGTGCGGTCGTCCGGGCGCCGGAAGGAGTCCCGGACGTTCCTCTCGAGGAGGTACCCGGCGAGGTAGAACAGTCCCAGCGCGCCCACCGCCCGTGGCACCCAGGGACGCGCCCTGCCGAACAGGGAGAGGATTCCGGCGAGGTGGGCCGCGAGCATCGGCCACGGGGCGGCCATCCCCGAGCCGAAGACCCACATGTCCTTCACGACGTCGTCCGGCTTCCGCCGGAGGAAGGGCAGCTCGGCGGGGATGCGGTCGCGGATGCCGCGACGGGCGCCGGTCAGGTGCACGGCCAGTTGCGCGGCTGAGATCACCGCGAGCGGGTTCACCATGGTCATGCGCGCTGAGGCGCCTGGTCGACCGCGTCTGCGGTCCGGATCCGGCGGGATGGCCGGCACGGCGGTGGCCGGAGAAGGCTGCGCTGAAGTCTCACTCCGCGGACGCTAGGCCCGGTCCCTCGGGCGTGGCAGGGCCTGAGGTCCTGCTGGGTCGTCACCACTCGCCGAACATGCGGCGACCCCACGAGACGACCTGGCGGGGATAGGACGCGGGGAGGAGCCGGACGAGCCGGTCCACGGAGTGCGCCTGGGCGATCAGCACCCGCGGCTTCTTCCGCTCCACGGCGCGCAGGATGATCCTCGCCGCGTCCTCCGGGGAGGTCCTGAACAGTCTCCGCTCGTAGACCTCGACCCGCTTGAGGTGCTCCGCTGGGATGGCGGCGCTCCCCGGTCCGTACGCCGACCGGGTGATGTTGGTGCGAACGCCGCCGGGATGGACGACCGTGACGGCGACGGGGAGCCGGGCGGCCAGCATCTCGGTCCGCAGCGCCTCCGTGAAGCCGCGGACGGCGAACTTCGAGGTGATGTACGGCGCGAGGCGCGGCTGGGCCATGAAGCCGTTGAGGCTGGAGACGTTGACCACGTGCCCGTCGCCGGAAGCGATCAGGTGCGGCAGGAACTCCTTGGTGCCGTGCACGACGCCCCACAGGTTGACCGCGAGCACCCGCTCGAACGCCTCGTAGTCCGTCTCGGCGATCGTGAGGGCGCCCCCCGCGATCCCCGCGTTGTTGTACACCTGGTGCACGACGCCGAAGCGCTCCGCGACCTGCGCCGCGAACGCGGCCACCGCGTCCCGTTCGGAGACGTCGAGGGTCACGGGGAGGACCTCGGTGCCCCGTGACCGCAGCAGCTCCGCCGTGTCGTGCAGGCCGCGCTCGTCCCAGTCGGCGATCGCAAGCCGAGCGCCGCGCCCGGCGAGGCCCGATGCGAGGGCGCGACCGATGCCGGAGCCGGCGCCTGTCACCACCGCGACCTTCCTCGTGAAGCTGCTCACGGAGGCTCCTTTCCGCGCTCGCAGGGACTGACCCATCATCCGGCCTCCGCACCGCCATCGGTGGTCAGCACATCCGTCCGCGCTCCGTCAATGGGGCACCGGGATTCGGGCCCGCCGGGGTAGGAATTCGGGACGGCGCTCCCCGCGCCGGCTCCGACTCGAAGGCCAGGATGACCGACCTCACCCCACCACGGACCGACTCCTCCGCTCCCTCGCGGGAGAACGCCGGAGGGGAGGGGGACGCGAGGCTCCGGCGCGGAGTCGGCTCCTTCGGGTCGTTCGCGGCCGGCTTCTCGTTCGTCTCGATCCTCACGACGGTCTTCCAGCTCTTCGGTCTGGGATTCGGCTTCGGAGGGGCGGCGTTCTTCTGGACCTGGCCGCTCGTGTTCGCCGGGCAGCTCCTCGTCTCCCTGTGCTTCGCCGAGCTCGTGGCCCGCTATCCGATCTCCGGCGCGATCTTCCAGTGGTCCAGCCGCCTCGCCGGGACGGACTTCGGCTGGTTCACGGGCTGGGTCATGGTGATCGGGCAGATCCTCACGGTCGCGACCGCCGCGATCGCCCTGCAGACCGTGCTCCCGCACATCTGGCCCGGCTTCCAGATCGTGGGCGGCCCCGGCGCCTCCTCCGATCCCACGAGCGCCACAGGTGCCCAGAACGCGGTGCTGCTCGGCCTCGGCGTCCTCGTGATCACGACGGTGATCAACGCCGTCGGCGTCCGCCTGATGGCGATCTTCAACTCGGTCGGCGTGACCGTCGAGATCCTCGGCGTGATGGCCCTGATCGTCGTGCTGCTGCTCAACGCACAGCGTGGCCCGGAGATCGTGCTCACGAACACCGGCGCGGCGGAGGGGCCCTACCTGCCGCTCTGGCTCGCCTCCTCGCTCGTGGCGGCATACGTGCTCGTGGGACTCGACTCCGCCGGGGAGCTGTCCGAGGAGACCCGCAATCCGCGGCGGACGACGCCGCGGACGATCATCCGGGCGCTGATCGCGTCCGGACTCGGCGGTCTCCTGCTCATGCTCGCCGGGATCCTGGCGGCACCGAGCCTCACGAACGGGTCCCTCGCGCATGGAGGTCTCGCCTGGGTGCTCCTCAACGGCGTCGGCGGCCTCGGAGCCCAGGTCCTGCTGCTGACCGTGGCGATGGCGATCTTCGCCTGCACGCTCGCAGTGCAGGCCTCCGGCACCCGCATGCTCTTCTCCATGGCCCGTGAAGGCACCCTGCCGTTCTCGTCCGCGCTCAGCAGCGTCTCTCCGCGCACCGGAACCCCCGTGTGGTCGGTCGTCGTCGTCGGGGCGGGCGCCGCCATCACGCTCGCGGTGAACTGGAACCAGCAGGCCGTCTTCACCGCCCTCGCCTCGACGGCCGTCGCGATGCTGTACCTGGCCTACCTCGGTGTGACGCTGCCGCTGCTGCTGAAGCGGATGCGGCGGGGCGGTCTCGAGCGGGGCGTGGCGGAGGACGGCCGCCCCCTCTTCTCGCTGGGCCGTCTCGGGGTCCCGCTCACGCTCACCGCGGTGCTGTACCAGATCGGCATGGTGGTGAACCTGCTCTGGCCACGGGCCGAGATCTACGACCTCACCGGGGGCACGTGGTGGCTGCAGTGGAGCGCGCTGCTCTTCCTCGGCCTGATCCTCCTGGTCGGGAGCGGCATCCACTTCCGTACACGACTGCGGCGGCGCGGACCGATCGTGCTCGAGCCCGTCGAGACGTCCGCTCAGCCGGGCGAGATCGCGTGAGGAACCTGCGCCGCTGATCGGCACCCCGGGCGTCAGGCGGGCCGGTCCGCCCCGCGGAGCGCCTCCAGCACCACGTCCGCGACGGCTCCCGGCCGGTTGAACGGCACGAAGTGGTCGGTGTCGAGTTCCCGGACGTCGTCGAAGTGGTCGGCGATCCACCGCCGCTCCTGCTCGCCGACGAGCTCGTCGTCGCGGCCGAGCAGCACGGTGGACGGGATGCGGGTCCACGCCGTCGCGAGCACCGGATCGGTGTAGGAGCGGATGGACGCGGGCCGCCGAGGATGGGTCCGGATGTGCGCCTGCGCCTCGGGCGGGAGGGTCAGCCCCTTCTCCTCGTGCACCCACCACCGGTCGTCGAGGACGAACGTCCCGGCGACCCGATCGACCGTGATGACAGGCTCGGCGTCGAACACCTCCACGCCCCTCGTCTCGAACCGCACCGGGCTCGGCGCACCGCTCACGAACACCAGGCGTACGACGCTGTCCTGGCCGTCCGCGGCCACCCCGATGACCTCGCACCCGTACGACCAACCGGCCACGACGACCGGGGCCGGGAGCGCCGCGATCACGGACCGGACCTCGTCGACGTCCTCGAGCAGGCCGGCGCGGGCGGACCGATGGGAGGGCAGGTCGGGGACCTGGACGACGACCCCCTCGTCCTCCAATCGGCGGCGCGTCCACTGCCAGTCGCCGGGGTTGGACCAGGTGCCGTGCACCAGCACGGCTCCGCCGAGCGGCGGCAGGGACGGTCGGGCCATCCCCGGACGCTATGACGCGCGCGGAACGGCTGCCAAGAGGCGGAAGTCCGTCGCAGGGGCAGGGGTCTCCGTCAGACGCCGGCTCTCACGAGCACGTTGGTCATCAGGCCGCTCAGCACGGGATCGATGACGAGGCTCCCGCCCACCGTGATCGACCCGATCGTGAACATGAACCCGCCGCCGGGGTGGTCGTAGTAGGTCACGTCCGCTCCCGGCCCGATGCCGTCGGATTGGCCGGTCGCGATGATCACGAGGCCGTCCGGGAGGGCCGACATGGGCACCGCCCTGTCGTCGAGGAGGCAGTCCGTCGAGATGCCGATGCTGCCCGGCCCGGAAGCCGTGTCGACCTCCCACGCGCTGGCCTTGCCGTTGCCCCACCCGGTGTTGAACCCGGAGTCGCCGAAGACCAGGCCGTTGACGGCGCCCGTTCCCGCGAACAGGGGATGATCCGCGTCGAGCACCTCCAGCGGCGACCCGGGCACGCTGCACCGCTCGGTGGCGACGCCGAGGAGCGAGCGCTCCGGCCGTCCCCGTGTCCGGAACAGCGCGTCCTCGCGGGGACCGCCCTCGATGCCGTTGCGGAAGATCATGTGGGTCCGAGTGGCGTCGTACTCGCCGATCTCGAACACGCCGTTGCCGCCCAGGTAGACGGCGCTTCCGCCCGCGTCCAGGTAGGCCGCCAGGTTGTCGTACATCTGCTCGGTCCAGTACTCCGGATGCGTCCCGAAGATCAGGCACGGGTACTGGGCCGGGTCGCAGCCGTCGTTGTGGAAGTCGATGTCCGTGTAGACGTCGGGCCGGAACCCCTCGCTCTCGAGCCAGCCGAGGATCCACAGCTCTCCCCGCGTGAGGTGCGCGTCGCCGTTCGGTCCCGCCGCCGGCATGGGGCGCAGGAAGCTCGTGCGGGCGAGCCCGCTGTACTTCGACTGCCCGCCCCAGCCGTTGTAGGCGAGCCAGGTGTTGGCGTTGGCCAGCACGGCGATCCGGGACCGGTCGCCGGGCGCCGGCTTCACGACGAACGTGATCTGGCAGCTGCTTCCGGCGGAGTCGGTGCATGTGGCCGAGTAGATTCCCGGCGTCCAGTCGTCCGGGACCGTGAGGGCGAAGGTCTGGGTCCAGGCGCACCCCGTGCGGCCGGGGTCCGGAGGAACGGGTTGCCGAGTCGCGGTGAAGGACTGGGAGCCCGCGGGGAACCCGTCGACCGCGGCCGAGATCGAGACGTGGCGCTGGAACTCGGCGACCGAGGCGCCCTCGCCGGACATGTGGAAGGAGATGACCTCGCCCGGCGCCGCCGAGAGCGGCCAGCAGTAGCCCTCGATCGGGCGGAGGGAGGACTCGCCGACCCAGAGGCTGCCGTTCCCGGGGGAGTACCCGACGACGTCGTCCCATCGGTCGCCGGTGACGCTGCCGGTCGCGAACTGCCATGCGTCGCTCGAGTTGACGGTCGCCCAGGCCTCCGTGAAGGCCAGGTGGTTGACCTGGTTCTCGCCGACCCAGATGCCGCCGGTGGGAGCGTGGAAGGCCAGGAGATCGGCCTTGTCCCGGCCGGTGAAGTAGCCGGAGTCGATGTGCCAGCCGCCCGCGGGGCTCACCGACCCCCACTGGGAGAGCTCGAAGGAGGAGCCGTGGTTCTCGCCGACCCAGATCGACCCGTCGTCCAAGTTGTAGGCGACCGCGTCGGCGCGGCCGTTGCCGATGAAGTCGCCGGCGGTGACCTCCCAGCTGCCGGGAGGAAGCGTCGCCCAGGCGCCGGCGGAGAAGTCGAACCCGGATCCCGTGTTCCTGCCGACCCACAGGGTGCCGGTGTCGGCGTGGTGGGCGAGGAGGTCGGCCTTCGCGCCCGCCTTGAAGAACCCGGTGCTGATGCGCCAGCCGGCTGCGGGATCCAGCGTGGCCCACCTCTCGAAGGAGAACCGGGAGCCGGTGTTGTGACCGACCCAGACGGTGCCGTTCGCCGGGTTGTACCCGGCCACCCCCTCGAGTCCGTCGCCCGTGAAGTCGCCGATCGCGAACTGCCAGCCGCCCGCGGGGCTGACCGTCGCCCAGCTCCGGGTGAAGGCGAAGCGGCCGCCCTGGTTGGCTCCCACCCACAGGGTGCCGTTGCCGGGGAAGTACCCGAGCACGTCGTCGACAGTCCCGCCGAGGAAGCGCCCGCAGCCGATCACCCACCCCGCCGCCGGGGACACGGACTCGTCCCACTGGCTCAACCGGAACAGTCGCTCAGCCATGACGCCCCTTCCCCGTGCCGCCGCACTGGCCGAGGAGTCTCCCAGCGCAACGTCACCGCGACGTCACGACGCCGTCACCGCGGCGTCACGACGGCGTCACCGCTGCCGCCTTCTGCGCTCGAGGTGCACACGCGGCCCGCCCCACCCCCTCCCGCTCCCGCCCGGCGCGGCTCCATACTGACCGGATGGCGGCGTCGCTGCTGTTCGGTGTGGTCGCGTCCAGTGCGCTCGTCATCGGAGCGCTCATCGGCGTGCGATTCGAGCTGCCCAAGCGCCTTCTCGCGATCCTGCTCTCCTTCGCGGCGGGCGCGCTGATCACGGCGCTGACCTTCGAGCTGTTCGAGGACGCCTACGAGCACGGCGGGATCTGGCGCGCGGCCATCGGCCTCTTCGCCGGGGCGGTCGTGTTCACCGTGCTCAGCGCACTCCTGGACCGGTGGGCCCAGGCCGGCTCCCGTACCGCCCCCGCCGACGAGTACGAGGGGAGCGCGAAGCTCGACACGGACGCCGCTGCCGCCGAGCGGTCGCCCTCCGCGGCGTCGAAGCGCGGCGCTGCCGGCATGGCGCTGCTCGCCGCCGTCACCCTCGACGGCGTCCCCGAGAACGTGGCGCTCGGAGTCGCGCTCGGGGAGGGAACCGGAGGACTCGCGCTGCTCGCCGCGATCTTCGTCTCGAACCTGCCCGAGTCCCTGGTGGGTGCGGCGTCGATGCGCAGTCAGGGGAGGTCGGCCCTCGGCATCATCGGGCTCTGGGTGGCGTGCGGGGTGCTGCTCGCGGTCGCCGTGGTGATCGGAGCCGGGCCGCTGTCCGACACCGACCCGGAGGCGATCTCCCTGCCGCTGGCCTTCGCGGCGGGTGCGGTGATCGCCTCCCTCGCGGACACCCTGATGCCGGAGGCGTACGAGCACGGAGGACCGGCGGTCGCGCTGAGCACCGCCGCGGGCTTCGTGCTGTCGTTCGTGCTCTCGCTGGCGTGATCAGTCCGGGTGCGCAGCCGGGAGGATGACGGGATGAGCACGTCGGGCCGAGCCGATGCGGTTCTGCACCGCGATCCGCCGCGCGTGGCGACGGTCCTCTCGCACGACTCCCCGGTCGTCCGCATCCTCCGCGTGCTGTTCGGGATGATCGGGTTCTCGACGGTGATCATCAACATCTTCATCGTCGCGAACCTGCCCGAAGGGCTGCACCTGCCGAACTACCTCAGCTTCTTCACCAACGAGGTCAACCTGTTCGCGGGCGCCGTCCTCGTCCTCTCGGGTGCGCTGCCGCGGGACCGCCTCCCGCGCTGGTGGGACGGGCTGCGGGGCGCCGCGGCGGTCTACCTCTCGGTGACGTTCGTCGTGTTCGCGCTGCTCCTCGAGAACTCGCCGGCGGCGGGCACCATCACGCCCTGGGTGAACTTCGTCGTGCACCGGCTGATGCCGGTCGTCCTCGTGCTCGACTGGCTGCTGATCCCGGCGTCCTCCCCGGCGCGGTGGTGGCGGCCGCTGGCCTGGATCGCGTACCCGGTGCTGTTCGTCGTGTACTCGCTCCTGCGCGGCTCGGTGGTCGACTGGTACCCGTACCCGTTCCTGGACCCTCGGGGTCCGGAGGGCTACGCGAGCCTCATCGCGAGCGCCGGCGCGGTCTTCGTCGGGTCCCTGGCGGCGGCCCTCCTGTTCGACCAGCTCGGGCGCTTGAGGCGGCGCCTCGCCCCACGGGCGGCCCGCGAGGCGGTGTAGGAGCGGCGGCCCGTCCTCACGCCGCGGGCTGGTGTGCCTGCTCGCTCAGGACCTCGAGGGCGAGGGCGACGGCCGCCTCGGTCGACAGCCGGCACCCCCGATCCCGGTACTCCTCGAACCGCTCCGCCTGCTCTCCCGTCCGGACGTCGCGGCTGAGCAGCATCGCGCTGCCGTCCTCCTGGATGCTCCGCATGCCGATCCGCTCGCGGAGGGCCCCGGCCGCGCCCATCAGGAGGCCCGCACGCTCCACGTCGTGCACCGATCCGGCGACGCCCAGCCCGCCGGCCAGAGCCCAGGCGATGCCCTGCTGGTGCTCGGCTCGCGCGGCGACCTCGATGAGCCGCCGGAAGTGCCGGGCGCCGACCTCGACCGAGCCGTTCAGCAGGTTGGACCAGCCGAGGAACACCAGGGACACCGACAGCACGAGGTCGTCCTCGACCGCCACCGACAGGCGGAGCGCCTCCTCGAAGCGCTCGATCCCGCCCGGGATGTCGCCGCGCTCCAGAAACACCTCGCCCGCCGCGACCATCAGGAAGATCTCGCCCCATGGATTCCCCGCCGCCCGTGTCAGTGCGAGCCCTCGCTCGACGGCCGCGGATGCGCGCGCGAGGTCCGGCGTGGGGAGCATGCAGTATGCGAGGCCGACGAAGCTCAGGCTCAGCGCGGCGTCGAAGGGCTGTCCGGCCCTCTCGAAGAGGTCCGCGCTCTCCTCGAGGTCGGCGATGATCGCGGCCGTCGGCTCCTCCCAGAAGTAGCGGGTGTTCGGGAACGAGAGGGCGACCGCGCGTGCGCGATCCGGCACGGCGGTGCCGGCTTCGCGCACCTCGAGCGCCCAGCTCCGTGCCTCGCCCAGCATGCCGTCGATGATCCAGAACGGCCACACGGACTGGAGGACGGCGGCGGCGTCGTCCCAGCGGCCGCTGTCGAGCAGGTGGCGCTCGGCGACCCGCAGGTTGTCCCGCTCGTTCGCGAGGACCGTCGCTGTGTCGCGCTGACTTGGTCCGAAGAGGCGGGGCCCCAC
The DNA here is from genome assembly GCF_017916515.1 of Naasia sp. SYSU D00948. Lineage (GTDB taxonomy): Bacteria > Actinomycetota > Actinomycetes > Actinomycetales > Microbacteriaceae > Naasia. The sequence continues at coordinate 2,473,464 of NZ_JAFMTA010000001.1, forward strand.
GGTCCCGGTCCAGCGGAGGTAGTGGTCGGCATGACGCCGCCGGACCTCGTCGAGCAGCCCGTGACGCTCCAGCTGCTCGACCGCGTACTCACGGATGGGAACGAGCAGCTGGAAGTAGGTGCGACCATCCCGGTCGAGCTGCCGCACGAGGCTCGCGTCGACGAGCGCCTCCAGCGGGGCGAGTGGGTCCGCCCCCGCGTCGGCGACGGCCTCGGCGGCCTCGAGGGAGAAGCGGCCCGCGAAGACGCCGAGGCGCGCGAGGAGGTCCCGTGCGTCCTCCTCCAGCAGACGCGTGCTCCACTCGATCGTGCTGCGGACCGCCTGCTGCCGCGGCGGGGCATCCCGCTGTCCTCCGACGAGGACGCTCAGCTGATGGTCCATCCGGGCGAGCAGCTCGGCGGGGGAGAGCAGCCGCATCCGTGCCGCCGCCAGCTCGATCGCGAGAGGGAGGCCGTCCGTCCGGGTGACGATGCCCTCGACGGCGCCTCGCGTCGCCGCGCTGAGCTCGAAGTCCGGCTTCACCGATCGGGCGCGCTCGAGGAAGAGCTCGACCGACGACGGAAGCTCGTCCGGCTCGCTCCCGTCCTGATCCGAGGCGGCCGGCAGCATGAGCGGGGCCACCTCGTAGCTGCGCTCGCCGGAGACCCGCAGGAGCGCACGACTGGTCACCAGCATCTTCACGCCCGGCGCCCCTTCGAGCAGCTCGGGCAGCAGCGGTGCGGCGGGGAGGATCTGCTCGAAGTTGTCGAGGACGAGGAGCATCCGCCGGTTCCGCAGGGCGGTGGTCATCCTCTCCTCGAGCGGTGCGTCGCTCCCGGCGAGGATCCCGAGCGCCTGCGCGATGGCGCTCGCCACCTGACCCGAGTCGGCGACGGGGGCGAGCGGGACGAACACCGCGCCGTCCGGGAACTCCGGCGCGACCCGCCGGGCCGTCTCGATCGCGAGCCGGGTCTTCCCGATCCCGCCCGGGCCCCGAAGGGTGACAAGCCGGGCGTCGGGGGAGCGGATCAGAGCCGCAAGCGCCTCCACGTCGCGGTCCCTGCCGACCAGCCGGGTGAGCGGCTCGGGCAGGGACGACCGGATCCCCGCCGGCGGCTCCTCGCGCTCCACGAGGTCCGGAGCATGGTGGGCGGTGGAGCTCCGGCTGTCGTCGAAGCGCTCCGCGAGCAGCACCGCCAGGTCGGCCACGAGGAGGCGGGCGAGCTCACGCGCGTCGCGGAAGTGCTTGTAGGAGGCGGTGCCGTCATCCCGGATCCGGTCCAGCAGCGCGGCCAGGGCCGGGTCCCGGCCGCCCTCGGTCTCCTTGACGTAGATGAGCTTCGGCATGGCGGCCGGCGCGAGGTCGTACTCGTCCTCGAGTCCGGACACGCTCTCGCCCGGCGCGACCCAGCCGTACTTCTGCCAGTAGATGCCGACGAAGACGTCGCTCTGCTCGAGGTAGGCCCGGTAGAGCGAGCGTGGGGGGTGAGGCCGCGCTCCGAGCTCGAACATGACGGGTGCGGCGGACAGGCGCTCGACCGCCTTGCGGGCGGCCTTCCGCTCGGACGCGAGCTCCTGCAGCGTCGAGCTCACGAACACGCGGAGGCGCTGATCCGGCGTCCGGATGCGCGGTCTCGCCGTCGTCTCGGGCGCGCTCATCCGCTGCGCCGGCGCCGCGCCGGGCCGCCGACGGGGCGCGCGCGGACCCCCTTCCCGGATGGTCGCGACGACGGGCCCACGCAGGGGAGGTTAGAGAACCTTCGGCGGCGAGGCCAGGGCCGCAGGTCCGGATCGATTTCGGGTCGGGATCACCCGGGCGAGCGCGGACCTCGCGAGGCGGTGGATGCGCCAGGCGGCGATGCCCGCGGCGAACGACGCGAGCGTCGCGAGGAGCGGCAGGTCGTCCTCGAGCCACGGGTAGACCTGCCAGTGCACCAGGTAGACGAACAGGGACGCGGCCGCGACGACCCGCACAGCGGGGACCAGCAGCCGCGGAAGCGGCACGGTGGGGACCCAGACGACGAGGAGCAGGCCCGTGAGGACCACGGCCTCCCGCCCGGGATCTCCGAAGAAGCCCGGCACCGAGACGCCGGCGAGGGCGGACGCGGCGAGGCGCGTGCGCCAGGTCGCCGACCGGGCGATCACCCAGCCGAGCGCGAGGAGCCACGCGACCGCGGGCAGCGAGTACCGCTCCACCGCTCCCGCCTCGACACCCGTCGTGGCGATGCGCAGCGCGAGCGTCGCGCCGAACGCGGTCACCGCCACCGCGAACGGCCTGCGGCGCTCGAGGCGATGCAGGGCCGGCACGGCCGCCGCCAGGGCGAGTCCCGCGATGGACCAGACCGCGACCTCCAGGAACCAGTACTGCCACTGCACGCTCCACCGGTCGCCGCCGCCCAGCAGGTCGTTCACGAGGAAGACCGTGCTCGGGCCGTACATGCCGGTGACCAGGGCGACGCCGCCGATCCAGAGGACCGCGGGGACGGCGATGTTCGCGCCGGTCCGCAGGAGCGCCCGCACCCGGGCGGAGCGGGGCGCATCGGTGAGCTGGAACCGGCCCAGGTTGAGCCCCAGCAGGGCGAGGAGGAGGTGCGCGCCGCCCTGGACGCCCAGGAGGTTCGCGTGGGTGGCGGTGACGAGCACGATCGCGGCCGCTCGGAGCACGAGCGACGTCTCCAGCCGGGCTGTCCACCGGCGCCGGCGTCGCTCCGGAGCGGGGGAGGGCCGGGTCCGTGCGGCGAGCTCGCGGACGGACATGGCAGGCCAGCCCTGCGGCAGCTCGCCCAGCAGCTCCTCGAGCCGGACCGACACCTCGACGTAGCTCAGCGAGTCTCCACCGAGACTCGTGAAGCTGTCGTCGAGGGTCGCCGACGGCAGCTCGAGCAGCTCCGCGTACAGCCGGCGCAGCGTCTCCGCCGTCACCTCGCCGCCGCTCGCCTGCGGATGCGCGGGGGCGGCCGCGAGCACCAGCTCGGCCAAGGCGGCCCAGTCGTGCTTGCCGCTCGCCGTGCGGGGGAACTCCGGGACGAGGCGTGCCTCGACGGCGTGGGGCGGCAGCCCCAGCCGGCGAGCCGCGGCCGCCTCGGCCGGCTGCACGAGCTCGGCGCTCCGCACGGCGAGCACGAGCCGCTCGTCGATCCCGAGCGCCAGTGCGTCGATGTCCTCCTCGGCGAGGAGGCGCTGCACCCGGTCGAGGTCGACCCGCAGACCGAACACCTTGACGAAGCGGCTGACGCGTCCGACGACCTCGAAGAGGCCGTCGTCGTGGCGGCGCGCGAGGTCGCCCGTGCGGAGGACCGCGGGTCCGGCTTCCGCCGCGAGGTCCGCGGGGCCCTCGGCGTACCCCATCATGACGTTCGGCCCCCGGTAGACGAGCTGGCCGACGCCGTCCTCGCCCGGGTCCTCGACTCGCAGGTCGCCGCCGGGGACGGGAACTCCGATCGTCCCCGCCCGAGCCTCGACGAGGGACGGGGGGAGGTACGCCATGCGCGCGGTGGCCTCGGTCTGCCCGTACATCACCACGAGCTCGAAGCCGCGCCGCCGCCCGAGCCGCGCGTACTCGCGCACCTGCTCGGGCTCCATGCGGCCGCCCGCCTGGGTGATGTACCGCAGGGTCGGGAGGCTGCGCTCCGCGAATGCGGCGGCGTCCAGCAGCTCGAACGTGTAGGGGACGCCCGCGAAGGAGGTGCAGCCGGCCGCCTCGAAGTCGTGCCAGAACTCGGGCTCGATGACCGAGCGGGTCGTGAGGCGGAGCCCTGCCCCCGCGAGGAGGTGGCTGTGGATCACGGACAGGCCGTAGCAGTAGGAGAACGGGAGGGTCGTGATTGCGCGGTCGGCGGGGGTGATGCCGAGGTACTCGGCGATGCTCGCGGCGTTGCTCGCCACGTTCCCCCTCGAGAGGCGCACGAGCTTGGGCGAGCCGGTGGAGCCCGAGGTGCTGAGCAGGAGGGCGAGGTCGGGGTGCAGCTCGTGCGCGCTGCCGTCCCGGCGGTGCTTCGGTGCCGGCACGCCCGCAACCTCCACGACGTCCGGGTCGTAGCGGTCGAGCACCTCCTTCGAGCCGCCCGCCGGCACGAGGAGGACGACGTGCCCCGCCGACAGGGCCGCCAGGTAGGTGACGAGAGGCTCGAGCGCGTTCTCCGCCTCGATCAGCACGAGCCGGCGCCCCTCGCCCAGCTCGCGCGCCCGGTCCTCGAGCCGGCGTCGCAGCTCCGCGTAGGTGAGGGCCTCGTCGTCGGTCACGACGGCGACGGCGTCGGGCGCTCCGCCCAGCAGATCGAGGCCGTGCTCGAGGTGCACGGTGGTGGCGGGCAGGCTCGCGCCCGTGGTCATCGTCACGCCGGCCTCCGCACTTCGGGATTCGGCGCATGAGCCTAGCCCAAGTAAGGTGAGCCTTACCTTCCCTGTCGGGCTGTCGTCCGGCGTCGCACCTTCCGAAAGTCCCTCATGCCCTCTCTCCGGCTTCCCGCCGGCGCTGCCGCGCTGGCCACCGTCCTGCTCGTCTCCGCCTGCGCGCCCGCGTCGGGCGGCGGGGACGACGACACCCTCTCGCTCTACTCGGGACGCGACGAGGAGCTCGTGCAGCCCCTCATCGACCGCTTCGAGGAGGAGAGCGGGATCCAGGTCGAGGTCCGGTACGGCAACACGGCCGAGATGGCCGCGCTCCTGCTCGAGGAGGGGGAGAACACCCCCGCCGACGTGTTCCTGTCGCAGGACGCCGGAGCCCTCGGAGCCCTGAGCGACGCGGGCCTGTTCGAGGTCCTGCCCTCGGAGCTCAGCGGCACCGTGCCCGCCGGCTTCACCTCCACCGACGGCACCTGGATCGGCATCACCGGCCGGGCGCGCGTCATCGCCTACGACGCCCAGACTCTCGCCGAGGACCAGGTCCCCGACAGCGTCGACGCATTCACGAGCCCCGACTGGGCCGGACGCTTCGGCATCGCGCCGGGGAACGCGAGCTTCCAGGCTTTCGTGACGGCCTACCGCGTGCTCCGCGGCGAGGAGGCCGCCGACGCCTGGGTCGCGGGGATCGCCGCCAACGAGCCGCAGATCTTCGACAACAACCGCGCGATCCTCTCCGCCGTCAACGACGGCGCCCTGGACGCGGGCCTGCTCAATCACTACTACTGGTTCGGCATGGCCGAGGAGGTCGGAGCGGACGGCATGCGCGCGCAGCTCAAGTTCCCCGCCGTCGGCGATCCGGGATCGATCGTGAACGTCACCGGCGCCGGGATGCTCGCGGGCGGCAGCGGTGACGACGATGCCCTCACCCTGCTCGAGTTCCTCGTCTCGGAGGAGGCCCAGGAGTACTTCGTGGACGAGGTGCACGAGTACCCGCTCGTGGAGGGTGTGGCCGCACCCGAGGGGCTTCCCGAGCTCCAGTCCCTCGTGAACCCCGACCTGGACCTCGCCGACCTCGCCACCCTGTCGGAGACGCAGGAGCTGCTCGCGAAGCACGGGCTCCTGTAGCCCGTGACGGTCGAGGCGCAGCGGACGGAGGCCGCCGGGCGGACCCGGCGGCCTCCGCTCGCGCTCGCCGCCGCGGGCGCAGGCGTCGCTGTGCTCGCCGTCATCCCGCTCGTCTACCTGGTCGTCCGCTCCCTCGAGGCGTTCGCCGCGATCCCGGAGACCCTGCTGCGGCCCCGGGTCGGCGAGCTCCTGGCCAACTCGGTCGTCCTGGCCCTGGCCGTCGGGGCGGCGTGCCTCGTGCTCGGAACCGCGTCGGGCTGGGTGCTGGCCCGCGTGCGCCTGCCCGTGCGCGCCGCGTGGCTCGTGCTCGCGGCGCTGCCGCTCGCCGTCCCCTCGTACCTCGCCGCGTACGGCTGGCTCGTGGCCGTGCCCCGCCTGTCCGGCTTCTGGCCGAGCTGGATGGTGCTGACGATGGCGTGCACGCCGTACGTGACCCTGCCGGTCGCGGCGGCCCTGCGCTCGTCGTCCGGGGAGCTCGAGTCGGTTGCGCGCAGCCTCGGACGGCATCCGCTGCAGGCGTTCCTGACGGTGACGTGGCCGCGCATCGCGCCGAGCGCGCTCGCCGGGGTGCTCATCGCCCTCCTCTACACGCTCTCCGACTTCGGGGCGGTGTCGATGCTCCGCTTCGAGACGCTCACGTGGGGGATCCACTCGGCGTACTCGTCCGCGTTCGACCGGAGCCAGGCCGCGCTGCTGTCGGTCGTGCTCGTCCTGCTGGCGTTCGCCGTGGTGGTCTCCGAGCGCCGCCTGCGACGCCGCGTCCCGGCGACGCCCTCGCGGTCGGTCCCGGCGTCCTTCCCGGTCCGTCCCTCCCTCGCGCCCCTGCTGTCCGCCCTCGCGATCGTCCCGCTGCTCGGCGTCGTGGTGCCGATGGCGGGACTCCTCGCCCGGCTCCTGCAGGCCGAGACCCTGCGCGAGATCGACCTCGGGCGGTTCGCGGCAGCGACCGCCTCGACCCTGGCCCTCGGGGCCGCCGCCGCGGCGCTCACCGTGCTGCTCGCCCTGCCCGTCGCCGCGCTCGCCGCCCGCTACCGCGGAGCGCTCGTGTCCGTGGTCGAGTCGCTCTCGTTCGTCGGGCAGGCGCTGCCCGGGATCGTGGTCGGGCTCTCGCTCGTCTTCTTCACGCTCGCGGTCGTCCCGGCGCTGTACCAGGGCGTCGCGGCCCTCGTCTTCGCGTACGCGGTGCTGTTCCTGCCGCGCGCGGTCGGGTCCGTCCGCTCCGGGCTCGCGCTCGTCCCGCCGCACCTGCTCGACGTGTCGCGCTCGCTGGGAGCGGGACGGATCGCGAGCTGGGCGCGTGTCACGGTCCCGCTCGCACTGCCGAGCGTCGGCGTCGCGGCCTGTCTCGTGGCGATCTCGGTCGCGAAGGAGCTGCCCGCGACGCTCCTGCTCCGTCCGACGGGCGTGTCCACGCTCGCCACCGAGCTGTGGGGGAGGACCGAGGTCGCCGAGTACGGGGCAGCGGCGCCCTACGCCGCCATGCTCGTCCTCGTCGCGGCGGTGCCCGCCGTGCTGCTGTCGGGAGTCGCCTCGACTCCGAGGGAGGAATCATGACCTGGGTCGACATCGACGGAGCCACCGTCTCGTACTCCCGCACGCCGGTCCTCGATGCCGTGGACCTGCAGGTCGCGCGCGGGGACCTGGTCGCGGTCCTGGGGCCGAGCGGCTGCGGCAAGACGACGATGCTGCGCGCCATCGCCGGTCACCTCCCGCTCCGCGCCGGGCGGATCGCCGTGGGGGACCGCATCCTCTCCGCTCCCGGGCACACCGTGCGGCCGGAGAAGCGGGGCGTCGGGTGGGTGCCGCAGGAGGGGTCCCTCTTCCCGCATCTCAGCGTCCGCGACAACATCGCGTACGGCCTCCGCTCGGGGCAGGGGCGGAAGGAGCGTGTCGAGGAGCTCGCCGAGCTCGTCGGACTGGGCGAGCTCCTCGACCGCGCACCGCATCAGCTCTCGGGCGGCCAGGGGCAGCGGGTCGCGCTCGCCCGCGCCCTCGCCCCGCGGCCGGACCTCCTGCTGCTCGACGAGCCGTTCGCGGCCCTCGACCGCAAGCTGCGGGCGGCGCTGCGCGTCGACGTCGCGGAGCTGCTCCGCACCCAGCGGACCACAGCGCTCCTCGTCACCCACGACCAGGAGGAGGCGCTGAGCCTCGCGGATCGCGTCGCGGTCGTCCGCGAGGGACGCGTGCTGCAGGTCGGCACGCCCCGTGAGGTCTACGAGAACCCGGTCGACAGGTGGACCGCGGACTTCATCGGGGAGACGATCGAGGTGCCCGGGACCCTGTCCGGGGGCCGGCTCGAGACGCCGCTCGGGGTGCTGCGGGCGGCGCACCGCATCGGCGACGGGCAGGTCCGCGTCGTGCTCCGGCCGGAGTGGATCCGCCTGTCCGGCGGGTCCGGCATCCCGGGTCGGGTGCGCTCGATCCAGTACGCCGGACACGATGCGCTGGTCGAGGTGAGCACCGAGAACGGGCTGCAGGTGACAGCTCGAACCGCGGCGCCGTTCTTCCCGGCGCCGGGCGACGACGTCACGGTGTCGGTGCATCGGAGCGCCCTCGTGTACCGCGACTGAGCGCACCGGCGCAGCCGCCGGGGCGTGAGGGTCGCCCTAGCAGAAGCGCCTGTCCCTCTGTCTGGGGGTTCGGTTCGGCCGTGGAGTGCGCTCCGCCTCTGCCAGACTCGCTCGCCATGACGGATACACAGCACCCCGCCCCCACCGAGCCCGCGTACGCCGCGCCTGCTCCGGCCGCTCCGGCACCCGTCGGGCGCACCAACGGCCTCGGCATCGCCGCCCTCGTCGTGGGCATCGTCGCCCTCGTCCTCGGCCTCATCCCGTTCGTCAGCTACTTCGGCGCGTTCCTCGCCTTCGTCGGCCTCGTCCTCGGCGTCATCGGCCTCGTCCTCAAGGGCCGGAAGAAGGGCATCGCGATCGCCGGGACGATCGTGTCCGGCATCGCCCTGATCCTCGCGATCGTGCTCTCGGTGGTCTACACGACGGCGATCGTGTCCTCGGTCAACAAGGCGATCGAGGAGGGCGCCCCCGGTGTCCAGGGGCCCGCGGTCGACGTGCCGGCCGACGAGGAGCCCGCGACGGACGGGGCCGCCGGCGAGCAGACCTCCGAGAACGTCCTCGTGCTCGGTCAGACCATGGTCTGGAACGACGGCATCGAGATGACCGTCAGCGCTCCGGTGGAGTTCACGCCGAGCGAGACCTCGTACGGCTACGAGCCGGGCCAGATCGCGGTCCTGTTCCAGGTGACCATCACGAACAACAGCGCCGAGCAGCTCGAGCCGCTCTCGTTCTCCCTCGTCTCCTCGGGCGGAGCGGACGCCGCGTACATCATCGACACCGCTCAGGGCATCGAGGGCGCTCCCGCGAACACGATCCTGCCGGGCGAGTCGATCACCTGGCAGGAGGCGTACGCCGTCCTCGACCCGGCCGACATCGCCTTCCAGAGCTCGCCAGGCCTCCTCTACGACGAGGCCATCTGGACCAGCCAGTAGCGACTGCAGCAACGGAAGGCCCCGGCCGGGATCGCGTCCCGGCCGGGGCCTTCGTCGTCGTCCGCCTCGTCGTCCGTGTGATCCGTCGATGTGCCACTTGGTGCGGTCAAACGGCCGGAATGCGCGCACCAGGTGGCATCTCGGCGGGAGGTCAGGACGCCGCGGGCAGGTGCTCCTCGATCAGCGACACGACCTCGGGAGCGTCCGGCTGCGTCGTCGGCCGGAAGCGGAAGATCCGGCCGTCAGGCGTGACGAGGAACTTCTCGAAGTTCCAGCTCACGTTGCCCGCCTTGCCGTCCGGGTCCGGCGTCTGCGTGAGGAGGGCGTAGAGCGGGTGCCTGCTCCGGCCGTTGACCTTCACCTTCCCGAACATCGGGAACGTCACGCCCCAGGTGGTCGAGCAGTACTCCTTGATCGCGTCCTCGGAGCCGAGCTCCTGCAGGAACTGGTTGCTGGGGAAGCCCAGCACCGTGAACCCGCGGTCCCCGTAGGTCCGCTGGAGCTCCTCGAGCTTCTCGTACTGCGGCGTGAGTCCGCACCGGGACGCGACGTTGACGATGAGCTTCACCTTGCCGGCGTAGGGGGCGAGCGTGGTCTCCTCGCCGTCGATCGTGAGGACAGGGATGTCGTGGAGTTCCATAGCGCTGCTCACCATCGCATCCCTTGCTGGGGGTTCGGGCTTCCCATCCCGGTCGAAGTGCCACGTGGTGCGCCCATTCCGCGGGTTTGACCGCACCGAGTGGCACTTCGAGGGGATCCGGGAACGGCAACGGCGGCGGGGACCGGGAGGCCCGCCGCCGCCGTCGCTGGGTGTGGAGCTACCGCCTGCCGCTGCCCGTGTTGGTCACGGTGAGGTTGTAGCCCGCGTCGAGGAACGTCAGGTCACCGGTCGGGAGGTTCGAGACCAGCGTCGCGAAGTCCCTGTTCTGCCCGTTCGCGCACTTCGTGTTGAAGCCGCTCTGGGAGATGGCGTCACCCTCGAGGCGGTACACGTAGTTGCCCGCCTCGTCGGTGATCTCGAACGGCGACTGCACGCCCGGGGTGAGGTCGCACGAGGCGACCACCTGCAGCGTCCAGTTGTTGTCCTGCGCACCGGTCGTCTCGAACCACGAGCCGTCCGCCGAGCTCAGGACCGCGTCCGCCCCGTTGACCCGGACGTCGTCCACGAACCAGCCGGTGTCGAGGTACGCCGCGTCGGTCGAGTAGCGGAAGCGGACGTCGGTCGCGCCCTCCGGCAGCTGGGCCGTGTAGTGGACGTACACCGGCTCGTCGACGAAGTACTCGCCGCCGGAGGTGCCGGTGATGCCGTTGCCCTCGGTGTTGTTGCCGTGCGGGTCGTCGTTCGTCGTAACCACGGCGCCCGAGTCGTCGACCACCGGGACCGTGACCCACTCGCCGTCGACGAGCGCCTCCACGAATCCGTAGTCCCAGCCCTCCTCGATGAAGTGCCAGGTCCAGAAGTCGAGCGAGGTGACCTCGCCGGTCACGTCGACGTCCAGGATGTTGTCCGCCTGGCTCTCGTAGCCCGCGTACCAGTGGGTCTCGCCGGTGTGCGGAGCGACGCTCGTGGTGTCCTCGCCGTCGAGCGCGATGGTCACGTTCGGGCCGGGGTTGCGGAAGCGCTCGACCTGAAGGCCGTAGGGCAGCGCGACCGGGGTCTGCGCGTTGTCGCGCTTCGCCCACTTGGACGCCGGCTGCGCGCCGCGGTTGCTGCCGCGGCCGTCCCAGAACTCGTCGTCCGCGATGTCGATCGTCCAGCTCGTGGAGGCCGGGTCGCCGAAGTCGACGGCCTTGATGTCGAAGCGCTCCGACTCCTCGTCGTCCAGGTAGACCGCGACGGCCCAGTCCTGGAACAGCACGTCGACGCTGCGGAGACCGGCACCGGTCTGGGCGTTGAACTCGTCGATCGCCGCCTGGACGCCCTCCATGCCGTCGGCCTGGTTCTCGAAGATCAGCTTGATCAGGAGGTCGCCACCCGCGCCGTCGTACTGGAGGTCGGGCGTGTACGTGCCGTCGCCGTTGCCGCCCGCCTGCTCCCACAGGTACTGGAAGAAGGTGTACGAGGCGCCGTAGTTCTCGAGGCCCCCGCCCCATCTCGTGAGGGACGTCTCCGCGTAGAACACCTGGTGGTAGGTCAGGTGCGAGCCGCCGACGTCGTAGCCGTTGAGGAAGACCGCGAAGTCCGCGAGGCCCTCGTCCACCCAGGAGAGCTCGCCCGGGTCGCTGTAGTTGTGCAGCAGGTGCTCGAGCTCGTGCGCGACGACGCCCTCGTAGAGGGTCGGCTGGTCGTTCTCCGGGTCGCCGTCGTTCCACGGGGAGTCGGCGGGCCCGACACGGTTCGCCCAGTCGAACGCGTCGATGACGATCACGTTCATGCCGGAGGAGTCGATGAACTCCGGAGCGAAGTACCCCGCGGTGTAGGTGGTCTCCTCGCAGTCGTAGTAGTTCGTGTCCTGCACGTTGTAGACGACCATCACGAGCGAGTCGCTCGCGGGCTCGTCCGGGTCGGCCGCATTCATGGGGCCGAAGTGCTCTTCGTCGACAGCGACGACCTGGCTGGCGAGCTCGTCGCCGAGGTAGTTGATCTGCGCCTGGGTCAGGGTGTACTCGGCCGCCTGGTGCGTGGAGCACGGCACGAACTCGTCGCCCGGCGTCGGGTCGAATGCCGGGTCCAGACTCGGCACACCGGACGGCGCGGTGCCGTCGAGCGGGGTGCCGACCGGGACGTAGACGTACACCGGGGTGCCGTCGGGGGTCGCCCCGGCGTAGGCCCTCGTGAAGTCCTGGTCGTACGTTCCGCCCGCCTCGCTGTCGTTGAGGGGAAGAGTCAGCGTCGGCTCTCCGGGAACGTTCTCATGATCGTCAGCACTCGCCGGAGCGGCAGCGACGACGGTGAGCGCCAGGGCCGTGGCGCTCGCGAGCACCGTTCCGAGCGCTCTCCGTGGAATTGGTTGCACAGTGCACCTCCAGGTAGGGGTTCGCCCGGACAGGTGTGAGCCGGACGGAACCGGACCGCGTCGTCCCCGCACCGGGTTCGGAGGGGGGCCAAGCGACAATAACGGACAGCAAACTATGAGCAATAGGGGTACGGGCAAGTCGCCTCTTCGGCCGACTGTCGATCCCGGACGCGTGGGTCATGCGTTCTCGGGGGACAGGGGACCCGACTCTGATCGCGCCGTAAATGCGGCGCTGAGCAGGGACGGAAGCGCGCCGGTCTCGATCCGGTGGGGACGGAAGGAGTCTCGTGGAGGGTGTGCACATCGGCACCTCGGGTTGGAGCTACGCCCACTGGGAGGACGTCCTGTACCCGCCCGGAACCTCCTCCTGGGACCGCCTCGGCCACTACCTGAGGCATTTCCGCACGGTCGAGCTGAACTCCAGCTACTACCGATGGCCCCGCACCGCGTCCTTCGCGAGCTGGCGCCGGCGCCTCCCGCCGGGGTTCCTGCTGTCGGTGAAGGCGCCCCGCGGTCTGACGCACGCCAAGCGGCTGTACGCACCGGAGACGTGGGTCCGGCGCATCGCCGAGTGCTGGCATGAGCTGGGGGACAAGCGCGCCGTGCTCCTGGTGCAGCTGCCGCCCTCCTTCGAGCGGGACGACGCGCGTCTCGACTACTTCCTCGGGCAGCTTCCGCGCTGGATGACCGTCGCCGTCGAGCTCCGTCACCCGAGCTGGCACGTCGACGACGTGTTCGCCCTGCTCGAGCGCCACGGGGCGGCCTACTGCGTCATGAGCGGAGCAGGGCTTCCGTGCATCATGCGCGCGACCTCGTCGACCGTCTACGTCCGCCTGCACGGGCCGGACCACGACCACCTGTACGGCGGGTCCTACTCCGACGAGGACCTCGGATGGTGGGCCGACCGGATCCGCGGATGGCACGGGGCGGGCAAAGAGGTGTTCGTCTACTTCAACAACGACGGCGGGGGCAACGCCGTCCGGAACGCGTGGACGCTCCGCGGGATGCTCGGCGCCTGACCGGCGGGCGGGACGAGCGGACGTAACGGTCGCGGCATAGTGGAGGGGCGACCGCGAGCGAGGAAGGGAACCGGATGGACCTCGGCACCTCCGCGCTCGGGGTCCTCACCGCGGTGATCGGCGCGATGCTGCTCGCCGTGGGCGCCCAGCTGCAGCACCGGGGCTTGGCCGGGGTCCGGGCGGACGACGGCGACGCCCGCCGGGGGGCGCTCTCGCTGCGTCACATCGTGCGGCTGCCGCAGAGCGGCCGCTGGGTGGGGGGAGTGCTGCTCACCGGTGTCGCGATGCTGCTCAACCTGTTGAGCCTCCGGCTCGCGCCGCTGATCGTGGTCCAGCCGCTCGGCGTCATCGCCCTCGTCACGACGGCGCTCCTCAACGCGGCCGCGCACGCGTACACGATCACGACGGCGTCGCTCGGCGCCATCGCACTCTGCGTCGCGGGGATCGGCACGTTCGTCGCGGTGGGAGCGCTGACGGCGCGCAACAGCGTCGTGTCCGACTCGGATCTGGGTCAGATCCTCACGGTGCTCGCGGTCGCCGCCCTCCTGGTCGCGCTCGCCGTGGCGGTTCTCCGCCGCCGGTTCCCGGCGACGGTCAACGTCCTCGCGGCGGGCATCCTCTCGGGCTTCGTCGTGACGCTGGCGAAGACCGTCGTCACGCGCGTGTCCGTGGGGGAGCTGGGATGGCTGACGGTGACGGGCGCGGTCGCCCTGGTCGCGGTCGCCGCGACGAGCGTCTACTTCGTGCAGAGCGCCTACACGTCGGGCCCGGTCGACCTCATCGTGGCCGGCCTCACGATCCTCGACCCCCTCGTCGCGGTCAGTCTCGGCGTGCTCGTCCTGGGCGAGACGGCGACGACGCCGGGATGGGCGGTCGCCGTCCAGTCGGCGAGCGGGGCGGCGGCGATCGTCGGGGTGTTCCTCCTCGCGCGCCATCACCCCCAGGCGATCCGCTGACCCGTCCGCCCCTGCCCGAGGACTCGCACGGTGCTCCGGGACCGCCCCGTCGCCTCTCAGCGCGTGAGCGCGAAGCCCCCCGCCCAGGACGTCTTCTCGGTGACCGCGAGCGCGATCTCGAGGAAGCCGAGCGATTCGAGCTCGCGAGCGCGCTTGAGGGAGCCGACGTCGACGGCGCGAAGGCCGGCGCCCCGGGCGAGCTCCAGCACCGCCGACTTCGCGTCCGGATCGTCGCCCGCCACGAGGACGGTCGTGGGAGCGTCGCCCGTCCTGCCGCTCTCGAGCGTCGCGGCGAACGTCGTGTTGAACGCCTTGACCACCTTGGCGTCGGGCACCTTCGCCGCGATCTGCGCGGCCGCCGAGGAGTCCGGGGGCACGACGAGGCGATCCAGCGAGCTGAGGTCGACGGGGTTCGTGACATCCACGACGACCTTGCCGACGAGCCGGGTCGAGTACACGGTGAGGACGTTGTCGACGCCGGCATAGGGCACGGCGAGGATGACGATGTCGCCCGTGAGGTCGTCGCCGACGACGCCGACGGGGATCCCGGCCGGCGCGCTCGCCTTCCGGTCCGGGCTGTGGGCGATGAGCTGCACCTCGGCCCCCGCCCGCTGGGCGACCCCTGCCAGGGCCGAACCGATCTTCCCCGTCCCGATGATGCTGACGCTCGCCACCCGATGCCTCCTCGCTGGATCCGACACCACCACCGTAGGTGCGGGGCACCGGCCGGGGCATCCCTCGCGGGCGGGGGCGCCGGCGGCGCGCGTCAGCGTGTCGGATTGTGACACCCTCGTCGGTGTGCCGCAGGACCACCGGGTTAACCTGGCCGCGGCGGCGTGTGCCTGTCAGAGCGTCCCGCCACTCCACAGCAGAACTTCCGCAAGGGGAACACTCATGACTTCACTCGCGCGCAGGGCCGGGATCGCCGCCGTGACCGCCGGTCTGCTCGCCACGGTCGCCGGCTGCGCCGGCTCCGGAGGCTCGGACGAGGGCGGCGGCGCCGGCTCGGGAGGCGGCGACGAGGCGTCGCTCATCCTCATCACGCCGACGCCGATCGGCTCGAACAACTTCCTCCAGCTCGCCGTCGAGGGCCTCGAGCAGGCGGGCGAGGAGTACAGCGCCTCGGTCGACGTGTACGAGAGCGAGGACCCGACGAGCATCCAGCAGAACATCGACGCGGCGCTCCGCGAGCAGCCCGACATCATCATCGGCGTGAGCTTCAGCGTGCTCGACCAGTTCACCCAGGCCGCTCAGGACAACCCCGACCAGCAGTTCCTGCTCGTCGACACCTCGCCCGAGGAGGAGATCGAGAACGTCACCTCCGCCGTGTTCAAGGAGTACGAGGCGACCTACCTCACGGGCGTCGAGGCGGGCCTCCTGGCCGAGGCGGGAGGCGTCGGTGTCGTCGCGGCGCTCGACACCCCCTTCATCCACCGCTGGATCGACCCCTTCTTCGCCGGCGCCCAGAGCGTCAACCCCGGGGTCGCGACCGCCGTCCAGTACGTCGGCGGCGACAACCCGTTCGGCGACCAGGCCCGCGCCAAGGCGCAGGCCCTGATCCTCGCCGAGGGCGGCGCCCAGTACATCCAGGCGGCGGCGTCCGGGGGCAACACCGGCGTGTTCGAGGCGGCCGCCGAGGCGGGCTTCAAGGCGTTCGGCGTCGACACCAACCAGTGCCTCGACTCGCCCGGGAACGTCGTCGACAACGCCATCAAGCGCGTGGACGTCGCGCTCCTCGAGGGGGTCGGAGAGGTCCTCGACGGCAACACGGGCGGCCTCACCGCGTACGGCCTCAAGGAGGGCGGCGTCGGCCTCACCGGACTCGAGGAGGGCGTCGAGGACTCCCAGTGCCTCATCGCCGACTACCCCGAGGTGATCGAGCAGGTCTCCGCGGTCCGTGACCAGATCGTGTCGGGGGAGCTCGAGGTCGAGGATCCGCTGACCGCCGGATGAGGTCCGCCGCCGTCGAGCTGAGAGGCATCAGCAAGAGGTTCGACGCCGTCGTCGCGAACGACGGCGTCGACCTCGTGCTGCACCGCGGCACCATCCATGCCGTGATGGGCGAGAACGGCGCGGGCAAGTCGACGCTCATGTCGATCCTGTTCGGCCTCGTCCGGCCGGACTCGGGGGAGATCGTCGTGAAGGGCGAGCCGCGCTCCTTCCGTGGTCCGCTCGACGCGATCGCCGCGGGCCTCGGGATGGTGCACCAGCACTTCCGGCTCTTCGACAGCATGACCGTCGCCGAGAACGTCGTGTACGGGGCCGAGCCGCGGCGCCGAGGCGTCCTCGATCGGCGTGCCGCGGCCGCGCGGGTCCGGGAGCTGAGCGAGCGCTACGGGCTCGAGACGGACTCGGATGCGGTGGTCGGTCGGCTCTCCGCCGGCGCCCGGCAGCGGGTCGAGATTCTCAAGGCGCTGCACCGGGACGCCGAGATCCTCATCCTCGACGAGCCGACGGCGGTGCTCACCCCCGACGAGGTCGACTCGCTGTTCGCGGTCCTCCGGAGGGCGGCCGGCGAGGGGTCCACCGTCGTGATCGTGACGCACAAGATCCACGAGGTCCTCGCGATCAGCGACGAGGTCACGGTGCTGCGGGACGGGCGCGTGACAGGCCGGTTCACGACCGCCGACGCGACGAGCGACGCGCTCGTGCAGGCGATGACCGGCCGCGAGGTCCGCCCTGTCGGCAACGCCGGCACCGGCGAGCCGGGAGAGGTCGCGCTCGAGGTGTCCGGACTCACCGTGACCGACCGTGGCGTCGACCGGGCGCGCGACGTGTCGCTGGCCGTCCGGCGCGGGGAGATCGTCGGCGTCGCCGGAGTCTCCGGGAACGGGCAGCACGAGGTGGTCGCCGCCATCCTCGGCACCCAGCGCGCCGCCTCAGGGGCGATCCGCATCCTCGGCACGGACGTCACGTCCCTCGACGTGCGCGGCCGCCGCGCGCGGGGTCTCGCCGTCGTGCCGGAGGACCGGCGCGGCGAGGGGACCGCCGTCACGATGAGCACGGCCGAGAACCTGGCCCTCGGGCACCACCGCACACCGCCGATCGGCGCCGCGAATGGCTGGCGTCGCGGCTGGATGTCGCTGCGTGCCCAGCGCGACCAGGCCCGACGGCTGATCGCCGACTACGACGTGCGCACGTCCGGCGAGCGGCTGCCGGTCGGCGCGCTGTCCGGCGGCAACGCGCAGAAGGTCGTCGTCGCCCGCGAGCTGTCCCACCGGGCACCCGTGCTCGTCGTCGAGCAGCCGACCCAGGGCGTCGACATCGGGGCCATCGAGTCCATCCACCAGCGCCTGCTCGACTACCGCCGGGACGGCGGCGCGGTGCTGCTCGTCTCGCACGAGATCGCCGAGCTGCAGGCCCTCGCGGACCGTGTCCTCGTGATGTTCGCCGGGCGGATCGTCGCCGAGTACCCGCGCGCCGAGGCGACGACCGAGCGCATCGGCGCGGCCATGGCGGGAGCCGGGCAGGGCAGACCGCAGGAGCCGGTCCCGTGACCGTCGCCCCTCCCCACGAGCCCGAGATCGAGCCGCGCTCCGCCGTCGTGCGCCGCCTGCTGGGCGCCGCCGCGCGCCATCCCGCGATCGTCCCGATCGCGGCCGTGCTCCTCGCGCTCCTGATCGGCGCCGGGATCATCGCCGCCGCCGGCCTCGACCCCGTCGTCGCGTACGCCGCGGTGCTGGAGGGCGCGCTCGACCCGCGGAGCCTCGACTACACGTTCTCGGTCTGGGGCTTCATCTGCGGGATGGCGCTGGCCGCGGCCATCCCGCTCCGGATGGGCGAGTTCAACCTGGGCGGCAACGGCCAGCTGGTCCTCGGCGGCCTCGCCGCCTACGTCGTCGCGGCGGCCGTGCCCGGACCGCTCGCGGTGCCCCTCGCGCTGCTCGCGGCCGTGGTGCTGGCCGGGGCCTTCGGGGCGCTGTCGGCGCCTCTCGCCACGCGCTTCAACATCCCGATCATCATCAGCACGCTGCTGCTCGCCCCCGTCGCCGTCGCCGTCGTGTCCTTCCTCATCCGCTACCCGCTCGCCGAAGCCGGATCGGGCGTCGCGCAGACCGCGCAGCTGCCGGAGGACGCCCGGATGTGGGCGCTCGGCGACCTCCGGTACAGCAACGTCGGCCTGCTCATCATCATCGCGATGATGGTCGTCTTCTGGATCGTCGACTCCCGCACCGCGGTCGGATTCGAGCTTCGAGTGATCGGGGCGAACCGGCGCTTCGGCTCGTACGGCGGCATCGTCGTCCGCCGGCTGGCGCTCGGCGCGATGACCGCCGCCGGGGCGGCCGCCGGGATCGTCGGCGCCGTGATCGTGCTGTCCTCGCCCTACCGGCTCATCGACGGCGCGCTCCTCTCGCCCGGCTACACCTTCGCCGGGCTGGCCGCCGCCCTCCTCGCCGGCGGGCGTCCCGCGCTGATCCCGGTCACCGCGGTGCTGTTCGCGGTGCTGCAGGTCGGCGGCGCCGCCATGGAGCGGTCCGCGGACGTGCCACGGCAGCTGTCCGAGCTGCTCCAGGGCGTCGTCATCGTCGTGCTCGCGCTGCGGACCGTGCTCGACGCCCGGCGCACGGGGAGGAGCGAGCACTGATGCAGATCTTCGAGCTCAGCTTCGTCGCCGCCGTCCTCCTCGCGACCACCCCCGTGCTCTACGCCGCCCTCGCGGGCGCCCTGTCGGAGCGGGTCGGCGTCTTCAACATCGCGCTCGAGGGGCAGATGCTGTGGGGCGCCTTCGCCGCGGTGGCCGGCAGCCACTTCACGGGCAACCCGTGGCTCGGAGTCCTGATCGCGATCGTCACCACCGCGGCCTTCTCGCTCGTCCTCGCCGTCGGAGCCGCCCGGTTCAAGGCGGACCCGATCATCATCGCGATCGGCACGAACCTCTTCGCGATCGGGCTCACCGGATTCCTGCTCCGGATCCTCTTCGACGTGTCCGGCACCTTCGCCCCGCAGGGCCTGCAGGGGCTGCCCGACATGACCGCCCTGCGCGACATCCCGGTGATCGGCCCTCTCTTCGGAGGGCAGACCCTCCTCGTGCCGCTCGCGTTCGTGCTGTGCATCGCGGCGGGACTGTGGCTGCGCAGCACACCCGGCGGACTCCGGCTGCGGGGCGTCGGCGAGCATCCAGAGGCGTCGGCCAGCCTCGGAGTGAACGTCGCCTCCGCGCAGACCTGGACCACGGTCGTCGGGGGCGCGCTCTGCGGCATCGCGGGAGCCCAGCTCGCCCTCGGCAACGTGACCGTGTTCACCGAGAACATGACCGCCGGGCGGGGCTGGATCGCGGTCGCCGCCGTCATGCTCGTCGCCGCCCGGCCGCTGTGGCTCCCCGTGGCGTGCCTCGGCTTCGGCGCCGCGGAGGCGTTCGGCTTCCGGCTGCAGGGGCTCGGCGCCCCGCAGCAGCTCACGGACGCCGCCCCCTACGCCATCACCCTGCTCGTGCTGGTCGCCACCCGCGTCCGCTTCGGCGCGAAGCGACCCGCCGCCTCGTGACCGCTTCCTGACCGCCTCCGACTCCGAGGGATCCATGACCGACGCCGCCCCCGCGACCCGCCACATCATCGTCGACACCGACACCGGCATCGACGACGCCCTCGCCCTGCTCTACCTCGCCGGCAGGCCGGACGCGGAGGTGGCGGCGATCACGAGCGTCTACGGCAACACGTCGGTCGACAACGCGCTCACGAACATCGCCCGGGTGCAGCAGCTCGCGGGGCTCGAGGACGTCGTCGTCGCACGCGGAGCCGCGGGTCCGATCGAGGGCGAGCCGAGCATCGCGTGGCACGTCCACGGCAACGACGGGCTCGGGGACATCTGGAAGGACCCGATCAGCCCCAGGAACCTGTCCCCCCTGAGCTCGGCGGAGCTCATCGTGGAGATGGCGCGCTCGAAGCCCGGCTTCTACGACCTGCTCCCCATCGGCCCGCTGACGAACATCGGCATCGCGCTCGAGATCGAGCCCAACCTGCTGACGCTCTTCCGGTCGGTGGTCATCATGGGCGGCTCGGGCCCCTTCCCGCCGCTCGGGGTCTCGCAGATGATCGATGCGAACATCCAGAACGACCCGATCGCGGCCGGGAGGGTCTTCGCGGCGCCCCGCCGCGAGCTCGTGATGGTCGGGGTCAACGTGACCGCGGACACGATCGTCGACGAGCAGGCCGTCCAGGCGCTGCACCGGGCGGGGACCGAGTGGGGCACGTTCTCCGCGCAGATCCTCGAGGCGTACATGGACTTCTATCAGGGCGCGTGGGGACGGCGGGTCTCGCCCGCCCACGACGGCCTCGCGGCGGCGCTGCTGCTCGAGCCGCGGTGGATCACCGAGTCGGAGCGGGGGCCGGTCAACATCACGAGCGACGGCTTCGCCGTCCGCGCTCACCTGATGCGCACCGCGAGCGGGCTCCCCGTCAGCTGGCGCATCACTCCTGCACCGGACACCCTCGTCGTCCTGGACGCGGATCGCGACGCGTTCCTCGCGGACTTCGTGCGCATCATCTCCGGCTTCCCCCGGATCTGATGCGGTCATAGGGCGGCCTGCTCCCCGGCGCAAGGGGGCAGACATCGCTGTTCACCGGGGCGTTACCTGAAGTTCGCGCCCCACCGGGGGCGCGGGAGGGAGGCCCCGGTGTGCGGGATCGCCGGCGAGATCACCTTCTCCAGCGGACGAGCCGATCCGGACGCTGTCGAGCGGATGAGCGCCGTGCTCGAGCCACGGGGCCCGGACAGCGGGGGCAGCTGGGACGGCGGCTGGGTCGCCCTCGGTCATCGGCGCTTGAAGGTGATCGATCTCTCCGACGGAGGCGCTCAGCCGATGGTCGACGAGGACCTCGGCCTCGCCCTCGTCTTCAACGGCTGCATCTACAACCACCGGGAGCTGCGCCGGGAGCTCGAGCCCCACTACCGCTTCACCTCCCAGAGCGACACGGACGTCGTGCTCAAGGCGTACCACCGCTGGGGCGAGGACTTCGTCCACCACCTCGTGGGCATGTTCGCCATCGTGCTGGTGGACATCGCCGCGCGGCGCGTGGTGCTGGCGCGCGACCGCCTGGGCATCAAGCCGCTCTACCTGGCCCAGAGCCGGGGCCGGCTGCGCTTCGCATCGACCCTGCCGGCCCTGCTGGCCGCAGGTGACGTCGACACGGAACTCGATGCGGCGGCGGTCGCGCACTACCTCACCCTCCACTCCATCGTCCCCGCGCCGACGACCCTGCTGCGAGGGGTCCGCAAGCTGCCCGCGGCCACGGTGCGAGTGCTGGAGGCCGACGGACGGCAGCGCGAGCACGTCTACTGGTCGCCCTCCTACGAGCGGGACCCGCGGCACGCCGACTGGACGCGCGAGGACTGGCGCGAGGCGGTCCGGGACGCGCTGCGGACCGCCGTGCGGCGTCGCCTCGTGGCCGACGTCCCGGTCGGGGTCCTGCTGTCCGGCGGGCTCGACTCGAGCCTGCTCGTCGCGCTCCTGGCCGAGGAGGGGGTGCAGGACCTGCAGACCTTCAGCACCGGCTTCTCCGGCCCGGGCGGCGACGAGTTCGAGTACTCGGACCAGGTGGCCGACGCGTACGGCACCCACCACCACCGGCTCCCGATCCCGCCCGAGGAGCTGCTCCCGGCTCTGCCCGACGCCGTGCGGGCGATGACGGAGCCGATGAGCAGCCACGACGTCGCGGCGTTCTTCCTGCTGTCCCGCGTCGTGTCCGAGCACGTCCGCGTGGTCCAGTCGGGCCAGGGCGCCGACGAGGTGTTCGCGGGGTACCGCTACCACCAGCCCGCTGCGACTGTGGAGAGGGAGCAGGCTCTTCCCGTCTTCGCCGACGCGTTCGCCGATCGCTCACCGGGGGACCTGGCGCGAGCGCTCATGCCCTCGCGGCTGCTCGAGTCGGACGTCACCGGGGAGCTGCTGGCGGACGCGATCGACCGTCCCGGTGCCGCGTCGGCGCTCGACGCCGTGCTCAGGGCGGACACGCACCTGCTGATGATCGACGATCCGGTGAAGCGGGTCGACAGCATGACGACGGCCTGGGGCCTTGAAGCCAGGGTGCCCTTCCTGGACCAGGACCTGGTGGAGCTGGCCGCCGCCTGTCCGCCCGAGCTCAAGGCGGACCAGGGCGGGAAGGGGATTCTGAAGGACGTGGCGCGGGCAGTGCTCCCCGCCCCTCTCATCGACCGCCCGAAGGGGTACTTCCCCGTCCCGCTGCTCGCGCAGCTGGAGGGTCCCGTCCTCGAGCTGGCCCGTGACGCCGTCACCGCTCCCGAGGCTCGCGCCCGCGGGCTGTTCCGTCCGGAGTACATCGACGAGCTCGTCGAGCACCCCCGCGACGTCCTTCCGGGCAGCAAGGGCAGCGAGCTCTGGCAGGTCGCCGTGCTCGAGCTCTGGCTGCAGCTCCACGGCATCCGCTGACCGCCCGACGATACGAGCGGAGGGGCGTCTGTCCGTGGGGCGTACGCCCCCCTGACCCTTCACACCTTGCGGTGTTACAGTTGCCGCCGTCGCGGTCGGCCCGACGACCGCCTCTGAGGGGTCACAATGGCGTATGTCCTCGGTCTCGACGTCGGCACGAGCTATACGGCCGCCGCGATCCTCCGGCTCGGAACGGAGACCGGTCCGCAGCCGCTGAGGCTCGGCTCGCGGCATGACGCCGTGCCGTCCGTCGTGTTCCTGCCCGATGACGGTCCGATGCTCGTCGGCGAGGCCGCCGAGCGACGTGGGCTCGGGCAGCCGGACCGCATGGTGCGGGAGTTCAAGCGGCGGATCGGCGATTCCATCCCCATCGTCGCCGGGACCGCCCAGGTGCGCGCCGAGGACCTGCTGGCCGCCATGGCGGTCTGGGTGGTGGCGCGCGCCGCCGAGCTCGAGGGGGAGATGCCGAGCCTCGTCGCGCTCGCGCATCCCGTCGGCTGGGGAAGCTACAAGACCGGTCTCGTGCAGGCCGCGCTCGAGCGGGCGGGGCTTCCCGGGGTGAACCTGATCCAGGAGCCCGTCGCCGCGGCCCGGCACTACGCGAGCCAGGAGCGTGTCGAGCCCGGCGCCGCGATCGCCGTCTACGACCTCGGGGGCGGAACCTTCGACGTGGCCGTCCTCCGCACCAAGGACGACGGCCGGTTCACCCTGCTCGGACGCCCCGAGGGGCTCGAGGAGCTCGGCGGGCGGGACTTCGACGACGCCGTCTTCCGCCACGTGCTCGAGTCGATCGGCGACCGCACCGGCGACCTCGATCCCGAGGACCACGAGACGGCCGTCGCCCTCACCCGGCTCCGTCGCGAGTGCGTCGAGGCCAAGGAGGCTCTCTCCTTCGACTCGGAGGCGACGGTTCCCGTGCTGCTGCCCGGCCTCACCACACAGGTGCGGCTGCTGCGCTCCGAGTTCGAGGCCCTCATCGAGGACCGGGTGGAGGAGACGATCGCCGCGCTTCGGACGGCCGCCGAGAACGCCGAGGTCGGCGTGGACGGCCTCGCCACCGTCCTCCTCGTGGGTGGCTCCTCCCGTGTCCCGCTGGTCGCCGAGCTCATCTCCTCCGAGCTGGGACGGCCGGTGGCCATCGACGTCGACCCGAAGGCGGCGATCGCCCTCGGCGCGACCGCCTTCGCCGCGGCGCAGCTCGCGCCAGCCCCGGCCCCCGCGGCTCTCCGCGCGGTTCCCGCGCTCGAGTCCGAGCCGTCCGCCGCCGCGCCGCGCTTCGCCCCCGCCATCACGCTGCCGAGTCGCGCGACGCGGGGCCGCATCCTGATCCTCGGCGCCGCCGCCGTGGCCGCGCTGCTGGTCTTCCTCACTCCGCCCTCGCAGACGGCCACGAGCACGGGGATCGCCGCGGCCGAGAGCGCCGCGGCCGACACGGCCGAGGATCCGGCGGCCGAGACGCAGGCCCCGGCGGCCGCCGCGCCGGAGGCCCAGGCGCCGGCCGCTGCGCCGGTGGACGCGGGGGATCCGACTCCCGACCTCTTCACCTCGCCGAACACCCGGGCGAACTCGATCGCCCCGAACGCCTCCTCGCGCCCGGCGCCCCGGCAGGGCGGCGGATCGGGCACGACCACCAGCACCGCCGGAGCGGCTCCGGCCTCGAGCGGCACCTCCGGCGCAGCCCCGACCCGCCCCGCCACCGGCACGACCCCGGTAACGCAGACGCCACCGCAGCAGCAGCCGCCTGCCGAGGAGCCGCCGGTGGAGGAGCCGCCGGTGGAGGAGCCGCCGGTGGAGGAGCCGCCGGTGGAGGAGCCGCCGGTGGAGGAGCCGCCGGTGGAGGAGCCCCCGGTGGAGGAGCCGCCGGTGGAGGAGCCCCCGGTGGAGGAGCCCCCGGTGGAGGAGCCCCCGGTGGAGGAGCCCCCGGCCGAGGAGCCCCCGGTGGAGGAACCGCCGACGGATCCGGTCGACGGGAACGCTGCGGGGGAGCCGGCGCCCGCCACCGAAGGCTGACCGCGCGTGCGGTCAGCACGATCGAGGGCGGGGCTCCTCAATCCCGTCCCCGGCACTGCCGCGGCCTCGCTGCTCGCGGAGGCGGCCGGAAGTCCCGAGCGGCGGCTGGTCGCCGGGATCACGGGACCGGGAGGCACCGGCAAGAGCACGCTCCTCGACCGCTTGGCGGACCGGTACTCGGGCGCCGGCCTGCCGATCGCCTCGCATCCGTCGGCGCTGCCGGGCAGGGCCGGCCGCGCCGCGCTCCTCGTCGACGACGCGCACCTCCTCGCGGACGACGCCCTCCGCGACCTCCACTCGGCCGTCGCGCGCCCGGAGCTCGACCTCGTCGTGGCCTACCGACTCTGGCCGGAGCGCACTGGGCTGAGACGGCTCGCCGCCGCCCTGGACCACCACCACGTGCCGGTCGTCCTGGGCGCGCTCTCGAGCCGCGAGATCTCGGCCTCCGCCGCGCAGGTCTGGGGGGAGGCGCCCACGACGGCGGCGGTCGACGAGATCCGCCGCCTGACCGGTGGGCAGCCCTGGCTCGTCTCACGTCTGCTCGCGGCCGTGCCCCGTCCCCCCGGTCGCGCCCTGGCCGTGCCGCACGAGCTCCTCGACCAGCTCGGGTACGAGCTCGAGGGCGTCGAACCGACGGTGCACGAGCTCCTCGTCGCGCTCGCCGTCGGCTTCGACCTGTCCGGGCCACTCCCACCCACCCTTGCGGAGTTGGCGGACCGGGTGGACGAGCTGGTGACCCGTGCCCGGCACGACGGCCTGCTCCTCGCCGACGGCGAGCTCGCGCCGGTGGTGCGCGACGCGCTGCTCGACAACACTCCGGCGTACCGGGTCCGGATGCTGCAGAAGGCGCTCGTCGAGGCGTACGCCGACGAGGGCCGGGAGCTCGACCGTCTCGCCGGCAGGCTCGCGCGCGCCGGCCTGCGCGACCGGCGCGTGGCGAGCGCACTCGAGCACTCCGCGGATCACCTGCTGCCCACCCAGCCGGCCGTCGCCGCCGTGCTCTACCGCGAGGCCCTGGATGCCGGAGCCGACGAGCGGTCACTCGCCGCCCGCCTCGCCCAGGCGGAGTGGGCGTCGGGGCACAGCGACGCCGCCTGGCGCCTCCTCGAGGAGCTGATCGAGAGCGAGGACCCGCCGGACGCGATCCGAGCCGTGAACACCGCGGCCGCCCTGTGGGCCGAGCGCGGGATGCTGACCCGCGCCGCCGAGACGTACCGGTGGCTGGGTCAGGAGCGACTGGGCTCCTCCGCGCCGCTGGCCGCCGTGGCGACGATCGGCGCGGGGGAGCCCGCGCCCGCCTCGACGGCGGCGCCGGCTTCGCCGTCCCTGCACTCCGCCGCAGCGGCCCTCCTCGAGCAGGGCCTGCGGGCCTCCCTCACGGCCTCGGCTCAGGACGCCCTGCCCAGCCTGGTCCGCGCCTCCGACATGATGACCGCATCCGGTCACACCGAGCCGCTTCCCGAGGTGCCCGCCGTGGTGGCGGCCCTCGTCGCGCTCTGCGGGGGTGAGCTGAAGGCGGCCGAGTCGGTCGTCGAGGCGGCGCTGAACGGGCGGCAGGGCGGCGACGTGGCCCGACCCCGCCTCCTGCTGCTGCGGGCGTGGATCGCGATGCAGTCCGACCGGCCCGACCTGGCCGGAGAGGCCATCGCCGATGCGACGGCATCCGGCATCCGTCCCCGCGACGAGCTGCTCCTGCGCGCGCTGGAGGTCGGCCTCGGGCGCAGGACGGACGACCTCACCGCGCTCGTGCGCGCCTGGCAGCACGCGCGCGAGACGGTCCTGCACCTGCCCGTCGACCTGTTCTCACTCCTCCCGCTCGGCGAGCTCGTGGTCGCGGCGGCGCGGCTCCGCGACTCCTCCCGCCTCGAGGGACACCTCGACGGCGCGTGGGCGCTGCTGCGCAGGCTCGGGGACCCGCCGCTGTGGTCCGTGCCCCTCCACTGGTCCGGTGTGCAGGCGGCGATCCTCGCCGAGAGCCCGGGCGATCTCGCCCCGCACGCCGCCGCCCTCGTCCGGGCCGCCGCGCACAGCCGTCCGGCGGCCGTGCTCGCCGCCGCCGGCAAGGCCTGGGTGTCGGTGCTCGCCGACCGCTTCGAACCGGCTTCCGTCGAGTCGGCCGCGCGGGGCCTCGCCGCCATCGGGCTGCGGTGGGACGGGTCCCGGCTCGCCGGTCACGCCGCCGCACGGTCGGAGGAGCGGCGGGACATGACGCGCCTCCTCGCGCTCGCCCGCGAGCTGCATCCGGGCGTATCGGCCGCGACCGGCCCGATCGACACCGCCGGGTCCTCGCGCGCCCGCACGGAGTCGGCGTCCGGCTCGGCCACGCTGAGCCCGCGCGAGCGTGAGATCGCGCGGCTCGTGCTCGACGGCAAGAACTACCGCGAGATCGGCGAGGCGATCTTCATCTCGCCGCGGACGGTCGAGCACCACGTGGCCCGGATCCGTCAGCGGCTCGACGCGACCAGCCGCTCGGAGCTGCTGACGCGCCTCCGCCTCCTGCTGGACACCGAGGACACCCCCTCCGACTGATCCGGGGTCCCCGGACCCCGCAGCCGTGGCCGGGGGGACACTGGGCCTCCGCCGGCGACCCCGGACCCTGTCGCCGACCCGGGTTCCGGTGGCTGCCGTTCCCTTGCGCTCAACAGGCATTTCGGCAGTTGAGCAGGCAAAACAGGGCCGTTTCTGCCTGCTGGCCGCGATTCCGCCTGTTGAGCGCGAGCGGCGGAAGGGCGTGCCGCGGCGGGGCCGGCATCCCGGGTCCCCCTAACCCGCCGGGGCACCGAATCCCCATCGAGGGCCGCCCGAGTAGGGGGATGAGCGCGGATGCCGCCCCCCGAACGGCCGCCCTACGGTGAAGCCGTCCGATCCCGACGGACGCGATGACAACGAGCACGACCCGAGCACCACCCCATCGCCCCGCCCGAGGGATCCTCACCACCCGGAAACACCACGATCACCCGAATCGACCCCAGGGAGTACCCAATGTCCGTAACCCAGCTGCTGCTCGAGTTCCTGCTCAACCTGCTCAAGGATCCGAAGGCCGCGGAGGAGTTCCTGAAGGACCCGGAGGGTGTGCTGCACGAGCACGGCCTCGGGGACATCACCATCGACGACGTCGACGCGGTCGTCCCGGTGGTCGTCGACTTCGCCCCCGTCGCCCGCATCGGCGACCGGGTGTTCGAGACCGGCGGCAACGTGGTCGGTGGCGGTGACGCCCACTACGGCGGTGGCGGCGGCCACAACTACGGAGGCGGCCACTCCCCGGCGCCGTCCGTCGCCGATGCCGGCGCCGCCGCGTCCGTGACGCCGGCCGCCGCGCAGCTGACGCACGTGGTCAACAACTTCTCGTACACGAGCGTGGACGACCGCGACACCATCACGGACCAGTCCGTCAACCAGAACATCTGGGCCCTCGGCGACGTCGAGCAGATCTTCGACAACGAGGCGATCGTCGCCTCCGGTGACGGCTCCGCCGCCGCCGGTGACGACGCCGCGGTCGACAACTCCCAGGACCACTCGACGACGAACACGACCACCATCACGGTGGGCGAGGACTTCAACGTCGGCAACACGGATGTCGACATCGACGACTCGTTCAACGACGACCACTCGACGGACAACTCGATCGACGTGTCGCTCGAGGACTCGCTGAACGCCACCGACTCGTTCAACGACAACTCGGACAACTCGGACAACTCCGACAACTCGATCAACGACTCGTACAACGACAACTCGGACAACTCCGACAACTCCGTCAACGACTCGGGGAACACGGACAACTCGATCAACGACTCGGGCAACGCGACCGACTCGTTCAACGACAACTCCGACAACTCGACGCACACCGACGTGGACGTCGACATCGACGACTCGTTCAACCAGACCGAGACCGACGTGGCGATCGACGACTCGTTCAACCAGACGGAGACGAACACCGAGCTCGACGTCGCGATCGACGACTCGTTCAACGAGACCAACACCGACGTCGACGTGGCGCTCGAGGACTCGTTCAACGACAACTCGACGAACGTCGCCGTCGAGGACATCGACGCCGAGTTCACGAACATCGAGGACTCCATCGTCGTCGCCGACAACGAGATCGACGTCGACGTCGAGGCCCCCGAGGACCACGCCTACTAGACCCGGCCGCCACCCACGGCGGGGCGAGCCGGACCCGACGGCTCGCCCCGCGAGACAGGTCGAGCAGGAAGCACCCACTTCCTGCTCGGCCTTCGTCTGTGCATGATGAGGTACCCGAGCCGAAGGAGGCCGTGCGTGCGTTTGGCGGATCTGGTCACACAGGGCATCGCCCTCGCCGACGAGGCGGGGCGCAGCGATCTGCGGAAGCGGCTGGAGCAGACGCGCGAGCGGCTCGGTGAGCCCAGCATCCGGGTCATCGTGGTGGGCGAGTTCAAGCAGGGCAAGAGCCGGCTCATCAACGCCCTCGTCGGGCTGCCGGTCTGTCCGGTGGACGACGACATCGCCACGAGCGTCCCCACCCTGGTGAGCTACGGGGACCCGGCCGGCGCGGTGGTCGTGGTCCCCGTCGAGGACGGGACCGACGGCGAGCCGGTGCTCGAGCGCCGCCCCGTCGAGCTCGAGCGCCTCGCCGACGAGGTCTCCGAGCGCGGCAATCCCGGCAACCAGCGGGGCATCGTCGCGGCGGAGGTCACGCTCCCGCGCAAGATCCTCTCGGGCGGGCTCACCATCGTCGACTCCCCGGGGGTGGGCGGGCTCGACTCGGCTCACTCGCTCACGACGCTGTCGGCGCTCCCGTCGGCGGATGCGATGCTCCTCGTCTCCGACGCGTCGCAGGAGTACACCGAGCCGGAGATCCAGTTCCTCAAGCAGGCGCTGCGGGTCTGCCCGACGGTCGCCGCCGTCCTGACCAAGACCGATCTGTACCCCGCGTGGCGGCAGATCGCGGAGCTGGACCGCGGCCACCTGGACCGGGTGCTCCCCGGGATCCCGCTCTTCCCGGTCTCGTCCGAGCTGCGCACGCAGGCGGCCCGCCTGAACGACAAGGAGCTCAACGAGGAGTCCGGATTCCCCGCGCTGGTGTCCTATCTGCGCACGCAGGTGCTCGCTCAGGCGGAGGCCGTGCAGCGGCGGGCGGTGGCCCACGACCTGGTGTCGGTCACCGAGCACCTGGGCCTCGCCCTGCAGGCCGAGCTCAGCGCCCTGCTGAACCCGGAGCGGACCCCGCAGGTGGTCGCCGAGCTGGAGGCGGCGAAGGAGCGCACGGACGAGCTGCGGCGTCGCACCTCCCGCTGGCAGCTCACCCTCAACGACGGCATCAGCGACCTGATCGCCGACATGGAGCACGACCTGCGGGACCGCGTCCGCAACATCCAGCGCGACGTGGACGAGGCGATCGACTCCGGCGACCCGGGACCGGTCTGGGACCAGCTGATGGAGTGGCTGGAGCAGCGCGTCACCGCCGCGGCCTCCGACACCTTCGTCTGGACCGACGAGCGGGCGCGCTGGCTGTCCGAGCAGGTGGCGGAGCACTTCAGCGAGGCCGAGGTCGCTCTGCCCGCGCTGCCGCGGTCCGGTCCAGAGAGCGGGCTGGAGGCCGTCCCGGCGCTGCCCGAGCTCGATCCGGGCCATCTCGGGCCCATGCAGAAGCTCCTGATCGGAGCGAAGGGGTCGTACGGCGGCGTTCTCATGGTGGGGCTCGTCACGACCCTCGTCGGCATGAGCCTCATCAACCCGTTCTCCCTCGCCGCCGGCGTGCTGATCGGCCGCAAGGCGTACCGCGACGACAAGGACGCCCGGCTGAGGAAGCGGCAGTCGGAGGCGAAGTCCCTGATCCACAAGCAGCTCGACGAGGTGATCTTCCAGGTCGGCAAGCAGCTGCGGGACCGGCTGAGGCTCGTGCAGCGTTCGATCCGGGACCACTTCACGGCGATCGCGGACGAGCACCACCGGTCGCTCACCGCGTCCGTGCTCGCCTCGCAGAAGGCCGCGAGCCTCTACGCCGCGGAGCGGGAGAAGCGGGTGCGGGAGCTGCGCGCCGAGCTGAAGAAGGTGGAGGGGCTGCGCTCGCAGGTCCCGGTCGAGCCGCCCGCGCTCGCGAGGACGGCGTGAGCCGCGCCACGCGCCTGTCCGCCGACCGCCTCCTCGACCGGGCGCTCCAGGTCTACGCGGGGGACCCCGTCGCGGTCGCGCGCCTCGAGGGTCACCGGCGGCGGCTGCACGAGCCCCTCCGGGTCGCGGTCGCCGGGATGGTGAAGGCCGGCAAGTCGACGCTGATCAACGCGATCATCGGGGAGGAGATCGCTCCCACCGACGCGGGCGAGTCGACGCGCGTCGTCACCTGGTACCGCTACGGGCTGAACCCGCGGGTGACCCTGATCGCGCGGGAGGGCGAGCCGCGCGGTCTCCCGGTTCGGCGCCGGGAGGGCCGGCTGGTGCTGGACCTCGCCGGGGTGCCGGTCGAGGAGGTCCGGCATCTCATCGTTGACTGGCCGGCAGCCGGGCTGCGGAACCTGACGCTCATCGACACCCCGGGGATCGGATCCCTGTCGCAGGAGGTGTCCGCGCGGTCCGTGACGTTCCTCACGCCGGAGGACGCGCCGTCGGAGGCCGACGCCATCGTCTACCTGCTCCGGCATCTCCATGCGACCGACCTGCGGTTCCTCGAGTCCTTCCGGGACGTGGAGGCCGGGCGGTCGGGCACCGTGAACGCGATCGCCGTCCTCTCTCGGGCGGACGAGGTCGGCTCCGGCCGCATCGACGCCCTCGTCTCCGCTCGGACGGTGGCGGAGCGGTACCGGCACGACGAGGGCCTCCGCTCGCTCGCGCTGGACGTGGTCCCGGTGGCCGGGCTGCTCGCGCAGGGCGCGCGGACCCTCCGCCAGGCCGAGTACGCCGCGCTCGCGGAGATCGCCGCGCTCGACCGGGACGAGCGCGAGCGGCTCCTCGTGTCGGCGGACCGCTTCGTGCGCCCGGTCGAGGGGCTCCGTGCCGCGCCGGAGCTGCGGCGGGCCGTGCTCGAGCGGTTCGGCCTCTTCGGGATCCGGCTGGCCTCGGTGCTGCTGCGGAACGGGATCACCGAGCCGACGCCGCTCGCGCGGGAGCTGGCCCGGCGGAGCGGCCTCGACCCGCTGCTCCGGATCCTCGCGGACCAGTTCTCCGCCCGGGCCGAGCAGCTGAAGGCGCGCACCGCTGTGCTCGGCGTGGAGGCCCTCCTCCGGGAGCGTCCGGTTCCCGAAGCGGGGGAGCTCACCGCTGAGATCGAGCGGATCACCTCGAGCGCGCATGAGCTGACCGAGCTGCGGCTCCTGGCGGCGCTGCGGACCGGAGCGGCGCCCCTGCCGGACGAGGCGAGGGCGGACGCCGAGAGGCTCGTCGGCGGGTCGGGGGTCGTGCCCTACCAGCGGCTGGGGCTGCGCGAGGGCGCGTCCGAGCAGGAGATCACGGAGGCCGCGACCGCTGCGCTCGCCCGCTGGCGACGTCGCGCGGAGAACCCGCTGTCCGATCGGCTCACCGTCGAGGTGTGCCGCATCGTGTCGCGCAGCTGCGAGGCGATCATCGCGTCGTCCGCTCCTGCCCCTGGGCCCGCTCTGGTCGTCGCCGCCGACTGACGGTGGAGGCCACCGTGGTGACCACCAGCGCGATCGCCGCGAGCGCCAGCTGGGTGACGACGAGGAGCCTCGTCGACGTGCCTTCGGCGCCGAGCGCGATGAAGGGGATCAGCAGGGCGGCGGCGGCGGCGTGCACCGCGAGGAGGAACAGCAGGAACCATCGCCCGGCCGCTCGCCGCTCCGCGGCCCCTCGCAGCAGGAGCTCGACGATCAGCAGCACGGCGAACAGGCCGAACACGCTCCAGAACGCGATGGTGGCGGCGGTGTCGACGGTCTCGGCGTCGTAGCCGAGCTCCATCTCCTCGATCATCGTCTGCACCCGCCCGAACTGATCGGTGCGGCGCAGGAAGGTGACCACGAGCGCCACAGCACCGGCGAGTGCGCTCAGCGCCCAGATCGCCCGGGCCGCGCGGGTGAGGCGCGACGGCTTCGTGATCGGGGCGATCGGCGGGGGAGCGGCTCGGGTCATGGGCGGCCGCGGCGGCGGAGCGGAGGCCGGTGCGGACGGGGCCTCACCGGATGCCGGTGAGCGGGGCGGCGGGACAGGGGCGAGCTCCCGGCCGTCGGCCGTCCCTCGGGCGTCCTCGTCGGTCGTCACGCCGCTACTCGTTGTCCCCGCCGGTGGACCCGGCGATCGACACCTGTCCGGTACCGGTGTTCGCCGGACCGGCGGACCGGCTCGGCCACGTCCAGTCGGCGACCTCCGGGATGTCCTCCCCGCGCTGCCGCGTGTACGCGCGGGCGCGGAGGCGCGCATCCTGCATGCGCTGCCGCAGGGCGCCGTAGCGGGACCCGAGTCCCGGGACCCGGTCGATCACGTCGAGGACGAGGTGGTACCGGTCCATGTCGTTGAGCATCACCATGTCGAACGGCGTGGTCGTCGTGCCCTCCTCCTTGTAGCCGCGGACGTGGAGGAGGTCGTTGTTCGCGCGGCGGTAGGTGAGCCGGTGGATCAGCCACGGATAGCCGTGGTAGGCGAACACGACCGGCACGGTCGGCGGGAAGAACGCGTCGTACTCGCGGTCGCTCAGGCCGTGCGGGTGCTCGCCCTCGGACTGCATCCGCATGAGGTCGACGACGTTCACGACGCGGACCTTGAGGC
Organism: Naasia sp. SYSU D00948; assembly: GCF_017916515.1. GTDB lineage: Bacteria > Actinomycetota > Actinomycetes > Actinomycetales > Microbacteriaceae > Naasia. Next base: position 2,506,433 of record NZ_JAFMTA010000001.1, read on the forward strand.
CGGGGATCGCCTCCCGCAGGATCGAGGCGGCCGCGAGCGTCTCGAGGGTCGGCACGTCGCCGGCGCAGCCCAGCACGACGTCCGGCTGCTCGCCGTCCACCTCCGTGCCGGCCCACTCGAAGATCCCGAGCCCGCGCGTGCAGTGGGCGATCGCGTCGGGCATGGACAGCCAGTCGAACGTCGGCTGCTTGCCGGCGACCACCACGTTGACGTAGTCGACGGACCGCAGGCAGTGGTCGTAGGTCGACAGCAGGGTGTTCGCGTCGAAGGGGAGGTACACCCGCACCACGTCCGCCTTCTTGTTCACGACATGGTCGATGAAGCCCGGGTCCTGGTGCGAGAGCCCGTTGTGGTCCTGACGCCACACGTGCGAGGACAGGAGGTAGTTCAGCGACGCGATCGGGCGGCGCCACGCGATCCGGCGGGACACCTTGAGCCACTTCGCATGCTGGTTGAGCATCGAGTCGACGATGTGGATGAAGGCCTCGTAGCTGTTGAAGAGCCCGTGCCGGCCGGTGAGCAGGTACCCCTCGAGCCAGCCCTGGCACTGGTGCTCGCTGAGCATCTCCATGACCCGGCCGGAGGGGGCGAGGTCCTCGTCGGTCGGGAGGTACTCGCCGTTCCACTGCTTGCTCGTCGCGTGCAGGACGGCGCCGAGCCGGTTCGACGCGGTCTCGTCCGGCCCGAAGATCCGGAAGTTCGTCGGGTTCTCCTGGACGACGCCCGCGAGCCAGGTGCCGAGCACGCGGGTCGGCTCGTGCACGGTGGCCCCTGGCTCCGGGACCTCGACGGCGTACTCGCGGAAGTCGGGCAGGACGAGCGGGCGCCGCAGCACCCCGCCGTTGGCGACCGGGTTCGCGCTCATCCGGCGGTCGCCGTCGGGCGCCAGCGCGGTGACGAGGGGGACCGGCGCGCCGTCGCGGTCGAACAGCTCCTCGGGCCGGTACGACCGCAGCCAGTCCTCGAGCAGGCGGAGGTGCTCGTCCGTGTCCCGCGCGTTCGCCAGGGGCACCTGGTGGGAGCGCCAGCTGTTCTCGGTGGGATGCCCGTCGATCTCCCGGGGTCCCGTCCAGCCCTTCGGGGTGCGCAGCACGATCATCGGCCACGAGGGGCGACCGTCGAGCGTCCCCTCCGCGGCGGACTCCTTGATGTCGCGGATGTCGTCGAGCACCTGGTCGAGCGTCGCCGCCATCCGCTCGTGCACCGCGGCCGGATCCTCGCCGTCGAACCCGCCGGACACCACGTACGGCGTGTGCCCGTAGCCCCGCAGGAGGTCGAGGAGCTCGTCCTCGGGGATCCGCGCGAGGACGGTGGGGTTCGCGATCTTGTACCCGTTCAGGTGGAGGATCGGCAGCACGACCCCGTCGGAGACCGGGTCGACGAACTTGTTGGAGTGCCAGCTCGTGGCGAGGGGGCCCGTCTCGGCCTCGCCGTCGCCCACGACGGCGGCGACGATCAGGTCGGGGTTGTCGAACACCGCGCCGTACGCGTGCGAGAGCGCGTAGCCGAGCTCACCGCCCTCGTGGATGGAGCCCGGGGTCTCGGGGGCCGCGTGGCTCGGGATGCCGCCGGGAAAGGAGAACTGGCGGAAGAGGCGCCGCACCCCGTCCTCGTCCTGGGCGATGTCGGGGTAGAGCTCGCTGTAGGTCCCGTCGAGGTACGCGCTCGCCACCATCCCCGGGCCGCCGTGGCCTGGCCCGGCGATGTAGATCATGTCCAGGTCGCGCTCCCGGATGGCCCGGTTGAGGTGCGCGTAGAGGAAGTTGAGGCCGGGGGTCGTCCCCCAGTGCCCGAGGAGCCGCGGCTTGACGTCCTCGCGGGTCAGCGGCCTGCGCAGCAGCGGGTTGTCGAGGAGGTAGATCTGACCCACCGAGAGGTAGTTCGCCGTTCGCCACCAGGCGTCCAGGCGGGCCAGCGTCTCGTCGTCGAGAGCGGGACCGGAGGCCGGGCGGGCAGGAGCCGTCGTCATGCGCCCAGCCTCCCGTTTTCCGGGTTCCGCGTCGAGGGCCGCGCGGCCCGAGCCGGGGAGTCGCGACGCCCGGCGGACAGCGGAGCGCCTCGGAAACGGGGCTGTCGGCGCTCTCAGCCGGCGGTCGTGGTCTCCGGCAGCTCCTCGCCGTGACGGAACGGCCCGCCGCGATCCGGGCGGCGCTGCCCGGGGACGACCGCGATGGGCACGGGCGGGTTGAGGAGCACGTCGTGTGCGACCGAGCCGAGCTGGAGCAGATCCCGGAAGATGCCGCGTCCGTGCCGTCCGACGACGAGCAGCTGCGCGGTCTCGGCGGCCTCGATGAGCCGGGGGATCGTCGGTCCCTCGGTCAGATGGGCGGAGACGGTGAGGCCGGGGTGGGCGGATCGCACCTGCTGGAGGGTCCTTCCGATCAGCTCACGCGCCGCCTCCTCGGCCGACTGCCAGGGGTAGTCGGCGAGGTAGAGGGGGGTGGGGTAGGCGGGCGCCGCGCCCCAGACGTGGACGAGATCGAGCGGGAGCCCGCGGGCCTGGGCTTCCGCGGCCGCGAACGCCACGGCGGCGGGCGCGGGCTCGTCGTCGCCGACGGCGAGGAGGATCCGCTGCTGCCGCGGGGTCCAGGACCGCGGGACGACCACGAGAGGACAGGCGCTCAGGGCCGCGAGCCGGAGCGGCACCGTCCCGTAGACGAGCCGACGGACGTGGCTCGACTTGTCCGTGCCGACCACGAGCAGCCCGGTGCTCTCGCTCGCCCGCACGAGCTCGGCGGCCACGTGCCCCTCGCGCAGAGACGCCGTCACCGGGAGCCCGGGAGCGGATGCTCTCGCCGACTCCACGGCCTCGGCGAGGCCGGCCTCGTGGTGCCGGCGGGCGGTGGCCTGGAACTCGGCGTGGAACGGGGCCTCGGGGACCACCGTCACGAGCTCGAGCGACGTGGGCACGTGGCGGGACCGGTCGACGGCCCAGGACACCGCCACCCGGCTGGCGGGGCTTCCGTCGATGCCGACGGTGACCGTGCCGTCGTCCACGGCTGATCCTCCTGCCGGCGCTCAGCTCTGCCCGTGGGGCGGGACCTTGCCTCCTGGCTCGGCCGTCCCGTCCCGCCTCATCCCGTACACCGCGGCCTGAGTCCGCCGCTCCAGGCCCAGCTTGTCGAGGAGGCCCGACACGTAGTTCTTGACGGTCTTCTCGGCGAGCTGGAGGCGGTCGCCGATCTGCCGGTTCGTGAGCCCCTCGGCGATGAGCTTCAGGATCTGCTGCTCGCGCAGGGTGAGGGGCACGTCGGCGCCGTTGGTGGTGTGCGACTCCTGCAGCAGCCGCTCACGGACGCGCCGGCGCAGATCCTCCCGAATCAGCTGCTCGCCCGCCACGACGCGGCGGATGGCGGTCACGAGCCCTGCGCCGCGGATGTCCTTCAGCAGCCAGCCCTGGGCGCCGGCGAGCAGCGCGGCCTCCTCGGTCGCCTCGTCCTCGAACGCGGTGAGCATCAGGCACGGGAGCTGCGGATGCTCGGACCGGATCTCGCGGCACGCGTCGACCCCCGTGCCGTCGGGCAGGCGGACGTCGAGCACGACGACGTCGGGCGTCGTCGCCTTCACCCGCGGGACCGCGGCCCGCACCGTGCCGGCCTCGCCGACGACCGTCATGTCGCTCTCGCGTTCGATGACGTCGGCGATGCCGCGTCGGACGATCTCGTGGTCGTCGACGAGGAACACTCGGATCATGCCGCCCCCCTTGCCGGAGTGGGGACCCGCCACTCGAGGACGGCGCCCCCTTCCTCACCCGGGCGGAGCACGCTGCGACCGCCCCATCCCAGTGCGCGGGCCTCGAGGTTGGCGGTGCCGCTCGCGCGGTCCGTCGCGCCCGGGCCGCGCCCGTCGTCCGTGATGCATACGCTGATCTCGCGCTCGTCCGCGGCCACGCTGACCGCGACTCCGGATGCGTGCGCATGGCGGGCGGCGTTCGCCAGTCCCTCGCGGATCACGGCCTCGAGATCGTCGACCATCGCGTCGGGGGCCCACTCGTCGAGCTGCCCCTCGAAGACGATGCGGGGCGGGGTCGGGAAGGAGCTTGCCGCCTCGCCGACCACGTCGAGGAGACGGTGCCGCGCCGTCGAGTTGGTGCGCTCGGTCGTCGACAGGGCGAAGACGGACTTCCGGATCTCGGAGATGGCCTGGTCCATCATCTCGCCGACCTGGCCGAGCTTCGTCCGCACCATCGGGGGGAGGGAGTCGATGTCGATCGAGTGGAGCGTGAGACCGGCGCCGAAGAGCCGCTGGATGACGTTGTCGTGGAGGTCCCGGGCGATGCGGCTGCGCTCCTCGAGGAGCGCGATGCGCTCCCGGGCGTGCCGCGCCTCGCGGAGCTCGAGGGCCACGCTCGCGTGGCGCGCGAAGTCGCCCGCCAGGTTCGTCTCGATGTCGTGGAAGTGCTGGGAGCCGGGTGCGCGCACGACGGCGAGCGCCCCGTACGCGCCGCTCGCGCCCGACAGCGGCAGCACCATCGCGGGACCCGCGAAGGCCTCCCAGTCGCCGCCTTCCGGCTCGCGGACCCCGGGGGACACGATCGGGTTGCCCGAGGCGATGACCGAGCCGATCATGCTGCCCTCCTTGGGCAGCACCCGGCCGACGAACAGGTCGGCGTCCTCGCCCCAGGCGTGCTCGACGACGAGCGCGCTCACCGAGGTCTCGCGGATGAGGAGCACGAGCGAGGCGTTCGTGAGCGAGGCGACGGACTCGGCGATGAGGGCGAGCGGGTCCGCGCCGTCCGCGTTGAGCAGACCGGAGCTGACCTCGGCGGAGGCGATGGCCCACCGCCTGCCCCACTGCGTCTCCTCGAGCAGGCGAGCCTGGTCGATCGCGCTTCCCGCGGTCCCGGCGAGGGCGGTCAGGAGCTCCTCGTCCTCGGCGGTGAAGCTTCCACCTGCGCGGTCGATGAGGTAGAGGTTGCCGAAGATCTCGCCGCGCACGCGGATCGGGACGCCGAGGAAGCACTTGATCGGCGGCTGGAACTCCGGGAAGCCGACGGATCCGGGATCCCGGGTGATGGTCTCGAGCGGGATCGGCTTCGGTCCCGGGCTCCCGGTTCCGCCCAGGGGGCTGCGGTGCGAGTACGGCAGGCTCGCCATGGTCTCGTCGGTGAGCCCGACCTGGACGTACTGCTCCAGATCGCCGTCGGGACCGATGACCGCGAGAGCGCCGTAGCGGGCGCCCACGAGGTCGACGGCGGCCTGCGCGATGCTCCGCAGCACCACGGGGAGGTCGAGGTTCTGGTTGATGGCCCGGGCCGCGGCGAGGAGGCTGCGCAGCCGGCCCTGGGTCGACAGGACGCTGCTCGCCTTGTCGACGAGCTCCTGGATCGCGCGTTCGAGCTCGGAGCGAGGAAGCTCCGGGAAGTTGATCGGAGGGTCGACATTCATGCCGGATCCTGCCTTGGAACTCCGCCTCGGGACCAACGGCCCTGTTTGTTCCGAAGGATACGCCGTGGGCTGATGGATGGCCACCAGCAACACGAGGGGGGCGCGAGCGGTATGAACGGGACGGTCCTCCCCGTCGAGCGCTTGGGCCCCGGAGAGACGGCCGACGACCCGCTGCTCGCGCCGCGGGGCCGCTACCTCGTGGGCTTCGACGGGTCGCAGGCGAGCGCGACAGCCCTGCGCTGGGTGACCGATCGCGCCCGCACCGGGACCCACGAGCTGGTGCTCGTGGGCGTCGCGGAGGAGCCGGACGACACGGGAGCCGCCGCCGGGATCACGCCCCTCGAGCTGGCGCGCACCCTCGGGCAGCGCGCGCAGGATCTGCGGGCGCACGAGCGGCGGCTCTCCGTGTCCACCAGGCTGGCGAGCGGCGACGTCGCCACCGGCCTGGCGCAGGCCGCGCGCCCCGGCGATGTCGTCATCGTGGGCTCCGACAAGACGGGCTACGCCCAGGGGCGGCTCTACGGCTTCCGCAGCATCCAGATCGCCGCCTCCGCCACCGGCACGGTGGTCGTGGTGCCCGCCGTCGACCTGCGCATGCGCGAGGGTGTCGTCGTGGGTCTCGATGACTCCCCGGCCGCGAACGAGCTCGTGCTGATCGCCGCGCGGGAGGCCGCTCGGCGACGCTCCGCTCTGCTGCTCGTGCACGCGGTGCCGAGGGGCAGTGGCGGGGACCGGCTCGCGACGGGTGAGCACCTCCTCGCCCGGGCCAGGGATGCCGCGGCGGAGGCGGGCGAGGTGGAGGTGACCTCCCACCTCGTCCAGCGGCGGCCGGCCGACGCGATCCTCAATCTCTCGCGCGACCGGGCACTCCTCGTGGTCGGGCGCTCGCGGCGGCGGGGCCTCCTCGGCGTGGGCTCCACCCTGCACGAGCTGCTGATGAACGCGAACGTGCCGACGGCGGTCGTTCCCTAGGCGGCCGCGTCACGGAGCCGGGCCGTTCCGCCTCAGCGCGCGTCGCGCGCGGGGACCATCGGCACGACCGCCAGAGGACAGGGGAGGGTGCCGACGAGGTCGTGCGCGAGCGAGCCCAGCACGACGTCGCGGAAGACGCCCGAACCGTGGCGGCCGACCACTGCGAGTCCGGCTCCCTCGACCTCGGGCCGCACGGCGGCGAGCCGCGGACCCTCGACGAGCCGCTCCGAGATGCGGAGGCCAGGGTCGAGCTCGTGCAGCCGGGCGGCGCGGGAGGCGAGGATGTCGTGCGCCTCGCCGCGGGCGGCCTCGTAGCCGGCGCTGCGCTCGGCCAGGCGGGACGGGTATCCCGGCGCCACCTGCCACGCGTGCACCACGCGGAGCTCGCCGCCGCGGCGCTTCGCCTCGCGGGCCGCGAGCTGGAGCGGGGCCTCGCTGTCCTCGTTCTCGCCCACGAGCAGCACGACGCGGTCCGACTCCTGCCATTCGCGCGGCACGATCACGACCGGCGATCGGGTCACGGCGGCGACGTAGAAGGGCAGCGAGGTGTCGACGAGTCCGTCGAGGCGATCGGGCCGGTCGGAGCCGAGGACGAGGAGATCCGTCGGCCGCAGGTGCTCCACCATCGCCCTCCCGATCGGGTGCGCCCGATCGGGCGCCGAGCGGGTCCACCAGAGCACGTCCTCGGGCAGCTGGGCGGTCGTCTCCTGCAGCTGCGCGGCCACGCGGGCCCGCGTGACCTTCGGGGTCTCCACCACGAGCAGGCGCAGGACGTCCCGCTGCGCGTCGAGGGCCGCGAGGGCCCAGCGGAGCGCGGCGAGGCCGGCGTCCCCGCCGTCGAGGGCCACGACCACGCGCCGGGTGATCACCGACGGCGGCGGGCGGCGGGTGCTGACGGACTCGGGTGACGGGACGGCCTCCATGGCGCCACTGTCCCGCTCGCGTTTCGTCCCGCGGCAGGGACCTTGGTCCCGCCGGGACCTTCGGCCCTGGCCGTCCTCCGGATGAGGACCGAGGGTGAGTGGTTCGAGGAGGGAACCCGTGACCGCCGCCGACCCGCCCCCCGCCACCCCGATCCCGGCTCTGCCGGAGCACGCGAGGGACCAGCGGACGGAGCGTGTGCTCGTCGCGTCGGACGGGGGTGAGGCGGGCTCCGCGGCGCTCCGGTGGGTCGCCACGAGGGCCTCGACGCATCGGCTCGTCGTCACGGTGCTCACCGTCGTGGAGCAGGACTGGATCAGCGGCGAGTTCACGGGCGACCGGTTCGAGGACGCGGCGGATCAGGTCGTCAGGAGAGCGCGGGACTACCTCGCCACGGCCGCCGCCTCCACGACCGTCACGACCCGTGTGGAGCGGGGCGATCCGCGCGCCCTGTTCTCCCGGGCGTCCGCGAATCACGACCTGCTGGTGGTCGGCACGAATCGCACCGGGAAGCTCAGCGCCATGCTCGGCAGCACGTTCCCCATCAAGCTCGTGGAGGGGGCGAAGTGCCCAGTCGTGGTCGTACCGAGGAACTGGGTCTCCGGGCGAGGGGCGGTGGTCGCGGGGATCCAGGGGGACGGGAGTGACGACGCCGCCGTCCGGTTCGCCCTCCATGAGGCGCGCGTCCTGCATCGCGAGCTCCGCGTGGTGCACGCATGGGGCGTTCCGACGATCCTCGGACCCGAGCTCCCCTTCGCCGACGACGACGCCGGCGTGGCGGACTCCCACGACGTCATCCTGAGCCGCGCCGTGGACGAGCTCCGCATCGCGGCCCCCGACGTCGTCATCCGCGGTGTCCTCGCAGAGGGCGAGCCGGCGGAGGTCCTCGCGCGGGAGGCGGAGCACGAGGAGCTCCTCGTCGTGGGCTCCCACGGCTGGACGGTGATGGACCGGTTCTTCCTCGGCTCGATCAGCCGGGAGATCCTCACTCGGCCCCCGTGCCCGGTGGCGGTGGTCCGCCCTCACGAGAAGGGGTGACCGGGACGTTCGGCCCTATGGCGACCTCGGGCTCCTCCCGCAGAGTGGCCGGGCACGGCGCGCCTGCGGACGGGAGCGAGGGAGCTTCTGCCACCCCCGAGCTTCGTCCTTCCTCCGCAGGCACCGCCGTGCGGCGCCGGTTCAATCGCCGGTCGCATGCCGCTCGGGCTCGGACCCTCCTGAGGAGGCGGCGGCTTCGTTCTCGCGCTCGAACCACTCCGTGCTGATCCGGCCCGCCGCCCACCCCGCGAGCGTGCTGTTGAGCACGGTGACCAATCCATAGCGCTGAGCGGGCGTCTCCGCGTTCACGACCGCGACCAGCTTGTCCATCGCCCAGGCGGCCACGGGCGCGTCCCGCTCGGTCAGGCTGACGCCGAGGGCGGAGACCGCAGCCGCCGCACGGCTCATCTGCTGCACGGTCTCCGGCTGAAGGGCCACGCCGCGTGCCGGCGGATGGTCCTCCCGGACTCGCGACAGCTCCCGGGCCTCCGCTCCGATGACCTCGATGGCCCGGAGCCGTCCTCGGCGTTCCGCCGACCGGCCGGAGGGCCGGAGCGCCATCCAGCAGGCGAGGGCGCCGAGGACCGCGCCGACGATCCCCGCGGTGAAGCTTCCCCAATCCCACATCGTCCTAGCCCCCCATCCCGGCGTCCGCGGCCTGTGTCTCCTGGGACTTCTGCCAGGGCCAGCGTCCGGTGATCTCGAGCTCCAGAGACCAGCTGAGGAAGGTCCGGATGAGGACGATCAGCGCGAGCACCGCGACGCTCTCCAGAGTGGGGGCGACGGCGACCGTCCGGATGATGTCAGCGGCGACGAGGAGCTCGAGCCCGAGCAGGATAGAGCGCCCGAGGAAGCGCCGAAACCGCCCGTAGACCCCCCGTTCCCGCCGGAGCAGACGCGGCGCAGCGATGACCACCGCCGCCGCCGCGCCGACGAGGATCGCCAGGACTCCCGCGCCGTCCACCGCACTGCCGACGGCCTCGACGACCTCCTGGAACTCCATCCGGTCCTCCTCGTTCTCGCCTCGACGCTAGAGGGGCGCCCAATCACGAGGAAAGGGTCTCGCGCAACTGATTCCCAGCGGACGTCCAGCGGCGTAGCGTGGCAGGGACGAAGGAGGACTCCATGGCCGAGGAACCGGGCAACCAGACCCCGAACACGCCGTCCGTGAGCGAGACGGAGCTGCGGGGGAAGAAGGTCGACGAGCTGCGCGAGGACGCGAAGGAGGCGGGCATCAGCGGGACGTCGGGGATGAAGAAGGACGAGCTGGTCGACGCCCTGGCGTCCACTGCGGGATCGGACTCGAGCGGCGGTTCGAGCGGGTCCGACGAGTCCGGCGACGAGGAGGTGGGCGCGGGCCCGGACGGCGGTCGCGTGCGCACGGGGCCCGACACGTCGAAGTCGCTCAAGTACTCGCAGGAGGTCACCTCCCCGGAGGAGGAGCCCGAGCGCGAGGGCCGCAGCCTCGTCACGACTCACCACGAGGTCATCAAGCAGTGGGCCGAGGAGCGCGGGGGGCGCCCCGCCACCGTCGAGGGGACCGAGCACGAGGACCACCTCGGCGTCCTGCGGTTCGACTTCGGCGACGAGACGAAGAACCTGCGGCAGGTCAGCTGGGACGAGTGGTTCGCGACGTTCGACGAGCGGCGCCTCAACTTCATCTACCAGGAGACCCGCAGCGACGGGAATCAGTCGACCTTCTTCCGCCTGGAGAACCCGAACCGCGAGGACGCCTAGCTCGCGCGGCCGCGCGGAGGGAGCGGGATGCCGGAGGGCGTGCCCATCGAGTTCACCGGCCTCACCAAGCGGTTCGGCGAGGTCGAGGCGGTGTCCGGCTTCACGGCGACCGTTCCGCCCGGGCGGGTCACCGGGTTCCTGGGCCCGAACGGGGCGGGCAAGACCACGACTCTCCGGATGCTGCTCGGGCTGGTCGCTCCGACGGCGGGCCGCGCCACCATCGGCGGCGTGCCGTACCGGCGGCTCGACCGGCCCTTCTCCGCCGTCGGGGCCGCGCTGGAGGCGGCGAGCTTCCATCCGGGCCGGACCGCGCGCGACCACCTGCGGGTGTACGCGCAGGCTGCGCGGGTGGAGCCCCGGAGGGTCGACGCCGCGCTCGACGCCGTCGGCCTGACCTCGTACGCGCGCCGGCGGGTGGGCGGGTACTCGCTCGGCATGCGGCAGCGCCTCGGTCTCGCCTCCGCTCTGCTGGGCGATCCCGGCGTGCTGATCCTCGACGAGCCGATCAACGGCCTCGATCCGGAGGGCATCAAGTGGATCCGGACCTTCCTCCGGGAGCTCGCGGCCGAGGGTCGCACGGTGCTCGTGTCCTCGCACCTGCTGAGCGAGGTCCAGCAGACCGTCGACGACGTCCTCATCATCGCGAAGGGGCGGCTGGTGCACACCGGTCCGCTGTCGGGGCTGCAGGCTCAGCCCGCGGTGCGCGTGCTAGCCGACTCCCCGGATCGCTCCGCGCTGCGCTCCGCTCTGCAGCGCGGCGGCCTGGAGGTCGAGGAGACCGCGGACGGGCTGGTCGTGACCGGCGCCGAGCGGGGCCGAGTCGGCCATGTCGCGTTCGCCGCCGGCGTCGAGCTGAGCCTGTTGACGCAGCAGCGGCCCGCGGCCGGGCTGGAGGACGCCTTCCTGGCGCTCGTCGGGGAGGAGGGGGCCCTGTGAGGACGCTGCTGGCCGCGACGCGCGCCGAGTTCACGAAGACCCTGACCACCCGGCTGTGGTGGGTGCTGCTGCTCATCCTCGTGCTGTATGTCGGCGCGGTCGCGGGCGGCCTCGCGTTCGGGCTGGGTGCGCTGCAGGCGTCCGGCGAGGCCCCGCCCCGGGGCGGCCCGGGCGGTGGCCCCGCCCTGCCGGCGGCGATGCTCGCGCCGGTGATCTACACGCTCGCCACCGTGGTCGGCTATCCGTTCCCCACGCTGCTCGGCTCCCTCGCGGTCACCGGCGAGTTCCGGCACCAGACCGTGACGCCGACCTTCCTCGCGACTCCCCGCCGCGGCGTCGTCCTGGCCGCCAAGTGGGTCGTGCTGCTCGTGCTCGGCGCGCTGTTCGGAGCCGCCGCCCTCGTCGCGACCGTCGGCCTCGGCGCCGCGGGCCTCGGCGCGTTCGGCCTCGACACGGGACTCGGCGAATCCGACATGTGGGCGATGCTCGGCCGGGCGGTGCTTGCGATGGCGCTGTGGGGGGCGGTCGGGGTCGGCCTCGGCGTGCTCGTGCCGAGCCAAGTCGGCTCGATCGTCACGATCCTCGCGTTCACGCAGTTCGTCGAGCCGATCCTTCGCACCGTCGCGGGCTTCGTCGACTGGGTGGGCGAGGTGGGGCGGTTCCTGCCGGGCGCGGCGAGCGACGCGCTCGTGGGCGCCAGCTTCTTCACCGTCCTCGGGGGAGGGACTCCGTCCCTGGAGTGGTGGCAGGGCGGTCTGGTGCTCGCCGGCTACGCGGTGGCGCTCACGGCCGTCGGCTACGCGCTGACCTGGCGGCGCGACATCACCTGATCGTCCTGCGGCGGCGGGCGACGAGCGCGAGCGCCCCGATCGCGGCGAGCGGCAGGAGCCGGACGGGCGCGGGCCACCGCCAGTCGCCGGAGACCGCGTTGAGCTCGGGCTGGGGATCGAACACGTTGCCGGGCGACGGGGCGACGCCTCCGCGGCGGAGCGCGATCAGGTCCATCACGGGCGGAACGAGCCGCGCGTAGAGCGCAGGGGCGAGGAGGCGGACCGGCACGAGCATCCCCTGGGTGCGGCCCACCACCGTGGTGCGGCGCGGGCGCCGGAGCACGCGGAGGATCGCCGCGGCCGCACGCTCGGGCGCGACGATCGGCGGAAGCGGATGGGCCTCGCGGCCGGAGTAGTTGGCCGCGTGCTGGTAGATCGGGGTGTCGATCGTGGACGGCAGCACGGTGCTCACCGCGATGCCGTCCCGCTGGATCTCCTCGCGGAGCACCTCGGCGAAGCCGAACAGCGCGTGCTTGCTCGTGATGTAGCCGGACGCGTAGGGGCTCGTCACACGCGAGTAGACGGACGCGACGAACACCAGGTGCCCGCCGCCCTGGGACCGGAACACCGGCAGCACCGCCCGGGCGGAGAACACCTGGCCGAAGAGGTTCGTCTCGAGCTGCTGGCGGAACACCTCCCGCGGGGTGTCCTCGAAGCGGCCGTAGGCGAACACCGACGCCAGCCCCACCCAGGCGTCGATGCGGCCGAACTCGTCGACGACCGTCCGCACGAGGCGCTCCACCTGGGACTCGTCGCTCACGTCGGTGGGGACGGCGATCGCGCGCCCGCCGCGCGCGCGGCACTCCCGGGCGACCTCTTCGAGCGTCTCGGCGCTGCGCGCCGCGAGCGCGAGGGTGACGCCGTGCTCCGCGAGGAGCAGTGCGGTCGCCCTGCCGATGCCGCTGGATGCGCCGACGAGGACGACGACCGAGCCGCGGAGCCGGCGCGCCACCTACCGGTACGCCTTGCGCTGGCTGTCCTCGTCCGCGACCCGGACCCCGTACCGGTAGGACAGCTCCCCGCCCAGGTATCCGGAGGCCGCGAGCAGCAGCATCGCCATGAGGCTGAGGACGAAGCCCGCGACGCTCACCTGCTCGAACCCGGCGGCGAGGCGCACGATGAAGCTGATCAGCATGAGCAGGAGCACCGTGAGGTTGAGGACCATGTGGAGGCGCGCGGTGCGATGCGCCCGGGTCCCGTTCTGCAGCTGCAGGTAGTCGAGGAAGCCGAGCGCCGCGGCCACCACCCCGCCGACGAGGCCGATGCCGATCAGCCAGGCCGCGCCGCGGGCGAAAGCCTCGGGGTTGTCGCCGAAGATGGCGACCAGGTCGAACACGACCGAGGCCGTCCATGCCCCGATCGGAATGGTGATGACCATGGCGTGGAACGGGTGGCCGTAGGGACCGGCCAGGATCGTGCGGGGCCGCTTCGCCCGGCGCAGAGGGTCGTCGGTGTCCATGTCTCCTCCAGAGGGATGTGCGGACACGCTAGGCCGACGGGCCGCACGGGAACCAGGGGTTGCGGCTCCCCGCTTCCGCCGCCGCTACCGGCTGACGCTGATCCGATGCTCGGGCGGGAGCTGCTCGAGCTCGAGGAGGGGCGAAGCGGTGTCGAACCTCCGATAGCCGATGCCCGCGGCTTCCAGGCGCGCGGTGTGGCGGGAGAGGCGCCGGTGGAAGTCGGCGAAGTCGCGGTGCTGACCCGGCGCGAGCGGCGACCGCCACACCGCCTCGGCGAAGGCGCAGAGCCGCGGGTAGGTCATGTACTCGGCCTGGCGCACGCCGGGCACGTACTCGGTCCAGAGGTTCGCCTGGGCGCCCAGCACCCGTCCGGCGCCCGGCGCCGCGAGGCGCTCACGTGCTCCGGGAGGCACCGGCTCGAACGCGAAGACGCGGGCGAGGGGGAGCGGGGAGTCGGGGAACGTCACCGGCTCGTCCGGGTTCCTCGACTGGCGGTGGTCGAGGTACACCCATTCGCTCGGCGTCATGACGACGTCGTACCCGGCGAGGGCCGCGTCGATGCCGTGCTGCCGGGTGCGCCAGGCCATCACGAGGATGTCCTGCGGAGCGCCGCCGTCCACGACCTCGTCCCAGGCGACGAGGCGCCGCCCCCGTTCGCGGACGATGTCGTCGATGCGTGCGGTGAACCAGCCCTGCAGGGCCTCCTCGTCCGGCAGGCCGAGCTCGCGCCGCTTCCGCTGCACGGCCGGCGACTCGATCCACTCCTTCTTGGGCACCTCGTCGCCGCCGCTGTGCACGAAAGGCCCGGGGAAGATGTCCATGACCTCCGCCAGCACCTCCCGGACGAAGCGCAGCGTGCTCTCCTCGAGGTTGAGGATCCGCGTGCTGACTCCCCAGCGGGTCCGCACCTGCGCCCTCGCCCCGTTGCCGAGCTCGGGATACGCGGCGATCGCCGCCTCGACGTGACCGGGCAGGTCGACCTCGGGCAGCACTGTGACGTGGCGCTGGGCCGCGTACGCGACGACGAGCTCGAGCTCCTCTCGCGTGTAGGCGCCTCCGTGGGGGAGGCCGTCCTCGCGCACGTCGGCACCGGGATGGTCGAAGCCGACGACGGTGGCGGAGCGCCAGCCGCCGAGCTCGGTGAGGAGCGGGTACCCCGGGACAGGGAGACGCCACCCCTGGTCGTCGGTCAGGTGCAGATGGAGCACGTTGAGCTTGTGGGCCGCGAGCTGGTCGATCGTCGCCAGGAGGAACTCGACGGGGAAGAAGTGCCGCGCGACGTCCACCAGGAACCCGCGCCACGGATGCGCCGGGCTGTCCTCGATGAGCACGCGCGGCAGGCGGACCGGTCCCGGGGCGAGCGCCTCCTCGAGATCCGGCCGGGACAGCCGTTCCGGAGGAAGGAGCTGCAGGAGGGTCTGGACGCCGTAGAAGACCCCGGCGTCGCTCCCGCCGCGGATGCTCACCGCGTCCGGTCCCACTTCGAGGACGTACCCCTCCGGCGGAAGGGACCGGTCGATCTCGCGGTGGACCTGCGACGTGCTCCCCAGGAGGAGGGTCCCCTCGAGCACCTCGATCCGGGCGGGCTGGGGCACGAGACCGAGATCCACGGGCAGCATCCTCGACAACCTCCGAGGCTCAGCCTATGGAATCGTTCTCACGAAGGAGGAGCAGCAGTGCCCCCCTCCCGGCGTGTCCCGGACTCCGCGAGAGCGGCGAGGACCTCGGCGTCGCTCGTCTGATCGAAGTGCGCGTACGCCTGCCCGACGGCGAAGAAGGCCTGCGGGGTCTCGAGGGCCACGAAGTCGTCCGCATGCTCGGAGAGGCCCGCCAGCCAGTCCGCGGGCGCGACCGGGGTCGCGAGCACGATCCGCTCGGCACCGAGGTTCCGGGCGATGCGGCAGGCGGCCTCCGCCGTCGCCCCCGTGGCGATGCCGTCGTCGACGATCACCGCGGTCCTGCCGTGGAGGTCGACGCGCTCGCGTCCCTGGCGGTAGGCGGCCGCGCGCCTCTCGAGCTCGGTCCGCTCGCGCGACTCGATGTCGTCGAGCTGCTCCGGGCGCACCTTGAGGGCCGCGAGCACGCGGTCGTGCAGGACGCGGACGCCGTCCTCGCCGATCGCCCCCATCGCATACTCCGGATTGGCGGGGGAGCCGAGCTTGCGCACCAGCAGCACGTCCAGGGGGGCCTCGAGAGCGCGCGCCACCTCGGCCGCCACCGGCACGCCGCCCCTCGGCAGCCCGAGGACGACAGGGGCGGTCAGTCCGAGCCCCGCGATGCGCTGCCCCAGCTGGATGCCCGCGTCCTCGCGATTCCGGAACACAGGCCTCACGCTACGAGGCCGGGGGCGGACCGGGAAGACCGATAGCCTCGCAGCGTGAGCGAGGCGCGCGCCTGCATCGGGATCTCCGGGTGGCGGTACCGGGGCTGGCGCGGCGACTTCTACCCGAAGGGCCTCGCCCAGCGGCTCGAGCTCGCCTACGCCGCCGAGCGCTTCGGGTCGGTGGAGATCAACGGCTCCTTCTACTCGCTGCAGCGCCCGTCCAGCTACCGCGCGTGGGCGGAGCAGGTGCCCGAGGACTTCGTGTTCGCCGTCAAGGGTGGCCGGTACATCACGCACATGCTGCGGATGAGGGGGGCCGAGGCCGCGCTCGGCAACTTCTTCGCCTCCGGGGTGCTCGCGCTCGAGGAGCACCTCGGCCCGGTGCTGTGGCAGCTGCCCGGTCGCCAGGCCTTCGAGCCCGAGGTCGTGGACGCCTTCCTGGCGCAGCTGCCCAGGACGACCGCCGAGGGGGCGGAGCTGGGCAAGCGGCACGACGAGAAGCTGAAGGGCGAGCCGGCGCTGTCGGTCAACGCGGTGAGGCCCATCCGGCATGCGCTCGAGGTCCGCCACCCGAGCTGGGACTCAGCGGAGTGCGAGGAGGTGCTCCGCCGCCACGGCGTGGCGCTCGTGGTCTCCGACGGCGCGGGGAAGTGGCCGATGATCAGGCGCGTCTCGACGTCCGACTTCGTCTACGTGCGCCTGCACGGCGGCGACGAGCTCTACGTGAGCGGCTACTCGCCGGACGAGCTGCAGGCGTGGTCGGTGGAGGTCCTCGGCTGGCTCGACGGCTCGCCGGACGGCCTGCCCCGGGACGTCTACGTCTACTTCGACAACGACGCCAAGGGCTTCGCGCCCTGGGATGCGCTCGAGCTGCAGCGGCTCGTCGGCGAGGGGCGAACGTCCGCCGGCTGAGGGCGTCGCGGTCCTGTCGGTGCGGGCTCGCGCGGATCAGGAGATTCCCGCCGTCTCTCTGCGCGGTTCAGGAGATTCCGGCCGTTTCGCACGCCGTTCAGGAGTGGCCGCGGCGTGTCGGAGGCGCTGTCCTGATCCGCGCAATCGGCTTCCCCGGGGGCGGCGCCGCGAGCCCGCGAGAGGTGCCCCCCGTTGTGGGGTGGACTGAACGTTCCACCTGACCGTCAGTAGGATTCAGCCATGGCCGAGGCGTGGAAGGACCCTGCGGAGGCGCGGCGCGCGCGCTCCTCGGGCGACCCTTCCGACGACATCCACGACGACGACGAGCTCGCCGCCGCCCTCCGCGCCCAGCTCGATCGTCTGGCCGAGACCGGGGCCATCCCCATCATCCCCGCGTCCGGCGTCCGACCCGGAGCACAGGGCCCTTCCGGGTCACCGGCCCCCGTCCCCTCTGGAACCGCGACAACCGCCGGCTCCCCTGGGGCGGTCCCACCGGTGGCCGGCGCCCGCCCGTCCTGGCCGACCTTCGCTCAGGCGGACTCGGCGAGACGCGGAACCAGAGAGGACGTGGGGGAGCAGCCCCCGCCCGGAGTCCGGAGAGCCGGTGGCGCTGCCGCAGCGACCCCGCCCGCGACCGCTCCGGACCGCCAGCCGGATGACGCTGGTGAGAGCCGCGACGAGGGCGACCGGCCGGCCGGTGCCCGATCGGCGCGGGATGCCGTCGGCAGCTCCCCGGTTCCGCACTTCGCCCCGCCCGTCCTGCCCGTGCCGGAGGCCCCGCCGGAGCCGGTGGACGCGTCGTCCCCGCTGCCCGAGGGTCGGGCGCTCGAGCTGCTCGAGCAGCTGCAGCCCCGGCTCGCGGAGATCCGGCTCGACCCCCAGACCTACGAGGAGTGGCAGCGCTCCCTGCTCGACATCTCCGCGGAGGCCGGAACCATCCCACCGGCACCGGTGTCGACGCAGGAGGAGGAGCCGCTCGCGGGTCCCCGCCGGCGCTCCTCAGCGGAGCCGATGCCTGAGGAGGAGGAGCCGCTCGCCGGTCTCCGCCGGCGCTCGTCGGCGGTGCCGATGGCCGAGGAGGATCCGCTCCCCGGTCCCCGGCGGCGATCCTCAGCAGCGGATCCCCTGCCAGTGCAGGAGGAGGAGGCGCTCCCGGGTCCTCGTCGCCGCTCCGCCGCCGCTCCTCCGGCCGAGTCGCCGGTCGGCATCCCCGCCGAGGAGATCGCCGCCGAGGAGGCCGCCGCCGAGGCGGCCCCCGTCGGGCCGATCCCTGCCGCCGGGGTGCCGACCCCGCCCGCGCCGCCCCGCGAGGAGACCGGCTCGGTGTCCGCGAGGCGAACTGCGGAACCGGCGCGCGAGATCGACGTGCTCCCCGACGCTGAGCGGGCAGGGTCGGAGGTGGTCCCGGCCGGGCCGGGGGACGCGCGCTTCACGCCGCCGCTCGGGCTTCCCCCCGAGCCGTCGCTTCTCCCGTCGCTTCCCGACCTCACGAGCCCGGTCCAGCTTCCGCAGTCGCTGTCGGCGCTTCCGGTCGCCGAGGAGCACGCCGAAGAGGTCATCGACGCCGAGCTCGTCGACGAGGACCAGCCGGCGGAGACGGAAGCGCCACCGGAGGCCGACGCGCCGTCGTCGGACGCCGTCGGCCCGGTCGACGTCCAGCTGGCCGTGCCCGCCGCCGACGCGGCCGCTCTCGCCGTCCGCTCCCGTCCCGCCGTCGGGGAGGACGACGGGGACGAGGGCGAGGAGGTCGAGCGCCTCGACCTGGACGGCATCACGACCGACACCGGACCCATCCGCACGGGGTCCGTGCCGATCGTCGCCGTCCTCGACCGCGACCTCGACGACGACGTCGACGACGTCGCTCCGCCCGAGGAGCTCCTGCCGGTGACCGGCTCGATCCCGCTCTCGCCGACGACGGAGACGGGACCGGTCGAGCCGGTGTCGAGCGCCAGCGTGCGCACGGGGACGATCTCCCTGCCCGTGCCGGAGACCGGTCCGCCCTCGCCGTTCGCGGTGGAGGAGGCGGACCTGCGGCCGATCGAGGAGGAGCAGCGCCTCCGCCGCCCCATCGCCCAGTTCTGGCTCTGGCTCGCCCCCAACAGCTCGGCGCTGACGCTGATCCTGGGAGGCTCGCTCATCACGCTCGGCATCAGCGTCCGCCAGGCGGTCGGGGCCGCCATCCTCGGGGTCGCCCTGGCCTGCCTGCCGCTCGCCGCCAACGTGCTCGCCGTGAAGCGCGCCGCCCAGCCCGTCGCCGTCGCCTCGCGCGCCTCCTTCGGCGCCCGTGGCAACATCCTGCCGACCGTGCTGCTGCTGCTCGTGCGCCTGTTCTGGGCGTCGGCGCTGACGTGGCTCGCCGCCGGGACGGTGCGCTCCGTGCTGGCCGCCGCCGGCTGGGACGCCGTCGTGAGCCCGACGACGGTCGCCGTCGTGTTCGCCGTCGTGTTCCCGGTCGTCGCCTGCCTCGTCGCGGTCTTCGGGCACGGCCTGCTCGCCCGCGTGCACCTGGTGCTCGGCGGGCTGTCGGTCGTCCTCCTGCTCCTGCTGCTCGGCCTCACCGCGCCCCTCCTCGACGGCCCGGCGCTGCTCTCGCGGCCCGACGGGTCGCCCCTCGCCGTGATCGGGGCGGCGGTCGCCGTGGCCTCCCTGCTGTCGGTGGCGTGGGCCGCCGCGGGCGGCGAGCTCGCCCGCTACCAGCAGCCCGGTGCCTCGGGTGCCGCCACCGCGGCCTGGGCGTCCCTGGGTGCGGCGGCGCCCGCCCTCCTGCTCACCGTCTGGGGCGTGCTCCTGTCGGCGTCCTCGTCCGCGGGGGCGCGCTCGGCGCCGGTCGCGACCGTCCTGGAGCGGCTGCCGGCATGGGCTCCGGTGCCGCTGCTGCTCGCCGCCGTGCTGGGCCTGGTCGCGGCGCTCGCGACCGTGCTCTACTCGACGGGCCTCACCGCGGGTGCTCTCGGCATCCCGGGCAGCCGGGCCGTGCGCACGGTGCCCGCCGGGCTGGTCGCGATAGCCGTGGGCATCGTTCTCATGCTCGCCGACCCGCCCCTGGCGCGACTGCTCGGCGACATCCTCCCGGTCCTCGCGGTGCCGGTGCTCGCCTGGACGGGCATCATGGCGGCCGAGCTCGTGCTCCGGCCTCGCGCCTTCGACTCCGGAGCGCTGCTGCGGCGCGGCGGCTCGCGCGACGTCCGCTGGCCGACCGTGGTCGCCCTCGTCGTGATCTCGCTCCTCGGCATCGGGCTCGTCGGCGCGTCCGAGTCCGCGCCTGTCGCCGGATACCTGTGGGCGCTCTTCGGGGTTCCGGCCGACAGCGCGCTCGCGCAGTCGAACCTCGGCGTCCCGCTCGCGATCGTCCTGGGAGCCGCGACGGCCTACGTCGTGAACCGCGCGGAGTCCCGGCCCTCGGGGACCCCGCACTCCTGATCGCTACGCTGGACTCGTGACGGTGCGCGCGGCTCCCCAGGAGCAGGAGAAGCTACTCGACCTGCAGAGGATCGACACCCGGAGCCAGCAGATCCAGCACGCGAAGAGGACGCTGCCGCAGCTCGCCGAGCTCGCGCACATCGCCGCGGCGGGCGACGCGCTGCGCCGCCGGATGGCGACCGAGCAGGGCGCGCTCGAGGACCTGCGGACGGAGCTCGGCCGCATCGAGGCGGACGTCAAGGTCGTCGAGACCCGCATCGCCCGGGACGCCGGCCGGCTCCAGAACACCTCGTCGATGAAGGACGCCCAGGGCCTCGAGCACGAGCTCGCGTCGCTCAAGCGGCGGCAGAGCGACCTCGAGGACATGGAGCTGACCGTCATGGAACGGCTCGAGGAGCAGGAGGGCGTGGTCGCGGGCCTCGAGGAGGAGCGCACGGGTCTCCTCACCCGCCGCGAGACCCTGATGGCTGAGCGCGACAAGGCGGTCGCCGAGCTCGACGCGGAGGCCGCCGAGCTGGCGGCCTCGCGCGAGGCGCTGGTCGCCACGCTCCCGAAAGACCTCGTCGAGCTGTACGAGCGGCAGCGCTCCCGGTACGGCATCGGTGCGGCGCTGCTGCGCCGGGGGATCTCGGGCGGCAGCAACGTCGCGCTGACCGCATCCGATCTCGCCGCGATCCGCGCAGCGCCCGCCGACGAGGTCGTCCTCGACCCGGAGAGCGGCTGCATCCTCGTCCGCACCAGCGAGTCCGGCCTCTGACCGCTCTTTCGTCTGCGCTCGCCTGCGCTCCCGCGGGGAGTGCGGACGCGGCGCGACCGGCGGCGGGGGAGCGGATGTCCGCACGACCCGCGCGGGCGGACGCCCGGTAGACTGCTCGACCGGAATGGGTCGGCAAGACGGCCGCGTCATCCGCGAGGATGCCGAGGAACGTCCGGGCTCCGCAGAGCAGGGCGGTGGGTAACACCCACCCGGGGCAACCCGAGAGCAAGTGCAACAGAGAGCAGACCGCCACGTCGCCTCGTGCGGCGGGGTAAGGGTGAAACGGTGGTGTAAGAGACCACCAGAGGCCTGGGCGACCAGGCCTGCTGGGTAAACCTCGCCCGGAGCAAGGTCAAGCAGGGAACGTCGAGGCTGCTCGCTGAGTTCCCGGGTAGACCGCTGGAGGCGCACGGCAACGTGCGTCCGAGATAGATGGCCGTCCACGGTGTCGTCACGACACCCGGACAGAACCCGGCGTAGCAGCCGGCCCATTCCGCCTCCCTTTCTCTTCTTTCGCGTCCCGCCTTCCGCGATCGGGGTGGGGGCGTCCGCGTGCGCGATCCGGTCCGCCTACGGTGGAGGGGATGCAGCACGGCTGGCTCTCCTGTCCCCGATGCGGGCGCGATCTCGACGGTGAGGACGGGGAGCTGCGCTGTCCCTCCGGGCACCGGTTCGAGGTCGGGCGCCGGGGGTATCCGTCGCTCGTCGTCGGGCGGTCCCCGCTCGTGCGGAGCGAGCCCGCCGCGGTCCTGGACGCCGCCGATGCGGAGTGGGGATCCGGACGGCTGGATGCCCTGATCCAGGCGGTCGAGGCGGTCCTGCCCTCGTGCGCCGGTGTCCGGGTGCTCGACTGCGGGTCCGATCTCGGACACCTCGTCGCGGCGGCAGCAGGTGGGCGCCCGGGGCTGCGGGCGCTGCTCGTCCGAAGCTCGCCGGCGGCCCTCGTGCGGGCGAGGGCCCGCTCAGGCGCGCACGGCGTGCTCGTCGACCCGAGCCGTCCCTGGCCGGTACGGGACGCGTCGGCCGACGCGGTGCTCTGCGCGTTCGCGGATCACCGGCCCGCCGAGTTCCACCGGGTCCTGGCGCCGGGCGGCGTCGCGATCATCGTCGCCCCGCAGCGCCAGGCGGCCGCCGTGGACGACGACGTCTATCCGTGGTTCGAGCACGACCAGACCCGGACGGCCGCCGGTCCCTCCGGCGCCCCGGCGGCGATCATCCGCTTCCGCCGTCGCCGCCGTCCTCTCTCCTGGTGACCGGCGCCCCCCGCCGTCCGACCGTCGAGATGCCACTTGGTGCTCCAAAAAACGGCGAATGGGAGCACTAAGTGGCATCTCGGCGGGGGAGGGGACCCCGCACCGGGAAAGGAGCTGCCGTCAGGCGGTCGCCTTGTCGACCAGGTCGCGCGCGCCCTCGCGGGTCCGGGTGCCGGCGGCGTGCGCCGCGAGCGCGGCCGCGCCCAGGATGCCCGCGTTGTTCCGGAACTTCGCGGGGATGATCGGCGCGCGCAGGTCCAGGTACTTGAAGAACTCGTCCCAGTGCTTCGAGACGCCCCCGCCGACCACGAACAGGTCGGGGGAGAACAGCATCTCGAGGTGGGCGTAGTACTTCTGCAGGCGCTCGCCCCAGTCCTTCCAGCTGAGCCCCTCGCGCTCCATCGCCGCGTAGGAGGCGACCTTCTCGTAGTCCTCGTGGCCGTCGAGAGCCAGGTGGCCGAGCTCGGCGTTGGGCACGAGCACGCCGTTGTAGATGATCGCGCTGCCGATCCCGGTGCCGAGCGTCGTGAGGATCACGAGTCCGCGCTCGTCCTTCGCGGCGCCGAACTGCGACTCGGAGTACCCGGCGGCGTCGGCGTCGTTCACGAAGACGATGTCCCGCCCGAGCGCCTTCTCGAACAGCTGCTCGGCCTGCAGCCCGACCCACTTCTTGGACACGTTCGCGGCCGACATGGTCGTTCCGTGCTGGACGACGGCCGGGAAGCAGACGCCGACGGGCGTGTCCGCCGGAGCGTCGCCGAGCTGCGGGATCAGGGAGACGACGACATCGACGATGTCCTCCGGCGTGCCGCCCTTGGGCGTGGGCTTCTTGACCCGGTCCGACAGCAGGTCGCCCGTGTCCACGTTCACGATGGCGCCCTTGATGCCGGTTCCGCCGATGTCGATGCCGATCGCAGTCGTCATGCGATCCAACCTACTCGTGCCTTCGCGGCAGTCCCACGCCCTTGAGAACCCGGGCGGACCAGGGATATGGCGCCGGGACTCCGCATGCCATCATGGCCGGAGGAGCCGCCGGCGCGGCGGTCCGGATGCCGACCCGGAGGGTGTCATGGGTGACGAGGACCAGCAGTGGTGGTACAACTCGCGGACCGGGGAGGTGGAGCGGGGCAAGATCTCGAACGCCCTCGACCGGGTGGGCCCCTTCGCCACCGAGGAGGAGGCGCGGCACGCTCCCGAGAAGCTGCGGGAGAACGCGGCTCGCTGGGCCGCCGAGGAGGCCGCCGACAACGACTGGGGCCGCCGCAGCTAACACCCTGCGTGTCCGTCTCCCCGCCTTCAACAGCGGGGCTGTCGGCCTCGCCTCGGCGGCGTCCCTGCTCGCCGTCAACAGGCCGAAACTACAAGGACAGGCTGCAGACCGACCTGTCCTGCTGTTGAGCGCGAACTCGCCTGTTGAGCGCCAGAAGCACCACTCGCCTGTCGAGCGCCAGGAGCGGCGGCGGGAGACGGAAGGCGGGGCCTACTCGTACTCGTGCTCGGGGGCCGGGTAGACGCCGGACTCCACGTCGTTCCGGAAGGACTCCACGGCCTGCGTGAGGACGCCGTGGAGGTCCGCGTACTTCTTCACGAAGCGGGGGTAGCGGCCCCCGTGCAGGCCCGCGAAGTCGGTCCACACCATGAGCTGGCCGCTGGTGTGCGGTCCCGCGCCGACGCTGATCGTCGGGATCCGGATGGACTCGGTCACCCGCTTCGCGACCTCGCTCGGCACCATCTCGAGAACCACCGCGAAAGCGCCCGCGTCCTCGACCGCATGGGCGTCGGCGAGGACGGCGTCGGCCGCGTCGCCGCGCCCCTGGACGAGGTGCCCGCCGATCTGGTGCTCGCTCTGCGGCGTGTAGCCGATGTGCGCCATAACCGGGATGCCCGCCGTCACGATCCGCCGGATCTGCTCGGCACTGCGCACCCCGCCCTCGAGCTTCACGGCCTGGGCGTGCGTCTCCTTCATGAAGCGGAACGCCGTCTGCAGGGCCTGGTCCGGCCCGAGCTCGTAGGAGCCGAACGGCAGGTCGGCGATGACGAATGCGCGCTGCGCCGCGTTCGCGACCGCGCGCGTCAGCGGGATGAGCTCGTCGACCGTGACCGGCACGGTGCTGTCGTAGCCGAGGACCACCTGGCCCGCGGAGTCGCCCACGAGGAGGAAGTCGATGCCCGCCTGATCGAAGATCGCGGCCGAGAGCGCGTCGTAGCTCGTGAGCCCGACGATCGGGATGCCGTTGTCCCGCGCCTGCTGGAAGTGCCGTTTCCGCACGCGCTTCAGGGGCGCCGGGTCGCTCATGCGCTCATCCTATTCCCAGCCGAAATCAAGGATCGCGGCCGGGACGGCCGAGCCGGGAGGCACGGAGCGGGAGTCTGCGAGGAACCAGACGAGCTCCGTCCGCCGGCAGGCCTCTCCTCGCCCCCACCGGGCGTCCCGCGCGAGCTCGGCGGGGATCAGGTGCGCTCGTGGCGGTCCGTGATCGGCAGCCGTCGGTCCCGCCCGAAGGCCACCGAGGACACCTTCGGACCGATCGCGCTCTGGCGGCGCTTCCACTCCGCGCGGTCGACCAGGCGGATGACGTGGTCGACGACCTCCGGGTCGAAGCCCAGGTCCTTGATGTCGTTCGGGCCGAAGCGCTTGCCGATGAAGGCGTCGAGGATCTGGTCGAGCACGTCGTACTCGGGCAGCGAGTCCTGGTCCGTCTGACCCGGCCGGAGCTCCGCCGACGGAGGCTTCACGATGCAGTTCTCCGGGATCGGCGGCGTCTCGCCCCGCTCCCACGCGGCATCGTTGCGCCAGCGGGCGAGCTCCCACACGAGCGTCTTCGGCACGTCCTTGATCGGCGCGAAGCCGCCGACCGAGTCGCCGTAGATCGTCGAGTAGCCGACCGCGAGCTCGCTCTTGTTGCCGGTCGTGAGGACGAGCTGGCCCTCCTGGTTCGAGATCCCCATGAGGATCACCCCGCGGACGCGCGCCTGCACGTTCTCGGCGGCGAGGCCCGTCCAGTGGAGCTGATCCTCGAAGGGCTGGACCAGGTCCGCGATCGGCTCGACCCGGTAGTGCAGGCCGATCCGCTCGGCGAGGTCCTCCGCGTCGTCCAGCGAGTGGTCGCTCGACCAGCGGCTCGGCATTCCCACGCCGTACACGCGGTCCGCGCCGAGAGCGTCCGCGGCGATCGATGCGCAGACCGACGAGTCGATGCCGCCGGACAGGCCGAGGATCACGGAGCGGAACTTGTTCTTCTCGACGTAGTCCCGCAGGCCGACGACGAGGGCGTTCCAGATCTGCTCCCGGTCG
The DNA here is from genome assembly GCF_017916515.1 of Naasia sp. SYSU D00948. GTDB lineage: Bacteria > Actinomycetota > Actinomycetes > Actinomycetales > Microbacteriaceae > Naasia. The sequence continues at coordinate 2,531,674 of NZ_JAFMTA010000001.1, forward strand.
TCCGGCAGCTCCGCGACGTCGGGGGCGATCTCCGGGCGGTCCCGCTCCCGGCGCGGCAGCTCGACGCGGTTGACGCCCTCGACGATCGTCTGCGGCGTCACGTCGGCCACGTCCACGTCGACGACGAGGAGGTGCTCCCGGAACTGCGGGGCGCGCGCCAGGATCCGGCCGGACTGGTCGACCACGACCGAGTCCCCGTCGAAGACGAGGTCGTCCTGCCCGCCGACGAGGTTGACGTAGGCGACGACCGAGTCGGTCTCCGCGGCGCGACGGCGCACGAGGGGGAGTCGCTGCTCGTCCTTGTCCCGCTCGAACGGGGATCCGTTGATCACGACGAGCAGGCCGGCATCCGCGAGCGACACGCGAGAGACGGGTCCGCCGTCGCGCCAGATGTCCTCGCAGATCGCGAGCGCGATGTCGACGTCGCCGAGGCGGAGCACCGTCAGCTCGTCTCCCGGGATGAAGTTCCGGTACTCGTCGAACACGGAGTAGTTGGGCAGGTGGAACTTCGCCTGCCGCGCCACGAGCTCGCCGCGGTAGAGGACCGCCGCGCAGTTCTGCGCTATCGCCGACGGGGCGTTGCCGAGGCTGTTCACGCGCGGCTCGAACGGCCCGTCGGGGAACCCGACGATGACGGGCAGGTCGCCGAGCCCCTCCTCCTCGAGCCGGCCGGCCAGGTCGTGCAGCACCTCGCGGCTGCGGGACAGGAACGACGGCCGCGTCGACAGATCCTCGATGGGATAGCCGGACAGCGCCATCTCCCCGAACACGGCGAGATCGGCGCCGGAATCGAGCGCGCGACGCGTGTACTCGACGATCGAGTCCGAGTTCTCGCGGAAGGCGCCGACGATGGGATTGGTCTGAGCGAGCGCCAAGCGAACTCTGGGCATAGCCACTAACCTAATAGCGCACTCGACGGGGGCCGCGGGGCCCGCCTCAGAAGGGATTCCGTGGTCGACAAGCAGCGCGACTTCGTCCTCCGAACCATCGAAGAGCGCGGCATCAAGTTCGTGCGCCTCTGGTTCACCGACGTCATCGGCACGCTCAAGTCGGTCGCGATCGCCCCGGCCGAGGTGGAGGGCGCGTTCGCCGAGGGGATCGGCTTCGACGGCTCCGCCATCGAGGGACTCACCCGTGCGTTCGAGGCGGACGTCCTCGCCCATCCCGACCCCACGACCTTCCAGGTGCTGCCGTGGCGCGGCGAGATCGACCCGACCGCCCGCATGTTCTGCGACATCACCACCCCGGACGGGCAGCCGCATGCGGCGGACCCCCGCAACGTCCTGAAGCGCGCCCTCGCGAAGGCGGCGGACCGCGGATTCACCTTCTACACGCACCCCGAGATCGAGTTCTACCTGCTCAAGTCGAGCTCGTTCGGACCCGACGGCCCGGACCCCGTCGACCGGGCCGGCTACTTCGACAACGTCCCGGGCGGCACGGCCCACGACTTCCGGCGCCGGAGCGTCCGGATGCTCGAGGACCTCGGGATCTCGGTGGAGTTCAGCCACCACGAGGCGGGGCCGGGCCAGAACGAGATCGACCTCCGCTACGCCGACGCGCTCACCATGGCGGACAACATCATGACGTTCCGCACGGTCATCAAGGAGGTGGCGATCGAGCAGGGCGTCTACGCGACGTTCATGCCGAAGCCGCTCCAGACCGAGCCGGGCAGCGGCATGCACATGCACATGTCGCTGTTCGAGGGCGACACCAACGCGTTCTTCGACCCCGGCGCGCAGTACCAGCTCTCGACCATCGGGCGTCAGTTCATCGCGGGTCTCCTGCGGCACGCGCCGGAGATCACCGCGGTGACGAACCAGTTCGTCAACTCCTACAAGCGGCTGTGGGGCACCACCGAGTCGAAGCTCGGCGAGGCGCCCAGCTTCATCACGTGGGGCCACAACAACCGCTCGGCGCTCGTCCGCGTGCCGCTCTACAAGCCCGGCAAGGGCACGTCGTCGCGTGTCGAGTACCGGGCCATCGACTCGGCCGCGAACCCCTACCTCACGCTGGCACTGATGCTGGCCGCCGGCCTCAAGGGCATCGAGGAGGGCTACGAGCTCCCCGCCGAGGCGGAGGACAACGTGTGGGAGCTGACCGACGCGGAGCGCCGCGCCCTCGGCTACCGGCCGCTGCCCGCGAGCCTCGACCACGCCATCCAGTTCATGGAGGAGTCCGAGCTCGTCGCCGAGACGCTCGGCGAGCAGGTGTTCAACTACGTGCTGCTCAACAAGCGGCGCGAGTGGCGTGAGTACCGGGCCCAGGTGACGCCGTACGAGCTGCGGTCGAACCTCGAGGTCCTGTAGCCGCCTGAGATGCGCCGGGAGCTGACGACCCTCAGCGAGCTGGCGCGGCTCGGCTTCGCCGACCTCGGCAGCGTCCGGGGCAAGCTCGACGAGCTCGAGAGCCTCGTCGGGACGGGGGAGGACCTCCTCCCGCTCCTCGGCGGCGTCGCGGATCCCGACCAGGCGCTGGACGAGCTGCTGCGCCTCGCCCGGCGGCATCCGGGCGAGGTGACGGCCGCGCTGTCCTCCGCGGGTGCTGCCCGGCGGCTGCTGCTCGTGCTCGGCGCGTCCGCGGGGCTCGCCGACTTCCTGAGCCGGCGCCCGGAGGCCTTCGCCGCACTCGCGGAGCCGTTCCTCGAACTGCCGGCCGCCGAGGAGATCCGCGCCGACCTGCTGGACGCGGTGGGAGCCGGCGAGGACGGTGTCGCGGCCCTGATCGGCGACGAGGGGCGGATCGCCCTTCGGGCGCGCTACCGGCGGCTGCTGCTCCGGCTCGCCGCGTGGGATCTGGGCCAGGACCGGCCGGTGGAGGGCATCCAGCCCGTCACGGCGATGCTCGCCGACCTCGCCGCCGCCGCGCTCGACGCCGCCCTCGCGGTCGCGCGGGCGGATGCCGCTCGGCCGGGAGCCGGCCCGGGGCGGTTCCGCCCGGAGGACATCGCCGCGACCCGGCTCGCGATCATCGGCATGGGCAAGGCCGGCGCACGCGAGCTCAACTACGTCAGCGACGTCGACGTCATCTTCGTGGCGGAGCCGGCGGAGGGCAGTGAGCTCGACGCCGAGAAGGCCGTCACGATCGGCACGCGGCTCGCCATGCTCACGATGCGCGGCATCCACGAGATCGCCGTGGAGCCGGCGCTCTGGGAGGTCGACGCCAACCTCCGGCCGGAGGGAAAGAAGGGCGCGCTCGTCCGCACCCTCGAGTCCCACCTCGCCTACTACGACCGGTGGGCCAAGGACTGGGAGTTCCAGGCGCTGCTCAAGGCACGCGCGATGGCCGGCGACCGCGCGCTCGGCGAGCAGTACGTCGAGCGCGTCTGGCCCAAGGTCTGGTCGAGCTCCGAGCGGCCGAGCTTCGTCGAGCAGGTGCAGCGGATGCGCGAGCGGGTGACCGAGCACATCCCGGCCGAGGACGTCGAGCACCAGATCAAGCTCGGCCGTGGCGGCATCCGCGACATCGAGTTCACCGTGCAGCTCCTGCAGCTCGTCCACGGACGCACGGACCCCGCCATCCGCGAGCGCGGCACCCTCCCCGCCCTGCAGGCCCTCGCGGCCGCCGGCTACATCGGCCGATCCGAGGCCGCCGAGTTCGCGGACGACTACCGCGTGCTCCGACTGCTGGAGCACCGGCTCCAGCTCGAGCGGCTGCGGCGCACGCACCTCATGCCGCGGGACGAGACCCGGCTCCGGGTGCTGGCCCGCTCGTCCGGACTCGGCACGACGGCGGAGGAGCTGCTCAGCCGGTGGCAGCGCACGAAGGTCGCGGTGCGCAGCCTGCACGAGCGGCTGTTCTACCGGCCGCTGCTCTCCGCGGTCGCGCGCATGCCGGGGTCCGCCCTCGCGCTGACGAGCGCACAGGCGGAGGCGCGGCTCGCGGCCATCGGCTTCGTCGACCCCCGCGGCGCCCTCGGTCACATCGCCGCGCTCACCCAGGGCGTGTCCCGCCGTGCGACGATCCAGCGCCATCTGCTGCCCGTCCTGCTGCAGTGGCTCGCCGACGGCGCCGATCCGGACGGCGGGCTCCTCGCGTTCCGCCGCATCAGCGAGTCCCTCGGCGACGCGCACTGGTTCCTCCGGATGCTGCGCGACAGCCACGAGGCGGCCTTCCGGCTCACCCAGGTGCTGTCCGGCTCGCGCTTCGTCGTGGAGCTGCTGGAGCGGTACCCGGAGGCCGTCGGCTGGCTCGAGGACGAGGAGGACCTGCGGCCCCGCGGCTGGGATGCGCTGCGCGAGGAGACGAGCGCGACCATCCTGCGGCATCGGGACAAGGACGCCGCGGCGGGCGCCCTCCGCACCGCCCGGCGCCGGGAGATCCTCCGGCTCGCCCTCGCCGGGATCCTCGGGTTCGTGAAGATCGAGGAGCTCGGACGGGCCCTCTCCGACATCACCACCGCGCTGCTGGTCGGGGTGCTCCGCAGCATCCGGCGCGAGGACGGTCCCTGGCCGGAGTTCGCGATCATCGCGATGGGGCGGTACGGGGGAGCGGAGCTCGGCTTCGGCTCGGACGCCGACATCATGTACGTGTACCGGCCGATCGCCGGCATGGCGCCCGAACTCGCGCAGTCCAAGGCGGAGCAGATCGTGAAGGAGATCACCCGTCTCACCGCGGACGCGCGCCTGCCGCTCGAGCTCGACCTGGACCTCCGGCCCGAGGGCAAGCAGGGCCCCCGGGTGCGGTCCCTCCGCTCCTACGAGGCGTACTACGCGCGGTGGTCGCTCACCTGGGAGGCGCAGGCCCTGCTCAGGGCCCGCGGCGTGGCGGGCGACCACGACCTCGTGCACGAGTTCACCGCCCTCGCCGACCGGGTGCGGTACCCCGCGGAGGTCGCGGAGAGCGAGGTGCGGGAGATCAAGCGGATCAAGGCGCGCGTCGAGAACGAGCGGCTGCCGCAGGGCGCCGACCCGGCCCGGCACCTGAAGCTCGGCCGGGGGACGCTCAGCGACGTGGAGTGGCTCGTGCAGCTGCTCCAGCTCCAGCACGCCGCGCGGGTCCCCGCCCTGCGCACACAGTCGACGATGGCGGCTCTGACCGCCGCCGTGAACGCGTCGCTCCTCAATCCCACGGATGCCGAGCGGCTGCGCGCGGCCTGGCTGCTGTCGTCGCGCCTCCGCTCCGCGATCACCCTGTCGGCCAACAAGACCTCGGACCTCCTGCCGTCCGGACGCCGCCAGCTCGACGGCATCGCGCGGCTGCTGGGCTTCCCGCCCGGGTCCGCCGCGGTGCTGGAGGACGAGTACCTGCGCGTCACCCGGCGCTCGCGCACGGTGTTCGAGCGGCTCTTCTACGGCGAGCCCAGCCGCGTCCGCCCCGAGATGTGAAGCCCGTCGAGATGCCACCTGGTGCTCCCTTCTCCCTGCTTTGGGAGCACCAGGTGGCACTTCGACGGGTGGGTCGAGGGGAGGGACGCGCTCTGGTAGAACGGGAGGGGAACGTTCCCGGAGTGCGAGGGCGGGCATGGCGGACACCGGCGGCCGGGACGTGCGGCCCAACATCCTGCTGATCCTCGCCGATCAGGTCGTCCCGTTCCTGACCGCGCCGTACGGCGATCCGGTCGCGAGGACCCCGAACCTGCAGCACCTCGCCGAGCGGGGCGTGCGCTTCGACGCCGCCTACACGCCCGCGCCGCTCTGCGCCCCGGCGCGGGCCGCCCTCGTGGCCGGGCGCGACGCATCCGCTCTGGGGTGCTTCGACAACGCCTCGATCCTGCCCTCGGACGTGCCGACGATGGGGCACTACCTGACGAACCAGGGCTACGACACGGTGCTGACCGGCAAGATGCACTTCATCGGCCCCGACCAGCTGCACGGGTTCCGGCGCCGGCTCACCACCGACGTCTTCCCGGCGAGCCTCGACTGGGTTCCCGTGCCGGACGAGCACGGCCGGTTCCCGGCCGGCGGGCACGCGCGCCACTACGCGGATCCCGATCCCGGCGTCCGGACGTGGACGAAGTTCATGGACTTCGACGAGGAGACCCAGCACCGGGCGCTGCAGTACCTCCGTGAGCGCGGCCGGACCCAGGCCGCCGAGCCGTTCGGCATGATCGTGTCCTTCCACCACCCGCACGACCCGTTCCACGTGCCGCGGGAGTACTGGGACCTCTACGAAAATGTCGACATCCCCCTCTCGTCCTGGCCGGAGGGGATCGCCGAGTCGGTCATGGACCGGTGGGCGAACGAGGCCCACGACACCGCCGGATTCGACCTGCTCGACCCGGACTCGCGGCGCCGGCTGCGGCGGGCGTACTACGCGGCGCTCAGCTACGTGGACGACAAGATCGGCGCGATGCTCGACGCGCTCCGGGCGTCGGGGGAGCTGGAGCGGACCGTGATCGTCGTGACGAGCGATCACGGCGACATGATGACCGAGCGCGGCATGGTGCAGAAGCGCACCTTCTACGAGTGGTCGTCCCGCGTCCCGCTCACCCTGACCTTCCCCGACGGGGCGTACGCCGGCTCCGCCGTGCCCACGCCCGTCTCGCTGATCGATCTCCTGCCGACGTTCCTCGACCTCGCGGGCGTCCCGGAGGCGGGCCGCGCGCAGCTCGACGGCCGCAGCCTCCTGCCGGTGCTCGAGGGCGGGCACGACGGGAACGTCCCGGTCTTCTCCGAGTATCACCTCGAGAAGGTGCACGCGCCCTGCTTCATGGTCCGCCGCGGCCGCTGGAAGTACGTCTACGTGCACGGCCACGACCGCCAGCTGTTCGACCTCGAGACGGACCCGGACGAGTGGACGGACCTGTCCGGCCGTCCCGAGCACGCGGACGTCGAGGCGGAGCTGCACCGGCTGCTCCTCGAGCGCTTCGACCCCGACGCCCTCGCCGCCGCCGGACAGGCGAGCGTCCGCCGCCGCGCCATCGTCGCCGAGGCGATGCGGCGCAACCACCAGCACTGGGACTACACCCCGGTCTTCGACGCCACCCGCCAGTACGTGCGGTGACGCCCTTTGCGCGGATCAGGAGTTTCGACGCGGTTCAGGGGATCCGGCGGGTCTCGCACGCGGTTCAGGAGGACTCGCCGCGCCGGGACGGGGGAGTCCTGATCCGCGCAACAGCGTGCAGCCCGACGGCACGGTTGCAGGGTCCGCCGCGCGTCGTACCGTGGATGCCGTGACCGAGGACGCCGTCCGCATCGTCCCCATCGGCGAGGTGCCGTGGGCCGATGTGGAGACGGTGTTCGGCACGCGAGGGGATCCGTCCCGCTGCTTCTGCCAGTGACTTCAAGCTGTCGGGAGGGCAGTGGCGGGGGTCGACCCGGGAGCAGTGCCGCGACGCGCTCCGCGAGCAGGCGCGGGAGGCGCCGGGGCCGGGGCTCGTCGCCTACCTCGGGAACGAGCGCGCCGGGTGGTGCGCCGTCGAGCCGCGAGCGAACTACGAGCGGCTCCGCTCGTCCCGGGTCCCCAGGGCGAGCCCGGACAGCGACTTCGAGGACACCTCGATCTGGGCGATCACGTGCCTCGTGGTCAGGGTCGGGTTCCGGAGGCGGGGCATCGCCCGGGTCCTCGTCCGGGCCGCGATCGAGCACGCGCGGGCGAACGGGGCGACGGTCGTCGAGGCGTACCCGGTGGACACGGACGAGCGACCGGATGCGAGTGCCGCGGAGCTGTACCACGGCACGGTGTCCCTGTTCCGCGCCGCGGGCCTGGAGGTGGCAGCCACGCCGCTGCCCGGACGCGCGCTCATGCGGCTCCGCGTCGGCTGAACCCCGTCTTCCCGAGCCGCACCGCTTCCCGACGGGAGGGGGCGACTTGCCGAAAAGTCGGCCCCGCAGCCCCCGCGCGCCCGATTTTTCGGCAAGTCGGCCGTCCGCGTCAGGCGGGAACGGCGATCCGGTATCCGCGTTTGATCACCGTCGCGACGATGCGCGGGTCGGGAAGCGCCGAGCGCAGCCGGCTGATCGCCATGTCGACCGCGTGCGGGTCGAGGGGCTCCGGTGCCGCGCCCGCCAGCGCGTCGCGCGGCACGATCGCGCCCTCGGCCGCCACCAGGGCCCGGAAGAGGGCGAGCGAGACCGGGCCGAGCGGAACTGCCGTGCCGCCGATCCGGGCCACCCTGCCGCGGAGCTCGAGCGGCCCGCCAACGGTGTCGAGCCGCAGTGCGCTCGACTCGAGGTGTTCGCACGTGAGCCGGATGAGCGCGCCCATCCGGAACCGGTCCGGGACGATGGGCAGGATCCCGGCCTCGACCAGCGGAGCGGCCGTCACCGGGCCGACCGCGGCGGCGACGACGGACTCCCGGAACGCGCTCTGCAGCGCCTCCAGCCGACCCGCCTCGGCCGCGATCGCGAAGAGCGCCTCGACCGCTGGAGCGCTCGTGAACGTGACAGCGTCGAGGCCCCCCGTGCAGATCCCCTCGATCAGCCGCAGCACCCGCCCCGTGTCCTCGTGCATCGTCCAGCGGTACGGCGCCACGGTGAGCACGCGGGCGCCCGCCGCGGACAGCCGCGCGAGCTGGCTCTCATCCGTGTAGCCGTGCAGCTGCACCGCGACGGTGAGCCCGTCGACCGGCTGCTTGAGGACCAGATCGACCATCGACGTTGTCGTCTCCCGTTCGCTCATGCCGTGGTCGTCGAGGCCCGCGGCACGGATGGCGCCCCGCGCCTTCGGCCCGCGGACGTAGATGCGCCCGTGCTCGAGGACCTCGTGCAACTCGTCTCCGAGCCCTACGGCGTCCGCCGCCTCGATCCAGCGCCGCATCCCGAAGGAGGTCGTCGCGAGGAGGATGTCCGGCCTCGCGGCGATGATCGCGCGCGTCTCCTCTTCGAGCATCCCGTCGTCCCCGGCGCCGCTCATCCGGATCGTCGGGGCATGCGTGACCTCGGCGCCTCGGCGCTCGAACGCGGCGATGAGATCGTCGGAGCGACGATCCGAGGTGACGCCGATCCGGAAGCCCTCGAGCTGGTCCGGCCGGAAGCCGGGCGCGGAGGTGTCCGCGTCGGCAGGAACGGAACTCACCGCCTGGACGGCGCCGAGACCGGCACCGACCGCGTCGACAGGACCGGGACCGGCCGCGCGCGAGGGAGCCGCCGTGGTCACGAAGCCAGCCGGGCCGCGGTCTGCAGGAGCTCCGCGGCCCCCGCTCGGTCGGCGTCCGCGGCGACGCGGACCACCTCGCCGACGACGATCACCGCCGGCGAGCTGGGGCGCAGCGTGCCGAGCAGCCCGGTGACCTCTCCCACCGAGGACACGGTCGCCCGCTGGGAGGGGGAGTAGCCGCGCTCGATGATCGCGAGCGGCATGCCGGCGGGCATGCCGTGGCGCTGCAGCCCGGCGGCCAGGTGCGGAAGGTTCGTCACGCCCATCAGCACCACGAGCGTGCCGCCGAGCCCGACCAGGTGCTCGAGCTCGTCCTCGCTGAACGGCGCGTGACCGGAGATCACGGTGAACGCGCGGCTCACCTCGCGGTGCGTCACCGGGATGCCCGCCGCGGCGGGGACCGAGATCGCGCTCGTCACACCCGGCACCACGGTCACCGGGACGCCGGCCCGCCGGCACGCGAGGACCTCCTCGCCCCCCCGGCCGAAGACGAACGGATCGCCGCCCTTGAGCCGGACGACCCGGAGGCCGCGCAGCGCGTGCTCGACGAGCATCGCCTCGATCTCGTGCTGCGGGACGGCGTGGTGGCCCGGCGTCTTGCCGACGTCGACGAGCTCCGCGCCGGGCGCGGCCTCGGCCAGGAGCTCGCGCGGGCCGAGCCGGTCGTACAGGACCACGTCCGCCTCCGCGAGCGCGCGGCGTCCGGCCAGCGTCAGCAGCTCGGGGTCGCCGGGTCCGCCGCCGATGAGGGTGACGAGCCCACGCGGCGTGGGGGATACGGGCGCCTCGTCGGCGAGCAGCGCTCCGGCCGTCCGCGCGGCCTCGGCGAGGCGGCGGCGGATCCCGGCGGGCCCCTCGACCCAGACGACGAGGCGCGGGAGCGCGGGGTTTCCTGCGTACAGCCGCCGCGCGAGGTCGGCGGCGTCGAGCACGGTGACGACGGCTCCGGCGGCCCGGACGCGCGCGACGACCCTGCGGGTGCCCGACGGGGTGCCGATCACGAGCACGTCCTGCCCGGTCAGATCGAGGTTCAGCTCCATGTCACGCCTTCCGCACCGGGATCGAGGGACCGGACAGGAGGACCGGCCCGGCGGCCCGCTCCTCGGCGGTGGCCGGCCGGCGCTGGCCCCGCTCGCTCACCTTCACGATGCCGGGGTCGGCGGCGTCGGGAGCGTTGACGAACGAGCGGAAGCGCCGCAGCCGCTCCGGGTCGGCGAGGGTCGCCGCCCACTCGTCCTCGTAGTTCTCGACGTGCAGGGCCATCGCGGCCTCCAGCTCGTCCGCGATGCCGAGGGAGTCGTTGCACACGACGTCGCGCACGTGCTCGAGCCCGCCGGGCAGCTCCTCCTGCCAGCGGGCGGTACGCTGCAGGCGCTCCGCCGTGCGGATGTAGTACATGATGTAGCGGTCGATGTACCGGATCAGCGTCTCGTCGTCGAGGTCCTGCGCCAGCAGCTGCGCGTGCGCGGGCTGGTAGCCCCCGTTGCCGCCGACGTAGAGGTTCCATCCTGCGTCCGTGGCGATGACGCCGATGTCCTTGCCCCGCGCCTCCGCGCACTCGCGGGCGCAGCCGGAGACGCCGAGCTTGAACTTGTGCGGCGACCGCAGCCCCCGGTAGCGGAGCTCGAGCTGCACGGCCATCCCCACGGAGTCCTGGACGCCGTAGCGGCACCAGGTCGACCCGACGCAGGACTTCACCGTGCGCAGGGACTTGCCGTAGGCGTGCCCGGACTCCATCCCGGCCTCGACGAGGATCTTCCAGATCTCGGGCAGCTGCTCGAGACGGGCCCCGAAGAGGTCGATCCGCTGCCCGCCGGTGATCTTCGTGTAGAGGTCGAACTGCTGGGCGACCTCCGCGATGACCTTGAGCTTCTCGGGCGTGATCTCGCCGCCCGGGATGCGCGGGACGACCGAATAGGTCCCGTCCTTCTGCATGTTGGCGAGTGCCCGGTCGTTGGTGTCCTGCAGGGGACCGGAGCCGCCGTCGAGGATGTAGCTGCCGGTCTGGGTCGCGAGGACGGACGCGATCACGGGCTTGCAGACGTCGCAGCCGAGGCCCTGCCCGAAGCGGGCCAGGACCTCCTCGGCCGACCGCAGGCCCAGGATCCGCACCGACTCGAACAGCTCGCTGCGGCTGAGCGAGATGTGCTCGCAGAGCGCCTTGGAGACCTCGAGGCCCGCCTTGGCCATCTCGGTGTCGAGGAGCTTCTTCACGAGCGGGACGCAGGAGCCGCACTGGGTGCCGGCCCGAGTGCAGGACTTGAGCTCGCCGAGGTCGGTGCACCCGTCGGTCACCGCGTGGCGGACGGCGCCGACGGACACGTTGTTGCAGGAGCAGAGCTGCGCGTCGTCCGGCAGGTCGGCGCCCGCGGGTGCCTCGGCGCCCGAGGCCGAGAGGTACGCCCCGGGCTCCGCCGGGAGCTCGCGGCCGAGCAGCGGCCGCAGCGCGCTGTAGGGGGCGGCGTCGCCGACGAACATGCCGCCGAGCAGGGTCTTCGCGTCGTCGCTGACCACGATCTTCTGGTACAGACCACGTGCCGGATCCGCGTAGACGACCTCGAGCGCCCCGGCGGTCCGCCCGAGCGCGTCGCCGAAGCTCGCGACCTCGACGCCCGCGAGCTTGAGCTTCGTGGCGTCGTCGATGCCGGGGAAGACCGCGCCTCCGCCGCAGATCCGGTCGGCCACGACCTCGGCCATCGCGTTCGCCGGGGCGACGAGGCCGACGCAGACGCCGCCGATGCTCGCCACCTCGCCGATCGCCCAGACGTGCGGCGCGGAGGTCCCGCATCCCTCGTCCACGGCGATCCCGCCGCGGGCTCCCAGGTTCAGCCCGGCCTGCCGGGCGAGCTCGTCCCGAGGGGTGATGCCGATCGAGAACACGACGATGTCGGCGTGCACGGCGCTGCCGTCGGTGAGCTCGACCCCGAGGACGCGTCCGCTGTCGGACGTGACCACGCGGGTGGGCCGGTTGCCGAGGTGCAGCGCGATGCCGGACGAGGAGATGATGCGGCCGAGCGACTCGCCGGCGCCCTGGTCCAGCTGGGCGGACATGAGCCAGCGGCCGGAGTGCACGACGGCGGCGCGCGCGCCGAGCCGGTGCGCGCCGCCGGCCGCCTCGAGGCCGAGGAGCCCGCCGCCCACCACGACGACGTTGGCGGGACGCCCGTGGCGTTCGCGGAAGGCCGCGATCTCCTCGACGAGGCCGTCGACGTCCTCCAGCGTCCGGTAGACCCGGCCCGCCTCGGCGCCGGGGATGGCAGGCACGGTGGGGGAGGAGCCGGTCGCGAGCACGAGCTCGTCGTAGGCGAGGACCTCGCCCGACTCGAGCGTGACGTGGCGGCCGTCCGGGTCGATCGCGACGACCCGGCGGTCGCCCCGGTACGCGACCCGGTCCCACAGGGCGGAGTCGCCGAGCGCGAGGTCGACGGGGCCGTCGAGCCGTCGGGAGAGGGCGACCCGGTCGTACGGCCGATGCCGCTCCTCGCCGAGGACGGTCACGGCGAGCGGGACGCCGTCGCGCGAGGCGAGGGACTCCGCGAGGCGATGGCCGGCGGGGCCGCCGCCGACGATGAGCACGCGGCGAGGCGTTTCCTGCATGCTTGCTGTCCTCCGGAGGTCGGGGTCCGGTCCGGCGCGAGAGGCGCGGTCGGTCCTGCCCAACGCTAGAGACGCGCGGTTTCACCCCCGTTGCCTCCCTGTAACGGCAGATGACGCGCACCTCACGCCGGGGGAGAGGTCGCGTGAGGTCTTCGTTACGAGCGCGTCACGCCCGCGGCCTCGTGCGGAAACATCGCCTGCCTAGCGTCGGATCGTCCCCCGATTGAGATTCGCGAGGAGTTCCGGATGACGCTGCTCGACACCGCACCGAGCGCCCGCACCCGCACGGCGGCTCCGTGGGTCCCCGTGTGCCGCCTCGAGGACCTCGAGCCGCTCTGGGGCGAGGCGGCGCTGATCGGCGCCGACCAGGTCGCCCTCTTCCTGCTGCCGGACGGCAGCGTCCACGTGACGTCCAATGCGGACCCGGCGACGGGCGCCTTCGTGATGTCGCGCGGCATCGTCGGCTCGCGTGCGGGCCGGCCGACCATCGCCTCCCCGCTGCACAAGGACGTCTTCGACCTCGAGACGGGCGCGTGCTACACCAAGCCGGACCTCCGGCTGCCGACGTGGAGGGTCCGCGACCGCGACGGGATCCTCGAGGTCGCACAGCGGGTCGCGCTCGTCGCGGCGTCCCACGGGACGTCCGACCCCGCCGGCCGTCGCGCCGTCGCCGGCCTCGTCGATGGCGTGCGGCGCCGTCTCCCGGCAACGGACGTGCGGGACGCGTTCGTGGACATCGAGGACCCGGACGTGCCGTCCGTGCTCGACGCCCTCGAGGACGACGCGCCCGCCGCGATCGTGCCGCTGCTGCTCTCGGCGGGGTACCACGTCCACGTCGACCTGGCGGAGGCCGCCGCCGAAGCCTCGCGGAGCACGACCGTCACCGGAGCACTCGGCCCGGACCGCCGGCTCGCGGTCGTCCTCGCCCGGCGCCTGCGGGAGGCCGGTCTCGCCGCGGGCGACTCCGTCGTCCTCGCCGCTGCCGGATCGAGCGACGCGGCCGCCGTCGCGGACTGCGCCGTCACCGCGGACCTGCTCGCCGCCGAGCTCGGCCGGCCCGTGGCCGTGTCCTACATCTCCGCCGCGTCACCGCGCGTGGCCGACGCCGTCGCCTCCGCGCGGCTGGCATCGCCCGGCGCACGCGTCGCCGTCGCGAGCTACCTGCTCGCGCCGGGGTACTTCGCCACGCTGGCCGCGCGCGCCGGCGGCGACCTCACCAGCCGCCCTCTGCTCGTGGACGACGAGGAGCCGCCGGCCGAGCTCGTCGACATCGTCGTCGAGCGCTACTCGTCCGCCGTCTGACCCCGCTCGCGGGCCGCGCGCCCGCGCTGCCCGGACTCCTGCCGCTCCTTTCGCCCTCCCATCCCTAGGACCTCCTGGAGGTACCCGTGAACGCGCCCACCTCGCTCGTCGACGCCCCGGAGCATCCGGCTCCGGTCGCGCCTCCCGTCACCGCCCCGGCCCACGCCGGCACGCCGGCCGCTCTGGGGCACCGTCCCGGCCGGTGGATCGACGGCTGGAACCCGGAGAACCGCCTGCAGTGGGAGGGCGGCGGGCGCCGGATCGCGGCCCGCAACCTCCGCTGGTCGATCTTCGCGGAGTTCCTCGGCTTCGTCGTCTGGCAGCTCTGGTCGATCGTCGTGGTCTCGCTCCCCGCCGCCGGGTTCTCGCTCGACACCGGGCAGATCTTCTGGCTGATCTCGATGCCGGCCCTCGTCGGCGCGACGCTCCGCTTCCCGTACACCTTCCTGGTGCCGAGGTTCGGGGGCCGCAACTGGACGATGATCTCGGCGGCGCTCCTGCTCCTGCCGGCGATCGCGCTCGCGTTCTGCGTCGGCAACCCGGACACCCCCTTCGGCGTGCTGCTGCTCGTCGCGGGCCTCGCCGGACTCGGCGGCGGCAACTTCGCCAGCTCCATGGCGAACATCACGTACTTCTATCCGCAGTCCGAGAAGGGCTGGGCGCTCGGCCTCAACGCCGCAGGCGGCAACCTCGGCGCCTCGGTCGCGCAGCTCGTCGTGCCCGTCGCGGTCACGATCGGCGCGGCGGCGACCGTCAACCTGCCGCTCGCCGGGTGGATCTGGGTCCCGCTGATCCTCGTCGCCATCGTGGGCGCCTACTTCCGGATGGACAACCTCTCGAACGCGAAGGCCGACCTCGCGGCGTCCGTCGCGGCCCTGCGCGAGCCGCACCTCTGGATCCTCGCCGTCCTCTACATCGGCACGTTCGGCTCCTTCATCGGCTTCGCGGGCGTCTTCCCGAAGCTCATCGCCGACTCGTTCCCCGAGTTCTCGGCGTTCGCCGTCGGCACCGCGACGCTGTCCCTCGCCTTCCTGGGCTCCCTCGTGGGCTCGCTCGCCCGGCCGTTCGGCGGCCGGCTCGCCGACCGTTTCGGCGGCACGCGCGTCACCATGGCGGCGTTCGTCGTGATGGGCCTCGGCGCCGTCAGCGTCATCGTGACGCTTCCGCTCGCGAGCTTCCCGGTCTTCCTCGGGTGCTTCCTCGTCCTCTTCGCGGCGAGCGGCATCGGGAACGGCGCGACCTACCGGATGATCCCGACCGTCTTCGCCCTGCGCGGCGGCACCAAGGATGCGCACCGCAACTCGGGGTCCGTCAGCACGCAGCGCTCCACCGCGGCGGCGCTCGGCATCATCTCCGCGATCGGCGCGTACGGCGGCTTCCTCATCCCGCAGCTCCTCGGCTACTCGAAGACGACCTTCGGCGACTACACGACCGCCCTCGGCTGGTTCGTCGCCGCGTACGCCCTGCTGCTCGTGCTCGTCGCGACCGTCTACCTCCGCGCGGGCCGCCGTGCGGGCATCCGCATCTGAGCCGGAGGACACCGTGACCGCCGCCGCCACCCACTGCCCGTACTGCGCACTGCAGTGCGCGATGACCCTGCGCGCCGACGCGTCCCCGTCAGCGGAAGCCGGCGACGGAACGCCGACGAAGGCGGGCGGCGCGAGGGCCGGCGGTCCCGTGACAGTCGAGGGACGGGACTTCCCGACGAATCGTGGCGGGCTGTGCAAGAAGGGCTGGACCTCCGCGGAGCTCCTCACGTCGCCGGAGCGGCTCACCCGCCCGCTCGTCCGTCGGCCGACCGGCGAGTTCGCCGAGGCCTCGTGGGACGAGGCGCTGGACCTCATCGCATCCGCGCTCCGGGACAGTCGGCAGCGGTTCGGCGCGGACTCCGTCGGCGTGTTCGGAGGCGGCGGCCTGACCAACGAGAAGGCGTACCAGCTCGGGAAGTTCGCGCGGGTCGCGCTCGGCACGAGCCGGATCGACTACAACGGCCGGTTCTGCATGTCGTCGGCGGCCGCGGCCGGCAACCGCGCGTTCGGCATCGACCGCGGGCTGCCCTTCCCGGTCGAGGACCTCGACGATGCGGACACCGTCCTTCTGATCGGCTCCAACGTCGCGGAGACGATGCCTCCGTTTCTCGGACACCTGAGCGGGGTGCGGTCGCGCGGGGGACTGATCGTCGTGGACCCCCGCCGGTCGGCCACGGCGCGTCTCACCGAGGACGGCGCCGGATGGCACCTCCAGCCGACGCCCGGCAGCGACCTGGTCCTCCTCCTCGGACTCACCCATCTCGTCCTCGCGGAGGGCCTGGCGGACCTCGACTACCTCGTCGAGCGCACGGAGGGCTTCGACGAGGTCCGGCGCTCGGTCGGCGCCTGGTGGCCGGAGCGGGTGCAGGCGAGGACGGGCGTGCCGGTGGCACGGCTCCGCGAGACGGCTCGCCGCCTGGCGAGCGGGCGCGGCGTCTTCGTGCTCACGGGGCGCGGGGTGGAGCAGCACGTCGACGGCACGGACACCGCGACCGCCGCCATCAATCTCGCGCTCGTGCTCGGGCTGCCGGGACGTCGTGGCTCCGGCTACGGGACGCTGACCGGCCAGGGCAACGGGCAGGGCGGCCGCGAGCACGGCCAGAAGGCCGACCAGCTGCCGGGCTACCGCAAGATCACCGACCCCGCCGCCCGCGCGGCGGTGGCCGACGTGTGGGGCGTGGACCCCGGGACCCTCCCCGGGCCCGGTGTGCCGGCGGTGGAGCTGCTGGGCGAGCTGGGGCAGCCCGGGAAGGTGCGCTGCCTCCTCGTGCACGGCTCGAACCCCGTCGTCTCGGCGCCCGACGCAGGAGCCGTCCGGGCGAATCTCGCGGCGCTCGACCTCCTCGTCGTCGCCGACTTCTTCCTCTCGGAGACCGCGCGTCTCGCGGACGTCGTCCTCCCCGTTCCCCAGTGGGCCGAGGAGGAGGGGACGATGACCTCCCTCGAGGGGCGCGTGCTCCGCCGCCGGAAGGTCCGCGATGCTCCGGGCGACGTGCGCAGCGAGCTCTGGATCTGGGCCGAGCTGGCCCGGCGCCTGGACGCGCCGTCCGAGTGGCCCACCGAGCCCGCCGCGGTGTTCGCCGAGCTCGCCCGGGCGTCCGCGGGCGGCCCCGCCGACTACTCGGGCCTCAGCCACGAGCTGCTCGACACCGGGATCGCGGCACACTGGCCGTTCCCGGCCGGCAGCGCGGGCACGCCGCGCCTCTTCCTGGAGCGCTTCGCGCATCCGGACGGCCGAGCCCGCCTCGTGCCGGTGACCCCGACGGCGACGGAGTCCTCGCCCGCCCGCGGGTCGGCGCTCACCCTGATCACGGGCCGGTACCTCGAGCAGTACCAGTCGGGCACCCAGACGCGCCGCGTCGCCGAGCTCGACGGTGCGAAGCCCGAGGCCCGGCTCCAGATCCACCCCGCCACGGCTGCACGGCTCGGGATCGCGGACGGCGCCGCCGTGCGGGTGACGAGTGCGCGCGGAATCGCGAGGGCGCGCGCGGACGTGACGAGCGGCATCCGCCTCGACACCGTCTTCCTTCCGTTCCACTACGCGGGCGAGCAGTGCGCGAACCTCCTCACCGAGGGCGCTGTCGACCCGATCTCGGGGATGCCGGAGTTCAAGCGGACAGCGGTGACCGTCGAGGCGATCGGAGCGGACCAGTGACCGCGTCGGGGCCGCTCCGCGTTGTCGTGCTCGGCTACGGACCGGTCGGTGCGCGCCTCGTCGAGGAGCTCCTCCCCGCGGTCCGGCGGGGCACGGCCGCGCTCACCGTCGTCGGCGCAGAGGAGGAGGACGCGTACAACCGCGTGCTCCTCGCCGAGTACGCGGTGGGCCGAGCCGCTCGCGAGCGGCTGGACGTCACGGACACGGCGGCCGCGCGCGCGGCAGGAGCCGACATCCGCCTCGGAGCCGCCGCGCTCGGCATCGACCGGGTCCGCCGGGTCGTCCGGCTGGAGGGCGGGGAGTCGCTGCCCTACGACCGGCTCGTGTTCGCGACCGGGTCCCGGGCCAACGTCCCGACGCTGGGCGGCCTCGAGACCGCGCGACGCGCGCGCTCGGCGCCGCCGGCGGGATCCGCGGTCCTCGACCAGGGTCCGGCGCCGCTGCCGCGCGGAGTCGTCGCGCTCCGCGACCTCCGCGACGCCGAAGTGGTCCTCGAGGCCGTCCGCGACCGCCGCCGCATCGTCGTTCTCGGGGCCGGCGTGCTCGGGATGGAGGTCGCCCTCGCGGCTCGAGAGCAGGGCGCGGAGGTGAGCGTCGTGTACCACGGCGACGTCCCGATGGCCCGGAACCTCGACACCGGCGGCGGACGGATGCTCGCGCGGGCCGCCCGCGCGGCGGGAGTCCCCATGGTCGCCCACGCCCGCGCCGAGAGCGTGCTGACGCGCACCGACGACGACGGACGCCAGCGCTTCGCGGCGCTCCTCTGTGCGGACGGCAAGGAGATCGCGGGCGACCTGCTGCTGCTCTCGTGCGGTGTCTCCGGGAGGGCCGAGCTCGCTGCGGCGTCCGGGCTTCCGGTCTCGACCGGAGTCCTCGTCGACGAGGACCTGCGCAGCTGGGGCGACGACCGGGTCTTCGCGATCGGCGACTGCGCGCATGTGGCCTCACCCGGGAGCGCGACACCGGACGGTCGGGTGCCCGGCGGGCCGGCGGGCCTCATCGGCCCCGGCTGGCGACAGGCCGACCGGCTCGCCCGTCGGCTCATCGGAGAGGCGGAGGACCGGACGGCGTCCGCCGTGCCCCTGCTTCCGGACGAGCGGCCGGCGGTTGTGATGCTCAAGGCGGAGAGCGTCGACGTCGTCGCCGGCGGAGCGGTGACGGCCGAGCCGTGGGACGATCCGGATCCGGAGCCGACGAGTCACGCGGCCGGCTGCCCGGCGCGACATGAGCGGCAGGTGGCCGTGTGGTCGGACCCGGCTCATGGCGGCTACCTGAAGATGGTGACGCGTGACGGCGTGCTCGAGGGCTTCGTCGCCGTCGGCCTGCCGCGCGCGGCGGCCGAGCTCACTCTCCTGTTCGAGCGCGGCGACGAGCTGCCGGCGGACCGGACCGCGCTGCTGCGGCTGGACGCGCCGGACGCGCAGTCGATCTCGACCTCGGACCCGTTCGCGCCGGAGTCCACCGTGTGCTGGTGCAACGGCGTGACGGCGGCCGCGATCGGGGACGCGGTCTCGGCTGGCAGCACAACGGTCGAGTGCGTCGGCGCGGCGACTCGCGCCGGCACGGGGTGTGGCGGCTGCAAGGGCCGCATCGCGGAGCTCCTCGCGCGCCTGGGGCCGGCGGTGCCCACCGGGTGAGGTGCCTCGGGCCGGGGGGCGGCCGGCGCCCGCGTGTTGCATCCAAGGTCGCCCTCTGCAACCGCACACCGTTGTGTCCGTCCGGTTGCGAGACGGCGGCGCGCAGGGTCGGGGCAGCTCGATCAGGGCCCGAGGCGTGAGGCCGCCGCTGACTGTGCACGGCCGGATGCGCTTGCTTTCGGGCGGCGCAGTGGCAGGATCACCCGGTATGGGACGAGCAGCGCGACTGACGGGGATCCTGGCCGTCGCGGGACTCCTGCTGACGGGGTGCGCTGCGGCCGCCCAGGGAGCAGGCACGGAGCTGCAGGGGGAGTGGCGGCTCACCTCCGCCTCGGACGGTCAGGGTGAGATGGATCTCAAGGGGTCCTCGGTCACGCTGGCGATCGAGCAGGACCGGGCGCGGGGCGACGGCCCCTGCAACATCGTCGAGCTCGAGATCACGGGCGGCCCCGGTCCGGTCGACGTGACGGTCGGTGCGATGACGGAGCGGGCCTGCCTCGACCAGGACCTCATGGTGATCGAGAGCCGCTACATCGAGACCCTCTCCGGCGTGACGACGGCCGAGGTGGACGACGGAACCCTGACCCTGAGCGGCGACGCGGGCACCCTCACGTACACCCGCCTCTGACGCCCTTCAGGACGCGCTCACACCCGCCGAAATGCCACCTGGTGCTCCCATCGCGCACGGATGACAGCACCAGGTGGCATCTCGACGAGGGGAATCAGCTGCCCCAGACGACGAGGAAGCATCCGCTGAGAGTCAGGAGGCTGAGGACGCCGACGGTCGCGGCAGCAAGGGCTCGTCTCATCCCGCGACCCTAATGCGGACGCCGCTCAGCCGGCACCGGGTTGCGATCCGCGCCCGCGACCCGTGCCTGCATCGCCCTGCGAGGCCGCGCCCGCTGCTGCCCGTGGCCCTCGAGACGGAACGAGGCCCCGGGGAGGAGCCGACTGTTCACCCCTTCTTCACCGACGGGGCGCACAATCGGTCCATGTCGATGGCCGAACCCCTGATGCCTCATCCGGACGCCGCGGACGAGTCCACTGTCGCCGCCGAGCCGGGCCCCGCGGGCCCTCCCCCGCGCTTCCCGGAGGAGCCCGACGTGCTGCCGCCCGGTCCCGCCGAGATCCAGGACGCAGCCGCGGCGGACGAGACCACCCCCGTGTTCCGCAGGCCGACGCCCGGCGAGCGGCTGCACCCGGACGAGCTCGCGGCCGAGCTGGGCGCCGAGGACCGCGACGGCGCCTGACCCGCCCGGGGTCCTCCCGGCACCGGCGCTCTCACGCGCTCGAACATCCGCCGAAATGCCACTTGGTGCTGTCAGCGGGCCCGAATGAGAGCACCAAGTGGCATCTCGACGGGTCAGGGCAACCCGAGTACGCCGACGCACGAACGAGGGCACCCGGAAACGCGGAAAGGGCCGCGACCCGTAGGTCGCGGCCCTCCTGTCGATCGCGTCGATCAGACCCCGTAGTACAGCTCGTACTCGAAGGGGTGCGGACGAGCGGCGAGCGGCTTGAGCTCCTTCTCGCGCTTGTAGTCGATCCACGTGTCGATGAGGTCCTCGGTGAACACGCCACCCGCAGTGAGGAACTCGTGGTCCGCCTCGAGCGCGTCGAGGACGAGGTCCAGCGAGCCCGGAACCTGCGGGATGAGCTTCGCCTCCTCGGGCGGGAGCTCGTAGAGGTCCTTGTCGACCGGCTCGTGCGGCTCGATGCGGTTGCGGATGCCGTCGAGGCCCGCCATGAGCTGCGCCGCGAACGCGAGGTACGGGTTGCCGGAGGCGTCGGGCGCGCGGAACTCGATGCGCTTGGCCTTCGGGTTGGTGCCCGTGATCGGGATGCGGATCGCGGCCGAGCGGTTGCCCGCCGAGTAGACCAGGTTCACCGGCGCCTCGAAGCCCGGCACGAGACGGTGGTAGCTGTTCGTGGTCGGGTTCGTGAACGCGAGGATCGACGGCGCGTGGCGGAGCAGGCCGCCGATGTACCAGCGCGCGAGGTCCGAGAGCCCGCCGTAGCCGGCCTCGTCGTAGAACAGCGGCCGGCCCTCGCTCCAGAGCGACTGGTGCGTGTGCATGCCCGAGCCGTTGTCGCCGAAGAGGGGCTTCGGCATGAACGTCGCGGTCTTGCCCCAGAGGTGCGCCGTGTTCTTGACGATGTACTTGAACTTCAGGATGTCGTCCGCGGCGTGGACCATGGTGTCGAACTTGTAGTTGATCTCGCCCTGGCCGGCGGTGCCCACCTCGTGGTGGCTGCGCTCGACCTCGAGGCCCGCCTCGATCAGCTTGAGCACGATGTCGTCGCGGAGGTCCGCGTGCTGGTCGACCGGGCTGACCGGGAAGTAGCCGCCCTTGTAGGGCGTCTTGTTGGCGAGGTTGCCGCCCTCCTCCTCGCGGCCGCTGTTCCACGCGGCCTCGGAGGAGTCGACCTTGTAGAAGGACGAGCCCTGGTTCACCTCGTAGCGGACGTCGTCGAAGATGTAGAACTCGGCCTCGGGCGCGAAGAACGCGGTGTCGGCGATGCCGGTCGAGGCCAGGTACTTCTCCGCCTTCTTGGCGACCTGGCGCGGGTCCTTCGAGTAGATCTCCCCGTTGCGCGGGTTGTAGATGTCGAAGACGCAGATGAGGGTCCGCTCGCTCCGGAACGGGTCCAGGTACGCCGTCGAGATGTCCGGGATGAGCTGCATGTCGGACTCGTGGATGCTCGCGAAACCGCGGATCGACGAGCCGTCGAAGAGCTGACCCACGGAGAAGAAGTCCTCGTCGACCGTCGCGGCCGGGATGTTGAAGTGCTGCTGCACCCCGGGGAGGTCGGTGAAGCGGATGTCGAGGAACTTGACGTCCGTGTCCTTGATGAACTTGATCACCTCGGAGGAGTCACTGAACTTGGGATGCGACATAGGGGGATGGAACTCCAAACAGCGGGTCGATGGGCTGAGTGCTCAGCCTCATCGACCCTAGGTGGGGGCAGTTTCGACCCAGTGACGGGTTTGTTTCGAGCGTGTTACGGCGGGCCGCATAGTCTTTGGGAGTGCCGAACGCGACCGCATCGCCTGCCGGGCGGTGGCCGGGCGACCGCATGGGCAGGCCCCAGTCCGGACCCGGGTCCATCGCTCGGCCGGGGGTCCGGATCGCCGCCCTCGCCATCGACTTCGCCGTCTGCTTCGTGGTCTACGCCCTCTTCTTCTACGGCAGCTCCTGGGCGAGCCTCGTCATCTTCATCGTCCTGCAGCTGGCCTTCCTCATCCCCTTCGGTGGAAGCATCGGGCATCTGGTGATGGGGATCCGGCTCGTGAACCTGCAGAACCGGTGGGCGGGCGTGTGGCGGCCGATCGTGCGCACGCTGCTGCTCGCCCTGCTCATCCCCGCACTCATCTGGAACGCGGATCAGCGCGGACTGCACGACGTGTTCGCCGGGACGGTGCTGGTCCGCGTCCGCTGACCGTCGTCAGGGCTCGGCGGGGACCTCGACGGTCACGCCGCGCAGGTTCTGCACGAACTCCGTGCGGAAGCCGTCCTGGATGGTGACGACCAGGACGACGATCACCGCGAGGACGAGGAAGACGAGGAACGTCGACCACGCGCCGCGCACGGGCTCCGTCCGCACGATCCGGACCGGCCCCGCCGCGACCTGGGGCGACCCGGCCGGCATCGATCCGCGGGCCGCCACGAGCACATCCCGCGCGTCGCGCAGCTCCGCGAACCGGATGCCGGCCGCGTGCCGCTCCTCGTCGGTGGCCTCGGCCATCAGGTCCGGGTGGCTCAGCCGCGCGTGACGCGCGAACGCGTGCTGGATGTCCGGGATGCTCGCATCGGTCGCCACGCCGAGCAGCTTCGCGGCGTCGGCGGGAGACATGGGCTCAGCGCATCCTCTGCGGGCGCACGCGCAGCGGGTCGATGCCCTTGGGGATCGGCAGCTTGTTGGTCGAGAGCGAGTCGAGGCGGTTGCTGACGGCCAGGACCTCGGCCCGCGTCAGCGTCTTCTTCAGCCCGCCGAGGCGCTTGTTGATCTGGTGCAGCTTGACGGAGTCCTTGTCGGGCCCGACCTGAAGCGACGACACGGGGACGTTCGGAAGGACGCGCGCGACCTTGCGCTTCTCGTCCTCCAGCATCCGGCTGGTGCGGCCCTTCGGACCCTCGGCGATGAGGACGACGCCCGCACGACCGACGGCCCGGTAGATCGCGTCCTGGGTCTTCGCGTTGACGGCGACCGGCATCTCGCTGCCGCGCCAGCCCCGCCGGAGCGAGCTGCGCAGGATGGCGCCGACGGCCCCGGGCTGGCCCTCGATCTGTGAGTACGCGGCGCGCTCAGCCCGGCGACCGAGCACGATCAGGAAGAGGAGCAGGCCGAGCAGCACTCCGGAGATGATCCAGAGGGCGATCGTGAAGCCGTTGCCCTCTCCGACGACGACGCCGAGCACGATGCCGAGGACGATCGGCAGCGCGAAGGCGGCGAGCATGTACCAGATCGCCCGCTTGTCGAGCCGGCGGGTCATCTGGAAGACCTGCCAGAGCTGCTTCATGCGCCCCGGCTCTTTCGACTTCGGGCGGGTCTCTCTGGCCATGCGATCAGGATACCGCCGGTGCCGCACCCATCCCTCCCCAGGGGCGGGTCGCTCGGCCCCTCTTCACCGAGGTGCGATCCCCGAACCGGGCACGTGGACGGGAGCGCGAGGGTGGCGGCGTGGAGCGAGGCGGATACCGGCTGATCCGGATGCTGAGCAGCGCCGAGGGCGACGAGGTGTCGCTCTGCGCGGGCCCCGATGACGAGCCGGTCGTCCTCCGCATCGTCCGCGAGGGTCCGGCCGACGCCGCGGTGGCCGCGTCCGCCGCCGCGTCGCCCCATCTCGCGCAGCTCCTCGATCTCTTCTCCCTGCCGGAGGATCGATTCGGTCTCGTCTACCCCCGGATCGCCGGCGGGACCCTCGCCCGGGTGCTCGCGCGGCGCTCGTTCCTCGAGCCGGGGGAGGCGAGCACCATCCTCGTCTCGGTCGTGCGCGCCCTGGCCGCACTGCATGCCGCAGGCTGCGCACATGGGGCGCTCATCCCGTCCGGGGTCCTGTTCGACGCCGCCGGCACGCCGGTCCTCGCGGACCTCACCGCCTGTGTTCCTGCGACGGAGGTGAGCCGGTCTGCGGATCTGCGCGCCTTCGCCGTGCTCGCCGCGGCCGTGCTGTCCCGGGTTCGCGACTCGGAGCCGCTCCTGACGCGCATTACGGCGTCCGAGGCGACGCTCGAGGACATCGAGGCGGCGCTGTTCGATGCCGCAGAGCCCCGTCCCGTCGAGCTTCCGGCCGCCGAGGCGCCGACCATCGAGCAGCTCCTGCCGTCCCGGAGTCCTCCTCCGGCCGACCCGGCGCCGCCTTCCGCGGAGAGCCCCGGCCGGCGGAGAATCCGCGCCGCCGTCGCGCGGATCGCGGAGGCGGCGAGGGCGCTGCGGACGGTGCGTCGACGGGTCTGGGTGCCCGCGGTGCTCGTCGCGGCAGGACTCGTCGCCGCGCTGCTTCTGGTTCCGGGCGGCGGCACCGAGGCGCCGGGGGAGGTGCCGCCGCCGACGCCGTCGGAGTCGGCGCAGGTCGCGCCGCCGCCCGATCCCGCCGTCGCCGCCGACGACCCGGTGGCCGCCGCGGTCGCCCTCGCGGTCGCTCGTGACGCCTGCCTCGTGTCCACCGCTTCCGGCTGCCTCGAGAGGGTGGATCAGCCGGGATCGGCGCTCCTCGAGGAGGACCTGGCGGGTGTGGGACCGCCGCCGCCGACGCTCCCGGATCCCGGCGCATCGGCCACCGTGCAGCGCACCGGGGACGCGGCACTCGTCACGGTGGGCGACGTCCGCCTCTTGCTCGTACGAGTGGACAAAGAGTGGCGGCTCCGCGACGTGTTCGCCGCGGAGCCGCCGAGTCCCTGATGCCGGACGCCGGAACCGGACCTAGATGCCGAGCTGGCCCTCGAAGGCGCCCTGCTCGAGGCGGGTCTTCACCTGGACGAGGAAGCGGGCCGCGTCCGCACCGTCGACGATCCGGTGGTCGTAGCTCAGCGCGAGGTAGACCATCGACCGGATCGCGATCGCCTCCGAGACTCCGTCGCTCACGACGACCGGGCGCTTGACGACGATGCCCGTGCCGAGGATGGCGACCTGCGGGAGGAACACGAGCGGGGTGTCGAAGAGCGCGCCCCGGGACCCGGTGTTGGTCACCGTGAAGGTGCCGCCGGCAAGCTCGTCCGGCTTGAGCTTGTTGCTCCGGGTGCGGCCGGCGAGGTCCGCGATCTGCTGCGCGAGCTGAGCGACGTTCAGATCGCCGGCGTTGCGCACGACCGGGGTGAGCAGGCCGCGCTCGGTGTCGACCGCGATGCTGATGTTCTCGGTGTCGGGGTAGACGATCGTGTCGCCCTCGACCTGCGCGTTGATGATCGGGTAGGTGCGCAGCGCCTCGGCGGCGGCCACCGCGAAGAAGGGCAGGAAGGAGAGCTTCGTCCCCGTCTTCTCGAGGAACTGGCCCTTCACCCGGTCGCGGAGCTGAGCGAGCTTGGTGACGTCCACCTCGACCACGGTCGTGAGCTGGGCCGTCGACTGCATCGAGACGACCGCGCGCTCGGCCACGACCTTGCGCAGCCGGGACATCTTGACGGTCGTGCCGCGCAGCGGGGAGATCTCGACCTGTGCCGGCTGAGCCGGGGCCGCGGCCGCCGGGGCGGCGGCGGGAGCAGGCGCTGCGGCCTTCCGCTCGGCGGCGGCGAGGACGTCCTCCTTGCGGATGCGGCCGCCGACGCCCGTGCCGGTGAGCGACGCGAGGTCCACGCCGCGCTCGTTGGCGAGCTTCCGCACGATCGGCGTGATGTAGCCGGGCGCCGACTCGGCGGACTCCGCGGCGGGCTCGGGAGCCGGCGTCGCGGCCTCCGCGGGCGAGACCGCCAGGTGGTCGGGCTCCGGCTGCGGCGGAGCCGAGTCGGTCAGGGTCTCGGGAGCGGGCGCCGGAACCGGGGGAGTCTGGCCGCGGTCGGAGCGCTCCTCCTGGCCGGGCTCGACCTCGGGCGAGGGCACCGCGTCCTGAGCGAGCGAGGGCTCGGCGGCGGGCTGCTCGGGCGTGGGCTGCGGCTCGGGCTGCGCCTGGGCGGCGGGTGCCTGCTGCGCAGGCACCGGGGCCGGCGCCTGCGGGGCGGGAGCCTCCTGCGTCGGCGCGGGCTGCGGGGCCGCCTGCTCCTCGGCGACGGTCTCGGTGGCCTGGGCGGTGTTGTTCGCCTCCTGCTCGGGGAGAGCGGGAGCCGCGCCGTCACCGCCGGCGCCGGACCCGTCGCCGATGCGGACGAGCGCGGTGCCGACGTCCACGGTCTCGTCCTCCTGGACGAGGATCTCCTCGATCACGCCGGCGATGGGAGACGGGATCTCCGTGTCGACCTTGTCGGTCGACACCTCGAGCAGCGGCTCGTCAACCTCGACGGTGTCCCCGACGCTCTTCAGCCAACGCGTCACCGTTCCCTCCGTGACACTCTCGCCGAGTGCGGGGAGGTTGACGGACTCGCTCATTCGGTTGTCTCCTTCAAAACTGCGGTCTGATCAGAAGTCTAGGCGCGGGGGTCGGCCAGGTCAGAGGGCGTGCAGGGGCTTGCCTGCCAGGGCGAGGAACGCCTCGCCGAGAGCCTCGTACTGCGTCGGGTGGCCGTGGAGAAGCGGCGCGAGGTCATCGGGGTACGCCTCCCAGTTCACGACGAGCTGCGCCTCGCCGATGAGCTCGCCCACGCGGGAGCCGATCATGCTGAGTCCGACGATCGGGCCGTCCGCGACGCGTACGACCTTGACGGAGCCGGAGGTGCCGATGATCTCGCTGCGGGCGTTGCCGGCCAGCGAGTAGTCGTAGGTGACGACCTTCTCCTTGCCGTACTTCTCGACGGCGCGCGCCTCCGAGAGGCCGATGGAGGCGACCTCGGGCTCCGAGTAGGTGATCTTCGGGATGTTGACGTCCTCGATCACGACGGGCTTCAGCCCCGCGATCTCCTCCGCCACGAAGAAGCCGTGCTGGAAGCTGCGGTGCGCGAGCTGCAGGCCGGGGACGATGTCGCCGATCGCGTAGACGTTCGGCAGGTTGGTCGCGAGGCGCTCGTTGGTGATCACGAACCCGCGGTCCATGGTCACGCCGGCCTCCTCCAGGCCGATCCCCTGGGTGGCGGGCCCGCGGCCGACCGCGACGAGGAGCAGGTCCGCGTCGATCGTCTCGCCGCTCTCGAGGGAGATCGAGACGCCCTGGTCGCTCTGCGTCACTCCAGAGAAGCGCACCCCCAGCTTGTACTCGATGCCGCGCTTGCGGAACGCGCGCTCGAGGGCCTTGCTGATGACCTCCTCCTCGTTCGGGACGAGGTGGGGGAGGGCCTCGATGATCGTCACCTCGGCGCCGAAGGAGCGCCACACGCTCGCGAACTCGACGCCGATGACGCCGCCGCCGAGGACCGCGACCTTGCGGGGCACGAAGTCGAGGGCGAGCGCCTGCTCGCTGGTGATCACGCGGCCGCCGAGCTCGAGGCCCGGGAGCGACCGGGAGTAGGAGCCCGTAGCGAGGACGACGCTCTTGCCGGTGTAGCGGTCCTCGCCGACCTGCACCGTGGTGCCGCCGACGAAGCGGCCCTCACCGGCGATGGTGGTGACGCCGCGGGCCTTGACGAGCGACTGGAGGCCCTTGAACTTCTTCGCGACGATCCCCTCGCGGTACGAGGTCACGGCCGCGATGTCGACGCCCTCGAAGCTCGCGCGGATGCCGAAGTGAGCCGAATCCTTCGCGGCGTCCGCGACCTCGGCCGCGTGGAGCAGCGCCTTGGTGGGGATGCAGCCGCGGTGGAGGCAGGTGCCGCCGACCTTGTCCTTCTCGATCATCGCGACGGACATGCCGAGCTCGGCGGCGCGCAGAGCGGTGGCGTACCCTCCGCTTCCCCCGCCCAGGACGACGACGTCAAAGTTCTGTTCAGGCACCCGTTGCTCCTCGAGGTCGTGCGGAGGCGGCCACGGATGCGAGTCCCGGCCGCCTTGTCGACCCTACTACGGAGGCGTCCTCCGCCGGGGGCGTCAGGCCGGGGTCGCGAAGCCCTCGACGAAGGCGATCAGGGCACGTACGGTGACGCCCGTCGGTCCGGTCCCGACGAAGCCGAAACCGCCGCCGTCGTTGTTCGCGGCGCCCGCGATGTCGAGGTGCGCCCAGGGGATGGTCGACCCGTCCTCGCCCTTGCCGATGAACTCCTTGAGGAAGACCGCCGCGAGCAGCATGGGAGCGGCGGTGTTGCCGGGCTTGGCGTTGACGAGGTCGGCGATCTCCGAGTTGAGGATCGCCCGCAGCTCGCCGGGCAGCGGCATCCGCCACACGAGCTCCCCGGCGCGGTCCGCTCCGGCGATCATCCGCTCGACCGGCTCGTCGTCTCCCATGACGCCCACGTAGCGGGTGCCGAGCGCGGTCTTGGCGGCACCGGTCAGCGTGGCGACGTCGACGATCACGTCGGGCTGCTCCTCGCTCGCCGCGACGAGCCCGTCGGCGAGCACGAGCCGGCCCTCGGCGTCGGTGTTGAGCACCTCGACGGTCTTGCCGCCGCGGATCCGGAGCACGTCGTTCGGACGGGTCGCGTTGCCCGACGGCATGTTCTCCGCGATGCAGAGCCACGCCGTGACACGGACCGGCAGCTCGAGGCGGGCCGCGGCGAGCGCGACGGCGAGAACGGTGGCGGCGCCCGTCATGTCGTACTTCATGCCGACCATCGACTGCGCGGGCTTCAGCGAGAGGCCGCCGCTGTCGAAGGTGATGCCCTTGCCGACCAGGGCCACGTGGGCGGACGCGCCCTCGGGAGCCCAGACGACCTTGACGAGCCGCGGAGGCCGCACCGACCCGCGGCCGACGCCGAGGATGCCGCCGAAGCCGTCCCGGGCGAGCGCCTCCCCGTCCCAGACGGTGATGTCGACGCCCGACCCCTGGGCGAGCTCCTGCGCGCGGCTGGTGAGCGTCTCGGGGTAGAGGTCCGACGGCGGCGTGTTGACGAGATCCCGGACGGTGGCGACCGCTTCCGCTGCCGCGAGGGCGCGCTCCACGAGGCGGTCGGGATCCGCGACGTCGGCGAGCACCGTGACCTCCGCGGCCGGCGCCTTCGCGGCCGGGACCGCCTCCGAGCGGTACTCGTCGAAGGAATAGGCGCCGAGCGCGGCGCCTTCGAGGACGGCGAGCGCCCCCTCCTCGTCGGAGACCGGCAGGGCGAAGACGATGCTGCGCACCCCGCGCACCTGGCGGGTCACCGAGCCCGCGGCGTACCGCAGCGCCTCCGCGGTGACCTCGCCGCCGCCGAGCCCGACGAGCGCGATGCTTCCCGCCTCGACGCCGGTGCCCGGGATGCGGACGACCTGGTCCCGTCGCCCGCTCACGCCGAGCTCGGTGAGGCCGATGCCGAGGTCCTCGAGTCCCTCGGGGGCGAACGCGTCCGGGGTGTCGCCGTTCTGCCGCACCCCGATGACGAGGACGTCGGCGGGCGTCTCGGCGGCGAGCTGCGAGGACAGGCGGAGCGTGGGAAGCGGCATCCCGTCAGCCTAACGAGGGCCACCCTCCCGGCTCAGCGGGGCGGTCGGCTCCCCACCGGAGGGACCGCCTCCGCCTGGCTCCGCCCTTCCATCCTGAGCGAGCCGCACAGCTGCTGCGCTTCCGGACGTGCCCCCGAGCGGCATGGGCCGGGGGAGGGTCGGGGGCGGCGAATACGATGGGGGGATGCGGAACCCGGAGGAGCTCTTCGAGCTGACGCCGGCGGTCGACGAGCTTCCGGCCGGACTTCCGCTCGTCGCGGGACTGACCGGATTCGCCGACGCCGGAGCGGCGGTGACCCAGCTCAACCGGTACCTGCTCGACACGATCCCCACGACCGAGGTCGCGGTCTTCGACAACGACGCCCTGCTCGACTACCGGGCGCGCCGGCCGACGATCCTGTTCGACCAGGACCATCTCGCGGATTACGAGCCGCCCCGTCTCGTCCTGTCCCTCGCGCGGGACGAGCTGAACAAGCCGTTCCTCCTGCTGACGGGCTACGAGCCGGACTTCCAGTGGGACCGTTTCGCCGACGCCCTGCTCGGGCTGATGGGCCGGTTCGAGGTGAGCTCGACGACGTGGGTGCACGCGATCCCGATGCCCGTCCCGCACACCCGCCCGATCAAAGTGACGGTGAGCGGCAACCGCTCCGACCTGGTCGAATCCATGTCGGCGTGGAAGCCGCGCACGCAGGCGCCCGCGAACCTCCTCCACCTGATCGAGTACCGGCTCGCGAGCCGTGGCGAGAGCGTCGCCGGGTTCGTGCTCCTCGTCCCGCACTACCTGTCCGACACGGAGTTCCCGCTCGCGGCCGTGACGGCGCTCGAGAGCGTGAGTGCCGCGACGGGGCTCATCTTCCCGACCGACCGGCTCCGCGAGGAGGGCCGGGAGTTCGTCGCGAAGATCGACGAGCAGGTCACCGGCAGCGAGGAGCTCGCCCGGCTGGTCGGCACGCTCGAAGAGCGCCACGACACGTACATGCAGGGCAACCCGCTCCCGTCTCCGCTGGTGGACGAGGACGGCTCGGTCCCGACAGCGGACGAGATCGCGGCCGAGCTGGAGAAGTTCCTCGCGGCGCGGCGCCGCGCCGACGAGGACCAGGGCTGACGCCTCCCGCGTCTCCGGGTCGAGCCTGCAGAAGGATCGGGCTGCCGGCGACAACCGGACGACCCGGATCGCCCGGGGCTACCAGACGACGCGGGTCAGCTGCCCGGCGAGGCGCCAGAGCCGAGGCGCGACGACGTCCTCGTTGCGGATCCGCGGCGGCGTGACCGGGACGGCCTCCACGGTGCCTCCGCGGCGGCGGGGCGCGAGGAGCTCGCCGCCGGACAGGTCCGGGTCGGTGACGGCCGCGACGATCGGCACGGCCGCGGCCGCGTAGTCGCGCGTGCGCCCAGCCGCGCCGAGCGGACCGGAAAGCCCGTCGAGCGCGACGCCGAGCCCGGGGTGGACCGCCACGGAGAGGACCCCGAGGTCGTCCCGCTCCGAGCGCCGCTGCAGCTCCCGGGCGAAGAGCAGGTTCGCCCGCATGCTGGCCGCGTAGGCGCGGAAGGGCCGGTAGCCGTGGTCGAAGCGCAGGTCGTGGAAGACGATCCGCCCGAAGCGCGCGGCCGGCGACGTGACGGTCACCACGCGAGCGGCCGGTGCGGCGAAGGGGAGCAGGAGTCCGGTCAGCGCGAAGTGGGCGAGCGAGTTCACGCCGAGGTGCAGCTCGAACCCGTCGGAGGTGAGCCGACGCGTGGGCGCCATGGTGACTCCGGCGTTCGCGACGAGCGCCCGCCACCCGGGGAAGCGCTGCGCGTACTCGGCCGAGAACTCGAGCACGGAGGTGAGGTCGGCGAGGTCCAGCCGGAGAACGTCGACGCGGGCGCCGGGGTTGAGGGAGAGGACCTCGTCCTGCACCTCGTTCCCCCGCTCGACGCTGCGCACACCGAGGACGAGCGGCAGCCCGTGGGCGGCGAGCTGGAGCGCGGCGGCCCGGCCGAGCGCCGAGGAGCCGCTGGTCAGCACGACCGGCGAGTCGCTCCCGCCCCGTCCGCCGCTCACCGCTCGATCGTAGCCCCGGCCGTTGCGGCTTCCCGGGGGCGAGGAGGGGCGCCAGTACGCTGAAGGAAGTGAACTCGCGGCGATCCTGGATCATCTTCTCCGCGGGCGTCTTCGCCTACCTCGTCGCGATCACTCAGCGCTCCAGTCTCGGCGTCGCGGCCGTGGACGCCAGCGAGCGCTTCGGATCCAGCGCGGCGGCGCTGTCCACCCTGGGCGTCCTCCAGCTCCTCGTCTACGCGGGGATGCAGGTGCCCGTCGGCATCCTCATCGATCGGCTGGGGCCCAAGCCGCTCATGCTCGCCGGCCTGGCCCTGATGACCGTGGGACAGACCGTCGTCGCGTTCGCGCCCGCCCTCGAGCTCGCCGTCGTCGGGCGCGTGCTGGTCGGTGCCGGGGACGCGGCGATCTTCCCGAGCGTGCTCCGGCTCACCAATGCCTGGTTCAGCGGACGGAAGGTACCCCAGCTCAACCAGTGGGTGGGCAACCTCGGTCAGTTCGGGCAGGTGCTCTCGGCGATCCCGTTCGCGGCCGTGCTCCACGAGGCGGGCTGGGTCCCCGCGTTCCTCAGCGCGGCGGCGCTGTCGGTGCTGTCGCTCGTCGTCTGCATCGCGGTCGTCTCGAGCGGCGACGCGTCATCGCCGCACGCCCAGCGCGCCGCCAGCCTGAAGGAGGCGCTCCGCCTGTTCCGGGCGAGCCTGCGGCGCCCCGGGACATGGCTCGGGTTCTGGGCGCACTTCGTGACGCAGTCGCCCGGCGTCGTCTTCGCGCTCATGTGGGGCTATCCGTTCATGGTGTTCGGCGTCGGGCTCGATCCCGCCTTCGCCTCGGCGATGCTCACCCTGATGGTCCTGACCGGCCTCGTCGTCGGTCCGATCCTCGGCCTGCTCACGGTCCGGCACCCGCTCCGCCGCTCGAACCTCGCGCTGGGCGTGCTCGTGCTGATGACGATCGCCTGGGGTGCGGTCCTGCTGTGGCCCGGACCGGTGCCGGCGTGGCTCGTCGTGATCCTGGTGATCTCGCTCGGCATCGGCGGTCCGGCGTCCCAAATCGGGTTCGACTTCGCCCGCACGTTCAACCCTCCCCGGCGCCTCGGGTCGGCGAACGGCATCGTGAACGTCGGAGGGTTCACCGCGAGCTTCACGATCATGCTGCTCATCGGTCTCGTCCTCGACGCGCAGAGCAGGGGAGGCGCGCTCTACTCCTTCGAGGCCTTCCGCGTGGCCGAGCTCGTCCAGATCCCCGTCCTGGCCATCGGAGTGGTCGGGCTCCTCCTCGCGCGTCACCGGACGCGGCGCCTCCTCGAG
The DNA here is from genome assembly GCF_017916515.1 of Naasia sp. SYSU D00948. GTDB lineage: Bacteria > Actinomycetota > Actinomycetes > Actinomycetales > Microbacteriaceae > Naasia. The sequence continues at coordinate 2,564,814 of NZ_JAFMTA010000001.1, forward strand.
GAGGAGGAGGGAATACAGGTGGGCCCCCTGTGGGTTGCACTCGCCAGAGCATGGGGACGACGGAGGGCACGGCGAACCGCCGGAGGGCAGGCGGGAGCCGCCTCATAGTTCGCGTGCAATAATTGGATCGGACCCGTTCAACTCCTGTGCAGGACGGTAGCGCCCTCGGCGCAACCGGCCGAAGGACTTGACATGGGTCCAAGTGTTGCCCGCACCACTGCGCGAGATGCGATCCTCCCGAGCCGTCCGCCCTCTGTACCGACCACCCCGGTAGGAAAGGTGTATCAATGACTTCCCGCAAATCGGCCACGCTGGCCGACCCGGACACCGAAACGGCGACCGACGGCGCGCCCACGAAGACCGCGAAGCGTCCCGCTGCGAAGCCGGCCGCGAAGAGCGCCGGCAAGAGCCGCGCCAAGGGCGGCACCACGAAGGCCGCCGCGCCCGCCGACGCTGAGCTCGAGGACGACGTCGCTGACGTCGACGACGACCTCGACGCGGTCGAGCCCGCGGCCGACGCCATCGAGGACGACGACACCGCCGAGGCCGGCGACGACACGGAGACCACCGAGGACCCCGAGGTCGCCGCCGAGGACACCGAGGCTGAGGACAGCGACGCGGACGAGGAGGTCGCGGCTGTCGCCGCCGCTCCGGAGGCCGCCGAGGAGAAGCTCCCGCAGGACGCGATCGTGCTCTCCCTCGTCGACGACGAGGACGAGGTCCCGGTCTACTCGACCGCGATCACCGGCGCCACCGCCGACCCGGTCAAGGACTACCTGAAGCAGATCGGCAAGGTCCCGCTGCTGAACGCGGCCGAAGAGGTCGAGCTCGCCATGCGGATCGAGGCCGGCCTGTTCGCCGAGGACAAGCTCGCCCGCGAGGGCGACAAGATGTCCAAGGAGCTGATCCGCGAGCTGAAGTGGGTCGCGAAGGACGGTCAGCGCGCGAAGAGCCACCTGCTCGGCGCGAACCTCCGCCTCGTCGTCTCGCTGGCCAAGCGCTACACCGGCCGCGGCATGCAGTTCCTGGACCTGATCCAGGAGGGCAACCTGGGCCTGATCCGTGCGGTCGAGAAGTTCGACTACACGAAGGGCTTCAAGTTCTCCACGTACGCCACCTGGTGGATCCGGCAGGCGATCACCCGCGCCATGGCCGACCAGGCCCGCACCATCCGCATCCCGGTGCACATGGTCGAGGTCATCAACAAGCTGGCCCGCGTGCAGCGGCAGATGCTGCAGGACCTCGGTCGCGAACCCACCCCGGAGGAGCTGAGCCGTGAGCTCGACATGACCCCGGAGAAGGTCATCGAGGTGCAGAAGTACGGCCGCGAGCCGATCTCGCTCCACACGCCGCTCGGTGAGGACGGCGACAGCGAGTTCGGCGACCTCATCGAGGACACCGAGGCGGTCGTCCCGGCGGACGCGGTCGGCTTCACCATGCTGCAGAAGCAGCTGGAGAGCCTGCTCGACTCCCTCTCGGAGCGCGAAGCGGGCGTCATCCGGATGCGCTTCGGCCTCGGCGACGGCATGCCGAAGACCCTCGACCAGATCGGCGACACGTTCGGCGTGACCCGCGAGCGGATCCGCCAGATCGAGAGCAAGACGATGGCGAAGCTGCGCCACCCGTCCCGCTCGCAGTCGCTGCGCGACTACCTCGAGTGATTTGAACCCTCCGCGGAAAGGGCCGGCGCCTTCGGGCGCCGGCCCTTTCCCATTCCCGACGCATATCCCGCTTCCCCCGCTTCCCGCGTTCTCCGGCCACCTGCGCGGATCAGGAGAATGCGCGCCGGTCAGGCAACGCGCTCGTTCTTGGACGCCGATCAGGACGACACGCCGGGCGGCGGCGGAGGAATCCTGATCCGCGCAGCCCCCGGGAAAGCGGCCACGCAGCACGGCGTCCACCCGGCGGCCGCACCAGCCGGTGACGCGCCGCCGGGAGGCGGGCGGCAGAGGAGCCGTCTGGGAGACTGGACGGGATGACGACTCGACCGCCGGGCTTCCACTGGGCTCCTGCCGTCCTGGTCGGGCGTGCCGCGCGCGTGGCCGCTCGCCTGCGCAAGCGCGGAGGAGGATCGGCCGTGCCGGGGCTGATCGTCAACAAGGTCGCCCCCGGGTTCCTCGGTTCGGTGCTGTCGAACTTCCCCGAGGGACTGGTCGTCGTGTCCGGCTCGTCGGGCAAGTCGACGACGACGAAGATGCTCGTCACCGTGCTCGAGGCGCACGGCAAGCGGATCTTCACGAATCCCTCGACGGCGAACATCAGCCAGGGCCTCACGTCGGCCCTGCTGGAGCGGGCGTCGCTGACCGGGACGATCGACGCCGACCTCGCCGTCCTCGAGATGGACGAGGGCCACGGGGCGCTCCTGTCCCCGAAGTTCCGGGCGCGCATGGCCGTGCTCACCAACGTGATGACGGACCAGATCGACCGGTTCCACGACAGCGAGAAGGTGCTCGGCTACCTCTCGCGCATCGCGTCGCGCGCCACCGAGACCCTCGTCCTCAATGCGGACGACGCCCTTCTCATGCGCCTCGCCGACGAGATCGTTCCTCCGGCCGCCCCGTCGACGGAGGCCGGGTCGGGTCCGACGGCGTCCTCACCGATCGACGCGCCGGCTTCGAGGGCGCAGGAGTCCGGCGAAGTCGACGCCGACGACCCCATGTCGGCGCTGTTCGCCGCCGCCCACCAGCCGCTCGCCTCGAACCGCCAGGAGGATCCGGCGGGACCGCACGTCGAGCTCTTCGGGGTCTCCGCCGCCGTCCTGGCGGCGCTCCCGCGCGGCCTCGGCTACGCCGAGACGACGCCCGCCCGCTTCGGCGGCGGCACCATGGTGACCGGCGTCTCGGGGCGGTCGGCCTCGATCGCCTTCGACGGGGTCATCCACGAGGTCGGACTCCCGGCGCGGGGCATCCACTACGCGGTCGACGCCGCGGCCGCCCTCGCCGCGGCCCGCACCCTGCTCGGTGCCGAGTTCGACGCCGCCACGGCCGTCGCCGCGATCTCCGCGATGCCGGCGGTCTTCGGGCGCGGCGAGATCGTGACGGTCCGCGGCAAGGAGGTCGAGTTCGTGCTCGTGCAGAACCCGACAAGCTTCCAGCTGAATGTGGACGAGCTGGAACCTGGCCTCGACCAGGTGATGGTCGCGATGGGCTCGGACGTCGCCGACCCCTCCTACTTCTGGCCGGTGGACGCCTCCCGCATCGGCCGCGCTCGCATCGTCTCCGGGTCGAAGGCGCACGACATGGCACTCCAGCTCGTGCACCAGGGCGTCCAGGTCGACGAGATCGAGCCGGATCTGCCGGCCGCGCTCGACCGGTTCCTGGACCTGCCGGAGCCCGCCACGGGCGTCAAGACGATCGTCTTCACCGCGGATCCGATGCGCCGCACCCGCAGCCACCTGGGGCTCGCGCAGTGACGCACCGCATCCTGCAGCTGTTCCCCGAGCTCACGAACGTGAACGGGGACGCCGAGAACGCCCGTGTCCTCGCCCGGCGACTGGAGTGGGCGGGTGCCGACGCGGAGGTCGTGCCGCTGACGGCGGGCGAGCCCGCGCCGTCGTTCCGGCCGGACGCGGTCGTGCTCGGGTCGGGGGTCGATTCCGTCTTGGCCCGCACGCGCGAGGCGCTCGAGCCTCTCGCCGCCGCGCTCGGCGACTGGGTGTCGCAGGGCGTTCCCGTCCTCGCGGTCGGCACGGGCATGGAGCTCCTCGGGCACGAGATCCCGCTCGACGGCGGAACCCTGCAGGGACTCGGGATCCTTCCCGGCATGGCGACCGCCCTCCCGGCGCGCGTCGCGGGCGAGATCGCCGTGAGGAGCGACTGGGGAGTCCTCGTCGGCTACGAGAACCACGCCCGGGGATACCGCACGTATGCCGCGCGGCCCATGGGTCAGGTGCTGCACGGCACCGGCAACGGCGACGGGGCCGAGGGCATCCGCTACGGCTCCGTGTTCGGGACGCATCTGCACGGGCCGGTCCTCGCCCGGAATCCCTCGCTGGCGATGGCGTTCGTGGCCGCGACCGTGGGGGACACCATCGACGCCTACGCGCCGGGGCGAGCGGATGGGATCGCCGAGGCCATCAACGCGGCGGCCCTCCGCCGGCTCGGCGTCGGCTGAGTCCGTCCCCAGGACCTCGCGCTCAAGGGGCGGGCCGTCTGAGCCTCGCGCTCAACAGGCGGACGTCTCGCGACCCTCGCGCTCAACGGGCGAGCACCGCCTCCAACAGCAGGACACGCCGACGACGCACCTGTCTCAGACAAAAATGCCTGTTGAGGGACAGGGAGGTCGCGCCGATCCTGCCTGTCGGGCGCGAGGAACCTCGCGTCTCATGCGTCGGGGGCGGCCGGTGTTCCCGACCGCCCCCGACGTGCAGACTCACGCCTCCGCTTCGTGCCGTCCCGGAAGCTTCAGCGCGTGCTTGATCTTCTCCGTGAGCCGCTCCGGGTGCTCCTCCGCGTCCCGGCCGGCGGGCAGGTGCCGAGCCGCCTCCGACGCGGTGCCGATCTGGATCTTGCGGGGCTTCGCGGCCTCCGCGACCGGGATCGTGATGCTCAGCACGCCGTTGTCGTAGCTCGCGTCGATCCTGTCCGCGTCGATGCCGTTCCCCAGCGTGAACTGGCGGAGGTACGAGGCGTCAGGTCGCTCGCGGGTGAGCCACTGGACGCCCTCGCCGGCGCCCACCGTGCGTTCGGCACGGATCGTAAGGGTCTGTCCATCGACGGACACGTCGACACTGCCGGGATCGACTCCCGGAAGGTCCGCGGTGAGCACGAAGTGATCCCCTTCGCGGTAGAGGTCGACCGGCATCAGAGCCGATCCAGCGCTCCGGAACAGAGCGCCGGTCGCCCGGTCCAGCTCCTGGAAGGGATCGAAGAACATCGCCATCAACATCCTCCTTGTCGCTTCTCGAACCGTCTGGGTGGTGCTTCCTTGTGTTCGTGACCTTTCCTCAGCTGCATCGGGAGTGACATCCGAGGACCCGGATTTATTCCCGCTGGCGACCGGATCTTCCGCGATCGTCGCGCCCCCGACACGCCCGTCAGCCTGCCGGACCGCGAAGGGTCTCCAGCCGGGCGCGGGCCCGCTCGACGATCGCCTCCAGCCGCCGGCTGTGCGCGCCGCGCCAGTACACCCGGCCGCACCCCGAGCAGCGCGAGAACTGCTGGTACGTGCGCTGGGTCCCGGGCTCGACGTCCCCGGCGACCTCCTCGGTCGCCGCGGGCGTGAGCACGTCGCCGCAGACCAGGCACCGGGTCCACGGGGCGAGGGTGGGGCCGAACCGCTCCAGGAAGTCGTCCTCCTGGTCGTCGGTGCCGTCGAACCGGACGAATGCGCCGTCCGGAATCACGGCGCGGAAGAGGAGCCCTCGGTCCCGCGTGAGCAGCACGCGGTCCTCGGCGGCCGACCGGACGGCGAGCACGTCGTCATCCGCCTGCGGATCGTAGGCGGCGTCGATGCCGAGCAGGCGGAGGCGCCGCGTGAGGGATCCGAGGTGCACGTCGAGAAGGAAGCGGCCCGTATGCGGCTGCGGGCGATCGCGGGGCCCGATCCGGATCAGGCTGCCGGGGGAGAGCGGCGTGTTCCGCCGCACCTTCCGCTCGACGGGGACGCCGTCGACGGTCATCCTGCCCACCTCGGTGAGCGGGATGCCGAGCACCTGCACCACGTGCCCTGCCGTGTCCGTCTCGCCGACGTCGAGCTCGACCCGCAGACCGCGACGCCGCCGGTGCATGAGGAACCGGAGCGCCCTGTCCACCTCCGCGACGACCCACACGGTCACTCCCCGCGCGGTGGGAGGAGCGAGCGCCGGTACGCGCCCGGCGTGACGCCGGCGACGTCGCGGAAGTCGCGGATGAGGTGCGCCTGATCGGTGTAGCCGAGCTCCGCCGCGAGGACGGCGAGATCGGCATCGGGCTCCACGGCCAGGACCCGCGCGACCTCCTGGAGGCGGATCCGCCTGCTCACCCACTTCGGGCCCCTGCCGAGGGTCGTCTGCAGCGCCCGCTGGACGCTGCGCTCGGAGACGCCGAACAGCTCGGCGAGTGCGGGACCGGTACGGGATCGGACGCGGCGCGTGAGCTCGTCGACCACCGCGTTCGCGAGCAGGAGCTCGTCGGGCACCGTCCGTTCCGCGAGTCGGCGCGCGAGCGCGTGGTCCGCGGTGGCCGCGAGGTCATCAGGGGATCCGGCAGCGGCGATCTCCGTGGCGAGGGCGTGCAGCGCGGGGTCGAGGTCGGGCGTCAGGGGGAGGGTCCGGTCCGACACCTGCTGCGGGGAGAGGGAGCCGAGCAGTGCGAGTCCCGCGGGTCGGAGCCGGATGCCGAAGGCCGAGCCGGTGTCCCGGATCTCGCGGGTCCAGGCGCGCTGCTGCGGTCCAGTCACGATCAGGGGAGCGGGCACGGCGCCGGTTTCGATGGACAGCGTCACCGCCGGAGCGTCGATGATGCGCTGAGGGATGACGTCGCCGGGCGGGAGCCGCCAGCGCACGTGCCAGTACCGCTCGACCACCGTGGAGACCGCGGGTGAGGGCTCGAACCAGCGCGCGCCGTACCGCTCGAGGTTGTCGGGCTCCAGCACGCCGGTCCGCTCGTCGCGGCGCAACGGGCGGTCGGCGGCGCTGCCGGCGGGGGAGGCGGCGCTGCTCACGGGACAAGTGTGCCCGCCGTCGCCTTTCTGCAATACCGGCCGCTGCTGCGCGGGGAGGATGGGCTCTCCCGCGGAGGGCACGAGCAGCAGGAGGAACCGTGAGCACGACCAACTACGTCGACACCTTCATCGAGGTGGCGGAGGACTGCCCGGTCACCGAGGCGGAGGTCCCTCCCACGAAGGGCGGGACGAAGACCGTGGCGGCGCTGCAGCACGAGCTGATCGCGGGGCACCCGTACGTGTTCACCTCCGACGACGTGATCTTCGAGGTGTACGCGGAGCGGGCAGGGATCCCGCCGGAGGAGCGTCCGGCCGAGCGGGAGCGGTTCTTCTCGAAGGGGCAGCCGTGCCTGCGCTCCTCGCCCCTCGGCAAGCGGTACGGGTGGGGCACGCATCACGACGCCGAGGGACGCGTGGCCGCGTACCCGCTCGGCTCCGACGAATACCGGCGTCTGCAGAGCGACCCGTCGCTCGCGCACACCCGGGCGATGCGCTCACGGCGGGGCTAGGGCCCTAGACCAGGTCGCCCGACGTGCGGCGGCCGCGCGCGCCGCAGATCCCGTCTCCGCAGCTCCCTCAGTCTCCGGAGAGAGTCCACTCGCGGCTCACGGCTCGTGCCACCGCCCGCGCCCGCTCCGACCGGAAGACGTCCTCGAGCAGCATCGGCCTCTGGTCGGGGCCGGACAGCGGGATCTTCCAGTTCGGATACTGGCTGTCGTCCGTGCCCGGCTGGTTCTGGGTTCGCCGATCGCCGACGGCGTCGACAAGGGCGACGCCGAGGAGCCGGGAGGGCGCGAGGGCCAGGTACGTGTGCAGCGCGGCGATCGTCTCGTCGATCCCCGCGCCCGCGTCGAGCATGCCCCGGCCGCGGAGCTCGTCGAGCCAGCGGTTGCGGTCGGCCTCGTCGGCCTCGGCCTCCTCCTCGACGGACCGGGTGAGGAGCCCGAGGCGTCCGCGCAGCTCGACGTGCTCGCCCGCGAGGTAGCCCGCGGTCGGGGGCAGGTCGTGCGTGTTGACCGAGGCGAGGCAGAGTTCGCGCCACTGCTCGGCGGGGATCGGCGCACCGGACCCGTCGCGCTCGAACCAGAGGATCGAGGTGCCGAGGATGCCGCGCTCGCGCAGGTAGTCCCGGGCGAACGGCGGCACGACGCCGAGGTCCTCGCCGACGACGACCGCGCCCGCGCGCTGGGCCTCGAGCGCGAGGATGCCGACCAGGGCCTCGTGGTCGTACTCGACGTAGGTGCCCTCGGTCGCGGGCCGGTCGGCGGGGACCCACCACAGCCGGAACAGCCCCATGATGTGGTCGATGCGGACGCCGCCCGCGTGCTTCAGCACGTCCGCGATCAGCTCGCGGAAGGGGCGGTAGGCGAGCTCCTGGAGCTTGTCCGGCCGCCACGGCGGCTGGTTCCAGTCCTGGCCGACCTGGCTGTAGGGGTCCGGCGGGGCGCCGACGTGGATGCCCGTCGCATAGACGTCGCGGTTCCGCCACGCGTCCGCCCCGCCCGGATGCACCCCGACGGCGAGGTCGTGCATGACGCCGAGGGCCATGCCGGCGCCGACCGCCTTGGCCTGGGCGCGCTGCAGCTGCTCGTCGAGCACCCACTGCAGCCACATCTCGAAGTCGAGATCGGCCTCGTGCGCCTCCACGTAGCGGGCGACCTCAGGGCTGTGCACGTCTTGAAGGGGAGCGGGCCAGCTGCGGTAGTCGTTCCCGTGCTCGATCGCGATGACGTTCCAGGCGGCGAACCGGCGCAGCGCCTCGCCCTGCCGCCGCTTGTACGCCCGGAAGTCGACCTCGCGCCCGGCGCGTCGGCGGACCTGGTGGATGGCCCACAGGGCGGCGCGCTTCGCGGTCCACGCGGTGTCCCGGTCGATGAGGTCCTTGCCGGCCAGCTCCTCGCGGACGGCACGGGCCAGCTTGTCCACCCGGGCGCGGGTGTCCTGGTCGAGCTGGGCGTACTCCGGCACCTCCTCGACCCGCAGGTAGAGAGGGTTGAAGAACCGCCGCGACGACGGCAGGTACGGCGACGGCTCCAGGGGCGCGACGGGCTCGGCGGCGTGCAGCGGGTTGACGAGCACGTAGCCGGCTCCGAGCTCGGCGCCCGACCACACGGCGAGGTCCGTCAGGTCGGCGACGTCGCCGACGCCCCAGGACTGCTGGGAGCGCACGCTGTAGAGCTGCGTGGCGAAGCCCCACACCGAGCGGTCGCCGAGGCGCTCGGGCAGGCCGAGCCAGCGGGGTGTGACGATGATCGTGCTCTCCGCGGTCCGGTCGCCGGCACGCGCCGAGAGCGTGTGGTAGCCGAGCGGCAGGTCCGGGGGCAGCGGGACCTCGACGTCGCCCAGCCGGCCGGCGCCGGACTCCGGGACCTCCGGGGGCAGAAGGCGCTGCGTGCCGCCCGTCTCGAGCGTGAGGGTGAGATCGAACTGCTCGCCCTGCTGCAGCCGCACCAGGACGCTGACCGTCTGCCCTTCGCGCAGGACGACGCACGGCGGCAGCAGCCGGGACCGCGTCCGGCGCTCGCGCTCCTCGAGGGCGGCTGCGGGATCATCCGCGTCGACCCCCATCGCGGTGAGGACGGCGCGGATGGTCTCCGCCGAGATCTCGAGGTCGCGTCCCTGCCAATCCGTGAAGGAGGTGGCGATGGCGAAGGTGCGGGCGAGTTCGAGGAGCGCGGGCTCGGGCGAGGTCACCCGTCGATCCTTGCCGACGCGAACCGGAGTGCGGGAGGGGGTTGAGGTGGACCAGGCGGCGGGTCCCCTGCCCTGACGCCGGGGAGCGGGCGCCCGAGCGTCTGATCTGTGCCGGTCAGCGCAGGCGGATCAGGCGGTCCTGTCCCTCGGTGCGCACCTCGACCAGGCTGTTCCGGGACTTCGCGAAGTCCGTGAAGCTCCTGTAGCCGAGGGTGCGCTCGCTGAACGCGGGATCCAGCCTCCGGATCTGAGCCTTCACCGCGGCGGCGTCCTGCCACTCCTCGTCGTCCTTCGCCTGCAGCAGCTCGAGCGCACGGACGAGGAGCCGGGTTGCCGCACGCGCCGACACGGGCGGTCCGCTGTTCTCGACGGGCTCCTCCTCGGGGTCGTCGTTCCGCCCGCCGTCCCGCCGGTCCATGGAGGACGGGGGAACGACCGGCGCCGCGAAGACCGGCAGCGTGGGGCTGCGCACCTCGATCTCGGCCGGCCGGACGGCTGCGGCCACCGCGGGCTCGTCTGTCGCCTCGTCCGCATCGTCGCCGCCCTGAGGGATGGCGTCGTACATCTCGAAGTGGTCGCAGGCGGCGATCAGGGCAGGGCTCGTGCGGCCCGAGACACCGATGCCGAGCACGAACCGGCCGAGCCGCTTGCAGCGCTGGGCGAGGGCGATGTAGTCGGAGTCGCCGGCGACGATCACGACGTGGGTGAGGTCCGGGAGGCGGAAGAGATCCTCGAGCACGTCCACCGAGAGCCGGATGTCAGCGCCGTTCTTGAACGCCTTCGTCGTCGGGAAGAGCTGGGTCAGGTCGACCGCCCGGTTCACCAGCTGGCGGCGGTAGCTCGCGTTCACCGGGATGGACCAGTCCGCGTAGGCGCGGCTGAGCGCGACAGTGCCGAAGGAGGACGCGTAGTCGAGGATGGCGCCCACGTCGATCTCCGCGGCGGCCAGCTTCGCCGCCACCGTGTCCCTGCCACCCGCCCGAGCGGGAGCGACCAGCCGGGCGTCGTCGCGGCGCCACGCGCCGTTCCCGTTCAGCTGGTCGTAGCGGGAGATGACGATGTTGTCGAAATCGATGTAGACCGCGACGCGGCCTTCCTGCTCTGCCATGCGGCTCCGTCCTCGCGGCCATTCGGCCCCCTCAACGGTAGTCCCGGTTCCCGCTCCCTCTCGCACGGCCGCGGGAACTGGGCGCCCTCGCACCCGCGAGATGCGACACTGAATCCTCCACTTGTCGACCGAGAAGGCGGACGCACATGCACGGCGAACCCGGCGAGCCGCACGAGCTCGCACGCCAGGACGGCGACGAGGACTTCGAGCCCCGCCGGCGGCGCTGGGTGCGGCCTGTCGCCTGGGTGGCGGTGGTCGCGCTCGTGCTCGGCGCCGGCTTCTCCTCGGCGCTCGCGCTCCTCGGCGGGTCGTCCGCGCCCCGCGCCCTCGACCGGGAGGCCGAGGTCGTGTCCGACCCGATCCAGGAGCGGGGGATCGGCTCCGGAACCGTCGCCATCGAGGCGCCGCCCGAGGGAGCGACCGGGGTGGCCGTCCGCTTCACCTGCCTGAGCGCCGGCGAGTTCTCCTGGGGCACGGACCCCGTCGAGCAGACGAGCTCGAGCTGCACCGAGGCGGGTGTCGGCTCCGAGGTCTGGAACGAGTTCGCCCTGCCCGAGTCCCCGAAGCTCTACATCACCGCCGAGCGCGACGCCGAGTGGTCCATGGTCGTCGTCTACGTGAGCAGGAGCGGCGGCGAGGGCGTCTGAGCGGCGCCGAGCCCCGACGCAGAACGCGCCCCTGACCCCGTCGCGGGTTCGGGGCGCGTCCTGCTTTCAGGCGGCTCTGCTCAGCGGATCAGCGCAGCACGCCGCAGACGGCGGGGTCCGTCGCCTCCGCGGGCAGGGATCCGTCGAGCTCGCTGACGCCCTCCTCGCTGAGGCTGTACTCGCCGTTGCCGTCGTAGTCGACTCCGTGGATGACGACGACGCCCTCACCGTCGCGGATGGCGTCCGCGATCTGCTTGGCAGTGCCGGTGCCGCCCGCGTAGCCGGTGCCGGCCACGTCCGTGAACTCGATGTTGTCGCGGCTGTAGTGGATCTCGCCGTTCTCCGCGACGGGGAAGCGGCCGACGTCCAGGAAGCTGCCCGGCGTCGTGTCGCCGAAGGTCGTGAGGGAGACCACGACCGGGCCGTAGGCCGGGACGCCTTCGACCGTGTTGAGACGGCCGTCCCCGTTCGCGTCCTGGGCGAGGGTCGGGCACTCGTTGAGGGCCTGCTCGCCGTAGTGGATGTGCTGCGCGTGCGGCGCATCCGGGCTGAGGCCGTGGGCGTGCACCTCGATGTGCTGGATCTTCTGGTTGCGGACGACTGCGGTCGCGGTGCCCGACGCCCCCGACCCGTTCAGCTCGGTGAGCTGGGCCTCGAGGGTCACCGTCTTCGCAGCACCGCGAGTGTCGGCGGAGTTGTTCGCGGATGCAGGGCCTGCCCCGAGGATCCCGGTGGCGGCCAGTGCGAGGGCCGAGGCCCCCATCGCCACGAGCGGATACCGTTTCATGGTCTTCTCCTTGCTCGATGAGCAGCCGAAGGTCGGCCGTCTCCCTTCCCTTCGGCGCGGAGGGGCCGGTCGCTCGGTCCGCGCCCCCGTCCGTCCTCGTCGCCTCGTGCAAGGAAGAGCGCAGGGGACGGGTTGCGAGCGAGGAAGGAAGAGCGCATCGGACGCCAAGCCAGACCGAGTGCACTCTCGACTGAGGCTGAGTCATAGCGAGGCCTGGCGACATCGCGAGGCCCTCGCGGAAGAAGGTCGGCTTCCTCACGACGTATGTGACTTCAAGCAGAGACCATCCCTTCCCCGATGGCCTCCAGCACCCGCACGGCCGCCTTACGCACGACGCGCGAAGGATGCGCAAGGCTCAGGTCCCGAACTTTGACGAGGTGTGCGCCGATATCGGCCGTCGACTGAGCGCCGAGGAGTGAGTGAAATCCGTGTAACGCGGACAGAGGCAGACTCACGGTGCCGGAAGCGAGGAGCTCCTCCACCTCGTGACTCACGAGCTGATGTAGGGCGCTCGGTGCCGTGCTCGTGAGCGCGAGGGCCCGAGCCGACTCGGCTCGCACTCCCAAATGACTGTCACGACTGAGCTGAAGTAGAACGGCATGGCCCCACTCGCCTACTCTCGTTGCTCGCATTGCAAACGGCACAGTTCTTGCCGCCTCAATCCGCGCTCGCTGCAGCGAGTCGCCCGACAGTCGCATGACTCCGGCGAGCAATTCCGCATCGCTGTAAGTGCCCAACAAAGCGCCCAGTCGGAGCGCCTCCGGGAAGGCCGGCAACTTCTGTTCGCTTAGGAAGCTCTGGCTGCGGGTGCCCTTCTCGATCCCCCCCCAAGCGGCACGCAACCGATCGAGTAACGTTTCCGGTAGCCCTTCAAAATCACGCGAGAGGCGGTCCATCGCTCTCGCCTTCGCGTCCGTGCTGACTGCGGTGTCAGCTAGGAAGTCCCCGATCTCCTCCCACAGCTGTCCGTGATTCAACTTGACAGCTAGTGCTGCCGCTAGGTCGCCGGCGTCATAGCCGGAGAACGTGCGGTAACTCCCCCGAGCTTCCTCACGTAGCTTGGTGAGCGAGGCGAGGACGCTCTGAACGCCGTCGTTCATCAGAGCCTTGGATACGGAAGCACGCGCCCTGCTCTGATCCAGCAGGAAGGCCACCAAACGATCGCCACCCGGAGGGCCGAACACTCTTAGAGCTACGTCAGGTTCGATGGCGACTAGAATGGAAAACCCGTGATCCCGCAACTCCTCATCCTGCCGTAGATCGGCTGCCCAGGAAATCCAGGAAGATTTCGTGCGAGAGGAGACGGTGCCCCAGTCGATCTGCGATGTCACAGATAGTGCGGCGCCGACGATGATGACGTGCGGGCCAGCATCTTCCTTCAGATAACGGAGTAAGCGGAAGGCCACCGGCTCTTGCTCGGACTTCTCTATTGCCGGAATCAGCGCGCCGATTGTCTGCAGAGCAAGCTGACGGGCGCTCCACGGCCGAAGAGGATCGTCATTCGCTCGCTCTAGAAAATTCCACAACCCTTGAATCGCGTGGTTCGCCTCGTCCTCGGTGAGTAGATCCGTGGCGTTCTTCAGAACACGGATGTCAAATTCGTTCGAACGCGTAAGGAATGAGGACCGCCTGATAATCGCCTCAGTGGACCTGAGCAACGCTTCGACAGGCCATGTGCCACGGGCGAGCTCCATGGCCGTGTCTAATCCTTCCTTGCTCCGCCCCTGCCGAAGAAGCCGGATCGATTCCACCGCGTTGAAGAGGTCTCCGGCCCCCCGCTCCCGTCGGAGGATCCGGATCTTGCCGAGAGATTCTCGGTTCCGGAGAATCTCGTTGATGTCTCCGCCGAGTTCCGAGAGAAGGAGAGACTCCAAGCCGCTCTCAATTCCTGGCTCCCTAGAGCGGAACCGAATGCGGCGGGTGGCCCAGAGCGACAGGCTCTCGACTGTTTCATCGACTACCTCGCGATCTCTTCGCGATTCTGCCCAATCGATCCGCACGTCGGCCCACTGCGGGCGTGCCCGAACCACCTTGACCCAGCTCTCTCCCTCGAAAGACTCGGACCGAGCCCTAAGAGCGAGACCGCGAGCCCTCAAGGCGCCGCGGATATCCTGTTGGACCCGCCGCGATTTCCAAGAAATTCCGTCGGATACCGCGAAGTCTTCCAATTCTGGCGCGTTCGAGCGGGCAAGTGCTCGTTCCAGCGAGTCGAGTTCCGAGAGCGTCTCGTTCAGGCGGTCAAGTTCGTAGAGCCGGACGGCGAGTTGTAGATTCAGCGTGGCCTCGAGGAGTCGCCCGCTGCCCGATCCTGTACCGGAGGACGCCCCAATCGCATCGCGCAGATGGCGGATCTGTTCGATGGCGAACTCGTGGTTATCTTGCTCCACTGTCGCGACGGTAGCGAAGAGCGCACTAGCGACGCGAGCTCCTCGTGGAACCGCGGACGCCGACGCTAGTCGCCAAAGCGTATGCGCCGCCGCTTCTTGAGTGTTGTCGAACAGGGAATCTTTGGCCGCCGTTATCAGTTCCCGCTCCCAATGCTCAGCAGCATCCAAGCCGGGTGAGTGGCGCTCCAGGTCGTCCAATCGGTACTCGGTTACGAGTGCGAGAATCCGGAACGGTTGAACATATGATTCGGAGAAGTTCGGGTGGGGAGACACCGCCCATGGCGCGAGTACTGAAGCAGTCCAACCGAAATCCGCTACTGGTCCCATAAGTGGTCCCCATCGATCTGATGTGTTCCTAGGAATTGCCCGTTCGAACCGATGCCGCTGGCGCCCCTCGCCGCATACTCGGCGTAGCGGCCCGACGCGCGCAGGACCGTTGAAAGCAAAGCATTCAGGACTGCAGTCATCTCGTCAGGGCTTGTTAGGCGGTAGTGGTGCCGCGAGGCAGAAGCTGGAGGAAGCTGATCGAGAAGCTGCGCGACGTCCTGTTCGCGGACTTTGGGTCGAGCTCGGTCACACGCTAGAAGAGCGAGTCGAGTGCTTTCCAAGGCAGGTAGGCTGGGGAGCGCGCGAGCGAAGCCGCCGTCAGTCAAGCTGTTATGAGCTGACGCTGCATAGGACGCTATGTAGACATCCGCTCGCCCCGTGACCTCCGGCGCCACGAAAGCGCGAGACGGATCAAGTGCGTCAAGTGCCCAGTAGTACTTGTCCTCCCAATGTGACCCTAAGCTCCGCACTTGTACCCATCGAAATAGCAGCGGTTCAGTCAACTGCTTCCTCGAAAACGAGCAGTGAGACCGCTCCTCGGGGGATCGCCACTGTGATTTCTTGGCTCGAGCCGCATTCTTCGGCCCTCACTGTAGCTTGTAACCACTCATCTGTCTCGTATAACTCGCTGCCGCCTATGCTTGCAACGAATCTGTGTTCTATGCCTGGACAGATGCTGCTAAGTGCAGCGAAATCCTCGGACAACCAGACCTCAGCGACGAAGTCGTTCTGAGAGCCGGTGAAAGCGATCCACCCGCTCACTGCGAGCGAAGCAAGTGCCAGCGCCCCAAACGTCGCCCCCACCACGGTGTGCCGGTGTATTGCGCGCAGGAGTCGCTTCCTGTTGTCGGTTTTTTGCTCGTTCGGTCGAGGCCTCTTCGTGACCAAAGCCGCATAGCCGGTGAACGCTACTGCGGCGAGCAGGGCGACGAAGGCGATCGCGCTCCACACCAGGGCCGCCGCAGGCAACAGTCCCCGCGCCGACGAGAAGACGAGACCGCCTATAAGCGCTGCCGCCCCCGCGCCGCTCATGCCCGCCAAGGACCAGGCGCGAGCCCGGTGACGCTCGGTCGTCGCGAGGCCCTGGTTGGCTGAGCTGCTCCCCTCGGCCGGAGCGGTCATTGCCACATCTTAGGACTCGTGAGTGCCGCGGAGGGAGATCGGCGCGTCGGTTCGAGGCGCATGTTGGACGCTAGACGGTCAGCCGGCGAGCGTCTTCTCGAAGCAGAGGGAGTGCGGCATCGTCTCGATGTAGGGCTCGTAGACGGGGATCGGGGACCAGCCGAGCTTCCGGTACAGGGCTACCGCCTCGGGCTGCTTCTCGCCCGCCTGCAGTATGAGGCGGGCGGCGCCGCCCTCCCGGGCGACCCGCTCGACCTCCGCGAGCAGTGCCTGCGCGATCCCCGTGCGCCGGGCGGCCGGAGTGACGAGCAGTCGCTTCACCTCCCACTCGTCCCCGAGCATCCGCAGGGCGATGTGGCCGATCGGCGTCCCGTCCGGGAGCAGCGCGAGGAAGACCGCCCGGATCTGGGAGCGGGACACGGCGAGAGCCCGAGCGCGCTTCGCCGTGAGCTCGGCGGGCTCTCGGCCCGGTCCGACGCCGTAGCGCTCGCGCATGTCGAGGTCCATGAGGTGCCGCAGCTCGACCGCTCGGGGATCCTCCCAGGCGACCGGCTCGATGCGGACCTCACCCATAGAGCGAGGCGATCCGATCCGCGAAGTGCTCGAGCACGACCGGACGCCGCACCTTCAGCGACGCCGACAGCTCGCCCTGCTCCTCGGTGAGCGTCCGGGGGAGGACGGCGTAGGCACGGATCGACTCCGCGCGGGACACCGACTCGTTCACCTCCGACACCGCCTTGTCCAGCTCACCCCGGACCGCGGGATGCTCCGCCGCCTCCTCGAGGCTCAGCTCGGGGAGGCCCTTGCTCTTCAGCCAGCCCGGGAGCATCGCCGGGTCCAGTGCGATGAGGGCGGCGATGAACGGCTTGTCGTCGCCCACGACGACGACCTCCGAGATGATCGGGTGCGCGCGGAGGGCGTTCTCGAGCGCGGCCGGCTGCACGTTCTTGCCGCCGGCCGTGACGATGATCTCCTTCTTGCGGCCGATGATGTGCAGGTAGCCGTCCTCGTCGAGCCGGCCGTAGTCGCCGGTCAGGAACCAGCCGTTCCGGATCGAGGCGGCAGTGCCGTCGGGGTCGTTGCGGTACCCGCGGAACACGTTCGGTCCCTGGACGAGGATCTCGCCGTCGTCCTCGATGCGGACGGACGTCCCGGGATAGGGCGCGCCGACGCTGCCGATCTTGATGAGGCCCGGCCGGTTCACGGCCGTCGGAGCGGACAGCTCCGTGAGCCCGTACCCCTCCATGACGGTCACGCCGAGGCCGCGGAAGAAGTGGCCGAGCCAGACGGCGAGCGGCGCTCCTCCTGAGATGGCGTAGCTCACCTGCCCGCCCATGACGCCACGGATCCGTCGGAACACCAGCCGGTCGGCGAGAGCGCGCTGCGCCCGGAGGAGGGGAGACGTGCGGCCCGTGTCCAGGGACCGCGAGTAGGCCTGCGCGACCCCGGCGGCCCAGCGGAACAGCTTCTGCTTGACGCCCTGACCCGCCATCGTGTCGGCCGTGTTGTAGAAGGTCTCGAACACCCTCGGCACGGCGAGTAGCCAGGTCGGGCGGAACGCCTGCAGGTCCTGGACGAGCGTCTTCGTGTCGGGCGCGTACCCGAGGATGGTCCCGGAGTAGACGCAGAGGAGCGCGATGAAGCGGCCGAAGACGTGGGAGAGCGGCAGGAACAGGAGGGTCCGGGTGGCCTGACCGGAGACCACCGGGCCGAGGTTCGGGTCGTCGGCGCCGTTGACGATGTGCACCACGAAGTTGCCGTGCGTCAGCTCGACGCCCTTCGGCCGTCCCGTCGTCCCTGACGTGTAGACGATCGTGGCGAGGGTGTCGAGCCGGGCGGCCTCCGCCCGGCGCACGATCACGGCTTCCAGCACCGGAGCTCCCGCGGCCGCCAGGGCGCCGAGTGCTCCCTCCTCGAGGGCCAGCACCAGCTGGAGCCCGCCCTGCCCGATCAGGGGACGGGCCGTTGCCGCCATGGCCGACGTCTCCGCCACGAGCACCTTCAGTCCTGCATCCTCGACGATCCAGCGGACCTGCGCCGGAGACGACGTCTGGTAGATCGGGACGGACACGCCACCCGCGTAGAGGACCGCGAAGTCGAGGACCGACCACTCGTAGCGGGTCGCGCCCATGATGCCGACCCGGTCGCCCGGCAGGACGCCGAGGGCCGCGAGGCCGCGGGCGGCGGACAGCACGTCCCGCTCGAACTGCGCCGCGGTGACCGGCTCGAAGGTCCCGTCGCCGGTCCGGCGCTCGGCGTAGATGCTGTCCGGCTGGGTGGCGGCGCGCCGCCGGAGCAGGGCAGGGATCGACATGTCGGGCGTGGTGCGGCCGTGGGCCGGCGTGCTCGCCTGGCGGAGTTCCTGGGGCATCGTCTCGCTTTCCTCCGCCACACTAACGGCCGGGCGCCGGCCCCCCGCTACGTCGCGTTGACACCGCGCATCGCGGCCAGTACGACTGCAAGTGCGGCGTGCGAGCTTTCTGTCGCACAGCGTGGGCCGGGGGAGGAGGAGCGACATGAGGGTGCTTCTCGCGGGCGCGTCCGGAACGCTCGGCCGCGCCCTGGTGCCGCAGCTCCTTGCGGCGGGTCACGAGGTGGTCGGCATCACGCGATCGAAGCCGAGCGCCGATCGGCTCCGCGCCCGCGGCGCCGAGGCGATCGTCGCCGACGTCCTCGACCGCGACGCGCTGCTCGCGGCGGTGCGGGGGCAGCGAGCGGATGCCGTGATGAATCAGCTGACCGCGCTGTCCACCCCGCCGCTGCGATACGAGTCGATGCGGATGACGAACCGGCTGCGCGAGGAGGGGACGGCCAACCTGCTCGAGGCGGCGTCCCTCGTCGGCGCTCGACGGGCGCTGACGCAGTCGATCGTGTTCGGCTACGGCTACCGCCGGCATCACTCGGGCCCGGTCGACGAGACGGCGCCGTTCGGCGTGCCGGAGCAGCTGCCCGTCGACCCCATCCACGCGGCCCTGGCGTCGACCGAGCGACAGGTGTTCTCCACGCCCGGGATCGAGGGCATCGCCCTCCGCTACGGCCTGTTCTACGGACTCGACGGGCGTGAGATGCAGCGGATGCTGCGCCGCCGCATGCTCCCCGTCAGCACCTGGGAGGGCGTCGTCCCTCTCGTGCACCACGAGGACGCCGCATCCGCCACTGTCGCGGCGCTCGAGCGGGGAGTCCCGGGCCACGCCTACAACGTCGCGGCCGCCCCCGCCAGCTGGCGGCACCACCTCGAGACCGCCGCGCGCGCTCTGGGGGCGCCCGCTCCGCTCGTCCTGCCTCCGTGGCTGCTCCGGATCGCGCTTCCGTACCCCGCCGAGCTCATGACCCGGATGGACCTCCGGGTGTCGACCGAGCGCGCTGCTCGCGAGCTGGGGTGGACGCCGCGCTATCCGACGGTCGAGGAGGGCTGGGCGGCGGCGGCGGGACGCTGACCCGGCGTACTCCGGGTTCAGGAGCGCAGGGCCTCCAGCAACTGCTCCTTGGACTTCGTCGAGTAGCCCGGGACGCCCCGCTCCTTGGCTGCGGCTCGAAGTCGCGCGTGGCTCCAGCCGATGTTCGGCTCCTCAGGAGTGGCGTGTGGGAGCGGAGGCGTCAGGGCGGCCGCGTCGGGGACAGGGGAGTCGCCGTCCGTTGTCCGAGCGCCTGCAGCAGCCGGACCCGCGGGCGAGGTCGTCTGCGTCGCCTCGCTGGCCCCCGAGGGCCCGGCCTCAGGCTCGGGAGAGGAGGGCGCCGACGGCGATGTCGCCTCGGTTGCCCCGTCCGGACTCACCGCCTCGGGGACCACCACCCCTCCCAGTGCAGAGCCCGAGGTCGCCGTGGACGAGACGCCGTCCTGCACCGGCAGCGGGACGGCGTAGTCGGGTCCGGCGGTGTTCGCGTCCGATCCCGGCTCGGCGGGCGACGGCGAGGTGGGGGTGCCGGACTCAGCGCCCACCGAGCCCGCGCCGGAGCCCTCCCCGCGAGCGCCGGAATCTCCGCGTGGGCCATCCGCCTCCGTGCGGGCCTTCTCGGCTCGCTTCTCCGCCTTGCGGATCGCCTGCTGAGCCTTCGCGATCCGTGCCTGCGCCTTCTTGCGGACCTTCTCGAGGGTAGCCGCGAGCTCCGCGGCGCGCTTCTCGGCCTTCTTGCGGGCCTTGCCGCCGCCGCCGGACGCTGCGGCCGGTGCGGTCTGCTGCGCGGTCCTGTCCGCCTTCTTCTTCGACTTCTTCGCCATGGACGACCCTCCCCAGGAAGCTGAGGTCGCTCATTCTGGCGCAACCGGGTGAACGGGCACGAGAGCCGGGACGAGAACGGTCAGCTCGAGCGGGCGGACTCCAGCGCGCGACGGCTCCGCCGGTACAGAAGCCATCCGCCGACGATGAGGAGAACCCCGAACGCGAGGAAGCCGATGTCCCACTCGAGCGGCCCGCCGAGATCGTCGCGCACGTGGTGGACACCCAGCAGCTGGTGGTCGATGAGGCCCTCGACGACGTTGAAGAGGCCCCAGCCAGCGAGCAGCAGCCCGATGTGGAAGCCCCAGCTCGGAGCGAGCCGGCCCTGCCGCCACTGCACGATCGTCAGCGTCGACCCGGCGATCGTGAACAGCCACGAGAGCACGTGGAAGAGGCCGTCGGCGAGCGTGTTGACCTCGAGGCCGGCGACGGTGGTGACCGGGAACTCCTCCACGTGGCTCACCATGTGGTGCCACTGCAGGATCTGATGCAGCACGATCCCGTCGACGAATCCGCCCAGTCCGATGCCGAGCAGGAGGCTGCCCGTCGGGGACGGCGGGCGGGGCCTGCGATCGCTCCTGGACGTCATGCGTCGACGCTACGCCGGGTGCGCCGAGCGACACGCGGGTCGGGGGCGGCGGCGCGGTGAACGGCGCCTCCTGCCGAACTGAGACCCGCGTGGCAGCACCGGCGGATGCGTCGGAACGGCTGACCACGGACGCCGAGGATTCACTTCGAGCAGCAGTTGAAGGGTGGTGGCCAAAAGCGTCGTTCGAGAGGGGGAGTGTCAGTGGTGCAGGGTTGGATGATGCCGTGGAAAGGCCCACCGACTCTCTCGCAGCCCGATCGGCAGCGCTCGCAGCGGCCGTGCGGGAGGCGGACTGGGCCGGCGATCGCGCATCTCTCGCCGAGGTGGTCGAGGGGATGACCGATGCGACGCTGCTCGAGTGCCTCGAGCAGCTCGGGGCGCTCGCGAATCTCGTCGGCGCGGTCGGGGCACGGCTGGCCGGCGAGTTCGCGGCACGGAGTCAGCAGGACGTGGCGGAGCCTCTGGCCAAGCGGCTCGGGAACCGGACTGCTCCTGTCGGTGTCGCCGCCATCGCCCACGTCTCAGCGGGCGCCGCGGCCGACTGGTGCCGAGTCGGTGAGCAGCTGCGGGTCCGCCGCACGCTCACCGGCGACGTCCTGCCGGAACAGCACCCCGCGGTCGCCGCGGCGGTCGACTCGGGCTCTGTCTGCACGGAGGGCGCCGCTCTGATCCTGAGCACCCTCCAGGCCGTCGCGGACAAGGCCGGGGATCCCGAGCGTCTGACGGCGTGGGAGGAGTTCCTGGTCCAGGAGGCCCTCGCGGAGTCGGTCGCAGGACTTCGGCAGGCCTGCCGCGCGCTGCTCGTGCATGCCGATCCGGGCGGCGTCGAGCCCCGCGAGCAGGAGTTGCGCGCGAAGGCGGAGACGCGGGTGATCAAGCGACGCGACGGCATGACCGCGATCCTCACCGAAGCCGACCCGGAGAGCGCCGGATGGATCCTCACCGCTCTCGACGCCCGCACCGCGCCTCGTCGGGAGGTCCGCTTCGACGACGGAGACGACGTCGACTCAGCCGTGCAGGACACGCGCACGGCCGGGCAGAAGCGGCTCGACGCCCTCGTCTCGATGGCTCGGGACTCGCTCAAGCACGATGCGGGCGACATGTCCGGCACCGCGGTGACGCTGCTCGTCACCGTCAACCACGACGCACTCGTCTCGGGTGTCGGATCGGCGATGATCTCGGGCATCGACGAGCCGATCAGCGCCGTCACCGCCCGGCGGCTCGCCTGCGAGGCGAGGATCCTGCCGGTCGTCCTGGGCGGCGCGTCCCAGCCCCTGGACCTCGGCGAGGGGCGGCGCCTCTTCTCCGAGGCGCAGCGCTACGCCATGGCCGTCCGCGATGGCGGCTGCATCTGGCCTGGCTGCGGTGAACCGCCCGGCAGATGCGAGGCCGCCCACCTGAAGGCGTGGCACCAGGGGGCGGGCGACTCACGCGGTCCCACGAACCTGGACAATGGCGTCCTCCTCTGCCGCTTCCACCACCGGAGGCTGGACAACGACGGTTGGGCGGTCGAGGTCCGCGGGGGCACTCCCTACCTGATACCGCCGCCCTGGATCGATCCCACTCGCACGCCTCGACGGGCCGGTCGGCCGCGCCTCGACGGCGCCGCCTGACGCTGGAGCGGGAGCGCAGTCCGTCCGCACGCCGTCGTCACACCGAGGAAGCCGGCCCGCCGGGTGAGCGGCGGGGGGCCAGTCCGTCCGCACGGCTGCGACGCCAGCCAGGAGCAACGCCTCGCCGGTGAGCGGCGCCGGGAGCCAGCCTTCTCGCTGCCGCCGCAGGATTAGCCTGGAGCGGGATCCGGCGCAGGTCGGACCGTGAGGAGCATCGGCATGGGCGCCACGACGCAACGACGGCCCGTCATCCGGCTGAGGGCGGACGCCACGGCACCCGTCACGGCGGAGGTGGCGCCGAACGGCACCCAGGCCGTCCTGCACCGCCACGACCGCCCGGACGTCCTCGCGGTCGAGGAGCCGCTCGAGATCCGCGTCGGCGGCGAGCAGTTCGCGGTCACCATGCGCTCTCCCGGGGACGACTTCGACCTCGTGGCGGGGTTCCTCGTGTCGGAGGGGATGGTCTTCGAGAAGGACCACCTCGTCGCGATGCGCTACTGCGCCGGGCGCGACGCCGACGGGCACCAGACGTACAACGTGATCGACGCCGGCATCCGCGCGGACGTGCCCCGGCCGCTGCACGCGACCGCCCGGAACGTCTACACGACGAGCTCGTGCGGGCTCTGCGGGACGGCGTCCATCGAGGCCGTGACCCGCGCATCCCACCACCCGATCGCGGACACGGGCGGGACGGTGTCCTACGAGCTCCTGTCGGAGCTGCCGGACCGCCTGCGCGCCGGGCAGGCCGCGTTCGACCGCACCGGCGGCGTGCACGCCGCGGGGCTGTTCACCATGGCGGGCGAGCTGCTGTGCCTCCGCGAGGACGTGGGGCGGCACAACGCCGTCGACAAAGTGGTCGGCTGGGCCCTCCGCGAGGGACGGCTCCCGCTGCGGGACACCGTCCTCCAGGTCTCGGGGCGGGCGTCCTTCGAGCTCGCGCAGAAGGCGAGCATGGCGGGCATCCCGGTGCTCGCGGCGGTGAGCGCGCCGAGCTCGCTCGCGGTGGACCTCGCCGCCGAGACGGGCCTCACGCTGGTCGGATTCAGCCGGGGCACCGGGATGAACGTGTACGCGCACCCGGCGAGGATCAGCGGCCTGCCGGCGCGCCGCTGAGCCGACGGCGAAACCTGACCGCCGGGGAGCTATCCCGTCCGGCGGACCGCTTCAGCCGCCGACGACCGCGGGCTGACCGGCCGGCACCGCCGCCGGCTCCAGCCGGATGACCACCGACTTCGAGGTGGGTGTCCCACTCACGTCGGCCGTGGAGTCCAGTGGAACGAGGACGTTCGTCTCCGGGTAATAGGCCGCGGCGTTCCCGCGCGGGGTCGGGTAGGCGACGGTCCGGAACCGCTCCGCCCGGCGCTCCACCCCGTCCGAGAACTCGGACACGAGGTCGACGAGCGCGCCCTCCGGAAGCCCGAAGGCCTCGAGGTCCTCCGAGTTCACGAGGACGACGCGCCTGCCGCCGTGGATGCCGCGGTAGCGGTCGTCCTTGCCGTAGATGGTCGTGTTGTACTGGTCGTGGGACCGGATGGTCTGCAGGATCAGGCGGCCCTCGGGGATCCGGGGGTATTCGAGCCGGTTGCCGGTGAAGCGGGCCTTCCCCGTGGCGGTGGCGAACCGGCGGGCATCCCGCGGGCCGTTCGGCAGCACGAAGCCGTTTCCGGGCTCGATGCGCTCCTCGAAGTCGTCGAAGCCGGGCACCACCTTCCCGATGTGGCGGCGGATGAGCGAGTAGTCGTCCATGAGCGCCGTCCAGTCCGCTCGCGGCCGGTTGCCGTCAGCGGCGTCGCCGAAGACCTCGAGCGCCAGTCGGCAGATGATCGCGACCTCGGACAGCAGGCCCTCCGAGGGCGGCCGGAGACGCCCCCTCGAGGCGTGCACCGCGCTCATCGAGTCCTCGACGGTGACGACCTGCTCGCCCGAGCCGCGGCGGTCGCGGTCGGTCCGGCCGAGCGTCGGCAGGATGATCGCGCGCCGCCCCGTCACGAGGTGGGAGCGGTTGAGCTTGGTGGACGCCTGCACGGTGAGGCGGGTGCGGGTGAGCGCCTTCTCGGTGACGGCGGTGTCCGGCGTGGCCCGGGCGAAGTTGCCGCCCATCGCCATGAAGACCCTGACCTTGCCGTCGCGCATGGCGCGGATGGCCGAGACGGTGTCGTAGCCGTGCTTCCGGGGGGAGCGGAAGCCGAACTCGGCATCCAGCGCGTCGTGGAAGCGGTCCGGCATCCGCTCGAAGATGCCCATCGTCCGGTCGCCCTGCACGTTGGAGTGGCCGCGGACCGGGCAGACGCCCGCTCCCGGCTTGCCGACGTTCCCCTGCAGCAGGAGGACGTTCACGACGTCCCGGAGGGTGGCGACCGCGTGCTTGTGCTGGGTGAGACCCATCGCCCAGCAGACGATGGTGGCCTTCGACGCCGCGAGCCGGTCTGCGGTCCGGCGGATCTGCTCGAGCGGCAGGCCGGTCGCGACCACGACCTCCTCCCAGTCGAGAGCGCGCACCTGCTCGCGGTACTCGTCGAGCCCGCTGGTGTGCTCCTCGAGGAAGGCCGAGTCGAGGACGCCTCCCTCGCGGTCCTCCTTCTCGAGCAGCGCCTTGCCGAGAGCCTGGAAGAGGGCCTGGTCGCCGCCGAGCCGGATCTGCAGGTGCTCCTCGGCGAGGGCGGTGCCGCCGAGCAGCATCCCCTGCACCGTCTGCGGGTTCTGGAAGCGGATGAGGCCCGCCTCGGGCAGCGGGTTGATCGTGAGGATCGTGGCGCCGTTCTTCTTCGCCTTCTCGAGGGCGCTGAGCATCCGGGGGTGGTTCGTGCCCGGGTTCTGGCCGGCGACGAGGATGAGCTCCGCGGAGTGGATGTCGTCGAGGCTGACGGTCCCCTTTCCGACGCCGAGCGTCTCCGTCAGCGCGGAGCCGCTCGACTCGTGGCACATGTTGGAGCAGTCGGGCAGGTTGTTGGTGCCGAGCCCCCGGACGAAGAGCTGGTAGAGGAACGCCGCCTCGTTGGACGTCCGCCCGGAGGTGTAGAACACCGCCTCGTCGGGCGACTCCATCGCTCGGAGCTCCTCCGCGATGACCCGGAACGCCTCGTCCCAGGACAGCGGCCGGTAGTGGTCGGAGCCCTCGTCGCGGATCATGGGGTGAGTGAGCCGGCCCTGCTGCTCCAGGAAGTAGTCGTCGCGGGCCGACAGGTCCGAGATCGAGTGCTCCGCGAAGAAGTCGGGGCGCACGCGCCGCTGCGTCGCCTCGGCGGCGACCGCCTTCGCGCCGTTCTCGCAGAACTCGGCGGTGTGCCGGTGCTCGCCCTCGGGCCAGGCGCAGCCCATGCAGTCGAAGCCGCCCTTCTGGTTCACCGTGAGCAGCGTCTGCGCGCTGCGCACGGGTCCCATCTGGTCGAGCGACATCCGCAGGGCCGCGACGACACCGGGGATCCCGACCGCGCTCGTCTTCGGTGGGCCGATCTCCAGCTCGGACTCGTCGATCCCGTCCTTCGGCGCGCGCTTCGTCATCGGAACCCCATGCTCCGACACCTTAATGCCGTCGGAGCACGGCGTCCCGATCGAGCCTGCAGCACGCCGGGCTCACAGGCGGCCGACCGCCCTGTTGTCGCCGATGCTCGTGACGATGTAGTCCTCGGCGCCGAAGTGCTTGTCCTGTCCCTGGTTCGGCTCGAACTGCTTGATGCAGAGGAGCCCGTCATCGTTCGCGTCCTCCATCGCGATGCGCGCCTCGTACTCCGGCCGCTCCTCCGGCGGGGCGAACCGCCAGTCCACGGCGTCGATGGTCTCCTGCACCGTGACCAGGGTCTGCGAGCCGCATCCTCCCGACGGGAGGTCCGCGGCGGCCGCCGGCTGTGCGGCGCCGACCGCCAGCGCGAGCGTTCCGAGCACCAGCCCCGTGCCGTACAACCGCTTCCGTCTCATCGGATCTCCTGCCTCCCGTGAACGTCGGCGGTGCTCGGGCCGCGCCGCCTGAACGCCCACAGGGTAGGACCGCCCGGCAGCACCGGATAGGGGAACGTCCCCCTGGCCGCCCCCTCCCACCGGTGGGGGCAGGATGAGGGGAATGGACCCCTCCGAGCCGTGTCCCTGCGGCAGCCGGCGCCCCTACACGGGCTGCTGCCTCCCGTTGCATGAGGGGGCGCCGGCTCCCACTGCGCTCGAGCTCATGCGCTCCCGGTTCAGCGCCTACGCCCTCGGCCTCGCAGATCACGTCATCCGGACGTGGGACCCGGAGACGCGGCCCGCGGGCCTCGATCTCGACGACGGCGTCGTGTGGCGGAGGCTCCAGATCGTCGACACCGCGCGGGGCGGCGAGGGGGACGAGGAGGGTGTCGTCGAGTTCCGAGCCTCGTACCGCACGGCCGAGGGAGCCGGGATCCTGCACGAGCGCTCCCGCTTCCGGCGGCACGAGGGCCGGTGGGTGTACGTGGACGGCGACACCTCTGGAAACTGAGGCTTCTTCTAGCCATTCCTAACGATGAGGTCAAGGTCTGCGGAAGGGGGTCGCCTAGCCCGCTGACCTGAGCGCAGACTGTCAGCCACGTGAGAAGGCGGCGCGAATCGCGTGCCGACGCCGACCGTTAGGGGACCGCGATGGGCGCCATCCAGGGATCACCTGTGACCGGAGGAACACCGACCAAGCACCACGAGCTGAAGAGGGTGCTCGGGCCGAAGCTGCTGCTGCTCTTCATCATCGGCGACATCCTCGGCACCGGCATCTACGCCCTCACGGGCCAGGTGGCCGCCGAGGTGGGCGGCGCGGCGTGGCTGCCCTTCCTCATCGCGTTCGCGGTCGCCCTCGTCACGGCGTGCTCCTACCTCGAGCTCGTGACGAAGTACCCACAGGCCGCCGGCGCAGCGCTGTACGCGCACAAGGCGTTCGGCATCCACTTCGTGACGTTCCTCGTCGCCTTCACGGTGATGTCCTCCGGGATCACCTCGTCCTCGGCGGCGTCCGGGGCGTTCGCGAGCAACTTCACGATCGCCTTCGGGCTCGGGGAGTCCCAGCCCGTGCGGCTGATCATCGCCCTGCTGTTCATCCTGATGATCGCCGCGGTCAACCTCCGCGGGGTCGCGGAGAGCGTCGGCCTCAACGTCGTGCTGACGACGATCGAGCTGTCCGGCCTGCTCATGGTGATCTTCATCGGGATGTTCGCGATCTTCGGCGGTCAGGCGGACTTCTCCCGGGTGGTCGCCTTCGAGACGCAGGAGGAGAAGAACGTGATCCTCGCGGTCAGCGCCGCGACCTCGCTCGCGTTCTTCGCCATGGTCGGCTTCGAGGACTCCGTCAACATGGCGGAGGAGACGAAGGACCCGAGCCGGATCTTCCCGCGCATCATGCTGACGGGCCTCGGGATCACGGCCACCGTCTACGTCCTCGTGTCCATCGTCGCGGTGGCGATCGTGCCGGTGGGGGAGCTGGCGGGCAACGACACCCCGCTGGTCACCGTGGTCCAGACGGCGGCGCCGGACTTCCCGATCACGGCCCTGCTGCCGTTCATCTCGATGTTCGCCGTGGCGAACACCGCCCTCCTCAACGTGATGATGGCGAGCCGCCTCATCTACGGCATGAGCAGGCAGGCCGTGCTTCCCCCGTTCCTGTCCAAGGTCCTTCCCGGCCGGCGGACGCCGTGGGCGTCGATCGTGTTCGTCGCGGCGATCGCGCTCTGCCTGATCAGCTACATCTCCCTCGACCCTCAGGGTCCGATCGCGCTCCTGCTCGGCGGCACGACGTCCCTCCTCCTGCTCACCGTCTTCGCCGTCGTGAACGCGGCAGTGCTCGTCCTGCGCAAGCAGCCGGTCGACCACAAGCACTTCAAGACGCCGACGTTCCTCCCGGTGATCGGCGTGATCGCCTGCCTCTACCTGGTGCTGCCGGGGACGTCGGGCCGGCCGATCGAGCAGTACATGATCGCGCTGGTCCTGCTCGCGCTCGGGATCGTCCTGTGGGGCATCACCTTCCTGCATCGCCGCCGCAGCGGATACCACATGAACGCGCCCATCGAGGTGCCCGAGCGCGTGGAGTGAGGTCCGGGACACGGACGAAGAAGCGGCCCGCCGGAGTTCCGGCGGGCCGCTTTCCTGTCTGCTGCGGGGGTCAGGCGGTGGCCGCCGGCTCGGTGCCGTCGGAGCGCTCGGAGAAGATCATCTGATCCATGCGCGAGGCGATCGCGTCCCAGTCGTTGCGCTGCAGGATCCGCCGCACGCGCTCGCTGGCGACCGTGCCGGCACGGCCCCGGAGCCGGTCGAAGGCGGCCGCGAACCCCGCGGCGTCGTCCTGCAGGTCCACGACCCCGGGGAAGTCGGCGACGACGTCCGGAACGCGGGTGGAGACGACGGGCAGGCCGGACGCCAGGTACTCGAGCGTCTTCGTCGGGCTGATCGACTTCGTCGCCTCGTTGAGCGCGAAGGGCATGATCGCCACGTCGAAGCTCGCCATGTGACGCGGCAGCTCCGCATAGGGCGCCATCCCCAGGTAGGAGATGTTGGGGGCCTGAGGGAGGTCCGCCGGATCGATCTTCGCGACCGGACCGACCATCCTGATGTCCCAGTCGGGCGCCGCCTCGGCCACCTGGCCGAGGAGGTCGATGTCGAGGCGCTCGTCGAGGACCCCGACGAAGCCCGCCACCGGCCGTGCGTTGCGCGCCCTGTGGTGGGAGGCGACGGCGTAGTCCGCGATCGAGACGCCGCTCGGCACGAGGATCGCGTCCGTGCGGCCCTGCCGCACGACCGACCGGTGCAGCGAGCGGCCGCCGGCGAAGACGACGTCCGCCCTGCGCAGGGCCTGCCGCTGGCGGACGACGAGCTCCGGTGCTGCGCCCTTGAAGGCGGCGAGGTCGTCCATCACGTCGTAGACGAGGGTGGTCGGCTCGAGGGCGAGCGCTGCCTCGAGGGCGAGCGGGGTGTAGATCCAGACCACGCGCTCGCAGGCGCGCGGGCCGATCAGCTCGGGGAGCTGCTCGATGTAGTCGGGGATGACCTCGTCGGCGAAGCCGACGTGGTGGCCGGGGTCGGGGATCTCGAGCCAGGCGCGTGTGAGTCCGTCGACCTCTTCCGACACGAGCCGGTTCTGCTGCACCTCATGATCTCGAGGCGTCATCGGCTCCTCCACGAACCAGGTTCGTCGACCGGCAGCGGTGCTCAGCCGCGAGACGAGCTGCTGCGGACGCTGCCAGACCCAGTCCCAGCGGAGGTGGGAGAGGACGATCAGTTCACTGCGCATCGACGATCCTCAATTCCATGGTTGTCGTGATTCGAGGGAGGTTGCGGGCGCGGGGCTCCTCCGGAGGAGGGCTCCACTCCCAGTGGGAGGTCTGCGGCAGGTAGCCGCGGAACCAGGTCGCCACGGGCTCGGCGAGCTCGAAGGCGGGCAGGTCCACCGCCGGCACCCCGGCGGCGGCTGCGGCGTACGACGTGGTCATGACCGACGCGCGGCGGTCGAGCTCCTCGTCGAGCCAGTACACCCCGACCGGATCGATGTGCCCCTCGCAGCGGAAGAGCAGCGAGTTCCAGTCGGTGGAGTCGATGAAGGGGAACCAGCACAGGCCGTCGATCGGGATGCCGCGGTCCCGAGCGATCTCGCACTGCTCCAGCACGTACTTGAGCCACGTCGCGCGATCGAAGGTGTGGCCCCGGATGTTCGTCTCGGTGACCAGGCACGGCAGCCCGTAGCGCTCCCAGTACTCCTGGATCAGGTCGGCGAACGGCGTGGGGTCGGGGTTCGTGGTCGTGCCGCCCTCGATGCTGAAGGTCCACTGGTTGTGGGCGTAGTAGTCGAGACCGAGGACGTCGACGGAGCCGCCCTCGATGCCGAGGAGCCGCTCGCCGCCGGACTCGTGGAGCAGCCTCCCGAACGGGCCCTCCGTGTCGTAGGGCCGACCCAGGAAGGCGTCGAGGACCGCGAACCGCCGCTCGTTGGCGAGGTCGGCGTAGGACTGGCCCGACGCGTCCGTGCCGATATGGCGCTCACAGGAGTCGTTCCACACGTGCCGGGCGGACGGCAGCAGCTCCCGGTAGAGCCGGCTCGCCTCCGCGACGGGCGGGAGGACGTTCACCAGCAGGTCGACGAAGCTCTCGAGGCCGGATCGGTACGGCGGCCAGATCGCCTCGTGCCCGCAGAGGAAGAGGGTGGCGAACGGCTCGTTGAAGAGCGTGTACTCCTCGACCCAGGGATACCTGCGGGCGAACGCCTCGGCGTACCGGAGGTAGGCGGGACCGAAGCGCTCGTCGGCGAAGCCGTCGGTGAGCCAGGCCGGGTAGCTGGTGTGGTGCACGAGGTCGACGATCGGGCGCAGGCCGAGGTCGCGCATGTGCTCAAGGATCTCGTCCGTCTCCGACCAGTCGAAGACGCCCTCGACCTCTTCGATCCGGTGCCAGCGGATCGGGTAGCGCAGCCGGGTGATCCCCATGTCCGTCACGAGCAGCAGATCCTCGCGCCACCGCTTGTCGTGCTCGGTGGTCTCGATCACGTCCCGGTCATGGGCCGGCATGAACGTGCTCTCGAAGGACCCGAGGATCTCGATCGGTTCGTGGCGTACTCGTCCCACCTCGGCTCCTTCCTGCGTCTACTTCGTGAATCTCCTGACAGGGCTCTGTGCACTGAGGACAGAGGGACACTCTATTGGGCGTTCACTCGTCCTGTCGCGGTGCTTGCCAGAAGGCCTGGCCCCCGCTAGGGGGGCGCGACTGGGGCGTCGCAGGGGATGCGTTTTCCCCGCTCGCGGCTAAGGTTCGACCCGCGAAGCCGGAGTTCTGCGAGGGTGTCGATTCCGGGCGATCCCGTTCGTCTAGAGGGTGAGAGCCGGCGAGGACCGGCACCGACACCGAGGAGAAGACCATGACGCACTACCTGCTCAGCCTCTATCAGCCCGACGGGATCGTCCCGCCGCCGGAGCTTCTCGAGCCGGTCATGCAGCGACTCGACGAGGTCAACCGGGAGATCCAGGCCGCGGGCTCGTGGATGTTCACGGGCGGCCTGCACCAGCCCGACACCGCCACGGTGGTCCGCCCGCGGGACGCCGCCGACCCGCTGCTGACCGACGGACCCTACGTGGAGTCCAAGGAGCACGTGGGCGGCTTCTGGATCATCCGGGCGGAGGACCTGGACGCCGCACTCGGCTGGGGGCGGCGCGTCGCCCAGGCGACCGGGCTGCCGGTCGAGGTGCGGCCGTTCGCCTTCTCGTCGGCGGAATGACCGCCGGGGAGGCCGTTCCGGCTGGGGGAGCGCGCAGGGACGCGCGATCCCAGCCGGGACGCGCCTCCGTCGAGGCGGTGTTCCGCGCCGAGTACGGTCGCGCGGTGGCCGTGCTCGCCCGCGTGTTCCGGGACCTGGACCTCGCCGAGGACGCGGTCCAGGATGCCTTCACGATCGCTCTGCAGCGCTGGCCGCGCGACGGCCGTCCCCCGAGTCCCGCGGGCTGGATCCTCACGACCGCGCGCAACCGCGGCATCGACCGGCTCCGCCGCGAGGCGGCACGGGCCGGGAAGCACGCCGAGGCCGAGCTGCTGCGGGGGATCGACGAGCTCCCCGAGGAGGGTGCCGTGCCCGACGAGCGGCTGCGCCTGCTGTTCACCTGCTGCCACCCCGCCCTCGCGCGCGCCTCGCAGGTGGCGCTCACCCTGAAGCTCCTCGGCGGCCTCTCGACCCCCGAGATCGCGCGGGCCTTCCTGGTGCCGGAGTCCACGATGGCGCAGCGGATCGTGCGGGCGAAGGCGAAGATCCGCGACGCCCGCATCCCGTACCGGGTCCCCGAGGACTCGGACCTGCCGGAGCGCCTCGCCTCCGTGCTGGCGGTGATCTACCTCATCTTCAACGAGGGCTACCTGGCGACGGCCGGCGAGCGGCTCGTGCGCGACGACCTGTGCTCGGAGGCGATCCGGCTGGCCCGGGTGCTCGTGGCGCTGATGCCGGACGAGCCCGAAGCGGAGGGGCTGCTCGCGCTGCTGCTCCTCACCGAGGCGCGCCGCCCCGCCCGCATGGCCGCGGACGGCTCCCTCGTCCTGCTCGCCGATCAGGACCGGCGACTCTGGGATGGCGCCCTGATCGCGGAGGGACAGGCGAGCGTCCGCCGGTGCCTGCGCCGCAACCGGCCGGGCCCGTACCAGCTGCAGGCGGCGATCGCCGCGGTGCACAGCGACGCGGCCACCGCAGCCGACACGGACTGGGCGCAGATCGTCGTGCTCTACGACCAGTTGCGTGTGGTCGCCCCGAGTCCGGTCGTCGAGCTGAACAGGGCCGTCGCGGTGGCCGAGGTAGAGGGTCCGGCGGCGGCCCTCGACCTGCTCGACGCCGCTCCGCTGCCGGCGTACGGTCCGTACCATGCCGTCCGCGCCGACCTGCTGCGGCGGCTGGGACGACGATCGGAGGCGGTGGCCGCCTACGAGGCCGCGCTCTCCCTCACCGACAACGAGGCCGAGCGCGAGTTCCTCACCGGCAGGATCCGGCGGATCGCGGGTGCAGCCGGGTGAGGTTCCCGGTTAAACGCGTCGAGCCGCCCGCATCGTGCGGACGGCTCGAGCGAAGTCTCGGATTCAGGCCTTGTTGTCGGTGAGGCGGCTCGACTCGTCGTGCCAGCTGCGCGCGACGCTCGAGAGCTTCTCCTGGTACTTCTTGCCGTGGTGAGCGCAGAAGAGCAGCTCACCCTTGCCCAGCTCGACCCGGATGTACGCCTGCGCGCCGCAGCTGTCGCAGCGGTCGAGCGCGGTCAGCTCATACGGGGGAGCGTCAAGGGCGTCTGAAGTGATGTTCGACATGTGCTGCTCCTCGTGGTGTCCGGTGCGTCACTGAGTTCAACAATGAAAGCACGCCCTTGTTCCGCTCTTGCTTCAAGCCTGGCACCGTTTCGCTGTGCGCGTAGCCGATCGTTACGAGATTGACTTCTCGCTGCCACCGCTGATGCTCCCACCCGCGTCGCGCCGCGGACAGGCCCGCGTTGGGGGCACGAAACGGGGGCCTGAGCGGGGGCGTCGGCCGTCCTGCTTTCCTCGCGGCGCGCCCCCGGCCTCCCGGGCGCCGTCGGACCCGCCGTTTACCCTTGCCGGGTGGCTGCTCAGGATTACTCTGCCCGGCATCTCTCGGTGCTCGAGGGACTGGAGGCCGTCCGCAAGCGTCCCGGCATGTACATCGGGTCCACGGACTCCCGCGGTCTCATGCACTGCCTGTGGGAGATCATCGACAACTCCGTCGATGAGGCGCTCGCCGGGCACGGCGACTCGATCGACGTCGTCCTGCACCGCGACGGCTCCGTCGAGGTCCGCGACCGCGCGCGGGGCATCCCGGTGGACATCGAGCCGAAGACGGGCCTGACGGGCGTCGAGGTCGTCTTCACCAAGCTGCACGCCGGCGGCAAGTTCGGCAGCGGCTCCTACGCCGCCTCCGGCGGCCTGCACGGTGTCGGCGCGAGCGTCGTCAACGCGCTCTCCGAGCGGCTCGACGTCGAGGTCGACCGCAACGGCAGGACGTACGCCATGTCCTTCCACCGCGGCGAGCCCGGAGTCTTCACGGACAAGGGCCTGCCGTCGCCGGACGCGCCCTTCACCCCGTTCATCTCGGGCAGCGAGCTCCGGGTCGTGGGCAAGGTCGCGAAGGGCGTGACCGGCACGCGGGTGCGCTACTGGGCGGACCGGCAGATCTTCTCCCGGGAGGCGGCGTTCTCCCTCGAGGACCTGGTCGCGCGGGCACGGCAGACGGCGTTCCTGGTGCCGGGTCTCGGCATCTCGATCGTCGACGAGCGCGCGGACGTCCCGACGATCGAGAGCTTCCGCTACGAGGGCGGCATCGGCGAGTTCGTCGACTTCCTGGCGACGGACGGCGCGGTGACGGACACCTGGCGCATCACGGGCACCGGCGGCTTCACCGAGACGGTCCCGGTCCTGCAGGAGAACGGGCACATGGTGCCCACCGAGGTCCAGCGCGAGTGCGTGGTCGACCTCGCCCTGCGCTGGGGCATCGGCTACGACACCAACTTCCGCAGCTTCGTCAACATCATCGCGACGCCGAAGGGCGGCTCCCACCAGGCCGGGTTCGAGCAGGGTCTGCTCAAGGCCCTCCGCTCGCAGGTCGAGGCGAACGCACGCCGGCTCAAGGTGGGCGCCAACGAGAAGATCGAGAAGGACGACGTGCTCGCTGGCCTCACGGCCGTGCTCACCGTCCGCCTGCCCGAGCCGCAGTTCGAGGGTCAGACCAAGGAGGTGCTCGGCACGCCGGCGGTGCGCGGCATCGTCTCCTCGGTCGTGACGAAGGCGCTGAGCGAGAAGTTCGCGTCGAGCAAGCGCGAGGACAAGACGCAGGCGTCGATGCTCCTCGACAAGGTCGTCTCGGAGATGAAGGCGCGCATCTCCGCGCGGACGCACAAGGAGACGCAGCGTCGAAAGAACGCGCTCGAGTCCTCGTCGCTGCCCGCGAAGCTCGTCGACTGCCGCAGCAACGACGTCGGCAACAGCGAGCTGTTCATCGTCGAGGGCGACTCCGCTCTCGGCACGGCGAAGCTCGCGCGCGACAGCGAATACCAGGCCCTCCTGCCGATCCGGGGCAAGATCCTCAACGTCCAGAAGGCATCCGTCAGCGACATGCTGGGCAACAGCGAGTGCGCCTCGATCATCCAGGTGATCGGCGCCGGATCGGGACGGACGTTCGACCTCGACCTCGCCCGGTACGGCAAGGTCATCCTGATGAGCGACGCCGACGTCGACGGCGCGCACATCCGGACCCTGCTGCTGACCCTGTTCTTCCGCTACATGAGACCCCTCATCGAGGAGGGCCGCGTCTTCGCCGCCGTGCCGCCGCTGCACCGCGTGGTCGTCAAGAACCCGGGCAGCAAGCCGAACGACACCCTGTACACCTACTCGGAGCAGGAGCTCCAGGGCCTGCTCGCCCAGCTCAAGCGCGAGAAGCGGAGCTACGTCGACCCGATCCAGCGCTACAAGGGGCTCGGCGAGATGGACGCGGATCAGCTCGCGCTCACGACCATGGACAAGAAGCACCGGATGCTGCGCCGGGTGCGCGTCTCGGACGCGGCCGCCGCGGAGAGCGTGTTCGAGCTGCTGATGGGCAACGACGTGGCGCCGCGCAAGGAGTTCATCATCGACGGCTCGCGCGACCTGGACCGCGACAAGATCGACGCCTGACCTCGCTGTCCAGCCGGTCGCCGCAGCCCCCGGGTCTTTCCTAGAATCCGGGCATCGGCACCACCCGCGTGGGAGGCAGGCAGTGAACGGCGACACGAGTTCGGACGAGCGGCGTCCGCCTGAGGGGCGAGAGGGCGAGCAGCCGGACCCCCAGGGGCGGCCCTGGCGGACCGAGGGGCTGGCGCAGGGAGACCGGACGCCGCCGAAGCGTCCCAACTGGTGGGTCGTCGCGCTGTGGTCGGGGCTGGCCTACTTCCTCACCTTCGGGCTCTTCACAGCACAGGACTCCATGGCCGGCGCGCCGCCGATCCCGTACACCGAGTTCACGCGTCAGGTGGAGCGGAACAACGTCGAGGAGGTGTTCTCCCGCGGCGACTCCATCCAGGGCATCCTTCGCAGCGAGGCCCCCCTGCCGGGCGAGGGCGAGGGCACCTACACGCGATTCACCACCGAGAGGCCGACGTTCGCCCAGGACGACCTGCTCGCCCAGCTCGAGGCCAACGGCGCCAGCGTGCTCGCGACCCCGGTCGTCCAGGAGCGCGGCCTGCTCTGGAACCTGCTGCTCTCGCTGGGCCCGATCCTCCTGCTCATCGCGTTCTACTGGTGGATCTTCCGCCGGCAGCAGCAGGGGATGGGCATGCTGTTCGGCGGCGGGAACAAGCGCAAGCCGGTCGATCCGGAGAGCGTCCGCGTGACGTTCGACGACGTCGCCGGCATCGACGAGGTCGAGGCCGAGATCACCGAGGTCGTGGACTTCCTGAAGGATCCGGACAAGTACCGCCGGCTCGGCGCCCGCGCGCCCAAGGGCGTCCTGCTCGCCGGCCCTCCTGGCACCGGCAAGACCCTGCTCGCCCGCGCCACCGCCGGCGAGGCGGGGGTGCCGTTCTTCTCGGCGAGCGCATCCGAGTTCATCGAGATGATCGTCGGCGTCGGCGCCAGCCGGGTGCGCGAGCTGTTCTCCGAGGCGCGGAAGGTCGCTCCGGCGATCATCTTCATCGACGAGATCGACACCATCGGCCGGGCCCGCGGTGGCGCGCGCGCCGTCGGCGGCCACGACGAGCGCGAGCAGACGCTCAACCAGATCCTCACCGAGATGGACGGCTTCTCCGGCTCGGAGGGCGTCGTCGTGCTCGCCGCGACCAACCGGGCGGACGTGCTCGACCCCGCGCTCCTGCGCCCGGGACGCTTCGACCGCACGATCACCGTGCACGCTCCCGACCAGAAGGGGCGCGAGCAGATCCTCGCCGTGCACACGCGGGGCAAACCGCTGGCGGCGGATGTGGACCTCGCCCGGCTCGCGAGCGCGACGCCGGGCATGACCGGGGCGGAGCTCGCGAACCTCGTCAACGAGGCGGCCCTGTCCGCCGCCCGGCGTGGGCAGTCCGAGATCCGGCAGCGCGATCTGCTCGACGCCCTCGAGAAGATCCAGCTCGGCACGGCCCGGACCATCGTGATGCCGCAGGAGGAGCGGCGGCGGACGGCCTACCACGAGGGCGGCCACGCCCTGCTGGGCATCCTGCAGCCGGGCGCCGACCCCGTCCGCAAGGTCTCGATCATCCCGCGCGGTCGCGCGCTCGGCGTCACGCTCTCCACTCCGGAGACGGACCGCTACGGCTACGACGAGGCGTACCTCCGCGGTCGCATCATCGGCGCGCTCGGGGGCATGGCGGCCGAGGAGGAGGTGCTGGGGGTCGTGACGACGGGCGCGGAGAACGACCTCGAGAACGCGACGGGGATCGCTCGCGGCATGGTCGGGCGATGGGGCATGTCCGACCGCATCGGCCCGGTCTCGGTGATCCCGCGCGAGGGCGACCCGCGCTCGGCCGGGGTCTCGGACACCATGCTGGCCCGCGTGGACGAGGAGGTCCGGCGCCTCATCGAGGAGTGCTACGGGGAGGCCCGCCGGCTGCTCCGCGAGCACCGGTCGCAGCTCGACGCCATCGCGTCCGCGCTCCTCGAGCACGAGACGCTCGACGAGATCGACGTGTACGCGGCCGCGGGAGTGCCTCGCCGCAGCGGCCCGGAGCCTCAGGCGATTCCCGGCTGACGGGGGAAGAGTGCCCAGCAGGATCTCAAGAAGGAGCTGCTGTGCCGTCCGACCTCACCGCCGTCTGTCTCGTCTGCACCCTCAAGCCGTCCCCGGCGGAGTCGAGCGCCGAGCTGCTCGGCAGCCAGCTCATGGACGCGCTCGAGGCCGTCGGGGTGAGCGGCACCACCATCCGGGTGGTGGACCACGACGTGAAGCCGGGCGTCGAGGCCGACATGGGCGACGGCGACGAGTGGCCCGCGATCCGGGAGCAGATCGTCGCCGCGGACATCCTCGTCATGGCGACCCCGACCTGGATGGGGCACATGACGAGCGTCGCCCAGCGCGTGCTCGAGCGGCTCGACGCCGAGCTGTCCGAGAAGGACGATCTGGGGCGGCCGAACATGTTCGACAAGGTGGCCGTCGCCGCGATCGTGGGCAACGAGGACGGGGCCCATCAGATCACCGCGGAGCTCTTCCAGGCGCTCAACGACATCGGCTTCACCATCCCGGCCCAGGGGGTGACCTACTGGAACGGCGAGGCCATGGGGAGCGTCGACTACAAGGACCTCGAGGAGACCCCGCCCAAGGTCGCGTCGACGACGAAGTCGGTGGCCCGATTCGCCGCCCACCTGGCCGAGGTCCTGCAGTCCGCCCGCTATCCAGTTCCCGTCGAGGGGTAGCGGCAGGGGACCTTGGTCCTGTGGATAACGGGGAGCCCCGGGCGAGCCTGTCATGGCTCAACGACCTGGAGGTTCCTCCCCGTGACCGACACCCGTCCCCTCTTCGCCGACCGCGCCGACGCCGGACGCCGGCTCGCCGAATCGCTCTCCGACCTGCGGAACGACGACACGGTCGTCCTCGGGGTGCCGCTCGGCGGCATCCCCGTTGCGGCCGAGGTCGCGCGAGCCCTGGGCGCGCCGCTCGACGCCCTCGTGGTCCGGAAGCTCGGCGTGCCGCGCTTCCCGGACGGGGCGATGGGGGCGCTCGGGGAGGACGGCACCCGGGTCCTCAACCCCGGGATCTTCCTCCGCGCCCTGGTGACGCCGCTCGACCTCGCGTCGGTCACGCGCCGCGAGCGGGAAATCCTGGCCGACCGCACGGTCCGGCTGCGGGACGGGCGGCCCCGTCTCGACCTGCGCGGCCGGACCGCTGTGGTCGTCGACGACGGCCTCGTGACCGGCGTCAGCGCCGAGGTGGCGTGCACGATGGCGCGCGCGGCGGGTGCGGAGAGGGTGGTCCTCGCCGTGCCGGTGGCCGCGCGCGAGGGGCTCCGGTTCGTCCGGTCGGCCGACGAGATCGTCACCCTCGCCGCTCCCCGGGCCTTCCCCGGCGTCCGGCCGTTCTACCGCGACTACCCGCAGGTGACCGAGGACGAGGTGGCCGCGCTCCTGGACGACGCGGCGCCCGAGCGGGACCTGGACATCGTGTCGGCGCACGGCACGCTGGAGGACGTCGTCATCCGGGCCGACGGCATCGCGCTGCACGGCCGGCTGCACCTCCCGGCGGGCACCCGCGCCGTCGTCGTGTTCGCCCACGGCAGCGGGAGCGGCCGCCACAGCCCCCGCAACCGGCTGGTGGCCTCCGTGCTCGCCGAGGCCGGGATCGGCACCCTGCTGCTCGATCTGCTCTCCCCGGTGGAGGAGCAGGACCGGCATGCCGTGTTCGACATCCCGCTGCTCTCGTCCCGCCTCCGGGCGGCCACCGAGTGGCTGCGGAGCAGGCCGGACACCGCGGGGTTCCGCATCGGCTACTTCGGGGCGAGCACGGGCGCGGGGGCCGCGCTCTGCGCCGCCTCCTCGGATCCCGGGATCGCGGCTGTGGTGTCCCGCGGCGGCCGCGCGGACCTCGCCGGCGAGCGGCTCGCCGACGTGCGGTGCCCCGTGCTGCTCATCGTCGGCAGCCGGGACCCGGACGTGCTGATGCTGAACCGCAGGGCGCGGGCCTCGATTTCGGGCGAGGCCGCCCTGGAGGTCGTCCCCGGAGCGTCGCACCTGTTCGAGGAGGCCGGCACGCTCGACCGGGTGGCGGTGCTCGCGCGGGACTGGTTCTCCCGCACCCTGCTGCAGCCCGAGAGCCGCCACGAGCCGATCCTGTCGTGACCCGGGCGCCCGACGATCAGCTGCTCGACGAGATCCGCTCGCTGGCGCGTCCGCTGACCGACGCGGGTTCGCTCGACCCGCTGATCGGCGCCGTCGAGGGTGCGACGATCGTCGCCGTCGGCGAGGCGTCCCACGGCACCTCGGAGTTCTACTCCTGGCGCTGCACCGTGAGCCGGCGGCTCCTCGAGGAGGGCGGCTTCTCCTGGATCGCCGTCGAGGGGGACTGGCCGGACTGCTGGCGCCTCAACAGGTGGGTGCGGGGCGTCGACCAGGAGCCCGGCGATGCGAGGACGCTGCTGCAGGGCTACTCGCCGTGGCCTGCGTGGATGTGGGCGAACG
Source organism: Naasia sp. SYSU D00948 (assembly GCF_017916515.1). Taxonomy (GTDB): domain Bacteria; phylum Actinomycetota; class Actinomycetes; order Actinomycetales; family Microbacteriaceae; genus Naasia. The sequence goes on from NZ_JAFMTA010000001.1 coordinate 2,604,533, forward strand.
AGGACGTGGCCCTGTTCCTCGACTGGCTCCGGCGGGAGAACTCGGGGCGGCCGCCGCTGCGTCGCATCGGCTTCTACGGCCTCGACGTCTACTCGCTCTGGGACTCGCTTCGCCAGGTGCGCGCGTGGGCCGAGACCGCGGCGCCGGCCGTCCTGCCCGCTGCCTCCCGGGCTCTGCAGTGCCTGGAGCCGTACGGCGAGGACCCGCACGAGTACGCCTGGAGCACCCGTGTCGTCCCGGGGTCCTGTGAACCGCAGCTGCTCCAGCTGCTGCGGGAGGTGCGGGTGCACGCCCTCGAGCGCAGCGCCGACCCCGAGGCGTTCTCTGCGCTGCAGAACGCGGAGGTGGCGGTGAGCGCGGAGCGCTACTACAGGGCCATGGTGCGCGGCGGCAGCGAGTCCTGGAATCTGCGCGACACCGCGATGGCCGAGACGGTGGACCGCATCGCCGATCGCCTGCATCCCGGGTCGCGCGGCCTCGTGTGGGCGCACAACACCCACATCGGTGACGCCCGCGCGACCGACATGGCGGCCGAGGGGATGCTGAACCTCGGGGAGCTGCTCCGCCGGCGCCGTGGGGACGCCGACGTGCGCCTGGTCGGGTTCGCCTGCTCCTCCGGCACGGTCACGGCAGCGAGCTCCTGGGGCGAGCCGGCGGAGCGGATGCCGGTGCCGCCCGCACGGCGAGGATCGCACGAGGACCTCCTGCATCGCGCCCTCGGCGAGCCGGCGCTCCTCCTGTTCCCCGATCGCCGAGACTCCCTGTGGCTCGGGAGCGAGCGCGGCCACCGCGCCATCGGGGTGGTCTACGACGCTCGGAGCGAGTACGGGAACTACGTGCCCACGCGGATGGGCGCCCGCTACGACGCCCTGCTGTGGCTCGAGGAGACGCACGCTCTCACGGTGATCCCGACCCGCGCCGGCGGCCCGGAGTACGAGACGGAGCCGAGCGGGTTCTGACGGCGCTGCTGACGGCGCTTGGCCGCCGGTGCCTCAGGACCCGAGCGCCGAGCCGATCGACCCCACGACGCCGTCGAGCGGGGAGCCGGAGGCGTCCCGCCGTGCGCCGAGCTCGGGCAGGGTGCGCGCGCTGCCGTCCGGTCCCACCGCGAGGGCGGGGTCGGTGCCCACCCAGGCCAGGGACAGCCCGTCCTCGCCCTTCAGGAACCCGTGCGCCCGGACGCCGCCCGTCGCGCGGCCCTTCGCAGGGAAGTCGACGAAGAGCGAGACCTTGGCGCGGCCGGGGTCGGCGCCCGGGAGGGTGCCCGAGCCGGTCGAGATCGTGGCGACCACGGCGTGCTCCGGCTTCGGCACCGCGCCGAAGAAGAGGACCCGCGCGCCGCTGCCGAGGTTTATGCCCGCCATGCCGCCGGCCGCGACGCCCTGCGGCCTCACGGTGGACGCCGGGAAGTGCAGGAGCTGGGCGTCGGAGGCGACGAACACGAGCTCCGCGTCGTCGCCGCACTGGGCCGCGCCGACGACCTCGTCACCGGGCTTGAGGGCGATCACCTCGAAGTCCGGGCGGTTCGGGTACATCCCCGGGACGATGCGCTTGACGACGCCCTCGCGGGTGCCGAGCGCGATCGGCGAGTCGGCGGTGAGCGACACGAGGGCGACGACGCGCTCGCCCTTCGGCAGCGAGAGGTACTCCCCGATCTTCGCGCCCGCCCCCAGCTGCACGGAGTTGCCGGGGACCACCGGCAGGTCGACGGGGGAGAACCGGACCACGCGCCCGGTGCTCGTGAGCGCGCCGAGTTCGCCGCGGCTGGTGGCCGGGACCTGGGAGAGGAGGGCGTCGTGCTTGCTGCGGCGCGACGGGCGGTGCAGCTCGCCGTCCTCCGGCAGGTCGATCCGGACCGCGCGGCCGGTCGTCGAGAGCACGACGACGCAGGGCACGTCGGCGATCTCCAGGGAGGACGCCTTCTTGCCGCGGGAGCTGCCGGCGAGCGACGGCGGGGCCTCGGTCAGCAGCGTCCTGCGCGGGGTGCCGTACTTGTCCGCGGTGGCCTCGAGCTCGTTGCTCACCACCTCGCGGATGCGCTGCTCGCTGCCGAGCAGCTCCTCGAGGTACGCGATCTCCTCCTTCAGAGCATCCCGCTCGGCCTCGAGCTCGATGCGGGAGAACCGGGTGAGGCGGCGCAGGCGCAGCTCGAGGATGTACTCGGCCTGCACATGGGAGAGGTCGAAGACGTCGATGAGGCGGGTCCGCGCCTGCTCGCTGTCGTCGCTGCCGCGGATGACCTGGATGACCTCGTCGATGTCCAGGATCGCGATGAGGAGGCCCTCGACGAGGTGCAGCCGCTCGCGGCGCCGCGCGAGGCGGTAGCGGGTGCGCCGTGTGACGACCTCGACCCGGTGGCCGATGTAGACGCGGAGCAGGTCGAGCAGCCCGAGGGTGCGCGGGCCGCCGTCGACGAGGGCCACGTTGTTGATGCTCATCGACTCCTCGAGGGGCGTGTACCGGTACAGCTGCTCGAGCACGGCCTCGGGGCTGAACCCGGTCTTGATGCCGATGACGAGGCGGAGCCCGTTCTTCCGATCCGTGAGGTCGTTGACGTCCGAGATGCCCTGGAGCTTCTTGGCGTTGACGCCGTCCTTGATCTTCTCGATCACGCGCTCCGGCCCGACGAGGTAGGGCAGCTCGGTGACGACGAGCCCGACCTTGCGCGGGGTGATGTTCTCGATGGAGACGCGGGCGCGCGTGCGGAAGGTGCCGCGTCCCGTCGCGTACGCCTCGCGGATGCCGTCGAGGCCCGAGATGGTGCCGCCGCCCGGCAGGTCGGGGCCCGGGATGAACCGCATGACGTCCTCGAGGGAGGCATCCGGGTTCTCGATGAGGTGCCGGGCCCCCGCGACCACCTCGATGAGGTTGTGCGGGGCCATGTTGGTGGCCATGCCGACCGCGATGCCGCTCGCGCCGTTCACGAGGAGGTTCGGGAACGCGGCGGGCAGGACGTCCGGCTGGGTGAGCTGGTTGTCGTAGTTCGGCACGAAGTCCACGACGTCCTCGCCGAGGTCCTCGACCATCGCCACGGCCGCCGGCGCGAGGCGCGCCTCCGTGTAGCGGGAGGCGGCGGGGCCGTCGTCGAGGGACCCGAAGTTGCCGTGCCCGTCGATGAGGGGCAGCCGCATGGTGAAGGGCTGGGCGAGGCGGACGAGCGCGTCGTAGATCGCGGAGTCGCCGTGGGGGTGGAGCTTGCCCATGACCTCGCCGACGACGCGGGCCGACTTCACGTGGCCGCGGTCGGGCCAGAGGCCCATCTCGGCCATCTGGTACAGGATGCGCCGCTGGACCGGCTTGAGCCCGTCGCGGGCGTCCGGAAGGGCGCGGGAGTAGATGACCGAGTAGGCGTACTCGAGGAACGACCCCTGCATCTCGGAGGAGACGTCGACGTCCTCGATCCGCTCGGTCCCGCCGGGGGGAACCTGGGTGCTCGTCATCGCGCGCGCCGCTCTCGTCGCATGCTCGTTCTGCCGTTCGCTCGATCCGCGCCGGGAGGGCGCGACGGGAGCCGTCGGGCCGGCTCGGGGATGGTCAGGGCCGCTGTGCCAGACTGACCCGGGTGTCCCTCATGGTACGCGGAGGCCCGGAGCTCGACGCCGTTCTCCCCAGCTGTGTCGCCGCCCTCGAAGGGAGACCGAACGTCCTGGGACTGCCCGAGGCCCGGTCGGTGATCGTCGTCGTCGTGGACGGGCTCGGCGCCTCCGCCCTGAAGGCGCGCAAGGGGCATGCCCGGACCATGGGCGGCGCGCTCACCAAGTCCTCGGTCATCTCGACGGGAGTCCCGACGACGACCGCCGCCGCCCTCACCACGCTGATGACCGGCGAGCCGCCGGGCCGGCACGGGGTCGTCGGCTACTCCGTCCTCGATCCGGACACGGACCGGGTCGTCAACCAGCTGAACGGCTGGGGCGACGGCAGTGTCGACCCGCTGACGTGGCAGCGGATGCCGACCGTGTTCGAGACAGGCGACCTGCGGGCCGTCGCGGTGGGCGCGAAGCGGTACCGCTCGTCCGGGTTCACCCGCGCGACCCTGCGCGGCGCCGAGTACGTGGTGGGGGACTCGATCGAGGACCGGTTCGAGGCGGCGCTCGAGGCCGTCCGGTCGGCGCCCGGCACGCTCGTCTACCTGTACATCCCCGAGCTGGACCAGGCCGCGCACGCGGACGGCTGGCAGTCGGACGAGTGGACCGCGGCGCTCGAGGAGGCCGATTCCTCGCTCACCGCGGCGCTGCCCGCCCTGGGTCGGGGCGACCGGCTCCTCGTGACCGCCGACCACGGCATCCTCGACGTCCCCGGCCACCGGCACGTGCTCATCGACGAGCACCACGAGCTCATCGACGGCGTCCGGCACGTGGCGGGGGAGCCGCGGATGCTCCACCTCTACCTCGAGCCGGAGCTCGCCGGCGGCGATCGCACCGCTCTGCTCGAGCGGTGGCGCGCCGCCGAGGGCACCCGGGCCTGGGTGCGCAGCCGAGCGGAGGCCGTGGCCGAGGGCTGGTTCGGCGCGGTGGACGCCGAGGTGGAGCCGCGGATCGGCGACATCCTGGTCGCCGCCCGCGGCTCCGTCGCCTACTACGACACCCGCACCGCGACGGTCGGCTCGCGGGCCATGATCGGCCAGCACGGGTCGTGGACTCCCGAGGAGACGCGCGTCCCCCTGCTCCGGTTCTCGGGCTGACACGGGCGGCGGAGCCGTCAGGCCGGGTCGTCCTCCGGCTTCGCCCCGAACACGATCTCGTCCCAGCTCGGCATCGACGTCCGCCCGCGGCGCTTCGGCACCGGGCCGGTCTTCGTCGTCACCGGAGCCGTCTTGGGCCGGACCTCGGTCGTGTCCACCTGCTCCGTCCGGGCGCGCTCCAGCACCCGGAGCCCGCCGGGCGCCGCCGGCGTGGTGTGGGGCTGCTCGTCCTCGTAGGAGGCCGCCTCACGCTCGCCGCGACGACGGCGGAGCGCCTCGAGGAGGTCCGCCGTGTCCGCCGGCTCGGGCGCCGGAGGCTGCTCGCCCCGGATGACCGGCAGGGAGCCGGTGCGCGGAGGGATGCGGATCCGCCCGGTGGGGGTCTGGTCGACCGGAACCACCGGGTCCGGGATGTCGCCCTCCTCGAGCGGGAACTCGAACGCGGCCGAGTCGAAGCGGGACGAGTCCGGCGGCTCGGGCGCGACCGCCCGGAGGCGGGGCAGGAGGGTCGAGCCGATGTCGTCCTGCTGCGACAGCGCGGTCGCCTCGCCGTTGAGCGGGGTGAGGTGCTGCTTCTTGGGGTCGAACGCCCAGCGGGCGTCGTGGTCGATGCCGTCGGCGGTGAAGCTCAGCTTCACGATCCAGCCGCCCTCGGGCTCCTTCCAGCTCGCCCAGCGCGTCCCCGTCGCGGACAGCTGCTCCAGGCGCTCCTCGAGCACCGATCCGAACGTGAGCGGGTCGCCGTCCGGGTCCTCCGTCGCGCGAGCCGACAGCACGGGGACGCCCAGGGCGGACTCCACCATGTACTGGCGCTCGGCCAGGATCGGTCCCTCGTACCGCTGCACGTACTCGAGCGCGGCGCCCGTGTACTTGGCGACCTGCTCCGCGGACATGCCGCCGCGGATGTAGGTCTGGATCTCGCGAGGAGTGGAACGGCGGGTCGCGATGCTTCCCGTCGGTGTGCCCCGGAGTTTGGAGCGGAGCTCGTCGTCGAGCTGGATACGGAACTCTGTGCCGTCCTCTGCGGTGGCCACGATGGCCCCGTGCTCGACGGCGACGGCTTTCAGATTCTGCATGCCTGTCGCCTCCCGTTGGTCGTCCTCAGGATGGCATCGGGTGGGGCGTTTCCCGCGGAATAGGTGGGGCGTGCCGCGAGTTGATCGGGAGTCGGCCTCGGGCGCGCCCCCTGGTTTGCAATCGATAGGCCGATGGATCACACTGTCTCCGCCGATTCCGGCGGATAGCGAAGAAGTGGATGGGAATGGCGACCGATTACGACGCCCCACGCAAGACGGACGATGACTCCGAGTCGATCGAAGCTCTGAAGGAGCGCGTCCCGGACAAGCTCGCCGCGGTCATCGACGTCGAGGACGCCGACAACCCCGGCAGCTTCGACCTCCCCGGTGCGGACCTCTCCGACCTCGACCTCGACGTCGTCGTCCTTCCGCCTCAGGCGGACGAGTTCACCTGCGTGTCCTGCTTCCTGGTGAAGCACCGCTCGCAGCTCTCGGAGGAGACGAAGCTCGGCCCGGTCTGCCAGGAGTGCCTGGCCTGACGAGCCCGACCCGGACGACCCCGCCGCCACTCACGTGGCAGGCGGGGTTTCTCTTTGTCCCCCCTGCCGCAGGGCGGCGACGAGCTCCTCGGGGCGCCGGGTGGAGACGAGCCAGTAGGGCGCGGGATCGGCGGGGTCCGTGATGTGCACCCGGACGACCGGGTCCACCCAGCCGCGCAGGCACAGCCACGCGCGGGCGTCGAGGTCCACGCCCCGCGCCGCGGTCGCCGCGGCGCCCCGGAAGGCCTCCGGATCCGCCGTGAAGGAGAGGGGGATGCGCGCCGAGCCCGCGCGGAACTCCCCGTCGGCCACCTCGATGACCGGGGCCCAGCGGATCAGCCCGAGCACGGCCGCCCCGAAGAGCCCGATCCCCACCGCGATCCCCGCGGCCAGCGAGATGGGCGTGAAGACGAGCAGGCTCGCCGGCACGAGGAGCAGCGCCACCAGGTACATCCACGCAGAGGGCCACAGGCGTTCTCGGTAGGTCACACCTCATTCCACCAGACGCAATCCACTAGCCTCGTTCCGTGCTGCAGAGCGTGCCGGTGCTGATCACGGGCGACCGGATCCCCGCCTATGCGCACCCCGGCGATGCGGGAGCGGACCTCGTCTCCGCCGAGGAGGTCGTGCTCGGGCCGGGGGAGCGGGCGACGGTCGGCACGGGCGTCGCGATCGCCCTGCCGGAGGGCTATGCGGCCTTCGTCGTGCCGCGCAGCGGGCTCGCCGCCCGGCACGGCATCACGATCGTCAACAGCCCCGGCACCGTGGACGCCGGCTACCGCGGCGAGATCCGGGTCACCCTGCTCAACACCGACCGCTCCGAGCCCTACCGGATCAGCCCCGGCGACCGCATCGCGCAGATCATCGTGATGCCGGTGCCGCCCGTCCGGTTCGTGCCCGTCGACGCGCTGCCGGGCTCCGCCCGGGGCACCGGCGGCTTCGGATCGACCGGATACACATCGCCGGCACCTGCCGGCCAGGAAGGACAGCAGTCGTGAGCGACAGCCCCGAGGACCTCTCGCAGCCGAAGTCGGCGCCGGACGACCGGGCGATCAACGGGCCCTTCGACGTCAGCGAGGCGAACGCCGTCCGCCCGTACGTGGACCTCGGCGGCGTCAAGATCGTCCCCCGCGAGGGCCTGCACCTGCGGCTCGAGGTCGAAGAGGGCACGAAGCGGGTCGTGGCCGTCGGACTCGACTACGCCGGGTCGACGCTGCAGGTGCAGCCGTTCGCCGCGCCGCGCTCTGCCGGGCTGTGGCACGAGATCCGCGCCCAGATCGCGGACCAGATCCGCCGGCAGGGCGGCACCACGCAGGAGGCGAACGGGCCCTTCGGTCCGGAGCTCCTCGCGGAGATCCCGGTGTCCGCCGGTCCCGGTCAGCCGCCCACGGCGCGCCTCGCGCGCTTCATCGGCGTCGACGGGCCGCGCTGGTTCCTCCGCGGCGTCATCGCGGGGGAGGGTGCCGTCAACCCGCAGGCGGCGGCCCAGATCGAGGACCTCTTCCGCAGCGTCGTGGTCGTGCGGGGCTCGACCCCGATGCCGCCGCGCGACCTGATCCCGCTCCACGTGCCCGCGCAGGCGGCCGGTCCCGCGACCGGGACGCAGCTGAACGGGGCCGGATGACGGCCGGCCGCGACGACCGGGCTCCGGGCGTCGAGGACGCCCTGGCGCAGGCCGCGAGGCGCGCCGGGTTCGATCGCGCCGCCGGTCCGGTCACGGGCCGCAGCGTGCTCGAGGCCGTCGGGGGGATCCGCGGCATCCTGGAGTCCCTCGTGCCCGGCCTCGTGTTCGTGGTCCTCTTCGCCCTGACGAACCTGCCGCTCGCGCTCGGGGTGTCGGTCGGCCTCGCCGCGGCGTTCGTCGGGCTGAGGGCGCTCCAGCGCAGCCCGGTGGCGCCGGCGGTGGGCGGCCTCCTCGCCGCCGTGGTCTCCGCCGCGCTCGCCCTGATCACCGGGCGGCCCGAGGACAACTTCGTCCTGGGGCTCATCCAGAACGCCGTCTACGGCGGGGTCCTGCTCGCCTCGGTGCTCGTCGGCTGGCCGCTGATCGGCCTCGCCGTCGGCTTCCTGCTCGGCGAGGGCACCGCCTGGCGGAAGGAGCGGCGGAAGTTCGTCGCGATGCAGGGGCTCACGCTGCTCTGGGTCGGCCTGTTCGCGTTGCGCCTGCTCGTGCAGCTTCCCCTCTACTACTCGGGCCAGGTCGAGCTGCTCGGCACGTTCAAGCTGATCATGGGCATCCCGCTGTTCGCGCCGCTGCTGGTGCTGTCGTGGCTGATCGTCCGGGCCGCGTTCCCGGCGCACACGCGGGCGGCGCAGCGCGGGGGCGCCACCGGCTTGTGAGGTAGATTTATCTCGACGTCGAGATATCTTCCGAGGGGGCAAGGCGGCTCCGGTGGGTCAACCCCCACCGGGTCACCGTGGCGTTCGGGCAGTCGGCGGGACACAATCGACCTGGGCGGAGCGCCGCCCTCGCGACGGAGGAGGACGACATGTCCACGGTGAACAGCTTCGGGGCGAAGGACCGCCTCTCGGTCGGCGGGACCGACTACGAGATCTACCGGATCGACAAGGTCGAGGGGTACGAGCGGCTGCCGTACAGCCTCAAGATCCTGCTCGAGAACCTGCTGCGGACCGAGGACGGCGCGAACATCACCGCCGACCACATCCGCGCCCTCGGCGGCTGGGACCCCTCCGCCGAGCCGGACACCGAGATCCAGTTCACGCCCGCCCGCGTGGTCATGCAGGACTTCACCGGCGTCCCCTGCATCGTCGACCTCGCCACCATGCGGGAGGCCGTCGCCATGCTCGGGGGAGACCCCACCCGCATCAACCCGCTCGCCCCCGCCGAGCTCGTCATCGACCACTCGGTCATCGCCGACCTCTTCGGCCAGCCGGACGCCTTCGAGCGCAACGTGGAGATCGAGTACGAGCGCAACGGCGAGCGGTACCAGTTCCTCCGCTGGGGCCAGACCGCCTTCGACGACTTCAAGGTCGTGCCCCCCGGCACGGGCATCGTCCACCAGGTCAACATCGAGTACCTCGCCCGCGTCGTCTACACCCGTGAGGTGCGCGGCGCCCTGCAGGCCTACCCCGACACGCTCGTCGGCACCGACTCCCACACCACGATGGTCAACGGCCTCGGCGTGCTCGGCTGGGGCGTCGGCGGCATCGAGGCCGAGGCGGCGATGCTCGGCCAGCCCGTGTCGATGCTCATCCCGAAGGTGGTCGGCTTCAAGCTGACCGGCTCGATCCCCGCCGGCGTCACCGCCACGGACGTGGTGCTCACGATCACCCAGATGCTGCGCAAGCACGGGGTCGTCGGCAAGTTCGTCGAGTTCTACGGCGCCGGCGTCGCCGAGGTGCCGCTCGCCAACCGCGCCACGATCGGCAACATGAGCCCCGAGTTCGGCTCCACCGCGGCGATCTTCCCGATCGACGCCGTCACGCTCGACTACCTGCGCTTCACCGGGCGCGACGAGGCCCAGGTCCAGCTCGTCGAGGCGTACGCCAAGGAGCAGAGCCTCTGGCACGACCCCTCGAACGAGCCGCAGTTCAGTGAGTACCTCGAGCTCGACCTCGGCACCGTCGTCCCTTCCATCGCCGGTCCGCGCCGTCCTCAGGACCGCATCGAGCTGAGCGTCGCGAAGAGCCAGTTCGAGCACGACCTCGCCGACTACGCGGCCCCCGGCGCGCACACGCTCGTCGACGCCGCCGCGGAGGGCACCTTCCCCGCGTCCGACCCGATCGCGCTGAGCCCGCAGGACGAGGACCACGAGGAGGCCGACGAGATCAGCCACCACCACCAGTTCGAGAGGGGCTACCAGGCTGCGGCCCCGCAGAAGTACTCGAAGCCGGTGCAGGTGACGGGCCAGTACGGCGAGTTCACGCTCGACCACGGCGCCGTCGCGATCGCGGCGATCACGTCGTGCACCAACACGTCGAACCCGTCGGTCATGCTCGCCGCGGGCCTGCTCGCCAAGAAGGCGAGCGAGAAGGGCCTGAAGGCCAAGCCATGGGTGAAGACGACCCTCGCGCCCGGCTCCAAGGTCGTGACGGACTACTACCAGAAGGCCGGCCTCATGGGCCCGCTCGAGGACCTGGGCTTCTACCTCGTGGGCTACGGCTGCACGACGTGCATCGGCAACAGCGGCCCGCTCGAGGAGGAGATCTCCGAGGCGGTGCAGCAGAACGACCTCGCCGTCACCGCGGTGCTCTCCGGGAACCGCAACTTCGAGGGCCGGATCAACCCGGACGTGAAGATGAACTACCTGGCGAGCCCGCCCCTCGTCGTCGCGTACGCCCTGGCCGGGTCGATGCACTTCGACTTCGACAACGACGCGCTGGGCACCGACAGGGACGGCAATCCCGTCTACCTGAAGGACATCTGGCCCGACGCGGCCGAGGTGCAGGCGACGATCGACTCGGCGATCGACACCGGCATGTTCGACAAGCAGTACTCGGCGGTGTTCGAGGGCGACGAGCGCTGGCGGTCCCTGCCGACGCCGAGCGGCGCGACGTTCGAGTGGGACGAGAACTCCACTTACGTCCGGAAGCCCCCGTACTTCGAGGGCATGGAGCTGCAGCCGGCGCCCGTCACGGACATCGCCGGCGCGCGGGTGCTCGCGAAGCTCGGTGACTCGGTGACCACCGACCACATCAGCCCCGCCGGAAGCATCAAGGCGGACAGCCCGGCCGGCCGGTACCTGCTCGAGCACGGCGTGGACCGCAAGGACTTCAACTCCTACGGATCCCGGCGCGGCAACCACGAGGTGATGATCCGCGGCACGTTCGCGAACATCCGGCTGAAGAACCTGCTTCTGGACGGCGTCGAGGGCGGCTACACCCGCGACTTCACCCAGGACGGCGCGCCCCAGTCGTTCATCTACGACGCCGCGCAGAACTATGCGGCCGAGGGCACCCCGCTCGTGATCTTCGGCGGCAAGGAGTACGGCTCCGGGTCCTCGCGCGACTGGGCCGCGAAGGGCACGCGACTGCTCGGCGTCCGCGCCGTGATCTGCGAGAGCTTCGAGCGCATCCACCGCTCGAACCTCATCGGCATGGGCGTGCTCCCGCTGCAGTTCCCGGCGGGGGAGACCTGGGCGAGCCTCGGCCTCGACGGCACCGAGAAGGTGTCGATCACGGGCATCGAGGAACTGAACCAGGGCAGGACTCCGAAGACCGTGCATGTGGTTGCCGAGCCGACCGAGCACTCTCCCGAGGGCAAGCAGACGATCGAGTTCGACGCCGTCGTCCGCATCGACACCCCCGGTGAGGCGGACTACTACCGCAACGGCGGCATCCTCCAGTACGTCCTCCGGTCGCTCGTCGCCTGACCTCGATTCTGGGAGGCCGCTCCGCGCGGCCTCCCAGCGGTCGATGTCTAGACTCGAACAGATGGCCATCCTCGAGACGATCCGCGGACCGCGAGACCTCGACGCCCTGAGCCGCGAGGACCTCGTCCGGCTCGCGGACGAGATCCGCTCGTTCCTCGTGGCCAACGTGTCGAAGACGGGCGGCCACCTGGGTCCGAACCTCGGCGTGGTCGAGCTCACGATCGCGATGCACCGGGTGTTCCAGTCGCCCAAGGACCCCATCGTGTTCGACACCGGGCACCAGTCGTACGTGCACAAGCTGCTGACGGGCCGCCAGGACTTCTCCCGGCTGCGTCAGCTGGGCGGCATCGCCGGGTACCCGCAGCGGAGCGAGTCCGAGCACGACATCGTCGAGAGCTCGCACGCCTCCAGCTCGCTCTCCTGGGCCGACGGCATCTCGCGCGCCTTCTCCGTGACCGGGCAGGACGACCGGCACGTCGTCGCTGTGGTCGGCGACGGGGCGCTCACCGGCGGGATGACCTGGGAGGCCCTGAACAACATCAGCGACGACAACAACCGTCGCCTCGTCATCGTCGTCAACGACAACGGGCGCTCGTACGCGCCCACGATCGGCGGGCTCGCGCGGTTCCTCAACGAGGTGCGGACGCGGCGCTCCTACCGCGACCTCTACCTCTCGTCGCGGCGGTTCTTCGACCGGCTCGGCAAGCCGGGCCGCGCCATCTACCGCGGCACGCGGGGTGCGCTGCACGGCTTCCTCAGCCGCGTCGCGGGCAACCAGGGGATGTACTCGAACCTCGACATCAAGTACATCGGACCGGTGCACGGGCACGACATCGGCGCCCTCGAGGAGGCGTTCCGGCAGGCGAAGCACTACGAGCTGCCCGTCATCGTCCACGTCATCACTCAGAAGGGCCGCGGCTACCAGCCCGCCCTCCAGGACGTGGCGGACCAGTTCCACGCGGTCGGCCAGATCGACCCGGAGACGGGCGAGTCGCTCGAGGCGCCCGGCTCCCCGTCCTGGACCTCGGTGTTCTCGAAGGAGCTCGTCCGGCTCGCCGACCGGAACAAGCGGATCGTCGGGATCACCGCCGCGATGCTGCGGCCGACCGGGCTGCACGCCCTCGCCGAGAAGTACCCGGACCGGGTCTACGACGTGGGCATCGCCGAGCAGCATGCGGCCACGAGCGCGGCGGGTCTCGCGTTCGGCGGACTGCACCCCGTCGTCGCCCTCTACGCGACCTTCGTGAACCGCGCCTTCGACCAGGTGCTCATGGACGTCGCGCTGCACCGCGCGGGCGTCACCTTCGTGCTCGACCGGGCCGGGGTGACGGGACCGGACGGGGCCAGCCATCACGGGATGTGGGATCTCGCGATCCTGCAGGTCGTGCCCGGCATCCGGCTGGCCGCACCGCGCGACGCCAGCCGGCTCCGCGAGGAGCTCGCCGAGGCCGTGGCCGTCGAGGACGGGCCGACCGTGATCCGGTTCCCGAAGGGGGCCGCTGCGGACGACATCCCGGCCGTGGACCGAACCCCCGACGGCGTCGACGTGCTCCGCGTCGGCACGCAGAACGACGTGCTCCTCGTCGCGGTCGGTCCGCTCGCCGGGCTCGCGCTCGAGGTCGCCGACCGGCTGGAGGCGCAGGGCATCGGCGCGACGGTCGTCGACCCGCGCTGGGTCGTGCCGGTGCCCCGCAGCGTCGTGGAGCTCTCGCGCGAGCACCGCATCGTCGCCACGCTCGAGGACGGCATCCGGGTCGGCGGCATCGGCACCCGGGTGCGCCAGGACCTGCGCGAGGCGGGCGTCGACACCGCGCTCACCGAGCTGGGCCTCCCGGACGAGTTCCTCGAGCACGGCTCGCGCGCCCAAATCCTGGAGCGGGCGGGCCTCACCCCGCAGCAGATCGCCCGCGACCTGGTCGCCCAGGTCCTGGGCACCAAGATCCCGGTGGCCCGCCCGGTGCAGGAGCACCGCCCGGCCGTCGAGGAGCACACCGAGCTCTAGCCCGCGCGCCCCCCGCTGGTGCACCCGTCCGTCCGCACCGTGCCCACTCGCGCGGATCAGGAGATTGCACGCGGATCAGGGGATTCCGGCGGTTTCGCACGCGGATCAGGAGAACACGCCGGGTCGCGGCGAGGGGTTCCTGATCCGCGCAGAGGGCGAGGGTCAGTCGCCGGGGTGTTTCCCTGATCCGCGCAGCAGCGGACGGTCAGCCGGCCGCGTGGTACGAGTACACGAGCTCTACGGCGCCCGACTCGAACAGGGTGTGGCGCAGCAGCGCGAGCGGCCGGGTCGGCTCCGCGAGCGGCAGCAGGGGAGCGCCCTTGCCGAGGATGATCGGCATCAGCGTGAGGTGGAACTCGTCCACGAGCTCGAGGTCCGCGGCCTGCGCCGCGACGTCGCCGCCCCCCATGAGCCACACGTTCGTGTCCCCGGCCGCCTCACGCGCATCCTGGATCACCTGCCCGACATCGCCTGCGGCGAAGCGGACGTCCGCGCCCTCGATCGCGGGCAGCTCGCGGTGGGTGACGACCCAGGTCGGGATCTGGGCGTAGGGCCAGGACTCGGTGCCCTCGTCGAGCAGGAACTCGTAGGTCTTCGACCCCATCACGATCGCGCCGACCCCCGCGATGAACCGGTCGTAGTGCTCCTGGTACGGCTCCATGCCGAACTGGAGCAGCCAGTCGATCTTGTTGTCGGCGTCGGCGATGAAGCCGTCGATGGATGAGGCGACGTAGTACTGGACGGCCATACCGCCACCGTACAAGCGCCCCCGGACGCCGCCGAGGGGTTGCCTCGGCAACCGGGGCCGTACCGGAGATCCTGGGCCGCCGTGCCGGCCCGGATGCGCCGCTCCGGCCCGCGTTGGGATCCGGACTAGATGACGCCCAGCGCGAGCATCGCGTCCGCGACGCGGGTGAACCCGGCGACGTTCGCCCCGAGCACGTAGTTGCCCGGCTCGCCGTACTCGTCCGCGGTGGCGGCGCAGCGCTCGTGGATGCCGACCATGATCTCGTGGAGCCGCTGCTCGCTGTGCTCGAAGGACCACGAGTCGCGGGACGCGTTCTGCTGCATCTCGAGCGCGCTGGTCGCGACGCCGCCCGCGTTCGCCGCCTTCCCGGGGCCGAAGAGGACCGACGACTCCGCGAAGACCCGCACCGCCTCCGGCGTGCAGGGCATGTTCGCCCCCTCGGCCACCGCCAGCACGCCGCTGCGGACGAGCGTCCGCGCGTCCGCCTCGTCCAGCTCGTTCTGCGTGGCGCAGGGCAGCGCGACGTCCACGCGCACGGACTCCGCGATGCTCCAGATGCGCGCCCCGGCCCGGTAGTCGGAATCCGCGCCGCGGGCCTCGGCGTAGTCGGACAGCCGGCCCCGGTCCACCTCCTTCACCTGACGGAGGAGGCCGAGGTCGAGACCCTTCTCGTCGTACACGGTGCCGGACGAGTCCGAGCAGCCGACCACGATGCCGCCCAGCTGCTGGACCTTCTCGATCGCGTAGAGCGCGACGTTGCCGGAGCCGGAGACGAGGACGCGCTTGCCGTCGAAGTCCTCGCCGCGGGTCCGGAGCATCTCCTCGGTGAAGACGGTCGCGCCGTAGCCGGTGGCCTCCGTCCGGACGAGCGCGCCGCCCCAGCCGACGCCCTTGCCCGTCAGCACACCCGACTCGTAGCGGTTGGTGATGCGCTTGTACTGGCCGAACAGGTAGCCGATCTCGCGGCCGCCCACGCCGATGTCGCCCGCCGGCACGTCCGTGTACTCGCCGATGTGGCGGTAGAGCTCGGTCATGAAGGACTGGCAGAAGCGCATGACCTCGTTGTCGGACTTCCCCTTCGGGTCGAAGTCGCTGCCGCCCTTGCCGCCGCCGATGGGCATCCCGGTGAGCGCGTTCTTGAACACCTGCTCGAACCCGAGGAACTTCACGGTGCCGAGCAGGACGGACGGGTGGAACCGCAGCCCGCCCTTGTAGGGTCCGAGCGCGGAGTTGAACTCGACGCGGAAGCCGCGGTTGATCTGCACCTGCCCGGCGTCGTCGACCCACGGCACCCGGAAGATGATCTGCCGCTCGGGCTCGCAGATCCGCTCGAGGATCGCCGCCTCGGCGTACTGCGGGTGCTTCTGGATCACGCGGCCCAGGGAGTCGAAGACCTCCCGGGCGGCCTGGTGGAACTCCGTCTCGCCGGGGTTGCGGCGCAGGACGTCGTCGAAGATGGACTCGAGTCGGGCGCTCGCCGTCGTGGGCGGGACGAGGGTGGTGCTCATGGTGCTCTCTCTGAGATGGGGACGCCGGGGCACGGCGGATGAGCAGGATCCCGGGCGGGGCCAGCAGGCTGCGGAACGTCCCGGTCAAGGCTAAGCGGTTGCGCCGCGCTGACCGCGCCCGGGGGCGGGGCTTGCGCAACCGGGGCCGTTCCGGCAGTCGCGGGCCGAAACGCCGGCCCGGAAACGCCGGATCGGCCCGTGTCGCACGACGCGGGCCGATCCGAGGGGGACTACGCGACGGGGGCGGGTTCCTGGGTCCGGTGCGCCGCGCCGCGGATCGGCGGGGTGTGGAACGTGCCGCCGAAGGCGCGCTCCGACGCTCCGACCCGGTCGAGGTACGGGGTGAGGCCGCCCATGTGGAACGGGTACCCCGCGCCGAGGATGAGGCACAGGTCGATGTCCTCGGGCCCGGGCACCACCTGCTCCTCGAGCATGCGGTGCACTTCGTCGGCGAGGCCGTCCTCGAACCGCGCCCGCAGCTCCTCGGCGCTCATCGCCGTGCCCCTGCCCTCGTGCTGGGCGTCCACGATCCGCTGCGCCCGCTTGTCGATGCCCTTGATCTCGCCCTTGCCGTCCTTCTCGTAGATGCGGCCGAGCTCGGCGAGCTGGTGCAGGCTCTCGCTGCGGAAGAAGCGGTCCGGGAAGGCGGCATGGTGCGTGTCGAGGACGTGCGCACCCACCTTGAGCCCGACGAGCTCGAGCAGCACGAAGGGCGTCATCGGGAGGCCGAACGGGCGGATCGCCTCGTCGACGGTGGCGAACGGCGTGCCGGTGTCGACGGCGTGCATCGCCTCGCCGAGCACCTTGGCGAGGATGCGGTTGACGACGAAGCCCGGGGTGTCCCGCGTGATGACGGCGTTCTTCTTGAGCGCCTGGGCGGTCACCATCGCCGTGCTCAGAGTGGCGTCGTCGGTCCTCGGGGCGCGGACCACCTCGACCAGCGGCATCACCGCGACCGGGTTGAAGAAGTGGAAGCCGACGAGGCGCTCCGGATGCTGGAGCTTCTCGCCGATCCGCTCCACGGACAGCGACGAGGTGTTCGTCGCGAGCACGGTCTCGGGGGAGACGTACCGCTCGATGTCGGCGAACACGTCCTGCTTGACCGAGAGCTCCTCGAACACGGCCTCGATGACCCACTCGCAGTCCGCGAAGTGGGCCCTGTCCGTCGTGCCGTGCAGCAGTGCCTTCAGCCGGTTGGCCTCATCACCGTCGATGCGTCCCTTGCCGAGCAGCGCGTCGATCTCGCTCCGGATGGTGGCGAGACCTTTGTCGACGCGGGCCTGGTCGAGGTCCGTGATGACCACGGGCACCTGGAGGCGGCGCAGGAACAGCAGCGCGAACTGCGTGGCCATGAGGCCGGCGCCAACGACGCCGACCTTCGTGATCTTGCGGGCGAGCGCCTTGTCGGGCGCACCGACGGGTCGCTTGGCGCGCTTCTGCACGAGCTCGAACGCATAGATGCTCGCGGCGAACTGGTCGCCCGCGATCAGGTCGGCGAGGACCTCGTCCTCGGCCTCGAACGCCTTCTCCCTGGTCGTGCTCTTCGCAGCCTTGAGCAGGTCGAGGGCGGCGTAGGGGGACCTGGGAACGGTCCCGATCCTGCTCTCCAGGCTCTTCCGGGCGATGCCGATGGCGACATCCCACTTGGCGAGGCGCTCGAGCTTCCCGGGCCTGTTCGGCCGCTTCACCGTGATGCTGCCGCCGAGCACGCCGTCGGCCCAGCGCAGGGAGTCCTCGAGGAAGGTCGCGGCCGGGAACTTCGCGTCCGCGATCCCCATCTCGAACGCCTGGTCCGCGGACAGCATCCGGTTCTGCTTGAGCGGGTTCTCGATCACGACCTTGAGGGCGTTCTCGATGCCGATGAGGTTCGGCAGGAGGTAGGAGCCGCCCCAGCCGGGGATGATGCCGAGGAACACCTCGGGCAGCGCGATCGCCGGCGCGGAGGCGTCCAGGGTCCGGTAGTCGGCGTTGAGGGCGATCTCGAGCCCGCCGCCCAGGGCGAGGCCGTTGATGAACACGAACGACGGCACGCCGAGCGTCGCCTGCTTGCCGAACACGAAGTGCCCGAGCTGCGCGAACTTCCGGCCGACCTCGCGGGACGGGATCTCGCCGACACGGCTGAGGTCGGCGCCCGCCGCGAGGATGAACGGCTTGCCCGTGACGGCCACGCCGTGGATCTCGCCGCGCCCGGCGCGCTCGGCGAGCTCGTCGAAGACGCGCCCGAGCTCCAGGAGGGTGTTGGCGCCGAGCGTGTTGGGGCGCGTGTGGTCGCGCCCGTTGTCGAGCGTGATCAGCGCGAGGAGGCGGCCGCTCGGCAGCCGGACGTCCCGCACGTAGGAGTGCGTCACGACCTCGTCGGGCGAGCCCTCCGCGAGGTCGCTGAAGTCGATGGCGGAGTAGTCGGTCACTTGGACGCCTTCCTGCGCGCGGCGAGCTCCTTGGCTTCCTTGCCGAGTCGCCCGCTGTTCCACTTCTTGCCGTTCCAGTTGGGGTTCTCCCAGACGACGGTGCCGCCCTGACCGAGCCCGATGCAGAGCGCCGTGATGCCGTACCGGACCTCCGGGTAGTCCTCGAAGTGGCGGGCCAGCTGGCTCATGATGCGGACGCCGGAGGCCGCGAGCGGATGGCCGACGGCGATCGCGCCGCCCCAGCGGTTCACCCGCGGGTCCTCGTCGTCGACGCCCCAGTGGTCCAGCAGGGCGAGCACCTGGACGGCGAAGGCCTCGTTGAGCTCGATGAGGCCGATGTCGTCGATCGTGAGTCCCGCCTTGCGCAGCGCCTTGTCGGTCGAGGGGATCGGGCCGAGGCCCATCACCTCCGGCTCGACGCCTGCGTAGGCGAAGCTCACGAGCTTCATCCTGGGCTTGAGGCCGAACTCCTTGGCCGCCTTCGAGCTCGCCATCAGGGCGACGGTCGCACCGTCGGTCAGCGGGGAGGAGTTGCCCGCGGTGACGCGGCCGTGCGGGCGGAACGGCGTCTTGAGGCCGGCCAGGCCCTCCATCGTCGTCTCGGGCCGCATGCCCTCGTCCTGCGTGGCGAGCCCCCAGCCCTGGTCGCTGCGCACCGCGATCGGGATGAGGTCCTTCTGGATCTTCCCGGCGGCGTAGGCGGCGGCCAGCTTGTGCTGGCTGTTCATCGCGTACCGGTCCGCCCGCTCCTTCGTGAGGTGCGGGAAGCGGTCGTGGATGCGCTCCGCAGTCTTGCCCATGTTCAGCGCGTCGGCGCTGACCAGCTTCTCGGCGAGGAAGCGGGGGTTGGGGTCCGCGTCGAGACCCATCGGGTGGCGGCCCATGTGCTCGACGCCTCCCGCGATGGCGACGTCGTAGGCGCCGAAGGCGATCGCTCCCGCGGTGGTCGTGACGCTCGTCATCGCGCCGGCGCACATCCGGTCGATCGCGTAGCCGGGGACCGTCTGCGGAAGACCCGCCAGGATCGCGGAGGTCCGGCCGAGGGTGAGTCCCTGGTCCCCCTGCTGCGTGGTCGCGGCGATCGCGACGTCGTCGACGCGGTCCTTCGGCAGCGACGGGTTCCGCTCGAGGAGGCCGATCATGGCCTTCACGATCAGGTCGTCGGCGCGGGTGCCCCAGTACATGCCCTTCTCGCCGGCCCGCCCGAACGGGGTGCGGACCCCGTCGACGAAGACGACCTCGGTTCCCTCGGCCACGATGACTCCCTTGTTCGCTCGACTGCCTCGAGTGCCCTGTCCCGGCACGACGCGGCGGCTGGGCGCACGGCGCCGCAGCGGGCACGCAGAAGCCTACGGATCGGGGTCGGCGCCCCAAATCCTTTGACCCTTCCTACGAAGCGGCGCTCTCCGCCGCATCGGGGGATTGGCGGGCCGCGACAAAGGCCTCCGCGACCGGTCCGGCGATCGCCTCGACCTGCCACGGACGGGCCCCGAGGGCGGCGAAGGCGGCGGCCACGGAGTCGGCGTCGACCGGCTCCGGCGGCGTCCACGCGACGCGGCGCAGCGTGTCCGGGGTGATCAGGTTCTCGACCGGGAGGTCGAGGTCCTCGGCGATCGCCGTCACCGCCTGGCGCGCCCGCTTCAGGCGCCGGTCGGCATCCGGGTTCCGGTCTGCCCACGCGCGCGGCGGGGGCATCGGGTCGCCGGTGACGCGCAGCTGCGGGAGGTCCTCGGTCGTCAGGCCCTGCTCGATCGCGGCCCACCAGCGGTCGAGCTCGTTCCTGCTGGCGCGGCCGGAGAATTCGCGGAGGGCGGCCAGGTCACGCTTGGTCTTGGGCAGGGCCCGAGCGGCGGCGACGAGCGACGCGTCGGGCACGAGGCGACCGGGGGAGACGTCGAGCGTGCGCGCGAGGTCGTCGCGGGCCCGCCAGAGCTCGCGGGCGACGGCCAGGCCGCGCAGGCCCTTGATCGTGTGGACGCCGGACAGCCGCCGCCACGGCTCGGCGCGCACCGTCGCCTCCCGGTCGAGCACGGCCTGGAACTCCTGCTGGGCGATCGCGGTCTTGCCGGATGTCTCGAGCAGCTCGACCATCCTGTCGCGGAGGTCGACGAGCAGCTCGACGTCGAGCGCGGCGTAGACGAGCCAGGAGTCGGGCAGGGGGCGCGTCGACCAGTCCGCCGCCGAGTGCTCCTTCGCGAGGTGCAGGCCTAGCAGCTCCTCGACCACGTAGGCGAGCCCGACGCGGGAGAACCCGAGCAGGCGGGCGGCCAGCTCGGTGTCGAAGATCCGCTCCGGGTCGAGGCCGACCTCGCGCAGGCACGCGAGGTCCTGGCTCGCCGCGTGCAGGATCCACTCCTCCCCGCGGATCGCGGCCTCGAGCTCGCGGAAGTCGCCGATGGCGGGAGGGTCGAAGAGGAAGGTGCCGGCGCCGCGGCGGTGCACCTGGATGAGGTAGGCGCGCTGCGAGTAGCGGAAGCCGCTCGCGCGCTCGGCGTCGACGGCGACGGGGCCGGTGCCGTGCGTGAGGAGGGAGACGGCTCGGAGGTACCCGGCCCTGGTGTCGGTGACCTCGACGGGCGCGAGCGGCCGCGCGGTGGGCAGGGGAGGAGCGGCGGGAGCGCCCTCGGTCGGGGATTCCGGGGACGCGTCAGCCACGGGCGGCTCGCCGCGCAGACAGCATCGTGACTCCCTCAGCGCCGGGGGGAAGCCCCGCCAGCATGCAGACCAGTTCCGTCCAGCCTTCCACATGAGCGGAGACGTCCGACTCCAGCGGCGTCCAGGACGCGCGCAGCTCGATCTTGGCGCCGTCGCCCTGGGCGGCGAGCTCGCCGAAGCCCGTGGAGATGATCTTCGTCGCGGTGCCGGAGGCCGCGGTGTACTGGGCGCCTCGGGTGTCCAGCGCATCCGTCAGCCAGGACCAGGTGACCTCGGCCAGGAAGGGGTCGAGCCCGATGTCCGGCTCGAGCGGGGCCTGCGCGAAGCACACGATGCGGAAGCGGCCGCCCCACGCCTCGGGCTCGTCCTCGTCGTAGAGGAGCACGAGGCGCCCGGTGCCGAGGTCCAGCTCGACCCCGTGGGGCGTGGGGTTCACGTCGGCCGAGAGCGCGACCGACCAGGGGGCGAGACCGGTGGGGGCCGGGATCGACTCGATCACCACGTCCCGCCGCACGCGAGCGCGCTCGATGGACTCCAGCGCCTCGGCGAACTCGGCGGGGGGAGTGGTGTCTCGGGATGCGCCCACGGCATGAAGACTAGGCCGATCCGATCCGGATGGACGGGCTTCCCGGGCGGTGGGTCGGGCGAGGAGCCGCGCCGGAAGGTGCGCGGCCCCTGTTGGTACCGTGGAGCGAACGATCGGAGGCGAATCGGTGGGACGCAGGGCGCGCACGCTGGCCGGCGTCGCGGTGGCCCTGGGCGGTCTCGCGACCGCCGCGGCGCTGTGGGGCGGAGCGGTCACGACCCGGGTCGCGCGGAGCGTCGTCGTGCCGCCCCGGCGCCGGGTGCAGGACACCCGGGTCCTCTCCTACGACTCCGAGGCGTCGACCGTCTCCCTCAGCGTCACGCAGGACTCGCTCCTGCCCGGGCACTACTCCTTCTGGTTCGACCAGGGGAAGGGGCACGCCCGCCTGGGCGAGATCGTCGACCGCGGTCTCGGCAGCGTGACCCGCGAGGTCCTCGCCGTCGACTTCGGCGACCTCGCGACCGCGGGCACCGGGCGCTTCAGCGGCTGGCTCTACCTGAGCCCGAAGGAGCTCGGAGTCCCGTTCGAGGAGGTCCGCGTGCAGACCTCCCTCGGCGCGGCCCCCGCCTGGCTCGTTCCCGCACCCGACCCGTCCACCCGCTGGGTGATCCAGGTGCACGGCCGGGCGACGCTCCGGCAGGAGACGATCCGCGCCATCCCGGTCTTCCGGGACGCCGGCTACAACTCGCTCCTCATCTCTTACCGGAACGACGGCGAGGCGCCGCCGAGCGAGGACCGGCGCTACGCCCTCGGGGACCGCGAGTGGCTCGACGTTGAGGCGGCGATGCTCTTCGCGCTCGACCGCGGGGCCGAGGAGATCGTCCTGATGGGCTGGTCGATGGGCGGCGCGACCGTGCTGCAGGCCGTGACGAGATCGCGGCTCCGGTCGGTGATCACCGGCGTCGTGCTCGAGTCGCCGGTCGTCAACTGGGTGGAGACCCTCCTCTACCAGGGCGAGGGGATGTCGCTGCCGGGTCCGGTCAAGTCCGGCGTCCTCACGCTGCTGAGCTCGCGCTGGGCGCGGCCGCTGACCGGGCAGGCGCACCCCATCGACCTCGCGCGGCTCGACTTCGTGGCCCGCGCGGGCGAGCTCGACGTGCCCGTGCTCGTGCTGCACAGCGACGACGACGGGTACGTGCCGTCGAACGGCTCCCGCGAGCTCGCGGCCGCCCGGCCCGATCTCGTCACCTTCGTCGGCTTCGAGACGGCGAGGCACACGAAGCTCTGGAACTTCGACCGCGAGCGGTGGGAGTCCTCGATCGCCGCCTGGCTCGCCGAGCGCGCGGCGGCTGCAGGGGCCGACGACGAGGCTCAGCCCGCGGCCTGACCCCTCTCGAGTCCCCACCGCGCGTAGAGGTACCCGCCGTCGTCGGCGAGGAGCGAGCGGAGGGAAGCGGGGAGGGTGCGGCGGAGCCCCGGCAGCAGGGGCAGTCCCGGCGCGTGCAGCATCGGGCTCGTGGTGAGGCAGAGCTCGTCGACGAGGCCTGCGTCGAGCAGGCTCCCGGCCAGGGTCGGGCCGCCTTCGCAGACGACGCCGGGCAGGCCGCGGTCGCGGAGGGCGCCGAGCACCTCGACGGGATCCGGCGTCGAGGAGCGCAGGGGGACGATCTCGACGGCCGCGCTGCGCATCTGGCGCCTGACGAGGGGGATCGCCGCCTCCGGGCAGAGGATGAGCGGCCGGAGGAACGTCTCCCCGAGGCGGTGGCCGGTCAGGTCGCCCGAGCGGGTGACCACCGCCAGCCGGGCGTGCTTCGGAGCGAGGTAGCCCTCGCGGCGCACCGTCCGGGCCCCGACGAGAACGACGTCGGCGTGCTGGCGGATGACGCCGAGGATGCGCCGGTCCAGGCGGCTGCTGAGCGACTCCGAGGTGCCGTCCTGTCCGACGACCGAGCCGTTGATGGACGCGACGAAGTTGAGGCGGACGGATGACGGGGCCGCCGGCGCGTAGAGCTCGGCGAGCCAGTCGCGCGTCTCGGGATCGTCGGCGTCCCGGCTCTCCGCGGGACCGGGGAGGAGCCGTGTGACCGCGGTCACGTCAGGCCGCCGTCTTCTCCGCGACCTGGCGCTTGGCGCGCGCGAGCATCCCGCTCATCCCGCGCACTCGCAGCGGGGAGACCGCCTCGTCGAGCCCGAGCAGGTGCGGGTAGTCGCCGGGCACGGCGAGGACGTCCTGAGCCGACAGCCCGCTGAGGCCCTGCACCAGGATCGAGGCGAACCCGCGCGTCGTGGGCGCCTCGCGCGGTGCCGTGGCATGCATCCGGACCGCGCCGTCCTCGACCTCGAGGTCGATGAACACGGGCGCCTGGCACTCGATCACGCGCTCGAACAGGTCGTCGCGGTCCTTCAGGTGGTCCGGCAGGGGCGGGAGCTCGTTGGCGAACTCGAGGAGCAGCTGCAGCCGTTCCTTGAGATCGAGCGCGAGGAACTCGTCGCGGATCTCGGTGAGGGAGGGGGGCAGCGCGGGCATGCCCCCGATTCTCTCACCCCGCCGAGGAGTGCCCGGCGACCCTCCTGCTCAGACGGAGCCGGGCTCGGTGCCCTTGGTGATCGGCACGCGGACTGCGCTGCCCCACTCGGTCCACGAGCCGTCGTAGTTGCGGACCTTGTCGAAGCCGAGCAGGTGATGCAGCACGAACCACGTGTGGCTCGACCGCTCGCCGATGCGGCAGTAGGCGATGATGTCGTCGCCCTCGGACAGGCCGACCTCGCCCCGGTAGATGGACTCGAGGTCCTGCTTCGGCTTGAACGTGCCGTCGTCGGCCGCGGCGCGCACCCAGGGCACGTTCTTCGCGGTCGGGATGTGGCCGGCGCGGAGGGCGCTCTCCTCCGGATAGGCGGGCGCGGTGGTCCGCAGGCCCGAGTACTCCTCGGGGCTGCGGACGTCGATCAGGGGGACCTGTCCGAGCGATGCCAGCACGTCGTCCCGGAACGCACGGACCCTGCGGTCGTCGCGCTCGACGACCGGGTAGTCGGTGGGGGCGGGGGAGGGTGCGTCGGTGGTGAACGGCCGGCCCTCGGCCTCCCACTTGGCGCGCCCGCCGTCGAGCAGTCGCACGTCCTCGTGGCCGAACAGCGTGAACACCCACAGCGCGTAGGCGGCCCACCAGTTGCTCTTGTCGCCGTAGATCACGACGGTGCTGTCGCGGGCGATGCCCTTGGACGAGGCGAGAGCCGCGAACCCGTTCCCGTCGACGTAGTCGCGATTCACCGGGTCGTTGAGCTCGGTGTGCCAGTCGATCTTGACCGCGCCGGGGATGTGGCCCGTCTCGTAGAGCAGCACGTCCTCGTCGGACTCGACCACCACGAGGCCCGGGGTGCCGAGGTTCTCCGCCAGCCAGTCGGTGCTGACCAGACGCTCGGGATGCGCGTAGTCGCGGAACTGCGGGGCCGGATCTGCGGCGACGGGCATGGGGTCCTCTCCGGTGCGGGGCGCTGGTCGGCGCGCAGCCGCGGTCTAAGCTGGTTCCGGTCGCGCTGTGCGCGCGAGCACACTCGAATCTACGCCAGCAGCTCCGTCCCGGAGCACGGCGGGTAAGAGTTCGACACATCGCTTCGACGCAGGGTGGGCCCGTGACCGTTGCCGTGAATCCCGGAAGCCTGGTCACCCGCTCCCCGCGGCTCTCGGGCTCGGAGATGGCCGCGTACCTGGTCCCGCCGCGCCAGTTCGAGCACGCCACGCTCGAGAACTACCGGCCGGACCCCGACTATCCGTCGCAGGCCCAGGCGCTCGACACGATGCGCCGCTTCGCGGCCGCGTGGTCGCCGCGCACCGGCGGTGGATGGTTCCGGCGGCAGAAGAAGGTGCAGCCCGGCAAGCCCGGTGTCTACCTCGACGGAGGCTTCGGCGTCGGCAAGACGCACCTCCTCGCCGCGCTCTGGCACCTCGCGCCCTCGCCCCGCTACTTCGGCACGTTCATCGAGTACACGGCGCTCGTGGGGGCGATCGGCTACCGGGACACGGTGCACCTGCTGAGCGGGTCGAGCCTCGTCGCGATCGACGAGTTCGAGCTCGACGACCCGGGCGACACCATGGTGATGACGCGACTCCTGGGCGAGCTCGTGGCCTCCGGCACCCGGATCGCCGCCACCTCGAACACGCCGCCCAACGCCCTGGGCGAGGGCCGGTTCGCGGCGTCCGACTTCCTGCGCGAGATCCACTCGATGGCGGCGAACTTCGACGTGACGCGCATCGACGGACTCGACTACCGGCGCCGGCACGTCGAGGGCACCGCCGTCACGGTGCCGGCCGGCGAGGTCGCCGCGCGTGCCGCCGCCCTCGCCGACGGCGGCGAATGGACGCTGGACCGCTTCCCGGACGTCATCGCGCACCTCGCGCAGGTGCACCCGTCCCGCTACATCAAGCTCGTCGAGGGTCTCTCCGTCGCGGGCTTCGAGGAGGTCGCGCCGCTGTCCGGCCAGACCGACGCCCTCCGCTTCGTCGCGCTCGTCGACCGGCTCTACGACGCCCAGGTGCGCATCGTGGCGAGCGGGACGCCCCTCGACCAGGTGTTCGGCGAGGACATGCTCGCCGGCGGCTACCGCAAGAAGTACCTGAGGGCGATGTCCCGTCTGATCGCCCTGACGGAAGGTTCGGAGTAGAGCCCCAGCTCTCCGAAACCCACTGTTTACAGAAGCGGCTCTCGTGTAACGGTCGCGAAACACGCCTCTCCATCCGGTGAAACCTCGAGCCACAACAATGAGGCCGTACCCGAGGCAGGTCCCCTGCGCGCCACCCGAGTCGGCGCGCCAGCGGGCAGACCTTCGCAGAAACAAGAGAGGTAGCAGATGGATCAGGGCAACACCGCCTTCGTACTCATTGCGGCGGCACTCGTGCTGCTGATGACCCCTGGGCTGGCGTTCTTCTACGGCGGCCTGGTCAAGGCCAAGAGCGTCGTCAGCATGATGATGATGAGCTTCGGCGCGATCGGCCTGATCGGAGTGCTCTGGGTCCTCTACGGCTATGCGATCGCCTTCAGCAACGCCGGCACCGACAGCTTCTTCGGCATCGACGGCTCGTTCGGCATCGACTGGGCGAACCTCGGCCTGAACGGGCTGCTCGCGGACGCCAGCGAGCCGGCGGGCAACTTCCCGGTCCTCGCCTTCGCCGGCTTCCAGGCGACCTTCGCGATCCTCACGGTGGCCCTGATCTCCGGCGCCATCGCCGACCGGGCCCGCTTCGGCGCCTGGATGATCTTCGCCGGCATCTGGGCGACCGTCGTCTACTTCCCCGTCGCCAACTGGGTGTTCAACTTCACCCTCGGTGAGGAGGGCCTGGTCGACGGCGGCTGGATCGTCTACGGCCTGCAGCAGGTCTTCGGCGTCGGCGTCATCGACTTCGCCGGTGGAACCGCGGTCCACATCAACGCCGGCGCCGCGGCCCTCGCCCTCGCCCTCGTCCTCGGCAAGCGCGTCGGCTTCGCCAAGGGCATCAACCGCCCGCACAACGTGCCGTTCGTCCTCCTCGGTGCCGGCCTCCTGTGGTTCGGCTGGTTCGGCTTCAACGCCGGCTCCGAGGTCGCCGCCGACGGCATCGCCGCGCTCGCCTGGATCAACACGCTCGCCGCTCCCGCCGCCGCCCTGCTCGGCTGGCTCGTCGTCGAGAAGATCAAGGACGGCAAGGCCACCTCGGTCGGCGCCGCGTCCGGCGCGGTGGCGGGTCTCGTCGCGATCACCCCGGCCTGCGCCTCGCTGACGCCGTTCTGGGCGATCATCCTCGGTGTCGTCGCCGGTGTCGTCTGCGCCCTCGCGATCGACCTCAAGTGGCGCCTCGGCTTCGACGACAGCCTCGACGTCGTGGGCATCCACCTCGTCGGCGGCATCATCGGAACCCTCTACCTGGGCTTCTTCGCGAACAACACCGGCCTCATCTACTCCGGCTCGTTCGCGCAGCTCGCCGCCCAGGCGGTCGGTGCCTTCTCGGTCCTCATCTACTCCTTCGTCCTGGCCTTCCTGATCGGCTTCGCGATCGAGAAGACGATGGGCTTCCGGGTCAAGAACGAGGACGAGCTGGCCGGCATCGACACGGTCGTGCACGGCGAGGAGGCCTACCTCCTCGACGAGCGCGAGCCGGCCTCGGTCCGCATCTGACAGGTCCAATCAGGAGGGGCGTCGCCGGAAGGCGGCGCCCCTTCGCTGTCTGCCCGAGAGCGGAGGCGACGGCGCTAGCCTGACGACAGGAGGTGCCAGGTGACGGACGAGGACTTCGAGCGGAAGCGCCGCGATCAGCTGACGAGCGCGCCGGGGGACAAGCCGAGCCGCGAGGGCTCGGACGCCGAGACCTCCGCCGCGCCTCGGGTCGAGGTCACGGAGACCGAGGACGGCTTCACCCGCGTCGAGGTCGCGGACACCGCAGCGGTTCGGCCCGGCACCCCGGACTGACGCTCCGGCCCGGCCCCCGCCTTGCAACCATCCGGCCGTGCTGCACCGGCGTGCCGATGCACGGCGACCGCATGGATGCGTGTCCAGGTCAAGGCGTAGAGCGGGGGAGGGGGCCTCCGAATAGGGTCCCCCTCATGGGCATCCAGCGGAACCCTGACCCGAGCCGACTCCTTCCCATGCTGACCGACCGGCTGGGGCGGGTCGCTCTGCGGAGCGGCCAGATCCTGCTCGTGCTGATCCTCACCGTCGCCGTGATCTGGGGTCTGCTCCAGCTCAAGGTCGTGGTCATCCCGGTCCTTCTCGCGATCATCCTGGGTGCCGCCTTCGCCCCCGTCGTCGGCTGGCTCGTGCGGCATGGCGTGCCGAGGACGCTCGCGGCGTGGATCACGCTGCTCGGCACCCTGTTCCTGCTCGCGCTGCTGCTGACGCTCGTCGGGTACGCGGTGCAGCGTCAGTGGAGGACTCTCGTGACCTCCGCCTCCGAGGGCTTCGCCGAGCTGCAGCAGCTGCTCGCCGACTTGAACGTCCCGATCGACGCGGAGCAGCTCGGGAACTTCCGCGAGCAGCTGGTCGACTACGTCACCAGCGCCGAGTTCGGCTCACGGGCGCTCGGCGGCGTCTCGGTGGTCACCGAGGTCGTCGCCGGGATGTTCCTGCTCATCGTCGTGCTGTTCTTCTTCCTGAAGGACGGCGAGAAGATCTGGCGGTTCTTCCTCCGCCCGCTCAACCCCGTGCGGGAGGCGCGCGGAGAGCGGATCGGGCAGACGGGCCTGCGGGTGCTCGGCGGCTACGTCCGGGGCACGGCCATCGTGGCGCTGGTGGACGCGGTGGCGATCGGCGCCGCCCTGTTCATCATGCAGGTGCCCCTCGCGCTGCCGCTCACGGTCATCGTGTTCCTCGGCGCGTTCATCCCGATCGTCGGCGCCACGGTGGCCGGCATCCTCGCCGCGCTCGTGGCCCTCATCGCGAACGGCCCGGTCGTCGCCCTCATCGTGGTCGGGGTCGTGATCGCCGTGAACCAGCTGGAGGGCGACCTGCTCCAGCCGCTCGTCATGGGGCAGTCGCTGAAGCTCCACCCGCTCGTGATCCTGCTCGCCCTGACCGCGGGCACCATCCTCGGCGGCATCATCGGCGCGATCCTGTCGGTGCCGATCGCCGCGGTCGCCTGGGCGATCGTCAAGGTGTGGGACGAACCGCAGAACGTGCCGGATACCGAGGCGATCGGGCCGGAGTCGCCCGGGGCGTAGCGCCCTAGACGGCGTGCGGGACGCCGGCCCTGCGGCGCCGGTAGGAGGACAGGTAGGTGACCCGGCCGGGCTGCCGGGAGGCGCTCTCGGCGAGCTTGTCGAACGCCGCCTCGAGGCTCGGCGCCATCCAGTAGCTCACCGGGTCGCCGAGCTCCACCACCTCGAACCCGCCGGGGGTCCGGGCGACGAAGCCGATGACGGAGCGGCCGTCGTCCGCCGGGAGGCGATCGTCACTGATGCGCCACTCCCGGTCGGACAGCTGGACCGCGGTGAGGGAACCGCGGGCGATGGTCGGGCGGAGGAGGGAATCGGGCTGGGACATCGCCGTCCTGTCGGGGGAAGGGAAGCGCGGACCAGGGCCGCCCCCGTCGAGCTCGCACCCCTGCGAGGTCGTACCCCTACAGCAAGCATTCGGGAGGGACGTCCGGTACGGATGGGACCAAGGTCCCACGTGGACCTCCCGTGCGCATCGCGGATACTGCACGCCGGCGGGACCGCCGGCCCAGATGCCGCTCCGGTCGTGTCGAGCACGGCTTTCCGCCCCTGGTGGTCCCCGGAACGCCGGCGTAACCTCCGCGGTGGCGCTCACGGCGCCTCTTCGATGGAGAAGGGAGCAGGATCATGCTTCGGAAGTCGGTCCTGGCGGCAGGTGCGGCCGTCATCGTCGGGTCCTCACTCGCGGCAGCCTCGCCGACCACGGCGGCCGTGCGTTCGGGGACCTGCCCCGCGAGCATGGAGCTGGTGACGGTGGAGGAGGCGGCCCACATGGTGGACCTCCGGGCGATCCCCGGGCCGGACCCGATCGGGTTCCTCATCGACGCGATCAGCGAGAACGACGACCTCAACGACGACCAGCTGGTCTGCGTCGCCTACAAGCAGACCACCAACAGGGGCCAGGACAAGAAGTTCGGCGCCGAGGACTATCTGCCGCTCGCCGTGATGGACAACAAGGTGGCGAGCATGCGCTGAGTTCGCAGGCGGACGGACGTCGTGGTGGGCGATACCAGACTCGAACTGATGACCTCTTCCGTGTGAAGGAAGCGCGCTACCAACTGCGCCAATCGCCCGTGCCCGACAATCTTGCCATACCCCGAGGGGTGGCCGAGCCATCCCGTCGGCCCACCGCTCGGGGCGTCGTCGCACAGCGCGCGGCGGTTTGGCGAGCGGCGGCGGCATCGGTTAGAGTCGTCAGGCGGCCGTTGAGGCGGACGCGAAATGCGGATGTGGCGCAGTGGTAGCGCATCACCTTGCCAAGGTGAGGGTCGCGAGTTCGAATCTCGTCATCCGCTCGAGTGGGACTTCTTTCGAGATCCACGTACGGTGGAGTGGCCGAGAGGCGAGGCAGCGGCCTGCAAAGCCGTATACGCGGGTTCGAATCCCGTCTCCACCTCGGCCGCGGAGCCTGATCCGCAAGACCTGGGCGATTGGCGCAGCGGTAGCGCGCTTCCCTGACACGGAAGAGGTCACTGGTTCGAACCCAGTATCGCCCACCACCGAAAGCCCCTGAGAGATCAGGGGCTTTCTTCCTCTGCCGCCTCAGCGGCGCGACGGCCACCGCGATCGCCAGCGCCGCGAGCGCGCCGGCTGGCTGGTTCAGCGGCCGTTCGAGGACCTCAGCACGTCCAGTGCTACAGCGATCGCCTCGTCGACCGGTAGTCGGTATCCACGCCGACGCGCATTCTCGAAGTCCTCGGCCTGGGCTCCGGCGAGAAAGCGCTCCGCCATGGCGCGGTGGTTGGGGTCCTCGACAGAAGGTGCCATCCCGATCCGCTCTCGCGCTGCTTCAGCCGCGCCGAGCAGCAGGCCGCAGCGTTCGCCCTCGTCGCGAAGGGTCGTCGCTGCGAACGCCCCCTCCAGCCCCCAGACGATGCCGACCTGATCATCGATGCGGAGGGAGATGCTCAACACCCGGTCGAAAAGCCTCTCGGCCGCTTCGACATCGCCCGTCTGAACGCTGCACCAGCCGAGGAAGACGTAGGCCAGCGTCTCCGAGATGGCGTCCTCGAGCTCTTGGGCTACAGCCAGCGAAGCCTCGAATCGCTCGACAGCCGAAGGGATGTCCTGCTTCACCATCAGGACCAGGCCCTCGGCGGACAGGCGCTGACAGTCGCCCCACGGGCTTCCGGACGCCGAGAATCCCGCATCAGCGCAGGCGAGAGCCGCCCATGCCCCATCCTCGTCTGGTGGGACCAGAAGGCTGCAGGCGAAGGTGAGGTGCACGGAGACCCATGCCATGTCGAAGCTTCTGCCCAGTTCGTCGAAGAGCTGCGCGCTTCGATGGAGGCTGTCGATGATCGCCGGCGTCGCCTCCTCCCAGAAGAGGCGGAAGTTCGGATAGGCGAGGGCGACCGCCCTGGCGAACGGGGGCAGTTCGTCGCCCGCCGCGAGCAGCTCGGCGGACCAGCCGAGGGCCTCCCCGGTCGTTCCCGTCAGGACCCAGAGCAGCCAGGGTGCCCAGATCAGCTCCGCCGCCTCGTTCCACCTGTGCGCGTCGAGCAGGTATCGCTCCGCGAGGCGGAGGTTGTCGAGCTCGGCCGTGAGTCGGGCCCGGGCCGTCTTCTGGCGCACGTCCCGAAGGCTCATGCTCGTCGTGGTACCCCATCGCTGGTAGAACTCGGCGTGGCGGGCGCGGACGTGGAGAAGGTCCCCGTGCTCCTGCAGTCGGTCGAGCGCGTACTCCCGGACCGTGGCGAGCAGCTGGAAGTAGGTGCGGCCCTCGCGCTCGTGCTGGCGCACGAGGCTCGCATCGACGAGCCCTTCGAGGAGCTCGAGGACCTCGAACGGCTCCTGCTCTGCGACGGCCTCGACCGCCTCCAGCGAGAACCGTCCGGCGAAGACGCCCAATCGCCACAGCAGCTCCTGCTGCGGGGGACTCAGCAGCCGCGTGCTCCACTCGATGGTGTCGCGGACCGTCTGCTGGCGCGCCGGTGCGTCCCGTCTCCCGCCCACGAGCACCGGCAGCTGCCGATCCAGCCGCTCGAGCAGGGTCGGCGGCGTGAGGAGCCGGGTCCGCGATGCGGCGAGCTCGATCGCGAGAGGCAGTCCCTCCAATGTCGCGACGATGGACTCGGCAGCTCGGACGTTCTCCTCGGAGGCGTCCAGGTCCGGCTTCACCGATCGGGCCCGCTCGAAGAACAGCTCGACCGACGGGGCGAGCCGCCGCTCGGCGTTCTGAGAAGCGCCGGTCGCGACCGGGAGCTCGAGTGGCGGCACGCTGTAGCCGTGCTCCCCGTCGACTCTCAGGAGGACGCGGCTTGTGACGATCACCTTGAGCCAGGCGACGCTCTCCAGCAGGTTGGAGACGAGGGGAGCGGCCGGGAGGACCTGCTCGAAGTTGTCGAGGACGAGGAGCACCGGTCGTCCTCGGAACGCGAGCGTGAGCCGCTGCTCGAGGGGGGCGTCGCCGGTGTCCACGATCCCGAGCGCCCTCCCGATGGCCGGCACGACCAGCGCTGGATCCTCGACGGCGGCCAGCGGGACGAAGACGACGTCCTCGTCCCGCGTACGGCCTACGGTTCGTGCCGCTTCGATCGCCAGCCGGGTCTTGCCGACACCTCCGGGCCCCGTGAGGGTGACGAGCCGAACATCGGGGGACGAGAGCAGCTCCGTGACGCGTGCGATGTCCTGCTCCCGCCCGAGCAGCCGAGACAGGGGTGCGGGGAGGGAGTCCCGTCGCGTGCCGAGGCCGCCCGCCCCGGCCCTGATCGCCTCCGCCTCCCCGGGAGGATCGGCGCGGGGAGCGCGGCTGTCGTCGAAGCGTTCCGCCAGGAGCACGGCGAGATCGCTCACGAGCAGACGGCCCAGTTCTCTGGCGTCGGTGAAGGGCTTGTACGACGCGGTGTCGTCGGCGCGGATGCGGCCGAGGAGCGTGACGAGGGCGGGATCGCGTCCGGCGTCGGACGCCTTGACGTAGATGAGCTTCGGCATCGTCGTCGGTGCGAGGTTGTACTCGTCCTCTAATCCGGAGACGCTCTCGCCTGGCGCGACCCAGCCGTACTTCTCCCAATAGATGCCCACGAAGATGTCGCTCTGCTCCAGGTAGGCCCGGTACAGCGAGCGTGGCGGATGGGGGCGGGCCCCGAGCTCGAACATCACCGGCGCAGCGGAGAGGCGCTCGATCGCGCGTCTCGCGGCCTTGCGCTCGGGTGCCAGCTCCTGGAGGGTCGAGCTGACGAACACCCGGAGCCGTTGATCCGGCGTGCGGATCCGCTGATTGGCGCTCGCCTCCGCGGTGCTCATGCGTCCTGCTCGGGGGCACGACTCGACGAGGAGGCTGCAGTCGAGCTCATCCGCGCACGCTATTGCTTCCATAGCCGGGCAGTCCAGGGGCCGAGGGCCGGCAGGCAGGCCTGGGCACGTCTGCAGCCGCAGAACTGCATGGCGGGTGCATGGACTTCCACAGCCGGCCGCGGCGGGGGCCCCTGTCCCCGGGCGCCCGGAATCCGATGTGCTCCGTGCGTTATGACCCGTCGCGTCTGCCCGCCGTTCGAGGCTCACGTCCCTACCCTGTCGCCGGCAGCCGGGACTCCGATCCCGACCAACGTCGGCGAAGTTCTCCATATCGAGAACAGGTCTGTTCGGGACGACGGTGGTAGACCTGCTTCGGTGACGGGGCTAGCATCCCGCCATGTCGGCCGCGAGACGCCGCGGTGTCCTTTCGAACGGGGGTGTGGACCCTCTCGCAACGCCAATCGTTGGAGAGGGGCAGTCCAAATTCTGGCGTGACCCTCCATGGTGGTTCCGTGACCTTCTCGTGGCGCTGCTGGTGGGGGCGGCGATCTCGGTCCCGACCACCCTGATGCAGAAAGTGTTGGACGACCAAAGATCGGAACGGGAACTCCGGATCGCGAATCTGCAGTTTGTGCGGGAGCATGCAACTGCCGATTCCGATCGACCGCGGCCCTTCGCCGGGCTGGATCTGCGCGGACAGGAGTTGAGCGGGCTGCAACTACGGGGCGCGGACTTCAGCAGGGCTGACCTGACTGACGCGGACTTCTATGGGAGCGACCTGCGGCATGCCCGGTTCGACTCCGCCGTCCTTGTCGGCGCCAATTTCATCGGTGCTGACCTTACAGGGGCGTCCTTCGGTGGCACCGATCTGCGAGGCGCCCTATTAGCGCAAGCCACGCTCGACGACGCCTTCTTTGGTCGAAGCAGTTTCGGGCGAGCGGACTTTCTCGGAAGTTCCATGATCGGGACGAGGTTCCTCGGAACACCAGAGCTTGGAAGCGACTACGAAGTGATCACGTTGCGAGATACGACGGTGGTCGGAGCGGAATTCGACGAGGTGGTCGTGATGATCGACGGAGGCCGCTTGTGGGGGAGCAGCTTCATCGACTCGTCGGTCCGCGCTGTCGGGAAAGAGCTGCC
Organism: Naasia sp. SYSU D00948; assembly: GCF_017916515.1. Classification (GTDB taxonomy): domain Bacteria; phylum Actinomycetota; class Actinomycetes; order Actinomycetales; family Microbacteriaceae; genus Naasia. Next base: position 2,639,004 of record NZ_JAFMTA010000001.1, read on the forward strand.
GGATGTTGAGGCAGTGTGCTATCGGCGCGACACATTGGTAGAACGCCCTTTGAACTTCCCCGACTCCGTGTGCCCGCCCCCTCCCATTGAGGAATTCGAGCAACGCCTTCGCAAGGAGTAGAGACTGCAAGTGCCTTGGCCGCGGGCGTTGCTAACCGGCCCGACTCTCAAGGACGAATCGAACCTGCGGCCGAGATGCACTTCTACGCGGATCCCGAGCCGTCGCCCTCCCCCCACGCCGGCGAGAAGGGTGAGGGCGTTCCACCCGGCCCCGATCTGAGAATGGCCGGCCCAGCCGCCCGTTCCGTTGCCCGCGTACTCCCAGAGCGTCCCGTCCGGGCTTGCGGCCAGGACTTCGGGGTAGCCGTCGCCCGAGAAGTTTCAGGCGCGCCCCCAGATTTGGGGAGGGACGGAGTAACAGTTCAGAAGCCCCTTCTCCCCCCGGGTTAGGGCTACTACTTGCTGTGCTATTGGGTGCAGACGCCCAACTCTGCTTCGGACGGCGATTTGAGACGAGCCCTAACGATCGCGATGGAGGACGACGAGCTGCGGCGATGGGTGCCGAAGGACCCCGAACTCATCAGAGTGCGGTCGGAGCGCTGGTTCCGAGAGGTCGTCCATGGCGACGGTGCCTCCTAACTTCTCGGAGGGCGTGGTCGGGACGGAGTGCTGCCGCGCCCGCTCGTTTCCCAGGGCGACCGAATCGCTTCCCCCGCGCGGGGGCGGAACCATCGAGGTCGATTTGCATCCCCATACGCGTCGGCAGTCAGGAGAACGACCATGGCTGTGACAGCAGCCTCAGAGTCGTTTCAGGTGGATCGACCAGCTCAGCGTGCTCCTGATTCTGAACCTGGTCTGCGAGGTGGATTGTGCTTCCATGACTGCGCCTCCGACCTAACGCTGTGACTGATCACGGCATTGCGGGCGGACCGCGTCGCTGCGGGCTGGCCGGGCTGGACCGCGATCAGTCACACCAAATCTGTCAGTCAGAGTGCGACGGGGGCGACGATCGGGTGGCGCTACCCAGGCTCCGCCCGGCGATGTACGAGCTTCCGCGAGTCGGCTTCCCTTCCACAGCGGTCGATTTCCTGGCCCCAGCCGGGGGCCTCAGCGTTGCCCGACGAAGGCCCCTCATTGCACAGGCAACCGAAGTCCGTCCGGCCACACGGCGAAGGTGCCTGCTCCGCCGTCGCGTCACCCCACCCCGGCGAGAAGGGTGAGGGCGTTCCACCCGCCCCCGATCTGGAACTGGCCGGCCCATCCGCCCGTTCCGTTGCCCGCGTACTCCCAGAGCGTCCCGTCCGGGCGTGCCGCCAGGACGTCGGGGTAGCCGTCGCCGGAGAAGTCGCCGGCGGAGAGGACATCGGTGAAGTTCTGCCAGCCGGCGCCCACCTGCTGCTGCGACCGCCAGCCCCCGAAGCCGTTGCCGGAGAAGAGCATCAGCGCGCCGCTCGCGGTCACCCCGAGGACATCGGGGTACCCGTCGCCGTCGAAGTCCCCGGCGCCCAGGATGTGCCGGTAGCCGGTGAACCCGGCGCCGATCTGCTGGGGAGCGGCCCAGGTGCCGTTGCCGGCGCCCGGGTACAGCCACAGCGTGCCGTCCGAGGCTCGGAGGCCGATGGTGTCCGAGATCCCATCGCTCGTGAAGTCGCCCGGCGAGAAGATCGTGGAGAAGATGTTCCATCCCGTCCCGACCTGCCGGTTGCTCGCCCATCCGCCGGCGCCGTTGGTCGAGTACATCCACAGGGAGCCGTCGGAGCTCTTGCGGTACAGCAGTGCCGGATGGCCGTTGCCCGAGAAGTTCACGGCGAAGTACATGGCATCGGCGATCTGCCATCCGCTGCCGACCAGTGGCTGGCCCAGCCAGCCGCCGGCTCCGTTGCCGAGGTAGGCCCAGAGGGAGCCGTCGGGGCGGGTGGCCAGGACGTCGCCGAGCTGGTCGCCGTTGAAGTCGGTGTTGAAGCCGCGCAGGCCGCTGCCGCCGTCCATGCCGACGAAGACATACCCGTTGGCGCGGTACCACTCGATGATCCGCGGCAGCGCCGCCACGGTGTTCGCCCGGAACCGGGTGACCTGGGAGTCCGGCTCGTGGCTGGCCTTCGCGTCGTGCATCAGCACGATGGGGTGGGCCTGTCCGCCGACGTTCGTGGCGCGGCTGACGATCGCGTCCACGGCGGCCTGCGAGAAGTACGGGGGCTGCTGCCAGTCGAGGGTGTCGATGCTCCACAGCACGGCCGACGTGCCGGTGTGCTGCATCGTCGCCAGGACGTTGTCCGTGAAGCCGCCCGGAGGCCGGAAGTAGCACGTCGTCTGACCGGTCAGGGCGATGTCCTGAGCCGCCGTCCGGTAGATCTGATCGACGAGGTAGGGAACGGTCCAACCGCCCGGGACCTGGGACGGGTAGTTGTGGTCCCACGTGTGGTTGCCGAGAACGTGCCCGTCCGACGCGATCTGCCGGGTCATGCCGGGATAGGTCGCGTCGTGGGCGCCCGTGTCGAAGAACGTGGCCCGGACGTTGTACTGCCGCAGGATCTTCAGGATCTGCGGCAGGAACGGACCGGGCCCGTCGTCGAAGGTGAGCGCAACGGTGCGGGGAGCGGTCGCGGGGGCGCTCGAGAGGAAGCCGGTCGCCGGTGGCGGGCACACCTGTGCCGCGGCCGGGGAGGGATTCACCACCGTGAGGCCGGTCAGCGCGACGGTCAGGGTCGCGGTGCCGACGAGCAGGCGGTGCACGAGCCGACGTGGGTCCACGGTGACCTCCTTGCCGCCGCGTCAGCGCGACGACCCGTGCCCAATCTGGCCCTGCCACCGGCACTTGGCAAGGACTTTGTGCTCGGATCCGGCGACGCGCCGTTGCGGGTCACCCGCCGGTGCCGCCCCCGTGGGCGTCGGGCACCGGAGGTGCGCCCGTCCCGGTGCCGGGCGAGGACTCCGCGCTGTCCGTACCGCCCGACGCAGCGGCCGCCCCGGACGCGGCAGCCGCGCCGGACCCTGCGGTCGCGCCGGCGCCTGCGGAGGCCGTGCCGCCGAGCGGGATCCGCGTCGGCGACGGCATCTCGCGGAACGGCACGGTCACCTTGAGCACGCCGTTCTCGAAGCGCGCCTCGATGGCGCTCTCGTCGGCCTGCTCGGGCAGAGCGACCCTCCGGTAGAAGCTCGTGCTGCTCTCGCGGACGATGTACTTCTTCTTCTTGTCCTCCTCGCGCTCGTGCCGCTCGGCCTGGATCACGAGCACGTTCTTGTCGAGGTCCACCGAGATGTCCTGCTCCTCGAAGTCCCCGAGGTGCGCCTCCACGACGAGGCGCCTGTCCTCCTCGGTGTACACGTCGGTGGTCGGCAGCTTGAGCGCTCGGACGGAGCCCATGATCCCGTCCTCGAAGAACTGTCGCCCGACCCCCATCAGGCCGTCGAAGGGATTCAGCCTCGTCAGGTTGCGTACCATCGTTCGTCTCCTCGTCTCAGCGCCGGCGGTCGGCTACCAGTAGGCAACCGCCCGTCCACCGTGGGGGTCAAGGGCCTTCGTTCACTGTCCTGCAGGCGGGGCCGCAGCACGCAGAACCGGCGCGCCCGTGCCTCGGCTGCCGTCCGTCGTTGCCGCACCGCTGATCCGCCCAGGATGATGAGGGCATGCGGGAAAGCAGCGGCGCGTGAGAGGCCACGGGGACCGTTACCGCCAGATCGCGGAGATCCTCGCGCGCCACAGTCTCGGCTTCCTCCTCGCCGTGTCCGGCCTCGATCGCCGCTTCCCCGCCCTCGGCTTGCGAGCAGGATCCCAGGACGGGCAGCGGCGGCACACCGACCCCGAGCACCTGCGTCTCGCCCTCGAGGAGCTGGGGCCCACGTTCATCAAGCTGGGCCAGATCCTCTCGACCCGCCCGGAGCTCCTTCCTCCCCAGTACATCGAGGAGCTGGCGAAGCTCCAGGACTCCGCTCCCCAGGTCCCCGGCGACGTCGTGCGGGAGCTGCTGGCCGACGAGCTCGGCCGTCCTCCCGAGGAGGTGTTCGCTTTCTTCGACCTCACCCCCCTCGCCAGCGCGTCGATCGGGCAGGCGCACGCCGCCCGGCTCGACGACGGGACGGAGGTGGTCGTGAAGGTGCGTCGGCCCGGCGTGCTCGAGCAGATCGAGCAGGACCTCGAGATCATGCAGACTCTCGCCAAGCGGGCGGACCGCGCCTGGCGCATGGCGGCGGACTACGACCTCCCGGGCATCGTCGCGGAGTTCGCCGAGAATCTCCGGGCGGAGCTCGACTACGTGCGGGAAGGGCGGAACGCCGAGCGCTTCGCCCGGAACTTCGAGGACGAGCCCGACCTGCACATCCCCAAGGTGTTCTGGGAGACGAGCACGGCGCGCGTGCTCACCCTGGAGCGGATCCGGGGCATCAGCGTCAACGACGTCGCCGCTCTGCGGGCGGCGGGGGTGCAGCCCCGGCGCATCGCCGAGCGGGCCGCGGAGCTCGCGGCGGAGATGGTCTTCGAGGACGGCTTCTTCCACGCCGACCCGCACCCCGGCAACCTCTTCATCGAGGCGGACCAGCGCATCGGGCTCATCGACTTCGGGATGGTGGGCGAGCTCGACGACGAGCTGCGCGACCGCCTCGCGATCGTGCTCCTCGCGCTCGTCCGGCAGGATCCCCGACGGCTCGCGACCGCGCTCCTGCGGCTGGCGGTCGTTCCCCGCTCACCCGACCCGACCGCGCTCGCGGCCGACCTCGTCCCCGTCATCGAGCTGTACCGCGGGCGGTCGATCGGCGAGGTGTCCGTGGGGAGGCTGACCCTCGAGGTGCTCACGGTGCTCCGGCGGCACCGCCTCCGCCTTCCCCCTCAGGTCGCGCTCCTGGTCAAGATGGTCACCACCGTCGAGGGAATCGGGGTCCAGCTCGACCCGGACTTCCAGCTCGGCGCCGTGCTGGGCCCCTACGCACGACGGCTCGCGGCTCAGCGACTCTCCGTCCGCTCGCTGATGCGGCGGGTGACCGGAGCCCGGGCCGAGCTGATCGACGTCGTGGCCGACCTCCCCGAGCAGATGCGGCGGGTCCGGGAGATCCTCGACTCGGGTGGGCTCGATGTGCACCTCCGAGCCGAGGAGCTGGAGCCCCTCGTGGGCCGGATGGAGCGCGTCGGGCAGCGGCTGGTGGTGGCCGTGATCGCGAGCGCGCTGGTCCGGGGGATCGGGCAGCTGATCGCCGCCAACCCATCGCGGTGGCACTCCTGGCAGGGACCGCTGATGGGGGCCGGGATGGGGATGCTCGCCACCATGAGCACGTACCTCGCCTGGACCGCCCGCCGCCGCCGGGGGCGCTGACGCCGACTCTCAGCACTCGGAATCGCGACCGGATGCGACGGAACCCGGCCGTTCAGCCGACGCCGGTGACGAGGGTGAGGGCGTTCCAGCCGGTGCCGATGAGGTACTGACCGGCCCAGCCGCCGGTGCCGTTCCCGGCGTACTCCCACAGCGTGCCGTCGGGACGCGCCGCCAGGACGTCCGGGTAGCCGTCGCCCGAGAAGTCGCCCGCGGAGAAGACCTGGGTGAAGTTCTGCCAGCCGGCGCCGACCTGCCGCTGCGACCGCCAGCCCCCGAATCCGTTGCCGGAGAACAGCACCAGCGCGCCGCCCGCGGTCACTCCGAAGACATCCCGGTACCCGTCGCCGTCGAAGTCGCCGGCTTCCAGGATGTGCCGGTAGCCGGTGAACCCGGCGCCGACCTGCTGGGGGGCGAAGAACCGCCCGTTGCCGGCGCCCGCGTAGAGCCAGAGGGTGCCGTCGGACCGCCGGAGGGCCATGACATCGGAGACCCCGTCGCTCGTGAAGTCGCCCGGCGAGAAGATGGTCGAGAAGATGTCCCAGCCGGTGCCGATCTGCTGGTTGCCGGCCCATCCGCCCGCGCCGTTGGTCGAGTACATCCACAAGGAGCCGTCGGCGCTCTTGCGGTAGAGCAGTGCCGGATGGCCGTTGCCCGAGAAGTTCACGCCGAAGAACATGCTGTCGGCGATCTGCCATCCGCTGCCCACGAGCGGCTGACCCATCCAGCCGCCGGCACCGTTGCCGAGGTAGGCCCACAGGGTGCCGTCGGGGCGCGTGGCGAGAACGTCGCCGAGCTGGTCGCCGCTGAAATCCGTGTTGAAGCCGCGCAGGCCGCTGCCGCCGTCCATTCCCACGAACACGTACCCGTTGGCGCGGTACCACTCGATGATCCGCGGCAGCGCCGCGACCGTGTTCCCCCGGTACGCCGGGGCGTCGTGGAGAAGGATGACCGGGTGCGCCTGACCGCCGATGTTGGTGGCACGGGACACGATCGCGTCGACCGCCGCCTGCGAGTAGTAGCCGGGCTGCTGGTAGTCCATGGTGTCGACGCTCCACAGCACGGCTGAGGTGCCCGTTCGCGGCATCGCGGCCAGGACGTTGGTCGTGTAGCCGCCGGGCGGCCGGAAGTAGCACGAGGTCTGTCCGGTCAGCTCGATGTGCTGTGCGGACGTCCGGTAGATCTGGTCGACGAGGTACGACACCGTCCAGCCGCCCCGCACCGCCGATGGGTAGGCGTGGTCCCACGAGTGGTTCGCGAGGAGGTGCCCGTCCGACACGATGGCGCGGGTCATGCCGGGATAGCGGGCGTCCTGGCGGCCCACGTCGAAGAACGTCGCGCGGACGTTGTACTGCCGCAGGATCTTCAGGATCTGCGGCAGGAAGGGACCCGGCCCGTCGTCGAGGGTGAGCGCGACAGTCCGGGGGGAGGTCGCGGGCGCGGTCCGAATGAAGTCCGTCGCCGGCGGAGGGCAGGACTGGGCGGACGCCGGGGATGCGCCCACGGCGACGAGTCCGGTCGCCGCGATGCCGAGAGCGGCAGCGCTGGCGAGCAGACGGTGGACGAGCCGAGTCGGGCGCACGGTGACCTCCTTGGGCACGCCACGTCAGTGTGGCGACCCGAGCCCAACCTGGCCCTTCACCAGCCCCTTTGGCAAGGACTTTGGACTGGGAGGCCGCAGATCGGTCGTTCTGCTCGCCGTTGCCGACAGCCTGTTATCCCTGTTCTTCCGCCACCTCCGGTCCGGGTCCTTCCACCGGTCCGCGTGGCGTCGGCCCGATGTCGGTGGCTGCCGTCACACTGCTTCCGAGAGCAGGCGACGAGGCCACGATGAACGATCTGAACCAGATGACGACGCAGGTCCTGCAGGACTGGTGGGAGCGCTACGTCTGCCCCTCCTGCTTGTCCAAGCACCGGGACGCTGCAGGCATCTGCGGCAACCCGTGGCACTCCGTTCCCGCGGTCACGTACGAGTGCGCGGGCTCGGCGTTCTCGCCGCTGAGCATTCCCGTCACCGAGCTGCAGCAGGTGGGACCGCTGGGTGCGCCCACCGTGGCGAAGTACGGTCTCGTCTGGACGCCCGCGGCGATCGGCCGGCGACCGGAGCGGAAGACGCTCGGCTTCGTGTAGCGCCCTAGCCGCAGGTGTCAGGAGACCAGTTCCCACGATCCTGCGCTCCCGTGCCCACCGTAGGGAACTCGGCCCGAACCTCTGACGCGCATCCGACGCGCGCCTGTTGACACCGAATCGGCCCCGGTCTAGCTTCGCGCCAGACAATCGAATCAGGCGGGAAGCCAAGAGGTGGGGCCGACGTGGAGGCACTTCGCAGCCGGCAGCTGCGGTCCCGCGTCCGGCGCCGTCGCCGGTCCCTCTGCACTGCGGCCGCGGGCGCGGTCGCAGCCCTGAGTCTCACCGCCTGCGGCGTCCTCCCTGGCACAGGGGAAGCGCGTGAGCTGAGCACGCTCAGCTCACAGGCGCTCGTCGACCTCAGCCCCATCGCGGAGTCCTTCAACCAGTGGGGGCCGGATCACCTGCTGCTCGAGACGATGGCCGACGATCTGCTGCACGAGCGCATCCGGGAGGAGCTGGCCGCCGAGTCGACCTCGTTCGATGTGGTCGCCGTCGAGGGGAGCTGGCTCGCCGAGTTCGGGGAGCACCTGACGCCGCTGGACCGGCTCTACACCCCCGAGGTGCGCGAGGACCTGCTTCCCGGCGCCCTCGAGGAGGCGGAGGTGGACGGGGACTTCGTCGGCATGCCCGTCTCGGTGGACTCCGACGTCCTCTACTACCGCACGGACCTCTTCGAGGACGGGTCGGAGCAGGCCGCGTTCGAGGAGCGCTACGGCTACCCCCTGTCGCCTCCGGGGAACTGGGAGCAGTACCGCGATGTGGCCGAGTTCTTCACCCGGGACATCGACGGCGACGGCCAGCTCGACCTCTACGGCACGGACCTCAAAGGGGGCGTCGAGACCGACTGGCTCGCGGCGGTGTCCCAGGCCGGTGCCGCGGCCCTGGTGGTCGACGGGAACGGCGTCGTGGTGAACGACGCCGCACATGTGGCCGCCCTCGACTTCTATGCGGGCCTCCGGCGGTTCGCGCCGCCGTTCGCCCCGACCCTGGACGCGGCCGGCGCGCGCATCCTGTTCCTCCAGGGCTCCCTCGCCATGATGCGCTTCTCGGGCTCCGCCTATCCGGACATGCCGCAGAACTCGCCGGTGACCGGCAAGGTGGGGGTCGCACCGATGATCGCCGGTCCCGGAGGCGTCGCGGGCGTCCCGCGGAGCGTGTACCTCGCGGTGCCGGAGGGATCACGCAACCGGGGGACCGGCATCGACTTCCTGCGGCACGCGTTCGAGCACGACGGTCTCCTCGTCGGCGCCCCGCCCCGCCTGCCTGCGCGGATCTCGGTGGTCGAGGCCTACGCGGACCGGGAGGGGTTCGAGCACTATGCCGCTCTGCTCACGACCCTGAGCTCGCCGGCGAGCCGGGCGGCGCCGGCGATCCCGCGGTGGCGGCAGATCGCCGACACCGTCCTTCTCCCGGTGATCCAGAGCGCGCTCGAGGGGAACCGGGACACGCAGGCCCTGCTCGACCAGGCGAAGGCGCAGATCGAGGCGATCCTCGCGCAGCCCTGACCGGCACCGTCGGGTGTCCCTGGCCGGCCCGCGGGGGCTCGTCCGGCTCAGGCGAGCGCCGCACAGAGGTCCGTGCTCGTCCCCGAGGTCCGCTGCAGCGTGAAGACTCCGGCAGCGTCGATCGTGAACTCGATGCGACCCGCGTACAGCGTCGTCGTCGGACCGGCGGGGACGTCCGTCGGGAACAGGATCAGCACGACGTGCCCGGAGGCCACGACGGTCTGGGTGCCGTCGGGGTGATACGTCACCCGCTGCGCTGCCCCACGGAATGCGAGGACCAGGGACTCGCCGGTTTCGGCGTTGATGAAGGTCAGGTCGTCGCCCCGGCCGGTGACGAGCGTCCTCACGATGTTCCCGTCCTCGTCGAAGAAGTCGCGGGTCCGAGCATTCCCGCCCTCGATCTCGACGGTGACGGCGAACTCGCAGGCGACTCCCGCCGGGAAGTCGACGACGACGTCCTGCGCTCGAGCAGGAGCGGCGCCTCCGGCGACGAGTGCGGCGGCGAGGGCGACCGTCGTGGCGGCCGTCCTGGCTCTGTGGTTCATGGATGCCTCCTCCTTCGGATGGACGCGGCCAGTGAAGACCTGCCGGTCGCGGGGGTCCCAGGGCCGATGGTCCCGCTCCGGCCCGTTCGCCGACGCTCGCGAGGCGTGCGCCGCGGCTCGGGATCCGCCGGCTGGGCGGTGTCGGATGGAGCCCGTACGATCAGGACGGCGGGAGGCCGGACCCGCTCCTCGACCAAGGAGCCCGAACGCCATGCCCTCTTCCTCGGAGCCCGCGATACCCGCCGGCCGAGCCGGGCGGTCCTGCGTCGCCGACTCGTGCGGGCGGACGGTCCCGGCCGACGGCCCGCTCGGTCTGTGCGACGTGCACCTCGCGATCGCGGCCGCCTGGGTGGAGGAGACCGACGGTCGGACGGACCTGCTGCCGTCGCCGTGCCGGCTCTGCGGCTCCCGGCTCGGCGTGCGCTATCCGTCGGGCTGGCTCTGCGCGATCTGCGAGTGGCGGGTGGGCGACACGGTCGACGAGGAGCTCCCGCCTCCGCGGGTCGACGTCGTCTATTACCTCCGGTACGAGGACCGCGTGAAGATCGGGACGTCCGCCAACCCGCGCCAGCGGCTCTCGCGCATCCGCCACCAGGAGCTGCTCGCCTTCGAGCGAGGGGGCCGTTCGATCGAGCAGCGACGCCATGCGCAGTTCGCGGAGGACCGCTACACCCCGGCCTCGGAGTGGTTCCGGCTGTCGCCTGTGATCCTCCGTCATCTCGAGGTGCTGGGCGCCGGCGCCCAGGACCCGTGGGAGCTGCACGCGCGATGGGTCAGCGAGGCTCTCGCCCTGCGCGGGTAGCGGTCAGCGCGCGTAGGCGTCGACGAGCAGTGGACCGCGGATCGCCCGGAGCTCGTCGAGGATCGCGTCGCAGGTCCGGCGGGTGATCCCGGACAGCTGGAGGTCGTGCGGGCCGAGCTTCTCCAGGCGGCCGGTGCGGATCCGCATGACCTCCCAGCCGGCCGACCGGAGGGCGCGGTCCTTCCGCCTATCGGCGTCCTCCCGCTGGCCCACGTGCTCGAGGCCGTGCCGCCCCGTGCTGTCGTACTCGATCGCGACACGCAGCTCGGGAAGCAGGATGTCCGGCCACACCTCCAGGTGGTCGAAGAAGGGCCGGCGCACCCGGACCGCGTTCAGCCCGGGGGTGAAGGCGAGCCGATCGGCGAGGTCGCTGCGCAGCCGCGCCTCGACCGCGGACGCCGGCTTCGGCGCGCACTCGCTGAGGAACGGCTCGCCCACGGGGAGGTCGGGCGTGCGCGGGCACAGGTCCAGGCGCCGCCGCTCGGGCGGGACCGCCGGAGCCTGTGCGGGGCGAACCGACCGGGGACGCGCCGCCGCGAGGCAGTCGGGGCACCACACCGAGCGGCGCCGCTCCCGCCCGGGCCGGTTCCGCTGCTCGTCGGGGGTCGCCACGAAGATGTGGCCGGCGTCGCACTGCCACTGGAGCAGCACCTCGGCGGCCGGCGGGATCTGGCTCAGCACGATCCCGCCGTTGAGCTCCGGGTGGTACTGCCGGATCAGGACGGGGAACGGCGCCCACGCCTCCCGGTACGTGCCGACCGCGTAGGGCACGTCGACGCCGCGGGAGAACTGCCGCCTCGCCCACCACGCGCCGACCGGTTCCGCCATGCCGGAACCGTAACCCCAGCCACCCACACGTCCGGGGGACGTTGGCCCCTGACGCCCGGGCGCGCCCACCGCGAGCATCGGACGCTTCGGGAAGGGGAGACGTCATGACCCAGACGACGGAGCGGGAGAGCGTTCGAGGAGGAACTCCAGTCGGCGCGATCGTGATGCTCGTGCTCGGCGGACTGCTGACCCTGGTCGGCCTTCCGATCGTCGCCGGCGGTGTCGCTGCGGCCACGTTCGCGGCCGCACAGGGCGACGAGGGCTTCGTCACGGCGCCGTCGACCCTGTTCGCCACCGACGCCTACGCGCTGACCACGCCTCGCACGGCGGAGTTCGTCGGCGACGAGGGGACACCGGACCTGCCGTTCGACATCGGCGAGGTCCGGCTCCGGGCGTCCGGCGACCGTGCTCTGTTCATCGGCATCGCCGCCCAGGCGGACGTCGACCGCTACCTGGCGGGTGTGCATCGCACCGAGGTGACCGAGATCGGATACCACCCCTTCGAAGCCGAGTACCGCGACATCCCCGGCTCCGAGGAGCCCGCCGACCCGACGCGTCAGACCTTCTGGGTGGAATCGTCGTCGGGCACCGGCGAGCAGGAGATCACCTGGAGCATCCAGCCCGGCGACTGGGCGATCGTGGTGATGAACGAGGACGGGAGCCCCGGTGTGTCCGCCCGGATCCAGTCGGGCTTCCGCAGCGACCTGTTCGCCCCGCTCGCCCTCGCCGTCCTCGGTACGGGGGTCCTCCTGGTGCTCGCCGGGATCCCGCTGCTGATCCTCGGGGCGACCGGGGTCGGCAGGTCGCTGCTTTCGGGACCGGGAGCCGCGGTACAGGCGGCCGTCGTGCCGGGGGAGGGGCTCCGGCCGATCCCGGTGCGGCTCGTCGGTCGACGGGGCGAGCCCCTGTCCCGCTGGCTCTGGCTCGTGAAGTGGCTGCTCGCAATCCCGCACTACCTCCTGCTGGCGCTGCTCTGGGTCGCGTTCCTGGTCACGACCATCGTCGCGGGGGTCGCGATCCTCTTCACCGGCCGGTATCCACGGTCCCTCTTCGAGTTCAACGTGGGCGTCCTGCGCTGGAGCTGGCGGGTGGGCTTCTACGCGTACGCCGCGCTCGGCACCGACCGCTACCCGCCGTTCACCCTCGCGAGCACCGACTACCCGGCCGATCTGCAGGTCGACTATCCCGAACGGCTCTCGAACGGCCTCGTCCTGGTCAAGTGGTGGCTGCTCGCGATCCCGCACTACCTCGTGCTGGCCGCGCTCACGAACGGATTGATGTTCCTGCCGAACGTCTGGCAGGGCTTCAGCGAGCTCGACTCGCTCACGGGCGCCGCCCGGACGGTGTCGGTTCTCGGCGCTCTCGTCCTCGTCGCCGGGTTCGTCCTGCTCTTCACCGCCCGGTATCCGAACGGGCTGTTCGACCTCGTCGTGGGCATCAACCGCTGGCTGTACAGGGTCGTGGTCTACGCGGCGCTGCTGCGCGACGAGTACCCGCCGTTCCGCCTCGACCAGGGACCGGACGAGTTCAGCGTCGACCGAGTGCCGGCGGGCCCGCGGGAGGGGTCGGCGCTCCGCTAGCGCGCGGCCCGCGGACCCACCGGCGGTGGACCCGGTCGAGCACCTCGACCGCGGCCGCCGCGACGAGCCCGACGGACCCGGCGGCGATCAGCAGCGCGGGAGGGGGCACGGGCAGCACGAGGAACTCGGCGACGAACGGCACGGCGAACATCAGGACCGCGCCCGCGAACATCGCGGCGATGACGAGGATCCGGCGCGCGTCGAGCGGGCGGGAGATGACGACGAGGATCCACAGGCCCGCGACGGTCAGCGTGATGACCGACGCGCTTCGGACGGCGTCCGGGTCGTCGGCGCCGGTGACGGAGCCCGCGATGTGCACCGCGGTGATCGCCGTCGTGACGATCGCCCCCGCGGGCACGGCGAAGAGCAGGGACCGTCGGAGGAATCCGGAGCGGTAGCGGCGGGGATTGGCCATGAGCGCGAGGAAGAACGCCGGGATCCCGATGGTCAGGCCGTCCGTCACCGACAGCTGCCGGGGCAGGAACGGGAACCCCCACAGCAGGGCCCCGAAGACGACCGAGATGAGGATCGCGTACGACGTCTTCGCGAGGAACAGCATGGACACGCGCTCGATGTTCGCGATCACGCGCCTCCCCTCCGCGACGACACTGGGGAGCCGGTCGAACCGCCCGTCGAGGAGCACGAGTCGCGACACCGCCTTGGTCGCGGCCGTGGCGGTGTTCATCGCGATCCCCATGTCCGCGTCCTTGAGCGCGAGGACGTCGTTCACGCCGTCGCCCGTCATGGCGACGACGTGGCCGCGGGACTGCAGGGCCCGCACGATGTGCCGCTTCTGCTCGGGGGTGACCCTGCCGAAGACGACGTGGTTCTCGAGGACCTCTCCCAGCTCGGCCTGATCCTCCGGAAGGCGGCGGGCGTCGAAGCAGTCCCCGGCGTCGAGACCGACCTGACGGGCAACCGCGCCCACGGTCCGGGGGTCGTCGCCGGAGAGGATGCGGATCTGCACGTCCTGCTGCCGGAAGTAGTCGAGGGTCTGGCGGGCGTCCGGGCGGACCACTTCGGTGAACGTGAGCAGCACGACCGCGCGCAGTCCTGGCGGAAGCTCCTGGTCCTGGGCGTCGACGCGCAGGTCGCGCGTCGTCGCCGCGAGCACCAGCGTCCGGCGCCCCCCGGCGGCGAGGTCGGCGGCGGCACGCAGCGCGTCGTCCGACGCGTCACGGAGGACGAGCTCGGGTGCGCCGAGCACCCAGGTGCCCGGCGCGGCACTGCCGTCGCCGAACTGCGCGGCGCTCCACTTCCTCGTCGAGTTGAAGCGGACGGCGGCCACCGGAGTGAGCTCGTGCGAGACCGGGAACTCGGTCGTGAGGCTCCGAGCCGTCGCGTTCGCGTTCGGGTCGGACCCGAACCAGGCGAGGGCGTCCCGCCAGCCGTCGGGAGGCGTCGCGCCGACGGGGTGCGTGGCGTCGAAGGCGATCGCGCCCTCCGTGATCGTCCCCGTCTTGTCCAGGCACAGCATGTCCACGCGGGCCAGGCCCTCGACGGCGGCGAGCTCGCGCACGAGCACCTTCTGCCGGGCCAGGCGGACGCCGCCGACGGCCATCGCGACGCTCGTCAGCAGCACGAGACCGAGGGGGATCATCGCGATCGTGCTGGCGACGGCGCCCACGGCCCCCGTGCGCCAGGTCCCGGTCCGGATGGCGGTCTCCCATCCGCCGAGGACCTGCATCTGCCCGTTGATCACGATCAGCATGATCGGGGCGAGCATCCAGGTGATCCAGCGCAGGACGCGGTCCAGCCCGGCCCGGATCTCCGACGCGACGAGGGAGAAGCGCTTCGCCTCCGCCGTCAGCTCGCTCGCGAACGAGTCGTCGCCGACCTTCGTGACCCGCACGAGCCCGGTCCCCGCCAGGACGCTCGACCCGGAGAGCGCGCCCGCCCCCGGCTCCTTCGCGACGGGGTCCGCCTCGCCGGTCAGCACCGATTCGTCGACCTCGAGCCCCTCCGACTCGACGACGGTCCCGTCCGCGGGAAGCTGGTCGCCGGGGCGCAGGACGAGCACATCGTCGAGCACGACGTCCGCGATCGGGATCTCGACCTCCTCGCGGTCGCGCAGCACTCGGGTGCGGGGCGCGTTGACCACCGCGAGGCGGTCCAGGGACCGCTTGGCGCGGTACTCCTGCACGACGCCGATGACCGCGTTCGCGACGGCCGACAGCCCGAAGAGCGCATCCCGCCACTGCCCCAGGACGAGCAGCAGGACGAAGCTGCCCGCGACGATCGCGTTGAACAGGGTGAGGACGTTCGCGCGGACGATGTCCCAGACGCTCCGGCTCGTGACATCGCTGACGGTGTTCGTGAGGCCCTGCGCGACCCGTTCGGCGACCTCCGCGCTGGTGAGCCCTTCCGGTGGGGTCGCGAAGGCGGTCGCCGCCCCTCCGGGCGCGCCGCGCGCCTGCTCAAGCGCCATCAGGCGGGCCTGCGCCGATTCCCGGAGGCATCGGGTGCGGCGGGCGGGAGAGAGCGGGCGGGCATCGGCGCTCCGTTCTGCAGTCGGGTCCCCTCGGCCTGCACAGTACTCGTGCGGTCCGGCGCGGCGACAGACCAGGGTGCGACGCCGTGCCGAGGGCGCCTCGCATGTCGGGAAGCGGCTCAGCTGCTCCGGTCGGTCCTCAGCCGGAGGCGCCTGCCCGTGATGGTCGCGGGCTGGATGCGGACGAAGACCGGCTTCGCCCCCGGGACCCAGGGGCTGAGCTCGCGCCGGGCGGCCTCGTCGAGCTCCTCCGCGCTCTCCAGGATGGAGGCTCTGCCGCGGATGACGACGCTCGTCCCCTCCGCGATGTTCCAGCGGTCGGCCTCGAAGGCGACGTACTGGTTGACGGCCAGCTCGAGGAGCTTGGTGCCGTGGGCCGTGCGGAACAGCACGGTCCGGGCGTCGGTGACGAAGTTCACCGGGAAGATGTCCGGCACACCCGCCACGCTGACCGCCAGCCGGCCGAGCTCCTGGCTGCGCAGGAAGTCCCAGCACTCGTCCTCGGTGAGCTCGACGACGGGCTTTGGGCCTGAGGCCTCCGGTGCAGTGTCCATCGTCCTCATCATGCTCGGGCCGTGCCGATCGCGGAAGGACGGGCGCGAGGGAGGCGGCGGCGGGCGCCGCCCCCCTCGCCGACTGTCAGGAGTCGGGGCCCTCCTGCTCCTCGCTTCCCGCGCCGCGGCCGCCGTCGAGATCGTCGTCGCCCGGCCCGCCGACCAGGCGGTCGTCGCCGTTCTCCCCGCGGAGCCGGTCGTCCCCGAAGCCGCCGAGGAGCACGTCCGCGCCGTTCCCGCCCTCGATCAGGTCGTCCCCGTCGCCGCCGCAGATGACGTCCTCGGCGTTCCCGCCGCGGAGCGTGTCGTCGCCGCCGAGGCCGAGGATAACGTCGACCCCGCTGGTGCCGATGAGGACGTCGTCCCCGTCGGTGCCGCGGAGGGTCGGCTCGAGCCCGTTGCAGCGCTCCGCGAGGTCGATGCCCAGCAGGAGGGGATCGTGGTCGCTGGAGCGGTAGGGGTCGGCGGCGTAGAGGACCGGGTCACCGGTGTACTGGTGCGCGAAGGACTCGACCGCGTTGATGTTCCAGTGCACGAGGTCGGTGACCTTCGCAGCCAGCTCCTCCGTCGCGAGTGCATGGTCGAGGGAGCCCGACATGTCGTCGAACACGTAGCTGTACCGGCCCGGGTCCAGCGTCTCGCCGAGGTCGACGTAGCCCGCCTCGCGCAGCGTCTCGATCGGATCCTCCTGCATGTAGGCGTTGAAGTCGCCGAGCAGCACCACGTCCTCGTCGCCGGTGGACGCCCGCAGCTGCTCGGTGAACGCCGCGAGGGACTGGGCCTGGCGCACGCGGTCGCCGTTCCAGGCGCCCTGGCCGTCGCCGCTGTCCACGTTGTCGCCGGTGGCGTCATCCGCGGAGCCCTTCGACTTCAGGTGGTTCGCGACGACCGTGAACAGGTCGCCGTCCTTGGTGAAGGACTGCGCGATCGGCTCCCGCGCGTTGTACCAGACGGTCTCGTCGACCAGGCCGGCCGGCTCCCCGACGGGAAGGACGACATCGCTCCGGTAGATGATCGCGTTGCGGATCACGTCCCGGTCGACCGCGTACAGCTCGTCGGGCAGGGGCACGTAGTCCCACACCGTCGCGCCCGCCGTCGCGTTCAGGCGGTTCACGAGGTCGGCGAGGGCGGAGTCGGCGTTCCCCGGCGTGAAGCCGGTGGAGTCCGTGTCCTCGATCTCCATCAGCGTGACGACGTCGGCCTCGAGCCCCTGGATCGCGGTGACGATCTTCGCGGCCTGCCGGTCGAACTCGGCGGCGCTCCGAGCTCCGCGCGCGTCCGGTCCGCTGTGCGTGACGAAGTAGTTGAGCACGTTGAAGGCGCCGACTTGGACGTCGCCGCCCACCTCGTCCGGTGCGGCCGGGCGGGTGTTCTGAGGAGCGAAGACGCCGGCGGCGGCGCCGTCGGAGGGCTGGAGGCGCCACTGGTCGAAGCCGTAGCCGAGCACCACGGGCTCGAGAAGCGTCAGCTCGTCGCCGACGCGGACGGGCGTGGTGGGGGAGAGGTAGGGCCGGGTGGCGACGGTGACGCGCGCGCTCAGTCCGTCGTCGAGCACGATCCGGCGCAGCGCGTTCGCCTCGGCGATCGCCTCCGCCTCCTCGCCCGGGCGGGCGAGCTCGGTCGGCTGGACGAGGAGCCCGCCCTCGGACAGGGTCAGCTCACCGAAGGACGTGAGGTCGAAGACCTCGCTCACGGTCAGGGTGTCGACGGGGGAGACGAGCATGCCCTCGAGCCGCTCGCGGGCCGCGTCGTCGGCGGGCAGGTCGAGCGGAGCAGGCCCGGGAAGGCTGGAGGCGTCGCCGTCGGTGCAGATCTCCGACTCCGCTCCGGCGCTGATCTGGGTCTGCCCGAAGCGCTCCTGTGCCGCGCCCGTGACCGCCACCGTGTCGCCGAGGCCGACGTCGACGGTGCTGAAGACGAACACCGCGTCGGAGGTGTGCTCGTTCCCGTCACCGTCCGGGTCCTGCAGGTGGAATCCCGAGAAGCCGGGGAGATCGGCCACGACGGTTCCGCGGACCGTGACCTGCTGACCCTCGACGGGCGTCGACGCCCCCTCGCCCTGGACGGCGCCGATCTCGTGGGTGACCGCGAGCTCGCAGACGGCGACCGGAGCCGGCTCCAGGGCGGTGTTCACGCGCCCCTTGGTCGACTCGGCGGGGCCGCTCCAGACGAGGGCATCCGCCGCGGAGTCGTAGGTGCGTGACAGCGAAGAACCGGGAGCCTCGGCCCCCTCGCGGACGCCGATGTCGGTGCTCGCGGTCCCGGCCGCGGGTCCGTTCGCCGCGGTGAACCGCCCCTCGTAGGAGAGGAACTCGAGCACCGTCCCGTCCGCGGACACGAGGGCGATCCCGTCGGGCGAGCCGTTCTGGATCCCGTCGACGGGGTAGTCGATGACCGCGACGGCCGGGGCGTCGGCGGACGCCGTCACCGTCGGCAGCGCTGCGGTGCCGTACACGGCGCCGTTGCTGCCGTTGTAGAGCACCACGGACAGCCCCGCCGAGGACGTGCCCGCTGGGAGCTGCACCTCGACGAACTCGCCGGTGTCGACTCCGCTGTTGTCGTAGTGGAGCTCGGCGATGAAGGGGGTCACCGGCACGGCGGCGGAGGCGCTGGATGCGGGCAGACCGGCCAGCGCAAGCGTCGCGGCTGTCAGGC
Source organism: Naasia sp. SYSU D00948 (assembly GCF_017916515.1). Lineage (GTDB taxonomy): Bacteria > Actinomycetota > Actinomycetes > Actinomycetales > Microbacteriaceae > Naasia. The sequence continues at coordinate 2,657,394 of NZ_JAFMTA010000001.1, forward strand.
CGGCGAGGCCGCAGGCGCCGCGATGCCGTGGGGCGAGAGAGGGGGAGGGCACGGAGAGAGTCCTTCCGGATAATCGATGGACAACGGTTCCGTACCCTATGCGGACGATGCAGACTGATCGTTCCACCTTCGCCTTCTGTCGGCGAGTCGCCCGAGTTCCGTAACCTGCGCGACACCTGCGGTTGCGAAGGTCGCCTTCGAGAAGAGACTCAAGGAGATCCATGTCCCCCATTCCCCTGCGCCGAGGAGCACTCGCGGTCACAGTCGCCACGGCGACCCTCGTCGCCTGCTCGGTGCCTGCCGCCGCCTCCGCCTACCCCGACAAGGCGCCGAAGCCCGACTTCACCCTGACCGTGCTGCACGCGAACGACCTCGAGTCGGCGCTGCTGCCGATCACGGGGACGGACGGCGGCACCTATGGCGGCGCCGACCGATTCGTCGAGCTGATCCAGCAGCAGCAGGAGCTCGCGACCAAGGGCGAGCCCGGCCCCGGGCAGGCCGGCAAGCGCGGCGTCATCACCATCTCCGCCGGCGACAACTTCCTCCCCGGTGCCCAGCTCGCCGCGAGCGAGGAGTCGGGCCTTCCCATCTACGACGCGACCGCGTTCGCCGCGGCCGGGTTCGACGTGTCCGCCATCGGCAACCACGACTTCGACCTCGGACCCGACTTCCTCGGGCAGTACCTGGAGGACCTCGGAACGTCGACCACCTTCGTGTCCGGCAACCTCGGCTTCGCGGAGGAGCCCGCGCTCCTCGCGCAGGTCGAGGACGGCACGATCGTCACGTCGCACGTCGAGAGGATCAAGGGCGAGGAGATCGGCATCATCGGTCTCACGACCGACCAGCTTCCGCAGCTGACCAGCCTCGGGGACGTGACCGTCGACCCGGATCTCGCAGGCATCGCGAACGCCCAGGCCGCGGCCTACGCGGCGGCCGGCGTCGACAAGGTCATCCTCGTCTCCCACCTCCAGGACATCGACAACGAGGAGCTCCTCGCCGGGCAGCTCCGCGGCGTCGACATCATCGTCGGCGGCGGCGGTCACGAGCTCCTGGCCGACCCGGGCGACCCCCTCGTGCCCAACGGCACGACCGTCTACGACAGCTACCCGATCGACGCCACGGACGCCGACGGGGAGACCGTGCCGATCGTGACGACCGCTGCGCTGTACACCTACGTCGGCCGGCTGGTCGTCACCTTCGACAAGGAGGGCGAGCTCCTCCAGATCCACGAGGACCTGTCGCGCCCCATCCCGGTCGCGGCTCAGGGCCCGGACGCCGTCGAGCCCGATGCCGCCGTGCGCGAGCAGGTGGTGGAGCCCGTGCAGGAGTACGTCGCCGGACTCGCCGAGGAGGTCGTCGCCACCTCGGAGGTCGCCCTCAACGGCATCCGGAACGACGTGCGCAGCATCGAGACGAACCTCGGGAACCTGGTCGCCGACTCGCTGCTCGCGGTCGGCCAGCGCGAGGCGGAGGAGGCGGGCATCGAGCCGCCTGTCGTCGCCCTGCAGAACGGCGGCGGCATCCGCAACGCGTCGGTGCTTCCGGCGGGACCCATCACCGCACTGGACACGTACACCGCGCTGCCCTTCGTGAACTTCGTCGCCGTTGCGCCCGCCGTTCCGGTGGAGACCTTCATCGCGGTGGTGGAGCACGGCCTGGGCGGCGGCGTCGAGGACGGCGTGCTGCAGCCGGCGGGCCAGTTCGGCCAGGCGGCGGGCTACAGGGTCAGCTACGACCCGACGCAGGAAGTCGGATCCCGCATCGTCGACCTCGTCCTCGACGACGGAACGGTCCTGGTCGAGGACGGTGTGGCGACGGGTGTGTTCGACACCATCTCCGTCGCGACGATCGACTTCCTGCTCCGCGGCGGTGACGGCTACCCGTTCGGTGGCGTCGACTTCACGGTCCTGCCGATCACGCAGCAGGAGGCCTTCGAGATCTACCTGACCGAGGACCTCGGCGGCCGGGTGACCGCGGCGGACTACCCGGAGGGCGGCGAGGGCCGCATCACCGTGGCGATGCCCGCCGCCGGCTGACCCTCGACGAGAACAGCGGGCGCCCGTCCTCGGATGGGCGCCCGCTCCTCGTTGGCCCGGCCGTGACTTTCGTCCCCCGCTTCCATCCGAAGTGGAACGAGCCGTCTACCACGGGACGGCGGAGGCCGAAAGTCCCATTCGGAACCGTCCGGGAAGTGGGACGCTTCCTCCACGGTGGCTGGGCAGGGCCTGGAGGGAGGCTCTTGTGGAGGACTCGCTGGTGGATGCTCTCTTCCACCTCGTCATGACGGCACTGCTCGCAGGGGCGCTCTGCGTCGCCTCGGTCGTGGTCGCGGGAGGACTCGCGCTCACGATCTGGGCCGTTCCGCGGATCGCGCGTCGGCTCGCGGGAATCGTGGCCTGGGTGCAGCAGATCCGCGCCGCCCGCGCGAACCGCACCGGTCCGGAGCGCGAACCCCGGTCGCTGACCCTGCCCGCGCTCCGGCACCGGCTGCGGCGGCCCTGATCTCCTCCTTACCGCGCGCAAATCCACGGGACGTAGGTCCCGCACGCGCCCATCGCGAGGGTGGAGACTTCGGCCGGTTGGGCGCATCCTCGCGCCCGAGGGGACCTTGACCCTGCATCGAAGCGGAGGTCGACATGGGTGTGCCGTCTGATCATCGGGCGTCCCCCGAACTCGCCGCCTGGCTGGGAGGCGCGATCCTCGTCGCGGGTCTCGGCCTCACCTCGTCGTTCCCGCGCGCCGGCGGGGAATGGTCGGAGAGCCCGCCGCGGACCCTCGCTGCGGCCGCCGAGACCATCACGTCAGCGCTGGGCAGGCTGCTGCCGCAGGCGCCGGAGCGGACCCCGGCGTATCTCCGTCCGGACTGCCGCCTGTTCCCGGTGCCGGATCCGCGCGAGGTGGCCGCGGTCGCGCGAGGGCTGTATCACCTTCACCCAGGCGCCGTCGTCACCGTCCGCCCGACGGCGGGACCCGCGGGCGCCGTGTCCGTGTGCGAGGGATGAGAGACCTCCGGCACTAGGCAGAGCGGATGCGACACGCCACACTTGCTGGCGTGCCCGAGGAAGAGCGCGAAGCCGAGTTATCAGTCTGGACGGAATGTCCGCGGTGCCTGATCCCGCTGGAACTGGACGCGCTCGGCTCCGTCTATTACCTCGTCTGTCCCTGTTGCAGGAGAACGAGGATCGCGCTGTGAGTCGCCTCCCTTTCCACCACGAGAAGTGAAGCGTCAGAGAAAAGGGGAAGCCCCGCACCGGGGAGATGGTGCGGGGCTTCGGCCTGGGGAAGCGGTCAGACGAGCGGGTCGCGCTCCGTCGAGCGGGACGTGATCCGCTCGCCGCTCGCCGGGTCCACCGCCGACCGGGTCGTCGAGACCGACTGGCGGCGCCGCATGAGCAGCATCACGCCGAGCAGTACGCCGACGATGCCCGCGATCATGAGGATGTATCCGACGACATCGAGACTGATCCAGTCGAGCTGGATGTCCGTGGCGAATACGAGAATCGCGCCGATCACGAACAGCGCGATTCCGGTTCCGAGGCTCATTTCTGGTCACCTTTCTGCGGCCGCCCGATATCGGCTAGGCCGCGTGGATATGCCCAGAATAGGACTTGCTGTGAGTCCTGTTTATCGCCCTTGTGGGGGCGTCTCTTCATCCATTATCGTTTGCCGCCTTTTTCTTCTTTCCCGCCGTCGTCGCCGCGCGGCCGTGTCGGCGGCGGGGTGCGGCGCGGCTGGGCTATAACATGGACGTCGCGCCGCGGGCGCTCCTCCCCGAGAACACCAGGAATCTGCAATGGGAAAGCTGATCTACGGTCGCGACTCGTCCATCGAGGTCGAGGATCGTCTCCTCGCTCATCTCAAGCTCGCGGTCATCGCCAAGCTGCGCCGCGACGAGAAGTTCACCCTCTCGTGGACGCATGAGGGCGACTCCGGTCGCAGCACGATCTGGATCCACCCGGCGATCCCTCTGCAGTTCAAGTTCGACGGCAGTCGCGCTCCCGTGATCAACCGGGCGTGGGTCGAGGCGCTGATGGTCTCGGCGAACAGCACCGGAGGGCTGCAGATGATCCCGGAGCCGGCTCCGCAGGCCCAGCAGGTGCGTCAGTAGCGCGAGCTCGGTCCTCTCCGAGCAGGCCGGATAGGGCATTTCGTCCCGTCGTGGACAACTTGCTTCAGGTTTTGGTTGAAGGTTGCGCGCCGAGCGGCGCGCCCGATCCGGCTGTCGGAAAAACCCCTGGTCGTGGGGCGCTTCTAAGAGAAGCCCGCGCGTGTTCCGGAAGTCGCCTCGACGCTGTCCGCCGTTTGGGGGACCGGTCCAGGCTACCCCCGCGCCGGTTCCGGGGGGCAGGGGCTTCGTAGGCTGGCTGGGCCGTCGAAAGGAGACCCGATGCCCCAGACGCTCGCCCTTCCCTACGCGCCAGCGCCGCTCAAGCTCCACCCCAAGCAGGAGGAGCACCCGTTCGACACCTGGCTCCCGCCGGTGTCCACCGCTCGTGCCTACGCCCTGATGCTGTTCGGACTCGTCGGAGTCTTCGGCATCCCGCACTTCTACCTCGGCAAGCCCGTGAAGGGCACCGTCTGGCTGCTCACCTTCGGCGTCTTCGGACTCGGGGCCCTCGTCGACCTCTTCACGATGCACTGGCAGGTCAAGCGCATCAACGGCTGGCGCAGCGTCGGCGTCGGCGTCCACTGACCCGGTTCCTGCCGGCCATCCCGAGGGCGATCGACTCAAGGCCTTCCTTCTTCCCAGTCCGCCGACCTAGCCTCGGCGCATGGAGATACCACGCATTGGCCTGAGCGCTCGCGCCAGCCGTGAGCTCGACGAGCACGGGCACAGCGACCTGCACACGGCCGTCGGAGAGGCGATCCGCAGCGTGTCCGCCACGCACTGGGGACGGCCGATCGACGAGATCGAGTCCGTGCTCCGGGAGGCGGTGACCTCCGCCACGCACGATCGCGAGATCCTCTCGAGCGAGGCGATCCACGAGCTGGCCGAGCAGATCCACTGGAGCACCAAGCACGCCTGACCGCGGCGTAGTCCGCCTCCCGTGCGAGGCGGGGCGCCCTGCGGCCCGGCGCTACAGTGGGGGAGTCCCCGTCCCTGCAGGAAGACCGCCGTGACAGAACCCCTCTCGCCCGCCGCCGAAGCATCGACCGACAGCGCCGGGGGAGGGACGAGGACCGGGTTCGACCTGTTCCCCGACAAGAGCGTCGTCGCCATGCGGGTGGACGGCCAGCTGTGGGATCTCGCACGCGAGGTGCCGGACGGCGTCTCGCCCGAACCGGTCGCCATCGATTCCGCGGACGGCCTCAGCATCCTCCGCCACTCAACCGCGCACGTGCTCGCGCAGGCGGTGCAGTCCATCAACCCGGACGCGAAGCTTGGGATCGGGCCGCCGGTGACCGACGGCTTCTACTACGACTTCGGGGTCGGCGAGCCCTTCACGCCCGAGGACCTCAAGGCGTTCACGAAGGAGATGGAGCGCATCCAGCGCTCCGGTCAGCGGTTCCGCCGCCGCGTGGTCACCGAGGACGAGGCGCGTGAGCTCTTCGCGGCCGAGCCCTACAAGCTCGAGCTGATCGGCATCAAGGGATCCATCGGCGAGGGATCCGAGGACGGCGAGTCGGTCGAGGTCGGCGGCGCCGAGCTGACGGTCTACGAGAACGTCGACCCGAAGAGCGGCGAGGTCGTCTGGCAGGACCTCTGCCGCGGACCGCACGTCCCCAGCACCCGGGTGATCCAGAACGGCTGGGCGCTGACCCGGATTGCCGCGGCCTACTGGCGCGGGTCCGAGAAGAACCCGCAGCTGCAGCGCATCTACGGCACCGCCTGGCCGTCGAAGGACGAGCTCCGGGCGTACCAGGCGCGCATCGAGGAGGCGCAGCGCCGGGACCACCGGCGCCTCGGCGCCGAGCTCGACCTCTTCTCGTTCCCGGACGAGATCGGGTCCGGCCTCCCGGTCTTTCACCCGAAGGGCGGCATCATCCGCCGCGCGATGGAGGACTACTCCCGCAGGCGACACGAGGAGGAGGGGTACGACTTCGTCAACACCCCCCACATCACCAAGTCGAGCCTCTTCGAGGAGTCCGGGCACCTCGACTGGTACGCGGAGGGCATGTTCCCCGCGATGCACCTCGACGAGCTGCGCGACGAGCAGGGGCACTTGACGCGTCAGGGCGCGGACTACTACCTGAAGCCCATGAACTGCCCGTTCCACATCCTCATCTACCGGTCGCAGGCTCGGTCCTACCGCGACCTCCCAATGCGGATGTTCGAGTTCGGCACCGTGTACCGCTACGAGAAGTCCGGCGTCGTGCACGGGCTGACCCGGGTCCGGGGCATGACGCAGGACGACGCGCACATCTTCACGACGCAGGAGCGGATGAAGGAGGAGCTCACCCGCACGCTCGAGTTCGTCCTCGGGCTGCTGCGCGACTACGGGCTCACCGACTTCTACCTCGAGCTGTCCACGAAGGACCCGGACAAGTACGTCGGCGGAGACGAGATCTGGGAGCAGGCGACGGCAACGCTGGCCAAGGTCGCCGAGGAGTCCGGGCTCGAGCTCGTCCCCGATCCCGGGGGAGCGGCGTTCTACGGGCCGAAGATCTCCGTGCAGGCGCGCGACGCCATCGGCCGCACCTGGCAGATGTCGACCGTGCAGCTCGACTTCAACCTGCCCGAGCGGTTCGGGCTCGAGTACACCGCGCCCGACGGATCGCGGCAGCGTCCCGTGATGATCCACCGCGCGCTGTTCGGCTCGATCGAGCGCTTCTTCGGCGTGCTGCTCGAGCACTACGCGGGCGCCTACCCCGTGTGGCTCGCGCCCGTGCAGGTCGTCGGCATCCCCGTGGCCGACGAGTACGCGGACTACCTGGGAGGCGTCATCGACCGGCTGCGCGGCGAGCGCGTCCGCGCGGAGCTGGACGCGAGCGACGACCGCATGCAGAAGAAGATCCGCACGCACACCAAGGCGAAGGTCCCGTTCCAGCTGATCGCCGGCGAGGAGGACCGGGCAGCGGGCGCGGTCAGCTTCCGCTTCCGCGACGGCAGCCAGCGCAACGGCGTGCCCGTCGACGAGGCCGTCGCGCTGATCCGCGGGAGCATCGCCGACCGGCGCCAGGTGCTCACGGCGGACGACCTCGTATGACCGACGCGCCCTACTCGCCGGAGGAGTTCTCCGGCGAGTCCGTCGAGTCGTCGGCCGGCTTCGCCGGGGTCCCCGACGCGTTCCAGCGCCTGTGGACGCCGCACCGGATGGTCTACATCGAGACCGGCGGCCAGCCCGAGGACTGCCCGTTCTGCGATGCCCCCAGCCGGACCGACGAGGAGGCGCTCATCGTCGCCCGCGGGCGGACCGCCTACGTGCTGCTCAACCTCTTCCCGTACAACTCGGGCCACCTCCTCGTGTGCCCCTACCGGCATGTCCCGCTGTACGACGAGGCGACGGAGGAGGAGATCGACGAGATCGCCCGTCTCACGCAGACGGCGATGCGCGTGCTCCGCCAGGTGGCCGGCACCGACGGCTTCAACATCGGCATGAACCAGGGCCGGATCGCGGGGGCCGGCATCGCCGCGCACCTGCACCAGCACGTGGTCCCGAGGTGGGCGACGGACGCGAACTTCTTCCCGATCATCGCCCGCACGAAGGCGCTTCCGCAGCTGCTGGGAGACGTCCGCGCCAGCCTCGCCGCCGCCTGGCCGGGCGTAGAATAGAGGGGTGCCGGTGCGGGATGCACCGGCTCTTGGCGCGCACTCGGCGCGCAGACTTCGAGGATTGGCGACACGGACGTGACGGACAGCACCCAGAACCAGGGCAACGGCTCCTTCGGCACCAGCAGGGTCAAGCGGGGCCTGGCCGAGATGCTCAAGGGCGGTGTGATCATGGACGTGGTCACCGCCGAGCAGGCGAAGATCGCCGAGGACGCGGGCGCGGTCGCCGTCATGGCGCTGGAGCGCGTCCCGGCCGACATCCGCGCCCAGGGCGGTGTGGCCCGGATGAGCGACCCCGACCTCATCGAGCAGATCATCGACTCGGTCTCGATCCCCGTCATGGCGAAGGCCCGCATCGGTCACTTCGTCGAGGCGCAGGTGCTTCAGGCCCTCAAGGTCGACTACATCGACGAGTCCGAGGTGCTCTCGCCCGCCGACTACGTGAACCACATCGACAAGTGGGACTTCACCGTCCCCTTCGTCTGCGGCGCGACCAACCTCGGCGAGGCGCTCCGCCGGATCACCGAGGGCGCGGCCATGATCCGCTCGAAGGGTGAGGCCGGCACGGGCGACGTCTCCGAGGCGACCAAGCACATCCGTCAGATCAAGGGCGAGATCGCGGCGCTCGGCGCCAAGAGCCCCGACGAGCTCTACGTCGCGGCCAAGGAGCTGCAGGCCCCCTACGACCTCGTCGTCGAGGTGGCCCGCACCGGCCGCCTCCCCGTCGTCCTGTTCACCGCGGGCGGCGTCGCGACCCCGGCGGATGCGGCGATGATGATGCAACTCGGCGCGGACGGCGTCTTCGTCGGGTCGGGCATCTTCAAGTCCGGCGACCCGGCGAAGCGCGCGGCGGCGATCGTGCGGGCGACCACGTTCCACGACGACCCGATGGCGGTCGCGGACGCGTCGCGCGGCCTGGGCGAGGCGATGGTCGGCATCAACGTCGCCGACCTCCCCGCGCCGCACCGCCTCGCGACGCGCGGCTGGTGACGACCCCGAGGGTCGGTGTCCTCGCCCTGCAGGGCGATTTCCGGGAGCACCTGTCGGTGCTTCGGGGCCTCGGCGCCGACGCGCGCCTCGTCCGGCGTCCCGAGGAGCTCGAGGGCATCGACGGTCTCGTGATCCCCGGCGGCGAGTCGACGGTCATGGACAAGCTCTCGCGCGCCTTCGGCGTCGCAGAGCCGATCAAGGCGGCGATCGCGGACGGGATGCCGGTGTACGGCACGTGCGCCGGCCTCATCATGCTCGCGGACACGGTCCGGGACCGCATCGAGGGACAGCAGAGCTTCGGCGGCCTCGACGTCGTGGTCCGCCGGAACGCGTTCGGCACGCAGCTGGACTCCTTCGAGACCGACCTCGACATCCCGGAGCTGGGGGAGGAGCCGGTGCACGCCGTCTTCATCCGCGCCCCGATCGTCGAGGAGGTGGGGGAGAAGGCGCACGCCCTCGCCGAGCTGGAGGACGGCCGCGTCGTCGCCGTCGAGCAGGGCAGCCTCCTCGGGACCTCGTTCCACCCCGAGGTGACGGGCGACGACCGCTTCCACCGGTACTTCCTCCGCAAGCTCGGCTGACGGCCCCGTTCCGCGACCGGGGCCGTTCCGGTGGATCCGGGCCGGCGTCCCGGCCCGGATTCACCTAACCGGCCCGGGATGCGGTCCCCGCGGCGTCCGGTCCCGGTCCCTGCGACACGCGGCTCTACAATGGTCGGGCTGAATCGAGGAGGCGGATACGCATGTCGGGTCATTCCAAGTGGGCGACCACCAAGCACAAGAAGGCGGTCATCGACGCCCGGCGCGCCAAGTCGTTCGCCAAGCTGATCAAGAACATCGAGGTCGCCGCCAAGATCGGCGGCGCCGACATCACGGGCAACCCGACGCTCGCCGACGCCGTGCAGAAGGCGAAGAAGACGAGCGTCCCCAACGACAACATCGACCGCGCCATCAAGCGCGGCGCCGGCCTCACCGGCGAGTCGGTCGACTACCAGACGATCATGTACGAGGGCTACGGCCCGAGCGGCGTCGCGCTCCTCATCGAGTGCCTCACGGACAACAAGAACCGGGCCGCCGCCGAGGTCCGCACCGCGATGAGCCGCAACGGCGGCACGATGGCCGACCCGGGCAGCGTCGCCTACAACTTCAGCCGCAAGGGCGTCATCCGCGTCGAGAAGACCGACGGACTCACCGAGGACGACATCCTGGCAGCCGTGCTCGAGGCGGGCGTCGAGGACGTCACCGACAACGGCGACAGCTTCGAGATCGTCACCGACACGGCGGACCTGGTCGCGGCGCGCACCGCACTGCAGGAGGCGGGCATCGACTACGACTCAGCCGAGGCCGAGTTCGTGCCCGGAGTCGAGGTGCAGGCGGAGGCCGAGACCGCTCGCAAGGTCTTCAAGCTGATCGACGCGCTCGAGGACCTCGACGACGTGCAGAACGTGTTCGCGAACGTCGACGTCTCCGCCGAGGTCCTCGCCGAGCTCGAGAACGACTGAGCCCGCTGTGCGGGTCCTCGGCGTCGACCCCGGCCTGACCCGCTGCGGCGTCGGGGTCGTCGACGTCACGCCCGACCGGCGCGCGACGCTCGTCCACGTAAGCGTCATCCGCACTCCGCACGAGCTCCCGCTCGAGGAGCGGGTGCTCGCGATCGGCCGGGGAATCGCCGCGCTGCTCGACGAGCACCGCCCGACCGCGGTCGCGCTAGAGCGCGTCTTCGCGCAGCACAACGTCCGGACCGTGATGGGCACCGCCCAGGCGAGCGGGGTCGCCATGCACGTCGCCGCGGAGCGCGGGCTGGCCGTCGGCCTGCACACGCCCTCCGAGGTGAAGGCGGCGGTGACGGGTTACGGCTCGGCCGACAAGAAGCAGGTCGCGACCATGGTCGCGCGGGTCCTCGGACTCGACGCGCCTCCGACACCGGCCGACGCGTCGGACGCCCTCGCCCTCGCGATCTGCCACGCGTGGCGCCTCCCGCCTGTCTCGGCGCCGGCCGCGGGCGCGGCCGGGCTCACTCCTGCGCAGCGCGCCTGGCAGGACGCGGAGAAGGCGTCCCGCCGTCGCGTGCAGTGAGCTGCTGCGCGGATCAGGAGATCCCGTCCGGCACTCGGCGTGTCCTCCTGAACCGTGTGCGAATCCGGGAGTCTTTCCTGATCGGCGACGGATCTCCTGATCCGCGCAACTCGCGGGAGCCGGGACAGCGGGCGCGGAACGCGCGTCGAACACTCCTTCGACTCGCCGTGGCGGCTCCCGGGGACGGTCCCAGGGGCCGCCTAGCCTGACGGCATGATCTCCTCCCTTCGCGGCACGGTCCTCGGGCTGGCGGGAGGGTCGGTCGTCGTTGAGGTGGGCGGCATCGGCTACTCCGTCGCCGTCACGCCCCAGCACGCGCTGAGCCTCCGCACCGGCCAGGAGGTCCTCCTACACACGGCCCTCGTCGTTCGGGAGGACGACCTGTCGCTCTTCGGGTTCGCCGACGTGGACGCGCTCCGCGTCTTCGATCTGCTCCGCGGGGTGACGGGCGTGGGGCCGAAGTCCGCCATGGGGGTGCTCGCCTCGATGACCCCGGACCAGGTCGCGACCGCGGTCGCCTCGGAGGACGACTCCGCCTTCCGCAAGGTGTCCGGCATCGGGCCGAAGACCGCGAAGCTCATCGTCGTCTCGCTCGCCGGCAAGCTGTTCGCCCCGGCACGCCCCGCCGTCGCCTCCGTGCCCGCTGCCGTCGGCGCGGACGTCGTCGTCGCCCTCGTCGGTCTCGGCTGGCCCGAGCGGACCGCCCAGCAGACGGTCGACGAGATCCTCGCCGACGCCTCCGCCGACCGCTCGACGCCGGCGCTGCTGCGTGCCGCCCTGGCGCTGCTCGGACCGCGCCAGCTCAGCGGGACCGTGTCGTGAGCGATGTCACCGTCCGGCCGGAGCCGGAATCGGAGGCCGAGCTCGCCTTCGAGGGCGCGCTCCGTCCCAAGTCGCTCGGGGAGTTCGTCGGGCAGACGAAGGTGCGGGGCCAGCTCCAGCTGCTGCTCCAGGCCGCCACGATGCAGAGCCGCACCCCGGACCACATCCTGCTCGCGGGCCCGCCAGGACTGGGGAAGACGACCCTCGCGATGATCGTCGCGCACGAGAGCGGCCGGCCCCTCCGGATGTCGAGCGGTCCCGCGATCCAGCACGCCGGCGATCTCGCGGCCGTCCTCTCCGCGCTCATCCCGGGCGAGGTCCTGTTCATCGACGAGATCCATCGCATGGCGCGGTCCGCCGAGGAGATGCTCTACCTCGCGATGGAGGACTTCCGGATCGACATCATGGTGGGCAAGGGCGCGGGAGCGACGTCGATCCCTCTCGACCTCGCTCCGTTCACCCTCGTCGGTGCGACGACCCGCTCGGGTCTGCTGCCGAACCCGCTCCGGGACCGCTTCGGCTTCACGGCCCATCTCGAGTTCTACGAGACCGAGGAGCTCGAGAAGGTGCTGGAGCGGGCCGCCCGGCTCCTCGAGCTCGACTTCGAGAAGGCGGCGCTGCGAGAGATCGCCTCCCGGAGCCGTGGCACGCCCCGCATCGCGAACCGCCTGCTCCGCCGCGTCCGGGACTACGCCCTGGTGCACCGGACCGTCGCGGGTCGGGATGCGGTCGACGCGGCGCTCGAGCTGTACGACGTCGACCCGCTCGGCCTCGACCGGCTCGATAGGGCCGTCATGCACGGGATCCTCACACGCTTCGACGGGGGACCCGTCGGTCTCAACACCCTCGCGGTCTCCGTGGGGGAGGAGGCCGAGACGATCGAGTCCGTCGTCGAGCCCTTCCTGGTCCGCACCGGCCTGATCACGCGCACTCCGCGCGGTCGGGTCGCGACTCCCGCTGCGTGGGACCACTTCGGCCTTGCGCGGCGGGAGGCGTCGGTGCCGACCGCCCTCTTCGGCGACGGGCTATGATTCAGGGGACGCCGGCGCCTGCTGAGCCGGCCTTCGACGCGCTTTCCTAGCGCTCCCACACCGCGTCACTACACTGACCCGGACCTCTTCCGGAAGGCTTCCATCGTGGATCCGTTGACCATCGTCATGCTCGCAGTGCTCGCACTGCTCATCTTCTTCATGTTCCGCAACAGCCGGAAGCGGCAGCGCGACCTCGCCGAGATGGCCGAGAGGACCGTGCCCGGCGCGGAGGTCATGACCAGCTTCGGCGTGTTCGGCACCATCCTCTCGGTGGACGACGAGGAGAACCGGGTCCAGATCGAGACGAGCCCCGGCACCGTGCTCACCGTGCACCGCCAGACCATCGCGAAGGTCGTCGAGCCCCACGAGGTCGTCACCGACGACGAGGCCGAGGCCATCGAGGAGGGCGAGGTCGACCCCGGCACGCCCACCGAGGCGACGTACGGCGAGCGCACCACCGATGCGGTCGACGACACGAACCCGGCCACCCGCGCCCGCAAGAAGATCGACGAGTAGTCTGTAGCGTCGCCCGCCGGCCGCCGAGCGCGGCCGCGATGCTCCCTGCCACACGAGAAAGCTGAGTCCTGCCCTTGGCGAAGCCAACGAGCCCCGTCCGGAAGGCCTGGCAGTCCCTCGCCGGCCTGGGCGCGATCATCGCCGTCCTCGCCGGCCTCAACCTGCTCGGCGCCCTCACCGCGGGCGCCTCCTGGACCCCGAAGCTGGCCCTCGACCTCGAGGGCGGCACGCAGATCATCCTGGCGCCCGTCGTCGAGGGCGGCGAGGAGGTCTCGCAGGAGCAGCTCGACCAGGCGGTGGGCATCCTGCGGCAGCGCGTCGACGCCGCCGGTGTCTCCGAGTCGGAGATCAACACCCAGGGCGGGCAGAACATCGTCGTGTCCATCCCGGGTCAGCCGGACGAGGAGACGCTGCAGCGGATCGAGGCCTCCGCGAAGCTCGAGTTCCGTCCCGTGCTGCTCGCCGGGGTGCCGTCTCCGGACAGCATCACGGAGGAGGGCGCGACCGCGACCCCGACCCCGACTGCTCCCGCCACTCCGGCGCCGACGCCGACGGACCCGAGCGACCTCGCGCAGATCACTCCGGAGCTGCAGGCGCAGTACGACGCATTCGACTGCTCGACCATCGACCCGAGCGTCCCGGCGCCCGAGGACCAGCCTCTCGTCACCTGCGATCCGGACGGGGCGATCAAGTACCTGCTCGGACCGGTCGAGGTCAGCGGCGAGGACATCGACGACGCGACCAGCGGCCTCGTGCCCACCCAGACCGGCGGCAACACCGGCGTGTGGGCCGTGAACCTCGACTTCAACGGCGAGGGCACCGAGAAGTTCGCCGCGGTCACGACCCGGCTCACGGGTCTCGCCGAGCCCCAGAACCAGTTCGGCATCGTCCTCGACAAGCGGGTCATCTCCGCTCCCCGCTCCGAGGTCGTCATCACGGACGGCAACGCCCAGATCACCGGCTCGTTCACGCAGGAGACCGCGAAGTCCCTCGCGGATCAGCTGAAGTACGGCGCCCTCCCCATCAGCTTCGAGACGCAGAGCTCGGACACGATCTCCGCCACCCTCGGGTCGGAGCAGCTGCGGGGCGGTCTGATCGCCGGACTCATCGGCCTCGGCCTGGTCGTCGTCTACTCGCTGATCCAGTACCGGGCCCTCGGGCTCGTGACCGTGGCGTCGCTCGTCGTCGCCGCCGGGCTCACCTATCTGATCGTCACGCTGCTGTCCTGGCGCGAGGGATACCGTCTGTCGCTCGCCGGCATCGCGGGCCTCATCGTCGCGATCGGCATCACGGCGGACTCCTTCATCGTCTACTTCGAGCGCATCCGGGACGAGCTGCGCGACGGGCGCAGCCTGAACGGCGCGATCGAGGCGGGCTGGAAGCGCGCCTGGCGCACCGTCCTCGCCTCCGACGCCGTCAACTTCATGGCCGCGATCATCCTGTTCTGGCTCGCCGTCGGCAACGTCCGCGGCTTCGCCCTGACGCTCGGCCTGACGACGATCGTCGACATCATCGTCGTGGCGCTGTTCACGCACCCGCTGCTCCAGCTCCTCGGCAGGACACGCTTCTTCAGCGAGGGTCACCCGGCGTCCGGCCTCAACCCGCAGGCGCTGGGCGCGGTCTACCGCGGCCGCGCGCAGTTCCGGGCCCCGGTCGAGGCGAAGGGCCGGCTCGCGGCCAGCCGCGCCGAAGCCGTGCGCCGTCAGACGATCGCCGAGCGCAAGGCGGCGGCGGACACGAGCACGATCACGCTGGAGCGTCCCGAGGAGACCCCCGTCGAGTCCGGATCGGCCGACGCCCCGGCCGAGCGCAGGTCGGGAAGCGTCCCCGTGGAACGGACAGCCAAGAGCGGCAGGAAGGGGACGCGGTCCTGATGGCGAGCTTCTCCCAGTTCGGCAACGACCTCTACACGGGCTCCCGCTCGATCGACTTCGTCGGGCGCCGGCGGGTCTGGTTCACGATCTCCGCGGTCGCCGTGCTCCTGTCGCTGCTCGTGCCGTTCCTCCGCGGCGGCTACACCTTCGGCATCGAGTTCACCGGCGGGTCCGAGTTCCGGATCAGCGGGGTCGAGACGACGGACCAGACCCCGGCGACCGAGGCCGTCACGAGCGTCGTCCCCGACCTCGCTCCTCGCGTGTCCTCCGTGGGCAACGACGGCATCCGGGTCCAGACCGACCAGCTCGAGGACGAGGAGAGCGCCGAGATCCGGCAGGCCCTCGCGGACGCCTACTCGGTCCCCCTCACCGAGGTGACGGAGTCCTTCATCGGCCCGTCCTGGGGTGCCGACATCACCGGCCAGGCTCTGCGCGGCCTCCTGCTGTTCCTCGCGATCGTCGCGGTGTTCATGGCGCTCTACTTCCGCACGTGGAAGATGTCGGTCGCGGCCATGGTCGCCCTGCTGCACGACCTCGTGCTGACCGCCGGCATCTACGGCATCGTCGGCTTCGAGGTGACGCCCGCGGCTGTGATCGGCTTCCTCACGATCCTCGGCTACTCGCTCTACGACACCGTGGTGGTCTTCGACAAGATCCGCGAGAACACGCTGGGCGGCGAGGGGGGCGGACGGACGTTCGCCGACTCCGTCAACCTGGCGGTGAACCAGACGCTGGTCCGCTCGATCAACACGTCGATCGTGGCGATCCTCCCGGTCGCCGCCATCCTGTTCATCGGCGCGATGCTGCTCGGCGCGGGCACGCTCCGGGACATCGCGCTCGCCCTCTTCATCGGCATCCTCGTCGGCACCTACTCGACGATCTTCGTGGCCGCGCCCCTCTACTCCCTGCTGCGGGAGCGGGAGCCGGCGATCCAGAAGGAGACGAAGCGCATCCAGGAGACCCGCGCGAAGGGCGCCCTTCCGGTCGGATGATCTCGGTCGGGAAGACGGAGGGCCGGTGCTAGCGTTGAGGCCTTCGGAGGTGAGGGCATGACGGAGACATCGCCGACCACTACCTCCACGTCGCTGCGGCGGCTCGTGCCGCGCATCTTCTCGCGGGCGCAGCCGACGGGCGCGCTCGAGACGCTGCTCCGCACCGTCCGCACCCACCATCCGCGGGCCGATCTGTCCGAGATCGAGCGCGCATACGCCGCCGCGGAACGTGCCCATCAGGGCCAGAAGCGGGACAGCGGGGAGCCCTACATCACCCACCCGGTCGCGGTCGCGCAGATCCTCGCCGACCTCGGGATGGGGCCGAAGACGATCGTCGCCGGCCTGCTCCACGACACGGTGGAGGACACCGAGTACACCGTCGACAAGGTGCGCCACGACTTCGGCGACGAGGTCGCGATGCTCGTCGACGGGCTCACCAAGCTCGACAAGCTGAAGTACGGCGACAGCGCGCAGGCCGAGACCGTCCGCAAGATGGTCGTCGCGATGTCCAAGGACATCCGGGTGCTCGTGATCAAGCTCGCCGACCGGCTGCACAACGCCCGCACCTGGGGCTTCGTCTCCGCCGAGCGCGCCACGCGCAAGGCCAAGGAGACCCTCGAGATCTACGCCCCGCTCGCGCACCGCCTGGGCATCCAGACCATCAAGCTCGAGCTCGAGGACCTGTCCTTCGCGGTGCTCTATCCGAAGCTGTACGCGGAGATCGAGAGCCTCGTCCGCCAGCGGACTCCGCAGCGCGAGGGCTTCGTGCAGGACATCATCGACACCGTCCAGGAGGATCTGCGCGCCGCGAGGATCCGGGCGAAGGTCGTCGGCCGGCCGAAGCAGTACTACTCGATCTACCAGAAGATGGTCGTCCGCGGACGCGAGTTCGAGGAGATCTACGACCTCGTCGGCATCCGCGTCCTCGTCGACTCGCTGCGGGACTGCTACGCCGTCCTGGGCGCGATCCACGCGCGCTGGACGCCCGTCCCCGGCCGGTTCAAGGACTACATCGCCACTCCGAAGTTCAACCTGTACCAGTCGCTGCACACCACGGTCCTGGGTCCCGGCGGGCGACCGATCGAGATCCAGATCCGCACGCACGAGATGCACCAGCGGGCGGAGTTCGGTGTCGCCGCGCACTGGAAGTACAAGGAGCAGGTGAACGGAGGACGCGCCTCCGACCGGGTCTCCGCCGCCGACGCCGACATGGCGTGGCTCGCGCACATCACCGACTGGCAGGCCGAGACGGCCGATCCGGGCGAGTTCCTGGACTCCCTGCGCTTCGAGATCGGGGCGAAGGAGGTCTACGTCTTCACCCCGAAGGGGAAGGTCATCGGACTGCCCGCGGGCGCCACGCCGGTGGACTTCGCGTACGCCGTGCACACGGACGTCGGGCACCGCACGATGGGCGCCAAGGTGAACGGCCGCCTCGTGCCGCTGGACAGCGTGCTCGAGAGCGGCGACGTGGTCGAGGTGTTCACATCGAAGAACCCCGACTCGGGGCCGAGCCAGGACTGGCTGACCTTCGTCAAGAGCCCGCGCGCGCGGAACAAGATCCGCCAGTGGTTCACGAAGGAGCGGCGCGACGAGGCCATCGAGCAGGGCAAGGACGCGATCAGCCGCGCCATGCGCAAGCAGAACCTGCCGCTGCAGCGCCTCATGAACCAGGACGTGCTCGTCGAGGTCGCGGCGCAGATGCGCTACGACGACGTGTCGTCGCTGTACGCGGCGCTCGGCGAGGGACACGTCTCCACGCAGTCGGTCATCGAGAAGGTGCTCGCCCAGGTGCAGGGCGCCCAGGAGACCGAGGAAGAGGAGGAGATCGCCTTCCCGTCGCGCCGCACGCAGCGGACCCGGGGGAGCGACTCCGGTGTCCTCGTGCGCGGCGCCCCGGACATCCTGGTGAAGCTCGCGAAGTGCTGCACCCCGGTCCCGGGAGATCAGATCGTCGGGTTCATCACCCGCGGGTCCGGCGTCTCCGTGCACCGCACGGACTGCAACAACGTGAGCTCTCTCACCCGGCAGCCGGAGCGCATCGTCGACGTCGAGTGGGCGCCGTCCTCGAAGAGCGTCTTCCTCGTGCAGATCCAGGTCGAGGCGCTCGACCGGTCGGGGCTCCTGTCGGACGTCACGCGCGTGCTGTCGGAGCACCACGTGAACATCCTCTCGGCGACGGTGTCCACGTCGAGCGACCGCCTGGCTCTTAGCCGCTTCGTCTTCGAGATGGGGGACACGACGCACCTCGACCGGGTGCTCAACGCCGTGCGGCGCATCGACGCCGTGTACGACGTGTATCGCGTCTCCGCGGGCTGATCCGGTTCCGCTGAGGGGGCGCAGGCTCGGGGCCTTCGGCTCATGACGAGAGCGCGTCCGGTTCCTATCCTGTGTGCCATGAGCGGCACGACGGAGAAGGTCGATCGGTTCTTCGCCCGCTACGGGATGGCTCTGCTCGCCCGCGACGCCGGCGCTCTCGCCCGGATGTACGCGGTCCCCGGGCTCATCCTGTTCCCCGGGCAGTCCATTGTGGTGACGGAGCGCGCGCAGACGCAGGCGTTCTTCGAGTCCGCCTTCGGGCAGTACGCGGGCGTGAACGAGCTCGACCGGTACATCGCGATCGCCGCGGCGACACCGAGCAGCGTGTGGGCCGACGTCACCTGGAGCTGGCACGACGAGCCCAGGGAGCGGTTCATGTACCAGCTCGTGAACGGCGGTGAGGGGTACGAGATCGCCGTGCTGACGCGGATGCCCGTCGTGGGCTGACCCCGGGGGCGTGTCGGAGGGTCCCGCTACTGTGCAGCCAGACCCGAGAGGGGAGGCCGCACCCGGATGAGCGAGGACCTGTACGACGTGGACGCGCACATCGCGCGCGTGTGCGACGAGTACGGGCTGGGCTCGCCGCTCAGCGGCGGGAGCGCCGACCTCGAGGAGTCCCGGCGCCTCGTCGAGAGCCTGCAGGCGGATCGGGCCCGGCAGGCCGCGCAGGCGGCCCGGCGGCTGCGGACGGTCGACGAGCTCCGGCTCCTCTGGGAGCGCACGCGGGGCGCCTCGATGGCGCTCGGCCCACACGCGATCGCGTTCCGGTCGCTGCGCGCCCAGGTCGCCTCCGCGCTCGGAGTGCGCGAGGCGACAGCGGAGACGATGCTGTGGACCGCGCGAGCTCTCGTGCACGAGCTTCCCGCCACTCTGCGGGCGCTCGAGGAGGGGCGGTTCAGCGAGCGGCACGCGCGCATCCTGGCTCTCGCGGCCGCCGACCTCGACCCTGAGCAGCGCACCCTGCTGGAACGGCGTGCCCTGCCGCACGCCGCCGCGATGACCCCCGCGAAGTTCGAGCAGAAGGTCCGGATGCTGAGCGCCCTGCTCGAGCCCGAGAAGCTCGCCGAGCGGGCGCGGACGGCGAAGGACGAGCGCGATCTGGTGCTCGAGCCCGGCCGCGACGGCATGGCCTGGCTCCACCTCCACCTCCCCGCGGAGGACGCTGTGGCGGGCTTCAACTTCGCCGACGAGACGGCGCGCAGGCTGCAGGCCGAGCCGGGGGAGACCCGCACCCTGCCGCAGCTGCGCGCCGACGTCGTCCGCGACCTCGTCCTCGACGGAGCGGCCCTCCTGCCGCCCGCCGAGAGCGGGAGCGAGCTGCGGGAGCAGACGGCGCGTCCGCGCGGCGTCGTCCCCACCGTTCACGTGACCGCTCCCGCCCTCGCTCTCTCCGGCTCGCAGGACCTGCCGTCGGATCTCGACGGATACGGACCCATCGACCCGGAGACGGCGAGACGGCTGTGCGGTGCCGCCTCGGGCTTCTACCGCATCCTCACGGACCCCGGCACCGGCGCCGTCGTCCAGTTCGGGCGCGAGAGGTACGAGGTGCCGCCGGAGCTGCGGAGATTCCTGAAGCAGCGGGACGGCACCTGCCGGTTCGTGGGCTGCAGCCGTCCCGCCAAGCTCTGCGACATCGACCACACCGTCCCGTGGGAGGACGGAGGCGAGACGGAGGACCGCAACCTCGCGTACCTGTGTCGCGGCCATCACCGGGTGAAACACCGGGGCGGATGGTCGGTCCGCCACGATCCCGACCGGCCAGGGGTTCTGATCCGGAACGATCCGGACGGGTTCGAGTACCGGACAGAGCCGCGGATGGTCCTGACGCATCGCGGGGAACGCCCGGCGCAAACGCCTGCCCGACATCCAGCGGCGGGCATGAGCCTGCGGGTGCAGACCGAGTGGGCGGACGATCCGCCGCCGTTCTGACGGTCGCAGTTGGTCCGCTCCCGCTGGGCATTCAGCGTCGCGGCTCAGTTCCCGTCCCCAGGCGATGCCGGGTCGTCCGCCATCCGGGTCAGCCGGCGCACCCTTCTCGCCCGATGGGTGCTGAAGCGGCGCTCCTCGAGCATGCGGCCGAGCCGGTTCCGGGACTCCGTCCGCAGCAGCCGAGCCACCACGCCCGATACGCCCTCACCCCAGGCCTCGCCTCCGAGCAGATCGACCGCCGTTCGCAGCGGACTCGTGAGCCGCAGGTCCCCGATCCGCAGCACGTCGCCGTCCGCCAGCCGGACCTCGCGGATGTCGAGTTGCGGCGTCCCGGCCGCGCCCCGATCCTCGATCGGCACACAGCACTGCAGGGGCGACGGGACGCGTTCCGCGGCGCCCAGCACCCATGCGGCTGTGAGCCGGTCCGCCACCAGGCGGTCACGCAGTGTCAGAGCGACCGCCGCGGCCCGCGCCTCGCCCGTCTCCGGAAGGTCCGACGGACGCCACACGCCCGCGAGACAGTACAGCGTCCCGTCGAGGCGCAGGGCCTCCAGCTCGGCGGCGGGCAGTTCGATCGGACCGAGGAGGTCGGGCAGACGCATGCGGAGAGGGTGCCGCACCCGGAGGGGCGCAGTCCGGTGCTTCCTCGACCTGGGGAGAACCGTGCACGGCAGGGCGCGTGCAGGGGGCCCCGGTCGTCAGCTGCCGAGGGCGTCCAGCCAGATCCGCCGGGCCGCGAGGGCGTCCTCGGCCTCCTTGATCTTCCTCGCGTCCCCGGCGACGCGGGCCGCCTCGAGCTCGGCCTCGAGCTTCTCGATCGCCGAGTTCAGCTGGGCGGCCAGCCCCTCCGAGCGTGCCTTCGTCTCGGGGTTCGTCCGGCGCCAGTGCTCGTCCTCGAGGGACTTCACCGCGTTCTCGACCCGCCGGAGCCGGTCGCTGAGCGGCTTGACCTGGTCGCGCGGCACCTTGCCGATGGCGTCCCAGCGGCGCTGGATGTCCGTCAGCTTCGTGCGAGCCGTGCGGGCGTCCGTCTCCTTGAGGAGCGGCTCGGCCTCGTCGAGCAGGGCGACCTTCTGCTCGTAGTTCGCGGAGAACTCCTCGTTCTCGCGGGCGTCCACCTCGGCCTTCGCCGCGTACAGCACGTCGCCGGCCGCCTTGAACCGGGCCCAGAGCGTGTCGTCCTGCTTCTTCCCGGCGCGGCCGGCCCGCTTCCACTCCTCGAGCAGGTCCCGGTACTCCGGGATGCCCTGCGAGCCCTTCGACGCGAGCGCCTCGGCCCGGTCGACGAGCTCCTGCTTGCGGCGGCGCACGTCGCGCTGGGCGGCGTCGAGCTCGGCGAAGTAGGCGCGGCGGTGGTGCTCGACGGTGCTGCGCGCGGCCCTGAATCGCTTCCAGAGGTCGTCGGCGACGTTCTTGGGGAGCCTCGGCCCCTCCTGCTGCTGGTGCTGCCAGGCGGCGAACAGCTCGTCCAGGCGGGCGGTGGCCTGCTTCCACTGCGTGCTGGCGGGGTCGCCGGCCGCGATCGTCTCGGCCTCCGCGACGATCGCCTCACGATCCGCGACCGCGCGATCCAGCTCGGCCTTCGCCTCGGCGCTCTGCTTCTCGGTCAGCTCCGCGACGTTGCCGCTCAGCTGGCCGAGGCGGTCGAGCAGGTTCTGCAGGTCGCCGACCGCGTTCGCCGTGCGGACCGCGTTCTCGAGCTTTCGCACGGCCTTCGCGATGTCCGCGGCGGGCGCCCCGCGACGGGACCGCTGCTCGAGCAGTCCGACCTGGCCGGCGAGGTCCGCGTACTTGCGGCCGTAGTAGGCGAGGGCCTCCTCAGGCGTCGCCCCCGGGTACTGACCGACGAGCCGCTCCTCGTCGCCCTGCCGGACGTAGACGTTGCCCTCGTCGTCGACGCGCCCCCAGAGGGCGGGATCGGTGCTGGTCACGGGAATTCCCTCGAAGTCGCTGCACGCCGAAGGCAGCCCCGGCGCGCGATCAGCCTATTGCACCCCGCTCGCTCGGACTTTCGCTTTACCGGACTGTGATGCAGTCCGGTCGGGGGGCACAGCCGGACTGTGATGCAGTCCGGTCGGCGGGCACAGGCGGACTGTGATGCAGTCCGGTCGGTGGGCACAGCCGGACTGTGATCCAGTCCGGTCGGCGGGCGCAGCCGGCGGGCGGGAACCTCTACTGGACGGTCACCGAGGTGATCGTCGTCGGCACGGCAGGCGGCCCATCGGGGCTGCCGTCCGCGGTGCCCGCGTCGGTGACGGCGGCCTTGAGCTGGTCGAGGCCGCTCGTGACCTGACCGAGGACCGTGTAGCCGCCCGCCTCGTCGGCGGGGATCGTCGTGTCCTCGTAGACGAGGAAGAACTGGCTGCTGTTGCTGTACGCGTTGCCCGACTGCCGGGCGAGGGCGATGGTGCCGGCGGGGTAGACGTTGTCGGCGGGAGCGTTCTCGATCGGACCGAAGGCGAATCCGGGGTCGCCCGTGCCGTCGCCGTTCGCCGAGCCGCACTGCAGCACGAAGAAACCGCCGTTGGTGAGCCGGTGGCACGTCTTGCCCGGGTAGAACCCGCTCTGGGTGAGGCTCACGAACGCGGCGACGCCCTGCGCCGCGGCGGCGCCGTCGAGGGTGATGCCGAGCGGCACGTCGTTGAGGGTGAGCGTTCCGGTCCAGGTGCGGTCCTCGGCGAGCGCGGGATCCGGCACGGCGCCGGTGTTCGAGCCCTCGGGGGCGGTGGCCGACGGCGAGGCGCTCGGAGTCGGGGTCGGCGTCGCGACTCCGGGCCCGGCAGTGAAGTAGAGCAGCTGTGCGCCGACGGCGAGTCCGATGACGACGAGCGCGGCGACCGAGGCGAGGATGTTGTCCCGGCGCCGGCGGCGGATCCGCTCCTCGTGGAGCGTCTGCCGCGCCGTGTAGTCGCGCAGCCGCTGCCGCGCCTCCCGCTCGTCGCGTGTGCCGCGTCTTGCCACCGGAAATCCCTCCCGCCCGTCGTGCCGATCCAGCATAGGGGCGGCCCTCCGCCCGGCTCTGTCGGCCCCGCCGCCTACCATGTCAGCGTGAACAGCCAGCCCGGCCTGCGCACCGGCTCGACCCCGCTGGCGGTCCGGATGCGCCCGCGGACCATCGACGAGGTCGCCGGACAGCGTCACCTCCTGCGCCCGGGGTCCCCGCTGGTCGCGCTCGCCAGCGACCGCACGGGGGAGCGGGGCAACGTGTCGGTCATCCTCTGGGGCCCGCCGGGGACGGGCAAGACCACGCTCGCCCAGGTGATCGCGCTCAGCTCAGGGCGCCGGTTCGTCGAGCTGTCCGCGGTGACCGCCGGAGTCAAGGACGTGCGGCAGGTCATGGACGAGGCCCTCTCGCAGCGGGACCTCTACGGGCTCTCCACGGTGCTGTTCCTCGACGAGATCCACCGCTTCACCAAGGCCCAGCAGGACGCTCTGCTGCCGGGCGTCGAGAACGGCTGGGTCATCCTCGTGGCTGCGACCACCGAGAACCCGTCCTTCTCCGTCATCTCGCCGCTGCTGTCCCGGTCCCTCCTCCTCACCCTCGAGACCCTGACCGACGACGACCTCGGGACCCTCGTCGACCGCGCGGTCGCGGACGAGCGCGGGCTCGCCGGTCGTGTCGAGCTGGATCCGGAGGCGCGCGCGGCGATCATCCGGCTGGCCTCCGGCGACGCGCGCCGGGCGCTCACCGCGCTCGAGGCGTCGGCGGTCGCCGCGGCGTCCGCCGCGGCGGGCGAGCCCGACGCCCTCGAGGACGGGGAGAAACCCTTCATCACGCCGGACCTCGTCGCCCAGGCCGTCGACCGCGCGCTGCTGCGCTACGACCGGCAGGGCGACGAGCACTACGACGTCATCAGCGCCTTCATCAAGTCGGTGAGGGGATCCGACGTCGATGCCGCGATCCACTACCTCGCCCGGATGATCGAGGCGGGGGAGGACCCGCGCTTCATCGCCCGTCGGATCATCGTGTCCGCCGCCGAGGACATCGGCATGGCGGATCCGCAGGCGCTCACCATCGCGGTCGCCGCGGCGGACGCCGTGCAGTTCCTGGGCATGCCCGAGGGGCGGATCCCGCTCGCGGAGGCGGTCACGTACCTGGCGACGGCGCCGAAGTCGAACGCGTCGTACCTCGCGATCGACAAGGCCATCGCCGACGTGCGGGCCGGGCGGATCGGCCGCGTGCCGAAGCACCTGCGCGACGCGCACTACCCCGGGGCGCGGCGGCTCGGCCACGGCAAGGGGTACCGATACGCGCACGACGGGGAGCACGGCGTCGTCGAGCAGCAGTACCCGCCGGACGAGCTCCGCGGCGTCGACTACTACCAGCCGACCGGCAACGGCTACGAGCGCGAGGTCGCCGCCCGCCTGGAGCGGCTGCGGCGCATCGTCCGGGGCGGCTGAGGCCTCGCGACGCGCCCGGCCGGGTGCTAGAGTATTCGACGGCCTGAAACGGGTCCCGAGCGAGCGGCTGCGCGACGGACCGGTGAAGGAGCCGATGCCTGTAGCCGGCCGGTTCC
Source organism: Naasia sp. SYSU D00948 (assembly GCF_017916515.1). GTDB lineage: Bacteria > Actinomycetota > Actinomycetes > Actinomycetales > Microbacteriaceae > Naasia. Next base: position 2,682,167 of record NZ_JAFMTA010000001.1, read on the forward strand.
GCGGCGACACCTTCTTCGTGGTCGAGCACTCGTGCTCGGCGAACAACTTCGCCGGACGCGCGACGCGTCCGGCAGCACAACGTCTGCAGACTCCTTCCGAAAGGCTTCCGTGTCCACCAAGTCACGCACCCGCAGCAAGACCCGGCTCTCCCGGGCTCTGGGCATCGCCCTCACCCCGAAGGCCGCCCGCTACCTCGAGAAGCGCCCCTACGCCCCGGGCGAGCACGGGCGCACCAAGCGCAAGACCGACTCCGACTACGCCGTCCGGCTCCGTGAGAAGCAGCGTCTGCGCGCCCAGTACGGCATCCGCGAGGCGCAGCTGCGCCGCGTCTTCAACGAGGCCCGCCGCACCGCCGGCCTGACCGGTGAGAACCTGGTCGAGCTGCTCGAGCTCCGCCTCGACGCGCTCGTGCTGCGCGCCGGCTTCGCCCGCACCACCGCCCAGGCCCGCCAGCTGGTCGTGCACCGCCACATCCTCGTCGACGGCGAGATCGTGGACCGCCCGTCCTTCCGCGTGAAGCCGGGTCAGCTCATCCACGTCAAGGCGCGCAGCGAGGGGACCGAGCCCTTCCAGGTCGCCGCGGCCGGCGGTCACGCCTCGGTGCTCCCGAAGGTCCCCGCCTACCTCGACGTCGACCTCGAGCGCCTGCAGGCCCGCCTCGTGCGTCGCCCGAAGCGCGCCGAGGTCCCGGTGACCGCCGAGGTCCAGCTCGTCGTCGAGTACTACGCCGCACGCTGACCTTCGCAACGTCGCTACTGTTGGAGCGGACCGTCCCCTCGGGGCGGTCCGCTCCTCGCATTCTCGGGAAGGAATAGGCCGATGGACGGTGGCGACATCGCCGGACTGATCGCGGCGGGCGTCTTCGCGATCCTCGTGGCCCTCATCGCGGTCCCGCTGCTCAAGCTGGGCAAGGTGTTCGACCAGACCACGATCGCCATCCGCGAGGCGACGGACGGCGTCACGCCGATCCTCAACGAGACGACGACGACGATCCGCGAGGCCAACAAGCAGCTCGCCCGCGTCGACACGATCACCGGCAACGTCGCCGAGATCTCCGGCAACGCGTCGGCGCTGGTCGCGCTGTTCGCCGCCTCCGTCGGCGGCCCGCTCATCAAGATCGCCGGCTTCAGCGCCGCGGTCCGCGCCGGCATCGCGGGCCTCCGTGGGGCGGAGCGGGCGGCGAAGTCCGGCAAGTCCCGCACGAAGTAGACTGAGCCGCTCCCCGCAACCACCGTCCCGAAGGGATCCTCATGAAGAAGGCACTGTGGCTGCTCGTGGGCGTTGCGATCGGAGTCGTCGCAGCACAGCGTCTCGGCAAGTCCTCGCAGAGCCAGAGCCAGGAGGGGCTGGGCAGCCTCGAGGCTCGGGCGCGGGAGTTCGGGAAGACGGTCGCCGACAGCTACCGGGCGCGCCAGGCAGAGCTGCGCGCCGCGATCGGCACGCCTCGCGACGCCGCGGACGACTTCCGCAACTAGTTCCCCGCGACGAGCGGCTCCGCCCCGTCGCGCCCACCTCCACAAAAAAGGTTCCATGCAGACTGCCGAGATCCGCCGGCGCTGGCTCGAGTTCTTCGGCGAGCGCGGGCACACCGTGGTGCCGTCCGCCTCCCTCGTGAGCGACGACCCGACCCTCCTCTTCACCGTCGCGGGGATGGTGCCCTTCATCCCGTACCTCACGGGACTCGTGCCCGCCCCGTATCCCCGGGCGACCAGCGTGCAGAAGTGCATCCGCACCCTCGACATCGAGGAGGTCGGCAAGACCACGCGCCACGGCACGTTCTTCCAGATGAACGGCAACTTCTCCTTCGGCGACTACTTCAAGGAGGGGGCCATCGGCTTCGCCTGGGAGCTGCTCACCGGGCCGGAGTCGCAGGGCGGCCTCGGCTTCGACGAGAAGGACCTGTGGGTCACCGTCTACCACGACGACGACGAGGCGGCGGGGCTGTGGCGGGAGATCGCCGGCATCCCGGAGAGCCGCATCCAGCGCCGCGGCAAGGCCGACAACTTCTGGCACACCGGGCAGCCCGGCCCCGGCGGCCCCTGCTCCGAGATCTACTTCGACCGCGGCCCGGCCTACGGCGCGGAGGGCGGCCCCGAGGCCGACGAGGACCGGTACCTCGAGATCTGGAACCTCGTCTTCATGCAGTACCTCCTGAGCGACGTGCGCGGGAAGACCGAGTTCGACATCGCGGGCGACCTTCCCCGCCGCAACATCGACACCGGCATGGGCCTCGAGCGCGTCGCGTTCCTCAAGCAGGGCGTCGACAACCTCTACGAGATCGACCAGGTACGCCCCGTCCTCGACCGCGCCGCGGACCTCTCCGGCCGCCGCTACGGCGCCGACCACACGGACGACGTGCGGATGCGCGTCGTCGCCGACCATGTGCGCAGCGCCCTCATGCTCATGGCGGACGGCGTCGCGCCCGCCAACGAGGGCCGCGGCTACATCCTGCGCAGGCTCCTGCGCCGCACCGTGCGGGCGATGCGCCTCCTGGGCGTCGAGGACCCGACGCTGCCCGAGCTGCTCCCGGCCTCGCGGGACGCCATGCGCGACGCATACCCCGAGGTGCAGCACGACTTCGACCGGATCTCCCGCACCGCCTACGGCGAGGAGGAGACCTTCCTCCGCACCCTGGCGGGCGGAACGTCGATCCTCGACGTCGCTGTGGCCGACACGCGCAGGTCGGGCAGCTCGCAGCTGCCCGGCGACACCGCGTTCCTCCTGCACGACACGTACGGCTTCCCGATCGACCTCACGCTCGAGATGGCGTCCGAGGCGGGCCTGTCCGTGGACCGCGACGCGTTCGACCGGCTCATGTCGGAGCAGCGCGCGCGGGCGAAGGCCGACGCGAAGGCGAAGAAGAAGGCGGTCGCCGACCTGTCGGCGTACAGCCCGTTCCGCGCGCACGGCGAGACGGTCTTCACCGGCTACGACTACCTGCAGACGGAGACGACCGTCCTCGGGATCCTCGCCGACGGCCAGTCGGTGACGTCGGCGAAGGCGGGGGAGACCGTCGAGGTCATCCTCCGGGAGACCTCGCTCTACCCGGAGTCGGGCGGTCAGGAGGCCGACGCCGGCACGATCCTCGGTGCGGGCTTCGAGCTCGAGGTGCTCGACGTGCAGCGCCCGGTCAGGGGCCTCATCTCGCACCGCGTCCTCGTGAGCTCGGGCGAGGTCGGGGTGGGCGACGCCGCCATGACGCTCGTCGACCCGGTGTGGAGGAAGGGCGCCACGCAGGCGCACTCCGCGACCCACCTCGTGCACGCCGCGCTCCGCCAGGTCCTCGGCCCCGACGCGCACCAGTCCGGCTCCTACAACAAGGCCGGCTACCTGCGTCTCGACTTCAACTGGAACAAGGCGCTGTCGCCCGCGACCCGCACGGAGATCGAGGACATCGCCAATCGCGCCATCCAGCAGGACTACGAGGTCGTGACCCGCATCCTCCCGCTCGAGGAGGCGAAGGCGATGGGCGCCATGGCGCTCTTCGGCGAGAAGTACGGCGACCAGGTCCGCATGGTGGACATCGGCGGACCCTGGTCGCGGGAGCTCTGCGCGGGCACGCATGTCGCCTCCAGCGCCGAGGTGGGGCTGATCAACCTCGTCAGCGAGTCGTCGGTGGGATCCACCAACCGGCGCATCGAGTCACTGGTGGGGCCCGACGCCTTCCGCGAGTTCGCCGCCGAGCGCGCGATCGTGAGCCGGCTGAGCGCCGAGCTCAAGGCGCCGAAGGACCAGCTGCCGCAGCGCATCGGCGACCTGCTGAGCCAGCTCAAGGCAGCGGAGCGCCGCATCGCCGAGTTCGAGCGGCAGGCCCTCGCCTCCCGCGTCCCCGCGCTGGCGGAGTCCGCCCGGCCGATCGGCCGCGTGACGGCGGTCCTCGAGTCCGTAGGGTCCCTCGCGTCCTCCGACGACCTGCGCTCGCTCGCCACCCGCGTGCGGGAGCGCCTCTCGGGTCAGGCCGCGGTCGTCGCCCTCGCGGCGGAGGTCGGCGGGAAGCCGGCCGTGCTCGTGGCGACCACGCCCGCGGCGCGCGAGGCGGGAGCGAAGGCGGGAGCCCTCGCCAAGGCCGCGGCGGGCGTGCTCGGCGGCGGAGGCGGCGGCAAGGACGACATCGCCCAGGGCGGCGGGTCCGACGCCGCGGCGATCCCCGCCGCGCTCGAGGCGATCGCGGCGCAGCTGCCGAGGTGAGCGGCGTGCGCCCCGGGGTGCGGCTCGCCGTCGACGTCGGACGCGCCCGCGTCGGCCTCGCCGCGAGCGATCCGGCGGGCTCCCTCGCCTTCCCCGTCGAGACGCTCCCGCGGGACGAGCGCGTCGTCCAGCGCATCGCCGCCGAGGCCGCCGAGCGGGACGCTCTCGAGATCGTGGTCGGCCTGCCGGTCTCGCTGTCGGGCGGTGACACACCGTCCACGACGGACGCGCGTGAGGTCGCGGCGGCCCTCGCGGCGGCGGCGCCCGTGCCGGTGCGCCTCGTCGACGAGCGGCTCAGCACGGTGAGCGCCCAGTCGGCCCTGCGGTCGGCCGGCCGGAGCACCCGCCGCTCGCGCTCCGTCGTGGACCAGGCCGCGGCGGTTATCATCCTTCAACACGCTCTCGACTCCGAGCGCGCCGGCGGCATCCCTCCCGGCGTCATCGTCGAGCCGGACTGAAAGCTTCTGATGTCGCATACTCCTCCGCCCCGCACCGACGCGACGGCGCCCAGCTGGGACGACCTGCTGGGCGCGGAAGCCGCCCGTGAGCGGGAGGCGGCCGACGTCGTCACCCGGCGCGAGGCCCGGGAGCGCGAGGCTGCGCACGCCGCCGGGCGGGTCCGGTCGCGGTCCCGCGACGTCTCGACGGAGAGCTTCGGCTTCCCGTCCAGCGAGCCGCCCCGCCGCCGCCGGCGCTGGATCGGCTGGATCGTCGCGCCGCTCGTCGTGGTCCTGCTCATCGGCGGCGGAGGGATCGGTGCCGCGTTCCTGATCATGCCCGACTGGCCGAGCCGGCTGGAGTCGCTGATGGCCGGGCCGGAGACCCTCGACTACGAGGGCTCGGGCAACGGGACCGTCGACGTCGTGATCCGCGAGGGCGACATCGGTTCGGACGTCGCCGTGACCCTGCAGCAGGCCGGGGTCACCAAGACGTTCGAGTCCTTCTACAACCTGCTGCTCGCCGAGCCGTCCCCGCCCGTGTTCCAGCCGGGCACCTACCGGCTGAAGGCGGAGATGAGCGCGCGCGCCGCTCTGATCGCGCTGCTCGACCCGGCCAACAAGCTCCAGAACGAGGTGCTCGTCGTCGAGGGCGAGCGGGTCTCCGACGCCCTGCCGACGATCGCCGCCGGCACCCAGCTGCCCCTCGACCAGCTGCAGGCCGCCGCGGCCGACGTCGCCTCCTTCGGCCTCCCGGCTGGGGCGCTCAGCCTCGAGGGCTTCCTGTTCCCCGCGACCTACCAGTTCCAGCCCGGCGTCACGCCGCACGACGCCCTCCAGCAGATGGTGGACCGGATGCGGCAGGAGCTCGACCGGCTGGGGGTGCCCGAGGCGGACCGGGTCCGCGTCGTCACGCTCGCGTCGATCGTGCAGCGCGAGGCGGGCAGCATCCAGGACATGCCGATGATCGCGCGCGTCTTCCAGAACCGCCTGGACCAGGGCATGCCGCTCCAGTCGGACGCGACGGTGCACTACGGGACTGGGAAGTCGGGGACGGTGTGGACGACTGACGCCGACCGCGCCGACGCCTCGAACCCGTACAACACGTACGCGAACCCGGGGCTGCCGGTCGGACCGATCGGAAGCCCGGGAGCGGACGCCATCGCCGCTGCGATGAATCCGGTCCCCGGCGACTGGCTGTACTTCGTCACCGTGAACCTGGAGACGGGCGAGACCGTGTTCTCGAACTCGCTCGGCGAGCACGAGGCGGCCGTCTCCCGGCTGCGCGAGTGGTGCAGCGCGAGCGACGCCAACGCCGCCTACTGTGGCTGACCGCCGGCTGGCGGTCCTCGGCTCGCCCATCGGGCACTCGCGCTCGCCCGCGCTGCACGGTGCCGCGTACCGGGAGCTCGGCCTCGACTGGGAGTACGACCGGCGCGAGGTGCGCTCGGGCGAGCTCGCGGAGTTCCTCGAGGGTCTCGACGGGAGCTGGCTCGGGCTGTCGCTGACGATGCCGCTGAAGCGCGAGGTCCTCCCGATGCTCGACACGGAGGACGACCTCGTCCGCCTCACCGGCGCGGCGAACACCGTGCTGCTCCAGGACGGGCGGCACGGGTTCAACACCGACATCGGGGGCATCGGCGCCGCCTTCGCCGAGCGGGGCGTGCCCCTGCTCGAGAGCGCCCTGGTCCTCGGCGGCGGCGCCACGGCGTCCTCCGTGCTCGTGGCGCTGCGCGACCACGGCGTCCGCAGCGCGACCATCGCGGCGCGCTCCCCGGAGAAGGCGGCCCCGCTGGCCGAGCTCGGCGACGCGGTCGGCGTGGACGTCACCCTGACCGGGCTCGACGATGACCTCCCGGTCGCGGACATCCTCGTGAGCACGCTGCCGGGGGAGGCGCCTCTGCCCGCGCTGCCGCCGTTCCCGCCGTCCGCGGCGCTCCTCGACGTCGCGTACGACCCGTGGCCGAGCCGGCTCGCGCAGGGCTGGGCAGGACCCGTGGTGAACGGCCTGGACATGCTGCTGCACCAGGCCCTCCTCCAGGTCCGCGTGTTCCGCAACGGGGATCCTGCCGCTCCGCTGCCCGGCGAGGACGCCGTGCTCAAAGCCATGCGCGACGCCGTGGGAGGATGAGAACCATGCTTCGATGGCTCACCGCCGGGGAGTCGCACGGTCCCGAACTCGTCGCGATCCTCGAGGGGCTCCCCGCCGGGGTGCCCGTCTCGCTCGACGGCATCCGCGCCGACCTCGCCCGCCGCAAGCTGGGCTACGGACGCGGATCACGGCAGAAGTTCGAGCAGGACGAGCTCGCGCTGTCCGGTGGCGTCGTCCACGGCCGCAGCATCGGCAGCCCGGTCGCCCTGCGCATCGGCAACACCGAGTGGCCCAAGTGGGTCGAGGTGATGAACCCGGAGCCGGTCGAGCTCACGGAGCGGTCCCGCGGTCGCGGCGCCGCCCTCACGCGTCCCCGCCCGGGCCACGCCGACCTCACCGGCATGCAGAAGTACGACTTCGACGAGGCCCGCCCGGTGCTCGAGCGCGCGAGCGCCCGCGAGACGGCGGCCCGGGTCGCGCTCGGCGCCGTCGCGCGCGCGTTCCTCGAGGAGCTCGGCGTCCGGCTGATCAGCCACACCCTGGCCGTCGGCCCGGTCCGCGTCCCGGAAGGCGCTCCGCTGCCCCGCCCCGCCGACCTCGCGTCGGTCGACGAGGATCCGCTGCGCTGCTTCGACCCCGCGACCTCCGCCCTGATGGTGGCCGAGGTCGACGCCGCCCGCCGCGACGGGGACACCCTCGGAGGGGTCGTCGAGGTCCTCGCCTACGGGCTCCCGCCGGGCCTCGGCTCGTACGTGCACTGGGACCGGCGGCTCGACGCGCAGCTCGCCGCCGCGATCATGGGCATCCAGGCGATCAAGGGCGTGGAGGTCGGCGACGGGTTCACGACGGCGACGCGCCGCGGCTCCGCCGCCCACGACGAGCTCGTGCCCGGCCCGGACGGCATCCAGCGGGTCACCGACCGTGCCGGCGGCACCGAGGGCGGCATGACGACCGGGACCGTCCTCCGGGTCCGCGCCGCGATGAAGCCGATCTCGACCGTCCCGCGCGCGCTCCGCACCATCGACGTGGCGACCGGCGAGCCCGCGTCCGCCCACCACCAGCGATCGGACGTGTGCGCCGTGCCTGCGGCCGGCGTCGTCGCCGAGGCGATGGTGGCGCTCGTGCTCGCGAACTCGGTGCTCGAGAAGTTCGGCGGCGACTCCGTGGGGGAGACCCGGCGGAACCTGGACGCCTACCTCGCCGCGATCCCGGAGGCCCTCCGCACGAGCCCCACCGCGGACCTCCGTGGCGTCTGACGTCTCCGGCCCCCTGCTCGTGATCATCGGGCCGCCGGGAGCGGGCAAGACCAAGGTCGGCAAGCGGGTCGCGCGGCGCCTCGGCCTGCCGTTCGCGGACACCGACAAGCTGATCGTCGCGCGCCACGGCGCCATCGCGGACATCTTCGCCGAGCACGGGGAGCCGTACTTCCGGGCGCTGGAGCGCGACACCGTGGTGGAGGCCCTGACGACGGAGGGCATCGTGTCGCTCGGCGGGGGAGCCGTGCTGGATCCCCGCACGCAGGCGGACCTGCGGGAGCGCAGGGTCGCGCTCATCATGGTCGACGAGGATGGGGTGGCCGAGCGCATCGAGGGCGAGAAGCGCCCTCTGCTCGCCGCGGGCGGCGTCGCCGCCTGGAAGGCGCTCGTCGATCAGCGCCGTCCGATCTACGAGGCGCTGGCGACCCGCACCTTCGACTCCTCCCACCGGCCGATGGACGACGTCGCCGCCGACGTGACGGAGTGGCTGCTCGAGGAGGGCGACCGATGACCGAGCCGACCCGCATCCCCGTCCGCGGCACGGATCCCTACGACGTGCTCGTGGGGCGCGGACTCACGGGCGCCATCCGCGACGCCCTCGGTCCCGGCGTCCGCAAGCTCCTGATCATCCACCAGCCGACGCTCGCCGTCCGCGCCGAGGCGCTGCGCGAGGAGCTCGCAGGCAGCGTCGAGGTCCTCCTCGCGGAGGTGCCGGACGGGGAGTCCGCGAAGCGGGTCGAGGTCGCCGCGTTCTGCTGGCAGGTCCTCGGGCAGGCCGACTTCACGCGGTCGGACGCGGTGCTCGGCTTCGGCGGCGGAGCGGTCACCGACCTCGCCGGGTTCGTCGCCGCGACCTGGCTTCGCGGCGTCGCCCTCGTGCAGGTCCCCACGACCGTGCTCGGGATGGTGGACGCCGCCGTCGGAGGCAAGACCGGCATCAACACCGCTGAGGGCAAGAACCTGGTCGGCGCCTTCTACCACCCGAAGGCCGTCGTCGCCGACCTTGAGCACCTCGACGGGCTGCCGCGGAACGAGATCCTCGCGGGCTTCGCCGAGGTCGCGAAGTGCGGCTTCATCGCCGTGCCCGAGATCCTCGACCTGATCGAGGCCGATGCCGACCGCGTGACCGATCCGACCGCGCCGGAGTTCCGCCGCGTCATCGAGCTCTCGATCGGCCTCAAGGCCGACGTCGTCTCCGAGGACTTCAAGGAGGCCGGCCGGCGCGAGATCCTCAACTACGGCCACACCCTGGGGCACGCGATCGAGCACGCCGAGCGCTACCAGTGGCGGCACGGAGCGGCGGTGTCCGTCGGGATGGTCTACGCGGCCGAGCTGGCACGCCTCGCCGGGCGCCTCGGCGACGCCGCGGTCGACCGGCACCGCTCGGTCCTCGGCTCGCTCGGGCTGCCGATGGAGTACCCGCTCGGCCGGTGGAACAGCCTCCTCGCGACGATGCGCCGGGACAAGAAGGCGCGCGGCTCGATGCTGCGGTTCATCGTGCTCGACGCCATCGCGAAGCCGACGGTCCTCCAGGGACCCGAGGACGCCCTGCTCTTCGCCGCTTACCAGGAGATCGCGAGCTAGCCGGAGGGCCAGATTAGGCGGCCCGATAGGCTGGCCGCCGTGACTCGCGTGCTGGTGCTCAACGGACCGAACCTCGGACGGCTGGGGACCCGCGAACCCGATGTCTACGGGCGGGGCACGCTCGAGGATCTGCGCCTGCAGCTCGAGGAGGACGCGCCCGACGATGTCCTCATCGACCTCCGGCAGACCGACGACGAGGGCACCCTCATCGGCTGGCTGCACGAGGCCGTCGACAAGCGGATGCCCGTCATCCTCAACCCCGCGGCCTTCACGCACTACTCCTACGCCCTCCGGGACGCGGTCGCGATCGTCACGGACTCCGGGCTGCCGCTCCTCGAGGTCCACCTCTCCAACCCGCACTCCCGGGAGGAGTTCCGGCACACGAGCGTCGTCACCGGCGTCGCGACCGGAGTGATCGCCGGTCTCGGCTTCGACTCCTACCGCCTCGCGCTGTCCGCGGTCCTGCGACGGTCCGGCTCCTAGCGCCCCCGCACATCCGCGCGCACGCGCCTCGACTACACTTTCCGGGGCGTTCCGGACGGCTCCGGCGCCCCTCCGCCTCACGAATAGGACCCCAATGGCCTCTACCGCTGACATCCGCAACGGCGTCGTCCTCAACATCGACGGCCAGCTCTGGAACGTCGTCGAGTTCCAGCACGTCAAGCCGGGCAAGGGCGGCGCGTTCGTGCGCACGAAGCTCAAGAACGTCGTGACCGGCAAGGTCGTGGACAAGACGTACAACGCGGGCGCCAAGGTCGACATCGAGAACGTCGACCGCCGCGACTTCCAGTACCTGTACCGGGACGGCGACGACTTCGTGTTCATGGACACCTCCGACTACGACCAGATCCACGTGCCCGCCACGGTCGTCGGCGACGCCGCCAACTTCCTGCTCGAGAACCAGACCGCGACGATCGCCCTGAACAACGGCAACCCGCTCTACGTCGAGCTCCCGGCCTCGGTCGTCATGGAGATCACCTACACGGAGCCGGGCCTGCAGGGCGACCGCTCGAACGCGGGCACCAAGCCGGCGACGATCGAGACCGGCTACCAGATCCAGGTGCCGCTGTTCGTCGAGATCGGCACCAAGGTCAAGGTGGACACCCGCACGGGTGACTACCTCGGCCGCGTGAACGACTGACGTGAGCGCACGCTCGAAGGCCCGCAAGCGGGCGCTGGACATCCTCTACGCCGCCGACGTCCGCCAGGTCCCCGTAGGCGACATCCTGGAGGCGGAGGCGCAGCGCGCCGCGGGGGAGCCGCAGCGCGCCGCCAGCTGGCTCTACGCGCGCGACATCGTCGACGGCGTCCAGGACCACCGGGCCGAGATCGACGACCTCATCGCCCAGCACGCGCAGGGCTGGACGCTCGCGCGCATGCCCGCGGTCGACCGCGCCGTCCTGCGGATCGGCGTGTGGGAGCTCGTCTACAACGACGAGGTGCCGTCCGCCGTCGCGATCGACGAGGCGGTGGAGCTCGCGAAGGAGCTCAGCACGGACGAGTCCTCCGGCTTCGTGCACGGGGTGCTCGCCGCGGTGGGACGGGCGGCCGCCGCCGGCTGACGACTCACGCACACGAACGGCCGAAGGGCGCCCCCGGTGAGGGGCGCCCTTCGGCCGTTCCTGTTCGGTGATGGGGGAGGGGTCAGCGGCGGACGCGGCGGCCGGAGAAGGCGGCGACCACCATCGCGGCGGCGATGAGGACCAGGTTCTTGGCGATGAACTCGCCCTCCATCGTGGCGAGGAGCGGGTTGCCGTCGGTGAAGACGACGCTCGGGTGCACGATGCCGACGAGGAACGTCGTGGCGAGGTGCGCGACGATCGCGGCGGAGACCCAGGAAACGAGGAACCCGGCGATCAGGGCGAGCCCGGCCACGACCTCGAAGACGCCGAGGCCGATCACGACCGTGTCGCCGGGCAGGAACGGCAGCATGCTCGCGACGAGGTCCGCGATCGGGCTCTTGCCGATGATCTTCAGCGCGCCGAACCAGACGAACACGACGCCGAGCGCGATCCGCAGTGCGGGGACCGAGGCGACCCGGAGGATCCGGAGCACGGCCTCCTCGGTCCGCAGCATCCATCCGAGCAGGCCGGGGGCGGGAGGCACCGTGCGGCCGGCGGCCTCGAGCGAGGAGGAGGCGGCGACGGGCTTGGCGGGGGTGAGGAGAGTGGACATTGCGGTGCCTTTCTGAGGGAGTCGGTGCAGTTCTTCTGCGTGTCTCCGAAGCTACGGAGACGCCCGTCCCGGGCCCCAGGGGAGCGGATCCCGACGTTTCCGGGACGCGTCCCGCCCTCCTGGGACCCCGGTGTCCCGCCCTCCCCGGGACACCGGCGCACGTCCGCGAGCGCACCCTGAAACGCCGAGTGCCTGTCCGCCGGCGGGGCGCGAATCCGCCACTTGCGCGGATCAGGAGTTCGCACGCCGATCAGGACGGAGGTGCCGTTTTCGTCGCGGATCAGGGCGACACGCCGGGCCCCGACCGGGATCTCCTGATCCGCGCAAGCCACGGAAGTCCTCCACACCGCCGCCTGCCGCCACACGTCACTCCGAGGGGGCTGGGGCCTCTCCGCCTGGCCTCCGCACGCGGCACCCTGTGGGGATGCCCGACCTCACCTCCGCGCTCCTCCGCCTCGAGGGTGTCGCTCACCTCCAGGACCTCCTCGCGGAGGAGTTCAGTCGCCATCAGGTGGCGGCGCTGCTCCACCAGGGCCGGCTCGTCCGTCCGCGCATCGGCTGGTATGCGGCTCCGTGGCACGATCCCGAGACCATCCGGGCCATCCGCGTGGGGGGCCGGTTGACGTGCACCTCGGCCGCCCGGTCCTACGGGCTGCCGGTGCCGTCCGACGGCCGTGTCCACGTGGCGCTCGCCGACAACGCGTCGCGGCTTCGTGCGGCCGCCGACGGCCGGCGTGTGTCCGCGGGCGAGGACCGGGCGGTGGTCTGGCACTGGAGCGACGCGCCGGGGAGGTACCGCGTCGACCCCACGGAGTGCCTTCGTGCTGCGAGCGCGTGCGTCCCGGCCCGCTGGTTCGTCGGGATGGTCGACAGCGCCCGACAGCGCGGCCTCCTGCCGGAAGAGCGGCTCGTCGCGCTCCGGGCCGAGCTCAGCAGGGAGAAGAGGCTGCTCCTCGACCGCAGCGACCCGGCCGCGGAGAGCATCCTCGAGTCCCTGCTCCGGGTCGGCCTCGAGGACGCCCGGCTGTTCCCCGAGACGCAGGTCCGGATCGGCGGCTTCCGGGTCGACTTCCTGCTTCACGGCTGGCTCGTGATCGAGTGCGACGGTGCGGAGCATCACGCCGGCCGCGATGAGTTCGAGAGCGACCGACGGCGGGACTCGTTCCTGAACCGGTCGGGCTACCGCGTGCTCCGCTTCTCGTACCGCCAGGTCGTCGACGGCTGGGCGGACGTGCTGGCCACCATCCGCGCCGTCCTCTACGCGGGACCCGGAGTTGCGCGGATCAGGACGGACGGGCGATCGGCCGGCGTGTCGTCCTGAACGGCGTCCGGGAGCGCCCCTGCGTCCTGATAGGCGTGAGTCGTCCTGATCCGCGGAAGGTAGGGTGGAGGGGTTCGACATCCTTTAAGGGCCGTCCTGTGAGGCGGGGAAGGAGGTCAGGTGGCTGCGCGTGCCGTGCTGCAGCAGGCTGACATTCAGCGGGCTCTGACCCGCATCGCCCACGAGATCCTCGAGCAGAACCGGGGCACCGAGGGCCTCGTGCTCCTCGGCATCCCGACCCGCGGGGTGGAGCTCGCCGAGCGCATCGGCAGCCTCCTCACCGAGTTCGCGGGCGAGCCGGGCTGGACCTGCCCCGTGGGATCCCTCGACGTGACCATGTACCGCGACGACCTCGCCCGGAACCCGGTCCGCAGCACCGCGCCGACCCGGCTGCCCGCCGAGGGCATCGACGGCCGCACCGTCGTCCTCGTCGACGACGTGCTCTACTCCGGGCGCACGATCCGCGCCGCCCTCGACGCCCTCGCCGACCACGGGCGTCCCGCCGCGGTCCGCCTCGCCGTCCTCGTCGACCGCGGCCACCGCGAGCTGCCCATCCGGCCCGACTACGTCGGCAAGAACCTGCCGTCCGCGGCGAGCGAGCGCGTCAACGTGCGGCTCACCGGGACGGACGGCGTCGAGGCCGTGACCATCGAGGACGGAGCCGCCGAGTGAAGCACCTGCTCTCCACCCGCGACCTGGACCGCGACGCCGCGCTCCGGATCCTCGACACCGCGGAGGACATGGCCGCGACCCAGCAGCGCGAGGTCAAGAAGCTGCCGACCCTGAGGGGCCGGACCGTCGTGAACCTGTTCTTCGAGGACTCGACCCGCACCCGCATCTCCTTCGAGGCCGCCGCGAAGCGGCTGTCGGCGGACGTCATCAACTTCGCCGCCAAGGGCTCGAGCGTCTCGAAGGGCGAGTCGCTGCAGGACACCGCGCAGACGCTCGAGGCGATCGGCGCGGACGGCATCGTCATCCGCCACTGGGCGTCCGGGGCACCGGCCGTGCTCGCCGCGAGCGGCTGGATCGCGTCCAGCGTCGTCAACGCCGGCGACGGCACGCACGAGCACCCGACCCAGGCCCTGCTCGACGCCTTCACCCTCCGGCGCCGCCTGCACGGGGAGGCGAGTCGGGGACGCGACCTCGACGGCGTCTCCGTCCTCATCGTCGGCGACATCCTCCACTCGCGGGTCGCGCGGTCCAACGTCTGGCTGCTCACGACCCTCGGCGCGCGCGTGACCCTCGTCGGCCCGCCCACCCTGCTTCCCCACGGCATCGGCGGCTGGCCGGTCGCGGCCGTCCACGACCTCGACGCCGCGATCGCCGACACCGCCCCGGATGCGGTCATGATGCTGCGCGTCCAGCGCGAGCGGATGAACGAGGCCTTCTTCCCGAGCGCCCGCGAGTACTCGGCGGGCTGGGGGCTCACCTCGTCGCGCTTCCGCGCCCTGCCCGAGCGGGCCGTCGTCATGCACCCGGGCCCCATGAACCGCGGCTTCGAGATCGCGTCCGAGGCCGCCGACTCGCCCCGCTCCACGGTGCTGGAGCAGGTCGCGAACGGCGTCTCCGTTCGGATGGCAGCCCTGTACCTCACTCTCGCCGGAGGCGCCGAATGACCAGCTACCTCCTCACCGGCGTGACCCTGCCCGACGGCCGCCGCGGCGACCTCCTCCTCGACGAGGGGATCATCGCCGAGGCGGGCACCGGGCTCTCCGCGGCCGGCGCCACGCGCATCGACGCGGACGGGCTGCTGGCGCTGCCCGGCCTCGTCGACCTCCACACGCACCTGCGCGAGCCGGGCGGCGAGGGGTCGGAGACGGTTCTCACCGGCTCCCGCGCCGCGGCCGCGGGCGGCTACACCGCGGTCAGCGCGATGGCCAACACGAGCCCCGTCGCCGACACCGCGAGCGTCGTCGAGCAGGTCCAGGCTCTCGGGGACGCCGCCGGGTATGTCACGGTGCGGCCGATCGGCGCCGTGACGCGCGGGCTCGCCGGCGAGCAGCTCGCCGACATCGGCGCGATGGCCCGGTCGCGCGCGAAGGTGCGCATGTTCAGCGACGACGGGTTCTGCGTCGCCGACCCGCTGCTCATGCGCCGGGCGCTCGAGTACATCCGCGGCTTCGGCGGCGTCCTCGCCCAGCACGCGCAGGAGCCCCGCCTCACGGTGGGCGCCCAGCTCAACGAGGGCCCCGCGAGCGCGGAACTCGGGCTCGCGGGCTGGCCCGCCGTGGCGGAGGAGGCGATCATCGCCCGTGACGTCCTGCTCGCCCAGCACACCGGCGCGCGCCTGCACGTCTGCCACCTCTCCACGGCCGGCTCGGTCGAGATCGTGCGCTGGGCGAAGAGCCGCGGCATCGCGGTGACCGCCGAGGTGACGCCGCATCACCTCCTCCTCACCGACCGGCTCGCCTCGGGCTACGACGCCCGCTACAAGGTCAACCCGCCGCTGCGGTCCGACGAGGACGTCGAGGCGGTGCGGGCCGGCCTCGCCGACGGCACGATCGACGTCGTCGCCACGGACCACGCGCCGCACCCGGACGACAGCAAGAGCTGCGAGTGGAGCGCCGCCGCCAACGGCATGGTCGGCCTGGAGTCGGCGCTCTCCGTCGTGCACGAGGCGATGGTGGACACCGGCCTCCTCGACTGGGCGGGCGTCGCACGCGTCATGTCGGAGGCGCCCGCGCGCATCGGCGGGATCGACGGGCAGGGCGAGCCCGTCGCGGCCGGCTCCGCGGCGGAGCTCACCCTCTACGACCCCTCCGCTCGCCGCGACTTCGGCCTCGGCGACCTCGCCGGCCGGAGCCGGAACTCGCCGTACCTCGGCCGCAGCCTCCCCGGACGCGTGGTCGCCGTCTTCCACCGCGGACGGCCGACCGTCCTCGAGGGCGAGCTGCGGGACGCCGCGGAGGTCGCAGGTGCCTAGCCAGCTGATCCCCACCCTCGTCCTGGCCGTCTTCGCCGCCCTGGCGGGTGTCGGGATGCTCGCCGGCTGGCGGCGCCGCGCCCGCGGGCAGGCCGCCCTCGGGCCCGTGGCCGAGCTGCCCACCGACCCCGGCGTGCCGGCGGCCACCGCCGAGGCGCTCTACGTGGCGACCACGCTCCGCGACCAGCCGCTCGAGCGGGTCGCGGTCGCGGGGCTCGGGCATCGCGCCCAGGCGACCGTGCAGGTCTTCCCGGGCGGCGTCTCGCTCGTGCTGACCGGCCGCGACGCCGCCTGGATCCCGGCCGCCGAGCTCGACGCCGCCGGCCTCGCGTCCTGGACGATCGACCGCGGCGTCGAGCCGGACGGCCTCGTCCGCCTCGGCTGGCGCCTCGGCGGCACCCCGGTCGACACCTACCTGCGCCCGAGGTCCGCCTCGGACGCCACCCACCTCCTCGACGCGGTCCAGGGCATCCTGCCCGGAGCGGTAGCGTCGAGAACCGACCCCAGCGAAAGAGAGAACTGAGTGCTTTCCCGCGAGCCAGCAGTCCTGGTCCTGGAGGACGGCCGCCGCTTCCGCGGCCGCGCCTACGGGGCCCGGGGGCGCACCTTCGGCGAGGCGGTCTTCGCGACCGCCATGACCGGCTACCAGGAGACGATCACCGACCCGTCCTACGCGGGCCAGATCGTCCTGCAGACCGCGCCGCACATCGGCAACACCGGCGTCAACGACGAGGACCCCGAGTCCTCGCGCATCTGGGTCGCCGGCTACGTCGTGCGCGACCCCTCCCGCGTCGTCTCCAACCACCGCGCGGTGCGCAGCCTCGACGAGGACCTTGTCGCCCAGGGGATCGTCGGCATCAGCGGCATCGACACGCGCGCCGTCACGCGTCACCTCCGGGACAAGGGCGCGATGCGCGCCGGGATCTTCTCGGGGGCGGACGCCGAGCTCGCCGAGGACGAGCAGCTCGCGCTCGTGCAGGACAGCCCGCGCATGGAGGGCCAGCACCTCTCGCAGGTGGTCTCCACGGCCACGAGGTACACCGTCTCGGCGACCGCGGAGCGCATCGGCTCCGTCGCGATCATCGACCTCGGGATCAAGGCCGCCACCATCCGCGCCCTCGCGGAGCGGGGCTTCGACGTGCACGTCGTCCCCGAGTCGGTCACGACCGAGGAGCTCTACGCCCTCGAGCCGAGCGCGGTCTTCTACTCGAACGGCCCCGGCGACCCCGAGGCCTCCGACGACCACGTCGAGCTCCTCCGCGAGGTGCTCCGGCGCGGCACGCCCTTCTTCGGCATCTGCTTCGGCAACCAGCTGCTCGGCCGCGCGCTCGGCTTCGGCACGTACAAGCTGCCCTTCGGGCACCGCGGCATCAATCAGCCGGTGCTCGACAAGCGGACGGGACGCGTCGAGATCACGGCGCACAACCACGGCTTCGCGGTCGACGCGCCGCTCGACGGACCGGTCGAGACGCCCGCCGGCTTCGGCCGCGCCGAGGTCACCCACGTCGACCTCAACGACGACGTGGTGGAGGGCATCGCCTGCCTCGACATCCCGGCGTTCAGCGTCCAGTACCACCCGGAGGCCGCGGCCGGGCCGCACGACTCCCAGTACCTGTTCGACCGGTTCCGCGACATGGTCCTCGCGAGCCGGCGGTCAGCCGCCGAGGCGATCGCCGTCGAGGCGGAGCCCGAGCTCAGCCCGCGGGACGTGTCCCCGCAGGCGGGAGCGGACGCTGCCGGGCTCGGCCACGAGACTCCGGGCCACGAGACAGGGGAGAAGGCCTGATGCCCAAGCGCGACGACATCCAGAGCGTCCTGGTGATCGGGTCCGGCCCGATCGTCATCGGCCAGGCGGTCGAGTTCGACTACTCGGGAACCCAGGCCTGCCGCGTGCTGCGGGCCGAGGGCGTCCGCGTGATCCTTGTGAACTCGAACCCCGCCACGATCATGACGGACCCCGACTTCGCGGACGCCACCTACGTCGAGCCGATCACCCCCGAGGTGATCGAGAAGATCATCGCCAAGGAGAAGCCGGACGCGATCCTGCCGACCCTGGGCGGCCAGACGGCGCTCAACGCCGCGATGGCCCTGCACGACCGCGGCATCCTCGACAAGTACGGGGTCGAGCTCATCGGCGCCAAGGTGGACGCCATCCGCAAGGGCGAGGACCGGCAGCTGTTCAAGGAGCTCGTCGTCGAGGCGGGCGCCGAGGTGGCCCGGTCCCGGATCGCGCACACGCTCGACGAGGCGCTCGAGTACGCCGAGGAGCTCGGCTACCCCCTCGTCGTCCGTCCCTCGTTCACGATGGGCGGCCTCGGCTCCGGCTTCGCGTACAACCCCGAGGAGCTGAAGCGCATCGTCGGCGACGGCCTCCACTCGAGCCCGACCGCCGAGGTCCTGCTCGAGGAGAGCATCCTCGGGTGGAAGGAGTACGAGCTCGAGCTGATGCGCGACTCGGCCGACAACACGGTGGTCGTGTGCTCCATCGAGAACGTCGACCCCGTCGGCGTGCACACCGGGGACTCGATCACGGTCGCGCCCGCGCTGACGCTCACCGACCGCGAGTACCAGCGGCTCCGCGACATCGGCATCGACATCATCCGCGCCGTGGGCGTCGACACCGGCGGCTGCAACATCCAGTTCGCGGTCGACCCGGCGACCGGCCGCATCATCGTCATCGAGATGAACCCGCGCGTCTCGCGCTCGAGCGCGCTCGCGAGCAAGGCGACCGGCTTCCCGATCGCGAAGATCGCCGCCAAGCTCGCGATCGGCTACCGCCTCGACGAGATCCCGAACGACATCACGCGCGTGACCCCGGCGAGCTTCGAGCCGACGCTCGACTACATCGTCGTCAAGGTGCCGCGGTTCGCGTTCGAGAAGTTCCCCGCGGCGGACGCCCGCCTCACCACCACCATGAAGAGCGTCGGCGAGGCCATGGCGATCGGCCGCAACTTCACGACGGCCCTGCAGAAGGCGCTCCGCTCCCTCGAGAAGCGCGGCTCGTCGTTCTCCTGGGCGCCGCACGTCGAGCCGGTGGCCGAGCTCCTGGCCCGGGCCGAGATGCCGACCGACGGCCGCATCGTCACCGTGCAGCGGGCGCTGTTCGCGGGAGCGAGCGTCGACGACGTCTTCCAGGCCACGGGCATCGATCCGTGGTTCCTCGACCAGATCGTGCTGATCAACGAGATCGCGGCCGAGATCGCGGCCGCGGAGGAGCTCGACGCCGGCCTGCTCCGGCTCGCCAAGGAGCACGGCTTCTCCGACGCCCAGATCGGCGAGCTCCGGGGACTCGACGAGGGCGAGGTCCGGGCCGTCCGGCACGCCCTGCGGGTGCGCCCGGTCTACAAGACCGTGGACACCTGCGCGGGCGAGTTCCCCGCGCTCACCCCCTACCACTACTCGTCCTACGACGAGGAGACGGAGGTGGAGCCGAGCGATCAGCGCAAGGTCATCATCCTGGGCTCGGGCCCGAACCGGATCGGCCAGGGCGTCGAGTTCGACTACTCGTGCGTGCACGCCGCGTTCGCCCTGTCCGCGGCCGGCTACGAGACCGTGATGATCAACTGCAACCCGGAGACGGTCTCGACGGACTACGACACCTCCGACCGCCTCTACTTCGAGCCGCTCACGCTCGAGGACGTCCTCGAGGTCGTCGAGGCCGAGAGCGCGACCGGCACCCTCGTCGGGGCCGTGGTCCAGCTCGGCGGGCAGACCGCGCTGGGCCTCGCGAAGGGGCTCGAGGCGGCCGGCGTGCCGATCCTCGGCACCTCGCCCGCGGCGATCGACCTCGCCGAGGAGCGGGGCCTGTTCGCGGGCATCCTCCGCGACGCCGGCCTCGTCGCCCCGAAGAACGGCACGGCCACGGACCTCGCGGGCGCCCTCGAGGTCGCCGAGTCCATCGGCTTCCCGGTGCTCGTCCGGCCCTCGTACGTGCTCGGCGGCCGCGGCATGGAGATCGTGTACGGACGCGAGCAGCTCGAGGACTACTTCTCGCGCATCGAGGGCCAGGGGATCGTCGGTCCGACGCATCCGCTGCTCGTCGACCGCTTCCTCGACGACGCGATCGAGATCGACGTCGACGCGCTCTACGACGGGGAGCGGCTGTACATCGGCGGGATCATGGAGCACATCGAGGAGGCGGGGATCCACTCCGGAGACTCGAGCTGCACCCTCCCGCCGGTCACCCTCGGCCAGACGCAGATCCAGGCGGTCCGGGAGGCCACGCTCGCGATCGCGCAGGGCATCGGCGTGCGCGGGCTGCTCAACGTGCAGTTCGCCATCGGCGCGGGCGTGCTCTACGTGCTCGAGGCGAACCCGCGCGCGTCCCGCACGGTCCCGTTCGTGTCGAAGGCCCTCGGCATCCCGCTCGCGAAGGCCGCGTCGCTGCTCATGGTGGGGGAGAGCATCGCGTCCCTCGTCGAATCGGGGATGCTGCCGGCGCAGGACGGCTCCCGCGTCCCGGCCTCGTCGCCCGTCGCGGTCAAGGAGGCCGTGCTGCCCTTCAAGCGGTTCCGCACGACCGACGGCCGCATCGTCGACACCCTCCTCGGCCCGGAGATGCGCTCCACCGGCGAGGTGATGGGGATCGACCGCGACTTCCCGCGCGCGTTCGCGAAGAGCCAGGACGCCGCGTACGGCGGCATGCCGGAGGGAGGGACCGTGTTCGTCTCGGTCGCCGACCGGGACAAGCGCGCGATCATCCTCCCGGTGCTCCGCCTATCCCAGCTCGGCTTCTCCCTTCTCGCGACCGAGGGCACGGCCGAGGTGCTGCGCCGGAACGGCATCGAGGCCACCGTGGTCGCCAAGCACAGCGAGCGCGGCGCCCCCGGTGCAGGCCCCACGATCGTCGACGTGATCGAGCAGAACGCGGTCGACGTCGTGATCAACACGCCGAGCGGCGGAGCGGCCCGAGCGGACGGCTACGAGATCCGGGCCGCGGCGGTCGC
The DNA here is from genome assembly GCF_017916515.1 of Naasia sp. SYSU D00948. Classification (GTDB taxonomy): domain Bacteria; phylum Actinomycetota; class Actinomycetes; order Actinomycetales; family Microbacteriaceae; genus Naasia. The sequence goes on from NZ_JAFMTA010000001.1 coordinate 2,703,090, forward strand.
CGGCGACAAGCCGCTGTTCACGACCATCGCCCAGCTGTCCGCCGCGGTCGCGTCCATCGAGGCGACCCGGGCAGGATTCGAAGTCACGTCGCTGCAGGAATACGCTGATCAGCGCGCCGCCTCGGCTGGGCTGGCGGGGGACACCAAACCGGGAAGGAGCGCGATCGGATGACCGCATCGGAACCGGCGCCGTTCGGCGATCGGCTCGCAGCGGCTTTCGGCACCTACGGCCATCTGTGCATCGGGATCGACCCGCATGAGTACCTGCTGAAGGAGTGGGGGCTGCCGCTCAGCGCGGTGGGCGCGCACGAGTTCGGCCTGCGGGTCATCGAGGCGTGCGCGGGCCGGGTCGGGATCGTGAAGCCGCAGGTCGCGTTCTACGAGCGGTTCGGCTCCATCGGCTACCGGGTCCTGGAGGAGGTCCTCGTCGAGGCCCGCGCGGCGGGGCTCGTCGTCATCGCCGACGTGAAGCGCGGCGACCTCGGCTCCACGCTCGAGGCGTACGCCGAGGCGTGGCTCAGCCCGGGATCGCCGCTCGAGGCGGACGCCATGACGATCAGCGCCTACCAGGGCTTCGGGGCGCTCGAGGCGCCGCTGCGGTTCGCCGAGACGTCGGGGAAGGGCCTCATGGTGCTCTCGGCCACGTCGAACCCCGAGGCCACCGCGGTCCAGACGTCGATCATCCAGCGCGAGAGCCAGGCGGGGAAGACGGTCGCGGGCGGAATCGCGTCGCGGGTCGCCGACTGGAACGCCGCCCACCACGACGGCCAGCAGCTCGGGTCCATCGGAGTGGTGATGGGGGCGACCATCGACTTCGAGGACGTGGGGATCGACCTCGACGAGCTGGCCCGCGGGCCGGCCGCTCCCATCCTCGCGCCGGGCTTCGGGTACCAGGGGGCCGACTTCTCGCAGGTGCGCAGCATCTTCGGCGTGACCGCGGGCCAGGTGATCGTGACCGCCTCGCGCAGCATCCTCTCCGCAGGGTCGGAGGGGATCCGGGACGCCATCGACCGCCAGGTGGCGCAGGTGGCGGAGGCCTACGCGTGAAGCCGCCCGAGGTCGACCGGATCGCGGGCTCCCGCGCCGCCGTCGCGGCGCGGCGGGCCCGGGCCGAGGTGAAGCGGCAGATCGCGAGCGGCGAGCGGACGGCGAGCGAGGTCCTCGACGCCGCGACGCCCGACCACCCCGCGGAGTCCACCCTCCGCGTCAGCGAGCTGATCGGCAGCATCCCCTGGCTCGGCCCGACCCGCACCGCGCGGATCATGGCCGAACTCGGGATCTCGCCCTCGAAGCGGGTCGGGGGGCTCGGCGTGCACCAGCGCAAGCGGCTGCGCGAGTTCCTCGTCGAGCGGCAGAAGCGCAAGCTCGAGCCCGGCTCGCTCGTCGTGCTCGCCGGCCCGACCGCCGTCGGCAAGGGCACGGTCTCCGCGCACATCCGCGACAACTACCCGGACGTGCTGCTCTCGGTCAGCGCGACGACCCGGCCGCCGCGCCCCGGCGAGATCGACGGCGTCCACTACTACTTCGTCAGCGACGACGAGTTCGACCGGATGATCGAGGCGGGCGAGTTCCTCGAGTGGGCGACCGTGCACAACGCCTACCGGTACGGCACCCCGCGCGGGCCGATCACCCTCGCCCTCGCCGAGGGCAAGAACGTGCTGCTCGAGATCGACATCCAGGGCGCGCGGCAGGTCCGCCAGGTGTTCCCGGAGGCCCGGCTCGTGTTCCTCCTGCCGCCCAGCTGGGACGAGCTCGTGCGCCGGCTCACCGGCCGCGGCACCGAGGACGCGGAGGAGCAGGACCGGCGGCTGCGCACCGCGATGGAGGAGCTCGCGATGCAGGACGAGTTCGATTTCAAGGTCGTGAACGTCAACGTGCCGACCGCAGCCCGCGAGGTCGTAGAATTGATGCCGACTTCGCCCGGGGCCTGATCCCCGAGCAGACCAGGAGGAACCTCATGACCAGCACCAAGTCCGCGGGCATCATCGACCCGCCCATCGACGATCTGCTCAGCAAGGTGGACTCCAAGTACGCCCTCGTCCTCTTCGCTTCGAAGCGGGCCCGCCAGATCAACGACTACTACGCCGACCTCCACGAGGGCAGCCTGTTCGACAACGTCGGCCCGCTCGTGGACTCCTCGATCGACGACAAGCCCCTCTCGGTGGCGCTGCGCGAGATCAACGAGGACAAGCTCGTCGTCAAGGCTCTCTGAGCCTGACCCGGGAATGACATCGGGCGAGGGCGACCGCCTTCGCGTCGTCGTCGGCATCACCGGCGGCATCGCGGCGTACAAGGCGGTCGCCCTCGTCCGTCTCTTCGTGCTCGGCGGGCACGACGTCTCCGTCATCGCGACCGAGGCGGCGCTGCGCTTCGTCGGCAAGCCGACCCTGGAGGCGATCAGCCGGAACCCCGTCGGCACGGACCTCTACGAGGGCGTGTCCGAGGTGCGGCACGTCGCCCTCGGGCAGCGCGCGGACGTCCTCGTCGTCGCGCCGGCGACCGCGAACACGCTCGCGAAGCTCGCGCACGGCCTCGCGGACGACCTGCTCGGCACGACCGTCCTCGCGAGCGCGGCCCCGCTCGTCGTGGCGCCCGCGATGCACACCGAGATGTGGGAGCACCCGGCGACGGTCGCGAACCTCCGCGTGCTGCGCGAGCGCGGCGTCCGGATCGCCGGTCCCGGCACGGGAGCTCTCACGGGCTCGGACGTCGGCGCCGGCCGGATGGCGGAGCCCGACGAGATCTACGCCGCCGCCCTGGCCGCCGTCCGGCCCCAGGACCTCGCCGGCCGCCGCTTGCTCGTGACCGCCGGCGGTACCCGGGAGCCGCTCGACCCCGTCCGCTTCCTCGGCAACCGGTCGAGCGGGCGGCAGGGCGTCGCGATCGCCGAGGCGGCCCGCGACCGGGGCGCGTCGGTGATCCTCGTCGCGGCCCACCTCGAGATCCCGGCCCCGCACGGCGTCGAGGTCCACTCGGCCGGGAGCGCCCGGGAGCTCGCCGACGCCGTGGCGCGGCACGCGCGCGACGCGGACGCGGTCATCATGGCCGCCGCGGTCGCGGACTACCGGCCCGAGCGGGTCGCCGACGCGAAGCTCAAGAAGGACGCGCTCGGCGACGAGTACGACGTCCGTCTCGTCAAGAACCCCGACATCCTCCGGGAGCTGACCTCGGGCGCCCTCGCGCCGTCCCGCCGCGACGGACAGGTCGTCATCGGCTTCGCGGCCGAGACCGAGCAGGACCCCGAGCGGCTGCTCGCCATCGCCCGGGAGAAGGCCGCGCGGAAGGGCGTCGACTACCTCGTCCTCAACAGGGTGGGCTGGTCCGAGGGTTTCGGCACCGAGGGCAACGCCGTGACGGTGCTCGATTCGGCCGGCTCTATAGTGGGGGAGGCCGCGGGCGACAAGCTGTCGGTGGCCCACCGCATACTCGACGTGCTCGTCTGAGCCGCTGCTCGTCACACCGTTCGCGGGACGGGCCCCCGCCGACCGTTGGAGCCATCTTGGCAGCACTGCGCCTGTTCACCTCCGAGTCCGTGACCGAGGGACACCCCGACAAGATCTGCGACCAGATCTCCGACTCGATCCTCGACGCCCTGCTCGAGCAGGACCCGCAGAGCCGCGTCGCCGTCGAGACGCTCGTGACCACGGGCCTCGTGCACGTCGCGGGCGAGGTGAGCACGACGGGCTACGCCGACATCCCCGGGATCGTCCGCGGCAAGATCCGCGAGATCGGGTACGACTCGTCGGAGAAGAGCTTCGACGCCGACAGCTGCGGGGTCTCGGTCTCGATCGGCGCGCAGTCACCCGACATCGCCCAGGGCGTCGACCGCGCCCTCGAGGTGCGCGAAGCCGACGCCGAGGGCCGGCACAGCGACGACCTCGACCTGCTCGGCGCGGGCGACCAGGGCATCATGTTCGGCTTCGCGACTCACGAGACGCCCCAGCTCATGCCGCTGCCGATCTGGCTCGCGCACCGGCTCGCCGAGCGGCTCGCGCAGGTGCGCCGCGACGGCGTCCTCGACTACCTGCGGCCGGACGGCAAGACGCAGGTCACGGTCGGCTACGACGGCCGGGAGCCGGTGAGCGTCGAGACGGTGGTGCTCTCGACCCAGCACGCCCCGCACGTCGACACCGCCCGGCTCCAGGCCGAGGTGACCGAGGCCGTCATCCACCCCGTCCTCGAGCACGCTCCGCTGCACACCTCCGACGTCCGGCTCCTCATCAACCCGACCGGCAGGTTCGAGATCGGCGGACCCAAGGGCGACGCGGGGCTCACGGGCCGGAAGATCATCGTCGACACCTATGGCGGGGCCGCCCGCCACGGCGGCGGCGCCTTCAGCGGGAAGGACCCCTCGAAGGTGGACCGGTCCGCGGCCTACGCGATGCGCTGGGTCGCGAAGAACGCGGTGGCCGCCGGACTCGCCGAGCGGCTCGAGGTGCAGGTGGCCTACGCCATCGGCAGGGCGGCCCCGGTCGGCCTCTACGTCGAGACCTTCGGCACGGGTGCGGTGCCGGACGAGACGATCATCCGCTCCATCCGCGAGGTGTTCGACCTCCGGCCGGCCGCGATCATCCGCGACCTCGACCTCCTGCGCCCGGTCTACGCGCGGACCGCGACGTACGGCCACTTCGGCCGCGAGCTGCCCGGCTTCACCTGGGAGCGGCTCGACAAGGTCGACGACCTGCGCAGCGCGGCCGGGCTCTGACCGGGCGATGGACGGGGAGCCGCCCGCGGTAGCGCGGGTGCTGATCGACACCCCGCTGCCGCAGCTCGACCACCTCTTCGACTACCGCATCCCCGAGGAGCTCCGCGCCACGGTCCGGCCGGGCGTCCGGGTCCGCGTACCGCTGCGGATGGCGGGGCGCATCGCCGACGCGTACGTGGTCGAGACCGCGGCGACGTCCGAGGTGCCGGGGGAGCTGAGCCCGATCGAGGCGCTCGTCTCCGAGCAGCGCGTGCTCACCCCGGAGGTGTACGCCCTCGCCCGCGCCGTCGCGGACCGCGCCGCGGGCAGCGCGAGCGACGTCCTGCGGCTCGCCATCCCGAAGCGTCAGGTGCGCGTCGAGAAGGCATGGCGGGACGGGAAGCGCCCGCCCGAGCCGGACGGCCCGCCCGCCGCAGTCCCGGTCAGCGGCTACCCGGACGACGTGGCGTCGAGTGCCGGAGATCGCGTCGCGGCCGATGCGGTCCCCGGCCTCGTGCAGGCGGGCGATCGCTGGATCGGCGCCTGGGCCCTGACCCTCGCCCAGCTCGCGGTGCGTGAGGTGGCGGCCGGGCGCAGCGCCATCCTCGCGCTGCCGGACTACCGGGACCAGGACCAGGTGCAGGCGGCCCTGGACGCCGTGGCGGACGGCGCCGTCGTCCTCCGGCTGGACGCGCGGCAGACCAACTCCGAGCGCTATCAGGCCTTTCTCTCCGCGCTCGAGGAGCGCCCGTGCATCGTCATCGGCAACCGGTCGGCGGTGTACGCCCCGGTCCACCGCCTCGGGCTGCTCGCTCTCTGGAACGACGGCGACCCCCTGTTCGCCGAGCCGCTCGCCCCCTACGTCCACGCCCGCGACGCCGCGCTCGTGCGGCATCAGCAGTCCGGCTGCCGCCTCGTGCTGCTGTCGCTCTCGCGGTCCACGGCGGCGCAGCGGCTCGTCGAGCTCGGCTGGCTCCGCCCCGTCGCGCCGCGCGTGGTCCGCGCCCCCGCCGTTGTGCTGACGCCGGACGATCCGGGCGCGCCCCGCATCCCTCAGGCGGCCTGGCGCGCGGCGAGCCAGGCCCTCGCGACCGGGCCCGTGCTCCTGCAGGTCGCGCGCCCGGGCAGCGCCGCCCTCGACGCGATGCGAGCCGGGACCCCCATGGCCGCGGACGCCGGGCGCACGGCGCACGACCTCGCGCGGGCATTCCCCGGTGTCCCGGTGCGGATCTCGGACGGCGAGCGGCCGATCGAGCGGGTCGGGGACGAGCCCGCCCTCATCATCGCGACGCGCGGCGCCGAGCCCCTCCCCGACGGCGGCTATCGCGCCGTGCTGCTCCTCGACGGGCAGCGGATGCTGATGCGCGAGAGCGCGAGGGTCGCCGAGGACTGCCTCCGCTGGTGGTCCGCCGCCGCCTCGCTCGCGGCCCCGGGCGCGCCCGTGCACCTCGTGGGCGTGGGCGGCCCGATCGCGACCGCGCTGGCCACCTGGCGGCAGAGCGACTTCCTGTCCCGGGAGCTCGCGGACCGCCGCCAGCTGCGCTTCCCCCCGGCCGTCCGCGTCGCCACGGTGACGGGACCGCTCCGCCTGGTGGAGCCGCTGCTGACCGAGGCGGAGGCCGCGGGCGCCACCGTGGTCGGCAGCGAGCACGTCGAGGAGGGCGTGCGCACCGTCCTCCGCTTCGACTATGCGCACGGCGCTGCCGTCGCCGGGGTGCTGCGCACCGGCATCCTGCGCGCCGCGACGGGTCGCCGTCCCCGCTCCGCCGACGCGCGCGACCGCCGTCCCGCGCCGACCCTCCGCGTCCGTATGGACGACCCCGACGCCCTGTGACCTCGCGCCCGATCCGCGGGACCTACACTCGTTCACCGGATGCTCGGCCGGTCGTAAGCGCCGCGGGCAGGAGAGGCGAGGGATGAGGCTGGTCTTCGCGGGAACCCCCGCGGCCGCGGTCCCCAGCCTGGAGCGCCTCGCGGCAGGGCCCCACGAGATCGCGACCGTCCTCACCCGCCCCGATGCGCCCGTCGGCCGCAAGCGCGTGCTCACCCCGTCCCCGGTCGCCGCTCGCGCGGCCGAGCTCGGGCTCTCCGTCGACCGGCCGGCCGCGCTGGACGAGGAGTACCAGTCGCGGCTGCGCGACCTCGCGCCCGACCTCGGCGTCGTCGTCGCCTACGGCGCGCTGCTGCGGGCGCCGGTGCTCACGCTTCCCCGGCATGGATGGATCAACCTCCACTTCTCGCTGCTGCCGCGCTGGCGCGGGGCGGCGCCCGTCCAGCGCGCCCTGCTCGCGGGCGACCGGGAGACCGGGGCGAGCGTCTTCCAGCTGGAGCGCGGGATGGACACCGGACCCGTCTTCGCCACCCGCCGGCGCTCCATCGCCCCCGACGAGACCGCGGGGGATCTGCTCGAGGCCCTCGCCCGGGACGGCGCCGGTCTCCTCGCCGACGTGGTCGACCGGATCGCGGACGGCACCGCCGTCGCGGTGCCGCAGGAGGGCGAGGCCACCCTCGCCCCGAAGCTCACGCTCCTCGACGGCGCGATCGACTGGCGGGAGCCGTCGCAGCGGGTGCTCGACCGCATCCGGGGGGCCACGCCGGAGCCCGGCGCCTACCTCCTGCTCGGCGGCGACCGGCTCAAGGTGCACGCCGCCGCGCGCGTCCCGGACGCCGAGGCGCTCCCGCACGGTGTCATCCGCCTCGTCCGCGGGCGACTGCTGCTCGGCACCGCGGACGCGCCGGTCGAGCTGGTCCGGGTGCAGCCGCCCGGCGGCAGGCCCATGGACGGCGCCGCCTGGTGGCGCGGCCGCGGGGTGGACGCGCTGACCGCGGATCCCGTCGAGGTGCCGGCGTGAGCGCAGCGCCGGCCCGGAAGCCGGCCGTGCAGCCGGCCCGCCGCGTGGCGCTCGAGGTCATCCGCGCCGTGTCCGCCGAGGACGCCTACGCCAATCTCCTGCTCCCGGCCCGCGTGCACCGCGCCGGCCTCGGCACCGCGGACGCCGCACTGGCGACCGAGCTCACCTACGGCACGCTGCGGCGCTCCGGCTACTACGACCGCGTCATCGAGCTGGCCGCCGGGCGTCCGGCCTCCCGGATCGATCCGCCGCTGCTCGACATCCTCCGGCTCGGCGCCCACCAGCTCCTGTCGATGCGCGTCGCCCCGCACGCCGCCGTGAACGAGGCGGTGCTCCAGGCCAAGACCTCCGGGGTGCGCTCCGGCGCCGGCTTCGTCAACGGCGTCCTGCGCGCGATCTCCCGCGTCGACCGGGAGGAGTGGCTGCACCGGGTCCTCGAGGGGACCTCGGGCGAGGACGAGCGGCTGTCCGTGCTGCACTCGCATCCCGCCTGGGTCGTGCACGCCTTCCGCGAGGTGCTCGCCCTCGACGGTCGCGAGTCGGAGCTCACCTACCTGCTCGAGGCCGACAACGCCCCGCCCAAGGTCGGCCTCGTCGCCCTGCCCGGCATCGGGAACCGCAGGGCGGTCGGGCTGCCGCCGACCGAGTTCTCGCCGCTCGGCATGGTGCTCGGCGGCGGCGACCCGCTGAGCCTCCCCGCCGTCCGCGAGGGCAGCGTCCGCGTGCAGGACGAGGGTTCCCAGCTGGCCGCGCTCGCCCTCACTCGTGCGCGCCCGGTGGGACTGGGGGAGCGGTGGCTGGACATGTGCGCGGGACCCGGCGGCAAGGCCGCCGTGCTCGCGGCCGAAGCGGCGCAGGGCGGTGCATCCCTCCTCGCGAACGAGGTCGTGCCCGGCCGCGCCGACCTGGTGCAGAACGCGCTGGACGCCGTGCCGGGCGTGCACGAGGTCGTGGTCGGGGACGGGCGCCGCTTCGGCGACGGCGCCGAGGGGCTCTTCGACCGCATCATGCTCGACGCCCCGTGCACCGGGCTCGGCGCGCTGCGGCGGCGCCCCGAGGCGCGCTGGCGCAAGTCGGAGGACGACGTCGCCTCCCTCGTCCCGCTGCAGCGCGAGCTCCTCGCCTCCGCGGTCGCGGCGCTCAAGCCCGGCGGCGTCCTCGCCTACGTCACCTGCTCGCCCCATCGCGACGAGACGCGCGAGGTGGTCGCGGGCGCCCTCGCGGCGACTCCCGAGCTCGTGCCGCTCGACACCGGCGCCGTTCTCGCCGAGGTCACCGGAGGCGCCCTGCGGGACGCCGCCGTCGGCGAAGCCGTGCAGCTCTGGCCCCACCGGCACGGCACCGACGGCATGTTCATCGCCCTCCTCACCAAGGACGGCGGCCTCCCCAGGGCGTCGCGGGGCCGTCAGTAGACTTCCCGGGTGTCCCTGACGATCCACCCGAGCATCCTGGCCGCCGACTTCGCGAACCTGGAGCGGGAGCTCCAGCGCATCCAGGAGGCGGACCTGGTGCACGTCGACGTCATGGACAACCACTTCGTGCCGAACCTCACGCTCGGCCTTCCAGTGGTGCAGCGGCTCGCCGAGGTGAGCCCCCTGGACCTCGACGTCCACCTCATGATCGAGGATCCCGACCGCTGGGCGCCGGACTACGCCGCGGCCGGCGCCGCCTCCGTCACCTTCCACGTGGAGGCCGCCGCCGACCCCGTCGCAACTGCTCGAGCGATCCGGGAGCGGGGCGCGCGAGCCGCGATCGCGCTGAAGCCGGGGACTCCGGCGGACCCGTGGCTCGACCGGCTCGACGAGTTCGACATGGTCCTCGTGATGACCGTCGAGCCGGGCTTCGGGGGCCAGGAGTTCCTGCACCACACGATGCCCAAGCTCCAGCAGGTCGCCGAGGCCGCGGCGCGCGCCGGACGCGACCTCCGCATCCAGGTCGACGGCGGCATCTCCACGGCCACGATCGGGACCGCGGCGGCTCACGGCGCGAACACGTTCGTCGCGGGCTCGAGCGTGTTCCGTTCCGGGGATCCCTCGAAGGCGATCCAGGAGCTGCGGAGGGTCGCGCACCAGCACCCGGCGAAGGCGCTCCACGCGGACCGGTAGCCTGTTGCGGTGAAATCCTTCGACGACCTGTTCGCCGAGCTCGCGGACAAGGCCCGCACTCGGCCCGCCGGTTCCGGCACGGTCGCCGAGCTCGACGCCGGCGTGCACGCCATCGGCAAGAAGATCGTCGAGGAGGCCGCGGAGGTCTGGATGGCCGCGGAGCACGAGTCGGACGAGCGGCTCGCGGAGGAGGCCTCGCAGCTCCTCTACCACCTCCAGGTGATGCTCCTCGCCCGCGGCCTCGGTCCGGAGGACGTCTACCGACATCTGTGACCGGCTCCGCCTCGCAGCCCGGTTCGCCCACCCTCCCTCTGCCGAAAGCCCACATGCTGAAGATCGCAGTGCCCAACAAGGGCACGCTCAGTGAGACCACCGTCGACATGCTCCGCGAGGCGGGGTACGCGGTGCGCCGCGACCCCAAGGAGCTCATCGTCGCGGATCCCCGCAACGACGCCGAGTTCTTCTACCTCCGGCCCCGCGACATCGCCACCTACGTCGGATCCGGGGCGCTGGATGTCGGCATCACCGGACGCGACCTCCTCCTCGACTCCGGCTCCGCCGCGACCGAGGTGCAGGAGCTCGACTTCGGCGCCTCCACGTTCCGCTTCGCGGGACCGATCGGCCGCTTCGAGGCCCTCTCCGACCTCGAGGGCGCGCGGATCGCCACGAGCTACACCGGCCTCGTCGGCGAGTTCCTGCGCCGCGAGGGCGTCGCCGTCGACCTGATCCGCCTGGACGGCGCGGTGGAGTCCGCGGTGCGGCTCGGGGTCGCGGACGCGGTGGCGGACGTCGTCGAGACCGGCACGACCCTGCGCCGGCAGGGCCTCGAGATCTTCGGTCCCGTCATCCTGCGGTCGACCGCCGTGCTCGTGAGCGCGGACGCGTCGAGGCCGGGCATCGACACGCTCGTGCGCCGGCTCCAGGGCGTCATGGTCGCCCACCAGTACGTGCTGATGGACTACGACCTCCCCGCCGGGCTCATCGACGAGGCGTCGTCCATCACTCCCGGCCTCGAGTCGCCGACCGTCTCGCCGCTGCGCGACACCGGCTGGGTCGCCGTCCGCGTCATGGTCCCGCGCAACGACACGAACCTCGTCATGGACCGTCTCTACGAGCTCGGCGCGCGCGCCATCCTCGTGAGCCCCATCCACGCCGCCCGCATCTGATGTCGCTCGCCGTCCGGGTGATCCCCTGTCTCGACGTGGCCGCGGGCCGCGTCGTGAAGGGCGTCAACTTCAAGGAGCTGCGGGATCAGGGCGACCCCGTCGAGCTCTCCCGCGCCTACTACGAGCAGGGAGCCGACGAGCTCACGTTCCTGGACGTCACGGCGACGACCGAGGACCGGGCGACGATGTACGACGTCGTCACCCGTACCGCCGAGCAGGTGTTCATCCCGCTGACGGTGGGCGGGGGAGTGCGCTCGGTCGCGGACGTCGCCCGCCTGCTCGCGAGCGGCGCGGACAAGATCGGGATCAACAGCGCGGCCATCGCCCGTCCGCCCCTCATCGCGGAGATCGCCGACCGGTTCGGCGCGCAGGTCGTCGTGCTGTCGCTCGACGTGACGCGCGCCCCCGGGACGCCGTCCGGCTTCGTCGTGACGACGCACGGCGGCCGCCGCCTGACGGAGCTCGACGCGCTGGAGTGGGCGGCCGAGGCCGTCCGCCTGGGGGCGGGGGAGCTGCTCGTCAACTCGATCGACGCGGACGGCACGAAGGCGGGGTACGACCTCGAGCTCATCACCGCGATGCGCTCGGTGAGCTCGGTGCCGGTCATCGCCTCGGGCGGAGCGGGCGCCCTGCGCGACTTCGCCCCCGCGGTCCAGGCCGGCGCGGACGCGGTGCTCGCGGCGTCCGTGTTCCACTCGCGTTCGCTGACGGTGGGCGAGGTCAAGCGGGAGCTCGCAGCGGAAGGGATAGAGGTGCGGTCATGACCGACGCCGAGGCGATCGATCAGGTGCTCGCGCGGGCGCGCTTCGACGCGTCCGGGCTGCTGCCCGCGATCATCCAGGAGGAGGGCAGCCGCGACGTCCTCATGCTCGGCTGGATGAACGCAGAGGCGCTGCGCCGCACGCTCACCGAGGGGCGGGTCACGTTCTGGTCCCGCAGCCGGCGCGAGTACTGGCGCAAGGGCGACACCTCCGGCAACGTGCAGTACGTGCGCGGCGCCGCGCTCGACTGCGACGCGGACACGCTCCTCGTCACGGTGCACCAGGTGGGCCCGGCCTGCCACACCGGTGCGCACGCCTGCTTCGACGTCGACCCGCTCGAGCCCGTTCTCGGCGGGACCAGGGGAGGGGACCGTGCCTAGCACCACGCGCGCCGAGTTCGACCGGCTCGTCCCGGATCACCGGGTCGTGCCCGTCGTCCGCGAGCTCTTCGCCGGCGAGGAGACCCCGGTCGGCATCTACCGCAAGCTCGCGACGCGGGCGGGCGGGCAGGCCCGGCCGGGCACGTTCCTCCTCGAGTCGGCCGAGCAGGGCGGCATCTGGTCGCGCTGGTCCTTCGTCGGCGTGTCCTCCTTCGGCGTGCTCACCCAGCAGGGCGACGAGGCCGTCTGGCTCGACACGGGACTCGACGCCGAGCGCGCGCTCGGCACGGACCCGGTCGCCGGGCCGCTCGAGGCCATCGCCCGCCTCGTGGAGCGCTGGCGGACGCCGCGGATCGCCGGGCTGCCGCCGCTCACGGGGGGTCTCGTCGGCTTCATCGGCTGGGAGGCGATCCGCCAGCTCGAGCACCTGCCCGACGCGCCGCCCGCCGAGTTCGACGTGCCGGGGCAGGCGCTGAGCTTCGTCTCCGAGCTCGTGGTCGTCGACCACCAGAAGGGCACCGTCCTCCTCGTCGTCACCGAGCTGGCCGACGGCGACGCGGACTCCGGCCGGCTCTGGACGGAGGCGCAGGCGCGACTGGACTCGCTGCAGACCCGGCTCGCGGCGCCCCTCCCCGCCGACCTCGCCGAGGCCGACTTCGCGATCGTGCCGACGCCCCGGCTGCGGACCGAGCGGGCCGACTTCCTCGCCTCGGTCGACACCGCGAAGCAGTACATCCGGGACGGGGACATCTTCCAGGTCGTGATCTCGCAGCGGTTCGAGCTCGACACCACCGCGTCACCGGTCGACGTGTACCGGGTCCTGCGTGCGCTCAACCCGAGCCCGTACATGTACCTGCTGTCGCTCGAGCGGCCGAACGGGACGCCCTACTCGGTCGTGGGCTCGTCGCCCGAGGCCCTGGTCAAGGTGACCGGGGGCCGGGTGTACACGCACCCGATCGCCGGGTCGAAGCCGCGCGGCGCGACGCCCGAGGAGGACGCGGAGCTCGCGGAGACGCTCGCCGCGGATCCGAAGGAGCGCGCCGAGCACCTCATGCTCGTCGACCTCGCCCGCAACGACATCTCGAAGGTCTGCGTCGCGGGCACCGTCGAGGTCACGGAGTTCATGCGGATCGAGCGCTTCAGCCACATCATGCACCTCGTCTCGTCGGTCGAGGGCGAGCTGCGACCGGATGCGGACGCGGTCGACGTGTTCCGGGCGACGTTCCCCGCGGGCACTCTCTCGGGAGCGCCGAAGCCGCGCGCGCTCGAGATCATCGACGAGCTGGAACCCGCGCAGCGCGGCGTCTACGGCGGGGTGGTGGGCTACTTCGACTTCGCAGGCGACGCCGACCTCGCCATCGCGATCCGGACGGCCCTCCTGTCCGACGGCGTGGCGCGGGTGCAGGCGGGCGGCGGCCTGGTCGCCGACTCGGATCCGCCGTCCGAGTACCTGGAGTCGCAGAACAAGGCGGCGGCGCCGCTGCGCGCGGTCGCGATCGCGAGCGCCCTGCGGAGGGTCCGCTGACCGCGACCCCTCCCGATGCCCGGCGCCTGAGGAACCTCCTCCTCGGCGGCGTGCTGGCGGCGGCCGGGATCCTCCTCGTCGCGGCGAACGCGCCCTGGTTCACGGTCGCGCTGCGCGACGACCGCGGCACAGTCGAGGTGCCCGGGTCGGCCGCCGCGCCCGCGCTCAGCGGCCTCGCCCTCGCGTGCATCGCGTGCGTGGGCGCCGCGGCGCTCGCCCCGCGCGTCCTCCGCTACGTGCTCGCCGGCGTGCTCGCCGTCCTCGGCGCCGCGGCCGTCCTCGTCCCCGCCGCCGTGCTGGGCGATCCGCTCGGGGCCGCGGAGGGCAGCGTGTCGGCGGTCACCGGAGTGAGCGGCCGCGAGTCGGTCGGCGCCCTCGTCGGGGGCATCGCGGCCACACCCTGGCCGGGAGCGGCGCTCGTCGCCGGGGCGGCGCTCGTGGTGCTGGCTGTCGGCATGGCCGTCACCGCGAGTCGCTGGCCGGCATCCCGCCGCCGGTACGACGCGCCCGAGCGCGCCGCGGAGGCCGACCCGTGGGACGCCATCAGCCGCGGCACGGATCCCACCCGCGAGGCGGGCGACGGACGAGCCCCGCTAGACTCGGAGCCATGACCAACGCCTCCGAGCCCGGACACGGCGACTCGCCTGCTGCCTGGACCGCCGTCGCCGTCATGCTCCTCGGATTCGCCGTCGGCACGGTCGCGCTGTTCCTCGAGTTCACCTACCCGATGGAGCTGACGTGGCTCATCTGGGTGGGCGCCGGCCTCGTGGTGCTCGGCCTCATCCTCGGCTTCGTGCTCGCCCGGCTGGGCTACGGCGTCAAGGGCCCGAAGTACGCGCCCAAGTCGCACTCGTAGTCCGGTGTCCCTCCTCACCGACCTGGTCGAGGGAGCGCGGGCGGACGCCGAGGCGCGGCGCTCCTCCGTCTCCTACGCCGAGCTGGAGAAGCTCGCCGCCGACGCCCCGCCTGCTCTGGACGCGCTCGAGTTCCTGCGTCCCACCGAGCGGGTGAAGATCCTCGCCGAGGTCAAGCGCGCGAGCCCCTCGCGCGGCCGTCTCGCCGACATCCCCGACCCCGCAGCCCTCGCCGTCTCGTACGAGACCGGAGGCGCGAGCGCGATCAGCGTCCTCACGGAGCAGCGGCGCTTCCAGGGCTCGCTCGACGACCTCCGCGACGTGCGGGCGGCCGTGTCGCTGCCCGTGCTGCGCAAGGACTTCCTCGTCGACGAGTACCAGGTGCTCGAGGCGCGCGCGGCGGGCGCCGACCTCGTGCTGCTCATCGTCTCGGCCCTCGAGCAGCCGGCGCTCGCCCGGCTGCACTCGTTCGCGACCTCGCTCGGCATGACCGCGCTGGTCGAGACCCACGACGCCGACGAGGTGGAGCGCGCGCTCGACGTCGGCGCCGGCCTCATCGGCGTCAACGCCCGCGACCTCGCCACGTTCGAGCTCGACCAGGACCTGTTCGGCCGGCTCGCCGACCGCATCCCGAGCTCGGTCATCCGCGTGGCGGAGTCCGCCGTCAAGACCGCGGCCGACGTCGCCCACTACCGCCGTGCCGGCGCGGATGTGGTCCTCGTCGGCGAAGCCCTCGTCACGGGCGACCCCGTGGCCACCCTCCAGGAGTTCCTCGCCGCATGACCGATGACCTCGCCGGGCGCCTCGCTCACCTCGAGCCGCTCCCCGGCCCCTATTTCGGAGAGTTCGGCGGACGCTACTCGCCCGAGCCGCTCGTCGCCGCGCTCGACGAGCTGACGGAGGCGTGGGAGGCGGCCAAGGTCGACCCCGCCTTCAAGCTCGAGCTGGAGGAGCTGCACCGCAGCTACACCGGCCGGCCCTCGATCCTGACCGAGGTGAAGCGGTTCGCCGAGCACGCGGGCGGCGCCCGCATCCTGCTGAAGCGCGAGGACCTCAACCACACCGGCTCGCACAAGATCAACAACGTCCTCGGGCAGGCCCTGCTCACCCGGCGCATCGGCAAGACCCGGGTGATCGCGGAGACGGGCGCGGGCCAGCACGGCGTCGCCACGGCGACCGCCGCGGCCCTGTTCGGGCTCGACTGCGTCATCTACATGGGCGAGGTCGACACCGAGCGGCAGGCCCTCAACGTCGCGCGCATGAGGCTCCTCGGCGCCGAGGTCGTCGCCGTCAAGGCGGGGTCGCGGACGCTGAAGGACGCGATCAACGAGGCGATGCGGGACTGGGTCACGAACGTCGCCACGACGAACTACCTCTTCGGCACGGTCGCCGGTCCGCATCCGTTCCCCGCCATGGTCCGGGACCTGCAGCGCATCATCGGCGACGAGGCCCGCGAGCAGGTGCTCGCCCTCACCGGTCGGCTCCCGGACGCCGTCGCGGCCTGTGTGGGCGGCGGCAGCAACGCGATGGGCATCTTCACGGCGTTCCTCGACGACCGCGAGGTCGGCCTCTACGGCTTCGAGGCTGCGGGCGAGGGCGTCGACACGCCGCGGCACGCGGCCACGATCACGAAGGGCCGCCCCGGCGTCCTGCACGGCGCCCGCAGCTACCTGCTCCAGGACGAGGACGGCCAGACGCTCGAGTCGCACTCCATCTCGGCGGGCCTCGACTACCCGGGCGTCGGACCCGAGCACGCGTGGCTGTCCGACATCGGCCGGGCGCAGTACCGGCCGGTGACCGATGCGGCCGCGATGTCCGCGCTGCGCCTGCTGAGCAGGACCGAGGGCATCATCCCGGCCATCGAGTCCTCGCACGCCCTCGCCGGCGCTCTCGACCTCGGCCGTGAGCTCGGGCCGGAGTCCGTCATCCTCGTCAACCTCAGCGGCCGCGGGGACAAGGACATGACGACGGCCGCGCATTACTTCGACCTCCTCGACCGCGGCGCGGAGCAGGTGTGAGCGCCGCGGAGACGGCGACCGGGTCGGCCGCCGCCATCGCCGAGCGCCGCAGGGCCGGCACGGGCGCGCTCATCGGCTACCTTCCGGTCGGGTTCCCCGACCTGCCCACGAGCGTGGACGCGGCGGTCGCCCTCGTCGAGAACGGCGTGGACGTGCTCGAGCTCGGCCTGCCGTATTCCGATCCCGTCATGGACGGCCCGGTCATCCAGGCCGCCACGCAGCAGGCGCTCGCGAACGGGTTCCGGCTGCGGCACGCCTTCGAGGCGGTCGCCGCGGTGCGGGAGCGCGTCGACGCCCCCATCCTGCTGATGACCTACTGGAACCCGGTCCTGCAGTACGGCGTCGACCGGTTCGCCGACGACCTGAAGGCGTCCGGCGGCGCGGGCCTCATCACGCCCGACCTCATCCCCGACGAGGCGGGACTCTGGCTCGACGCCTCGAAGCGGACCGGACTCGACCGCGTCTTCCTGGCCGCGCCGTCATCCAGTGACGAGCGCCTCACGCGGGCCGTCGAGCTGAGCCGCGGCTTCGTGTACGCGGTGTCGACGATGGGCATCACCGGCGCGCGCTCCGACGTCGACCGCGCCGCTCGCGGCCTCGTGGAGCGGCTGCGGGAGGCGGGCGCGGAGAACGCCTGCGTGGGCCTCGGCATCTCGACCGCGGACCAGGTCCGCGAGGTGCTCGAGTACGCCGACGGCGCCATCGTGGGCTCGGCGCTCGTGAGCGCTCTCGCCGAGGGCGGCGTGAGCGCGGCGGCCGCGACGGCGGCGCGCCTCGCCTCCGGCACCAGCTGACGCCCCGTCCTCCCGTCCTTTCTCCCGTCGAGATGCCACCTGGTGCTGTCATCGCGCGCCTTTGAGCGCACCAGGTGGCATCTCGAGCGCGCTGCGGACCGCGAAGAACCGGTGACGCGGGGGCGCGGGTGGCGCCGCAGGACGGGGTCGCCGCTGTAGTAGCCTGAGCCATCGTGACGCCCCGCAGCATCCCGAGTCCGCCCCCGGAGTGGGCAGTGTTCGACGTCTGGATCTTCCAGATCCACACGTACGCGATCTGCATCCTCCTCGGCATCGTCGTCGCGATCCTGCTCACGTCGCGCCGCCTCACCAAGCGCGGCGCCGAGCCCGGCGTCGTCATCGACGTGGCGCTCTGGGCGGTGCCGCTCGGCATCATCGCCGCACGGCTCTGGCACGTGTTCACGCACCCCGGCGACTACTTCGGCGGCGACCGGACCATCGGCGACACGCTGTGGGGCATCATCCAGATCTGGGAGGGCGGCAACGCGATCTTCGGCTCCCTCGTGGGCGGCGCGGTCGGCGTCTGGATCGGGTGCCGGCTGACGGGGCTCCGCTTCTGGAGCTTCGCGGACGCCCTCGCCCCGGGCCTCCTCCTCGCCCAGGCCATCGGCCGCCTCGGCAACTGGTTCAACCACGAGCTGTTCGGCCAGCCGACCGACCTGCCGTGGGGCCTCGAGATCGAGTCCACGAACCCCGCGTTCCCCGCCGGTCTCGCGCCGGGGACGCTCTTCCACCCCACGTTCCTCTACGAGATGCTCTGGAACATCTTCGGCGCCGTGCTCCTGCTGCTCATCGAGCGCGAGTGGCGCCTGCAATGGGGCAAGCTCTTCGCCCTCTACCTCGTCTGGTACGGCCTCGGCCGGATCTGGTTCGAGTCGATCCGCGTCGACCCGAGCGAGGTGATCCTCGGCCTGCGCATCAACGTGTGGGGCGCGATCCTCGCGGTCGTGCTCGGCCTCGTGATCTTCCTCGTGCAGCGCCGGCGCCACACCGGCATCGAGCCGAGCCCGTACGTGCCCGGCCGTGAATGGGGCCGCGACGAGGACCAGGTAGAGTCGGTGTACACCGCCGAGGACTTCGAGCAGGACCGCGAGGATGTCGCGGCCGTGCCGGCGGGAGCCTCGGCCACAAGCGCGGGCTCCGCGGGGAACAGCGCCCGGCGCTAGCCGATCCGGCCTCACCTCGTCGAGATCCTGCCGCGAGCGGGGGAACCGTCAGCAAGGACGGGTCTTCCGTGCTGCACAATGGAATGCTGAGCACGGCACTGCTGAGGCTGCAGCGCTCCCGTCCCCTTCCCTGGGCCGCCGACGTCCCGCTCCTGCATCTTCCCCCTTCCTAAGGAGGTTCGATGACTTCCGCACAGCACGAGGTCGTCTCGCCCTATCGCGGCTTCTCCGCCGTCCCGGACGCCCAGGGCATGTACGACCCTCGGGACGAGCGCGACTCCTGCGGCCTCGCCATGGTCGCGACCATGCGCGGCGTGCCGGGCCACGACATCATCGCGGCCGCCCTCGGCGCCCTCCGCAACCTCGAGCACCGCGGTGCCGTGGGCTCGGACGCCGGCACCGGCGACGGCGCGGGCATCCTGACCCAGATCCCCGACGCGTTCTTCCGGGCGGTCGTGCCCTTCGAGCTGCCCGAGGCGGGTCAGTACGCGGTCGGCCTCGGCTTCCTGCCGACCGGCCAGGCCGAGCGCGAGCAGCTCAAGGAGTCCATCGCCCGCATCGCCGAGGAGGAGAACCTCGTCGTCCTCGGCTGGCGCGAGGTCCCGCACCGGCCCGAGGTCATCGGCAACCTCGCTCGCGGGGCGATGCCCGCGTTCGAGCAGCTCTTCGTCGCGAGCCGCCGCCACGACCGGGACGGCGTCCCGTTCTCGGGCATCATGCTCGACCGCCAGACCTTCCGCCTCCGGAAGCGGGCCGAGCGCGAGCTGAGCGCGTTCTTCTGCTCCCTGTCGAGCCGCACCCTCGTCTACAAGGGCATGGTCACGACGCTGCAGCTCGAGCCCTTCTACCCGGACCTCTCGGACGAGCGGTTCGCGTCGACGCTCGCGCTCGTGCACTCGCGCTACTCGACGAACACCTTCCCTTCCTGGCCGCTCGCGCAGCCGTTCCGGATGATCGCGCACAACGGCGAGATCAACACCATCCAGGGCAACCGGAACTGGATGCGCGCCCGCCAGTCGCAGCTCGAGAGCGAGCTCGTCGGCGACGTCCGCCCGCTGCTGCCGATCGTCACGCCGGGCGCCAGCGACTCCGCCTCCTTCGACGAGGTCGTGGAGCTCCTCAGCCTGACCGGCCGGTCCCTGCCGCACGCCGTCATGATGATGGTGCCCGAGGCCTGGGAGAACAACCCGGCCATGGACCCCGCACGCCGGGCGTTCTACGAGTACCACTCGTTCCTCATGGAGCCGTGGGACGGCCCCGCCGCGATCACCTTCACCGACGGATCCCTCGTCGGCGCGACGCTCGACCGGAACGGCCTCCGCCCCGGCCGGTGGGTGGTGACCGACGACGGCCTCGTCGTCGCCGCGAGCGAGATCGGCGTCATCGACATCGACCCGAAGCACATCGTGCGCAAGGGCCGCCTGCGCCCGGGCCGCATGTTCCTCGTGGACACGGTCGCGGGCCGGATCATCGAGGACGACGAGATCAAGGCCGAGCTCGCCGCAGCGGAGCCGTGGGGGGAGTGGCTCGAGCAGGGCCGCATCCACCTGCAGGACCTCCCCGAGCGCGAGCACGTCGTCCACACGCCGGCGTCCGTCACCCGGCGCCAGCGCACCTTCGGCTACACCGAGGAGGAGGTGCACATCCTCGTCGAGCCGATGGCGCGCGCGGGAGCGGAGCCCCTCGGAGCCATGGGATCGGACACCCCGATCGCCGTGCTCTCGAACCGGCCGCGCCTGCTGTTCGACTACTTCACCCAGCAGTTCGCCCAGGTCACGAACCCGCCCCTGGACTCGATCCGCGAGGAGGTCGTCACCTCGCTCGGCACCGCCCTCGGTCCCGAGGGCAACCTGCTGACCTCGGTCCCCGAGCACGCCCGCCGGGTCGTGCTGTCGTTCCCCGTGATCGACAACGACGAGCTCGCCAAGATCCAGCACATCGACCTGTCGCCCGGCAGCGCGACCACCACCGTCATCCGTGGCCTGTACCGGGTCGACGACGGGCCGCAGGCGCTCGAGCGGCGCCTCGCCGCGATGTGCCAGGAGGTCGACGAGGCGATCGAGCGCGGGGCGGAGTTCATCGTGCTCTCCGACCGCGACTCGACGGCGGACCTCGCCCCGGTCCCGTCGCTGCTCATGACCTCGGCGGTGCACCACCACCTGATCCGCCGCCAGAACCGCATGAAGGTCGGGCTCATCGTCGAGGCGGGCGACGTCCGCGAGGTGCACCACGTCGCCCTGCTCATCGGCTACGGCGCGGCGGCGGTGAACCCCTACCTCGCCATGGAGACCGCCGAGCAGCTCGTGCGGACCGGCCGCCTCAACGGGATGACCCCGGAGAAGGCCGTCCGGAACCTGATCAAGGCGCTCGGCAAGGGCGTGCTCAAGATCATGTCGAAGATGGGCATCTCGACGGTCGCGTCCTACAGCGGCGCCCAGGCCTTCGAGGCCGTCGGCCTGTCCACCGAGCTCGTCGAGCAGTACTTCACGGGCACCACGACCAAGCTCGGCGGCGTCGGGATCGACGTCCTCGCGCAGGAGAACGCGGCGCGGCACCGGGCGGCGTACCCCGACGACCCGGCCTCGATGGCGCACGAGAAGCTGTGGGTCGGCGGCGAGTACGCGTGGCGCCGCGGCGGCCCGCCCCACCTGTTCAACCCGGACACGGTCTTCCGGCTCCAGCACTCGACCCGCAACCGCCGGTACGACATCTTCCGCGACTACACGCGGCTCGTCGATGAGCAGGCGGAGGAGCTTCGCAGCCTCCGCGGCCTCTTCCGGCTGAAGACCGGGATGCGTCCCGAGATCCCGCTCGACGAGGTCGAGCCGATCGAGTCGATCGTCCGCCGCTTCAACACCGGCGCGATGAGCTACGGCTCGATCAGCAAGGAGGCGCACGAGACCCTCGCGATCGCCATGAACCGCCTCGGCGGGCGCAGCAACACGGGCGAGGGCGGCGAGGACGTCGAGCGCCTCCTCGACCCGGAGCGACGCAGCGCGATCAAGCAGGTCGCGTCCGGCCGCTTCGGCGTCACGAGCATGTACCTCACGCACGCCACGGACATCCAGATCAAGCTCGCGCAGGGCGCCAAGCCCGGCGAGGGCGGTCAGCTGCCCGGCCAGAAGGTGTACCCGTGGGTCGCCCGCACGCGGCACGCGACGGCGGGGGTCGGCCTCATCTCGCCGCCCCCGCACCACGACATCTACTCGATCGAGGACCTCAAGCAGCTCATCTTCGACCTGAAGCGCGCGAACACCGATGCGCGCATCCACGTCAAGCTCGTGAGCGAGAACGGCATCGGCGCGGTCGCGGCCGGCGTGGCGAAGGCGAAGGCCGACGTCATCCTCGTTTCCGGCCACGACGGCGGGACGGGCGCGAGCCCGCTCAACTCGCTCAAGCACGCGGGCACGCCGTGGGAGCTCGGCCTCGCGGAGACCCAGCAGACCCTCATGCTCAACGGGCTGCGGGAGCGCGTCGTCGTCCAGGTCGACGGCCAGATGAAGACCGGGCGCGACGTGATCATCGCGGCGCTGCTCGGCGCGGAGGAGTACGGCTTCGCCACCGCCCCGCTCGTCGTGGAGGGATGCATCCTGATGCGGGTGTGCCACCTCGACACGTGCCCGGTCGGCGTCGCCACCCAGAACCCGGAGCTGCGCGCGCGGTTCACCGGCAAGCCCGAGTTCGTCGTCAACTTCTTCGAGTTCCTCGCTCAGGAGGTGCGCGAGCACCTCGCGAAGCTGGGCTTCCGGAGCCTCGACGAGCTCATCGGGCACACCGAGCTGCTGGACGTCGACCGCGCCATCGCGCACTGGAAGGCGGACGGGCTGGACCTGACGCCCATCCTCCGCGGCCCTGCGTTCAGCGAGGACGAGCCGCGCGTCGGCCGCGTCCAGCAGGACCACGAGCTCGACGAGCACTTCGACAACCAGCTGATCCGGCTCGCGGCGGACGTCCTGGACCACGGCGGATCGGTCAAGCTCGACCTGCCCATCCGGAACACGGAGCGCGCGGTCGGCACGATGCTCGGCCACGAGGTGACCAAGCGCCATGGCGAGAACGGCCTGCCCGACGGGTCGATCGACATCACGCTGCGCGGCTCCGCGGGACAGTCCCTCGGCGCGTTCCTGCCCGGCGGGATCACGCTCCGGCTCATCGGGGACAGCAACGACTACGTCGCGAAGGGGCTCTCCGGGGGCTCCGTGATCCTGCGCCCGCCGGCCGACGCCGGGTACGTCGCCGAGGAGAACGTCATCGCCGGCAACGTGATCGGCTACGGCGCGACCCAGGGGACGCTGTTCCTCCGCGGGATCGTGGGGGAGCGGTTCCTGGTCCGCAACTCGGGGGCGACCGCCGTCGTCGAGGGTGTGGGCGACCACGCGCTCGAGTACATGACCGGCGGCCTCGCCGTGATCCTCGGCGCGACCGGACGCAACCTCGGAGCGGGCATGTCCGGCGGCACCGCCTACGTCCACGACCTCCGTCAGGAGGACGTCAACACGGCCGCGCTCGCCTCGGGCGAGCTCGTGCTCGAGCCGCTCGGCAGCGCCGACCAGGAGATCCTCCGCGACCTCCTCGAGCGCCACCTCGCCGAGACGGACTCCGCCGTGGCCGCGCGCCTGCTCGAGGACTTCGAGCAGGCCGCGGAGCGATTCACCAAGGTGCTGCCGCGGGACTACGCCGCGGTCATCGCCACCCGCCAGAGCGCCGTGGAGGAGGGGCTCGACCCCGACGGCGACGTGGTGTGGACGAGGATTCTGGAGGTGACCGGTGGCTGACCCCCGGGGATTTCTGAAGACGCGGCAGCGGGAGCTGCCGCCCCGCCGGCCGGTGCCGATCCGGCTCATGGACTGGAAAGAGGTCTACGAGCAGCACGACCCGACCGTGATCCGGCGGCAGGCCGGGCGCTGCATGGACTGCGGCATCCCGTTCTGCCACCAGGGCTGCCCGCTCGGCAACCTCATCCCGGAGTGGAACGACCTCATGTGGCGCGGCGAGAACCGCGCCGCGGTCGACCGGCTGCACGCGACCAACAACTTCCCGGAGTTCACCGGCAAGCTGTGCCCGGCCCCGTGCGAGGCGTCCTGCGTGCTGGGGATCAACCAGCCGCCGGTGACCATCAAGCAGGTCGAGGCGGCCATTGCCGAGGACGCCCTGACGAACGGGTGGCTCGAGCCGCACCCGCCGCAGCGCCTCACCGGCAAGACCGTCGCCGTGGTCGGCTCCGGGCCCGCCGGCCTCGCGGCCGCGCAGCAGCTCACGCGCGCCGGTCACACGGTCGCCGTGTACGAGCGCGACGACCGCATCGGCGGCCTCCTGCGCTACGGCATCCCCGAGTTCAAGATGGAGAAGCGGATCCTCGAGACCCGCCTGAACCAGATGCAGGCCGAGGGCACCCGCTTCCGCGCCGGCGTCGAGATCGGCCGGGACATCTCCTGGGCGGACCTCCGCGCCCGCTACGACGCGGTGATCGTCGCGACCGGCGCTCCGGTGCCGCGCGACCTGCCGATCCCGGGTCGCGACTTCGAGGGCGTGCACTTCGCGATGGAGTACCTCGTGCAGGCGAACCGCGCGGTCGCCGGCGACCAGGTGCCCGGCCAGATCAGCGCCGAGGGCAAGCACGTCGTCATCCTCGGCGGCGGCGACACCGGAGCCGACTGCCTCGGCACGGCGCACCGGCAGGGCGCGGCGTCGGTCACGACGCTCGCGATCGGCAAGCAGCCGCCGTCGGAGCGCCAGGCGAACCAGCCGTGGCCGATGTACCCGACCCTGTTCGAGATGCAGAGCGCCCACGAGGAGGGCGGCGAGCGGATGTACCTCGCCTCGACCGTCGAGTTCCTCGCCGACGACGAGGGGAACGTCCGGGCGCTGCGCGTCGCGGAGACGGAGTACCTCGACGGCCGGCGGGTGCCGAAGGCCGGCACGGAGCGCGAGATCCCGGCGGATCTCGTCCTGCTCGCGCTCGGCTTCACCGGCCCCGAGCAGCACGACCTCCGCGAGCAGCTCGCGATGCCCTTCGACGCCCGCGGTAACGTGGAGCGCGGTGGCGACTACCAGACCAGCACTCCGGGCGTCTTCGTGGCGGGGGACGCGGGCCGGGGTCAGTCGCTCATCGTGTGGGCCATCGCGGAGGGCCGCGCGGCAGCTGCCGCCGTCGACGCCTACCTCGAGGGGGAGACGGATCTCCCGTTCCCCGTGCGTCCCACCGACCGCGCTCTCGCGGTCTGACCAGTACAAGCCAGAAGGAATCATCCACGCATGAGACGTGCCAAGATCGTCGCGACGCTCGGTCCCGCGACCTCCTCGTACGAGCAGATCCGGGCGATCGTCGATGCCGGCGTCGACGTGGCGCGGCTGAACCTGAGCCACGGGGACTACTCCGTGCACGAGGGGGTCTACGCCAACGTCCGCAAGGCGGCCGAGGACAGCGGCCGCGCCGTCGGCGTCCTCGTCGACCTGCAGGGGCCGAAGATCCGGCTCGGCCGGTTCGCCGACGGGCCCTACGACCTCGCCGAGGGCGACACGTTCAAGATCACGACCGACGACATCATCGGCAACAAGGACATCGTCGGCACGACCTTCAAGGGCCTGCCGGGCGACGTCCAGCCGGGTGACGCGCTCCTCATCGACGACGGCAAGGTGCGCGTCCGCGTCACGGACACCGACGGCACGACCGTGACGACCCAGGTCGTCGTGGCCGGCGCGGTGTCGAACAACAAGGGCATCAACCTGCCGGGCGTCGCGGTCAACGTCCCCGCGCTCTCCGAGAAGGACGAGGCGGACCTCCGCTGGGCGCTCCGCATCGGGGCGGACATGATCGCCCTCTCCTTCGTGCGCAGCGCGGACGACGTCAAGCGCGTGCACGAGATCATGCAGGAGGAGGGGCGCCGGATCCCCGTCATCGCGAAGATCGAGAAGCCCCAGGCCGTCGACGCCCTCGAAGAGATCATCGACGCGTTCGACGCGCTGATGGTGGCCCGCGGCGACCTCGGCGTCGAGCTGCCCCTCGAGGCGGTGCCGATCGTGCAGAAGCACGCGATCGAGCTCGCGCGCCGCATGGCGAAGCCCGTCATCGTGGCGACGCAGATGCTCGAGTCCATGATCCACAGCCCGGTGCCGACCCGCGCCGAGACCTCCGACGTCGCGAACGCCGTCCTCGACGGGGCCGACGCGGTGATGCTCTCGGGCGAGACCAGCGTGGGGGAGTACCCGGTCGTCACGGTGCAGACCATGGCGCGCATCGTGGCCTCCACGGAGGACCACGGGCTCGACCGCATTCCGCCGCTCGGCACCAAGCCGCGCACCCAGGGCGGCGCGATGACCCTCGCGGCCGCCGAGGTGGCCGACTTCGTGGGCGCCAAGTTCCTGTGCGTGTTCACCGAGTCGGGCGACTCGGCACGCCGCATGGCGCGCCTGCGGTCGCCGATCCCGATGAAGGCGTTCACGCCCGAGCCGGGGATCCGGGACCGGATGTCGCTCATCTGGGGCATCGAGTCGTTCGTGGTCGACCGCGTGAAGCACACCGACCAGATGTTCCACCAGGTCGAGGACGTCCTCCTGCGCGAGGGCCTCGTCGAGATGGGGGACAAGGTCGTGGTGATCTCCGGATCCCCTCCCGGCATCCCGGGCTCCACGAACGACGTGCGGGTGCACCGCATCGGCGACGTGGTCGCCGGCGCCGCCCCGGTCTGGGCCTAGCAGCGGCGCGGTCGTGCCCGTCCTGACGGCGACCCCGCTCGCCGGGAACGACCGCGCCGATCCGCTGATCGTCCTGCCCAGTCTGGGCGGGAGCCACGAGGACTGGCGCGCCGCAGCTCAGCGGCTCGGCGCCCGGTGGCGGGTGTTCGCCGTCGACCTCCCGGGCCACGGCGCTTCGCCCGTCGCGACGGAGCCCTTCACGGTCGTCGACCTCGCGCAGGCGGTGCTCGACATCGTGGACCTGCTCGACGTCGACGACTTCGGCGTGGTGGGCACGTCCTTCGGCGGCGCGGTCGCTCAGGAGCTCGCCCTGGCGGAGCCGGAGGGTCTCGTGTTCACGGGGGTCGTCTGCTCCGCCCCGCGGATGGGCGACCCCGAGTCCTGGCGGGAGAGGGCCGCGACCGTCCGCCGCAACGGCACGGGGACGCTCGTCAGCACGCTCGTCGAGCGGTGGTTCTCGCCCGGGTTCGCGACGGCGCACCCGACGGTGGTCGGGCGGGTGCTCGCGGGCGTCGCCGCGACCGACGACGAGAGCTACGCCCTCTGCTGCGAGGCGCTCGGCGCCTGGGATGCGACGGAGCGGATCGGCGGCCTTCGAGTGCCGGTGGTCGCGGTCCGCGGCGAGCACGATCCCGTCGCGACCCCGGAGGCGATGCGCCCGCTGCTCGCGGCGAAGGGCGTCGTCGAGCGGATCATCCCCGGCGTCCGGCACCAGGCGGCGGTCGAGGCGCCGGACCTCGTCGCGCGGGCGCTCCTGGCCCCGCGGGCCTAGCCGCTTCACGATGGGGTCGCCGCCGTGGAAAGGTCCTCGCCGCGGCAGGCGGTCGCTCTGCGCCGCGTGCGTCCCGCCCGCCCGCCGCGTGCGGGTCCGGGACCGTGCCGGTGGTGAGACTCGAACTCACACGCCCTTGCGGGCGGAGCATTTTGAGTGCCCTGCGTCTGCCATTCCGCCACACCGGCCGTGCCCGCCCCCGCGGGACCGGCGCGCCCACCCTACAGTAGGCTCTCCCTGTGGCAGATCAGGCTGAAGCTCCGGCGGCACCGCGACGCGTCGTCGTCGCCGAGGACGAGTCGCTGATCCGGCTCGACATCGTCGAGACCCTCCGCGACAACGGGTTCGAGGTCGTCGGTGAGGCCGGCGACGGCGAGACCGCCGTCGCTCTGGCGACCGAGCTGCGCCCGGACCTCGTGGTCATGGACGTCAAGATGCCGCAGCTCGACGGCATCTCGGCCGCCGAGCGCCTGTCGAAGAACCGGATCGCGCCCGTCGTGCTGCTGACGGCGTTCAGCCAGAAGGAGCTCGTCGAGCGGGCGAGCGAGGCGGGCGCCCTCGCGTACGTCGTCAAGCCGTTCACGCCGAACGACCTCCTCCCGGCCATCGAGATCGCGCTGAGCCGCTACCAGCAGATCGTCACGCTCGAGGCCGAGGTCGCCGACATGGTCGAGCGGTTCGAGACCCGGAAGCTCGTGGACCGCGCGAAGGGCCTGCTCAACGAGAAGATGGGCCTCACGGAGCCCGAGGCGTTCCGCTGGATCCAGAAGGCGTCGATGGACCGCCGCCTCACGATGCGCGACGTCGCCCAGGCGATCATCGAGCAGCTCTCCGCCCCGAAGAAGTAGCCCTCCAGGAACCTGTCGACTTGCCGAAAAGTCGGCCCTAGCCGCCCTTTGGACCCGACTTTCCGGCAAGTCGTCGTCCTCCTGACGCGATCCGTGCCGCCACCCGGCGGACCGTCTCGTCCCGCCGCGCCGTGAGGTCGTCCGCGGTGAGGCGGAGCACGGACCAGCCGGCGTCCTCGAGCCGCTCCCGTCGCACGATGTCGCTCCGGAAGGTCCGCGCATCCGTCCGGTGGTAGTCGCCCTCGTACTCGATGACGAGACGAGCCTGCGGGTAGACGAGATCGCACTCCGCGACGAAGCGCCCTCCCTCGTCGGTGATGCGGCGGTTGATCTCCGGATGGGGCAGTCCGGCGCGCACGAGCAGGAGCCGGAGGCGGGTCTCCGCGGGGGACCGCACGCCCCGACGGACCTCGGCGAAGGCGTCCCGCAGCCGGCCGATGCACGGCCGGTTGTCATCCGAGACAGCGGAATGCATCGCGGCGTAGTCGCCCTCCGCGTCGCTGACGCCGTGTCCCACCACCGCGTCGCCGACCTCGATCAGCTCGTCGACCGTGAGCAGGGTGGCGAGCTGGCACCAGGTCTCGACCGGACTCGCGACCGGCAGACCGTCGACCAGGCGCATCATGCCGGGACGGTCGATGAGCTGGTGACCCCGGGCGCCGGCGACGCGGACGGCCCGGCCGGGTGCGAGCACGGACACGTGCACGGTCCGGTCGTCGGCCAGCCGCAGCGGCAGCGGCAGCCCGTGCAGCCGAGCGCTCGTGGTGTGGCTGAAGAACTGACCGTCCCGGAGCCGAGGCAGGTAGGCCATGCACAGCTCGCGCACGCCCTCCGGATCCGCGGTCACCGAGCGGACGCCGTGGAAGGGCCGAGCCAGGTCCTTGCGGTAGAGCCGCCGCCGGGGAACGCCGGCTCGCCGGGCCTCGGCGACGCCGAAGGGGGCCGCGTCGAAGGGTGCAGGAAGAGGGTCAGAGTCGCGCATCCGCACACGGTGGACCGGAGAGCGACTCTTCGCCGCCGCTCTCCACAGCTCCGCGGCGACTTGCCGGAAAGTAGTTCTCGGCGCGCCTGATTCCCGTACTTTTCGGCAAGTCGGCCGGGCAGGCAGCGCGGCAGCCGGCCGAGCTCCGCGGCTGCCCGCGGGGTCAGCGGTCGCGGAGCATGTTCGTCATGCGGATGGTCGAGAGCCGGCGACCCTCCTCGTCCCGCACGACCGTCTGATGCGTCGTCAGGGTCCGCCCCAGCACGAGCGCCTCGCACGTCGCCGTCACCCAGCCCTCGCTGATCGAGCGCGAGTGGGTCGCGTTGATCTCGATGCCCACCGCATAGCGTCCGGGTCCGGCGTGCACGGCTGAGGAGATCGAGCCGAGCGACTCCCCGAGGACCACGTGCGCCCCGCCGTGCAGGATCCCGACGACCTGGGTGTTGCCCTCCACGGGCATGCGCGCGACGGAATACGACGCGGACACCTCGACGAACTCGATGCCCATCTTCCTCGCCAGGGCGCCGCCGCCCGAGGTGATCAGCCGCTCCACGAGCTCCGGATCGAGGTCCTCGGGGAACGTCGTCATCGGTCCTCCTGGCCGCTCCGGGCCTGTCGGTCGCCGCGGTTAGGCTGGCAGGGTGTCAGAGAGCGATCAGCCTACCCTCCTGTTGATCGACGGCCATTCGCTCGCATTCCGGGCCTTCTACGCCCTTCCCGTCGACAGCTTCACAGCCGCGAACGGTCAGCACACGAACGCGATCCACGGCTTCCTGTCGATGCTGCTCCTGCTGCTGCAGAACGAGAAGCCGACCCACCTCGGGGTCGCGTTCGACATTTCCCGCTCGTCCTTCCGCACCAGGGACTACCCCGAGTACAAGGGCACCCGCAGCGAGTCCCCGCCCGAGTTCAGCGGCCAGGTGCCGCTGCTGCAGGACGCGCTGAAGGCGATGAACATCCCCACGATGACGAAGGAGGACTTCGAGGCCGACGACGTCATCGCCTCCCTGGCCAAGCGCGGCATCGAGGAGGGCTACCGCGTCCTGCTCGTCTCCGGCGACCGCGACGCCATCCAGCTCGTCAACGACAGGGTGACGCTGCTCTACCCGTCCCGGCAGGGCGTCAGCGACCTCACCCGGTACGACGTCGAGAAGGTCCGCACCCGCTACGGGATCGAGCCGTGGCAGTACCCGGACATCGCCGCCCTCGTCGGCGAGACCAGCGACAACCTCCCCGGCATCGACAAGGTGGGGGAGAAGACCGCGGTGAAGTGGCTCAACCAGTACGGGAGCCTCGAGGCCATCCTCGCGAACGCCGACCAGATCAAGGGCGTCGTCGGCAACAACCTCCGCGAGCAGCGCGACCGCGCGGAGCGCAACCGGCGGCTCAACCGGCTCGTCGACGACCTCGAGCTGGAGGTCGGACCGGCGGACCTCGAGCGCAAGCCCGTTGACGTGAAGGCGCTCCGCGAGCTGCTCGGCGGCCTCCAGATGCGCAACATCCTCGAGCGGATCCTCAAGTACGAGGGCGAGCGCGGCTCCGCCTCCTCGGCCGCGACTCCGGAGGCCGTGATCAAGGAGGAGCCCAGCCTCGCCCCGCCCGCGCCGGCACCCGCGCTGCTCCGCGGCGCGGAGCTGGCCGCCTGGCTCGAGCGGCAGACGGCGGCGCATCCGGGCGGACTCGGGCTGGCGGTCGAGCTGGCCGGGGACCGGATCCTCGGCATCGGCGTCGCAGGGGAGACCGAGTCCCTCACGGTGCCCTGGGTGCCGGGCAGCGCCGACACGGCGCCGTTCGAGGAGTGGCTCGCGGGTCCGCACCGGAAGCTGATGCACGAGGCGAAGCCGCAGCTCAAGGCGCTCACCTCCGCGGGTCTGCCGCTCGGCGGTCTCGCCTTCGACAGCCAGATCGCGGCCTGGCTGCTCCGGCCGAGCGGAGTCGACAAGACCCTCGGCGACGTCGTGCTGCGCTACCTCAACGAGGAGCTGCCCCAGTCGGATCCGAACCAGCTCGTCCCCGAGGACGACGGCGCCGGCGTCGCCACCCAGGCCTGGTTCACGTTCCGGGCCGTGGACGCCCTCCGCGGCGTCCTCGACGAGCGGGACACACGGGTCCTCACCGAGATCGAGCTGCCCACCCTCCGCGTGCTCGCGCGCATGGAGACCAACGGCGTCGCGGTCGACGCGCCGCTCCTCGCGTCGCTGTCGGGCGAGCTGGGCGAGCGGATCGAGAGCCTCGCCCAGGAGGCGTACGGCGTGGTCGGCCACGAGCTCAACCTCGGCTCGCCGAAGCAGCTCCAGCAGGTGCTCTTCGACGAGCTCGGCATGCCGAAGACCCGCAAGACGAAGTCGGGCTTCTCGACCGACGCGGACTCCCTCGCCGACCTCATGGAGACGCACCCGCATCCGTTCGTCGACCTGCTGCTCCAGCACCGCGACGCGAGCAAGCTGAGGCAGATCATTGAGACGCTCGAGCGGAGCATCGGCGGCGACGGGCGGATCCACACGACCTACGCGCTGACCGGCACCACGACCGGCCGGATCTCGTCCAACGACCCCAACCTGCAGAACATCCCGATCCGCGCCGAGGAGGGCCGGAAGATGCGCGCCGCCTTCGTGAAGGGCGACGGCTACGAGACGCTGCTGACCGCGGACTACTCGCAGATCGAGATGCGGATCATGGCGCACCTATCCCAGGACGCGGGGCTCATCGAGGCGTTCAACACGGGGGAGGACCTGCACCGGTTCGTCGGCGCACGGGTCTTCGGCGTGGACCCGGCGGACGTGACGCCCGCGATGCGGACGAAGGTCAAGGCCATGTCCTACGGCCTCGCCTACGGGCTCAGCGCCTTCGGGCTGTCCAAGCAGCTGCGCATCGACACGAGCGAGGCGCGGCAGCTCATGGGCGACTACTTCGCGCGGTTCGGAGCAGTGCGGGACTACCTCCGCAACGTCGTCGAGGAGGCGCGGGCCGACGGCTACACCGAGACGATCTTCGGCCGCCGGCGTCCCTTCCCGGACCTCAACAGCCCGAACCGCGTCCTCCGCGACAACGCCGAGCGGCAGGCGCTCAACGCGCCGATCCAGGGCTCCGCGGCGGACATCATGAAGCTCGCGATGATCGCGATCGACCGCGACATGCAGGAGCGGGAACTGCGGTCGCGCATGCTGCTCCAGGTCCACGACGAGCTCGTGTTCGAGGTCGCGGCGGGGGAGTGGGACGACGTCGAGGGCATCGTCCGGGACCGGATGGCGCACGCCGCCGAGCTCCGGGTGCCGCTCGACGTCCAGGTCGGCCGCGGCGACGACTGGGACGCCGCCGCCCACTGAGGCGACGCGGACACGACATCCAGGAGGAGCGATGGCCGGCCCTACACGACAGCCCCTGAGCGAGCTGCTCGGGGAGTCCTCGATCCGGCTCGACTGCCGGGCCGAGGACCGCTTCGATGCCGTGCGGCAGTGCGGGGACGCGCTCATGGCCTCCGGCGCCGTCACCGAGGCCTACGTCGAGTCGATGCTCGAGCGCGAGCACGCCGTCACGACGTACATCGGCGAAGGCGTCGCGATCCCGCACGGCACGCTCGCCGGGAAGGACGCCGTGCTGCGCAGCGCGATGGTCGTGCTCCGCTTCCCGGAGGGCGTGGACTGGGGAGGCGACCGCGTCGACGTCTGCGTCGGCCTCGCGGCATCGGCGGGCGGCCACGTCGCGCTCGTGGCCCGGCTCGCCGAGATCCTCCTCGATCCGGGCGGCGCGGAGCGCCTGCGGAGCGCCCGCACGGAGGAGGAGATCCTGACGCTCTTCGGCGCAACCGCCGCGCAATAGGCTCGATCCTCGTGACCGACGCGAGGACACCGACCGAGATCGACCGCATCGCCGACGGCTGGGTGGACACCCTGGTCGAGCTGTGCCCGGAGTGGGGCATCTGGCTGGGCCGCCCCGGCAACGAGGGCGCCTACAGCGACTACTCGCCCGAGGGGCGCGAGCGGGTGCTCGAGGCGGGCCGTCGCGTCGCGGAACGGCTGCGCGCAGCGGTCCCCGCTGATCCGGTCGACGAGGTCACCCGCACGGACCTCCTCCGCGAGCTCGACCTCGCCGCGGAGAAGCACGCCGCAGGCTTCCCTCTGCGCGACCTGAACGTCATCGCGTCGCCCGCCCAGGACATCCGCGACATCTTCGACCTCATGCCGACGGCGTCCGAGGCGGCGTGGACCCACATCGCCACGCGCCTCGCGAACGTCCCCGAGGCGCTCCACGGCTACACGCAGACGCTCCGGCGCGGCATCGAGCAGGGCGTCGTCCCTGCAGTGCGGCAGGTGCGCGAGGTCGCGAAGCAGGCGCGGGGCCACGCTGCGGGCGACGGCTTCTTCTTCGACCTCGTCGGCGGAGCGGCCGTGGACGGGATCCCCGTGAGCGACGGCCTCCGCCGCGACCTCGAGGCGGGCGCCACCGCGGCGGCCGCCGCCTACGCGGAGCTCGCGGAGTTCCTCGAGCAGGAGCTCGGACCCCGCGCACCGGAGCGGGACGCCGTCGGCCGCGAGATCTACGCTCTCGCGTCCCGCGACTTCCTCGGCGCCACCGTCGACCTCGACGAGACCTACGAGTGGGGCCTCGAGGAGCTCGCCCGCATGACGCGCGAGCAGGAGGAGATCGCGGACGCGATCCTCTCCGGCGCCAGCGTCCGGGAGGCGATCGCGCACCTCGAGAACGACCCATCGCACAAGCTCGCCGGCACCGAGGCGCTGCAGCGCTGGATGCAGGACCTCAGCGACCGGGCGATCGAGGACCTCGGCCGCACCCACTTCGACATCCCCGCCGAGGTCCGCGTGCTCGAGTGTCGCATCGCGCCGACCCAGACCGGCGGCATCTACTACACGGGCCCGTCCGACGACTTCGCGCGTCCGGGCCGGATGTGGTGGTCGGTGCCCGAGGGCGTCACCGAGTTCGACACCTGGCGCGAGGCGACGACGGTCTATCACGAGGGCGTCCCCGGCCATCACCTCCAGATCGGCATGGCGACCTACAACAAGGGCGAGCTCAACTCGTGGCGCCGCATCGCCGGCACCTCGGGACACGCGGAGGGCTGGGCGCTCTACGCGGAGCGCCTGATGGAGCAGCTCGGCTACCTGGACCAGCCGGCCGACCGGCTCGGGATGCTCGACGGGCAGCGGATGCGGGCGGCGCGCGTCGTCCTCGACATCGGCGTCCACCTCGAGAAGCGCCGCCCCGACGGCCGGGGCACCTGGGACGCCGACTACGCGCTGGCGTTCATGCGCGAGAACGTGAACATGGACGACGCCTTCATCCGCTTCGAGGTCGACCGGTACCTCGGGTGGCCCGGCCAGGCGCCGGCCTACAAGGTCGGCCAGCGGATCTGGGAGCAGCTGCGCGACGAGGTCCGGCGCCGGGAGGGCGCGGACTTCGACATCAAGCGGTTCCACCACCGGGCCCTCGACATCGGCGGCGTCGGACTCGACACTCTGCGCTCCGCGGTCCTCGGCTGACCCAGGCCGGAATGCCGGAAGCGCTCAGGATGTGTCCCGGAAGGTAACCCGGACGGGGCCGGGTGGAGCCCGACCCCCCGTCCGGGTTAGACTGTCCCGTTGTCTCGGTGGCATCGCGCCGCCCTGGCACGCACCCGTCCGCTCGCCGGAGCGAAGACAACATAATCCCTCTTCGTCATCGGCCTGAACTCTGTCCACTTCTGGAGCAACCACTACATGTCAACCGCTACGACCGCCCCGGCCACCAAGCAGATCGCGATCAACGACATCGGATCCGCCGAAGACTTCCTGGCCGCGGTCGAGAAGACCCTCAAGTTCTTCAACGATGGAGACCTGATCGAGGGCACTGTCGTCAAGATCGACCGCGACGAGGTCCTCCTCGACGTCGGCTACAAGACCGAGGGTGTCATCCCCTCCCGCGAGCTCTCCATCAAGCACGACGTCGACCCCAACGAGGTCGTGAACGTCGGCGACTCCGTCGAGGCCCTTGTTCTCCAGAAGGAGGACAAGGAGGGCCGGCTCATCCTGTCGAAGAAGCGCGCGCAGTACGAGCGCGCCTGGGGCGACGTGGAGAAGATCAAGGAGGCCGACGGTGTCGTCACCGGAACGGTCATCGAGGTCGTCAAGGGCGGCCTGATCGTCGACATCGGCCTCCGCGGCTTCCTCCCTGCCTCGCTCATCGAGCTGCGTCGCGTCCGCGACCTCACGCCGTACCTCGGCCAGCAGCTCGAGGCGAAGATCCTCGAGCTCGACAAGAACCGCAACAACGTGGTCCTGTCGCGCCGCGCCCTGCTCGAGCAGACCCAGTCCGAGAGCCGCAGCACGTTCCTCGCGAACCTGCACCCGGGCCAGGTCCGCAAGGGCGTCATCTCCTCGATCGTCAACTTCGGTGCGTTCGTGGACCTCGGCGGCGTCGACGGTCTCGTCCACGTCTCCGAGCTCTCCTGGAAGCACATCGAGCACGCCAGCGAGGTCGTCGAGGTCGGCCAGGAGGTCACCGTCGAGGTCCTCTCCGTCGAGCTCGACCGCGAGCGCGTCTCCCTGTCGCTCAAGGCGACGCAGGAGGACCCGTGGCAGGTCTTCGCCCGCACCCACGCGATCGGCCAGATCGCGCCGGGCAAGGTCACGAAGCTCGTGCCGTTCGGTGCGTTCGTCCGCGTCGCGGACGGCATCGAGGGCCTCGTCCACATCTCCGAGCTCTCCAGCAAGCACGTCGAGCTGGCCGAGCAGGTCGTGTCCGTCGGTGACGAGGTCTTCGTGAAGATCATCGACATCGACCTCGAGCGCCGCCGCATCTCGCTGAGCCTCAAGCAGGCCAACGAGGGCATCGACCCGAGCAACCACGAGTTCGACTCCGGCCTCGCCGCGCTGTACGGCATGGTCACCGAGTACGACGAGCAGGGCAACTACAAGTTCCCGGAGGGCTTCGACCCCGAGACGAACGAGTGGAAGGAAGGCTTCGAGGAGCAGCGCGCCAACTGGGAGCGCGAGTACGCCGAGGCCCAGGCCCGCTGGGAGCAGCACAAGGAGCAGATCGTCAAGAGCATCGCCGACGAGGCGGCCGGTATCACCGACACCCCGTCGACGTTCACGAGCGAGTCCCGCTCGTCCGGCGCCCTCGCCGACGACGAGCAGCTCGCCGCTCTGCGCGAGCGCCTCTCGAGCAACTCCTGATCGCCCGCTAGGCACACCAACTCGCCGCCCCGGATCCGTCCGGGGCGGCGAGTCCGTCAACGGGCGGGCGCGTCGCCGGGGCGCCCCGGTAGCGTGAAGAGGTGACCCTGCTCGGCCTCACCGGCGGAATAGCCTCCGGCAAGTCCACCGTCGCCGCCCGGCTCGCGGAGCACGGCGCGGTCGTCGTCGACGCGGACGTCCTCGCACGAGAGGCGGTCGCTCCCGGGAGCCGGGGGCTCGCGGAGGTCGTCCGCCAGTTCGGCGAGAGGGTGCTCCAGCGGGACGGCGGCCTCGACCGCCAGGCCCTCGCCGCGATCGTCTTCCGCGATCAGGACGCGCTCGCGCGGCTCAACGCGATCGTGCATCCCGAGGTCGGCCGTCTGTCGCGCGAGCGCTTCGGCGAGATCCTCACGGAGAACCCGCATGCCGTCGTCGTCTACGACGTGCCCCTGCTCGCCGAGTCCCGGAAGGCGGACGAATTCGACCGCGTCGTGGTCGTGCACGCACCGGCGGAGACCCGCGTGCGCCGCCTGGTGGAGCTGCGGGGCATGGACGAGGAGGAGGCGCGGCGGCGCGTGGCGGCGCAGGCGAGCGACGACGAGCGGCTCGCGGTCGCCGACGAGATCATCGACGCGGGCGGCACCCTCGACCACACCCTGGAGCAGACGGACGCCCTCTGGCGCCGCCTCACTCTCTGACGCCGTCCCGGCGCCGTCTCCGACGCGCCGCACCTCTCACTCAGCAGGAACGTCGGCCCTTCAGCAGGCGGATCGGGCGCAGAGATCCCTGCTGGACCCTCGATCCTCCTGCTGAGCGAAAGAGGGCGCGAGAGGGTCAGGGAGCGGATGGGGAAGCTGCCGCGAGGCGGCGGGCGACGGCATCCCGGCGGGCGGAGCCGAGGACCGCTGCCGCGTTCGCGAGGCTGATCGCGGCGAGGCCGACGAGCTCCGGCACCGACAGGACCTGGTGCAGGATCACGAAGCCCGCGAGGGCGGCCGCGGCCGGGTGCAGGCTCTGCAGAACGCTGAACAGGCTCCGAGGGATGCGGCGGAGCACGACGAGGTCCAGCGAGTAGGGCAGCGCCGACGACAGGACGCCCACTGCGAGGCCGATTCCGAGCACGAGCGGCAGGTGCTGCGGAGCCAGGTTCGCGAGTGCGACCGCGAGGAAGGGGAGAGTGCCGAGCGAGGCGACCACGCTGGCGACCGCGGTGCCCTGGACGCCGGGGAGGCGCGTCGCGGTCCGGGCGCCGAGCACGATGTACGCCGCCCAGGCGGCGCCGGCGAGGAGCCCGAGGGCCACGCCGATCGGGTCCAGGGCGACGACGCTGCCCGTCAGCAGCACGACGCCCGCGCCGGCGGCGAGTCCGCACACGACGTCGAGGATGCGCCGCGAGGTGAAGAGGGCGACGGCCAGCGGCCCCAGGAACTCGAGGGTGACCGCGAGACCCAACCCGATGCGCTCGATGGACGCGTAGATCGTCACGTTCATCACGAGCAGCGCGAGTCCGAGCAGCAGCGCCGGTTGCATCGTCCGGAGCCCGATCCGCCGGCCGACGATCGCCGGGAGCAGGACGAGCGCCGCGAAGAGCTGCCGCAGGCCCACCACGCCGACGGGTCCGAGGAGGGGGAGGAGCGTCGCGCCGAAGCCGGCGCCGGTCTGCACCGAGACGGCGCTGACGACGGGCCCGACCGCGGCGAGGGTGCCTCCCCGCCCCCGCGTCGTCTCGTCCCGCACCCCACGACGCTACCCCGGCTCGGCCGGCCCTCCGATCCCGCCGCGATCCGGGCCGGTTCGGCCTTTCCGGGCCGTTCCGCAGGCCCGGAAACGCCGGATCGGCCCGACTCGCGCGACTCCGCCCGGACCGAGCGGCGCGCTCCGTGCGCCATCCGCGAACCCGGGACCCGGTGTCGGAGGGCGAACCTACACTCGGAGGCATGCAAGCCACCCGAGCCGTGCGCCCCTTCGAGGTCGTCAGCGAGTACAAGCCGAGCGGCGACCAGCCCGCGGCGATCGCCGAGCTCGCCGGCCGCATCAACGCCGGGGAGGCGGACGTCGTCCTGCTCGGCGCGACGGGCACCGGCAAGTCGGCGACGACGGCCTGGCTCATCGAGCAGGTGCAGCGCCCGACGCTCGTCATGGCGCACAACAAGACGCTCGCCGCGCAGCTCGCGAACGAGTTCCGCGAGCTGCTGCCGAACAACGCCGTCGAGTACTTCGTCTCCTACTACGACTACTACCAGCCCGAGGCGTACGTCCCGCAGACGGACACCTTCATCGAGAAGGACTCGTCCATCAACGCCGAGGTCGAGCGGCTCCGCCACTCGACCACCAACTCGCTGCTCAGCCGCCGCGACGTCGTGGTGGTCTCCACCGTGTCCTGCATCTACGGCCTGGGCGCCGCCGAGGAGTACCTCGAGGCGATGGTCGCGCTGCAGGTGGGGGAGCGCATCCCGCGTGACCGGCTCGTGCGCCGGCTGATCAACATGCAGTACGAGCGCAACGACTACGACTTCTCGCGCGGCCGCTTCCGCGTCCGCGGCGACACGATCGAGATCATCCCGGTCTACGAGGAGCACGCCGTCCGGATCGAGATGTTCGGCGACGAGATCGAGGCGCTCTACTCGCTGCACCCGCTGACCGGCGAGGTGCTGCAGCAGATGGACGCTGTCTCGATCTTCCCGGCCACCCACTACGCCGCCAGCCCGGACACGATGAAGCGCGCGATCGGCACGATCCGCGTCGAGCTCGCCGAGCGGCTGAAGGAGCTGGAGTCGCAGGGCAAGCTCCTCGAGGCCCAGCGGCTGCGGATGCGCACCACGTTCGACCTCGAGATGATGGAGCAGATCGGCTTCTGCTCCGGCATCGAGAACTACTCCCGGCAC
This sequence comes from Naasia sp. SYSU D00948, assembly GCF_017916515.1. Lineage (GTDB taxonomy): Bacteria > Actinomycetota > Actinomycetes > Actinomycetales > Microbacteriaceae > Naasia. The sequence goes on from NZ_JAFMTA010000001.1 coordinate 2,741,749, forward strand.
ATCGACGGGCGAAAGCCGGGCGAGGCGCCCAACTGCCTCCTCGACTACTTCCCCGAGGACTTCCTCACGGTCATCGACGAGTCCCACGTCACCGTCCCGCAGATCGGGGCGATGTACGAGGGCGACGCGTCCCGGAAGCGGACGCTCGTCGAGCACGGCTTCCGGCTGCCGAGCGCCATGGACAACCGCCCGCTCACGTGGGAGGAGTTCAAGGCCCGGGTCGGCCAGACGGTGTACCTGTCGGCGACGCCCGGGCGCTACGAGCTCGGCATGTCGGACGGCGTCGTCGAGCAGATCATCCGTCCCACGGGCCTCGTCGACCCCGAGATCGTCGTCAAGCCGTCGAAGGGGCAGATCGACGACCTGCTCGAGGAGATCCGCATCCGGGTCGAGCGCGACGAGCGCGTGCTCGTCACGACCCTCACCAAGAAGATGGCGGAGGAGCTCACCGCGTTCCTCGGCGAGCACGGCGTGAAGGTGCGGTACCTGCACTCCGACGTCGACACGCTCCGCCGCGTCGAGCTGCTCACCGAGCTGCGCGCGGGCGTCTACGACGTCCTCGTCGGCATCAACCTCCTCCGCGAGGGCCTCGACCTGCCCGAGGTGTCGCTCGTGGCGATCCTGGACGCCGACAAGGAGGGCTTCCTCCGGTCCTCGACGTCGCTCATCCAGACGATCGGCCGCGCCGCCCGCAACGTGTCCGGCGAGGTCCACATGTACGCGGATAACGTGACCGACTCCATGGCGAACGCCATCGAGGAGACGAACCGGCGCCGCGAGAAGCAGGTCGCCTACAACGCGCAGCACGGCATCGACCCGCAGCCGCTGCGCAAGCGCATCGCCGACATCACGGACGTCCTCATCCGCGAGGGCGCGGACACCAAGGAGCTGCTCGCCGCCCGCGGATCCGGCAAGCGGTCCCCGACGCCGAACCTGCGTCGCGGCGGGCTGGCCGCGGCGGGCGCCACCGAACTCGAGTCGATCATCGCGGACCTCAACGACCAGATGCTCCAGGCTGCGGCCGAGCTCAAGTTCGAGCTCGCGGCGCGGCTCCGGGACGAGGTGTCCGAGCTGAAGGGCGAGCTCCGGCAGATGGCGAAGGCCGGCCACCTGGTCTGACGTCGCGCCGGCTCAGCCGAGGCCTCGCCACCCGGCGGCCCGCCCGGTGAGGCGACCGATCGGAGGCCCACGCCGGGCCTCCCGGACGCGCCGGGCGGCGACCGCCGACAGCGAAACGCGACCGGGGTGTCGGAGGGTGCGACCTACACTTCTGGGGTGCCGATTTCACACGTCCACGGACCCAAGCTGAGCGTACGCGGCGCCCGCGTGCACAATCTGAGGGACGTCGACCTCGAGATCCCGCGCGACTCCCTCGTCGTCTTCACCGGCCTCTCCGGGTCGGGCAAGTCCAGCCTCGCGTTCGACACCATCTTCGCCGAGGGCCAGCGGCGCTACGTCGAGTCCCTCTCCGCGTACGCCCGCCAGTTCCTCGGCCAGGTGGACCGACCCGACGTGGACTTCATCGAGGGCCTCAGCCCTGCGGTGTCGATCGACCAGAAGTCGACGAACCGCAACCCGCGCTCGACGGTCGGCACGATCACCGAGATCTACGACTACATGCGCCTCCTCTGGGCGCGCGTCGGCATCCCGCACTGCCCGCAGTGCAACGAGCCGATCTCCCGCCAAAGCGTCCAGCAGATCGCCGACCAGCTCATGGAGCTCCAGCCGGGCACCCGGTACCAGGTGACCGCCCCCGTCGTGCAGCAGCGGAAGGGCGAGTTCGTCGACCTGTTCAAGGAGCTCGCCGCCAAGGGCTTCTCCCGCGCGATGGTCGACGGCGAGATGGCGCAGCTGACGAACCCGCCGACGCTCAAGAAGCAGTTCAAGCACGACATCGCCGTCGTCGTGGACCGGCTCGTGGCCTCCGACGACCTGCTCACGCGACTCACCGACTCCCTCGAGACCGCCTTGCGGCTCGCGGACGGCGTCGTCCAGATCAACTTCGTCGACCTCGAGGGCCCGGAGGCCTGGCGGACCTACTCCGAACGCCTGTCCTGCCCGAACAACCACCCGATCCAGCTCACCGAGATCGAGCCCCGGACCTTCTCCTTCAACGCGCCGTTCGGCGCCTGCCCGGAGTGCTCGGGCCTCGGCACGCGGATGTCCGTCGACGCGGACCTCCTCCTCGGGGACCCGGACCTCAGCATCCGCGAGGGCGTCATCCTGCCCTGGGCGAGCCAGGGCAAGGGCCTCTACAACTACTACGAGCGCCTCCTCGTCGGCCTTGGCAAGGACCTCGGCTTCTCCCTCGACACGCCCTGGAAGCGGCTGCCCGAGGAGGCCCGAAACGCGGTGCTGCTCGGCAACGACTTCGAGGTCCGCGTGCGGTGGAAGAACCGCTACGGCCGCGAGATGAGCTACACGCAGGGCTTCGAGGGCGTGATCCCGTACCTCGAGCGCAACTACATCCAGGCCGAGTCGGACGCCGCCCGCGCGCGCTGGGCCGAGTACCTCCGCGAGGTGCCCTGCCCCGTCTGCGACGGCAAGCGGCTGAAGCCCGAGGTGCTCGCCGTGCTCGTGAACGGGCACAGCATCGCCGACGTGTCGGACCTCAGCCTCGCCGAGGCCAGCACGTTCGTGAACGGCCTGACCCTGAACGAGCGCGACGTGAAGATCGCCGCGCAGGTGCTCCGCGAGATCCGGATGCGGCTCGACTTCCTCATCCAGGTCGGGCTCAACTACCTCACCCTGTCGCGCTCCGCCGGCTCGCTCTCCGGCGGCGAGGCCCAGCGCATCCGCCTGGCCACGCAGATCGGGTCCGGCCTCACCGGCGTGCTCTACGTGCTCGACGAGCCGAGCATCGGGCTGCACCAGCGGGACAACCGCCGGCTCATCGACACCCTGGTGAAGCTCAAGAACCTCGGCAACACCCTGATCGTCGTCGAGCACGACGAGGACACCATCCGCACCGCGGACTGGATCGTCGACATCGGACCGGGCGCCGGCGTGAACGGCGGTGTCGTCGTCCACTCCGGCGACTACGCGTCGCTGCTCGACGACCGGGAGTCGATCACGGGGGACTACCTGGCCGGCCGCCGCGCGATCGAGGTGCCGAAGAAGCGGCGACCGATCGACAAGAAGCGCAAGATCACGGTCGTCGGCGCGCAGGCGAACAACCTCAAGGACGTGACGGTCGACTTCCCGCTCGGCGTCTTCGTCGCGGTCACCGGTGTGAGCGGCTCGGGCAAGAGCACGCTCGTCAACGACATCCTGTACCGGCAGCTCGCCAACCGGCTCAACGGCGCCCGCAAGGTGCCGGGCAAGCACACCCGCGTCAGCGGCCTCGACAACCTGGACAAGGTGGTGCACGTCGACCAGGCTCCGATCGGCCGCACCCCGCGGTCGAACCCGGCGACCTACACCGGCGTCTTCGACCGGATCCGGACGCTGTTCAGCGAGACCGTCGAGGCGAAGGCGCGCGGCTACCAGCCCGGCCGGTTCAGCTTCAACGTCAAGGGCGGCCGCTGCGAGAACTGCCAGGGCGACGGCACGATCAAGATCGAGATGAACTTCCTGCCCGACGTGTACGTCACGTGCGAGGTGTGCCACGGCGCCCGCTACAACCGGGACACGCTCGCGGTGCACTACAAGGGCAAGAACATCGCCGAGGTCCTCGACATGCCGATCGCCGAGGCGGCGGACTTCTTCGAGCCCATCTCCGCCATCCACCGGTACCTGAAGACGCTCGTCGACGTCGGCCTGGGCTACGTGCGCCTGGGCCAGAGCGCCACGACCCTGTCCGGCGGCGAGGCGCAGCGCGTGAAGCTCGCCACCGAGCTCCAGCGCCGCTCCAACGGCCGCACGGTCTACGTGCTCGACGAGCCCACCACGGGTCTGCACTTCGAGGACGTCCGCAAGCTGCTGCTCGTCCTCAACTCGCTCGTCGAGAAGGGCAACACCGTCATCACGATCGAGCACAACCTCGACGTGATCAAGTCGGCGGACTGGATCATCGACCTCGGTCCGGAGGGCGGCGCCGGCGGCGGCACCATCCTGGCCACGGGAACGCCGGAGCAGATCGCCCGCGTCGAGGAGAGCTACACCGGCTCCTTCCTCGCGGAGATCCTGCATCCGGAGCGCGAGCTCTCGCGCGCGTCCTGACCGGGGCGCACGTGCCACAGACCCTCAGCTACCGGCCCGCGGCCGGTGAGATCCCGACCGAGCCCGGGGTGTACCGGTTCTCGGACGCGAGCGGCCGCGTGCTCTACGTCGGCAAGGCGAAGAACCTCCGCGCGCGCCTCAGCAACTACTTCCAGAACCCGTACTCGCTGCACGAGCGGACCCGGCGGATGGTCACGACCGCCGCCGGCGTCCAGTGGACCGTCGTGGCGAGCGAGTTCGAGGCGCTGCAGCTCGAGTACACCTGGATCAAGGAGTTCAACCCGCCGTTCAACGTCAAGTTCCGTGACGACAAGACCTACCCGTACATGGCGGTGACCCTCGGCGACGAGGCGCCGCGCGTCATGGTGACGCGGAACCGGCGGATTCCCGGCGCCCGCTACTTCGGGCCCTACCCGAAGGTCTGGGCGGTCCGCGAGACGATCGACCAGATGATCCGGGCGTTCCCGATCCGCACGTGCTCCGACTCGAGCTACAAGCGGGCGATGGAGTCCGGGCGGCCGTGCTTCCCGGGACAGATCGGACGCTGCGGCGGCCCCTGCTCGGGGAAGGTGACGATCCAGCAGCACCGGGCGATCGTGGACGAGTTCGTCGCCTTCATGGCGAACCCGGATCCGAGGATGATCGCCGAGCTGACCCGCGCGATGAAGCAGGCGGCCGCGGACTTCGACTACGAGCGCGCCGCCGAGCTCCGGGACCGCATCGGTGCTCTCGAGAACGTGCTGGAGTCGAGCGCGGTCGTGCTGCCCGAGACGGTCGAGGCGGACGTGTTCGGCATCGAGCACGACGAGCTGGCGGCCGCCGTGCAGCAGTTCCGCGTGCGCGGCGGGCGGGTGCGTGGGGTCCGGTCGTGGGTCGTCGACAAGGAGCTCGAGGTCGGGCTCGGCGAGCTCGTCGACTCGGTGCTGCAGAGCGCGTACGACGGGGGAGAGCCGCCGCCGAGGGAGATCATCGTCCCCGAGCTGCCGGACGACGCGGAGGCGCTCGAGCAGCTGCTGTCCGGGCTGCGCGAGCGCGGCAGCGTCCGCCTCCGTGCGGCGCAGCGCGGTGACAAGGCCGCGCTCCTGCAGACCGCGACGCTCAACGCCAAGCAGGCGCTGAACCTCTACAAGACGCGCCGGAGCGCCGACTACGTCTCCCGCAGCAAGGCGCTGACCGACCTGCAGGAGGCGCTCGAGCTCGACGAGGCGCCGCTGCGGATGGAGTGCTTCGACGTCTCGCACCTGGCCGGCACGAACATCGTCGCCTCGATGGTGGTCTTCGAGGACGGCCTGCCGCGCAAGGACCAGTACCGCCGCTTCAACGTCGCCGACTCGTCGGACGACACCGAGTCGCTGTACCAGGTGCTGAGCCGCCGGCTCGGCTACCTGACGTCGAGCGAGGAGCGCGGCAGGCAGGACCAGGAGCGGGACGAGCTGCTCGACGAGGAGCCGGACGAGGTCCTCGACGGCGGAGCCGAGGACGACGCCGACGACGCGGACGACGACGCGGACCTCGACGACGTCCCGGTCGCGCCGCGACGCCCGGGGAAGTTCTCCTACCGGCCGAACCTCCTGATCGTCGACGGCGGGAAGCCGCAGGTCGAGGCCGCGGCTCGGGCGATCCGCGACACCGGGGTGCAGGGCATCGCGGTGGCGGGCATCGCGAAGCGGCTCGAGGAGGTCTGGCTCCCGGGCGGCGACTTCCCCGTGATCCTCCCGCGCAACAGCGACGCCCTCTTCCTCGTGCAGCGCATCCGGGACGAGGCGCACCGGTTCGCGATCGCGCACCAGCGCACGCGGCGCAAGCGGGACATCACGTCCGTGCTCACGGAGATCCCGGGCCTCGGGTCCGCCCGCGTGCGCGAGCTGCTCCGGCACTTCGGGTCGGTGGCGAAGCTGAAGCAGGCGTCCCCGGACGAGATCCAGCAGGTGAAGGGCATCGGGCCGCAGCTCGCATCGACCATCCACGAGCGGCTGCACGCCTGAGCGGACCGCTCTCGCGCTACCGGTAGCCTGAGACGACAGACAGGAGCCGGTGGATGAGCTCGGAGAGCAGAGTCGAGGAGGCCGTCGTCGCCGGTCCCGCTCCGGGACGGCAGTCGGTCATCATCGTGACCGGCATGTCCGGCGCGGGCCGCACGACCGTGGGCAACGCGCTCGAGGACCTCGGCTGGTACGTCGTCGACAACCTGCCCCCGCAGATGCTCGTGCCGCTGCTCGAGGTCGCGGAGCGGGCGGGGCAGAGCCTCCCGCGCATCGCCGTCGTCGTGGACGTCCGCGGCGGATCGCTGTTCTCCGAGCTGCGCGATCGCGTCCAGCAGCTGAAGGCCGGGACCCACGTGCGCGTCCTCTTCCTCGAGGCGAACGACGCCGTGCTCGTGCGGCGGTTCGAGCAGGTCCGGCGCCCCCACCCGCTGCAGGGGGAGGGCACCCTCCTCGACGGCATCACCGAGGAGCGGGCGCGGACCGCCGCGATCCGCGAGCAGGCCGACATCGTCGTCGACACCTCCGAGCTCAACATCCACCAGCTGTCGCGCACGATCACGGAGCTGTTCAGCGAGGCGGACACCCCGGGCGTCCGTGTGACGCTCACGAGCTTCGGGTACAAGTACGGCCTCCCCACGGATGCCGACATCGTCGCGGACGCCCGCTTCCTGCCGAATCCGTACTGGGTGCCGGAGCTCCGGCCCGGCACGGGGCTCGACCCGGACGTGAGCGGCTACGTGCTGGACCAGGAGGGCGCGGAGGAGTTCGTCGACGGCTACTCGGCCGCACTGCTGCCCGTCCTGGCCGGCTACCGGCGCGAGAACAAGCGCCACGCGACCATCGCCGTCGGCTGCACGGGCGGCAGGCACCGCTCGGTCGCGATCGTCGAGGAGCTGGCGAAGCGGCTGCGCGCCCAGCCCGGCGTAAGCGTCAGCGTGAAGCACCGGGACCTGGGTCGGGAATGACTCCCAGAACCCGGCCGGGCGAAGGATGCGAGACTGGGGGGATGGGGAGAGGACGAGACTCGTGGCGCTGACAGCGGATGTGAAGGACGAGCTCGCCAAGATCGAGGTGGGGAAGACGACCGTCCGCGCGGCGGAGTTGGCCACGATCCTGCGGTTCGCGGGCGGGCTCCACATGATCTCGGGGCGGATCGCGGTGGAGTCCGAGCTGGACTCCGCCCAGGTGGCGCGGCGCGTGCGCAAGGACCTCGCGGACCTCTACGGCGTCCGCGGCGACGTCGCCGTCATCTCGGCGTCCGGCGTCCGCCGCACCAACACGTACGTGGTCCGGGTGATCGAGGGCGGCGAGACACTGGCGCGCCAGACGGGCCTGCTCGACGCGCGCCGCCGCCCGATCCGCGGCCTGCCGAACCGCCTCACCACCGGTTCCCCCGAGGACCTCTCGGCGATCTGGCGCGGAGCCTTCCTCGCTCGCGGCACCCTCACCGACCCGGGCCGCTCGGCGGCGCTCGAGGTGACCTGCCCCGGCAACGAGACCGCCATGGCGCTCGTCGGCGCTGCGGGCCGCCTCCAGGTGCCCGCGAAGGCCCGCGAGGTGCGGGGCGTGCACCGCGTCGTCATCCGCGACGGCGAGGCGATCGGCGACATGCTCGAGGCGATGGGCGCCGCGGAGACCCGCCAGAACTGGGAGGACCTGCGCCAGCGCCGGGAGGTGCGGGCGACGGCGAACCGCCTCGTCAACTTCGACGACGCGAACCTGCGCCGGTCGGCCCAGGCCGCGGTCGCCGCGTGCGCCCGGGTCGAGCGCGCGCTCGAGATCCTCGGCGAGGACGTCCCCGACCACCTCCAGTACGCCGGGCAGCTCCGGCTGGCGCACCGCGACGCGAGCCTCGACGAGCTCGGCCATCACGCGGACCCGCCGATGACGAAGGACGCGGTCGCCGGCCGCATCCGCCGCCTCCTCGCGATGGCCGACAAGCGCGCGATCGAGCTCGGGATCCCCGGCACGGAGGCGAACCTCCCCGCCGACCTCGAGGACTAGGCGGCCCCTCCGGCGGACTCCGGTGGACGGGCCGAGATCGCCTCAGCCCGCCGAGCGGACCCAACCCGCCTGGCTGGGAGCGCCCTCAGCGTCCGCTGACAGTCGCTCCGCCGCCTCAATAGACTGAGGACGACCCGGGGGAACCTCCGCGAGAGCCCGCTCCCGGGCGACGAGAGAGGACGACTGGACATGGCCGAGTACACGCTTCCCGAGCTGCCCTACGACTACGGCGCACTGCAGCCGCACATCAGCGCGACGATCATGGAGCTGCACCACAGCAAGCACCACCAGACCTACGTGAACGGCGCGAACACCGCCCTCGCCCAGATGGCCGAGGCGCGCGAGTCCGGCAACCTGGCGAATATCAACAAGCTCCAGAAGGACCTGTCGTTCAACCTCGGCGGTCACGTGAACCACTCGATCTTCTGGACCAACATGTCGCCCGACGGCGGGGACCGGCCGACGGGCGAGCTCGCAGCCGCGCTCGACGACACCTTCGGCTCGTTCGACAAGTTCCAGGCCCACTTCACCGCGGCGGCGGTCGGCGTGCAGGGCTCCGGATGGGCGCTGCTCGCCTACGACTCGATCGGCGGCAACCTCGTCATCGAGCAGCTGTTCAACCAGCAGGACAACATCCCGGCCCTGAGCGTCCCGCTCCTGATGCTCGACGTGTGGGAGCACGCGTACTACCTCGACTACAAGAATGTGCGTCCCGACTACGTGAAGGCGTGGTGGAACGTCGTGAACTGGCAGAACGTGCAGCAGCGGTTCGAGGCCGCGCGGTCGACCGCGGGCGGTCTGGTGCTTCCGTCGTAGCACTAGGCTCGGTAGGGCGGGTCCCTGGAGGGGCCCGCCCGAGACGCCTGCGGCCACCGCCGCAGCTCATCACAACGGCGTCCGAGTGACGCCCCGTCGTCAGGAGATTTCCTTGGTTCGTGTCGGCATCAACGGCTTCGGCCGCATCGGCCGCAACTACTTCCGAGCCGCGCTCGCGAAGGGCAGCCCGCTCGAGATCGTCGCGGTGAACGACCTCACCGACAACGCGGCGCTGGCCCACCTGCTCAAGTACGACTCGATCACGGGCCGCCTCGACGCGGACGTGACGGTCGAGGGCGACTCCATCGTGGTCGGCGGCAAGCCGATCAAGGTCCTCGAGCAGCGCGACCCCGCGCTGCTGGGCTGGGGCGACCTCGGCGTCGACATCGTCATCGAGTCGACGGGACGCTTCACCAAGGCGGAGGACGCGCGCAAGCACATCGAGGCGGGTGCCAAGAAGGTCCTGATCTCCGCGCCGGCCACCGGCGAGGACGCCACCTTCGTCATGGGCGTGAACCACGAGACGTACGACCCGGCGACGCACAACATCATCTCGAACGCGTCCTGCACCACGAACTGCCTCGCGCCGCTCGCGAAGGTGTTCAACGACGAGTTCGGCATCGAGCGCGGCCTGATGACGACCGTTCACGCGTACACCGCGGACCAGAACCTCCAGGACGGCCCCCACAAGGACCTCCGCCGCGCCCGCGCCGCTGCGATCAACATCGTCCCGACCTCGACCGGCGCCGCCAAGGCGATCGGCCTGGTGCTGCCCGAGCTGAAGGGCAAGCTCGACGGCTTCGCCCTCCGTGTCCCGGTTCCCACCGGCTCCGTCACGGACCTGACGGTCGAGGCGACCAAGAGCGTGAGCGTCGACGACATCAAGGCGGCGTACCGGGAGGCGGCGAGCGGCTACCTCGACGGCATCCTCAAGTACACCGAGGACGAGATCGTGTCCTCCGACATCGTCACCGACCCGCACTCCGCGATCTTCGACGCGGGCCTGCTCCGGGTCCTGGGCAACCAGGTGAAGCTGTCGGCGTGGTACGACAACGAGTGGGGCTACTCCAACCGCCTCGTCGACCTCACCGAGTACGTCGCCGAGCGGCTCTGACGTCCTCCTGATGGCGCTGCGCACTCTCGAGTCCCTCGGGTCGCTCGCCGGGAAGCCGGTCGTCGTCCGGTGTGACCTCAACGTCCCTCTGAAGGACGGGGTCATCACCGACGACGGCCGGATCCGGGCCTCCCTCACCACGCTTCACGCCCTGCTCGAGCAGGGCGCCCGGGTGACGGTCATCTCCCACCTCGGGCGTCCGGACGGCAAGCCGGAGGCGAAGTACAGCCTCCGTCCCGTCGCCGATCGCCTCGGGGAGCTCCTCGGCCGGCCCGTCCGCTTCGACGGACGCGCGCCGGCGGACACCAGCCCCGAGCTCGGCGAGGGCGAGGTCCTCCTGCTCGAGAACCTGCGGTTCGACCCGCGGGAGACGAGCAAGGACGCCGCGCAGCGCGAGGAGTACGCGCGCGAGCTGGCCCGCTTCGGCGAGGCGTTCGTGTCCGACGGCTTCGGCGTCGTGCACCGCAAGCAGGCGAGCGTGTACGAGCTGGCGAATGCGCTGCCGAGCGCGGCCGGCCGCCTGGTCGCCGCCGAGCTCGAGGTCCTCGACCGGCTCACCGAGAATCCCGAGAAGCCCTATGCGGTCGTCCTCGGCGGATCGAAGGTCAGCGACAAGCTCGGCGTCATCGACCACCTGCTGCCGCGCGTGGACTCGCTCCTCATCGGCGGCGGCATGCTCTTCACGTTCCTCGCGGCCCAGGGGCACCCCGTCGGCAAGAGCCTCCTCGAGCAGGACCAGCTGGACACCGTCCGCGGGTACCTCGGCCGCGCCGAGGAGCTGGGCGTCCAGCTCGTCCTGCCCACCGACGTCGTCGTCGCCGAGAAGTTCGCGGCGGACGCGGCCAACGAGGTGGCGCCGGTCGACGGCATCGAGTCGACCCGCTTCGGCGCCGACGGCATCGGGCTCGACATCGGTCCCGACACCGCCGCCCGCTTCGCCGAGATCGTCGCCGGGTCGAGGACCGTCTTCTGGAACGGCCCGATGGGCGTCTTCGAGTTCCCGGAGTTCGCCGCGGGCACCCGCGCCGTCGCCGACGCGCTGACGAAGGTCGGCGGGCTCTCGGTCGTGGGCGGCGGCGACTCCGCGGCGGCCGTGCGCGCGCTCGGGTTCTCGGACGACCGGTTCGGGCACATATCGACTGGTGGGGGAGCGAGCCTCGAGTTCCTCGAGGGCAAGAGCCTGCCCGGACTGGAGGTCCTCGGATGGCAGCCGTGACCGAGCGCGTCCCGCTCATCGCCGGCAACTGGAAGATGAACCTGGACCACCTCCAGGCCATCGCGTTCGTGCAGAAGCTCGCCTGGACCCTCAAGGACGCCGGGCACGACTTCCGGGAGACCGAGGTCGCGATCTTCCCGCCGTTCACGGACCTGCGCTCGGTGCAGACCCTCATCTCCGCCGACAAGTACGAGATCGCCTACGGCGGCCAGGACCTCTCACGGCACGACTCGGGCGCCTACACGGGCGAGGTCTCGGGCGCGTTCCTCGCCGCGCTGGAGGCGAAGTACGTGATCATCGGCCACTCGGAGCGGCGCAGCTACCACGCCGAGACCGATGAGGTCGTCGGCGCCAAGGTGCAGGCCGCGCTGCGGCACGGCCTCGTCCCGATCGTCTGCGTCGGCGAGACCGCCGAGGACCTCGAGGCCTTCGGCCCGAGTGCGGTGCCGGTGAAGCAGCTGCGGGACGCCCTGGTCGGTGTGCCGGCGGACGCGGAGATCGTCGTGGCGTACGAGCCGGTGTGGGCCATCGGGTCCGGCCAGGCCGCGTCGCCCGAGCAGGCGCAGCAGGTCGCCGGGGCGCTCCGCTCCCTCCTCGCCGAGGTCCTGTCCGCCGAGGCGGCCGCGGCGACTCGCATCCTCTACGGCGGGTCGGTGAAGGCGGCGAACATCGCCGGGTTCCTGCGGGAGCCGGACGTCGACGGCGCGCTCGTCGGCGGGGCGAGCCTCGACCTCAAGGAGTTCTCGAGCATCGTCCGGTTCCGCAAGCACGTCGGCGCCTAGCCGAACGACCGCGGAGGTCCGGCGCCGCCGAAACCCCTGCAGACCCCTGACCTCAACCCCCGATCGCCCTCTCTGCTCCTGACATAGGCTCGGACTCCCAGCCACCGGGAGGAGAGAGGGCGATTCGGTGAGTGCACCGCAGGCTCTCCTCGGCGGGCGCTACCGGCTCGTGCGCCGCATCGCGGCGGGCGGGATGGGCATCGTCTGGGAGGGCTGGGACGAGGTCCTCGAGCGGCCGGTCGCCGTCAAGCAGCTGCGGACCGAGGTCGGCGTCAGCGAGGCGGAAGCCGAGCTCGCGAAGAACCGCGCCATGCGCGAGGCGCGCATCACCGCGCGACTGCACCACCCGCACGCCGTGCCGGTCTTCGACGCGGTCAAGCACGAGGGTCAGCCGTGCCTGATCATGCAGTACCTCCCGTCCACGACGCTCGCCGCCGTGCTCCGGGAGCGAGGACCGCTGCCTCCGGCGGAGGCGGCCCGCATCGGGGCGCAGATCGCCTCCGCTCTCGCCGCGGCGCACAAGCTCGGGATCGTGCACCGCGACGTGAAGCCCGGCAACATCCTCCTCACCGAGGACGGGAACGCGCTGATCAGCGACTTCGGCATCTCGCACGCGCTCGGTGATGCCACCCTCACCTCCACGGGCCTGGTGCACGGCACCCCCGCCTACCTGGCGCCCGAGGTCGCCCGCGGCGCGACCTCCGGTTTCCCGTCCGACGTGTTCTCCCTCGGGTCGACCCTCTACGCCGCGACCGAGGGGGCGCCGCCCTTCGGACTGGACTCCAACTCGATCGCGCTCCTGCACAAGGTGGCGGCCGGGCGCTTTCCGCCGCCCGTCCGCAGCGGGGCGCTCACGCCGATCCTGCTCGAGATGCTGGACTCGGATCCGGAGTCGCGGCCGTCGATGGGCGACGTCGCCGCCCGGCTGGAGACGCTGGCACAGGCGGCGCGCGCCGATGAGCGCGCCGGCACCGTGACCATGCCGCTGCCTCCGCCGGTGCTGCCCCCGCCGCCCACGTCGAGCGCGGGCGAGGAGGATCCGCCCTCGTCCACCGGGGAGCCCGCCTCCGAGGAGCCGGAGGAGGCCGTTCCGCACGACGACCTCACCCTGATCGCGCGGCCGGACGAGGACGGCGAGGGAGCAGCGGCCGGCGACGGCGGCTCCGGCGATGTCGGCTCCTTCGACGACGGCTCCTTCGACGACGGGGCCGCCGGTCGCGCCGAGGAGACCGTGCCGGGGTCGGGCGAGGAGGGACCGGCCGAGGAGCAGGGGACCGGCGAGCAGGCCCCGCCGCCCGATGCCGGCACGCCCGTTCCCGAGAGCGCGACGAGGGACGCCGAGGGGGAGGCGACGCCCACCCCGGCGCAGGCCGCCGTGCCCTCCGCGGCGCCGCAGCCGACCCCTCCGCCAGGCCCTCGGACGGTGGAACCGCTGCCGTGGTTCGTGGCCGATGCGCATCAGCGGCCCTCGGCTCCTGCGCCGAGAGGACGCGCCGCCGATCAAGAGGCCGGTGAACGACCCGGCACGCCGGCGCCCGTCGCCCATGCCGGCGGCCGCGAGCGGGGCCGCCGCCTCGCCGCGATCCTGACCGTCGCCATCGTGGCCGCGGTCGCGCTCCTGGGCGGCAGCCTGCTGATCGGGCGGCTGGCCGAGCGCGACCTCGTCGGGGACTCCCGCCCGAGCGCCACCGCGACGCCTCGGGAGAGTCCGTCCGCCTCCGCCCAGCCCTCGGTCACGCCGTCCGCGACGCCCTCCGCAGCGGCGCCCACCGAGGACCCGGAGGCGACCCCCGTTCCGCCGGCGGCGACGACACCCGCTCCCGAACCGCAGCCCCCGCCGGCCGCCACGCGCGAGGAGCAGCTCGCGCAAGCGGTCACGTCCTACTACGCCCTCATGCCGGACAACACGGACGCGGCCTGGCCGCTGATGACCGCGGACTACCAGACCAACCATGCGGGCGGCAGGGCCGCCTACCAGCGCTTCTGGGACGCGGTGTCGGAGGTGTCCGTGAGCGGCGTCCGCGGCATCGCGCCCGATCAGGTGGAGGCTGTCGTGACCTACGTCTACACCGACGGCAGCGTCGTCGACGAGCTCACCGCGTACCGGCTCGTGGACGAGGGCGGCACGCTCAAGATCGCCGCGACGACCGTGCTCAGCAGCGTCCGCCGGTAGGCGCAATAGGGCTCGGATCAGGTGCGGCGACCTGGCACGGCGGGCCGACCGCCTATACTCTGTTCAGTCCGGCGGTGCCGGTTCCCGACGAAAGGCAATGCGTGGAGATCCTCGCGGTCGTGCTCCAGGTGGTGCTCGGCATCACCAGCCTGCTGCTGACCATGCTCATCCTGCTGCACCGCGGACGCGGTGGCGGCCTCTCCGACATGTTCGGCGGCGGCGTGACGTCCAACCTCGGCGCGTCCGGAGTGGCGGAGCGGAACCTCAACAGGATCACGGTCATACTCGGCCTGGTCTGGGTGGCCTGCATCGTCGTGCTCGGCCTCATCACCCGATTCGACGTCGCCGCCTGACGGCGGATCACACACCCGAGGGGGAGAAATGGCATCAGGAGGCAGCGCTATCCGCGGCTCCCGCGTCGGCGCGGGACCAATGGGCGAACAGGACCACGGCTTCCACGCGGAGCGCGTGGCCGTGTCCTACTGGGACGCGCTCGGCAACGAGACGGTCCGCTACTTCGCCGCGAACCTGCCGGCGGACGAGATCCCGGACGTGATCGACTCGCCGTCGAGCGGTCTGCCCGCGGGACGCGACAAGGACAACCCGCCGGCCGTGCAGAAGACCGAGCCGTACAAGACGCACCTGGCTTACGTGAAGGAGCGCCGCACGGAGGAGGAGGCGCAGCAGCTGCTCGACGAGGCGCTGACGCAGCTCCGCATCCGCCGCGGCAAGATCCCCGCCCAGGACTAGGTGCACGAAGAAGGCCCCCGACCATCCGGTCGGGGGCCTTTTCGCATGCGCCGCTGTACGGGGCGGGCGGGTCTAGTAGGTGCTGGCGATGAGGGAGGCGGGGACGTCCGCCGCCGCCTTCTTGTCCACGAAGAAGACGGTGCGCTTGCGGCCCTGCACGCCGGCGACGGGGACCTCCTTGGCGGATGCTCCGGCGAGGGCGAGGCCGAGCGCGGGCGCCTTGTCCGCACCTGCCAGGACGAGCCAGATCCGGTCGGACGTGTTGATGGCCGGCAGCGTGAGACTCAGCCGGTCGGCGGGCGGCTTCGGCGCGTTCCGGACCGCGACCACCGTCTTGTCCGCGTTGCGGTCGCCGTCCCGGTTCGGGAAGAGCGAGGCGATGTGCCCGTCGGGACCGACGCCGAGGAACGTGATGTCGAACCTCGGCAGGTTCCTGCCCTCCGGCGCGGCGAGCACGAGCTGGTCGGCGTACGCTGCCGCCGCCTCGTCGATGTCGGAGATCTCGTCGCTGGCGGGGAACGGGTGGATGTTGGACGCCGGCGTCGGCAGCGCGTCGAGGAGGGCCTCCCTCGCCTGGACCGCGTTGCGCTCGGGGTCGTTCGCCGGGAGGAACCGCTCGTCGCCCCACCAGAAGTGGACGCGCAGCCAGTCGACGGTGTCCCGGGCGGGGGAGTCGCGGATCGCGCGGAGGGTCGCGCCGCCCACACCGCCACCGGTCAGCACGACGTGCGCCTCCTCGTTCTCAGAGAGGAGGTCCAGCATCTTGGTGATGAAGCGCGCGGCTACCGACGCCACCAATGCGTCGGTGTCGGGATGCACGATCACCCGGCGTTCGTTGGTCACCTTCGGCCACCTTTCACGGGTTCCGCCACACTAGCATTCGCGGAAACCGGCTCGTGGAGCCTCGGCAGACCATGGGTGATCACCTCGCCGTAGAGGTCGTCGGTGCCCAGGAAGCGGAGCTCCTCGGCCAGGCAGTCGCGGAGATTGCGACGGGGGAGGGAGATGTCGTGCGTCGGCTTCCCGGGCTGCGTCAGCGTCGCGACGCTGCCCTGGGGACGGTCGAGCTCGATGATGCCCGACCGGCGCACGAGCCGTACGGCGTGGATGCCGCTGCCGTGGTCGGACACCTCGTGGCTCACGGGCGCGTCCAGCTGCAGGCCCAGCCAGGCGGCCAGGAGGCCGGTCGAGGGGGAGTCGTCCGCGCCGTAGACCTCGGCGCCGATGACCGGCTCGTACGGCGGCTGGTCGAGGACCGCGGCGAGCTGTGCACGCCAGAGCGTGAGGCGCGTCCAGGCGAAGTCGGTGTCACCCGGGGAGTACGAGTGCGAGAGGTGATCGAGGAAGCGCAGCGGGTCCGGCTGCGACGACGCGTCGGTGATGCGCCGGGTCGCGATGCGCCCGATGGGGGACTGCGAGACGACGTCCGGGGCGCGGCCCGGCCACCAGGCGACGACGGGCGCGTCCGGCAGCAGGAGCCCCGTCACGAGGGTCTCCTCGTTGCTCGCCGCGGCGCCGTAGGCGCGCAGCATGACGACCTCGCTCGCGCCGGCGTCGCCGCCGACCCGGATCTGGCCGTCCACGCGGGGCGGGACGTCGGACCGGGAGTCCTCGTCGTGCGAGACGACGATGACCCGCATGGGGTGCTCGCGCGAGGCCTCGTTGGCGGCCTCGATCGCCTCCTCCTCGTGGCCGATCTCGGCCGCGATGACGAGCGTCAGCACCCGGCCGAGGGCGATGACGCCGCCCTCCTCGCGGATTTTGACGAGGGCCTTGGAGACCCCGGCCGTCGTGGTGTTGGGCAGGTCGACGATCACGGGCGCCTCCAGGTGCGGCCGTCGCGGGCCATGAGGGCGTCGGCGGACGACGGGCCCCAGGTCCCCGGGTAGTACTGTTCGGGCTGGCCCTGCATGGACCAGAACTCCTCGATCGGATCGAGGATCATCCAGGAGAGCTCCACCTCGCGGTGGCGCGGGAAGAGCGGCGGCTCGCCGAGGAGCACGTCGAGGATCAGGCGCTCGTAGGCCTCCGGGCTCGCCTCCGTGAAGGCGTGCCCGTAGCCGAAGTCCATGGTGACGTCGCGCACCTGCATGCCGGCGCCCGGGACTTTCGAGCCGGACCGGATCGTCACGCCCTCGTCGGGCTGGACCCGGATCACGATCGCGTTCTGCCCGAGCATCGTGGTCTGCGCCTCGGCGAACAGGTACTGCGGTGCGCGCTTGAACACGACCGCGATCTCGGTCACCCTCCGCCCGAGCCGCTTGCCGGCCCGGAGGTAGAAGGGCACCCCGGACCAGCGGCGGGTGTCGATGTCGAGGCGCATCGCGGCGTAGGTCTCGGTCAGGGAGTTGGGGTTCATCCCCTCCTCCTCGAGGAAGCCGGTCACCTTCTGACCGCCCTGCCAGCCCCCGGAGTACTGGCCGCGCGCCGTGGAGTGCGCCAGGTCCTTCGGGAGGCGGACGGCGGAGAGGACCTTCTCCTTCTCGATGCGCAGGTCGCGCGCGTCGAACGAGACGGGCTCCTCCATGGCCGTCAGCGCGAGCAGCTGCAGCAGGTGGTTCTGGATGACGTCCCGCGCCGCGCCGATGCCGTCGTAGTAGCCCGCACGGCCGCCGACGCCGATGTCCTCGGCCATCGTGATCTGGACGTGGTCGACGAAGTTCGCGTTCCAGATGGGCTCGTAGAGCTGGTTCGCGAAGCGCAGCGCGAGGATGTTCTGGACCGTCTCCTTGCCGAGGTAGTGGTCGATCCGGAACACGGAGTCGGGCGGGAAGACCGACTCGACGACGTCGTTCAGCTCGCGGGCCGTCTTCAGGTCGCTGCCGAACGGCTTCTCGATGACGACGCGCCGCCACTCGCCCTCCTTGGGCTGCGCGAGCCCGGAGCGGCGGAGCTGCTCCGTGACCTGCGGGAACGCCTTCGGCGGGATCGACAGGTAGAACGCGTGGTTGCCCATCGTCCCGCGCTCGGCGTCCAGCTCGTGGATGGTGCGCTTGAGCTCGTCGAACGCCGCGTCGTCGTCGAAGGTCCCGGAGACGAACCGGACCCCCGCCTTCAGCTGCGTCCACACGTCCTCCTCGAAGGGCGTGCGCGAGTACTGCTTGACGGCTTCGTAGACGACCTTCTCGAAGTCCTGGTCCTCCCAGTCGCGGCGCGCGAAGCCGACCAGGGCGAACCCCGGCGGCAGCAGTCCGCGATTGGCGAGGTCGTAGACCGCCGGCATCAGCTTCTTGCGGGAGAGGTCTCCGGTCACGCCGAAGATGATCAGGCCGCTGGGCCCCGCGATGCGGTTGAGGCGGCGATCAGAGGCGAGACGGAGGGGGTTGTAGTCCGGTGTGATGGCGACCGGCATGCACGACTCCTAGCGTGGACGGGCGAGCCCGTCAGGTTCGAGGACTGAGTGCGTCGAACAGCGCCGTCGTTGCCGCGTCGGACGTGAGGTTGAGGCGCAGCACCGGACGCCCGTGCTCGGCGAGCACGGTGGCGTCTCCGGCGGCCTGCGCCTGGATGAGCTGACCGAACGTGAACGGGCGGTCCGGGATCTCGAGGTCCTGCTCCGGGTCGGCGGTGATCTGCAGGAACACGCCGACGGCGGGGCCGCCCTTGTGGTACTGGCCCGTCGAGTGCAGGAACCGCGGTCCCCAGCCGAAGGTGACCGGACGGTGCACCTCGGCGGCGATCAGGTTCCGGGTCTCCTCGAGCCGGGGCAGCGCCAGCCGGTTCACGTAGGCCTGGATCGACAGGTAGCCGTCCGGGCCGACCTTCGAGAACAGCGACTCGAGCGCGCTCCGCAGGTCGCCGACGCCGGAGACGACGTCGTCGGTCCCGCGGACCTCGATGCCGCCCTCGCTGAACGCGGGAGCGGTCGGCTCCGGCCGGGCCTCGAGGAGGCCGCGCGCCGCGACCTTGGCGGACTCGACGTCCGGCTGGTCGAAGGGGTTGATCCCGAGCAGGCGGCCGGCGACGGCGATGGCGTACTCCCACACGAGCAGGAGCTCGCCGAGCGTTCCGCTCATCACGACCTCGCCGCGTCCGACCTCCTCGGAGTGCCGGCTGAGCGTCGCATCGCCCACGAGGCGCACGATCAGGAGGTCCTCCGGACGGTCGCTGAGCTCGGGGGAGTCGGGGTCGAGGACGACCGGGAGGAGGCCCTTGCCCTCCTTGCCCGTCGACTCGGCGACGAGCTGCTCGGCCCAGTCGGCGAAGCCGACGATGTGCGTGCCGTCCGCGACGATGCCCGTCTTGTCCTTCAGCGGGCTGGTGCCGGCGAGAGCGGCGCCCAGGACGAGACCGGGATTGTCCTCCTGGTCGACCGCGAGGTACACCAACTCCGATTCGGCCTCGTCGAGCAGCTCGGCGATGTCGGCGCCCGCGAGTCCCGAGGGCACGAGGCCGAACGCGGTCAGCGCCGAGAAGCGTCCGCCCACGTTGGGGTCCGCGTTGAAGACGCGGTAGCCGGCGTCCCGGGCGGACCGGTCCAGCGGCGAGCCGGGGTCGGTCACGACGATGATCCGCTCACGCGGGTCGATGCCGGCATCGCTGAACGCCTTCTCGTAGGCGCGGCGCTGGCTGTCGGTCTCCACCGTCGATCCCGACTTGGACGACACGACGAGCGCGCTGCGCTCGAGCCGATCGTTCAGGGCGGCGAGCACCTGACCCGGGTCGGTCGAGTCGAGGACGGTCAGCGGCACGCCGGACGTGCGTGTGATGACCTCGGGCGCGAGCGACGAGCCGCCCATCCCGCCGAGCACGATGTGGTCGACGCCCTTCGCCCGCAGCTCCTCCCGGACCGCGACGATCTCGGCGACGAGAGGCCGCGAGACGGCCACGGCCTCGGTCCAGCCGAGCCGCTTGGACGCCTCCTCGATCGCGGCCTCGCCCCAGAGGTCCGGGTCCTGACCGGTGATCCCGGACGCCACCCTGTCGGCGACGAGCTGGGGCACGACCCGCTCGATCGCCTCCCGGGCGGCGCCGCCCGCCAGGATCCGGACGCTCACTTGGCGCCCTCGAGCGCGCTCGTCACCGTCTGGACGAGCTCGTCCCAGGACACATTGAACTTGTCGACGCCCTCGCGCTCGAGGAGCTCGGTGACCTCGTCGAAGTCGATGCCGAGGCCGTCGAGCGCGCTGAGCACCCGCTGGGCCTCGTCGTACGAGCCCGTCACGGTGTCGCCCGTGATGTTGCCGTGGTCGAACGTCGCGTCGAGCGTCTTGCCCGGCATCGTGTTCACGACCCCGTGGGTCACGAGCTGCTCCACGTAGAGCGTGTCGGGCAGGTCGGGGGACTTCACGCCGGTCGACGCCCACAGCGGGCGCTGGCGGTTGGCGCCGCGCTCCTGCAGGCCGATCGCCCGCTCCGTGCCGAACTGCTCGGTGAACAGCTTGAAGGCGAGCTGGGCGTTCGCGATGCCCGCCTTGCTCTTCAGCGCCTTCGCCTCGTCCGAGCCGAGGGCGTCGAGCCGCTTGTCGACCTCGGTGTCCACGCGGGACACGAAGAACGAGGCGACCGAGTGGATCGTCGACAGGTCGATGCCCGCCTTCTCGGCCTGCTCGAGGCCGGTCAGGTAGGCGTCGATGACCTCGGCGTAGCGCTGGAGGCTGAAGATCAGCGTGACGTTCACGCTGATCCCCGCAGCGATCGCCGCGGTGATCGCGGGGAGCCCGGCCTTGGTGGCGGGGATCTTGATCATGACGTTGGGCCGGTCGACCTTGGCCCAGAGCGCCTTGGCCTCCTGGATGGTGCCCTCGGTGTCGTGCGCCTTGCCGGGCTCGACCTCGATCGAGACCCGGCCGTCGTAGCCCTGGGTCGAGTCGTAGATCGGGCGGAACACGTCCGCCGCGCGCTGCACGTCGGCCGTCGTGATCTCGAAGATCGCCTTCGCGACGTCGGCGCCCGAGGCGGCGAGCTCGCGCACCTGCTCGTCGTACGCCTCACCCTTGGCGAGGGCGGAGGCGAAGATCGTCGGGTTGGTGGTCACGCCGACCACGTTCTTGTCGGCGATCAGCCGGTCGAGCGCGCCGGAGTTCAGCAGCTCGCGCGACAGGTCGTCGAGCCAGATGCTCACGCCCGCGGCGGAGAGGGCGGCAGTGGGGGTGGTCGTGGCGGATGCCGTGTCGGTCATCGTTGTTCCCTCTTTCCTGATAGCTCGTGGGCCGCGTCAGACCGCGGCCAGGGAGTCCTTCGCGGCGGCCACGGCGGCCTCCGCGGTGAGTCCGAACTTCTCGTAGAGCGTCTGGTAGTCGGCCGACGCACCGAAGTGCTCGATCGAGACGCTGCGGCCGGCGTCGCCGACCCAGGGCCGCCAGCCGAGCGCGATGCCCGCCTCGACGGAGACCCGGGCCTTGACGGCCGCGGGCAGGACCTTCTCGCGGTACTCGTCGTCCTGCTCCTGGAACCACTCGAGGCAGGGCACGGACACGACGCGGGCGTTGATGCCCTCGTCGGCCAGCTGGGTCCGGGCCGCGAGCGCGATCTGGACCTCGGACCCGGTCGCGAGGAAGATCACGTCGGGCGTCCCGTTGGGCGCCTCGGCGAGGATGTAGGCCCCGCGGGCCACGTTGCGGGCGTGCGCGAGCGTCTCGCCCTCGGCATCCCCGTCGCCGCGCTCGAACACGGGAAGGTTCTGCCGGCTCAGCGCGATGCCGGCCGGTCCGTTGTGCCGGGAGAGCATCGTCTTCCAGGCCCACGCGACCTCGTTGGCGTCGGCCG
Source organism: Naasia sp. SYSU D00948 (assembly GCF_017916515.1). Classification (GTDB taxonomy): domain Bacteria; phylum Actinomycetota; class Actinomycetes; order Actinomycetales; family Microbacteriaceae; genus Naasia. The sequence goes on from NZ_JAFMTA010000001.1 coordinate 2,763,458, forward strand.
GACGCACGACGTCGAGGCCGGGGATCGCGCGCAGCGCGGTGAGCTGCTCGATCGGCTGGTGCGTCGGCCCGTCCTCGCCGAGGGCGATGGAGTCGTGGGTCCAGACGAAGATCGACGGCGCCCCCATCAGCGCGGCGATCCGGACCGCCGGGCGCATGTAGTCGCTGAAGATCAGGAACGTGCCGCCGAACGGACGCGTGTTGCCGTGCAGCACGATGCCGTTGAGGATCGAGCCCATCGCGTGCTCGCGGATGCCGAAGTGCAGGACGCGGCCGTAGGGGTTGCCGGTCCACTCGTGGGTGGACCACTCGGGCGGCAGGAACGACTCGGCCGAGCTGATCGTCGTGAGGTTCGACTCCGCGAGGTCCGCGGATCCACCCCAGAACTCCGGCATCAGCGGGGCGATCGCGTTGATCACCTTGCCGGACGCGGCACGGGTGGAGACCGCCTTGTCCGTCGGGAAGACGGGCAGGGCCTCCTCGAGGCCCTCGGGCAGCTGCTGCGCCTCGAGCCGGTCCCACAGCGCCTTGCGCTCGGGGTTGGCCTCCGCCCAGGCGTCGAAGCCCTTGCGCCACTCGGCGTGCTCGGCCTGGCCGCGCTCGACGGCCTTCCGGGTGTGCTCGAGGACACCCTCCGGGACCTCGAAGGTCTTCTCGGGGTCGAAGCCGACGACCTCCTTGAGCGCGCGCAGCTCGTCGGCGCCCAGGGCGGAGCCGTGGATCTTGCCGGTGTTCTGCTTCTTCGGGCTCGGCCAGCCGATGATCGTCTTGAGGACGATGATCGACGGGCGGTCCGTCTCCGCCTTCGCGGCCTCGATGGCCCGGTGGAGCTCGTGGGCGTCCTCCACGTACTCGCCGGTCTTCTTCCAGTCGACCGTCTGCACGTGCCAGCCGTAGGCCTCGTACCGCTTGGCGACGTCCTCGGTGAACGCGACGTTGGTGTCGTCCTCGATGGAGATCTGGTTGGCGTCGTAGATGACGACGAGGTTCCCGAGCTTCTGGTGACCCGCGAGCGAGGAGGCCTCGCTCGTCACGCCCTCCTGGAGGTCGCCGTCGCTGGCGACCACGTAGATGAAGTGGTCGAACGGGCTCTGCCCGGCGGGCGTCTCAGGGTCGAACAGGCCGCGCTCGTAGCGGGCGGCGTAGGCGAACCCGACCGCGGACGCGAGACCCTGGCCGAGGGGGCCCGTGGTGATCTCGACACCGTCGGTGTGGCCGTACTCCGGGTGGCCGGGGGTCTTGGAGCCCCACTTGCGGAGGTGCTGGAGGTCCTCCAGCTCGAGGCCGTAGCCGGCGAGGTAGAACTGCACGTACTGGAACAGCGATGCGTGCCCCGCCGAGAGGATGAAGCGGTCGCGCCCCACCCAGTCGTTGTCGCTCGGGTCCCGGCGCATGACCTTCTGGAACAGCAGGTGCGCGACGGGGGCGAGGCTCATCGCCGTCCCCGGATGCCCATTGCCCGCCTGCTCCACCGCGTCCGCGGCGAGGATGCGAGCGGTGTCTACTGCCTTGTCGTCAATGGGGTCCCATTGGAGATCTGCCACTGGGGGAGAGCCCTTCTTCATGAAGTTGTACGGCCCGGGCGCCGAGCCAGTCGTACGGCCCGTGGTCAGGCCATATCGGCCCGCTGTCAGGCCTGTTCAAGTATAGGAGGGCCCCTCGGAGCCGCCCTCGCCCTTGACGTAACGGGGCTTCTCCGGGTCTGCTCCCGGGCGCACCGTAGAATCGAGCGCGGTGAGCACAGCAGTAGAACCGGAGCGCGGCGCGGAGGCGACGCCTCGACGGGCGACCCTCGGCACCAAGGCGAGGGCCTACCTGGCGCTCACCAAGCCCCGGGTGATCGAGCTGCTGCTCGTGACCACGGCGCCCGTCATGATCCTCGCTGCGGACGGCATCCCGGACCCGTGGCTCGTCCTCGCGACCCTGTTCGGCGGTGCCCTCAGCGCCGGTTCCGCGAACGCGTTCAACTGCTACCTCGACCGCGACATCGACAGCGTCATGCACCGCACGAAGCGGCGTCCGCTCGTCACGGGGGAGGTGACGCCGCGCGAGGCGCTCGTGTTCGCGTGGATCCTCGGCGTGGTCTCGACGGTGTGGCTCCTGGTCTTCACGACGCCGCTGGCCGCCGTCCTCTCCGTCGCCGCGATCCTCTTCTACGTCTTCGTCTACACGATGTGGCTCAAGCGCCGGACCGAGCAGAACATCATCTGGGGCGGGATCGCGGGATGCTTCCCCGTGCTCATCGGCTGGGCCGCGGTGACCGGGAGCCTCGACTGGGCCCCGTTCATCCTCTTCATGGTCGTGTTCCTGTGGACGCCGCCGCACTACTGGCCCCTTTCGATGAAGTACCGGGACGACTACGAGTCCGTCGGCGTGCCGATGCTCGCAGTGGTGCGGTCCCGGCAGACCGTCGGCCTGCAGACGATCCTGTACGCGTGGGCGACCGTCGCGTGCTCGCTCCTGCTCGTCCCGGTGGCCGGGATGGGCCTCGTCTACAGCCTCTCGGCCGTGGCGTCCGGCACCTGGTTCGTCTACGAGACGCACCGCCTCTACGGGCTCGCCATCCGCGGTGAGGAGCCCCGCCCGATGCGGGTGTTCCACGCCTCGATCACCTACCTGACGCTGCTCTTCCTCGCCGTCGCGATCGACCCGCTGCTCCCGTTCTAGGCCAGCGCACCTGGCCCTCAACAGTCAGAATTTGCGCCCAACAGCACGACACGCCGCTGCACGTGCTGTTGGCCGAAGTTCAGCCTGTTGAGCGCCAGTTCCGAGGGCCGCTCAGGCGCGGCTGCCGATGCGGCCGAAGCGCCACACCGAGAGGGGGACGAAGACCGCCAGCAGGACCGCGATGCCGATCAGCACGGCCTGGACCGGGTTCTGCATCGTCCACGTGTCGCCCACCTGCATGCCCGGGGGGACGTTGCCGAACAGCTGCCGCGCCGCCAGCACCAGCGCGGACACGGGATTCCACTCGGCGAAGATCCGGAGCGGCGTCGGCAGGTTCTCGCTCGGCACGAACGCGTTCGAGATGAACGTGAGCGGGAAGAGCACGATGAAGGAGACGTTGTTGATGACCTCCGGGCTGCGCACGCTCAGTCCGATGAAGACCATCACCCAGGACAGGGCGTAGGCGAACGCGAGCAGCAGGACGACGCCGGCCAGCCCCTCGAGCAGGCTGGAGCGCACCCGCCAGCCCACGACGAGGCCCGTGAGGATCATCACGACCATCGAGATCGAGTTGATCAGCAGGTCGCCGTTCGTCCGGCCCACCAGCACGGCCGAGGGGCGCATGGGAAGCGTCCGGAACCGGTCGATGATGCCGTCCCGGATGTCCTGCGCGGTGGCGTAGCCCGACCAGGTGGCGCCGAACACCACGGTCTGGGCGAAGATGCCCGCCATGATGAACTCCTTGTAGTCGGAGCCCGGGATCTGGATGGAGCCGGAGTAGACGTAGCTGAAGAGCAGCACGAACATGATCGGCTGCAGCGTCGTGAAGACGAGGACGTCCGGGACGCGCTTGATCTTGATGAGGTTGCGCCGGGTCGTGATCCACCCGTCGGAGAACCAGGCCGCGAGAGGCGACGGCTCCCGGGGGACCGGGGCCGCTTCGAGGGACGTGGTGACGCGATCCGCTGCGACGGTCATGATCCCTTCCTTCCTTCCGTCTCGTCCGCCTCGCCGTCCTCGGCCGCGTGACCGGTGAGGCGCAGGAAGACGTCGTCGAGTGTCGGGCGCTGCATCCCCGCGTCGTGCAGCTCGATGCCCTGCCGGGCGAGCTCCGCGAGGACCTCCGCGAGAGCGGGCGCGCCCTCGGCGACCGTGACGCTCGCCGCCCGCCCGTCGCCGGACACGTCGGGGGCACCCGTGCCCACCCGCTGCAGCGCGGCGACGGCCGCGGGCAGGTCGTCCGCCGACACGAGCGTCAGCTGGATGCGCCGTCCGCCGACGCGGGCCTTGAGCTCGTCGGCGGTGCCGCGCGCGATCACCTGCCCGCGGTCGATCACCGCGATGTCGTCGGCAAGCCGGTCGGCCTCCTCGAGGTACTGGGTCGTGAGGAGGACGGTCGTGCCGGCCGACGCGAGGCTCTCGATGACGTCCCACATGCCGAGCCGGCTGCGGGGATCGAGCCCCGTGGTCGGCTCGTCGAGGAACAGGACCGCCGGGGAGATGACGAGGGCGCATGCGAGGTCGATGCGCCGCCGCATGCCGCCCGAGAACCCCTTCACCGGCCTGCTCTTCGCCTCCCCGAGGTCGAAGAGCGCGACCAGCTCCTCGGCTCTCCGCTTCGAGTCGGTGCGACTCAAGTGGTAGAGACGCCCGACCATATCGAGGTTCTCGAGCGCGGTGAGATTCTCGTCGACCGCGGCGTACTGGCCGGCGACGCCGATCCTGCGCCGGATCTCCTCCGGGTCCTCCCGGACGTCGATGCCGTCGATCCGCGCCCGGCCCGAGTCGGCGCGGATGAGCGTCGTGAGCACCTTGACGGTGGTCGACTTGCCGGCGCCGTTCGGCCCGAGGAGCCCGAACACGGTGCCCTGAGGCACGTCGAGGCTGAGCCCGTCCAGCGCCTTCACGACGGGTGCCTTCCGGGGGTGATAGGTGACCCTCAGGTCCTCCGCTTCGAGGAACGCCATGGGCCGGGATGGTACTCCCGGCCGGTGACATCGACGCGACCCAGACCGGGGTCACCGCCCGGTCGCCCGCGGTGCCCCCCGGGCTAGCGGGGCAGCGCCCGCGCGGGCTGCCGGGTGGCGAGCACGACCGCGGTGGCCGCCGCCGTGATGAGGCACGCGAGGAGCATGTGCGCGGCGACGAGTCCCGCGGGCAGGCCGCTGCGTGCCTGGGTGATGCCGACCGCGATCTGCAGCACCTCGGCCGCGAGCAGCAGGAGGGCGTACCGCCGCACCAGCGGGGCCCGGCGGGAGAGGACGAGCAGCACGAGGCTGAGCCCGAACATGGCGTAGGCGGGCCAGCTGTGCACGTGCTGCAGCAGCTCCGGGTTCAGGCCGTTGCGGGCCGCCCCGCTGTCCCCGGCGTGCGGCCCGGATCCCGTCGTCACGATGCCGACGACGATCGTCACGAGGGCGAGGACCGCGACCGCCCACGCGGTCGCCCGGGTCGCGGCGGGCACGACGTCGGCGCGCTCCGCGACGGGGTGGTGGACGCGCCACACCAGCAGCGTGGACAGCGCGACCAGCCCGATCGACACGACGAAGTGCAGCCCGACGACGTAGGGGTTCAGCTGCGTGAGGACGCTGATCCCGCCGATGACCGCCTGCGCCGGGATGCCGAACGCGATCAGCAGCGCGGGCAGCACGAGGCCCCGGCCCGAGCCGGCGGTCCGGACGACCGCCAGGAACAGCAGGATCGCCCCCGCCACGAGCACGAAGGTGAGGAGCCTGTTGCCGAACTCGATGAAGCCGTGGATGCCCATCTCCGGCGTGACGACGTACGACTCGTCGGTGCACCGGGGCCAGGTGGGGCAGCCGAGGCCCGAGCCGGTGAGGCGGACCGCCCCACCGGTGCCGACGATGAGCGTCTGCAGGGCCAGGTTGATCCACGCGATCGCCCTCGTCCACCGGGTCACCTCGGCGGGCATCAGGCGTGCGCGCACGCCTGCGGGGGAGGGGGCTTCCGCCCGGGTGTCTACGGCCACCGTTCGCCTTCCGCGCGCGTACCGCGCCCTGTAGCATTGATGGGGTTAACGAACACAGCCCACTGCCGTCCTGGCAGGTCAGCGTCGAAATCGGGAGTCCTCCCGAGGCAGTGTTCAGTCTAGGCACGACGAGCCCCGGGCCCTGAGATCGGGCGGTCCGCCGCCCTGAGGGAACCCTGTGCGAGGGAATGCCGGGATGCTCCGTCTGGTTGCCCCAGACGGGAAGAGAGGTACACATGTCCGACGTCTTGATCGACCGCCCTGAGCTCGCGACCCTCGGCCAGTACGAGTTCGGCTGGGCCGACACCGACGCCGCCGGCGCGACCGCTCGCCGCGGTCTCTCGCCCGAGGTCGTCGAGAACATCTCGGCCCTCAAGAGCGAGCCCGAGTGGATGCGGAAGAACCGCCTCAAGGCTCTGCAGATCTTCGAGCGCAAGCCGATGCCCATGTGGGGCGCCGATCTCTCCGAGATCGACTTCGACAACATCAAGTACTTCGTGCGGTCCACGGAGAAGCAGGCCCAGAGCTGGGAGGACCTGCCCGAGGACATCCGCAACACCTACGAGAAGCTCGGCATCCCGGAGGCGGAGCGTCAGCGCCTCGTCGCAGGCGTCGCGGCTCAGTACGAGTCGGAGGTCGTCTACCACCAGATCCGCGAGGACCTGGAGAAGCAGGGCGTCATCTTCCTCGACACCGACACCGCCCTCAAGGAGCACCCTGAGTTCTTCGAGGAGTACTTCGGCACAGTCATCCCGGCCGGCGACAACAAGTTCGCCGCGCTCAACACGGCAGTGTGGTCGGGCGGCTCGTTCGTCTACGTGCCCAAGGGCGTCCACGTCGAGATCCCGCTGCAGGCCTACTTCCGGATCAACACCGAGAACATGGGCCAGTTCGAGCGGACGCTGATCATCGCCGACGAGGACAGCTACGTCCACTACATCGAGGGCTGCACGGCCCCGATCTACAAGTCGGACTCGCTGCACTCCGCGGTCGTCGAGATCATCGTCAAGAAGAACGCCCGCGTCCGCTACACGACCATCCAGAACTGGTCGAACAACGTCTACAACCTCGTCACCAAGCGCGCGATCGCCCACGAGGGCGCGACGATGGAGTGGATCGACGGCAACATCGGCTCCAAGGTGACGATGAAGTACCCGTCCATCTACCTGGTCGGCGAGCGCGCCAAGGGCGAGACCCTCTCCGTCGCCTTCGCGGGCCCGGGTCAGCACCAGGACGCCGGCGCGAAGATGATCCACATGGCTCCGTACACGCAGAGCTCGATCGTCTCCAAGTCGATCGCGCGCGGCGGCGGCCGGGCCGGGTACCGCGGCGAGGTCCGCGTGGACGCCAATGCCCACCACTCGGCGAACACCGTCCGCTGCGACGCCCTCCTCGTCGACACCATCTCGCGCTCGGACACCTACCCGGCCATCGACATCCGGGTCGACGACGTCCAGCTCGGCCACGAGGCGACGGTCTCCAAGGTCAGCGAGGAGCAGCTGTTCTACCTCATGTCCCGCGGCATGCCGGAGGACGAGGCGATGGCGATGATCGTCCGCGGCTTCATCGAGCCGATCGCTCGGGAGCTTCCCATGGAGTACGCCCTCGAGCTCAACAAGCTCATCGAGATGGGCATGGAAGGCAGCGTCGGCTGAGTGACTGACACGGCAGGAACGAACACGGCAGGCACCAAGGGGCTGGCGACCGCGGACGGCGAGACCGCCGTCGAGGTGACGGGGACCGGCACGCGGCCGGCGATCATCGCCGACGCGACCAGCCGGCACGGCGTCGCGCCCGTCCAGACGCGCAACGAGCGCTTCACCTCCACCGACGTCCACGACTTCCCCGCGGTCACGGGCCGCGAGGCGGCGTGGAAGCTGACGCCGGTCGACCGGATCTCCGCGCTGCTCGACGGGCTCCTCGACGGCACCCGGTACGAGTTCGAGGCGCCCGAGGTCGAGGACGTCGACATCTCCTGGGTGACCCGCAGCGACCCGCGGATCGGGCTCGCCGGCATCCCGGAGGAGCGGGCGTCCGCGAACGCGTGGACGATGTTCGAGGGGGCCCTCGCCGTCACCGTCGGCGGCGAGGAGCACCGCGAGGTCACGATCTCGCGCTCGGGCTTCGGGCGCGAGCCGCGGGCGGCGCACACCCTCATCGAGGCGAAGCCGTTCAGCGACGCCCTGGTCGTCCTCGACAACTCGGGTCCGGCCCTCCTCAGCGAGAACGTCGAGATCCTCGTCGGCGACTCCGCCCGCCTGACGGTGGTCACGGTGCAGGACTTCGACGACGATGCGCGCTACGTCGCGACCCACTTCGCGCGGGTCGGGCGCGACGCGTCCCTCCGCCACGTCGTGGTGTCGCTCGGCGGCGAGGTGGTCCGGGTGAACCCGGCCGTCACCCTCGCCGGCACGGGCGCCGAGGGTGAGCTGTACGGCGTCTACTTCGCGGACTCCCACCAGCACCTCGAGCAGCAGGTCTTCCTCTTCCACAAGGCGGCGAACACCCGCGGCCGCGTCAACTACAAGGGCGCCCTCCAGGGCGACGGCGCGCGCACCGTCTGGATCGGCGACGTCCTGATCGGCCCCGAGGCCGTGGGCACGGACAGCTACGAGCAGAACCGCAACCTGGTCCTCACCGACGGCACGCGCGCGGACTCGGTGCCCAACCTCGAGATCGAGAACGGCGACATCCAGGGCGCCGGCCACGCGAGCGCGACCGGTCGCTTCGACGACGAGCAGCTCTTCTACCTGCGCGCCCGTGGCATCCCCGAGCAGGAGGCACGCCGCCTCGTGGTCCGCGGCTTCCTCGAGGAGATCGTGCAGAAGATCGGGTACAAGCCCCTCGAGGAGCGGCTCTCCGCCGCCATCGAGATCGAGCTCGAGGAGAGCGCCCGATGAGCGGCGTCCGCGTCTGCTCGGTCTCGGAGGTCCGCGTCGATCAGGCCCTCCGGGTGATGGTCGACGGGACCGCCGTCGCGGTCGTCAAGGACAGCGCCGGTGAGATCCACGCCCTCGGCGACACGTGCACGCACGGCGACATCTCGCTCGCCGAGGGCTTCGTCGAGGACGACACCCTGGAGTGCTGGGCCCACGGCTCCCGCTTCGAGCTCAAGTCGGGCCGCCCGCTCTCCCTCCCGGCCTACGAGCCGGTCCCCGTATTCGATGTGACCGTCGTCGACGACGACGTCTACGTCGACCCCGTCCCCAAGCGCGTCGACGCCTGAGCGTCGAAAAGAAGAGGTAGCACCATGTCCACTCTCCAGATTTCCGGCCTCCAGGTCAGCGTCGAGACCGACCAGGGCAGCAAGCAGATCCTGCGCGGCGTCGACCTCACGGTGAACGAGGGCGAGATCCACGCGATCATGGGCCCGAACGGCTCCGGCAAGTCGACCCTCGCCTACGCGATCGCGGGCCACCCCAAGTACTCGGTCGACGGCGGCTCCATCACGCTCGACGGGGAGGACGTCCTCGAGATGAGCGTCGACGAGCGGGCCCGCGCCGGTCTGTTCCTCGCGATGCAGTACCCTGTCGAGATCCCCGGCGTCACCAACTCCAACTTCCTGCGCACCGCGAAGACCGCGCTCGACGGCGAGGCCCCCGCGATCCGCGGCTGGGTCAAGGACGTCCGCGACGCGATGGGCCGCCTCCGCATGGACAGCTCCTTCGCCGAGCGCAACGTCAACGAGGGCTTCTCGGGCGGCGAGAAGAAGCGCAACGAGATCCTCCAGCTGGAGCTCCTCAAGCCGCGCTTCGCGGTGCTCGACGAGACGGACTCCGGCCTCGACGTGGACGCGCTGCGCATCGTGTCCGAGGGCGTCAACCGCGCCAAGGAGAACACCGGCCTGGGCATCCTGCTCATCACGCACTACACACGCATCCTCCGCTACATCAAGCCGGACTTCGTGCACGTCTTCGTGAACGGCCGCGTCGCGGAGGAGGGCGGGCCGGAGCTCGCCGAGCGCCTCGAGGACGAGGGGTACGACCGCTACCTCTCCGGCAGCGCGGTGACGCTCTGATGGCCACCGTCTCGCTCACCCCGGAGCGCTTCGATGAGATCACCGAGGCGCTCAAGGACGTCGTCGACCCCGAACTCGGGGTCAACGTCGTCGACCTCGGCCTCATCTACGACCTGGGCTGGGACGACGAGAACGACGCGCTCATCATCTCGATGACGCTCACGTCCGCGGGCTGCCCGCTGACCGACGTCATCGAGGAGGAGACCGCGCAGGCCCTCGACGGCCACTGCGAGCGGTTCCGCATCAACTGGGTGTGGATGCCGCCGTGGGGCCCGGAGCGGATCACGGACGACGGGCGCGAGATGATGCGCGCCATCGGCTTCGCGATCTGACGCCGCGGAGCGTCCCCGCTTCCTCTCTGGCGCCCGACCGGCGTCTCCTTGCGCTCAACAGGCACTTCGTGGTCCAACAGCACGACACGCCGGGGCTGATGCTGTTGAGGGCGTTCCTGCCTGTTGAGCGGGAGTGAGCGTTCCTCAGCAGTAGGGTCGGGGCATGACCGTCCCCGCCATCAACCTCTGGGCCGTCCTGCTCGCCACGCTGTCGAGCATGGTCGTCGGCTTCGTCTGGTACTCGCGTCCCGTGATGGGCGACCGCTGGATGAGGCTCACCGGCATCACCGAGGAGCAGATCTCGAAGTCGCCGGTCGGCGCCTACATCGGGACGATCCTGGCGAGCTTCGTGACCGCGCTCGTGCTGGCGGGCGCTGCGTCCATCTCGCAGGCCTACTACGGCGGGAGCTCCCTGCTCAACGCGGTCGTCACCGCGCTGATCCTCTTCGCGGGCTTCACCGCCGCGCGGTTCGTCACGCATGACGCGTTCGACCGGCGCCCATGGGCGCTGACGCTCCTGAACCTGGGCTACGAGCTGATCACCCTGCTCGTCATGGCCCTCATCATCGGCCTCTTCGGCGTCACCGAGGGCGTCCCCTCCTGACACCGAACCGCCCGCTCCGGTGCCCTAGGGGACCGGAGCGGGCGGTTCGGGAGGATTGGGTCAGCGAGCCTTGCGGTCCGCGGCGAACCAGCCGAGGCGGATGACGCCCGCGGCGATGGCGGCCTTGATGACGCCGCCGAGGATGAACGGGTACAGGCCCGCCTCGAGCGTCTGCTGCAGGTTCAGGCCCAGCGAGGCCGCAAGCCACGGCAGGCCCACCGCGAACACGACGGCGGAACCGGCGAGGTAGCTGACCATGCCGCCGAGGAACTTGCGGTCCCAACGGCGCTCGGCGAGCCAGCCGGTGAGCGCGGCGGCGAGGACGAAGCCGGCGATGTACCCGCCGGTCGGGCCGAGCACGGTGGCGAGGCCGCTCTCCCCGTCGCTGAAGACGGGGAGCCCGAGCATCCCGACGGCGGCGTAGAGCACCATCGAGAGGGTGCCGCGCAGGGCGCCGAGCGTGCCGCCGACGAGCAGCACCGCGAGGGTCTGACCGGTGATCGGGACGGGCCAGAGCGGTACCGCGACCTGGGCGAGTCCCGCGGTCAGCGCCGCTCCGGCGACCACGAGCGCCGCGTCGGAGACGAGGCTCCGAGGCACGACGCGATCGGCGAGGACGGGACGGCGAGCGAGCGAGACGGAGGTCATGCTTCTCCAGGGAATCGACGGTGCGCCGGGCCGGGCGGCCGTCGGCGGAATTTATACTAGGGGGCCGTCGTTTTCGGGCTCTGGTGCCCCGTCTCCTGAAGTAAAGGACGTTTGCTGTGCTCGCCGTGCATGACCTCGAGATCCGGGTCGGCGCACGCCTGCTCATGGAGAACGTGAACTTCCGGGTCTCCGCCGGCGACAAGGTCGGGCTCGTCGGTCGGAACGGGGCCGGGAAGACGACGCTCACGAAGACCCTGGCGGGGGAGACGCTGCCGACCGCCGGGCGGATCGAGCGCTCCGGGGAGATCGGCTACCTCCCTCAGGACCCGCGCTCGGGCGACCCGGAGGAGCTCGCGCGCACGCGCATCCTCAACGCCCGCGGCCTCGGCTCCCTCGTGCTCGGCATGGAGAAGGCGACGCTCGAGATGGCGAGCGACGACGAGGCCGTCGCCACGGCGGCCCTCAAGCGCTACGGGAACCTCAACGACCGCTTCCTCGCGCTGGGCGGCTATTCGGCGGAGGCGGAGGCCGCCTCGATCGCGAGCAACCTCAACCTGCCGGACCGGATCCTGGATCAGCCCCTCAAGACCCTGTCCGGCGGTCAGCGGCGCCGCATCGAGCTCGCCCGCATCCTGTTCTCCGGCGCCGAGACGATGATCCTCGACGAGCCGACCAACCACCTCGACGCGGACTCGGTGGTCTGGCTCCGCGACTTCCTCAAGGCCTACGCGGGCGGGGTCATCGTCATCAGCCACGACATCGAGCTCGTCGGGGAGACGGTCAACCGCGTCTTCTACCTGGACGCGAACCGGACCGTCCTGGACGTCTACAACATGGGCTGGAGGCAGTACCTGCGCCAGCGCGAGGCGGACGAGGAACGGCGGAAGAAGGAGCGCGCGAACGCCGAGAAGAAGGCGTCGGCCCTCCAGCTGCAGGCCGCGAAGTTCGGTGCGAAGGCGACCAAGGCCGCGGCCGCGCACCAGATGGCGCGCCGGGCGGAGAAGCTCCTCGCGGGGCTCGAGGACGTGCGTCAGCAGGACCGGGTGGCGAAGCTGCGGTTCCCCGAGCCCGCACCCTGCGGCAGGACGCCGCTCATGGCGTCCGACCTCAGCAAGAACTACGGCTCGCTCGAGATCTTCACCGCGGTGGACCTCGCGATCGACCGGGGGTCGAAGGTCGTCGTGCTCGGCCTCAACGGCGCGGGGAAGACGACCCTGCTGCGGATCCTCGCCGGCGTCGATCAGCCCGACACGGGCCGCATCGAGGCGGGCCACGGCCTCCGCATCGGCTACTATGCGCAGGAGCACGAGACGCTCGACGTGAACCGCAGCGTGCTCCAGAACATGATGTCGGCGTCCCCGGACCTCACCGAGACGGAGGCGCGGCGCGTGCTCGGGTCGTTCCTGTTCACCGGCGACGACACGAGCAAGCCGGCCGGCGTCCTCTCGGGCGGCGAGAAGACCCGGCTCGCGCTGGCGATGCTCGTCGTGTCCTCGGCGAACGTGCTGCTCCTCGACGAGCCCACCAACAACCTGGACCCGGCGAGCCGCGAGGAGATCCTCGGCGCCCTCGCCGGCTACAAGGGAGCCGTGGTGCTGGTCAGCCACGACGAGGGCGCCGTCGAGGCGCTCAACCCGGAGCGCGTGCTCATCATGCCGGAGGGCACCGAGGACCTCTGGACGCGCGACTACGCGGAGCTGATCAGCCTCGCCTAGCCGCGGTGCGCGCGGTCGAGGAGCGCGTCCTCCTCGTCGGCGTCACTTCGCTTCCCGGCCTTTCGAGCGGCGCGCTCCGCGGCCTTCCGCTGCTCCTCCGGGTCGTCCGCGTTGCGGTAGCGGTACTCCTGCCGGATCGCGAAGGCGAGGCCCGCGAACCCGAGCAGCCCGAAGGCGATCCACTGCATCGCGTACGACAGGTGCGGGCCCTCGTCGACCGCCGGTCGCTCCCGCGGCATCGGCCGCTCGGCGGGCGCCGGGTCCTCGGAGGCCAGGAGGCCGTAGGCGCCGGTCTCGATGGGCTGTCCGAGGATGCGGGCCGCTTCCTCGAGCTGGATCGAGGCCAGGACGCCCGAGGCGGTCGTCCCGCCCGCCACCCTCGGCTCGCCGGGCTTGAGGCGGGCGACGACCGTCACCTCTCCCTCCGGCGCCTCCGGGACCTCGTCCGGTCCGAAGCCGGTGCTGCCCGCGGGGACCCAGCCCCGGTCGATCAGGAAGAGGCGGCCGTCCTCCGTCTCGAACGGCACGAGGACCTCGAATCCCGCCTTGCCGCCGTTCGGCCGGTTCCGGACGAGCAGCTGATCCGCCGTCCGGTACGTGCCCGTCGCCTCGACCGGCTGCCACTCCTCATCAGGCGAGAACGGAAGGGCCTCGGCGAGCGGGATCGGGTCGGCGTCGTAGTTCTGCTCGACGAGCGTGATCCGGTCCACCTTGTCCTCGCGCCGGGACACCTGCCACCAGGACAGGGCGGCGCAGCCGGCCGCGAAGACGAGCACGAGCACGAGGTAGCGCGCCCAGCGGCGCGAGAGCACGAAGCGCCAGCGGTTCACCGCGCCTCCGGGAGGGAGTCGACGACCTGGACCGGGAAGTCGCGCGCGGCGAGGTAGTCCCGCAGGTAGTCGCGGTGGTCGTCACACGCGAGCCACACCTTGCGGCGGGACTCGTCGTGGATGCGGGGATTGCGCCACTCGACGCTGCAGGTCGCGGGCGAGTCGCATCCGGCCCGCGAGCAGACCAGGGTCGTCACGACGCGCGCTGGTGCTCGGCAGGGCCGTCGTCGTGGAACCGGGGCGCAGGCAGGGCCGCATAGGGCGCGACCGGCACGGCGCGCGCCGCCGGCTTCGAGCGGACGTTCGCCACGACGACCGCGAAGTAGGGGAGGACCAGGGCGGCGAGCACCATGACGAGGATCCACCAGCCCTGGACGAAGAGCAGCGAGACGACGCAGAGGGTGCGGATCCCCATCGCGATCGAGTACTTCACCATGCGGGAGCGGCGCTCCTCCTGCGGGGAGAGAGGGAGCGTCGTGATCGACTGGGTGGGGGTCCGCTTGCTCATCGGCGCCTGCAAGACTACGCCGCTCACGGAGGGCCCCGGTTCGCTGAGCGTCACCCTTCAGCGAACGCTCGGCTCCTCCCCACCCGTAGGCTGGGGAGGTCGGGCGAGTCGAGGAGTGTGCGTGGCGAGGACGGTTCTGATCACGGGCGGCAACCGCGGCATCGGCTACGCCATCGCCGAGGAGTTCGTGCGGCGCGGCGACCGCGTCGCCGTCACCTCGAGGTCGGGCTCGGGTGGGCCCGATGGCGCAGTCACGGTCGCGGCCGACGTCACGGACGCGGCGAGCGTCGATGCCGCGTTCACCGAGGTCGAGAAGCAGCTGGGACCCGTCGAGGTCGTCGTGGCGAACGCCGGGATCACCCGCGACACGCTCGTCCTGCGGATGAGCGAGGAGGACTTCACGAGCGTCCTCGACACCAACCTCACGGGCGCCTTCCGGGTCGTGAAGCGCGCGTCGAAGGGGATGCTGAAGGCGCGCTTCGGCCGGGTCGTGCTCATCTCGAGCGTCGTGGGCCTCTACGGCGGCGCGGGCCAGGTCAACTACTCCTCGTCGAAAGCCGCGCTCGTCGGCATGGCCCGCTCACTGACTCGCGAGCTGGGCGCCCGGGGGATCACCGCGAACGTGGTGGCGCCGGGGTTCATCGAGACCGAGATGACGGCGGCACTGCCGGAGGAGCAGCAGGCCGAGTACAGGAAGGCGATTCCGGCGGGCCGGTTCGCCTCCTCGGACGAGGTGGCGAAGGTCGTGGCGTGGGTCGCGTCCGACGACGCCGCGTACATCTCCGGAGCGGTCATTCCGGTGGACGGCGGCCTCGGGATGGGGCACTGACCTCAGCGGAGAGGGAACGGTCTGAGTGCGGGCGACACGACTTCCGCGCCGAGGGCGCTGCCGACGCGCCGAGCGCCCGGCGACGGGTCGGGGTCGTCAGCCGCGCAGGCCGAGCACCGGGAGGAGCTGGGTGAGGTCGCGCTCGTCGATGAGGATGTCGGCGACGTCCCGCACGGGCGGCTTGGCGTCGAAGCCGACCGAGAGGCCCGCGACTCCCATCATCGGCAGGTCGTTGGCGCCGTCGCCCACCGCCACCGTGCGCTCCAGCGGCACGCCGCAGTCCTCCGCCCACTCCATGAGGGTGGCCGCCTTGCTCGCCCCGTCCACGACGGGGCCGAAGACGCGGCCCGTGAGCCGGCCCTCCTCGACCTCGAGCCTGTTCGCGCGCCAGTAGTCGAGACCGAGCCGCTCCGCCAGCGGGTCGAGGATCTCGTGGAAGCCACCGGAGACGGTCGCCACGCAGCCGCCCGCGGCGTGCACGGCAGCGATCATCTCGGGCACGCCGGGAGTGACCGTGATGCGCGCACTGACCTCCTCGAACACGGCCACCGGAAGACCCCGCAGCGTGGACACGCGCTCGCGCAGGCTCTGCTCGAAGTCGAGCTGCCCGAGCATCGCCCGCTCCGTGATCTCCGTGACGAGGTCCCCGCTGCCCGCGGCATCCGCGAGCAGCTCGATGACCTCGTCCTCGATCAGCGTGGAGTCGACGTCGAGCACCACGAGGTGCCGGGCCGGCCCGGCCCTCACGGGGTGACCCGGACGCCCTTGCCGACGACCGTGATGCCGGACTCCGTCACCGTGAAGCCGCGCTCGCGGTCCCGCTCCGGGTCGATGCCGATGCGGGCGCCCTCCTCGACCACGACGTTCTTGTCGAGGATCGCGCGGGAGACGACCACGTTGGGCTGGACCTGGGCACGGTCGAAGAGGACGGCGTCGGTGACGACGGAGCCGCCGGCGATCGTCGACCACGGACCGATCACACTGCGCTCGACGCGCGCGCCGGAGATGACCGAGCCCAGCGAGATGATCGAGTCGACCATCGTGCCCTGGTTGCCGTGCGCGTCCCGCACGAGCTTCGCGGGCGGCGAGTTCACCTGCTGCGTGTAGATCGGCCACTCCTCGTTGTAGAGGTTGAAGACCGGGAGAGCGGAGACGAGGTCCTGGTGGGCCTCGAAGAACGAGTCGATCGTCCCCACGTCCCGCCAGTAGTAGCGGTCGCGATCGGTCGCGCCGGGGACCACGTTGCGGTTGAGGTCGTAGACGGCGGCGTCCCCGCGGGCGACGAAGCCGGGGATGATGTCCCCGCCCATGTCGTGCTTGGAGCCCTCCTTCTCCGCGTCCGCGCGCACCGCGTCGATGAGGGCGTCGGTGTTGAAGATGTAGTTGCCCATCGAGGCGAGCACCTCGCCCGGGGAGTCCGGGAGGCCCTTCGCGTTCTTGGGCTTCTCCAGGAACTTGGTGATCCTCGTGGGCCTGCGCTGGTTGGTCTGGATGACGCCGAACTGGTTCGCGAGGGAGATCGGCTGCCGGATGGCGGCCACCGTCGCGCCGCAGCCGGACTCGATGTGCGCGTCGATCATCTGGCTGAAGTCCATGCGGTACACGTGGTCCGCGCCGACGACGACGACGATGTCCGGCTTCTCGTCGTTGATCAGGTTGAGGCTCTGCAGGATCGCATCGGCGGAGCCGGTGTACCAGCGCGGCCCGAGCCGCTGCTGCGCCGGGACGGACGCGATGTACGAGTTGAGGAGGCTCGAGAGCCGCCAGGTCTCCGCGACGTGCCGGTCGAGGCTGTGCGACTTGTACTGGGTCAGCACCACGATCTGGGTGAGCCCCGAGTTGATGAGGTTCGACAGCGCGAAATCGATGAGCCGGTACGTGCCCCCGAACGGGACCGCCGGCTTCGCCCGATCCGCTGTCAATGGCATCAGGCGCTTCCCTTCACCGCCCGCGAGAACGATGCCGAAAATCTTCTTCGATGCCATGGGGACACCATATAGGCGCACGCCCCCGCTCCGGAACGCACTCGCCCCCTCGCGAAGCACCCCGGTGCGAGGGACCACTGCTGGGCTAGCGTGTGCTCATGCGAGTCGATCTTCTGACCAGGGAGTATCCGCCGGACGTGTACGGCGGGGCCGGCGTCCACGTCGCCGAGCTCGTCCGGGCGATGCGCGGCGACATCGACGTCGTCGTCCGCTGCTTCGGGAAGCCGCGCGAGGAGCCGGACACCCACGCGTACCTCGTGCCCCAGCAGCTGGCGAACGCGAACCCCAGCCTCGCCACGCTCGGCGTGGACCTGCAGATGGCCCAGGACGCCGAAGGGGCGGACCTCGTCCACTCCCACACCTGGTACGCCAACGCCGCGGGACGGCTCGCGCAGCTCCTGCACGGCATCCCGCACGTCCTCACCGCGCACAGCCTCGAGCCTCTGCGGCCCTGGAAGGCCGAGCAGCTGGGCGGCGGCTACCGCGTGTCGAGCTGGATCGAGCGCGAGGCGTACGAGACGGCGGACGCGGTCATCGCGGTCAGCGAGGGCATGCGACGGGACATCCTCCGGTCCTACCCGTCGCTCGACGAGTCGAAGGTCTCGGTGATCTACAACGGCATCGACCTCGAGGACTGGCACCCGGTGCACGACGACGAGCTCCTGCGCTCGCTCGGCGTCGATCCGGACCGTCCCTCGGTCGTCTTCGTGGGCAGGATCACCCGCCAGAAGGGCCTGCCGTACCTGCTGCGCGCCGCCCGTCAGCTGCCGCCCGAGGTGCAGCTCGTGCTCTGCGCCGGCGCGCCGGACACGCCCGAGATCATGGCGGAGGTGTCGGATGCGGTGCGCGTCCTCCAGCAGGAGCGCACCGGCGTCGTGTGGCTGGACCGCCTGCTCAGCAGGCGGGAGCTGTGCACGGTGCTCGGCGCCGCAACCACGTTCGTCTGCCCGTCCGTCTACGAGCCGCTCGGCATCGTGAACCTCGAGGCGATGGCCTGCGGGGCCGCAGTGGTCGGCACCGCGACCGGCGGCATCCCCGAAGTCGTCGCCGACGGCGTGACGGGGCGGCTCGTGCCGATCGAGCAGGTGCAGGACGGCAGCGGCACGCCGATCGACCCCGACCGCTTCGTGGCGGACCTCGCGGCGACCCTGACGGAGGTCGTGTCCGACCCGGAGACCGTCCGTCGGTACGGCGAGGCGGGCCGCAGGAGGGCCGAGGAGGAGTTCAGCTGGCACCGGATCGCGGAGGACACCCGGGCGCTCTACGCCACGCTCGTCGGCCGCTCCTGACCCGCGGGACCGCCCGGATAGTGTTGGACCCATGACCACGGTTCTCGAGCTGTCCGACGTGTCGGTGACCCGAGAGGGCACCGTCATCCTCGACTCGGTCGACTGGACCGTGGACAGTTCGGAGCGCTGGGTGATCCTCGGCCCGAACGGGGCCGGGAAGACGACGCTGCTGCAGATCGCCGCCGCCTTCCTGCACCCCAGCCGCGGGGTCGCGAAGGTCCTCGACCACCGCATCGGGGGCACGGACCTGTTCGAGCTCCGGCCGCGGATCGGCTTCGCCTCGACGGCGATGGCGCGTCGTATTCCGGGTTCGGAAACAGTCCTCGACGTCGTGCTCACCGCGGCATATTCCGTCACCGGCCGGTGGAACGAGGAGTACGAGGACATCGACGTCCGGCGGGCGCAGCGCGTGCTGGGGGAGTGGAAGCTGAGCCACCTCGAGCGCCGGCGCTTCGGGGAGCTGAGCGACGGCGAGCAGAAGCGCGTCCAGATCGCCCGGGCCGTCATGACGGACCCGGAGCTCCTGCTGCTCGACGAGCCGGCGGCCAGCCTCGATCTCGGGGCGCGGGAGGAGCTCGTGGCCCTTCTCGGCGGCTACGCGAGCTCGCCGTCGGCGCCCGGCATCGTCATGGTCACCCATCACGTCGAGGAGATCCCGGTCGGCTTCACCCACGCGCTCCTGCTCGACGAGGGCCGCGTGGTCGCGGGCGGACCGGTCGACGAGGTCCTGACGTCGGAGCGCCTCACGGAGACCTTCGGGCTCCCGCTCGAGGTGACCCAGACCGATGGCCGGTTCACCGCCCGCGCGAGCTGATCCCTGCTATCCTTGTCTGTCGGCCCTTCGGCCGAGACGACCCGGACGACGTTCGGGTCCAGAGACTTTCCGTTTCCCCTTCTCTCCAGATCTGAGGTTCGTCCGCCATGAAGTCCGGCATCCACCCCGAGTACGCCCCCGTCGTGTTCCGCGACCTCGCGTCGGGTCAGAGCTTCCTCACCCGCTCCACGGTGTCCAGCGGCAAGACCATCGAGTGGGAGGACGGGAACACCTACCCCGTCATCGACGTCGAGATCTCGTCCGCGTCGCACCCGTTCTACACGGGCAAGCAGCGCATCCTCGACTCCGCCGGTCGCGTCGAGAAGTTCAACTCGCGCTACAAGAACTTCGGCAAGTAAGCCGCAGCTTCACGAGAAAGGGGCGCCCTTCGGGGCGCCCCTTTCTCGTCTCTCAGGACTGAGCGCGTCGCGCCCGCGGGGTCGTGCGGAGACACCACCGTCAGGTACGGGGTGGCGGATGTCCGCACGACCCGCGGCAGCCCGGGTTCCGCGTGGCGAGCCCTCAGTCCTTGCCGGAGCTCGTCGCGTCGAGCAGCTCGGTGGCGGTTCCCTGTCGATGGTCACCTCGTGGCCCACTCCGGCAGTTCGGCGGGAACGACCGGGTCGGATCACCGGGACGAGGTGTGCTGCCGGGGAGCGCTCCAGGCGGGCCGGTTCGGCGGTTCCGGGCCGTCGTGGCGGCCCGCGAACGCCGGATCGGCCCGGGGTGGGGATGGTGGCGCGGTCAGCGGCAGGGCCAGAGGCCCGAGGTCGTGAACTCGGGGTCCTTCGTGCGGCGCATGTAGTCGGCGAAGCGCTCCGCCTGCTCGCGGCACCACTCGACCTGCATCGAGTGCAGGCGCTCCAGCTCGACGCCCAGCTCGACCGGGTACCGGGCCGCCATGGCTTGCGCCAGACGGCCGGCGGCGATCGCGTCCGCGCCCGCGTCGTGGGCGTCCGTGAGCTCGACGCCGTAGAACGCCGCCGTCACCTCGAGCGTCCGCTTGCCCTTGCGGTACCGGTCGAGCGCCTTGTCGAGGACGAGCGGGTCCACCACAAGGCCCCGGCCGTCGAGCGGCTCGAGACCGTGCCGGTCCGCCTCGCGGGCCAGCAGTGTGAGGTCGTAGGGCGCGTTGTAGACGACGAGGGGCAGGCCGCGGCGGTGCACCGTGCGGATCGCCGAGAGGATCTCGGGGATCACCTCGGCCGCCGGACGCCCGTACCGGCGGGCGCGGGCCGTGCTGATGCCGTGCACGGCGGAGGCCCCGTCGGGGATCTCGACGCCGGGATCGAGCAGCCAGTCCTTCCGCTCGACGACGACTCCGCAGTCGTCGAGGACACCCACATGGGCGCTCACGATCCGGGCCGTTTCGGTGTCGATGCCGGTGGTCTCCAGATCGAAGACGCCGACGCAGCCCGTCCACTCCGGAAGCGCGGCCGCCGCCTCGAGGGCGGCCTCGGCCTCGTCCACGACGGGAGCAGCATCGATCTCGACCTCGTCGACATCGAGCAGGGCGGGAGTGACGACCCGCATCGGCGCCCCGTGACCTGCGAAGCCCCTGCCGCGCGCGGAGGCGACGGCCCGCTCGGCCTGCTGGGCGGCGGCCTCGCCCTCCTCGCCGACACCGATCTCGAAGAGCGGGAACTCGGGGAGGGCGGCCCGGTACCGGGCGTCGAGCGTCGTCACGCGGTCAGCCTAGGAAGGGCCTCCGACGGCGTCCGGGAGGCTGCTCGCGCGTCGCGGAGACGCCGTCGTCAGGCGCCGGGGCGGGTGAGCTTCAGCCAGAAGAAGCTCTGCGTGCCGAGCGTCAGGGTGACCGTCCCGTCCTCGCCGACGGTCGGGAACCGGCCGCCGCCGAAGAGATCGGTGAGGCGGGCGCCGGCGAAGTCGGGAAGGTTCACCGTGACCGAGATCGGGTTGTGGGAGAAGCTGAACACGCAGAGGACGTCCTCCGGCTGGTCGCCCATCTGCTGACCGCTGCCGGGGTAGGAGCGGACGAACGCCAGCGCCGACTCGTGGTCGGTCTCCTGCACGTGGAGCTTGCCCAGGCCGAAGGTCGGGTGCGCCTTGCGGACGTGGATCACGTTGCGCACCCAGTGCAGGAGCGACCGCGACTGGGCGAGCTGCGCCTCCACGTTGATCAGCGAGTAGTGGTAGACGAGGGACTGCACCACGGGCAGGTAGAGCTTGCCCGGATCCGCCGTGGAGAATCCGGCGTTGCGGTCGGGCGTCCACTGCATCGGGGTGCGGGACGAGTCCCGGTCGGCGAGCCAGATGTTGTCGCCCATCCCGATCTCGTCGCCGTAGTACAGGAACGGGCTGCCCGGCAGGGAGAAGAGCAGGGCGTGCGCGAGCTCGAGCTCGGCGCGCGAGTTGTCGAGCAGCGGAGCGAGCCGGCGGCGGATGCCGATGTTGGACCGCATGCGCGGGTCGTACGCGTACCAGCCGTACATCGCCTGCCGGTACTCCTCGGACACCATCTCGAGGGTGAGCTCGTCGTGGTTGCGGAGGAACACGCCCCAGGCCGCGCCCTCCGGGACGTCGGTCGTCTCGGAGAGGATCCGCACGAGCTCGGTCGACGTCTGGGAGCGCAGGGAGTAGAAGATGCGCGGCATCACCGGGAAGTCGAACGCCATGTGGCACTCGGGCTCCTCCTCGGTGCCGAAGAACGCCGCGACCTCGCGCGGCCACTGGTTCGCCTCCGCCACGAGCATCCGTCCGGGGTACTCGAGGTCGAGCATCCGGCGGAGCTTCTTGATGAACTCGTGGGTGGGCGGCTCGCCCTCGCCGTTGCCCTCGTCGGACTCGTACAGGTAGGGGATGGCGTCGAGCCGGATGCCGTCGACGCCCAGGTCGAACCAGAACTTGATGATGTCGATGACGGCCTCGTGCACGGCCGGGTTCTCGAAGTTGAGGTCCGGCTGGTGCGAGAAGAACCGGTGGAAGAAGAACTGGCGCCGGACCGGGTCGAACGCCCAGTTCGAGTCCTCGGTGTCGATGAAGATGATCCGGATGTTCTGGTACTTCTCGTCGGTGTCGCTCCAGACGTAGAAGTCGCCGTACGGACCGTCCGGATCCTCCCGGGACGCCTGGAACCAGGGGTGCTGGTCCGAGGTGTGGTTGAGCGGGAAGTCCATGATCACGCGCATGTTGCGCTCGTGCGCCTTGGTGACGAGCTCGCGGAACTCGTCCAGGGTGCCGAACTCGGGCAGCACCTGCTTGAAGTCGGACACGTCGTAGCCGCCGTCGCGCAGCGGCGACTGGTAGAAGGGCGGGAGCCAGAGCGCGTCGACGCCCAGCCACTGCAGATAGTCGAGCTTCGAGATGAGCCCGCCGAGGTCGCCTGTCCCGTCGCCGTTGCTGTCGGCGAAGCACCGCACCATCACTTCGTAGAAGACCGCTCGGCGATACCACTGGGGGTCGAGGGACAGGCCGGGCAGTGTGATCGGTGCAGTGAAGCTCACTCGCAGGTCCCTCCGGCATGGGTTTCGCCTCATCCTACGGTCGGCCGTCCGGCGGCCCGGCGGCCCGGGGCCCCCCTTGCGCCGCCCGTAGACTGTGGCCGATGAAGGTCGTGCCGTCCCCCCATCCCGTGGCGATCGAGGGGCGGCCCGCCGAGATCGAGGTGCTCGGCGCTCGGACCCGGTACTGGGAGTACGGGGCGTCGGCCGAGGACGCCGAGGTGACGCTCGTCGCGGTGCACGGCTTCCGAGGCGATCACCACGGCCTCGAATCGATCGTCGCGTTCCTCTGCCACCGCTCTCCGCGGCTCCGCGTCATCGCGCCCGACCTTCCCGGCTTCGGCGTCTCGGAGCCCCTCGCGGACCGGCCGCACGACATCGACGGCTACGGCGCCTGGCTGTCCGAGTTCCTGGACGCGCTCGGCGTGCGGGGCACGGCCGTGCTGCTCGGCCACTCGTTCGGCACGATCGTCGTCTCGGCGGCGCTCGCCTCCGGGCTCCCGGCGCCGCGCGCGATCCTCGTGAACCCGATCGCCTCGCCCGCGCTGAGCGGTCCGAACGCGATCGGCACCCGGCTCGCGGTCTTCTACTACTGGCTCGGCGCCCGCCTGCCGGAGCGGCCCGGCTTCGCCCTGCTGCGGTGGCGCGCCGTCACGCGCGGCATGAGCGTCACCATGGCGAAGACCCGGGACCGGGCGCTGCGGCGGTGGATCCACAACCAGCACGACCGCTTCTTCGGCGCGTTCGCCAGCAGGGACGTGGTGCTCGAGGCGTTCCGCGCGTCCGTGAGCAACGACGTGAGTCACTTCGCCGAGCGGATCCCGGTGCCGGTGCACCTGCTCGCGGCCGAGAAGGACGACATCACCCCCGTCGCGGACCAGTACCGCCTCAAGGAGCTGTTCCCGCAGGCGACCCTCCAAGTGCTGCCGGGGGTCGGGCACCTCATCCACTACGAGGTGCCCGACGAGGCCGCGCGCGGCGTCGAGCGCGTCCTCCTCGACGGCGGGACGATCCAGGAGCCGGAGCAGCCGGTGGCCTCAGCCGCGGACCGCGGCCCTCGTGTCGTCGTCGACTGCCGGTACGTCCGCGCCGACGGGCGGCACGACGGGATCAGCCGGTACTCCGCCGAGCTCGTGACCGCGCTCGCGCGCCGGATGCCGCTGACGATGCTCATCAGCGATCCGGGTCAGCTGAACCTGCTGCCCGACATGCCGTGGCATCGGGTCTCGCCGCCCACCAGCCCTCTCGAGCCGCTCGTCGCCCGTCAGGTCAACCGCGCGGAACCGGACGTCGTCTTCAGTCCCATGCAGACGATGGGCACCCTGGGCCGCCGCTACCGGCTCGTGCTCACCCTGCACGACCTCATCTACTACCGGCACCGGACGCCGCCGGCCCAGTTCTCCTGGTGGGTACGCACGCTCTGGCGGCTCTACCACCTCGCGTGGTGGCCGCAGCGCGTCCTCCTCAACCGTGCCGAGGCCGTCGTCACCGTGTCGGAGACGACCAAGCGGCTGATCGCCGAGCACCGGCTCACTCGGCGGCCGGTGGTCGTGGTGCCGAACGCCGCGGCGCCCTCGCCGGAGCCGGTTCCCCCGAGGAGCGGACCGGCGCGCAAGACGCTCGTCTACATGGGCACGTTCCTCGGCTACAAGAACGTCGAGACCCTGGTGCGGGCGGTCGCGCTGCTGCCCGGCTACGAGCTGCATCTCATGAGCCGGGTGCGACCCGACGACCGGCAGCGCCTGGAGTCGGTGGCCCCCGGGGCCCGGCTCGTGTTCCACAACGGCGCGAGCGACGAGGAGTACCGCCGGGAGCTGCTCGAGGCGACCGCCCTCGTGTCCGCGTCCCGCGACGAGGGCTTCGGCATCCCGCTGGTGGAGGCCATGAACGTCGGCACGCCGGTCGTCGTCAGCGACATCCCGATCTTCCGCGAGGTGGGCGGCGACGTCGCGCTGTACGCCGATCCGGACGACCCGGCCGCGTTCGCGGACGCGATCCGCCGGCTGGAGAAGCCGGGGGAGTGGGCCGCCCGCTCTGCGGCCTCCCTCGAGCGAGCGGCGGTCTACAGCTGGGACGCGTCCGCCGAGGTGCTCGCGGACCTGCTGCTAAAGCTCGCCGCAGAGTCGCCGCTCAGGCGACCCCGACGACCTCGCCGCCGGTGAGCTCCACGAGCCGATCGGGCGTGATCGGGAACACCGCTGTCGCGGTGCCGGCGGCCGCCCAGAGCAGCTCGTGCCGCAGCAGCGCCTCGTCGACCAGGGTCCGCAGCGGCCGCGGGTGACCGAGCGGCGGAACGCCGCCGATGCTGTAGCCGGTGGCCTCCTTCACCGTCGCCGCGTCCGCCTTGCCGACCCTGCCGCCCAGGACGTCCCCGAGGCGGGACACGTCGACCCGGTTGGATCCGGACGCGAGCACGAGGAGCGGCGTCGGCTCCGCTCCAGGCGCGGTGAGCGTGAACACGAGGCTCTTGACGATGGTCTCGACGGGCACGCCGAGGGCCGCGGCCGCCTCCGCCGCCGTGTGGGCGCGGTCCGGCGTCTCCTGGACGGCGCCGTCCTCGCCGAGCTCGATCAGCGTCCGGCGGAACCGCTCAGCCAGCGGATGCATCGCTCGCCACCTCGAGCACCGGCTCGCTCCAGGGGCGCCCGTTGAACTCGACGAGCCCGATCTCGCCGTCCCGGTACGCGAACCGATGCGCGGACCCGTTGGGGATCAGCTGCCCGGCCTCCGGCCACACGTGGCTGGTGGCGTCGCGGACGAGCGTCCCGATGACGCCGCCGTGACTGACGACGAGCACCGACTGGCCGGGATGCTCCTCGGCGAGCGCGACGAGCGCCGGCCGGACCCGCTCGAGCACCATCTCGGGCGTCTCCCGGCCCGGCACGTTCCCGTGGTAGCGCTCCTCGGCCTCCGCGCCGGTCAGCCCCTCCGCCTGGCCGTAGTGGCGCTCACGCAGCTCCGGAACGAGCTCGACCGTGTCGATGCCGAGCTCGCGGGCGATGATCTCCGCCGTCTCGCGGGCCCGGACGAGCGGACTCGACACGATGGCGTCCCACCGCTCCTCGGCGAGCAGTCGCCCCGCCTCCCGCGCCTGCTCCCGCCCGGTGTCGTTGAGGGGGATGTCGCTCGACCCCTGGATCCGGCGGGCGAGGTTCCAGTCCGTCTGGCCGTGGCGGACGAGGACGAGGTGGGTCACGGGGGCTCCGGGGGCGCAGGGACGGGGTCGGGGCTCAGCCGAGCAGACGCGAGGACAGGGCCTCCAGCGTCTCCGACGTGCCGGCATCCAGCTTAACGCTCGCCTTCCGGTCGCCCTTCGTCTCGCCGCGGTTCACGATCACGACGGGCAGCCGGCGGCGCCGGGCGAGATCGAGGAGGCGCACGCCCGAGTTCACCGCGAGCGAGGAGCCGGCGATGAGCAGCGCATCCGCACGCCGGATGAGGGCGCTGGCCTCGGCGAACTTCTCGGCAGGGACGAACTCGCCGAAGAAGACGACCTCCGGCTTCAGCATCCCTCCGCACACCGAGCAGTCCGGGACGGCGAAGTCGTCGACGCCCACGACCTCGGCGTCGCCGTCCGGGTTGATCACGACCGACTCCGGCCGCTCCAGCCACGGGTTCGCCGCCTCGATGCGCTCCGCGATGCTGCTCCGAGCGAAGGTCTGCCCGCACTCGAGGCAGCGCACGAGGTCCACCGTCCCGTGCAGGTCCACCACGTGCTGCGATCCCGCCTTGAGGTGCAGGCCGTCCACGTTCTGGGTGATGACGCCGTTCACGACGCCGGCGGACTCGAGCTCCGCGAGCACCCGGTGGCCTCGGTTGGGCTGGGCGGCGTCGAACACCCGCCAGCCGAGATGGCTGCCCGCCCAGTAGCGGCGCCGGAACTCGGGCCCGGAGAGGAACTGCTGCACCGTCATCGGCGTGCGCTTCGGCGCGCCGGCCCCGCGGTAGTCCGGGATGCCGGAGTCCGTGCTCATCCCCGCCCCGGTCAGCACCGCGACCGTGCGCCCGCGCAGGAGGGCGGCAGCCTCGTCGAGCTCGGCGGCGGACGGAGCATCGCGGGGCGCTAGCGTGGACATGGACCTCCCTGCGACAAGAGTAGACAGGGGGGCGGGGAAGGCCGGACATGCGGGTGGTGCCCATCGAGGGGCTCGACCGACCGGAGCTGCAGGACTTCACCCGGCTCACGGACGTGAACCTCCGCCGCCTCCGGGAGCCGGCCGGCGGTCTCTACCTGGCGGAGTCGACGAAGGTCATCGAGCGGGCGGTGGGCGCAGGACACCGGCCGCGGGCGGTGCTGTCGCGCGAGGCCTGGCTCCCGGAGCTCGAGCGCATCCTGGCGGCGTTCCCCGATGTCCCCGCGTTCGTCGGCGAGGACGAGGTGCTCCAGGAGCTGACGGGCTTCCACCTCCACCGGGGCGCCATCGCGTCGATGCACCGGCCGGCGCTGCCGGATCCGGCGGACCTCCTGCGCGATGCCCGCCTCGTCGTGGTGCTCGAGGACATCGTCGACCACACGAACGTCGGGGCGATCTTCCGGGCGGCCGCGGGGATCGGCGCCGACGCGGTCCTCGTCACCCCGCGCTGCGCGGACCCGCTGTACCGGCGCAGCGTCCGCGTGAGCATGGGGACTGTGCTGCAGGTGCCCTGGACCCGCCTGCCGGAGTGGCGGGACGCCGCCCCGCTGCTGCACGGGCTGGGGTTCACGATCGCGGCTCTCGCCCTTGCGGATGACGCGGTGCCGCTGGACCGCTACGCGGCGCAGCGGCCCGACCGGGTGGCGCTGGTGCTCGGCTCCGAGGGCGACGGGCTGAGCCGGGACGCGCTGCGGGCGGCCGACACGGTCGTCACGATCCCCATGCGGCACGGCGTCGACTCCCTCAACGTCGCCGCCGCCAGCGCGGTCGCGCTCTGGGCGCTGCGGCCCGCCTGAGCGGGACGGGAGCGGGCGCGGCTCCGAGCGGTGCGAGGGTGCCGGAACGCGTCCGGCACCCTCCCGCTCAGCAGCTCGGCTTCGCGACCGTGACCGTGATGACCGTGTCGGGGCGCGCGGCGGTACCGGGAGGCGGGTCCTGCCCGACCGGCTTGCCGTCGAGGTTCGCGTCGACGACGCACCTCTCCTGCACGCCCGCGAAGCCTGCGGCGTTGAGGGCGGCCTGCGAGTCGGCGAACGTGTTGAGTCCTGCGACCGCGTCGGGGACCGTCCGCAGCGAGCCGTTGCTCGTGAACACCCGGACGAGCTCACCGGCGGGGGCGGATCCCGAGGGGCTCGTGCCGATCACGGTGCCGGCCGGCTTGTCGGAGTCCTGCTGCCCGCCGTCCTCGAACTCGAAGCCGGCGTTCTCGATCTTCTCGCGGGCCTCCTCGAGGCTCAGGCCGACGACGTTCGGGATGCCGTAGGTCCTGCCCGTGAGGACCCGACCGGACGGGCTCGCGAACGCCTCGCCGCCCCATTTGTCGGCCGCGACGTTCATGATGCGCGGCCAGATGAGGTGCCGGAGGGTGGCCGCCTGGCCGGCCGGCAGGCGCGTGTTGCGGAGGTTGACGTGGCCGGTCACGTTGAACACGCCGACCACGGTGGTCGCCGTGCTCGAGCCGCCCATCATCCACGTCGCCCACGCGTCGTCGGTCGTGCCCGTCTTGCTGAACATCGGCACGTCGCTGTTGATCCGGCTCGCCGACGGCGCACCCGTGCCCGCACGGAACGCCTGCTGGAGGGCGAGGGTCGCACCGGCCGCGACGTTCGGGTCGATGGCCTGGTTGCAGGTGATCGGCGGGATCGGCACGTCGCTGCCGTCCTTGGCGACGATCCGCTCGATGCCGATCGGCACGCAGTAGTTGCCGCCCGCCGCGATCGCGGCATACGCCGCGGCCATCGTCAGGGGCGCGATCTCGTTGGTCCCGAGGACCGTGGTGGGGTACTTCTCGAGCTCGCGACCGTCGGCGCGGTGCACCCCGAGCGCCGCCGCGGTGTTGCGGATGTCGCAGAGGTCGAGCTCCTTCGCCATGGCGAGGTAGCCCGTGTTGTAGGAGTTCACCGTGTTGACGAGGGCGGTCCACATGCCGCCCTCCTCGCCGCCGTCGTTCTTCGGGTTCCAGCCGCGCTCGGCGATCACCGTGCCGCCCTCGCAGGAGTCGCGGAACGCGCCCCAGTTGTCGCGGCGTCGCGCGTCGACGGCCTCGTTGAGGCCGTGGCCCTGCTTGAGCCACTCGAGGAGCGTGAAGACCTTGTACGTCGAGCCGGGCTGGAACCCGCTCGAACCGCCGTACTCGCGGTCGGTGTTGTAGTTGACCGCGGTGGCGTTCGGGTTGTTCTGCAGGACGGCGGGGTCGTCCGAGTAGTCCTTGTTCTGCGCCATCGCGAGGATGCGCCCCGTGCCGGGCTGCACCGTCACGGCCACGCCGCCGATGTTGACCCCGTCCCACGACTTGGGCACGGTGTCGCTGATGGCGGAGAACGCGGCGTTCTGCAGCTCCATGTCGAGCGTGGTGTAGACGTCGTAGCCCGCGCGGACGAAGTTGCGCCAGCGGGTCTCCTCGTCGGGGCCGAAGATCTCGTTGTTCTTGAAGATGTTGGTGACGTAGTCGCAGAAGAAGCCCGCGCCCGCGTCAGCGCCGGCGCAGCCGACCTCGGGCTGGGTGATGCGGGGCTCGACGGGAGCGGCGACCGCGGCCTCGTACTCCTGCTGCGTGATCATCTTCTCGTCGAGCATCTTGTCGAGGATGTAGTCGCGCCGGACCTTGTTCGCCGCGTAGCCGTTGGCGGCGCCGTTCGTCGTGCTGTCCGGGTAGTCCAGCCGGAACTTCTCGGGGTTGTTGACGATCGCCATCAGGCTCGCCGCCTGCGGCAGCGTCATGTCCCGTGCGTTGACGCCGAAGTAGTAGTTGGACGCCGCCTCGACGCCGTAGACCCGCCCGCCGAACGCGACGATGTTGAGGTAGCCGAGGAGGATCTGGTCCTTCGTGTACTTCTTCTCGAGCTCGAGGGCGTAGCGCATCTCGCGGAGCTTGCGCGCCTCGGAGACCTCGGTCGCCTTGTCGAACGCCGCGTCGATCTCCTCCTGGGTGCTCGCATCCCGGATGAAGTTCTGGATGTTGACGTTCTTGACGTACTGCTGCGTGATGGAGGAGCCGCCCTGGACGCTCCGGCCCAGCGCGTTGTTGATGACGGCGCGGATGGTGCCCTGCAGGTCGATGCCGCCGTGGTCGTAGAAGCGAGGGTCCTCGCCCGCGACGAGGGCGTCCTTCGCGTACAGCGACACGCTCTCCCACGGCACCTCGACGCGGTTCTGGTCGTAGAACTGCGCGAGGAGGTAGGGCGTCCCGTCCGGGTTGTTCGCGTAGATGTTGGTCCGCTGCGCCAGGTCGCCGATCTCGAGGTACGCCGGAAGCTCCTCGAAGATGCCGATGGTGTCGGCGGCGGCGACACTCGACACGGCGATCGCCGGAGTGACGGCGGCGGTCGCGAGGACGCCCGCCGCGGCACTCATGCCGACGAAGCCGAGGAGAGCGGCGAACTTGCTCGGGATGCGCGATGAAGGCAAGAGGAAGGCCCTTTCCGCCGACAGGATACGTGACGACGGAGAAGGAACCGGCCCGCGTCGCCGGATCGTGATGGAACGGGTGCGCGGTCCGGACGGCCGCCGCGTCTGCCCGGGATGCGGGCCGCGCGCACGTATCCTGAGCGCGTGTCGAAGCGCCCCCTGACGCGGAAGCAGGTGTTCCGCCGGCGGAGGATCGCCGTCTTCGGCACCCTCGCCGTGGTGGCCGGCGCGGCGGTCTACGTGCCGGCGGCGGCCGCGGCGGAGATCCCGGAGGCCGTCGCCGCGATCAGCGCTCCCGCCGTCGCGCCCCAGCCGGCCGCGGTGCCCGACTTCCCGGAGTACGGGCGCGGCGCGATCGGCGCCGTGGGGTTCGAGGGGGTGCTCGCTGCGAGCGGCGAGCAGGGGCCGTTCCCGATGGCGAGCATCACCAAGGTCGTCACCGCCCTCGTGGTCCTCGACGCCAAGCCCCTGGCCGCCGGCGAGCAGGGCCCGGCCATCGAGTTCACCCAGGCCGACATCGAGGCCTACAACGAGGTGCTCGCGCAGAACGGATCGCTCCAGCCGGTGCGGCCGGGACTGGTGCTGACCCAGCGGCAGGTGCTGGAGACCGTCCTGATCCCCTCCGCGAACAACTACGCGATCTCGCTCGCCCGCTGGGCGTACGGATCCGTCGACGGCTATCTCGCGGCCGCGCGCGCCTGGCTCGACGCGCACGGGCTCGAGGACACCACGGTCGTCGACACCAACGGGCTCTCCGCCGGGAACACGAGCACCCCGGCGGACCTGGTGGAGCTCGGCAAGCTCGCCCTGGCCCAGCCCGCTCTCGCCGAGATCGTCGCCCTGTCGGCCTCGTCCGCGCCCGGCGTGGGCGAGTTCGCGAGCACCAACAAGCTCCTCGGCACGGACGGCGTCGACGGGATCAAGACGGGGACGACCGAGGAGGCCGGCGCGTGCCTGCTCTTCTCGACCGACGTGCAGGTGGGGTCCTCGACCGTCACCCTCGTCGGCGTGATCCTCGGCGCGCCGACCCACCCCGTGCTGAATCAGGCGGTGCTCGCTCTGCTCGACAGCGTGGCTCCCGGCTTCCACGAGGTGACGCTCGCGACCGCCGGCGACGAGTACGCGCGCTACACGACCGAGTGGGGCGAGAGCGCGGACGCCGTCGCCGCCGAGAGCGCCACGGTGCTCACCTGGTCCGACACACCGGTCACCGCCTCGGTGACGACCGACCCCGTCGAGGAGGCCCGGGAGGGCACGCAGGTCGGACGCGCCGAGTTCCACGTCGGGGATCGGACCATCAGCGTGCCGCTCACGCTCGACGAGACGATCGACGCCCCGGATCTCTGGTGGCGGGTCACCAACCCGCCCTGGGCCCGCTGACGCCGTCGGCGCACGTCGTGCGGGACTAGAGGGCCGGACCCCGCGGGCCGGCGGGGAACGGCGCCGCCTCCGGCCGCTTCGGCGCGATGTCGTCACCGGAGGACACCCGGCGGATGCGCCGGATCACCCACGGGACGAAGTACTCCCGCGCCCAGACGAGGTCCTCGGTCCGCGCCCGGCGCCAGGTCCGCGGCGGCAGCGGCTCCGGGCTCCTCGGCTGCAGGTCGTTCGGCACGCCGAGGGTGTCGAGCACCATGCGGGCGACCGTGTGGTGGCCGAGCGGCGCCATGTGCAGGCGATCCGCCGCCCACATCTGCGGATCCTGGAGCTCGGTGAGCGCCCACTGGTCGGCGACGAGCGCGTCGTGGCGCACGGCGACGCGTCGGATGTTCTCGTTGAAGATCGCGATGCGCCCGCGGAGCCGACCGAACACGGGGGAGAAGCGGACGTCGACGCCCGTGAACAGGACGATGGTCGCCCCGGTCGCGGACAGCCGGGAGACGGCCTCGTCCAGGCGCTCCTCGATCACGTCGGGGTCCCCGCCGGGGCGGATGACGTCGTTGCCGCCCGCCGACAGGGTGATGAGGTCCGGCTGCAGCGCGATCGCCCGCTCGACCTGCTCGTCCAGGACCTGGCGGATGAGCTTGCCGCGGACCGCGAGATTCGCATAAGCGAAGTCGTCCACCGAGGACGAGAGCACCTCCGCGACCCGGTCCGCCCATCCGCGGTGGCCACCGGGGCTGTCCGGCTCCGGGTCGCCGATGCCCTCGGTGAAGGAATCGCCGAGGGCCACGTACCGGCGCCAGGGATGCGCTTCCGTCATCGATCCGCCTCCGTCCGCTTTCGGGGAACGATCCCATTCTGCAACCCGCCGGTGACACGCCGGGGGCCGGGCGTGTCCGATGCCCTTCGGTAACATTCGATCGAGTGAGCACTCCGCATCTCTTCGACCCGGTCCGGGGCACGAGCGCAGCGGAGATGGGCCCCACCGGCTGGCCGGGGGGACTGAGCCCCTCCTTCCCCGACCGTGCCGCGTGGGGCACCGCCCCGAAGCTGCGGGCCTGGCAGCAGGAGGCGCTCGCCGCCTACTTCGAGCGCGAGCCGAAGGACTTCCTCGCCGCCGCGACCCCGGGCGCCGGCAAGACGACGTTCGCCCTTCGCCTCGCGAAGGAGCTCCTCGGCCGCCGCACGATCGACCGGGTCATGGTGGTCGCCCCGACCGAGCACCTCAAGCGCCAGTGGGCCGAGGCCGCCGAGCGGGTCGCGATCCACCTCGACCCGACGTTCCGGAACAAGGACCGCTGGTTCGGCCGCCACTTCCACGGCGTCGCCGTGACCTACGCGCAGGTCGTCGCGGACGCGCCGCTGCACCGGCGGCTGACGGAGGCGGCGAAGACCCTCGTGATCCTCGACGAGGTGCACCACGGCGGTGACGCGCTGAGCTGGGGCGATGCCATCCGCGAGGCGTACGAGCCCGCGACCCGGCGCCTCTCGCTGAGCGGGACGCCGTTCCGGTCCGACACCGCCCCCATCCCCTTCGTGGACTACGTCCGGGACGAGACCGGGGGCCGCGTCTCCCGGACCGACTACAACTACGGCTACGACCGCGCGCTCGTGGACGGCGTCGTCCGGCCCGTCATGTTCATGGTCTACGCCGGGTCGATGCGCTGGCGCACCACCGCCGGCGAGGAGATGGAGGCGAAGCTCGGCGAGGGCAACACGAAGGACATCACGTCGCAGGCCTGGCGGACCGCGCTGGACCCGGCGGGCGACTGGATCCCCTCCGTGCTGCGCGCGGCCGACCAGAGGCTGACGGAGGTCCGGAAGGGAGTGCCCGACGCCGGCGGCCTCGTCATCGCGACCGACCAGTTCGCGGCTCGGGCGTACGCGCGCATCCTGGAGGACATCGCCGGCGAGGAGGTGACGGTCGTCCTCTCCGACGAGAAGGCGGCCTCCGAGCGCATCGCGGAGTTCGCGGCCAACGAGAAGCGCTGGATGGTCGCCGTCCGGATGGTGTCCGAAGGCGTCGACATCCCCCGGCTCGCCGTGGGCGTCTACGCGACGTCGGCGTCCACGCCGCTGTTCTTCGCACAGGCCATCGGCCGCTTCGTCCGCGCCCGGCGGCGCGGCGAGACGGCCTCGGTGTTCCTGCCCAACGTCCCGGGCCTCATGGCGCTCGCGAACGCGATGGACGTGCAGCGGGAGCACGCCCTCGACCGGCCGCGGAACGAGGACGAGAACGGGCTCGACGAGGACGCGCTCACCGCCGCGAACCGCGAGGAGAAGGCGCCGGACGGGCTGCAGCAGGAGTTCGCGTTCCAGGCGATCGGCTCCGACGCCACCTTCGACCGGGTCGTGTACGAGGGCGGCGAGTTCGGCTTCGAGGCCGAGATCGGCAGCGACGAGGAGCTGGACTTCATCGGCATCCCGGGCCTGCTCGAGCCCGAGCAGGTGCGCGAGCTGCTGCTGCACCGCCAGTCCCGGCAGGAGAAGCGCCGCAAGGGCAAGCCCGCGGAGGTCCCGCGTCCCGCCGACGAGCCGGCGCCGATGTACCGGAACCTCAAGGAGCAGCGCAGCCTCCTCAACAGCCTCGTCGGCCTGTGGTCGAAGCAGACGGGGGAGTCGCACGCGATGATCCACGCGGAGCTGCGGCGCACGTGCGGCGGCCCGGCCGTCGCGCAGGCCAGCGTGACGCAGCTCCAGTCACGGATCGAGCTGCTGCGCAAGCGCATGGGTGGACACTGATCCCATGGCCTGCCTCGTCCTGCCGGTGATCCCGCGTCCGCAGCCGCCGGCGAGCCGGCCGGAGGGCTGACCGATGCAGACGTTCCTCCCGTATCCGTCCTTCACGGAGAGCTCGGCCGTGCTCGATTCGCCGCGGCTCGGCAAGCAGCGCGTCGAGACGCTGCAGATCCTGCGGGCGGTGCTCCTGCCGAGCTACGGCTGGCAGCCGCACCCCGTCACCCGGATGTGGCGCGGGTACCTCCCCGCGCTCACCGTCTACGGGCTGGCGAACGTCGACGCCTGGGTGCAGCGGGGCCACGCCGACAGCACGCGGGAGCTGATCGCCGAGTTCGCTCCCGACGTCGTCGGGCGGACGCAGGAGGAGCTCGCCGAGCGCGGGATGCTGCCGCCCTGGATCGGGAACGAGGAGATCCACCGCAGCCACCGGTCGAACCTCATCCGCAAGGACCCCGACTTCTACGGTCCGCTGTTCCCCGGCACGCCTCCCGACCTCGACTACGTGTGGCCGGAGCCGGGGGAGCGGGCGGCCGCGCCCGACGGCCGGCCGCTGTGGATCGTGCGGCCGCGGAGCGCGAGCGAGTCCGAGGAGTGGCTCGACGAGGGGATCGTCGGGATCTGGGACCGGTCGCCCGTGGGACGCGACACCGCGAACTGGCGGGCCCAGCTCGCGCTGTTCGTCGAGGCGCTCGAGCCGGGGACCGAGGTCGCGACCCTCGTCGGGAACTCGCCGGTGCTGCATCGCGCCCGCATCACCGGTGACGCGCAGATGCGGCAGCTCGAGTCCGGCGCCGTCCTGCTCGTCCGGCCCGCCGAGTACAGCGGGACGCTCGCGCGCGCCGACTTCACGGTGCCCGCGGTGCTGCAGGATCCCCGCTCGCTCTTTCCCGCGCCGCTCGCGGACGGGCGGTGAACGGAGCCGAGGTGCGGGCCCGCTGATCGCAGCCCGGGAAGCGAGGGCGCCGGTCAGCGCAGCTCGGTGAGCAGGGCGGGCAGCTCGTCGAGCAGCTCCCGGGCGAGGAAGCCGAGGGGCCCGATCCGCGCCGAGAGCCGGTCGCCCGCCGCCGCGTGCAGGTAGGTGCCCCAGCACGCGGCCTGCTCCGCCGAGGCCCCGCGAGCCCATACGCCGGCCACCGCACCGGCCAGCACGTCGCCGCTGCCGGAGGTCGCGAGTCCCTCGTGCCCCGTGGTGATGCGCCAGCGCCGGCCGCCGGGCTCCGCTACCGAGCTGAGGCAGCTCACGACCGCGCCGTAGCGGTCGGCGAGCTCGGCGGCGTCCTCCTCGGGATCCCCGGGATCCCGGCCGAGCAGGAACGCCGCCTCGGTCCCGTTCGGGGTGAGCACGAGGCGCCCGGCGAGCCGCTCGACGACCTGCGGCTCGTGCGCGAGCGGCCCCAGGGCGTACGCGTCGAGGAGCACCCGGGTGTCGTCCCCGACGAGCTCGGCCAGCGTCCGGAGCAGCGCGGCGGCCTCGTCGGCGTCGTCGAGGCCGGGCCCGGCGAGGACGCATCCCGCGGACGCGATGTCGTCCGCGAGCAGGCGGATGCCGTCGCCGCGGACGGTCCCGCTCCCGGTCTCGGCGAGGCCCACCACGCCGGCTTCCGGCACGGTGACCGCGACGGCGGGCGCCACGGTCTCCGCGATGCCGAGGGTGAGGCGCCCGGCGCCGACCCGCAGGGCGGCGACCCCGGCCAGGAGGGCGGCCCCGGGGGTCTTCCGCGCCCCGCCGATCACGAGGACGTCGCCTCTCTGCTGCTTGGTGCTCGGCGCCGCGGGAAGGGGCCAGTCGCGGAGCGAGGCGGGCGTGACCGGCTCAGCCGACATGGCGCTCCCCGGCATGCTTCGTCACCTCGGCGTCGCGCGTCCGCAGAAAGCCGACGTCGCCGACGACGTCGGACGTCCAGATGCCGGATCCGGAGGGCCGAACGAGGCGGGTGATGGAGCAGTTGGCGACGGGGTTCCGCCGAGCGCCCTCGAGCAGCGTCCCCTCGTCGATGCGCTCGCACACGTACCGGAAGAGCGTGATGACCGCGTCGTGGCAGACCACCATCACCCGGCGCCCGTCCTCGTCCCGGTCGATGTCGGCCAGCACGGACCGGATGCGCAGGGCGACGTCCGCCCAGGATTCCCCTCCGGGCGGCCGGTAGTAGAGCTTGCCGAGCCAGCGGCGGCGCTCGGCCTCCTCGGGGTGCAGCCGGCGCACGCCCCGCCAGGTGAGGGCGTCCAGGATGCCGAGCTCGCGATCGCGGAGCCGCTCGTCGAAGCGCGGCATGAGGTCCAGGCCCGCCGCACCGGACGCGATCTCCGCGGTCTGCTGGGCCCGGCGGTAGGGGGAGACCCAGAGCGCCTGGGGACGCCGGTCGTCGGGCCAGGTGGCGACGTGGCGGCCAAGGGCCTCGGACTGCTCGCGGCCCGTGTCCGAGAGGACGACATCCGCGTCCCGGGCGGGCACCATCACGCGGTCGGCGCGGCTCCGGTCCGCCTTGTCCGCCGCGACGTTCCCCTCGCTCTGCCCGTGCCGGATCAGAACCAGCTCGACGGCTCCCATGCCCCCGACCCTAGGGCGTGGTTCCCCCGGGTCGCGCGCCGGGCCCCGATCTCGCCGGGGGGCTTGCGCGCCGGCCCCGAAACTCCTCCCCGCCCGCCGCCTGGGAGAATCGAGGGGTGAACCGCGCCTCCCCGCTGACCTCGGAGCCGAGCGCCGCGACCGTGCGGCGGTGGCGCCGCTACCTGGCCGACGAGCAGGCGGAGGCGCAGATCTACCGGGACCTCGCGGTCCGGCGCACGGGCGAGGAGCGGGCGATCCTGCTCGCACTGGCCGACGCGGAGGGGCGGCACGAGGCGCACTGGCGCGAGCTGCTGGGCGACCGGCTGACGAGCGAGCCGCGCGTCGACCTGCGGACCCGGGTGCTCGGCTGGTTCGCCCGCCGCTTCGGGTCGGTGTTCACCCTCGCGCTCATGCAGCGGGCCGAGTCCCGCACCCCGTACGCTGCGGACGACGACGCGACCGACTCGATGGCGGCGGACGAGCGCATCCACGAGGAGGTGGTCCGTGGCCTCGCCGCACGCGGCCGGAGCCGCATCTCGGGGACCTTCCGCGCCGCGGTCTTCGGCGCGAACGACGGCCTCGTGAGCAACCTCGCGCTCGTCCTCGGCGTCGGCGCGACCGGGGTGGCGCCGCAGACCGTCCTGTTCACCGGGCTCGCGGGCCTGCTCGCCGGCGCGCTGTCGATGGCCGCCGGGGAGTACGTGTCCGTGCACTCGCAGCGGGAGCTGCTGGCGGGGTCCCGGCCGAGCCCGGAGGCGCGGCACGCGATCGCGGATCTCGATGTCAACGAGAACGAGCTGGCGCTCGTCTACCGGGCGCGCGGGATGAGCGAGGAGGACGCCCACCGCCGGGCCGAGTCGGTGCTCGGGGGCCGCGAGCCCCTGGGGTCGGTGGAGTCCGGGGTGGACGAGCACGAGGCGCTCGGCACAGCCCGGGGAGCGGCGCTCTCGAGCTTCGCGTTCTTCGCGTCCGGGGCGCTGATCCCGGTGCTGCCGTGGCTGTTCGGGATGAGCGGCATCCCGGCGATCCTGCTGGCGGCCGCGCTCGTCGGCCTCGCGCTGCTCGGCACCGGAACGGTGATCGGCCTGCTGTCCGGGACCTCGCTGCTGAGCCGGGCTCTGCGCCAGCTGCTGATCGGCTACGGCGCCGCCGCCGTGACGTTCGTGCTCGGGCTGCTGTTCGGGACGACGGTGGCATGACGGTCGCGCGACGGGCCCTGGTGAGCGGGCGGGTGCAGGGCGTCGGGTTCCGCTACTCGTGCATCGAGGAGGCGCGCCGGATCGGCGTGGCCGGCTGGGTCCGCAACCTCGCCGACGGGCGCGTCGAGGCGCACCTCGAGGGCGAGGCCGCCGCGGTGGACGCCCTGGTCTCGTGGCTGCACGAGGGTCCGCCCTTCGCCCGCGTCGACTCCGTCGAGGTGCGGGACACCGAGCCGATCGGGGCGACGTCCTTCGGTCTCGCCTGAACGGCCGGGGCCGGCGGCGGGCCGAGCTCCGCCGTGCTCAGTGGAAGTCGCGGGAGACGCTGCGCGCGCCGATCGTGAGGACCTCGAAGCGGTCGGCGACCACGTTGATCACGCCCTCGGGGGAGCGCTCCAGGATGCCGCGGATGATCATCGCGGGCGCCTCGCGGGCGATCCGCCGGTAGCGCTGCCACACGCCGACGCTGCAGACGATGTTGACCATGCCGGTCTCGTCCTCGAGGTTGAGGAACGTCACCCCGGCGGCGGTCGCGGGACGCTGCCGGTGCGTCACCACCCCGCCGATCTCGATGCGGCGGCCCGTCTCCGTCCGCGCCAGGTCGGCGTAGGTGAGGACGCCGCGCTTCGCGAGCCGGTCCCGCACGAACCGCATCGGATGCTGCTCCGGTGAGATCCCGGTCGCCCACAGGTCGGACGCGACCTGCTCCGCCGGCGTCAGCATCGGCAGCAGCGGCGGCTGGACCACGATGCTCGTGCCGGGCAGGTAGTCCGGGTGCTCCTGGGCGGCGGCCCCGGCGCCCCACAGGGCCTCGCGTTGGCCGAGGCCGAGCGAGGCGAACGCGCCGGCCGCCGCGAGCGACTCCAGCTGCGGCGCGGTCAGCCCGACGCGGCGGGCGAGGTCGGCCTGGCTCGTGTAGTCGCCGTGCCGCTCCCGCTCCTCGACGATCCGCTCGGCGAGCTTCTTCCCGATCGACGCGACCTCGGCGAGCCCGAGCCGGACCGCGTAGTTCCCGTCCCGCCGGTGGAGGGAATCCTCGACCGGCGCCGTCGGGTCGAACCGCTCCGAGACCGGCGGCTGCTCCCGCTCGAGGCACGCATCGCGTCCCGTCGCGGCCGGCTTCCCGTCCGCCCACACCAGGTCGACGAGGTTCGTGCCCCAGCGCCGCCCGTGCCCCGGTCCCGCCGTGGCCCGGAACTCCGCGATCCTCTCCGTGGACGGCTGCCGCAGCGGCTCGAGGTCGGCCTCGACGCCCGAGAGGAGGAGGTCGGGGCGGCGGACCTCGACGCCGTGCCGGCGGGCGTCCGCGGTGAGGGACTGCGGAGAGTAGAAGCCCATGGGCTGCGCCCGCAGCAGCGCGGCGAGGAAGATCCCCGGATAGTGCAGCCGCGTCCACGAGCTCGCGTAGACGATGAGGGCGAAGCTGATCGAGTGGCTCTCGGCGAAGCCGAAGTCCGCGAACGCCTCGATCTTCCGGTAGATCTGGTCGGCCGTGTCGTCGTCGATGCCGTTGGCCGCCATCCCGGCGTACAGCTTGTCCCGCAGCGAGTCGATCTTCTCGAGCCCACGCTTCGAGCCCATCGCGCGGCGCAGCAGGTCGGCGTCCTCGCCCGTGCAGCCGCCGACCTCCATGGCGATCTGCATGAGCTGCTCCTGGAAGATCGGCACGCCCAGCGTCCGCTCGAGCACCGGCTTCAGCTTCGGGTGCAGGTAGGTGACCTTCTCCTCGCCGGTGCGGCGCCGGACGAACGGATGCACGGCCTTGCCCTGGATCGGCCCTGGCCGGATGAGGGCGACCTCGACGACGAGGTCGTAGAAGACGCGGGGCTGCAGCCGGGGGAGCGTGCCCATCTGGGCGCGGCTCTCCACCTGGAACACGCCGACCGAGTCGGCGCGGCACAGCTGGTCGTAGACGCCCTGCTCCTCCTTCGGCATCGTGTCGAGGTCCCACCGCTCGCCGAGGTGCCTGTCGGCGAGGTCGAACGCGTACTGCATCGCCGCGAGCATGCCGAGCCCGAGCAGGTCGAACTTCACCAGGCCCATCCAGGCGCAGTCGTCCTTGTCCCACTGCAGGACGGTGCGCTTCTCCATCCGCGCGTTCTCGATCGGGCACACCTCGCCGACAGGACGGTCGGTGAGCACCATCCCGCCGGAGTGGATGCCGAGATGCCGGGGGAACTTCAGCACCTGCTGCGCGAGGTCGACCACCGGCTGCGGGATGTCGTGGTCGTCGCTCTGCACGTCGCCGCCCCAGCGCTCCACCTGACGCGACCAGGCGTCCTGCTGGCCGGTCGAGTGGCCGAGCGCCTTCGCCATGTCCCGGACCGCGTTCTTCGGCCGGTACGTGACGACGTTCGCGACCTGGGCGGCGTTGCGGCGTCCGTACTTCTCGTAGACGTACTGGATGACCTCCTCGCGGCGGTCCGCGTCGAAGTCGACGTCGATGTCCGGCTCCTCGTCGCGCAGGCTCGACAGGAAGCGCTCGAACGGCAGGTTGTAGCGGATGGAGTCGACCGCGGTGATGCCGAGCAGGTAGCAGACGGCGGAGTTCGCGGCCGAGCCGCGGCCCTGGCAGAGGATGCCGCGACCCTTCGCGAACATCACGATGTCGCGGACGATGAGGAAGTAGCCGGGGAAGTCCTTCGCCTCGATGACGTCGAGCTCGCGCGCGATCCGGTCGAGGGTGGACCGCGGCGCGTCCGGGTACTTCACGGGCACGGCCTCCCAGACGAGCTGCCGGAGCCAGCTCATCGGGGTGTGGCCCTCCGGCACCTCCTGCTTCGGCAGGTTGGGGCTCGCGCTGCGCAGGGAGAAGGCGAGATCGGCGGCGAGGTCCACCGTCGCCGCGACGGCGCCCGGGTAGCGGGCGAAGCGGGCGGCCATCTCGGCGCCCGAGCGCAGGTGCGCCCCGCCCGCCGCGGGCAGCCAGCCGTCCATGTCGTCGAGGCTGCGCCGGGCGCGGACGGCGGCGAGCGCGGAGGCGAGCCGATGCTGCCGCGGCGTCGCGTAGTGCACGGCGCCGGTGGCGAGCAGCGGGAGGCGGCGGGATGCGGCGAGCTCGGCGAGCGCGTCGTTGAGCACGGAGTCGAGCGGCTCGCCGCGGTCGAACAGCTCGACGGCGACGTTGTCCCGGCCGAAGAGGTCGGCGAGGCGGTCCAGCTCGCGGCCGGCGGCGGCGAGGTCGAGCGGGGCGTCCGGCGCGGGCTGCAGCGCCTGCCGGACGAGCCCCTTGCGGCAGCCGGTGAGCACGAACCACTGCCCGCCCGCGGCATCCGCGAGCTCGCCGAGGTCGAAGCGGGGGCTGCCCTTCTCGGCGCCGGGTGCGAGCTGGGCGTTCGTGATCGCGCGGGCGAGGCGGTGGTAGCCCTCCTGCCGCCGCGCGAGGACGACGAGGTGGCTGCCCTCGGGGTCCGGGATCCCGTTCTGCGGACGGTTCAGGCCGAGGGCGAGCTCGGCGCCGAACACGGTCCGCACCGCGTGCTTCTCGGCGGCCTCGGCGAGCCGGACCACGCCGTAGAGCCCGTTGTGGTCGGTGACGGCGAGGCCCTCGAGGCGGAGGCGGGCGGCCTCCTCGAGCAGCTCCTCGGGGGAGGAGGCGCCGTCGAGGAAGCTGAAGTTGGAGTGGGCGTGCAGCTCCGCGTACGGCACGACCGGGCCCTCGAGCGGCGGCAGGGCCGGGGGCTTCGGCCGGTACGGCGCCCGCTTCGGCGACCAGGCGGGGCTGTCGCCGCCGTCCGCCTCGGGCGGGCGCGGGCTGGGACGGCGGTGATCGGAGAGCCGCCGCTCGAACTCCGACCACGGGATCGGAGGGTTGTTGTACGCCACACTCCAGTTTCGAACACATGTTCGAACCCTGCAACTGCAGGTCCCGCCGCGCTGGTCCTGTCCTCGGTGTCCCCGGGCCGGGCCGGGACCGCCGCTTCTCCTCCTCTCCTCCTCTCCGTGGCTGCCCATCTGCGCGGATCAGGAGACTCGACGCGGATCAGGACTTCACGCCCGGTCCGATCGCCGTTCAGGACGACACGCCGCGTCGCGGATGCCATCTCCTGATCCGCGCAACACCCACCAGCCCGGAGTCGGCCGCGCGGTGCCCCCGCTCGCGCCCCCGTTACAGTGGCGGGATGCGGATCCTCTCCTGGCACGTCCACTCCGCCTGGACGACGGGGTTCGTGCAGGGGAGTCACGACTACCTCATCCCGGTCGCTCCGAACGGGGACGGCGAGCTCAAGCCGTACTGGCCAGCAAGCACCGTCGCGGTGCCCGAGGAGCAGCTGGCCGACACGGCCGTCGACGTCGTCGTCCTGCAGAACATGGCGGAGATCGAGACGACCGAGCGGCTGCTCCGCAGGCGCCTCGGGGCCGACGTGCCGGCCGTCTTCGTGGAGCACAACACGCCGAAGGGCGACGTCCCGTACACGCGGCACCCGCTCGCGGACCGCCGCGACATCCCGCTCGTCCACGTCACCCACTTCAACCGGCTCATGTGGGACAGCGGTGACGCGCCGACCACGGTCATCGAGCACGGCGTCCCGGATCCCGGTCACCTGTACACGGGGGAGCTCGAGCGTCTCGGGTACGTCATCAACGAGCCGGTCCGCCGCTGGCGCGTCACGGGCACGGACCTCCTCCCGGCGTTCGCCGAGGTGGCTCCGATCGACGCCTGGGGCATCAAGGCCGACCTCCTGCCCGGCGCGCTCGGACTCGGGCCGGACCGCATCGCCTTCGCGGGCAACCTCGATCCCGCCGAGCTGCACGCCCAGCTCGCCCGGCGGCGCGCCTACCTGCACCCCATCCGCTGGACCTCGCTGGGGCTGTCGCTCATCGAGGCGATGCACCTCGGGATGCCCGTGCTCGCGCTCGCGACGACCGAGGCGTACCGGGCCGTGCCGCCCGAGGCCGGCGCGATCTCGATGGACGTGGACGAGCTCGTCGCGATGGCCGCTCGCCTGA
Source organism: Naasia sp. SYSU D00948 (assembly GCF_017916515.1). Lineage (GTDB taxonomy): Bacteria > Actinomycetota > Actinomycetes > Actinomycetales > Microbacteriaceae > Naasia. Next base: position 2,806,506 of record NZ_JAFMTA010000001.1, read on the forward strand.
TCGCGGATCCGGACGAGGCCCGCGAGCGGGGAGCGGCGGCCCGCCGCTTCGCGCTCGAGCACTACGGACTGGCGCGCTTCCTCGAGCGCTGGGACAAGGTCCTCGCCTCCGTCGCGCGCTGACGCGGCGGGGCCCGTGCCGAGTCGCGGCGGGCACGCTCCGGGCGGGCATATGCCGGGCCGGCATCTGCCGGGGGTCAGCAGCTCCGGCGTCGTCGATATCACGTGCAGCGGGCTGGACCGCCGACGCCGATCAGGACAACCCCGTGCCGGATCCACTGCGCAGCGGACAGAATCCTGCCGAGGGCGAGGAGGAAGCCGATGGCGGAGTTCGCGCGGCCCGGGGCCGAGCAGTGGGTGCCGGAGGACGGCGGGCTCGACGCCCTCCGTACGGCGGCACCGGAGTGCCGGGGCTGCGAGCTGTACCAGGACGCGACGCAGGTCGTCTTCGGCTCCGGGCCCGAGCGGGCGCGCCTCATGCTCGTCGGCGAGCAGCCCGGCGACTCGGAGGACAAGGCGGGGGAGCCGTTCGTGGGTCCCGCCGGTCGCCTCCTCGCCGACGCCCTGGATGCGGCCGGCGTGAAGGCGGAGGACGCATACGTCACGAACGCGGTCAAGCACTTCCGTTTCGAGCTCCGGGGCAAGCGGCGGCTGCACAAATCCCCCGCCGTGGCGCACATCGAGGCCTGCAATCCGTGGCTCGCGGCTGAATTCCGGACGGTGCGGCCGGACATCGTGGTCGCCCTCGGCGCCACAGCCGCCCGCGGCGTCCTCGGGCGGCAGGTGAAGGTGCTCGCCGAACGGGGCCGCGTCCTCGACGACCGGCCGGTCGCCGCGGCCGAGGCCCGCGTCGTGCTCACCGTGCATCCGTCCGCCGTGCTCCGCCTCCGCGGCACCCCCGACTTCGACCCCGAGTTCGACGCGTTCGTCGCCGACCTCCGGACCGCCGCCGCCCTCCTCTGACCCTCGTACCTCGCGCTCAACAGGCACTTCTGCCCTTCAACAGCAGGACATGCCGCAGACCCTGCTGTTGAAGCGGCTCTCCGCCTGTTGATCGCAAGGCGGCCGCGCGCTCAGTCGTAGCGGGCCTCGGCCCACCAGGAGTCGCCCTCGAGGACGAGGAGCCAGGCCTCGCCGTCGTCGTCGACCACCTGGAAGCGGGAGAGCCGGCGCCCCTGCTCCGGATCCCACCAGCGCTCCTCGACCGTCCACGGGCCCGTCCAGGCGCGGACGGGACGGGCGTGGCCGGTGTTCGGGGCGGCGAAGCGGGCGGGTGGCCCGGACAGGACGCCCCGCTCGTCGACGGAGACCGGCGCGCCGTCGGGTGCGAGGACGGTGCACATCCGCCGGTCTCGGAACACGGTCGCCGGCGGCAGGCCGGGCAGCGCACCGGGCCACGGCCGATCGGCGGGGCGGGGCACCGACCCGCGATCGCCCCACGGGACGAGCACCTGCCGGTCCGCGAGCATCCGCCCGCCGCCGATCGTCGCCGTGAGCACCGCCTCGTGTCCCAGCATGCTCTGCACTCGCGAGAGGCCGTGGTGGATGCGCTCGTCCGGCGCCGCGCCCCACAGCCCCTCCTCGTGACCGGCGGCCGCGTCGACGCTCTCCGGGAGCACGCGGATCCGGGTGAGAGGGGAGCCGAGCCCGCTGTCCACCGCGCCGGTGCCCTGCAGCTGCCAGCGGACGCGGTCCACCACCTCGGCGGGGGTGAAGGATCGCGGATGCAGCCAGTTGCGCTCGGACAGCTCGCCCCGCTCGGTGGTGATCTCCACCCGGATCGCCGTGCAGACGAGCCCGAGCCCCCGCAGCCGCTCCAGGAACCGGTCGGCTGCGGCGCGGAACCCGAACGTCGCCTGGTCGATCCGGTCGAGGGGCGGCTCGAAGTCGACGGCTACGTCGAGCTCGTCCGGCGGGATGCGCGGCACCACCCGGCGCCCGTCGAGGCCCGCGGCGAGGCGGTGGGCGGCGGCGCCGTCGGGGCCGAACCGGTTCCGCACCTCGAGCTCGGGAAGCGCGGCGAAGGCGCCCAGCGTCGGGAGGCCGAGGCGGCGCAGCAGCACCGCGAGGTCGGGCAGGCCGAGGATCGTCACCGGCAGCGGGGCGAGGAACGCCGGGGACCCGCCCTCGGGCACGATCCGCACCCGGTCCGGCCCGCTCCGCCGCGCCGCCTGCTCCGCCGCGAAGGGCCCGTCCGCGATGCCGATGCGGGCGTCCGCGACCCCGAGCCGCTCGAGGCACGCGAGCAGCTCGCGCGCCGCCGCGTCCTCGCCGCCGTAGTAGCGGGCGGGACCCTGCATCCTCAGGGCCGCGGTGCCCGGCCGGAGCACCTGGACGCCCGGCATGAGCTCCTCGACCCCGTCGAGCACGGGGTCGAACGCACGGGCGTCGAGCGCGGGGTCGTAGGGGAGAGCGACGAGGGCGGCGCACCGCGACTGGGCCTCGCGGATGCGCAGGCCACGGCGCACCCCCTCCGCGCGGGCGGGTGCGGAGCAGGCGAACACGTCGCCGCGGTCGGTCAGGGCGAGCGGAGCGTCCGCGGGCAGGCCGGCGGCGCGCGCGGCCGCGCGGACCGGCCAGTCCGGACACCAGAGCACGAGGGTGCGGAGAATCTCGGCCATGTCAGCCCGCCCGGACCTCGAGCCCCTCGAACGCCTCGAGCGGCGGCACGGGGGAGAGGCGCGGGGCCACGGCGGGACGCGCGGGCTCCGCGGCTGCGGCGGGACGCGCGGGCTCCGGGGCCGGGGCGAGCGGAGCAGGGGCCGGAGGACGGCGGGACGCTGCGTGCTGGGCCGGCTCGCCGACCCGGGCGCCGGCGTCGGGTCCCGGCAGCCGGACCCAGCGGGAGCGGGAGCGCATCCCGCGGCTCTCCACGGCCACCTCGACCCGGCGTCCGCGGAGGATGCCGTGCCCCGCGCCGATGCCCTCCCACTCGCTGCGCACGATGCGGAGGCTCGCCTCGCATCCCGGCCAGTCCCCGAGGGTGATGAGGGCGGCCTCGCGCTTGCGCAGCCGGGCGGCGAGCCGTCCCGCGTCCGCCTCCGTGATCCGCCCCGCGGGACGCAGGACCACGACGGGCAGGACGTCGACGAGGGCCGCGGTGACCGGCAGCCACTGGTCGCCGGGCTCCGGCACGAGGACGAGCCGCTCCAGGTCGATGCCGTGGGCCTCGGCCGCCTGGGCGCCGAACTCGGGGACCCCGACGACGGCGCACCAGGACCCCGCCGCGGACGGTGCGGACAGCATCGCCATGGCCAGCGTCGTCGACCCGAGGACCGAGTAGGAGGCGCCCGCCCGCATCATCCCGTCGGGCAGGAGCCCGGCGAACAGGGGAGAGGTCGCGATCGTCGTGGTCGAGAGCCGGGTGGACTGCATCTCCCGGATCCGGGCCTGCAGCTCGCGCACCTTCTCGTCCGCCGCAGCGGGGGAGGAGAGGGCGAACGCGGTCACACTCCATGTTCGAACATGTGTTCGAACCAGTCAATCCCGCGGGCGGCCCCTCAACGAGGGCTGGCGTCACGCCGTCCGAGCCGTGGAGCTGCGCGGATCAGGAGATCCCCGGCGACACGCCGACGCGGCTCCTGAACCGCGTGCGAAACCGCCGGTTTCTCCTGATCCGCGCACAATCTCCTGATCCGCGCAGAGGCGGCCTCAGGCCGACCCCGGTCAGGTGTCGGTGGTGAGGCCCTGCTGCTTGGCCCAGGGGGTCTCGCCGGTCGTGCCGTCGCCCGTCGGGAGATCCGCGTCGTCGCCCATCGAGTCGCCGCCCGAGTTGAGCGCGCCGATCGATGGCGCATCGCCGCCGACGACCCCCTCGGTGAGGTTCGGCGTCGGTGCGGCGCCGGCGTTGCTCACGCTGCCGAGGGCGCTGTCGCCGCCCAGCCGGTCCTGCGTGCCCTTCACCTTGTCAAAGTCGTCGAGGGTGAGGAGGCCGTCCGGGTCCTGCGGATCGGACTTCCCGGTGAGCCGCTCGCCGACGCTCGCCTTGCTGTCCTCCGCGACGGGCTTGTCCTCGTGATCCGGAGGCGGCGGCACGCTGCGCTCGGACATCAGACCTCCGGTCCCGTCGCCTCGGCCTGCCGCGTCTCGACCGGGCCGCTCGGGCCCTCGTCGCGCAGCCCGACGATCTCCTCGCCGGCGAGCTCGTTGTCCGGGAGGAACGGCTCGCCCTCGCGCTCGGCGCCGCCCGTCGGACCCTGGTTGCTGTCGCCCACGCCGGGGAGCACGGTCTCGCCCGCCACCGCGTCGTTGGCGACGGTCTGCTTCCCGGTCGCGTCGACGGCCTCGTCGTCGTACGCGCCGCCGTCGGGGATGGTGTCGCTCATGCGCCCTCCTTGGGTTGGTTGTCCTCACGCTACGCCGGGCCTCGCGCGGCCCGCATCCGAGGCCGGAGGGGGTGGACGGGACGCCGTCAGTCGCTACGATTGCGCGTCCCGGACCGGGTCCCGGCGCGTCTCGGACCCGGACCCCCGACGCGTCCCGGACCGGACCCTGACCCGACCGAGAGCCGTCCCGGAGCCGGGACGGTGGCCGGGGCGGCGGCTCAGCCGATGCGCTCCAGCAGGTCGTTCTGCTCGATCGCCGGGAGGGAGAGCACCCGGTAGCCCTCCGTCTCGAAGAAGACCGTGATGCGGTCCTCCTCGACGCTCATGACCGTTCCCTCGCCCCACTCGCGATGCCGCACCGGCGCGTCGACGGGGAAGGGCACGCCGGCGGCATCCTCGACGGCGCTCTCCTCGTGCTGCTCGTACGCGGTGCCGGAGGTGCAGGTGTCGCAGTTGCCGCAGGGCTCCTCGAGCCGCTCGCCGAAGTAGGCGAGCAGGAACTGCCGCCGGCAGGACGTGGTCTCCGCGTACTGGCGGACCATGGCCACGCGGGACTCCTCGATCCGCTCGCGCTGCGCCGACTGCTCGACCGCCCGCTCGACGGCCTTCTCGGTGGGGAGCCCGCGCACCGCCGCGATCGCATCGCCAACGGCCCGCACCGCCCCCGCCTCCGTCAGCAGGTTGACGAGGTCGGCGACGCGGCGTCCGGTGAACCCGGTCTCGGCCGCCAGCGCCTTGAGGTCGACCGGGCGCCCGGCCGCGACGAGCGCGGAGTGGACGGTCGCGAGCTTGCCGCGGTCCGGCTTGCTCGACGCGAAGAACTTCCGGAGCCCCAGGTCCTCCGCTCGGTAGTGCAGCGCCGCGATCGCGGGTTCGCCGTCCCGGCCGCAGCGCCCCAGCTCCTGGTAGTAGTCGTCCACGGCGCCGGGGATGGCCTCGTGCACGACGAAGCGGATGTTGGGCTTGTCGATCCCCATGCCGAACGCGCTCGTGGCGACCACGACGTCGTACTGGTCGTCGCGGAAGCCCTCGTGCAGCTCGCGCCGGGCCTTGGCGCCGATGCTGCCGTGGTAGGCGGCGGAGCGCAGACCCTGCCCCGAGAGCTCCTCGGCGTACTCCTCGGTGGCGCGCCGGGTGGCGACGTACAGCAGGCCGGGCTTCGGCAGCTCCATCACCTGGGCGATGACGGCCTCACGCTTCTGGCGCTCCTCCTGGTGACGGACGACCTCGAGCCGGATGTTCGGGCGGTCGTAGCCGCGCGTGATGAGCTGCGGGGACCGCATGCCGAGCCGGTCGACGATCTCCTCGCGGACGGGAGCCGACCCGGTCGCCGTCATGGCGAGGACGACCGGACGCCCGACCGCCTCGATGGCGGTGCCGAGGCGCAGGTAGTCGGGTCGGAAGTCGTGGCCCCAGGCCGACACGCAGTGGGCCTCGTCCACGACGAACAGCCCGGGCGCGAGCCGCGCCAGCCGGTCGACGACCTCGTCGTTGGCGAGCTGCTCGGGCGAGAGGAAGACGTACTCGGCCCGGCCGGCCTCGAGCTCCCCCCAGGCGCTCTCGGTGGCGCCGTCGCTCTGGGCCGAGTTGATGGCCACCGCGTCGGGCGCGTCCTCCTCCGCCTCGATGCCGGCGACCTGGTCCGTCTGCAGCGCGATGAGCGGCGACACGACCACGGTGGGACCGGGGAGGATCGCGCCGGCGATCTTGTAGATGGAGGACTTGCCGTAGCCGGTGGGCAGCACCCCGAGGACGTCGGAACCTTCGAGCAGGGCCTCCACGGCCTCGCCGATGCCCGGCCTGAGCTCGCTCCAGCCGAACAGCTCGGCGGTCTCCCGGATCTTCGCGCTGGTCATCCGGACAGCGTAGGCGGGCCGGGGAACGAGGCGGCGGGGCCTTGACCGGACGGCCTCCTCAGGCGAAGGAGGGGCCGATGCGGCCCAGCATCCGCCACACGGTGCGCGTGAGGTCGGGGTGCTCGAGGGCGATGCGGCGGAGCACGCCGAACTCGAATCGCTCCGCCTCGCCGGAGGGAGCGGAGGGGTGGTACGCGTGCGAGCGCGCCTCGTCGAGGCCGAGCAGGGCGATCGTGTCCGCCCGGAGGATCCACACGACCTTCTCGTCGACGGTCGGCAGGTCGGGGATGAACTGCCAGGGATCCTCGCCGTCGCGGCACCGGCGCTCGATCTCCGCGTCGAGTTCGTCGCGCGCCTCTGCTCGCAGCGTGTCCAGGGTGTCGGTCGGATCCACGGGTGCCCCCTTCCTGCGACGACCCTACGACACGGCATCCGGCGTATCCCGCAGTGCGACACGGTGGAGCGACGGGTCGGAGGGCACCCGTAGGGTGGATAAGCGACGAACCCGAGGATGGTCAATGACGTCATCAACCCTGTCCCTCCAGCTCTACACAGTGCGGAACGCGATCAGCGAGGATCTGCGCGCCGCGCTCGAGCGCGTGGCCGCTCTCGGCCTCCGCCAGGTGGAGCTCTACGGCTTCGTCGACAGGGCGGACGAGTACGCCGCCCTCCTGCCCGAGCTCGGGCTGACCGCGCCGTCCGCCCACGTGGACCTGTTCCGCACGACCGAGCCGGCCGCCGCCTTCGCCGCCGCCCGGACCATCGGCATCCCCACGGTGATCGTCCCGTTCTCCCCGCCCGAGCGCTGGACCTCCCGCGAGGAGGTCGAGGCGGTCGCCGACCAGCTCAACGCGCTCGTCGAGCCCGCGCGGGACTCCGGGCTCGAGGTCGGCTACCACAACCACTGGTGGGAGTTCGAGGATCTCGGCGGAACGCCGGCGCTGGAGGTCCTCGCCGACCGGCTGGACCCGGCGGTCGTGCTCGAGCTCGACACCTACTGGACCGCGGTCGCGGGACTGGACCCGATCGCCGTCCTCGGCCGGCTGGGGGACCGGGTCCGGTTCCTCCACGTCAAGGACGGACCGGCCAACCGGGAGACGCGGGAGCAGGTGCCGGCGGGCCAGGGGACGCTGGACGTGCCGGGCATCCTCAGCGCGGCGCCGCGCGCTCTGCGGGTGATCGAGTTCGACGACTACGCGGATGATGTGTTCGACGGGATCCGGGGAAGCATCGACTTCCTCGTCGGGAAGGGAGAGTCGCTGTGACGGGAACGGGACCTGTCGGGGTCGGTCTGATCGGTGCGGGGAACATCAGCGATCAGTACCTGACGACGCTCACGGCGCTGCCGGATGTCCGGGTCCTCTTCGTCGCGGACCTCGACGAGGCGCGTGCGGCCGCCCAGGCGGAGAAGTACGGCGTGCCGGCTTCGGGCTCCCCGGACCAGCTGCTCGCCGTGCCCGAGATCGAGATCGTCGTCAACCTGACGATCCCCGCGGTGCACGCCGACGTCAGCCGGGCCATCATCGACGCCGGGAAGAACGTCTGGAGCGAGAAGCCGCTGGCGCTCGACCGCGACAGCGGGAAGGCGCTGCTGGAGGAGGCGAAGCGGCGCGGCCTGCGCGTGGCCTGCGCACCGGACACCTTCCTGGGCACGGGCCTGCAGACCGTGCGGCGCCTCCTGGACGCGGGTGAGATCGGCACGCCGCTCACGGCCCTGACCCTCTTCGAAAGCGGTGGGCCGGAGCGCTGGCACCCGAGCCCCGCGTTCTTCTACGCGCGGGGCGGCGGCCCGCTATTCGACATGGGTCCGTACTACCTGACGACGCTCGTGCAGGTGTTCGGCCCGGCCAAGTCGGTCTACGCGCTGTCGTCGACCTCGCACCAGACGAGGACGGTCGGCTCCGGCCCTCTCGCCGGCCAGACGATCTCGGTGGAAGTGCCGAGCTTCGTCGGCGCGATGATCGAGTTCGAGAGCGGCGCCAGCGCGCAGAGCATCTTCAGCTTCCAGTCCCACCGTCCGCGCGTCGGGGTGGTCGAGATCGCCGGCAGCGAGGGCCTGATCGTCGCTCCCGACCCCAACATGTTCAAGGGGACGGTCGAGATCCACTCGGACGGCGAGTCGCGGACGGTCGAGACGGAGTTCGAGTGGGTCCGCGGTGTGGGCGTCCTCGACCTCGCGCGGGCGATCCGCAGCGGCGAGACCGAGCGCGCGTCCGGCGCCCTGGCGTACCACGTGCTCGACATCATGTCCTCGATCGCCGAGTCCGCCGAGAAGGGCCGTCCGGTCCCGGTCGCCAGCACGGTGGAGCGGCCCCCGGCCCTTCCCGAGGACTGGAACCCGGCGGAAGCCACCCTCTGACCCGGTGTTCGAGGTCGCCGTGACCTACCTCCTCCGCAGCACCGCCGCGGGGGAGGAGGTCCTCCTCGGCCGCAAGCTCACGGGCATCGGCGCGGGACGGGTCGTCGGCCCCGGCGGCAAGCTCGAGCCGGACGAGACCCCGGCGGAAGCCGCCGTCCGCGAGGTGGGCGAGGAGGTCGGGATCACGGTCACGACCGCGGCGCTCCAGCCGGTCGCGCGGCTCGAGTACGAGTTCCCGCACCGGCCCCAGTGGAGCCAGGCGTCGACGGCGTTCCTCGCCCGGGACTGGTCGGGAGAGCCGCTCCCGAGCCGCGAGCTCGCGCCCGAGTGGTTCCCGGTCGGCGAGCTGCCCCTCGACCGCATGTGGGACGACGCCCGGCTCTGGCTGCCGCGGGCCCTCAGCGGGTCCTTCGTCCGGGCCGCCTGCGTCTACGCCGAGGACAACAGCAGCGTCGCCTCCTGGGCCGAGGAGGAATCCGGCGGGAGCGGGCCGTGACCCACCGGTTCCTGCCGGAGTTCTGGCGGGACCTCGGGGAGGACGGCGACGCCGTCGACCTCGTGCGAACGGACGGGAGCGACGTGCTGCCTCTGCTCCCGTCGCCGCTGCCCGTGGGCATCCTCGCCCACGATGCGGTCGCGGCGGCCGCCCTCGAGGCCGCGCAGCTGACGGGGACCCCCGGGCCCCTGGCGCTCGACGCCCGTCGCGTCGCGTCGGCGTACACCGGCGAGAGGCACTTCCGCATCGACGGCGCGGCTCCGAACTGGTGGGCGGAGCTCTCCGGCTTCTGGCCGACCGGCGACGGCTGGCTGCGCACGCACGCCAACTACCCGCACCACCGCCGGCGGCTGCTCTCGGCACTCGGGCTGCGGGACGACTCCGGACGCGAGGCGCTCCTCGCCGCGCTGGCGGAACTGCCGGCGCTCGAGGCGGAGGAGCGCATCGTCGGCGCCGAGGGCGTCGCGGCCGCCGTGCGGACCCCGGCGGAGTGGGCGCACTCGGAGCAGGGGCAGGCGGTGGCGGGCGCCCCGGCTCTGCAGCTCGGGCGCCTGAGGGAGGGCCGGGAGCGGCCCCTTCCCGCACCGCGACCGCAGGCGCCGCTCGACGGGGTCCGCGTGCTCGACCTCACCCGGGTCATCGCGGGACCCGTCGCCACGGGGACCCTCGCGCTGCTCGGCGCCGACGTCCTCCGGATCGACCCTCCCGATCTGCCGGAGCCCGAGCCGCAGTGGCTCCTCACCGGGATGGGGAAGCGTTCCGCCCTCCTCGACGTGCGGCGGGAGCAGGACGAGCTGGACCGGCTGATCCAGGACGCGGATGTCGTCGTGACCGGCTACCGACCGGGATCCCTCGACCGGCTCGGCCTCGCTCCCGAGTCGCTGGCCGAGCGACGGCCGGGCGTCGTCGTCGCGCGGCTCACCGCGTGGGGGAACACGGGGCCCTGGGCGGGCCGGCGGGGCTTCGACAGCATCGTCCAGGCCGCGACGGGCATCGCCGCCGAGACGGGCACGCCGGGAGCCCTGCCCGCGCAAGCGCTCGACCACTCGGCCGGGTACCTCCTCGCCGCGGCGGTCCTCGCCCTGCTGCGGCGCAGGACCGAGCGCGGCGGGTCGTGGGTCGCCGAGACCTCGCTCGCCGGCCTCGCTGCCGCACTCCTCGCCGCGCCGCGACCGCATCCCGCCGTCGCGGTCCCGCTGGTGCCGGAGGTCCTCGAACGGGACACGCCCAGCGGCCGCCTCAGCTATCCGGCTCCCGCTCTCCCGTCGCCTCCCGCCGCCGACGACTGGGCCGAGGTCGGCGCGCTCTGGGGGGCGGCACAGCCGGCGTGGCGCGGCCTCATCGGGCCTTCCTAGGGAGCGCTCCTAGGCTGGAGCGCATGCGACCGGCGGGAACGAGGATCGTCGGCGTCGACGTCGCCCGGGGGATCGCGGTCCTCGGCATGTTCGTCGCGCACGTGCTGCCGGACGGCGGGACGGAGAACGTCGCCGACGGCCGCTCCTCCGTGCTCTTCGCAACGCTCGCGGGCGTATCCCTCGGGCTCATCACGGGCGGCGCCGATCCGGCGCCTCGCGCCGAGCGAGGCCGGCTCCTGGGGTCCGTCGCCCTCCGGGGGCTCGCGCTCATCGCTCTCGGGCTGCTCCTCTGGACCCTCGACAGCGGCATCGCGATCATCCTCGACTACTACGGCAGCTTCTTCCTCGTCCTGCTCCCGGTGCTGTTCGCGCCGCGCGCCGTCCTCGTGCCGATCGCGCTCGCCTGCCTCACGGTCGGCACGGCGGTGCTGGGCGCCGCTCCCGACGACCCCCGCGAACTGATCGGCTCGGACTGGCTCCTCTGGCTGCCGACCGAGTGGTGGGTGACCGGGTACTACCCGGGCCTGCTCTGGCTCGGCTATCTCCTCGTCGGTCTCGTGCTCGCGCGCTCCGACCTGAGCCGCCGCGCCACGCAGATCGCCATGGCCGTGGGCGGCGCGACCGCGAGCATCGCCGGGTACGGGGGAGCGGCCCTCCTCGGGCGCGACGCCTCCGCACACTCGAACACCCTGTGGGAGGGTCTCGGCGCGGGCGGACTCGCCGTCGCGCTGATCGGGGTCCTCCTGCTGGCAGCGAGGGGCTGGGTCGCGACCGGCCTGTGGCCGCTCGCGGCCGTCGGCTCCATGCCGCTGACGATCTACACGGCGCAGATCATCGTCCTCGCCCTGTTCCGGGGAGCGCATCCGTCGGGCGCGGACGCCGCCGACGAGTGGGTCCTGCTACTGGGCCTCGTCGCGGGCGGACTCCTGGCGGCGTCGCTGTGGAGGGCGGTCGCCGGCAAGGGCCCCCTGGAGCGCGTCATGGCGCGCGTCTCGAATCTCGCGTAGCCGCGCCGAACGCGCAGGACGCGCCCCTGTCAGGGCGCATCCCGCGCGCCCGAACACGGGCGTCTGCGTCGCGCCTGCGCCGCTAGGACTCGGAGCGGGCGCCGCCCGGGTTGGGGATCGCCTCGAACTCGGCCCAGGCGCGCTCGTACGCGGGCTGGTTGCGCGTCGTCTCGAAGAAGCCGTCGAAGATGGCCTTGTTCCCGTGCTCGGGCAGGTCACCCTGCTCGAGGGTGCGCCTCGCGAACTCGCCGATCTCGTCGTCCCGGCCGGTCTGGTCGCCGAGCCACTGCGCGAAGCTCTGCCGCATCAGTCCTCGCCCTCGGCCTGCGACGGCTTGCCGTTGCTCTCCAGCACCTCGTGCTCCTGGCCCTGGTCCGGGTCGTCGCCCTCGGCCTGGGACGGCTTGTTGCCCTGCATGGTTGCTCCTTCACGGGTCGGGGTGCCCCTGCTCAGCGCAGGAGCACCGGTCCCGCGCCGATGGCGACGCGGAAGAGTGCGTACGGATACGTCCGGCAGTCCGTCCCGCCCTGGTAGCGGGCCTGACGATGCAGCTGGTTCGCGGTGACGTAGAGATGACGGTCGGCCGCGACGGACAGGGTGTCCGGCCAGAGCAGCCGCTCGTCGTGGACGAGCGTCTGCAGCTCGCCGGAGGGGAGCCGCCGGAGGATGGCGTTGTGCTCGTAGTCCGTGGCGTAGAGGACGCCGGACTCGTCGGTCTCGAGCCCGTCGCTCGCGCCGCCCTTGTCGCCCTCGTCGGCGACGGTGGCGGCCACGTCCTCGTCGCTCACCCGGCGGTCGACGAGCGCCTCCGTGCTGACCGAGTACCACCGGCGCGACGCGAGCGGGCAGTACCAGAGCCGCTCCCCGTCGGCCGAGATCGCGATGCCGTCCGACCCCATGGCGACGGGCGCGGTGCTCCCGTCCTCGCTGCGCTGCAGGAAGACCCGGCCCTCGACGACCGGCTGGAACTCGTGCGTCGGCAGGGCCTTCGTCGACGGGTGGTCGTGGAGGCGGCGCCAGGCGTCCCCCGTGGCCAGATCGACGACGATGATCCCGTTCGGCCCCTGGTCCGACGAGTCGGTGATGTAGGCGACGCCGGCCTCGTCACGGCGCAGGTCGAACCGGACGTCGTTGAGGTAGGTCGTCGGCAGCGCCACGTGCGGATCGAAGAGGATGACCTGGACCACCTCGTCGGTCGCGAGGTCGACGCACACGAGCTTCGGTCCGCCGTGCTCGGTGGGTGCGAAGAGCGGGCTCCCCGTGTCGAGCACCCACAGACGGTCGACGGCATCGACGACGATGCTCTGCACGGAGACGAAGGCGTCCGGATCCGCGTTCGAGGACGGGGTGTTCCACGCGACCGACGGGAACGGAGTCGGGACGCCTTCGACGAGCTCGACGACGGTCGCCGCGACGTCGTCGCCCCACTTCGGGTAGTTGACGAAGATGCGGCCCGTCGACGAGACGCTGACCCCCGTCGGCATCGGGCCGTCGTCGAACGTGTGCACGACCTCGAGCTCGCCCAGCGGACGATCCGTCGAGTCCAGGCCGTGGTCCGGTCCCGGTCCCCAGAAGCTCATCGACGCCACCTCCCTGCCTCCCTTTCACGGTAGGCCGCGGCCCCGGCGGTGTCACGGGGTTGTGGAGCAGGCCCGGTTTCGGCGATCGCCCGAGGACGGGTCGGACCCCGGTCCCGCTCGCCTTTGACCCGCCTTCCCCCTGTGCGTACGTTCTCACCCATGCCGCATCCGGTCCCCACGGTGGTCCCTCTCGGCGGCGAGTGGGAGGTCCGCGAGGCTCTCGGGGACACCTGGGAGTGGTACGTGCGCCCACGCATCGAGGCCGGCAACAACGCTGCGGACGCCGCCGACGCGGTGGGCCGGGCGCCCGGGTGGCTTCCGGCCACCGTGCCCGGATCGGTCGTGACGGACCTCGCGGCAGCCATGGAGATCCCCGACCCCCGCGTGAGCCGGAACAGCCGTGCCGCCGAGTGGACCGGGGGCCGCTCCTGGGTGTACCGCCGCCTCGTCGAGGTGCCCGAGTCCGAGCCGGGCTCGTCCGTCGTGCTCGAGCTCGACGGAGTGGATCCCTCCGCGCGCGTGTTCTGGGACGGGACGATGATCGCCGAGGTCGCCGGCCTGTTCCGTGCGGCGCGGCTGCCCGTCCCCGCGGAGCCCGGGCCGCACACCCTCGCCGTCGTGCTCGCGCCGGTGCCGGCCAGCGAGCCGCAGGTGGGCCGGACGGAACGGGTGCGCATCCATGCGCCCCGGATGAACTACGGCTGGGACTTCTGCCCGCCCTTTCCGCATCAGGGCATCTGGAAGGGCGTGCGGCTCCGGATCGCGAGAGAGCCGCTCGGTGCGGTGAGCGTCCGCACCGAGCTCGTGGGCGACAGCGGTCGCGTGGTCGTCGCAGCGGACCGGGAGGTGACGACCGAGGTGCTGCTCGACGGGTCGCCGGTCGCCGGCGGGGGAGCGGTGGTCGACGTTCCCGCCGCGGAGCGCTGGTGGCCGGCCGGACTCGGTCCGCAGCGCCTGTACGAGGTCCGGGTGCGAAGCAGGGACGACGAGCGCACCTTCGCGGTCGGCTTCCGCACTGTCGAATTCGTCCGCAACCCGGGCTCACCCGAGTCCGCACTCCCGTATTCCGCCGTCGTCAACGGCGTGCGGGTCCCGCTCGTCGGCTGGAACTGGGTCCCCGCCGACGCCCAGTACGAGCAGGGTGGGGGCGCCCGACTGGCCCATCTCCTGGCACTGGCGGCGGAGTCGGGCGCTCGGCTCCTCCGCGTCTGGGGCGGCGGCTTGATCGAGACCGAGGAGTTCTACCGCCGGTGCGACGAGGCCGGGCTGCTGGTCTGGCAGGAGTTCTCCCAGTCCAGCTCCGGCGCACAGAGCGCCCCCGCGGCCGACGACCAGTTCGTCGCCTACCTGCGCGCGGAGGCGCAGGCGATCGTGCCGACGCTCACGCACCATCCGGCGCTGATCATGTGGGGCGGAGGCAACGAGCTCGACCAGGACGGAGTCCCGCTCGACGAGGCGCGGTCCCCGGCCCTCGCCGCCCTCGCCGACACCGTCCGGCGCTGCGATCCCGGCCGCCACTGGGTGCCGACGTCGCCGTCCGGGCCGGCCTTCCACAACCGCCTCGACGTGATCGAGACCGCACCCGAGGACCAGCACGACGTGCACGGACCGTGGGAGCACCAGGGCCTCGCCGCCCACTACCGGCTCTACAACGCCGGTCGCTCCCTCGCCCACACCGAGTTCGGGGTCGAGGGCATGACCAATCGTCGGGCCCTCGACGGGCTCATCCCGGCGGAGGATCAGGAGCCCGCCGACCGCCGCAACCCCGTCTACCGGCATCTCGGCGACTGGTGGAACAACGCGGAGCTCGTCGAGCGCTCGTTCGGCGGACGCCTCCGGGGCGTCGAGCAGCTGCGCCGGGCCAGCCAGTGGCTGCAGGCGACGGGCCTCGCCTATGCGGTCGAGGCGGACCGGCGGCGCGCTCCGCGGTGCTCGATGGTGCTGCCGTGGCAGCTCGACGAGTCGTTCCCGAACGCGTGGTGCACGTCGGCGGTCGACTTCTCCGGTGAGCCGAAGCCGGCGTTCTGGGCGGTCGCCCGTGCCTTCGCCGCGGACCGGGTGACGGTGCGCACGGAGGCCGCGGCGTGGGCGGGCGGAAGCCCCGCGGCTGAGGCCTGGGTGTGGTCCGAGCGCGGACGTCCGGAAGGACGCGTCGCCCTGAGGGCTCGGACGCTCGACGGCGGCATCGTCGCCGAGGAGAGCTGGACGGTGGAGCGCGTGCGGGATCCGGTGCCCGTCGGCTCCCTCGCCCTCCCGCCACGCGACGGGCTCTTCCTCTGGGAGGCGGAGTGGGAGGGGAGCGGCGGCGAGGTGCTCGACCGCGAGCTCGTCCTCGCGACCGGCGGCGCCGACCTCTCCGCGCTCCTCGACCTGCCCCGCGCGGAGGTGGAGGTGTCGGCGGACGAGGAGGGGGTCACCCTTCAGCACCACGCGGGTCCGGCGGTGGTCGGGCTGGTGCTGGCCGACGCGCGCGAGCCGGGCGTCCCCGGGTTCGTCGTCGCCGAGGGGGACCCGCGTCCGCTCCTGCCGGGGGAGCGCCGCCGGATGCGGGTCAGGGCGCGCGATGGGGGGCCCTGGCGGATGCGGGTCGAGGGCTGGAACCTCGAACCCGTGACGGTGGGGTGAGAGTCAGGTCGTGCGGAAGCCGGAGGCCCGGTGGGTTCCGTCGCAGAAGGGCTTGATCGTCGACAGGCCGCACCGGCACAGCGCGACCGTCCTGCGCGTGCGCGGGATCGGCTGTCCGTCCGGGGTCACGATGTCGACGTCGCCACGGACGAGGAAGGGACCGTCCGGGCAGGCCACGACCTGAGGCACGTCCTCGCGCCGATGCGAGCCGCCTCCTCCGTCCACGTCAGCCACGTTACGCGGCGCCGGGAGGACGGGCGAATCGTCGCCGCAGCTCGGCGGCAGGGGTGCCGGCCCGGCGCAGCCGGCGGCCGGCGTACGGCATGCCGCCGGTGACCCGGCGCAGCAGCGCGATCCAGATGCAGAGCGCGCGCTCAGCGGCCCACGCCGGCGCCCACAGGGCGGACGTCGGCGGGTAGACGCGGGCGCCGCCGTGGCGTCGCCTCCCGACCTCGGCCAGCAGCACCACCGCGCCGACCCCGGCGAGGAGCAGGCGCGGACGCCGCAGCCCCGCGATCGCGGCGGGCAGCAGGGCGAGCTCAAGGGCGAGCCGCGGCGGCTGCGCGAAGTCGTCGTAGGCCTGCCGCACCCGCTGCCCGAGGAAGTGCCGGGCCGTGGGCGGGATCCGGCGCACGTACAGGTCGGGCGCGCGCACCTCGCGTCCTCCCGCGGCGCGCACCGTGCGGATCAGCTCCAGGTTCTCGAAGAGCACGTCGCCGTCGTAGCCGCGCGTGCGCTCGAGGATCGAGCGCCGCACGGCGAGCGTGCCGGGATAGTCGGCGCCGAGCGCGCGGTTGAGCAGCGACCTGCCGGTGTCCCAGCGGGCGTGCCACGGCAGCGGCCGGAACACGTTCTGCGGCCGGACGAGGTCCGCGTGCCGCAGCATGCCGACCAGGCGACGCAGCTCCTCCTCGCCGTAGCGGACGTCGTCGTCGGCGAGGACCAGCGCCTCGTGCCGGGCGAGGCGGACGCCGGTCAGCACCCCCGCCACTTTGCCGTTCGCGACGGGGCTCGGGTCGGGCGGGACGTGCCGGACCAGCCCCGCCCAGCGCGACGCGTGCGCCGCGAACACCGGGGGAGGAGACCCGTCGACGACCGTCACGTCGACGAGGGCGGTGATCTCCCGCAGGTAGTCCGTCAGCTCGTCCAGGCCGCTGTCCTCGCTCCAGCGCAGCGGCAGCACGTATTCCGCGTCCAGGCGCCGATCTGCCACAGGATCCGCGCCGAGGCGACCGCCGGGAAGTCCCGTCACGCGGCGACGGCGAGGGGCGCACGGAGCGACGTCCTGCCGGCCGTCCATGCCTCGCGCATGTGGTCGGCGGCCCAGCCGTCGACCGTGAGGGAGGCCGCGGCGCCGAACAGGACGTCGTCGAGGAGGTCCGGCTCGGTCTCCACGAATCCGCCGGCCAGGTCCCGCGCCGCGATCTGCTCGTGGACGGCGTCCGCCTCCACGTGCTCGTCGAAGTACCAGGTGACGTCCTCGTCGTACCCGAGGCGCCGGAAGCCGTTCCCGTACATCCGGTTGGGGAGGGCGGACGTCATCTCGAAGGCGGCCAGGTGGCCGACGATCGCGCCGCGGAGGCGGCGGTGCAGGCCGAACATCGACATCTGATTGAGCGCGGCGAGGGTGATCGCGGGGACGTTGTCGACGTAGCGGCCGTAGGTGTCGTCGAGGCCGGCGCCGCGCATGGCGAGCGCGAAGATCGCGGAGTGCATCCGCTGGGGCCGGCCGCCCCCGTACTCGTCCGACTGGATCTCGACGAGCGCCGCCTTCGCCCGGCCCCGCAGGCGCGGAATGGCCCAGCTGTGCGGGTCCGCCTCCTTGAGGGTGTAGATGGAGCGCTGCACGAGGAACTCGTGGAGCTGCTCGTCCGTGGCCTGCTTCGCGACGAAGCGGGACAGGCTCGGACCCGACGTCGGGGCCGTCAGATCGAACAGTGTCCGCGCGACGGCGTCGGCCGTCGGCTCGGGACGCGGCGGCACGGGGACGACCGCGCGCAGCTCCGCCTCGAACGCCGCCTCGATCTCCGCGCGCGTCGCGAGCAGTGCCGGATCCCACTCCAGGTCCGGCACACCGTCGATGCCGCCGTAGGCGAACTCGTAGAGGCAGAACAGCGTGAGTTGGAGGTCCTCGTCCCGCACGATCTCGGGACTCTCCGCGACGACGTTCCGGACCGCTTCGGCGAACTCGATGCGCGCCGCGTTCGCCGCCGGTGTGCCGGGCGCGAGCTCGAGCACGGAGAACAGACGGGCACTCGCCTCGCCTCTGGCTTCGGGGATCCTCATGGCGCACCTCTCCCGCCGCTGCTGTGCCGGCGTTCCGGTGCCCCAGTTTCCCGCCGCGGGCGCACCCGGGTCACCCCCTACCGTGCAGGCAGGGAGTTGTGGCAGGGTTCCCGATCAGCCGCCGATCGCGGCCGCCGAGCTCCAGCGCAGAAGACCCGCCACGCCCGACGAGTCGGGCAGCAGCGGACCCGGCACCAGACGGACCGATGCATCGGTGAGGACGGCCGCGCGGATCAGCGCCTCCGCGGCCGGCACCGTCCCGAGGATGCCCGCGGGCGTCGCCTCCTCGGGAGCCGCAGCCACCCAGGGCTCCGCATCGAGCGCGAGCAGGGTGCGTTCGGCCAGGGCCGCCGGGTCGAGGAAGAGCACCTCGACCTGCGCCTGGCGGACCGCGTGCACGAGCGACCCGACGCCGTGCTCCGCCGCTCCGCCGTCCCTGCCGAGCTCCTGCCGGAGCCGGTCGAGCTCGGCGTCCCGGTCCTCCCGCGCCACGCGGTCGAGCTGCTCGTCCACGAAGGTCTGCAGCGTCTCCTCGGAGGCCCCCTCGGGGCGCGTGTTCGCGTTGAGCTCCGCGACGAGCTCGCGGGTCGCGGAGGCGAGGCGGTCGATGAGGAGCTGCCTCGCCCGGACGTCGCCGGAGAGGATCACGAGGCGCGGTCGGTGCTCCTGCACGAGCCTGTCGACGACGGCCGCGAGCTCCGTCTCGTTCTGCTTCCAGATCTCCTCGGTGTGGTGCTGGAACCGCAGGTGCGCCCACCCGCCGCCCTGGAACTTCTTGATCGCGTCGGTGCGCCCCTGCGTCTGCTCGGTCACCTCGGGCGCGACCTGGCTCGAGCGGTAGAGGCTGACGTCTCCGCCGTCCCGCGAGGCCTCCACGACGAGGTAGACGATCTCGTCTGGCCGGGCGGTGAGCAGCGGCAGCAGCTGCGGGATCGGCCCCGCCTCGGCGAGCTCGGGTCCGT
This sequence comes from Naasia sp. SYSU D00948, assembly GCF_017916515.1. Lineage (GTDB taxonomy): Bacteria > Actinomycetota > Actinomycetes > Actinomycetales > Microbacteriaceae > Naasia. The sequence goes on from NZ_JAFMTA010000001.1 coordinate 2,825,356, forward strand.
TCGGGGCCCCCGGGGTCACGAGGTTGCAGACGATCCGCCCGTCGCGCAGGAGGACGTAGCGCGAGATCGGGCCGGGCACCCCGTCGGTCCCCTCGATGGCGTCCTCGATCAGCGAGAGCTGCTCGGCGGACACGCCGACGGCACGCAGCCGGTCGAGCACCGAGCGGCGCCGGGCGAGGGCGACTCCGCGAGGATCCGAGGTGTCCATGGAGGCGTCGGTGTAGACCGTGATCCAGGAGCCGCCCTTGCGCAGCTCGTCCACGATGTCGGCGAGCGCGGCGTTCGGATGCTGTGCCATGTTCTTCCTCCTCCGCCGACCGCTCGGCCGGCTGGTCGATGGGTCGGGGGCCGCTCAGGCCCGGTCTTCGGCTTCCGTGACGGTGCCCTCCGCGAGCTCGTCCGATGCCGGCCGCAGGTTCCCGGTGATGCCCGAGGCGGCCTCCACCTCCGCACTGTCGGTGTCGTCCGGGTAGCTCACCACCTGGCGCCACTCCTCGACGTGGGAGGGTCCGTGCCCCTGGACGATCGGCTGGGCCTCGTGCTTCAGCTCGTCGTCCAGCTTCGGGTTCGCGCGATTCGTCCCCTGCTCCGACATGTCGTTCCCCTTTCCTCTCGCTCCACGCTATGACCGTCCCCCGAGCCCGGCTCTCAGCGGGGCATCAGGAACGTGAGAAGGGGCCACCGTCTCCGGTGGCCCCTCCTGGACGCGGCGCTACTTCTTGAAGATGTCCTTCACGTCCTCGCCGGCCTGCTTGAGGTTCGCCGCGGTCTGGTCGCCCTGACCCTCGGCCTCGAGCCTCTCGTCGCCGCTGGCGCGGCCCATGCCTTCCTTGGCCTTGCCGGCCATCTCCTCGCCTGCGTTCCTGATCTTGTCGTCGAGCCCCATAGCTGTACCTCGCTTCCGCTCATCGGACATGTGCTGGCGCCAGATTCCTCGCGTTCGCTGAAAGTCACCTGAGCGCTTCTGAGTGACGCCCCCGGCCCGAGGGCAGGTTCGCGCGAGCGGAGTGCAAGCCCCTGACGCGGAAGGGCTGCGGGCCTAGCGTGAGGGGACAGGCACGTGAGGAGTCGCCATGCCGATCCTGCAGCGCACCAGGTCGATCGAGGACAGGGGGCCGACCCTGCTGCGTTCGGTGGCTCCCGGCGTCCACCGCCTGTCGCACGCCCACACGAACAGCTACCTCATCGAGGACGGCGACGCGCTCACGATCGTGGACGCGCTGTTCCCCACGACGTGGCGGGTCCTGCAGCGCGCCCTCGACGCGATCGGCTTCCGGCCCGCGCAGGTCCGCGCACTCGTGCTCACTCACGCGCACTTCGATCACCTCGGGGTGGCGCGGCGGATGCAGACGGAGTGGGACCTGCCCATCTGGGCGCATCCCTACGAGGGGTTCATCGCACGGCATCCCTATCGGTACGCCCACGAGAACCCGCGGTCCTTCTACCCGATCCGGCATCCCAAGGCGATCCCGATCCTCTCCGCCATGACGGCCGCGGGCGCCTGGAACGTCCGCGGCGTCGAAGGCCTGAGCTGGTTCTCCGCGGGTGACACCCTCGAGGTCCCCGGACGGCCGGTGGTCGTGTTCTCACCCGGGCACACCTTCGGGCACTCCGCGCTGCACCTGCCCGACCGGAACGCCCTGATCACGGGCGACGCCCTGGTCACCCTGGATCCCTACACGGGCGAGACCGGACCCCGGATCGTGGCCGGGGCGGCAACGGCCGACAGCCGCGAGGCCATGGGGTCGCTCGAGGTCCTCGCCGCGACGGGGGCGCGCCTCGTCCTCCCCGGACACGGCGTCCCGTGGCGCGAGGGCATCGGAGCGGCCGTCACGGCCGCGCGCGCCGCCGGTCCCGCCTGACGCGGCGGCGGCGTTCAGGCCTCGCGGCTGTCGGCCGCGTCCGTCTGCGACGCGCCGAGCGCCTCGTCCGAGTCCTCGCCGTCCTCATCGGGCGCGAGCTCCTCGGTGGCGCCGGGCTCGGTGCCGAGCGACGCGGTGTCCACATTCACGCCCACCGGGCGATCCGGGTGGCTCGGCTGGGCCGCCTCGAGGTCGTCGGTGGTCGACGCGACCGCGGCGACGGACGCGACGGTCGGCGGCTCGGGGACCTCGGTGTCGCGGGGGCGCTCGCTGCTGTCCGTCATCGGGGCTCCTCTTCTCGGCGTCCCTCGACTCAACAGGCGCCGCGCATCGGCGGCAAGGGGGTTGCGACGGGTACGAAGTCCTCGCGGTGGTGTCGCCCACAGGTCTAGCCTGTGCTGCAGCATCCGAGGCGGATGCGGGCTGCGAAGGAGCGGCGCATGCGAGTTCTGCGCGGAACACTGATCGTCGGGCTGGTGGCGGCGCTCGCCGCGGCGGGCTTCGCGGGGTCCGGCTCGTCGCCCCGGGCCGCAGCGGTCGACGGTCAGGTCAGGTTCACGGCGTCCGGGGACTTCACCGCGAACAGCAACGCGCGTGCCGTGTTCGCCAGCATCGGTGAGCTGAAGCCGGATCTGCACCTCGCCCTCGGAGACCTCTCCTATGGCGTCGCCGGTCAGGAGCAGGCCTGGTGCGACGCGGTCATCGCGGGCGTCGGCGCCGGCTTCCCCTTCGAGCTGCTGTCCGGCAATCATGAGAGCGACGGCCGGAACGGCAACATCAACGACTTCGCCGCGTGCCTGCCGAACCAGCTGCCGGGACTCATCGGCACCTACGGACGCCAGTACTACGTCGACGTCCCCCGGGGCGCGCCCCTCGTGCGCTTCGTCATGATCTCGCCGGGCCTCGCCTATCCCGACGGGATCTGGAGCTACGCCGCCGGCACAGCGCGGTATCACTGGACGGCGGCGGCGATCGACGGCGCGCGCAGCGCGGGCATCCCCTGGGTGATCGTCGGCATCCACAAGCCCTGCTTGTCCACGGGCGAGTACGGCTGCGACCCCGGCACGGACATCATCAACCTCCTACTGGACAAGCGGGTCGACCTCGTCCTGCACGGTCACGAGCACCTCTACCAGCGGACGGCCCAGCTGACGACGGACGCCGACTGCACGGCGCTTCAGGCGGGGGTGTACAACGCGGGCTGTGTCGCGGATGCCGACTCCAGCATGGTCAAGGGGGCGGGCACCGTGTTCGCCACGGTGGGAACCGGTGGGCAGGTGCTTCGTGAGGTCCACGCGACCGATCCCGAGGCGCCCTACATGGTCGCGAACCAGGGGTCGAACCTGAACGGCACGTTCGGCTCGCTGGAGGTGACAGCCACCGGGACCGCGCTCAGCGCACGCTTCGTCCGTGCCGCAGGGGGCACCTTCACCGACTCGTTCAGCATCGGGCCGCCCCCGCCGGGCGGCAACACCCCGCCCCTCGCATCGTTCACGTCCTCCTGCACCGGACTCACGTGCACGGTCGACGGCAGCGGATCCACGGACAGCGACGGGACCATCGCCTCGCACTCCTGGAGCTTCGGCGACGGCGGCACGGCGACCGGGACGACGGGCTCTTGGACCTACGCTGCGGACGGCACGTACACGATCTCGCTCACCGTCACCGACGACGACGGAGCCACGGCCGTCACGACCCGCTCCGTGACGGTCGGTGCGCCCCCGCCTGCCGGCGTTCTCGCGCAGGACGCGTTCGATCGCACCGTCTCGAACGGCTGGGGAACCGCGCCCACCGGCGGCCCCTGGAGCGTCACGGGCACCACCGGCCGCTACGCGGTGGCGGAAGGCGTGGGCACGGCGGCTCTCACGGCCGGCTCGACGATCCAAATGAACCTCTCCGGCGTGAACTCGACCGCGACCGACCTGCGCCTCGACTACAGCGTCGACAAGCTACCGGTGAGCGGCAGCGTCTACCTGTCCGTCGCCGGCCGCCGGGTCGTCTCGGTCGGGGCGTACCAGGCGAAGATGGTCCTCAGCTCGGCAGGACGGCTGACCCTCGCCCTGACGCGGGTGGGCTCGACCGGCACGGAGACCTTCATCCAGCCCGCCGTCGTCGTGCCGGGGACCTATGCGGCGGGTTCCGAGATCTCCGTGCGCATCCGCGTGACCGGCACGGATCCGTCGACGATCCAGGCTCGGGCATGGCCATCAGGGCAGCCGGAGCCGACGGGCTGGCAGAGGAGTGCCGCCGACAGCACCGCGGCGCTGCAGACGGCCGGAGGGGTCGGTCTGGTCGTCTACCTGTCGGGCGGCACCACGAACGCTCCGCTCCAGCTCCGGGTGGACGACCTGCTCGCGACCGCGCCCTGACCTCAGCCCGCGGGCTCGAGGGCGGGCGCCGAACGGGTGAGCCGGAGGAATCCGGCGAGCTCCGACAGCGCCTCCGGCGTCGCCGGGAGGTAGTCGGCGAGGGCGGGGGAGTGCACGAGGTAAGCCGCCCACTTCGCGCGCGACACCGCCACGTTCAGCCGGTTCCGGAGCAGCAGGAAGGCGATGCCGCGGGGCACGTCGTCGGCACTGGAAGCGGTGAGGGAGACGATCGCGACGGGAGCCTCCTGGCCCTGGAACTTGTCCACGGTCCCGACCGGCGTCTCTCGGAAGCCGGCCTCGTCCAGCCGTCGCCGGAGGAGCTCGACCTGCGCGTTGTAGGGCGCCACCACGATGACGTCCGACGGCCGGAGGGGATCGGCCTCCCGCCCCACGGACGGATCCGTCCAGGGAAGGCCCACGGAGGCGCGGACCAGCTCGACCACCCGGTCGGCCTCCTGGGGGGACTCGAGGGAGTTGCCCTCCGCGGCCACCGGGATCGGGTGCAGCCCGGGCTCCACGCCGTCCAGGCGACGGTCCGTCGTCTCCGGCAGGCGGGAGGTGAGGCGACCCTCGTAGGACAGGTCCGACACCGCGGCGCAGAGCGCCGGATGCATGCGCCAGCTCTGGTCCAGGAAGTAGCCGAGGCCGGCCGGGAGCACGTCGTGGCCGTCGGAGAGCCACCCGAGTGCGGAGGCGTCGACCGGCTCCGGGTGCAGGCCCTGGCTCACCTGGGGCAGCTGCTGCGGGTCGCCGAGCAGCAGCAGGTTCCGGGCACTCATGGACACCGAGATGGTGTTGGCGAGCGAGAACTGCCCCGCCTCGTCGATGACGAGGAGATCGAGCATGTTCCGGGGGACCTTCGAGGGGTTGGCGAAGTCCCAGGCGGTGCCGCCGAGGACGAATCCGCTGCTCTTCCCCCCGAGCACGAAGTTCATGACCTGCTTCGTGTCGCCGAGCACTGTCCACTCGGGAGGGCTCTCGTATCCGTGCTTCGGAGCCCTCTTGCCCACCTTCGCGGGCTCCACCCCGAGGTCGACGACTCGGCGGAGGAGGTTCTCGACCACCTCGTGCGACTGGGCGACGACGCCCACCCGCCAGCCCTGCTCGACCAGCCGCGCGACGACCGATGCGCCGACGAAGGTCTTGCCGGAGCCGGGCGGCCCCTGCACGGCGAGGTAGGACCTGTCGAGCGCCCGCAGGGCGGCGACGATCGCCGCGGTCGTGTCGCCCTCCTGGACGGGCGGCAGCTGCCCCCCGGCGCGGAGCCGCGGCGGCCTCCGGCGCAGGAGGTCGAGGGCCGCGACATCGCCGAGCAGCGGCAGCTCGTCCGCCACCTGCTGGCCCCACTCGAGGATCGCCGCGCGCTGCGGTCCGGTGAAGATCGGCCGGGCGGGCGTCAGGGCGACCGGGAGCGCCATCCAGAGGTCGACGCCCTCTCCGGCGGTCTCCTCGAGCACGACCTCGGTGCCGCCCGGGGTCTCGGTGACCGACAGGACCTCCGTGCCGTCGTGCTCGCCGCGCTGGCCTTCAGGGACGTCACGGCAGCACGGCGGGACAGGGCCGTCGTACATGATGTGCGGCTGATCTCCCACGCCAAGCCGGCTGGCCGGCGCGAGCCGGCCGCGGATGCGGAGGATGCGGCTCTCCGAGCGCTTCTTCCCGCGCAGCTCCCACTCCGAGACGACCTCGGCCTCCTCGACGACGAGGACGTCGCGCTGGTCGGCCCACTCCTCGATCGGCGTGATGGCCCGGTTGAAGTGCTCCCACCAGTAGGTCTTGTCCTCGCGCCGGTGGTACTCGATCGCCGCGGCGGCGAGAGCGATCGCCTGCTGGTCGGGCGTGCGGTCGACGGCCGGGATGCCCTCGATCGCGGCCAGGAGCCGGTCGCGGACCCGGTCCTCGTCGCGCGCCAGGCGGGAGTCGCGCGGCTCCTCGAGCTGGACCTGCCGGCGCCGGGGGACCCCCGCCTCGTCCGCACGTTCGAGGAGCCAGTCGCGCAGGCGCAGCGTCGACACGCAGTCGTAGCGGTTGTACTCCTCGATCTCCGCCAGCTGCGCGGCGGCCTCGCTCTCCCGCCCCGCATCCCGCAGGGCCGCGTACTCCACGTACGCGACGATCGAGTCCGCCGCGTTCGTCACGTCGCTCCGGCGGAGCTCCTCGCCCATGTACAGCGGCTCGAGCTTCTTGAGGCTGTACGAGCGCTCCGAAATCCGGATGCTGTGCATGACGATCGGATAGAGGTCGACGAACACGTGCTCGCGGAGCAGCTCGTCGAGCATCGCCTCCCCGACACCGTGCCGGGCGCAGAGCTGCTGCAGGTGGCTGCGCTCGTAGTCCGCGTAGTGGTAGATGTGCATGCCGGGGTGGCGCCGGCGCCGCTCCGTGACGAAGGCGAGGAAGTCCAGGAGCGCCTGCTTCTCCTGCGCGCGGTCGTGCGCCCAGAAGGGGCGGAAGTGCTCGCGCCCGCCGTCGTGGTCGATGACTCCGAAGAGGTACTCCAGGCCCCAGAAGCGCGCGTCGCCGTCGTTCCAGAGGGGGTCGCCCTCGAAGTCGAAGAAGATGTCGCCGGCATCCGGGGCCGGAAGCGCGGCCAGACCCGCGGTGTCGTGGACGCGGTACCGGACCAGGGGAGGACCTTCCGGCCCCTGCTCCGGGGCGGACAGCTGCATCCGCGCCTGGTCGCGCAGCTTCTCGAGGGTCGCCGCTCCCACCCCGTCCACCTCGCCGGTGCTCGCCGCGAGCTGGTCGATCGTGCGGATGCCGTGCTCCGCGAGGTGCATCCGCTGCCCGGACGTGAGACGCGCGACCAGGAGAACGTCGCGGGTCGCCTCGACCTGCTCTGAGCACGCGGCGCACCGGCCGCAGGCGGTGTAGCCGGGAGCGCCCCACGGCAGCGGGCCGTTCGCCGCCAGCCGCGCGCCGATCATGTCGAGGAGCCGGGCGATCCGCTCTCGGTAGACGGGAAGGATGTCCGTCAGCCGGTGCGTCGAGGTGCTGCCATCGCCCAGCAGGAGGTGCACCCGCTCCCCGACCGGGATGTCGAGCGCCTCGAGCTGGAGGGCGTAGGCCGCGAGCTGGAGGAGCGCGGAGATCTTGGCCCGGCGCGCCAGCTTGGTGTCGTAGACCTCGTAGACGGGACCGTCGGGCGTCCCGGTGCGGACGAGGAAGTCGGCGAACCCGACGAACCGGCCGTCGTAGAACGTGCCCTGGAAGACGACATCCGCACCGTCGCGGAGCGCCGTCACCGTGGCGTCCATGGCGGCTCGAAGGGCCGGAGCGTCCGTCGACGGCTCCGGCCGGGCGATCTCCGCCACGCCGCCGGGCATGCCGGGGGTGTGCACCCCGAAGCGGGCCGCGAAGGCGGCGAGGGCCCGCGCCTCGTGCTCGCCGCCGAGCTCCGCGGCACGCTGCTGCATGTAGTCCTCGGGCTCCTCGACGGCGGGGATGCGGCCGAGCTTCGCGTCGAGGAGGCGCATCAGGGCCCACTCGCACTTCACCGCCGCGGTGAGATCGCTGGCGCTGTGGTGCACCACTCCGTCACGGACGAACATCCGGCTCGCCTCCTCTCCTTCGGTGTACCGGGAGGCTACAGGCGGCCGCCGACAGCGCCCTCCCGCAGCTCGGCCGCGTACGCCGTGAGCGATCGGGTGTAGCGGCCGAGGTGCGGCGCCAGCGCCTCGAGGACGACAGCGAGCCCCTCCCGCGGGCGTCCGGCGCTGCTCAGCGCGAGGCCGAGGAACGCGCGCACCTCGTCGGTCAGCTGGTCCTCCGCGCGGCGGAGCTCGGCCTCGAGGAGCTCGACGGCCTCGCCCGCGCGACCGACGCTACGCAGGGAGCTCGCGAGCTGGATCACCGCCTGCCGCCGCCGCTCGGGCCCGAGACCGAGCGCGAGAGCGCGCTGGTAGAGCCCCACGGCGGAGAGCTCGTCCCCCAGCGCGTCGAGGGCCGACGCCCGCTCGTAGAGTCCGTCCGCCTCGGGCCCCTCCTCGGCGAGGTCCGCCATCCGGGCCAGGAACTCCTCCGGCGAGAGGCGGTCGAACTCCTCCCACGCCGCCGCGATGCGCTCCTCCCAGGTCGCCGGCTGCATCGCGCCATTCTGGCCCGGGTCCGTGGCAGGCGGAAGCGCGACTCGCACTCCCTCGTGACGGGGGCCGCCGCTAGTGTCCGACCATGTACTACGTCTGCTTCTACACCGTCGCCGACCCTTCTCGGATCCCCGAGGTCTACCCGCTGCACAGCGCGTTCGTCGACGAGTTCGCCGAGGGCGGCGGGATCGCGATGATCGGGACGTTCGGCGATCCGCTGGCCGAGGGCTCGATGTGCGTCTTCCGCTCGCAGGAGGCCGCCGAGGACTTCCTCAGCCGGGACCCGTTCGTGACCCAGGGCGTCGCGTCGCCGTCGCCGCTGCGCCAGTGGGACCCCCTCGAGTACGACTCGAACGGCACCCCGCTCGCCGGCTGAGCCGCTGGGGCGTTCCCTGCGACATCCCCACTTCCATTCCGCTGAGAGAATGCTTCCAAAGGCACAATCGGGCTGGACTTCGGAAGGGGAATCGTGGCGGGGCAGACGCAGGACAGGGGTCAGGTGCGCGGCGTGCTCGCGTCGCTGAAGGGCGCGTGGAGGAGGGTGGCCGGTGCCCGCGGCGGACACCCGCAGCCCACGCCGGAACCCGCCGAGCTGCAGACCTCCGTCGACGAAGCGCCGGCGGACGAGACGACGGCACCCGACGCTCGCGTATCGGCACCCGAGGTCCCGGACTACGCCGTTCTCGACGCCACTCCCGCCGACGAGGTCGTCGAGTCCGAGGAGGATGCCCTCCCGGACGCCGGTGGGCCGGCCCGCGATGCGGAGCCCGGGGAGGCCGCGGGGCAGCGGCCGCTCGCCGGTCGACAGGAGTCCGCCGAGCACGAGCCCGTATCGGAGCCGCTCGAGGTCGCGAGTGCGGAGGCCGCCGAGGTCGTGAAGGCGCCGAAGGCCGCCCAGTCCAAGCCCGCGAAGGCCGCGCCGGCCCCGCGTGCCACCGGCACATCGCCCTTCATCGCTCCCGCCGCCCCCGACGGCGGTCCCGACGCCTCGTGGACCGTCGCGCAGCTGCGGGCGCTCGCGAAGGAGCGCGGGGTCCGGGGCTACTCCTCCATGACCAAGCCGCAGCTCCTGGGCGCTCTCAACGGCCCCCAGGCGTAGCAGGGGAATAGCGCTCGCCCGGGCCGCGCTGACCCGAGCGTGAGCAAGCGCATCGGATTCCTCTCGTTCGGACACTGGCAGCCGGTCCGCGGATCGCTGGTGCGGACGGCGGCGGACGCGCTGCAGCAGACGGTCGAGCTCGCCGTCGCGGCCGAGGAGGTCGGCGTCTCCGGCGCCTTCGTCAGGGTCCATCACTTCGCGCCGCAGCTCGCATCGCCGTTCCCGCTGCTGGCCGCGATGGCCGCCCGCACCTCGACGATCGAGCTGGGAACGGGTGTGATCGACCTGCGCTACGAGAATCCGCTCTACCTCGCGGAGGAGGCGGCGGCCACGGACCTGCTGAGCGGCGGGCGCCTGCAGCTCGGCATCAGCAGGGGATCGCCCGAGACGGCGCTGCGCGGCTACGAGGCGTTCGGCTACGTCCCCGCCGAGGGAAGCACCGACGGCGAGATGGCCCGCGAGCACGCGGCCCTGTTCCTCGCCGCGATCGAGGGCGCGGGCGTCGCTCACGCGAACCCCGAGATGACCGGTCAGACGGGCCTGCTCGCGATCCAGCCCCAATCGCCGGGCCTGCGCGAGCGCATCTGGTGGGGTGCCGGCACCCGCGCGACCGCGGTGTGGACCGCCGAGCAGGGCCTCAACCTGATGAGCTCGACGCTTCTCACGGAGGACACCGGCGTGCCGTTCGACGAGCTGCAGGCCGAGCAGATCCGCATGTTCCGCGACGCGTGGTCCACGGCCGGCTGGGAACGGCAGCCCCGGGTGTCCGTCAGCCGCAGCATCCTGCCGCTCATCGACGACGAGACCCGCCACTACTTCGGGCTGCGGGCCCAGGCCGACGCCAAGGACCAGGTCGGCCGGCTCGACGGCGGCATCGCCCGCTTCGGCCGCAGCTACATCGGCGAGCCCGACCGGATCGCGGAGGAGCTCGCACAGGATGCGGCGGTGCGCGACGCCGACACGGTGCTCGTCACCGTGCCGAACCAGCTCGGCGTCGACTTCAACGCCCGCATCCTGGAGTCCGTGGTCCGCGACATCGCTTCCGCGTTGACGTAGTCCGCCGCGTCGGGCGACGCGACGGGAACGCGTCGTCCTGCGAAGGGCCGCCGCACACGCGACACTGGACCCATGAGCTCCTCGTCGTCGGGTCCCGCAGCAGAGCCGGTCACCGCACCGCCGGTCACCGCGCCGCCGGCGGCGTCCGAACCGGTGGAGCGGAACCCGTGGGCGCTCCTGCCGTCGCTCGTGGTCGCCTCCGGCGCCGTGCTCATGTTCGGGATGCACCAGGACCTGGTGGGCTACCTGCTGCTCGCCGCGGGCGTCGCGGCCGGGCTGCTCGTGGGCCGCCAGCTCGCGGGGGACCTGCTGCTCATCGCCATCGGCCTCGGGATCGTGGGCAGCATCTCGGTCGAGGCGAACCTCGACTACCTCAACATGCTGCTGTTCGGCACGGTCCTGACCCTCTCCGTCCTCGTGCCGTACCTGATCGACCGGTACGTGTACCGGCACCACACGATCCGCTTCCCCCGCCGCCGCGGGAAGCCGTGGACCCGCCTGGAGAAGGCCTGGCTGGTCATCGCGGTGCTGCTCGCCTGGCTGATCCTGCCGACCTACTTCATCCGGTCGGGCGCCTACCAGAACTGGCCGCCGATCGCGGCGCCGGACGAGATCGCGCGCCTCTTCGTCGGGGTGAACGTGGTGGGCATCTGGGACGAGCTGTTCTTCATCTGCACGGTGTTCACGCTGCTGCGCCGGCACCTGCCCGACTGGCAGGCGATCCCGGTGCAGGCGATCATCTTCGTCTCGTTCCTGTGGGAGCTCGGCTACCGGGAGTGGGGGCCGTTCCTCACGATCCCGTTCACCATGGTGCAGGCCTACGTGTTCACGAAGACCCGGTCGCTCCCGTACGTCGTCACGATCCACCTGCTGTTCGACGCGATCGTGTTCCTCGTCCTGGTCCACGCCCACCACAGGGACTGGCTGCAGATCTTCCTCTACTAGTCGGCGCCGTGCCCGAACCCGAGGTCGCGGAGGGTCCGCTCGACGTGGATCCACGACGACGTCCTGCGCGCCCGGTCCTCGATGCGCCGCCCGAGGCCGATCAGCTCCTCGCGCAGCACCAGCTCGTCCTCGTCGAGGCCGTCCTCGAAGCCCTCGGCCAGCAGGTAGGGATGCCGGTCCGTCGCGAGCGCCATCATCGCGTCGAGGAACACCTCGAGCGCCCGTGACGACGAGCCGGGCCGATCCTCGCCCTCGGTCTCGGTCCGCACGAACGCCAGGTCCTCGCGCCAGATCGTCATCTCGAGCGGATCGTCCCGCAGCGTGAGGACGGTCCCGATGGTCATGACGCCCGGTGCCCCGGCCGCGCGGCGGACGTCGTGCACGATCTCGTGGAAGTGGTCGTCCGCCAGCCCGAACCCGACGAACAGCAGGTGCCGGGTCATCATGGACGCCGCCACGAGAGCGCTGTAGGCCGCCCGCTCGGCATGGAAGCCGATGTAGTCGTCCCTCGTCAGCACGATGCTGTCGCGGTCCGTCACCGTCCCGTGCAGCTTGAGGAGCCACCGGGCGCTGGGCCTGCCGTCGCCGGGAAGGACCGAGCGCGGCAGTCCCGCGTCCTCGGCGGCGCGCTCGAAGAGCTGGTCGTAGTTGAGGGTGATCGCCTGCTCGGCCCTCAGGGAGGCGAGCAGGGCGGGCGCGAGTCCGTACCGGCGCACGTCGACGATGTCGATGATCGCCGAGGCGAAGCCGCCGTCCGGGTCGTCGGTCACGGGGGAGCGCAGGAACGCGGCGCGGAGGAACGCCGCCTGGTCCCGCGCGTCCCGCCGTCCGTTGAGGAGGCTCTCCCGCTCGGCGTCGCTCAGGGCCACCGCGTCGGCGAGGCGCTCGATGAGCCCCGGCCAGTTCGGCGCCCCTCCGGTCACGCTGACGCCCGCGCCCATGAACGGCACGAGCCGTCCGGCGCGGGCCTCGGCCGCGAGGCGCTCCGCCTCGTCGAGGAGGCCCGGCGCGAGGCAGCTCCAGGACCCGGGCCGGCTCCGCCGCAGCTGCTGCGCGAGGGCGTAGGCGGGTTCGTCCGAGAGGACGAGGACGACGTCGACCCCGAGCCGCGCCGCGGTCCCGGTCGCCTCGTCGAGCAGGGTCGTGAGCAGCGAGCCCTGCGCCAGCCGCCCTCCGCCGCCGCGGGAGCCGAAGAACGGCATGGCCAGGAGCGGGACCGGACGGAAGCGAGCGGTCCCGAGGTCCTTGGCCCGCTTGCGCTCGGCGATCCGGGCGCCGAGCTCGAGGAAGGCGCGGACGGCCGGCCGGAGCTCGTCGGGAGAGCGGAGCGCCTCGAGCGGTCCCGCGGTGAGCACCGGCGCGGGCCGCTCCTCGTCCCCGGCCAGCTCGGCGACGAGGGAGCGCCCGCCGGTGAGATCGTCGAGCTCGGACCGGTCGAGCCGCTCCCGCAGGTCCGGCAGCACGGTGCGCCAGGCCTCCGTGATCCGCGCCCTGGCGTCGGTCGGCAGCAGCCAGGCGTCGCAGGCCAGGTGCGCGATGTTGCCGCGCACCACGAAGAGGTGGGACGTCGCGGCGCTCATGGCTCGATTGTCCCCGCTCCTCAGGGCGCGGCGCGCGGGCTTGCGGGAGTCAGCGGCGGGGCGGCTGCCGGAGGTCGAGGGCGGAGAGCGAGGGCCGGGCGGGTCCGCGCAGCGGCACGCCGCCCGGCGAGCGCCGCGGCGAACGCCGGCGGACGAGGGTCGCGCCCGCGGGACGGTACGCACCGCGGGACCGGAGTCGCGCCGCGACCCGGTCGCCCACCACGAAGGCGTACACGAGGGCGAGACCGGCGAGCATGGCGCAGGCACCGGCGAGGGCCAGGGGACCGTCGACGGCCGCCGTGATGAGGAGCAGCGGGACGGCACCGGCGGCGGTCAGGCCGGTGGCGAGCAGGACGGTGGTCCGGCGGTCGACGCTCGCCGCCGTGGCGGAGTCCCGCGCTCCGAGGAGGGAGATGTGGGCGACGGGGAAGTCGGACAGGACGAGGAGCACGATCGGGACGGACGCGAGAACCCCGAGGGTGCCGGCCTTGTCCAGGTCCATGGTCGCGAGGACCGCCGCGCCGAGCGCGAGCACGGCGAGGTCCAGGATCACGAGTCCCGAGAGGTAGAGCGTGCGCACCGTTGCGCCTCCTTCCGTCGTCAGTTCGGCGCGAGCACGTCCTCGTGCACGGCCGCGTACCTGCGGGCCCCTCTCCACAGCCGCAGGGACAGCGGCAGGAAGAGGGCGTAGGTGACGATCAGGACGGCGAGGACGACCGTGGACAGCAGGTCCGGACGGTCCTCGGCGAAGACGGTGGAGGGCAGCTGCGCGAGCAGCAGGCCGGCGTAGAGCAGCGTGAGCTGCGCGATCTGGAAGGGCACGTAGCTGGCGAGGACCCGCGCACAGCCGACCACCCGGTCCTCGCGACCGGACAGAAGCGGGTCGACGCGGCCCTGTCGGATGCTCCTCACGACCGCCCGCCCGTCCGCGTCCTCCCGCTCCTCGCGCAGCCGGCGGGCGAGCGGCCACGCCGCGATCAGGCACGCCGCACTCCCGGCGATGCATGCGAGGGACACGGCGAGGGCGACGAGGACCCAGAGTTGACGGAGACTCTGCAGGCCGCCCGCCGCGGCGATCGCGAGGACGCCGGCCCCGGCGACGAGCAGCGTGCCGAAGGCCCACAGCTGGACCGTGCGGGTCTTGCGGAGCATGACGTCCCTGCTCCACTCCGCGGGCGGAGGGGGCGGCCTGAGGGCGTCGTGACGCCGGACGGCGACGGCAGCGGGGACGTTCACCGCGCTCACGACCGCCACGGCCGCCAGGAAGGCGACCGGCTGCCACAGCGGGACGCGATCGTCGACCGCGAGGAGGAGCAGCAGGCCCGCCCCCACGAGCTGCACGACGACCGTCGCGGACAGCATCCGCGCGAGGTCCTTGCGACCGGTGCCGCGCCAGGGTTCGACCGGCCAGGACTGCAGGAAGGCGCCGAGCACGAGAGGCGGAAGGGCGAGCAGGATCAGCGCGACCGCGACGAGGAAGAACGAGAGCCCGTCCGGCTCGAGGCCGGCCGCGATCGCACCGGCGGTTCCGAGCGCGAGCAGGGCGATGGCCGCGAGGACCAGGAGGACGACGTAGAGCACTCTCACGGGTGCTTCGTCCGTCCGCACATCGTCATGCTCCGCCGGGTCCAAAGGGTGGGCTCCCAGCATAGGACGAATCTGGACGCTCTCCGTGTGTCGGCTGGAGGCGGCATCCGCTTTCCGCGCGATTCGCGTGCAGGGGCGGACCGGACCATTGCTTCTCGGGCCGCGAGAGCACGGAAACCGCACCCCGGGCCGCGGTCAGGCGCGCTCGATCACCACCAGGGGAGCGGAGGTCGGCTGCTCCGACCCGCCGGCCGGCTCCACGGTGATGCCGACCAGATCGCCGGGGCGCAACCGGCCCTCCAGGACCTTCGACCCGGGCGTCCCCTCGTCCACCAGACCGGCGGGCCGCGCCGACTCGTCGAGATACCAGAGCTCGTAGACGGTGCCCTCGTCGAGCGGAGGGAGCGACTCCCAAATCAGGGCGGACGTCTCGAGCTGATCCGACCACAGGAGCTCCACCCCCTCGCCTCCTGCGAGGGGCACCGGCACCCGCCGGGCGTCGCCGGCGCTCTCGAGTTGCGCGAGGGTCACCCCGGTGTCCCGGGGCGACGGCACGACCGACGTGACGACGGCCAGGACGAGAAGCACGGTCGCGAGCGCGGCCGACACCCACAGGATCGGCGTGCCGCGCGCGGGTCCCGCTCCGGCGCGCTGGGCGAGGCGGAGCGCGCGTCTCCGCGGCGCCACGTCGCGGGTCCGCACGCGCGGCTGCTGCGGCGTCTCTGTCACCCGGGCGAGGAGCTGCTCGCGAACGGCGGGATCGGGCGCGAGCGGCGGAACGGCGAGCCCGAGGGCGGCGGCGGTGTCGGCGAGCTCGGTCACCTCGCTGCGCATGTCCTCCCACTTTGCGAGGCATCCCTCGAACGCCCGGCGCTCGTCCTCGTCGAGCGCGTTCAGGACGTACGCCCCGCTCAGGTGGTGCAGCTGCTCTCGGGACATCATCGGGTCACCCCCAGTTCGTCGCGCAGGCGGATGAGTCCATCCCGCAGCCGCGTCTTCACGGTGCCGACGGGGATGTGCAGCATCTCGGCGACCTCGCCCGAGCTGTAGCCGCCGTAGTAGGCGAGGGAGACCGCCTCCCTCTGCAGCGGCGTGAGCCGCTCCATGGCGCGTCGCACGCGCTCGTGCTCGACCCGCAGCTCCGCGGCTTCGGACACGCTGTCGTACTCGATGCGGAAGTCGCGGATCCCCTCGCGGGTCTCCCGGTCGCGTGCGCTCTGCGCGGAGCGGATCCGGTCGATCGCCCGCCGATGCGCCATCGTCAGGATCCACGTGAGTGCCGTGCCGCGGGACGGGTCGTAGCGGGGTGCCGTCTGCCACACCTCGAGGAACACCTCCTGGACGACCTCCTCGGACTGGGCGCGATCGCGGAGGACGCGGATGACGAGCCCCAGGACGCGCGAGGCCACCAGGTCGTAGAACTCGGCGAACGCCTGCCGGTCGCCCTCGGCGACACGCGCGAGGAGCGCGTCGGCCGGGGAGGCGGCGATGGCGTCGGGTGTCCTCGTCTCGCGGGAGCGGCCGAGCACGTCAGGCCGCCGCTCGGCGCGGGGGCGCGACGGTTCGGCCCGGGAAGATCGCGGTCTGGCACATGGAGGGGCTCCGGGTAGGGGACGTCGGGAGAGAGGAGGGGGACGGGCGCCGGGTGGGAGCGCCCGTCCGCCCGGCTAGTGGATGTCCTGGTTCTCCGCGATGCCGCTCGCGAGGGCCTGCGCCGTCATCGGCATGTGCGAGGCGGCCGCCTTGAGCAGGTCGTAGTAGGCCGGGTCCCCCGCGATGTTGGCGTCGATCGCCGCGATGAGGCTGGTCGCGTGCATCTCGAGCTCGCCCTGCACGGCCTCCGCGGACAGCTCGGGAGCGACCGAGTGCATGAGCTCGCCGAACGAGACGGCGTAGGCGCCGAGGCCGCTGGTCGCGGCATCGGTCCTCGCCTGGTCTCCCGTCGCCTTGCCGAGCGTGTACTCGACGAACAAGGGGATGTGCGACCGCCAGGACTCGAGGAAGGGCTCCTCGGCGTCGGGGTAGATGCTGCCCACCGCCGTGGCGATGTCCACGGAGTTCTCGTCGAGCGCTGCGACCGCGGCTGCCGTCTTCGGCGCCGTCAGGTCTCCGCCGTCGGTCAGCGCCTGGTTGATCGCGGCGCCCGCCAGGTACACGTGGTCGGCGAGCAGCGCGGTCAGAGCGGCTCGGAGGCCGGCACCGTCGCTGTTGACGGTGTCGGTGTGCATCTCCTCGGCCATCGGCGTCTGGGCGGCCTCGGCGGTGGCCGCGGGCTCCGTCGACGTGCTCATCGAGCAGCCGCTCAGAGCGATCACGGTCGCCAGTCCGATGCCGGCGAGGGGGAGTGCTGTGCGCATTGGTCGTTCTCCTTGGTGTGAGTGCACGTTCAGATGCAGGTCGGTCGGACTCAGGTGCTGCCGCGTCAGCGGACGGCGGTACTGTCCGCGCGGGCGCGACAGATCCCGCTCATCCCGCCCCTGTCCGCCGGCCGGCCGCTGGCGCCGCCTCCGGGAGGCGGCATCCGGGGCGGTGGAGACCCTGTGCATCCCGAAGGCGCCAGGGCCGGGGCCGGCAGAACGAGCGCATCCCGAGGGGTGACCTCTGCTGCCGTGATGATCGACATGCAGCGGATTCGGCGCGGGTCCCCGCACCGCTTGGTCCGATCTCAGGGACCGTCCCCGCGCGGCTCGGTGCGCCGGCGAACACGGCGCCGAATCGTCAGGCCAGTCGGACCGCGCCGTCGCTCAGGAGAAAGCGGCCCGACGCGATGCCGGCGTCGAGCGCCTCGTCGACCCACGGGCGCGCGGGCACCGGGATCCGGGGATAGCCGAGCAGCGCGGCCGCCTGCGTCACGAGTTCGCCCCGGATCAGCTCGGCGACGTCGCCGAGGACGAACTCCATGGCGTTCTGCAGCTCCTCGCGGCTGATGTCGACGATGCGCCGGTCGTTGGGGTCGCCGACCCGGCGGGCGCCGCGCCAGGTCGCGGGCTTGACGCCGTTCGGCCACGCGAAGTCGTCCAGCACGCGGAACTGCGGGCCGACGACGCGCGCCATGTGGTAGCGCCGCTGCGGGTCGAGTCGCGGGATGCCGAACCGGCGGGCGGTCAGCGTGATGAGGCGCTGCAGGGGCATGGGCCCCTCGACGTCGAGGATCTCGTTGGCGGTGCGGATCAGGCCGGGGGCCGCCAGGCGAAGGCTGCGCAGGATCTCGGGGGAGCCGATCTGCTCCTCGGGAGCAGGGATGTAGGGGCTGACCGTGATCCCCGTCCTCGAGCGCGTCGTCGGCGGTCGCGGCACCCGGGCCCTCGCCCAGTACTGCGGCCCGGTGACCGTCGCCTCCTGCTCGGCCGGCGGCTCCTCGGCCGGCGGCTCCTCGGCCCGCCGCACCGCTGCGATCATCGCCGCATCGAAGCTGCGGGGTGCACGGCCCGCCCCGCCGAACTCGGCAGCGGAGAGCGGGTCGGAAGGCATGGTTCCGAGGATAGAAGTGAGGGCCCGTTCAATCCCGCAGCCGGGGCCGGTGTCGCGCGGAAAAGAGCCGGTGTCCTGCGGAGAAGGGGAAGAGAGCCCGGAGGGGAGCCGAGGCGGCCTCGCCGTGAGCGCGGCCGTGTGCGCGGGCGGTGCGAGGGCTGGCGGGCTCCCCTGGGGCGGACCTAGCGTCGACAGGGCGGCGGGGACGGACCCCGCAGCACGCAGAGGAGATGCACATGGCGACGTACGACGTAGCGGATCGATCGGCGATCGTGACGGGAGCGGGCTCCGGCATCGGCCGGGCGATCGCCGTCCTGCTCGCGCAGAGCGGGGCGTCGGTGCTGGTCACGGACCTCAAGCAGGACGCCGTCGGAGAGGTGGTCGAGGAGATCCGCTCGGCCGGCGGGACAGCCGAGGGGTTGGACGGGGACGTCGCGGACCCCGAGTGGTCGGTGAGGGCCGTCGAGGCGGCGGGCCGGCTCGCGCCGCTCAAGATCGCGGTGAACAACGCCGGGATCGGCGGACCGATCGCCCAGCTCGGCGAGTATCCGCTCGACGGCTGGCGGAAGGTCCTCGACATCAACCTCGACGCGGTCATGTTCGGCATGAAGGCGCAGCTGCCGGTGATGGCCGAGAACGGCGGCGGAGCCATCGTCAACATGGCGTCCATCCTCGGAAGCGTGGGCTTCGCGAACTCGAGCGCCTATGTCGCCGCGAAGCACGGCGTGGTCGG
This sequence comes from Naasia sp. SYSU D00948, assembly GCF_017916515.1. Classification (GTDB taxonomy): domain Bacteria; phylum Actinomycetota; class Actinomycetes; order Actinomycetales; family Microbacteriaceae; genus Naasia. The sequence goes on from NZ_JAFMTA010000001.1 coordinate 2,844,143, forward strand.
ACTGACGAAGAACGCCGCGCTGGAGTACGCGGCGCAGAAGGTCCGCGTCAACTCCGTCGGACCGGGCTTCATCCGCACCCCGCTCGTGGAGAGCAGCCTCAGCCCCGAGGCGCTCGAGTTCCTCCAGGGCAAGCACGCGCTGGGCCGGCTCGGCGAGCCGGCGGAGGTCGCGCACCTCACGGCGTTCCTCGTGAGCGACGCGGCGAGCTTCATCACGGGCGCGTACTACCTCGTGGACGGCGGCTACACCGCCCAGTGACGCGGCCGGTCCGGCTCGGACCGCGGGCCGCCCGCCGTCCGAGCCGGACCTTCCGGCTATCCGAAGATCACGCGGTCGAGGTACGCGTTCCGGAACTTGAGGTCGGGGTCGAGCGAGCCCGCGATGCGGGTGAAGTCGCCGATCCTCGGGTAGAGGCCCGAGATCTGTCCGGCCCCGAGCTCGAAGAGCTTGCCCCAGTGGGGACGGGCGGAGAACGGCGCGAGCGCCCGCTCCAGCTCGGGCAGGAGCGCGGTCACCGCGGGCTGGTCCTGCACCCACGTGAAGTGCAGCGCGACCGCGTCGGCACCGTACGCGGGGCTCAGCCAGAGGTCGTCGCCGCGCACCGATCGGATCTCGGAGATCTGGAGGAGGGGCGCGATCCGGTCGGCGATCGATGCGACCGCCTGCAGCGCCTCGACGCCGTGCTCGAACGGCAGCAGGTACTCCGACTGGAGCTCCTCACCGGCGCTCGGGGTGAACGCGAGCTTGAAGTGCGGGAGCCGGTCCAGCCAGGGGCCGGGGACGCCGAGCTGCGGCGTCGCGTTGAGCGACGGCATGCTGGCGATCGGGTGCCGGTCGACCGGTGCGGGCGTCGCACCGAAGAAGTCGCCGCCCGGCTCAGGCTCGCCGGTGCGGCGCTTCACCCAGACCTGGTCGATCAGCGGCTCCCGCCAGGAGGTGAACAGGCTGACGCTGTACGCGGCGCCCATCACCTCGGGGAAGCTCTCGAGGGCGGCCGCCAGCGGCAGGCCGTCGAACACGTGCTGCGCCACCTCGTAGGTCGGCTCCACGCGCAGCTCCACCGCGGTCAGCACGCCGAGGGCGCCGAGCGCGACCACGGTTCCCGGGAAGTCGTCGTCGGCGTCGCGGGCAAAGCGGCGCAGCTCGCCGGTCCCGTCCACGAGCTCGACCGCCGTGACGGCCTCCGCGAGCGAGCCGTTGCGGAGGCCGGAGCCGTGGGTGCCTGTGGCGATCGCGCCCGCGATCGAGATGTGGGGGAGGGACGCGAGGTTGCCGAGGGCCCAGCCCGCCTCGTTGAGCTCACCGGCGACGGCGCCGTAGCTCGCCCCCGCGTTGACCCGGACCGTCCGCAACTGCTCGTCGACGGTCACCTCGGCCGGCATGGACGCGAGCGACACGAGGTCGCCGGGGCTGTCGGCCAGGTCGTTGAAGGAGTGCCGGCTGCCGAGCGCGCGGATCGCGGGCGAGCGGCGGACCACCTCCTGCAGCTCGTCGACGCTCCGCGGCGAGTGCACGGTGGCCGCGCGGTACTCGTAGTTGCCTGCCCAGTTCGTCCCGGCGCTGACCGTCGTCACGCTTCCTCCTCGACTCGTACAGGACATCCTTCCCTCTCGCCGGGTCCGCGGGAAAACGGAAGGGCCCCCGGAGCGTGTCCGAGGGCCCTTCCGGGTCGTGCGGGAGCGGTCAGCCGCAGGTGTAGGTGACGCCGTCGACCTCCCAGACGCCCTCGCCCAGCTCGTTGCAGATGGCGACGACGTTGTTCGTGGCGGCGACGCCGAGCCAGATCGAGATGCCGATCAGGATGGCGCCGAGCACCATGAGGACGATCGAGATCCAGATGCCGGCGGTCGCGGGACCGTTCGGGTAGCCGGCCTTCTTCGACTGCGACTTGGCGATGATGCTGAGGATCAGGCCGACGAGCGGCACGAGGAACGCGAGGACCAGGCCGGCGATGCCGAGTCCCTTGCCGGGAACGGCCGCGGGGGTGGTCTGGACGGGGGCGGGGGCGGAGCTGCTCATGGGTGTCTTCCTTGAATGTCGGCGGAGGCGGCCTCTCGTCGGCCACGGGAGCGAGGCTATTGACGCTCCGGTGCCGGGAGGGGACCGCCGCGCGCACTGCAATGTTTCTGCTATCCCCGTTTTCGCCCCCAGTTCGAGGGAGCACGCAAGGGGTTCCGTCCCTGGTCCGGGCGGAGTTGGCTGGAGGCGACGCGAGGAGGTTCCTGTGGCGGACGGCGACGTGGAGACGATCAACAAGCGCGGACAGTGGGTGAACTCCGTGGAGGGCGACAGTGCGCGCTCCTCGAGCTTCTCCAGCAGGGACGAGGCGATCGAGGCCGGCCGGGCGCTGGCCGAGGAACTGGGATCCCGGCACACCGTCCGCGACGACGAGGAGCCCACCGGGGTCATCACCGATCCCGGTCAGGACTGAACCGGATCCCGCGAGGAGGAGCAATGCCCGACAGAGAGGACGACCTGCCGTCGACCCTGAAGCGGTCGCCCAAGCATGCGCAGGAGATCTTCGAGAAGACGCTCGAGTCCGCCGAGGAGACCTACGGGGAGGGCGAGCGGGCGCGGCGGACCGCGTTCGCCTCGCTGAAGCACTCCTACGAGAAGGTCGGCGACCACTGGGAGGAGAAGGAGGAGCGCGGACCGTCGGACAGGAAGGCCGCAGGCGGCGCGGACTCGCCGGGGGAGACCCAGGGCGGCGTCGACGCCAACGCCTCGAAGCAGCACCTGCTCGACGTCGCGAAGCGGCTCGACATCTCCGGGCGCTCGTCGATGACCAAGGACGAGCTCGTCGACGCCATCCAGAAGGCCAACAACCGGGCGACGCGCAAGGCCCGCGAGTCTGAGTGATCCGGCTCCTCCCTCCCCTCGCGCTCGACAGGCGGTCCCCTGGCGCTCAACAGGCAGTTCGGGCTTCAACAGCAGGACACGCCGCCACGGAGCCTGTTCGCGGCGATCCTGCCTGCTGAGCGCAAGGAGGTGAGCGCGTCCCGGCTCGGGCGGTGCGCCGCACGGCGACGCCCGAGCCGGGGCGCCCGCCCCTCAGCGGGTGAGGACGCCGGCGCGGGGTCCGGCGAGGATGCCGTTCGGGTCCGCGGCCCGGCGGAGGGCGTGCAGGCGCTCCACGACCTCGGGCCGCCAGACGCGGTCGAGGACGTCGGGGCCGTTGGCGCGGCCCACGAAATTAATCAGCAGCTCGTCGGCGCGCCACGGCTCGAGCGCCGCGAAGACGGCGCCGATGGCCTGAGGGACCGCCGTGTCGAGCAGCTCGGGAACCGGAGCCCCCAGCACGAACACGCTGTACGCCGCGTCGCGGCCGCTGACCGCGTTCGGCTCGAGCGGCTGCTCCGCGAGCCGGCCGCCGAGCGTGCGGATCTCGATCCCCACGAGCGGCAGCTGGGCGCCCGGGCCGAACACCGAGTAGAGGGTGTCGATCGTCTCCTGGCGAAGCGAGGTGAGCAGCATCCCGCCCTCGTTGCCCGGCATCGGCTCCGTCGGGTCGTTGTGGATGAGACCGATCTGCGAGTACGGAAGCACACCGACGGCGTCGATGAGGGGCGTCGCGACCGCGCGCATCGGGGCGAGGACCTCCTCGGCCTCGTCGGCGTCGTCCACCGAGGCGAAGCGGAGGTGGGCGACGTACCGGCCGCGGAGGGGCTCCGGCAGCTCCGGCAGCGGCGGGAGGTTCATGATCGCGATCGAGGCGCTCGCCGTGACCGGCAGGGCCGCGGACCAGGAGCTGAACGCGTCGAGGACCGCCTTCACGTCCTCGGTCCCGTAGAAGAGGCCGCCGCCGTAGATCGTCTCGATCGGGAACGCGTGCAGCGTGACCGCGGTGACGACACCGAAGCCGAGCTTCCCGCCGCCGCGGAGCGCCCAGAACAGCTCGGGGTTGCTGTCGGCCGAGGCCACGACGAGCCCGTCGGCGGGGGTGACGATCTCGATCGAGCGGATGTGGTCCGCGGTGAAGCCGTAGCTGCGGGCGATCGGTCCCATGCCCCCGCCGAGGACGTAGCCGACGACCCCGACCTCGGGGCTCGATCCGCAGAGGACCGCGAGTCCGTGCGGGGTCACCGTCTCGACCACCTCTTTCCAGGGCGTGCCGGCGCCCACGCGGACCACGCGGTCATCGAGGTCGAGCTGGACGGAGGCGAGACCGCGCGTCGAGATCGCGATGCCGCCCTCGGTGTCGGCGAGGACGCCGTGGCCGAGGCCCAGAGCGGTCACGGGCACCTCCCGCTCCTGCGCCACCCGCAGCGCGGCGGCGACGTCCTCGGCCGAGCGGGCCGCGACGACGACGTCGGGATCGTGCCGGGTGTGCAGGTTGAAGACACGCAGCTCCTCGCGGAAGCCGGCGTCGGCCGGAAGCAGGACGGTGGAGGCGCCGGCGGCGCGCAGCGCGTCTGCGAGAGCGGATGACAGGGTCGAGTCGGAAGACACGGAAGAACTCCTCGGGAAGCAGGCCGGCGCCGATCGCCGGTCGGGTTAGGGACGGCAGCGACGCTAGTGAGGCGGACAGCACGGGTGGGATCGTTCCCGCAGGTGCAACGTTCCTGTTCTGCCCCTGCAATACGGGGGCGTGGCGGAGCCGCGGAAGGGGGCGGGAGGGGCGGAGCGAGGACGCGGACCTCCGGCCCTTGCGCCGGGGGCAGTTGGCCGTCGCAGGCCGCGTCAACCCGGGGGCGCCTCACCGGGCGAATCTCCGCGGCGGAGTATCGTTCTGCCTGGCCCCGCCGCTGATCGCCGCGGCCTGATCTCCCGGCCAGGGACGCCCCAGCGGCCCTTCCCGCCTCGACCAGCGTCCCCGGAGCCGCTGACCCGATCCCACCCGATTCCGCGCCCACCTTCGGAGCCCCCGTTGAGTTCCCTCCCGAGCCTCGACGGCTATCAGGCCGTCCTCTTCGACCTCGACGGCGTGCTCACGCCGACGGCCGACCTCCACATGCACGCCTGGCGGGCCATGTTCGAGGAGCTCTTCACCGCCAAGCGCGTGTCCGAGCCGTACACGGACGACGACTACTTCCGGTACCTGGACGGCAAGAAGCGCTACGACGGCGTCGCGGGCCTGCTCGAGTCGCGGGGCATCGTCGTCCCGTGGGGCACCCCCGACGACCCGTCGAGCGCCGACACCGTCTGCGGCATCGGCAACCGCAAGAACGACGTCTTCTCGCGCATCCTCGACGAGGAGGGCGTCGAGCCCTACCCCGGCTCGCTCGCGCTGCTCGACCGCCTCCGGGCCGAGGGGACCCCGATGGCCGTGGTTTCGAGCTCGAAGAACGCCGAGCGGGTCCTGGTCGGGGCACACCTCCGGGACCTCTTCCCGGTCGTCGTCGACGGCGAGGTCGCCACCCGGGAGCACCTGGCGGGCAAGCCCGCGGGCGACATGTTCGTGTACGCGGCCCGCGCGCTCGGCAGCGATCCCGCCGCCAGCGTCGTGGTAGAGGACGCGATCTCCGGCGTGGCGGCGGGCCGCGCCGGCAACTTCGGCCTTGTGATTGGCGTGAACCGCGGCGTGGGGGAGAAGGCGCTCAAGGACGCGGGCGCCGACGTCGTGGTCGAGGATCTGGGGGTCCTCGTGAAGGGGGAGTCATGAGCGACCACAAGCCGACCTCGAAACGGCCGACGCTCGATCGGGACCGGTTCCCGGTGGACCCCTGGGCCCTCCGCGAGGTCGTCTACCACCCCGAGGCGATGCCCCTGTCCGAGACGCTGTTCGCGGTCGGCAACGGCTTCCTCGGGATGCGCGGCAACAGCGCCGAGGGCCGCGTCGCGCACGAGCACGGGACGTTCCTCAACGGGCTGCACGAGACGTGGAGGATCCGCCACGCGGAGCAGGCCTACGGGTTCGCCGAGGTGGGCCAGACGATCGTCAATGCGCCCGACAGCAAGGTCATGCGCCTCTACGTCGACGATGAGCCGCTCGCGCTCGACGACGCGGATCTCCTCTCCTACGAGCGCGTCCTCGACTTCCGCACGGGCGTCCTGCACCGCGAACTCCTCTGGCTGACGCCCGCCGGCAAGCGGGTGCGGGTGGTCACGAGCCGGATGGTCTCCTTCCCCGAGCGCCACCTCGCGGTCATGACGCTCGAGGCGGAGCTGCTCGACGCGGACGCCCCGATGACGATCTCCTGCCAGCTCATCAACCGGCAGGACGGCGAGGACGAGTACGGCCACGGCGGCGAGGAGCACGAGGAGATCGACCCCCGCCGAGCGGAGCGGATCAACGACCGGGTGCTCCTGCCCGGCGAGTACTGGCAGCGCGGGGACCGCAGCGTCCTCAGCTACCGGGTCGCGAATTCGGGCATGCGCGTCGCGGTGGCCGCCGACCACGTGATCGAGACGCGGAACGAGTGGCGCTCGGAGAGCACCATCCAGCCGGACCTCGCGAAGAACGTGTTCAGCGTCCAGGCGCGGCGCGGAGTGCCGGTGCGGGTCACGAAGATCGTGGCGTACCACTCGTCGCCGACCACCCCGACCCGCGAGCTCATCGACCGCTGCCAGCGGACCCTCGATCGCGCGGCGACCGAGGGGATCCCGTCCCTCTACAAGCGCCAGCGGGAGTGGCTGGACGCGTACTGGTGGCGCTCGGACGTCGACATCCCGGGGCAGCCCGAGGTGGCCCAGGCCGTGCGCTGGAACCTCTTCCAGCTCGCGCAGGCGACCGCGCGAGCCGACGGCCTCGGCATCCCCGCGAAGGGTGTCACCGGCAGCGGCTACGGCGGCCACTACTTCTGGGACACCGAGGTCTACATGCTGCCCTTCCTCGCGTACACGAGCCCGCTCTGGGCTCGGAACGCGCTGCGGGCCCGCCAGGAGATGCTCCCGCGCGCCCGCGCGAGGGCCCGGATGCTGAACGAGGACGGCGCGCTCTTCCCCTGGCGCACGATCAACGGCGAGGAGGCGTCCGCCTACTACGCGGCCGGCACCGCGCAGTACCACATCAACGCGGACATCACGTATGCGCTCGCGAAGTTCATGCACGCGACCGCGGACATCGCGTTCCTCGCCAACGGCGCGATCGACATCGCGGTCGAGACGGCGCGGATGTGGTTCACGCTCGGCTTCTGGCGCAGCAACGGCGGCGAGACGTTCCACATCCACGGCGTCACGGGCCCCGACGAGTACACGACCGTCGTGAACGACAACCTGTTCACGAACGTCATGGCGCGCTTCAACCTCATCTACGCGGCGCGGAGCGTGCGCGAGCTCGCCGAGCTGCGTCCCGAGGCGTACACCCGCATGGTGGCCCGGCTGAACCTCCGCGAGGAGGAGCTGGACGAGTGGGAGCGCGCCGCCGCGGCCATGGCGATCCCGTACTCCGAGGCGCTCGGCATCCATCCGCAGGACGCGCACTTCCTCGAGCGCGAGGTCTGGGACCTGTCGAGCACGCCGGAGGAGATGAAGCCGCTCCTCCTGCACTACCACCCGCTCGTGATCTACCGGTTCCAGGTGCTCAAGCAGGCGGACGTCGTGCTCGCGCTGTTCCTGCTCGGGAACCACTTCACGCGCGAGGAGAAGCTCGCGGACTTCGAGTACTACGACCCGATCACGACCGGCGACTCGACCCTGTCGAACGTCGTGCAGTCGATCGTCGCGGCGGAGATCGGCTACCAGGACCTCGCGCTCGAGTACTTCCTGCACAGCCTCTTCGTGGACCTGGCGGACCTGCACAAGAACACCCGCGACGGGGTGCACGTCGCCTCGTGCGGCGGCGTGTGGAGCGCGCTCGTCAGCGGCTTCGGCGGCATGCGGGACTACGACGGCGTCCTCACGTTCGATCCGCGGCTGCCGGCGTCCTGGCCGGAGCTCGTCTACAAGCTGATCTGGCACGGCACCCGGATCGAGGTGATCCTCCGGGCGAAGTCCATGCGGGTCCGCGTCGTCGAGGGGGAGGACCCGGTGTCCTTCTTCGTGCGGGGCGTGCCGTACCAGGTGGCGCCGGGCGTCGACGCCGACATTCCGCTTCCGGACCAGGGTCCGCTCGTGGCCGGCAGCCCGGGCCTCAGCCCGAAGGTGCGCCGCCGCCGCGACGACGGCTCGCTCATGGTCCCCTCGGTCCCGACGTACACGGAGCCGATCCCGATCGTCGCGACCCTGCCGCCCCCGGACGACGAGTCGAGCGAGTCGCAGGACGCGGCGAGCGGGCGCCGGCGGCAGACGCACCGCCCGGTCTCGGAGCGGGTGCCCGAGCGCGTCGCGGAGCGGATGAGCCGCCGGTCGCCGGACACCTCGATGGGCGAGCTGGACTCGGCCCAGCCCCAGCCCGACGAGGCGGTCCGCTAGCGCTGCCCGCGCAAATCAGGACCGCCCGGCCGCGGGGACTCCTGCGCGGATCAGGAGATTGCACGCCGATCAGGACCGCTGATCGGTTTCCGTCGCGGTTCAGGACGACACGCCGTGCCGGGCGCCGGATCTCCTGATCCGCGCACGCACCGGGTCGAACCTCGACGGTGATCTGGTGGGGCCTGCGCGGGCGGGTGGCCGAACCCTCAGCCCGTGAGCGGCGGAGGGCACGGCCGATGCACCCATGACCCCGCGCCGCCTCAGCGGACGAGGGCGAGCTTGCCGCCCGGATGCGTGCTCCTCAGCACCTCGAGCGCCGCCGGCGCCTCGCCGAAGGGGAACGTCCGGCTCATGGGCACCACGAGCTTCCCCTCGGCTGCGAGCCGGACGAGCTCGCCGCGCACCTCGTCGCGGAACGCCTTGCTGTCCGGCCGTCCGCCGCCGGTCACGTGGATGCCCTCCTGCTTGCCGCGCTCGAACGCGGCGATCGTGACGATCCGGTCCCTGTCCGGGGTCACGGCGAGCGAGACGTCGATCGCCTCCTCGGTGCCGACCGTGTCGAAGGACGCGGCGATGCCCTCCGGCGCGGCGTCGCGCACCCGCTGCTCGAGACCGTCGCCGTAGGCGACCGGGATGGCGTCGAACTCGCGGACCCTGTCGAAGTTGCGCTCGCCCGCGGTGCCGATCACCCGCAGCCCGCGCAGCCGCGCCAGCTGGAGGAGGCTGACGCCGACCGAGCCGGAGGCGCCGTGCACGAGGACCGTCGATCCGGACGGCGGCTCGACGAGCCGGAGCATGTCGGCCGCTGTGGTGCCGACGAGGAGGAGGTTGGCGGCCTCGGGGAAGCCCAGGTTCGCCGGCTTCGCGAACACGTCGCGCGCGGGAACGGTGAGCTCCGTCGCGTACCCGCCCGGCACCCGGAACGCGAGCACCGGGTCGCCGACCGCCCCGCCGCCCGTGGCGATCCCGGTGTCCGGTCCGATGGCGGACAGCACGCCGGACACCTCGTGTCCGAGCCGCATCGGCAGCTTGCTCCGGTCGCCCTCGCGCCCGATCTGCTTGTAGTCGGTCGGGTTCATGCCTGCGGCACGGACCTCGATCGTCACCTCACCGGGTCCCGGCTGTGCCACCTCCGCGTCGATTTCCTCGAGGACCTCCGGCCCGCCGAAGTCGGTCGCCACCCACGCTCTCGCCATGCGTCCAGTCAACTCCGGACACCGGCCGGACGCGAAACGGCGACTCGAGCGCGCGTCGCGGGTCGCGCGAACGGTCGCCCCCTCGCACCGGGCTCGCGGGCGTCCGTACGACCCGGCGCCCGCGCATCCGCGCCGTCCGCGCCGCACGCGGCCCCGTGAGCGCGTCACCCGCGTGCGGCGCGGAACGCCCTCCACCCGCCGTAGCGCGTGATGTCCTCGGCGCCGTCGACCGCGAAGGGCTCGACCAAGAAGCCGCGCACCTCGGATCCGTCGTCGAGGAGCACCGACCCGATCGCCATCGGTGACGGCAGGGCGGCCACGAAGTCGCCGAACGCGGCGGCGCTGAGCCGCCACAGCTCGAGCTCGAGCGCCGCACCGTCCTCGGGGACGCGGACGACGCCCGGCTTCGGCGGCGTGGTCGGCAGGAGGTACAGCCGATACTCGGCGGCCGTGCGCGCCGGTCCGACCAGCTCGGCGCCGCGGTCCGTCAGCTGCGCGTTGAGCGGCTGGCCGGACAGGTGCGCTCCGGCGACCGCGAGCACCACATCCGGGTAGCTCACGAGGCGACCCTCCTCGCGATGCGGGCCAGCGCGGCGTCGGAGAAGGAGGGGCCGACGAGCTGGACCCCGAAGGGCAGGCCGTCGACCTCGCCCGCGGGCAGTGCGAGCGCCGCGAGGTCCAGCAGGTTCGCGAAGTTGGTGAACCGGCCGAGCCGGGAGTTCACCGCGATCGGCTCCGCCGCGACCTCGGCGAGGGTCGGATGCTCGACCGTCGTCGGCAGCAGCAGCGCGTCGACCCGCTCGAAGATCGCCGCGGCGGCGATCCCGTATTCCTCGAGCCGCTCGAAGTCCTCGAAGAGCCGCCAGGCCGGGACGTCCGCGGCGCGCGTGATGATGGCGCCGACGACCGGGTCGACCTCGCCGGGGTGCTGCTCGATGAACCGGCCGACGGCGGTGTACCGCTCCGCGACGAAGGCGCCCGAGTACAGCATCCGGGCCGCCTCGAGCAGCGGCTCGATGTCGACCTCGACGAGTTCGGCGCCTGTTCCCGCGAACCGCTCCACCGTCTCGGCGTAGCGCTCCGCCCATCCCGGCGCGAGGTCGCCGAGCGCGCCGGGGTGCGGGACGCCCAGGCGGACCTCCGGGGACGCCGCGCCGGGGGAGTCGGAAGCGCTCCTGGCGCGGGGATCGCGGGGATCGGGACCCGCCATGATGCGCACCGCCTGCTCGGCGAGGTCGAGGTCCGCGGACATCACGGTGACGACGTCGAGCGTCCGGCAGGCCGGCACGACACCGGCCGCGGAGATCCACCGCTTGCTCGGCTTCACGCCGTAGAGGCCGTGCAGCGCGGCCGGCACCCGTCCGGAGCCGGCGGTGTCGGTGCCGAGCGCGAAGTCGGCGGCGCCGAGCGCGACCGCGACCGCGGACCCGCTGCTCGATCCGCCCGAGATGCGCGTCGCATCCCGCGCGTGCCGAACCGCGCCGTAGGGGCTGCGCGTGCCGACGAGACCCGTCGCGAACTGGTCGAGGTTCGTCGTGCCGAGGACGACGGCGCCCGCGGCCCGGAGCCGGGCCACGACCGTCGCGTCCTCGTCCGGGCCGTACGCGAAGGCGGGGCAGGCCGCCGTCGTGTCGAGTCCCGCCACGTCGATGTTGCCCTTCACGGCGAAGAGCGCGCCGGCGAGGGGAAGCTCCTCACCGCCCTCGACCCGCTCGAACACCGCGGCCACCTCGACCGCCACCTGCTCCTGCGGCCGCAGCTCGATCCAGGCTTCCGGCCGCTCGCCCTCCTCGAGGAGGCGGTAGCGCTCGGCCACGAGCTCCTCGGCGCGGGTGGACTCCGCCGTCGTCGTGCTCACGCGGCCTCCTCCTCGTCCTCGATCTCGTCGAGGTCCTCCTCGAGGACCACGAGCACCGTGCCCGGTCCGACCTCTGCGCCCAGCTCGGTCGCGACCCGTGCCACCCGCCCCGCGATCGGAGCCACGACGGGCGCCTCCATCTTCATGGCCTCGACCGCGAGCAGGGTCTGACCCGCCTCCACCACGTCGCCCGCGGCGACGTCGATGCGGAAGACGTTCGCGGCGAACGGCGCCTCGACGCTGGTCGCCCCGTCGGGGACCTCCACGTCGGCCACGGGTGCCGCGGTGCTCGCCGCCGCCGCGCGGTCGAACTCGCCCGCGAGCTCCCAGGCGTTCCGCTCCGCCCCGAACGCCTCGGCCTGCCGACCCCGGAACTCCTCGATCGACGCAGCGTTCTCCTCGAGGAAGCGCTCGTAGTCCGCCATCGCGAACTCGCCCTCCTCGATCCGCAGCTCGTGGCGGCTGGCGGCCATGTCGGCGCGCAGCTCGGCGAGCTCCTCCGGCTCGACGGGGTACCACTTGATGCGGTCGAAGAACCGGAGCAGCCAGGGCACGCCGGGCTCGAACGATCCGCGCTGGCGCAGAGTCGACCAGACGGGCACGGTGCGGCCGACGAACTGGTAGCCGCCCGGGCCCTCCATGCCGTAGATGCAGAGGTACGCGCCGCCGATGCCGACCGCGTTCTGCGGCGTCCAGGTCCGGGCCGGGTTGTACTTGGTGGTCACCAGTCGGTGCCGCGGGTCGAGCGGGGTCGCCACGGGCGCCCCCAGGTAGACGTCCCCGAGCCCGAGGACGAGGTACTCGGCGTCGAAGACGGTGCGGTACACCTCCTCGACCGAGTCGAGCCCGTTGATGCGGCGGATGAACTCGATGTTCCAGGGGCACCACGGGGCGTCGTCGCGCACCCCGGCCATGTAGCGGCGGATCGCCTCCCGCGTCGAGGGGTCGTCCCAGGACAGCGGCAGGTGCACGGTCCGGCTCGGCACCCGCAGGTCGCGCGTGGCCGGGAGCCCGGCGTCGACGTCGAGGACCACCTCGGCGACCTCCGCGACCCTCGCGAGGTCGGGATCGAAGTGCACCTGCAGCGAGCGGATGCCGGGCGTGAGCTCGATCACGCCGGGGAGCAGTCCCGAGTCGATCCGCCGCTGCACCCCCTCCATCAGCGCGTGCACGCGCATCCGCACCGCGAGGTCGAGCACCATGTCGCCGTACTCGACGAGGACGTTGTCGTCGCCGCTGCGGCGCAGGGTGACCGCGGGGGCATCCTCCCGCTCGGGAACGGTGGAGAGGATGCCGCCGTCCAGCACCGGCGGCCGGCCGGCCTCGAGGGGAGTGCCGGGCTCGGCGCGGAGGGCGATCGCCTGCTCGTCCGTCACCGGGATGAACCGGACGGTGTCGCCCGGCCGCAGCTGGCCCAGCTTCCAGAGGTCGGAGGTCGTCACGGTCGCCGGGCACGTGAAGCCGCCGAGGCTCGGGCCGTCGGGACCGAGCAGGATCGGCAGGTCCCCCGTGTAGTCCACCGCGCCGACGGCGTAGGGAGTGTCGTGGATGTTCGACGGGTGCAACCCGGCCTCGCCGCCGTCCGTGCGCGCCCAGGTGGGCTTCGGGCCGGTGAGCCGGACGCCCGTGCGGGCCGAGTTGAAGTGCACCTCCCAGTCGGTGGCGTAGAACACCTCCATGTCCTCCCGAGTGAAGAACTCCGGAGCGGCGTGCGGCCCCTCGAGCGCGGCGATCCGCCACTGCTTCGGGATCACGGGACGGGCGGACTCCGGCACCTCGTGCACCTTGTGCGGCACGTTGGGGCGACGGATGGCGACCACGTCGCCGGTGCGGAGCCCGCGCCCCGCGTGCCCGCCGATCTCGCCGAGGTCGAAGGTGCTCGCCGAGCCGAGGACGAGCGGCACGTCGAGCCCGCCCTCGACGAGGACGTAGGTCCGCATGCCGGCCGTCGCCGTGCCGATCGACAGCGTCGCGCCGGCGGGCACGGTGATCGGCGTCCACGGCTCGCCGCGCTCCCCGCCCACGGTGATGGGCGCTGGGGCGCCCGTGACGACCACCCGGGTGTCGACCGAGAAGCGGAGGTCGATGCCCGTCATGGTCGTCTCGATGCCGGGCGCGGCGTCCGCGTTGCCGAGCGCGCGGTTGCCGAGCCGGAACGACAGGGCGTCCATGGGACCCGACGGCGGGATGCCGACCGGCCAGTACCCGATGCGGCCCGGCAGGTCCTGGATGCTGCTCAGCATGCCGGAACGGAGCACCTCCACCCGGGGCGTGCGGTCGCGGACGTGCGCCAGCGTGCCGGTCGAGTGCCGGGCCGCGAGGACCTCGGGCGTCGCCGCGATCGCGCGCAGCATCCCGATGTTGGTCGCGACGCCGTCGACGCGCGTGGCGTGGAGCGCGTCGGCGAGCGCCCGCCAGGCGGCGGCGCGGTCCTCGCCGTGCACGATCACCTTGCCGAGCATCGGGTCGTAGTGCGGGCTGACCTCGGCGCCGACCTCGAGCCAGGTGTCGACGCGCGCGCTCTCGGGAAGGGCGAGCCCGGTCACCGTGCCGGAGCTCGGCAGGTTGCCGAGGTCGGGGTTCTCCGCGTAGATGCGGGCCTCGACCGCGGCGCCGGACTGCCGCAGGGGCGTGGCGACCACGTCGGCGTCGCCCTGCGCGAGGCGCAGCATCCACTCCACGAGGTCGACTCCGAAGACCGCCTCCGTGACCGGGTGCTCGACCTGGAGACGCGTGTTGACCTCGAGGAACGCGGCCTCCTGGCGGACCGGGTCGTAGATGTACTCCACCGTGCCGGCCGAGCGGTACGAGACCGACTCGCAGAGCCGGCGGGCGGCGTCCGTGATCGCCTGCCGCACGGCGTCGGGCAGGTCCGGGCTCGGGGTCTCCTCGACGACCTTCTGGTTGCGGCGCTGCAGGGAGCAGTCGCGGTCGCCGAGGGTGACGACGGTGCCGAGACCGTCGCCGAACACCTGGACCTCGACGTGGCGGGCGCGCTGGATGAGGCGCTCCAGGAACACACCGGACGAGGAGAAGCTGGCGCCTGCGAGCCGCCGGACGTTGTCCCACGCGCCCCGCAGCTCCTCCGCGGTCGCGCACGCCTGCATGCCGATGCCGCCGCCGCCGGCCGTCGCCTTGAGCATGACCGGGTAGCCGATCTCCTCGGCGGCCGCGAGGGCGTCGTCGACGGTCGGCAGCAGCGAGGTCCCCTCGAGCAGCGGCACGCCGGCGGCCCGGGCCGCGTCGCGGGCCGTGTGCTTGGTGCCGAACAGCTCGAGCTGCTCGGGCGTGGGACCGACGAACACGATGCCGGCGTCCGCACACGCGCGGGCGAAGTCGGCGTTCTCGGAGAGGAAGCCGTAGCCGGGGTGGATTGCACCCGCGCCCGTCTCGAGCGCGGCGGCGATGATCTTGTCCGCCCGCAGGTAGCTCTCGGCGGCGGGCGCCGGGCCGAGATGGACGGCGACGTCGGCGAGGAGGGTGTGGGCGGCTCCGCGGTCGGCGTCGGAGAAGACGGCGACGGTTCGCAGGCCCAGCTTCTTCGCGGTGCGGATGATGCGGACCGCGATCTCGCCGCGGTTGGCGACGAGCAGGGTGTCGAAGCGGCTCACGGGGTCTCCTCCGGCGCGGTGATGATCATCTCGGCCCGGCTCGGGTTGAAGCCGTTGCACGGGTTGTTGATCTGCGGGCAGTTGGAGACGACGACGAGGGTGTCCCGCTCGGCGCGGAGGCTGACGCTGAGGCCGGGGGAGGAGATGCCGTCGACGATGCCGAGCGCGCCGTCCGGATCGACCGGCACGTTCATGAACCAGTTGACGTTCGACACCTGGTCGCGCTTGCCCATGCCGTACTTCGCGAGCTCGGCGAGGAAGTTGTCCGCGCAGGCGTGCTGGGACCAGGTGTGGTGTCCGTAGCGGAGCGTGTTCGACTCCTTGGAGCAGGCGCCGCCGAGGGTGTCGTGCCGGGCGACGTCCGTGGCGACGACGGTGAGCAGGGCATCGTCCTCGGCCGTGCGCAGCACGGAACCGGTCGTGAGGAACACCGAGCCCTGAGCCGACAGGGTCGTCTGGGCGCTGTAGGCGTTCGCGGTGTCGTCCGCGTCGTAGGCGAGGAAGTCGACCGCCTGGTTTCCGTCGACGTCCACGATCGTGAGGACCTCGCCGGCCTTCAGGATCGCGGACCACGGGCCGCGCGGCGGGATCACCTCGCGGCGCAGCACGCGCCCGGCGGTGCCCGGGATGGTGTCGGTGGCGGTCATGCGATCCCCCTCGCGGTCAGGTAGTCGGCGGTGTTGTCGAAGGCGCGGCGCCCCTCGGGCGTCGCGGTCCACAGCGGGTCCTCGGGCGAGGTCGCCTCGCCGGTCCAGGCGTGCACGTCGACCGGGCCGCAGGTGTACTGCTCGCGCGGGTCGAGCGGATGCGCGGTGTTCGCGAGCAGGACGACCGTGGGCATCTCGAGTCGGAGCGTGACGGTCGCGCCGGCGCCCGCGGAGCCGAGCCACCGGCCCGATCCGTCCTCGGCGACGCGGACGCCCTGGAAGAACGAGACGCTCGGGGCGATGTCCCGGCGGCCGAGGCCGTGCTTGGCGCCGGCGAGGACGAACAGCTCACGGCCGGCGGGGGAGGCGCCGTGCGCCGTCCCGTCGCCGTAGCGGCCCGTGTTGCGGGCGAGCGACGAGGTGCCGAACACGGTGTCGTGGTGGGACGAAGTGTCGTCGACGATGCTCGCGAGCACGCGGCCTTGGTCGGAGAGGAGCAGCTGGCCGCCGCCGAGGTAGACCTGCCACTGCACCTTGACGGTGTCGGCGACGTTGAGCCGCTCGTGCGTCTCGAGCGCGTTGTAGAGCAGCACGGAGACGCTGGCGTCTCCGGTGAGGTCGGTGAGCCGCAGGTGCGTGCCCCGCGCGAGGACCTTGTGCGTGTAGTTGCCGCCGGCGAGTCGCTCGACCCAGACGAGCCGCTCCTGCTCGACGCCGGCCGGCGCGCTGCCCCGCCGCCAGGCCGGAACCGCGGGCTGAGCCTCGACGACCGTGCCCTCCTGCGCCCGGGCGTGCTCCCGCGCGCCTCGCGTCGTCGCGGTCCCCTCGACCGCGTCCACCTCTATCGACATCGCCCCTCCGGTTTCTGCTCAACGACAGAAACGAGTGTGGAAGGACGCTGTGTCGCCGACGTGCCGGGGACGTTTCGGTCGTGTTTCGGTTGCCGCGAGAGCGCCGTGCGGGGGGTCCGCGGCACATGCACGCATCCGGAGGAACCTCACGGATCCGGAGGGTGCTCACGGATCCGGAGGGTGCTCACGGATCCGAAGGAAGCTCACGGATCCGGCGGGAGCTCACGGATCCGGAGGGAGCCCACGGATCCGGAGGATCGTCACGGATCCGGAGGATCCGGCAACACGCCGGCGACCAGCCGCGGCGACTCCGCGTGTCGCCGGTGGCTCCGGATCCGTGCAGCTTCTCCGGATCCGTGCAGCTTCTCCGGATCCGTGCGCTTGCCGGGATCCGTGCAGTCGCTCCGGATCCGTGTCCGTGCAGCCCCGCCGGATCCGCGCGAGGCCCTCTGCTAGCGTGAGCGCGTCATGCCCCGCCCCACCGGTCGTCCCCGCGCCCAGGGGGAATCGCCCACCGGACTCGGGACGCGCGAGGACATCCTGCAGGCCGGAGCCCGCCTGTTCTGCGACACCGGCTACGGCAGCACGAGCACCCACGCACTCGCGCGCGAGGCGGGCGTCCGCCAGGCGACGCTGTACCACTACTTCGCCGGGAAGCACGAGGTGCTCCTCGAGCTGCTGCTCGGCACGGTCGCCCCGTCGCTCGCGACGGCGCGCACCCTGCTGGACCGGCCGGAGCCGGCCGCGGCGCGACTCTGGGCGCTCTGCGCATCCGACGTGCGCCTGCTCTCCGGCGGCGACGTGAACGTCGGCTCCCTCTACCTGCTGCCCGAGCTGGCGGATCCGCGCTTCGCGGAGTTCCACGCACGGCGGGCGGAGCTGCAGGAGACCTACGCGCAGCTGGTGGCGCAGTGCTCGCCGGACCCCGCCTGGTCGCGCCGCATCGCGCCGCTCGTCCTCGACCTCGTCGAGAGTGTGATCCTGCAGCGCCGCCGGGATGCGGACTGGATCGATGAGGAGTCGGGCCCGATGATCGCGAACGCAGCGCTGCGGATCGTGGGCCTGGGGGAGCAGGCGGCCGAGGCGGCGGCGGATGCGGGCCGCCGCATCCTCGCCGGTCTTCCCGAGGACGAGGACGGGCTGAGCGATTTAACACGCTCGTAGCACGAGCGAAAAGCTCCGGGAACGCGACGGGTCGATGTTCGTACTTGTCGCTTGACAGAAATCCCCGGCGGGCACCACTGCCGCCTCGGCCCCGGGAGCATCGTGATCATCATCGGAGTGGGACTCACCGTCCTCGCCGTCCTCATCGTCGGCATCCTCGTCGCCCGAAAGGTCGACGGAGACAGCGCCAACTACCTCGTCGCGGGGCGCCGGCTCGGCGTCCCGCTCGTCGCGGTCTCGCTGACCGCCGCCGCCGTCGACTCGAACGCGACCGTCGGCAACACCGACCTCACCTCGCAGTTCGGCTTCTGGTCGGGCGCCTCGCTCGCCCTCGGACTCGCGCTGTGCCTGCTGCTGACCGGCATCTTCCTCGCCAAGCCGATGAACAGGATGAAGCTGTTCACACTCGCGGACTTCTTCCGCATCCGCTACAACAGGCCGACAGAGGTCGTCGCGTCGCTGATCATGATCCTCGCGTTCACGACCCTGCTCGCCGGCAACCTCGTCGCGTGCGGCTTCCTGCTCGAGCGCTTCGCCAACATCCCCTACGAGTGGGGCGTCATCCTCGCGGTGTCCCTCGTGCTCGCCTACACGATCGCGGGCGGCCTCTTCTCGGACGCGTACACCGCCGTCATCCAGACCGTCATCACCGTCGTCGCGGCGATCGCCCTGCTCCTCTGGGTCGCGTTCTCGTTCGGCATCGTGGTCCCCGAGGGCATGGGGCCGTTCGACCTCGGCCAGCTCAGCGACCCCGCGCAGGGCGCGCCGATCAACTGGGCGACGCTCGTCGCGCTCGGCGTCGGCGACATCGTCGCGATCGACTTCATGCAGCGGATCTTCGGCGCGAAGTCGCCCGAGGTCGCCCGCCGCGCCTGCTTCATCGGTGCCGCCGGAACCGCCGCGATCGGCACGATCTTCGCGCTCGTGGCCCTGTCCGCGACCGCGGTGCTCGGCATCACCGTCGAGGAGGGCCCGATCCTCTTCACGCTGCTGGCGGACTACGCGCCGCCGCTGCTCGCGATCCTCGTCCTCTCCGGGATCGTCGCGGCGTCGTTCTCGACCGCCTCGGGCGCGATCCTCGCGACGTCCGCGGTCGCCGTCCGGAACGTGGTGGGCGTGCGCCGCACGGTCGGCGGGCCGGACCCGCTGCTGCGCTGGACGCGCCTCGCGATGCTGCCCATCGTGGTCATCGGCTCGTTCCTCGCGATCCGCGTGAGCCAGACGGGCATCCTGCTGACGCTCGCGTTCGACCTCATGCTCGCCTGCCTCGCGGCGCCGTTCATCCTCGGCGTCTTCTGGAAGCGTCCGGGGGTCACGGCGGCGCTCGGCGCGGCCGCGGCGGGCCTCGTCGTCAGGCTCGTGTTCCTCGCGCTCACGCCGACCCTCTACGGCGTCGAGAACGACCTGTTCTACATCCCGAACACGCTCGTCGGACCGGAGTTCGACGGATGGGCCACCCTGGTCGCGGCGGCGGTCGGCTTCGGGACGTACGCCCTCATCGGCGCCCTGCACCGCCGCTCGGATGCGCAGCTGCTGAACGAGCTGGCGGAGCTCGCGGAGCTGGAGCTCGAGCAGAGCGAGGTCCGCGACGAGCCGGAGCGCGTCCCGGCGGTCTGATCCGCGCCGACACCGAGGCGGCTGCCGGGCGATGCGTCCGGTGGCCGCCTCCGTCGTCGTGCCTGCGCGGGCTTGGTGCTCTTTCGTGCCCGCGGACGAGTCGCCGACGGGGGAGCCGCTCGTCGTCGTCAGCAAACGAGGTCTCGCACACCGTCGCGATCTAGTCCCTGACGGTCTGTCGCACGCACATCCGAGGCATCAGGGTGCGGCCAGGCGCGTCGACCGCTCGGCCGCACCTTCTGCAAGCTCCGACGGCGGCTAGGACTCCTAGCCGCCCAGGACTCCCATCGCTCGGCTAGCACTCCTAGCCGCGGAGATCGCCCGACTCCCGGCTAGGACTCCTAGCCGCCGAGCGCGGCCGTGATCCCGGTCAAAGCGAGGTTGCCGAGCAGCATCCCGACGCCGGCCGTGCCGACCGCGAGACCGGCGGCCCAGGCGCCGCGGACGAGGCGGGCGCGGTCGACCTCGCCGTCCAGCTCGGCGAAGCGCACGCGGGCGTCCGGCACCGGATCGGCGGACTCCGCCCAGACGCCCTCCTTCGACAGACGTCGGGCGAGCTCGTCGACGACGTCCTGCTCGAGGACCCTCGGCAGGGATCGCAGCCACCGGACGAGGCGCTCGGCCCGGACGACGGGGACCTTCGGCTCCTCGCGGACCGTGAGCGATGCGACGCCGACGAGGACGATCACCGGGGTGACGTCGATCCCGAAGGCGCCCGTTCCCGCCATCGTGCCGATGAGGCGGACGCCTTCGCGCTGCGCCTTCTCGATGTACGCGTGCCGGATGCCGTTGACGAGCAGGGCGTTCCCGGCCGTCCACACCCGCTTGCCGGCGTGGTGCTTCGTGTTGAGGACGAAGACGCCGGCGGGCCCGATGAGGACGTGGTCGAGATCCGCGGCGTGACCGATCGGCAGCGAGTGGAGCACGCGCCAGCCCTCCGGGAGACGCTCCAGGAGTTCGCCGACGAGCAGCTCGCCCTTCGCGCCCCGGTACCAGGCGAGGTCCTTCTCGCCGATGGGCGAGCGTCCGAGCATCCGCTCCAGACGAGTCCGGGGCTGCTGCCGCTCCTGCCGGCGGACGACCTCCTCGATGAGGAGCTGGGCGGGCAGGCCGTGCCGGGTGGCGCTGGTGGAAGTCGCGGTCATCATGGGATCGCCCACGCTACTGCCGCCCGGATCAGGGGAAACAGTTCCCAGTTGGGGTGCCCCTCGAATCGGGTACGCGGGCATCGCGCCGGTTCCGCAGACGCCGGTCCTCCCCGTCGAGATGCCACCTGGTGCTGCCAAACCGCCCGGATGAGCGCACCAGGTGGCACTTCGAGCGGCCCTTGGTAGGGGAGACTCGATCCCGATGCCCCTCCTCGACCGGATGCCCGCGACCGATGATCCGGACACCGCCTACAGCGCCTTCGTCGACTGGGCGGGGGAGCAGGGGTTCTCCCTCTACCCGGCGCAGGACGAGGCGATCATGGAGATCGTCACCGGGTCCAACGTGATCCTCGCCACGCCGACCGGCACCGGGAAGTCGCTCGTCGCCGTGGCCGCGCACGCCACCGCCGTCGCCCAGGGCAGGCGCACCTTCTACACCGCGCCGATCAAGGCGCTGGTCAGCGAGAAGTTCTTCGCGCTCGTCGACATCTTCGGCGCGGAGAACGTCGGGATGGTCACCGGCGACAGCTCCGTGAACGCCGACGCCCCGATCATCTGCTGCACCGCCGAGATCCTCGCGAACCTCGCGCTCCGCCGCGGCCCGGACGCAGCCGTCGACCAGGTCGTGATGGACGAGTTCCACTTCTACTCCGACCCCGACCGCGGCTGGGCCTGGCAGGTGCCTCTCCTGACCCTGCCCCGCGCGCAGTTCGTGCTCATGTCGGCGACCCTCGGGGACGTCAGGGCCATCGCCGACGACCTCTCCCGCCGCACCGGCCGACCCACAGCGCAGGTGACCGGCGTCGAGCGTCCGGTCCCGCTGCACTACTACTACGCGATGACCCCGGTGCAGGAGACGGTCGAGGAGCTGCTGCACGGCGCGCAGGCGCCGGTCTACATCGTCCACTTCTCGCAGGCCGCGGCGATGGAGCGGGCGCAGGCGCTGACGAGCATCAGGGTGATCGACCGCGAGGCGCGGGACCGGATCGCCGAGGAGATCGGCGGCTTCCGCTTCACCACCGGCTTCGGCCGCACCTTGAGCCGCCTCGTCCGCGGCGGCATCGGCGTCCACCACGCCGGGATGCTGCCGAAGTACCGGCGGCTCGTCGAGCAGCTCGCCCAGCGCGGACTGCTGCGCATCATCTGCGGCACCGACACCCTCGGCGTCGGCATCAACGTCCCCATCCGAACCGTCCTGCTCACCGCGCTCACGAAGTACGACGGGACGCGGATGCGCCACCTCACCGCGCGGGAGTTCCACCAGATCGCGGGACGCGCCGGACGGGCCGGCTACGACACCGCTGGGACCGTGCAGGTGCAGGCGCCCGAGCACGAGATCGAGAACGCGAAGGCGATCGAGAAGGCCGGCGACGACCCGAAGAAGCGGCGCAAGATCATCCGCAAGAAGGCACCGGAGGGCTTCGTGTCCTGGGGCGAGCCGAGCTTCCGCAAGCTCGTCGAGGCCGAGCCGGAGGCCCTCACCAGCAGCATGCAGCTGAGCGCGGCCATGCTCATCAACGTCATCGGGCGCGGCGGCGACGTCCTCGGCAACGTCCGCGCGCTCGTGTTCGACAACCACGAGCCGCCGCACCGCCAGTACACGCTCGCCCGCCGGGCCCTCGGCATCTACCGGACGCTGAAGACCGCGGGCGTCGTCGAGGTCGCCGACGGCCAGGTCCGCCTCCTGGTGGACCTGCCGCCGAACTTCGCACTCAACCAGCCGCTGTCGCCGTTCGCGCTCGCCGCGTTCGAGCTCCTGGACCCCGAGTCGCCGACGCATGCCCTGGACGTGATCAGCGTCATCGAGGCGACCCTCGACGACCCGCGGCCCGTCCTCTCCCAGCAGGAGTTCCGGGCCCGCGGTGAGGCGGTCGCGGCGATGAAGGCCGAGGGGATCGAGTACGAGGAGCGGATGGAGCTGCTCGAGGACGTCACCCACCCGCGGCCGCTCGCCGAGCTGCTCGAGCAGGCGTTCGAGACGTTCGCGCAGAGCCAGCCGTGGGTGCGGGACTTCGAGCTCAAGCCGAAGTCGGTCGTGCGCGACATGTTCGAGCGCGCCATGACCTTCGGCGAGTTCGTCTCCTTCTACCAGCTCGGCCGCAGCGAGGGCCTCGTCCTCCGCTACCTCAGCGACGCCTACCGGGCGCTCAAGCAGACGGTGCCGGATGCCGCCACGGGGGAGGAGCTGCGCGACATCCTCGAGTGGCTTGGCGAGCTCGTCCGCCAGGTCGACTCGAGCCTCGTCGACGAGTGGGAGCAGCTCGTGAACCCGGCCGCCGACCCGGACGCCCCGGTGGTGCCGCCGCCTCCGCCGAGCGTGCTCACGAACCGGCGCGCGTTCCTGGTGCTCGTCCGGAACGAGCTGTTCCGCCGCGTCCAGCTCGCCGCCCTCGATCGGGCGGACTCGCTCGGCGAGCTGGATGCCGATTCCGGCATGGACGAGCAGAAGTGGGCGGATGCGCTCGACGCGTATTACGCCGAGCACGACTCGATCGGCACCGGCCCCGATGCGCGCGGGCCGCGAATGCTCCTCGTCGAGGAGGGACCCTCCGTGTGGAAGGTCCGGCAGATCCTCGACGACCCCGCCGGCGACCGCGACTGGGGGATCGACGCAGAGGTGGACCTCGCCGCGTCGGAGGAGCAGGGCGTCGCCGTCGTGCGGGTGCTGGGGCTCAACCGGCTCTAGGCACAGGATCGGCGGACGCGGTCCGGGTTTCCAGACCGTTGGTCCCGCGGCCGCGGGCGAGGAGGACGGACAATACCCGCATGACCGCGTCCGGCACGTCGACCGACCTCCTCGCGCGGGACGCTCGTCCGGTCCTCGACCACGACAACGCCGCCGTGCGCGTCCTCCGCGTCGTTCTCGGCCTGCTCGGCTTCGGCACCGTGATCGCGAACATGTTCATCATCGCCGCGGAGCCCGAGGGCCTCGACGCGGTGAACTACCTCAGCTACTTCACCAACCAGAGCAGCCTCTACGCGGGCGCGGTCCTCGCCGTCTCCGGACTCCTTCCGCGGAGCCGGCTGCCGCGCTGGTGGGACGGCTGGCGCGGCGCCGCGGCGGTGTACGCGGCCGTCACCCTCGCCGTGTTCGCCCTGCTCCTCGAGGGCACGCCGGCGGCGGGGGAGACGACGCCGTGGGTGGACCTCGTGCTGCACAAGCTGATGCCGGTCGTCCTGATCCTCGACTGGCTCCTGATCCCGTCCGCGACGCGTGCGCGGTGGTGGAGGCCCCTCGCGTGGATGGCGTATCCGGTCGCCTACCTCGCGTACGCGCTCGTCCGAGGCGCCGCGGTCGGCTGGTACCCGTACCCCTTCCTCGATCCTCGGGAGGTGGGCGGATACGCAGGACTCGTCGGCAGCGCCGGGGCGGTCGTCGTCGGGTTCCTCGCGGCGGCTCTCGTGTTCGACCAGCTGGGCCGGCTGCGGCGGCGACTCCGTCAGCGGCGCGGCGACGGGAGAGCGTAGGAGCGCGTCCGATCCCGGATGCGAGACGGGATTCGGAGCGCGCTGCGACACGGCGCGCGGTGTTGCAGCGGCATGACGGTGCGACACGCCCTCTTCGAGGCGACACGCCGACGGCGCCCAGCCGCGACACCGCGCTGTCCGATCAGCGTCGTCCCTGATCAGCGATTGGGTAACGATCCCACATCAGCGCTGGGGCGGTGTCACAGGCGGTCCATAGGATGACGCCAAGGTCTCGACGACGAGATCACGATTCGAGGAGGAATCATGCGCTTCCGCACTGGTGCGGCTCTCGCCGCGATCAGCGTCGCCCTGCTCGCCGGATGCTCCAGCACGGCGCCCACCGGAGGCGGCGGTGGCGGCGGGGAAACCGAAGGCGCCGGGGGCGGGAGCGAGGGCCCGTTCACGATCGGCGTCAGCAACGGCTTCGTGGGCAGCGAGTACCGGACGCAGATGATCGAGGACATCCAGACCGTCTTCGACGAGTACAAGGAGAACGGGACGCTCGACGAGCTCGTCCTCGAGAACGCCGACACCGACGTCAACGGGCAGATCCAGCAGGTGCGCAACCTCATCAACCGCGGCGTCGACGCGATCATCATCAACCCGAACTCGGGCACGGCCCTCGACGCCGTGTTCCAGGAGGCGCTTGGCCAGGGCATCCGCATCTACGCGATCGACCAGGCGGTGGAGACCGAGGAGGTCGTCAACGTCGGCATCGATCAGCCGCTCTGGGCCGAGACGAGCGCGCAGTGGCTCGCCGAGCAGGTCGGCGAGGGCGGCCGCATCGTGGTCGTGAACGGCATCGAGGGACACCCCGCGAACGAGGCCCGCTGGAACGCCGCGAAGGCGGTCTTCGACGAGGCCGGCGTCGAGGTGCTGGCGGTCGCGAACGGCGACTGGGACCAGGCGACCGGGCAGCAGGTGATGAGCGACCTGCTCGCCACCTACACGGACATCCAGGGCGTGTGGACGCAGGACGGCATGGCGCAGGGCGTCCTCCGGGCGGTCGAGGCTGCGAACCGCACGGGCGACATCATCGTCACCGGCGAGGCGCGCAACGGCTACATGCGGATGTGGTCCGAGCTGAAGGAGGGCGGCTTCGAGAGCATCGGCGTCGTGAACCCTCCGGGCACCGGAGCGACCGCGCTGCACTTCGCGGTGAGCCAGCTCGAGGGCCGGGAGCTCGACGAGTCGAAGACCGAGAACGGCGACATCGTGCTCGACCTCGAGGACCCGATCACGAACGACAACTTCGACGAGGTCTGGGCGGAGGTGCAGGACCGGCCCGACTCGTACGTGCTCGACTCCGTCCTCACACGGGACGAGGTCAACGCCTACTTCGTCGGCTGACCCCGGACGCCGCAGTTCCGCCGATCGCTCCCGTCCTCCCGATCTGTCGGGGGGATGGGAGCGGACGCCCGTCCCGAGAGAAGAGGCTGCAGTGTCGCTCCTCACCATGACCGGTGTCTCCAAGAGGTACGGAGGCGTCCGCGCGCTCGACGGCGCGAGCTTCGAGCTCGAGGCCGGTGAGGTCCACGGCCTGCTCGGGCCCAACGGTTCGGGCAAGTCGACGCTCAACAAGGTGCTCGCGGGGACGGTGAACCCGGATGCGGCGACCATCGTGCTGGACGGCCGACCGGTCGAGATCCGCGGCCCGCGAGACGCCGCCGCGCGGGGGATCGCAGCGGTGTACCAGCAGCTGTCCCTCGTCGACAGCATGACGGTCGGCCAGAATCTGGTCCTCGGGGTCGAGCCGAGCCGCGCGGGCTTCGTGTCGA
Organism: Naasia sp. SYSU D00948; assembly: GCF_017916515.1. Classification (GTDB taxonomy): domain Bacteria; phylum Actinomycetota; class Actinomycetes; order Actinomycetales; family Microbacteriaceae; genus Naasia. The sequence continues at coordinate 2,869,774 of NZ_JAFMTA010000001.1, forward strand.
ACAGGGCGAGCGCCGCGGAGATCGACGCCGTGCTCGAGCGGATGCGCCGCGGTCTCGGCCCCGGCGTGACCGCCGGCACCGAGGTGTCCGGGCTCTCGCCGGGGCAGCAGCAGCTCGTCGAGATCGCGAAGGCCGTGCTCCGGAAGCCGCGCATCCTGATCCTCGACGAGGCGACGGCGAGTCTGCACCGGGACCAGGTGAACCTCGTCTTCGAGATCGTGCGCGAGCTCACCGCCGCCGGCACGTGCGTCGTGTTCACCTCGCACCGGCTCGAGGAGGTGAGGACGATCTGCGACCGCGCCACGATCCTGCGCACGGGGAGGACCGTCGCCACGGTGACGGTCGCCGAGACCACCGAGTCCGAGCTCGTGCGTGTCATGGTCGGCGACGTCGCCCAGCCGGAGCGGCGCACGGCCACGCCGTCCACCGACGAGGTCGTCCTTCGGGTCCGCAACCTGTCCGCGCCGGGGGTTCACGGGATAGACCTCGACGTGCACCGCGGAGAGATCCTCGGCCTGGGTGGCCTGCAGGGACAGGGGCAGTCGGAGCTGCTGCTCGCGCTGTTCGGCGCGACCGCGACCCCCTCCGGCGAGATCGACGTCAACGGGCGCCGCGTCACCAACTCGTCGGTCGTGCGCGCGACCGGCAACGGGTTCGCCCTCGTGCCCGGCGACCGGGGTTCCCAGGGCCTGTTCATGCAGCGGTCCATCCAGGAGAACCTGTCCATCGTCAGCCTCCGCCGCCGCCTGCTCGCCGCCCTCGGCATCTCGATGCGCAAGGAGCGGACCGTCGCCGAGGACGCCGTCCAGCGCCTGCGGATCAAGATCGGCGGCCTGGACGACCCGGTCACGACGCTCTCGGGCGGGAACGCGCAGAAGATCGTCATCGCGAAGTGGCTGCTCAACGAGCCGGCCGTGGTCCTCCTCGACGACCCGACGAAGGGCGTCGACATCTCCGCGAAGGCCGAGATCTACTCGATCATCCGCGAGCTCTCGAGCGCGGGCGTCGCCGTGATCCTCAACTCGAGCGACGACGTCGAGCTCGCCGAGCTCTGCGACCGGGTCGTCGTCCTGTACGAGGGCCGCGTCCGCACCCACCTCGTCGGCGACGAGATCACCTCCGAGAACCTGGTCAGCGCCGCGCTGCTCATCGGCGAGGGCGACCAGGGCACCGTCGAGGAGCAGCCGGCCGCCGCGGACGGAGGAGCCCGATGAGCACCGGACTCGACAACCGGGCCGCCGGGACCCGCGCCGTCGCCTGGATCCGCCGCGTGCAGATCGCCTCCGTCGTGACGTGGAGCCTGCTCGCGGCGGTCGTGATCGTCAACGCGCTCGTCCAGCCGACCTTCTTCACGCTGTACTCGATCACGAGCACGTTCGCGACGTTCGTCCCGCTCGTGTTCGCGGCCGTCGCACAGGCGATCGTCGTGATCGGCGGCGGGCTCGACCTCTCCATCGGCACGATCGTCGCGCTGTCGAGCGTCGTCGCGCTGAAGGTGATGAACGGCAGCGACGCCCTCATCGGGCTCGGCTTCCTCGCGGCCCTCGCGACCGGCGCGCTGTGCGGGCTGGTCAACGGGATCCTCGTCGCCGTGGTCCGCCTGCAGCCGCTCATCGTCACCTTCGCCACGGCGTCCGTGTTCGGCGGCGTGACCCTCGTCGTCCTGCCGAGCCCCGGCGGAGCGGTGCCGCCGGCGATGTCGCAGGGGTTCCGGCTCGCCTTCGCCGGAGTCCCCGTGCCCGTCTGGTGCGTCCTCGCCGCCGCGGCGATCTGGCTCGCGCTCTCCCGGACGCGCTTCCTCCGCCACGTCTACGCGGTCGGCGGCGACGCCCTCGCCGCCTTCGCGTCGCTGGTCCCGGTCGTCCGCATCCGGGCGCTCAGCTACGTCGTCGCCGGAGCCCTCGCGGGGCTCGCCGCGATGGGGGTGCTCGGGAACACCGGATCGGGCGACCCGTTCATCGGCGCGGACATCGCGCTGGACTCCATCGCGGCGGTCGTCCTCGGCGGCATCGCGCTGCGCGGCGGCCGCGGCGGCGCGATCGGGGCGATCGCGGGCGCGATCATCCTCGCTCTCGTCACCAACGTCCTGTTCTTCCTCAACGTTCCCACCACGTTCCGGGAGCTCGCGAGCGGCCTCGTCATCATCGCAGCGCTCGCGCTGTCGGTCCTGACGACGCGGAAGGCGGTCGTCCGGTGAGCGCCGTTCCCGCCACCACCGACCGGACCGCCGCGCGGCTGCGCCAGGCGGCCCGCAACCCGGTGGTCATCGCGTCGCTCATCGCGATCGCGCTCGTCGTCGTCGGGCAGCTCGTCTCGCCGGGCTTCGGCTCCTACAACCAGATCATCAGCATGCTGCGGATCGCGAGCTTCCTCGGGATCATCGCGATCGGGCAGACGATCGTCATCCTGTCCGGCGGCGACGGCATCGACCTCAGCGTGGGCAAGGTGGCGACGCTGGGCGCGATCATCGGCGCCCGCGTGATGGACGGCACCGACGCGAACCTCGCAGGCGGCATCCTCATCCCGCTCGTCGTCGGCGCGGCGATCGGTCTCGTGAACGGGCTCGGGATCGTCTACCTGCGCATCCCGCCGTTCGTGATGACGCTCGGGATGCTCGGCGTCGTGCAGGGCATCATCCTCGCCTACACCGGCGGCACGGCGGCCGGCCGGGCAGCGCCGTTCCTCACGGAGCTGGTCAACACCCGCTGGCTCCTCGGCGCCCCGGGCGTGCTGTTCCTGTGGGTCCTGCTCATCGTCGTCGTGACCCTCGTGCTGCGCCGCACCCGGCCGGGCTGGAACCTCTACGCCGTGGGCAGCAACCGGACCGCCGCGCGGCTGAGCGGCATCCGCGTCAATGCGACGGTCATCGGCGCCTACGTCGCATCCGGAGTCTGCGCGGTGCTCGCGGGGCTCGCGCTGCTCGGCTACACGGAGTCGGTGTTCCTCAACCTCGCCGACGACTACACCCTGCCCTCCATCGCGGCCGTCGTCATCGGCGGCACCCTGATCGCGGGCGGCGTCGGCGGGTACCTCGGCTCGGCGATCGGCGCGGTCGTGCTCTCGGTGCTGCAGAGCCTGCTCACGACGCTCAACATGCCCGAGTCGCACCGGACGATCGTGAACGGCGTCATCCTGCTCGCCCTGCTCGCCCTCTACGGACGGCAGCGGAAGCTGAGATCCTGACCCAAGGAGTCCCCATGCCCTCACGCACCACCCTCGGCGTCGGACTCGTCGGCGCCGGCTTCATCGGCCAGTTCCACGTCCGCTCCTGGCAGGGCGTCCGGGACGGCGACATCGTCGCCGTCGGGTCGCGGACGCTGGACGCGGCGCGGGACCTGGCCGCGGAGGCGCAGCGGACCGGTGTCGGCTCCGACGTCGCGGCGTACGACGACGTCGCGGAGCTCGTCCGCGACCCCCGCGTCGAGGCCGTCTGGGTGCTCACGCCGAACCACACCCGGCTCGACGTCATCCGCACGATCACCGACGAGGTGCGATCCGGGCGCGCGCAGCTGAGGGGGATCGCCATCGAGAAGCCCCTCGGGCGCACCGTCGCCGAGGCGCGCGAGATGCTCGACCTCGTCACCGGGGCGGGCCTGCTGCACGGCTACCTCGAGAACCAGGTGTTCTCGCCCGCGATCACCCGCGGCCACGAGCTGCTGTGGAGCCGCGGCGCCCCCAGCGCCGGCTCGCCGTACCTGGCGCGGGCCGCGGAGGAGCACTCCGGACCGCACCGCACGTGGTTCTGGAACGCCGCGACCGAGGGCGGCGGCGTCCTCAGCGACATGATGTGCCACTCGGTCGAAGCGGGCCGCTACCTCCTCACGCCGCCGGGCACCGATCCCGCCGCCTGGCTCACGCCGGTCTCGGTCACCGCGACGATCGCGTCGCTCAAGTGGGGACGCGAGCGCTACGCCCGCGAGCTCATGGAGGCGTATCCCGGGGTCGTCGACTACCGGCAGGAGCCGAGCGAGGACTACGCGCACGCCGTCTTCGAGTTCGTCAACGGCGACGGCGAGCCGGTCGTCGTGGAGGCGACGACCTCCTGGAGCTACGTCGGCGCGGGGCTGCGGCTGTCCTTCGAGCTGCTCGGCCCCGAGTACTCGATGAGCTCGAACACGCTCGACACCGAGTCGACGGTGTTCCTCTCCCGGCGCCTCGAGCAGGCGGAGGGCGAGGACATGGTGGAGAAGCAGAACGCCGAGCAGGGCCTCGTGCCGGTCGTCACCGACGAGTCGATGAGCTACGGGTACACCGCCGAGAACGCCGCCATGACGCGAGCCTTCCTCCGGGGCGAGCAGCCCGCGGAGTCGCTCGAGAACGGGGTGGAGGTGGTCCGCCTGCTCATGGCGGCGTACAAGTCGGCCGAGACGGGGCGCGCGGTCGACCTCGGCGAGCCCCTCGACGACTTCGTGCCCGCCGTGGCACGAGGGGAGTGGAACCCCCGCCGGCAGCGCTAGCGCCGCTCGGCAGAAGTCGAGCAGAGGTCGGCGCGCCCCCGTTCCCGAGGGAGCCGGGTGCCCGGCCTTCCGATATCTCGCCGCTGATCAGCCACTTCACACCGGGGAAACGAAGCCCGTGAGCCCTCGAAACATCCGTCCGCTGGAATCGACCCGTCGGTCGGGTCTGACGTCGCACGGGTGACGTCCCAGCACTCGACCGCACTCGACGAAGGCGGGGAAGTCGGATGAAGGCACTGAAGCACCCAGCGGCGCAGATCGGGATCGCGGCCGTGGCGGGGATCGTCTTCGGCCTGCTCGTGGGCGAGTGGTCGGCCAACCTCAAGTTCGTCGGCGACCTGTTCATCCGGCTCATCCAGATGGCGATCGTGCCCCTGGTCATGTCTTCCGTCATCGTGGCGACCGGGTCGATCGCCGGCAGGGGCACGGGGAAGCTCGCTCTCCGCACCTTCGGCTGGATGATCGGGTTCTCGATCCTCGCGGCCCTGCTCGCCTGGGGGCTCAGCGTCCTCTTCCAGCCCGGGCTCGGCATGGTGTTCGGCGGCGAGGTGGACCCGGCGCTCGAGGAGTCGGCCGGGCAGGCCACCGGGTGGCAGGACACCATCCTCGGCTTCGTCTCGACCAACATCTTCGGCGCGATGTCCACGGCGACGATGGTGCCGATCATCGTCTTCTCGCTGATCTTCGGGGCGGCCCTCAACAGCTACGCGAGCCGGACCGGCAACACCCTGGTCCTCAGCTTCTTCGACCAGCTCCAGCAGATCGTGCTCACGATGATCCGCCTCGTCATGCACGTGGCGCCGATCGGCGTGTTCGCGCTGCTCGCCGCCCTGACCGGGGACGTCGGCTTCGCGGTGGTCACGAGCGCCCTCTCGTACCTCGGGACGACGGCGCTCGGCGTCGTCATCCTCACCGCCGTGTTCGTGCTCGTCGTGACGCTGCGCACCGGGCTGAACCCCGCACGTCTGCCGGCCAAGCTCGCCGAGCAGACCGCGATCGCCGTCACCACGACGAGCTCGGCGGTGACCTTCCCGACGGTGCTCAAGAACACGGTCGAGAAGGTGGGCGTCAGCCAGCGAGTGGCCAACTTCACGCTGTCCGTCGGCCTGACGATGGGCTCCTACGGCGCTGTGCTCAACTACATGATCGTCGTCATGTTCCTCGCCCAGTCCGGCGGGGTGGAGCTGGACCCGGGGCAGATCGTCCTCGGCATGGGGCTCGCGATCCTGCTCAACATGGGCACCATCACGGTTCCGGGCGGCTTCCCCGTCGTCGCGATGTTCCTCGGCACCACGCTGGGTCTCCCGCTCGAGGCCGTCGGCCTGCTGATCGCGGTCGACTGGTTCACCGGCATCCTCCGCACCTTCCTCAATGTGAACGGCGACACGATGGTGGCGATGCTGGTCGCGAAGTCCTCGGACGAGATCGACCGGGACGTCTACAACGGCGCGAAGGCGGTGAGCGCCGAGGCCGTCGCTCCCGGCGAGCACGCGAAGCAGTTCGCGCTGGCCGACCAGGCGGACTGAGCACCGCCGCGCCGCCGCGCGGGCGCCGCCGGCGGATGCTTCGCCGGTGACGTCGCCGGTCACCCGCCCTCGACGATCCGCACCTCCCCGTCCGAGCTGAGGAACACCGAGCCCGTTGCGGGATCGACGGCCACCGCGATCCCCAGGGTCTGGAAGCCCTCAGGCGTGGCGTCGGCCGGCCGGAGCAGCTGGACGACGGTCAGCGTCGCCAGGTCGAGGACGCCGACGGACCACCGCCGGCAGCCGGTGACGTAGGCGCGACGAGCGGACGGATCGACAGCGATGTCGAAGGGGCCGCCGGGCGCGCGATCGCCGCAGCGGAGGACGCGCAGCACCTTCCGAGTGGCCGTGTCGACGACGGTCACGGTGCCCCAGCCCTCGTTCAGCGCGAGCAGCATGCCGCCGCCCTCGTCCACCGCGAGCTTCCCGTGCCCGGTCAGCGGCCGGTAGGACCCGATCGCGAACCGGTCGAGGATCTCCAGGCTGGTGGTGTCGATCGCCGTGACACCCTCGCCGTCGCTCACGAAGAGGACCCCGAGGTCCGGGTCCACCGCGACTCCGCGGGGGTGGGGCCCCACGGGGATGAGCCCGAGGAACTCCCGCGTGCCGGTGTCGACAACGGCGACGCCCGGATCGCCGGACGCGACGAAGAGCCGTGATGTCGAGGGGTCGAGCGCCATCCGGCCCGCGTGGGCCGTGCCGCGGAGCTCGATCCTGCCGAGGATCTCGTGGGTCGCCGCGTAGAGGACCGTGACCGCGCCGACGCCCCGGCCGTCCTCCGCCACGTACACCAGCCCGTCGTCGACGAGGATCGTGCCGGGACCCCCCTCGATCGCGATCCGGTCCACGACCTGCCGCGATCCCACATCGATCACCACGATCCCGTCGTCCGTCGGGGCGTAGAGCTCTCCGGTCCCCGCGGCGAACGCGATGGAGTCGGGCGTGACGATCGGCCCGGTGGGGATCTCCGCCGAGACCTCGGGCACCACGGAGGGCGCGGTGATCGTCGCGTCGGCCGCCGGCAGGGGCGAGCCCGCCGGCGTGGGCCGCGGCAGCGACGTTTCGTCCTGAGGGGCGCAGCCGCCGACTGCGACGACGGCGAGGGCGATGACGCCGAGCCGACGAGCCCCGGCTGCACGCATGACGAGCCTCCTTCCCGGCATCCTCCTCGGGACCTCGCCTCGGCACCAGGGCGAGCTCCGGGAAGCTGCAGGTAGAGCCCGCAGGCGCCGAACCGCCGCTCCCGTGCACCGGGCGATCGAGGCGTGCCGCTTGAATGGATCCCGGGGGAGAGGAGACACCATGGCGACACGAGCCCGGCGGGCATCGAGGACACAGGTCGGCGGCTGGCTGCTGGCCGGGGCCGGCGCGCTGCTGCTGCTCGCGTTCTTCGGCCCGTACATCGGCGTCTCGATCGACGGCTGGCTGATGAACCTGCTCTTCCACGCCGCGCTCGCGGCCGGCTTCGGCTTCCTCGCCGCGAACTCGACCGGTGCGATCCGCGTCGCCTTCGCGGTCGCCGCCCTCGGCTGGGGGATCCGCATCCTCGGCATCTTCCTGACCATCGGCGGGCTCTTCGGCCTCGGCGACCTCCTCGCCGTCGTCGGCGGCATCGTGGGCGCCTCGCTGCTCCTCTCCGCGACGAAGACCGCGGGCCGCGCCGGCGCGATGATGCTGCTGATCGCGACGATCCTCAGCCTCACGTACGTCTTCCCAACGCTCGTCGCCTTCCTCGGGCCGGTCCTCGAGACGGTGCCGGCCGTGTTCGGCGGAGCGCTCCTCGCGGCGGGCGTCCTGCTCACCCGCCGATAGGCGCGACGGGACACCACCGAAGTCGGGCCCATCGGCCGTAGCAAGAGCGGACAGGTCGGTCTACCCTCCGTCCAATGAGCGATCCCGAGCCGGACGTCCGACGATCCCCGGTGCTCGGAATCGCCGCCGTCGTCGTCGCTGCCGCGGCCATCCTCAACCTCGTGTTCCCGGTCCTGGGGCCGCTCGCGGTGCTCGGCGCGCTCGGACTCGGCATCGCCGCCGTCGTCACGGGGCGGGGACGCTGGCCCGGGGTCGCCGCCCTCGCTCTCGCGGGGGCGCTGCTCCTGGCGTTCGTCGCGTCCGGTCTCGGGTTCACGTTCAATCCGAGGCAGCAGGGGATGCTGGCCGCCGCCGCGGCCATCCCGCCGCCCGAGGGCTTCGAGGTGGCGGATCCTCCGGTCGGGATCGGGTACTGCGGATGGTTCGCCATCGCGTGCGACCAGGCGGAGGTCGTCTGGTCCTACCGCCCCACCGAGGCCCGCTCCGATGCGGCGGCGCTCTGCCGGCCCTACCTCGAGTGGGCCGAGGCGAGGGGCGTGCGCAACGTCTTCGTCCTGCCGGCGAGCGAGTGGCGCGGCTGGTACGACGCCGAGGCGGACGGGATGTACGGGAAGGGCGGCGAGCGCACCTACACGGTCGGCTCGGAGGAGGCGCTCCGGGTGTGCCTCGACGTCGTCGGTCACCCTCCCCGTGCGGATGCGCCCCTCGCGGAGCGCCTCCTCATCGTGGGGACGACGTCGCTCGAGAACGAGTCCGACATCTTCGTCGCGCAGATCGCGCGATCGCAGAGCATCCCCGACGGCAGCGACGACCCGAGCCGCGGCCCGTTCATGATCATCGGCTCCCTGCACAAGCGCTGACCCGTCCCGCCCACTGGCGCCCCTGCGGCACTATCGTCGCTCCCACAGCGCTGCCGGATCGGGAGGAGCACCCATGGAACGAGTGACCGGGATCGGCGGCGTCTTCTTCCGCGCCCGCGATCCGGAGGCGCTGAGCGCCTGGTACGACACGTACCTCGGCATCCCGCGGACGCCCACGAGCTACGACTCGCCGGTCTGGCTGCAGGAGCCCGGGCCGACGATCTTCGCGCCCATGCCCGACTCGGAAATGTTCCGGCCCGGTGCGCAGTTGTTCGTCAACTTCCGCGTCAACGACCTGGACGCGATGGTCCGCCAGCTGCAGGGGGCCGGCGTCGCCGTCGAGGTCGACGCCGAGACCTACCCGAACGGCCGCTTCGCCGCGCTCGAGGACCCCGAGGGCAACCAGATCCAGCTGTGGCAGCCCACGACTCCGGATGCCGACCGCACGCGCGAGCACGACTGATCCGCTGTCCCCGCTGTCGGGGCTTCGCGCGACCTTCCCGGGGGTGTCCGCCTCACCTTTCGCACGGCAGCTCCGACCCGCCCGCTGCAGGGGACGACCGCCCGCTCCCGGCGCCCGGCTCCCGTCGCCGAGCGTTCTCACCGCGTTTGCTTGCCGTCCTCTTCGGCGGTGCAGTGTGGCGGGCAAGCATCCCGGACGATCATCGCCTCACGGCGCGTTCGGGACGCCGGGTATGAGGAAGGGAGTGGTCATGCAGGACATCGTTACCGACAGGCGGGCTGCGATCGTCGGGACAGGGGAGCCGTCCGGGCTTCCCCCGCTGATCACCCCCGACCTCGACCTGGTCGAGTGGCCGTGGCACGAGGGGACCGAAGAGGACCCCGCCTGGTACCTCACCGACTGACGGTGCGGCGAGAGCCGGTCGCGTAGCGGGCGCGACCGGCTCAGTCATTCCCCGGCCCGGCCCGGTTAGCGTGGACGGGATGTCGCCACGTTCCCGTCCCGTGCTCGCCTGGGCGATCGACGTCGTCCTGCTCGTCGCGTTCGTGCTCATCGGACGCGCGAGCCACGGCGAGGGCCTCGCGGGGTTCGTCACGACGCTGCTGCCGTTCCTCGTCGGCTTCCAGACGGGCTGGCTGCTGCGCTCCGGTCAGCCGCCGTTCGCGGTGCTCCGGTCGGGCGCCGTCGTCTGGCTCGCGACCCTCGTGCTCGGGCTCGCCCTCCGCGCGCTCAGCGGCGGCGGCACCGCGCCGTCCTTCGTCGTGGTCACCGCCGTCGTCCTCGGAGTGTTCTTCCTCGGCTGGCGCGCCCTCGCCGTCGTGGTCGGCCGCCTGCTCGGGCGGCGGGGAACGCCGGCTCGGCGGCGGCTGGGGGGAGGCCCGAGCAGCTGACGCGTGCGCGGCCGTCCGCGATCGGCGGGGCCTGGTGTCAGCTCGGCAGCTCGACGTTGAAGGAGCGGATCTCCGTAATCTGCCCTTCGACGAAGTCGTAGATGTCGCAGGACGCGACCTCGGACCGGTCGCCCGTCGAGTCCACGTAGTGGGCGATGCTGTCCACGACCACGGTGTCGCCGGATGCGACGGACCGGAAGCGCTCGAACTCGGTCTGGGTGCCCTTCAGCTCCGCCTCGGTGGCCTCGAGCAGCGCGACGACGGCGTCCTTGCCGACGAGCGGCTGCTCACCCACGAGGGTCCAGACGATGTCGTCGGCGAGCCGGGGGATCGCGGGTTCGAAGTGGTGGCTGGAGATCGCTCGCGCGACGTCTTCGTTGGTGAGCTCCATGCCGTCACTGTGGCATCCCTCGCTCCACGCGGCCGCTGAGGGCGGCGGCGTGTCACGCCCGGTTCTGCAGCCTTACGGCCCGCCCTGCCAGTGGTCGATCCGGTGGTAGTCCGGTGCGAAGCCGTGGTCGACGCCCCACAGCACCGCCTGAGTCCGGCTCTCGACGCCGATCTTCCGGTAGATGCTGCGGATGTAGGACTTCACCGTGTTGGGGCTGAGGTAGGTGATCCGGGCAACCTCGGCGTTGCTCTTGCCCTGCGTGATGAGCGCGAGGATCTCGGACTCCCGGTCGGTGATGCCCTCGCGGCGCCCCGGCCAGTCGAGTCCCATGGCCGTCCCGGCACGCGGCGGCGGCTCCTGGAACACCTGCTCCCCGGCGGCGATGCGCTCGATCGCCGCGACGAGCTCGCGTGCGGGCATGGTCTTCGAGAGGTAGCCGTCGACGCCCTGCTTCCGGGCGTTCTCGATCAGCTCGGGGGCGAAGTTCCAGGTGTAGATCGCGACCTTGCGTCCTCGCGCGTTCCGCACGATCGCCTCGATGGCTTCGGCTCCGGACTCCGGCTGGGCGAAGGAGTCGTACAGGACGACGTCGACCTCGTCGTTCACCGCGTGGTTGGCGTCGATCTCGGCGACGACGATGCGGTCCTTGTACTTGTCGAACATGTGGGCGAGCCCGATGAGCACCACGTCGTAGTCGTTGACGAGTGCCACGCAGATCGGCTTACTCAGGGCCGCCATAGGGCAAGACGCTACCCCCCGCAAGGGTGTAGTCAAACACCTTGAAGGGTGGTTGATTTACCCGTATCCCGGCACACGTCCGGGCGGAACCGCACGCCACTGCGTGCGCTAGGGAAGGCGGACATCATGGGTTTGATCTGGACGATCCTCGGCCTCATCGTCATCGGCCTCATCGCGGGCGCGATCGCACGTCTGGTCGTGCCGGGCAAGCAGGACATGTCGATCGGGATGACCATCGTCCTCGGCATCGTCGGGTCGTTCGTCGGCGGATTCCTCGGATTCCTGCTGTTCGGCGCGGACCCGGCCGGCGGCTTCCTGCAGCCCGCGGGCATCATCGGCTCGATCATCGGCGCGATCCTCGTGCTCGTGATCTACCTCGCCGTCTCGCGCCGGCGCGGCGCGAGCACCCGTCGCGTCTGACCTCGGTCCCGGCCTGGCGCTTCTGACGCCGTCACGGATCCCAGCGTCCGGTCGTCCTCCTCACCCGGGGGCGACCGGACGCTTCGTCGTGCGCGGGCCCACTGCGAGCCTGTCGTGGGAGAAGGGCGCCGGTTCGCCGGCCCGGCTCAGGCGATGAGCTGGTGAAGGTCGACGCCGAGCAGGATCACCGGCCACACCAGGATCGCGAGGATCCCTTCGATCAGGTTGCCGACGATGTTCCACTCGACGAGGTAGCCGCGGAAGCTCGCGACGACCACGCCGATGAGGAGGTAGATGATGCCTACCAGGCTGATGCCGCCGCCGCGTCCCATCGCTGAAACCTCCCGCACCCCATCCGGCCACCCTGCCGGATGAGGCGATCGTAGACCCGGGGACCTGCGGCGTTCGAGATCCCTGCACAGTCCGCTCTTGCGGCGTCGACGGACGGCTTTGCCGTTTCGCGTCGGTCGCTAGGTTGAGCGCATGCTCACGGTGCGGGCGTTGAACCGGACGCTGCTGCGCCGGCAGCAGCTGCTCGAGCGCACGTCGATGCCGACGCTGGATCTGGTGCGGCACCTCATCGGCCTGCAGGGGCAGGACAGCCTGCCGCCGTATTTGGCGCTCGCCGCCCGCCTCGACCCCTTCGACCCGGCCGAGCTCTCCGGCGCGATCGAGCGGGGAGAGGCGGTCCGGCTGCTCACCATGCGCGGGACGGTCCACGTGCTGGCGGCCGAGGACGCGCTGGTGCTCCGGCCGTGGGTCCAGCCCGTGCTCGACCGGATCAGCGGCGCCAACCAGACCAACCGCGAGGCGCGCGGCGTGCCGGTCCCGGATCTCGTCGCGGCGACCCGCCGCATCCTCGACGACGGGCCGGTCACGGCGAAGGGGCTGGGGGAGAGGCTCGCCGAGGAGTTCCCCGGCGTGCCGGCCCGCGCTCTCGCGCAGCGGGCCCGCGAGCACGTACCCCTGGTCCAGCTGCCGCCGCGCGGCCTCTGGCGCCGATCGGGGGGACTCGTCTACCAGACCCTCGAGCATCACCTCGGCCGGCCGATGCGCGAGCCGGACGTGCGCGAGCTCGTCCGCCGCTACCTCCGCGCGTTCGGCCCGGCGACGCCGGCGGACATGTCGGCCTGGTCCGGCGTCACCAAGCTGGGTCCGGTGTTCGAGGCGGTGCGCGAGGAGCTCGTCGAGGTGCCGGGCGCGGACGGCCGCACGCGCTTCGACCTGCCCGGCGCGCCCTACGGCGATTCGGACGAGCCCGCGCCCGTCCGGATGCTCGGGACGTACGACAACGTCTGGCTCTCCCACGCCGACCGCTCGCTGATCACGACGCCGGAGGCGCGCGCCCGATGGCTCGGCAGCAGCGGCGGGGTCGCGAGCGTCGTCCTCGTCGACGGATTCATCGGCGGCCTGTGGCGCTGGCGGAACGAGGACGTCCAGCTGGAGCTGTTCGCGCCGCTCACCACCGGACAGCGCGACGAGCTCGACGAGGAGGTCGAGCGCGTGCGGGGCATGCTGCGCGGCTAGCGTCATCCGGATCCCTTCCGCCGGCTTCTAGGCTCGTCCCATGACGCTGACGCAGGAGAGCCTGACCAACGCCGGATTCGCGGGCTTCGTCCCGGTCGCCGACCTCGCGACCGCCACCGTGCCGGCCGAGCCGGGCGTCTACGTCGTGCTCCGCGAGGACGGGAACCAGCCTGCGTTCCGCGCCGAGAGCGTCGGAGGCTGGTTCAAGGGTCACGACCCCTCGGTGCCGGTTGCGTCCCTCGACGATGCGTGGGTACCGGACGCGCAGCTCCTCTACGTGGGCGGCACCGGGAACGGCGAGAGCGAGGCGACCCTGCGCAGTCGGCTCGAGCAGCTGAGGCGCTTCGCCGCCGGCGAGCCCGTCGGGCACTGGGGCGGCCGCTACCTCTGGCAGCTCTGGGACCGCCACCGCCTCCTCGTCGCGTGGATGCCCGTGCCCGCGGCCGAGGTGAGGGACGTGCAGCGTGAGCTCCTCGCCGAGTTCTGGGACGAGCACGAGGCCCTGCCGTTCGCCAACCTCCGCTGGCCCTGACCGAGTCCGCGACGTCGGATCCCGACCGCGGTTCGGGCCGACCACAATCCCGCCGACCGCGTTTCCCGCCGAGATGCCACCTGGTGCTGTCAGAACCGCTAGATGGCAGCACCAGGTGGCATCTCGAGGGCTCGGTGGGCGCCGTGCGTCAGGCGGGAGCTGCGGCGAGGCCCGGGATCGGACGGCCGTCGCCCCAGGCGGTGATCGCCTCGACGGCGATCCGCGAGTGCTCGACCACCACGTCCGCCGATGAGCCCGCGATGTGCGGGGTCAGCGTGACGTGGTCCATACCGAACAGCTCGTCGTCGGGCGACAGGGGCTCGCGGTGGAAGACGTCGAAGCCGGCGCCCGCGATGCGCTTCTCGCGCAGCACCTCCCGTAGCGCCCCCTCGTCGATGATCGCCGCCCGGCCCGCGTTGATCAGGTAGGCATCAGGACGCAGGAGTGCGAGCTCGCGGCGGCCGAGCAGCCCCTCGGTGTCCGGGGTCAGCGGCACGTGCACGCTCACGATGTCGGCCGTCGACAGGACCTCGTCGAGGTCCACCACGTCCGCCTCTTCGCCGAAGGCGTCAGCCGGCAGGAACGGGTCGTACACCTTGACCGTCATCCCGAACGCCCGCGCCCGTCGCAGGACGCGGCTGCCCACGGCGCCGCCGCCGAGGATGCCGAGCATGCGTCCGCCGAGCCCGATGCCGGTGAACTTCTCATAGGACTCGAACACGTCCGACTCGGACCAGTTGCCCGCCCTCAGCCACCTCTCGGCGGACGAGAGGTGCCGGACCGTCGCGAGCAGCAGCGCGAAGGTGAAGTCGGCGGTGACCTCGGCGTTGCGCCCCGGGGTCGTGGCGACCGGGATGCCGCGGCGCGCGCACGCGGCGAGGTCGACGTTGACCGGGTTGGCACGGCAGGACACCACGAGTCGCAGTCCGGGTGCGAGGTCGAGCGTCGCGTCGTCCACCTCGTCCAGCTCCGTCACAAGGACCTCGGTGCTCGCGAGCACGGCCGCGGGAACGCGGTCGGCGAGCGGCCCGCCGGCCCGTGAAGGCGGGAGGACGGTGACGTCGAAGCGCCGGCGGAGCTCCGCCACGGCACCCTCACTGAAAGGTGCAGTGATGAGGATGTGCGGACGTTGCCCTGCCGCTGTCACGATTGCTCCCTCTTCCGTCGCTGGTCGCCGACTCTCCAGTCTGTCGCAGTCCCGTTGCGTGCTCGGACAGGGCGCCGGGGACGGCCTGAGCCCGCGGATCAAGTTCCCAACGCCAGGTCTGCACGGATCAGGAGATCCGGCTGCATGCCGCGTCTCCGCCGGTGACGAGATCCCGTCCGCGGCCCCGTCCAGCACGGATCCGGAGATTCGCCCGCCACGCCGAGGTCAACGGCCGCCCGACTCGGCATGTCGCCCGATCCTCCGGATCCGCGCAGATCCTCCGGATCGGTGCAGGTCCTCCGGATCCGTGCAGGTCCTCTGTCCTGAGGTCCTCCGGCTCTGCAGTTCCTCCAGATCCGTGTCGCCGCAGCGCCGCGTCAGGACCGCAGCGCCCGCAACGCCTCCCACTGCGCGCGCGCCGAGTCCCGGATGTCGAGAAACACCCGGTGCGCTGCCGCGTAGTAGGCGTGGGCGTCGGGGTCCGGCTCGAAGGTCGTCGTGCCCGACGACATCCGCTCCACCGCAGTCTCGAGGTCGGGGACCTGCCCGGACGCGACGAGCGCCACGATCGCCGCGCCCCGCGCGCCCACCTCGGCATCGCCGCGCCGGACGGGCCGTCCCGACACGTCGGCAAGGATCTGGCACATCAGGTCCGAGTCGGACCCGCCGCCGCAGACGGCGATCGGACCGCGCAGCTCGAGCAGGTCCAGCGACTCCGTGAGCGAGTGCACGAGACCCTCGTAGACGCTGCGGAGCAGCTCGCCCGGGGTGGTCGTGACGCTCATGCCGTGCCAACTGGCGGACGCGTCCGGGTCGACGAACGGGGCGCGCTCGCCGCTGGGCGAGCCGTAGGGCAGGTACAGGACGCCTCCGGATCCGCGGGGAGCCGCAGCCGCTGACCGCTCGACCGTGCGCCAGTCCGCGTCCTCGAGCCGCAGCGTCGCGCGGACCCAGTCGAGGTTGGGCGTGCCGCTCATCGTCGAGAACGCCTCGATCACCTGGGTGCCGCGACCGGTCGCGAGCGTGATGCCGAAGTCCGTCTTGAGGCCGTCGCGGGAGGCGTGGGTGACGCCGACGGTCCCGGTCGTGCCCAGCACGATGAAGCCCGTCTCGGCCTCGACGGCGCCGAGCCCGACGGCGGAGGCCACCGTGTCGACCAGGCCCACGGCGACCGGAATGCCGGCCGGAAGGCCCAGCTCACGCGCGGCAGGATCGCTCAGCGTCCCGGCCACCGAGTACGGGTCCTGCACGGGAGGCAGCAGGCGCCGCAGCTCCTCCTGCCCGAGCTCCGCGAACAGCCGGTCCGAGTACCCGATCTCCTGAGTGTCGAGGTACGTGCGCGACGCCTCCGAGGGGTCCGTTGCCTTCTCGCCGGTGAGCCGGAAGCGCACCCAGTCCTTGCAGTTGAGGTGCAGGGCGGCGCGGCCTACGATCTCGGGTTCAGTCTCCGCGAGCTCCGCCAGGAGCACCGGCAGCGCACCCGCGAAGAGCGGGGATCCGGTCGCCTCGTGCACGGCGCGGGCGCGGCCGTCCTCGAACCAGCCGCGGACGCGATCCCCGGCCCGGCCATCCATCCAGAGCGCCGCGCTGCGGACCGGACGGTCGTCGGCGTCGAGCAGCCACGCGCCATCGCCCTGGCCGGTCACGCCGATCGCAACGACGTCGGCGCCGGGCACCTCCGCGAGCGCCTCGCGAATCGTGTGCACCGTCGCGCGCCACACCTCGTCCATGTCGCTCTCGGCCACGCCGCCGTCCTCGCGCGTGACCGCGACCGAGTAGCGGGCGAGGGCGAGGATCCCACCGTCGGGGGAGAAGAGCACCGACTTCACCGACGTGGTGCCCGCGTCGATGCCGAGGACGACCGGCGTGCGGTCCGTCATCCGATCGCCGCGGCCCGCACCGCGGTCGTCCGCCTCGCCTGCTTGGCGATGAGGAAGGCGAGCGTGAGGGCGACGAGCAGCACGAGACCGCGGAGGGCGGCCTTCGCGTTGAAATCGAGCCCGAGCAGGTCCAGCCCGTTGTTCAGCATGCTCAGGAACAGGACGCCGGCGAGCGTGCCGAGGACGTTCGGGCGCGCCCGCGGGTGCATCGAGGCGCCGATGAAGACCGCGGCGATCCCGTCGAGGAGGTACGAGAAGCCGGCCATCGGCGTGTAGATGCGCAGTCCGGAGCTCAGCAGGATGCCCGCGACGGCGCACGTGACCCCGGCGGCGATGTAAATCCCGGCCCGGTAGCGGCGCGTGCGGAGGCCGGCGGTGCGGGCGGCGCTGTCCTGCAGCCCCATCGCCTCGATCCGGACGCCGTGCTTCGAGCGCTGCAGGTACAGATAGAACACGACGAGCACGATCCCGACGAGGAGGACCTCGTTCGGGATGAACAGAGTCGAGCCGCTCGTCAGGGCGCGGAAACCCTCGGGCGCATCCCGGTAGTTGATGTTCGCGCCGCCGCCCGTGCCGATCTGCTGCAGGCTGCGACCGATGAAGAACGTGCCGAGCGTCGCGAGGAAGGGCGTCACCCCGAGCGTCACGATGAGGAACGCGTTGACGGAGCCGACGAGCGCACCGCCCGCGAGGGCGCAGAGCACGGCGAGCGGCCAGGGCAGTCCGTAGGTCGCCATCGCCGCGATCGCGAACCAGGCGCCGAAGTCGAGTGCCGTGCCCGCCGAGAGGTCGATGCCGCCCGACGAGATCACGAGGGTCAGCGCGAGCGCGATGAGCAGCAGGATCATGCTGCCCTGCAGCGCGTTCAGGAGGTTGCTGCCGCTCAGGAACGACGTGGCCTGGACGCTGAAGAACACGAAGAGGGCCGCGAAGGCCGCGAGGAACGCGTACCGGGCGATCCACGATCCGCTCGAGCGGAGGGCGCCGACGAGGCCGGGGCGGGTGTCGGTGGTCGTCACTTGCGCTCCCGGTGCTGCAGGGCGGCCGCGGCCACGACGATGAGGATGAGCACGCCCTTCCAGCCGTCGATCCAGGAGTTGTTGACCCGGGTCAGGACGAGCCCGTTCGAGAGCAGGGCGACGAAGGTCGCGCCGAGCATCGCGCCGAGGACGTTCACGACGTTGCGGGGCGAGAACGCGGCGCCGATGAACGTCGCGAGCATCATGTCGACGAGGAGCCGCTCGTCGATGCCGGGGCTGCTGCCCGAGCCGCGCGCGACGAGCAGGACGCCCGCGACGGCGGCCGCGACGCTCGCGAGCACGAAGGTCGACGCCACGATCCGGGTGGTCCGGATGCCGGCCGAGCGCGCGGCGTCCAGGTTCCCGCCGGTGGCCTGCAGGTTCATCCCGTACCGGGTGCGGTGGACGAGGAAGGCGACCACCGCGAAGACGAGCAGCATGATCCAGACGGCGACCGGGAGGCCGAGGAGCTCCTCGTCGCGGATGTAGAGGATCGCGGGATCCGTCACGTCGATGCGCCGGTTCTCGCTCACGACGCGCGTGACGCCGACGACCGCGACGTAGGTCGCCAGGGTGGCGAGGATGGCGCTGAGCCCGACCACCGTGACCAGGACCGCATTGACGAGGCCGACGACGAGCGCGGCGAGCAGAGCGAGCAGGAACGCCTGGGGGAGGCCCGCGCCGCGGTTGGTCAGCTGGTCGCTGAGAATGACGGTCGCGAGCGCCGCCGACGCCGGGAGCGAGAGGTCGATGCCGCCCGAGACCACGTCGTCCCCGCCGCCGATCACGACGATCGCGAGGCCGAACGCGACGACGGCGATCGGCGCGGTCTGCTCGAGGCTCGACAGGATGTTCGCCTGCGTGAGGAAGAACGGGGACGCCAGCGCGAGGTACACGCACACCGCGGCGAACAGGATCAGCGGCCCGCGGCGAATCGCGAAGCGGAGCACCCGGGCGCCCGTCGACTCGGTGGCGAAGGGTCCGGCGCTCGGCCTCGTCGTGGTGTCCGTGCTCATGAGGCGCTGCCATCGGCGCGGTCGGCGATCGCGGTGTCCGCGGAGGCCGGGGCGGATGCCGGGGCTGCGGTTCTCGCGTCGGCGGTCGGGTCGCCCGCGGCGCTGCCGGTCATGTGGGAGATGAGCTCCTCCTGGGTGAGGTCGGACGCGGGCACGTCGAGCACGACGCGGCCGCGAACCATGACGACGATCCGGTCGCAGAGGCCGAGCACCTCGAGCGGGTCGTTGGACGCGATCAGCACCGCGGCGCCCTCGTCAGCGAGGCCCGCGACGAGGCGATAGATCTCCTGCTTTGCGCCGATGTCGACGCCCACCGTCGGGTCGTCGAGCACGAGGATCCCGGCG
This sequence comes from Naasia sp. SYSU D00948, assembly GCF_017916515.1. Classification (GTDB taxonomy): domain Bacteria; phylum Actinomycetota; class Actinomycetes; order Actinomycetales; family Microbacteriaceae; genus Naasia. The sequence continues at coordinate 2,888,797 of NZ_JAFMTA010000001.1, forward strand.
TCCGCCGCCAGGGCGCGGCCGAGGACGACCTTCTGCTGGTTGCCGCCGCTCAGGAGCCGCGTGGTCGCCGTCCGATCGGCGGGCCGGATGTCGAGCTTCTGGATGAGCCCGTCCGACCGCGAGGCGAGGAGCTTCGAGCTCAGCAGCCCGAGCCGCGACGCTCGGCCGAGGGTGGACAGGTTGAGGTTCGTCTCCACGCTCTGCTCGAGCACCAGCCCGTCGTGGCGCCGGTCGCGGGGGATCAGCACGAGGCCGGCCTCGAGGGCGTCGGCGGGCGACGCGATGCCGCTGTCCCGGCCGGCGATGCGGATGCTCCCGGTGCGGTGCCGGCGGAGGCCCACGACGGTATCGACGACCTCGGCCGTGCCCGATCCGAGCAGCCCGGTGAGGCCGACGATCTCGCCGCGCGCGACGTCGATCGAGACGTCCGCGAAGGTCGCGCCGTCGCCGAGGCCGCGGGCGCTGAGGGCGATCCCGTCGCCGCGGGCGTCGCGGTCCTGCCCGTTCTCCCCGTCGCCCTCGTCCCTCCGATCCGCGCGATTCTTCCGCTCCGGGAAGAGCTGGTCGACGTCCCGCCCGATCATCCGGCGGATCAGCTCGCGGCCCGACGACTCGACGATGGGGTCGACCACACTGACGTCGGTGCCGTTGCGGAACACCGTCGCCCGGTCGCAGATCTCCGTGATCTCGCCCAGGTAGTGCGAGACGTAGAGGCTCGCGATGCCCTGATCGCGAAGCCGGCGGATCGCGCTCAGCACGCGCTCGCCCTCGGCGGCGGCGAGCGGCGCGGTCGGCTCGTCGAACACGACGAGGCGCGGCCCCTCCTGGACGAGCGCGCGGGCGATCTGCACCAGCTTGCGCTCCGCGGGTCCGAGGTCCCGGATCAGCCGCCGCCCGTCGATGGCGGTCCCGAGCACCTCCTCGAGGATCCGCTCCGCGCGCGTCCGCATCTCGCGGCGCCGGACTCCGAGGGGACCGACGAGCTCGGCGCCCATGAACACCGACTCGGTCACCGAGAAGGTGGGCACCAGCTGCAGCTCCTGGTGCACGAAGCGGATGCCGCGGGAGCGGACCGCCGCCGGCGTCACGTGCGCGAGCTCCTCGCCGTCCACCCGCATCGTCCCGCTGTCGGGCGCGTAGATCCCGGCGAGCACCTTGATGATCGTGGACTTGCCTGCGCCGTTCTCGCCGACGAGGCCGTGCACCTCGCCGGGCCGCACGGTGAGGCCGGCGTCGTCGAGGGCCTTCACGCCGGGGAAGGTCTTCGAGATGCCGGCCATCTCCAGCACCGGGGTGCCGGGCGGGGCTTCGTCGACGGTCACTTCGTGGTCCTCACGTTGGGGGAAACGCCGAAGTTCCCCCGCGGGAGGACGGGGGAACTCGGCTGCTCGATCCGGTGGTGCGGCTACTCCTTGTCGTAGCCCAGCTGCTCGTAGACCTCCCGCGCCTGCTCGGGCCCGGCGACCGGAAAGACCTCGGTGTAGCTCTGCCGCTCGATCTCCTCGCCGGAGAGGTAGGCGGCGACGTTGTCGGCCGCGACGGTCGCGATCTTGCGGGGCTGCTGCGCGACGTTGCCGACGAACGGGCTGCCCTCCTCCATCATGATCTCGAGCGTGTCGGGGCCCGCGTCGATAGCGGTCACCTTCACCTCGGTGCGGCCGGCCTCCTCGAGGGCCTGGACGACGCCGATGGCGGGCTGGTCCCAGCAGGCGACGTGGATGGCGGCGAGCTCGCCGACCGGGTAGCGCTCAAGCAGGGAGAGGGTCTGCTGGCGGGCGTCCTCGGGGGAGTTCGCGAACTCCTCGGCGAGCTCCGGCTGGAGGATGGTGACGTCCGGGAAGTTGGTCTCGAGCGCCTCGCGCCACGAGTCGTAGCGGACGCCGCAGAACTCGAGGGACTCGCCGAAGGCGTTGAAGACGGCGACGTTCCCGGTGCCCTCGATGGCCTCGCCGAGGATGTTGCCGATCGCCTCGCCCGCGGCCTCGTTGTCGGACTGCGAGTTGTTCACGGCGCTGGGGGAGTCGCGGTCGACGCCGAAGACGGGGATGCCCGCGTCCTTCAGCTCGGCGAGCTTCGGCTCGACGGCGTCGTCGCCGAGGATCGTGATGACGGCGTCGACCTGCTGGCTGAGGAACACCTCGTGGTTCTGCGCGTGCACGGTGTTGTCGCGTCCGCCGTCCGTGGTGAGGACGGTGCCGCCGAGCTCCTCGATCCGCTCGACCGCGCCGTTGAACGCCTCACGGTCCCAGAAGTGCTGCGTGCCGACGACGGCGACGCCGATGGTCTTGCCGGCGAGCGGCTGGTCGCCGCCGCCCTCGCCCAAGCCGGCGGTCTGGCCGCTGCTCGCGCTGCAGGCGGTCAGGGCGAGACCGGCGGCCAGGATGGCCCCGGTGAAGGCGAAACGGTGCTTGCGGATCATGTCGGTCCTCGTGGTCTTCGGTGCTCGCGCGGTGCGATGCGCGGGGTGCAGGGTCTGGCGCAGCGAGCGTCCGCTGCTCCCTGAAGGCTAGGAACCGGGTCTAACGAGGACCAAAGCGGGCGTCACATTGCGACACGTTGGGCGTGCGTCCGGCGTCGTCGCGCCGGTGGGTGCGGTCGCGGTCTCGGGCGGGCACTAGGCTCTGCCGGCGGATCACTGGGAGACCGGCGGATCCGGCGGATCACCGAAGAATCACCGGGATCACTGAAGGAGAGCGATGGCGAAGGTACTGACGGTGGGTCTGCACGTGGCCGACGTGCTGGGGCGATACGTCTCCGCGATCCCCGAGGGCCAGGGCATCGCCCTCCTCGACGAGATCCGCCTCACCGTCGCCGGCACGGCGGCCGCCACCGCGGTGAATCTCGCGAAGCTCGGCGTCTCGGTGGACACCGTCGGCGTGGTCGGCGACGACGCGCTCGGTGAGTTCATGTCGCGCACGATGACGTCCGCCGGGGTCGGCTGCGACCGCCTGCGCGTCAGCCCCACCCACCCGACCTCCGCGACGATGCTCCCGATCCGCCCGGACGGCAGCCGCCCGGCCCTCCATGTGATCGGCTCGAACGCGGCGCTGACCGCCGACGACGTGCCCGACGAGGCACTCGACGGCGTCGAGGTGCTGCACCTCGGCGGGTCCTGCCTCCTCCCGGGCATCGACGGTGCGCCGAGCGCCGACCTGCTGCGCCGCGCCAAGGAGCGGGGCATCACCGTGACGATGGACTTCATCCCGACCGGGGCCGCGTCGGACCCCGATGCACTGCTGCCGTGCTTCCCGTACGTGGACTACGTGCTGCCGAGCCTGGAGGATGCTCTCTCGTTCGCGGGCGCGTCGACTCGGCAGGAGGCGATCGACTTCTACCTCGACGCGGGCGTCTCGACGGTGATCATCACGATGGGCGGCGAGGGCGTCAGCATCAGCACGAGGGAATCGATCGACGAGCGGCTTCAGGCGTACGAGGTCGACGTCGTGGACACCACAGGGTGTGGCGACGCGTTCAGCGCTGGGCTCATCGCGGGGCTCGTCGAGGGCGCGTCCGTGACGGAGGCGGCGGAGCTCGGGATCGCGTGCGGGAGCCTCGTCGCGACGGGGCTCGGATCGGACGCGGGGATCGTCGATCGGACGTCCTTGTCGGAGTTCCGGGAAGCGACGCCGCTGGCGGTTTCCGGCGTGACGCTGCCGCCTGCGGCGGTTCCGTCGCCGGTGTGGGGCTGACGAAGCGGGTTGCTCAGGGCGCGCAGTTGCCGACGGTGAGGGCGACCCCATCCGGCCGGCGCCGTTGACGCTTGGCACCGCCGGCGGACACGCAGTGCTCCTGCGAGGTCACCGTGTCAGCGAGGCCTGGACCGCGGGAATCAGGACTCCGTAGATCATCCAGATCGCGACGCCGATGCCGGCGAGCTTCACGAGGGCGGAGCTCCGCCCGGAGCGACGCCTCGATCCGGTCGCGGTCTTCCTGCGGGGCGTGGCCGGCTGAGCTGCACGAGCCCGCGCCTTGGTCGGCTGCCGTGCCTCGTGAGGTAGGGCCGCCGAAGCGCCGTCCAGCGGCGCCGGCACCGCGCCGTGCAGTTCACGGGCCACGATGGCGTCGAACTGAATGGCAAGCGTCCGAGTATCGATGTCGGAAGCGCCGGAAGCGTGCCACGTCTCCGGTCTGACAGCGGCAGCGACGATGCGGTCGACCTGCTCCTGGCTGAACACGGGACGGCCCTCGAGGGAACCGAGCAGCTCCCAGTCGGCGACGACGCGCACACCACCTTCGGGAGCCGCCTTCACCGTGCGCCTGCCGGGGTTCACGAGGACGATCAGGGGCGTTACGGGCACGACCAAGCCCGAGGCGTCGGTGAGCAGGCGCTCGGCGCGCGCCGCTTCCGCTGTGGCGAGGCCGATGTAGTTCGTCCGTCGTCCGGACACCAGCAGGCCGTGTCCGCCGATCCAGATGTCCTGGCCCGGGTGACTCTTCGTGTTGATGGTGAAGACGCCGGCCGGTCCGATGACGACGTGGTCGATATCGGTGTCGCCGTCACCGACGGGAACCGAGTGCAGCACCGTCCAGCCGTCCCCGAGCCACTCGAGGATGCCGGCGACCGCCATCTCGCCGAGGGCGCCCCTGTACCAGGACAGCGTCTCGTCGCTCGGGGCGTACAAGCTCCGCTGGTGCAGTTCTAGGGTGCGCTGCATCAACGACTGAGCTGGGATGCGCTCGCGCAAGTCCGACATGGCTGCCCCGTTCCCGTCGCCCCCCGACGACTCTTCGAGTACATCGGAGATCGGGAGTAAAGGGGCGGCCCCAATTGAGGCCACAGGCAGGACCGCCATCTTCCGGCAGTCCGTGACGAGCAGTAGCTCGACCCGCGCGGGAAATGTCGACGCCAAGTTTCGTCTCTGCCGCCGGCCGCCCTGATCCACTCAGCACTCGGGATGCCGCGCGCCTCCGACGCGGAGCCCCTAGAGCTCACGCCGGGGTGCGGGCGTCCCTGCGGAAGGAAGCCCCCGGGTGCTCGGGGGCCAGGTGCGGCGTCCCGGTGTCAAGCAGGCGCTCGCGCAGAGTCATCGTCGGCAGATCCGTCTCGACGAGACCGCGTACCCGCAGCTCCGGCATCACGAGATCGAGGAAGCTGTCGAACGTCCCCGTGTGGTCGGGCTGCACCAGGAAGCCGTCGGCGCCGGTCGCCGCGATCGCCTCTTCCGCCTGGTCGACGACCTGCTGCGCGTTGCCGATGAAGGGCGCGCCCATCACGTTGTTGCGCTGGAACTCCTCGAGGATCTCCCGCACGGTCGGCGCATTCGGGCCGAGGAAACGCTCGACGTTGGTGCGACCGGTCTGCGTGCTCGCGACGATTGGGTCCATCGGCTTGTCCGCGTCCATCGCCGACAGGTCCAGGCCGGTGAAGAACGCGTACGCGGCCGCCGCGTCCTCGAGGCTCTTGGTCGCCGTCTGCCGCTCGCGGATCGCCCGGGCCTCCTCCTCGGTCTCGGCCACTATGAACGTGCCGGCCATCAAGCACTTGATCGATCCCGGGTCCCGGCCGTACTGCTCGGCGCGCCGGCGGATGTCCGCGATCTGCGCCGCGAGGGCCGGAACCTCCGCCGCGAGGAACACCGCCTCCGCATACTTCGCGGCGAGATCGCGACCGGGGGCCGATGCTCCCGCCTGGAAGAGGACGGGCGTGCGCTGGGGACCCGGCGGCACGGTGAGGACGCCCTTGGCCGAGAAGTGCGGGCCGTGGTGCTCGATCTCGCGCACCTTGTCGGGGTCGGCGTAGACGCCGGCCTCCCGGTCGACGACGAGGCCATCGTCGTCCCAGCATCCCTCCCAGAGCTTGAGCGACAGGTCGACGTGGTCGGCGGCGATCTCGTAGCGCACGTCGTGATCGGTCAGCGGGATTCCGAACAGCCGGGCGGAGGCGTTCTGGCCGGCGCCGGTGACGATGTTCCAGCCGATGCGCCCGTTCGTGATGTGGTCGAGGGTCGCCATCTTGCGGGCGACCATCGGGGGCTTCTCGACCATGGTGGACAGCGTCGTGACGAGCCCGAGCTTCTCGGTGACGGCGGCCAGGGCCGGCAGGATCGCCGTCGGGTCGCCCTTCGGGAACTGCACACCGCCCCGGATGGCGTTGGCCGGGATCGCGTCGCCCACAACCGGGTAGCCGTAGTCGTCCGCGAAGAAGAGGAAGTCGACTCCGGCCTCCTCGCAGCGGCGCGCCATCGTCAGCCAATGGTTCAGGTCGAGGAATTCGGTGGAGGTGTTGTCCGGCAGCTTCCACGCGCCCATGAGCCCCGCGCACTGGAACATGCCGATCTTCCACGATGCCGTCATTCCGCGTCCCCTTCGAGGTATGTGAACTGATCGATTCAGACGCTACGGCGGCCTTGTTTCGCCCATGTCACAGTCGGGAGAAGTTCGCGCATACGGAGTCGGCGGCGGCGAGTTGCAGCAGGGTGCGGAGGCAGTGGGGCGCGCACGCGTTCCGCCCTCGTCCACCCCCCTGCCAGTCCCCAGTTCGCGACGTCCTCCGACACGTCGCGGCGCGATCCGGCGCGCCTCTCGCCTGCTTCGGCGTCGTGGCCGATAGCTTCACAGCCGGCAAGTGATGCAGGTGGGGATAGGGCATGAGTGACGGAATTCAGCTGATCAGTGATGGCGACGGCCTGGCGGTGATCGGGGACTCGAGCACCATCGAACGGTTCCTGACCTCGGAGGGCCTCTCGTCGAAGGACCTCGGACTAGACCGGCTCAACGGTTCCATCGGCACCGCCGCTGCTGCGATCAGGGTCGGCTCGGAGATCTCAGCGAACTCGGGCCGCTGGGTGAAGCTGACGAAGGAGTCGGCGCAGCTGATCGATAAGTACGGACTTATGACCAGTTCGAAAACCGGACTGAGCATGGGCGTTGTGCAGGCGAAGGGCGGTCAGATCAAGGGAATCGTCCAGTTCGTGAGCGCGCCTGGCTCGCTCCTCACAAACCCTGCTGTTCTGTCCAGCGCGGCCGGGATCATGTCGCAGGTCGCGTTGCAACAGGCCATGGACGAGATCACGGATTATCTCGCGACGATCGACGGGAAGGTCGACGACGTGCTCCGCGCCCAGAAGGACGCTGTGCTAGCGGACATGATCGGCGTCGACATCGTGATCGCCGAAGGCATGACAATCCGCGAGCAGAGGGGACGCGTCCCCGAAGTGACCTGGTCCAAGGTGCAGGCAACTGCTCTGACCGTGGCGCGCACGCAGGGTTATGCGCTGCGGCAGGTCGACGCACTCGCCGAGAAGATGGAGCGCGAATCCGACCTTGGTGAGCTCGCCAGGGAGTCGTCGGAGGCTGCGTCCAAGGTAGAGGAGTGGCTCGCCGTTCTGGCCCGGTGCTTCCAGCTTCAGGATGCGATCGCCGTACTCGAGCTCGACCGCGTGCTCGACGCGGCCGCGAGTGAGCTGGACGAGCATCGCCTCGCTCTGAGGGCGGCTCGGCAGAATCGCCTGCATCTCATTGCGCGAAGCACCGAAAACTTGCTGGGGCGCGTGAATGCGGTTGCCGCGAAGGCGAACAAGCGCGTCCTCCTGCATCCGGGGAAGGCACGCTCTGCAGTGAATTCGGCGAACCGCGTTGCGAGCGCCTTGATGCGCTTCCACGGATGGCTCGGGATCGAGAGCGAGCACGAGTCGCTGCAGGCCAAACGATGGCTGGAGGCGGCCGCCGAAGCGAGGGACAACGTGCTCGAGACCGGAGCGGACGGCGTCGACGCGGCTAAGAGGCTCGGGAACGAGACCCTCGACCGCGCGCGGACGGCTACGGGCAGATTGGCTCTCGGGATTGCAGAGCGAGCGCTCCGCCCGCGCGGTGAACGCGAGGAGCGGCCGGAGGAGGGGTGACGGATCCCCTCCGAGCAGCCGTGGGACGCGGGCCAGAACCGATGGGGATTTGACCGCGAGCCCGCTGAGGAACCCGGCACACCCGTTCGGAGGGTTTTCGGAGGCCGCGCAATGTATCGGCGCTACTTGAACAGTTTTCCCCGGTCTCCCAACTGATCGGGGCCGTTCTCTAACCGTTGCCCGTGTCACAGGCGGGGCACCCGGGGGGACACGCGCGAACTGCCCGCAGACTGCTTCCAGTCGTCTTCGTTCTGAGAGGAATCATGAACGCACGCACAAATCGCCCATTGCGCACTCGCGAGATGCTCGCCGTTCTGCGTGATCTAGGGGCTGACCAGCAGCCGGCCCAACGCGCTCACGTTCTTGATTTGGTCCTCCGCCGGATCCCCCTCGAGGGCGACGAGAACGAGATCCTCGCCTCGGGCAGCAGCAGGGGAGTCGTCAATGTCCGATGGATCTCGGACGATCTCGCAAAGGCGGGCTGGTTGATCAAAGTCCCCTCGGGTCGTGGGCTCTGGAGCATCACGCCCGAAGGACTTGCCGCGCTGGAGCAGTATGCGGATCCGGTAGAACTGACGACGGAGGCTCGCGCTCGTTATTCCGCATGGGTGCGTGACCGGAACCGTTCACGGGCGGAGCGGCTTCGGAGTGTTGTCCTGCCCAGTGACGAAGATCAAGAGCGGGTCTTGGCTGCCGCCCTCGAGTTCGTCAACCGGGGGCTGAAGGAAGGCACCTCGGTCTTCGCGCCCACCCGCAATATCTGGACGGCGCCCAACGCGGCGAAGCTCGTCGAGCATTTCGCGCTCGCGGAGGAAGGCGCTGAGACGGGGTTCCTCAACAAACTCGAACGCCAGCTCGCGGACGTCGACGAGGATGCGCGGCTCTTGATGGCCGAGATCGTCACGCTGCAGTTCCTTCCGATCAAGGAGCAGATGGGCGAGCGCGCCAAGCTCGACCGCGTGAAGCGAGTGCTCGACCTGATGGAGCACCCTGTTCAGGTGCCGGCCGACATCGCGCAGGCCTTTCAGGGCGGCTCGTTCAATCCCGGCCCGGCGATGCAGAACATGCTCCCGGATGGAGTCGAGATCATCGTGCGCCTGCTCCACGCCTGGTTCGAGCTCACACCCGAGGAGCAGGAAGAAGCGCTCGAGAACCCGAAGGCATGGCGCGCCCTGGTGCGCGCTGTTCCCGGGCCCGCCTTCCCATCCCAGCGCAACTCCCTGCTCTACCTGGTGCATCCGAGCTACTTCTCGCCCATAGTCTCCGAGCGGCACAAGCAGCGAATCCGGGATGCCTTCGTCGGCGAGATTGACTCGGCATCCGGTGACCTCGACGAAGACATTCATCGGATAACCCTGGCCATCCAGGAGAAGAATCAAGGGCCGGCGAACTTCTACCAGGAGCCGCTCCGCTCGGTGTGGGACCCGGCTTCACTGGCTCCAGCCGACGGTGAGGAACCGGTTGACGTGGAAACGCCGCCGCAGCCGGCCGAGCTCACGATCGACGAGCTCGCCGACCACCTCCACATCGACGCGGACTGGCTGTCTTCGACCATCGAGCTGCTGGAACGGCGGAAGCAGCTGATCTTCTTCGGACCGCCGGGCACGGGGAAGACCTACATCGCGCAGGCGATCGGCCGCTATCTGTCGGGCAGCACGGACACGACATCTCTCGTGCAGTTCCACCCGTCCTACAGCTACGAGGACTTCTTCGAAGGCTTCCGCCCTGTCTCGAACGCCGACGGAGTCCTCTCCTTCGAGCTGCGTCCCGGGCCGCTGCGAATCATCGCCGAGCAGGCCAGGAACAACCCCGAGTACAACTACGTCCTCGTAATCGACGAAATCAACCGGGGCAATCTCTCGAAGATATTCGGCGAGCTCTACTTCCTTTTGGAATATCGTGACCAGGCCATCACGCTGCTCTACGGTCAGCGAGACGCGTCGGGAGCACCCGAGAAGTTCACCCTGCCTGCGAACGTCTACATCATCGGCACGATGAACACGAGTGACCGCTCGATTGCGCTCCTCGACGCTGCGATGCGTCGTCGGTTCGCGTTCCGCGAACTTCATCCAGAAAAGGATCCGGTCCGCGGCGTGATCAGGAGTTGGAGTGAACGAAACGGCTGCAAGAATGTCGCCGAGTTGCTCGCCGAACTGAACTCCCGAATCGCTGACGATGCCTTCAAGATCGGGCCGAGCTACGTCATGAAGGCAGAGGACGAAGCCGATCTCAGTGTGGTCTGGGAGACCGAGATCCTCCCCCTTCTCAGCGAACTTCACTTCGGCGATGGCGTGGACGTCGGTGACCGCTATGGTCTGGCTGCCATCAAGTCGGCGATCGCAGCCCGGCGCACCGGCGGCCCGAGCAACGAAGGCGAAGGAAGCGCCGCAGAGTGATCGTCCGGCTTGAGGAGGCAAGCGCTACGCAGGAGATCGCGATGCCACGCGCGCTCGCGCTCGAACTCATGCGCCTCCGCGTGGCGGACGTGCAACCCACCGTCCGCGACGACTCCTGGCTTGTGACATCGGTCCGCCGGATCGGCGGATTCCGGCTGGGTCGCGACGAGGTGCTGATCTCACCCAAGGTTCCCATCCGATCACTGATGTTCATGCTGGGATTCGGTGAGGCACAGGTGGCATGGCGCGACGAGTCGATCTCGGCCGACGAGAGCGACGATTTCGCGACAGTCGTCGCGACAACGTTGGTCCGGCTCACCAGCGCAGCAACTCGGAACGGCGTCATGAGGGGCTATCGCTCCGTCGAGGTAGCCGAACCCACAATTCGCGGCAGATGGGATGTGTCACGCCAACTGCGGAGCCGTCCGGGCCAGCCCATTCCGGTCGAGCTCACCTACGACGACTTCACCTCCGACATCCCCGAGAATCGGATCCTGCTTACGGCGTTGATGCGACTGTTGGCTCTCGGAAGCCTTCCGCAGCACGTCCGTAACGCTTTGCTCGCCTTGCGCCGGATCTTCGTCGGTGTGAGCGAGGTTTCCCGTGGTGTGGCGCCTCCGGCCGTCGTGATCTCGCGGCTGAATCGACACTACGAGTCGGCGCTTTCGCTGGCGCGGCTGGTGCTGAACGACTCGTCCCTGGAGCATGAGTTGGGAGGTGCCACGGGAACTGGCTTCCTCGTGACGATGTCGACACTGTTCGAACAGTTCGTCTCGCAGACCATGCGGCGCGCAGCAACTTCCCTGAACCACGACCTCGCTCTGCAGGACTCCTCAGATCTGGACGTCGAAGGGATTGTGCAGATCCGTCCAGACCTCGTTCTGCGTCGAGGCGGAACGGTCGTGGGCGTCGCGGACGCGAAGTACAAACTGGAGAAGCCGAGCGGCTTCCCGAACGCGGACGTCTATCAGGCGCTGACCTACGCCGTGTCCCACGGGCTGAGCGAGGCCCACCTTGTCTATGCCAAAGGAGAGAGCCCGACAGGCCGGATCTTCGTCGGCAGTGCCGATGTTGCCATCGTCCGACATGCGCTCGATCTCGACTTGCCGCCGGCCGCGCTCGTTCGACAGGTCGAGTCCCTCGTCGAGGCAATGTTGGAGACGCCGCAAACACGACTGACATCCGCTCTCGCTGCCCTCCCCTGAAGTCAGTCTTTGAGCAACCTCCGGATGTCCTCCCCGGTCAGCGCCGGCGGAACTGGGCGTTGTCCTCGTTCAGCTACGGCGATGGAATGGGCGAAAGGAACGCATTCGCGCCGTCACTTAGCGCGGGGTCGCGCGCTGATGTAGTCCGCCCATGCGCGCCGAGACTTCTGGTCACGTAATCCGTGATTGACATAGCCGGAAACAGTGCCTACGACTTCCGCCTTACTTTTTCGTGGCCGTCCGACCTGCGTGCCCGGGGCCGGCTCTTCAGCTTGCCGTAGGGGGCCGTCCACATCGGAACCCAACGTGCCGCGGGCCTCCGGCTCCATAGGGCGTGCGGCGCGACCCCTTGGCACCGGCACCTTGCCGCCGTTCGCACGCTTCGCAATTCGCTCGATGCCCTGCCGCGTCATGCCAGCCGCACGCGCGATCCGTTCCCAGGTGTGGCCCTCTTGGCGCAGCGCGACGATCAAGCTCGGCACGCGGGCCTGCGCGTCAAGGACCATCTGCGTCAAACGCTCGAGATCTTCAATCGTGGCAGGACCACAGTTCGGTTCGTCGTTCATCGACCCACACTTTACGATCCACAAAGTTGACTGAGCGATGAGACAGGCTTGGAAGCCGTCAGCCGACAGATTGCGAGCCGCACCGCCCCGGACGTGCGTCTCAGAGGAGAGAATCACTCCTAGAGCAAGGCGCGAATGTCCTCCGCGGTCAACGCCGAAGAGAACTTCGCGTCATCCTCGATCACCGCGTCGAACAGCCGCGCCTTCTGCTTCTTGAGCGCCATCACCTTCTCCTCGATGGTGCCCATCGCGACCATCCGGTAGACGTTCACCGACCGGGTCTGCCCGATCCGGTGCGTCCGGTCGATCGCCTGCTCCTCGGCGGCCGGGTTCCACCACGGGTCGAGCAGGAACACGTAGTCGGCCTCGGTCAGGTTGAGCCCGAACCCGCCCGCCTTCAGGCTAATCAGGAACACCGGCGCGGACCCGTTCCGCCACTGCTCGATCACCTCGCCGCGGCGGGGAGTCGACCCGTCCAGGTACTCGTACGGGATGCCCGCCTTCTCGAACCGCGCCCGCGCCAGACCGAGAAACGACGTGAACTGGCTGAACACCAGCGCCCGGTGCCCCTCGGCGAGGACGTCCACCAGCTGCTCGAACAGCACGTCGAGCTTCGCGGACGGGATGCCCGCGTGCTTCTCGTCGACGAGGGACGCGTCGAGGCTGAGCATCCGCAGCAGGGTGAGCGAGCGAAAGACGATGAACCGGTTCCGATCCATATCGGCGAGCAGGCCCAGCAGCTTCTGCCGCTCCCGCTGCAGCACCGTGTCGTACAGCTTCCGGTGCCGCGGCGACAGCTCGACGGAGAGGATCTGCTCCTGCTTCGGCGGCAGGTCCGAGGCGACGAGCTCCTTGGTGCGGCGCACCATCAGCGGACGGATGCGCCGGCGCAGGAGCGCGAGCCGGTCCGCGCCGCCGCCCGCGGTGATCGGCCGCACGTACTCCTCACGGAACCGCCGCGCCGACGGGAACAGCCCCGGCGCGACGATCTTGAACAGCGACCACAGGTCGGTGAGGGAGTTCTCCATCGGCGTGCCGGTGATCGCGAGCTTGAACGGCGCCGGCAGCGCGACCGCGTTCTCGTGCGCCTGCGACTCCGCGTTCTTCACGAACTGCGCCTCGTCGAGGATCAGCCCCGCCCAGGGGAGGACCTGGTAGCTCGGGAAGTCGAGCCGGAACAGCGCGTACGAGGTGACGATGAGGTCGGCGCCGCGGACCGCATCGGCGATCGGGATCCGGGACTTCTTCTCCGTCTCGGTGATGCCCGCGACCGACAGACCGGGCGCGAAGCGCCGCGCCTCGGCGACCCAGTTCGACACGACCGAGGTGGGCGCGACGACGAGGAACGGCCGCCGCTCCTGCTCAGGCGTCGCCTCGACGGCGTGGGCGACGAGGGCGAGGGTCTGCAGCGTCTTGCCGAGGCCCATGTCGTCGGCGAGGACGCCGCCGAGCGAGTGCCGCCAGAGGAAGACGAGCCAGTCGAAGCCCTCCTGCTGATACGGGCGCAGGGTCGTGGCAAGGCCGGCGGGCGGGGGAGTGGCGGCGACGCTCTCCTCGCCGGCGAGGCCGAGCAGCCCGGCGACGGACTCCCGCCAGGCGACGGCCTCCTCGGTCGAGTCGGCGAGGTCCTCGAAGTCCTCCCAGAGGCTCGCCTGGTACCGGCTGATGCGGAGCCCGCTCTCCCACTCGTCCAGCTCGGCGGCCTCGGCGAGGAGCTCGCGGAGGCGGTCAAAGACGGGCTGGCGCAGCGACAGGTAGGAGCCGTCGGTGAGGAGGAGCCTGTTGGCGCCTTTCGCGAGGGCGGTGAACAGCGGTGTGAACGGGATGGTCTTGCCGTCGACTTTGACGTTGACGCCGAGGTCGAACCAGTCCCGCTTGTCGGTCTCGACGGTGGACACCGCGAGGGACGGGGCACCGACGAGCTCGCGGTAGTCGGGCGGCGTGCCGACGACGTTCACGCGGACCTCGTCCACGGAGCGAATGCGGGGGAGCTGCTCGGCGGTGAACTCCGCCGCATCGATGCCCTCGAGCTGCATCGACGGCACGACGGCGACCTCGGGCAGCTCCGCCTTCACCCGCTCGAGCAGCTCGCGCTCGAGCGCCGGATCGCGGAGGGCGGCGCTGGTCGCGTCGGCGGCGAGGGCAGCGCGGGTGCCGGCGTAGTCCCAGCCCCAGTCGAGGCGGAGCTTGTGGCCGGCGGCGTAGGTGGCGGTGAGGACGAGGGTGGGGGCGACCGGCTGCGGGAGGTCGACGGAGGCGTCCGGGCTGGTCACCGGGACGCTGCGGCGGAGGGTCGGGTAGAAGGTGGAGAGGAATTCCTCGGTGTCCGCGGCTGGGATGACGACCGTGGAGGCGTTGGCGAGGAGGTTCCGCTGCTCGGTGGTTACCGGCACGGCCGTCGGCGCGAGCGCGATCCTCGGCGCGGGGTCGAAGTCCCAGGTGTAGATGCCGTGGTCGCCGACGAGCCGAGTGCGCTCGATCGCGTGCGGCGCGCCGTCGATCCGGACCGCGGGGGAGACGTGCAGGTCCGCGGGCGCCCCGTCGGTGTTCGAGGAGACGACCTCGAGCGCGACGGTGGCCTCGCGGCCGATTCCGACCAGGCTGCCCTTCTTATCGGTGATCAGGCTGATGCCCACCTCGTCGGAGGTGTCGAACAGGGTCCACAGGAGCGGGCTGGCGAGGTCGTCGAGGTAGAGCCACTCGGGCTCGGAGTGAACGTAGTAAGCGCGGCTCGAGCGGTGCAGCGCGGCAAGCTGGGCGAGCCAGCTCTGGTGGTCGGGGTTCACTTCGAGGCGGCCGCCCTGATGGGCGAAGTTGCCCCAGTTGACGTTGCGGACCCAGTTCCCGGACGGGCTGAGGGTGACAGGGCGGACGCCGAGGCGGATGTCGGCGCTCTGCGGAGTGCGGACGTCGACCGGCTTTGCGGACTCGCCGCGCCAGCGGTCGCGGAGGGAGCCGATCTCGCGCAGCTCGAAGAGGAGGCCCAACGGGGTGAGGGGGCGCAGCTTTCCGGTGCCCTTGGCCACACCGGCAGCAGTCAGGGCGGCAATCGCGCTCTTCCAGCTGGGCCCCTCTGTGATCGGCGGTGGCTCGCTGGGCACCGGAGCGGACTTCGTGCTGCGGGAAGTCTCGGTCAGCCGGTCCTGAAGCGTGGCAAGGTTCCGCCGGATGAGGGTCGCGGCGACGTGCTTGCAGTTGCCGCCGACTGGGCAGGTGCAGGAGCTGACGACGTCCTGCGGGTTCGAGGAGCGAAAGCGGATCCGACTCTCATAGGGGAGAGGAGAGGTGCCGGCCACGTGGCCAACGAGGATCTGGCTGTCGGCGTCCCAGGTGGTGTCGAGGACGGCGCCCCGCGAGGCGTACTCCTGGCCTCGCGCGAACGAGGCCGGCCCGACGAGGCGCGTGATGTCACGGACGTCGAGGAAGGGCTGCTCCTCGCTTCTCACGGACATCCGATCAAGGCTAGCTGGCTCTGCGGGCAGGAGGGCCGCCGCGGGCTGTTATGCAGGCCGCCGCCACGCGCGGGGAGAGTCACCGGCGAGACTACGAAGAAGATGCAGAGATCGATGTGCCCCTAACTGGGACGGCACTGCTCGTCCTGGCGGGTCCCTAGTCTCATGACGGGGGATTTGATGAGCATCAGCAACGATCTGGTCTGGGACATCGAACCAGGCGGGTTCCTTACCCGGAGCGAGCGAGCCGAGCGCTTCGGCGGCGGAACACAGAGCGGTATCGAGCCCTCTAACCGGGCCTCGACCGTCTTCCTGTACACGGATCCAGCCAAGGGACTCGCACACGGCTACAACTTCGACGGCTGGTCCCCGGACCGAAGCGTCTTCTTCTACACCGGCGAGGGTCAGTACGGCGACCAGACGCTGTCGGGCCGGAACGCCTCGATCCTGAATCACCGCGAGGCACGGCGGACACTTCGGATGTTCTCGGCAGAGGGGACGGTCGGTCGAACTCAGACGAAGCAGCAGCGGTACATCGGCGAATTTGAGGTCGATCGCGACCGGCCCTTCGAGTGGGAGATCGCGCCAGATACCGGCGGAGAGTTGCGCTCCGTCGTCGTTTTTCGGCTCCGGCCCGCCGGAAGGACTTTCGCGAGGAGCCGTGAGGACAGCGCCCATCCGATTTCCCCGGTCACCCTGGCGGAGGAGGTTGCTCCGCTGGAAGGACCAGTTGATGACGTTGTCGAGCAGGTGTTGCTCGAGAGGACGCTCACGCCGCAGTTCCTACATCACGACGAGGGCAAGCTTCGTGTCGCTGTGAGGCGCGAGGCCGAGCTAGTGACTCGGATGACGCGCTACCTTCGGTCCCTTGGACACGAGGTCGCGCGGAACAAGATTGTTCCCGCCGGAAGCGCTTTTCCCCTCTTCACGGACATTCACGACGTGACCGGAAGCGTGGTTTACGAGGCCAAGGCGAGCCCAGACCGACCTCAGGTTCGCCTCGCAGTCGGCCAGCTGATGGACTACCGGCGCTACTTAGGTGACTCTGTGGGGGTGAGCGCCCTCTTTCCTCGCAGGCCAGCCGAGGATCTCCCGGCCCTCCTCGCCCTTGCAGGCGTAGCTCTCAGCTACCCGCAGGGATCGACCTTCCGACTGCCCTTCGAGTAATCGTTGATGCGAGTGCGGGGCCGGACCTGGACGATGGAGCTATCCGGAGCGAGTCGTCAACCACGCGAGGTCGTTGTACGAACTCTCAGTCGAGTGATCGTGCCCGCAGTCAAAGCGCCGCTGACGAATGTGCTCTGCGACCGTTTCTACCTTCGATCGAATCGCCGTGAGTAGGGCGTCATTGACCGGCTCGTTGAGGTTGTCGCCCTTCGCATCAAGATTGAGCACCTGGATCCTGTCTGCGGATCCTCCGGTCAGCTCCCGGTAGCCCAAGGCGTAGACGCTGAGCTGATCACGAGTTGTCGCGGTCGCCTGCGACTCTTCGGTCGACTTGAAGTCGACGATGGAGGTCTCGTTCGTCTCGAGACGCTTCACAAGATCGATGCGGCCGTTGACAGTCACCCCAGGGGCCACCGCGACCTCGATTTGCTTCTCGGAGTGGACAGTGCGGGTGAGATCGGTTCCGTGCTCGGCGAAATACCGCTCGACCGCAGTCACAGCCGCCTTCCGCAGCTGCTCTCGCAGCGCGGGGTAGGCGTACGGGGTGTGAAGGTGTCGATCGACGAGGTCGGGCGCCTCGCCGACATCGGGCACATCCCCGACGAGCGCCCGCTTGTGCATCTCCGCCAGCGCGTCGTGCAGCCCCTTCCCGTACCCCAGCGCCTCGTGGATCGGCGGGTTGAAGCCGTACATGAAGCGGAGCTTGAACTGGTAGGGGCACTCGAGCAGGTACTTGAGCTCGGAGAACGAGATGGAGATGGCAGGGGTCTCGAGCTTCGGCGTCGACGCGAGGCGCGGAACTGCCGGCAGGCCCTCGTCGACAGTCGAGACCCAGTCCGAGCCTGTCGCGTGGGTGTAGAACTCAGAGCGCTGCTTGGCCTGGTTGTTGTCGCCTGGCGCGAAGGTCATATACAGGTACTTCTGGGCACGAGTCAGGGCCACGTAGAAGAGGCGGGTCTCGTCTGAGAGGCCGCCGCGGTAGCGCGCACTGTTGGGCACCGCCTCCTGCGGAATGACGTGGAACACATTGATGCCCCCGCTCACCCTGCTTGGGAACCGGTTCCGTCGCAGGCACGGGATGAACACGGCTGGCCACTGCATGCCCTTGGAGCGGTGGACGGTCGTGATCGTCACCGCATTGGGGGTCGCGAAGCCGGAGTCCTCGTCCGCCTCTTCGTAGTACGTCGGCGCCTGCTTCGTCAGGAACCCCAGGAAGGACCTGTACTTCGACTTCGGGTTTGATGCGAAGTAGATCGCCTCAAAGTCTGAGATGACCTGCGAGAACTTCCCCAGCTGATACATCACGAGTTCGGCGCGCGCCGGCTCGCCGGGGATCGTCTCTTCCCGGATATCGAGCGCCTCGAGGACGTTGAGGTAGAGGCGCTGGATGTTGTAGGCGCCCCAGCGTTCGCCGGCTGTGAAGTCGGCGCCTCTGTCCAATAGGCCCACTGCCCTCGGAAACAGGTCAGACCGAGGAAGGAGATCGGCCGATTCGAAGAGTGCTTTGAGCTCGGATGCGGAGATCTCCTTTTGCATGTAGCGGAAGAGCCCCACGAGGGCTTTCACCTCGGGCGCATCGAAGAGGCGCGCCAGCCCTTTCACCACGTACGGGATGCCCCGCTTGCGGAATTCGTCGACGAGCGCCTCTGCATCCTTGACGGTCCGGAAGAGCACCGCGCAGTCGGACCAGGCGAGACCCCGGGGATCGCGATCCGGCGCATCGACGAAGGGCATGCCCTGTAGCCGTTGGATGCGCTCGGCGATCCAGCCCGCCTCGCCTTCCAGATCCGGAAACTCGAGAGCGAGCATGTCGCCGCGCTCCCACTTCTGGTGCGAGGCGTACTCCATGCGCTTCGACAGTCGCTCACCGTCCGGCAGTCGCTCGGCCACGCTTCGGCCGAAGCGGACAATCCCCTCTGTCGACCGGAAGTTGTCGGCAAGCTCGATCGTGCGAACATCCTCATAGCGCCGTGCGAAGGAGAGGATGTTCGACACTTCGCTGCCGCGCCACTGATAGATCGTCTGGTCATCGTCGCCGACCACGCAGAGGTTGGCTCCGAATCGGGTCAGCGCTCCGATCAGCTTCTCCTGCAGGGGGTTGACGTCCTGGTACTCGTCGACGACCACGTACCTGATGTCGTCTTTGAGGTGACGCAGCAGCTCTCGCTCGAAGCTCTCGAGCTCTTGGTCGTCGGGGTCGGACTCGAGGAAGGCGACCGCGCCCGCGATCATCGAGGTGTAGTCGAAGTACCTTCTTTGCGAGAGCAGCGAGAGGTATGACTTGAGGCTCTTGTCGACGCCGTCGGGCACGTGCGCCCAGTCGACCTCGTCCTCCTGCAGGATCGCGAGGACCTGCATGTACAGCTTCGAGTCGACATACCGCCAGAGGGTGGGCCGGCTGGGGGCAGTAGTCGGACAGGTTGTCAGCCCCGACTTCGTGCTCTCCCGGTCGATGAGGAGCCTCTGCGTGATCTCGGTCAGCACCCCGTACTTGAACGCCTCGGGCACGTACGTCTGCAACAGGTTGAGGCAATAGCCGTGCATCGTGCCGATGTACATCTCGGCGAGCCCAGGAAGCTCGCCGTGCTCCTCCTTGACGATCGAGTAGACGCGGTCCTTCAGCTCAGCGGCGGCCTTCTCCGTGAAGGTGAAGGCGATGATGTTCGCCGGTCGGACGCCGGGCTGGCTGAGGATGTTCGAGATCCGTTGCGAGATCACCTGCGTCTTGCCGGAGCCGGCGCACGCGATCAGCTGCAGCGGGCGCTCGAGCTCGCCGATCGCCGCTTGCTGGTCCGCCGTGTATGTGGGTGTCATCAGGGGTCACGATATCGGCGGGCACCGACATAGGCCTGCGAAACGCGGCCGTATTCGGATGACGATCTATACAGTAATCACCTTCATGACCTCGTCGCCGTAGTCGTTGATCACCTTGATCGCGATCCTGCCGGTGGACGGCCTGCCGAAAGGCAGGGACTCTTCCCGGTAGAGGGGGGCCCAAGCATCGAGGTCGATGTCTGCCCGGAGAGCCGCCTTGAGCGACTTGTAGGGATCGTTGTCGCCGAGGAAGTAGCAGTGACGGACGAAGAACGATTCCTCGTTGTAGTCGGTGTCGATCATCCAGAGCGCGATGTCTTTGCGGCTGGAGCTACGGACGTCGCCGGTCGACGGGTCGTATACATCCACGCCGTTCAATGTGACTCTCAAATTGCCGTCGCTGACCTCATCCACCGACACGTCCGGCTCGCCGAAGACGGTGAAGAGGTTCCCGCTACCGGTTTTCTTCAACTCGTCGCCCATTAGCAAATCGGCGTTCATCCGGACGAGCAGCACCTGGATGCGCCCGAGCTTGCGTTCCCCCTCCACACTCGCGAACTCTTCAACGACGGTAACTCCGTCGGTCCCAGTCACACCGGTCGCCTGCGGATCGAAGGCGAAGCCGAGCACGCAGAGCAAATCCACGGACTGATCCGCGATGGCCTCCTTCGCAGCGGCCTTGATAAAGCCGGGGCTTACAGTGCCGTACTGGGGACCGAGCGCGACCGCGATGCGCGTTGGCGCCACGTCCTCCTGATCATGCAGGCGATCGCCGATCGCCTGCACGTAGGTCCCGCTGTACTGCTCGAGTGTCTCGAACTGGATGCGCTCCGCACGGTGACCGTTCTGGATGCCGGCACGGCGCAAATTCGCGAGGATCGTCTGGTCGAAACCGGCCTCGTTGTCCGAGGCGCCCGAACCGGTGCGCAACTGGTCCGCCTCGTCAAACTTGAGCGAGCGGTGGGGCGACAGTGATTCCATGGTGAAAGGACCAGAGACACGGACCTTGGACTTATCTTCCTTCGGCTTGTCATAGAGCAGCTCGAAGTCGGCATGTTTGCTGATGGCCATTTCGATTTCTCCGCGAGGCATCCCTGGTTTGATATCGGGGTTGTTCGCGATCGACTTGAGCGTGATCTGCTGCACTCTCTCGTAGACGAAGCCTTGGCGGATATCGCCAGCGGTGCGAGTCGGCGGAAGTCCTTCCAACCGGCGTCCTTCTTCCGTGTCTGCCTTCACGAAGTACGGGTACCGGGCGCCCATAAGGCGCTGACGCGCGAGCGTCAGCGCAACCCGCGACGTGTCGATCGTGATCCAGCGGCGGCCCCAATGCTCGGCAACGAAGGCAGTAGTACCGGATCCACACGTCGGGTCCAGAACCAGATCGCCGGGATCCGTGCACATCAACATGCAGCGAGCAACGATCATCGAAGCGGTCTGCACAACGTAGAGTTTGTCCTCACCGAAGCCACTCGTGACCGTGTCGGTCCAACCGTTTGTCAGGGTCTTGAGCGGGAAATCGGAATAGTACGGCTTGAAACGAAGAGAGTTTCCCATAACCAAGAGGCGATCGGCCGCAATCAGCCGCTTCATGCCTTCCTGGTTGGTTGACCACCCCCGACCTGCGGGTGGGTACAGCGTCTTACCGTCGAGAACAACCGGGAATCTGGAGGACTCCCCCCCTGACGCCGAGTATGCTGCACGGTGGCTATGCACCCGGGCGTCCTTTGGTACGGCACCACCGGTGAATCGCTCTCGCGTTCCCTGGCTGGTTTCGGTCCACTTCTGCTGACCGGCGAACCATTCGTCTACTGATGCCGATAGATAGAGCCGGCGCCACTTCAAGGAACTAGCGTCCTTGCTACACCACAGGATGTAGTCGAAGGTCCCGGGGAGGGCGTCGGAAGTTTGGAAGCCACCTCTGCGGAACGCGATCTGGCTGACGAAGTTCTCACTCCCGAACACCTCGTCCAGGAGGCTACGTACGAGGTGGACATTCTCATCGCCGATTTGGACGAAAACCGACCCTGAATCCGTCAGTAGGTCCCGTGCGATGACGAGCCGGTCTCGCAGGTACGACAAGTACGAGTGGATACCCAGCTCCCATGTGTCTCGGAAGGCTCGGATCTGCTCCGCCTCACGCGCGGCATCTTCAAGTTTGCCGTCTTTAACATCCCGCTTGCCCGCCCGGACCTGCCAGTTGGACCCGAACTTGATACCGTATGGCGGGTCCATGTAGACCATCTGAACCTTGCCACGTAGCGTCTCCCGCTCGGCAAGCGAGCCCATTGCCTGGAGCGAGTCGCCGAGAATCATCCGGTTCTTCCAACTCTCCTCGTGCTGGTAGAACTCGAGCTGGCTCAGGTCGTCAAGTTCGTCGAACTGCTCGAAATTGAAGAGTGACGGGGCGTCTGAATGTGGTGCATAACTCGTGGCGCCCTGAGCACGGATGTTCGCTATCACTGCGCGCGGGTCGATCTTCTCTTGGATGTAAATCGGCGGTGCGTCGACCACCAGATCCTCGCCGTTCTGACCGTCCTTGCCCTTCCACACTAGCTGTGGGTCGAGGCTCGGATCGCGCGCATATAGCAACGGCGGAAGCGCCGACGACGTCTCGTCGTAGAAGGTCGTGGCCGCGTCCGCAGTCGGAATGTTGATTCGCTTATCCGCATGCTGAATGGACTCGATGGGAGTCCGCCGCTTTGGGGTTGTACTGCGTGCCACTAGTTCTCCATCATGCCGGTTGTGCCGGCCAGGAGCCGGGCTGAGAGCAAGTCGGGATCGCCGATGATCGGCGCATCGGCTCGGAGCTGGTCCAGCCGAATCCGCAGCTCGTGTTCGGCGTCGTCGACCTCAGCCTTGCCGAGCTCTGTGTAGCCCCAGCGGCCGAAGCCGCCGTGGTTGTTCACCGCCGCGCACCACGAGTCCCGCGCGGTGCGCGCCTTCTCCTTGGTGGGGCCCGGGCTCTTCTGGGAGCCTGAGACCTCGACGATGAGTGTCCGTGAGAAGTCCTCGCCGTCCACGGGTGCCAGTCGCAGAAGGAAGTCTGGCCAGTACTCGTGGCTACGGCCCTTGTGCACGTACGGGATGGTGAAGCCGAGATGGTCGTTCTTCACATAGCTGGTGAGCACCCCTTCGGCAACGAGCTCTTCACAGACCCGTGCCACCTTGTGCTCCCACGTGTTGCCGTCCTTGCCATCCAGCGTGACGTGGCTAACATGCGAGGCGGTCGTCTCGTATGTCTTCTTGCGTGTGTCGAACCAAACAGCGTCAGTAGAGCCGTCGCCAGGGTCGCGCAGTATGGGTCGGGCCAGCTTTTGCCGCGACTCGTCGTCTTCGAGCCGCGTGATCGCGTTGTAGATTGCCTCGGCGGCGAGCTGCTGGGGTTCAGCAAGGGAGAGGAACCCGATGCTGTAGCCGGACTCGATGTGCAGCTTTGCGCGAAGCCACCTCTTGGTGATGTCCACCAGCTGAGGAAACAGCCAGGGGCGTGCGTCACCCTGCGAGGTGAAGAAGCTCTTGAGTACTCGGCTCGCAACCCGGAAAGCGATCTCCTGCTCCCGGATCTCGGCGATGCCGTCAATGCGCTCCTTCTCGCCGACGATGCCTTCGCTCTGGACCCAGCTCGGCACGGTAGCGGCGCCGATGGTCAGCGCGTCCGCGTGGGCCGGGTCGAAGATCAGCGGGGAATCCGGCATCTCGATGCGGTATCCGGCGAGGAGCGGGAATGCGATGCGCAGGTGCGCCCGACCCTCCAGGGCTCGCACCCGCGTCGGCGGATCCAAAGGCTTGGGGTCAGAGGGTGGGGCGTCGCCTGGGATGAACGAGAACGGAATCCCGTACACGTTCGAGTACTCGGGGCCGAACATGTCGGTCTCGGGATCGAGAGAGTAGTCCCGGCGTCGCAGCCCGCGACCAATCACCTGCTCGCAGAGCAGCTGGGAGCGGAAGGGCCGAACGCCGAGGATGTGTGTGACCGTGTTGGCGTCCCAGCCCTCGGTGAGCATGGAGACGCTGACGACGCACCGCACGGGCTCACCCAGCCGGCCCTTCTTCCCGACGGTGTTCATCACCTCGCGGAGCAGGTCTGCGTCGGTGATGTCCTCGACGCCGCCCCTTTGAAGGCGGTACTCCTTCTGGAACGCCTCGATCTCGTCCGCTGCGGCCGCCTTGAAGTCGGCCTTGATGGGCTCGCCCGATTCGAGCTGCTTCGAGTCGACGATGATCGTGCGCGGGCGGGCGAGCGGCGCCCCATGTTCAGAGTTGCTGAAGAGGTCGAGAGCGCCGGGGACGTGCTTCGTCTGGTCGCCATCGGCGAGCTCGTAGCCGGCGATCCAGTCGTAGATCAGCTTCGAGGCGACGGTGTTCGGTGCGACGACGATCATGACGGGCGGAGGCTCGCCCTGGTTCTTGAGCGTGCGCTCCCACCCCGCATAGGCGCGCTCGTAGCTCTTGTAGAGGCTGCGGAGGGCCCCCTCGAGGACTGCTGGCATGACCCATTCCGCCGGCGACTTCGGGGCGGCCTTCACCGTCCTCGGCCAGTTCGCGTCGTCCTTGATCTGGTCGTAGAGGTGCAGGTAGCTGACCTGGTCGCCCTGGGCGTCGTCGTCCACGGGGAGACGCGGCACCTTGACGATGCCGGATTCGATCGCGTCCATGAGCGAGAAGTCGCTCACCGTCCACGGGAAGATGAGGCCCTCACTCCAGCCGGAGCCGCTCAGATAGAACGGGGTCGCAGAGAGGTCGTAGATGGCCTTGATGCCGGCATGCTTCCGGATGTCGGCGAGGCCTCGGAACCAGACCTTGGCATCCTCGTTCGCCTCTTTGACGTCGGCGTCGACCTTCTCGTCGAGGTCGCGGGGCTGATAGCAGTGGTGTGCTTCGTCGTTGAGCACGACGATGTCCCCCTTGCCCGGCAGCGACTTGAGCACCCGGCTCACGACCGCCTGGGGGGTCTCCTTGAAGGGGTCCTCGCTCTTGCCAGCCAGCAGCAGCTTGCGCGTGGCGGAGGCGACGCCCTTGATCTCCTTCGCGTCGCGGGGGATGAACTGGTGGTAGTTGATGATCGCGATGCTGGCGGAGTTGAGCTGCTGACGGAGGTCCGCGGGGACAAGGCCGCGGAGGTCGTAGTAGTTCTCGGGGTCGCCCGGCTTGAGGACCCGCAGGCGATCGCGGATCGTGATGCCGGGCGTCACCACGAGGAAGCGGTTCGAGAAGCGTGCGTCATGTGGCGCGTGCGTCTTGTTGAGCGCCTGCCAGGCGATGAGCATGCACATCACGACCGTCTTGCCGGACCCTGTCGCCATCTTCAGGGCTCGGCGAGGGAGGCCGGCGTTGTGCTGCGTGTTGGCCTCCTCGAGCGTTGCCCGCCAGTCGATCCCGCCCGCCCGGCTGCGCGTGTACTTGTCTCGCCCGACCACTTCGGCGAGGTAGATGGCGGTCTCGGCGGCCTCGCGCTGGGCGAAGAGGATCCGGTTCTCGCGCTTCGGGTCCGACCAGTGCTCGAGCAGCTTCCGGGTGATCGGCGTGACGCCCGCGTATCCCTGCAGGCGCCAGTAGCGGAGGTCATCCCGGAGCTGGTCGATAGCGTCGTTCCGCTCCACCTTCTCGTCTGTCAGGTCGAAGGCGAGCTGTGTCGCTTGGCTCTTCTTGCTCTTCTTCGGCTTGGGGACGGGGACGAAGAACTCGCTGCGGCGGCGTGCGTTCGCTATCTCACCGGTGGGGCGACCGGCTTCGTCGAGGACGAAGTGACGCATGGGCTCCTCGTACGGCACATTGATCACCGGATTCGCGAGCAAATCCATGCGGTTACGCCACCTCCTTGAAACCCTCGACCGCTGGCCAGGTCGGGAGAGACGACGCTAGCGCATGGTGGAGACAGGATCGGGCCGCCCGGCCGGTCCCGGCGAACACTGGCCTTGATACGGGCAGCCGTTGGCCGTGTTGCATCGCCCACATGCGTCCGCCGGTTGTCCTTGCGCGAAGATGCGGGAGTGTCGACCCGCTGGTTCCGGTGTCGAGTCGCCTCGGAAGGGCATGATGATCCGGTGTCTAATTCAGCGCCAGGAGAACAGTTCCTTGCATCGTTCAACAGGTTTGAGTCTTGGCTGCGATCGCACCTAGGGAAGACTCAGGGGTACCCGTACCAGCGCTTACTCGAGGACTTGCGAAAGGCCGACGAGCTGACTAAGTCCCAGGAGCTTCAACTGCAGACGTTCGGGTATCTGCGCAACGCGCTTGCCCACTGGTCTCCCTCGGCAGAGGGGCTTGCCATCGCGGACCCGCGGTCCGACGCGTTGGAGGAGTTTCGAGCACTTACCGAGTTGGTGATGGCGCCCGCGCTAGTAGTGGATGTTCTCGGCCACCCCACAATCGAGTGCCTGGACTATGCCGGAAGAACCGGGGACTTTCTTGCACTGGTTAGGGACTTCGACTTCTCGCAGGCCCCGGTGCTGCGGGACGGCCGGTTCGCTGGCGTTCTCACCGTGGGGCAGGTAGCGCGCTGGCTTTCTGAGAAGGAATGGCCTGCACGAACCGACTTCCGGCGGGCTCCGCTCGCCGATGCTCTCAAGACATCGATCCAAGATCCCGCCTTCATCTGCGCAGGTCGCGCCCTGACCGCACCCGAAGCAGTCAACGCCTTCAGCGTCAGCGACGGAGGTGCTGCTATCTCGGGAATCGTCCTCCTCGACGAAGGCGACGAGGAAGACTCTGTGCTCGCGATGGTGGTTCCGTCCGACCTGCCCGCGCTGGTCGGCGCAACGAGCTGGCCCCGCTGAGTGGTGCGTCGGGGGCCGCCGGTTGTCCGAGGTGCTCGCGGCGCCTCACTCACCGACCCAAGAGACCTAGCGGTGACGGGCCGAACTCGGGGATGGGGCTGGCTCCGCCTGCGTCCAGGTTTGCGACTTGCGCGCTCATTCCCGTGCTCAATGTCTCCGCTGCGACCGGAGCCCATCTCTCCTGCATGGCAAGTGCCGCTTACATTCGCCCTCGAACTGAAGAGGAGGGCGTGGATCGTCGGTGCTCCTCATGATTGGGAGGAGCGCATGCCTGCTGGCTTCCTTATCCCTTCGCTCAGTCGCCCGATCCGCGGCGATCCTCCCGGACGGTGTCAGCGCCTCCGCTTACCGTCCCAGCTGTGAAGCTCCTGCACACCTCGGACTGGCACATCGGCCGCACGTTCCACACGCACTCGACGCTCGCGCACCTGCGCACCGTGCTCGACGCGCTGGCCGACGCGGTCCGGGAGCAGGGGGTCGACGTCGTTCTTGTCGCCGGGGACGTCTTCGACTTATCGATGCCGTCCGCCGACGCGATGACGCTCCTGAGCGACGTGTTCCGCAGCATCCGCGACGCTGGCGCGCAGATCGTCGTAACCAGCGGCAACCACGACTCCATCACCCGCCTCGGCTTCCACGCCGAGTGGATCCGGCACGCCGGCATCCACGTGCTCACCCAGCACCACAGCCTCGACGAGCCCGTCCCCCTCACCGATGAGCACGGACCCGTCCACGTTTACGGCATCCCGTACCTCGAGCCGTCGCTCTTGCGGCACTCCTACCTGGACGTGGACCTGCGCACCCACGAGCAGGCGCTCGCCTTCGCCATGCAGCGGATCAACGCCGACCGGGCGCAGCGGGGCGGACGCTCCGTCGTCCTCTCGCACTGCTTCACCGCCGACGTCGCCGCGAGCGACGGCGTCGAGCGGGACATCACCTCCGGCGGGCTGGATCTCGTCCCGACGAGCGTGTTCGACGGACCCGACTACGTCGCCCTCGGCCACATCCACGGCCGCGCTCAGCTCAGCGAGCGGGTGCGCTACTCGGGCGCCCCGCTGCACTACTCCTTCTCCGAGACCGACAAGCTGCGCGGCGGCTGGCTCGTGGAGCTCGACGCCGACGGCCTCGCCGACGTCACGTGGCTCGACCTGCCCGTGCCGCGGCGACTCGTCCAGCTCACCGGCGAGCTCGAGACGCTGCTCGCGGACGCCGCCCACGCCGAGTGCGAGTCGCACTGGGTGAAGGCGGTCCTCACCGACCAGGTCCGGCCGATGGACGCCATGCGCCGCCTGCAGCAGCGCTTCCCGCACTGCGTCGCCCTCGAGTACCGGCCGTCCGTGGTCGCCGAGGCGATCGCGGCGAGCTACGGGGACCGGGTGAAGGAGAAGACGGACGCGCAGATCGTCGGCGAGTTCCTTGCCTACGTCCGCAACGGCGTCGGTCCGTCCGAGTACGAGCGCGGACTCGTGCACGAGCTGCTGATTGAGCAGGACCTCCGCGAGGTTCCCGCGTGAAGATCCTCCGCCTCCGTCTCGCCGGGTTCGGGCCGTACAAGGACGAGCAGGTCGTCGATTTCGAGCAGTTCGACGCGGACGGCATCTTCCTCATCTCGGGCAAGACCGGCGCCGGCAAGTCGAGCATCCTGGACGCGATCTGCTTCGCCCTCTACAACGCAATCCCGCGCTACGACGGCCGCGACGCCCAGATCCGCAGTCACCACTGCGGGCCGGACGACCCCTCCTTCGTCGAGCTCGAGTTTCGGCTCCGCGGCGAGGAGTACCGGATCTACCGGACGCCGGAGTACCAGCGGCCGGCCAAGCGCGGGGGAGGCCTGACCACCGCCAAGCCCGAGGCGCGGCTCGATATCCGGGACGGCGACGGCTGGCGCGGCCTCGCCGCCATGCCGCGCGAGGTCGGCATCGCGATCGCCGAAATCCTGCCGATCGAGAAGGACCAGTTCCTGCAGGTGATCCTGCTCGCCCAGAACCGGTTCCAGAAGTTCCTGCTCGCCAAGACGGATGAGCGGCGGGCGGTGCTGCGGACGCTGTTCGGGACGCTCCGGTTCGAGATGCTCGAGGCGGACCTCATCGAGCGGCGGAAGCTGCTCGAGCAGGAGGTGGACGGGAGCCAGCAGCTGCTTCGCGCCTCCGCCGCGATGGTCGCCGAGCAGGCAGACCTGGAGGCGCCGGCGGGTGAGCCGACACTCGACTGGTTCCTTCAGGCGGGCGAGCGGGTGACCGAACAGCTCGTCGTCGCATCCGCGTCCGCGGACACGGCGCGTGCCGCAGCGGACGAGGCCGAGGAGCGCTGGCGTTCGGTGGAGGCGTTGCGCGCCCGGCAGGACCGGCGAGCGAACGCCGAGGCGAAGCTCGCGGTCCTCGCGGAGCAGGAGGCCGAGGTCGCCGACCTGCGCACGGCCCTGGAGCTCGCCGAACGCGCCGCCCGGGTGCTGCCGCAAATCGAGGCCCGGGAGGCCGCGGCCGCGACGCTGGCGACGGCGACCGAGCGCGAGGCGGAGGCGACCCGCGAGTGGACCGCCGTGGCACCGCCGGAGGACGCCGACGACCCCGGCCACGCGGCGGAACGACTGACCGCCGCCCTCGGCGCCCTCGAGTCCGCCCTGGCCGACGAGGCCCGCCTGCCGCGCCTCGACGCCGACGTCGTCGAGCTCGCCCAGCTGCTGGGCGTGAAGGACGAGCTGATTCGGGACCGGGAGTCGCGCATCGCCGACCTTCCCCGGCAGCTCGAGGAGCACGACGGGCGGATCGCGGCGGCTGCGCAGCTCGCCGCGACGATCGCGGATCGGCGGCGGGAGCTGGAGCGCCTGGCGAGCGCGGTGGACGCCGCGCGGACCGCCGAGCGGCTGGAGACGGAGCTCGCCGTTGCTCAGGACGCGGAGCGGGCCGCCAGCGGCGGAAACCGGTCGGCGGCGGCGGAGTACGACGAGCTGCTCAACCGGCGCCACGCCGACATCGCGTCCGAGCTCGCGGCATCCCTGACGGCGGGCGCGGCGTGCCTGGTGTGCGGCGCGACCGAGCATCCGGCGCCGGCGCCGCTGGTCGAGGATCCGGTCACGCCGGAGGCCATCGAGCAGGCGAAGAACGCAATGGGCGATCGGCAGCGCGAGCTCGACGCCGCCTCCCGCCGTGTGGGCGAGGTGGCCGCAGCGCTGGCAGCGGCGCGCGCCACGGCCGGCGGCGCGCTCGGGGACCTCGTCGCCGAGCGCGAGGCAGTCGCCACGCTGCTGACCGCTACCGAGGCCGCTCAGGCGGAGCGCGCCATGCTCGAGGTCGAGCGGTCGCGGATGCGGGAACGCCTCGACACCGAGCAGCAGGCGCTCGCGGACGACAGGGCTCGACGCCAGGAGCTCGCGACTCGGCACACCGAGGCCGAGGTGCGCGCGTTCGAGACGCGCTCGCGGGTTGCGTCGCAGGTCGGCGAGTACGGGTCCGTCGCCGAACGCGCCCGGCGGCTGCGCGTCCAGCGCGATGCCGCTGCCGCCCTCGTCGCTGCTCGCCGCACGGTCGCCCAGCGCGCCGAGACGCTGGCGGAGGCCGAGGCGGCGCTGATCCGCCAGCTCGGCGAGCAGCGATTCGAGGATGCGTCGACAGCTCTCGCGGCTCGGCTGTCGGTCCGTGAGATCGCAGATGCCCGGGCACGGGTGAAGCGGTGGGACGACGAGAGTGCGGCGTGCCGGGGCGTACTCTCCGAGCCGGACCTCAACGAGCTCCCGGGCGAGCCGGTCGACCTCGAGCCGTACCGTTCGGCCCTTCTCGCCGCCCGTGCCATTCGAGACGAGGCGATCGCGACGGAGGCCGCGCTGCGGGATCGGGCCGCGCAGGTCCGCTCCCGGGTCGGCGAGGTCGAGGACCTGTTCGCCCGCTCCGCGCGCCTCCTCGACGAGTACGCGCAGGTCCGCGAGCTGGCGGCGGTCGTGAAGGGTGACGAGCCGAACACGAAGCGGATGCGGCTCGAGACGTTCGTTCTCGCGGCGCAGCTCGAGGAAATCATCGCGGCTGCGAACCGGCGCCTGCGCACCATGACCGACGGCCGCTACACGCTCGTCCTCGACGACAGCAGGCAGTACCGGAACGCGGAGGCGGGGCTCGGGCTCAGCGTCCTCGACGAGCACACCGGCGTGCCCCGGCAGACCGCATCCCTGTCCGGCGGCGAGATGTTCCTCGCGTCCCTCGCGCTCGCGCTCGGTCTCGCCGAGGTCGTCTCGCAGCAGGCCGGCGGCATCCGCCTCGACACGCTGTTCGTCGACGAGGGCTTCGGGTCCCTCGACGGCGAGACGCTTGAAGTCGCGATGCACGCGCTCGACGGTCTGCGCGCGGGCGGACGGACCATCGGCCTGATCAGCCACGTCGAGGCGATGAAGGAGCAGATCTCGGCGAAGCTCGCAATCACGGTGAGGAGCACGGGGGAGAGCGAGATCGAGTCGAGCTACGCGATGGTGTGAACCAGGAGCCAGACCGGGGGCGCTGCTACGCCGCCGCACAGGGGAACGAACCGTCACACCAACCATGGCCACTCCTGAAGCCGCCCTTACCCTGCCTTCTTCCCGAGCGCGGCACCGCTGATACGTTGACCACATGGGCGACCGGACCGCGCGTGAAGAACTGGCCGCCTTCGTCGCCGAGCGCGATTGGGCCCAGTTCCACACCCCCGAAAACCTCGCGAAGAGCATCGCGATCGAGGCCGGCGAGCTGCTCGAGTGCTTCCAGTGGAGTGGCGACGTCGAGAGCCGTCGTGTCCAGGAGGAACTCGCGGACGTGCTGACCTACTGCATGCTGCTTGCCGAACGACTCGGGGTAGACCCGGAGCAGATCGTCCTCGAGAAGCTCGCAACAACCCGGCAGAAGTATCCGGCGGACAAGGTCCGAGGGCGGGCGACGAAGTATGACCGGCTTTGAGATCTCCCGCCTGGACTTCGACCACAGATCAGTAAGGACGTGGGCGCCGAAGAGCGAGCGCCACACGAATTGGCCGGTCGTCTACGTTCTCGACCAGGGCGGAAACGGTTCCGTCCAGGGATTGAGCGACGTCTACGTCGGCGAAACCCTGAACGCCGCCGCGAGGCTGCGACAGCACCTGGAATCCGCAAGCAAAAAGCATCTTCGGACCGTCCGAGTCGTAGTCGACGCGACCTTCAACAAGTCGGTCTGCCTCGATCTCGAGTCATACCTGATCCGCCTGCTCGCGGGCGACGGCGCGCTCCGGGTCCTGAACCGGAACGACGGCATCACCGAGGCGGATTACTACGACCGGGATCGATACCGTGAGGCCTTCCGAGATGTCGTCGAGCAACTGCGGCGCGACGGCATCTTCACCCGCTCCGTTCCCGAAATCGAGAACAGCGATCTCTTCAAGCTCTCGCCCTTCAAGGCCCTTACGCAAGACCAGGCGGTCGCCGTCGAGGACATCCTCGAAGGCCTGTTCGCTGACCTTGCTGCTGACATTCCCAGCACGACGGTCATCCAGGGCGATCCGGGAACCGGCAAGACCGTGGTCGCGATCTACCTGCTCAAGCTCCTCGCCGACATCGCGCGGGCAGCACCGTCCGAGGACCACGAGGCCGACTCGATGTTCTCGGACTTCTTCGCCCCCGGATACCGCGAACTGCTGGCCGGGGCACGAGTTGGACTCGTCGTGCCGCAACAGTCGCTGCGCCAGTCGATCAAGAACGTCTTCAGGAAGACTCCGGGACTGAGTCCAGGCATGGTTCTCACGCCATTCGACGTCGGTCTCGCCGGGCACGACTTCGATCTCCTCATCGTGGATGAGACTCACCGACTCAACCAGCGCGCCAATCAGCCGTCGGGCGTCCAGAACCGCAACTTCCGCGTGATCAACGAGCGGCTGTTCGGAAGCGATGATCTGGCTAAGACCCAGCTCGACTGGATCCGAGCCAAGAGCAAGCATCAGATCTTCCTCCTCGACGCTGCTCAGAGCGTCCGGCCCGCCGACCTGCCGGCTGATGCACTCGCCCGCCTGGCGGCGGAGGCCAGGTCGACCCACCGGCATTACTCTCTGGCCTCGCAGATGCGGGTGCGCGCCGGATCTGACTATGTGGGATTCATCAGAGCGGTGCTCGACGGACGCCCTGCTTATCACCCGGCGCGGCGTCTGACGCGCGCGGATTTCGGGGACTACGACTTCCGGATGTTCGAGAGCGTCGCAGAGATGCGCGACGCGATTCGAAAGCGCGACTCGGAGGTCGGCCTTGCACGTCTGGTGGCCGGATACGCGTGGGAATGGAAGAGCAAGAACGACAAGTCCGCGTATGACATCGAGATCGATGGGTGCCAGTTGCGTTGGAACAGCGTGCCGACCGACTGGATCGCCTCCCCAAAGGCTCTTGATGAAGTGGGATCGATCCACACAGTCCAGGGATACGACCTGAACTACGCAGGGGTCATCATCGGGCCGGACCTTCGCTACGACCCGGTGCGCAACAGGCTGTTGATCGATCGAGCCTCCTACCACGACAAGAAGGGGAAGGAGAACAACGCCCTCCTGGGCAAGGCATACACCGACCACGACCTGCTCCGGTTCGTCAGCAACATCTACGCCGTCCTGCTGACGCGCGGCATACAGGGAAC
Organism: Naasia sp. SYSU D00948; assembly: GCF_017916515.1. Taxonomy (GTDB): domain Bacteria; phylum Actinomycetota; class Actinomycetes; order Actinomycetales; family Microbacteriaceae; genus Naasia. Next base: position 2,921,622 of record NZ_JAFMTA010000001.1, read on the forward strand.
GTACGTCTACGCATGCGACCCCGCTCTGCGCGCGTACCTGTCCTCGCGTTTCCCTCAAGACTCCAGGTAGCGGTCCGCGGTGGCGTTTCTCGCGGCAGACACCGCCGTCCGGAACACGGATGAACGCACGCGCCGCCGAGGTCGTCGGCGTAGGAGTGGCCGAGGTCGAGCCCGGGCAGGCGCAGAGCGAGTCGATCGCCAAGAGCAGAGGCATACCGAGGACGGCCGGTATACTGAAAGTATGACCACGACGATCAAGGTCACCGACGAGCTCCGTGATCGACTCAAGGCGCAGGCGGCGCAGGCCGGTCGGACCTTAGGAGCCCATCTCGCCGCCCTTGCTGACATGGAGGAGCGCCGCCAGCGACTCGCTGCCGTCAAAGCAGCCCTCGCGAGAACGTCGGATGAGGATGCGGCCTCCCACTCCGCGGAGACGCGCGAGTGGGAGACGACCGAACTCAGCGACGCTCGCGAGTGACCGGAATCCCGATCAAACCGGGATCCGTCGTCTGGGCCTCGCTCGAGCCGGTCGCGGGTCGCGAGCAGGGCGGCCACCGCCCGGTGCTGATCGTCGCCTCCGAGGGCTACCTCGATGCGGTCACGACACTGGCGATCGGGCTGCCGATCACCACCGTGGACCGGGGCTGGCCGAATCATGTGCGCGTCGCCGGCCCGAGCGGCCTCGACCGCCCATCTTGGATCATGACTGAGCAGCCGCGCACCCTCAGCAGAAGCAGGGTGACCGCCGTCGCCGGCCACGTCACCCCCGCCTGCCTCGCTGAATCGAGACGGTGGCTGGCCGACTTCCTCGATCTCTGAGGGAATCGCTGCAGTCCAGGTTCCGGTCCGGCGCTGCGACTCGGCCTGCGTCGACTCAGCGATGCGGATCGAGGACGTCAGTTAACGAGAGGCGCCTCGAACCCGGCATGCGCATCAGCCGGTCCCTGCGCCGCCTCGGGCGCGTCAAGCGCGTTTAGCCGCCGCAGCGCATCGTCCACCCGCCCGATGACCCCGACCTGACCGATCGCCCCGACCAGCCCGGCGAGCGGCCGCAGCCGCTCCGCAACCGCCGCTGCGTGCTTCCCCAGCCCGGCATCCGCCATCTGGTGCGCGAGCAGCGTCAGCTCGCCGCCGGTCGTCCACACGTCGAGCGTCGGCTTCCGCAGGGCCGCCGCGATCATCGCCTCGCCCTCATCGGTGCGGCCGGCCGCGATCGCGAGCGCCGCCTGCGCCCACGGCATCATCGACACGTTCGCGACCGGCACGCCCTCCACCTCCGACAGGCGCCCCTGGTGCCAGCGCACCGCGAGCAGCGCGAGCTCGTGCACGCCCATCACGTACAGCTCCGTCTGCCGGTGCAGCTCGTACGCGTGCCGGTAGAGCTGTTCCGCGCGCTCGATGTCGCCGCGGAACAGGTGGAAGGTGCCCTCGGCCCAGCGCAGCTGGACGCGCGAGATCGGCAGCCGCAGCGAGTCGCTGCCCGCGATGCCCTGGCGGAGGTGCTCCTCCATCTCGTCGAGCCGGCCCTGAATGAGGGCGGTGAGGGTGAGCATGTTGTGGCTGAGGACGGTGTCCAGGCGGGCCAGCCGGTGGGGGAGGACGAGGAGGCGCTTCAGGGCGTCCTCCTCGTCGTGCACGTGGCTCGCGACACCGGCGAAGACGAGAGCGCGGCCGAGGAGCGTGTCGGCGAGGACGTCGTTGTCGCCGGTCGACTCGGCGAGCTCGATCGCGCGGGCGCTGAGCCGGTCGCGGATGCTGCCGTCGATCTCGTAGTAGCTGCCGACCGCGATCGCGGCGAGGACCCGGGCGTGGGCGGCGGGGTCGGCGGCGACGAGCGGCTCGATGCCGACGAGGCGGGCCATCAGCGGGGCGGCGTCCTCGGTGTACGCGGCCCAGGGCCAGGATCCGGCCGTGCGCAGCAGCGTCGCGGCCAGGCGGCCCGCCGAGGGGAGGCGGCCGTCCCGGACGGCGGAGGTGACGCCCTCCTCGACGACCTGGAGGACGGTGGACCAGCGGCCCGCGCGGGCGAGCGCGGCGACCCGGGCGACGAGCAGCTGGTCGCGCTCCTCGTCGTCGCGGCGCTCGTCGGGCAGCTGGTCGTAGGCGCGGATGGCGGCGTCGTACCAGCGGGCGGCCGCCTCCGACAGCCACCGCTCCTCGGCGTCGAGCGCCGCCGCGCGGCAGGCCTCGAACACCTCCTCCGCCTCGACGAGCGGGAACGCGGACACGAGATGCGCGGCGCGCCGGACGAGGCGGTCGGGGCCCCCGGAGGAGCGGAGCGCCTCCGCGATCTTCGCGTGCAGCCGCTGCCGCCGCGGCGCGGAGAGCCCGGCGAGCACCTCGTCGCGGAGCAGGCCGTGCGCGAAGGCGTAGCTGCCGGACTCCGGCGCGGGCACGATCAGGTGCTCGTCGGCGGCCTCGTCGAGGAGGTCGGCGAGCTCCTCCCGGTCGAGTCGGGTGACCGCGCAGAGCAGGTCGATGTCGAGCGGATCGTTCATCACCGCGGCGGTGCGCAGCACCTGCAGCACGTCGGGGTCGACCGCGGTGAGGCGGCGGCGGAGCACCGAGCGGACGGCGAGCGGGATGCCGCCCGCGGCGCGCTCCTCGCGGGGCAGGCGGGCGTACTCGCCGACGAAGAACGGATTGCCGCCGGTCTGCTCGGTGAGCGCGACCGCCTCCTCGTCCGGGATCTCCTCGCCGCTGACGAGAGCGGCGAGCTCGGCGACCTCGCCCGTCGCGAGCGGGGACACCGCGAGCTGGCGGTTCGCCGGCTGGCGAGCAATGGCGGCGAGCAGGCGCTCGAGGTCGGGCCGCGGCTCGCCCTCGTCGCGGACCGTGAGCACGAACGTGATCCGGCCCGAGAAGCCGGAGGACGCGAGGTGCGTGAGCCAGCGCAGCGACGCGGAGTCCGACCACTGCACGTCGTCGACGAGGATCACCGTCTCGCCCGTCACGGACGCCCGCAGGAGCCCGTCGAGCCGGTCGTAGACGACCCAGCGGGCGGCGTCCGCGTCCGTGCCGGCGGGCGGGGTGAGCAGCACGTCCGGGTCGCCGCCGAGCCCGCGGACGACGCCGCGGATCGGCCACCACGGCGGCGTGCCCTCGTCCTCGGGACAGGCGGTGCGGACGATGCGGGCGCCGCGGGACTGCTCGTCCGCGAGGGTCTCCTCGGCGAGGCGAGTCTTGCCGATGCCGGCCGGGCCGGTGAGGACGAGCCAGCGGGCGGTGTCGGTTCCGGCGTCCGTCCGCATGCCGCGGATGGCGGCGAGCTCGCGGGTCCTGCCGATGAAGGGGCGGGACGGGAGGCGCACGGCGTCGGCCGGCTCGGGGTCCTCGTGCGGTCGGTCGGGCTCGACCACGGCGGGGACGTGGCGGGCGCGGCTCGCCACGGGCCAGGTGGCCAGGTCGGGATCCTGGCGGAGGATCGCGCCGTGCAGGTCGCGGAGCGCGGGTCCCGGCTCGAGGCCGAGCTCCTCGTCGAGGAGGCGGGCGTGCGCGCGGTACGCGTCGAGGGCGTCCGCGCTCCGGCCGTCGCGATGCAGGGCGATCACCTCGAGCCAGGCCCCGCGCTCGCGCAGGGGCTCGGCCGAGCGCAGGCGTTGCGCCTCGACGACCGCCTCGGCGAGGCGGCCGCAGCCGAGGAGGCCGGTGACGAGGTTCTCCCGGGTCTCGCTGCGGCGCTCGTCCAGCCGGTGGGACTCGCGCTTCACCCACTCCTCGTCGCGGAGATCCTCGAGCAGGCCGCCGCGCCAGAACTCGAGAGCGGTGCGGGCGGCGTCGACCGCGGCGGGCCAGTCGCGGGCCTCGACGGCGGCGCGGGCGGCGTCGGCGCCGCGGAGGAAGGCGGCGACGTCGACGTGCTCGTCGGGGATGTCGAGGAGGTAGCCGGGGGAGCGGCGGACGATGGGGGAGGCGGCGGTGCGCTCGTCCCGAAGGATGCGGCGCAAATTCGAGATGTACGCCTGGAGGCTGGCGGAGACGCTCGTCGGCGGGTTCTCGCCCCAGACGGCGGCGACGAGCCGGTCGGTCGGGACGACGCGTCCGCGGGAGAGCAGCAGCACCGCGAGGACCGCCCGCTGCTTCGGCGGGCCGAGGTCGACGCGCGCGTCGTCGTGCTCGACCTCGAGGGAGCCCAGCAGGCGGTAGTGCATGTGCTTCCCTCCTTCGCGCTGGCCGAAGTTTAGGAGGCGGCTCCGACCGGGCGCATCCGCGGGGGGGGGGGGGGATGAAGGACTCCGGCGGTCGGTGAGAAGCACGATGCCGGCTCAGCAATCGCGTCGCGGGTCCCGGCTCTTGCGCGGATCAGGATCGGCGCTTCCCGGCACGGCGCGTCTTCCTGAACCGCGTACGAAACGGGCCCTGGGTCCTGATCCGCGTCGAAAGACCTGAACCGCGCAAGAGGGTGACCGCCCGCCACCGGAGGCGGGGCAGAACCACAACATCTAGTGTTGTCCACCGCTTCTTCCTCCACATGTGGAGGACTCGCCGGAAAATCGCGGGGGCTGGCGGGTGTCGGCGGACGGTCGTACCGTGACCCGCATGGGAAGCGCAGGGGAGCCGATGATCGAGGGAGAGCGAGCGTCTCTGGTGCTCGCGGCTGTGCTCAGCATGCGGATCCGCAGCAAGCATGGCGGGACCGTTCAGCTCGCCGGGCACGCCGATGCGCGGGCCATGGCGGCGCTCGTGCGGGCGGTGGATCGGGTGGAGATGCGGATGCGCGCCCTCGAGGCGGCGGACCTCGTCGAGCAGGCGACCACCTACGCCGAGCGGCGGGGCGAGGCCTTCGCGATCGTCGCGCAGCGCGCGATGCGCGCCTACGGGATGACCGTTGCTCCCTGGGCCCATCAGCTCAGCGACGCGTCCTGACGGCGGACGGGGGCCTACGGCGGTTTCTGGCCGGTCCGAGTCGCGAGTCCGGAGCACATGGCGGGACCCTCGGCCGCGGAAACACCAAGATCGGCCCTGGCTGGGTGGGCGAGCCAGGGCCGATCCTGTCGGGTGTCGGGTGTCGGGTGTCGGGCGTCGGGTCGGGCGCGTCCGATGGGTCGGTTCAGGCAGGGCGGATGTGTCGGTTGAGGTGACTGCTCAGGAGGACAGGGCGAGCGCCTCCCGCATCGGCCGCGCGGCCCGGATCACCGACTTGGGGTCGTAGGTGGCCGAGAGGGTGACGAGCCGGGTCAGGGTCTCGCGGTCGTAGGTGCGGGCGACATCCTCGGGCTTGCCGCTGGGCGCCCAGTTCGGCATCGCGTGGCCGGTGCTCCAGGGCGCGAGCGCGCCCCCGATCTGCTCGGCGTTCGCCACCGTCGCCTCAGCGCCCGGACCCGCCTTGATGCCGATCGTGAGGAACGTATACGCGCTGTCGCGATAGGAGAGCGCGCCGGCGTTCTCCGGGAACCGCGCCACCGCGCCGCCCAGCTGCCGGACCTCGACGATCACCTGCGGGCAGTCCGCGGCGGGGCCGACGAGCGGGAGGAGCGCGTCCACGGTGTCCGGACCGAACTCACGGAGCAGGGCGGCGTGCTCGTGCACCGGCATGGGGTCGACGGGATCCGCGTGGACGAGGCCGATCATCGTGTACGGCATGACGCCGACCTGGCCGAAGATCGGCGCGGCCACGGCCGCCATCGGCGCGAACACCTGCTCGCCCTCGGCGGGGTCGCCGGTCCACACGAAGCGGACGGTCACCGACATGCGCCCGGCCAGGGGCGGCGGCACGAACGGCGCGTCGGGGAGCCGGAGGATCGCGATGGAGGTGGTCGCCTGTTCGGGCAGGGTGAGGCACCACTCGGCCCAGGTCCGCATGACCGCTGCGGTGTCGGCGCCGTCGAAGAAGAGGGCGCCGCCGTAGATGGTGGGCTGGCGCACCAGGTCGAACTCGATCGCCGTGATGATGCCGAGCGCGCCCTTGCCACCGCGCAGCGCCCAGAACAGCGCCGGGTTGTCGGTGGCGGTCGCGCGATGGAGCTCGCCGTCACCGGTCACCACCTCGATCGCCCGAACGTAGTCGGCGGAGACGCCGTAGGTGCGGGCGAGGGGGCCGATGCCGCCGCCGGTCAGGTAGCCGACCACGCCGACGTCGGGGGCGGATCCGGCGAGCGGTGCAAGCCCGTACGGGGCGGCGGCCTCAATGACCTGCGCCCACTTCACGCCGGCGCCGACGCGGGCCCAGCCCTCGGGGTGCACGGTGAGCTCGTCGAGCCGGTTCGTGCGGAGGAGCAGCACGTTCTCGAGTGCCTCGAAGGCGCCGTGCCCGGTGGCGCGGACGCCGACCTCGAGCCCGTGCTCGTTCGCGAACCTGATCGCCGCGACGACGTCATCGGCGGTCTCCGCCTCCAGCACGGCGGCGGGGAAGGAGGCGACGGCGACGTTCCAGGGCATGGCGGCGACCAGGTACTCCTCGGTTCCAGGGAGGTGGACGGGGCCGGCGACGCGGTCAGCGAGCTGGGCGAGGGGGCTGGATTCAGTGAGATCCGAGTCGGTGAGAGTCATGGGGTCGGTCCTTCGGGTCGGTGTGGGATCGAGTGCACATCGAGTGTGTCGAGGGGCGCTTGCCGGGTTCTTGCCGTCCGCCAGGAGGGCTTGGAGGCGACTTGGCGCCACGCCAGTGCGGGGACTTGGAGGGGTACTGCGGCTCGATCTCGCGGTCCGTGAGGGTGCGCTGCTGATCCTCGTAGCGGATCGTCACGAGGCGCCGGTTCGGGAATCCGTCGAGCAGCGGTCCGGTGACGCGGTCCGGCGGGGTCGCATACGTCGTGAGGACCTGAGCGGACGCGGGAGAGCCGACGAGGATCCGGGAGCGGACGCCACGAATGCGCCGCGCCTGCGCCGGCGCGAAGGACGTGGCGACCTTCCGCGCGATCGACCTCGTGTCGCCGAGCAGGATCGGCGAGCCCACCTTCTCGGCGATGGTGAGGCCGATCAGCAGCCCGATGGCCTCCGACTCGCTGAGGTGGACCCGGCCGAGCGACCAGCCGTGCTCCAGGCGCAGCCCGCCGCCGCGTCCCCGGTCACTGTCGATCGGCACTCCGATGTTCCGCAGGAAGGCGAGGTCGCGGCGGACCGTGCGGACGCTCACCCCGAGCTCAGCCGCGAGCTCGGGGGCGGTCGTGGTGTCCCGATCGGCGAGCAGGCCCTTGAGTGTCTCGAGCCGCGCCGCCTGTCCACGCTCCTCAGCCACGGAACAAATGTGACAGTCGCCGACACGTTTGCCCATAGCGTGCCGGGCACAGGAAGGGAGGCGCCATGCAGATCGCACTGTCACCGTTCACACTTCGGCCCGGGGTGACCGAGGCGGCCCTGCTCGACGCGTCCGCCGAGTTCGAGACCGGGTTCGTGCAGAAGCAGGACGGGATCGTCCGGCGCGTGCTCGTGCGGGACGGGGCCGGCGGCTACGCCGACCTGGTGTTCTTCGAGAGCGCCGAGGCGATGGAGAAGGTCATCGAGGCGGAGCAGGACGACGAGGTGTGCGCACGGTTCTCGTCGATCATGGTCGACGGCGGGGAGTACCGGGTGTTCGAGGTGCTGCGGACGTACGAGTGACGGCTGTCCCGGCGCAGGAGCGAGCGAGGGCGCCGCTGCTCTTCGGTGCGAACGCCGAGGACGGGTCGCCGGTCCGTCGCCGGACTCCGGGATTCGGCGGCTCAAGCGACCGGAATCGGCCGGCTGAAGACGGTGTCGACGCCGCGCGAGTAGAGGGCGGAGTCGGGCGGCCGCGACGCCAGGTCGGGGAAGCCCGCGGCCGCGAGCAGGTCGTCGTCGAGGTGCAGCAGCTCCGCTCGCTGGAGCGGCCACGGCCGATGGCTGTTCGGTCCGAAGCAGGTGTTGCCAAGGTGCCGCTGGTGGAAGCCCCAGCGGGCGGTGAGGAAGTCGGCGAGCGGATCGGCGGTGACCGCCTCATCGAGGACGCGGGCGATCACGTGCGAGGACGGCCCGTTCCGCGAGTGGCGGCGCGACCGGTACGCGATCCGGTCGCCGCGACGCTCCATCCGCATCCCTGCCCAGCGGTACGGCAGACCGAACACCGCCCGCGCCGTGAGCACCGGCACCAGGTGCGCCGCATCGAGGGAGGCGAAGACGACGCCGCGGCGGCCGGTCTCGTCGACGGAGTACAGGCGCACGTTCGTCTCGGGGAAGGTGCCGAGCCAGGGGATAGGCGGGCCGGGCGGGATGCGCGTGCGGGACAGCAGGAACGGGATCAGCCCGACCCACGCGGCGCCGTCGAAGACGTCGGGACGTGTCCCCTCGGGCAGGAGCGGCGCGACCCGGGCCGGGTCTACCCGCCAGTGCAGGAACGTGATGTCACTCCAGCGCTGCCCGATGATCGGGCGGCCCGGCAGCGGCGGTGGAACGGGGGAGATCGACGACGGTGTCACGGGCGGGAGGGCTCGGGCCGGGTCGCGGAGGCGACGTTCTCGGTCACCGCTCGGAGATGTCCTCCCGCTCATCTCCAGGAGTGATCTCCGCCGCCGACGCCGGCTCCTGCTTCCGCGAGAACTGCGCGACGAAGAACAGGATCGTCCCGACGACGACGTAGCCGGCGGAGCCGAGCCAGGCGATGCCGGTCTGCTGGGTGAGCAGGACGACCGCCGCGATGATCGCGAGGACGGGGACGACCTTCGGCACGTTGAAGTGGTCGTGGTTGACGCGATCCTTCTTCAGCACCAGCACGCTGACGCTCGCGGAGATGAAGACGAGCAGCAGCAGGAGCACCGTCGTCTCGGCGAGCGTGCCGACGTCGCCGAACACGGCCAGAACCATCGTCGCGCCCCCGATGACGAGGATCGACACCCACGGCGTGCGGCGGTTCGGCAGCACCCGCCCGAAGGCGGTGGGCAGCAGTCGGGCCTCCGCGAGTCCGTACGCGACGCGGCTCGCCATCACCATGAACAGCAGGGCGCCGTTCGCGATCGCGACGAGGGCGATGAGGCTGAACAGCCAGCCCGGGATGCCGACGCCGCTCGCCCGGACCACGTCGAGCAGGGGGCCGCTCGATTCGGCGAGGTCGCCCGGCGGCACCGCGATGACGGCGCCGAGCGCGATGAGGAGGTACACCACCGCGGCCGTGCAGAGAGCGGCGAACAGCGCGCGCGGGTACACCTTCGACGGGTTGCGCACCTCCTCGGCCATGTTCGCGGCGGCCTCGAAGCCGAGGAAGGAGAAGAACGCGACAATGGATGCCGCGAAGGCGCCCTCGAGCGGGCCCACGTTGGGAGTGAACTCGAGCACGCGAGCCGGGTCGCCTCCGCCCGCGCCGAGGAGGACGGCCGCGCAGAAGATCACGATTACGAGCCCGGTCACCTCGATCACGGACGCCACCAGGTTGGCGGTGAGCGACTCGCGGACGCCCCAGAGGTTGATGAGCATGAGGATGGCGATGAACACGACGGCGGTCGGACCCGCCGGCAGGGGCAGGACCGCGGCCAGGTAGTCGCCGGCGAACGCGTTGGCGAGGGCCGCGGCAGTCGTGATCCCGGAGGCCATCATCAGGAACCCGACGAGGAAGGACACGTACGGAACCTTGAACGCCCGCTCGGCGTACCGGGCGGCGCCGCCCGCGTGCGGATACTTGGTGATCAGCTCCGCGTAGGTTCCCGCCGTGAGGAGGGCCGCGACGAGCGCGATCAGCAGCGGCAGCCAGATGACCCCGCCGACGTCGGCGGCCATCGTGCCGACGAGGGTGTAGATGCCTGCGCCCAGGGTGTCGCCGACGATGAAGGCGAACAAAAGGGGGCCGGTGACGACCCTCTTCAGATGGCCGATCCCCTTCACCGGGATCGCGCCGGCCGTCGCGCCCGATGCGCTTGCCGCGCTGCTCATTGGACTACTCCAGGCGCAGCCCCGGATCGGTGCAACGGGTTGACGCGCCCCAGCATGCAGTGGGGGCGGGACGCACGCTGCCGCTTGAGAGCCGACGTCGCTGACCCAGCCGGATCTCTCTGGAGGGCGGCGGAGGCGGGAGGCGGCGTCAGCTGGAGGGACCCGTGTCCGGCGTATCGGACGGGAGCTCCGGCGGATAGGTGATGCGCATCCCGTTGACCCGGGCGAAGGAGTGCAGGGCGTGCGGGCGGGCGGCCGCGGCGGACATGATGTGCAGCACCGGCGCGGACCGCACCAGCAGGGCGTCCGCGATCAGCGAGCGGTGGCAGCGCCAGGGCACCGCCTCGGCGCACATGATCGCCGTGCGCCGTGCGCGCGCCCGCGTGAGCAGAGCGTCGACCGCGTCCGCGAACTGCTCCGTCTGCATGTAGTCGGCGTAGCCGCGGAAGGAGTCGTTGCGCCAGCCGCCGTTCGGGCTGTCCGGACGCGGGTGGCGGAGGCCGCCGAGCGCCGGCATGCGCTCGTACCCGATGCCGGCGGCGGGCAGGCTCTCCGCGAGCGCGTCGGCGTTGAACTGCGGGTTGTGGCGGGACTTGGGCACAGTCCGCACGTCGACGAGCAGTTCGACGCCGTACGCGCGGATGATGTCGGCGAACTCCTCGATCGGGTGCGTGGAGTGACCGATCGTGAGGACCGCGAGCCCGGCGCCGGCGTCCATCGGGTCACTCGCTGAGGAACGGCGGCAGCCCGAAGATCGGCACGAGGAAGGTGTTGTAGACCCACCACGCGACGATCAGCCCGACGCCGATGATCGCGAGCCAGTTCGTGCGCCGCTGCAGCCGCCGGCCGGGCTCCGCGACGACGTTGCGCATCCGGTCGCCGACCCGCTCGTCGGCGTAGCGGGCGGTCTGCCGCAGCGCCTTCGCGCCGACCGTGCCGACGATGTCGCGCATCCGCTCGTACGTGGCGGGGGCGAGCAGGTCGAACGGGGTGCGGGAGTAGACGAACATCGTGTCGTCGACGATCTCGACGTCGAAGCCGCCGACCTCGTCGATGAGCAGCGCCATGAGGTCGGGCGTGAAGACGTAGAGGGCGTCCCGCTCGTACTCCTGCGGCGCGTAGAGCGTGAAGTGCTGGTCGAAGTCGCCCTCGAGCGACAGCACCTGGTCGCGGTCGAACTGGACCGGCAGGTTGCTGGCGCGGATGCCGAGGAGGCTCCGGTCGTTGGCGCGAGCGTCGAGGAGCATGTGCGGCAGGTTCCGGTCGAGCCCGATCGCGATGTAGCCCCACCGGTGGATGGTGATCCGGTCCTGCCCCTTCCGGTTCCGCTGCACGACGATGTAGCGGTAGTTGCCGATCTCCGACCGCCGGCCGGTCGCGCTCGCGAGGCGCCGCTCCGCAGTCCGCCGCTCGCCCACCTGGAAGACGCTGCCGGGGTAGGAGATCGGCTCCTCGTGCCCGTAGGTGAGGCCGTTCGCGGACGCGAATCGGGTGAGCCGCAGCGCCGTCTCCCACCAGCGGCGCGGGAAGCCCGCGCTTCCGATCCAGCGGATCAGCGCGAACGCGGCGGCCCCGATCGCAAGGAGCCAGATCGCCGCGAAGCCGACGAAGAGGAGGTTCATCGGGAAGGGCGCACCGACCGTGTACTCGACGAGGCCGCGCACGAGCGACGGCAGGTCCGGCCCGACGACGAAGAGGAGGAACAGGACGCCGAGCACCGGAACGGCGACCGGGACGAAGCGGGCGATCAGGCCGCCCATGCCGCGGCCGGTCGGATCGGGACGGTGCGCCCAGGGCGCGCCCTGCGCCTTCGACTGCCGGCGGAAGTCGTCGATCTCCTGCTTGGTCAGGGGGGCGGTGAGCGGCGAGTAGTCAGGCTGGACGATCGGCGCCTCTGCGGTCATCACTCCTCCGAGCGGCCGCGTGGAACGGCAGGATGCGCGGCGTCGCGCTCAGGGTAGCGGTGGCCACGGGTCCGCCGGGAGGACGGAGCGTCCCCTCGTCGTCCAGCCGCCTGGGAGGCTGCGGTCCTAGCGTCGCGACGACGGCCTCCGCCGTCCCGAGAGCCACGACCCGAGGAGGACTGCTGGCGACCACCGCGACGAAGGAAGAGCTCGAGCAGATCGGCAAGATCATCAAGGACGCGCGCATCGGTCTGCTGACCACGGTCAGCGAGGACGGGCGCCTCGTCAGCCGGCCACTCGCCACCGTCGAGGCCGAGTTCGACGGCGACGTCTGGTTCTTCACCTACAACGACGCCGACAAGGTGCACCAGATCCAGAGCGACAACCACGTCAACGTCGCGTACGAGTCCGGCAAGGGCTGGCTCTCGATCTCGGGTCGGGCGGAGCTCGTGCAGGACCGCGCGAAGATCGACGAGTACTGGACAGGCGGCGCTCAGGCGTGGTTCGAGAACGGCAAGGACGACCCGCGGATCGCGCTGATCAAGGTGCACGCGGAGACGGCCGAGTACTGGACGATGACCGATCCGAAGCCGGTCGCCCTGATCAAGGGCGTGAAGGCCGCGCTGACCGGCGGAACGCCCGACATCGGCGACAACAACAGGGTCGCCCTGTAGCCGGCGCTCCTGCCGAGTGTCGGTCCCCGCCGCCATAATCGGTCGCATCCCGGCCAGCGGGAGGAGGAGGCGGCTCGATGCGGGTTCCGAAGCCGTCCGAGGACACGCAGCGGCTCTTCGATGAGCTGATCGAGTCCCTCGGGCCCGACGTGAAGCGGGCGCAGATGATGGGCCGGCCGACGCTCATGACCGGCCGCACCATGGTGGCCTGCCTTAACGGCGACGTGCTGGGGATCCGGCTCGGGCGGAACACGAGCGTGTTCGCGGAGGCGCTGGACGTGGAGGGGGCGGCGGTGTTCCAGCCCGGACCCCGACACGAGTTCAAGGACTGGGTGCAGATCCCGGCCAGCAGCTCGGACGCGTGGCTGCCGTTCACGGTCGCGGCGCTGGAGGCGGCTCGGCGGTAGGAGGGAGCGCATGCGGGGCGAGTTGCGCCTCGCCGTCTCGTGGTCGCGCTGTGCGCCGGATGCGAGGGTGACGCCCCTCGACCGACTCTGAGGCTTCTCGGCCGTCGGTGCAGGGCGGGGTCCCGTCAGCCCGAGCAGGGGCCGTCCGGGTCCCAGAGGCCGCGGCTCGCGTCCTGGGCCTCCTCCATGGCGGCCTGGACGTCGGGGCGGAAACGATCGTTCTCGCCCACGGTGATCGCCTCGGCAAGCCCCGCGCGGGCGAGCTCGACACTCACGTTCCGGCCGTCCTCGGTGTAGACGGCGGCCAGCATGCGGCCGAACTCGTCCCGCGGCTCGACGTCGAAGACCAGGCGGACCTCCTCGCCGGGGGAGAGGAGGTCCTTTGCGAAGTCGGCGGCCTCCGGGCCGAGGCACTCCACCGGACGGTCCTCGGCGACCGACTCGGGCGTATCGATGTTCAGCAGCCGGATGCGCTCGCGCTCCCCGTCCACCTCGGCGACGATCGTGTCCCCGTCGACGACCCGTTCCACGACCGCCGCCGTCCCGGCGACGCCCTCGAAACCGGCCGCCGGGGACGCGGGGGAGCCCGGGGAGGACCCGTCGCCGGCGGGCGCGTCGGCGCCGCGAGCCGTGAGCGCGACCCACAGCAGCACGAGGGCGAGCGCGAGCACCAGCAGGGCGGCGCCGGTGAGCCGCGGCTTGGTCACGAGCGGGCTCCTGCGGGTCACCTCAGCGAGGGTAGCCGGGGACGCCGCGGTGCCGCCCTCCCCGGCGATCCTCGTGGGAAGGGTTCCGCTGGGGAGGGAGCACGGTGGGGGCTCGGGCCCTGAACTGGAAGGAGCCGGCGCGCTACGACTTCAGGTCGAGCGCCTCCCGGATGGCGCGGCCCGCGCGGATCACGTGCTGCGGGTCGTACTCCTCGATGAGATCGGCTAGCCGGCGCAGCGTCAGATCGTCGTAGCTGCGGGCCACCTCCTCCGCCACCATGCCGGGGGAGAAGTTCGGTAGCCCGCCGCCCGTCGCCCAGGGCGACAGCGCGTCGATGATCGCATCGCCGTTCGCGACGACGGCCTCGCCCTCCGGACCGACCGGAACGCCGATCAGCAGCACGTTGTACGGGGCGTCCCGGTGCACGAACGCGCTCGAGTGGTCCGACGCCCGGGCGATGGCTCCGCCGAGCTGGCGGACCTCGGCCATGATCTGCAGGAAGCCGGAGTCCGGCCCGGTGACCCGGAGGAGCGCCTCCGCCGTCTCGGGCGAGAACTCGCGCAGCAGGGCGTTGTTCTCCCTGAACGGGAGCGGGTCGATCGGGTCCGCATGGATCATCCCGAGCTGCGTGTACGGCATCTCGCCGATCTCGCCGAGGATCGGGGTCCCGGCGGCGAGCATCGGGGCGAACTCGCGCTCGCCGTCCGCGGGGTCGCCGACCCAGGCGAAGCGGACGGCGACCGTCAGCTTGCCGGCGAGCGGTGGCGGGACGTCCGGCATCTCCGGAAGGAGCTGGATCGCGATCGACGTCGTCGCCTGCTCGAGGAGCGAGGGACACCACTGACCCCACGTGCGGACGACGTTCGGGATGTCCTCAGCGGCGAAGTAGACCGCGCCGCCGTAGAGGGTGCGGAGGTGCACCAGCTCGGTCTCGACGGCGGTGACGATGCCGAGCGCGCCCTTGCCTCCGCGCAGCGCCCAGAAGATGTCGGGATGCTCGAGAGCGGTCACGCGGCGCAGCTCGCCGTCGCCGGTCACGACCTCGAACGCCCGGACCCGGTCGGAGGCCACGCCGTAGGTGCGGGCGACCGGGCCGATCCCGCCGCCGGTGAGGTAGCCGACGACGCCGACCCCCGGCGACGATCCGGCGAGCGGCGCGAGCCCGTGCTCGGCGGCCGCGTCGATGACGCGCTCCCACTGGACGCCGGCGCCGATCCGCGCCCAGCCGTCCGGGTGGATCGTGACCTCGTCGAAATGCCCGGTGTGGACGAGGATCGTGTTCCCGAGGTGGTTGATGATGCCGTGCCCGGTGGCACGGACGCCCACCTCGACTCCGTGGGCGGCTCCGAAGCGGACGGTGGCGACGACGTCCTCGGGCGTCTTCGCCTCGACGACCGCCATCGCGTGCGTCTCTTCGGCGAGGTTCCAGGGCGTCGCGAGGTGCCGGTAGTCGTCGGTGCCCGGCTGGTGCAGCCTGCCGGTGAGCGACGCGGCGAGCTCGTCGAGCGGAACGGAGGAGGTGGGGCTTTCAGGCGCGAGAGTCATCGGAGTCCTTCGGGTCGGCGGATCGGAGGGTCCGCGCCCGGGAGGAGCAAGCGCGCCATGGGCTCCGGTCTCGGCGGGGAGGACGCCGGGTCCGGGGTCCAAGCCGACAACGCTGGCGGCGGACGCCTCTATCGTCACTCCCTCGATGGTCGAGCGGAAGGGAAAGCCCCAGCAAGGGGGCTCGGCCGTGCTCCGGAATGCACCGTCCCGTCGGGTCCGTGCCGCCGCATCCGCGCGCCTGGGAGGATGAGCGGCATGGCCGCTGAGCTGCACATCACCGGAGATCCCGCCGCCGACGAGCTGCTGTCGGCCGATCCGCTCGCGCTGCTGATCGGGATGCTGCTCGATCAGCAGGTGCCGATGGAGACGGCGTTCGCGGGGCCGCTGAAGATTCAGGAGCGGCTGGGACGCCTCAGCGCGGACGCGATCGCGGGGGAGAGCGAGGAGCGGCTCACCGAGGTGTTCCGCACGCCGCCCGCGGTGCACCGCTTCCCGGGCTCGATGGCAGGGCGGACCCAGGCGCTGTGCGCAGCGGTCGCAGAGCACTGGGACGGCGACGCGGCGGCGATCTGGACGCGCGACGACCCGGACGGCGCCGAGGTGCTGCGCCGGCTCAAGGAGCTGCCGGGCTTCGGCGACCAGAAGGCGCGGATCTTCCTCGCACTGCTCGGGAAGCAGTACGGCGTCGACGTGCCGGGCTGGCAGGAGGCGGCCGGTCCGTACGGGGAGGAGGGGTCCTACCGGTCGGTCGCCGACATCGTGAACCCGGACTCGCTCACCAAGGTGCGAGAGCACAAGCGGGCGATGAAGGCGGCCGCGAAGAAGGACTGACCCGGCGGAGGCGGAGCTCCCTCCGCCGCGCCGCTCATCCCCGCCTGGAATCTCCGGCATCGGCCGCGGCTACCAGATGATGCCGTAGCCGGTGAAGTAGAGCAGGAAGTTGATCGCGGCGATGACGAGGCCGGCCATCGCGAGGCGGAATCCGCGGCCCTGGAGCTGCCGCGAGCGGTTGATGCCCAGGATGCCGAACACGATGCCGAGCACGCACGGCACGAAGCTCAGGAACAGCCCGATGAAGAACGGGATGATCCCGACCACGATGCCGACGATCGCCAGGATCAGCGACGCCACGGCGTAGCCGTTGTTCTCGGGGGGCGCGCCATAGGCGATGGTCGCCGGCCGGGGCGCGTACGGCTGCGAGGGCGCGTACTGCGGCTGCGCTGCGTCGTAGGAGGGGTACGCCGCACCCTCGTACCCGCCCTCCGGCCGCTCGGGGCGCGTGGCGTGGTACGCCGTCGTTCCCGGCTGCTGCGACGCTCCGTAGTAGTCGCCGTCCGTCTGCTGTGCCTGGTAGTGCGGATCGCCCGCAGGCTGCTGCTGCGCCTGGCCGTACGGATCTCCCGCCGGCTGCTGCGGCTGTTCCTGGCCCTGCTGCCGGCGCGGATCCTGGGATCCCGGTTCCCATGTCATGCGGGGATGGTGGCAGAGGGCCTGTTACGCGGGGGTGGCCCTTAGTCCCGTCGTCGCGGAGTGGATGACCGGGCCCGTCGGGCCCGAGAGGCGCCGTGCCGCCTCTCGGGCGCCCTCAGTCCTGCTCCGCCTCGGCGCCCTGGAGGTCCTTGCGCAGCTGCAGCGAGACGGTCTCGAAGCCGAGCGACTCGTACAGTCGCCGCGCCTCGGAGTTGAAGCCGAACACGTTGAGGCCGAGGTTGGTGCCGCCGAGCTTCCGGACCTCGTCCTCGGCGAGCAGCATCGCGGCCCGGCCGTAGCCCTTCCGCCGGTGCTCCTCGTCGATCGCGATGTCGTACACCCACCACGACTTGCCGTCAGGCACCTGCGGATGCGGCCCGATCCAGAGCGCGCCGACCGGCCGGCCGTCCGCCTCGACGTCGTAGACGAAGTGGCCCTCGAGCGGATGCCCGTCCGGGAAATAGGTCGCCATCGACCGCTCGGCGCGGGCGCGGGCCTGCTGATGCGAGTCGCCCGCCTGCTCCCGCGACTCGACGTAGTGCTCGAGCGCGAGCGTCAGCCACTCCTCGAGCCGGCCCTCGGGCATCGGTGCCAGTTCCACCGCCACCGCCTCAGCCTGGCATCGAGGGCGGAGTTCGGGAACGGGGATGGCGTGTCGCCTCGCGATCTGAAAGGGTGCGGCCGCGGATCGGTGGCACCGCCTGGCAGCGGGGCCAGCGGGTGAGCGCCGAGTGCGAACTGGGCCCGCGGGACACGCGCAGCGGCTCCCGGAGCCGCTCGCCCCCGCCGCCTAGCGTGGCGGAGGTCCACGCGCGGGACCGGGGGAGGGGTGCCGTGCGCTCGAGGAACGGTGGGGCGTCACGGCGACGCCGAGGCACGACACGTGGGCTGACGTTCGGGGCGGTGCTCGGCGCCCTGGCGGCGGTTCTCCTCGCCGCGGTCGTGATCACGGGCGGGAATCTGCCGCCGGTGCTCGCGGGTCCGGCCGATCCCTCGTCAGCGGTCACCCCGGCGCCGCCGATCGCGCCACCGGCAGCGTCCCCGAGCGCCGGGCCCTCCAGCATCCCGTCATCGAGTCTGGCGGTCGACGTGCTCGCCACCCTCGAGGTGAAGGGGCGGGCTCCGAAGACGGGGTACGACCGCGAGGAGGACTTCGGAACCGCATGGCTCGACGTCGACCGCAACGGGTGCGACACCCGCAACGACATCCTGCAGCGGGACCTCGACGGCGAGCTCCTGTCCGGTCCGTGCAAGGTGCTGAGCGGCACCCTCTCGGATCCCTTCACCGGCAGGACGATCTCCTTCGTCCGCGGCGAGGCGACGAGCTCGCTCGTGCAGATCGACCACGTCGTCGCGCTCATGGACGCCTGGCAGAAGGGCGCCCAGCAGCTGACCCAGGAGGAGCGGATCCGGTTCGCCAATGACCCCCTCAACCTGCTCGCGGTCGACGGCTCGGCCAACAGTCAGAAGGGCGACGGTGACGCCGCGACGTGGCTGCCGGCGAACCGCCCGTTCCGCTGCGAGTACGTGGCGCGGCAGGTGGCGGTCAAGGCGGCGTACCGGCTGTGGGTGACAGCTGCGGAGCGGGACGCCATCGCCCGCGTCCTCGACACGTGCCCGGGGCAAACCGTTCCCGTACCGTAGTCCCGTCAGCGCGGGGCGTGAGGCTCCGTCCGCCCTCGCGCTCAACAGGCGGCGATGTCGTTCAACAGCACGACACGCCGCCGCCGAACCTGTTCGCCGAGATTCTGCTTGGCCAGACCGCAGCCCGGTAGGTCTACGTCAGGAGACGGTCCGCCTGGACTTGAAGCGAGGCGAGGGCGGACCGAAGTGGTTCGTCCGCGTCGTCCAATTGAGCGAGTTCGAGCGTCGCCGCGGCCAGCAGCGACGTCAGGAGCTCGTGCCGCGGAGCCGGTTCGGCCGGCGGAGCTGTCACCGCCGCGTCCCGGGGCGCCCGGCGCCTCCTGACCCGATCCATCGAGTCGAGCCGCTGCTCAGGACGAGCAGGAGCGACGATCGTCGCCCGCCGTCCGTTCGAGTCGGGATCACTCGTTCGGCCTAGGACCTGTACCCGTTCGTCCCCGTGCACGTGCCAGATCGCAGCCGTCCATGCGCAAAGCACGGCGTCCAGGAGGTCCTCGCGGTGCTTGTGGTCGGTCGCGACCGGCGTGGACGGCTCGTCGAGGAGAGTGCGAGTCAGGTCGTGCGAGCGGAGGTCGACCGGTGGCACCGCGTCCGCGAGGTCGCCGACCCGCCGGATCAGCTCATCGAACTCGGTCGCTCGCTGCAGGCGTGCGTCCGGCGCCGACATGCCGGGGATGAGCCTCTTGTAGCGCGGCCGCTCGATCTCGTAGCCGAGCTCCTCCATTCCCACCAGAGTCGTGTACGGGTAGCACTCGAAGAACCCGCGGGCGTCGGGAGCGGGCGGCCGCGTCCCGTCCAGGTAGTCGAAGCCGGCCGCTTCCAGCTGTCCGCGGAGGGTCACGCCGCCGAGCCAGCCCAGGCCGGCGTTGCTGGCGTTCGCCGCCACGCGCCATCGGCCGTACGCCTGCCCGACCTCGCGCTCGCACTCGCGCATCCCGGTCGAGTTGGCGACCACGAGCGGTGCGTCGACGGCGATGATGCAGCCGGGCTTGGCCGTCTCGATGAGCCACTCCGCTACTGCCTCTATGCCTCGAAGCCACCCGGCATCGAGGATGCGCCCGCCGGAGTCGAGCACCGCGAACCCCGATTCCTTGGCCTGCCGGCCCTCCGTCCCTTCCCCCCACGCGAGGTCCACCCCGATGTACTGCATTCTTCCCCCGAGCCGACATGCCGCCCCGGGAATTGATCGGGGCCGTTGGTTGTCTTCCCCTAATGATGACTGCGAACACTGCTCCCTCCCGGATCACCATGTACGGCGCCGACTGGTGCGGCGACTGCCGCCGCTCGAAGCGGGTGCTTGACGCGCTCGGTGTCGACTACGACTATGTGGACACCGTGGAGATCGAGGACGCCGCCGACCGGGCGCGCGCCATCAGCGGACGCACGAACATCCCCGTGATCGTGTTCCCGGACGGCTCGCACCTCGTCGAGCCGAGCGACCCGGAGCTGCGGGAGAAGCTGGCCGCCTGACCGAGGAGGCGCGGATGCCCGTCGGATACTCCGCCGCACAGATCCGCGCCGCGGAGGCCCCGCACCTCGCGAACCATGAGCCGCTCATGCAACGGGCGGCCGCCGGCCTCGCGGCGGAGATCCGCGGCGTCATCGCCGAGCGGCGGCGTGACGGGCGGCTCCGGCACGCTCGCCCCTGCGTCCTGCTGCTCGTCGGGCCCGGAAACAACGGCGGAGACGCCCTCTACGCCGGCGCCGAGCTCGCGGCGAAGGGCAAGCGTATCCTCGTGCTGCTTGTGCTTGGCCGCGTCCACGAGGACGGGCTCGCGGCCGCCCTCGCCGCCGGGGCGGAGATCGTCACCGACGACGAGGCCGTCGAGGCGGCCGCGACGGCCGACGTGATCGTCGACGGGATCTTCGGCACCGGCTCCTCCGGCCGCTCCGCCCTGCAGGGCGCCGCCCGCGACGTCGTGATGCGGCTGCAGCCCCTCCTCGGCGGTCCGGAGGCCCCCGCGGTCGTCGCCGTCGACCTGCCGAGCGGCGTGGACGCCGACGACGGCAGCGTCCCCGACCCCGCGGTGCTGCCGGCCGACCTGACCGTGACGTTCGGAGGGATGAAGGCGGGCCTGCTCCTCTCGCCCGCGAGGGAGCTGGCCGGGCGCGTGAGGGTCGTCCAGATCGGCATCGAGCGCCAGCTCGCTCGCATGGAGCCCGCGCTGCAGCTCCCCGACGACACCTCGGGCGGTCAGTAGAGCTTCTCGCCTCGGGCGAGCATCTCGACGAAGTTCCGGATGCGACGCTCGCGGGTCTCGGGCCGCTTAGCCTCCTGGATGCGGTAGAAGATCGCGAACCGGTTCGCCTTGTCGAGCTGCTCGAGGAACCGCTCGGCGTCCGGGTCCTGCCGGACCGCGGCCAGGAAGTCGTCCGGGAGCTCGGCGGATCGCTGCCCCTCGTACGCGCGCTCCCACCGCCCATCGGCGCGGGCCCGCTCCACCTCGGCGAGGCCGCTGGGCTGCATCCGCCCGTCCGCGATGAGCTTCTCCGCGAAATCCCTGTTCCTCTTCGACCAGGGGCTGCGCGACGTGCGCGGGCCGAACCCCTGCAGCCAGTAGCGGTCGTCCTGCGGCCGCTTCTGCCCGTCGATCCAGCCCCAGCAGAGGGCGACCAGCAGAGCCTGGTCGTACGTGACGGAGGCGATTCCGGAGCCCTTCTTGGCGAGCCGGAGCCAGATGCCCGGGGACGTGTCGTGGTTGCGGGCCAGCCACTCCTCGAACGCTGCCTCGTCCGGGAACTCCTCCGTCGCGCGCTCGGGTGGCATCCCTTCTCCTTCCCCTCGGAGCCGACGGTAGCGGGAGCCGCGGCCACGACGCGCGCCGGACTCCGAACGACCGATCCGAAGACGCAACCCCTCGATCGGGGTGCAGGGCTTCGCCCTACCGTCGTGTGAGGAATGCGGAATACGGCATCCGGGAAGGGAGATCACGTGCACGACCAGGAATTCGCTCCGCTGTCGAAGGACGAGCTCGCCGCGGAGTCCGCGACGGCACTGCCCGACAAGGAGGTCGCGTCCATCCTCGACCTCAACGCGGACCTCAACCTGGACCTCGACGTCGCGGCCCCCATCGACCTCGCGGTCGCGGCCAACGCCAACGTCGCCGCGCCCATCGACGCGGCCGTCGGCGCCAACATTCTGTCCGACGGATCGACCGCGCAGGCGCTCGCCGATCAGGGCGTGGTGATCGACCAGGGCATCAACGCCGACGCCACGGCGACCGCCACGCAGGAGAGCGGCATCGACCAGGACTCGACGGCAGGGGAGACCGCCGGCACCGCGGGTGCGGACGGCACCGCCGCCGCTGCCACCACCACACTGCCCGACGGCACGCTGCCCGATGCTGGCGCACTGCCCGGTGGCGCACTGCCGGACGACACGCTGCCGGATGCGGGTGGGGCACTGCCGGACGGCACGCTTCCCGACGTCGGCGGCACGCTGCCGGAGGTCGGCGAGACGGTGGACGAAGTGGGGTCTGCGCTCACCGGTGACCTGCTCGACGTCGACCTCAATCTCGACGCCGCGGCCGGTCTGGCCGCGCCCATCAACGGTGCGGTCGCCGCGAACGCCAACGTGGCGGCCCCCATCGACGCCGCGGTGGCGGCCAACGTCGCCTCGATCGACAGCGAGGCAACGGCCGTCGCCCAGCAGGACGCGATCATCAGCCAGCAGATCGACGGCGCGGCGACCGCCTCGGCCGACCAGCAGTCGGACCTGCAGCAGTAGATGACGGTCGACACCGGCGGGCCGTCCACCTCGGGCGGCCCGCCGGATCCGACTCCGCCGGCAGCGCCTCGGTGGGTCCCTGCTCGGGCCGCCGGCGTCCAGCTGCTCGGCGACATGGAGGGCTCCGGCTACCGGGAACCGCCCGCGCTCGTGCGACGCGGCGACGGGCAGGTGCTGCAGCTGACGCCCCTGCTGTACCGGGTGCTGTCGGCGGCGGACGGCACCAGCACACTCGAGGACATCGCACGGCGGGTCGGCGCGGAGACGAGACGCCGGGTCGAGGCCGGCGATGTGCGAACGCTGCTGATGTCGCAGCTGCTTCCCCTCGGGCTCATCCGGCGGCTCGACGGCGGGGAGCCCGAGGTCAAGCGATCGGATCCGCTGCTGCGCATGCGGTTCCGGGTCGCCGTCACCGACCCCGAGCGGACCCGCACGCTGACCGCACCCTTCGCGCGGCTGTTCACACCGTTCCTCGTCGTCCCGGTGCTGCTCGCGTTCGCCGTCGTCGGCTGGTGGGTCCTGTTCGAGCGCGGGCTCGCCGCTGCCACCCGCCAGGCCTTCGACCGGCCGGCCCTGCTGCTCCTCGTCTTCGTGATCACCGTGCTGTCCGCGGCCTTCCACGAGTTCGGTCACGCGGCCGCCGCCACCCGCGCCGGGGCCACGCCCGGCCGGATGGGAGCAGGGCTTTACCTGGTCTGGCCGGCGTTCTACACCGACGTCACCGACTCCTACCGGCTCGGGCGGTGGGGGCGGCTGCGGACGGATCTGGGCGGTCTCTACTTCAACGCGATCGTCGCCGTCCTCATCGCCGCGGTCTGGCTCCTCACACGGGACGACGCTCTGCTCCTCGTGGTCGCGAGCCAGCTGCTGCTGATGGTCCGGCAGCTCGCGCCGTTCGTCCGCTTCGACGGCTACCACGTGCTCGCCGACGCGACCGGTGTGCCGGACCTCTTCCAGCGCATCGGCCCGACGCTGCGCGGCCTGCTTCCGTGGCGCTGGCGGAGCCCGGAGTCGCGCGAGCTGAAGCCATGGGCGCGCGCCGTGATCACCGTGTGGGTGCTCCTCGTGGTGCCGCTGCTGGTGCTCACGGCGGTGCTCCTGATCCTGGCCTTCCCGCGGATCGTCGGGACTGCGCTCGGCGAGCTCGGAGAGCAGGTCCAGCTGCTCGGCGACGCGGGCGGGGACGCTGGAGCGGTGGCCGGTCACGTGCTCGCCATGATCGCGATCGCGATCCCGGTCGCCGGGATGGCGTATCTCCTCGTCCGGATGGCACGGCAGACGGTGGCCCGGACCTGGCGCCGAACTCAGGGGCGTCCGGTCCGGCGCGGCGTCGCCGCGGTGGTGGGCGCGACGCTCGTCGCGGCACTCGCCTGGGCGTGGTGGCCCTCCCCGCAGGTGTACCGGCCCGTGCAGGCGTACGAGGACGGCACGGTCCTGTCCGCGGTGCGCGCGCTGGTTCCCGCCGACGAGGGGACGCTGACCGCCGGAACGGCCGGGCAGCAGGTTGTCGTGTGGCCGGAGGACGCGCAGCGGCCGACCGCGGACGATCCCGCGCTCGCGCTGGTGCTCCTGCCCCGCGCTGCGGGAGCGGGCAGCGGGGACGCCGGCTCGGGACCGTCATGGGTCTTCCCCTTCGACCGCCCGACGGCGCCTCGGGATGGGAGCAGCCAAGCCCTAGCGGTGAACACGACGGACGGCAGCGTCGTCTACAACGTCGCGTTCGCGCTCGTGTGGGTCGAGGACGAGACGGTCGACACGACGAACGAGGCGTACGCCTTCGCCAGCTGCTCGGGGTGCGCCGCCGTCGCCGTGGGCTTCCAGGTCGTGCTCGTCGTGGGACAGGCCGACGTCGTCGTGCCGCAGAACATCGCCGCGGCGGTCAACTACAACTGCATCGAGTGCGTCAGCTACGCACTCGCGCAGCAGCTCGTCCTGACCCTGAACGGGCCCCTGAGCGCCGGGACGCTGTCCGAGCTCGAGTCGATCTGGGCGGAGCTCGGGGAGCTGGGGTCGAACATCGCGCAGGTTCCTCTGTCGGAGCTCGAAGCTCGACTCAGCGAATTCCGCACCCGGATTGCGGCCGTGATCTCCGCCGATCCTGCCGCCGTTCCCGGGGGCGGGAGTGCGCCGACACCGGCGCCGTCACGCCCGGCGGAGGCAGCGCCCACCGAGGAGCCGACGGACGAGGAGTCCGGGCAGCCGCTCGGCGGAACGACGACCGACGATCAGCCTGCACCGGAGGACGGAGCGCCGGCGGGGTCGGACGGGGAGCAACCTGCCTCCGACTCCCCGTCCGAGCCGTCCCCGCCCCCGACGACCGCGCCGACAGCGGAGTCCACTCCGGAGCCGGACAGCACTCCGGCGGGCTGATGGGCTGTCCCCGCGGCGTCCGCCGAGCGGTCCCGTTAGCGTGATCGGGTGCCGTCGTACCGGGTGACCCTCACGGTCGGCGCTCTGCGGCCGGGCGTTCCGCCCGAGTCGGTGCTTCCGGCGGCCGCCGACGCGGTGAAGGAGCTGACGACGCTCGAGGCGTCGAGCGTGGCGGTCGTCCGGGGCGAGCCGCGCCTCGTCGTGCGCTTCACCGCGGAGGACGACGAGATCGCGCGGCAGATCGCCGCCCATGCCGCATCCGTCGCGGGACAGCTCGCCGAGGTGCTCGATGCTCGGGTCACGCGCCGCTCCCGGAACCGGTGGCTGAGGGTCCCCGAGGACCGGGGCTGATCCGCTGCTCGGGCGGGGCTCCGGAGGCGACCGCGCAAGGACCTGGGCTGATTCGCTGCTTGGAGCGGAAGCCCCGGGAGCGTATGACCCGAGGGCCGCAGCCGGCCCGCGGCTCGAGGGCGCAGCTCGGAAGGCGGAAGCAGCGGGCTGGGCGGCCGTAGCATGGCGGCCGTGACCGCCCCCACCGCCCAGAGCCTCCTCGACCGGGTCCGCGCCCTCGCCGACGGGAGCGAGCGCGTGCTGCTCGGCATCACCGGCGCGCCGGCCGCCGGGAAGTCGACGCTCGCGGAGTGGATCGCCACGACGCTCGACGGCGAGGGCCTGCCCGCCGTGTGGGTCCCCATGGACGGGTTCCACCTCGCCGACGCCGCCCTCGACCGGCTCGGCCGCCGGAACCGCAAGGGAGCGATCGACACCTTCGACGCCTACGGCTACCTCGCCCTCCTCCGCCGCCTCCGGGCCGAGACCGGGAACACCGTGTACGCGCCGGCGTTCGAGCGGGACCTCGAGCAGCCGATCGCGGGGAGCATCCCGGTGCCCCCGGACGCCCGGGTGGTCGTCACGGAGGGCAACTACCTGCTCACGGACCCGGACCCGTGGCCGCACGTCCACCGCGAGCTGACGGAGGTGTGGTTCACCGAGACCGAGCACGAGGTGCGGCGCGCGCGTCTCATCGCCCGGCACGTCCGCTTCGGGAAGGCCCCGGACGCCGCCGCAGCCTGGGCGGACGAGGTCGACGAGCCGAACGCCCGCCTCATCGCCGCGACCCGATCGCGCGCCGCCCTCGTCGTCGACTTCGACGCGCTCGGACTCGGTGCCCCGGTCGCCTAGCTGACCGGCCCCGCCTGCCGCCCGCGCCGTAGCCGTCCCGGTTCCGGCTCGACAACCCGTGCCTGAGCAGCGGGAGGCGGGCGTACCGTGACCGGCATGGACATCAGCGCACGGGGCCGTCGCCTCATCGAACTGCACGAGGCCCCCGAGATCCTGTGCCTCGTCAACGTCTGGGACGCGATCAGCGCCAGAGTCGTCGCCGGCCTTCCCGAGACCACGGCTCTGGCGACCGCCGGCCACTCGATCGCGGCGACCTTCGGCTACGAGGACGGGGAGAAGATCCCCCTCGACCTCCACCTCGACATGATCGGCCGCATCGTGGCCGCCGCCGGCGACCTTCCGGTCTCCGCCGACCTCGAGGCGGGGTACGGGAACCCGGGCGAGACGATCCGCCGCGCGATTGGAGTCGGTGTCGTCGGCGCGAACCTCGAGGACCGGATGAAGCCGCTCGACGAGTCGATCGCCGCCGTCCGCGCGGCTGTTCAGGCGGCCGAAGCGGAAGGGGTGCCGTTCGCGCTCAACGCCCGCACCGACGCGTTCGTCCGCGGAGGCGACCGGCCGACGGGCGAAATCCTGGCGGACGCGGTCGAGCGCGGGGTGGCGTACCTCGAGGCGGGTGCGACGTGCGTGTTCGTGCCCGGCAGGCTCACCGACGAGGAGATGGAGGAGCTGGTGGCGGGCATCGGCGACCGGAAGGTGAGCCTGATCGGCGTCCCCGGGTCGCAGACGCCGCCGCGCCTGCAGGAGCTCGGCGTGGCCCGCGTGTCGCACGGCCCGTGGACGCAGCGCATCGCACTCACCGCCCTCGAGGACGCGGCCCGCGACCTGTACGCCGGCGGCGTCGTGCCGAGCGGTACGCGTCCGCTCAACTAGCAGCCGGGGTAGCTCGGCGTCCGACCGGAGCCCGCGACCGCCGACCCTCCCCGACGCTCACTCGCGCTCAACAGGCACCATCGACGCCAACAGGCCGACACGCCGCGGTTTCTCCTGTCGGCGGCGATCCTGCCTGTTGAGCGCCAGGCGTGCGCCAGGACGGAGCGCCGATCGGTGCAGGTGACGGGGGTGTTACGGGCACCTGAACGCCGAGCCAGGCCCCGCCCATAGACTGCGCACATGTCCGCGGAGCTGACTCTCGGCGCCGAGGAAGAGCTCCACCTCATCGACCGGGAGAGTGGGAAGCTGGCGGCGCGCGCGCCGCAGCTGCTCTCCCGCCTACCCAGTGAGAGCTACTCCGCCGAGCTCCAGCGGACGACCGTCGAGACCAACACGGCCGTGGTGTCCTCGCTCGACGACCTCCGCGCCGAGCTGCTGCGGCTGCGGAAGGGCGTCCTCGACGCCGGCGCACCGGACGGTGTGGGCATCGCGGCGGTCGGCACCGCGCCGCTCTCCGCGCTGGCGGACTTCGAGCTCACGAACACCGGACGCTACGGCCGCATGCAGGAGCAGTACCGGCTCCTCGTCGACGAGCAGCTGATCTGCGGCCTCCAGGTCCACGTCGGTGTCTCGGATCGGGACCTCGCCGTCGCGATCATGCAGCGCGTGTCCCCGCAGCTGCCCGTCCTCCTCGCCCTCTCGGCCAGCTCCCCGTTCTGGAACGAGCACGACACGGGCTACGCCAGCATCCGCTCGATCATCTGGCAGCGCTGGCCGACGGCCGGGGCGACCGGGCCGGTCGGCTCCGCGGCCGAGTACGACGCGCTGCTCGAGGACCTCATCTCCTCGGGCGTGATCGCCGACGCGAAAATGGCGTACTTCGACGTCCGGCCCTCCGCGCACGCGCCGACCCTCGAGCTGCGCATCTGCGATGCGTGTCCGCTCGTGGACGACGCCATCCTCGTCGCCGGCCTGTTCCGCGCGGCGGTCCGGGCCGCCGAGCTCGACATCGAGGCCGGGCGACCGTTCGTGCCGCAGGCGGTGCCGCTGCACCGGGCCGCGATGTGGCAGGCGGCCCGCGGCGGCCTCTCCGGCAAGCTCCTCGACGGCGGAGAGCATCCGAAGCCGGTGCCCGCACCGGATGCGGTCCGGGGTCTGCTCGCGAAGCTGCGGCCCCAGCTCGAGGAGCTCGGGGACTGGGACCAGGTGCGGGAGCTCGCCGCGACGGTCGTCGCCCGCGGAACCTCCGCCGACCGCCAGCGTGCGGCGTTCGCCGAGCGCGGCCGCCTCGAGGACGTCGTCGACCTCGTCGTCCGCGAGACCGAGGGGCCCGCCGGGGGAGAGGTCCCGGCCGCGCCCACCCTGCCCGGCTACCGCACCCGCGCCGGCGACGAGGCGGTCGGGCTCGGCTCGGTGCCGCGTGCGCCCTACCGCGACCTCCTGACCCACTTCCGCGGGCTGGACGAGTCGAGGCTCACGCAGCTTAAGGACGCGAAGGAGCGCTGGGCCACGGACCGGGGCCTCAGCTTCGTCGTGGCCGGGCGCCCGCGCCCGTTCGACGTCGACCTCCTGCCCCGCGTGATCACGCCGCACGAGTGGAAGGTGATCGAGGCCGGGCTGCTCCAGAGGGCTCGGGCGCTCGAGCTGTTCCTGCAGGACGTCTACACCGAGCAGCGCGTGCTCAAGGACGGCGTCATCTCCGAGGACCACCTCCGCGAGGCGTCGGGCTGGCGCGAGGAGGGCCGGAGGCTGCCGCCGGGCACGGTGCGCGCCGCGATCATCGGCTTCGACCTGGTGCGCAACGAGTTCGGCGGCTGGCGGGTGCTCGAGGACAACGCGCAGACACCGAGCGGAGCGGCGTACGCGATCGCGGCCCGCGAGCTGACGGACACGCTGCTGCCGGACCTGCCCCGGCCGCCGACGCTGCTGGATCCCCGCCGCGTGTTCTCGATGCTGCGTGAGACGCTGGCCGCCGGGGCCCGGGAGGGCGCGCTCGCGCTCGTCTCGCCGGGACCGGAGGCGAAGGCCTGGTACGAGCACCGGCGGCTCGCGGAGGGTGCCGGCCTCCTGCTGATCCGGCCGGACGACCTGGACGTCGCGGACGGCGTGGTCCGGATGCGCTCGACCGGGTCCCGCATCGGCGCGCTCTACCTCCGGCTCGACGACGAGCTGCGGGACCTCGCCGACTCGGACGGGCGGGCGATCGGAGCGGAGCTCCTGGCCGCCGCGGAGACCGGCTCGGTGTTCCTCGCGAACGCTCCCGGCTCAGGCGTCGCGGACGACAAGGCGCTGTACTGCGCCGTCCCCGAGCTCATCAACTACTACTTGGGGGAGCATCCGCTGCTGGACTCGGTGCCGACCTACCGCCCCGAGAACGAGACGGAGCGGCAGAGTGTCCTCGAGCGGGTGGGCGAGCTCGTCACCAAGCCGGTGAACGGGCAGGGCGGCGCCGGGGTGCTCATCGGTCCCGCCGCCCCGGCGATCGCCGTCGCGACCCGGCGGGCCGAGATCCTCGCCCGTCCGGAGGCCTGGGTGGCCCAGGAGGTCGTGCCACTGTCGTCCCTGCCGACGTTCTCCGGCGCCCGGCTGGAGCCGCGCCACATCGACCTCCGCGTCTTCGTGCACGTCCGGGGCACCGGACCTGGGGACGTCGTGCTCGCGCCGGTCGGGCTCACGCGGGTCGCGCCGCACGGCAGCATGGTCGTGAACTCCTCCCGCGGCGGCGGCGCCAAGGACACCTGGATCCTCGGAGCGGAAGGGGACGGCGATGTGCGGCCTGGCCGGTGAGCTGACCTTCGACGGGACGAGAGCAGACCGGGACGCGGTCGCGCGGATGACGGCGTGCCAGTCGCATCGGGGACCGGACGGCGAGGGCAGCTGGACCGACGGCCGTGTGGCGCTCGGGCACCGCCGGCTCTCGATCATCGACCTCAGCGCTGCCGGCTCCCAGCCGATGGTCGACGGCCCGCTCGGGCTCACCGTCGTCTTCAACGGCTGCATCTACAACTACAAGGACCTCCGCCGCGAGCTCGAAACCGCCGGCTACAGCTTCTTCTCGACGTCCGACACGGAAGTCATCGGCAAGGCGTACCACCGGTGGGGCCTCCACTGCGTCGACCACTTCTACGGCATGTTCGCGTTCGCGATCATCGAGCACGGCAGCGGCCGCGCGATCCTCGGGCGCGACCGACTCGGCATCAAGCCGCTCTACCTCGCCGAGTCCTCCGGCCGGCTCCGCTTCGCCTCCACCCTGCCTGCCCTGCTCGAGGGCGGCGGCGTCGACACCTCCATCGACCGGACCGCGCTCGCGTACTACATGACGTTCCACTCGGTCGTCCCGGCGCCGCGCACCATCCTCAGCGGGGTCCGCAAGCTTCCGCCCGCAACCGTCCGCGTGATCGAGCCCGACGGAACCAGCACGGACCACCTCTACTGGTCGCCCGAGTTCACGCGGGATCCCGACCGAGCCGACTGGAGCGACGAGGACTGGCAGGATGCGCTCCTCGCCTCCCTGCGGACGGCCGTCGAGCGGCGCATGGTCGCGGACGTCCCGGTCGGCGTCCTGCTCTCCGGCGGCATCGACTCGAGCCTCGTCGTCGCGCTTCTCGCGGAGGCCGGCCAGCACGGGCTGAAGACGTTCAGCATCGGCTTCGAGTCGGCCGGCGGCGAGTCGGGCGACGAGTTCGAGTACTCCGACATCGTGGCCGAGCGCTTCGGCACGGATCACTCGCGGATCCGCATCGACAGCTCGCGGCTACTTCCCGGGATCGACGGCGCCGTGCGCGCGATGAGCGAGCCGATGGTGAGCCACGATGCTGTCGCCTTCTACCTGCTCAGCGAGGACGTCGCGAAGTCGGTCAAGGTCGTCCAGTCCGGGCAGGGCGCCGACGAGGTCCTCGGCGGCTACGACTGGTACCCGCCGCTCGCGGACGTGCCGCGGCAGGATGCCGTGGAGGCGTACGCGAAGGTCTTCTTCGATCGCCGCTGGCCCGACCTCGCCGGGCTGCTCCGGCCCGAGTGGCTGATCGACTCGGACGCTCCCACCGAGTTCATTGAGGAGGCGTTCGGCCGGCCCGGCGCCGAGACCGCCGTCGACGCCGCGCTTCGCAACGACACGACCGTGATGCTCGTCGACGACCCGGTGAAGCGCGTCGACAACATGACGATGGCGTGGGGCCTGGAGGCGCGCGTGCCCTTCCTCGACCACGAGCTCGTCGAGCTCGCGGGCCGCATCCCACCCGAGCTGAAGCTCGCCGACGGCGGGAAGGGCGTCCTGAAGCGCGCCGCGCGGGGGATCGTGCCCGACGAGGTCATCGACCGCCGGAAGGGCTACTTCCCGGTGCCCGCGATCCGCCAGCTGCAGGGCCCGTACCTCGAGCGCGTGCGCGACGCCCTGACCGACCCGGCCGCCGTCCGCCGCGGCCTCTTCGCCCCCGAGGCGGTCGAGCGCATGCTCGCCGCTCCCAACGAGACCCGCACCACACTCGGCTCGAACGCCCTCTGGCAGCTCGCCCTGCTCGAGATGTGGCTGCAGACCAACGGAATCCGATGACTGACCGCGTTCTGCCCGATGTCCGCACCAGCGTCGAGGAGGCCGTCGAGCTCGGCGAGCAGCTCGTGGACGCGTGGGGATGCTGGAGCCCCACGATGACGAGGAACGCGGATCGCGTCGCCTACATCAGCGACCGCTCCGGCATGCCCGAGCTCTGGGTGCAGGACCTCGAACCGGCCCCCGCACCGGCCACTCGTGTGCCGCTGACCGAGGATCCGGTCGTCGCGGTGGAGTGGTCCGCGGACGGGGCCTGGCTGTCGTGCGCGGTCGCGACCGACGGCGGAGTGCGGACGCAGGTGTGGGTCGTGCGGCCGGACGGCACCGACGCCCGCCGCGTCGCCGGGAACCGGCACGTGCACGCGGAGCTCGGACCCTGGACCCGCAGCGGCCACCGTGTCGTTGTGATGGTGCCCTCGCCGCATCCAGGGGAGGGCACGTCCTGCTACCTCGCCGACCCGGCCACGGGGGAGCTCACCCAGCTCGCCGTCGGCGAGCTCATCCACGTGCTCGACATCTCGATGGAGGAGCGCCTCCTGGTCCTCCGGGACGGGCGTCGCGGGCACGAGTTCTGCGTCGTCGTGGACCGCCTCACCGACCGGGACCACCGCCTCCTCCCGCCGGACGAGACCGGATCGACCGAGGTCGCGTTCGTGCGGCGCGCGCCCGAGGACGATCCCCACCCGGCGGTCGCGTACCTGGTCACCGACGCCGGCCGCCCGCGGCGCCAGCTCGTCGCGGCGCCGCTCGCTCCCGGCGGACGCCACGACGCCCCCCGCACGCTCGCCGCCCGGGACGATGCGGAGCTCGAGGACATCGACGCCGACGACGCCGGCACCGTCCTCATGCTGGTCTGGAACGTCGCGGGCCGCAGCGAGCTGGAGCTGATGGACGCGCTCACCGAGGAGCGGATCCACGTCCCGGACCTGCCCGGCACGGTGGCGTCGGATCCCGTCCTCAGCCGCGACGGCTCCTCCGTCGTCGTCACGGTCGACGGACCCGAGCGGCCGCGGGCGCTGTGGCGGCTGGACGTCGCCACCCTGACGTGGACGCCCGTGACCGAAACGCCGCCGCTGCCCGACCGCCCCCTCGTCGCGCCGACCCTCGAGACGTACCGCTCCTCGGACGGCCTCGAGCTGACCGGCTGGCTGTACCGCGTCCCGGGACGGACGGAGCCCGGTCCTGCCACCCTCTGGTTCCATGGCGGGCCGGAGTCGCAGGAGCGGCCGGACTTCACGCCCGAGCACCAGGCGCTCGTCGCCGCCGGCATCGCGGTCTTCGCGCCGAACATCCGGGGCTCCAGCGGGTTCGGGCGGGAGTTCGTGCACGCCGACGACATCGCCGGCCGGTACGGGGCGTTCGCGGACGTGCTCGCCAGCGCGGCGCACCTCGAGGCGATCGGGGTCGCCGACCCGGAACGCATCGCCGTGACCGGGCGCTCCTACGGCGGCTACCTCACCCTCGCGGCGCTCGCGTTCCATCCCGGCCTCTTCGCGGCCGGCGTCGACATCTGCGGGATGTCCGACCTCCGCACCTTCTACCGGGACACCGAGCCGTGGATCGCCTCCGCGGCGTTCCCGAAGTACGGGCACCCCCAGCGCGACCGGAAGCTGCTCAAGGCGATCTCCCCGCTGCGCGCGGCCGCGAACATCGAGGTCCCGCTGCTCGTCGTCCACGGCGAGCACGACACGAACGTGCCCATCGGGGAGGCGCATCAGATCGTCGCCGCCCTGCAGCACCTGGGCCGGCCGGTCGAGTACCTGGAGCTGCCGGGGGAGGGCCACGTGTACCGGCGGGCCACCTCCCGGAAGCGCCTCGTCACGGAGTTCGTGCGGTTCCTCTCGCGCACCCTGCGCGCCTGACCGCCCGCGGCTGACGCCCCCGTCGTCCCGGGCGCGCCCCCGTGCCAGGATGACGAACGTGAACTATCTCCCCGATGAGGAGCGCTACTCCTCCATGCCGTACCGGCGCACCGGGCGCAGCGGACTGCTCCTGCCCGCCGTCTCGCTCGGGCTGTGGCAGAACTTCGGGGACACCGTGCCGCTCGACACGCAGCGCGAGATTTTGCTCCGGGCGTTCGACCTCGGCATCACGCACTTCGACCTCGCCAACAACTACGGCCCGCCCTACGGGAGCGCCGAGACGAACTTCGGCGAGCACCTGCGCCGGGACCTGGGGCGGTTCCGCGACGAGCTCGTCATCTCGACGAAGGCCGGCTACGACATGTGGCCCGGGCCGTACGGCGACCGGGGGTCGCGGAAGTACCTCCTCGCGAGCCTCGACCAGTCCCTGTCCCGCATGGGCCTGGACTACGTCGATATCTTCTACTCGCACCGCGCCGACCCGGACGCGCCGCTCGAGGAGGCGATGGGCGCCCTGCACTCGGCGGTGGCGTCCGGCAAGGCGCTGTACGCCGGCATCTCGTCCTACTCGCCGGAGCGGACGCGCCGGGCGGCGGAGATCCTCGCCGACCTCGGGACGCCCCTGCTGATCCACCAGCCCTCGTACTCGATGTTCAACCGCTGGATCGAGCAGGGCCTGCTCGAGACGCTGTCGGATCTCGGCGTGGGCTGCATCGCGTTCTCGCCGCTCGCGCAGGGTCTTCTGACCGACCGGTACCGCCAGGGCATCCCTGCGGGCTCCCGCGCGTCCCGGCCCGGCTCGCTCTCCCGGAAGATGGTGAACGAGGAGACCCTCGCCGCCATCCACGCCCTCGCCGAGATCGCGGCCGGCCGCGGCCAGACGCTCGCGCAGCTCGCGATCTCGTGGGTGCTCCGCGAGGCCGGGGTGACGTCCGCCCTCGTCGGCGCGTCCTCGGTCGCCCAGCTCGAGACGAACGTCGAGGCCGTGGGCCGGCTGGACTTCACCGAGGAGGAGCTGACCGAGATCGACCGGCACGCCGTCGACCGCGGCATCGACCTCTGGAGCGCGTCGAGCGGGGTGATCTGATGCCGTCCCGCCCGAGCAAGTACCGCGCGACCAGGGTCGCGCTGCGCCGCACCCGCCTCATGCCGCGTTGGGTGCTGCAGACGGACGAGCGCGCGGCCACCTGGATCAACGGAGCGTCGGACTCCGTCCGCGTCGACACCGCATTCCGGCGGCTCTCGCACGCGGCGGACCGCGGCCTGCTGTGGTTCGCGGCGGCGACCGCCCTCGCGATCGGGGGACGGCCGCGAGCCGCGCTCCGCGGGGTGCTGTCCCTCACCGCCGCCAGCATCCTCGCGAACCTCATCGGCAAGCGGGTCTTCGGCGGAGATCGGCAGCTCCTCGACGACATCCCCGTCGGCCGGCGGCTCCGCAGGCACCCGACCTCGCCGTCGTTCCCCTCAGGGCACTCGGCCAGCGCGGCCGCCTTCGCAACCGGGGTGGCCCTCGAGGCGCCGGTGGCCGGAGCGCTGCTCGGTCCCGTCGCCGCGGGCGTGGCCTACTCCCGCCTGCACACCGGGGCGCACTGGCTGTCCGACGTCGTGGGCGGCGTGGGCCTCGGAGCCGGCGTCGCCCTCCTTGGAGCGATCCGGCCCTGGCGCGTCCCGTCGCACCCCATCGGCGGTCCCGGGCGCGCGGTCGCCCTTCCGTCCTCGGCGGACGGCGAGGGAGTCCTGATCCTCGCGAACGAGAGCGCCGGCCGCCACGTCGCGCGGCGCGATCCGCTCCGGATCGTGCACCGTCGGCTCCCGCGGGCGGTCGTCCGGGTGCTGCGCAAGGGCCAGCGGGCGGAGGACGTCGTCGCGGCCGCGATGCGCGGGCCGCGGCCCCCGAAGGTACTTGGGGTCGCCGGCGGCGACGGCACCGTGTCGGCCGTCGCGCACCTCGCCCGCCAGTACGGGCTGCCGCTGCTCGTCGTGCCGGCG
Organism: Naasia sp. SYSU D00948; assembly: GCF_017916515.1. Taxonomy (GTDB): domain Bacteria; phylum Actinomycetota; class Actinomycetes; order Actinomycetales; family Microbacteriaceae; genus Naasia. Next base: position 2,956,342 of record NZ_JAFMTA010000001.1, read on the forward strand.
GGCACCTTCAACCACTTCGCGCGGGCCGTGGGCGCCGTGAGTGCCGACGAGGCGATCGACGCGCTGCAGGCGGGCGCGGGACTGTCGGTGGACGTCGGCGAGGCGACCGTCGACGACGCCGAGCCGATCACGGTGCTCAACGCCGCCTCGGTGGGCGTCTACCCGGACTTCGTGGCGCTGCGGGGCGGATACGAGGAGCGCTGGACCAAGTGGCTCGCCTCCCTCATCGCCGCGGCGAAGCTCGCCCGGCGCCTTCGCCCGGTCACCGTGGCGGTCGCCGGGCGACGGGCGAGCGCATGGTCCGTCTTCGTCTCCATCGACCGCAACGACCCGCGTCTGGTGGCAACCCTCCAGCGCCGGCGGCTGGACGACCGGGTGCTCGACGTCCGCGTGCTGCACGCGGGAGGGTCGAGGCTGCGCGCCGTGACCTCGCTCATCTTCGGCAGGCGAACGGGCGCGGTGCTCCGCGCGCTCCGGCTCATGCCCGCGAAGTCCCGCATCGAGTCCTTCCTGACCAGGGAGCTCACGATGACCGTCCGCGCCCGGGACGGCGTGCTGCCGCGGATCGGGCGCGACGGCGAGCTCGACCGGCCGGCACCGACGGGCGCGGCGTCCTTCGTGCTCCGGATGCGGGTCGTGCCCGGCGGGCTCCTCGTCTACAGCGCGGGACCGGACCGGACGGAGTGACGCCTCACCAGGCGGGCGGCAGCATCGGCACCGACTCGCCGGCCCGCACCCCGCCCTCCGGGACGACGGCGAGCACGTCGGCCTCGGCCGCGCCCCGCACCGTCCCCGCACCCTGAAACGCGACGGGGGACACCCCCTCGCCGGTCCGGCGGCATGCGACGACTCGCACCCCGGGCCGCTCGTTGCCGATGTCCTCGGCGGCGGGTGCGCCGAGAAGCGGCGGGCTCGGCCGCCCGAGCATCCCGTCGAGCAGGGGAGCGCCGAGGGTCAGCAGCGCCACGAGGGCGGCGAACGGGTTCCCCGGCAGGGCGAGGACCGGCCGGCCGTCCGGGCGCACGGCGAGGAGCGCCGGCGCGCCGGGACGCATCGCGACACGATCGACCACGAGCCGGCATCCCGCGAGGGCCGACCGCAGAACGTCGGTGGGGCCGTCGGCCGTCCCGCCGGTCGTCACGAGCAGGTCGCCACCCGCCGCCTCGAGCGCAGCGAGGACAGCCTCGCGGTCGTCGCCGGCGAGCACGGGGGCGGCGGAGCGGGCGCCGAGCCCGGCGAGCACGGCGGGGAGCTGCGGACCGAGGGCGTCCCGCACCCGGCCCGGCGAGGGGACGCCGGCCGGCTCCACCTCGCGGCCGAGGACGAGCACGTCGGCGAGCGGCGGGATGCGGACAGGGAGCTCGTCGAGGCCGGACGCGGCGGCCAGGGCGACGGCGGGCGGGGTCAGGACACGGCCCGCGTCGAGGACGGGCTCCCCGGCGGTGACCTCCTCGCCGCGGCGGCGGATGTCCGCGCCGGGCAGCGGCGCACGCGCGTCCAGCACGACGCGAAGGACGCCGTCCCGCTCCTCGCCCCGCTCCCGGCGCAGGATCGCCACACCACCGGGCGGGACGGGCGCTCCGGTCGCGATCGGGCGCGCGACGCCGGAGGGGAGGGGACTGCTCGGAGGCGGATCCCCGACCGCGATCTCCGCCTCCAGAAGCCATGGACCCGGTCCCGAGACGGCCCAGCCGTCCATGGCGGACGTGTCGGCTCCGGGAAGATCGCACAGCGCGGCGAGCGGAGCGGCGAGCACGCGCCCGGCGCCCTCGGCGACCGGAACGTGCTCGTACCCCGTGAGCGCGTCCGAGCCGACCGTCCGGGCGATCGCGCGCGCCTCGGCCCAGGCGACCGTCATCCTCGCTCGAGGGCGAGGCGGGTGGCGACGGCGGCGGCCTCTCGGATGTCGTCCGGGCTGCCGCCGCGCCGCGCAGCGGCGTAGCCGACGAGGAACGTGGTCAGCGGGGCGGCGGGGCGCGCGACGCTGTGAGCCGCGTCCCGCGCGAGGTCGAGGACGAGTGCGATGTCGACCGGCAGATCCTGAAGGCCGAGCGCGGCGGCGAGCTCCGCCGCCCAGGCGTCGAGTTCGGCGGGGTTCGTCACGGTCCATCCTCTCCGGGAGCTCGGATCCCGAGCCGGCGCACATCCTCAGCCGTGTCCACGTCGGAGCAGAGCTCGGACGGCAGCGGCACCTCGACGATAGCGAGCCGGTCGAGGACGCGGCGGAGGGGAAGACCCGCGAGGTCACCGAGCCCGGTGAGCGCCCGCCGGAGCGCGTCCTCCCGGTAGATGGCGAGCAGCGGCTGCCGGCGCCTCTCCTCGTCGACGGCGACCCACCCGTCCGCCGTTCCCTCGACGGCTGCGCGGAGCCGGGGGAGGGCGTCGGCGACGTGCGGCTGGTCGGCGGCGAGCACGGCGACGACCTCCTCGGGCCGGGGTGGCAGGGCGGCGAGTCCCGCGGCGAGGGCGGCGACCGGGCCGCCCCAGCGCGGCTCCTCGAGCACGGTGGGGACTCCTGCCGGCACCGCGCCCGCTCCCACGACGACGCGGTCCGCCCCGTCGGTCGCCGCAAGCGCGTGCTCGAGCAGCGAGAGCCCGCGGTACTCGAGCGCCGGCTTGTCGATCCCGCCCAGGCGGGATGCACGACCGCCGGCGAGGAGGACGGCGCGCATCAGCTCAGGATGCCACCAAGTGGGCCTGCGGTGCCGCCTGGCGGCAGTCGGTCGCGCTAGACCTCGTTGTCGCGGCCGAGGGTGCGGGGGAGGATCTCCGGACCCGCGGGGTCGGCTCCGCCGAGACGGTCGCGGCCGTCGAGCTCGAGGTCGTCGTCGTCCCCGGGCGCCGAGGTCGCGTCCGCGCCGCCTGACCGCTCGCCGCCGCTGCGCAGCTCGCTCTCCGCCGTGCCGTCAGACTCGCCGGTCGTGTCGCCCGCCATCGCATTCGTCTGGTCGAAGCCCTCTTCCGAGAGGCCGGATCCTGTGCTGCTCGTGCTCATTCCCGCACGCTACTGCTGCCGAATTCCGCGACCGACTACTCCCAGGCGCGTCACAGAAAGCGGCGGATTTGAGCAGAAGCGCGACGCGAATCGCAAGGGGTGTCGGCGATTTCCCAGCATCTGGAAGGCTGAAGCTCATCCGGAACGTTCACGTCCTTCCGGACCTTCACGAAAGGAAAAGCACCGTGAGCTTCATCGCGTTCCTCGTCCTCGGTCTGATCGCCGGGGCCATCGCCAAGCTGATCCTGCCCGGCAGGCAGGGCGGCGGATGGCTCGTCACGCTCCTCCTCGGAGTCGTGGGCGCTCTGCTCGGCGGCTGGCTCGGTGGTCTGCTGTTCGGCGCGAACCTGGGGGACTTCTGGTCCATCCAGACCTGGCTCCTCGCGATCGTCGGCTCGATCATCGTGCTGCTGATCTGGGGCCTCCTCACCGGCCGGCGCAGCCGTCGGGCGTAGACCCTCACACCACACAGCACCAGGAAGGGCTCCCGGCTGACGCCGGGAGCCCTTCCGCTTGCGGTCAGAAGTCGAGATGCACGGTCTCGGCCGGCACCGCCTCCGGCTGCGGGGACCGAGGCGTCAGGAGCATGCGTGTCCGCTTCTCCAGATGATCGATGAGCTCCTCGTCCACGGGATCCGGCGCGGATCCGACATGCGGGAGCGACTCCGCGGCGATCTGACTCGTCGGGCTGAGGAACAGGGTGGTGTGGCCCGAGCTGCCGTCGAGCCGCCGCGTCGGGACCTCGACGACGTCGTGGCCGTTGGTCTGAGCGAGGGCGGCTGCGTACCGGACGAGAGCGTCGGCCACCCGATCTCCTGTCAGGAAGGTGTTTCCTGCACAGAAGTACACGGACTGCATGATCCGACCCCGCTTCCTCTCGACAGCGACGACTTCCCGGGGGCCTGGGGAGCTGTACCCGATCAGGGTACTCCTGTCGGAAGGAAACGGGGCTCGTGATCAGGCTGTTCGTCAGCGACCGAAGAGGCCGCCGAGGCCGCCCCCGAGCTTCCCGATCAGGTCCTGGGGATCGATGCCGAACCGGCTCAGCAGGTCGCCGTCCTTGTCGGTGTCCACCTTCTCCGGAAGCTCGGACTTCGCCTTCTCGGCGTCGTCGTGCTTGCCCATGCTCGTGAGCAGCTCCAGGATCTGCGACTTGTCGAACTGCATCGGTGTCTCCCTCGTCGATACGGCAGCGGAACGCTGTCCATCGAAACACCGCCCGCTCCCGCCCCGCCCGGGGTTGACGGGCTCCCGTCGCTGGCACTCACCAGGCGGATCCGCGGCTCGCCCCCCTCGCTCAACAGGCACATCGTCGGCTCGTCCTATCCCTCAACAGGCACCTTCGGCCTTCAGCAGGAGGGAAGGCGCTTCCCCCTGCTGTTGAACGCCTTGTCCGCCTGCTGAAGCCTCGCGGGGTGCCTGTTGAGGGATGGTGAAGTGCCCGCTGCGCGGCTGCCGGTGCCCGTCGAGGGGCGGCAGGGGCTGGTCGAGGGGCAGCAGGGCGGATCGGTCCGACCGTCGGCAAGGCCGCAAGGACGCGTAACACTGGCGCTCGGCCGTCCCGGGCCGGGTGACACTGGAGAGGTGATCACCTCCCTTCCCGTTCTCGACCTGTCCCAGCTGGATGCCGGTGAGGAGGCGGCTGCTCGCTTCCGCGACGAGCTGCGCCGAGTCACCCACGAGGTTGGCTTCTTCTACCTCGTCGGACACGGCATCGACTCGTCGCTGATCGCCCGGGCGCTCGACGTCTCCCGGCGCTTCTTCGAGCTGCCCGAGGAGGACAAGCTCGCCATCGAGAACGTGAAGAGCGCGCAGTTCCGCGGCTACACGCGGGTGGGCGGCGAGCTCACGCACGGCGACGTCGACTGGCGCGAGCAGATCGACCTCGGCGTGGACCGCGAGCCGATCGAGCCGGGCGAGGGCGTTCCCGACTACTGGCGGCTCGAGGGCCGCAACCTGTACCCCGAGGCCCTCCCGGAGCTGAAGGAGGTCTTCGACCGCTGGAACGAGGAGCTCAGCGCTCTCTCGCTGCGTCTGCTCCGCACGTGGGCGGTGTCGCTCGGCGCTCCCGCGGACGCGTTCGACGACGCCTTCGCCGAGCGTCCGTTCTCGGCGATCAAGATCGTCCGGTACCCGGGCAAGTCCGGGAACGCGCCCGAGCAGGGCGTCGGCGCGCATCGCGACGGGGGAGTGCTGACGCTCCTGCTCGTCGAGCCCGGCAAGGGCGGTCTGCAGGTCGAGCACGAGGGAGAGTGGATCGAGGCCCCGGCGCTCGAGGACGCGTTCGTCGTGAACATCGGCGAGATGCTCGAGCTCGCCACCAACGGTTACCTGAAGGCGACCCTGCACCGGGTCGTGTCCCCGCCGGTCGGCGAGGACCGGATCTCGATCCCGTTCTTCTTCAGCCCGGCGCTCGACACGGCGATGCCCCGGATCGACCTCCCCGAGGAACTGGCCCGCGAGGCCCGAGGGCTGTCGGTGGACCCGACGAACAGCCCGATCCTCGAGGTCTACGGGGAGAACGCGCTCCGCTACCGCCTCCGCGCGCATCCGAACGTGGCGGAGGTCCACCACTCCGACCTGCTGCTCGCTCGCACCCGAACCTGATCGGCGGCACGGGCCGCCCTCGCCGACACCGAGCGCGCCCCGGAACACCGAGTGCGCCCCGTGCACGAGGCGCGCTCGGCGCTTCGAGGTGCACTCGGCGGTTCGGGGTGCGCTCGGTGGGCCGGCGCTCGGCGGCATCGCGCTCAGCGGACCGCGCCACCGCGCCGCGCGCTCAGTCGGCGTGCTCGTCCGGCGCCGGGTTCTTCGGCTGCTCCGTCCACTCGGGCGGCTCGTCCTTGCCCGACTCCTCGTCGCGCTCGGCGTCCTCGGCCGTCGCCTGGACGATGCCCGCCGCGTGATGGCTCGGCGAGTACACGACGTAGAGCCGCATCGGCTCGTCCCCGATGTTCGTGACGTCGTGCCACGTCCCGGCGGGCACGAGGACGCACCATCCGTCCGAGACCTCCTGCTCGAAGGTGAGCCGGTCCTCGGCCTCGCCCATCTGCACGCGGCCCCTGCCCGCGTCGAGGCGGAGGAACTGGTCCGTCTCCGGATGCTTCTCGAGCCCGATGGACTCGCCGACCGGGATGGACATCAGCGTGACCTGCAGGTGCTTGCCGGTCCACGCGACGACGCGGTAGTTCGTGTTCTGGGTGGTGGCCGTCTCGAGGTCGAACGAGGTCGGCTGGGGTCCCACGTCCTGGATCGTCATGTCGTCGTGCTCTCCTTCCGGACCGGTCCGCACCGGACCCGCACCTCCCAGTTCACCCACGCACGACTGCAGGGCACCAGGGGTGGACGGCGGCGCCGATCGTCCTCCACGCGCGGCTCAGGCCGGCTGAGCCTCCCGTGCCGCGAGGCGGGCGTCGACCGCGTCGGGCGAGAACGCCTGGTCCATCACCATGTGCCGCGCGCCCTGCACGGCCGCGTCGGGTCCGAGGGCGCTGAGGACGATCGACAGCTCACGCGTCGCGAGCGGGACCGTGCGGCGGAAGATGCTCTCCCGCACGGCGTCGAGGAACTGGGAGCCGGCCGCGGCGAGACGCCCGCCGAGGACCAGGACGCCGGGGTTGAGCAAGGCCACGGACGTCGCCAGCACGTCGCCGAGCAGGTGCCCGGCGCGCTCGGCGAGCGAGACCGCGAGGGGATCCCCGGCCGCGATCAGCTGGGCGACGTCCTCGACGGAGGAGACGGACCGTCCCTGCTCCGTCAGCTGCCGGACGAGCGCCCCGCCGCTCGCCTCCGTCGCGAGGCAGCCGAGCGCCCCGCACGAGCACCGGTGCCCCTCGCTCTCGGGAACGATTCGAATGTGGCCGATGTCGCCTGCGCCGCCGGCGATCCCGCGCTCGGGCCTGCCGCCCAGGATGACGCCCGCGCCGATGCCCGTGCCGACCTTCACGAACAGGACACTGGCCGCCTCCGGGTGGCGCGCCCGCACCTCGCCGAGGCCCATCAGGTTCGCATCGTTGTCGAGGAAGACCGGCACCCCGAGCGCCGACCGCAGTCGCTCCGTCACCGGGTAGTCGTGCCAGCCGGGCATCAGAGGCGGCATGTTGGGCCGCTGGGTCGAGAAGCGGACGGGCCCGGGGATGCCCACCCCGACGCCCGCGAGCTCCGACGGCGAGCGGCCGGAGCGCTCGACGAGCTCGCCGATGCGGCGGCCGAGGGAACGGATCACCTCATCGGGCGACGTGTCGAACTTGAGCGGTCCCGCCTGCTCGCGAAGCACCCGTCCGCTGCCGTCGAGGAGCGCGAGGTGGGCGTGCGTCGCGCCGAGGTCGACCGCGACGACGAGATGGGACGCCTCGTCGAAGGAGAGGATCTTCGCCGGGCGGCCGGTCGAGCCCGCCACCTGCCCGGTCTCCCGCAGGTAGCCGGCCGAGGTGAGCTGCACCATCCGGAGCGACAGCGTCGAGCGGGACAGGCCGGTCGTCTCCTGGAGCTCGCGGCGCGTCCGCACCCTGCCCGAGCGCACGAGCTCGAGGATCTGGCCCGCAGAGGCACCCGGTGTCGCCGGCACTCCTATCCCTTCTCCGCCCCTGCCGTGAGGCCGCCGGTGAGCAGCCGCTCGGTGGCGAAGAACAGGATGATGATCGGGACGGTCAGCACCACAGAGCCTGCCATGAGCACGGTCGTGGGGACCTCGATGGAGCCGGACAGGCGGGACAGGCCGAGCGAGACCGTCCACTGCTCGCGGCGGTCGACGAGGAACAGCAGCGCGAAGAGGAACTCGTTCCAGGCGATCATGAACACGAACAGCCCGGTCGCCATCACCGACGGGAGGGCGAGGCGGAGGCTCACCCGGCGCAGCACGCCGATCCGGCTGAGCCCGTCGACCAGGCCCGCCTCCTCGACGGACACCGGGACGGTGTCGAAGTAGTTGCGGAGCATGTAGATCGCGACGGGCACCGTCTGCGCCGTGTACACGAGGATCAGGCCGACCAGCGAGCCGCGCAGCCCGAGCCGGCTGAACAGCACGAACAGCGGGATCGCGATGACGATCGCGGGGAACAGGTACGACGCGAGGAAGAGCGCGTTCACCTGCCGACGTCCGAAGAAGGGGAGCCGGGCGATGGCGTACGCCCCCGGGATCGCGACGAGCAGGGCGAGGGCGACGGAGGCGAGGGCGACGATTGCACTGTTGCGGAGGAACGTGAGGAACCCCTGGCCGCCGTCCTCCTGCGGCGCGAGCACCTCGACGTACGTGTCCAGCGTGAAGTCTCCGGGCGCGACGATCAGCGATCCGGGGTCCCGGAGCAGGGCCTCGATCGGCTTCACCGACAGCAGGAGCATGTAGTAGAAGGGCAGCAGGACCGCGAGCAGGAACAGCGCGATCACGACCCAGCGCAGCACCCGGAAGGTGCGCCGCTGGATGCGGTCGCGGCTGACCCCGCGCGACTGCGCGCGTGCTCCGGAAGTCTGGGCGCTCATGCTCGCTCTCCTCTCCGGCGCAGCATCAGTCCGTAGATCGTCAGCAGGATCACGAGCACGACCGCGAGCACGAGGGACTGCGCGGCCGCGGCGCCGACGTTCCGCTGGACGGTGAGCAGCTCGTACACGCGCACGCTCGCGACCCCGGTCCCGGCGGCGCCGCCCGTGAGCAGGAAGATGTCGTCGAACTCGTTGAACGTCCAGATGCTCCGCAGGACGGCCAGCAGCGCGATGATCGGCATGAGCTGGGGGAGGACGACGAACCGGAAGGTCTGCCAGGGCGTCGCTCCGTCGACCAGTGCGGCCTCCTCCGGCTCGGACGACATCGCCTCGAGCCGGGCCATGAGGAACAGGAACGCGAACGGGAAGTAGCGCCACCCCTCGAAGGCGATCACCGTGAGCAGGGCGGTCGGGACCGGCACCTCGGCTCCGAGGACCTCCCACACGGCGCGGGTCTGGGAGAGGAACGGGATTCCCTCGTTCCAGCCGAGGAACGTCCTGCCCGCCTCGTTCACGATCCCGAACTCGGGGTTGAGCATCACCCGCCAGATGAAGGTGACGGCCACCACGGGGGCGACGTAGGGGAGGAGGAACGCGGCCCGGACGAGCGTCCGCCCCCGGAACGGCTTGCGGACCGCGAGGGCCGCGATCAGGCCGAGCAGGATGGCGAAGACGACCGACCCGACGGTGTAGACGAGGGTGATCCAGAGGCTGCTCCAGAGCGTGGAGGAGCCGAGGACCCGGGTGATGTTGTCGAGCGTCAGGTCCTCGAAGATGCCCTGGCGTCCGACGTTGATGAGGCGCAGGCGCTGGAACGCGATGAGCACCGACCACAGCAGCGGGACCACGACCACCGCGAGGACGATGATGAACGTGGGGGAGACCAGCAGCAGTCCGGTGCGCGCGTCGCGGCGGGTGAGGGTGCGCCGCCCGCTGCGCCGCGGCGGGACCAGCGGAGCGCCGCCTTCGGTGGTCGGGACGACGGGCTTGGTGCCTCCGGCGAGGGACACGGGAACCTCCTGACGAGCGGAGGTGGGGTGCCGGTCGCCCGGCACCCCACGCGGATCAGAGCCCGAGGTCCTCGCGGACCGTCTGCGCCTCGTCGGCGGCGCGCTGGGCGGCGTCCTCGGCCGACAGCCCGGAGTTGAGCATGTCCGAGATGATCCTCGGCACGATGAGCTGACCGCTCACCGCTCCGGAGAGCTCGCCCTGCCCCTGCGGCAGGCCCCAGCGGTCGAAGCCGTCCGGCGCCTCGGCGACGGCCTGCAGCACCTCCTCGGGGTAGATGGAGGACAGCACGGCCTTGGACGTGACTCCCGCCTCGAGCGTCTGCCAGGCGTCCGCGTACTCGGTCGGGTTCTCCGCGTTCCCCGCCCGCACCGGCACCTTGCCCTCGGGAGCGATGGCGAGCCAGTCGACGTAGGAGTCGCTCATCATCCAGGTGACGAGGTCCTGCGTCTCCTGGGCGGCGCCGTCGAGGATGGCCCACGACACGATCTCGCCGTAGGAGGCGGGCTCCTCGCCGCTCGGACCCTGGATCGCGCTGACGATGCCGGTGTTCGCCGCCAGGAAGCCCGGGTCGGCCGCGCACTCGGGGCAGGTCGGAAGGGCGTCCTCGCGGAGGCCGGCGAGCTCGTCCAGGAGGAACGAGGACCAGACCACCATCGCGGCCCCACCCGAGAAGTAGGTCGCGCGAGTCGTGTCCACGTCCTGGTTGCCCGCGACCGAGTAGTTGCTCGCCACGTTGGCGTACCAGTCGAAAGTCTCGACGCACTCGTTGCTGCCCAGGGCGATCTCGCCGTCGCCGTCGGCCAGCTCGCAGCCGTTCGCGAGCGCGAAGTACTCGAAGGTCTGCTGGGTGAAGCCGTCGCCCGGGGCGGTGGCGATCGTGATGCCCGCCTGCCCGTCGGTGTTCAGCGCCTCGGCCGCCGCCTCGATCTGCTCGAAGGTCGTCGGCGCCTCGAGACCCGCCGCCTCGAAGAGGTCGGCCCGGTAGAAGAGCAGCTGCGCCCAGCCGTCACTCGGCACCGCGAGGGCGCCGTCCTCGTTGCTGACGAGCTCGAGAGCACGCTCGGAGAAGGTGTCCTCCCCGAGCTCCTCGATCACGGCCGCCGCGGCGTCCCGGTCGAGCAGCTCGTCCGTGGCGAACTGCTGGATCGAGTTGAGCGGCACCGCCGCGATCGCGTCCGGGAGCTCGCCCGAGCCCGCTGCGGAGGAGAGGACCGTGCTGAGCTGGTCCTCGGCGACGGCCTCCAGCTCGACCTCGATGCCGGTCTCCTCGGTGAAGGCCGCCATCATCTCCTCCTGCAGGGTGACGCGCTCGGCGACGTCCTCGATCGTCCAGATCGTCAGCGGGCCCCCGCCGCCACCACCGTCGTCCCCGCCGTCGCCGTCTCCGCCGCCGTCACCGGCACAGCCCGCGAGAAGCAGGGCCGAGGTGACGCCGAGAACCACAATGCTGCGTCGTCTGCGCATTCGTCTCTTCTTTCGGTCGCAGGAACTGCTCTTGCCGCCCGCCGCCGTCGGCGGACACTTGCGCCGGATCACCGTTGATCGGATCCGCGAACCTGCGGCACATTGAACACCCACTAATGTCCGGCAACAAGGCCGAACTGCCCGACGTGGCGCAATCGTGATAGTCGTGGCCTCGGTTCTTTCGTCCGGAACGCGAGCGGAATATTGCGGGCGGTGCGCACCGGGCCTATCGTGAGCACCAGTCCCGGTCCGAGCAGGGAGGGCGGCGATGCCGACGGTCGTCACGGTCGCCGCTCCCCGGTCGGTGTCCCTCGTCGAGGAGGAGGACGGGCCGGTCGGGCCCGGCGAGGCGCGCATCCGGACGCTGTACTCCGGCATCTCGGCGGGCACGGAGCTCAGCACGTACCGCGGCACCAGCCCGCATCTCACGAAGGCCTGGGACGCCGACGCCCGCCTGTTCCGCGACGGAGGCGGCGACGAGCCTGCGTACCCGGTGCGGAACCTCGGGTACGAGGAGGTGGGCGAAGTCGTCGAGGTCGGCTCGGCGGACGCCGGCGTCGCGGTCGGCGACATCGTCTGGGGCACGTGGGGCCACCGCACCGCGGCCGTCCTGCCCGCCGCATCGGTCGCGGCGCGGCGGCTCGGCCCAGAGGCCGACCCGAGGATCGGCATGTTCTCCCACATCGGCGCCGTCGCGCTCAACGCGGTCCTCGACGCCGAGATCCGGGTGGGCGACACCGTCGCCGTGTTCGGCCTCGGGGTCCCGGGTCAGCTCGTCGCTCAGCTCGCCCGACTCAACGGCGGCGAGGTGATCGCGGTCGACGGCATCCCGGCCAGGAGACGGCTCGCGGCGGACCTCGGCGCCGCCGTCACCCTCGATCCTGCGGACTCGCCGGCCGAGCGCATCCGCGAGCTGACGGCCGGCCGCGGCGCCGACGTCGCGATCGAGATCTCGGGGAGCTACGCGGCGCTGCACGAAGCGATCCGGTCGGTCGCCTACAACTCCCGAGTCTGTGCGGCCGGGTTCTACCAGGGGCCGGGCGAGGGACTGCGGCTCGGGGAGGAGTTCCACCACAACCGCGTCCAGGTGATCTCGTCCCAGATCTCGGGCGTCGCACCCGGCCTCGGCCACCGCTGGGACCGCTACCGCCTCAACACCACCGTCCTCCGCCTCGCCGCGGACAACCGGCTGCGGGTCCTTCCCCTCATCTCCCATCAGCTGCCGTACACCGAGGCGGCTGAGGCGTTCCGCATGCTCGACGCCGACCCCCACCAGGTGCTGCAGCTGGTCCTCGACTTCCGGGAGGCGCCGTGACGAACCCGATCTGCGTGCAGGAGCAGCAGCTCCGGGGCACCGACCTGCTCGAGAAGTGGGACGTCGCGCAGGAGTGGGGCTTCGACGGCATCGAGCTGCGCGGACGCGGCGAGGGCGCCTTCGCCACCCGGATGCCGGACCTGCTGCGCGCCGCCGCCGCCGGGGTCGTCATGCCGACGATCTGCGTCGAGATGTCGCACTTCCTCGGCGCGTTCGACCTCGACCTCCGCCGGGACGCCATCCGGCAGATGAGCGACCAGCTGCGCGGCATCGGCGAGCTCGGCGGCCGCGGCGCCATGACGCCCGCCTCGTGGGGGATGTTCTCGCGGCGCCTTCCACCGTTCGAGCCTCCGCGCTCGCCCGAGGAGGACAGGGAGGTCCTCCTCGAGGGCCTGGCCGAGCTCGGCGAGGTCGCGGCGGCGGCCGGCGTGATGCTGTTCCTCGAGCCGCTGAACCGCTACGAGGACCACATGGTGAACACGCTCGCGGATGCGGCGTCCCTGATCCAGGAGCTCGGCATGCCGAGCGTGCGCATCGGCGCGGACACGTACCACATGAACATCGAGGAGGCGGACCCCGCCCGGTCCCTGCTCGAGGCGGGCGAGTACATCGGTCACGTGCAGGCGAGCGACTCCAACCGCCTCGAGCCGGGCGCGGGGCACGTCGACTGGGCCCTGGTGGGCTCGACGCTCCGCGCCATCGGCTACGACGGCCCGGTCGCCATCGAGAGCCGTCTCTCCGGTCCGGCGGAGGAGGCGCTGCCCCGCGTCCCGCCGTTCCTCCGGCGGTACCTGTGACCTCGGGCCTCGAGCCGGCCGCCACCCGCGTGCTCGTCTCGAACTGGCGAGGCCGGTACACGGTGCCAGCGGGCGGGCTGTATCCGCATCAGTGGAGCTGGGACTCGGCGTTCATCGCGATCGGGCTGCGGCACCTGTCCCCGCGGCGGGCCCAGCAGGAGCTCGACTCGCTGTTCAGCGCCCAGTGGGCGGACGGCAGGCTCCCGCACATCGTCTTCAGCCCCACCCGGAACGACTACTCGCCCGGGGCCTCCTTCTGGCGCAGCGGCGACGTCGCCGGCGCCCCGCCCGTGGCGACATCGGGTCTCATCCAGCCGGCGAATCATGCGTGGGCGGCGCTGCTCGTGCACCAGGCGGACGAGCAGGAGTCCCGGCGGCGCCGGTTCCTCGATCGCGCCTATCCCAGCCTGGTCCGCTGGCACGACTACCTCTCGACGCGGCGGAGCAGCCCCGACCGCCTGGCGGTCGTGCTCCACCCGTGGGAGAGCGGGACCGACAACAGCCCGCTCTGGGACGATCCGCTGTCCCGGGTCCGGGCGACGGTGACGGAGATCCCGCGCCCGGACCTCGAGCACGCCCCGTCCTCGGAGCGCCCCTCCAACGCGGAGTACGGGAAGTACCTCACCATCGCGGCGGCGTATCGCGACACCGGCTACGACGACGCCGACGCCGGTCTGCTGTTCCGCGTCGAGGATCCGCTGTCGACGGCGCTCTGGGCGCGGTCCGAGTTCGCGCTCGCCGAGATCGCCGAGCAGGTGGGGGCGCCGGGGGAGCACCATCGGGATCGGGCCCGCGCCCTCACCATGGCTCTCGACGAGCTGTGGGACGGCGAGCTGGGCTGCTACCTCGCGCGGGACCTCCGAACGGGCGAGCGCCAGCGGCACCGGACGGTGAACGGGCTGGCGCCCCTGCTGCTACCGGACCTTCCTCACGCGGATGAGCTCCTCGCGACACTGCGGAGCGGCTCCTTCGCGCTCGGACGCGCGGTCATGGTCCCGAGCGCGGACCTCACGGCGCCCACCTTCGACCGCTCCCGCTACTGGCGCGGGCCCTCCTGGTTCAACATCGCCTGGCTCCTCGCGATGGCGCTGCTGGAGCGGGGCGAGCGCGCCGCCGCCCGTGAGCTCGAGCGGCAGATGGGACGCCTCGCGGTCGCCAGCGGCTTCGCCGAGTACGTCGACCCGTGGACCGGCGAGCCCCGCGGGACCCTGAGCTTCAGCTGGACCGCGGCCCTCGCCCTCGACCTCGAGCGCCGCTTCCGGGACCAGTGACCGGAGGCGATGCCTCCCGGCAGGCGCGTCGCGGATGCGGGCATGGCCGAGCCCGAGGTGGCCGGCCGTAACGCCCCCGAGAGTCAGGACGAGCGCTCAGCCACGAACCTTCGCAGCGCCTCCTCGGCCGCCGCGTGGTCGAGACGGTCGTTCGGCTCACCGGACGTCGAGATCGTTGCGGCGAGCTCGCCGCGCACGAAGATCGGGATGCACCCGCCCCAGAACTTGTACCGGTCGTCGAGGCCGTCCGCCACCGACGGATCGGCCTCCTTCTCAAGGCCTGCGAGCATCGAGCTGTGGCCGAAGTGCAGGGCCGTGAGCCGCTTGCCCGCCATTGTGTCGGCGTTGCCCTGCCCGGTGCTGCCGAACTGGGCGCGGAAGGCCAGCTCGTCCCCGATGTGGATGTCGACTGCGAGGTCGAGCTCCCACTCGCGGATGACGGCGATGGCGATCTCGCCGAGCCGCACCGAGTCGTCCCGGGTGAACTGCGGAAGGTCGACGGGCGGCTCGTTCTCGAGCTGGTCGATCGTGTAGGTCGGGTCGGGGCGCGCCATCGGGACTCCTTCGCTCTCGGTCCGCCGGTGAGAAGCGCGGACAGCCTCACCCTACGGGCGCCGGCAGGAGGGGGGACACGGGTGCCTCCATCGGCTCGCGGGACGCCGAAGGGCCCCACCCGCCGCAGCGAGTGGGGCCCTCCGACCGGGTGCCCGGGTCAGGCGAGGCAGCCGCCCAGCAGGACCTGGCTGTCGATGGCCGCGATCCTGTCGAGCACTGCCGCGTACTGCGTCTGCAGGCCCGCCACGACGGCCTTCTGGGCCGCGACCTGGTCGCGGTTGACCTTCTTCGCGCTCTCGAGAGTGCGGAGCGTCGCGCTGGCAGTGACGATCTGCGCGTCGATCTTCGAGAGGTCGGCCTTCGCAGTGGTCAGCGCGGCCTCCTTCTCGCTGATCTGCTGGTTGAGCGTGTTCAGCGAGGTCTGCAGCGGGGTCAGCTGGTTCTGCAGGGACAGGATCGTGTTCTCCGCCGAGGTGATCGCGGTGTTCAGCGACGCGAGCGTCGAGACGAGCTTGTTGACGTCGCCGTCGAGCCGGGTGACCTCGGCCGTCTGCTCGGTGACCGCGTTGTCCGCTGCGACCAGGTCGGCCTGAAGGCCCTGGAGCACGCTCTCGAGCTCGCCGAGCTCGCCCTTCTTGGTCACGATGTCGGCCTTCACGGCCTCGACGTTCTCGGTCAGGGACGGGAGGGAGGCCTCCAGCGCGGCGATCTCCGCCTTCTTCGCCTCCACTGCGGCGTTGGCGTCGGCTGCGGCCTGGTTCGCGATGCCCTGGACCCGCTTCGCCTCCGCGAGCGCCGCCGTGGCACTGACGAGCTGCTGGTTGGCCCCGGCGAGGCTGGTCTGGAGCGGCGCGAGCTGCTGCTGCAGGTTGCTGCTTTCCTGCTGCTTAGCGGAGAGCGCGGCGTTCAGCGTCGCGAGCTCGCCCTGGAGCTTCGTCAGGTCGCCGTTGAGGGCCGCGATGAGCGCGGTCTTCGTGGCGGCCTCCTTGGCCGCGGCGTCGATCTTGGCCCGGAGGGCGACGATCTGGTCCTGCAGCTCCTTCGCACGAGGCCCGCTGTTGTTCGCGAGCGCCTTGCGCTCGGCCTCGAGCTTGTCGAGCTGGGCCTGCAGTCCCGTCACATCGGTCGTCGGGGTGGCCTGGGCGGCGGCGATCTCCTTCTGCTTCGCCGCGATCTCCGCCTCCTTCGTCTTGATGTCCGCCTGGAGTCCGGCGATCTCGGTCTGGAGCGTCGGAAGCTTGGCCTGGATGTCGCTGATCTGCAGGGTCAGCGTCTGCACCGACTGCTGGGCGAGGCGCAGGTTCTCCTCCGCCTTGACCACGGCAGCGGTCGCGGCGGCCGCGTTCACGTCGGCCGTCTTCGCGGCGGTCTCGAGAGCGGGCAGGGCGGAGCGGGCGTCGGTGAGCTTGGTGCCCGCCGCCTCGAGGAGGTCCTGAGCGGTGGCGCCCTGGGCCAGGAGGTCTTCGAGCTCCTCGGTCGCGGCCTGGATCACCGCGATCTGCGCATTGACGGCGTTCTGTGCGGAGGTCGCGACTCCCGTGAGGTTCGTCAGCGTGCTCTTGGCGGCGGCGAGGTCCGCCTCCGCGGTCTTGAGGGTCGCCTCGACGCCGGTCCTCTGCTGGGTGAGTGCGGCGAGGGTCTTCTGCTCCGCATCCAGCTGGGTCTGCAGCGGCGCGATCTTGTTGACGAGCTCGGTGCGCTGGGTCTGCAGGGTGCCGAGCTCCGTCGTCGCAGAGGCGATGGCGGCCGTGAGGGTTGCCTTGTCCGCCTCCAGCTTCGTCAGGGACATCGTCACGGTGTCGATCTGACCCACGAGGGCCGCGTACTCGGAGTCGAGCCGGGCGATCTCGCTCTCGGCGGTCTTGATCTGCGCGGCCAGAGACTCCTGCGTGGTCACGAGGGCGGCGCGCTCGGTCTGGAGCTTCGCGATCAGCTCGGCGTTCTGCTTCGCGGCGGCCTTGAGCAGGTTGGGCTGCACGTTGCCGCGGTGCGAGAGCTGGTTCACGACACCGTTGCAGATGCCGGTCGTCGTGGTCGAGGCGGTCGCGGACGCGGGTCCGGCGAAGATCAGCATGCCGGCGACGACACTGGGCAGGACGATCCCGGCGGCCAGGCGGCGGGCGTTGCGGGAGGCGGGGCGGACGGAGCGCTTCGGGGTAGCAGCGGTCTCGTCGGAGCCAGCCGTCTTCCGGAATGCGAGCATGTGATGGAGCCTTTCGGGTTCGGGTTCTTCGTCATGGGGCCGGATCGTGTCCGGCGACGTCATTGACGATAAGTTCCCGCACCCCGCTTATCGGCTCGCCCGTTTAGGCCCTTGAACCGGTCGTTCAGCCATCTGAACGGTCGGCGTTCAGGGCGCGCAGCGCCGCCTCCCGGATCAGCCCCGTTCGGCGACGTCGAGCCGGCGCACCTCGAGGTGGTCGACCTGCAGGTGCTTGATCCGCAGGTCCTTGATCACCGCCCTGCGCACCGCGAGCCGCCACACCGCGACCACCCCCAGGGCGGTCGCCGCGAGCGCTGTCGCCCCGATCGCCAGCGCACCCACCGCCGCCGTTCCGAGGCTCCCCGCCCCGGTCGCCGACGCCCCACGTGCCTCCGCCGCTTTCACCATCCTGCGCTCCATGGCCCACTCCTACCGTCGTCCGGAATGGCGGGATGCTAGCAACGGCCGACCGCCAGGAGCAGGAGTCGGAAGGACCTTCATCCGGCGAGCGCCGGCCACGGACGCCACCCCTCGGGGAGCCCGCGAAGCGCCCGCTCGGCCGCCTGCAGCCGAGCGTTCTCGTGGTCCTCCACGCGGGAGCGGCCGCTCCTCCGAGCACTGCCGTCGCCTCCCCGGAGGGAGTACTCGACGCCGAGGCCGGCATCGCGGGAAACGGCTTCCCGGTACCCGCCCGACGCGACCGCGAGGACCTGCCACTCCATCTCGTCCGCCAGCGCATCCCAGGTCTCGTCGCAGGCGTCGCACCCGCACGTCGGGAACGGCAGGTCGTGCAGGAGTCCGGCGTGGATGACGACCGAGGGGAAGGACGTGAACACGAACGTCAGGGCTGCGGCGCCCGGATCGGCCGGCGTGAGCCGGACGGCTCGCACGATCTCGTCGGGAGGGCGTATCAGGTCCCGGGCCACCTCGGGCCCCTCCTCGACGGCCACGTCGTAGGCGGACCGCAGATGGTCGACGAGCGCGTCCGCGATGGTGTGCAGCGGAGCGAAGCGGGCCAGGTTGGAGGTGACGCTGTAGGAGTCGTCAGGAGGGGGCCCGTCTCCCCACCTGGCGCCATAGCGGACGACCCGCCCCGCGGCGTCGCGGAAGACGAGGGGCTCGACGAGGGGACGGGCGTACGCGGCCACGCCGAGAGTGTAGGCCCGAGGACGAACGGGCTGGCGACCGCCGGAGTCCGAGCAGGGGACCGGACCGATGGGCGCGGCGCAATGGGGGCAGACCAGGCGCGGTGAGGTAGACCGAACTGTCTCACCTCGTCTCCCGGGAGTCAACGGGCGGTAGACCCTGGCGCATCCGGCTGTGCGTACTACGTTGCGAGTCGTCGCTGACGATGGGGAGGGCGCCGGTGGGGACTCGAATGACTGCCCGTGTGACGCTCCTCGACGGCTTCGGGCTCCGGCTGTCGGGGTCGGATGCACCCGCGATGCCCGAGGATCTGCCCCACAGTGTGCAGAGGCTCGTCGCGCACCTGAGCATCAGCGCCCGTCCCCTCCGCGCGGCCGTCGCAGGCCAGCTCTGGCCGGATGTGCCCGAGGACCACGCGCATGGCAGCCTGCGGTCTGCACTGTGGCGCCTGAACAAGGTGGCGCCCGGGCTCGTCGAGGTGAGCGGGGGGTGCCTGACGCTCGCGGACGGGGTGCTGGTCGACATCCACGAGCTGGGGGAGTGGGCACGGCGCGTCATGGATCCCGCCTGCTCGCTGGAGCAGCTGGAGGTCGGGGAGTCCGCGATCCAGGGCGAGCTGCTCCCGGGCTGGTACGACGACTGGGTGCTGCTCGAACGCGAGCGGCTGCGGCAGCTGCGCCTGCACGCGCTCGAGCGAGTGGCCATTCGCCTGGCGGCCGCCGGCCGGTACAGCGACGCCCTTCAGGCGGCCTTCTCGGTCGCACGTGCGGAGCCGCTGCGGGAGAGCGCGCATCGCATGATCGTCGAAGTGCACCTGGCGGAGGGCAACATCTCGGAGGCGCTGCGGGCGTACGAGAACTTCCGAGCGCTTCTCGCCGACGAGCTGGGCGTCCAGCCGACGCAGAGACTCGTGCGGCTGGTGGAGGGCCTGCGGGAGCCGGTCTCGTCGGCCGCAGCCGAGTCGACGCTCGTTCCCGCGCGCACCGCCCTCGCGCCGCGCCTTCAGTACAACGCTCCCTCCCTCCGGATCTACCGGCTGTCGCCCCCGCGCGAGAGAACGCCCCGCGGCTAGGCGTGCATCGATAGGCGGCCGGGCTGCATCGACAGGACCGGTGGCTGCCGGTGCTCGATGGAGCCTGGTTCGATCGCCGCGCCTAACGCCCCTCGCCGTAGGCGCGGAGGGCGCGATGCGCGAGGGGCCTGCGCTTCCTGAACGTCGCCTGCACCGCCGGATCCGTGCGGGGGAGGAGCTTGCGGTCCGGTCCGAGGACGCTCCCCGGCGTCTCGAATCGATAGAGCACCTCGTCGCAGGCGTCGTCGACCGAGACGTCGGCGCGCCGGAGAACCGCGTCCACTCGGGGATAGGAGCGTCGCAGCTCGTGCACCAGGTAGTCGACCTGCGCGTCCATGTCGAACAGGATCGCGCCGCCGAGCACCCTCCCACGGAAGGCGTGCTGGAACAGTCCGACTCGGCGATTCGCCGTGGTCCACTGGGCGAGGCCGATCCCCGGCAGCTTCGGCCCGCTGCGGTTCGGCACCCTATGCACGATCTGATCGGGGGTGAAGTCGACGACGACGCCGGAGGCGTCCTTGGCGCGCATCGGTGTCGCGGCCGCGCTGCCCTCCACCCGATTCGGGATGATCTCCGACTCCGCCCAGAGGTTGCCCACCAGACCGGCCGCTCCGTTGACCGGGTAGCCGTAGTTCCGGACGAGCAGGCCCAT
The DNA here is from genome assembly GCF_017916515.1 of Naasia sp. SYSU D00948. GTDB lineage: Bacteria > Actinomycetota > Actinomycetes > Actinomycetales > Microbacteriaceae > Naasia. Next base: position 2,976,301 of record NZ_JAFMTA010000001.1, read on the forward strand.
CACGTACCGCGCCCGCTGCTCCGCGGGGATCCTGCTCCAGTCCTGACCTGAGCCGCTGGGGCCGACAGGTGTGGGCGGCGGGGTCGGGACGGGAGGTGGAGTGGGGCCAGGCCCAGCCCGTCCGGCAAGGGCTGCGGCGAGAGCCGCCTTGGTGGCCGCGCCCACGATCCCGTCCGGGGTGAGCCTGCTGCGGGACTGGAAGGAGCGAACCGCCTGGTCCGTACGGCCTCCGAAATCGCCGTCGGCAGCGAGCGGATAGCCGAGGTCCGTGAGGACCCGCTGGAGGGCCGCGACGGCGGGACCGCGGCTGCCGCGGCGCAGGGCTGGGCCGACGGCGAGGGCAGCGAGGCCTGTGAGTCGCGCCGTGAGAGTCGGGCCGGTGGTCTCGGCCGCCAGCAGCTCCTGAAGAACGCCGAGGGTCCCCGTGGTTTCGTCGCCTCGACCCTCCCACTCCGACGTGGTGACCACCGCCGGCTCGGCGGCCCAGGCAGACTCGCGCTCGTCCTCGCCGATCGCGGGCCCCTCGTCGAGCCCCTCGAACTCGTCTCCTGCCGCCCACTGGTCGGGGCTCCACTGCTCCACCGCCCACTGGTCCGGGCTCCACTGCTCCGCCGCCCACTGGTCTGTGGCCCACTGGTCTGTGGCCCACTGGTCTGTAGCCCACTGATCGGTGGTCCACTGGTCCGTCCACGGGCCGACGGCGGTCTGGTGCTCACCCTCGGTCCACCCGGCGCTCCCGCCCTGCGCGCCGGGGGCGGTCCACTCTCCGGACGGGGGCTGCGCTCCACGAGCGACTGCCTCGGCTGCCTCGTCGGAGCGCGCCTCGGACACGCGCGTCCACTCCGCGGACCACGGCGAGTTGGTCATACTGCCTCCTCCGTCAACGGCGCACCGGCGCGATGTCGAGGTGGAAGTGGAGGACGAGCGGTCCGTGCCAGTTCAGGTTGGCGCCGTCCGGTCTCGTCTGGCCGATGAAGACGACTTGCCGCAGGCCGGTGTGCCGGTTGATCGCCGCAGCGACCGCATAGTCGTTGTACAGCGCCCGCCAGGTGGCGCCGACGGCCGATGCGGCGGCGTCCAGAGCCAGGAGCATGCCGACCGCATTGTGCCGGTGGTAGAAGCCGCGGTCGTCGAGCCCTCCACCGATGGTGAGGTCGATGGAGAACCCGCGGTTCTTGAACTTCCCGCCTCCGTGCCCGGCGTAGTTGCCCGCGCTGGTGCTCGGCCAGCGCGTCCACAGCTCTCTCAGAAGCCGATTGACCAGGGGCTGCACCGGCGGCACCGTCGGCTTGGCACGCTCCAGCGGCTCCAGGCGATCGGCGCCCGGTGGTGGCAGGAAGGTGTCGATCGGGTGGTACCGGCCCCCTGCGCCGAGGGTCTCGAAGTCGACCTCCTCACGCCGGCCGGACATCCAGCCGAGCGCGACCGTCCTGAAGCGGCACGTCGTCCGCTGGTTCCTTGCACGTCCCGCGCTGGCGCGGATGGTGGCTGCGAAATCCCGCTCCAGGGCAGCCACGTCGGCGAGCGCGATCGCACGAGGAGTCGGCGCTGTACCGGTGCGCCGGCGGTTGCGGTCCGCGGCACAGGCGGCGAGGTCTTCGGCGAATCTGCGGATCGCGGGAACCCCGCCGAAACCGGATGGGTCCCCGTCCAGGCAGGACCTCCCCGTGTCCTCGAGCGTCGGCAGCTGCACGCACACCGCCGGAACCGGGATCGGGATCGCGGCCGGGGTCGACGGCGTTGGCGCCGGCGGGGTGGGGGCGGGCGGCGTGGGCATCGGCGGGGAGGTGCGCCCCCCGAGTGCGGCCGCGAGGGCCGCCTTCGTCCGAGGTCCCACGATGCCGTCGGGGGTGAGGGAGCTGCGGGACTGGAAGGCGCGCACCGCCTGCTCCGTGCGCGGCCCGAAGTTCCCGTCGGCAGCGAGCGGGTGTCCGAGGTCGGTGAGGACACGCTGGAGGGCTGCCACGGCGGGCCCCGTGCTTCCGCGCCTCAGGGTGGGTCCGACGGCGAGTGCGGCGAGACCCGTGAGGCGGGAGGTGACGCTGACGGCGCTCGTCTCCTCGGCGAGCAGCTCCGGAAGCAGCATGACCGCGGCTGACGCGGCCTCGCTCTCGCTCTCCGCCTGCCAGCCCGCCTCGCCGTCCGATCCACCCGCGCCCTCGTAGCCGTGCAGTTCGCCGTCCCATCGGGCCTCGGCGTCGAGGGAGGAGCTGAGGTCCTCCTCGGCGTCCTCCTCGTCGCGACTCTCCCAGGAGGCGGACTCCTCGCCGGCTGCGGAGGCCGGCCCTGTCCACTCCTCGGACTGCTGCGGCCACGCGAAGATGGTGCGGGTCTCCTCTGCGGCGAGACCGTCTTCCCGCTGGGTCGGGCCCGCGGCGAGCAGGGCACGAGCGCGGGACGCGATCCCGGCCATGTCGAGACCGCCGGGATCCCAGTGCGCGTTGTCGGGGACGTCCTTGTGTCCGCACACACCGGCGAAGTCCCGCCACTGCGCGGGCGACATACGGCACGGCGAATGGAGCCCGTAGCAGCGCTCGGTTCCGGGGGGCCGCACGTCGCCGAGGTTGAGCGGCACGAGCCGCGCCACAGGGGCGAGGAGTCGCCGGGCGAGCCAGTCGAGGACGTCGGACGGCGCGCTCGCCATGTCCTTCGCGAATCCCCAGAGCTCCACCTGGACCGCCTGCCGCCGATTGGTCTGCACGGTGCCGGGTCGGGCGAGAGCGTACGCGGAGCGGTTCAGCGGGATCGTCTGCAGCAGCAGGTCCGCCTGGGGCATCGCCCACAGATGCGGGGGCTGTCGGTGACGAGCGGCCAGTGCACGGAATCCGGCCGGGCTCGGGCGGCCCTCGATGGTGTGGAAGACGAACCGCCATGGCCCGCCCACATAGGTTCCGCCGCGTGAGCGCGGGTTGCTCACCCGTTCGGCGCCGGGCACCCACAGCATCTGCTGCACCGTCGTTCCCGGCGCGAGCAGTTCCTCGGACGGCGCGACGAGCTCATGGCCCAGCTCGAGCTCGAGGTCGCCCTCGTCCTCGGCCTCGAACTCCTCCTCATGCCAGGCCTCCGTCTCGCCGGGGATGGCCTCCGCCGGAGCGCTACGGTCCCACACGGTGGACATAGCGGGTCACCGCGTCTGCCCGTTGGAGCCGACCAGCACGGACGAGGTCGCCGGTGTCTGCGCGAAGGACCGGGTGGGAACGGGGGCGGCCGGGCGCGGCGGTTCCCCGGGGGTGGGCAGGCGCAGGGGCTGGCGGTCGACGGCGACGGCAGTGCCGGTGGGGCGCTCCTTGATCCGCTCGCCCGTTGCGGACTGCCACTGGTTGATGAGATCGCGCATGTCCTCGCCGAGCGCAGTGTTCGGGTCGAACAGGGTCGCCGCCGCGTTGGCGGTGTCGAACAGGCCACGCTCGATGGCGCGAAGGAGACTGGACATGGGCTCGGCGAGCTCGAAGAGCTCCCTCGAGCGCTGCGCCGGTCGCATCCCGACCCTCTCCGCGATGCCCGTCAGCCGCTCCGCGGGACTCGAAGCCTCCGCCTTGAGGTCCGCGACGATGGGCGTGTTCGTCTGCAGGGTCAGGTGGAACCAGCTCATCGTCGTCACGTAGACGAACTCCTCCCGAGCGAGCAGGCCACCGCGACGACGATCCCGCATCATGTCCCGCAGCGCCTCACAGAGCGACGAGATGAACGCCGGATCCGTCGGGTTGGGACCGGACCCGTTGTTGAAGTTCTCGAGGCCGATCCACACCTGGCGCAGGAGCTCGGTCCACTTGGCCCGGAAGTCGCTGTTGACCCCGCCGCCCAGGTCCGACTTCCACAGCGCAGCGTCGCCGGCCCCCCAGCGCGGCGGGACGGGGTGCGGGAGGTCGAAGCCGAACATCCGCCAGTAGGCGTTGCGACGGTTCACGCGCTCCACAGGACGGAGCTCGCTGCGGACGCCCGCGATCGAGTACAGCGGCGGATCGCGGAAGAAGAGCTCCTCCGTCGTGCGCATCCACTTGACCGACTCAGGGCGCAGCTGCCCGAGGGTCTCCCCGACGACCAGCCGGCGGACGATCTCCGCGAAGATCTCGAATGCTCCGGTGCTCTCGATGAGGTAGGCGTAGATCAGGTGGTGCCAGAGGAGGCCCGCTTCGGAGACAGGACGGTCGTTCTCCTGCCACGTGTCCACGTCGGCCAGGTCTATCCCCGACGACAGCAGGTAGGGAGCAGGGCCTGGCTCGAACGGCAGGTCGAGGGCGCTGACGATGTCCGGGCTTCCGAGCTCCGGCGCGCCCTGCGGGACGTCCGGAAGCGGAGGGATGCGCGCCGCCGAGGCCCACGCTTCGTCCAGCCACCTGCTCAGCTGGAGTGGATGGATCAGGAAGACCTGTTCGCGGCGATCCGGGCCCAGGAGGTTGGCGAGGTTGAGGAACACGGCTAGGTCTCCTTCAGCTGGCGTAGATGTACTGCGAGGACGGCGCGAGACGCGGACCGAGCGCGACGCGCTGACCCGTCTGATCGAGCCCGATGAGGACGTCGATGGGGCGCTCGCTGACCAGCTCCTCGTGCCGCTCGAGACGGACCCGGGCCGGCCGCTTGCGGTCCGACTGGTCCTTCTTCGACGGGGCGTCCCTCAGGACCTTGAGTGATCGCCGGAAGGCGGGAAGCGACCGGCCCTCCTTCGTGGTGAAGGCCGGGGCGTGCACCTCGACACGGTCGACCAGCGCGGGGAGCCTGATGAGCTCGATCTCGTCGTCGTCCCACCTGGCCGCGAAGATGCTGAGGTCGAAGCCCCGAGCAGCCGGATTGCGCCCCATGAGCGCGCCGAGGCTCCTGTAGGCGAAGTCGACGCGTTGCCGCTCGAGCCGCCGTCGTTCCTCCTCCGAGTCGTCCCTGGCGACCGCCGCCATCCTGCCGCTCGGCTGGTCGGCCGCGCCGTCCCCTGGAAGCAGGGGAGGAAGGCGCATGGCGAGCTCATGGATGGAGGTGCTCAGCTCGGCGATCTTCGCGAGCACCTGCTGCTCGTCGAGCTGCCCGGGCGCCTGCTGCCCGTTCCCCTGGTGCTCGGCGTTGTCGTTCATCGCTGTTCCTCCCTTTTCAAGGGTCGCCGCCCTACGCCGCGAGCGCGGGGCGGACACTGGAGTCGGCGCCGAGGTCGGAGATCCACGCCCGGAAGCGGGCGCGATGCTCGGCCGCATGCGCGGGATCGGTGACGGTCCTCGACGCGAGCACGGCGAGGATGCGGAGTGAGTCGCGGCGGCGCAGGTACGACGACGTCAGCAGCGATCCGCCCGCCTGCCTCTCGAGATCGCGCAGCGCCTCGGGGTGCACACGCTGCGGGTCGAGCACGGCGGCGAGGGACCGGCCACCGAATGCCTGCATCGGTCGCCGGGTGCAGACATCGACGATCTGGTCGAGCGCCTCGAGGCTGGTCGCCGCGACCGATGCGATCGCGGGATCCGCGTCGCTCGGGGGGTGGCGCCGCATCCACGCAGCTCCCACGTCGTCCCACGGGCCGGATCCGAACCAGCGCCGGCACAGCGCCACGTTGAACTGGACCCGGATCCAGGCGAAGGGGTGAGGGTCGCCGAGGCGGATCCGGAACACGGCTGCGGAAGGACCGTCCACGACGTTCGCGAGTGCGGAGACCGGCACCCAGCCCGCCTGGGCGAAGGCGTGCACGTCGGCGGCCACCTCTCCGGCCCAGGACCGCCACAGCGTCGCCAGCTGCGGGGAGCGGGGCGCCAGCACGGTGTACAGGGCTTCGGCGAGCTCGCCGTTCCAGCCCGACAGGTGTCCCACCTGGTGCCCGGTCTCGTGCAGCAGGGCGGTAGGGAACGACAGGTTGTGACGGGTCAGCTTGATGGCGGCGGCAGGGGAGGGGTGGGCCGCATCCCATAGGCGGATCCCGGCACGCAGGATCGAGGCGCCCAACCCCTTGTCGACGTACGTGAGGGCGGGCGGAGACGAGATGCCGAGGGGCCGCAGCGACGCGGCCATGGAGTCGCCCGCGAGGGTGTCGAATCCGCGCAACAGCGCCCGGAGGGTGGGGTTGGTGCGGGTGTTCACGGCGTCGCCGTAGAAGTCGAGCACCGTCTCGGCCTGCAGGTACCGCCGGCGAAGGCGCAGCACGCCTGAACGGACGGACTCCGGAGACGCACCCGCGGCCGCGCGATTCTCGAGGGCCCGGGCCTCGACTCCGAGCGCCGCGACGACGGCGGCCAGGCGGTCCCGCACGCTCTGCTGCAGATACACCTCCAGTCCGGCCCACGCCTCGGGGGCGGCGACCGCGTCGAGGTCGGCGAGCGCCTCCGCGGCGAGTCGCCAGTGGGTCAGCTCGGCCAGCGTCTGCCGGGACTCTGCGTCAGACACGGCGCGCGCCGGGACGGATGGTGAGAGTCGGCTCGCCCGGCGTCGCGGCGATCAGCGCACTGCGGTCCGCGAACGGGAAGGCGAATGTGAGCGTGATTCCCGAAGCGGGGTCCTTGGCGGCAGTGGCGAGTGTCGCGGCGGCCTCCGGGAGCCGCGCGGCGACGACCCGCTCGAGGGCCGCGGCGATCTGCGCGGCGAGCTTCACGCTGCCGCCCTCGGGCAGGGTGATGCCGCGCCGGGCGAGCATCCGCCCGATGCGCACCGCGAGAGCCCGCTGCCAGGCCGGCCCGATGAGACGCCGCACGGCGGCGACGACGACCGCGTGCCGGCGCCGCGTCAGCTCCCCGGCGAGGATGTGGGCCAGCCGCTCGCTCACCAGCAGGGAGACCATCAGCTGGGGAGCGGCGCCGGTGAGATCGAGGCGGAGGGCGAAGCGCCTGCGGCGCCGGATCGGCCGTCCCGCCACCCGCACCCTCACGTAGCGCCGCCCGATGCCGGGCCGTCCCATGGCGGACCGTCCGAGCGCCCGTCCTCTGGGCGGCATTCCGGGCAGCAGGCCCTCGTCCTCCAGCTCGGCGAACTGGAGGGTGGCGTCCGCGAGCGCTTCGTCGGAGGCCTCGAACGCGGCCACGTGACCCAGCTCGCCGCCGGGCAGGAGCTCGTAGGTGGTCACCTCCGCCGTGACGGGCCAGGAGGTGAACCCCTCGTCGAGCAGCCGCTCCTCCAGGGTGTCGCCCTCGCGGAAGACGACGGAACGCGCCGTCAGCCGGTTGATCGTCACGGGCCGCACCCTGCTGTACATGCGGTACCGCCGGCGGGCGCCGGCTCCCCGGGGCATCGGAACCCAGATGCCGCGCTCGTCCTCGCCGCCGCTCAGGCCCGTCCGCAGGACCTGCTCGGGGAAGTGGCGGATTGCGGCCTCCTCGAAGGCGTCCTGCACCGCGGCCTCGAGCAGCAGCTCCTGCTGGAGCGACGCCTCGGGCAGCGACAGGACCTCGCGGATCGTGTCCTCGGCCGCCGCGACGAGCGCCTCAGCGCCGACGAGGTCGCGGGACTCCGCCTCCAGCCCGAGCAGCCGGAGGCCCGCGTCGGCCACGTGCTGCGAGAGCGGCTGCGCGATCTGGGGACCCACCATCGGCTTGATCAGCTGTGCGAGGAGCTTCGCGATGAAGCCGATGATCTTCTGACGGCCGATGACCTTGACCCCGAGCTTGACGAGCGGCATCGCGGCCATGACCACGGGGATGAACTGCTCCATCTCCGCCGTGGGATCGCTGCCGGCCTCCGCCTCGCTGAGCTGCCGCGAGAGCCGCTGGCGCGCGTCGTCCAGGGCCTCGAGCTCGAATCCGCCGTCCCGGACCGCGGCGGCCTCGGCCTCCAGCTGAGCGAGCGGAGCACTTGCGCCGGCCTCGCTCGGTGCGAGCAGCGCCTCCGCGAGGGCCGTGTCGAACTGCTCGGTCAGGCCGGCCGCCTCGTCCTCCTGCTCCTCGGCCGCCTCCGCAGCTCCGGGCAGACGGCCGGCCAGCTGCCGCGCGGCGGGCTGCAGGGCCGGCGGGAGCTTCCCGATCGCCTTGGCCAGGACGCGCTGGAGGAGAGGACGCACGAGCTTGCGGAGGAGGGCGAACACCCGGCCGACCGGCAGGAGCTTGCCGACCGCGGCGACGCCGCGCTTGACCAGCTTGGCGGCGCCCTTCACGACGTTCGCGGCCTTGCGCACCAGCTTGCCCAGGAACTGCTCCTGCGCATCGACCAGGCCCTCGACGCCCTCGTACGACGCGGTGGCGCCCGCCATCGACTCGAGCTCGAGCTCGGACACCGCGTCCACCGGCCGGTCCGCGAAGTGCTCCTCGAACTGCGCAAGGCGGTAATCCGCCTCGGCGGCGAGCGTCTCGAGCCACTGCTCGACCTCGGCTGCCGCGAGCCGGCCGCCGTTCGCCTCGTGGCTCCAGGTGCCGGTCGACCGGAGATGACGGCCGGCCGCCTCGTCTATCAGCGCCGCGACCGCCTCGGTGAACTCCTCATCCTCGAGCTCCGACGTCAGTGCGGTCACCGCCTGCGCCTCGAGCTCCTCCTCCCCGGCGGAGGCGAGCGCCTCCGAGAACGGTGTCTCCAGGGCGCCGGCGACGGGGACCTCCCACGTGGTCGGCGCCTCGGTCTCGACCTCTGGCGCGGAGAATGGTGACAGCAGCAGCGTGTCGGCGGGTCCGATGCCGTTCTCCGTCTCGAAGCCGCTCATGGGCCACCTCCGCTGACTCTCCGAAGCGGCACGAGTCTGCTCGCGGGGCCGTCACGGGCCCGTCACTCGGATGTCACGTGGGCGTCACCGCAGCGGCCGTGCCGCCGCGGAAACCTGCCCCGCCGAGCCCGAGGGATGGTCGGGGCTGCGAGGACGGGCTCCGGCTCGGTCTCCGGTCAGCGCCCCTGCGGTGTTGTCACGAGGTGCTCCTTTCGGCGGGAGAGCTGGACCACCCCGAGAACGGCGACGGCGCCGGCAACGACGAAGGCGACCGCGGCCCACGGCGGCGCAGCGGTGGCTTCGCCGAGCACGACGATGCCGAGGGTGACCCCGACGAGCGGGTCGATCACGGTGAGCCCTGCGACGACGAGGTCGGGCGGGCCGGACGAGTAGGCGGTCTGGACGAGGTATGAGCCGCCGAGCGCGGCGACGATGACCGCGACGACGACGAGGATCGTGAGGCCGTCTCCGGGCTGGAGCTCGAAGCCGTTGAGCACGATGGTCTGCACGCGGGTGATCACCACCTTCGCGAGCGTCGCGACGAACCCGAAGAGGACGCCGCTGGCGATGATGTAGAAGATCGTCGGGGACCTCTTGCGGAGGAGGACGAACCCCACACCGAGGAGCGCCAGCACGGCGGCGAGGATGACCAGCACGATGACGAGCTGGTCCGTGTCGATGGGCACGGACGTCGTCGTGACCGCGGCGATCCCCACGAAGGCGGCGATGCCACCGACGCAGAGCAGCATCGCCCGGATGGACTCCCTGCTGAGCCGGGTCTTCGTCGCTCGTGCGTTCAGGAGCGCCGTGATGACGAGGGCGAGTGCCCCCAGCGGCTGCACGACGGTCAGGGGCGCGAGGAACAGGCTGAACAGCTGCAGCACGATGGCGCACCCGAGCAGCAGCGTGCCGATCAGCCAGGAGGGACGACTCGCGAGGGCCCAGAGCTGTCCGACGCGCATCCCGGTCCGTGCGGTGTGGCGGCTGGCCGCCTCCACCTTCGCGACGCCGCCGTGCTGGAGCTGGGCCCCGACGGCGAGGAACACCGCGCCGAGCAGGGCGACGGGGATGCCGAGCGCCTGCAGCGGGGAGAGCGACACGAGTTCGCCGACCATGCCCACAAGTTACGCGTCCGCAGAGACGGCAGGGTGTGAACGCGCCAGAGGTCCGCCCCGGCGCGATCCGAGGGGAGTCATGCCCGCCGGAGGACGTACTTGGCGAAGATCCGGTCCTCGGAGTACTCCGCCTCCTCGACGGCGAATCCGGCGCGCGCGAGCATGGGCTCGAGCACCCAGCTGAAGGTGGAGTGCTCGTCTCGGATGTGCTCCTCGATGTCGGCACGGACCCACTCGGAGAAACCCGAGGCGTCGTCCAAGGTGGAGCACCAGGCCTCGAGCCTCTCCTCCGCCGCCGCCGGCTCGAAGCTGTAGACGATGTCCCAGAGCCGGAGGACCCCGCCCGGGCGCAGCATCGAGTGGATGTTGCGCAGCGCCAGCGCCTTCCAGAAGTCCGGCAGGTGGTGGAGCGCGTAGCGCGAGTAGACGAGGTCCGCCGCGTCCCTCCGGTGGCGGTAGGTCAGGAACCCGCCCAACTCGACCTCGACGTTGTCGTGCCGCGCCTGGTCGACCTTGCGCCGCAGGACCTCGAGCATGACCTCCGACACGTCGACGGCGACCACTCGGCGGAAGCGAGGAGCCGCGGCGAGCGCGAACTGCCCGGTGCCGGCGCCCAGATCCACCACGACCGAATCCGGTGAGAGCCCGAGCCCCTCGGCGAGGCGGACCTCTTCCTCCGCGGGCCAAGGCTCCTTTTCGTCATACCGGGAGACGTGGACCGCGTCGAGGTTCTCACGTCCGGCCGCTGCCAGCTCGTCCAGCATCCAGCTCGGCACGTGGGCGTTCGGCGAGGAGCTCACGGTGCCATCGTCCCTCAGGAGAGGGCCGCAGGGCATGCGACCCACACCCCATCCTGATCCACTCCGGATCGCTGCTCCACCCCAGCCCCCTTGCACGGGCGCAGCTCCCCCCTACGCGAGCAGACCCATCAAGGGAAGCCCTCGGCAGGGCGCCCGACGGGTGCTTGCCTGGACGCATGAGTTCGATCCCCGAGACCACGGAGATCTACGATCGCGCGAAGTCCGAGGGCGACCGCCGATTGAGCATGCCTCCCCTCGAGCAGATGTCGAACGGCTTCATCGCGGGGATCACCATCGTCTTCGGCGTCGTCGCTCTCGGGATCGCGGAGGCGTACACCAGCCCCGCTCTCGGTCCCGGCCCCGCCTCACTCGTCGGGGCGCTCGCCTTCGGCACCGGCCTCGTGTTCCTCGTCGTCGGGCGGACCGAGCTGTTCTCGGAGAACTTCTTCGACCCTGTGGCCGCCGCCCTGGAGGAGCGACGACTCGATCGGTGGCTGGCGCTCCTGCGGTTGTGGGCACTCGTCCTGCTCTTCAACCTGCTCGGGGGCGCGGTCATGGCGGCCGTGTTCGTGGTTCCGCAGGCCCTGCCAGTCGGGGCTCCTGAGGCGCTCGTGAGCGTTGCAGAGGAGATCGCGGCGAAGAGCGGATGGGCGACGCTCTTCCGGGGCGTCGCCGCCGGCGCCCTCATCACGCTCCTGTCCTTCCTGCTGCATGCGGCGGAGGGAGTGGGGGCGCGCGCAATGCTCGCCTACCTCGTCGGGATCCTGCTCGCACTCGGACCCTTCGACCACGTGGTCGTCTCGGTGCTCCACCTTCTGATGGGGCATTGGTTCGGCGCGAGCGTCTCGTTCGGGGACATCGGCCTCAACCTCCTTGTCGCAGGCGCAGGAAACGTGGTCGGCGGGGTCCTGCTGATGACGCTGACGCACGCGGTCCAGGTGATGGGCGCGCGACAGAGGAACTGACGGGCGTGCGGCATCGAGTCTCGCCCCAGTCGTCGAACGGGCCTGAGGAACGGGCGGCCGCCGTGCCAAAGCGAAAGGCCCCGCCGAAGCGGGGCCTTTCCTACGGTCTCAACCAGTGTGTCCGAGGGGGGACTTGAACCCCCACGCCCTATACGGGCACTAGCACCTCAAGCTAGCGCGTCTGCCATTTCCGCCACCCGGACGAGTGAGCGACCTTCGATCGCCGAGGAAAGAGACTAGCACGACGCAGACCGCGCCTCGTGCCGTCGGTGCCCTGGGGGAGCCGACCGGTTGGGAGGATATCCAAGGTGCCGACGGAGCACTCCTCTCGGCGCGACGCAGCCGAGCGGCCGGCGGGATCGCCATTCCGAGAAGCTTCGGTATTTCGAGACAGGACAGCAGATGACCGATGTGAAGATGCAGCCCGCCGCGGTGTCGTTCCTGGACGTCGGGTCGGACGCCGCTCTGGATGCGTCGTTCCATCGGCTCCTGGCGGCCGACTACGCCGTGGCACCCGTGATCGAGGAGAGCATCAGCAGCGATTGGCCAGGGGATGTCGCGGGCCGCCTGCTGCTGTCCCTGACGCGCCTGTGGCGGAGCGGCTATCCCACGGAGGAGCGGTCGCGGTCCCTCTTCGCCGCGATGCTCGGAGCCGTCAATGCGCAGGGGTACTTCGGGCGGGAGCTCGGGGACGTCGTCGACGAGCAGCAGCTGGCCTGCCAGGGCTGGGTGGTGTCGGGCCTCCTGCAGTACTTCGCCGTGACCGGCGACCGAGAGGCGGAAGCGGCGGCCGTGCGGATCGTCGACAACCTGATGCTGCCCGCGCTCGCGCGCCTCGGCTCATACCCCCGCCATCGCCGGGTGGAGGAAGCCGGAGCACCGTCGGGCACCCTGACCGTGGAGAAGGACGGGTGGCTCCTGTCGAGCGACACCTGGTGCGTCCTCCTCGCGCTGAACGGACTCGTCCCCGCCTTCCTCACGACCGGTCGGGACGACATCCGCGAGGCGATCGAGCAGCTCCGGGATCTTCTGGCGAGCATTGATGTGCGCGAGCAGCGCGCCCAGCTCCACGCGGTGCTCGCCGCAGGCCGGAACCTCGCGCAGTTCGCCGAGGAGACCGGGGACCCCGCCTCGGCCGACCTCGCGGCCGGTGTCTACGCGAGCTACGCGCACCACGGCCGCACCCTGAACTTCGCGACGTGGAACTGGTTCGAGCGCCCGGACTCCTGGACCGAGCCCTGCGCGATCGCCGACTCCCTGGGGCTCGCCCTGGCCCTCTGGCGGCTCACCGGGCAGCAGCACTACCTCGCGGACGCCGAGCTCATCGAGCTCAACGGCCTCGGGTTCGCGCAGCGCTCGGACGGCAGCTTCGGCCTCGACTCCGTCGCGACGGAGGCCGATCCCGTCATCCAGCCGATCCACCCCGACGCCCGGTGGTGCTGCACCATGCGCGGGGCCCTCGGGCTGGTGGAGGCGCAGGACGGGTCCCTCAGCTACGACGCACCGTCCGGAACGCTGGAGATCCAGATCGTGCGACCGGGGACGCTCGGCATCCCGACGGACGCCGGCGACTGGCGCATCCGGGTCGAGGCCGACCGCGTCGGGGGCGGAGCGGTGCGGTTCACCGTCGAGCAGGCGCCGTCGTCCGGCTTCCTGGACGTCATCGTGCACGCGCCGGACTGGCCCGCGACGCTCGAGTCCCACGAGCATCCGCGACGCCGGGAGCGGCTGCGGATACCCGCCGAGCCCGGGTTCGCGGGGAGTGTCCTGCTCGAGCGGGGCGCCGGGCGGCGATCGCTGCCGGACGGCTCCACGAGCCGCTTTCAAGGGCCGTTCCTCCTGGCCGCCGCCGAGGGCGAGGACGCAGACCAGCGGACCGGGTTCCCCGGCGTCGATCGGCTCATGCCGCTGAGCCAGGCGCCGAATGCGATCGGGGACTCCGGGGAGGCTCCGAGGTATCGGCTCGCGTTCCCCTCGTCCTGATCCCCGCGCCTCGCGCCGGGGGTCCTCACCCGGGCGCCGCGCGGGGCGGGACCGGGACGACGGTACCGTGGAGCGCATGACGACTCCGGCCGAGGAGCTGCCCGAGGTCGCGGCCGTCGCCCGTGACCTGCTCCGCTTCAACACCGTCAACTGGGGCGAGGGGCGCTCGGAGGGGGAGACCGAGGCCGCCGAGTACCTGGAGGCGCGGCTCGCGCGCATGGGCCTGTCCCCGCGCCTGTTCGAGCCCGAGCCCGGGCGGGTGTCCGTCGTCGCCCGGGTCGAGGGCGCAGCTCCCTCCCGTCCCGCTCTCGTCCTGCACGGGCACACCGATGTCGTGCCCGCCGATCCTCGGCACTGGAGTGCCGACCCGTTCGGCGGCGAGGTCCGCGACGGGATGCTGTGGGGCCGCGGCGCCGTCGACATGAAGGACATGGACGCGATGATGGTCACCGCCCTCGGCGACCTGCTCGCGTCCGGACGACGTCCGGCACGGGACCTCGTGGTCGCGTTCTTCGCGGACGAGGAGGCGGGCGGGGTGCTCGGCTCTCACTGGCTCGTCGACAACCACCCCGACCTCTTCGCCGGCGCCACGGAAGCCGTCAGCGAGGTCGGCGGCTACTCGGTCACCTTCGGCGGTCAGCGCTCGTACCTCCTCCAGACGGGGGAGAAGGCGCTCGTCTGGGTGAGGCTCACGGCGCGGTCGCCGTCCGCGCACGGGTCCCGGCTCATCCGGAACAACTCGGTGACCCGGCTGGCGGAGGCCGTCGTCACCCTCGGCCGCCGCGACTGGCCGATCCGGCTCACGCGCACCACGGAGGGACTGCTCGCCGCGGTCGCACGGATCCTCGGCGTCGACCCCGAGCGTGTGGGGCCGGACGAGCTCATCCTGCGGACCGGCACGGCCTCGGGGTTCCTGCTCGGCACGCTGCGGACCACGACCAATCCGACCGTGCTGAGCGCCGGCTACAAGCACAACGTCATCCCGGAGGAGGCGACCGCCCTCGTCGACATCCGCTGCCTGCCGGGCGAGGAGGAGCAGACCCTCGCCGAGGTCCGCGAACTGGTGGGGGAGGACATCGAGGTCGACATCGTCCACGCGGACGTCGGTCTGGAGACGCCGTTCGAGGGTCCCCTCGTCGACACGATGATCGGGCTCCTCGGGCGTCACGACCCCGGGGCGACGGTCCTGCCCTACCTGATGTCGGGCGGAACCGACAACAAGGCGCTGTCGAAGTTCGGCATCCGAGGCTACGGGTTCGCGCCGCTGCTGCTGCCCGAGTCCCTCGACTTCCCGGCGATGTTCCACGGCGTCGACGAGCGCGTCCCGATCTCGTCCCTGGAGTTCGGGCACCGGGTGCTCACCGACCTCCTCCTGGAGTGCTGAGGCAGGACTCGAGCGGGACGCTGCGCTCGCAGCACGGAACGCCTGATGCGGGCGCCCTCCCCGGGAGGAGTGGAGGGAGCCCGCTCAGACGCGCGGGGCTACGAGGAGATGTCCTCGAGGAGGTCGCCGACCTTCTCGGGAGGAAGGGCCTTCGCGATGTCGGCCTGGGCGACCATGCCCACCAGCCGGTGCCCGTCGATGACCGGGAGACGGCGGACCTGGTACTGGCGCATGGTGCGGATCGCCTCGTCGAGGTCGTCGTCCGCGCCGATGGTGATCGGCTTGCCCTCACCGAGCGAGCCGGCCTTCGTGCTGGCGGGGTCTCCGCCCTCGGCGATGCACTTCACCACGATGTCGCGGTCGGTGAGCATGCCGTGCAGCTTGTCGTCCTCACCGCAGATCGGCAGGGCTCCGACGTTGAGGTCCCGCATCTTGCGGGCGGCGGTGACGAGGTCGTCGTTCTCCCCGACACACTCGACGTCGGACGTCATGATGTCGCGTGCAGTTGTCATCAGCATCTCCTCCTCGGGTCAGGGCCGCAGGAGGTCCTGCGACCCGCGCTTGATCGGAACGTACGCCGGAACGAGCGCCGTCCTCAAGGGGTTGCAGGGTCGGCGACCTGCCGACGCCGCGACGGGGCCCCGGAGGCCCGGCGGGTAGGGTGGCAGGAGCAGGGGACCTCCTGCTCGCTCGCGATGACGGAGGCCACATGCCGCTCTTCGAGGCGCTCCTGCTCGGCTTGGTGCAGGGTCTGACGGAGTTCCTGCCGATCTCCTCGAGCGCCCATCTCCGCATCGTCGGGGAGTTCCTGCCGGGCGCGCAGGACCCGGGCGCGGCGTTCACCGCGATCACCCAGATCGGCACCGAGACGGCCGTCCTCGTCTACTTCTGGCACGACATCGCCCGCATCGTGTCGCGCTGGTTCCTCTCGGTTCTCGGCCGGAAGGACCGGCTCGGGCGCCCCGTCGTCCCCCGCAGCGACCCGGACGCCCGGATGGGGTGGCTGATCATCGTCGGCTCGGTCCCGATCGTCGCGCTCGGCCTGCTCTTCGAGGACGACATCGAGACGACCTTCCGCTCCCTGTGGGTCGTCGCGTTCACGCTGATCGGGTTCGGCATCCTCCTCGGGATCGCGGACTGGGTGGGCAGGAAGGAGCTCCGGCTCACGAACCTGACGGTCCCGCACGGCATCGTCTACGGCTTCGCGCAGGCCCTCGCGCTCATCCCCGGGGTCTCCCGCTCGGGCGGCACGATCACGGCGGGACTCTTTCTGGGCTACCAGCGCCGCGCGGCCGCCCGCTACGCCTTCCTTCTCGCGCTGCCGGCCGTCTTCGGCAGCGGGTTCTACCAGCTGTACAAGTCGATCGCGGAGCCCTGCTCGGCCGCCGGCGAGGCGGCGGGGACGTGCGCACCGGAGGTGTTCGGCCCGCTCGAGACGGCGCTCGCGACGGGAGTCGCGTTCGTCGTCGGCCTGGCCGTGATCGCGTTCTTCCTCAGCTACATCTCGAAGCGGTCGTTCCTGCCCTTCGTGGTGTACCGGATCGCGCTCGGCATCGCCATCATCGTGCTGCTGTCGACGGGGGTCCTGCAGCCGTAGCGGGCTCGGGAGTGCGTCCGGATCTTCTCCGTGAGTCCGCTGACGCCGTGCCTGGCGGCGGGCGGTGCGAGGATGTGGGCGTGACCAACCTCGAGCGGGACCCGGCGCTGCTGGACTGCGACGCCGTGGCCGCCGCCGCGAGGGTCGAGGTCCTCGAACCGCGCGACGTCCCGCTCGGCGGGCCGCGGGCCATGTCGGTGCGCCGGACGCTCCCGCAGCGGAAGCGCTCCCTCATCGGCGCCTGGTGCTTCCTCGACTCTTACGGTCCGGACGACGTCTCCGTCAGCGGCGGCATGCGGGTGCCCGGGCATCCGCACACCGGGCTCCAGACGGTGACGTGGCTCTTCGAGGGCCAGATCGAGCATCGGGACACGCTCGGCACTCGGCGCGTCATCCGCCCGGGCGAGGTGAACCTGATGACCGCCGGCTACGGGATCGCCCACTCCGAGTACTCGACGCCCGGGACCAGGAGGCTACAGGGGGCGCAGCTGTGGGTGGCCCTGCCGGACGCGCGGCGCAGCGGCGCACGAGCGTTCCAGAACTACACCGCTCCGCAGTTCTCGATCGGGGACGCGAGCGTCCGGGTGTTCCTCGGCGAGCTCGCGGGGGAGCGCTCGCCCGTCGAGACGTGGACGCCGCTGCTGGGCGCCGAGGTGCTGCTTTCCGCCGGCGGGACGGTGACGCTGCCGACGAGCGTGGAGTTCGAGCACGGGGTGCTGATCGACGAGGGGACGGTCGCGGTCGACGGGGTGCCCGGGACGCGATCCCAGCTGCTGTACCGGGCTCCGGGAGCGACGACCCTCACGCTGTCCGCGGCGGAGGACGCCCGCCTTCTCCTGCTCGGCGGCGCTCCGCTCGGGGAGCCGATCGTCATGTGGTGGAACTTCGTGGCGCGCACCCACGAGGAGATCGTCGAGCATCGGGAGCGCTGGCAGGCACAGATCGCCGCTGCGGAGGCGGGGGAGCGGGACGGGCCGTACGGCGCGTTCCCCGACGTGTGGCAGAAGGTCCTGCCGGCGCCGGAGCTGCCCACCGTCCGGCTGCGGCCCCGGGAGCAGGGAGGACACCCGTGAGCGAGAGCACGACCGACGTCCGTCTCGAGGAGGATCGGGATCGGTACGTCCTGACCCTGGAGGGGGAGTTCGCCGGGGTGGCGCACTTCCTGCCGCACGGCGAGCAGGTCGTGTTCACGCACACGGTCGTCGACGACCGGTTCGAGGGCCACGGACTCGGCAGCATGCTGATCCGGACCGCTCTCGACGACGTCCGCTCACGCGGGAAGAGGATCGTGCCGGTCTGCCCGTTCGTGCAGGCCTACCTGGCGAAGCACCACGAGTGGGACGACATCGTCGACCCGCCGACCCGCCGGCTCAAGAAGGACCTTCCCGACTGACTCGAGGCGGGCCCTTGAGCCTCAGGACTGGGGCCGGTCGCGCGCGTCGGGCCAGCCGTCGCGGCCGTCGCCGCGGCGGCGCAGGTACCGCTCGAACTCCTTGGCGATCGCCTCGCCGCTCGCCTCCGGCGAGTCCACGGTGTCACGAGCCTGCTCGAGCTGCTCGATGTAGGCCGCCATGTCCTCGTCCTCGCCGGCGATCGCGTCGATGCCGGACTCCCAGGCGCTCGACTCCTCCTCCAGGTCGCCGTGCGGAACGGGGATCTCGAGCACCTCCTCGAGGCGCTTCACCAGGGCGAGGGTCGCCTTGGGCGACGGGGCGTTGTGCACGTAGTGCGGGACGGAGGCCCAGATCGAGATGGTCGGGATGCCGACCACCTCCGCGACGTCGGCGATCACCGACAGGATGCCGACCGGTCCCTCGTACGTGCTGCGCTCGAGCCCCAGCTCGTCGCGGAGGTCCGCATCCTCGCTCGACGCCCAGATCGAGATGGGCCGGGTGTGCGGGACGTCGGCGAGCATCGCCCCGACCACGATGATGCCGCTGATGTCGTGCACGAGAGCGGCGTCGAGGATCTCGGCCGCGAAGTTCTTCCAGCTGCGGGAGGGCTCGCTGCCGAGCAGCACGAAGACGTTGTCGACGCGCTCCAGCGAGGTCGACGGCAGCTCGGCCTCCACCTCGGGCGGCAGCTGCTCCTCGCTCGGCGGGCCGTACATGGTGGCGTGCGGCCAGCGCAGGCGCCTCCGACCGTCGTCGTCCACGTAGACGACCGGGCGGGTGAACTGGTAGTCGAAGTACTGCTCCGGGTCCACCTCGTGCACCGGGGCGAGGCCGAGGGAGTCGCGCAGCACCGTGACGGCCCCGGAGGCCGCCTCGCCCGCGTCGTTCCAGCCCTCGAACGCGACGACGAGGATCCGTCCGTCGCTGAACCGTCGCTCGTCCGCCACGTGCCCTGCCTCTCCGCCCGCGCGCGGGCTTGATCAAGGATAGGACTCCTCCTTCCCGGCGACGGGGGCGCGCGGCACCCGTTCGCCGTCAGCCGATTCCGGTGGGCGCGCGGTCGCTCCGTACACTGGCGCGTTATGCGTACCGACCTGCCCGCCGCCGTCCTCTGGGACATGGACGGCACCCTCGTCGACACGGAGCCGTTCTGGCAGCAGGCCGAGGAGAAGCTGGTCACGTCGTTCGGCGGGCGGTGGCGGGCCGAGGACGGGCTCGCGCAGGTCGGCATGAGCCTGTGGGTGTCCGCGGAGATGCTGCAGGCGAAGGGCGTCCCGTGGGACACCGCCCGCATCATCGACTACCTGCAGGCGGAGGTGATGGGACGGCTGGCGCGCGAGGTCCCATGGCGGCCCGGCGCGCGCGAGCTGCTCGCCGAGCTGCGGGAAGCCGGCGTGCCGACGGCCCTCGTGACGATGTCGATGAGGCCCATGGCCGAGCAGGTGGCCGCGGCCGCGCGCCGCGACGGCCCCATCTTCGACGTGATCGTGACCGGGAGCGACGTGGACCAGCCGAAGCCGCATCCGGAGCCCTACCTCCGGGCGATGGAGCAGCTCGGAGTCCGCCCCGACCTGTCGGTCGCCATCGAGGACTCCCCGCCGGGGCTCGCGTCCGCCGTCACCGCCGGCGCCTCGGCCGTCGGCGTGCCGCACACGGTCGACCTGCCTCCGGGGACCGGCTACGTCGTCTGGCCCACTCTCGCCGGCCGGCACATCGCCGACCTCGCCGCCCTCGTCCCGCGGGACACCGAGGTCGAGGAGGAGCTGGCCTCGTGAGCGTCTTCTCCGGACCGTTCCAGCAGGGGGACCGGGTGCAGCTCACCGGTCCGAAGGGGCGCCTCAACACCATCACGCTCACCCCGGGCAAGCAGTTCCACTCCCACCGCGGCGTGCTCGACCACGACGCGCTCCTCGGGCTGCCCGACGGCTCGGTCGTCGCGAACTCCGGGGGAGTGGAGTACCTCGCGCTCCGGCCGCGGCTCGCCGACTACGTGATGTCGATGCCGCGCGGCGCGGCGATCGTGTACCCGAAGGACGCGGCCCAGATCCTGGCTCAGGCCGACATCTTCCCCGGGGCATCGGTGGTGGAGGCGGGCGTCGGCAGCGGTGCCCTCAGCCTCTGGCTGCTCCGGGCGATCGGTCCGACGGGGTCGCTGCTCTCCTTCGAGCGGCGCGAGGAGTTCGCGGACGTGGCGGCGGGCAACGTCGTGGGATTCCTCGGCGAGGAGCCGCAGAACTGGCGCATCGTCCTCGGCGACCTCGTCGAGGAGCTCCCCGCCGCGGCGCCTGCCGGGTCCGTCGACCGGGTCGTGCTCGACATGCTCGCGCCGTGGGAGTGCATCGATGTCGTGGCCGACGCCCTCACCCCGGGCGGGTCCCTCCTCTGCTACATCGCGACGGCCACCCAGCTCTCCCGGGTCGCGGAGGCGATCCGGGACTCGGGCGTCTTCACCGAGCCGGAGTCGAGCGAGACGCTCGTGCGCGGATGGCACGTGGAGGGGCTCGCGGTGCGGCCGGACCATCGCATGGTCGCCCACACCGGGTTCCTCCTCACGGCACGCCGGCTCGCGCCCGGAGCCGTCCTTCCGGCGCTCAAACGGCGCGCGTCGAAGACCGAGTACGGCGAGGAGGACGTGGAGCTCTGGACTCCCGGCGCCCTCGGCGAGCGGAACTCGAGCGCGAAGGCCCTGCGCCGGAAGGTCCGGGAGGCGAAGGCGGGCGCCGCCGCATCGCTCGCCCGCGGGTCCTCAGGGGCTGCCGAGGACGGCGACGCGGCCGACGCTGCTCCGCCCGAGGCGAGGGAGGGCGGCCACTAGACTGAGCGGCGGCCGATCCCGGCCCCCGGCACTTCTGGACGGCTCCTGACGATGAACAGACGACTTCCGCGCGCGGCATCCGCCCTTCTCGTGGCCGCCAGCCTGCTCGGCGGCCTCTCCGCCTGCTACGTCGGCCCCTCCGGCGCCGCCGAGTGCCGTCCGGAGGCGCGCCCCGGCAACGCCTCCGACGCGGTGAAGGCGAGCGGAGCGGTGCTCAGCCAGCCGACCGTCAGCTTCCCGACGCCGCTCCTTCCCGGCACCACGCAGGCGAGCACGGTCATCCGGGGTGAGGGCGAGCCCATCCGCGGCGACCAGTACGTGGCCGGCTACCTCAGCATCTTCAACGGCTCCACGGGCGAGCTGCTCGACCAGTCCGACTACGGCGCAGGACTCCCGTCGTCCTTCGTGATCGACCGCCTGCCGATCGAGGGCCTCAAGAAGGGCCTGCAGTGCGCCGAGGTCGGCAGCCGCGTCGCCGTCGTCATGCCGGGCGATGAGGCCTTCAGCGACGAGAACCGTCCCGCCGGGCTCACCGCCGAGGACTCTCTCGTCGTCGTCGTCGACTTCAAGGACGCGTACCTCGGCCGCGCGCAGGGCACGGCGCAGGTCGCGCAGGCGGGCATGCCGTCCGTCGTGCTCGCCCCCGACGGCCGTCCGGGCATCACGGTGCCGCAGGCCGCCGCTCCCGAGAAGCTGCGCGTGTCGACCCTGATCGCCGGCAACGGCGAGAAGGTCGCGGAGGGCGACTCGGTCCTCGTCAACTACACCGGGGTCCTCTGGGACACCGGCGAGGTGTTCGACTCCAGCTGGGAGAACGGCGCCCCGATCACCATCGCCCTGAACGAGGGCGAGGCGATCCCGGGGTTCCTCTCCGCGGTCACCGGGAAGCGGGTCGGCGACCAGGTGCTCGCGGTCATCCCGCCCGATCAGGGCTACGGCGACCAGGCGACGGGCAGCATCCCGGCCGACTCCACGCTGGTCTTCGTCATCGACATCCTCGGGATCGTCGAGTAGGCCCTCGGTGCCGACCGAAGCGGTCCCCGTCGAGGAGCGGCTCTTCAGCCTGGTGCTCGCCCTCGTGGCGACCGAGCACGGCCTGACCAAGAGCGAGATCCTCTCCTCGGTGCAGGGCTACCGCCATCGGTACGTGCCGGGCGGCGACAACGCGAGCCTCGAGCGGCAGTTCGAGCGGGACAAGGACGACATCCGGGAGCTCGGCGTCCCGCTCGAGACGCTGGAGACCCCCGCCGAGGCCGGCAACAACCAGAACCTCCGGTACCGCATCCGGAAGGGCGCCTACGACCTGCCGGCGGACGTGACGTTCACGCCGCAGGAGACGACCCTGCTCAACCTCGCCGCCGAGGTGTGGCGGGAGGGCTCGCTCTCCAGCGAGTCGCACCGCGCTCTCCTCAAGCTGCGGTCGCTCGGCGTCGACGCGGACGACCCGACGATCGGGTACGCGCCCCGGATCCGCGTCCGCGAGCCCGCGTTCGAGCCGCTGCGGGCCGCGATCGAGCGGCACCTCGTCGTCCGGTTCCCGTACCTGAAGCCGGGGGAGTCCGAGCCGACCGAGCGGACCGTCGAGCCGCTCGCGCTCGTCAAGCACGAGGGCCGGTGGCACCTCGCGTCGTTCGACCGGAACCGCCAGGAGCGGCGCACCTTCCTGCTGAGCAGGATCGTCGGCAAGGTGACGACGACGCGCACGGCGTTCACGCCGCCTGAGGAGGACGTGGCGGAGGCCGCCCTCGCCGACCTCGACCGCATCCTCGCGGGCGGCCGCGTCCGCATCCGCGTCGCCCCCGGCTCGGACGCGGAGACCCGGCTGGAGCGCCGCGCGGCGGAGCAGCCGGCGCCCGGCGAGCTGCTACTCAACTACTCGGACTCGAATCTCATGGCGGACGAGCTCGCCTCCTACGGGCCGGAGGTCGTCGTCCTCGAGCCCCAGCATCTGCGGGACCGGGTCGTCCAGCGCCTCCGCCGCGTCGTCGCCGACCACGAGGGCGCGACCCGATGAGCGCCCGCCCGCTCCAGGCGCAGGACAAGCTCGCGTTCCTGCTGTCCCTGGTCCCGTACCTCATCGATCACGAGGACGTGAGCGTCGCGGATGCCGCCGCGCACTTCGGGGTGACCGAGGACGAGATGCGGCAGGCGGTCCAGCTGATCGCGGTGTCCGGCCTCCCCGGCGACAGCGCGGCGTACCTTCCCGGCGACCTGTTCGACATCAACTGGGACGAGTTCGAGGACAACGACCGGATCGTCCTCACGCACTCGGTCGCGATCGACGAGGCGCCGCGCTTCTCCGCTCGGGAAGCGGCCGCTCTCCTCGCAGGCCTCCAGTACCTGTCGTCGCTCCCCGAGAACGCGGACCGGGCGGCGCTCACCTCGCTGATGAACAAGCTGGCCCGGGGCGCCTCGGCGCCGCCGAGCCCGGTGGTCGTCGCCCAGGCGCGCGTCGACGCCGCCCTGCCCGTGCTCCGGGACGCGCTCGTCGCCCGCCGGCAGGTGGAGTTCGACTACCGCGACGCTCAGGGCTCCACCGTCCGCCGGACCGTGGACCCGCTGCGCCTCGACTCCGACGACGAGAGCTGGTACCTCCGTGCCTGGGACCACGGTCGCGAGGCGGTCCGCACGTTCCGGCTCGACCGGATCACCCGGCTCAGCTCGACGAACCGGCCGGTCAGCCGCGGCGCCGACGAGGTCGCGCTCTCCGACGCCCTGTTCGAGACCTCCGCGGCGGACCTGACGGTCGTGGTCGAGGTCGCGGAGGCGGCCCTGCCCCTGCTCGGCGACTACCTGCCCGAGGGCACCCGCACACGCCCGGGCACGCGTCCCGGCGTCGTCGAGGCCACCCTCCGCGTCGGGCACTACCACGGGCTCAAGCGGCTCGCCACCCGCCTCTCGGGGATGGTCCGCGTGCTGGAGCCACCCGAGGCGCGCACGGTCGTGGCCGACTGGGCCCGAGCCGGACTGGCCGCGTACGCCGGTCCTGAGCCGACGCCTCAGGGAGGACCCTAGACTCGGCGTATGCCGTGGTGGTCATGGGTGCTGATCTGGACGCTCCTCGTCCTCGCCCTCCTCGGCATGCTCGCCTTCTTCGCCTGGTGGCTGTTCAAGAAGGCGATGGTCGCGATGGATGCGCTCGGCGAGCTGGCCGGCAAGCTCGAGCTCCTCGACGCGGCGAGCGAGGAGGTGTCCCCGTACCACTTCACGCCAGCGGTCCTCCGCGACCGGGCGGAGGTGCGCGAGGCGCATCGCCTCCTCGCCGAACTCAGGGCAGACCGCAAGCGGGAGCGCCGAGAACGTCGATTGGCCAGGGGTAAACTCCTCGTGACCGCCGATCTGAGAAAGAGGACTTTCCCATGGGAATCTTCGGCAACGCGTTCACCGGATGGCACCTGATCGCCGTCCTGGCGATCGTGCTCCTGCTCTTCGGCGCCCCCAAGCTCCCGGCCCTGGCGAGGAGCATCGGCCAGTCCATGAAGATCTTCAAGCAGGAGATCAAGACCGACAAGGCGGACACCGACACGCGTGAGCCGGAGGCGCTCCGTGCCGAGGCTCCGCCGGTCGCAGCCGTAGAGCCGGCGCCGAAGGCAGCGGACGCGCCGCCGTCTACGCCGAAGCAGTAGCCCGATGGCCCGCTCAAGGCGGGATGTCGACCCCGACCGGCGGATGTCGCTCGGCGAGCACCTGGTGGAGCTGCGCCGGCGTCTCATCCTCTCGGTCGTCGCGCTGGTCGTCGGCATGGTCGCCGGTTACCTGCTGTCGGACTGGGTCTGGGACCTGCTCCGCACGCCGATGCTCGCCGTCGCGGAGCATCACGACGCGAGCATCAACTACACGAACATCACCCAGGCCTTCGACCTCAAGCTGCGCATCGCGTTCACCGTGGGGCTCGTCCTCTCGGCCCCGGTGTGGCTGTATCAGATCTGGGCGTTCATCGTCCCCGGCCTGACGCGCAAGGAGCGGCAGTACGGCTTCGGGTTCTTCTTCGCCGCGGTGCCGCTGTTCTTCGCGGGCTGCTTCACCGGCTGGTACGTCTGGCCGCACATCGTCGAGCTCATGGTCGGGTTCGCTCCCGCCGAGGACTCCGTCTTCCTCAGCGCGGGCGACTACCTCGATTTCGTGCTCAAGCTCATCGTCGTGGTGGGCGTGGCCTTCGTGCTCCCGGTCTTCCTCGTGCTGCTCAACTTCGCCGGCGTCCTGCAGGGGATCAGCATCCTCAAGAGCTGGCGGGTCGCCATCCTCACCATCACCCTGTTCACCGCGATCGCGACGCCGGCCGCCGATGTGATCTCGATGTTCCTGCTCGCCATCCCGATGGCGCTGCTCTACATGGCGGCCGCGGGGATTGCCATCCTGCACGACCGCCGCGTCGCTCGGAAGACCGCCGCACTGACCGCCGAGTACGCCTCGTGAATCGGGGAGGGGACCGATGACCGCCGAGCTATCACCCGCAGAGCGGTTCGCCGCATCCCGCCGGAAGCGCCGCTACCCCCTGCTCGACGCGTTCCGCGCTCAGCAGAAGTTCGACCTGGACCCGTTCCAGGTGCGGGCGTGCGAGGCGCTCGAGGAGGGCAGGGGCGTCCTCGTCGCGGCGCCCACCGGGGCGGGCAAGACGCTCGTCGCGGAGTTCGCGGTCTACCTCGCGATGCAGGAGCCGTACGCGAAGGTCTTCTACACCGCGCCGATCAAGGCCCTGTCCAACCAGAAGTTCAACGAGCTCGTCGAGGACTACGGCGCCGAGAACGTCGGACTCCTCACCGGCGACACCAACGTGAATCCTCGCGCCCGGGTCGTCGTCATGACGACCGAGGTGCTCCGCAACATGCTCTACGCGGACTCCGACCTCCTCGTGGACCTGGCCTTCGTGGTCATGGACGAGGTGCACTACCTGGCCGACCGGTTCCGCGGAGCGGTGTGGGAGGAGGTCATCATCCACCTTCCGCAGTCCGCGCGGCTCGTGTCGCTCAGCGCCACCGTCTCCAACGCCGAGGAGTTCGGCGACTGGCTCCAGGCCGTGCGCGGCGACACCGACGTGATCGTCTCCGAGGAGCGGCCGGTGCCGCTCGAGCAGCACGTCCTCGTCCGGAACCGGCTCGTCGACCTGTTCGACTCGTCGGGACTCGCGGCGACCAACCGGGTGAATCCCGAGCTCGTGCAGCTCGCGCGCTACGGCGGGCGGATGCAGGGTGTGCGCGAGGTGCGGGACCGGGGCCGGGGACACGTTCGGGGCGGCCGCTTCGAGATGGGCCGGATGGAGCGCTCCGACCTCATCCGGATGCTCGACGAGCGCAACCTCCTGCCGGCGATCTTCTTCATCTTCTCCCGGGCGGGATGCGACGCCGCCGTCCGCTCGGTGCTGCGCGACGGGGTCCGCCTCACCGAGAGCTGGGAGCGCGAGGAGATCCGGCAGATCACCGAGGAGCGCTGCCGGACGCTGCGCGACGAGGATCTCGCGGTCCTCGGCTACTGGGAGTGGCTCGAGGGTCTCGAGCGGGGAGTCGCCGCCCACCACGCGGGCCTGCTGCCCGCGTTCAAGGAGGTCATCGAGGAGCTGTTCCAGAAGAAGCTCCTGAAGGTCGTGTTCGCGACCGAGACGCTGGCCCTGGGTATCAACATGCCGGCACGCACGGTCGTGCTGGAGAAGCTCGAGAAGTTCAACGGCGAGGCGCGCGTGCCGATCACGCCGGGGGAGTACACCCAGCTGACGGGTCGCGCCGGGCGGCGCGGCATCGACGTGGAGGGCCACTCCGTCATCCAGTGGACCGAAGGGATGGAGCCCCAGGCGGTCGCCGCCCTCGCCTCCCGCCGCAGCTACCCGCTGAACTCGAGCTTCCGGCCCACCTACAACATGGCCGTCAACCTCATCGAGCAGTTCGGCCGGGAGCGCACGCGCGAGATCCTCGAGTCCAGCTTCGCCCAGTTCCAGGCCGACCGGGCGGTCGTCGACCTCGCCCGCAAGGTGCGCCAGCAGGAGGAGTCGCTGGCGGGCTACGAGCGGGCCATGCAGGACGAGTCGGGGCAGAGCGGCGACTTCACCGAGTACGCCTCCATCCGCCGGGAGATCAGCGACCTCGAGCGCGCCGGATCGCAGAACCGGGACCGGACGCGGGCCCAGCAGGAGAAGCACCAGCGGCGGCTCGCGGAGCTGCGCAAGCGCCTCCGCACCCACCCCGGGCACTCGTCGCCCCGCCGGGAGGAGCTGTCCCGCTGGGCCGAGCGGTGGTGGCGCCTCAAGCGGCAGACGGACGGGCTGCGGCAGCAGATCGCGAATCGCACCGGTGCCGTCGCCAAGGTGTTCGACCGGGTCACGGACGTCCTGCTCGAGGAGGGCTACCTCAAGCTCGACCCCGACGGGCGCATCGTCCTCACCGGGAACGGCGTGATGCTCAAGCGGATCTACGGCGAGCGGGACCTCCTCGTCGCCGAGACCCTGCGCCGCGGCGTGTGGAGCGAGCTCGACGCCGCCGCCTTCGCCGCGCTGGCGACGACTCTCGTGTTCGAGCCGCGGCGCGAGGAGGCGGAGATCTCCGAGCGCTGGCTCCCGCGCGGTCCGTTCCGCTCGGCGCTCACGCGCCTCCAGGACATCTGGGCCCGGCTCGACGACGTCGAGCGGGACCACCAGCTGCCGGGGTCGAACCCTCCCTCGATCGGGCTCGTCATCGCCATGCACAAGTGGGCCCGTGGCGGCCCCCTGGACCAGGTGCTGCGCGACGCCGAGCTGCAGGCCGGCGACTTCGTGCGCTGGGCGAAGCAGACGATCGACCTGCTCGACCAGATCTCGGAGGTCGCGGACGGGCGCCAGGGCCGCACCGCGCGGCAGGCGATCGACGCGATCCGGCGCGGCATCGTCGCGTACTCCAGTGTCAGCTGAGACCCGCACCGCTCCTCCCGTCGCCGGTCCCCGGGTCCGGCGGCCGGTCCCGGCGCGCCCGGTGGTCCGTCCGCCGCTGCCGCTGTGGGGCGCCCTCCTCGTCGCGCTGCTCGCCGGGCTCCTGCTGGACGGCGCGTTCCCGGACGCCGGCGTCTGGCCGCTCGCCTTCCCCGCGGTCGCTCTCGTGCTGGTCGCGCTGCGCGGCCGTCGGCCGGGCGCCGCGCTCCTCGTGGGTCTCGTGTTCGGGCTCGCGTTCTACCTCGTGCACATCGAGTGGGCGACGCTGTTCCTCGGCGAGGTGCCCTGGCTGGCGCTGTCGACGCTGCAGGCCCTGTTCGTCGCCCTGGGCAGCGCGCTCATCGCCCTCGCCTACGCGCGGCTGCCGCGGCTGTGGCCGTCGCTCCTCGGCCGGGTCGGGCTGCTCCCCGTGGTGATCGCGGGTCTCTGGACCGCACGCGAGGCGATCAGCGCCGTCTGGCCCTACGGCGGCTTCTCGTGGGGCCGGGTGGCGATGTCGCAGTCGGAGAGCCCGCTCGCGCCGCTGTTCTCCTGGCTCGGCATCTCGGGCGTGAGCTTCGTGATGGTGTGGCTGACCGCGCTCGCCCTGGAGCTGTGGTTCTCCCGCCCGCGCCGCTCGGCGCCCGGAGGGGACCGATCCTGGCCGCGACGGGCCCTCCTGCTCATGGCGACCGCCGTCGCCGCCGTCCTCGCGGTCCCGGCCTGGTCGACGGCCGACGCCGGCACCCTGCGGGTGGGCGCAGTGCAGGGGAACACGCCCTCCGGCTATTTCGACACCCGCGACTACCAGGGGCAGATCCTGGACGGGCATGTCGCCGCGACCCTGCCGATCGCCGGGGAGGACGTCGACGTCCTGCTGTGGCCGGAGGCGGCCAGCGACCTCAATCCTCTCGAGTCAGGCCCGGCGGCCCGGATCCTCGACGACGTCACGGATGCCGCCGACGCTCCGCTCATCACGGGCACCATCACCGAGCGCGACGGACGGATCTTCAACACCTCGCTCCTGTGGGAGAACGGCGAGGGAGCCGTCGATCTGTACGACAAGCGGCACCCCGTCCCCTTCGGCGAGTACGTGCCAGACCGCGCCTTTTGGGAGCCGTTCGCGCCCTCCCTGATCGGCCTCATTCAGCGCGAGTACACGCCGGGCACGACGGATCCCATCGTGGAGGTGGGCGGCGTGCGGGTGGGGCTCGACATCTGCTTCGACATCGTGGACGACGCCCTGATCGCCGAGAGCGTGCGGGATGGGGCGCAGGTGCTCTTCGCGCAGACGAACAACGCCGACTTCGGGCAGACGGACGAGAACCTGCAGCAGCTGGCCATCGCCCGGATCCGCGCACTGGAGACGGGACGCGCCCTGGTCAACGTGTCGACCGTCGGCACGAGCGCGGTGCTCGCTCCGGACGGATCCACGCTCGACACGATCCCGGCGTTCGAGGCCGGCGCCATGGTGACGGACGTCCCGCTGCGCGACGGGCTCACCCCGGCGGTCCTGCTCGGGAAGGGGGTCGAGCTCCTGGTCTCGGGCCTCGGCCTGGGCGCCCTGCTCCTCACCCTCCGCCGCCGCAGCTGACCCCGCCGGCACTCAACACGCGCGACTGGCGCTCAACAGGCATTCTCGGCTCCAACAGCACGACACGCCGCCGCAGAGTGTGTCCGCGGAAGAAGTGCCTGTTGAGCGCAAGTGCGGGCGCGGCGGCGCGGGCCGAGGCGACGTAGCCGTGACAAGAGAAAGGGCCGCCGGTGGGGAACCGGCGGCCCTTGGGGAGTCCTGAGGGGGATCAGGAAGCTATCGTCTGCTGCTTGCCGCGGCGGGCACGCAGGTACTGAAGCCGCTCCTCGAGCAGCTGCTCGAGCTCGGCGCGGGTGCGACGCTCCAGGAGCATGTCCCAGTGGGTGCGCGGCGCCTTGCTCTCGTGGGCGGCGGACTGGACGGGCGTTCCGTCGTCGGAGAGCAGCACGCCCTCCTTGCCGCTCTTGGGTGAGGTCCACGTCTCCGGGATCTCGGCGTCCTCGGCGAACGTCACCTCGAAGATGTCGCCGTCATCGCTCCGGTAGCGAGCGTTGATCCGGGGGGAGAAGACCACTCCCTCCTCGCTCTGAAGGCTCTGGGCTCCGAGGCGCATTCCGCGCAGACTGCGATCTGCCATAGGTGGCTCCTTCCGCTGGCTGTCTTCATCCTCAACCTCGCGTCGGGGGACACTCTTCCCTCCAGGGGCTATTCCCAGGACCTTCCCAGTGGGACCCGAGTGAGGGGGTCAGGAGCGGCGGCGGACCTCCTCGGCGAGCACATCGCACCGGTCCGTCACGATGCCGTCGACACCGGCGTCGAGAAGACGGCGCATATCCTCGGGATCGTTCACCGTCCAGACGTGGACTTCGACCCCGGCGGCGTGGAATGCGCGGACAGTCCGGGGCGTCACGATGCGGAACCGCCTGATCCGCTGGGGGATCTGCACCGCGTCCACGCGGCGGAGTATGAGCCTGACCAGGGGAATCAGCCCGATCCGAGCCGCCAGCAGCGCCGGCAGGACCTCTGCCGCGGAGGCGGAGGCCGCGGCGTCACCGACCCGCGTCAGGGTGCGGGTCCGCCGCCGGCGGCTGAAGGAGGCGACGAGCACGCGGTCGACGGCATCCGCCTCCAGGACGGCGCGGGCCACGGCGTCCGCCGCGGGGGCCGACTTGACGTCGATGTTGAAGCGGGCAGACGGAAAGGTGCGCAGAGCATCGATCAGGGTACAAATCTGTCCTCCGACCGGGCCGATCTCCCGGAGCTGCGCGAGCGTGAGGGACGCGACCTCGAGGTCGAGGGACGCGATCCGGCGCAGTCCCGGATCGTGCACCAGCACGGCGATGCCGTCCGCCGTGGCGTGCGCGTCCGTCTCCAGGTACCCGGCGCCCGCGCGCAGGGCCGCGGCGAACGCCTCGATGCTGTTCTCGAGCGCGCCGGTCGCGAGGCCCCGGTGTGCGAACACCCGCGGGGCGGGGGGAGCGAAGTAGGGGCCGACCGTCCGGGTCACGTCCCTGCGGGCTCGCCCGACGCGCGGAGCCCGTCCGTCTCCGGCAGCCGGCCCGATTCGGGTCGGCGCGCCTCGGCAGCGCCCGCCACCGCCTGCGCCGACTCGGCCCGTGCCTCGTCGACCGACGCGCGGGCCTCGCGCACCGCCGCCTCGGCTCCGGACCGCGCCTGTTCGGCGAGCCTCTTGTCGACGGGAGCGGAGCCGTTGCCGCCGGCGAACCCGCCGCCGATGCCCTTCAGCGCCTCGGTGAGCTCGCTCGGGATGATCCAGAGCTTGTTCGAGGCGCCCTCGGCGAGCCGGGGGAGGGTCTGCAGGTACTGGTAGGCGAGGAGGGACGAGTCGGGATTGCCCCGGTGGATCGCGTCGAACACGGTCGTGATGGCCTTCGCCTCACCCTCGGCGCGAAGGACTGCCGCCTTCGCCGCACCCTCGGCCTCGAGGATCGCCGCCTGGCGCGCGCCCTCCGCGGTGAGGATTGCGGACTGCTTCGTGCCCTCAGCGGTGAGGATCGCGGCGCGGCGGTCGCGCTCGGCGCGCATCTGCTTCTCCATGGAGTCCTGGATGGACACGGGGGGCTCGATGGCCTTGAGCTCGACACGCGAGACGCGGATGCCCCACTTGCCGGTCGCCTCGTCCAGCACGATGCGCAGCTGGCTGTTGATGTTGTCGCGGCTCGTGAGCGCCTCCTCGAGGTTGAGGCCGCCGACGACGTTGCGGAGGGTCGTGGTGGTGAGCTGCTCGACCGCGCCGAGATAGTTCGCGATCTCGTACGTGGCCGCGCGGGCGTCCGTGACCTGGAAGTACACGACCGTGTCGATGGAGACGACCAGGTTGTCCTCAGTGATCACCGGCTGCGGCGGGAACGACACGACCTGCTCGCGCATGTCCACCAGCGGCCGCACGCGGTCGATGAACGGCACGAGGAGGTTCAGCCCGGGGGTGAGGGTCTTGTGGTACTTGCCGAGCCTCTCGACCACGCCCGCGTAGGCCTGGGGGATGATCCGAATGGATCGGATGAGGACGGTGATCACGAAGATCGCGAGGATGACGAGCAGCGCGATCACGAACAGCTGCAGGATGAAGCCGGCCGGGTCGATCATGAGGTGGTCCTTCCACGGGGAACGACGATGGCGGTGGAGCCGCGGATCGCGGTCACCGTGACGGGAGCGCCCACCTCCACGAGCTGGGCCTCCGCGGACTCGTCCAGCTGAGCGGTCCAGGTCTCGCCGTTGGCGAGCTTGACCTGGCCGCCGGTTTCACCGAGGGCCAGCACGACCCGGCCGGACATGCCGTAGAGGGCCGCGATGTTGGTCGGGGTCGGGTCGGCGCCCTTGCGGGTGAGCCGGAGCAGCACGGGGCGGATCAGCACGAGCAGGAGCACCGAGAGGACGAGCGCGACGAGGATCTGGAGCCACCAGGGCGCGCCGAGGAGGTTCGCCCCGAGGCCGCCCAGGCTCCCGGCCGCGATCATCAGGAACGTGAACTCGAGCGTCAGCAGCTCGATGATGACGCAGACCAGGATGAAGCCCAGCCAGACGAGCCACAGGTACTGCGTCAGGTCGGGCATCGGCGTCCTCGGGGTGTCGGTTGTGGAGAATGTATCAACTTCCGCGCCCCCGTCCCGGGGCTTCCGCCCCGCGCGCGTTGCGAGGGCGTCCCGCAACCCGCTGGGGAGGGCCCGTGGGCTGGTTGGTAGGGTCGGGGTCGTGGTCACGACGCCTGAAGCGAACCCCCTCCCGCCCGGCTCCCTGACGGGCAAGCGGGCCCTCATCACCGGCTCCTCCCGCGGCGTCGGCGCCGACACCGCCGTCTACCTGGCGCAGGCCGGGGCGAAGGTCGTCATCAACTACCGGAACAAGGAGAGACGGGCGCTCCAGCTCGTCGACCAGCTGCGGGAGCGCGGTGGCGACGCCATCGCCGTCGGAGCGGACCTCACGGATCCCGAGTCCGTCGCCGCGATGTTCGCGCGCGTCCGGGACGAGTGGGGCGGCCTCGACATCCTGGTCCTCAACGCCTCGGGCGGCATGGAGACGGGGATGGGCGAGGACTACGCGCTCCGGCTGAACAGGGACGCGCAGCTCAACGTCCTCGAGGCTGCCCTGCCCCTGATGGGCGAGGGCGGCAGGGTCGTGTTCGTCACGAGCCACCAGGCGCACTTCATCCGCGAGGTGCCGACGATGCCCGAGTACGAGCCGGTGGCGGTGAGCAAGCGGGCGGGCGAGGACGCTCTGCGCGAGCGCATCCCGGACCTCCGCGCGCGCGGCATCGGCTTCGTCGTCGTCTCGGGCGACATGATCGAGGGCACCATCACGGCGACTCTCCTCGAGCGGGCCCGCCCCGGCGCGATCGAAGCCCGCAAGGAGGCGGCCGGTCGCCTCTACAACGTCGCGGAGTTCGCAGGCGAGGTCGCCCTGGCGTGCATCGAGGAGGTCCCGGTGGACAACACCCGCCTCGTGGGCGACGTCAGCAGCTTCGTCCACCGATGAGGCACCGGGCGCTGTCCCGCGTCCTCGTCTTCGACCAGGACGACCGGACCCTGCTCTACCTCCAGCACGGCAAGTCGCACGAGGTGCCGCCGCGGTGGATCACGCCGGGCGGGGGAGTGGACCCGGGGGAGAGCCACGAGGATGCCGCCCTGCGCGAGCTCCGCGAGGAGACCGGGCTCGTCCTCAGCGAGATCGGGCGCCCGTTCCACGTCGCCGACTTCGAGCCCGACCAGCGCTGGCACGACTACGACACCGGCCACTGGCGGTGGTACGCGGTCCGGGTCGACGCCTTCATGCCGACGGACGCCGGCTGGACCGACGAGGAGCGGCGGGACGTCGTCGAGTGGCGCTGGTTCGCGTCGGACGGGCTCGACTCCGCCGAGTACGCCTGCGAGCCGGGGAACCTCGCCGAGTTCGTTGCGGCCGGACTGGCCAGCCTGGAGCGCTAGGGTCTTCCACCCTCCTCCGCAACCCAGGACGGACTCCGGCCGGTCATCCACGGCTCCCGGCGGCGCCCCGCCTACCATCGACGCATGACGGACACTCCGACCCTGCACGAGCAGGACCGGCGGACGCTCGAGGTCCAGAGGAAGTGGCCGCTCGTCAGCGGCGTGATCGCGCTCGCCCTGGTGGTCCTCGGCGGCGCGCTCATCTACCTCCGGCAGTACGACGTCGTGCCGTACGAGGTCGACCAGGAGTGGATGGACGAGCTCTACGAGGAGCGGACGCCGTTCTGGGAGGCCGTCGCCCGATTCTTCGATTGGATCGGCGGCGGGATCGTCGGCGTCTTCGTGGTGCCGATCGCGATCCTCGTCGTGCTCATGGTCATCCGCCGGAGGTGGGCCGCCGTCTACTTCCTGACGGCGAGCGTCCTGAGCGCCGGATTGGTCCAACTGCTCAAGAACACCGTGGACCGGCCCCGGCCGGAGCAGATCCTCGTCACCGCCGACTTCGGCTCATTCCCGAGCGGGCATACGGCGAACGCGGCGACGATCGCCGTGGTGCTCGCCCTGATCGTCAACCGCTGGTGGATGTGGCCCCTCGGTGGCGCCTACACCCTGTGCATGCTGCTCAGCCGCAACTACCTGGGCGCCCACTGGCTCACGGACACGATCGGCGGCCTCCTGCTCGGTGCCGCCGTGGCGCTCATCGTCTGGGCGCCGTTCGCTCATCGCCTCCACAGGGAGACGCTGCGCCGCCGCGGGGTCGCTCCCGCCCCCGGGGTGCCGGAGACCTAGTCGGAGCGCGCCGGCTGGGCCGCGGGAGAGCGATGGCCCTCGTCGGCGACCGGCGTGTCCGGCGGCTCGTTCTGCGGCGTGGATCCGGACGTCGGCTCCGGCGAGGACCGCGGAAACGTCGCCCGAAGCGCCAACTCCTCCGCGTCGATGGCCGCGAGGACGGCGCGGACGGCGTACTCCTCGTACCGCCCCTCGGACCGGGCGTGCTGGACCGCCTCGCGCTCCGCCTCGATCATCGCCTGACGGAGGCGGGCGTAGTCGGCGAACCGCGGCTCGGGCCCATCGTCCTCGCTCTCGGGGGAGAGGAAGGTGGCGTTCACGCGCAGGCGCTCCACGACCCGATCCTCGATGCCGTCAGTGAGCGCATCCTCGAGCCGTTTCAGCCCCGCCGACTGCGCCTCCGACATCAGGAGGCGGCGCTGCATCTGCTCCTGGTCCTCGTTGGGCGCGGGCAGGCGCAGCCGCCGGATGACCGCAGGCAGTCCCAGGCCGCCGAGGAGGGAGACGGCGATGACGATGAAGGCGAGCAGCTGGAGGAAGCCGCGGTGCGGCGTCTCCTCGGGGAGCAGGAAGACGGCGGCGAGTGTGACGACGCCGCGGATGCCGCAGACCATGAGGGCGACCGAGTTCCGCCACCGCCAGCCTCGCTCGCGCAGCCTCCGCGGGCCATGCCGGTAGAGGAGCGTCGTGAGGGCGAGCCAGACGACCCGGGCGAGGAGGACGGAGAGCAGGACCGCGGCCGCGATCCCGATCGAGGGGACGAGCCCTGGTGCGTCGCGCACCGCGTCCTGCAGGATCCCGGACAGGCTCAGCCCGATCAGCAGGAACACCGCGTTCTCGAGCAGGAACCGGATCGTCCGCCAGTTGAGGGCCTCCGCGATCCGGGCCTCCGCCGACTGGATGGACGGGCTCCGGTACCCCAGCAGCAGGCCGGCGAAGACGACCGCGACGACCCCGGAGCCGTGGAGCAGCTGCGCGGGGATGAACGCGAGGAACGGCGTCACGAAGGAGAGGCTCGTGTCGAGCACGGCCGAGTTCAGCCGCCTGCGCACCTCCGCGACGGCGTAGCCGACGAGGAGTCCCATGCCCACGCCGACGACGACGGAGAGCACGAGCTCGACCGAGATCGTCAGCGGATCGACGGCGCCCGCGATCGCGGTGATCGACATGCTGAGCGCCACCAGGGCGACGGCGTCGTTGAGCAGGCTCTCGCCCTCGAGGATCGTGACGAGCCGGCGGGGGAGCCGAAGCCTCCCGGCGATCGCCGTGACGGCGACCGCGTCCGTGGGCGCCACGACCGCGCCGAACGCGAGCGCCGCCGCCAGGCCCACTGACGGGAAGACCGCCCACGTGGTCAGGCCGACCACCACGCACGTGAAGGCCACGAGGCCGACCGAGAGCAGCAGGATGCTGTCGCCGCGCGCCTTGATGTCGATGTACGAGGTGCGGATCGCGGCCGCGAAGAGCAGGGGCGGAAGGACCCCGTAGAGGATGAGGTCGGGCTCGATCTCGACCGCGGGCACCCCCGGGACGAACGAAGCGATGGCGCCGATCGCGACGAGCAGGAACGGTGCGGACAGGCCGATCCGGCCGGCGAAGCCGGTCACGGTCACCGTCACGAGCACGAACGAGACGATCCAGATGATGACCGCGACCGAGTCCACCCGACGATTCTGCCGCCCGGCGGAGGGGAGGGGTCCCGCCGGATCGCCTCTTGCGCGCAGCGCTCGGTGCGCCTAACGTACAACCAAATGGTTGTAGATACGCAGAGCGACGCAGAGGTGGACCTGATCTTCCACGCCCTGGCCGACACCACACGACGGGACATCCTGACCCGGGTGATGTCGACCGAGCAGTCCGTCTCGGCCCTCGCGCGACGGTACGACATGTCGTTCGCGGCCGTGCAGAAGCATGTCGCGGTCCTCGAGCGGGCCTCGCTCGTCACCAAGCAGCGACAGGGACGGGAGCAGATCGTGCAGGGCGACCCCGGAACGCTCCGGCGGGCACGGCGACTGCTCGACGACTACGAGGATCTCTGGCGCATGCGGGTCAGTGCCATCGACGACCTCCTCGCCGAAGAGACTCCCGGCACAGCCGGACGCGACCCGAACACCACCACGCACTGAAGGAGAAGGACGATGCCCGTTCTGCGCTCGGACAAGGATCCCGAGAACCTCACCCTCACGTTCGTCGCCGAGTTCGAGGCGCCGCAGGAGCGCGTCTGGCAGATCTGGGAGGACCCGCGGCAGCTCGAGCGCTGGTGGGGCCCGCCGACCTGGCCCGCCACGTTCGAGCAGCACGACCTCCGTCCCGGGGGCTCGTCGAAGTACTACATGACGGGACCGGCGGGGGAGAAGGCCGGGGGCTGGTGGCGGATCGTCTCCGTCGACAAGCCGAACAGCCTCGAGTTCGAGGACGGCTTCTCGGACGAGCGCGGCGAGCCCGCCGAGGGGATGCCGACCACGCGGGGGACAGTGACCTTCGAGGAGGTCGACGGCCGCACTCGGATGACCACCATCAGCCGGTTCGCCTCGCTCGAGCAGCTCGAGCAGCTCAGCCAGATGGGAATGGAGGAGGGAATGCGGGAGGCCATGGGCCAGATCGACGCCCTCCTCGCCGAGAGCAGGGTCTGAACCGGAGCCGCACGCGGGCCCCGGCCGACGTGCCGGGGCCGGCTCCGCCAGGATCGTCGTCAGCGGCGCGGACGACCGATCCGGGTGGGCTCAGCGCGTGAACGCTCCGAGGCCGTGCTCGTCCAGGTGCTCGATGGTGAGCGTCGAGCCGTCGAAGGTGGCCTGCGAGCGACTGCCGAGCGGAGTGTTCTCGCTCAGCGGCTCGAAGTAGAAGACGTCGCCGTCCCAGTGGATCAGCCGCCATGCGGGACCCGGCCCCGCTCGCAGCTCGAGCGCGTCGCCCGCGACCGTCACGACAGCATCCCCGAAGTAGCTGTTCCCGTAGCTGCCGGCATACTCGGCGAGCGGCCGGGCCGGAACCGGGTCGCTCGGGGGCGTCTTCCCCACCAGCTCTCCCACCGGCAGGGAGCCGGGGGAGAGGGCCGCGCTGTAGAGCGGGAACCAGTCCTGGCGCAGCTTCCCGAACTGCGCGCGGTCGAGGAACTCCGCGGCGACCGCCTCCGCAACGCCGTTCGCGGTCGCGTTGGTGAGGACCACGATGCCGAGGCCCTCGCGGGGAGCACCGAGAAGTTGGTGCCCGTGCCGAGGTAGAACGCGCCGGAATGGCTGACGTTGGCGAGCCCGCCCGCGGTGACGCTCACGTTGAAGCCGTAGCCGTAGAAGCCCGACCGGGCGTAGGCGGCGCCGCCCGGAGCCGACACGATCTGCGCGGCGATGGCGGGCAGCAGCGCGTCCCGCAGCCCGCCCTCGGGCGCGTCCGGCCCGGACAGCGCGAGCAGCGCGGTGAGCCACGCCGCCATGTCGGCGGCGCTCGAGCTCACACCGCCGGCGGGGGACTCCGGGTCCGCATCCCGCGGCAGGGGAGTGACGACCCACTCCGTGCCGTCGAGGATGTGCCCGTCGACCCGGTTCTCCTGCGCCATGTAGTCGTCGAAGCGGGAGCTCGTCGATTCCATGCCGAGCGGCTCATACAGGACGCGCTGGGAGAGGTCGGCCCAGTCCTCACCGGCGGCGCGAGCCACGGCCTCCGCCCCGGTCGTGATGTCGAAGTTGCCGTAGGCATACGTGGAGCGGAACGGGGCGAGCGGCAGCTGCCGCAGGCGCTCGAGGATCGTGGCTCGGTCGTACCCGAGGTCCTCGAGGTCGTCGCCCGCGTGCTCCCAGAGCCCGGAGCGGTGCGCGTAGAGGTCCGCGATCGTGAGGTGCTCGGTGACCCACGGGTCCGACAGGGCGAACTCGGGCAGAAGCTCGATCACGGGGGTGTCCCACGTGACGACTCCTTCCGCGACCTGTCGGGCGACGACGGTGGCCCCGAGCGACTTGGACACGGACGCGAGCTGGAACACGGTGTCGGCGTCGACCGGCTCGTCGCCCTCGACGCTGCGGACACCGAATCCCTCGGCGTAGATCGTCTCGCCGTCGTACACCACCGCGACGGCCACCCCCGGCACGCCGGTCTGCTCCATGAGCTCCTCGACGCTGTCGGGCAGCTCCCTCACGGCCTTGCGCACGCGCTCGGGCGTGACGGACGCGACGGCATCCGCGGGCGGGTACCCGTAGCCGACGTCACCGGGCTGAGGCGGCTTCGAGGAGCCGGAGCCGGCGGCACCGCCGGCCGCGCAGCCGGCCAGGGTCACCGCCAGCACGAGAGCGTCGGCCACCGCCCGTGCTCGAGCACGCTTTGCACGCATCGCAGTACCGTCGAGCATCGTCGCTCCTTCGAACGGCGCCCGGCGGGCGCGGACGGGCGGCAACCTACTCCGCGCCGCGGCCCGCCGTCCACACGCCGGGTGCACGTGAGGGGCTCAGAGGGGGCAGCAACCACGCCCCCTCTCGAGCCCCTGGTCCTGCGCCGATAATGCACATTATGTCAGTTGAGTCGGAGGAGAGCGGGTGATAGCGGGTCAGCAGCACGCCGCCCTCGTACGACTCCACTCCCCTCAGAGCCAGGCGAGCCGGCTCGGTGAACAGCGGCGTCCCGGCGGCGAGAACGATCGGCATCACGCGCAGCTCGAGCTCGTCGATGAGCTCCGCGGCGAGCAGCGCACGGAACAGCGTCAGTGAACCCCACACGACCATGTCTTCCGAGGACGACGTCGTCATCCGCCGCACGGCCTGGACGGGGTCCCCGCGCTCCACCTCCGCCGGCCGCCACTCCCCGCATGGCGCCTCGCTGAGCGTCGACGAGAACACCGTCTTCGGGGTGGTGTTGATGGGCTCGGCGAGCAGCTCGCCGGCCGTCGGCCAGTACTCGACGAACAAGCGATAGGTGTTGGCGCCGAGCAGGATGCGCTCGACTCCCCCGAGCCAGGCGTGCGTCCTGCGGTCCACTTCCGCCCAGTCGGTGCCGTCGCCGAAGAATCCGAGCTCGCCCTGCTCGTCAGCCGCGAAGCCGTCGACGGTCACGATCTGCTGCGCGACGACGCGTCCCACTCACCTGTTCTAACACGATGTGGACGGTGTCCACAATAGGTGCGTGCACCACCGCTCCGCTCAGCGGCGCCGCCTCTCCCGCAGCCCGGTGCCGGGGTGCCATGAGCGGACCACCAGCTCGTTCCCTTCCACCGTCGTGAGCACCACCCCGCGCACGTCGAGGTGGTAGAGACCCGCCTCCGCCGCACTCCGTCGCTTCCCGGGCTCGACGTCCACGAGGACGCCCGACATCTTCGCGTCGCCCTCCCCCAGCGAGTTCGGCGGCGGCTCCAGCGTCGGCGAGTGGATCGCAACCCGCGGGTCGCGGCGCACGTCGGCGAGCTTGCGGGACCCGGGCATCATGCCGAGGACCACCTGACCGTTCTCGAACACCAGCTCGGTCCCGCTGATGCGCGGCGAGCCGTCGCTGCGCAGCGTCGCGATCGTCTTGTTCGTGCCCGCATCGAACACTCGGCGCACCGCCTCCGCGAACTCGGGAGCCTCCGCCTCGACCTCTGCCCACGCCGCCATGCGCGGCACAGTACCGGCGACGGCCGACACCGCCTCCTCACGCGGGGCCGGGGCTCGCACACGGGGATAGCGCCGCGGACCGAACGTCGGCAGGGTCAGGAGCACCGCAGCCGCCGGCCCTCAGCCGGGGAAGGCCTTGCCGGGGTTCAGGATGCCGTGCGGGTCGAGGGCGTCCTTCACCGCACGGTGCATCGCGAGGACGCGAGGACTGAGCTCCGCGGCGGCCCCGGGCAGCTTCAGCAGGCCGACGCCGTGCTCCCCCGTCACGGTTCCGCCGAGCGCGACGCAGTCGTCGACGATCCGGTCGAACGCCACCTTCGCCCTCGCCTTGGCCGCGTCGTCGCCCTCCGGCGCGATGATCAGCGGGTGCAGGTTGCCGTCGCCCGCGTGGGCGATGTTCGCGATGGTCACGTCGTTGTCGTCCGCCGCCGCCTGGATCCGGGCGAGCATCTCCGGAACGGCAGCACGGGGCACGCACACGTCCTCGGTCAGGACGGGACCGAGCCGTTCCAGCGCCGGATAGGCGAGCCGGCGGGCCCGGAAGAGGCGGTTCACCTCGTCCGGGTCAGTGGCGCGCTCCACCGTCACCGCTCCCGACCGGGACATGAGGGCGGCGATGCGGTCCGCCGCGTCCTCCCCCGCCGCGCCCGGGTCGTCGACCTTGGCGAGCAGCAGGGTGTCCACCTCGTGCGGCAGCCCCAGCTGCTGCCACTCGTCGACGGCGCGGAGGCAGGTGCGGTCGATGAGCTCCAGGGCCGAGGGGATCAGGCCGGCCGCGGTGATCGCCGCCACCGCGACGCCGGCGGCCGAGAGCGACGGAAAGGAGCCGACAACGGCGCGCTCCTCGCGGCCGCCGAGAGGCAGGAGCCGGAGCGTCAGCTCGACGATGACGCCGAGGGTGCCCTCCGAGCCGACCAGGAGCTGGGTGAGGTCGTACCCGACGACGCCCTTCGCGGTCGTCCGCCCGAGCGTGACCACCTCGCCGTCCGCGAGGACCACCTTCATGCCGAGCACGTAGTCCCGGGTGACGCCGTACTTGACGCAGCAGATGCCGCCGGCGTTGGTGGCCGCGTTGCCGCCGATGGTCGAGATGGCGGAGCTGGCGGGGTCCGGCGGGTACCAGAGCCCGCGCTCCGCCACGGCCGCGCGCAGGGCGTCGTTGAGGACCCCGGCCTGCGCGACCACGAAGCGCTCGGCCTCGTCGATCTCGAGGACGGCCGTCATCCGCTCGAGCGAGAGCACGATGCAGCCCGCCACAGCGTTGGCGCCGCCTGACAGGCCCGTGCCGGCACCGCGCGGCACCACGTGGACGCCCGCCGCGGCGGCGGCACGCACCGCGGCCGCGACCTCCGCCACCGACTCGGGCAGGACCACGGCGATCGGCAGCTCGTACGGCGCCCACTCCGCGTCGTCGCGGCTGTAGGCGTCGCGCGTGACCTGGTCGGTGCGGATGCGGGAGGACGGCAGCTCGGCTCGCAGGAGCTCCAGCACGTCCTCCCCTGTCGCGGTCGTCAATGCCGCTTTCCCTTCTCGTGGTCCCCGGGGCTCGGTAGCAGCCCTCAGATGAGGCCGCGCAGCAGCTCCTCCGGGCTGCGCCCCTCGCGCCGGGCACGCCTCGTCAGCCGGGCGAACTCCTCGTCGGTCAGCTGCAGGCTGACCTCGTGGAGCTCGGGCTCGCCGACCTCCTCGAGCTCGAAGAGGGAAGCGGCGCGGTCGTCGGGCACCGTGACGCGCACAGGCGACGCGGTCGGCGCGCCGAAGCCGGGCCCGGTCGGCACCTCCGTGCCCCGCTGGTAGGCCGCGGCGGCGGCACGGGCGCGGGCGTCGGCGGCCTCGTTGAGGACGTGCCCCACATGGCCCTTCACCCACTCGAACCGGTACGTCCGGCCCCGGATGGCGTCGTCGAGCTCCTGCAGCAGATCGAGGTTCATGACCGGCTTGCCGTCGCCCTTGCGCCAGCCCTTCGCCTTCCACCCCGGCATCCACTTCGTGACCGAGTTGATGACGTACTGGCTGTCGCAGAGGACGAGCAGGTCCTCGCCCGTGTGCTCCGTGGCGCGGAAGAGCTCGAGCACCGCCTTGAGCTCGCCCATGTTGTTCGTGCCGTGCTTCCACCCGCCGGCCGCCCAGCGGTCGTCGTCGATGTACCAGGCCCATCCGGCCGGGCCCGGGTTCCCCAGAGCGGAGCCGTCGGCGGCAGCGGTGATCGTCACCGATCCATCGTAGGGATGGGCGCGGACCTCATCCGGAACGCCGAGCCTCAGTCGTAGATGCGGCCGTCGTCCCAGCCGTCGTGCTGGACGAGCAGGCGGCAGCGCTCCTCCAGGTAGCGCTCGAGGGGCACCAGTCCCTGCCCGCGCGCCCACTGCACCCGCACCTCCCCCTCGACCAGCCTGAGCGGTCCCGACCCGTGCAGGAGACTCTCCTCGTCGAGGGCGAGCTCGTCCGCGCCGTAGTTGACGACCTCGCCCGGAGGGAAGCTCTCGAGCGCGAGACGGCGCATCTCGCGCCGCTCCTCCCCCGACACGGACTGGTAGTTCGGATGCCGCGGCTCCACCGCCCGCGTGACCGCTCCCCCGGCGTAGAGCCGGCCGTCCCGGTCGAGCAGGAGCACCCCGAGGCGCCAGGCGCGGCCGGCCGGCGCGAGCACCGTCCGCCTGCCGAGGCCGAGGAAGCCCCGCCGGGTCTCGAGCCTCGCGAGCGCCTCGTCGCGGGCGCCGTACTCGTCGAGCCAGGCCACGGTCAGGGCCAGCACGGCCCGCAGCTCCGGCACAGACCCGCTCGTCGCCATGCGCGCCTCCTCCCCCGCGACGATACGCCGAGGGGGTGGACCCAGGGGCACGCCCTCGGCAGCGGGGACGCCCTGGCGGG
Source organism: Naasia sp. SYSU D00948 (assembly GCF_017916515.1). Lineage (GTDB taxonomy): Bacteria > Actinomycetota > Actinomycetes > Actinomycetales > Microbacteriaceae > Naasia. Next base: position 3,019,027 of record NZ_JAFMTA010000001.1, read on the forward strand.
CTCGGCCTCCGGCGCGTCCGCTACGCCGTCCGCTCGAGGAAGGCGAGCGCGGCGTCCCGGAAGGCCCGGGACGTGGGCGCGTTGAAGTGGTTGCGGCCGGGGATCTCGAAGAACTCGCCCTTCGGCGTGGCCTCGGCGAGTGCGCGCGAGGCGGCGAGGATGCGGTCCGCGCTGCCCGTCGCGAAGAGCACGGGCTGGGTGGGCGGGTTGTCCGGGTCCGGCTGCTCTCCGCCGCGCATCCCCTCCACCAAAGCGACGAGTGCGGCGAGGTCGTTCCCCGCGATCCCGGTCGCCATCGTGATGTACGCCTGGGTGAGCCGATCCTCGACGGGAGCGCCGTCGGAGAGGTGGGCCTTCGCCTGGTCGACCCGGAAGCGGGTGAGCGGATCGCCGTCCGGGATGCCGCCGAAGACCGCGCGGCTGATGTGCACCGGGAGCTCCAGAGCCGCGTGCCACCCGACGCGGGCGCCGAGCGAGTAGCCCACGACGGCGACGTCGTCGACGAGGTACGTGTCCAGCACGGCCCGCAGGTCCTGCACGAGGGCCGACATGGTGTACGCGGCCGGATCGTGCGGCTTCGAGCTCGCGCCGTGCCCCCGCTGATCCATCGCGATGATCCGGTAGCCCGCACGGCTCAGCTCGCGGATCCAGCCCGTGTGGTGCCAGTTGACGACCGTCGAGGAGGCGAAGCCGTGCAGGGCGACGACCACCGGTCCGTCCGGGGAGCCGAACTCGTACGTCGCGATCGACAAGCCGTCCGGCGTGACGACGGCACGGGGGGCGGGCGGGGCCGGAAGGAGGTCCATGACGCCATCCTGGCGGCTCTCGGAGTCGGGCGCCGCCGCTGCTCACCAGCGGCGCGGACGCCACGCCCGGGCGACGCCCGGCGGCGGGGGGACGCGGGGGGTCGACCTAGAGTGGAACGACTCCAGAACACGAAGGGCTTCGATGACCTCGACGAGCGATCGGCTCCGCACGGCCGGGCTCCGGGTGACCGGACCGCGTGTGGCGGTCCTCGAGGTCCTCGATTCCGCCGGCGGCTCGCAGCACCTCACCGCGGCGGACGTGCTGGCGGGAGTGCGGGGCCGGCTAGGCGCGGTCTCCGTGCAGGCCACCTACGACTGCCTCGAGGCGCTGGAGGGCGCATCCCTCGTGCGGCGGATCCAGCCCGCCGGCTCCCCCGCCCGCTTCGAGTCGCGCGTGGGCGACAACCACCACCACGCGGTGTGCCGGGCCTGCGGCAGGACGACGGACGTCGAGTGCGTCCACGGAGCGTCCCCCTGCCTGACCCCGTCCTCGGCCGACGGCTTCCGCATCGACGAGGCCGAGGTCATCTTCTGGGGCCTGTGCCCCGACTGCACCTAGCGCTCGGCCCTCGCACTTCCCGACCCCCCGCCGCGGCACCGCGGCGGACCACCGAATGAAAGGACGTTCCGCATGGCGGACGAGACCCAGGACCGGCTCACCACTCGGCAGGGCCACCCGGTCTACGACAACCAGAACCAGCGGACGGTCGGGGCACGCGGACCGGCCACCCTCGAGAACTACCACTTCCTCGAGAAGATCAGCCACTTCGACCGCGAGCGGATCCCGGAGCGCGTGGTGCACGCGCGCGGCGCGGTCGCCTTCGGCTACTTCGAGGCGACCGGCATGTGGGGCGACGAGCCCATCGCGAAGTACACCCGGGCGAAGCTGTTCCAGGAGGCCGGCAAGCGCACGGACCTCGCGATCCGGTTCTCGACCGTCATCGGCGGCCGGGACTCGAGCGAGGCGGCCCGCGACCCGCGCGGCTTCGCCGTGAAGTTCTACACCGAGGACGGCAACTGGGACCTCGTCGGCAACAACCTCGGCGTCTTCTTCATCCGCGACGCCATCAAGTTCCCGGACGTCATCCACTCGCTCAAGCCGGACCCCGTCACGTTCCGGCAGGAGGCGGCCCGCATCTTCGACTTCATGTCGCAGACGCCCGAGTCGATGCACATGCTCGTCAACCTCTTCAGCCCGCGCGGCATCCCGGCCAACTACCGCACGCAGCAGGGCTTCGGCGTGAACACCTACAAGTGGGTGAACGAGGCCGGCGGGACCGTGCTCGTGAAGTACCACTGGATCCCGAAGGCGGGCGTGAAGAGCCTGACCGAGGCCGACGCCGCGGTCATCCAGGGCTCCGACCTGGGCCACGCGTCCAAGGACCTCTACGACGCGATCGAGGCGGGCGACTACCCGGAGTGGGAGCTGCGCGTCCAGATCATGAGCGACGACGAGCACCCCGAGCTCGACTTCGACCCGCTGGACGACACCAAGGTGTGGCCGGAGAACGAGTTCCCGCCGAAGCTCGTCGGCACGATGGTCCTCAACCGGAACGTGTCGGACCACCACAACGAGAACGAGCAGATCGCGTTCGGCACCGGCGTCCTCGTCGACGGGCTCGACTTCTCCGACGACAAGATGCTGGTCGGCCGCACCTTCTCGTACAGCGACACCCAGCGCTACCGCGTCGGGCCGAACTACCTGCAGCTGCCGGTGAACAGCCCGAAGGTCCGGGCCAGCACGAACCAGCGCGGCGGGCAGATGTCGTACTACGTCGACGGCACGGGCGCGAACCCCCACGTCAACTACGAGCCGAGCACGATGGGCGGCCTGCAGGAGGCGCCGAAGCCCGGCCACGTCGAGCAGGGCCCCGTCATCGAGGGGCGGCTGACCCGCGCGCGTCTGCCCCGCACCAACGACTACCTGCAGGCGGGTCAGCGGTACCAGCTGATGGACCAGTGGGAGAAGGACGACCTCGTCACGAACCTCACGAACCTCATCGGCCAGGCGACGCGGCAGGTGCAGGAGCGCATGGTGTGGCACATGCTGATGGTCGACGACGAGCTCGGTCTGCGGCTCGGCGAGGGGCTCGGCATCGGGGTCGACGACGTCAAGGGCCTCGCTCCCCTGCCGACCCAGACGCTGAACGAGGAGGAGCTCCAGCGCCTCGCGAACCTCGGCAGCAACGGCCCGCGCGACGTCTCGGGCCTGATGATGACGCACTGCGTGCCGAACGAGCGCGTCGTCCTCGCCGCGGAGTCCCCGGCCTTCGTCAACTGACGGCACGTGCCGGTGCCCGGGGACACCCCCGGGCGCCGGTACGGACTCCCCTGTCCGGGCCGTTCCGGTCGATCGGGGCCGCTGCGGCGGCCCCGAGGAACCGGACCGGCCCGGTTCGCGTGCGGGCGTCCGGCTACCGGCCGGTCATCCGGCGCACCTCGGCGTCGATCCGGTCCTCCGTGATGTACGAGCGCCCGGGGCCGTAGGCCGCGAAGAAGATGAAGACCGCGGCGATGCCCATGCCGAAGATGGGCCACATCGGCCAGAAGTATCCGCCGCCGGTGAGCAGCCAGATCACGATGAGCACGATCGTCACCGCTGCCCAGATGCCGACGTACTGCCAGAACCCCACCTTGGCCTCGAGGCGCTTGCGCGCCTGGCGGCGCAGCTCGTCGTCGCTCATGCGCGGCACCCTAGAGCGGCCGAACCGGGCGGAAGCAGGGCCTTTGGACCCTGGGGGCACGGCGGACGCGAGCGTCCGCCGCATGCGATCGGCGACCACCGCTCCGCCTCCGGGTTGCACGCGGATTGCGCCTTCGTGCCGCATCCTCCGGCGCCCCTCGGGCGTCACTAGCGTCGTCGCGTGCTCCCCCCACGCCTCCTCCCCTCCCTCGCCGCCGCCCTCGCGGCCGCCGCGCTCCTGACCGGGTGCGACTCCCCCGACGGCTCGCCCACCGCCTCTCCCGTCTCCTCGCCCTCGCCCACGGCCGGCGTGGCCTGCGCGGATGCGGTCGACGTCACCATCGACGTCCGGGATCCGGCCACGGGGTGGGCCTTCCTCGTGCTCTCCAACACGGGGGACGTGGAGTGCTCGCTGAGCGGCTTCCCCGAGGTGGTCGCGCTCGACCCCGTGGGCGCCGAAGTCGGGAGCCGGTCGGAGCAGTCGGACGGCTTCGGCAGGGCCGGCACGGCCGTCGTCCTCCCTCCCGGCGACCGCGCGTACGCGGAGCTGATCTACACCCCGGCGGCCAAGGTGGGCCTCGGCGAGTGCGATCCCGAGGTCCCCGTCCGCGGGTTCTCGGTCACGGTCCCGGGCGCCACGCACGAGGAGTTCGTCGACGTCCCCGACCTCACCTTCTGCACGGGCGAGGACTGGATGACGCTCTCGAGCGTGGGCCCGGTGGACAGCGAGGCGCGCGCCGCCTCGTCCTGACTGGTCAGCGGCGCTTGCCCTCCCGCAGCATCCCCACCGCCGACTCGATCCGCGACCGGCGCGTCTCCTCCTTCTTCGCCTCGGTGATCCACGTCGCGTACGCCTTGCGGTGGCTGGGCGGCAGCGACGCGAAGAAGCGCGACGCCTCCGGGTCGGCCTCGACGGCCTCGCGCAGGTCGTCGGGCACGTCGACCGTCCGGGGACCCTCCTCCCGGGTGAGGACGACCTCGACCTCCTCCCCCGCCGACACCCCCGCTGCGGCCCGGTTATCGGAGCTGAGGGAGACGAGCACTCGGCCCCGGTAGGGCGTCACGGTGCTCTGGTAGGAGTGCGCGCCGAGCGTGACGACGACGGGGATGCGGCGTCCCCCGCCGAGCTCCTGCAGCACCTCCTCGGGGACGGGAATGGCCGTGGTGTTTCCGCCGGTGGCGAGGATCTCGGTGCGGAAGCGGGCCGTCGGCGCGTCGCTCATCGTTCCTCGACCTCCCCGAAGCCGGACCGGACGAGGTCGGCGAGGGCGCGGACGGCCTCCTCGGCCTGCGGCCCGGTCGCGGCGAGGACGACCTCGTCGCCCTCGGTGAGCCCGAGCGCCATGATGCGCAGCAGACTCTTCGCGTCCACGCCGTTGACGGTGACCGCGGCGTCGAAGCGACCCGCGAGCTTCACGAACTCGGCCGCGGGGCGCGCGTGCAGTCCCTCGCGGTTGATCAGCGTGGCGGTGTCCGTCACTCCCGGCTCCGTGGGGACCTCGGCCGACGGAGGCGGCGGCGCCGGGGTCGCACTGCCCGCGGCGGTCTCCGCCGCCGCCACGACCGCGTCGAGGTCCCCGCCACCCTCGGCCGCGACAGCGGCGGCGACCGCGCCCTCGACGAGCGGGGCGTCGGCGATCCGCACGCCGGCGGGGTCGTCGAGGAACTCGACGGCCGTCTCCGCCGTCAGGATCGCGGAGCCCAGGTCGCAGAGGATCACGACGCCGTCGCCCGTGTCGGCCTGCTCGATCGCGGCCGAGATCCTGTCGAAGCTCGTTCCGATGCCGCCGTCGTCGGTGCCGCCGGCGGGGACCAGCGAGACCTCCGGGGCCATCTGCCGGGCGAGGTCGACGAGACCCTCCGCGATCTTCGAGCTGTGCGAGACGAGGACGAGCCCGACCGTCATCGGCTACGCCGCCGCTTCCGCAGCGGCCCGCAGGATGAGCGCGGTCGACTGCGCACCGGGGTCGCGATGCCCGACGGCCCGCTCCCCCAGGTAGCTCGCGCGTCCCTTCCGCGCGACCAGCGGCTCGGTCGCCTCGGCGCCGGCCGCAGCGGCGTCGGCGGCGGCCGTGAGGACCGCCGCGACGTCCGCCCCACTCGACCTCGCCGCCTCCGCCGCGTCCACCGCCGGGGTCCAGGCGTCCACCATCGTCTTGTCGCCCGGCTCCGCCTTCCCACGGGTCACGATGCCGTCGCGGGCGGCCGTCAGCAGCGCCACCACCGCTCCGGAGTCGAGCTCCTGCGTGCCCGCGACCGCTCCGGACGCCTTGAGGAACGCCGTCCCGTAGAGCGGACCGGCCGCGCCGCCGACCGTGGAGATCAGAGTGGTGGCGACGAGCTTGAGCACGTCGGCGGGCGTCGCGCCGTCCGCCAGGCCGTCGAGCTTCGCCAGGACGGCCGAGAGCCCGCGGTCCATGTTCTCGCCGTGGTCGCCGTCCCCGATCTCGCGGTCGAGCCTCACGAGCTCGGCGCGGTGATCGGAGAGGGACGCCGCCGCGCCGCGCATCCAGTCGAGCGCCCACTCGGTCCCGAGAGCCACCCGACTCACCGGCCCCACCGGAGCGCGGCCGTCTGCACCGGCGCGTCCCAGAGCTCGATCAGCTCGTCGTCGAGCCGGAGAAGGGTCAGCGAGAAGCCCTGCATCTCCAGGGAGGTCGTGTAGTTGCCCACGAGAGACCTCTCCAGCCGGATGCCCCGCTCCTCCAGCACCTGAGCGGCCCGGCGGAAGGCGATGTAGAGCTCGACGAGCGGGGTGCCGCCCATGCCGTTGACGAGCAGGAGCACGCGGTCGCCCGAGGAGAACGGCAGGTCGTCGAGGATCGGGACGAGGATGCGGTCGACGATCCCGTCGGCCGGCTCGATCGGGACGCGCTCGCGGCCGGGCTCGCCGTGGATGCCGATGCCGATCTCGATTTCGTCCTCGCCGATGTCGAAGCTCGGCTCACCGGCGTGCGGAACGGTGGGCGCCGTCAGCGCGACGCCCATCGAGCGGACGTTCGCGATGACCCGCTCGGCGACGGACGCCACGCCGTCGAGGTCGTCGCCGCGCTCGGCCGCGGCTCCCGCGAGCTTCTCGACGAGGACCGTTCCTGCGACCCCGCGGCGTCCCGCCGTGTAGAGCGAGTCCTTCACGGCGACGTCGTCGTTGACGATCACGGAGCGCACCTGGAGGTCCTCGGCCTCGGCCAGGTCGGCCGCCGTCTCGAAGTTGAGCACGTCGCCCGTGTAGTTCTTCACGATATGCAGGACTCCCGCGCCGCCGTCCACGGCCTTCGTCGCGTCCAGGATCGGGTCCGGCGTCGGCGAGGTGAACACCGCTCCCGGCACGGCCGCGTCCAGCATTCCATGGCCGACGAACCCTCCGTGGAGGGGCTCGTGGCCGCTGCCGCCGCCGGAGACCAGCCCCACCTTCCCGCGCACCGGGGCGTCGGCGCGCACGATGTAGGCCGGATCGGTGTGGACCGTGAGGAGCCCCGGATGCGCCAGTGCCACGCCGGCGAGGGCCTCGTCCACCACCGCGCGCGGATCGTTGATGAGCTTCTTCATCGGAGCTGCTCCTTCTCGCACGTGTCGGCGGCCTCCCCGCCGGGCCACAGGCTACGCCCTCGCTCGGGCCCGCCCCAAGGGTGCGGCTTCGTTCTATGGCCGAAACGGAATCCGACCCTTAACCGGGAGAAACGCCGGGTCTATGGTGGGGAGCGCCCGCTCGGGGGCCGGTGGACTGACAGCGAAGAAGGTGGAAGTCGAGATGGACCTGGGGACGATCTTTCTTTCGGAGACCGTCGGGACGGCGATGCTCCTGCTGCTCGGAGCGGGGGTGGTCGCGAACGCGATCCTCACGAAGAACAAGGGCTTCGGCGGCGGCTGGCTGCTCATCAACTTCGGGTGGGGTCTCGCGGTGTTCGCCGGCGTCACGGTCGCGTACGCGTCCGGCGCGCACCTCAATCCCGCCGTGACCCTCGGGCTCCTGGCCGCCGGCCAGTTCGAGAGCGACAACGTCGTCCTCGCGGTGCTCGTCTACATCCTCGGCCAGTTCGTCGGAGCCTTCCTGGGCGCCGTGCTCGCGTGGCTCGCCTACAAGCGGCACTTCGACGAGGAGCAGGACGCCGCCGCGAAGCTCGGCGTCTTCTCGACGGGGCCGGCCATCCGCAGCTACGGCTGGAACGTCGTCACCGAGATCATCGGCACCTTCGTGCTCGTGTTCGTCGTGCTGGCCTTCGGCCGCGGCGGCGATCCCGACATCGGCACACCGGCGGGTCTGGCCGCGCTCGGCCCCCTCCCCGTGGCGCTCCTCGTCGTCGCGATCGGCGCGTCCCTCGGCGGGCCGACCGGCTACGCGATCAACCCGGCCCGCGACCTCGGTCCGCGCATCGCCCACGCCGTGCTGCCCATCCGCGGCAAGGGCAGCAGCGACTGGGGCTACGCCTGGGTCCCCGTCGTCGGGCCGATCATCGGCGGTCTGCTGGCCGGCTGGCTGTCGCTGATCCTGCTGCCGCCCGCCGGGGCCTGACCGGCGCCTCCGAAGCACATCACCCCCACACAAGAAGGAGCAGTCCAATGGCGGACTACGTGATCGCGATCGACCAGGGCACGACCAGCACGCGGGCGATCGTCTTCGACCACTCCGGGTCCATCGTCTCGGTCGGGCAGAAGGAGCACGAGCAGATCTTCCCCAGAGCGGGCTGGGTCGAGCACGACCCGAAGGAGATCTGGGACAACACCCGCGAGGTGATCGGGCAGGCGCTGTCCCGGGCCAACATCACCCGTCACGACATCCAGGCGATCGGCATCACGAACCAGCGCGAGACGGCCGTGGTCTGGGACAGGACCACCGGCGAGGCCGTCTACAACGCGATCGTGTGGCAGGACACGCGCACCCAGGGGATCGTGGACCGCCTGGCCGACGGCGACGTCGAGCGGTACAAGCAGAAGGTCGGCCTGCCGCTCGCCACCTACTTCTCGGGCACGAAGATCGTGTGGATCCTCGAGAACGTCGAGGGCGCCCGCGAGCGCGCCGAGGCCGGCGACCTGCTGTTCGGCACCACCGACACGTGGGTCCTCTGGAACCTGACCGGCGGCGTCAACGGCGGAGTGCACCTGACCGACGTCACGAACGCGTCCCGCACCCTCTTCATGGACCTCGAGACCCTCGAGTGGGACGACGAGATCCTCGCGGACTTCGGTGTGCCGCGCTCGATGCTGCCCGAGATTCGCAGCTCGTCCGAGGTCTACGGCCACGCGTCCTCGTCGAGCCTGCTGCGCGAGGTCCCGGTCGCCGGGATCCTCGGCGACCAGCAGGCGGCGACGTTCGGGCAGGCCGCGTTCGACACCGGCGAGTCGAAGAACACGTACGGGACGGGGAACTTCCTCATCTTCAACACGGGCGAGGAGATCATCCACTCGAAGAACGGGCTGCTGACGACGCTCGGGTACAAGCTCGGCGACGCGAGGCCGCACTACGCGCTCGAGGGCTCGATCGCGGTCACCGGCTCCCTGGTGCAGTGGCTGCGCGACAACCTCGGGCTGATCTCGAGCGCCCCCGAGGTCGAGGACCTCGCGAAGACGGTCAACGACAGCGGCGGGGTCTACATCGTCCCGGCGTTCTCCGGCCTGTTCGCGCCGTACTGGCGCCCGGACGCCCGCGGCGTCATCGTCGGCCTCACGCGCTACGTCAACAAGGGCCACATCGCGCGGGCCGCCCTCGAGGCGACGGCCTTCCAGACCCGGGAGGTGCTCGACGCGGTCAACGCGGACTCCGGCGTCGACCTGACCGAGCTGAAGGTCGACGGCGGCATGATCGCCAACAACACCCTCATGCAGTTCCAGGCCGACATCCTCGGCGTCCCCGTGGTCCGGCCCGTGGTCGCCGAGACCACCGCCCTCGGCGCCGCCTACGCCGCGGGACTCGCGGTCGGGTTCTGGAAGGACCTCGACGACCTCCGCGGCAACTGGCAGGAGGACAGCCGCTGGACGCCGAACCTCGCTGAGGCCGAGCGCGAGCGCCAGCTGCGCCTGTGGAAGAAGGCGGTCACGAGGACCTTCGACTGGGTCGACGAGGACGTGCAGTAGCGGGATCCCCGATCCGCTCCTGTCGCTCAGCAGGAAGGACGGGCCTTCAGCAGGAGGACCGGGCCCGGATGTTCCTGCTGGAGTCCCGGTCCTCCTGCTGAGCGAGAGGGCCGGGTCAGCGGCGGCGGGTCGCGGCCGTCCAGGCCTCGAGCTTCGCGATGGCGGCTCCGCTGTCGATCGCCTCCGCGGCGTCCGCCATGCGGGCGGCGAGCCGGCCCGTGATCGGCTTGTCCGCCTCGGTGACGTCGTGCGAGAGGTCCCAGGCGGCCAGTGCGGCCGCGGCGTTGAGGAGCACGATGTCGCGGACCGGGCCGGTCGCCCCTCCGAGCACCGCCCGGGCGGTCTCCGCGTTCTGCTCGGGCGCCCCGCCCTGGAGGTCCTCGATGCGGGAGCGCGGGATGCCGAGGTCGCGCGGGTCGAGATCGTGCTCCGTCACGGCGCCGGAGCTCACCTCCCAGATGTGGCTGTGACCGGTCGTCGTGAGCTCGTCGAGGCCGTCGTCGCCCCGGAACACGAGGGCGGTCGCGCCGCGGGTCTGGAAGACGCCCACCAGCAACGGGATCACCTCGGGCCGCGCGACCCCGACCGCGTTGGCCTCGGGACGGGCCGGGTTGCACAGCGGGCCGAGGAAGTTGAACACCGTGGGCACCCCGAGCTCGGCGCGGACGGCGCCGGCGTGGCGGAAGCCGGGGTGGAACGCCGAGGCGAAGACGAAGGTGATCCCGACCTCGTCCAGCACGCGGGCCACGCCCTGCGGATCGAGGGAGAGGTCGATGCCGAGCGCCGCGAGCACGTCGCTCGACCCCGAGGCGGAGCTCGCCGCCTTGTTCCCGTGCTTCACGACGCGGGCGCCGGAGGCCGCGGCCACGACCGCCGCCATGGACGAGATGTTGACGGTCCGCTGACGGTCCCCGCCGGTGCCGACGATGTCCAGCACGTCGGGGTCGACGTCGAGCGGCAGCGCGTGCTCGAGGATCGCGTCCCGGAACCCGACGACCTCGCCGACGCTCTCCCCCTTCGAGCGCAGCGCGACGAGGAAGCCGGCCAGCTGAGCAGGGGTCGCCTGACCGAGCATGACCTGCTCCATCGCCCACGTGGAATCGGCGATGCTGAGGTCCTCCCCTTCGAGGAGCGAGCCGATCAGTGCAGGCCAGGTGGGGGTCGAGGACATGCCCCCGATCCTACTGAGGGCACCGGAACCGCCCGGGTCGCGGTTCCGGGCCGGAGCGCCGCCCGGGGTTTCGCTGGGGGCACGCCCCGGAGGGGCTGCGACAGGCACCCGAATGACAGGCGGGGCCTACCCGATCCGACATAATGGGACTCGTGAGCAGCGCGTCAGTCCTCCAAACGACAAGCGCTCCGGTCGTCAATCGTGCGAATCCCATCGCGGTGGGCACGATCGTCTGGCTCGGCAGCGAGGTCATGTTCTTCGCCGGCCTGTTCGCGATCTACTTCACGCTTCGCGGCGTCGCGCCCGAGCTGTGGGAGCAGGAGACCGCGATCCTCGACGTCCCCTACTCGCTGGTGAACACGATCATCCTCGTGTCGAGCTCGTTCACCTGCCAGTTCGGGGTGTTCGCCGCCGAGCGGCTGCAGGCCCGGGCGACGAGCTGGAAGCCCTGGAACTGGGGCATGGTCGAGTGGTTCTACCTCACCTACGCGCTGGGCGCGATCTTCGTCGCCGGTCAGGTCCTCGAGTACGCGAACCTCGTGAGCGAGGGCGTCACGCTCTCCTCGAACTCGTACGGCTCGATCTTCTACATGACCACCGGCTTCCACGGCCTGCATGTGACCGGTGGGCTCATCGCCTTCCTCCTGGTCATCGGCCGGGCGTATGCCGTGAAGAACTTCGGCCACCGGGAGGCGACGAGCGCGATCGTGGTCTCCTACTACTGGCACTTCGTCGACGTCGTGTGGATCGGCCTGTTCGCCGTCATCTACCTGCTCAAATAGGAACGGATCGAATGCCCTCCCCACAGCGCATGCCCTCCTCCCGCCGTCCCTCACGGCGCCGCGGCCGTCGCTCGCCCCTCGCCACCGTCGTGCTGCTCGCGCTCGGCCTGGTCTTCACGGGCTCCAGCTACGCCCTCTTCACCGCGACCTCGGCCGGCGACGCGGCCACCGCCGCCTCGCAGGAGAGCATCGACCACGGCCAGAAGCTGTTCGCGGCGAACTGCGCGACCTGCCACGGCATGAACCTCGAGGGCACCGAGGCGGGACCGACCCTGCTCGGCGTCGGGGCCGCGTCCGTCGACTTCCAGGTCGGCACGGGCCGCATGCCGCTCGCGAACACGGGCCCCCAGGCTCCCGAGAAGCCGGTGATGTTCACGGAGGAGGACATCCAGGCGATGGCCGACTACGTGGCCTCCGTCTCCCCCGGTCCCGGGATCCCCGAGGAGGAGTACCTCCAGACCACGGGCGACGCCACCCGTGGCGCCGAGCTGTTCCGCATCAACTGCGCGATGTGCCACAACGTCGCGGGCGCCGGCGGCGCGCTGACCCAGGGCAAGTACGCGCCGGCTCTGCACGGCACCTCGCCCAAGCACATCTACGAGGCCATGACGACCGGCCCGCAGAACATGCCGGTCTTCAACGACGCCAACCTCACGCCCGAGGACAAGCGCGACATCATCACCGCCCTCAAGTACCAGGAGGAGGCCCCGTCGCCCGGCGGGTATGAGCTCGGCTCCCTCGGACCGGTCGCCGAAGGACTCTTCGCCTGGGTGTTCGGCCTCGGCGCCATCGTGGCGCTCACGGTCTGGATCACCGCGCGCTCGAACTGACACAGCACCACCTGCACCACAGCGGAAGGACAGCAATGGCGAACGACGGCAGCGGCTCGGACATCGTTCGGGCCGACTCGTCGCACGGGGCCGACGCCTCGCCGGGCACGGCGGTGATCGCAGCCGACGCGTTCGAGAACCCGGGGCTCCCGCCTCACCGCGAGAGGGTCACGGACCTCGACCCGAAGGCGGACCGGCGGCACGAGCGTGTGGTGTCGCTGCTGTTCTACCTCTCGATCGTCTTCAGCGTCGCGGCCATCGCCGCGTACTTCGCGATCCCGATCGTCGAGAACGACCCCTGGTCCGTCCGGCTCAACACGCTGTTCCTGGGGCTGTCCATCGCCGGCGCACTCCTCTCGATCGGCGTCGGCACCGTGCACTGGGGCAAGGCGCTCATGGACAACGCGGAGCGCGTCGAGATGCGTCACCAGACCCGCGGCACCGAGGAGACCCGGGCCCGCTCGGTCGAGATCTTCCAGGAGGCCGATAAGGAGTCGGGGTTCAGCCGGCGTTCGCTCCTGCGCAACTCGCTCATCGGCGCGCTGGTCGCCGCCCCCCTGCCGGCGATCTTCCTCTTCCGGGACCTCGCCCCGCGGGACAACGACCCCGCGGCGATGCTCGCGCACACCGCGTGGAAGGAGGGCGTCCGCCTCGCACGCGACCCCTCCGGCACGCCGATCCGCGCCGCCGACGTCACGCTCGGCTCCGTCTTCCACGTGATCCCCGAGGGTCTCGAGGAGAGCGAGCACTACCTCGAGGAGAAGGCCAAGGCGGCCGTGCTCCTCATGCGCCTCAAGCCCGAGGACCTCAACGTCTCACCGGGCCGCGAGACTTGGAACTACGACGGCATCGTCGCCTACTCCAAGATCTGCACCCACGTGGGCTGCCCGGTGGCCCTGTACGAGCAGCAGACGCATCACCTGCTGTGCCCGTGCCACCAGTCGCAGTTCGACATCAAGCAGGAGGCGGCGGTCATCTTCGGCCCCGCCAAGCGCCCCCTGCCCCAGCTGCCCATCTCGGTGGACAGCGAGGGCTACCTGGTCGCGCAGAGCGACTTCCACGAGCCCGTCGGGCCTAGCTATTGGGAGCGTCGCGGTGACTACGACGTCTGACACCCGCAACGACCTCCGCACCCCTCCCCGCACTCAGCAGCGGGGCGTGGTCGGAGCCGTGTCCAACTATGTGGACGAGCGGACGAGCATCTCCGGCTTCATCAAGCTGATGGCCCGCAAGGTCTTCCCCGACCACTGGTCGTTCATGCTCGGCGAGGTCGCGCTCTGGTGCTTCGTCATCATCCTGCTCTCCGGCACGTTCCTGACCTTCTTCTTCCAGGCCTCGATGGCCGAGGTCGAGTACGACGGGTCCTACGTCCCGCTCAAGGGCCTGGAGATGAGCGCCGCGATGGCGTCGACGCTGGACATCTCCTTCGACGTCCGCGGCGGACTGCTCATGCGGCAGATCCACCACTGGGCGGCCCTGCTGTTCATCGCGACGATCATGCTCCACATGGCGCGGGTGTTCTTCACGGGCGCCTTCCGCAAGCCGCGTGAGCTCAACTGGGTGATCGGCTTCCTGCTGTGGATCCTCGCCATGGGTGAGGGCTTCACCGGGTACTCGCTCCCCGACGACCTGCTCTCCGGCAACGGCCTCCGCATCATCGACGGTCTGATCAAGGGCATCCCGGTCGTCGGGACGTGGACCTCGTACCTGCTGTTCGGCGGCGAGTTCCCGGGCACCCAGATCATCGGCCGGCTCTACACGCTGCACATCCTGCTGCTGCCGGCCGTCATCGTCGCCCTCATCGGCCTGCACATGGTGTTCCTCATCGTGCACAAGCACACCCAGTTCGCCGGCCCGGGCAAGACGAACGACAACGTCGTGGGCTACCCGATCCTCCCGGTGTACGGGGCGAAGATGGCGGGCACCTTCTTCCTGGTGTTCGGTGTCATCGTCGCGATCGCCGGCCTGTTCACGATCAACCCGATCTGGAACTACGGACCCTACGACCCGTCCCCCGTGTCCGCCGGAACCCAGCCGGACTGGTACATCGGCTTCGCGGACGGCGCCCTGCGCCTGGTGCCGCCCGGGTGGGAGTTCGTCCTCTTCGACACCTACACCGTGTCGATGAACATCCTCGCGCCGATCATCGCGATCACGCTCTGGATCGTGGCCGTCATGTTCTACCCCTTCATCGAGGGCTGGATCACCGGCGACAAGCGGGAGCACCACCTGGCGGACCGTCCGCGCAACGTCCCGACCCGCACCGCGCTCGGCGCCGCCGGTATCGTGTACTACGGGGCGATGTTCGTGGCGGCCTCGTCCGACCTCATCGCGACGCACTTCCAGATGAGCATGGAGAACGTCATCTGGGCGCTGCAGTTCGTCTTCATCGTCGGGCCGTTCATCGCGTACTTCATCACCAAGCGGATCTGCATCGCGCTCCAGAAGAAGGACCGCGAGATGGCGCTGCACGGCTACGAGTCCGGCCGGATCGTGCGCCTCCCCGGCGGCGAGTTCGTCGAGGTGCACCAGCCGCTCGACGAGTACGAGCGCTGGCGCCTGGTGAGCTTCAACGACTACAAGCCGCTCATGATCCGGCCGAACGCACGCGGCCAGATCAGCCCCTTCGAGCGGGTCCGCGCGGTGCTCAGCCGCTGGTTCTTCGAGGACCGGATCGCTCCCGTCACCCGGGGCGAGCTCGAGGCGTCGCACGGCGCCCACGGGCACCGCGAGGGCGCGAACGAGCCGGACCTCCACCAGTCGGAGCTCGCCACCGCGGGCCAGGGCGTCGGGGCTCCCCCGCACACCAAGCCCTGATCGCGTGAGCATCGAGAAGGCCGTCCTGGCTCGCCCGGGGCGGCCTTCCGTGTTCCTGCCGTCATCCCGTCACGTGCCGCCTGCTTGGATCGTGCCGCCGTTGGTGTCCGTGCCGGGGCACCATCGGGCTCGGTGCACCCGGGGCCTGCGCCATGGCGCGGCGGCCTCCACTCCCCCGCGCTCGCCCGTTCGGGGGCGCTGACGTGGCGCAGCCGCCCCGCCGCAGCGCCGGGATCCTCCTCTTCCGCCGGCAGCCGCACCTGGAGGTGCTGCTGGCCCACATGGGCGGGCCGTACTGGCAGCGCAAGGACGCCGGCGCCTGGACGCTGCCGAAGGGCGAGCCGGACGAGGACGAGGACCTCCTCGAGACCGCTCGCCGGGAGTTCGAGGAGGAGCTCGGGCTCCCGGTTCCGGCGGGTCCGCTCGTCGACCTCGGTGAGGTGCGCCAGTCCGGCGGGAAGATCGTCCGTGCCTGGGCGCTCGAGGGCGACCTCGACCCGGAGACCCTCCGGCCGGGAACGTTCGAGCTCGAGTGGCCGCCCCGCTCGGGGCGGCGGCAGTCCTTCCCGGAGGTCGACCGGGCGGCCTGGCTGACCCCGGATCGCGCGGTGAAGTTGATCGTCGCGGGTCAGCGTCCGCTCCTCGACCGCCTGCAGCACGCCCTCACCGCCGACTGAGCGGCTCCGCAGCCGCGCCCCGCCACTCCGCTTCGGCTCGCCCTCAACAGGCGGCCAGGGCCTTCAACAGCAGCTGCGGCGGCGCGTCACCCTGTCGGCGGCGCTTCCGCCTGTTGAGCGCGAGCACACTCCGCAATGAGGAACGGCGGGCGGCCCCCCGAGGGGAGCCGCCCGCCGTCACCGGGGCGCGGGATCAGCGCGCGAAGTAGCCCCGGTAGTACTCGTAGACCCAGCCGACGATCATCACGAGGAACAGCGCGACGCCGACGAAGGCGATCCAGTAGCCGGCGGCGAGGCCGAGGAAGACCAGCGCTGCGGACGCCGCGAGGCCGATCGGCCACCAGCTCCACGGGCTGAAGAAGCCGAGCTCCGGGTCACCGTCGTCGATGTTCGCGTCGAGCCGGTCCTCCGGCAGCTCGCCGCCCTGAGCCCGGTGCGAGCGCCAGAGGAAGAACGCCACGAACACCGCGAGGACGCCCGTCAGGAGCAGGGCGGTCGTCCCGGCCCACTCGACCGTCCCCACGTCCAGCAGCGACCAGACGATGTAGACGGCGCCCGCCAGGAAGCACCAGGCCGCGACGGCCAGCAGCACGACATAGTTCGCGCGCACTTACTTCACCTCTCCCAGGGTGTCGGCGTCGGTCTCCTCCTGCAGGGGCGCCTGCGGCGCGTCCTTCACCGGCCCGCGGCCGAAGGGCACCTCGGCCTCCGGGTGGTGCAGGTCGAACGCCGGCGACTCCGAGCGGATGCGCGGGATCGACGTGAAGTTGTGCCGCGGCGGCGGGCAGGACGTCGCCCACTCGAGCGAGCGGCCGAAGCCCCACGGGTCGTTGACGGACACCCGCGGTGCGTGGCGCCAGGTGACCCAGACGTTGTAGAGGAACGGCAGCATCGACGCGCCGAGGATGATCGACCCCACCGTGGAGAGCTGGTTCATCCACGTGAAGTCGTCCTCGGGCTGGTACGTGTAGTACCGCCGCGGCATGCCGACGACGCCGAGCCAGTGCTGCACCAGGAACGTCATGTGGAACCCGATGAACAGCAGCCAGAAGTGGATCTTGCCCAGGCGCTCGTTGAGCATCTTGCCGGTCCACTTCGGCCACCAGAAGTAGAAGCCCGCGAACATCGCGAAGACGACCGTGCCGAACACCACGTAGTGGAAGTGCGCGACGACGAAGTACGAGTCCGAGACGTGGAAGTCGAGCGGCGGAGAGGCGAGGATGACGCCGGTCAGGCCGCCGAACACGAACGTGATGATGAAGCCGAGCGCCCAGAGGAGCGGCGTCTCGAACGTCACCGAGCCCCGCCACATCGTGCCGACCCAGTTGAAGATCTTCACGCCCGTCGGGATCGCGATCAGCATCGTCGTGATCGCGAAGAACGGCAGCAGGATCTGGCCCGTCACGTACATGTGGTGCGCCCACACGGCCACCGAGTAGGCGGCGATCGCGATGGTCGCGTACACCAGCGTCCGGTAGCCGAAGATCGGCTTGCGGCTGAACACCGGGAACACCTCGGAGATGATGCCGAAGAACGGCAGCGCGATGATGTACACCTCGGGGTGGCCGAAGAACCAGAACAGGTGCTGCCAGAGGATCGGCCCGCCCTGCTCGGGGTTGAAGATGTGCATCCCGAAGATGCGGTCGCCGCCGAGCCCGAACAGGGCCGCGGCGAGGATCGGGAACGCGATCAGGACCAGGAGGCCCGTGATCAGGGTGTTCCAGGTGAAGATCGGGAGCCGGAACATCGTCATGCCAGGCGCGCGCATCGTGATGATCGTCGTGACGAAGTTCACCGAGCCGAGGATCGTGCTGAACCCGGACAGCGCGAGACCGAACACCCAGAGGTTGCCGCCGAGGGTGGGCGAGAACGCGATGTCCGACAGCGGGGTGTAGGCCGTCCAGCCGAAGTTGGCGGCACCCTGCGGGGTGAAGAAGCCGGCCACCGCGATGAGGCTGCCGAAGTTGTACAGCCAGTACGCGAAGGCGTTGAGCCGCGGGAAGGCGACGTCCGGAGCACCGATCTGCAGCGGCATGATGACGTTCGCGAAGCCCGAGAACAGCGGGGTGGCGAACATCAGCAGCATGATCGTGCCGTGCATCGTGAACAGCTGGTTGTACTGCTCGTGGGTCGGCACGATCGCGAGGTTCGGCGCGAACAGCTGAGCGCGGATCACCAGCGCCATCACTCCCCCGACGAGGAAGTAGAAGAAGGAGGTGATCAGGTACAGGTAGCCGATCGTCTTGTGATCGGTCGACGTGATCCAGCTGACAACGATGTTGCCCTTGCGCTCGACCTTCGAGGTGTTGAAGACGGCCGCCTGGCCGGCAGGGATGCCGCTGGTGGGCCGGTTGATCGTGGAGGTCATCGAGCTACTCCGTCTCGGCGGATTCGTCTGGCGAGTCCTGCATCGGCAGGATGTCCGTGCGGTCGAGCTCCTCGCCCAGCCGGCCGGTGAAGCCCTGGTCGCGGAGGGACTGGATGTAGTCCTGGTACTCGTCCTGGGAGACCACCCGCACGGTGAACAGCATCTGAGCGTGGTAGTCGCCGCAGAACTCGGCGCACTTGCCCGCGTAGCTGCCCTCGCGCTGCGTGTGCAGGGTGATGAAGTTCGTGTGGTGCGGGTACGCGTCCATCTTCTGGAGGAAGTCGATCACCCAGAAGGAGTGCGCCACGTCGCGGCTGCGGATCTGGAACTCGATGGTCGAGTCGACCGGCAGCACCAGCACGGGGACGGTGGACTCGACGAGCCCGCTCCCCGGGACTCCGAGCGACTCGGGCTGCGTCTGAACGCCCGCGTAGTAGACGTCCTCGTCGAGGTAGTTGAAGTCCCAGCCCCACTGCTTGGCGTAGACCTCGATCGTCTCGTCCGGAGTCTCGGCCCGCTGCTGGATCTCGGCCTGGTCACGGGACGTGAAGGCGAAGAAGCCGAGGACGAGGATGAGCGGCAGGATCGTGTAGAACGCCTCGATCGGCATGTTGTACCGGAGCTGCTCGGGAAGGCCGGTCTGGCCCCTCCTGCGCCGGTACACGACGGCCGCGAAGATGATCAGGAACCAGGTGACGGCCCCGACGACGAGCAGCACCACCCACGAGCCGACCCAGAGGTTGGAGATGCGCTGAGCGTGGTTGGTGACCGCCGGCTCGCCCTCCTGGAAGCCCGGCAGGAACCCATGGAGCTGAGCCTGGGTGCATCCCGCGAGAGCGATGATCACAGCTGTCGCGAGCGGTATGGCCGCCCAGCGGAGTCGACGTCTCGAGCGCACTAGAACCTCTCGCGATGCAGGACCGGGACAACGCCAATCCTATAGCGAGGGGAACCACCGGCCTCGACCACGACTCCCCCGCAGAACCGCAAGAACGCCCCGAATACGGCCTGGGAATCCGGGAAGGGAGCACCCGGAAACGGCGAAGGCCCCGATCCGTGCGGATCGGGGCCTTCGGGCGCGGCGGAGCTCAGTGGAAGGAGTCTCCGCAGGCGCAGCTGCCCGCCGCGTTGGGGTTGTCGATGGTGAAGCCCTGCTTCTGGATGGTGTCCTCGAAGTCGATCGTCGCGCCGTCGAGGTACGGGACGCTCATGCGGTCCACGACGACCTCGACGCCCTCGAAGTCGCGGGTGGTGTCGCCCTCGAGCAGGCGCTCGTCGAAGTAGAGCTGGTAGATGAGGCCCGAGCATCCGCCCGGCTGGACGGCGACGCGCAGACGCAGGTCGTCGCGGCCCTCCTGCTCGAGGAGGCTCTTGACCTTGGCCGCGGCCGCATCGCTCAGGGCGACACCGTGGCTCGTCAGCTCGGGCTTCTCGGTCAGGGTGACGTCGGTCATGGCTCCTCCGGAGGACGTTGGTGCGTCGATTGTACGCGGCGTTTCCCCGGAGCCGGCTCGGGACCGTTCAGCCGCGCCGCTCGAGGCGCGCGAGGAGGAGGGCCTCGCTCAGGATCGCGCGCCGCAGCACGCCGAGGTGCTGCGACTCGTTGGGCGAGTGCGCCCGGGTGTCGGGATCCTCGACGCCCGTGACGAGGACCTGCGCGTCGGGGAACGCTCGCACGAGCTCCGCGATGAAGGGGATGGAGCCGCCGACGCCCTGGTGCACGACGGGATTGCCCCATCCGTCGCTCAGCGCCGTGGCCACCTCCTCGAACGCCCATCCGGATGTGTCGACGAGGAAGGGGTCGCCGAGGTCCACGTCGTCGATCTCGATCCGGGCGCCGAAGGGCGCGCTCGAGCGGAGGTGCGCCTCGACCGCGCGGTACGCATCGGACGCGGCCTGACCCGGTGCCACGCGGACACTGACGCGCAGTCGCACAGACGGCAGCAGCGTGTTCGACGCGTTGAGCACGCTGGGAGCGTCGATGCCCGTGACGGTGATGGCCGGCGCGAACCAGCGCTGCGCGTTGAGGTCGCCCCCGGCGATCGGCTGGACCCCGGGCAGCAGCCCCGCCTCTGCGGCGAACTCCTCCTGCGGATACGGCAGCGCATCCGTGCCCCGGTAGGTCTCGAGGCCCGGGACCGCGACCGTGCCGTCGTCGTTCCACAGGGTCGCGAGGAGCTTGACCGCCGCCAGCATGGCGTCCGGAGCCGCGCCGCCGAACATTCCGGAGTGCACCGCGTGCTCGAGCGTCGAGACGGTCAGCTTGAAGGTCGCGTTGCCCCGGAGGCTGACGGTCAGGGCGGGCACGGAAGTGCTGACGTTGTCGGAGTCGGCGACGACGATGACGTCGGCCGCGAGGAGGTCGCGGTGCTCCCGCAGCAGGGCCGGGAAGGACCGCGAGCCGAACTCCTCCTCCCCCTCGAGGAAGAGGGCGATGCCGAGATCCGGATCGGGACCCACGGCGGCGGTGAGCGCCCGGAGTGCCGCGAGATGCGTCTCGACGCCTGCCTTGTCGTCCGATGCTCCCCGGCCGTACAGGCGGTCTCCGCGGACGGTCGGCTCGAACGGCGAGGAGTCCCAGAGGTCGGGGTCGCCGGGCGGCTGCACGTCGTGGTGGGCGTAGAGGAGGACGGTCGGGCGGCCGTTGCGCGCCGGGCGCCGGGCGATCACAGCAGGCTGGCCGGGTGCGCCGTCGGGTCCGGCGGCCTGAGCCACCCGCACCTCGTCGAAGAGCTCGAGGGAGCGCACCGCATCCGCCACCGCGTCGGCCGTCGCGGCCACGTGCGAGCGGTCGAAGCCGTCCCAGGAGACGGACGGGATGCGGACGAGCCGGGCGAGCTCCGCGACCGCGGTCGTGAAGCCGTCCTCGACGGCGGTGCGGACGGCCTCGTCAGCCGGGTCGAGCGGGCGGACGTCCGGGCCGTTCGAAGTCACAGGCGTTATCGTAGGCCGTCAGTTCTAGCGAGGATTCCCGTGGCCAACAACAGCACCCCTTCCACTCCCCCGCCCGCGGCGCCCGAGACCCCGGCGTCGGGGAAGGGTCGCCCGACTCCGCCTCGTCGGGAGCGTGAGGCCGCGAACAAGCGTCCGCTCGTGCCGAACGACCGCAAGGAGGCCGCGCGGCAGAACCGCGCGAAGCTGGCCCAGTCGCGTGAGAAGGCCCGCATCGGGCTCGCGAATGGCGACGAGCGCTACCTCCCGGCCCGCGACAAGGGGCCGCAGCGCCGCTTCGTCCGCGACTGGGTGGACGCGCGCTTCAGCGTCGGCGAGCTCTTCCTGCCGCTGATGGTCGTCCTGATCATCGCGACGTTCATCCCCTCCTACGAGGTCCAGGTCTACGCGATGCTGACGATGTACGTCTTCATCGCGCTGATGATCCTCGACGTCGTCCTGCTCGGCTTCCTCGTCCGCCGCAAGGTGGCCGCGAAGTTCGGCGCCGACCGGGTGGAGAAGGGGCTGCGCTGGTACGCCGCCATGCGCGCCCTGCAGTTCCGCCGCCTCCGCCTGCCCAAGCCCCAGGTGCGTCGCGGCCAGTACCCCGTCTGAGTCCGGCTTCCCCTCCCAGCCGGACGCGCCCTATCCGCTGGTCCGCCTCCCGCTCCCCCTCGCGCTCAACAGGCACGGGACGGTCCAACAGCAGACCCGACGGCGTGTCGTGCTGTTGAAGCAGTGAACGCCTGTTGAGCGCGAGGTCCGGCGGGGACGGACGGGTCAGCGGTTCCGGGCGAGACCGCGGTTGATCTGGCGCGCCCAGAGCGGGCCGCGGTAGAGGAATCCCGTGTAGCCCTGCACCAGGGTGGCGCCCGCCGCCAGCCGCTCGCGCACGTCCGCCGCCGTCTCGACGCCGCCGACCGAGATGACGCACATCTCCGCGGGGACGCTCTCACGGAGGATCCTGAGCACCTCGAGGCTGCGCGGGGCCAGCGGCCCGCCCGAGAGCCCGCCGGCTCCGGCCGCGGCCACCGTCGCCTCCGGCGTGGCGAGCCCCGAGCGGGAGAGCGTCGTGTTCGTCGCGATGACGCCGTCGAGGCCGAGCCGGGTGGCGAGGCCGCCGAGGTGCCGGATCTCCTCGTCCGCGAGGTCCGGCGCGATCTTCACGAGCAGCGGGACGGATCCTGCCTCCTCCCGCACGGCCTGCAGCAGCGGCTCGAGGCGGTCGAGCTCCTGCAGCCCGCGGAGCCCGGGCGTGTTCGGCGAGCTGACGTTGACGACGAGGTAGTCCGCGAGCGGCGCGAGGAGCCGGGCGCTGGCGCGGTAGTCCTCGACCGCGTCCTCGACGGCGACGACCCTGCTCTTGCCGATGTTGACGCCGATGACCGGAAGGTCGCGGTGACGCTCCCGCAGGCGGCGCAGCCGGCCCGCCGCCGCCTCCGCTCCCCCGTTGTTGAAGCCCATCCGGTTGATGACCGCGCGGTCCGGCAGCAGGCGGAAGAGTCGCGGACGCGGGTTGCCGTGCTGGGGACGGGCCGTGATCGTGCCGACCTCGACGTGCCCGAAGCCGAGCTGGCCGAGTCCGCGGATCGCCTCCGCGTCCTTGTCGAAGCCCGCGGCGAGGCCGAAGGGGCCCGGGAAGCTCAGGCCGAGCGCCTCGACCCGGGCGGACGCGGGAGGGGAGGTGAATCGGCGGACGAGGCCCCCGAGGCCCGTGGCGGGGAGCCGGCGGATGACGGCGAACGCGAGCCGGTGTGCCAGCTCGGGGTCCATCCGGACGAAGACGAGGCGGAAGAAGAGGGGATACATGCCCGCACCAGGCTACTGGGCGCCCGGTGCGGGCATGCGCCGTCAGAGGATCGGCTTGCCCCCGGTGACCGCGACGCGCGCGCCCGAGATGTAGCTGCCCTCGTCGGAGGCGAGGAGCACGTACACCGGCGCGAGCTCGGCGGGCTGACCCGGACGACCGAGCGGCACGTCCTTGCCGAACGACTCGACCTTCTCCTTCGGGAAGCTCGCAGGAATCAGCGGCGTCCAGATGGGGCCAGGGGCGACGCTGTTGACGCGGATCCCGCGCGACCCGAGCATCTGCGCGAGCGACGCGGACAGGCTGGCGACGCCCGCCTTCGTGACGGCGTACGGAGCGAGCTCCGGGCTCGGCTGGTCCGACTGCACCGAGCTCGAGCCGATGATCGAGGCGCCCGGCTTGAGGTGAGGCAACGCCGCCTTGACCAGGTGGAAGTACGCGCTGAGGTTGGTCGCGATCGTGTAGTCCCATTCCTCGTCCGGGACCTCCTCGAGCGACTCGCGCGACATCTGGTACGCCGCGTTGTTGACGATGATGTCGAGGCGGCCGAATTCGCGGACAGCGGTCTCGATGATCGACCGGCAGTGCGCGGGGTCGGACAGGTCGCCCGGCACGAGGACCGCCTTGCGGCCGGCCTCCTCCACCCACTTGGCGGTGTCCTTCGCGTCCTCGTCCTCGTTGAGGTAGCTGATCAGCACGTCGGCCCCCTCGCGGGCGTACGCGATCGCGACGGCCTTGCCGATGCCGCTGTCCGCGCCGGTGATGACGGCCGCCTTGCCCTCGAGCCGGCCGTGTCCCACATAGCTCTGCTCGCCGTGGTCGGCCTTCATCTCCTGCTCGGTCCCGGGGGGTGCCTGGACGGTGTCCGGTTCGCTCATGTTCTGCCTTCCTTGGGTGGACTGCTCAGTCCCTTCGGGACTGACTTCCATCCCAGACGGCCCCGAACGGGGGCGGAAGGGGTTGACGGGCTTACGCGCTCGGCTCGGCGCGCTCCTGGGCCTGCCCGTTCTCCACGCGGAGGAGCGTGATGGCGGTCTCGAAGTCGTCGAGCGACTCGAAGTTCTGGTAGACGCTCGCGAAGCGGAGGTATGCGACCTCGTCCAGCTCCCGCAGGGGCGACAGGATGGCGAGGCCGATGTCGTTCGCCTCGACCTGCGACGCGCCGGTGGCCCGGATCGTCTCCTCCACCTTCTGCGCGAGCACGGCGAGGTCGGTGTCGGTGACCGGGCGGCCCTGGCAGGCCTTCCGCACGCCGGACATCACCTTCTCGCGGCTGAACGGCTCGAGCACGCCGTTCCGCTTGATGACGTTGAGGCTCGCGGTCTCCGTCGTGCTGAACCGGCGTCCGCACTCCGGGCACTGCCGCCGGCGGCGGATGCTGAGGCCGTCGTCGCTCACGCGGGAGTCGACGACCTTCGTGTCGTGGTGGCGGCAGAACGGGCAGTGCATGGTGCGACCAGAGTACCGACGCGACCTGGACGGCGTGCCGGGTTAGTCCTCGCCCGCGCTCGGCGAGGGGAAGCGGGCGGTGACCGCCTCCCCGTGGGCGGGGAGCCCCTCCTCCTCGGCGAGGGCGACGATCCGCTTCGCCGAGCGGGACAGCGCCTCGAGCGAGTAGCGCACGATCTGCTGCGGGCGCAGGAAGGTGTACGCTCCGAGGCCCGAGGAGAAGCGGGCGGTCCCCCCGGTGGGCAGGACGTGGTTGGACCCGGCGAGGTAGTCGCCGAGGCTGACCGGGGCGGCAGGGCCGACGAAGACCACGCCGGCGTCGGTGATCGCCGGCAGCACCTCCTCGGGCTGAGCCGTGAGGATCTCCAGGTGCTCCGGCGCGTACGCGTTGCTGAAGGCGGCGGCAGCCGGGAGGTCGTCGACGAGGACGACCGCGGACTGCCGGCCGGTGAGCGCGGTGCGCACCCGGTCGGAGGCCGCCGTGGACGCGACCATGCCGGGGAGGCGCTCGGCGACCGCGTCGGCGAGCTCGGCCGAGTCGGTCACGAGAAGGGCGGCGGCGAGCTCGTCGTGCTCCGCCTGGCTGATGAGGTCGGCGGCGACCAGGCGGGGATCCGCGGAGCCGTCGGCGATCACGAGGATCTCGGTCGGGCCCGCCTCGGAGTCGATGCCCACGCGGCCCTGCACCAGCCGCTTGGCAGCGGCGACGAAGACGTTGCCCGGGCCCGTGAGGACATCGACCGGCTCGAGCCCCAGCTCGGGCACGCCGTAGGCGAGGGCGCCGATCGCGCCCGCGCCGCCCATCGCGTACACCTCCTCGATGCCGAGGAGTCCGGCGGCACCCAGGATCGTTGGGTGCACCCGGCCGCCGAAGGCGGCCTGGGCGGGCGAGGCGACGGCGAGCGAGGCCACCCCGGCGACCTGGGCGGGCACGACGTTCATGACGACGCTCGACGGGTACACCGCCTTGCCACCCGGCACGTAGAGCCCCACGCGCCCGACCGGCTGCCAGCGCTGCTCAATCTCGGCCCCGTCCTCGAGCACGGTGATGTGCCCGGCGGGAACCTGCGCCGCGCTCGCCCGGCGGACGCGGGCGATCGCCGTCTCCAGCGCCTCCCGCACCGCGTAGGGCAGGGTGCCGACCGCCTCCGCGATCTCGTCGGCGGGCACGCGGATCGCCGGGGGACGGACGCCGTCGAAACGGGCCGCCTGGTCGAGGAGGGCCTCCTCGCCGCGCTCCCGGACAGCGTCGATGAGCTCCGCGGCCGCGCCTGCCGCGCGGACGGGATCCACCTCCGGACGCGGCACCAGGCCGAGGAGCTCGGATCGGACGAGACGGCGGCCGCGGAGATCGACGAGCTGCAACATGGCGCGGCAAGTCTAGCGAGGGCCGGAGGCGGCCCTGCCGGGCCGGGGTCGAGGACCCAATAGGGTGACGGACGGGGAGGAGCCCGAGGATGGACGAGAGGTTCACGGCCGACGATCTGACGGCCTTCAAGCAGGCGTTCCGCCGTCATGCGGCGGGCGTCGCCGTGATCACCGCCCGCGACACCGACGGCACCCCGGTCGGGTTCACCGCCACCTCGCTCGCGTCCCTCGCCGCCGTCCCCCCGCTCGCGACGTTCAACATGGCGCGGACCGCGTCGGCGTGGCACGCGGTGGACACGACCGACCGGGTCGCGATCCACATGCTCGGCTCGCGCAACCGGCCGGTGGCCGAGCGCCTGTCCGGCCCGGCCGCCGAGCGCTTCCTCGGCGACCACTGGCACGAGGGTCCGCACGGACTGCCGATCCTCAATGACGTCACCGCCTGGATGACCGCGCGCATCCTGCAGCGGGTTCCGGTCGCGGGCAACGCCGTCGTCGTCGTGCACGTCGAGGAGGGCGCGCTGGGTCCCGACGACGCGCCGCTGCTCTACCATGGGCGGGCCTACCACGCCCCGCGCCCCCTGGACTGACCTTCTCGTCCCAAGTCGGGCCGATCCGGTCGATCCGGGCCGCAGTTCCGGCCCGCATCCGCCGGACCGGCCCGGCTTGCCGCGTCAGCCGAGGCAGCCGGGCCCGAGAAGGCTCTTCACCTCGCCGTAGAAGTCGGCCGTGACGTCCACGCGGAACGGCAGCTCGAAGACGCGGGCCGTCTCGCCCTTCACGAGGCGCAGGCGCACCTCGGTGTCGCCGCTGTGCCGGATCAGCACGTCGTTGAGCGCCTGGACCGTGTCGGTCGTCGCGCGGTGATCCGGCATCGTCAGCACGAGCGGACCGGCGCCGAGGCTCGTGCCGAGGTCGGGCGTGAACAGGCTGTAGGCGTGCAGGTTGAGGCTGTCCTCGCGCTGGCTGACCCGCCCTCGGACGACCACGACGCTGTCCGCGGCGAGGGCCGGCGCGAACTCCTGGTACGCCTTGCCCATGAACATGACGGTGATTTCCGCGCCGAAGTCCTCGATCTGCACCATGCCGTACTGGTTGCCGGAGTTCCGGGCCGTCCGGTGCTGCACCTCGGTGACGAGGCCCGCGATCGTGACCGTCTCCCCGTCCGCGATGGACTCGCTCGAGAGGAGCTCCGAGATGCTGCTGCTCGCGTGCTTGGCGAGCTGCAGCTCGAGCCCGGCCAGCGGGTGGTCGGAGACGTAGAGCCCCAGCATCTCCCGCTCGAACGCGAGCTTGTCGCGCTTGGCCCACTCCGGGCGGTCCGGCACCCGGTCGGGCTCGGTCTCGAACTCGAACAGTCCGCCGAACAGGTCGATCTGCCCGTTCGCCTCGTTCCGCTTGATCGACACCGCGGCGTCGACCGCGTCCTCGTGGATCTCGAGGAGGGCACGGCGGGTCGCACCGAGCGAGTCGAACGCGCCCGCCTTGATCAGGGACTCGATCGTCCGCTTGTTCGCGACGCCGATCGGGACCTTGCGGAGGAAGTCGTGGAAGGAGGTGAAGCGGCCCTTCTCGTTGCGGGCCTCGATGATCTGCTCCACGACGGCCATGCCGACGTTGCGGACCGCGCCGAGTCCGAAGCGGATGTCGTCGCCGACGGCCGCGAAGAAGCCGATGGACTCGTTGACGTCCGGGGGCAGGACGCGGATCTTCATGCGGCGGCACTCGTTGAGGTAGACCGCGAGCTTGTCCCGGGCGTCCCCGACGCTCGTGAGCAGGGCGGCCATGTACTCGGCCGGGTAGTGCGCCTTAAGGTACGCGGTCCAGTAGCTGAGGACGCCGTACGCGGCGGAGTGCGCCTTGTTGAACGCGTAGTCCGAGAAGGGCAGCAGGATGTCCCACAGGGTCTGCACGGCGGCGTCCGAGTAGCCGCGGTCGTTCATGCCCTTCTTGAAGCCTTCGAACTGCTTGTCGAGCTCCGACTTCTTCTTCTTGCCCATCGCGCGGCGGAGCAGGTCCGCCTGGCCGAGCGAGTACCCGGCGAGCTTCTGGGCGATGGACATGACCTGCTCCTGGTACACGATCAGGCCGTAGGTCGTGCCGAGGATGTCCTGCAGGGGCTCCGCGAGCTCGGGATGGATCGGGACGATCTCCTGGAGCCCGTTCTTCCGGAGCGCGTAGTTGGTGTGCGAGTTGGCGCCCATCGGCCCCGGCCGGTAGAGCGCGCCGACCGCGGAGATGTCCTCGAAGTTGTCCGGCTTCATGAGCCGGAGCAGGGCGCGCATGGGGCCGCCGTCGAACTGGAACACCCCCAGGGTGTCGCCGCGGGCGAGGAGGGCGTAGGTGGCCTCGTCCTCGAGCGGCAGCTTCTCGAGCTCGGGCCGGTGCGCCCGGTTCGCCTCGATGTTGTCCAGGGCGTCGTCGATGATCGTGAGGTTCCTCAGCCCGAGGAAGTCCATCTTGATCAGGCCGAGCGACTCGCAGGCCGGGTAGTCGAACTGCGTGACGATCTGGCCGTCCTGCTCCCGGCGCATGATCGGGATGATGTCGAGCAGGGGCTCGCTCGACATGATGACGCCGGCGGCGTGCACGCCCCACTGCCGCTTCAGGTTCTCGAGGCCGAGCGCCGTGTCGAAGACCGTCTTCGCATCGGGGTCGGACTCGAGCACCGCCCGGAAGTCGGCGGCCTCCTTGTACCGCTCGTGGCTCTTGTCGAGGATGCCGGTGAGCGGGATGTCCTTGCCCATGATCGCGGGCGGCATCGCCTTGGTGAGCTTCTCCCCCATGCCGAAGGGGAAGCCGAGCACGCGCGACGAGTCCTTCAGCGCCTGCTTGGCCTTGATCGTGCCGTAGGTGACGATCTGGGCGACGCGGTCGTCGCCGTACTTCTCGGTGACGTACTTGATCACCTCGCCGCGCCGGCGCTCGTCGAAGTCCACATCGAAGTCGGGCATGGAGACGCGGTCGGGGTTGAGGAAGCGCTCGAAGATCAGGCCGTGCCGGAGCGGATCGAGGTCCGTGATCCGCATGGCGTACGCCACCATCGAGCCGGCGCCCGAGCCGCGGCCCGGGCCGACCCGGATGCCGTGGTCCTTGCTCCAGTTGATGAAGTCGGCGACGACGAGGAAGTAGCCCGGGAACCCCATCTTCGTGATCACGTCGAGCTCGTAGTCGGCCTGCTTGCGCACCTCGTCCGGCACGCCGCCCGGGTAACGGTACGCGAGGCCCTTGTCGACCTCCTTCACGAGCCAGCTCGCCTCGGTCTCCCCCTCGGGCACCGGGAAGCGCGGCATGTAGTTGGCGTCCTGGTTGAACTGGACGTCGCAGCGCTCGGCGATGAGGAGCGTGTTGTCGCAGGCCTCCGGATAGTCGCGGAACAGCTGCCGCATCTGCGCCGGCGTCTTCAGGTAGAACTCGTCGGCGTCGAACTTGAACCGGTTGGGGTCGTCGAGCGTCGTGCCGGACTGCACGCACAGCAGCGCCGCGTGACTGGTCGCGTCATGGGCGTGCGTGTAGTGCAGGTCGTTCGTGGCGACGAGCGGGAGGCCGAGGTCCTTGGCGAGCCGGATGACGTCGCCCATGACGCGCCGCTCGATGCCGAGGCCGTGGTC
Source organism: Naasia sp. SYSU D00948 (assembly GCF_017916515.1). Classification (GTDB taxonomy): domain Bacteria; phylum Actinomycetota; class Actinomycetes; order Actinomycetales; family Microbacteriaceae; genus Naasia. Next base: position 3,048,399 of record NZ_JAFMTA010000001.1, read on the forward strand.
CATGATCTCCGCGAAGAAGTTCTCCTTGCCGAAGATGTCCCGGAAGTCGGCGGCCGCCTGGCGCGCCTCCTCGTACTGGCCGAGCCGGAGCCGGGTCTGGACCTCGCCGCTCGGGCATCCCGTCGTCGCGATGAGGCCGGTGCCGTACTGGGAGAGCAGTTCGCGATCCATCCGCGGCTTGAAGTAGTAGCCCTCGATGGACGCCTTGGAGGACAGGCGGAAGAGGTTGTGCATGCCCTCGGTCGTCGCCGAGAGGAGCGTCATGTGCGTGTAGGCGCCCGCGCCGGATACGTCGTCCTCGCCGCCGTTGCCCCAGCGGACACGCGTCTTGTCCGAGCGGTGCGTGCCGGGCGTGAGGTACGCCTCCGTGCCGATGATCGGCTTGATCCCGGCCGCCGTCGCGGTCTTCCAGAAGTCGTACGCGCCGAAGACGTTGCCGTGGTCCGTGACCGCCACCGCGGGCATCCCCTGCTCCACCGCCGCGTCGATGAGCGGCTTGACGCGCGCCGCACCGTCGAGCATCGAGTACTCGCTGTGCACGTGCAGGTGGACGAAGGAGTCGGTCGCGGACGCCACGAAGGGTGCCTCCTAGGTCACGGAAGAGGGAGCGGCCGTGGCGGTGGGGAGACGCACCGGCCGGCGGGGTGCAAGCAGTCTAAGCAGGGCCGCCGACACCGCCCGGCGCGACGCTCCGGTCCGGGTGCGGCGGGGTCCCCGGGGCTTCGCGGGGATCAGGAGGCCGTGCTGCGGGGTTCTGGGAGCTGCGCGGATCAGGAGATCCGTGGGCCCGCACGGCGTGTCATCCTGATCGGCGTGCGGAGACGCGCGTCCATCCTGAACCGCGTCGAGTCTCCTGATCCGCGCAAGTAGGGGGACTCAGGGTCAGCCGCGGAGGGCCGTGAGGGCGGCGTCGAGGTCCTCGGGGTAGGCGCTCTCGAACTCGGCCCACTCCCCCGTCGCCGGATGCCGGAAGCCGAGCCGAACCGCGTGCAGCCATTGCCGGGTGAGGCCGAGCCGGGCGGACAGGACGGGATCGGCGCCGTACATCGTGTCGCCGACGCACGGGTGCCGCTGCGCCGCCATGTGGACGCGGATCTGGTGCGTCCGCCCCGTCTCGAGGGTCACCTCGAGGAGCGACGCCGACGGGAACGCCTCGATCGTCTCGTAGTGCGTGACCGACGGCTTCCCCTCGGCGGTGACCGCGAACTTCCAGTCGGAGCGCGGATGCCGTCCGATCGGCGCGTCGATGGTGCCGGTGAGGGGGTCCGGGTGCCCCTGGACGACCGCGTGGTAGATCTTGTCGACCTCGCGCTCCTTGAACGCGCGCTTCAGGGCCGTGTAGGCCCGCTCGCTCTTGGCGACCACCATGAGGCCGCTCGTGCCGGCGTCGAGCCGGTGCACCACCCCCGCGCGCTCGGCGGCGCCCGACGTGCTGATGCGGTAGCCGGCCGCCGCGAGGGCGCCCACGACCGTCGGTCCCTGCCAGCCGGGCGAGGGGTGCGCGGCGACCCCGATCGGCTTGTCGACCACGACGAGCTCGTCGTCGTCGTGGACGATGCCGAGCTCGGGCACCGGGATGGGCTCGATCTCGACCGGGCGGCGGTCCTCCCACTCGACCTCGAGCCACCCGCCGGCCTGGAGCCGGTCGGACTTGTCGAGGGTCCGCCCGTCGAGGCGGACGCCGCCCGCGCGCGCGATGTCGGCCGCCGCGGTGCGCGAGAAGCCGAGGAGCTTCGCCAGGGCCGCGTCGACCCGCTCGCCGTCGAGCCCGTCCGGGACGGGAAGGCTGCGGCTCTCAGCCATCAGCGGGCGGCGGCGGGTCGTCGGCGTGCCGCGAGCGGCGCGTCGGGGCACGGGATCCGTCGAGACCGACCCCGCGGAGCGTCAGGAGCACGAAGAGGATCATGCTCGACACGATCGCGACGTCCGCGATGTTGAAGATCGCGGGGAACATCCAGACGGACAGGAAGTCGACGACGTGTCCCACGCCGAAGCCCGGCTCGCGGAACAGGCGGTCGGTCAGGTTCCCGAGCGTGCCCCCGAGCAGCAGCCCGAACAGCACCGCCCAGCCGAGGGACCGGATGCGGTGCGAGAACCAGAGGATGAAGACCGTGACGGCGGCCGCGATGATCGCGAAGACCCAGGTGTAGCCCGTCGCGAGAGAGAACGCGGCACCGGGATTGCGGACGAACTCGAACTGGAGGAGCTCGCCGAGGACCGGCACCTCCTCGAAGGGCGTCAGGTTCGTGACGACCCAGAGCTTGCTGAGCTGGTCCGCGGCGTACACGACCGCGGCGACGGCCACGAGCGCGAGCAGGGCCCGGACATCGATGGGATGCCGGGCCCGAACAGGGGAAGGCCCGCCGGTGGCACTGCCGCCGGCGGGCTCCCCTGCAGTTCGGTCAGACGCCGCCAAAGGCCTGGAACGCCTGCGGCTGCCCGGCGCCCACGTTCCCGTAGCTGCCGGTGCTGTTCACGCCGCCCGACGCGTCCAGCTCGCGCAGCTGGCCCTCGATGTAGCCCTTGAGCTTCTGGCGGTACTCGCGCTCGAACGTGCGCAGCTCGTCGATGCGGTGCTCGAGGAGCGCGCGCTCCTGGTCGAGGGAGGAGATCTGGGAGCGCTGCTTGGCCTCGGCCTCCGCGACGACGCGGGCGGCGGTGGCGTGACCCTCGGCGATGAGCGCGTCACGCTTCTCGATGCCCTCGCGCACGTGCTCCTCGTGGAGGCGGCGCGCCAGCTGCAGCAGGTTGTTGGTGTTCGACGGGTCGATCGAGGCGGCGTCCACGGTGGCGGCGGCGGACGGGTAGGACAGCTGCGGCTGAGGCTGAGGAGCCGGCTGCGGTGCGGGCTGCTCGGCCGGGGCCGCGGCGGCCGCGGGCGCTCCGCCGCCGCTGCGCTGCAGCTCGGCGATGCGGGACTCGCTGGCGATCAGCCGCTGGCGGAGGTCCTCGTTCTCCTGCCCGAGACGGCGGAGTTCGACGACCACCTCGTCGAGGAAGTCGTCGACCTCGTCCTGGTCGTACCCCTCACGGAACTTGGTCGGCTGGAACCGCTTGTTGACGACGTCTTCGGGGGTGAGGGCCATGCTGTGCCACCTTCAGAAACTCTTGGTGTGTTCGGAGGACGAGGACCACGCTAGCGGGCGATGCCGGGATCACCCGAACGAGTCACATCGTTTCGGAGATCCCACGATAACGGGCGCGGCGAGTCACCCGAAGCGCGACAGGCTGGAGGCGACGTACATCCCGACGAGCACGAGGAGCATCGTGATGCTCCAGCCGAAGTCCAGCGCGACGGGCCCGATGCGCAGCGGCGGGATGATCCGGCGGAAGAAGCGGATCGGCGGGTCGGTCACCGTGTAGCTCACCTCGGCGACCACCAGGACCGCGCCGCGGGGCCGCCAGCTGCGGGAGACGGACTGCACCAGGTCGAGGACGAACCGCGCCCACATGATGAAGAAGTAGACGAGGAGCGCGAAGTAGAGGACGAGGCCGACGATCGCCAGCGGGCTGAAGCTCACGCCGTCATTCTCCCAGGCCGCGCTCGGGCCCCGGACACGCGGAGTCCCGGACCGCTCGTGCGGCCCGGGACTCGGCGCTCCGGGACTGTGGACTCAGGACGAGGCTGGGACCCGGGGGTTCGGGAAGGTCACGGGGTGTAGGACTCGTGGGTCTCGTCCGCCGTCGTGGTGTCGCCGGAGACGGCGACGTGCGCCGGCGAGAGCAGGAACACCTTGTTGGTGACGCGCTCGATCTTGCCGTAGAGGCCCTGGGAGAGGCCGCTCGCGAAGTCGATGAGCCGCCGGGCGTCCGCCTCCGTCATCTGGGACAGGTTGATGATCACCGGCACGCCCTCGCGGAAGCTCTCCGCGATGGCCTGCGCGTCCTTGTACTGGCGCGGGTGCACGGTGAGGATCTCGTTCATCTCGCTCGGCGCGGGAGCCCGAACGGCGGAGCGCCGCGGGAGCGCCGTGACGGTCGCCTTGGCGGGGACCGCGGCGGGAGCGGGCGCGGGGTGCTGCTGGGCGGGGGCGGCGGGCGCGGCGGGCGCCTCGTAGTCCTCGGGCTCGTCGGCGAGGCCGAGGTAGACCATCGCGTTGCGGATCGGATTCGACATGAGGAACCTTTCGGGGTGGCTTCTGTCCGAGATTAAGCGCGGGCCGGGCGGGAGCCCGTGATTGCGGTGCCGATGCGAAGGTGTGTCGCTCCCTCGGCGATCGCGTCCTCGAAGTCGCCGGACATGCCGGCGGAGATCGCGGTCGCGTCCGGGCTCACGGCGCGCACCGTGTCGGCGATCCCGCGGAGGCGGGAGAAGGCGCGCCGCGGCTCCTCGCCGAGCGGAGCGACGGCCATCACCCCGAGGAGGGAGAGGCCGGGCGCCGCGGCGATCGCCTCGGCGAGGGCGGGGGCGTCGTTCGGCGCCGCTCCCCCGCGCTCGGGGTCGTCGGTGAGGTTGATCTGCAGGAAGACGTCGACCGGATCGCCGGGAAGGTCGAGCGCCTGCACGAGCGGGAGCCGGTCCACCGAGTGGATGACGGAGGCGTACGCGCGCACCTGCCGGGCCTTCTTCCCCTGGAGCTGCCCGACGAAGTGCCAGCGCACGTCCGGCAGGAGCGCGGCCTTCTCGCGCGCCTCCTGGTGGCGGTTCTCGCCGAAGTCCCGGACCCCGAGCTCGCGCAGCTCGCGCACGAGCTCGATCGGCTGGAACTTCGTGACGACGATCGTGGTGATGGCCGAAGCCGGGCGGCCGCTCCGCACCGCCGCCTCCGCGATGCGGCTGCGGACGGCGGCGAGGCGGTCGCCCAGTTCGGACGTCACTTCAGGAAGTCGGGGATGTCCAGGTCGTCGTCGTCCTCGTCGTACCCGTGGTCGAGGTCCGTCGTCTGGGTGAGGGTCGTCACATCGGCGACGGCCTGCCACTCCTGCGACCCGGTCGCGCCCTCGGCCACGCTCGGGAAGCCCGCGGCCACGGCGACCGCTGCCGGCGTGTGGACCGGCTCGGAGTAGCCGCCCCGGCGCACCTCGTGCTTCGGGTTCGGCTCGCCGCCGTCGAATCCGGCCGCGATGACCGTGACCCGGACCTCGTCGCCGAGGGTGTCGTCGATGACGGCGCCGAAGATGATGTTCGCCTCCGGGTGCACCGCCTCCTGGACGAGCTTCGCCGCGTCGTTGATCTCGAAGATGCCGAGGTTCGAGCCGCCCTGGATGGACAGCAGGACGCCGTGGGCCCCGTCGATGCTCGCCTCGAGCAGCGGCGACGCGACGGCCAGCTCGGCCGCCTTGATCGCCCGGTCCGCGCCCCGTGCGGAGCCGATGCCCATGAGCGCCGATCCCGCCCCCTGCATGACGCTCTTGACGTCCGCGAAGTCGAGGTTGATGAGGCCCGGGGTGGTGATCAGGTCGGTGATGCCCTGGACACCGGCGAGGAGCACCTGGTCGGCCGTCTGGAACGCCTCCATGATGCTGATGCCGCGGTCGCTGATCTCCAGCAGCCGGTCGTTCGGCACGACGATGAGGGTGTCGACCTCGTTCTTCAGGGCCTCGACGCCGCGCTCGGCCTGCTGCTGCCGGCGCTTGCCCTCGAAGCTGAACGGCTTCGTGACGACACCGATCGTGAGGGCGCCGATGGACTTGGCGATGCGGGCGACGACCGGCGCGCCGCCGGTCCCGGTCCCGCCGCCCTCACCGGCCGTGACGAAGACCATGTCGGCCCCGGCCAGGGCCTCCTCGATCTCCTCCGCGTGGTCCTCGGCAGCCCGGCGTCCGACCTCGGGGTCGGCTCCGGCTCCGAGGCCTCGAGTGAGCTCGCGGCCCACATCGAGCTTGACATCGGCGTCGCTCAGCAGAAGGGCCTGCGCGTCCGTGTTGATGGCGACGAACTCGACTCCCCGCAGGCCGAGCTCGATCATCCTGTTCACCGCGTTGACGCCGCCCCCACCGACGCCGACGACCTTGATCACTGCCAGGTAGTTCTGGTTGTTGGTCACTACGGCCTCCGTCGGGTATGGGTATGGCTAAAGTTGTTCTTGAGGGTTAAAGTCCTGCTTGGTGAAGCATTTCTTGTCCTCGACGGTACGCGCCCGGGTCCGGTCGTCCCGGAGGCCCGCCGCGTGTCGTCAGCCTCAGCGGATGATTCCCACTCCGGGCGAGGAGACGTCGTACTCGGTGACCGTGGTCGGCTCCTGAAGCAGCAGCGCGGTGAGGTGCTGGGCCTTCCGCACCGAGTCGTCCGCGCTCCCCCACACCACCCGCTGACCGCCGGTGAGCACGAGGGAGACGTCGTCCGTGGTCCGCGCCGAGATCGTGTCGACCTGGGCGCGGAGCTCCGCCGGCAGGGCGACGAGCACCTCGGCGGCGGCGGTGAACGGGACGTCGTCGACGGTCGTGCCCTGCAGGTCGACGACCGGGAACCCCTCGATGCGCGTCGCGGAGGACTGGAGGGTGACGCCGGCCGAGTCGACGAGGTCGAATCCCCGGGCCGTGGCGAGGAGAGCCACGGGAGTCCGCTCCACGATGCGAACGACGAGCGTGTCCGGGGGCCTGCTCTCCGTCGTGTAGCTCTCGATGAGCGTGAACTCGCCGAGGGCGGAGCGGATCGCCTCCTCGCTCACCATGGGCAGCGGCTTGCCGAGCTCGCCGGAGACCGCCTCGACCACCTCGGCGGCATCGACCCGCGAGGCGCCCTGGACCTCGATGGTGCGCAGCGCGAAGAGCGGGGAGAAGGTCCCGAGCAGGACCAGACCCGCGAGGGCCGCGACCACGGCCAGGCCGACCAGGACGGAGATGCGGCGGCGGCGGGTGTGCCGGGTGAACCGGCGCACCTCGGCGCGCTCCGCGCGCTTCCGCTCCCGCGAGGCCTGGCGGAGCAGGCGGGACGCCGAGCGGACGTCCCCTGCCTCGGTCGCGCGCGGAGCGCGGGGCGGGGCGGACGCGCCGGAGGTCTCGGGACGGGAGGGAGCGGCGTCGAACCCGACGGGCCGCTTCACCCGACGTTCGCCTGGGCCGAGAGGGACTCGAGCACCTGCGGGATGATCCGGTAGACGTCGCCGCAGCTGAGGGTCATCACGATGTCGCCCTCCCGGGCGATGTCCGCGACGCGGGAGGCGGCCTCGTCCCAGTCCGGGAGGTACGCCACCTTGCTCTGGTCCGCGAAGGCCTCCTGGACGAGCGCACCGGTGACCCCGGGAACCGGGTCCTCCCGGGCGCCGTCGACGTCGAGGACGACCGTGTAGTCGGCGAGCCGCTCGTACGCCTGCGCGAACTGCGGCGCCATCAGCCGCGTGCGGCTGTAGAGGTGCGGCTGGTGGATCGCGATGAGCCGCCCCTCCCCGACGGCCGTGCGAGCCGCGGCCAGGGCCGCGGCCACCTCGGAGGGGTGGTGGGCGTAGTCGTCGTAGACCCGTACGCCGCGGACGGTGCCCTTCAGCTCGAACCGCCGCTTCGTGCCGCCGAACTGCCCGAGCGCCTCGGCGACGGCGGCCGGCTCGAAGCCGAGACCGGTGAGGACCGCGAACGCGCCCGCGGCGTTCACCGCGTTGTGCCGGCCGTGCACCTGGAGCCGGAGGTCGTAGTCCCGCCCCTGCCAGGTGAGGACGGCCTCGGCCGGCCCGTCGGTGCGGATCCGCGAGATGCGGACGTCGGCTCCGGCGCTCTCGCCGAAGGAGACGGTCCGGGTGCCCGGCACGAGGGCGGCGACCCGCCGCGCGCCGGGGTCGTCGGCGGAGATGGCGACGAACTCGGACGCGCCCGAGGCGAACTCAGCGAAGGCGGCGTCGAACGCCTCGGAGCTGCCGTAGTGGTCGAGGTGATCCGCGTCCACGTTGGTGATGAGGGCGACCGCAGTGTCGTAGAGCAGGAAGGATCCGTCGGACTCGTCGGCCTCGAGCACGAACAGGTCGCCGGATCCCGCCGCCGAGCTGCGCCCCAGCGAGGAGATGACTCCCCCGTTGACGTAGCTGGGATCGGCGCCGAGGTGGAGGAGGGCGGTGACGATCATGCCGGTCGAGGTCGTCTTGCCGTGCGCGCCGGCGACCGAGACGACGCGCTTGCCGCGGGTGAGGAAGGCGAGGGCCTGCGAGCGGTGCAGGACCGGGATCCCGTGCTCGAGCGCGTGCACGTACTCGGGGTTGTCCTGCCACAGGGCGCTCGTGACGACGAGGGCGTCGGCGTCGCCGACGTTCTCCGCGGCATGGCCGACCGTGATGCGGGCGCCCGCCTCGCGGAGGGCGGGCAGATAGGGCCCCTCGCTCCGGTCGGACCCGGACACGCGGTGTCCCGCCTTGAGGAACAGGTGGGCGATCCCGCTCATCCCCGAGCCGCCGATGCCGACGAAGTGCACGGCCCCCAGCTCGTCGGGGAGAGGCAGCGAGAGGTCAGGCTTGATCGGCACGGTCTCCAGGGTACGTCGTCGGGTGGGGGCGTCCGGGAAGGGGCTACCGCGTTGCGAGGAGCAGGTCCACCATCCGGTCGGCCCCGTCGCGCACACCGGTGCGGGCGGCCGCGGCGGCCATCGCCTGCCGGCGTTCGGGGTCGCGGAGCAGCGGCAGCACGGTGGACTGGACGAATGCCGGCTGGAACTCCGCGTCGTCGACGAGGATGCCGCCGCCGGCGTCCACGAGGCCCCGCGCGTTGAAGCGCTGCTCGCCGTTGCCCACCGGGTACGGAACGTAGACGGCCGGGATCCCGAGGGCCGCGAGCTCGCTCACCGTGGCGGCTCCCGCCCGGGAGACCGCGAAGTCCGCGGCCGCGAGGGCGAGGTCCATCCGGTCGCAGTACTCCAGCATCCGGTACCCAGGCAGCTTCGGGTCCTCGACCTCGGACCGGCCGCCCACGATGTGCAGGATGGACCAGCCCGCCTCGAGGATCGCCGGAGCGGCGGCGTGCACGGTGCCGTTGATCCGCCGCGCACCGAGCGAGCCCCCTGTCACGAGCAGCACCGGACGGTCGGGGTCGAGGCCGAAGAGCTCGAGGGCCTGGGGGCGCGACGCCTGCCGGTCGAGCGTCTCGATCTCGCGGCGCAGCGGCATCCCGACCACGGTGGCATGCGGCAGGGGCGTGCCGGCGAAGGCGACGCCGACCGCTTCCGTGAGCCGCGCGCCGAGGCGGTTCGCCATCCCGGGCTTCGCGTTCGCCTCGTGCAGCGCGAGGTCGACGCGGGCGCGGCGCGCGGCGAGGTAGGCGGGAGCGGCCGCGTAGCCGCCGAAGCCGACGACGCCGTCGATGCCGCGCTCCCGGAGAGTCTCGGCGATGCCGCTCACCGTGCGCGCGAAGGCGGGCCCGAAGGACAGCGCGGCGCGATTCGGCCGACGCGGGAACGGCAGCCGCGGGATGGTGATGAGCTCGTAGCCGCGCGCGGGGACCAGGCGCGCCTCGAGGCCCTCGGCCGTGCCGAGCACGGCGACGGAGTCCTCGGGCCGGCGGCGCCGGATGGCGTCGGCGACGGCGAGCAGAGGGTTCACGTGACCGGCGGTGCCTCCGCCGGCGAGCAGCCAGGAGGTCACGCGACCACGTTCCGTCCGGGACGGCGCGAGGGCCGGACGGGCGGCGGCGCGTCGTCGAGCGACGGCGACGTGGACGCGCGCGCGACCGACAGCACGACGCCGATCGCGACCAGTGTCGTGATGAGCGAGGAGCCGCCGGACGAGATGAGCGGGAGCGGGACCCCGAGGACCGGCAGGACGCCGAGGATCACGGCGATGTTCACGAAGGCCTGGACGAGCACCCACACCATGATGGCGCTCGTCACGGTTCGCGAGAACCGGTCGGGGGCCGTGTTGAGGATCCGGATGAACGCGAAGCCGAGCACGACGAACAGCAGGAGCACGACGACGGCGCCGAGGAGGCCGAGCTCCTCGCCGATGACGGCGAAGATGAAGTCGTTGTCCGCCTCCGGCAGCCAGGACCACTTCGCCTTCGAGTTGCCGAGCCCGACGCCGAACACGCCCCCGGCGGCGAGGGCCCACGTGCCGTGCTTGATCTGCCAGCAGGTGTCGAGGTAGTCGGTCTCGCATCCGCTCAGCCACGCGTTGATGCGGTCCACGCGCGACGCGCTCATGCGCGACACGAGGATCCCCGCCACCGCGGCGACGGCGCCGGCGAGTGCCAGGTAGCGCAGCCGCACGCCGGCGAAGAACAGGGCGCCGAAGACGATGGACGCCATCACGATGACGGTCCCGAGGTCGCGGCCGACCAGGACGAGCCCGATCAGCACCGTCGCGACCGGCACGACGAGCCCGAACAGGCGCTTGCCGTCGTCGAGCAGGTGGTGGCGCGTGGACACCACCTGGCCCAGCCAGAGGACGAGCGCGAGCTTGGCGAGCTCCGACGGCTGGATGTTGACGAAGCCGAGGTCGAGCCAGTTGCGGTTGCCGCCGTACCCGTAGCCGAGCGGAGTGAAGACGAGCAGCTGCAGCACCACGGCGGCGAAGAGCACCGGCACCGTGATCCGCTGCCAGAAGCGCAGCGGGGCGCGCGACAGGATCAGCATGACCGGCAGTCCGATCACCGCCCAGCCGCCCTGCGTGAGGAAGGCGGAGAAGGGGTTCCGGTCGTCGACGAACGACTCGATCGAGGACGACGAGAGCACCATCACGAGGCCGAAGGCGACGAGGAACACCGTGGTCCCGAGCAGAAGGAAGTAGCTGCCGGACTCGGCCGAGAACGCCCGGCCGAGCCGGATCCGGGCGGCCATGCCGGCGGACGGGCTCCCCGGTGCGGCGGGCTCAGCCGGCGGGAGGGTGGTCCTCGTCATCGTCGCCGCCTCCCAGCAGGTCTCGGACCGCCGCCGCGAACGAGCGGCCGCGGTGGGCGTAGTCGTCGAACTGGTCCATCGACGCCGCAGCCGGGGCCAGGAGCACCACGTCGCCGGGGTGGGCGGCCGCGGCGGCGAGGCGCGCGGCCACCGTCATGACCTCTTCAGTCTTCCGCTCCTCGACGGGGTGGACGGGCACCCCCGGGGCGTGTCGCGCGAACGCGTCGAGGACGGGGGCGCGGTCGGCGCCGATGACGATGGCGGCGCGCAGCCGGTCCACGCGGCGCTCGATGAGCCCGCCGATGTCGACGCCCTTCAGCAGGCCGCCGACGATCCAGACCACCGAGGGGAAGGCGCCGAGGGAGGCGTCGGCGGCATGCGGGTTGGTCGCCTTGGAGTCGTCGACCCAGCGGACGCCGTCCGCCTCGGCCACGACCTCGATCCGATGCGGGTCGAGCCGGAAGGACCGGAGGGCGTCGCGGATGACGGCGGGCGGAACGTCGAGGGAGCGGGCGAGCGCCGCGGCGGCCAGGACGTTCGCGACGACGTGCGGTGCGGACAGGCCCGCCGCGTGGAGCTCCTCGACGGTCGTGAGCTCGAGCGCGCTCGTGCGGCGCTCCTCGAGGAACGCGCGGTCGCAGAGGATGCCGTCGACGATCCCGAGGTCGCTCGGGCCGGGGACGCCGAGGCCGAAGCCGATGGCCCGGGCGCCCTCGACGACGTCGGCCTCGCGCACGAGCTCCTCGGTCACCGGGTCGTCGAGGTTGTAGACGCAGGCGACCTTGGTGCGCTCGTAGACGCGCCCCTTCGCGGTCCGGTACGCGGCGGCTGAGCCGTGCCAGTCGAGGTGGTCGTCCGCGATGTTGAGGCACGCGCTCGCCCACGGCGACACGAGCTCCATCCAGTGCAGCTGGTAGCTGGAGAGCTCCACCACCAGCACGTCGAACCCGGTGGGGTCGCGGACGGCGTCGAGGACAGGCGTGCCGATGTTCCCGCAGGCCATCGCACGCCGCCCGTCGGCCTGGAGCATGGCGGTGACGAGGCGGGTCGTGGTCGTCTTGCCGTTCGTCCCGGTGATCGTCACCCACTCGGCCGGGGTGCCGGTCTTGTCCCGGACCCGCCAGGCGAGGTCGATGTCGCCCCAGATCGGGATGCCGGACTGCGCGGCCGCGGCGAGCAGCGGGTGATCCGGGTGGTACCCCGGAGACACCACGACGAAGTCGGGCGCGAACTCGGCGAGGGCCCGGGTCTGGGCGGCCGGGTCGCCGCCCTCGACGAGGCGGCCGCCGAGGACGTCCAGCAGCTCCGCCTTGTCGGCCGGGGCCCGGTCGGCGACCACCAGCACCGAGACGCCGAGCTCGATCAGGGTGTCCGCTGCCGCGAAGCCGGTGACCCCGAGCCCGAGCACGAGTGCCTTGCGGCCCCGCCAGTCGGCGTGCCAGCTCGTGAGACCGTCGAGCCCCTTCCCCGTGATCGCGTCCGTCATCGGGACAGCCACTCGAGGTAGAAGGCGCCGACCCCGGCCGCCACGAGGAGCCCGCCGATGATCCAGAACCGGACCACCACGGTGACCTCCGCCCACCCCTTCAGCTCGAAGTGGTGGTGCAGCGGGCTCATGAGGAAGATCCGCTTGCCATGCGTGATCTTGAAGTAGGCGCGCTGCAGGATCACCGAGCCGGCCACGATGACGAACAGGCCGCCGATGAGGACCAGCAGCAGCTCGGTGCGGCTGAGCACGCCGAGCGCCGCGAGGGCGCCGCCGATCGCGAGCGAGCCGGTGTCTCCGAGGAAGATCTGCGCCGGCGAGGTGTTGTACCAGAGGAACCCGACGAGGGCGCCGACGATCGCCGTGGCGACGATGGCGAGGTCCAGCGGATCGCGCACGTAGTACGCCTTGTACGCCACGTCGGGATCGAGGCCCACGGCGAACGCGTACTGGTTGTTCTGCCAGAACCCGATGATGATGTACGCCCCGATCGCGAAGATCGAGGACCCGGTGGCGAGACCGTCCAGCCCGTCCGCGACGTTCACGCCGTTCGAGGTGCTCGCGACGATGAGCGAGACCCAGACGACGTAGACGATGATCCCGCCGATCGCGCCGAACAGGAGCACGAAGTCGAATCGGGTGTCGCGGAACAGCGACACCGCGGTGGTCGCGGGCGTCAGGCCGTGGTTGTTCGGGAACTGGAGGGCGAGCAGCGCGAACGCCACCGAGACGATGACCTGGCCGAGGATCTTCGCCCAGCCGCCGAGACCGAGGCTGCGCTGGTTCCGGGTCTTGAGGTAGTCGTCCAGGAAGCCGACCGCGCCGAGCCCCACGAACATGAACAGCACCAGCAGGGCGCTGATCTGGATCGGCTCGCCGGCGGAGAGGATCCCGACGAAGTAGCCGATCAGGGTCGCCGCGATGACGACGAGACCGCCCATGGTCGGGGTGCCGCGCTTCGCATGGTGGGTGACGGGACCGTCGTCCCGGATGAACTGTCCCCACTGCAGGCGCCGGAAGAGCCGGATGAAGAGAGGGGTCAGGAACAGCGAGAAGGCGAGGGAGACCGCCCCCGCAGTCAGAAGCGCCTGCACGAGACCAATTCTCCCAGCCGGTCGCCCAGGAACCGGAGCCGCGCCGAGTTCGACGACTTCACGAGCACCGTGTCCCCCGGTCGGAGCAGTCCGGCGACGAGCTCCTCGGCGCCGTCGAGGTCGTCCACGTAGACGCTCTCGCCGTCCCACGAGCCCTCAAGACCCGCCGCGAGGTGGATGCGGCGGGCGCCCGGGCCCACGACGACGAGCTGACCGATGTTGAGCCGGACGGCCAGGCGCCCGATCCGGTCGTGCTCCTCGTCCGCGAACTCCCCCAGCTCGCTCATCTGCCCGAGGACGGCGACCGTGCGCCCCGGGGCGATCTGGGCGAGCGTCTTGAGGGCGGCGGCCATCGAGTCGGGGCTCGCGTTGTAGGCGTCGTTGATGACCGTCACGTCCTGACCGGGCAGGACCTCCATGCGCCACCGCTCGGCGCGCGTGACGCTCTCGAGTCCCGCGACGATGTCCCCGGCCGGGACGCCGAGCGCGGAGCTCGCGGCCGCCGCGGCCAGCGCGTTCATCACGTGGTGCTCGCCGATGACCGCGAACCGCACGGGCTGCGGCTCCTCCCCCGGGAGATGGAGCGTGAAGCTCGTGCCGGTCGCCTCGACCCGCACGTCCGCCGCTCGCACGTCGCCGCCGGCGAGGCCGAACCAGAGCACCCGCGCCCGGGTGAGCTCGGCCATCCCCGCCACGCGAAAGTCGTCCGCGTTGAGGACGGCGACGTCCTCGGGCAGGAGGTCGCGCACCATCTCCGACTTCGCCTCGACGGTGCGCTCGATCCCGCCGAACTCGCCGGCGTGCGCGAGGCCGACCTTGAGCACGATCCCCACGTCCGGATGCGCCATGCGCACGAGCCGGGCGATCTCCCCGTGCCCGCTCGCGCCCATCTCGGCGACGAGGAACTCCGTGGTCTCGGTGACCCGCAGCATGGTGTGCGGCCCGCCGACCGCGTTGTTGAAGGACTCGCGAGCGGCGACCGTCTCGCCGCGCCGTCCGAGGATGGCGGCGAGGAGGTTCTTCGTCGTCGTCTTCCCGTTCGATCCGGTCACCGCGACGATCTTGAGCCGGCCGCGGGCCTTCACCCGGCGCACGACCTCCGTCGCCAGCGCGCCGAGGGCGACCACGGAGTCCTCGACGAGGATCTGCGGCACCGGCAGATCGAGGATCCGCTCGACGATCAGCAGGGCGGCACCCCGCTCCACGGCGGAGGGCGCGAACAGGTGGCCGTCGGTCGCGTCCCCCGGCTTCGCGACGAAGATGCCGCCGGGCACGATCTCGCGGGAGTCCGTCTCGACGGCTCCGCTCACGATCGTCTCGCCGGAGGCGCCGGGCGCGCCCGCGTGCAGCTGTCCCGAGACCGCGGAGGCGATCTCGGCGAGCGAGAGCGCGATCACGAGGCGACGCTCCAGCCGGCTTCCTGGAGGGCGAGCCGGGCGTCGTCCCGGGCGGTGTAGGCGTGTTTCACGTCGGAGGTCTCCTGGTGGTGCTGGTGTTCGGGCCCCGCGCGGAGCACGGAGTCGCCGGGTTCGGCGAGGGAGATCGCGAGCCGCAGCGCCTGCCGCGGGTCCGGGATCTCGTGCAGCAGGACGGTGCCCGCTGCTCCTCGGGCCGCCTCTTCGGCGGCGGAAGGCCGGGGGAAACCCGGCGGGAAGTCGGTGAGGACGACGACGTCGGCCTCCTCGGCGGCGGCTTCGGCGAGGGCGGCCGGATCGGGGGCCTCCGCCAGGGGGACGACCGCGAGAAGCCGCCCCGGGGTGGCCGCGCGCAGGGCCCGGAGGGTGGTGCGCAGCGCCCCTGCGCTGGCCGCGGCGTCGAGGTAGACGGCCGGCGACCCCTCCCCTGACACGCGCTCGGCTCGTCCCGGGACCGTGACCGGGATCCCGCCGTCCTGCTGGATCGCGTGCCCGATGGCCTCGAGCTCGAAGCCCGACTCCACGAGCATCACGATCGCGAGGGCGGCGTTCGTCGCCATGAAGCGGCCGACGAGCGGCACCCGGGCGGAGATGGACGTGCCCCCGGGGCCCACCAGGGTGAAGTCGCTGCCGAGCTGATCCTCGGCGTCCACCGTGACGGTCCAGTCGGCGACACCGGGGGTGGTGGCGACGCTGGCGACCGGGATGCGCGACTCGTCGGCCACCCGCCTGCCCCAGTCGCCGTCCACGTCCACGACCCCGCGCCGGGCGCGATCCGGGTCGAAGAGGTTCTGCTTGGCCGCGAGGTAGGCCTCCATGTCGGGGTAGTCCGAGAGCTGGTCGGCGGCGAGGTTCGTGAAGCCCACCACGTCGAACTCGAGCCCGGCGACCCGTCCGTCCGTGAGCGCCTGCGCCGACACCTCGATGGCCGCCGCCCGCACTCCGTTCTCCCGCATCCGCGCGAGGAGGGCGTGCAGCTGCGCGGCGTCCGGCTCGCCCTGACCCGCGGGCGATGCGTCGTCGCCGGCCCTGTGCTCCGCGGTGGAGCTGAACCCCGTGGGGACGCCGAGCTGGCCGAGGAGCGCGTCCAGGAGGTGCACGACGCTCGTCTTGCCGGTCGTCCCGGTGACGGCGAACAGCAGGGGCGGATGCTCGGTGGTCCGGTACACCCAGGCGGCGACGTCGCCGACGGCCTCCCGAGGCGCCGCGGTGACGAGCACAGGCAGGTCGTCGCCGGCCCGCTCCGCTCCCGCCGGATCCGTCAGGAGCGCGACCGCGCCGCGCTCTCGCAGCTCGGCGGTCGACACAGCGGCGCGGGGCCCGGCCACGTCGACGAAGAGGTCGCCCGCCTCGATGTCGCCCGGATCCGCGGCGACCCCGGTGACCTCGACGTCGTCGAACGCCCCGCGGGTCTCGAGCGCGAAGTCCTCGGCGAGCCGTGCCAGCGAGCGCGGCACGGGATGCTCAGGGCGGAGCGACGAGGACAGGTTGCGGTCCCTTCGTTCTGTGCGCCCCGCAGGGCCCCCGCAGTGCGGGTCAGTAGTTCGTCGCCAGGTCGGGCGAGCTCGTCCCCGACGGCACGACCGCGTACTGCTTGAGCACCTGCGTCATGATCTCGCGGAACACCGGCGCTGCGGCCCCCGACGTGTTCATCTTAACCGGGTCGGCGAGGGTCACCGAGACGACGTACTTCGGGTCGTCGGCGGGGGCCAGTCCGGCGAGCGAGACGATGTAGGTCGACGCGTAGCCGCCGGAGCCGTCCGCGTGCTGGGCCGTGCCGGTCTTGGTGGCGAGCCGGTAGCCCGGGATCTCGATCTGGCTGGCGAGCCAGCCCTTGCCTGCGACGTTCTCGAGCATGTCGACGGTCTGGCGCGCAGCCTGCTCCGAGATGACGCGCGTGCCCTCGGTCGGCGGGGCGTCGGTGATCGTCCCGTCGGGAGCGCGGCAGCCCTGGACGAGCGACACGGGCATCCGGACGCCCTCGTTGCCGATCGCCTGGTAGGCGCTCGCCATCTGCACCGCGGTCACCGTGAGGCCCTGCCCGAACATGGTCGTGAGGTTGGTCTGCGCATCCCAGGAGTCGGGCCCGCCGTTGAGGTCGCCGCCCTCCTCGCCGCCGAAGCCGACCTCGGTGCGCGCGCCGAACCCGAACCGCTGCATGTACTCGTACCGCTGCTGGCGGGTCATGAGCAGGCCGAGCTGGGCGAGACCGGTGTTGCTGGACTCCTTGAGGACGCCGGTCAGCGTGAGGTTCCAGGTCTCGTGCCGGGTGCTGTCGTTGACGTCGGCACCCTCGGGCGTCGTGAACCGGTAGGGCGCCACGACCTCGCTGTTCGGCGTGGCGAGGCCGGCGTCCAGGAGGGACGCCGCGGTGAGCGTCTTGAACGTCGAGCCCGGCTCGAAGGGCGCGGTGAACGCGCGGGACCCGAGGGACGACACGTCGACGTCGGCGGTGGCCGACACGTTGTTGGGATCGACCGTCGGATAGTCGGCGACCGCGAGGAGCCGGCCGGTCTCGACCTCCTGCACCACGACGGTGCCCCACGCCGCCTCCCACCGCTGGGCGTACGTGGCGAGCGTCTGCTGGGTGAACCACTGGAGGTCGCTGTCGATGGTGAGGACGATGTCGTCGCCGTTCACGGCCTCCTGCGTGACGATCGTGCTGCCGGGGATGCGCACGCCGTCCGCGCTGCGCTCGTAGACCTCGCTGCCGTCCTCGCCGGCGAGGCACTCGTCCTCCGAGAGCTCAATCCCGGCCTGTGCCTGGTTCTCGGAGCCGACGAAGCCGACGAGGTTGCCAGCCACCGCGCCGTTCGGGTACACCCGGGCCGGCTTCGCCTGGTAGTAGACCCACGGGATCTCGAGGTCCCGGATCTGCTCGAAGGCCGCCGCGTCGACGGCCTTCGACAGGTACGCGAAGTCCGAGTCGGGGTCCTTCTCGACGGCGCTCTGGATCGCCGCCACGAGCTCCTCCGGCTTCTGGCCGGTGATGGGCGCGATCTGCTCGGCCGCCTGCTGCGGCGTGACCTCCGACTTGACCGCGGTGCGCGGCGACGCCGTGATGTCGTAGCGGAGGACGCTCTGCGCGAGGAGCACGCCGGTCGAGTCGTAGATGTCGCCGCGGACGCCCATGATCGTCTGCGGGATCGACCGCTTGTCCTCGGCCTCGGCGTTCAGCGAGTCCGCGTGGACGACCTGGATGTCGATGAGGCGGACGAGGAACACCGCGAGGACGGCGAGGAGGGCGAGGGCGCTTGCCGCGATGCGGCGGCGGGAGCGTCGTCTCGTCACGAAGATCCTCTCGTTCCGCCTAGCGCGTGGTGGGCGCCGCCAGCAACGGTAGCTCCGCGGGCGCGGTCGTCCCGGCAGCCTGCTCCGGCGTTGCGGGAGCCGGCGCGCCGAGCTGGCCCGGGAGCGCCTGCGCGCCCTCGGCGCCCGCGGCGGGAACCGTGACGAGGGGCACACCGGTCAGCAGGTCGTTCGCGACCTGCGAGCCGGAGGCGGCGAGCACGCCCGCACCCGCGGCGGGCGCCGGCGTGCCGATCACCGCGCCGTCCGACATCCGCAGCCACACCGGGTTCGTGTTCTGCACCATGCCGAGCGCCTCCGCATTGGCGGCGAGGTTCTGCGGGGAGGACAGCCGGCCGAGGTCCTCGGTGAGCTGCTGGACGGCACGGGCCTGCTCCTTGCGCTCGGTCTGCAGAGCGTCGATCGTGTACGCGCCGTCCGACAGGGCGATGCTCAGCAGGAGCTGCGACAGCATGAGGGCGCCGAGACCCCCGACGACGACGCCCGCGTAGAGGACGCGCGGGCGGGCGCGCCGGCCCGCTGCGGGCGGGACGAGCTCGATGTGCGGCGCCGGCTCGAGCGACGGGCCGGCCGGCGTGGCCGGACGGCGGAGTGCAGCGGTGGCGAGGCTCATGGTGTTCCTTGTCGGGTGTCTCGGGTGGCGGTGCTCCGCCCGGAGGCGGAGGCTCGGAGCCGCTCGGCCGCGCGCAGGCGTACGGGTGTCGCGCGAGGATTTGCGGCGATCTCCTCCTCGGTCGCGCGGCCGGCGCCGCGGACGAGGAGGCGGAACTCGGGACGGTGCTCCGGCAGCTCGACGGGCAGGCCGGCCGGGGCGGTGGACGTCGAGCGGCGGGCGAACTCCCGCTTGACGAGCCGGTCCTCGAGGGACTGGTAGGCGAGCACGACGATGCGCCCGCCGACGACGAGGGAGTCGAGGGCGGCGGGGAGGGCGCGCTCGAGTGCGGCGAGCTCCCCGTTCACCTCGATCCGCAGGGCCTGGAACACGCGCTTCGCCGGATGACCGGCGCGCTGGACCGCGGCCGGAGTGGCCGCGGTGATGAGGGCGACGAGCTCGCTCGACCGGCGCAGGGGCGCCGACTCGCGGGCCTCGACGATGCGCTTCGCGTACCGCGGGGCGAGCTTCTCCTCGCCGTACTCGTAGAAGATGCGGCGGAGCTCCGCCTCGGAGTACTCGGCGAGGACCTTCTCCGCCGTCAGCGGCGACGTGGCGTCCATCCGCATGTCGAGCGGCGCGTCCTTCGAGTAGGAGAACCCGCGCTCCTCGCGGTCGAGCTGGAGGGAGGAGACGCCGAGGTCGAGGAGGATCGCGTCGACGCCGCCCGGCGCGTGCTCGTCGGCGATCTCGCCGATCCGGTCGTAGACGGAGTGGACGAGGACGGCGCGGTCGCCGAAGCGGGCGAGGCGGCGGCCCGCGATGCCGAGGGCGTCCTGGTCGCGGTCGATGCCGATCAGGCGAAGGCCGGGAAAGCGCTCGAGCAGGGCCTCCGAGTGGCCGCCCATGCCGAGCGTGCCGTCGATCGCGACGGCGCCCTCCTTGTCGAGGGCAGGTGCGAGAAGCTCGATGCTGCGCTCCAGCAGCACCGGCTGGTGGATGGCGTTCTCTTCCATGATGTGCCGGTTCCGGCCCGCCGCCCGATCCCCATCCGTCCGAGTCGACCTGGCACCGGGGAAGTGTGCCAGGGAGACAAGACGGCTGGGAGTCGCACGGCGGGCTGAGCCGCGATGCTCGCGGCTTAGAAGAGTCCCGGGATCACCTCCTCCGCGGTGTTCGCGAAGTCGTCCTCGTTCTCGGACACGTAGGCGTTCCATGCCTCGGCATCCCAGATCTCGGCACGGCTGCCCGCCCCGATCACCACCAGGTCGCGGTCGAGACCGGCCCAGCCGCGCAGGGTCGACGGGATCGTCACCCGGTGCTGCTTGTCCGGCGTCTCCGCGTGCGCGCCCGAGAGCAGGAGACGCACGTAGTCGCGCGCCTGCTTGCTCGTGACGGGAGCCTGCCGGATGCGGCCTACCACCTCCTCGAACTCGCGATTGCTGAAGACGTAGATGCAGCGCTCCTGGCCCCGGGTCAGCACGACGCCGCCCGCGAGCTCGTCCCAGAACTTGGCCGGGAGGATGATCCGCCCCTTCTCGTCGAGCTTGGGCGTGTAGGTGCCGAGGAACACGGCATTGCCACCACCCTTCCCGTCCGATCCAGTTCCCTCCACTTTACTCCACTCCCCTCCCCTCACCAATCCCCGAACGGGGGTGGAGGACCCTTCACGGCGAGTTGCCAGGTGCTCCTCGCCGCGGAAATACGCGGAAGTCACGGCGGGGAGAGAGGTGGAGGGGAAGACGCCGCGGAGGGCGTCGAGTGACGGCGATCGGCCGGCTTCGGCGGGTGCCGGAGGCCCTGCTGCCGCCGCTCAGGGGCACGGTGCGCGCGGCGGGGAGGGAAGTGGAGGTCGCCGGGGAGGAAAGTGGAGCGCGGGGAGGGCCGTGGAGGGAGGAGGGGCGACCGATCTCGGGAACAGCGGAAGGATGGGAGCGCGGACGGATCCGAGCGCACGGCGAGGCACCGAGCGCCTTCCCCCACCCCACTTCCCGCGGGCACGAAAAAAGCCGACCCGAAGGTCGGCTTCTTCGTTCCCTGGAGGGAGGTCTAGCGGCCCATGCCGTCCTGGCGGCGGTCCCAGCGGGCGTTCATGCGATCCATGAACGAGGAGCGGGAGCCGCGGCCGGCGCTGGTCGGGCTGGAGGGCGAGGGCATGGAGGAGCTGCGGCGGGGCGAGCCGACGGCGAGGAGGACCCCCGCGAACATCAGCACGAAGCCGCCGACACCGATCAGCGGCTGGCGTAGGACCACGCCAGACACCAGTACGGCGACACCGAGCACTGCGACGAGGACACCGGCCACGAGGGCCGTGTAGTTGAGCCGGCCTCTGCTCCCGCCGACGGTCGCGACGAAGTCGGCGTCGTTCTGATAGAGGCTGCGTTCCATCTCGTCGAGGAGGCGCTGTTCTTGCTCCGAGAGCGGCATTTCCTTCTCCTCACCTCGGCTCGTTGTTCGGGCCGGGCCCGTGGTAGGGCAAATGATAACCGTACGCCGGTAGCTAGGCTAGGCGATGTGACACAGGGGGCTCGTCTGGTCGATCTCGTCCAAATGAGGCTCGATCGGCTGGTTGATGAGCGTGCCTCCATTCTCGCGACCATCGCGGAGGAGGCGGCCCCGTTCGCGGAGTTCTCGCGGCAATTTCTCAGAGGCGGGAAGCGCTTCCGCGCCCTCTTCTGCTGGGAGGGGTGGCGCGCCGTCACCGCGGACCCGAGAGCCGCGTCCCTGGGGGCCGTCGAGGGGGTCGTCGCGGTCGCCGGAGCCCTCGAGCTGTTCCACGCCGCGGCCCTCGTGCACGACGACATCATCGACCGATCGGACACCCGCCGGGGCGGCCCATCCGCTCACCGGCGCTTCGAGAAGCTGCACTCCGAGAGGGGCTACGCCGGCGACCCCGCCTCCTTCGGCCAGGCGGGAGCGGTGCTGCTCGGGGACATGCTGCAGAGCTGGAGCGACGACCTCCTGACCGAGGGACTGCGGGGGGTCGACGAGGCGTCGGCCCGATCCGCGCGAACCGAGTTCGAGCGGATGCGGCTCGATGTGACCGCCGGACAGTACCTGGACCTCGTCGAGGAGCGCGCCTGGCGGGTGGTCCCCGAGGACGACGCCCTGCTCCGCGCCCAGCGGGTCATCCTCTACAAGTCCGCGAAGTACTCGGTCGAGGCCCCGATCGTCATCGGCGCCCGGATGGGCGGCGCCGGGGACGACGAGATCGCGGCCCTGCGCGACTTCGGCGTCCCGCTCGGCGTCGCCTTCCAGCTGCGGGACGATCTCCTCGGGGTCTTCGGCGACCCGGCCGTGACCGGGAAGCCCGCCGGGGACGACCTCGCCGAGGGCAAGCGGACCGTGCTCATCGCGATCGCCCGCTCGCTCATGCCGTCGGGATCGCGTCGACTGCTCGACGAGCTCCTCGGCGACCCGGACCTCTCCCCCGACCAGGTCGCGCTCCTGCAGCGCACCATCCGCGAGAGCGGGGCCGTCGACCGCGTCGAGGAGATGATCGAGGACAACGCGTCCCGCGCACGCGCCGCGCTCGCCGCCGCTCCGGTGGCGTACCGGGAGGGGCTGGCCGCGCTCGTCGGCCCCCTCACTCAGCGCACGAGCTGACGCGCGCCGAGACGCGCGCGGACGCGACGGAGAGCGTCCGCGGCAGGTGGGGAGGAGCTCAGAAGGCGAGGGCCTGCGCGACCCGGCGGACCTCGGCCTTGCGGCCGGCGCGAAGAGCGTCGATGGGCCGCGCCCCGAGCACCTCGTCGGTGCCGAGCAGCCACTCGACGGCCTCCTCGTCGGTATAGCCGTTGTCGCCGAGGAGGATGAGCGTCCCGCGCAGGTCATGAAGGGGATGGCTCCCCTCGATGAACTCGGCGGGGACCTTCAGGACGCCGTCCACGCGGATCGCGACCAGGTAGCGATCCTCGAGGAGACGGCGGACCTTCCCCAGGGGCAACCCGAACCGCTCGGCCAGGTCGGGGATCGTCAGCCACTCGTTCACGTCGGGCGCAGCCACGCACCTAGGATGCCACCCCGGCATCCCCGCGCGCACGACCCTCCTCCCGGCGTGCCGTCCTCCCTGCTCCCGCCACCCGTCCCCTCTATTGGGGGGAATTGGCGTCGCGAGTACGAGCTTTTCGCTCGCCTTTTGTTTGCGTCGGATAAATCGGTTTCACATTGATAACTCTGATTGACTCCGGTCTCCTCATATGACAGCGTTTTCAGCGCCTCGGGGGAAAAAGGGGCGCAAGAAAAAGACCAGGGATGGGGAAACGATGACGACGGCGCTCGATCGGCTCAGAGGCGGACGGCGGCCGTCCGCCGCGCGAGGCAGGCTCCTCACGGCGCTGCCCATGGTGCTGGCCGGCACCCTCACCCTCGGAGTCGGAGCATCGCCGGCCGAGGCGACGACCAAGCGCCCCGCCAAGAACAAGCTCACCCGGCCCGCCGTGCCCGACGTCGAGGTCGTCCCGGCCTCCGTCGAGCACTCCGCCGACGCCCGGACGATCGCGCTCGCCGCCACGGGACCTGCGCAGAGTCTGGCCCCCCGCGAGTACACCGTCGTCGAGGGCGACACCGTGAGCGACATCGCGGCCCGCTTCGGACTCTCCACCGCCTCCGTGCTCGCCCTCAACGGGCTCAGCTGGAAGTCGCTCATCTTCCCGGGCCAGGTGCTCAGCCTCAACACCGCGTCCACCGCGCCCGTGTACGTCGACACCCCGCTCTCCCGGTACACGATCGTCGCGGGCGACACGATCAGCGGCATCGCGGCGGCTCACGGGATCGACACCGACGCCGTCCTGCTCGCGAACGGCCTGGGGAGGGACAGCATCATCTTCCCGGGGCAGAGCATCGTGCTCCCGATCGAGACGCCCGCGGCGCAGCAGGACAGCGGGGCCGTCGAGCCGGCCTCGCCCAGCTCCATCGTCGCCCTCTCGGACACCATGCGCGGCAACGCGGCCACCATCGTCCGGATCGGCCGCCAGCTCGGCGTGCCCGACCGCGGCATCGTGATCGCCCTGGTGGCCGCCGCCCAGGAGTCCGCGCTGCACAATCTCGACTGGGGTCACCTCGACTCGCTGGGCCTCTTCCAGCAGCGACCCAGCATGGGCTGGGGCACGCCGGAGCAGATCATGGACCCCCAGCACTCGGTGCGCGCCTTCTTCGGCGGGCGGCACAACCCCAACCCCGACACCCGCGGGCTGCTCGACATCCGAGGCTGGCAGTCGATGACGATCGCGGAGGCGGCGCAGGCCGTGCAGGTGTCCGCGTATCCGGACGCCTACACGAAGTGGGAGGCCTCGGCGGTCTCCTGGCTGGCCCAGCTCGGCTGAGGCTCGGCGAGGCGGGCCGACTCCCCTGAGAGCGAGGACCGACTCCGGTCCTCCTTTTCCCGGACGCGCCGACCGGAGGACCGGCACCCCTCCCGACCGTTCGTACACTCGAACGGTGAGCCCGAGCCAGACCGACCCCATGGTCGGCCGTCTGTTGGACGGACGCTATCAAGTGCGTGCGCGCATCGCGCGCGGCGGAATGGCGACCGTCTACCTCGCGACCGATCTGCGGCTCGAGCGACGTGTCGCGATCAAGGTCATGCACGGTCACCTGGCCGACGACGCCGCGTTCCGGGAGCGCTTCATCCAGGAGGCGCGGTCCGCCGCGCGGCTGGCCCATCCCAACGTGGTCAACGTCTTCGACCAGGGGCAGGACTCCGACATGGCGTACCTCGTCATGGAGTACCTGCAGGGCATCACCCTGCGCGACCTCCTCAAGGAGTACGGCAAGCTCACGCCCGAGCAGACCATGGACATCATGGAGGCCGTCCTCGCGGGCCTCGCGGCCGCGCACAAGGCGGGCATCGTCCACCGCGACCTCAAGCCCGAGAACGTCCTGCTCGCCGACGACGGGCGCATCAAGATCGGCGACTTCGGCCTCGCCCGCGCCGCCACCGCGAACACCGCGTCCGGCCAGGCGCTGCTCGGCACGATCGCCTACCTCTCCCCCGAGCTCGTGACCCGCGGCATCGCGGACACCCGCAGCGACATCTACGCGGTCGGCATCATGATGTACGAGATGCTCGTCGGCGATCAGCCGTTCAAGGGCGACCAGCCGGTGCAGATCGCGTACCAGCACGCGAACGACCAGGTGCCGCCGCCGAGCAGCAAGAACCCGGCCGTCCCCGTCGCGCTCGACGAGCTCGTGCTGTGGGCGACCGCCCGGGATCCGGAGCAGCGGCCGCGGGACGCCCGCGCGATGCTCGACCAGCTCTTCGAGACGCAGAACCTGATCCGCGAGGGCCTCGGCGGCGTCTCGACCGCGACGCACCGCACGATGGTCATGCCCGCCGCGACGCCCGCGACGCTCGTGCACCACTCCGGCGAGACGCAGGTGATCAACCGGCAGGCGCGCACCGGCCCGGTGACGCTCGAGACGGCGAACCAGCTGTCGGCGCTCTCCCAGCGCCGCAGACGCCGGGGCTTCTGGCTCTTCGGCCTGGTGGTGATCCTCGCGGCGATCGCGGGCGGCACCGGCTGGTACTTCGGATCCGGACCGGGCGCGCAGGCGAGCGTCCCGTCGGTGGCGGGCAAGAGCGTGGCCGACGCCGAGCGGATGCTGCAGGCGGCCGGGTTCCGAGTCGCCGGCACCGAGGAGGTCTTCGACTGGAAGACGGAGACGGGCCTCGTCTCGTCCACCGATCCGGACGCGGGCGACCTCGTCCTCCGCGACACGCCCGTCACGCTTCTGGTGTCCAAGGGGGCCGAGCCGCTGCCCGTGCCGGCCCTGGCCGGGCGCACCGCGGAGGACGCCACGGCGGCGATCACCGAGGCGGGCTTCGTCGTCGCCGATCCCGTGCCGCCCCGGGAGTTCAACGCCGACGTGCCGGCCGGCACCGTGCTGCGCGCGCTGGGCGCCGACGGGCTCGAGCTCGCCGAGGGCGCGACGTACTTCGAGCGGCAGCCGATCGCCCTCGTCGTGTCCGCCGGGCCCGTGCCCGCGGTCGTCGACGTCCCGCTGGCCGAGGCCACCGCGGCGCTCGAGGCCGCCGGCCTGGAGGTCGTCCAGGGCGAGTCCGAGTTCGACAACTCGGGCAAGGTCGAGGAGGGCAACGTCCTGCGGATGGACGCCCTCGAGGACGCGAACGGCGCGGAGCGGGCCTACGTGGTGGGTGACACGGTCACGATCCACGTCTCGAAGGGGCAGGACCTCGTCGCGGTGCCGAACGTCGTCGGCGTCTCGTGGGCCACCGCGAAGCAGACCCTCATCGACGCGGGACTCGAGCCGGAGTACAACCCGGCCGCCGATCTCCTGCCCGGCGTCGCCGTCGCCTCAACGGATCCGGCGGCCGGCGCCCTGCTCGTCCGCGGGGCCACGGTGGCGGTGACCCTCACCGCCACGCTCTAGCCTCGACGGCGCCGTCTCCACGCCCCGCTAGGAGTCGGCGACTGCCGTCGTCCCTGGCGCTCAACAGGCGGAACGGCACTTCAGCAGGCGAAGGAAGCGGTTTCCCGCCTGTCTGCCGCGATTCCGCCTGTTGAGCGCAAGAACCGGGGCGGCGTCAGCGGGCGGAGAGCTCCTCGGCCACCAGGAACGAGAGCTCCAGCGACTGCATGTGGTTCAGGCGCGGGTCGCAGAGGGACTCGTAGCGGGTCGCCAGGGTCGCCTCGTCGATCTGCTCCGAGCCGCCCAGGCACTCGGTCACGTCGTCGCCCGTCAGCTCGACGTGGATGCCGCCCGGGTGCGTGCCCGCGGCGCGGTGCGCCTCGAAGAAGCCCTTCACCTCGTCCACCACGTCGTCGAAGCGCCGCGTCTTGTAACCGGTCGGCGTCGTGATGCCGTTGCCGTGCATCGGATCCGTGACCCACAGCGGGTTCGCGTCGAGGGTCTTCACGTGCTCGAGCAGCGGCGGCAGCGCGTCGCGGATCTTCCCGGCGCCCATGCGCGTGATGAACGTCAGGCGGCCCGGCTCCCGGTTCGGGTCGAGCTTGTCGATCAGCGCCTCCATGACCTCCGGGGTCGTGGACGGGCCGAGCTTCACGCCGATGGGGTTCCGGATGCGCGAGAAGTAGTCGACGTGCGCACCGTCGAGGTCGCGCGTGCGCTCCCCGATCCACAGGAAGTGCGCGCTCGTCGCCACCGGCGTGCCGTTGCGGGAGTCGATGCGCGTCAGCGGCCGCTCGTAGTCCATGAGCAGGCCCTCGTGGCCCGTGTAGAACTCGACGCGCCGCAGCTCGTCGAAGTCGGCGCCCGCCGCCTCCATGAACCGGATGGCGCGGTCGATCTCCCGGGCGAGGCCCTCGTAGCGGGCGTTCGCGGGGTTCTGCGCGAACCCGCGGTTCCAGCTGTGGACC
Source organism: Naasia sp. SYSU D00948 (assembly GCF_017916515.1). Classification (GTDB taxonomy): domain Bacteria; phylum Actinomycetota; class Actinomycetes; order Actinomycetales; family Microbacteriaceae; genus Naasia. The sequence continues at coordinate 3,075,384 of NZ_JAFMTA010000001.1, forward strand.
TCCTTGAGGCTCGCGAAGCCGCCCTGCGTGAAGGCGCGCACGAGGTTCAGGGTGGACGCCGCCGTGTGGTAGCCCTGCACCAGCCGGTTGGAGTCCGGCCGGCGGGACTCCGGCGTGAAGTCGTAGCCGTTGACGATGTCGCCGCGGTAGGCGGGCAATGTGACGTCGCCACGGGTCTCGGTGTCGCTCGAGCGGGGCTTGGCGAACTGGCCCGCCATGCGGCCCATCTTCACGACCGGCATGGATGCCCCGTAGGTGAGGACGACCGCCATCTGCAGCAGCGTCTTCACCCGCGAGCGGATCTGGTCGGCGGTGGCGCCGGAGAACGTCTCGGCGCAGTCGCCGCCCTGGAGGACGAACGCCTCGCCCCGGGCCGCCTTCGCCAGCCGGTCGCGCAGCTGGTCGATCTCGCCCGCGAACACGAGCGGCGGGAGGGTGGCGAGCTGCGCGGACGCCGCCTCCACGGCAGTGGGGTCCGGCCAGTCGGGCTGCTGCTTGATGTCCAGCATCCGCCAGTGGTCGAGCCCCGCCACCACGTCGGGGCTGGCGGCGATGACGGGCTCGTTGAGATCGACCACGGGGAATCCTCGGGGGTTGCGGAACGGTGCAGGGTCAGCGGACGGCTCGAGCGGCCGCCCCCTTCACCGAAGACGCGTAGACATCCACGTATTCCTGGCCGCTCAGTTTCGCGAGCTCGTACATGATCTCGTCGGTGATCGAGCGGAGGATGAAGCGGTCGCCTTCCAGACCGGCGAACCGTGAGAAATCTAACGGCTTGCCGATGACGATGCCAATCCGCCGGATCTTGGGCATCCGGCTGCCGATCGGCATCGCCTTCTCGGTGTCGATCATGGCGACGGGGATCACGGGCACGTGCCCCTCGAGGACCATGCGCGCGATGCCCGTCCTGCCCCGGTACAGGCGGCCGTCGGAGCTGCGGGTGCCCTCCGGGTAGATCCCGAGCAGCTCGCCCCGCCGCAGGACGGCGAGGCCCGTGTTGAGGGCCGCCTCCGACGCCTTGCCGCCGGAGCGGTCGATCGGCAGCTGACCGGTCGCGAGCATGAAGGTGCGGACGGCCCAGCCCTTGAGTCCCTTGCCGGTGAAGTACTCCGCCTTCGCGAGGAAGGACACCCTCCGGTCGAGCTCGACCGGAAGGATCACCGAGTCGATGAAGGACAGGTGGTTGCTCGCGAGGATCGCGGCGCCCTTCTTCGGCACGTTCTCCTTGCCGGTCACCCACGGGCGGAAGACGCGGTGGAGGAACGGCCCGACGAAGAGGTGCTTGAGGACCCAGTAGATGACGACGTGCACGAGGACCTCGACCTAGCTCCGGGGACGTTCGGCGGACGCCAGGTAGCTGTCCGGGTCGCCGGCCGAACGGAAGTGGATGCGGGCGAGGTCGGCTGCGCCGACGACGCCGGCGTCGCCCGCGAACTCCGCGACCCGGAACTCGGGCTCCGGGTGGTAGCCGCGGGCGGGCAGGGCGTCGAGGAAGGCGGTTCGGATGGGCTCGAGCAGCACGTCACCGGCGCTGGAGACGCCGCCGCCGAACACGAACAGCTGCGGGTCGAGGACGGCGGCGAGGCTCGCGCACGCCTCCCCGAGGTGGTGGCCGAGCTCGCGCAGGGCGGAGAGCGCGCCCGGGTCGCCCTCCCCGATGAGCGCACCGACGTGCGCGCCGGTGAGCCCGCCGTCCCTCTCGCGGGCCTCGGCGAGGGCGTTGCCGATGCCGCCCGCGTCCGCGATCTCGTTGGCCATGCGCAGCAGGGCCCGCCCGGAGCCGTACTGCTCGATGCAGCCGCGGGCACCGCATCCGCAGGGCAGTCCGCCGGGGACCACGCGCAGGTGTCCGAGCTCGGCGCCGGCGCCGAAGCCGCCGCGGAACAGCGTGTCGTTGTGCACGATGGCGCCGCCGACCCCGGTGCCGATCGTGATCATCACCATGTCGCTGAACAGACGGCCGGTGCCGAAGCGGAACTCGGCCCAGCCGGCCGCGTTCGCGTCGTTCTCGATGAGGATGGGCAGCCCGAGGCGGTCCTCGAGCTCCTCGCGCAGCGGCTCGTTCCGCCAGGCGACGTTCGGCGTGTAGTACACGACGGACTGCGCCGCGTCGATGAAGCCGGGGGCGGCGACGCCGACCGCCGCGATCTCCTCGCCGTCCGCGAGCTGCTGGACCATCTCGACGACCGCCGCCTTCAGCTGGTCGCTGTCCCCGGCGGGGGTGGGGCGACGGGCCTCCCTGGTGATGGCGCCGAGATCGTCGACGAGCCCGCCCGCGATCTTCGTGCCGCCGATGTCGATCCCGATCGCGTGCACGGGTCGACTCTAGTGCGCGGGGGCGTCCGGCCGAGGCCCGTCCCCCGAGCAGGGCGGGGAAACGGGGGCGCGAGCCCCGTAGACTGGAGGCCACCGCACCCGGTACCGAAGGAGTTGCCGTGCACCAGATCGACGCGCCCGTTGTGGTCGAACCGACCCCGGACGCCAACGCCACCGACCTCCTGCTGGAGCGCGTGGCGATCACCCCCGACGCGCCCCTCTTCGGGCGTCAGGTCGGCGAGCAGTGGATCGAGATCACCGCGCGGGACTACCTGGAGCAGGTGCGAGCGCTCGCCAAGGGGTTCATCGCCTCGGGCATCCAGCCCGGCGAGAAGATCGGCCTGATGGCGAAGACCCGCTACGAGTGGACGCTCATCGACTTCGCCGCTTGGTTCGCCGGCGCCATCCTCGTGCCCATCTACGAGACGTCGGCGCCCAGCCAGGTGCAGTGGATCCTGGCCGACTCCGGCGCTCACGCCATGATCGCCGAGGGGCCGGACCAGTTCGCCAAGTTCGACGAGGTCCACCCCGACCTCCCCGACGTCCGGCTCGTCTGGCAGATCGAGCGCGGCGACCTCGGGAAGCTCGTCGCCGCGGGCGCGAGCGTCACCGACGAGGAGCTCGAGCGCCGGCGCACCCTCGCGAACGAGGAGGACGTGGCGACGATCATCTACACGTCCGGGACGACGGGCAGGCCGAAGGGCTGCGTCCTGACCCACAGGAACTTCGTGGAGCTCTGCCGCAACACCGCCGCGGCGATCCCCGAGGTGATCCACCCCGGCATGTCGACGCTGCTGTTCATCCCGACCGCGCACATCTTCGCGCGCTTCATCGCCGTCCTCTGCGTGTACGGGGGCGTGAAGATCGGCCACCAGCCGGACACGACGAAGCTGCTGCCCTCGCTCGCCTCGTTCCGGCCGACCTTCCTGCTGGCCGTGCCGCGCGTGTTCGAGAAGGTCTACAACTCGAGCGAGCAGAAGGCCGAGGCGGCCGGCAAGGGCAAGATCTTCCGCAAGGCCGCGGAGGTCGCCGTCGAGCACTCGAAGGCGATCGACGCCGGGCGCATCCCGCTCGGGCTCAAGCTCCAGTTCGCCGTGTTCGACAAGCTCGTGTACGGCAAGCTGCGGCACGCCCTCGGCGGCCGGGTCAAGTACGCGGTCTCGGGCTCCGCCCCGCTCGGGGAGCGCCTCGGCCACTTCTACCGCAGCCTCGGCATCGCGATCCTCGAGGGCTACGGCCTCACCGAGACGACCGCGCCGATGACGGTGACGCGTCCCAGCTCGTTCAAGATCGGCACCGTCGGTCCCGCGCTCCCCGGGGTGTCGATCCGCATCGCCGAGGACGGCGAGATCGAGACCAAGGGCATCAACCTCTTCCGCGAGTACTGGAAGAACCCGGAGGCGACCGCGGCGTCCTTCCACGGCGACTGGTTCCGCACCGGCGACATCGGCGAGTTCGACGAGGACGGGTTCCTGCGGATCACCGGCCGCAAGAAGGAGCTCATCGTGACCGCGGGCGGTAAGAACGTCTCGCCGGCCGCGCTCGAGGACCCCATCCGGGCGAACCCCATCGTCGGCCAGGTGGTCGTCGTCGGCGACAAGAAGCCGTTCATCGCCGCCCTGGTCACCCTCGACACCGAGATGCTCCCGGTCTGGCTCAAGAACAACGACCAGGACCCGGACATCACCCTCGAGCAGGCCGCGACCCACCCGGTCGTGGTCGCGGAGGTGCAGCGCGCGGTCGACGCGGCCAACGCCCTGGTGTCCCGGGCCGAGTCCATCCGCAAGTTCGTGATCCTCCCGACGGAGTTCACCGAGGCGAGCGGTCACCTCACGCCCAAGCTGAGCATCAAGCGCCACGTGATCCTGCAGGACTTCGCGGAGGAGATCGAGCGGCTCTACTCCGGCACGCCAGCCGAGCGACCCGACGCGGTCGCCGCCGGCTGAGCCCCGTCACTCCCGCTGAGCAGCAACCCCGGTCCTCCTGCTGAGCGAGAGGGAGGCGGCGGGCTAGAACCAGCGGGACTCGCGGATGCGGCGCATCGCCTCGCGGCGCTGGTCCTTCTCGAGGCGGTCCAGGTACAGGAGGCCGTCGAGGTGGTCGACCTCGTGCTGGAGCGCCTGCGCCAGCACTCCCGTGCCCTCGACCACGACGGTCCGGCCGTCCAGATCCATGCCCTCGGCGCGCGCGTACGGCGCCCGCTTCACCGGGTACCAGAGCTCGGGCACCGACAGGCAGCCCTCGTCCACGGGGACCGGCTCGCCGCGCAGCTCGACGATGCGCGGATTGAGGAGGTAGCCCACCTGGCCGTCCACGTTGTAGCTGAACGCGCGCAGGTTCACCCCGATCTGCGACGCGGCGACGCCGGCGCGGCCGGGGACGGCGACCGAGTCCAGCAGGTCCGCGACGAGCCCGCGCACGCGCTCGTCGACCTCCTCGATCGGCGCGGACGGCGTCTTGAGGACCGGATCGCCGAACAGCCGGATCTGACGCTCAGGCACCGCGGCGCACGGGGAGGCCGTCGACCACGAGGGCTGCGAGCCGCCGGGCCGCGTCCTTCGTGACCTGCCTCAGGTCCTTGTAGCTGACGACGCTGCCGGCCGCCAGCACCGGGTCGTAGGGGATGCGCACGGTGTCCCGGACGCGGGACTTGAAGTGCGCCTCGATCTCGTCGAGCTTCACCAGGTTCGTGCCCTGCGTGGCGGTGTTGAGTGCGACGATCGCGTTGCGGACGAGGTCCACGTAGCCGTTGGCCTCGAGCCAGGTCAGGGTCTCGGAGGCGAGACGGGCCTCGTCGACGCTGCCGCCCGAGACGATGACGACGGAGTCCGCGCGGTTCAGGGTCGCGCGCATCACGGAGTGCACGATGCCCGTGCCGCAGTCCGTGAGGACGATCGAGTAGAAGCGCGCGGTGAGGTCGGCGACGACGTTGTAGTCGTTCTCGTCGAACGCCTCGGACAGCAGCGGATCGGTGTCGGACGCGAGGATGTCCAGCCGCGTCTCGTCCCGTGACACGAGCTGCGAGAAGTCGGTGAAGCCCGTGATCGTCGGCGCCTTGTGCACGACGTCCCGCACCGTCGCCCGGGTCTGCTTCGCCACGCGCTCGGACAGCGTGCCGCGGTCCGGGTTGGCGTCGATCGCGATGATCCGGTCCTCGCGGGTCGTCGCGAGGGCCATGCCGAGGAGGGTCGTCACGGTCGTCTTGCCGACGCCGCCCTTGCGGGTCAGGATCGGCACGAAGCGGGTGCCGCCCTCGAACTGCTTGTCGATGCGCGCGTCGAGCTCCTTGCGCGCGCGCTCCGCCGGGGAGTCGCCGAGGTTCAGCCGGCGGAAGGTCGCGGCGTACACGAACCGGTTCCAGCCGCCGGTGGGCGGCGTGCGGTTCCGGTGCCCCTCGATGAGCCGGTCGGCGGTGAGCATCGCGGAGGTCTCGGGCACCTCGCTGCGCTGCCCGTCGAGCCGCTGGCGGCGCGTGAGGCTGGTGCCGCCCGGCGGCGTGACGGGCTCCACTCGCGGCGCCTCGCCCGTCAGTCGCGGCACCTCGCCGGTGTAGCGGGGCGCCTCCCCAGTGTACCGGGGCACCTCGCCCGTGTAGCGCGGCACCTCCCCCGTCAGCCGCGGCGCCTCGCCGGTCACTCGGGGGAGCTCTCCGGTGGAGTAGCGCGGGAGCCCGCCCGTCGGGATCGACGAGAGGCTGCGGCTGCCGAGCAGCGCGTCGTACGCGCTGCCGGTGCGGCGGTACGGGGTGCGCGGCGCCGGCTCCTCCGCCTGCGGACGGATCTCGCCGAGCGAGATCTCGCCGGTGCGGGATCCCGGCACGGCGGTGGCGGGAACGGCGATGTCGTCGATGCGGACAGCCGCCTCGTCCTCCGGGAGGCCGGGAGCGGGCGCCGGCGGGAGGTCGATCGCGATCGTCAGGCTCTCGGGGAGGCTGCTCGCGAGCTTCTCCCCCGGCTCCTCGACCAGCTCGCCGTTGTACTCCTCGATCTCCTCGTGGTCCGCCTCGACGGCACGCTCGATCACCTGCGCGGGCGACTTCTTGCGCTTGTTCGGCACAGGCTCGGTCTTCCGTCCCGTTCTCGGCACACTCATGGCAGGGGAAGCCTATGCAGGCGGACGCCCTCGCCGGGGTTGCCGCGCGGGCGACCGGTCAGACCGGTTCCACCTCCACGAGGAGGTCGCCCGCCTCGACCTGCTGCGTCGCCGCCGTCGCCAGCCGCTTCACCGTTCCGGACACCGGCGTCGTGATCGCGGCCTCCATCTTCATCGCCTCGATGGATGCGATCGCCTGGCCGGCCTCGACCCGGTCGCCCGCCTCGACCTTCACGGTCACGACGCCCGAGAACGGCGCCGGCACGTGGCCAGGCTTGCCCGGGTCGGCCTTCTCCGCGGACTTCACCTCGACGGCGATGCTGCGATCCCGCACCGGGATCGGGCGCATCTGGCCGTTGAGCGTGGTCATGACGTTGCGCATGCCCTTCTCGTCGGCCTCGCCAATGGCCTCGAGGCCCACGTAGAGCTGCACGCCGCGGCCGATGCGCACCGTGTGCTCCGTGCCCGGCTGGAGACCGTAGAGGTAGTCCGCGGTGTCCACCACGGACAGGTCGCCGTACAGGTCCCGCACCTGCTCGAACGACCGGGTCGGTCCCGGGAAGAGCAGGCGGTTGAGCGTCGACCGCCGCGTGGCGCTGTCGCCGTCGAGCGCGTCGCTGTCCGCGGGCGCGAGGTCCTGCACCGACACGTCGACGGTCCGCCCCTCGAGCACCTTCGAGCGGAACGGCTCGGGCCAGCCGCCGGGCAGATCGCCCAGCTCACCCGCCATGAACGCGATCACGGAGTCGGGGATGTCGTACTTCTGCGGGTTCGCCTCGAACTCGGCGGGGTCGGCGCCGACGGCCGCGAGGTGCAGAGCGAGGTCGCCCACCACCTTCGACGACGGCGTGACCTTGGGGATGCGGCCGAGGATGCGGTTGGCCGCGGCGTAGAGGTCCTCGATGAGCTCGAAGCGGTCGGCGAGTCCGAGCGCGATCGCCTGCTGGCGCAGGTTCGAGAGCTGGCCGCCCGGGATCTCGTGGTGGTACACCCGACCGGTCGGGCCGGGCAGGCCGGACTCGAACGGGCGGTAGAGGGCGCGGACCGCCTCCCAGTAGGGCTCGAAGTCGGCCACCGCCTGCAGCGACAGGCCCGTGTCCCGGTCGGTGTCGGCGAGGGCCGCGACCAGCGCGGAGGCCGACACCTGGCTCGTGGTGCCCGCCATCGCGGCGCTGGCGACGTCCACCGCGTCGACGCCCGCCTCGCTCGCGGCGAGGAGCGTGGCCAGCTGCCCGCCCGCGGTGTCGTGGGTGTGCAGGTGCACGGGCAGGTCGAACCGCTCGCGCAGGGCCGAGACGAGCTTCGCCGCCGCGTAGGGACGCAGCAGCCCGGCCATGTCCTTGATGGCGAGGATGTGCGCGCCGGCGTCGACGATCCGCTCAGCGAGCCGGAGGTAGTAGTCGAGGGTGTAGAGGTCCTCGGCCGGGTCGAGCAGGTTGCCGGTGTAGCAGACCGCGACCTCGGCGACGGTGCTGCCCGTCGCGCGGACAGCGTCGATGGCGGGACGCATCTGGTCGACGTCGTTCAGGGCGTCGAAGATGCGGAAGATGTCGACGCCCGTGTCGGCGGCCTCGCGGACGAACGCGTCCGTCACCTTCGTCGGGTAGGGCGTGTAGCCGACCGTGTTGCGGCCCCGCAGGAGCATCTGGATCGCGATGTTCGGCATCGCCTCCCGGAGGACGGCGAGGCGCTCCCACGGGTCCTCGCCGAGGAAGCGGAGGGCCACGTCGTAGGTCGCGCCGCCCCAGGCCTCGACGGACAGGAGTCCGGGGATGGACCGGGCGTAGTGGGGGCCGACCGCCGCGAGGTCGCGCGTGCGGACCCGGGTCGCGAGCAGCGACTGGTGGGCGTCGCGGAAGGTCGTGTCGGTGACCGCGAGGGCGGTCTGGGCGCGCAGCGCGGACGCGAACCCCTCGGGCCCGAGCTCGAGGAGCCGCTGCCGCGATCCCTCGGGCGCGGGCGCCAGCAGGTCGAGCGCGGGCAGCTTCGCCGCGGGGTGGGCGCCGCGCGGGCGGGGGCCCCACGGCTGGTTGACCGTGACCTCGGCGAGCCAGGTCATGATCTTGGTGCCGCGGTCCTTCGAGGGGTTCGGCTGGATCAGGTGCGGCCGCTCGTCGATGAAGGACGTGGCGAGGTCGCCCGCCACGAACGAGGGGTCCTCGAGCACCGCCTGCAGGAACGGGATGTTCGTCGACACGCCCCGGATGCGGAACTCGGCGAGGGCGCGCTTGGCGCGGGCCACCGCAGACGGGAAGTCGCGGGCCCGGCACGTGAGCTTCGCGAGCATCGAGTCGAAGTGCGGGCTGATCTGCGCGCCCTGCGCGACCGTTCCGCCGTCCAGACGGATGCCGGCGCCGCCCGGCGACCGGTACGTCGTGATCTTGCCGGTGTCCGGGCGGAAGCCCTGCGACGGGTCCTCCGTGGTGATGCGGCACTGGAGGGCGGCGCCGCGCAGCTGCAGCCGGTCCTGTGTGAGGCCGAGGTCCTGGAGCGTCTCCCCCGCTGCGATCCGCATCTGGCTCTGCACGAGGTCGACGTCCGTGACCTCCTCGGTGACGGTGTGCTCGACCTGGATGCGCGGGTTCATCTCGATGAACACGTGCTGGCCGGCCCGCTCCCCCACGGTGTCGAGGAGGAACTCGACGGTCCCGGCGTTGGCGTAGCCGATCGACTCCGCGAAGGCGACGGCGTCCCGGTAGAGCGCCTCGCGGACCGACTGGTCCAGGTTGGGCGCCGGGGCGATCTCGATCACCTTCTGGTGGCGCCGCTGCACCGAGCAGTCGCGCTCGAAGAGGTGCACCGTGGTCCCCTGCTCGTCGGCGAGGATCTGCACCTCGATGTGCCGGGGTCGCAGCACCGCCTGCTCGAGGAACATCGTGGGATCGCCGAACGCGCTGTCGGCCTCGCGCATGGCGGCCGTGAGGGCGTCCCGCAGCTCGGCCTTGGAGTTGACGCGGCGCATCCCGCGTCCGCCGCCGCCGGCGACCGCCTTCGCGAAGACGGGGAAGCCGATCTCGTCTGCGGCGGCCATGAGCTCGTCGAGGTCCGCGGACGGCTCGCTCGACTTGAGGACGGGGACGCCGGCCTTGATCGCGTGCTCCTTCGCCGCCACCTTGTTGCCGGCCATGCGCAGCACCTCGGGCGGCGGGCCGATGAACGCGATGCCCGCCGCACGCGCGGCCTCGGCGAGCTCCGGGTTCTCGCTGAGGAAGCCGTAGCCCGGGTAGATGGCGTCGGCACCCGACTCGCGGGCGACGCGGATGATCTCCGACACGTCGAGGTATGCCCGGACGGGGTGGCCCGGTTCGCCGATCTGGTAGGCCTCGTCCGCCTTGAGGCGGTGCATCGAGTTGCGGTCCTCGTAGGGGAAGACCGCCACGGTCTTCGCTCCGAGCTCGTACGCCGCGCGGAATGCGCGGATGGCGATCTCGCCGCGGTTGGCCACCAGAATCTTCGTGAACACGCGTGCCTTTCCCCGGCGTCGGCGCCGATCCGTCCGTCGTTTGGGCTCTCCAAGACTAGTGAAGGTAACGTGGTGCCGTGCACGTGCTGAGCGTCAGCTCCCTGAAGGGAGGGGTGGGCAAGACCACCGTCACCCTCGGTCTCGCATCCGCCGCCTTCGCGAAGGGCCTCACGACGCTGGTGGTCGATCTCGACCCGCAGTCGGATGTCTCGACCGGCATGGACGTGCAGGTGCAGGGCCACCTCAATGTGGCGGACGTCCTCGCGTCGCCCAAGGAGAAGGTCGTGCGCGCGGCGATCGCCCCCAGCGGGTGGACCCGCGGCCGGACCGGCACCATCGACGTGATGGTGGGCAGCCCCTCCGCGATCAACTTCGACGGCCCGCACCCGAGCATCCGGGACATCTGGAAGCTCGAGGAGGCGCTCGCCAGCGTCGAGCACGACTACGACCTCGTCCTCATCGACTGCGCTCCGTCGCTGAACGCGCTGACCCGCACCGCGTGGGCCGCGAGCGACCGCGTCGCCGTCGTCACCGAGCCGGGTCTGTTCTCGGTCGCGGCCGCCGACCGCGCGCTCCGGGCGATCGAGGAGATCCGCCGCGGCCTCAGCCCGCGCCTGCAGCCCCTCGGCATCATCGTCAACCGGGCCCGGATGCAGTCCCTCGAGCACCAGTTCCGCATCAAGGAGCTGCGCGACATGTTCGGCCCGCTCGTGCTGAGCCCCCACCTGCCGGAGCGCACGTCGCTGCAGCAGGCGCAGGGCGCCGCGAAGCCGCTGCACATCTGGCCGGGCGAGAGCGCTCAGGAGATGGCGCGCATGTTCGACCAGCTCCTCGACCGCGTGCTGCGCACCGGCCGCGTCGGCGAGTACGCGGACCTCGAGGCCCGCACCGCCCCCACCCCGACCGTCTGACCGGCCGGCTGCGCTTCGCGCGCTAGGGCAGGACGGCGAACGCGCGCACCGGGAACGTGCCGAAGCGCTCGACCTTCGGCGGCACGGCCGTGAAGGTGGCGCCGCTCGGCGGGACCTGGTCGAGGTTCGTGAGGTGCTCGACGATCGGGATCCCGGCCCGCAGCAGCAGGGAGTGCGCCGGCCGGGCGCCCCGCGCGTCGGGCGACGTGTCGTCGATGTTCACGGAGTCGATGCCGACCAGGGCGACGCCCTGCTCGACGAGGAAGCGGGCGCCCTCCTCGGTGAGGAACGGCGCCGGGGCTCCGTACTGCTCGCTGCCGAAGTGCCGATCCCAGCCGGTGTGCAGGAGCACCGCGGCGCCGCGCAGCTCCCGGTCGGCGAAGACCGCGGCCGGGATGCCCCGGTCCTCGGCGTCGGTGAGACGGAACACCTCGGCGCGGAGGCCGACGAGCTGATCGAGGGTCAGCGCGGCGAGGTCCGCCCCGTCCGCGTACCGGTGGAACGGGCTGTCGAGGTAGGTCCCGGTGTTGCCCACCATGGTGATGGTGTCGATCCCGAACTCGGTGCCCTCGGCGTACCGCTCGCGCGACGCCTCGCGGGTGAGGTGGGGAGTGATCGTCGGCGCGGGCAGGCCGGGGTACGTGACGAGCCCCTCCCGGATCGCGTGGCTCAGGTCCACGAGCGGGGACGCCGCCGAGACCGGCTGCGCCGCGAGCACGGAGCGGCTGCCCTTGTGCTGCTCCTCGACGATCCGGAGGCCGTGCAGCGCGACGTCCGCGACCATCGCGAGGCCGAGATGCCGGACGAACAGCATCTCGACCTCGTCCTCGCTGAGGTCCGGCGACGGCAGATCGAGCCGGAACCCCTCGGCGGTCATCCCTCCCCCGTTGGCGAACCGGACGGAGGCATCGAAGACTGCACGGTACTCGGTCACGTCCCGAGCCTAGGGACTGCCGCGGGTCGACGTGCCGGACGGGGCCTCGCCGACCAGGGACGCGGCCGCCTCGGGCGCCCGCTCAGCCGGTGATCAGCCGGCGACGCGGGCGGCGCGGCGAGCGGCGAGCTCGTCCTGCGGGTCCTGCGCCTGGGTGTCCAGCTCGACGAGGCTCGACTCGACCTCGCGGAGGACCTTGCCGACCGCGATGCCGAAGACGCCCTGCCCGCGGCTCACGAGGTCGATGACCTCGTCGTTCGAGGTGCACATGTAGACGCTGGCGCCGTCGCTCATGAGCGTGGTCTGCGCCAGGTCGCTGACGCCGGCCTCGCGGAGCTGGTTGACCGCGGTGCGGATCTGCTGCAGCGAGATGCCGGTGTCGAGGAGGCGCTTGACGAGCTTGAGGACGAGGATGTCGCGGAACCCGTAGAGGCGCTGCGATCCGGAGCCGGCGGCGCCGCGGATGGTGGGCTCGACGAGGCCGGTGCGGGCCCAGTAGTCGAGCTGGCGGTAGCTGATGCCGGCGGCGCGGGCGGCGATGGTGCCGCGGAAGCCCTCGTTCTCCTCGAGGTCCGGCATGCCGTCCGTGAACAGCAGGCCGAGTTCGTAGCGGTCGTCGCTACGGCTGAGTTCGCTCATCAGGCCTGCCTACCGTTCATCTCAGGGACTTCTCCACGGTACCCACCCGGAAGGCTCGCGGCAATTACATCCGTGTATCCCCGGTCGGCGTGTCGCGTCAGGCGCCGAGCCGATCGAGTGCGCCCCGGATCAGGGCGGACCGGACGACGTCGAGCTGCGCCGCGAGCTCGAGCGCGAGCTCCGCTCCCCGCGCCCGGCTGGCGCCGTCGCGCCGGCGGATCACCGGGAGCACGGCGCTCTCGAGCAGTCCCGCCTCCCGCTCCGCCGCGGCCCGGAAGCCGCGGAGGTGCCGGGGCTCGATGCCGACCCGGCGCAGCTCGGCCAGGGCCTTGAGAACTCCGAGGGCGTCGTCGCCGAACGTGTCGGCCGGCTGCAGGAGGGACGCGCTGATCGCCTCCTCGAGGAGCGAGGCGGGGCAGGACGCCTCCCGCAGCAGCTCCTCGCGCGTGTACCGGCGCTCCGAGCTCAGCATCGACGGCGCGGGCGGCGTGGTCGCCCCCGGCCACGCCGGGTTGCGGCCCGCGTCGAGCTCGGCGAGGTAGGAGCGGATGACCTTCAGCGGCAGGTAGTGGTCCCGCTGCATCGTGAGCACGAGACGCAGCCGCTCGAGGTCGCGGGGCGAGAACTTGCGGTAGCCGGACTCGGTGCGCGCCGGCGACACCAGGCGCTGCTCCTCGAGGAAGCGCAGCTTGGACGGCGAGAGGTCGGGGAACTCGGGCTTCAGCTTCGCGAGGACCTGGCCGATGTTCAGCAGGGTCGGAGCACCGACCCCCTGCATCCGGGCGACCGAGGTCGACATGCTCAGCGGGCGCCCGCGTGGGCCAGGTCGTGACGGGAGGCGTAGAAGGTGAGCCGGAACTTGCCGATCTGCACCTCGGCACCGTCGGTGAGCAGGGCGTTGTCGATGCGGACGCCGTCGTAGTAGGTGCCGTTGAGGCTGCCGAGGTCCTTGACCTCGAACGCGGTGCCGCGCCGGATGAACTGCGCGTGCTTGCGGGACACCGTGACGTCGTCGAGGAAGATGTCCGAGCTCGGGTGCCGGCCCGCCGTGGTGACGTCGGAATCGAGCAGGAACCGGGCGCCGCTGTTCGGGCCCCTCCGCACGACGAGGAGCGCCGATCCGGATGGAAGAGCCGCGATCGCCGCCTGCTCCTCGGAGTTGGTCCGGGTGTCGAGCGCCGCCACCTGACCCAGGAAGTCCTCGCCGAACGACGCGGTCGTGTCGGCACTCAGCGGGGAGTCCGGGACGCGCGGGTTCCGCGGATCGCCGGGACGACCCTGAGCACCGTCTCGCGAATCGACCATCCGGGACTACCTCCTTCAGCCCAACACCCTAGCGGATGGAGCGCTGCCGTCATCCCGTGGGATGCGCACCACCCTCGCCGTCTCGATCGCGTAGACGATCCCGGCCCACCAGTAGAGGAACGCCCCCCACGCCGCTGCCGCCCATCCTGCCGGATGCGCGAGGAACTCGGTGGCGGGCACCGCCTGGGCGAGGACGAGCAGGGGAAGCGCGTAGAAGAGGCAGAAGGTCGCCACCTTGCCGAGGTGGTGCACCGGAAGCGGCCCGTAGCCGTGGTTCGCGAGCACGACCCCGAGGACGAGCAGGAAGACGTCGCGGCCGACGATCGCGATCACGAGCCACCACGGGACCACCTCCCGGGCGGCGAGGCCGAGAAGCGTCGCGAAGATGAACAGGCGGTCCGCAGCCGGGTCGAGCAGCTGCCCGAGACGGCTGACCTGGCCGAGCCGGCGGGCGAGGTAGCCGTCGAGGAAGTCGGTGAGCGTGGCTCCGACGAGCACGATGAGCGCCACGACGTCCATCCCGAGGAGCAGGAGGACGAGGAATACGGGGACGAGCGACAGCCGGACGAAGCTCAGCAGGTTGGGCAGGGTCAGGATCCGCTGGGACACCTCGAACCGCCCTGAGCTGGGGGGCTGCGGGGGGCCGCTCACGCCGCCAGCCTAGCCGCCCGGCCGCCGGGCGCCCCGGACGGCCGGGCCGGCATCACGCGGCCCACACCTCGAGCGCGTCGCGGAGGCTCGTGGTCGTGACGAGGACGTCCTCGGCAGCGCCGGTGCAGTCCGGGGTGGCCTCCCAGTCGCACTCGGCGTCGGTCCAGGCGCCGGTCGCGGTGGCGGCCGCAGCGGCGGCCTCCTGCACGGGGGCGAGGGCGTCGAGCTCGTCGGCGGTGAAGCCCTGGTCCTCGACGCTCGCGAACAGCTCGTCGATGGTCGCGGACACCATCGCGGCGGACGTGAGGGCGCCGGTGCAGACGCCCTTCCCGTCGATCGCGGCCTCGACCGAGCACGCCTCGGCGTCCCACTCGCCGAGCGTCGCCTGCAGCGAGTCGGCGAAGCCGGTCAGCCCGGACAGCCAGAGCTCGGCGACGCCCGAGGGCACCTCCTCCGGGTCCTCGACGGGCTCGTCGGGAGCCTCCTCGACGGGGACCTCGACCGGGACGACCGGTTCGTCGGCGACGGGATCGGCGGCCCGTCCCGGCGTGGAGCAGGCGGACAGCAGGAGGGCGGCGCCGGCGATCGCGGCGACGGCGAGGAGGCGGGGGCGAGGAGCTGCGGTGGTGTTCATGTCCTCGACGCTACGGAGCCGCGCGGTTTTCGTGAGCGAGTGCTCCTGCGGTGCAATCGCGATGCAATCAGGGGAAACGCGTCGGAACGGCGAACGGCCGGGGCTCGGAACGAGCCCCGGCCGCTGCCGTTCGGGTGCGTGGGTGAGGTGCTGATCAGAACTGGGCGAAGAAGCTGCCCACGGCCCGGTTCATGGCGTCGACGTCCGCCTCCGTGAGCATCGTGAAGGTGAGCGTCACGAGGTAGGACCCGTCCTTGGCGTAGCCGGAGAGGACCAGGAGGTCCGCCGCTCCACCGCAGCCGGTGTAGTACCGGTAGGTGGCGTCGTGGTAGCCGTCGTCGAAGACGTCCTCCGAGTCGAGCACGCAGCCGGAGCTGTCGGCGAGGTCCTGGTAGGCCGCGAACCACTCGTCGGGCGAGGCGCCGGGGGCGCTGGACGCGACCAGCGACATGCCGGGGACGTCCCAGGTGGAGGCGTACGCGGCCAGGTCGGGGCTCGCCTCGACCCGGGCGTACGAGGCGCCGTCGAAGGCCTGGAAGGCGCTCGTGTCGAGCTGCCAGCTGTCGTCCACATCAACCTGCAGCGACCCCGAGTCGTCCACGACGGTCGAGAACGTGCCGGTCGAGCTGCCGCCGCCGCTGCTTGTGCCGCCCCCGGCCTGCGGGACGCTGACCGCCTCGAGCGGGTCGCCGTTCATCTGGCCCCGGTAGTAGATGTCCTCCGACGGGCGGTAGACGTCGACCGCGAGGGTCGCGTCCTGGCCGCGGGTGCGCAGCACGTCGCAGTAGTCGGCCATGGTGCCGTCAGTGCCGAGGCTGACGCCCTCCATGCGGGTGAGCAGGTCGCCCGGCTCGACGCCGGCTTCGTCGGCGATGCCGCCCGAGGCGACCGAGTTCACCCAGATGCCGAGGCCGTTGCCCTCGCCGTCGGTGATCGCGGTGCCGTTGATGCCGAGGCTCAGCACGTTCTCGCCGGCCGCCAGCTGCTCGACGACCTCGCGGACCTCCTCGGTCGCGATGGCGAGGTTCTGGTCGTGCTGGTCGTTGCCCGCGTAGTTCACGCCGAGGACGCGTCCCTTGGTGTCGACCAGAGGACCGCCCGAGTTGCCGCCGCGGATCCGGGCGTCGTGCTCGATGACATGGTCGATCGAGGCCCACTGGGTGTCCATCGCGGTGTCCGCCTTGGAGACGATGCCCTTGGTCATGTTGAACGTCGGGTCCCCGAGCGGGAAGCCCGCCGTGTAGACGTCGGTGGCGACCTTCACGTCACCCTCGTACCAGCCGAGGGTCGGGTAGCCGTCACCGCTGAGGTCGATCACCGCGAGGTCCAGACACTCGCTCGAGCCGAGGATCTTGGCGTTGAGGGTCTCGGACTGGTCGCCGCCGCGCCACACCTTGAGGGTGCCCGCACCGACGACGACGTGGTTGTTCGTGACGGCGAGACCGCTCTCGTCGATGATGAAGCCGGAGCCCCGGCCGGCTGCCTCGAAGGCGCCCTCGGGAGAGACGAAGGTGCCGACCGCCTCGATCTGGATGGTGGCCGACTGGACGCCGTCGAAGCCGACCGCGCCGCTGTCCTCGCCTCCGCCGCCGCCGCTGCCGCCGGCGGCGGGAGCGAAGGGGTTCGCGAAGCAGGAGGAGAGCATGAGCGCGGCGACGGGGGCCGCGATCAGGGAGGCCGCGCCACGACGCACCCGTGCGGAACGGGAGGAGCGGCGCTGCCCGGCCGGGACGGCCGAGACGGACGAGGCGCCGTGCCCGGCGCGGACGGAGTCGGCCGGAGCCGGGGTGGTGTGGTTGGTCATGAGGACGAACGTAGGGATCCGCGCACAGGCGTCTGGGATCGATTCCTCACCTGCAATAGGACTGCAATCCACGCGGCGCTTCCATTGCACAGCGGGCGGCGGAGGTTGCAGCGGGCGCCCTGGACGGGCGTCGGGACGACCGGGAGAATCGACGGATGCGCTGCGCGATCGTCCCGCCGTACCTGCTGGCCCGGATCGCCGCCGGCGCGGAGGAGCAGCACCGGCCGGTGGTCGCCCAGGCCGCGCGCCGCGCGCTCGCCGAGACGGATGCCGTGCACTTCCGCCGGCAGTCCGTCCAGCCCTTCCGCGGCCAGGACTTCGGGGCCGCCCCGCGCTCGCCGCGGCGCACGATCTTCGACGCCGAGTCGACGGAGACGCTGCCGGGCATCCCGGTGCGGCGCGAGGGGGACCCGCCGGAGGGGGACCCGGCCGTCGACGAGGCGTACGACGGCCTGGGATCGGTCTACGACCTGCTCCTCGCCGAGTACGGCCGCGACTCGGTCGACGGCGGCGGGATGCCGCTGCTCGCGACCGTCCACTACGGCGAGGAGTACGACAACGCCTTCTGGGACGGCGAGCGGATGGTCTTCGGCGACGGCGACGGCGAGGTCTTCCGCCGCTTCACGGTCTCGCTGTCGGTGATCGGGCACGAGGTCGGCCACGGGGTCACCCAGCACGCCGCCGAGCTGCGGTACGAGGGCCAGTCGGGAGCGGTGAACGAATCGCTGTCGGATGTGTTCGGCGCACTGGTCGAGCAGCACCGCCTGCGCCAGGAGGCGTCCGCCGCGAGCTGGCTCATCGGGGCGGGCCTCTTCCTCGAGCAGGTCAACGGCGTCGCGCTGCGGTCCATGGTCGCTCCGGGGACGGCGTACGACGACCCCCTGCTCGGCGCCGACCCGCAGCCGGCTCATATGGCGGACTACGTCCACACCGACGAGGACGACGGCGGCGTGCACATCAACTCCGGCATCCCCAACCGCGCCTTCAGCCTCGCGGCCGTGGCGATCGGCGGCTACGCGTGGGAGGGCACGGGGGCCGCCTGGTACGACGCCCTCACCTCGGGCGCCCTTCCCCGTGACTGCGACTTCGCGACGTTCGCGGCGGCGACGGTGTCCGCGGCATCGGGCCGCTGGGGACGGGCCTCGGCCGAGCGCGAGGCGATCCTCGACGCCTGGCGCACCGTGGGGGTCGAGCCGGCGTGATCGTCGTCACCGTGAGCCGCAGCGGCGGCATCGCGGGCATCACCCGGCGGTGGACGGTGTCCCTCGGCGAGGCCGACTGGGAGGACCTGCTCTCCCGGGCGGGCACGGATCCCGCCGGGCGCGACCGGTTCGTGTACCGGGTCACCGACGGCCGCCGCTCCGCCGTGATCCCCGACTCCCGCCTCGACGCGCGGCTCCGCCGGCTGCTGTCCGGGCTCGGCGAGGCCGGCGACGAGGACTGACGCCGAGCGCGCGCGTCCTCGCCGGCGCGCCGGGCGGCTGACGTAGCGTTGGCGCATGTCCTGCATCCGCTTCAACACCCCGGCGCAGCGCCGTCAGATGCGGGAGGGCGCGCTGAACCTGGCCGAGGGCGAGGTCGCCCTGCTGCACCTCTCCCCCGCGGTGACCGACAGCAAGATCGAGCGGCTCCGCCTCCTGGCCCGCCACGACAACCCGAAGATCCGGGAGAGCGTCGCGAGCAGCCGGAACACCCCCGAGGACCTGCTCCGCGTCCTGGCCGAGGATCCCGACGAGGGCGTGCGCTCGTGCATCGCGCGGAACGAGAGCACGCCGTGCGACGTGCTGAGCGCGCTCGCCTCCGACCGGTCCGAGAAGGTCCGCGCCTGGGTGGCGCTCAACTGGTTCGTGCCGGAGGACGCCATGGCGGCCCTCGCGCAGGACCGCAGCCGGGTCGTGCGCGGCCTGGTCAGCTGGAAGGCGTCGATCGCCGAGCGCTGAGCGTCAGCTCCGCGCGGCGTCGATCAGCTCCCACAGGCGGCCGGGACCGAGCACCCGGGCACCCAGCTCCGCGACCGACCGGCGCAGCTCGCGGTCGGCGGTCACGACCGTGACGCGGTCCGGGCTCGGGGAGGATCCGACCGCCGCCACGATCGCGCTGTCGCCGTCCTGCTCCGCGCGGATCACCTCGACCGGGTGGGCGTCGGGGGCCGCCGTCGCCGCCCCCTCCAGCACGGCCACCGCCCTGGGCCACCACCGGCGTCCGGGGAGGTCGAGGTCCGGCGCGGGCACTCCTCGGCCGGCGAGCCGGCCGATGCCCTCGAGGAGCCGCTCGGCGGCTCCGGGCCTGTCGCGCCACCAGCCGTCGGGCCGGGAGCCCATCACGTTCGCGGCGTCGACGAGGAGCGTGGGCTCCACCGGCAGCAGCTCCCGCAGCTCCGGCCAGGCCTCGCCGAAGCCCGGGTGCAGCGGCAGCGTCTCGACCTCGGCGACCGGCACCCAGCGCAGCTCGACGCTCTCCGCGTCGCCGATGACGGGCTCGAACGCCCGGTCGACGGTCGCGGCCACGGTCGTGTAGCTCCAGCCCTCCAGCTCGAGCCGACTCGAGAACCGCAGCCGCAGTGCGGCGCCCGGCACCCCGGCCTCCTCCTCGGCCTCGCGGGCCGCGGCGTCGACCGCGCTCTCGCCCTCGTGGCGGGCGCCGCCCGGCAGTCCCCAGGTGCCGCCGAAGTGGCTGTAGCCGGCCCGGTGCTGGAGGAGGATGCCCTCGGGACTGCGGACGAGGAGGCCGGCCGCGCCGAAGCGGCCCCAGAAGCGCCGCCCGTCGGAGAGGTGGACCCACTCGTCGCCGGACCCGAGCGGCCGCCGTGGCAGCCCGTTCTCGGTCCCGCTGTGCACCTCTCCAGCCTCTCACGCCCGGGGCGGTGCACTCGGCGCCGATCCGGGGCGAGCTCCGCTCAGAAGGACTGGGCGCGGCGCACGAGGTCGCGGAAGGAGAGGGCGGCGCCGCGGCCGCGGGCCTCCTCCCACTCCGGCGCCGTGAGGGCCTCGCGGAGGCGCTCCCGGTAGACCGGGAAGAACTCCTCGTGCACGGGCGCGTAGCCGAAGCGCTTGCCGATCTCCTCCACTCCCGCGAACAGCTCCGCGCCGAGCTCGGACCGATCGAGGAGGTGCCCGGCGCAGGCGATCACCGCGATGGCGGAGAGCGCGCTCACCCAGTCCTCGGTCTCGATGCTGCGCGCGAGCCGCAGCCGGAGCACCTGGATGGCCTCGCGGGGCTTCCGCAGGCCGAGCAGGACCTTGCCCGTGACGTAGGCGGCCGACTTCACCCCGTAGACGTCGCCCGCGGCCTCCGACTCGCGGTGCGCCTGGCTCAGGACCGCGAGCGCCTGGGCCGGGCGGCCGAGAGCGTTGAGGGCGTCGCCGCGGTTCACGAGCACGTCGTGCCGTCCCCAGCCGCGGACCGAGTCCATGACGCCGTCCAGCTCGGCGAGGATCTCGTCCGCCGCCGCGGCGTCGCCGCTGCGGGCGGCCCGCTGTACGTCGCCGACCCGGGCGAGCGCGCGCAGGGACGGGTCCTCGACCTTCTCGACCATCGCGGCCATCTCGAGGGAGTAGCGGATCGCGCCGCGCCGGTCGCCCCCGAGGTAGCACGCGCACACGCACGCGTAGAGCGCGATGGTCTCGTCCTCGGCCGACGCCTCGCCGGGGATCGCCCGTGCGGCCTCGACGACCTGGATGCAGTCGGCGAAGGACGTGCGCTCGAACAGCCACCACGCGCTGCCCGCCGCGATCTGCATCGCCGCCGCGCGGTCGCCCAGCCGGGTCGCCGTGCGCTGGGCGAGGAGGATGTCGCCGCGCACCGAGTGCAGCGCCGCGCGGGCCCGCTTGTAGCCGGTCGACCGGACCTCGCGGCCCTGCCGGTGCACGAAGCGCCGGGTGCCCTGCAGGTGGCGGGCGTGCCACGCCTCGGGATCCGCGACGGGGTGACGGTTGCGAACGAACCGGCGGACCGAGTCGAGCAGCCGGAAGCGGCGGACGCCCGTGTCGTTCGCCTGGACCGAGACGAGGGACTTCCGGACGAGCCCCACGGCGAGCTCGCGCTCGCCGCCGCCCTCGACGAGGCAGATGTCGGCCACCGCGTCGAGGCTGAACGAGGCGGGGAACAGCGCGAGCTGGCTGAGCAGCTCGAGCTCGCGGGTGTCCAGGAGACGGGTGCTCCAGGCGATCGCGTTCTCGAGGCTGGCGTGGCGGCCCCGGCGGCGGAGCCCGGAGTCCGTCGACCCCTCCTCCAGGGAGGCTGCGACCTCCTCGAGGCTGAGGACGTCGAGCCGTGCGGCCGCGAGCTCGATCGCGAGCGGGATGCCCTCGAGCCTCCGGCAAAGGTCCGCGATCAGGTCCCGCTCCTCGTCCGTCCACGACGCGGCGCCCATGTCGGCCGCGCGCTGGAGGAACAGCTCGACCGCGTCGCCCGCCGTGGCTCCGGCGAACGGCTCGACCGAGATGACCCGCTCCCCCGCCGTGCGCAGCGCCTCGCGGCTCGTGACGATCACGCCGAGACCCTCGCATCGGGACAGGAGCTCGGCGACGAGCGCCGCGACCGCGCCGATGAGGTGCTCGGCGTTGTCCACGAGGAGGAGGCCGCGGCGCCCGGAGATGCGTGCGGCGACCGCGTCGAAGTCGTGGGACGGCGCGCTCACGGCGGACGCGAGCGCCCGCGCGACGTCCTCGGGCTCCGCGATCGCCGAGAGGTCCACGAGCCACTGGACGTCGTCCACGGTGGCGGGGGTGCGGCGGGCCGACTCGATCGCGAGCCGGGTCTTGCCGACGCCCGCGGGGCCGACGAGGGTGAGCAGCCGGGACTCCGAGCGGCCGCGCGCGATGAGCTCGAGCTCCGCCTCGCGCCCGACCAGCCGCGTGAGCGGGATCGGGATGCCGTTGCGGGTGACGGTGCCCTCCTGGGCGCCGGCGACCGAGACGATGGCCGGGTCCTGCCGGACGATGCCCTGCCGCAGCTCGGCGAGCCGGCGGGGAAGGTCGCCGCGGTCGGCGGCGGCGAGCCGGGCGGCGTACTTGTCGATCGCCTCGAGCGCGTCGCTCGTGCGGCCGGAGCGGGCGAGGGCGCGGGCGAGGAGCGCCACGGGACCCTCGTCGAACGGCCGGTCCTGAGCGAGGTCGGTCATGGTGAGGACGACCTTCGCCTCCTCCCGGCGGCCGAGGCGCAGCTCGGCGAGGCGCTCCATGCCGGGCACCCGCCACCGCTCGAGCTCCTGGACGGCCGATGCGGTGAAGGGGAACTCGCCGAGGCCGGCGAAGGGATCGCCGCTCCAGACGACCTCCGCCTCGCCGAGCGTCTCGAACGCGCGGGCGTCGTCGTCCTCGCGGAGGGCGGCGTCGACGAGCTCGCGGAAGCGCAGGACGTCGACGTCGGCGGGGTCCACGTCGAGGGTGTAGCCGCCGCGGCCGCTGCCGAGCACCTCGCCGAACCCGCTGCCGCGGAGCCGCGAGATGTGCGCGCGGAGGCTCGAGAGCACCGTCTCGGGCGGCTCGGCCCACAGGTCGGCGATGAGATCGTCGGCGGGGACCGGCGTGCCGGCGTCCCAGGCGAGGCGGGCGACGATCGCGCGGGGGATGTCGCCGCGCACGACGACCGGGCCTTCCCCGTTAGTCGCCGCCAACGAGCCGAAGAGCCGTACCCGCACTGTGAAGTTCCTCCCGACCTCTGCGCCGCCAGTGTAAGGGGATTGCCAGGTCGGGCGTGGTATGTCTCCCCATCCGTTGGTTAATTCGCAGTAACGAGTTCCCGGGAGCGCTGGGGCAGGGCGTCGACGAGCTCGAAGAGGTCGGGGATCTCGAGGGCGGCGCCGTCGGCGTAGGCCCGCTCGAACTCCGAGGCGGTCAGGCCCTGCGCGACGTGCTCGCGCAGGCGCCGGGTCTCCTCGCCCTCGGCGACGACGGGGTTGTAGTTGTAGCGCACGCCGATGCGGTCGACGGCGCCGAGGATCCGGGCGCCCTCCTCGTGCCGCTCGACCAGCGCGCAGGCGCCCGCGATCTGGTGGAACCCGGCCAGGGTCGAGGCGTGGTCCTCGGCGGCGAGAGCCTGGAGGGACGCCCGGCGCAGCTCCGCGATGGCCTCGCGGCCGCGACGCTGGTCGGTCAGCACCTTCCCGGCGATGTAGCTCGCCGAGCACATCATCCAGGCGTACCCCGCCGACGTCGCGACCTCGTACGCCTCGTCGAGGGACTCGAGCGCCTCGTCGGAGGCGCCGAGAGCGCGCAGCGTCTGCCCGCGGCACATGAGCACCTCGGCCCGCGCCCACGCCGGCGCCGCCTCGGCGAACTGCGCGGCCTGTCCCATGAGCTCGCGCGCCTCGTCGGCGTCGCCGAGCAGCAGCGAGCGGCCGTACGCCGTGCGGGCGAGCGCGACGGCCGGGATCGCGGCGTCGCCGGCCGCCATCGCGAGTTCGAAGGCCCGCGCGATGGTCTGGAACGCACGCTCGGCGTCCCCGGTCTGATACGCCAGCACGGTGAGGCCGAGCAGGGCGTGCGCCTCGACGAGCGGCGGGACCTCCCCCGGGACCGCCAGCGCGCGCTCGATGTTGCGGACCCCCTCTAGCAGGAGGCCGCGGCTGAACCAGTGGTGCGCCTGGCTGCCGGCGATCCGGAGCGCGCAGAGCCGGTCCTCCGCCTCGACGGCGTGGTCGAGCGCGGCGCGGAGGTCCGCGCGAAGGAGGTCGAGGGTCGCATTCGCGACCCGGGCGTCCGCGGTCCGGGTCACCGGCCCGATCCGCTCGGCGAAGTCGGCCATCCACCGCCGGTGACGGTCGTACCACTCGGGGTCGGGGTCGTCGATCGCGGCGGCCGCCCGGCGCACCGAGTCGAGGAGGCGGTACCGGCGCTGCCCGGCGTCGCCGTGCGACACCGACACGAGCGACTTGTCCACGAGTCGCGCGAGGACGCGCTCGGGCTCGTCGTCGTCGCAGTCGCAGATGCCGAGCGCGGCCTCCTCGGTGAAGCTGCCGGCGAAGCGGGAGAGCTGGGTCAGGAGCTGCTGCTGGGCGGGCGTCAGGAGGTCGATGCTCCATCGCACCGCGTTCTCGACGCTGTCGTGCCGCGCGGATCCGGAGCCGCGCTCGTCGGGGCCGGCGCCGTCGTGCACGGCCTCGAGGAGCTCGGCCGAGCTCAGCACGTCGAGCCGGGCCGCCGTGAGCTCGAGGGCGAGCGGGATGCCCTCGAGGGCCTCGCAGATCGCGTCGATCGCGTCCTCGTCCTCGGCCGCGAGGACGCCGCCGCGGGCGTCCGCGGCGCGCTCGCCGAACACCACGCGAGCGTCCGGCAGCGCCATCGGGGCGACCGGGATCACGTGCTCGCCCGGCAGCCGGAGCGGCTCGCGACTGGTGACGAGGAGGGAGGTCGAGGGACCGCGGGAGAGCAGCCCGGAAGCGACCGCGGCCACGGCGCCGATGACGTGCTCGGCGTTGTCGAAGACGAGGAGCGTCCGCCGCTCGGCGATGCGGGGAGTGATGTGCTCGAGCGTGTGCCCCGCCGCGCCCACCGTGTCGGCCACGAGCGGGAGGACCTGGTCCGGCTCGCGGACCGACGCCAGGTCGACGAACCACTGCTCGTCGTCGTCCCCGGTCGAACGGGCGGCCTCGATGGCGATCCGCGTCTTTCCGACGCCACCGGGTCCGACCAGGGTCACCAGCCGGTGACCGGCGCGTGCCGAGGCGACGGCCGCCAGCTCCTCGCGACGCCCGATGAAGCGCGTGAGGGGGTGCGGGAGCCCGGTGCGGGCGACCTGGCGCACGGAGCGGCCGAGGACCTCGGGGTCGTGGCGGACGATCGACTGGCGCAGCTCCAGGATGCGGGCGGGCGGCTCGAGCCCGCGCCAGGCGGCGAGCCGGGCGCCGAAGGCGTCGATCGCCTCGAGGGCGTCGCTGACGCGGCCCGACCGGGCGAGGGCGAGCGCCAGCAGGCGGGTCGGCTTCTCGTCGTACGGGTACTCCTCGACGGCGGACGTCATCGACACGACGGCCGCGGCGTGGTCGCCGCGCGCGAGGCGGAGCTCCGCGTGCCGCTCCACGACGCCCCGCCGCTCCTCCCGGATGCGCAGGCGCGCGGGTGCGACGAAGGGGGCGTCGATGCCGGCGAAGGGCTCGGCGGCGGAGAGCCGCACGAGCGCGGCCGCGAGCTCGAGCGCCTCGTCGCTGCCGCCCAGGCGGCCGAGCGAGGCGAGACCCGCGCGGAACCGATGCAGGTCGACCGCCTCGGCAGGGACGTCGAGAGAGTAGCCGCTGCGGCTGCCCTGGAGCAGCCCCTCGAAGCCCGCCGCTCGCAGCCGGGACAGGTAGGCCCGGAGACTCGACAGGGCGCCGTCGCCCGGCTCCTGCCACACGTCGCCGACGAGGCGGTCCGCGTCGACCGTCTCGCCGGCATCCAGCGCGAGCCGGGCCAGGATCGCCCGGGGCAGCTCGCCGGGCACCGGCAGCACCCTCCCGTCCCGCCGGACGGTGAGGGGGCCGAAGACCTCGAACTCGACGCTCATGGGATCGAGACTACGAACGACCGGGCGCTCCCCCCTGGGGGCGCCTCCGGCTTTAAGGCTCCTGCAATTCCTCGCCGGGACCGGGCGGAGGGGGCCAGATCGAGAGCTCCAGTGTCCACGCCTCGCCGCCGGAGACGATCCGCGCGCACGCGAGGGCGCGGGGGTCGTCGTCGGCCCACGGATGCGACGAGGCGGTCCGGGAGAACGTCAGCGAGCGCACGAGCGGGAGGGAGAGCAGCCGGCCGGACAGCCGCAGCAGCCCCTCCTCGTCGAGGGGCGAGGACAGCCGGAGGTCCGCGGTGAGCAGCCGCGAGCGCATCCAGCCCTGCGCGTAGCTGCCGCCGACCGAGACCATGCCGGCGTCGAGGAAGAGCATCGGCAGGCCGAGGCGGTCGAGCAGGGCGGTCGCCTCGTCGTAGAGGAGAGCGGGAGCTGTGGTCATGCGGACACGGTAGGCGCGGCCCGGCCGGCGGGACCGGCCGCGGCGGGGGATGCAATCGAGGTGCAACGCCTCCGGCCCGGGGACGCGCCAGAATGACTGGGTGCGATCCGTCCGCGTCCGCGTGTCCCGCAGCGAGGAGCTGCTCGCCCGGGAGGACCAGCTCGCCTGGCGGATCGCCGAGGTGGCCGCGGATCCGGTGCCCGTCGACGGGGACGTCGCCGACATGATCGTCAACCGCGTCATCGACAACGCCGCGGTGGCGGCCGCCGCCCTCCCCCGCCGGCCCGTCGCGTCCGCCCGCTCCCAGGCCCTCGCCCACCCGCCGAGCAGC
Source organism: Naasia sp. SYSU D00948 (assembly GCF_017916515.1). Classification (GTDB taxonomy): domain Bacteria; phylum Actinomycetota; class Actinomycetes; order Actinomycetales; family Microbacteriaceae; genus Naasia. Next base: position 3,101,390 of record NZ_JAFMTA010000001.1, read on the forward strand.
GGCGGCGCCGGGGCGACGGTGTTCGGGATGCCGGAGGAGCGCCGGGTGTCGCCGGAGTGGGCCGCCTGGGCGAACGGCGTGGCCGTCCGCGAGCTCGACTTCCACGACACCTTCCTCGCCGCCGAGTACTCCCATCCGGCCGACAACATCCCGCCCCTCGTCGCCGTCGCCCAGCACGCCGGGCGGGGCGGGGCCGAGCTGGTGCGGGGCATCGCGACGGGGTACGAGATCCAGATCGACCTGGCCCGCGCGATCAGCCTGCACCGGCACAAGATCGACCACGTGGCTCATCTCGGGCCGTCGGCGGCCGCCGGCATCGGCACGCTCCTCGGGCTCGACGTGCCCGTCGTGTTCCAGGCCGTCGGCCAGGCCCTGCACACGACGACCGCGACCCGCCAGTCGCGCAAGGGCGAGATCTCCACGTGGAAGGCGCACGCCCCGGCCTTCGCGGGGAAGATGGCCGTCGAGGCGGTCGACCGCGCCATGCGGGGCGAGACGAGCCCGACGCCGATCTACGAGGGCGAGGACGGCGTCATCGCCTGGCTCCTCGACGGTCCGGAGGCCGCCTACGACGTGCCTCTGCCCGAGTCCGGCGAGCGCAAGCGCGCCATCCTCGACAGCTACACCAAGGAGCACTCGGCGGAGTACCAGGCCCAGGCGCTCATCGACCTCGCCCGGCGGCTGCACCGCGAGCATCCGGAGGTCGCCGACCCCGCGCGGGTGGAGTCGATCCTCCTCGCGACGTCGCACCACACGCACCACGTGATCGGATCGGGCGCCAACGACCCGCAGAAGTACGACCCGCGAGCGAGCCGGGAGACCCTCGACCACTCGATCCCCTACATCTTCGCGGTCGCCCTCCAGGACGGCGAGTGGCACCACGTGCGCAGCTACGCCCCCGAGCGGGCGTCGCGGCCGGACACGGTGGCGCTCTGGCAGAAGGTCCGCACCGCGGAGGACCCGGAGTGGACCCGGCGCTACCACTCCCCGGATCCGGCCGAGCGGGCGTTCGGCGGCCGGGTCGTCGTGACGCTGACCGACGGCACCGTGATCGCCGACGAGCTCGCCGTCGCGGACGCCCACCCCCTCGGCGCCCGGCCCTTCGGGCGCGCCGACTACGTGGCGAAGTTCCGCACCCTCGCCGAGGACGTCCTCGAGCCGGCCGAGATCGAGCGCTTCCTCGACGTCGCGCAGCGGCTCCCCGAGCTGCCCCCCGCCGAGCTGGGCGGCCTGACGATCACCGCCCGGCCGGGCCTCCTCGAGTCCGCGCCCGCTCCGAAGGGTCTCTTCTGATGCTGCACTCCCCCGTCTCCGCCGCGGACAAGCGCGCCGCGTTCCGCAGGCGGCTGGCCGCGGGCGAGCTGCTGCAGCTGCCGGGCGCCTTCAACCCGCTCTCGGCACGCCTCATCGAGCGGAAGGGCTTCGACGGCGTCTACGTCTCCGGCGCCGTGATCTCGGCGGACCTCGGGCTGCCCGACATCGGGCTCACGACGCTCTCGGAGGTCGCCGGCCGGGCCGGGCAGATCGCGCGGGTCACCTCGCTGCCGACCCTCGTAGACGCGGACACCGGGTTCGGCGAGCCGATGAACGCCGCTCGCACGGTGCAGGTGCTCGAGGACGCCGGCGTTGCCGGCCTGCACATCGAGGACCAGGTGAACCCGAAGCGCTGCGGCCACCTCGACGGCAAGCAGGTGGTCGACCGCGACACCGCGGTGCAGCGGATCCGCGCCGCGGTCTCGGCCCGGCGGGATCCGGAGCTGCTGATCATGGCGAGGACGGACATCCGGGCCATCGAGGGCCTGCCCGCGGCCCTCGATCGGGCGAGGGAGCTCGTCGACGCGGGCGCCGACGCGATCTTCCCGGAGGCGATGCACGACCTCGGGGAGTACGAGGCAGTGCGCGAGGCCGCCGGCGTCCCCGTGCTCGCGAACATGACGGAGTTCGGCAAGAGCGACCTGTTCACGCGCGACCAGCTCGCGAGCGCCGGGGTGTCGATCGCGATCTACCCGGTCTCCCTGCTGCGCCTCGCGATGGGCGCCGCCATGCGGGGTCTCGACGTCCTGCGGGCCGAGGGCACGCTCGCCCCCGTCGTTTCGGAGATGCAGACCCGCGCGGAGCTCTACGACCTGCTGGACTACGCGGAGTACAACCGGTTCGACGACGGCATCTTCGACTTCAGCCTCGAGGGGCACCGCCACAGCTGACACTCGCGAAGGAGCGGACATGAGCGACACGACGGAGATCCGGAAGGGCCTCGCCGGGGTGACCGTGGACGTCACGGCCATCTCCAAGGTGAACCCCGAGACGAACTCGCTCCTCTACCGCGGGTATCCCGTGCAGGAGCTCGCGGCGAGCACGAGCTTCGAGGAGGTGGCCTGGCTGCTCTGGCACGGCGACCTGCCGACCCGGAGCGAGCTCGCGGGTCTCGTCGAGCGGGAGCGCGCGCACCGCCGGCTGGAGCCCGAGATCCGCGCGATCGTCGACACGCTGCCGACCACGGCCCATCCAATGGACGTCGTCCGGACGGCGGTGAGCGTGATGGGAGCCGTGGACCCGGCGACGGAGGACTCCTCCCCCGAGTCGGACCTCGCGAAGTCGGAGCGGCTGTGGGCGAAGCTGCCCGCCGTCATCGCCTGGGACCAGCGCCGGCGCCGGGGGCTCGACCCGGTCGAGCCGGATGACGACCTCGACTACTCGTCGAACTTCCTCTGGATGACGTTCGGGAGGCGGCCGGACCCCGTCGAGGTCGACGCGTTCCGGGTGTCGATGGTCCTCTACGCCGAGCACTCCTTCAACGCGTCCACGTTCACCGCCCGGGTGGTCACCTCCACGCTGTCCGACCTCTACTCCGCGGTGACCGGTGCGATCGGCGCCCTCAAGGGTCCGCTGCACGGCGGCGCGAACGAGGCGGTGCTGCACACCTTCGACGAGATCGGGCTCGGGCCGGGTGCTCCTGACCGCGCGGTGCGCTGGCTGGACGAGGCGCTCGCTCAGAAGCGGAAGATCATGGGATTCGGGCACCGCGTCTACAAGCGCGGGGATTCGCGCGTTCCCACGATGCGGGCCGCGCTCGAGCGCCTCGTCGAGCACTACGACCGTCCCGACGTCATCGAGCTCTACACCGCGCTCGAGCAGGCCATGACCGAGCGGAAGGGCATCCTGCCCAACCTCGACTATCCCTCCGGCCCCGCCTACTCCCTCCTCGGCTTCGACACGCCGACGCTGACGCCGCTGTTCGTGGCGTCCCGGGTCACGGGCTGGACCGCGCACATCATGGAGCAGCGCGCCGCCAACGCGCTCATCCGGCCCCTCTCGGAGTACGTCGGGCCGGACGAGCGGCACCTCTGACGCCCGAGCACGCTCCGCGCTCAGCCGCGGCGGTCGCGGTCCGCGAGGGACGCGAGGCGGGCGTTGTAGGCGTTCAGCTCGGCGTCGCCGTCGCGCTCCGCCGCGCGGTCGGAGCGCTTCGCCACCCGGGCCTCGGAGCGCACCCACTGGCGGACGACGATCATGGCCGCGAGCACGCCCGGCACCTCGCCGGCCCCCCATGCGAACCCGCCGCCCGCGCGCTGGTCCTCCAGCAGGGCCGCGTCGTCGGTGTAGCCGAGCGCGTGCCACCAGTCGAGGGCGAGCACCTCCTCCTGCGTCATGAGCGCGAGGCCGAAGAACGCGTGCGCGGCGAGCGTCATCAGGAGCACGAGCAGCCGCAGCGGCGGGCTCGCCCGCTTCGGCCCCGGATCCTCGCCAATGAGGACCCAGAAGAAGAGGTATCCGCCGAGCAGGAAGTGCAGGACCATCAGCACGTGGCCCTGGTGCTCCGACAGGGAGAACGGGAACCACCCGCTGTAGTAGAACGCGGGCAGGCTTCCGGCGAAGATCACGGCGGCCACGACGGGGTTCGAGACGATGCCGGCGACGCGCGAATGAACCAGGACGAGCATCCACTCGCGGATGCCGCGGCTCCCGTCCTGCCGGGCGGGCAGCGCCCGCAGGGCGAGCAGGACGGGCGCACCGAGGACCAGCAGAGGCGGCACCAGCATCATCAGGCCCATGTGCTGGATCATGTGCGTGCTGAAGCTGACCGGGCCGTACACGCCGGGCCCGCCGCTCGTCACGTACACGAGGGCGAGGCAGCCGAGCAGGAACGGGACGGTGCGCCGGAGCGGCCAGGCGTCGCCGCGGGCCCGCAGCCGGCGGACCCCCACGACGTAGGTGGTGGCGAGGACGCCGGCGAGCAGGAGGAACGCGAGGTCCGGGTGCCACTCGGTGAGCATCCGGAGCGGGGTGACGGGCGGCGGCTCGGGGTAGCCGACCAGTCCGAGGAACGCCTCCGCGGGCTCCTCGCCGACCGGCGGGGCCGCACGCGACAGGGCGACCGACAGCCCCATCGCCACCGCCATCAGCAGCACCTCGCCCGCCGCGAGCCGGAGGAACGCCCGCCTGCTGCCGGGAGCCTGCCGCAGCCTCGGAAGGAGCGCGCGGCGGTGGCGGATGCCCGCCAGGCCGAGGGCGACGAGCAGGACCGTCTTCGCGAGGACGAGGAGCCCGTACTCCGTGAGCAGGTTCGCGGGCGAGCCCAGGCGGAGGTACGCGTTGACCGTCCCGGACAGGACCACGGCGAAGAACGCCCAGCCGGCCAGCACCGAGTAGCGCCCGGCGACGACCCCGAGGTCGTCCCCCACCCGGCGGCGCAGGAGCAGCAGGGCGACGAGGCCGCCCAGCCAGGCGGTGACGGCGACGAGGTGGATCGCCATGCTGCTGACGGCGTTGCCGTGCTCGGTCGCGCCGGCGGCGTGCCCGGAGAGGGCCAGCGGGAGCAGCGCGGCGACGGCGAGCGCGGTGGCGACGGCCACCCACGCGATCCTGCGCGCGAGCAGACTCGCGACGAGTGCCCCCGCCGCGAGGAGCACGGACACGAGCAGCTGCTGACCGAGCTCGAGCCCGGTCGCGAAGTACCACAGCTGGTCGCGGAGGAGCTCGCTGCCGAGCGGCGCCCCCATGACGTCGGCGGCGGTGAGCACGAGCACGGCCGACCCCGAGAGGACCCAGACGCCGGCGGCGATCGCCGCCCAGCGGACGGCGCTCCACTGGCTGAAGCTGACGACGCCGGGCACCTCCCGCTGGCCCGGAAGGGCGAACGTGGCGAGGATGAGCAGGCCGATCGTCACGGCGGCGGACCCGTCCGCGAGAAGCCGGGCGACGGGGAGCCCCGCCGTCACCGCGAGACCAGGGTCCCCGATCGGCCGCGGGAGCAGGGCGCCGGTCAGCGCCAGGCCGGCCAGGAGCGCCGCCGCGGCGAGCGGGATGCCGGCGAGCAGCACCGCGCCGATCGCGTCGGCGGAGCGGGCCGGAGCCTCGCGCTCCTGCCGCACGTCCTCCGCGGTGCTCACCGCTCCACAGTAATCCGCGCCGCCGAGGAGCCCGCTCAGTCGTAGACCCGCACGACCTGCCACCCGGTCTCGGACTCGACGATCTCGAACATCAGCGACTGGCCGCCCGCCGTGGTGCCCTGGAACCGCCAGCCGACGATCCGGCGGGCGGCATGGGTGAGCGCCGGGCACCACTCGTCCTCCGTGAGAGCGGTCGGGGTGTCCGTGACCCGGTAGCGGACCCGCTCCCAGACGAGCCGCGCGGGGATCCCGTTCACCAGCCAGACGGCGACCTCGGCGGGCGCGGCGAGCATGGTCATCGATCCTCCATTCGAAACTGTGTTCGAGTGCGTCGAGACTACGTCGCGCCGTCGCGACACGCCAAGGGCGCCCCCCGCCTCCCCTCGGGGTGGCCCGGAGCCCGCCGCCGGTTTCGGTATCGTCGGGGGATCATGGCCTGGCGCACCGTCATCGGTCTCGTGCGTCTCGCCGCCGCCACAGCCGGGATCGTCGCCCTCGTCGCCCGCTTCCTCTACGGCGCGAGCTTCCGCAGCTTCGTCTCGACCGACTTCTTCGGGTACCTCACGGTGCAGAGCAATCTCGCCGCGGTCGGGGTCCACCTGTTCGCCGGCATGCTGGCTCTGCGCGGTCAGGCGGAGTCGCGGCGCTTCACCGAGCTCCGGGCCGCCGTCACCTGCTTCCTCCTGGTCGCCGGGATCGTGTTCGGGATCCTCGCGAGCCAGGCGCCGAGCCAGGGCTACCGGCTCGACGTGCCCTGGTCCGACCAGGTGCTGCACTTCTTCCTGCCCACGTACGCGCTGGTCGACTGGCTCGTGTTCCCCGGACGGCAGCGGGTGCGCTGGCGCACCCTGCTCTGGATGCTCGCCTACCCGGTGGCGTGGGGCCTCGTCACGATCGTGCGCGGCCAGCTCGTGGGCTGGTACCCCTACTTCTTCCTCGACCCGGCGCAGGCCGGCTACCCGCTCTCGTTCCTCCTCTACTCGGCGGGGGCGCTCGGGCTGTTCCTGGCGATCGGCGTCGGCCTGACCGCGGCGACCCGCACGCCGCCGCTCGCCGAGCAGGACCTGCGGCGGCCGATCACCGACCACGGTCCCGGACGGCTCGCGCGAGCGGTGCTCGCCCTCACTCCCCCGCCGCGGCGAACGGCGCGAGGCTCGACACCACGGCGGTGAGCAGGGCGTCGTCCTCCAGCTCGGCGAGGCTCTCGGCGGCCTCGGCGCCGACCAGCCCGACGAGCACGGGATCGCCCGTGAGGGGGCGGAGGTTGACCCAGTCGGCGATCGGCAGGCCTCCCCCGAGGACGGACCAGAGGACGGCGTCGCTGTCCCAGAAGGCCTCGTCGAAACGGACCCAGACGAGGTCCGCGACCCCGACCCCCAGCTCGGCCACGGCCGTGCGCTGCGCGAACGGGAGCGCGGGGTCGAACGTGAGCCCCTGGTTCTGCAGGACTCCGAGCGGCACGGTGACGACGGCACGGTCCACGCTGACCGCCTCGCCCGTCCCGAGGCGCAGGCTCACGCCCTCCTCGCTGTAGCTCACGGTCGTCACGGGCGTCGAGAGCCACACGTCGAGCCCGTCGACCAGGTCGGCGACGAGCCGATCGAAGCCGCCGAGCACGAGCCGTCCACCGGTGCCCGGGGAATCCAGGGAGGCGTACCACGAGGAGAGGTCGGCGGTGGACGCGCCGAGCGGAAGGGCGACGCGCTCCCGGAGGTACGCCGCGAGCCGGTCCTCCTGCGACGGCTGCCCGTCGCCCGACAGCTCGCCCGCACCGGACTCGCGGAGGGCGTCCTCGAGCGACACGTCGGTGGGCCTGCCCGCCGCCCACTCGAGGGCGGTCCGCACCGCCTGCTCGCCCACGGGATCCGGCTCGGCGCCCTCGCCGTCCGATGTCACGAGCAGCGGCACGGGAGGGACGTCGCGCGCGTCGACCTCGAGCCGGTCGAGCACGGCCGAGAGGCTCTCCGCACCGCGCCCGCGGACCCACGCCGCTCCCAGCTCGACCGGCACGGGCCACTCGTCGCTCGACACGGTCGAGATGCGGCCGCCGATCCGGTCCCGGGCCTCGATCAGGGTCACCGTGTGCCCGTACTCCGCGAGCCTCCGTGCGGCCGTCGCCCCGGCGGCACCGGCGCCGATCACGGCGACGCGCTCCGGACCCGCGGTCGCCGCCTGCACCTCCGCGGCCGCCCGGACGCCGGACTCGATGGCCCCGCCGACCGTGCCGGGGTCGTCGTCCGAGGTCGCCTCGCCGGCGAAGAACACGCGCTCGCCCACCGGCGTGCGCAGGGCGGCCCGCTGCTCGGGCGACGAGCCGACGGCGACGTAGCTGTACGCCCCGCGCGCGAACTGGTCGCTCCCCCACCGGCTGCGGACGAGGGCCGCGGGCGCCGGCACTCCCGACATCGGGGATGGCGTCGGCGTGGGGGTGGGCGTGGGGGTCGGCCCCGGATCCTGGGGCGTGCACGCCGACAGGACCAGCACCGAGAGGCCGGACGCGGCCCCGGTGAGGAAAGTCCGTCGCGTGAAGCTCATCCTGGCGCTCAGCCTAGTCAGCGGCGCCCCCGGTCCCGGCTAGGGTGTGCCCGTGCGCCACGAGCCCGCGGTCGTCGCCCGGCTCCGCGCCGCGGGCTCCGTCTTCGCCGAGGAGGAGGCGGCGCTCCTGACCGCCGAGGCCGCGGACGACGCCGAGCTCGCGGTCCTCCTCGAGCGCCGGACCGCCGGCGAGCCCCTCGAGGTCGTCCTCGGCTGGGCGCTCTTCCGCGGCCTGCGCATCGCCGTCGAGCCGGGGGTGTTCGTGCCGCGCCGGCGCACCGAGCTGCTCGCGCGGGAGGCGGTGCGGGCGGCCTCGGCCGGCGCCGTCGTGGTGGACCTCTGCTGCGGCACGGGCGCGGTCGCGGCGGCCGTCCTCGCGGCGGTGCCCGGCGCCGAGGTCCATGCGGCCGACGTGGATCCCGCCGCCACGCGGTGCGCCCGCCGGAACCTCGGCGGCGCCGCCGCGGTCCACACCGGGGATCTCTACGACGCGCTGCCGGCGTCCCTCCGCGGCCGGGTCGGCGTGCTCGCGGCCAACGCCCCGTACGTGCCCACGGCCGCCGTCGGCACCATGCCGAGGGAGGCCCGCGAGCACGAGGCGCTCGTGGCGCTCGACGGCGGCGCCGACGGACTCGATCTGCACCGCCGGATCGCATCGGGCGCGGCGTCGTGGCTCGCGCCCGGCGGTCGGGTGATGATCGAGACCAGCAGGAGCCAGGCCGCCGGCACCGCCGCACTGCTGCGGGGCGCCGGCCTGCGGACCCGGATCGTGCACTCGTCGGCGCTGGACGGGACCGTCGCTCTCGGCCGGCGCTGAGGCTCCGCAGGGCCAACCCGAAGGCCGGACGGGGTAGCGTGACGGGGTTTGCATCCGCTCCCCCGGAAGTCGGTCCCCGTGCCCCGTCGCCTCCTGCCCCTCCTCTCCTCGGCCGCGCTCCTCGCCGCCCTCACGGCGTGCAGCTCGGACGCCCCCGCCCCGTCCGCGTCGACCCCGACGGCCGACGCCGCCGTCGACGTGTGCTCGGCCACGTCGGGCGCGGCGTCCGAGGCCGTCGCGGTGACGGGCGAGCTCGGGACGGCGCCCACGGTGACGTTCGAGGCGGGCATCGACGCCGGCACGACCGAGCGCACGACGGTGATCGAGGGCGGCGGCGACGAGGTCACCGCCGGCTCCAGCGCGACCGTGGCCTACAGCATCTACAACGGCGGCACCGGCGAGCTCATCGAGACCTACGGGTATGCCGACGACCAGCCGGTGACCTTCGCCGCCGACGCCACCAAGCTCCTGCCCGGGCTCGCCAAGACGATCGGCTGCGCCACCGTCGGCTCCCGGATCGCGTCCGTCATCCCCGCCGCCGAGGCGTGGGGCGCCGAGGGCAACGAGCAGGTCGGCGTCGCGGCCGGGGCCTCCCTGGTGGCCGTCATCGACATCGAGTCCGTGGTGCCGACCCGCGCCTGGGGCGAGGAGCAGCCCGCACCCGAGGGGCTGCCGACGGTCACGCTGGCCGACGACGGCGCCCCGACGGTTGCCGTGCCGAGCACGGACCCGCCCGCGGAGCTCCAGGTTGCGGTCCTCAAGAAGGGCGACGGCGAGGTCGTGCCGGACACGGCCACGGTGACGGTCCAGTACCAGGGCGTGCAGTGGGACACCGGCGAGGTCTTCGACCAGAGCTGGGGATCGGGACCGACGTCGTTCTCCCTCGATCAGGTCGTCCCGGGCTTCTCGCAGGCGATCGCCGGGCAGACCGTCGGCTCACAGGTGCTCGCGGTGATCCCGCCGGCCCTCGCCTACGGCGAGGCGTCGGGCGAGAACGCCCACGAGCTCGCGGGCAAGACGCTGATCTTCGTGATCGACATCCTCGCCATCAACTGATCCGCGGCGGACGACAGCGAGCCCCGGCGGTGCTTCCGCCGGGGCTCGCTTCTCGTCCGTGCTGTGTCAGACGGCCTCGACCTCGACGACCGCGGAGCCGCCCAGGTTGAGCGAGTCGCCGGGCAGGAGCCGGATCGCCTCGTCGCTCGGGACCAGGCGCGGCGACCCGGCGCGGGTCAGGACCGTCCCGTTGGTGGAGGCGAGGTCGAGGGCGACGACCGCCTCGCCCTCGATGCGGATCTCGAGGTGGTTCCGCGAGATGTCGGTGAGCACCGGGTCGAGCGCGACGTGCTCGGCCCCGGGCTCGTCGGCCCGGAGCGACGGGCTGCGTCCGAGGACCACGGTGTGGTCGGCGACGATCCGGCGGCCGTCCTCGAGGACGAGCGCCACCGCGAGGTGTCCCTCGGGGGACTCGTCCTCGGCGTCGGGCGACTCGGGCTCCGCGGAGCCGGCGCTTCCGCGGACGAAGCCGGGGACGCGGTTGGTCTCGCCCAGCTCGTCCGTGTCGACCGACTCCGCAGCGGCCTCCTGGGTGTCGCCGAGCTCGAGGAGGGACTCGAAGAGGTCGTCCGCGTCGTCCTGGGTCGCCTCGAGGGCCGGGACCGGCGCCTCGCCCGCGACCGCGGCCGGGGCCGCCTCGCTCCCGTCGTGACGCCCGACGAGGAGCGGGAGGGCGTCGTCGATCTCCTGTCCCTCGGTGCCGGCGCGCACCTCCCTGCCGTCGGGGTCCTGGGCGACGAGGCCGCCCTGGGAGAAGACACGGAATCCGTCGCCGTTGCGGACGACGAGCACGAACTCGGCGGCGGCGTCGAGCGCGGCGAGCGCGGGGATCCTGTCCTCGGCCTCGGCGGAGCGCTCGTGCTCGCGCTGGCGACGACGGGACGGGAGAGCGTCCATGGGCTGCGGGGCGACGAGACGGACGTCCGTGCCCTCGTCGAGGGTGAGCGGTGTCGCGGTCATGTGATGCCACCTTCTTTCGGGATGAGGCCGACGCTCGGCAGTGTGCCCCGCTCGGGGACCCCCACAGCGCGGCACGCTCGGCGTGTCGCCATCCCGGAGGGCGCCGCGCCCCCGAATCCGCCCTCTCGCGGGGGCGTCGAGCAGCCTCGCAGGTCACAGACATGGCGTTGCACAGGAACTGGCGTTACCGTGGCCTACGTAGTTGTGTTGTGAGCTTGCATTTCTCGGCTGCCGGTGACGGCATCCTCGGGGATCGGATCGACAGCGTGACATCGGCGTCGCGGAATCGCCGCGGCGCCCCGAGGAAGAGAAAGAGAAAGACATGCCGACTGGCACCGTCAAGTGGTTCAACGCAGAGAAGGGTTTCGGCTTCATCGCTCCGGATGACGGAGGGGCCGACGTGTTCGCCCACCACTCCGCCATCGACGCGCGCGGCTTCCGCTCGCTCGACGAGAACCAGCGCGTGGAGTTCGAGATCGTCGCCGGCGCGAAGGGCCCGCAGGCCTCGAACATCCGCGTCCTGTCCTGACCCACTCCCAGCGCCACGAAGGGGGTCCCGCCGATCGGCGGGGCCCCCTTCTGCGTCCTCACTTCTTCTCGACCGCGTCCTTGACGATCCCCATCGTCTTCTCGACGAGGTTCGGCTTCGCCGTCGTCCCGTAGAGCCGACCGTCGGGCTGAGTGGCCGGCGGCATCGGGGCGCTCGTCCCCGGTCCTTCGCGGTAGCTGAACTGGCCTTTGCCGTCCGGTGTGGGGCCACTCGCCCATGAGCCCTCGGCGGCGGCCGCGCCGTCCGAGAAGTTGATGTACTCGTAGGAGACGCTGCGCTCCTCCTTCGACAGCGGGAAGTTGCTCGGCACCGGCAGGTCCTCGTGCCCCTCCTCGCGGAGCTCCATAGCCGCCCGGATCCACTGGTTCTGGTGCATGGTGTCCCGAGCGAGCAGGAACGACAGCAGGTCGCGGACGCCGTGGTCGTCGGTCATGTGGTACAGCCGCGCCACCTGGAGCCGGCCCTGCATCTCGGCGTTCGCGTTCGCGGTGAAGTCGGCGAGCAGGTTGCCGCTCGCCGTGATGTACGACCCCTGCCAGGGATTCCCGTTGCTGTCCACGGCCCGCGCTCCGGCGCCGGCCACGATGGCGTGCTGCACGTCCATGCCGCCGATGACCGCTCCCAGGGCGGGATCCGCGTCGGCCGTGTCCTCGGCCCCCTGCACGGGCGTCTTCTCCAGCAGCTGCGCGATCATCACGGCGAGCATCTCGACGTGACCGAGCTCCTCCGCCCCGATGCCGAACAGCAGATCGCGGTACTTGCCCGGGAGGTGGGAGTTCCAGGCCTGGAACCCGTACTGCAGGGCGACGGTGATCTCCCCGTACTGCCCGCCGAGCACCTCCTGCAGGCGCCGGGCGAAGATCGGGTCGGGCTGGGAGGGCTTGGCCTTGAACTGGAGCTCTTGTCGATGGAAGTACATGTGCGTCCAATCTGTCGGGGTTACCCCTCGACGCTAAGAAGCGCCCCGGCGCCCGTGATAGGACCTTGACTCATGACGGGAGCGCGGACGAGCCTGGAAAGGCCGGGCCAGGCTCCCCGAGGAATCCTCACGGTCGCGGTCGTCATCCCGGTGAAGGACGACGCCCCGCTCCTCGCGCGATGCCTGCGGGATCTCCGCCGGCAGACACGCCCGGCGGACGAGGTGATCGTCGTCGACAACGGCAGCGCCGACGAATCCGCCGCCGTCGCGGCGGCCGCCGGAGCGCGCGTGGTGCCGGAACCGGTGCCGGGCATCCCGGCGGCCGCGTCCACCGGCTACGACGCCGCCACGGCGGACGTCCTCCTGCGCTGCGACGCCGACAGCAGGCTGCCCCCGGACTGGATCGAGCGGATGCTCCACAGCCTCAACGGCGTCGACGCGGTGACGGGCCCCGCCGTCTTCTACGACCTGCCTCCCCGCCTGCGGCCGCTGCGCCGGATCCTCGCCGACGTCTACCTCGGCGCCTACGCCGCGACCGGTCGCCTGGCTCTCGGGCACGCACCGCTCTTCGGGTCGAACCTCGGCATGCGGCGCGCCGCCTGGCTCGAGGTCCGGTCCTCGGTGCACCGCAGCGGGACAGAGCTGCACGACGACCTCGACCTCAGCGTTCACCTCGGCGTCGGGCGCCGCATCCGGTGGAACCGCCGGCTCGTCGTGGGCATCTCCAGCCGCCCTTTCCGCGATCGCGCCGCGCTGTCGCGCCGCTTCCGGCGGGGGATGCGGACGATCCGCATGCATTGGCCCGAGGAGTACCCGCCCTACCGGTGGGCGCGACGACTCCGGGGGCCGCATCGGGAATGAGGCGGGCACCGGTGCGGTTGTCGCCGGTATGCCACTGAGCGGAGAGTACGCACCCAGCACAGCCGATCACGCCCGCGAGCAGGCGGAGCTCTACGAGCGGACGGGAGGCGCCGAGGGCGGGACCCTGCGCGGGCGGCCCGTGATCGTGCTCACCACGGTCGGCGCGAAGACGGGCAAGCTGCGCAAGACCGCGCTCATGCGCGTCGAGCACGAGGGCGAGTACGCGGTGGTCGCCTCGATGGGCGGCTCGGACCGGCACCCGGTGTGGTACTGGAACATCCTCGCCCACCCCCACGTGGAGCTGCAGGACGGCCCCGTCAAGAAGGACTACCTGGCCCGGCAGGTGCACGGCGCCGAGCGCGAGGAGTGGTGGCGCCGGGCCGCCGAGGTCTGGCCCGACTACGACGTCTACACGACGCGCACCGATCGGGAGATCCCCGTCTTCGTGCTCACGCCGATCGAGGACTGACGCTCGGGGACCCCGGCCGACGCCGTCCCCTCCCGCTCAGAGGGAGGGGATGGTGTGCTGCGCCCCGGCCGCGCGGAGGTCCAGCTCGTTCATCGCGATCGCGGCGAGATCCTGCAGCGTGGCCACGTCGTCCTCGGTGATCCGCCGCGGCTCGAAGTCGAGCACGCACAGCGTGCCGAGGCTGTGCCCGTCGGACGTCCGCAGCGGCACGCCCGCGTAGAACTGCAGGCCGAAGTCGCCCGCCACCAGCGGGTTCTCCTTGGCGCGCGGGTCGCGGCGCGCGTCCTCGATGATCCACGGCCCGTCCTGGAGCACGGCCGACGCGCACAGGCCCGGGTCCCGGTCGATCTCGGTGAGCTCCAGCCCGTGGTGCGACTTGAACCAGATCCGGTCGTGGTCGACGACGCTGACGATCGACACCGGAGCCTTCATCACGCGGGCGGCGAGGGCCGTGAGCCGGTCGAAGGACGGCTCCGGCATCGTGTCGAGCAGGCCGTACCGGCGCACGGCGGCGAGGCGCGCCGCCTCGTTCGCGGGGACCACGCCGGGGGCCACCGGGCGCTGCGGCACGCCGCTCTCGGCGATCGCGAGCTGGCGCAGCGTCAGCACCAGGTCCTCGATCGCCGGACGGTCGCCGGCCTCCCTCGCGGTCATCGCGACCAGCAGGTCCCGCCACCCGGGCGGCACCGCCTCGGGCACGACGGGGTCCTCGGTCAGGCGGCGCAGCGCGGACTCCACGAGGCCGCCCGGGAACACCACCTGTCCCGTGAAGCACTCGAGCAGCACCAAGCCGAGCGAGTAGATGTCGCTCGCGCCGGTCACCGGCTCGCGCCGCACCTGCTCGGGGCTGAGGTACGCGGCCGTGCCGGTCGTGACCTCGCTCTCGTCCGGGACCCGTCCCTCGAGGTCCGCGATGCCGAAGTCGGTGAGCTTGGCCCGGATCAGGCGGCCGCTGCCCGGCTCCTCCAGCAGGATGTTCGCCGGCTTCACGTCGTGGTGCACGACGCCGACGCCGTGCATGTACTCCAGGCCCTCGGCGAGGTCGTAGCCGAGCTGCGCGACCTCGAGCGGGGTGAGCGGCCCCTCGGCGAGGCGGGCTCGGAGGTTGGACCCCTTCACGAGCTCCATGACAAGGTAGATCCGGGGCAGACCGGACTCGGTGATGTCCACGCCGGCGTCGAGGAGGGTGACGACGCTGTGGTGGCTGAGGGAGGCGAGCATCTTCACCTCGGACCGCTGGCGGCGGATCTCTTCGTCGTCCGCCAGGCCCGGCCGGAAGAGCTTGATCGCGACGTCCCGCCCGAGCAGCTCGTCCCGCGCCTCGTAGACGGAGGCCATGCCGCCGCGGCCGAGAACGTCGCCGATGCGGTACCGCCCGCGGAGCGACTCGGTCGTGTCGGCCGTGGCTGTGCTCAACGAGCCCCCCTTCGTCGGTTCAGTGTAAGCGAGGACCCGCGCGCGGGGCCGGGCGGGTCGACGGGCCGTCCGCGCCTCGGGCAGACTTCCCTCCTGTGAGCATCCCGGCCGACCCCGTGCCCGGCCCCGTGACCTCCGCTCCTCTCGCCCGGCGGCTCGGGACCGTGGACGCCGTCGTGCTCGGGCTCGCCTCGATGATCGGCGCCGGGGTCTTCACCGCGTTCGCGCCGGCGGCCGCCGCCGCGGGCACCGGCCTGCTCGCGGGACTCGCCCTCGCCGCGGTCGTCGCGTTCTGCAACGCCACCTCCACGGCCCAGCTCGCGGCCGCGCATCCGGTCTCCGGCGGCGTCTACACCTTCGGCCGCCTCGAGCTCGGCCCCTGGTGGGGGTTCCTCGCCGGCTGGGGCTTTGTGATCGGCAAGACCGCGAGCATCGGCGCGATGGGGCTGACGGTCGCCGCCTATCTCGCTCCCGAGGGGTGGGCGCGGCCGGCCGCGATCCTCGCGGTGCTCGCCGTCACCGCGGTGAACCTGCTCGGCGTGACGCGGACGGCCGCGGCGGCCCGGGTCCTCGTCGCCGTCGCGCTGGCGGGGCTCGCGATCGCCGTGGCGGCCGCCCTCGGCTCGGCGGATCCGGCCCGGCTCTCGGCGGAGCCGGGACCCGACGGCGGGCTCTACGGGATCCTGCAGTCGGCCGCTCTCCTGTTCTTCGCGTTCGCGGGCTACGCCCGGATCGCCACCCTCGGCGAGGAGGTGCGGGATCCGTCCCGGACGATCCCGCGGGCGATCGTCGGGGCGCTCCTGCTGACGATGCTGATCTACGGCACCGTGGCCGCCGGGCTGCTCCTCGCGCTGGGCCCGGAGCTGCTGGCGCGATCGCCCGCGCCGCTGGCGCGTGCGGCTGAGGAGGCCGGCTGGGCATGGGCGGTGCCGCTGATCGGGATCGCCGCCGGCCTCGCGTCGCTCGGCGCGCTCCTCGCCCTCAGCGCGGGGATCGGCCGGACCGTGCTCGCGATGGCGCGGAAGCGCGACCTTCCGCCGGCGCTCGCCGCGGTCCACCCCGGGTCCTCGGTCCCCCGGCGGGCGCAGCTCGCGGTCGCCCTGGCCGCGTGCCTCCTGCTCGCGGTCGCCGACCTGCGCACGGCGATCGGCTTCTCGTCCTTCGGCGTGCTGCTCTACTACCTCGTCGCCAATCTCGCGGCTCTCCGCCAGGCGGAAGGCTCCCGCCGCTACCCGCGCCCCCTCCAGGTGGTGGGCGCGGCGGGATGCGCGCTTCTCGCCCTCACGGTCCCGCCCGCCTCGCTCGCGGCCGGGGCGGCCGTGCTGGCCGCCGGTCTGGTCTACCGGGCGGTCCGGCTCCGGATGGCCGCCCGTCGCTGAGGGGCGCCGAGGCAAGGGACCAAGGTCCGCCTGTTCGCTTTGCGGATAGCCGAACTGCATCGGGCGCGGATTGTCAAGTCCCTATGGCGCGGGAGGTGCCGCTGGTTTGCTGTCCGCATGACGCTCCACATGGACGCCGACCTGCTCGAGATCACGCCCCTCAGCTCCTCGGAGTGGCGCGTGTGCGACGGCCGGCTCCCCGCCGGCGACGCCCGCCGGCTGATCGCGCGCGTGGAGCGCGCGCCCCACTACGTGATGGTCCACTGGGTGGCGCCGCACCAGGGCTGGGCGGCGTTCCCGTCCCTCGAGTCCGCCCTGCGGGCCCTGCGGCTCACCTGCGCCGCGCGTCCGCTCGCCGCCGCCTGACCCGCGTCAGCCCCGGACCCGTCCGGTCCGAACGGCTCCTGCGCCATTCCTCGGACGGCTCCTGCTCTATTCCTCGGACTCGATGTCCTGGTGCAGGGCGATCGGAACGCCGCGGGCGATCATGATCCGGGCGAGGCTGGGCCTGCCCTCCCCGTAGTTGACCTCGAGCCAGACGGACCTCCCCTCCTCGAGCACCGCGTCGATCTCCTTCTGGACGTCGTCGATCGAGCGCCCGGCGATGGTGTACCTGTGGCTGTCGTAGTGGACGTAGACGCGCTTAGCCACTCTCACCGTCTCCCTGGTCGTCGCGGTGGCGCTGTTCCGGCGGCTCGGGGACGATGCGCAGACCGGCGGACGAGTTCGCCGTCGCCATGAGGTCCTCGATCCACGCACGATTGATCGCCGGGGGTCGGCCCCCGTGGAACTTGTACACGATCGAGATCGACGGATGCAGCCACACGACCGAGCGGCCGTTGCCCACCGCCGAATCGTCCCGCCAGGAGAAATAGAGCGACTCGTTGCGTCGCAGCTTGGCCCCGATCACGATCTGCAGGTGCGCGAGCACCCGGTCGTCGAAATCGACCACGAGCGTCGAGTCGTACGTGAATTTGCCCATCGCCCCATTCCGTCGCCTCCCACGGTCCTCCCCCGCAGGGGTCCAGTCAATCCCCTTACGGACGCCGGCGAACAGGAGCATCGTCACCACCGTGCGGCGGGTGTATTACGCAGGCAGCTACGTGCTGACGAGCGACAGGGTGTGCAAGGCGCTTCTGCGATTCGCTCGCGCGCTCGCCGAGGCGAACCAGTCCGATGTCGTGAGCGTCCCCGTGGTCGCCGAAGGGGGCGGACGGGTCTACGCGCACTTCCTGGTCGGCCCCGCGAGCGAGATCTACTCCGTGCCGGTCGAGAACAGCCCGGACGAGCCGTTCGACGAGGACGTCGTGCGGGACCTCGAGGAGCGCACACGGGTCCTGCATCCCAGCGCCCCGCTGTGGCCGGACGAGATGACCGACGTGCAGGACCTGGACCTCGACCTCCTCTGATCACGGCTCGCCTCAGCGGCCGTTCGGAGGGCCCCCGTACACGCCCTTCCGGTAGACGGCGGGCGGCCGGTAGAGCACCGAGCGGTCCGCGGCCTCGAGCGACGTGTAGCGGCCGAGCAGCCGTCGCTTCGCCGGGTCCACGTCGAAGGAGACGACGCGGTAGTGCTCGTGAGGGCCCCCGCGATCGATCAGCCTCACGATCGCCGCCGGGATGCGCTCGTCGTCGCGCATGAGCACCCACTCGTCGCGGCCGATCCGGATCGGACCGGTGCCGAGCCACCGGGTCACGCCGTGCCTCCTCCCCCGAAGAAGCGCCCGGCCGCGCGGAAGCGATCGTACCGGCCGTCCCTGACAGCGGTGAGGGTGCTCGGCGACCTAGGCCGGAGCGGACGACCCACGTAGGGTCGGACGGAGGAGGTGCGCGATGGCGGCGGCGACCGGAGCACACAAGCTGGGCCGGCTCCGCGCGCAGCCGGGCCTGCCGACCCGGGATCCGCTGCGGCCCGGCCTCCACGGGCTCGCGGGGCCCGGCGGGGACCACGTGCTGCTCGTCCCCGAGCAGAGCCCCGACACGCCGATCCCCCTCGTCGTGTTCCTGCACGGCTCGGGCGGCAGCCCGGTCCGGTCCCTCGCCTATCTGCAGGAGGAGGCCGAGCGGCTCGAGTTCCTGCTGCTCGTCCCCAAGTCCTTCCACTACACGTGGGACGTGATCCTGGGCGGCTTCGGTCCGGACGTCGAATCCCTCGACCGCGTGCTGACGGAGGTGTTCGAGCACTTCCCGGTCGATCCTGAGCGGGTGCTGCTGTCCGGGTTCTCGGACGGCGCCTCATACGCGCTGACGCTGGGCCTGCTCAACGGGCAGCTGTTCCGGCGAATCCTCGCCTACTCCCCGGGTTTCGTGGTCCCCGGACCTCGGACGGGGCGCCCGGCGGTCTTCGTCTCCCACGGCACCGACGATCCGGTGCTTCCGATCGACCGGTGCAGCCGGGTCATCGTGCCGCGGCTGCGCGCCGAGGGGTACGAGGTCGACTACCGCGAGTTCCCGGACGGGCACGTCGTCCCGCCGGCCGTGGTGGCCGCCTCGCTCGAGCCCCTCGGGGAGCCGCTCGACGGCAGGTGAGGGTCAGCGCCCGAAGGACGCGGCGAGCCGGCGGAGCCCCTCGTCGAGCGGGACCTCCGGGGTCCAGCGGAGCTCCGTGCGCGTGCGGCGCTGGTCGAACCAGTGCGCCGTCGACAGCTGCTCCGCGAGGAACCTCGTCATCGGCGGCTCGTCGGCGCCCGGCCGGGCCCGCCACACGGCCTCCACGACCGTGCCCGCGGTCCGGGCGAGGGCCGCGGGAACACGCCAGGACGGGACGGGCGCGCCGGCCGCGGCGCAGATCCCGCCGAGGAGCTCCGCCACCGGTCGCGGCTCGCCGTTCGTGACGACGTAGGCGCGCCCGTGGACGTCGTCCGCGCGGGCGAGCGCCGCGGCGAGGGCCGATGCGGCGTTGTCGATGTAGGTGCTGTCGATGAGCGCGGCGCCTGAGCCGAGGAGCGGCAGCCGCCCGGCCCGCGCCCTCGCCACGATGCGGGCGACGAGCTGGGTGTCCCCGGGACCCCACACGAGGTGCGGCCGCACGGCGACCACCCGGAGGTCGCGCGAGTCGGCGGCGAGGGCCAGCTCCTCCCCCAGCGCCTTGGTGCGGGCGTACTCGCCCCGCGCGTGGGCGGGGTCCGCCCGCTCCGCGTCCCTGCCGACGATCGACGCTCCGGTGTGCGCCACCGACGGGGAGGAGACCTGGACGAAGCGGTGCACGCCCGCCTCGCGTGCGGCCTCCAGGAGGTTGCGGGTTCCGGCGACGTTGACGGCCATGAAGTCCCGCGGATCGCCGGCGAGGGACACCTTCGCCGCGAGATGGACGACGGCGTCCATCCCGTCCACCGCCCGGGCGATGGGCGCCCGGTCCGGAAGGGCTCCCCGCACCTCGTCCACGCCGTCGATGCCCGACGGCCCCCGCTGGAACGTGCGCACCTGGTGCCCGTCCCTCCGGAGGGCGCCGACGGTGGCGCGGCCGAGGAGGCCGCTCGCGCCGGTCACGAGGACCCTCACGGCGTCCCCATCCGGCCTCCGGCGAGGACCTCCTCGGCCCAGTGCGACAGCCGCGTTCGGTCCACCTTCGAGTTGTGGCGGATGTCGGTGGGCAGACGGGGGACGACGAGGACCGCGGCGAGCGGGATCCCGGCGGCCGCGCGCACCCGGGCCGCGAGGGCCGCATCGGCGAGCCGAGGGCGCCGGGCGGGCGGATCAGTCTCCACGACGGCGACGGGCTGCTGGGTGCCCCGCGGGCCGACGCCGGCGAGTCCCGCTCGGGCGATCCCAGCGAGTGCGCCGATGCGCTGCTCGCGCCCCACGGGGGTCACGACGCCGTCCGCGGTGACGAGAACGTGCACGAGCCGCCCCTCGACCCAGAGGCGCCCCTGCTCGTCGAGGTGCCCGACGTCCCCCATCCGGTGCCAGCGCGACCCGTCCGGGTCGCGCCAGTCGGCCTCGCGCTGCGTGAGCCACAGCCGGTCGTAGCCGTCGCGGACGTGCGGCGCGGACACCACGATCTCGCCCGTGATGCCCGCCGCATCGCCCGGTGTCCCGGTCGCGGCGCCGGTCTCGTCGAGGGCCGCGATCCGCACGCGCACGCCCTCGACCGGGACGCCGACGCACACCCCTTCCGCGCCGGCGTCGGCGGCGCGGAGCAGGTCGAGGTCCGCGGCGGTCAGGAGCAGGCCCTCGGTCGCTCCGTAGGGGGTGGACGGCGTGGCGTTCGGCAGTAGGGCCGCGATGCCCTCGAGCAGCTCCCGGGCGACGGGCGCCCCGGCCGACAGGACGGTCCGCACTCCGGTGAGGGCCGTCCGCTGCTCGGGCGTGAGCGCATCCGCGGTGGCGACCACGTTGCGCACCGCCGCGGGTGAGAGGAAGACCGCCGTGCCCTGCACCGCGGCGACCGCATCCGCCACCGCGGCGGCCGTCAGCGTGGCGGGCGAGGTCACGTCCATGTCGGGGCTCGCCGAGCGGGCGCCGAGGGCGGGGCCGAGCAGCGCGAACGGCGCGAAGCCCGCGACGAGGCCCGTGCCCACCCCGATGCCGTAGTGCCGCGCCAGGGCGTCGCGAAGCGCCTGCAGCTGGGCGTGCGTGTACACGACGCCCTTGGCGGGTCCCGTGGACCCGGAGGTGAACAGGACCGCGGCGGTCGCCGAGGGCTCTGGCTCCGGCGGCAGTCGGCGATCCCGGCCGAGCTCTGCGAGGTCGGGGAACGACGTCTCGACCCGGAGCGCGCGGGAGAGGCTCGCCGGGAGCCGGCGGACGGCGATCCGCCGCCCGGGCCAGCCGAGCAGCCGGGACGCCGCGAGGCCGGGGAGGGCGCCGATCACCCACTCGGGTCGCGCGCTGGTCACCGCCCTGCTGAGGCCCCGCAGGCCGAGCCCGGCGTCGGCGACGACGACGACGGCGCCGATCCGCAGGCACGCGTAGAGGGCCGCGGTGAGGTCCGCTCCCGGCTGCACGAGCAGCGAGACGCGATCGCCGGCCGACACTCCCGAGCGGGACAGGCCCGCCGCCAGCTCCTCGACGCGACGGGCGAGCAGACGCCAGCTGATCGTGCGCGGTCCCTTTCCGCCCGGCGGCGCGAGCTCCACCAGCGCCGGCTCGCCGCTGTCCCGCATCCGGTCGAGCACGGACCAGAGGGGCTCTCTGGCCTCGCCGTCGGGCGGGGCCTGCTCGGCCGGTGCGGCGCCGAGAGCCTCGTCGAGCCAGGTGAGGATCGGACCCGCGAGGTCGACGTCCTCCGACACGAGGTGCCCGGCGCGCGGGAACCGGTGGATCCGCGGCGAGCGCAGCCGCCCGGCGAGGTCGTCCAGGTAGCGGTCCCGGAACACCGGGTCGCGCGCGCCCCAGAGGATCAGGGACGGGACGTCGAGGACCCGCACGCCGTCCGCGATGCGGTCGAGCTCGGGCCGGCTGGGATGCGCCGGCGTGGCGGGGATGTCGGCGACGAAGTCCCGGATGCCGAGGCGTCGCTGCGGAGTGCGGTACGGGGCGCGGAAGGCGGCCGCGACCTCGGGCGCGAGCGGCGGCGAGGCGAGGGCGAGGGTGGTCGCGAGGAAGGCGGGGGTCCCCGCGGTCGCGGGGGTGAGGAGCGCGGGGTGGAGGGCGAGCCGGAGCGGCGCCGGGACCTCGGCCCCCTCCGGCTGGTGCACGGCGGTGTTGAGCGCGACGATGCCGGCGAGCCGGTCGCGGTGATCGACGGCCCAGCCGAGGACGACCGCGCCGCCCCAGTCGTGGCCGACCGCGACCACCGGGCCGTCGAGGCCGAGGGCGTCCGTCAGCCGGCCGAGGTCCTCCACCCGCCGCGCGAGCCGCCGGGTCTCGCCGGTCCGCTCGGAGAACCCCATCTCGAGCTGGTCCGGCGCGACCACCCGCCACGCGGGCCCTCCGGCCTCCGCCGCCGCGGTCGCCTCCCGCACCAGGTGCCGCCAGAGATACGACCACGTCGGATTGCCGTGCACGCAGAGGAGGGTGCCGCGGACGGGCACCCCCAGCTCGGCGAGGCGCGGCCCGTTGTCGAGCACGTGCCAGGTCCCGTCGCCGGGGACGGTGACGAGGCGGGAGAGCGCGGGGTCCAGCCCGGCCAGTCCCGCAGGTGGCAGGACGGCGGGCGCCCGCCCGCTCACCAGGCGAGTTCCAGCATCGAGGTGTTGAGGCCCGAGCCGACTCCCATCAGGAGGACTCGGTTGCCGCGCTGCAGGTTCGGCGCCTCGTCGACGAGGGTCATCGGGATCGACGCGGGCCCGACGTTGCCGTACTTCGGATAGGTGAGCGGCACTCGGGCACGGTCGAGGCCGACCGCCTTGATGAACGCGTTCGTGTGCACGTTCGACACCTGGTGCAGGATGTACCGGTCCATCCCCTGCCAGCTCCACTCCCGGGTGGCCTCCCGCCATGCGGACACGACGAGGTCCATCCCGCCCTTGAGCAGGGCCTTCGCGTCGGTGAACATCCCGTCGACGCTGCCGACGCAGACGTTGTGGAACTGGGTCGCGGCGCGCGTGATGCCGCCGAGCATCCGGTGTCCGCTCGGGTGGGCGTCGGCGGGACCGATCACCGCTGCCGCCGCTCCGGAGCCGAGCGTGAGGCTCGCGAACTCGCTCATGAAGTCGGCCCGTTTGATGCCCGGTCGGGTGAGGCGCTCGATCGTGTTGACCTGAATCTCGTCGGCGTCCTCGCCGTCGATGATGACGGCGTAGCGGATCTGGCCCGAGTCGATCATCTGCGCCGCGAGGCTCATCCCGTTGACGAAGCCGAGGCACGCGTTCGCGATGTCGAAGTTGATGGCCGAGGAGGGCAGGCCGAGCCCGTGGTGGAGCCGGACCGCCACCGACGGCTCGAGGTGCGGCCGCGTGACCGAGGTGTTGATGAGCAGCCCGACCTCGTCCGGCCGCACGCCGGCCTCGGCGAGCGCGCGCGTCCCGGCCTCGATGGCCGCCTGGTCGAACGTGGCCGCGCCGCCCCAGTTGCGGCGCTCGTGGATGCCGGCGACGCGCTGCAGGAGCCCCTCCGGCAGGCGCAGGCGCTTGAGGGCCGGACGGAGGCGGTCGTCGATCTGCTCGGAGGTGGTGACGTGTGGAGCGACCGTGCTCGCCACCGACAGCAGAGACACGTTCCGATGCCTCCACGTTGCGTTTCCGTCCAACGAAGGCTCCCTGCACCCTTATCCACTTGCCCGCGCGCGGGGGCGCGCACCTCCATTGTCGCGCGCCGGAGTGTCGGCTCGAACCGCGCCCCCGTGCACTCGTCTCGCGGCGGGACGTGCGGTATAAGCGCCGACACGCCGGAGGTAGGGTCGGAGCGTGGCGGAGTCGGTACGGGTGGACGTGTGGCTCTGGGCGGTGCGGATGTACAAGACGCGCTCGCTCGCCACGGCGGCGTGCCGGGCCGGCCACGTGCGGGTGAACGGCGAGCGGGCGAAGCCTGCGCAGCCCGTCCGGGTCGGCGACGAGGTCGTCGCGCGCACCGACCGGGACCACATCCTGGGCGTCCGCGCGCTGCTGGTCAAGCGCGTCGGGGCGCCGGTCGCCCGCGAGGCGGTCGACGACCGCACTCCCCCGCCGCCGCCCCGGACCGAGGCGCCGATCCCCATCCTCCGCGAGCGCGGAGCCGGACGGCCGACGAAGCGCGACCGGCGCGACATCGATCGGCTCCGGGTCCGGTAGCGGCTCGCCGGGTCAGGCGGCCCGGACGAGCTCATGCACGTACGCGAGCTTCTCGGCCACCGACGGCGTGATGACGAACGGGTAGAGGTCGGGCTCCCCCATCGACCGGCTCAGCGCGTTGGCGGCGATCGCGAACCCGTGCCAGTGCCCCAGGATCTCGGCCATCGTGAGGTCCTCGAGCCGGAGCACGCCGACCGATCGGAGGGTGCCCGCGAGCGGCGCGGAGACGCCCGTGGGGCCGTCGACGGTGATCCCCACGGCCGCGGTCGTCTCGAGCCCGTCGGCGATGTGGAGGTAGTGCGCGAACGTCTCCGCGAAGTCCTCCCACGGGTGCATGGTCGCGTAGTCGGTGATGTGCTCGCCGGACTCCTGGCCGTCGCCGTCCTCGTCGCCGTAGTGCGAGTCGAGCGATGCGGAGTAGTCCTGGCGCTCGTCGCCGAAGAGGGACCGGAAGATCGCCTGCGACGGCGCCCCGTCCACGAGCACCTGCCAGTAGTAGTGGCCGATCTCGTGACGCATGTGGCCGAGCATCGTCCGGTAGGGCTCGCCCAGGCTGATGCGCAGCGCCTCCCGGTGGGCGTCGTCGGCCTCGGTCAGGTTGATCGTGATCAGCCCGTCGGCGTGGCCCGTCAGCACCTGCTCGCCCGCGGCCGGGCTCTTGAGCGCGAACCCCAGGCCCCGATCGTCCCGCCGCGGCTCCACCGGCAGCCCGAGGTGAAGCAGCTGGCGCAGCAGGCGGCGCTTCCCCTGCTCCGCGATGGAGAGCTGCGTCACGGCGACCTCGTCCTCGAGGTCCGGCCGCTCGACGGTCAGCCGGCATGCCGCGCAGCTGCCGTCCGCCTCGGGGTCCGGGTCGGCGACCCAGTTGCAGGAGAGGAGCGGGCGGTAGCGGCACTTCAGGCCGGGCACCGAGCGGACGATGAGGTCCCGGTCGGGCGCGTACGAGAGGTGGGTGTCGCAGGCGAGGCAGATGCGGTCCTCGAACTCGACCCAGGACCCGCAGTTCGGGCACGCGAACACGCGCATGTGCGCTCCTGACGGAGAGGTGATGGGGAGGCCCGGGCGACGACGCCGCGGACAGGGACCACGCTAGCGGCCGTGGAGGGACCTTCGGCCCTGATCGGCGGAGACCCCCGCGACCAGGGTGGCGCCGACAGCCGCGCGGTGCGGCTGCGGAGGTTCTCGTGGTCCGAACCGCTCCACCCGAGCATCGGCGGCTCCCGGTCGCGGCGAAGCTCGTGCTGTTCGTGCTGCTCCCGCTCGTGATCGTGGTCGCCCTCGTCGCCGCGGTGGCCTCCGCCGTGCCGCTGCTCGTCGCCGCCCCCGTGTCCCTCGACCTGCGCGCCGAGGCGGGGGCGGTGGTCCGGGTCGAGGTGCCGGACGCCCGCATCGACGTGGAGGCGGGATCCGCCGACGAGGTCGCCGTCGAGGTGACGGGGACCTACTCGGGGCCGGAGCCCGATCTCGAGGTCGAGACGGTCGGCGACGAGACGCGCGTCGAGGGCGGCTGCCCGCCCGCCCCCTTCTCGCGCTGCGCGCTGCAGCTGCAGGTGTCGGTCCCGGAGTCGAGCGAGCTCATCGTGCGGGGCACGAACGGACAGGTGACCGTCACGGGCCTGAGCGGCGCCGTCGACGTGGAGACGAGGAACGGGCGGCTCGACGTCGACGACGCGTCGGGGCCGCTGACCCTGACGACGACGAACGGCGCGATCCGGCTGACCGACGGAGCATCGGAGCGCGTGACGGCCCGCACGACGAACGGGGGCGTCGAGCTCGACTTCATGGAGGCGCCCGGCGTCGTCGAGGCGGAGACCACGAACGGCGGGATCACCGTTCGCGTGCCGGACGACGGCGAGGACTACTTCGTCGACGCCCGCACGACGAACGGATCGGTCGACGACGCCGGCGTCCCGAGCGATCGCACCGCCGAGAGGACGATCACCGCGAGGACGACGAACGGCGGCATCACCGTCGAGCGGCGCTAGCCGTTCCCGGGGCGCAGCACTCCCCACAGCACGCTCCCCGGGAGGGGTCTCGAACAGGCCCTCGCGGTGAGAGCGCCCTCCCCGCCGATGCCCGGAGGCTCTCCCGCCGAGAGGGTCCCGCGGGCCCCGCGGCGCGCCCCCGGAATGGCTCCGCGAGGGCTACCGCGCCCCCGTTTCCTGGGCATACGATGTGCGCAACCCAGCAGTGCACGCCGGGTGGCGGCGGCTTCCTGGGTATTGCCGGATTCGTTTTCGAAGAAGAGAGAAGGTGGTACTTCAGTGAACAACACGCTGCTCATCGTCATCGGCGTCATCGCGCTCATCCTGCTGCTGGTCGGAGGCTTCAACCAGGCCCTCCAGTTCCTGCTCTGGGTGGGGCTGATCCTGCTGATCGTCGCGGTGGTCCTGTTCATCGTGCGCATGGTCGGCGGACGCCGAGGCGTCTGACGCGATCCAGCCGAGCGGCGCGGGTTCCGTCCGGGGCCCGCGCCGCTCGCATGTCCGCCCCGGAAAGTCCTCCCGCGCGGCACCGCGCCCCGGCGCCGCTCTAGGCTTCCGCCATGACGCCGGACGCCCCCTCGGATCCCGTTGCCGAAGCCCGTGCCAGGGCCGACGCCGCCCTCGCGGCACTGCGCCAGGCGCAGGAGGAGGCGGAGGCCGCCGTCCGGCTGGCCGAGGAGGCCGCCCGGGCGAGCGCGCGGGACACGGCACGATCCGCCGCGCGAGAGCCGGCGACGAGGACGGAGGACCTGACCGGCCCCCTCGATGCCGAGCGCATCGAAGCAATCCGCTCGGGCTACACCTTCGACGGTCCGGCGCTCGAGCTCGGGGCCCTCGTCAACGGCGACGCCCTGCCCGACGTCCCCGTCCGCATCCCGCTCGGCATGACGAACCGCCACGGCCTCGTGGCCGGGGCGACCGGCACCGGCAAGACCCGCACGCTGCAGCTGCTCGCCGAGCAGCTGTCGGCCCACGGCGTCCCGGTGTTCGCCCCCGACGTGAAAGGCGACCTCTCGGGCGTCGCGACGCCCGGGACCTCGAGCGACCGCCTCGCGGAGCGGACGGCGGGCATCGGCCAGCGATGGGAGGCGGCGGCGTTCCCCACCGAGTTCTTCTCGCTCGGCGGCCACGGCCGCGGCGTCCCCATCCGCGCGACGGTCGCCGGGTTCGGTCCGTTGCTGCTCGCGAAGGTGCTCGGCCTCAACGACACCCAGGAGTCGAGCCTCGGCCTCGTGTTCCACTGGGCGGAGCTCGAGGGGCTCCCGCTGCTCGACCTCCAGGACCTGCGGGCGGTGCTCGCCTACCTGACGAGCGACGAGGGCAAGGAGGAGCTCGAGGGGCTCGGCGGCCTGTCGAAGGCGACGGCCGGCGTGATCCTCCGGAAGCTCCTCGCGTTCGCGGACCAGGGCGCCGACGCCTTCTTCGGGGAGCCGGAGCTCGACACCGCCGACCTCCTGCGCACCACCGCGGACGGGCGAGGCGTGATCAGCCTCCTCGAGCTCCCCGGCGTCCAGGACCAGCCCCGGCTCTACTCGACGTTCCTCATGTGGCTGCTGGCGGACCTCTACAACGACCTTCCGGAGGTCGGGGACCTCGACAAGCCGAAGCTCGTCTTCTTCTTCGACGAGGCGCACCTCCTCTTCGCGGACGCGTCCAAGGAGTTCCTCGCCTCGATCGTGCAGACCGTGCGCCTCATCCGGTCGAAGGGCGTGGGCGTCTTCTTCGTGACCCAGACCCCGAAGGATCTCCCGAGCGACGTCCTGGCGCAGCTGGGATCCCGGATCCAGCACCAGCTGCGCGCGTTCACGCCCGAGGACGCGAAGGCGCTGCGTGCGAGCGTCTCCACCTACCCCCTCTCCGGCTACGACCTCGAGGAGGTGCTGACGATCCTCGGCACGGGAGAGGCCATCGTGACGGTGATGAACGAGCGGGGCGCGCCGAGCCCGGTCGCCTGGACCCGGCTGCGCGCGCCGCAGGGGTCCATGTCGCCGACTCCGGACGAGGCGGTGGACGCCGCCGTGGCATCGTCGCCGCTGCTCGCCCGCTACGGGACCGCCCTCGACCGCGACTCGGCGCGCGAGCTCCTCACCGAGAAGCTCGAGAGCGCCCGGCGCGAGGCGGAGGCGGCTGCGGCGAGGGCGGACGCCGAGGAGGAGCTGCGCCGGCAGCAGGAGGCCATGGAGGAGCAGCGGGAGCGCCAGGAGCGGAGGGAGCGCGCGGACTACGAGCGGCCGGCGCCGCGCAGCCGGACCTCACGCCGCCGCACGCCTCGACCGCAGGCGGAGCGCTCACCGCTCGAGGAGATCCTCCGCTCCCCCGTCACCAAGACGATCCTGACGGGGGTCGTCACCGGCATCTTCGGGACCCGGCGCCGGCGCCGCTAGCGGGGCGTCGCCCTGCGTCGCCACGTAGCCCGGCTCGCGCAGGCGGACGACCCAGCCGGGCATCGCGGCCCCGGGAAGGAGGTTCCGGCCCGCGTCGAAGCGGAGGCGCGGCGAGTCCGGCGCGCCGGGCAGCGCGACGAGCTCGAGGACGGCGAACCGCCGCCACCTGCTCCGCGCCGTCGCCCAGTAGAGGTCGAGGATCCAGGGCCGGCGATCCCGGGCGAAGTCCTCGAAGTGGGTGGGGAGATCGGCCGGCGTTCGCGTTCGGGCGCCGATCAGCACTGGGCCCCGGGCGCCCCGATACGGCAGGAGCGTCCCGAGCCAGGCTCGCTCCGGACGGCGGTGCGGGCGGAGGAGGAAGCGGCCGGGCACCCCGATCCCCGTGCTCGCGAGCTCCAGGTCGGACCGCCCCTGCGCGCTGTCGAATCGGAGGGCCAGGCCGAGGATGTCGGGCAGGGCGGCCGGGAACCCGACCGAGCGGGACACGCGCGCGATCCCGGACTGGACGCCGCCCGGTGGCGGGTCGTCGATCCAGCCGATGCCCGACCGTGATCGCCCGGTCCAGCGCACGGTCGCGGTGAACAGGGCGCCCGTGGGATGCACCGGACGCGGGGAGCGGAACAGCTGGAGCAGGCGGAAGAACACGGCCAGCAGGGCGCCGCCGATCGCGGACGGTCTCATGGTGCGATGTTCCCCCCGGCGATCCGGCGCCCGTTTCCGGGCAGGGAGTTCCAGGCCTGGAAGGTGTGAGACCTGGAACTCCGGGCAGAGAGACAGATGCTCCGGGACACCCGATCAACACAACCGGAGCTCCCTCGTGCCACCTTTCCGCACGGTAGTCGAGCGATGTCCCCTCCAAGAGGGGGTACATGTGGCAACGTGCTCAGGAGTACGGTCCCGCCGCACCGCCTCGCACGCGGATTCCTCCTCATCCCGATGCCTCATGTTTCGGGCGGATTGCCTGTCAATGCATAGCGTGTCCATCGGCCGAGGCGACAAGCTTTCCCGCATGGACGACGGGGTGGTCGACGCGAGCGAGCTCATCGATGCGAATGCGCCGCCCTGCCCGTCCTGTCGCCAGCCCATGGACATGGTGATCGCATCCTGGTGGTGCCTCGACTGCCAGCAGGCGGTCCACTTCGACCCCGTCTGACGGAGCCGCGCCGTTCCAGAGCATCCCGTCGTGCCGAGGAACAACCGGGAACGACGGAGCCCCCTCTACGCTGGGGTGGGCGCGAGGGGGCTTGTCGTTCAGGCGAGGGCGTGCCGGTCTTAGGGGGAGACCTCGGGTGGCCGCTTCCACTGGGGATGGGGGGGAACCAGTGGATCCTCGCTCTGTACGTGTTACAGCATGCCGTGTCCGCATAGTGGAGGACAAGCTCTGTCCCCTACCCAGTTCGGGGGCGGCCGGATCCCGCTCCAGGAAGGGGCTCGATCGCCCGTGCGCCGGATTCCCCCGGGGTCCGCGTTCCCGCGTCATTCCAATCGCGTTATCCGAACCGTTATCTGGCCGGGACCTCAGCCGATTCCGCCGGTCTTTCGCCGAGCGTACTATCCCGCACACGATGCGAAAGGAGGCGACGATGCCATCGCAGAGAGTGCAATCCCGGAAAGCGTCACCCGCGACCGTGCCGATGTGCGCGACGCACTGGGAGACCCTGACGAAGACGACCGCGGGCTGGGTGTGTCCGCAGTGCCAGAACGCCTCGTCGCTGCACTGAGGCCCGCTGGCCCGAGGCGCACTGCAGCGAGGCGCTCCGCAGCGGGGCGCGCTGCCTAGGGGCGCGCTGCCTGGAGACGAGTCGCTATCGCGCGCCCTCGGCGCGGGCCTTCTTGACCCGAGCCTTCTCGGCGCGCACGTCCGCCTGGACGGCTCGCTCGCGCACCAGCCACTCGGGCATCTCCCGCAGCAAGTCCTGGATCTGGTCGGTCGTGAGCGGCTCCGTCACGCCCGCGCGCGCGAGCCCCGAAGCGGACACCCCGAGCTTCGCGGCGACCACCTGCCGGGGGTGGGGCCCGTTGCGCCGCAGCTCGACCAGCCACTCCGGCGGGTCCTCCTGCAGCGCGATCAGCTGGGACCGGCTCACCGGCCCGGCGCGGAACTCCTCGGGGGTCGCCGCGAGCAGCACGCCGAGCTTCTTCGCCGCCGTCTCCGGCTTCATGGTCTGATCCTGCGGCACGGGCCAAGGCTACCCTTGGGCCCGTGGCGGAGGCACTTCGGATCGGCGTCGTCCCCGGGGTGAGCGCGGACAAGTGGGTGCGCGTGTGGCGCGAGCGGATGCGGCACGTGCCGCTCGACGTCGTCCCGGTGGCCGAGGAGGACGCCGCCGCCGCGCTCGAGGGCGAGGCCGACATGGTGTTCGCCCGGCTTCCGATCGCCGACCCCGACCTCCACGTCATCCCGCTGTGGACCGAGACGCCCATGGTCGTCGCCGCGAAGGACCATCCGATCAAGGTCTTCGACTCGGTGACACTGGCGGACCTCGCGGACGAGGAGCTCTACCCCGGCTCCGACGACGCCACCCTGGACATCGTCGCGGCCGGCCACGGCATCGCCCGCATGCCGCAGTCGGTCTTCCGGGCGACCGGGCGGCGCGATCTCGTCGCGCGCGAGGTGAGCGACGCGGAGCCGACCCGGGTCGCCCTGGTGTGGCGAGCGGGCGGCGAGCTGGTCGACGAGTTCATCGGGATCGTCCGCGGGAGGACGGCCAACAGCTCGCGCGGAGCCGCCGCACCGCCGGCTTCGCCGCCGGCCGCGTCCCCTCCGGGGCCCGCTTCCACTCCCGCCCGGCGCAGGGCGACGCCGAGCGGCCGAGGGAGGAAGGGCGGCGGCCGAGGACGACGGCGGTAGGGACGCCTACTCGGTCTGGCGCGACGCCTCCGCGGCCGCTCGGTCGAGCGCGGTCACGACGCGGGACACGGACTCGCCGAGGCCCCAGACGGAGCCGAGGCGCGCGATCTCCTCGTGCCCGCCGTCCGGGATCCCGATCCGGGCGTCGACGGCCGGGAGCTCGAGGTCACGGGCGACCGCGACCACCGCGGGCGCCCTCGTGAGGTAGTCCGCTGCCGTCCTGAGCTTCAGCCGCACCGACGCGGACAGCCGGACCCGGAGGTCGTTCGCGGCGGCCACGATGCCGTCGAGGTCGCCGAACTCGGCGAGCAGCAGCGCCGCGGTCTTCTCCCCCACGCCCGGAACGCCCGGCAGCCCGTCGGACGCGTCCCCGCGCATCGCGGCGAAGTCGGCGTACTGCGCGGCGCGCACCCCGTACTTGGCCTGCACCACCGCATCCGTCACGATCTCGAGCTTGCTCATGCCCCGGGCGGTGTAGATCACCCGCACGTCGCGGGCGTCGTCGACCACCTGGAACAGGTCGCGGTCCCCCGTCACCACGTCGACCGGGGTCGTCGCGGTGGCGGCGAGCGT
The DNA here is from genome assembly GCF_017916515.1 of Naasia sp. SYSU D00948. Lineage (GTDB taxonomy): Bacteria > Actinomycetota > Actinomycetes > Actinomycetales > Microbacteriaceae > Naasia. The sequence goes on from NZ_JAFMTA010000001.1 coordinate 3,133,187, forward strand.
GCCGATGATGTCGTCCGCCTCGTAGCCGGGCTTGCCGACGATCGGGATCCCGAGCGCCGTCAGCGTGTCGACGATGATCGGCACCTGCACGCTGAGCGGGTCCGGCACGACCTCGACGTCCGGTCCGGCGTCGACGACCTCGGCGACGCGATGCGTCTTGTAGCTCGGGATGAGGTCGACCCGCCACTGCGGGCGCCAGTCGTCGTCCCAGCACGCGATGAGCTCGGTGGGCCGGAAGTCGGTGACGAGGCGGGCGATCATGTCGAGCAGGCCGCGCACGGCGTTGACCGGGGTGCCGTCGGGCGCCCTCAGGGAGTCCGGGAGGCCGTAGAAGGCGCGGAAGTAGAGGGCCGCCGTGTCCAGCAGCATCAGGCGGCCGTCGCTCACGCGTCCAGTGTGCCCGATCGACCCGCGACCCGGGCGCACCGCGGCTGCCGCGTGTGGGAATTGGCCCGCCGATCAGGGAAAGAGGGAACAGGAGGCGCCCTTCCCGTGTTGTATCGAGGACAGCACGAGGAGGAATTGTGAAGGGTGACCGGGTTGAGGTCGTCGTCGACACCGGCGGCGCGACCAGCACGTACGAGATCGAGGCGACGCGCGCGGGCCGGCGGGTGGACATCACCAGCGGCCGGGGCCTCGTCGAGGTGACCGAGGTGACGCGGGGCGGCACCCCCGTCCGCACCGCCCGGTTCATGGCGAACCGAGTGATCGCGCTGGTCGAGCACCCCGCGCAGCAGGAGCCGGGCGTCTCCGAGGTCGTGACGCTGCGCCGCACGGCGTGACCGCCACCGCCCTCGAGGGCTCCGCGGCGCCGATCCCGTCCCTGCCGGCGGATGCCGTGGTGGTGCTCGTCGGAGCGGCGGCATCCGGCAAGACGACGTTCCGCCGTGCCCTTCTCGCCGCGGACGCCGCGCCGCGCGCGGTGCTGAGCCTCGACGACGAGCGGCTGGCGCTGCGCGAGCGGGACTCGGACACGGGACGGGAGCCCCGCCCCCTGCAGGACTACTCACGACCGGCCGTGCTCCGCTGCGAGGCGGCCGCCCAGAAGCTCCTCTCCCAGCGACGCGGCTACCTCGCCGACGCGACGCATCTGCGGCGCCGGGAGCGCATCCCGCACGTCCGCGCCGCCCACGAGGCGGGACTGCCGGCGATCGCGGTGCTTCTGCCCGCCGTCGGCATCGACGTGCTCCGCGAGCGCAACGGAGCGCGCCCGGAGCTTCACCGCGTCCCCGACGAGATCCTCGAGCGCCACGAGCACCGGCGGAGCCTGCTGAGCCGGGAGCTGCTCCTCGAGGAGGGCTTCGACGAGGTCGTCGAGGTCCGCTAGGAGGGCCCGCTCGCGGCGGTCACCGCGCCCGGTGCCCGCCGCCGGTCAGCGTGCGGACTCCCCCGCCCGCTCGATGACGAAGTCGGTCCCGGGGTAGACGAGAGTCGTGTGGCCGTCGTCGAAGCGCACGAAGTACGGCGGTCCTCCGTCCGCTCCTCGCACCTCGGTGATCTCTCCGTGCCGATCCGGAGACTCCACGGTCCTGCCGCGGATGATGATGCGGTCGCCCGGGCTCGCCATTGCACCCACCTCCAAGGTCAGAGGGTACGACCGTCACCGCGCGAGCGGAACGGTCCGGAGTCCCGAGCGTCCCGATCAGCGGCGCAGCGTCGCGCCGCACCATGCGCTCGCCGCGGGCTTCCCGTCCGCGTCCGGGGCTGAGGGCATGTTCAGGTGTCCCGGATGGCCGGGGCGTCGTCCTCGCGGTGGTCGTCGACAGCGCCCGGAGGGTAGTCCGTGCGCTCGGGACGGCGCGCGAGGAACACGGTGCTCGCGGCGAAGCCGCCCCACACGACGAGGATGGCGAGGACGAGGAAGACGATCGCGACCGGGCTCATCGCCGGCCTCCTTCAGGCTCGGGCGATCTCGCCGGGGAGCGGGAGTCGCGCACGTAGGGCGGCCAGGCGGTGAAGGGCTCCGTATGGGAGCGCCAGGGCAGCACCGTGAGGACGACCGCCGCGGCCAGGATGAGCCCGATCGTGCCCCACCCGAACACGCCCAGGTACCCGGCGGGATAGCCGGCGTACCCCTCGACGAGGAGCGTGACGACGCGGGACAGCACCATGTAGCCGAGCAGCACGGGCACCAGGACGCCCACGAGGAGGACCCAGGCGCGGCCGACCCGAAATGTCGAGACGGCGTTGAGGTGGTACTGGAGCTCCGGTCCCTTCCGGAGGACCCAGATCACCAGGACGGTCGTCAGCACCGCTGAGGCGACGATCCCGATGTTGTTCGCCCAGTTGTCCACGACGTCCAGGGCGAGGAGCCCGGTCGTGGTCGAGAACAGGAGCACCGAGAGGACGGCCGCGATGCCGCCGATGCCGAGCGTCGCCTTCACGCGGCTGAGCCCGAACTTCTCCTGCACTCCGGCGGAGACCACCTGGAGCACCGAGATCAGGGAGGTGAAGCCGGCGAGCGTGAGCGAGCCGAAGAAGAGGGCGCCGAACAGCGGCCCGCCGGGCATCTGCGACACGATCGCGGGGAAGGTGACGAAGGACAGGCCCACTCCGGTGAGACCTTCCAGCTCGCCCACGGCCACGCCCTGCTGAACGGCGAAGAAGCCGAGGGTCGCGAACACGCCGATGCCGGCGAGGATCTCGAAGGACGAGTTCGCGAAGGCGACGACGAGACCGGGGCCGGTCAGGTTGGCGCGCCGCTGTCGGTAGGAGGCGTACGTGATCATGATGCCGAAGGCGATGGACAGCGAGAAGAAGATCTGGCTGTAGGCGGCCAGCCAGACGTTCGGGTCCGCGAGCGCGGCGAAGTCCGGGGTGAACAGCGCGTTGAGGCCGACCCCCGCGCCCTCGAGGAAGAGGGCGCGCACCACGAGCACCAGGAAGGCGACCACGAGGAGCGGCAGGAAGACCACGTTGGCGCGCTCGAGTCCCTTCGCCACCCCGGCGCTCAGGACGGCGAGGGTCAGGATCCACACGAGCACGAGCGGGATCAGCACCCCGGGGACGAACTGCATGCTGATGCCCGGGTCGCTCACCTGCAGGTAGTCCCCCTGCAGGAAGCCGGCCGGGTCGTCGCCCCAGCGCAGGTCGAACGAGAACAAGAAGTAGCTGAGCGCCCAGGCGACGACGGCGGTGTAGTAGAGCGAGATCACGAACGCGATCGCGACCTGGAACCAGCCGAGCGCCTCGAGCGGCTTGCCGCCGAGACGGCGCAGGCTGAGCGGCGCGGAGCCGCGGAAGCGGTGCCCGATCGCGTAGTCGAGGAACAGGATCGGGATCCCGGCGGTGAGGAGGGCGACGATGTACGGGATGAGGAACGCCCCGCCGCCGTTCTCGTAGGCGACGCCGGGGAAGCGCCAGATGTTGCCGAGCCCGACGGCCGACCCGATGGCCGACAGGATGAACCCGACCTGGCCGCTCCACTGCTCCCTCGGCGGACGACGCACGGCGGCGCCCCTCCATCTCGCCATGCGGTACTCCTTCGACACCGACGCGTACGCGTGATCCAGTCGAACGGTAGCAGTGGCGGCACCGGCGCGGAGTCAGACGAACCCGAGCACCCTGCGGCTGCGGGCCGGGCCGGTGGACTTGGTCCAGACAAGCCCGTACTTCGGGACCGCGCACCTTCCCAGCAGGCCCGCCTGCTGCAGCTCGGCCACCGGGATGCTGAGGGGCGAGAAGGAGGATCCCTCGCACTCGTACGTCACCGCCGGGATCGTGTGCCAGGGGTTCCCGCAGAACCCGGCGATCTCCCTGCTCTTCGACATGCAGGCGGGGCAGGTGTAGCGCTCCCACCAGTCCTGCAGGACCGGGGTGGTCATCTGCTTCAGGTCGTTCATCGGTGCCTCGATGCTGTCGGTGCTCTGGTGCTGCTGCTCACCACGTCTTCGGCGCCACCGAGCGGAGGGTTTCCACCGGGATCAGCATGCGCAGGAACCGCTCAGATTCGGGGCGCGACCGGGCTTTCTGCTTCTGCTGCTCGCCACGAGCGGGTGTTCCGGCCCGGATTGACGTGCGCCCTCCCCTAGGCTCTTGCCTCGATGGATCTGTCGCTGGAATTCACCCCGGACCTCATCGTCGCCTTCCTCACGCTCTTCATCCTGGAGATCGTCCTCGGCGTCGACAACGTGGTCTTCATCTCGATCCTGGCCAGCAAGCTGCCGGTGGAGCAGCAGGCGAAGGCGCGCAACCTCGGCCTGTCGCTGGCGATGATCATCCGGATCGGACTGCTGTTCGCGGCCGCGTGGATCATCACGCTGACCACCGACCTGTTCGAGCTGTTCGGGATGGGCTTCTCCGGGCGCGACCTGATCCTGATCCTGGGCGGCCTGTTCCTGGTCTACAAGGCCGTCACCGAGATCCACGAGAAGCTCGAGGGTGCCGAGTCCCACGGCTCCGGCCACGTGGCGACGGCGACGTTCGGCGCGGTGCTCGTGCAGATCCTGCTGCTCGACATCGTGTTCTCGTTCGACTCGGTCATCACCGCCGTCGGCATGGTGGACAACCTGCTCGTCATCATCGTCGCCGTCGTGCTGTCGTTCGGCATCATGCTCTTCTCGTCGAAGTACATCTTCGCGTTCGTCAACCGCCATCCCACGGTGAAGATGCTGGCGCTGGCGTTCCTTGTGCTGATCGGCGCGTTCCTCATCGCGGACGGGTTCGAGGTGCACGTCGACAAGGCGCTCATCTACGGTCCGATGGCGTTCGCCGTGGCCGTCGAGACGCTCAACCTGATCTACCGTCGCCGGCAGGCGCGCCGGACGGGCAAGGAGATCGAGCCGGTCCACCTGCGGCACGCCTACACCAAGGCAGACGACCGCGACGCGGTCGCCGCCGCCACCTCCACCGCCCCCACGGCGGGCGCGGTCACGCTCTCGCGGAAGCCGGTCAGCGGCGAGCGCAGCAGCGACCACGCGACCGGGCTGGGCTAGCGGCGCGGGCGCGGGTCTCCCCCGGGAGGCGCGCGCCGCGCGTGCTGGCACCGGCCCGTCACCGCGGGCGCCAGGGTCCTAAGCCTCTGACCAGGTGCCCTGCACAGCGGACGATTGGAGCGTCCCTGTCCTCTCACCTCCAGCGGAGTGCGCCATGCGAGCCGCCACCATCGGAGCTGCCGTCCTCGCCGGGGCCGCAGCGGCGGTCACGGTCGCCGCTCCCGCTCAGGCTGCTCCGCCGTCCATCATCGACTACTCCTACTCCGTCACCGAGGTGTACGACTGCCCGGGCGGCACCTACCAGGGCGAGTCCAGGACGGACTACCGTCTCGTCGAGCTGCTGACCTACCCGGGCCGTGCGCACCTGACGATCAGGACGACCGAGACGTACACCGACGACACCGGCGCTCTCATCGCCACCGCGACCAGCCGCGAGGCCGTCGTTCTGGTGCACCCCGAGCTGCAGTCGGACCCGTACTACTGGGAGGCGACCTTCGTGATCCCCACCACCTCCGTCGTCCGGTCCGCCGATGGCGAGGTCGTCGCGAAGGAAGCCGGAGTCGTCCGATACCGCCTCTGGGAGTCCGCCGAGGGGTTCGGCGTCCTCGACTACAAGGAGGCCGGGCAGCATCACCTGCGCACGAGGTGCGACCTGCTCGACTCCCTCGCCGCGTCCTGACTCGGCGGAAGGACTCCCACGGAGGCCTGGACGCTCGCCCGGATCCCCATCGGATCGGAGGTCACCTCGCCTCGAGGTACGCCTTCAGCTTCTGCAGGTGGTCCCCGTCCTCCTTCCTAAGGATGGCCGAGACCACGGGAAGCATCAGCCTGCGCAGGCGACCGGTCTCCAGCTGGCAGGTCCACGTCAGCCGCGTTCCCTCCCCGTCCGGGACGAGGCGATAGTCGTAGGTCACCCTGATGCCTTCGGCCTCGGTGCTGATGCCGATGTGGGTGTCGGGTTCGTAGACGCTCACGACCAGGTCGGCGGTGGCCTCTCTGCCGTTCACGACCCGGGTCTCGCGGAACGCGGTCCCCACCGAGATCGGTCCGTCGGTGAGCCGTCTGCTCTCCTTGATGTTGTCGAGGAAGACTGTGGCGCGGGTCGGGTCCGCCAGCACGTCGAAGACATCCTTCGGAGGCCGCGCGATGTGCTCCTCCAACGTGAAACCGCTCATGGTCGACGAACTCCCTTCGCTCCACCCGTCGCAGGGATCACAGGATTCACACCTACCTGCTCCGCGGGCACCGGTCTGCTTGCGGCTGCCGTCGACCGATGATCTCGTCCACGAGTCGCGCTCCGCAGTGCCTCAGGTCCCGTACGCCGGCGTCGACAGGCGTGGCGAATGCCTCCGCGCGGCTCCACCCGGCGCGAGCCGGCCGGTGCATCGAGCGAGTGGGATCACCGGGCGGACGCCATGAACCGGACGCCTCATCTGCGGGGAGGATTGAAGGGTCATGAGAGCCGGCACCGCACCTTCGCGACCCCTCGTCGTCCTGCAGTCCTTCCCCGAGCCGCGGGCGACGACCAACCCCTATGTGGTCATGCTGCGGGACGTCCTGGACCGGACCCCGGGTGTCCACGTCCTCACGTTCTCCTGGCGCCGAGCCCTGACCGCTCGCTACGACGTATTCCATGCGCACTGGCCGGAGATCCTCGTGAGCGGTCAGAGCCCGCTGAAGAAGCTCCTCCGGCAGGGTCTGTTCGTCCTCCTGCTGCTCCGGCTGCGACTGCTGCGGGTACCGCTGGTGCGAACGGTGCACAACCTCGGATTCCCCGAGGGCATCTCCCGCCGGGAGGTCGTCCTGCTGCGCTGGGCGGAGCGTGTGACCGCGCTGCGGATAAGGATCAACGAGGTCACCGAGGTCGACAGCAGCACGCCTGTCGAGACGGTGCTTCACGGGCACTACCGCGACTGGTACGCCCCTCACTCCAGACGGCAGCGGCGCGCCGGTCGGCTCGCCTTCGTCGGGCAGGTGCGCCGGTACAAGGGCGTCGACCGGCTCATCGGCGCCTTCAGCGGAACCGCGGACGAGGGGCTGAGCCTGCGCATCGCGGGCAGGCCGACGAGCGACGACGTGGCCGAGCAGTTGCGAGCGGCGGCGGCCGGGGACCCGCGCATCAGCCTTTCCCTCGCCTTCCTTTCCGACAGCGACCTAGTCGCCGAAGTCACCGAGGCCGAACTCGTCGTCCTCCCGTACCGGGAGATGCACAACTCCGGTGGGGTCCTGGCCGCGCTGTCATTGAGCACGCCGGTGCTCGTGCCGGACAACGAGGTCAACCGGCGCCTTGCCGACGAGGTCGGGCCGGGCTGGATACATACCTTCCTGCCCCCGCTCTCCGCAACGGATCTGACCGGAGCTCTCGCAGCGGTGCGTGCGGAACCACCGGCGGGTGAGCCGGACCTGTCCCGGCGCGAGTGGACAGAAGTCGGCACCGCGCACCTCAGGGCCTACAAGCGCGCCCGCACCGCCGTACGACGCTGAGTCACTCCCCCAGCCGACCACATTCAGCTTCCGGCGGGACGAACGGCGGCAGGCCACGGCCGATGAGTCAGCGCGTCCTGATGCCGCCGATCCGCCAGCGGCGGCCGTCCCGGGCGTATTCCTCGTACACCACGCCGAGACCGGCCCCGATCATGCCGATACCGCGGAAGATGGAGCGAGCCCCTCCTGCCTGGTGTCCTTCAGACCCGGTAGCCAGGCCCAGCACCCAGCGGGCCCCGCCCCCGCCGAGCCGCAGCAGGCCGCGCAGCACGCTCTGGATCCGGATGCGAAGCCGCGCAGCCGCGGCCGCGGTCAGCCGAAGCTCGGTCAGCACGGCGGCGTTTCCATGGCTCCACGCTCGGGTGAGCACCCACCGGCGGGTGAGCCGCCCGACTGGGACGAGGTCTACCGCTGCCGATTCGTCGCACCAGACCATGCGCGCGCCGGCGTGCACGAGCGAGCGGCTGAACAGCGTGTCCTCTCCCGCCGCCAGTCCCAGAGCGGCATCGAAGCGTGTGCCCGCGGCGCGGACCTGAGCCAGATCGAGGAGCAGGTTGCCGGCTGCGGCGACGTCGATCTCGGTCCCGGTCGGCATGCGGCGGCGCACGAAGAAATCTCCGGCGAGGATCCACGGGTCGACCGGGCCGGTGTAGTCGGGGAGGATCCGTCCCGACACAGCGGCAGCGCCGGAGCCGGCCCACGTGCGCAGCAGGGCGGCCAGCCAGTCTATGCAAGGCCACTCGTCGTCGTCGATGAAGGCGAGCAGCCGGGAAGCCGCCGCCTCATCGAGCGCCCGGTTGCGCACAGCAGCGATCCCTGGCGTCGCCTCCACCACATAGCGCACTTCCGAAACGGCCGCCGCCACGGCGGCGGCCGAGCGAGCCGGGTCATTGTCGACGACCAGGATCTCGGCGGTGTACTGACCCCCGGCCGTCACCTCGGCCACCTGATCCAGCAGCTGCGGCAGCAGATCGCGCAACTCATTCGGACGGCCGAAGGTTGGCACGGCGACGGTCACCCTCACCGGGCCGGCATCGGGCGAACGGCGAGCCGATGGCAGCGCGGCTCGTTCCGTCGCGCCTTGAATCAAATCGCCGCGAGCGGGCGCGTGTTGCACGCGGACGGAGCGGGATGCAGTCTGCCGGACCAGCGCCACGAGGGCGATGCCGAGTCCCTCCAAGCTCCCACGCACGGCCGCCACCAGCGGCTTGGGCGAGTGCAGGAGCTGACGCCGTCCGCCACGCAGCAGGATCTCCCAGCTGACGCGGGGGGTGCGGACGATCCACTTGAGCAGCTGGCGGCGGGGAAGGTTGCGCGCGGCGAAGAGCAGGCGGTTGCGGCAGTTGTAGCGGTAGTAGAGGTCCGACTTCGCGCCGCCCTCCCGCGTCCCCTGCGTGCCGCCCTCGTCGTGAACGGCGACGAGATCTGAGCGGACGACGAGAGATCCTCCGGCCGCGAGCGCACGGTGACTCAGATCCACGTCCTCCCAGTAGAGGAAGTACCCCTCGTCGTAGCCGCCGTCCAGCCGGTCGATCATCTCCGCGGATACGACCAGGCAGGCGCCCGTCAACCATTCCTCCACAGGGCCGCGCGATCGGGTGGGACTGTGAGGCGCAGCCGTCCGGCCGTCGTCCAGGCCCAGGGTCGACCCTTCAAACACCGTCACGCCCGCGGAATTGACGATCCGCGGCGCGATGACGGCGAGCGGGTCGGCCAAGCTCGCGAGTCGAAGCTCCTCGAGCACATCGGGAGGCACCGAGGCATCGGGATTGAGGCAGCAGAATGTCGCGCATCCCAGCTCCCGTGCCCGAGCGAACCCCGCGTTGGTCGCCGCGCCGAAACCACGGTTGTCCGGCAGCGTCACCAGGTCCCAGCCCTGCTCGGCGGCCAGAGCGGTGACCTCCCCGCGCTCCTCGACGGTGCTGCGGTTGTCCACCACGACGACGCGCACGTGGGCGCCCAGCTCACTCGCGGCTGCAAGATACTGCCGCAGCAGGGGGCTGGAGCCGTAGTTCACGACGACCAAACCCATGTCGTGAGTGCCATCGTGCTCGGCCTCGCCTCGGTTGGGCGGGGACATCACGCCGACACGCTAACGACATCGACAGGGTTCTCTGTGCTCTCGTCCACAGTACGCAGGAGGTACACCGGATGGAGACCTGGTCCAGGACGGGCTTCCGGCCGACAATGCTCCCGGGACGTCCAGGTGCCCGCGGCGGGGTCGCGGTCTTGCGGAGGCATCCCCGCGGTGCGATCCTGCACTCGACTCCCCAGCTGTGGATCCTCCGGTCAGGAGAGTGGCAGATGGTCACACCCGGCCCAGCGGTACCTCTCGACGCCCCGGACGCACTCGTCCTCGAGCTCCCGCAGCTGTCGGCTCGGGACATCGCCCTCGTCGGCGGCAAGGCGGCGAACCTCGGCGAGCTGATCCGTGCCGGGTTCGACGTGCCGCCCGGCTTCTGCATCACCACGAAGGCCTACCGGAGCGCGGTGCGGGGAACGGCGGTCGAGGCGGGGAGCAGCGTGGACGCGTCGGCCGCGCGCGCAGCAGTGCTCGGCGCAGCCTTCCCCCGGGCGGTGGCCGACGCCGTGCGCGACGCGTACGCCCGCCTGGTGTCCGGCGGCGACGGCCGGGTCGCGGTGCGCTCGTCGGCCACCGCGGAAGACCTCCCCGGCGCGAGCTTCGCCGGGCAGCAGGACACGTACCTCGACGTGACCGGCATCGACGATGTGCTCGACGCCGTGCAGCGCTGCTGGGCCTCGCTCTGGACCGACCGCGCGGTCTCCTATCGCGCCGCCCAGGGCATCGACGGCGCCGGGGTCGCGCTGGCCGTGGTCGTGCAGCGCATGGTGGACGCCCAGTCCGCGGGGGTGCTCTTCACGGCCGATCCCGTGACGGGCCGCCGGCGACAGGCCGTGATCGACGCGGCGCGCGGACTCGGCGACGCCGTGGTGTCCGGCGCCGTCGATCCCGACCACTTCGTCGTCGACACCGGAAGCGGACGGATCCTCGACCGGCGACGTGGCGGCTCCGGCGACGAGCCGGCCAGCTTGACGGACGCGCAGGTGCGAGCTCTGGCGTCGCTCGGCGACCGCGTCGAGAAGGCCTTCGGCAGCCCGCAGGACATCGAGTGGGCGGTGGACGCGGACGGGCACATCTGGCTGACGCAGTCCCGGCCGATCACCACGCTGTTCCCGGTCCCGGTGCGAACGGCGCCGCTGCCCGCCGACGACATCCGCGTCTACTTCTGCATCAGCCTCGCGCAGGGCCTCCACCGGCCCATCACGCCCATGGGGATCGCGGCCTTCCGGCTGATCGGGTCCGGATTCCTGGATCTCGTCGGTCGCGCGCCCGCTCCGATCACCGACGGCCCGGACGGCTTCGCGGTCGGGGGCGAGCGGATCTTCATCGACGCGACGCCCGTGGTGCGTTCAGCGGTAGGCCGGGAGATCCTGCCCAGGGCGCTGGACGTGATGGAGGCACGGTCGGCCGTCGTGCTTCGACGGCTCTTCACGAACAGCCGCTTCTCGGTGCAGCCGGGGTCCCGGCGCCGTCTCGTGCGACCCGCGCTGCGGCTCGCCGCGCGGATCCGGCTGCCGTTCGTCGTCGGACAGGCACTTCTCAACCCGGCGGCTGCTCAGCGCCGGGTCCGGCGGCTCGCGGAGGAGGTCCGGAGCAGCAGGGTTCCGGCGCAGGGCGACATCCCGGCGCGAGTCGACGCGGTCGTCGACCTGCTCGTCCGCTCGGTGCCGCTCGCACCGCGCGCCCTTCCCGGTGCGGCAGTGGGCTTCGCCCTGCTCGGGCTCGCCGCCCGCCTGCTGCGAGGCTCGACGAGGTCCGGCGACCTGCAGACCGTGCTCCGCAGCGTGCCCGACAACGTGACCACGGAGATGGATCTGGACCTGTGGCGCGTCGCGGTGCGCGTGCGGAAGGACCCGGAGTCGGCGTCCGCGCTCGCCTCGCGGACCCCTCGCGGGCTCGCCGACGACTATCGAACGGGCCTTCTTCCGGCCGTTCTGCACCGGGGCATGACGGGGTTCCTGGGTCGCTACGGTCAGCGCGCCGTCGCGGAGATCGACCTCGGCGTGCCCCGGTGGTCGGAGGATCCCGCGCACCTCTTCGGTGTGCTGTCCGGCTACCTTCGGCTGCCCCCGGACGCGGCCACGCCGGAACAGCACTTCGAGGACGGCGCGCGCGACGCCACCGCCATGATCGCCACCCTGGTCCGCCGCGCTCGGCGGCGCGGCCGCCTTCGTGCCGCTGCCGTCCGGTTCTGTCTGCGGCGCGCCCGCGCGCTCGTCGGGATCCGAGAGATGCCGAAGTTCCTCATCATCACCGTTCTCAGCCGGGCGCGTGCGGCGCTGCTCGAGATCGGTGGCCGGCTGGCGGACGACGGCCGCATGGCTCAGGCGGAGGACGTCTTCTTCCTGGATTTCGACGAGGTGAAGCGCGCGGCCGAGGGGGCGGACCTCCGTCCGACCGTGAGCGAGCGGAGGGACCGCTACGACGCCGAGCTGCGGCGTCGGCACGTGCCGCGTGTCCTGCTGTCCGATGGGACGGAGCTCGAGGCCCTCGGATCCGCCGCCGAGGCCGAGGCAGGGGCGCTTCGCGGGACGCCCGCGTCGACCGGGACCGTCACCGCGCCGGCGCGCGTCGTCCTGGACCCGGTCGGCGCTCGCCTGGAGCCCGGCGAGATCCTGGTCGCTCCCTCCACCGACCCCGGCTGGACGCCGCTCTTCCTCACGGCCGGCGGGCTCGTGATGGAGATGGGCGGCGCCAACAGCCACGGCGCGGTCGTCGCTCGCGAGTACGGCATCCCCGCGGTGGTGGGAGTGCCGGGCGCGACCGAGTCCATCACGACCGGCGACGAGGTGACCGTCGACGGAGCCGGCGGCGTTGTCACCCTTGCTGCCGGCGCCGGCTGACCGGCGTCTTCCACAGGACCATCGGCACTACCCGGCAGGCTCGGTGGTCGGCTTCCGTCGACCGCAGGTTGTGTCCGAGAGGGGTCGAGTATGTCGCAGGAGCCCGATGCGGGGAGCACCTCCGGAGCCGGCTGCGACACGTCGGACATGATCCTGGTGCACGGCCTGCTCCGTCACGTCTACCAGGCAGCCCCCGAGCTCATCGCACAGGTTCCGGACGGGGACACGGTCCGAGCCGGGGCCGTGGCCGATCACCTGGAATTCCTGAACCGATTCCTGCACAACCATCACCGGTCGGAGGACCTCGTGCTGTGGGACGAGCTCGCAGCGAGGAGTCCGGGGTGCGCTCTCCACGTCGGGCTGATGAAGCGGCAGCACGAGGGGGTCGCGGACGTGATCGGCCGGATGGAGCCTGTGATCGCGAGCTGGCGTTCGAGCGGATCGACCGCGGACCGGGAACGCATCGGCGAGCTCCTGCAGGAGCTGAACGGCCTCCTCTTCCACCATCTCGGTGACGAGGAGACGAGGATCCTCCCGGTGATCTCGGCCACCTGGACGCAGGAGGAGTGGGAGCGACTCGGCAAACATGCGCAGAAGGGCATGCAGCCGAAGCAGCTCATGGTCGTGATCGGCTTCATGCTCGAATCGATGACGCCGGAGCAGCGGGACGAACTGCTCCGCAGCGCGCCCAAGGTGATGCGCGTCGTCTATCGCCTGTACGGTCGGCGCGTGTTCCGCTCCTATCGGTCACGCGCTTACGGGCTCACCTCCTGAGCGGGAGGCCGAGATCGCGGCCGCGGAGCCGCGAGCGCCGGGATTGCGTTGATTCGACGGGGGGCGGCACGAGGACCCCTCGCAGCGCGAGAGGCCCTCGTGGGGATGCCTCGATCGGCCCCAGCCGCCCGACTCAGTAGCGGTCGGGGCTGTCGCCTCGCAGTGTCGGATCGACGTCAGGGTCGCGGACATCCGTCATGAGAGGCTCGTCGACCGAGCCCGGCGTGCCTGCCGCCCCGGTGATGTCCTCCTCCGCCACCGTCACGGTGTCGACCGGTGTGGTGAGCTCGACGTCGGTCTCGACCACCTCGGCGTCCTCCGACTTCTTGCCGGTGGCCGCAGCAGCGACGCCGACGGCGGCAGCGGCAGCGGCGACGCCCGCGGCGACGACCTTGCCGGACACGCCCGCCTTGCCCGAGTCGCCGCGAGACGCGTCCGCCTCCTCGACCCCGGGAGTGCCGGGGACGCCTTCGATCGTCCCGCGCCACGCCCCGGAGGCGTACCCCTCAGCCTCGATCAGCTCCTTGAAGCGCTCGAGGTCGTTCTTGGTCTGACGCTCGACCACGTTCAGCTTGTCACCGATCTTCTCGACGAGACCCTCGGGCTCGTACTCGAGGATGAGCCGCACACTGGTCTGCCCGCCGCCGAGGTCCTCGAACGTCACCTCGCCGGCGTTCGTCGCTCCCTCGGTCGCCGCCCAGGACACCTTCTTGTCCGGGATCTGCTCGAGGATCTTCGCCTCCCACTTGCGGCGGACCCCGGCGATGTCGGCCACCCACTCCAGCCGGTCGTCGCTCAACTGGGTGACCTTCTTGATGCCGTTCATGAAGTGCGGGAAGTCCTCGAACTGGGTCCACTGGTTGTAGGCCACGCTGACCGGGACGTTCACCAGGATCCTGTGTTCGACCTTCGTCATGCTGTCTCCCTCGAACTCGTCGGAAATCGGCGGCACATGCCGCCACCGCTTCCGCACGCTACGCCGGAGGGCGCCCTGCGTCAGCCCCTTGCGCCGCGGGGCAGGCGCGATCCCGAACGCGTAGAGCCGAAAGGCGGCTGCCGGCACGGCTCGGTGCTACTGGTTATGGAGCTTGCTGAGACGCCCGAGCTCGGCGCGCTCCTCCGAGGTTCCTCTCATGGTCTCTTCGCCCCTTGCTGGAGCTGTGGCGGAAGCGGATACTCACTGGCAGTGAGGCGCCGACCGGTGAGGTCTGCGAGGCACTTGTGGCGGCACCCGTGAGAAGTGCCGCGAATCTGCTTACCCAGACCGATACCTTTCCCCGAGCGCGCGCCGAACAACCCTCATCGCCGGAACACCGAAAGGACCGTCATGCGCGCACGAACTCTGGCAGCAATGGCTTCTTCACTTGGCGTGGTAGTGGCACTCCTCGTCCCGACGGCGGCGAATGCCGAGTCGCGGGCGGACTTCCTGCCCTTCTCGTTCACCCGCCTGACCGGTGCCGCGGAAGTCCCAGGTCCCGGCGACCCGGACGGCCGCGGCTTCGCGTTCGTTCGGTGGAACACCGACAACGGGATGATCTGCTACAACCTCTTCGTCCGGCGGATCGCACCGGCGACTGCGGCACATATCCACGTCGGCGATGAGAACACGGCGGGTCCTGTCGTGCAGGAGCTGGAGGCCCCTACCGATGGCTACTCGTCCGGCTGCGTGGACAACGACGCGCTCGCCGCAGCGCTCGACGCGAACCCGGACAACTACTACGTCAATGTCCACAACGCCGAGTACCCGGCAGGGGCGGTACGCGGACAGCTCGACTGACGCCTACCGGCCCCGATGGGCGGGAAGCGGTCCTCGGGCAGGAGCCGAAGGACCGCCAGGACGACGACGGAACCCGGACCCCGGGTCCACCGCTCGTCGTGACGGTCGCTCCCAGGATCGCGAGGACACTGAGCGCGCCATCTGCAACACCGTCAACTCATCGAGGATGTTGCATTGACCGCTCGAACCCGCCGCCGGTTCACGTCCCACAACCTCGAAGGTCCCGGAAACCCTTGAGTTTCCGGGACCTCTTGTCGGGCTGACAGGATTTGAACCTGCGACCCCTTGGAGAAATCGGGTTGTGACCAGGAGTTGCGATCGTTCCGGATTCGCTCAGGTTTCCTCTGATTGACAGGGAAGCAGGCGATGCGCCTGGTCCGAATGTACCCGGTCCTGGCTGGTCCTTCACGGGCGATTGCGATGGGTAAACGATGACCTTCTGGCTGAGTGGAGGTGCTGCAACGAGCGGTCTCGGGTCACGAGTGGCGTCGGTGCAGCCTGGACCTGATGCAGTACGGCTGCGTGGGCCCGCCGCACACACTGACCCGAGGCCGTGACGTCGTTTCTCCGTGTCGGGGTACGAGGTCGCACCTCTGGGGATCGGGAAGTCAGCAGACGAGATGCCGACGTACAACGACCGGGTGGCCGGTGCCACGGAAGCGCGCGAAGCAGTGCGTGCCCTCGCGCACGCGAGCCGGGCCTTCGCCGATCCTGCCGACACCGGGACTTCTCCAGGAGACGACAACGGTGCAGTAGTGGTGAGGATGAAACCCCCAGCGGTTGTGACGTTGCGCATCCCTGAGCAAGCCGCTCGGCGCCACGCCGCTTGCTCAGGGATGGGCACCTGCGGACAGCGGCGGCAGGCAGAGCGAGACAACGTGACCATGTCCAGATGGGTCGATGCAGATCAGCCAGAGTGAGCGACTGGAACCGGATACGTTCACACTAAAGTGAGCCAGAACAACTGGCGCAGTTGTATGGTCCGCTCGCCTTCCTTGTTCTCGAAGGCCAGGAGTCGTTCCGGGACCTCCTGCGCACTCTCGGCAGGACGTCGGTCTTCCCGACAGATCGGGCCCTAACCGACGCAGAATTGGAGTTCTGGCTCTTCTGGGTCGACACCGATCTCATGCCTCGAAATGAACGGATACAGGAACTGCTGTCGAACAACGCGCATCTGATTCACGGCGGCTCTATGCCACTCTCGTACCAGCGCTTCATTGAGCATTACCATGCCTGGCGCGTCCGACATCTGCGGTGGAAGCTCCACGGCGTGAGTTACTCGTGGCACTCGAGCACCAATTACCCGAGTGATGAACTGGAACGCGACGCAACTGGACGGCGGCCGCCAATCACCATTCGCACGGCTGAGTCCATCGGCGGCATCCTAAAGCAACTTGACCCTGGCGACACGCCCACGGCTCGCTACGCCTACTACGTGTAGACAGTCGCGTACGAAGTGAGCGTCATCGGTCCTCGAGTCCCGTTCCCCGTGAGAACGGCAGGTTCCTGCATGAAGCAGCAGCACGCCCTACCGCGGAGCCACTTTCCACTGCGACCCCTTCGAAACGGTTGTCTAGTCAGGTAATACGGTTTGTCCCGACTACTCGCGAGTTCCCTTGTGTTGACAGGGAAGCAGGCGGAGCACGCTGCCGGGGACCAGGCGCAATGCGATTTTTGTGGTTCCCGTCAGCTGCAGTCCCGCTCGGTTCTGGGGTCGCCGGCTCACCATTTCGGTTGACGCGGGCGCCGGACGAGGAGACGATCGAGTTTGTCAGGCGAGGTGTCTTCGGTGAGGGGGGCTTCGGTGGCTGACTGGGCAGGGGCCTTCCTCGGCGTCGGTGTGAGCTCCTATGCCTCTGCTGAGTTGCCGGAGTTGCCGCGTGCAGTGGCCGATGTTGAGGCGGTGGCGGAAGCGCTGCCTGAGGAATTTGCCCGCGTGGTACTTCGAAATCCAGACAGATTGTCCGTTGGTACCGAGTTGGAGCACCTCGCTGACCTCGTCTCCGCGGCAGGCGCCCGAGCCTTGGTGGTGATGTGGAGCGGCCACGCTTACCCCTCAAGAGTCGGGGGCCTCCGATTGTTGACATCGGACTCGCGCAACCTGGTGCTTGGTGGTGTGTCGGCTGCGGAGGTGATGGGCGCCGCGGCACTAAGCGGGGCTGAACAGGTTCTGCTGCTGCTGGATGCTTCCTACTCGGGGGAGGCGGTTGATGCGACGCTGGCTGGTGCCGAGTTGCTGCGGAACCGACTCCCGGAGGCGTCGCAGACGTGGTTTGGCGTGTTGACCTCATGTTCGCCATCGGAAGTGGCCCGTGACGGGCTTTTCGGGCAAGTGGTGTTGCGGTTGCTGCGTCAGGGCCCCACTGATGCGCAGTTGAAGTTGCGGTGGTCTCGGCACAACCGGTGGCTGCGCGGGGATGACTTTTGTGACGCCGTGTTGAAGGAGTGGCCGTCGAACGTGCAGTCGCCCAGCTTCCAGGGCTGGGGCAGTGCCGGGTTCTTGTTGCCGAATCCCTTGTGGCTGCCGGGGGCACCCGTCTCGGTCGTGGAGCATCTGCTGCTGGCAGCTCGAGGTGGGGCGACTGTGAACGAAGCGTCGGCGTTCACCGGGCGGGTGGCCGAGGTCGACACGGTCGTCTCCTGGGTGCGGGCGGGCGAGCCGGGGATCCAGGTCGTGACCGGGTCCGACGGGACGGGCAAGTCGGCAATCTTGGGCCGGGTGGTGTCGTTGGCCGACCCTGGCGAGCGGGCACGGCTGATCGAGCAGAGTGGGCCGGAACTCGGCCACGCCGACCCCGGTGTTGGGTCGGTGCACGCCCACGTGTACGCGCGAGGGTTGACCGCGGATCGCATGGCTGAACTCGTCGGTGAGCAGTTAACCGCGGCCGGGGTGCTTCGCCCGGTTGTCGGCGCCCGCAATGCGCTGCTCTTGGTTCGGGAGCTGCAGCAACGCGCCACCTCCGGTCGGGGGTGGCCGTTGCCAGTGCTGGTTGTGGACGGGTTGGACGAGGCGAGCGGCGAAGCTTCCACCATCGTGCACCAGCTGCTTGCCCGGCTGGCGCACTACGCCACGGTGATCGTGGCTACGCGGGACGTGCTTTTCCCGGAGGGGCCCTCTTTGGTGGCTCGGCTCACGCCGGAAGGTCCGGGCGTGGATTTGGATGATCCAGCCGTTGCCGCCCGTGGGCTGGTGGACCTGCGTGAGTATGTCATTCGCCGACTGGAGGGCGTTGTCGCACTGATGGATCCCGCCGCGGTCGCGGAACGGTTGGTGGAGTCTCTTCAGGGTGAGCAGCCGTTCTTGTTGGCCCGGATCGTCACCGCCCAGTTGCGGGCCCGGCCCCTGGATACAACCGCGGCGGGCTGGGAGAGGGAGTTAGCAGGGTCGGTAGAGCAAGCGTTCAACGCCGACCTGGCCGACGTCCGGGCGCCCACGCACCGGCCGCTGCCGGAAGGGGCGGATGCGGCGGAGCTAGCCCGTGCACTGCTGGCAGCGTTGCCATGGGCGTACGGTGCGGGGTTTCCAGACGACGAGTGGATCACTGTGGCCGCTGCCCGCGCCCCCGACCTGGGCCTCAGGCGTGAGGACCTTACTTGGGTGCTCGAGCAGGCTGGGCGGTACGTTGTCCAGGACGGCGAGGGCGGGCAGGCGGTGTACCGGCTGCTCCACCAGTCCCTGGCCGAGTTGCTGCGGCCCCGCCACAACGCAACGGTGCAGCAACCGTTCGATCCACGAGCATCCCTGGTCGCCCAGGCACTGCTGGACCGCTACCGGCACCTCATCGAGACAGGAGTGGACCCGGAGAATGCGGGCTACCTACGGCGGTGGGTGTGGCGACACGTCGCAGAGGCGGGTCAGCTGCTTCTCGAGGACATGCGCCGCCTCGTCGAGCACGCTCCCCAACTGCGCCCCGATGTGGCGATAGCTGACCTCAAGGTCGCTGGTGTCTTGGCCTCGCAGGGCCCCGACCAGGATGCGGTAACTCTTACGCTGGAAGCCGTCGATCTGTACCGCGAGCTGGCGGCAACCAACCCCGCCTACCAACCCGACCTCGCCGCCGCCCTGACCAACCTCGGCGTCCGGTTGAGCGAGGTGGGCCGATATGCCGACGCGCTCGGTCCCAGCCAGGAAGCAATCGATCTTTACCGTGAGCTGGCCGCCACCAACCCCGCCTACCAACCCGACCTCGCCAGCGCCCTGAACAACCTCGGCATCGAGCTGAGCCAGGTGGGCCGACGAACCGATGCGCTGACCATCACCCAGCAAGCGGTGGACCTCTACCGGGAGCTGGCCGCCACCAACCCCGCCTACCAACCCGACCTCGCCAGCGCCCTGAACAACCTCGGCGTCCGGTTGAGCGAGGTGGGCCGATATGCCGACGCGTTTGCTCCCAGCCAGGAAGCAACCGATCTTTACCGGAAGCTGGCGGCCACTAACCCCGCCTACCAACCTCACCACGCCAGGGCCCTGAACAACCTCGGCATCCAGCTGAGCCAGGTGGGCCGACGAACCGACGCGCTTGCCGTCGCCCAGCAAGCGGCCGACCTCTACCGGGACCTGGCCGCCACCAACCCCGCCTACCAACCCCACCTCGCCAGCGCCCTGACCAACCTCGGCATCCGGCTGAGCGAGGTCGGCCGCAGCGCCGACGCGCTGGCTCCCACGCTGGAAGCGGCGGACTTGCTCCGTGAGCTGGCCGCCACCAACCCCGCCTACCAACCCCACCTCGCCAGCGCGCTGAACAACCTGGGTGCCCGCCTGAGCCAGGTCGGCCGTATCGACGATGCGCTGGCCGTCACCCAGGAGGCGGCTGGACTGTACCGGCGGTTGGCCGCCACCAACCCCGCCTTCCGACCCGACCTTGCCAGCGCCCTGACCAACCTCGGCATCCAGCTGAGCGAAGTCGGTTGGCCCACCGAGGCGCGTCTCGCCACTGAGGAAGCGGTCAAGCTCTACCGGGAGCTTGCCGCCACCAACCCCGCGTTCCACCCCGACCTCGCGAGCGCCCTCAACAATCTCGGCATTCAGCTGAGCGAGGTCGGTCGGCCCACCGAGGCGGGAGCCGCGACTGAGGAAGCGGTTGCGCTCTACAGGGAGCTGGCCGTGACCAACCCCGCTTTCCAACCTAACCTCGCCAGCGCGCTGAACAACCTCGCTTCACGTCTGAGCGAGGTCGGTCGGTCCGCGGACGCGCTAGCCGCCATGAAGGAAGCTGTCGAGCTGTACCCGGATGTGGCGGCCAACAATCCGGCATTGTTGCTCGGCCTCGCCGCCGCCTTCAACAAGCTGCAGTCGTTAGGGTCAGAGGCGCAAGACCGGCTGGAGGCAAGCGTCCTCTGGGAAACCGCACTCAGCCGCTTGGATCAGCATTCCCGTGCAGTCCTTCTGCTCGCCCGCTCACGCGACGCTGGTGCCGGTGACCCGGCAGGGATCGAGTCGACCCGCCGCGGGCTGTCCCTGGTCGACGGAGAGCGCGAACTGACGGCCGCACTGCGCGACGAGGCGCGCCGCCACTTCCGAGCCGACCCGACGAGCTTCAACCAGCTCGTGAGTGAGCACCCCCCGGCGTGGTTGGCGCTTTCGGAGGAGCAGCTCGAGCTCGCAAGAGGGTGGTTAGCGACGGAGAACTATCAGCACGAGCGTGACTACCTCCTCGCTCACCCCGAATTGCTTCACGCACAGTTTGACGCGGCCATCGACGAAGCCCTCCTAACCGTTCCGGAGGACGAGGCGGAGCGCTACCGGGCAATACGGGCCGAGGCCCGCAACAAGGGAGTGGATGAGGCCTACCGGCCACTCCTGACCGCAGTGCTGGCGGCGCAGTTCATCCGCAGTGATCCTGAGCAACAACGCACCCTGCTGACGGAGAACCGCCACGAGCTGCTTAGTGACGACATCGCCGCCTTCCTCACCACCTTGGCCTCGCCCGCCGGCGCGCCGGGCTGGTCGCGTGGCGAGGGCGTGGGTCGGACATCGGATACCGAACGAGCATGGGCCCGCCAGGTGCTGCGGGCCCACAACCTACTCACCCTGGCCAGGGCCGGCCTCGACGGTCCAGTCCTCGAGGCTATGGAAGACCCGGACCGGTTCGCCGCCATCTTCTCAGAGATCGCCGCTTCTCAGGAAAATTTCCTTCTGCCCGCGGCCTCCCTGGCATCCGAGGTGGCGCAAGCCAACGGTGACAGCACCCTTGCCGCCGAAAGTTTGTTCCACGAGGCGATCGGGTACGCCCTCACCGGCGAACCGAACGTCGCGATGCAAACTATCGAGTTTGCCAGGCAAGCGGCCGGCGACACATCACCCGCCACGTGGATGACCAGGCTGCTGCAACTCGCCACCGCCCACCCAGCAGAGCTTCTGCCGCTAGCCCTCGCGCTTCTTCAGTCGCCGAACCGCCGGGTCGAGGTTCCGCCCATGCAACGCGCCACGCCGACGCCGGGACCATCCGCGCCGCGCTCCGATTCATTCTCTAAGCCATGAAGCCGTACCGGCGGCTTGCCGCCGAAAACCTCCAACATGCGGCCACCCTCGTACAGGCGCTGAACAACGCGGGTGCCGTGACCGGTGCACTATGGCTAGTCCACGGACGATACCAGGCCACCAGCGAGGTTTTGGACTTGCGCCGGAGAGTTGCCCCAACCGAGCGAACCGTCCCGGAGGCGTCGTCGGCAACAAACTCCACCTGCGAACTCGGAAAGCGCTGGTACGAGCACAGCCGATTCGCAGTGGCCGCCCCTGTGAGCAGATTCGGCCGGGCTGGACAGGACGCACGACTTGAGACGATCACGCTCCACCAGGGTGAGCCAAATGTCTGATCCTGATGACGTCGAGCTCCAGATACTCTTGAAGGTACTGGAACTTCTCGATCGCAAATCCCAGCAGAAGGGAGTCCGTTCCGCGCCGCCAACGACTCCAGGTTACCAGGCGAATGTTGTCAATACATTCATCGCTTCTTCTCCCACATTATCCTATATCGCATCGACGGAAGGAATCGCCATGGGCGATAACTATACGGTGGGCCAGGCTGGGGCAGTTGGTCCCAACTCCTCTGCTCAGAACATTTCCTTTTCCCAAGTATGGAACCAATCAGCAGGAAATATCGACCTGCCAGCCCTGGCCTCGGAGTTGCAGAAATTGCGGATGACGATGCTCGAGGCGGCGAACGGGGAGCCGGATCGGTATTTAGCTGTCGCCTCGGTCGCCGAAGCAGAGAAATCTGCGGCAGCTAACGATGGTCCGAAAGTGATGGAACATCTCAAGAAGGCAGGGACGTGGGCGCTTGACGTCGCCAAGTCAATAAGCGCGGGCGTTGCGGTAGCGGCTATAAAAGCGGCGATCGGTTTCTGAGGCTGAACGTTGCGCCCGAACTTCGAGTTGTACCCAGCCGCCAGGTTCGTTGCACTCGAGTAAGTGGCGGGTGGCCTCCGATGATTGAGTGTCGGTCACTGTATGAGAGCACCGGGTGAAGTTTGGCGTTCCGTCCGCGCGTGCACGTACCGGTTGCCAGCGCAATCCGCGCCCACATGACTGCATAGTGACTGAGGACGCCGAAGCCGTGAAGTACGACGCGCCGAAAGCGGGCCCCTCGTCGCATCGCGGACAGGGCCCTACTCGTCCAGGCGTGTCACCATCTGGGCCGAAAGACATGTTAGTAACCGTGCCGGGCGACTCGGACCCATTGGGGACTGCTGAAGACTTCGTTGACTCGTTCTCCTGAGCCGCTGGCGCGACTTCTGTTCTGAGTATTGCTTCGAATTCGATTGGTGTCAGTCGGCCGAGGGGACGCTGCCGTCGACGCCGGTGGTAGGTCCGCTCGATCCAGGTCACGATCGCCAACCGGAGTTGCTGCCGAGTCGCCCACCGTTGGCGGTCGAGGACGTTCTTCTGCAGGAGGGCGAAGAAGCTCTCCATGGCGGCGTTGTCGCCGCAGGCCCCGACCCGGCCCATCGACCCACGAAGGCCGGCGTCCTCGATTGCGCGGACGAAGCGCCTGGATCGGAATTGACTGCCCCTGTCGGAGTGGACCACCGTTCCGGCCGGTTCGCGGCGTTGCACGGCCATCTGCAGTGCTGAGACGGCCAGCGACGCCTTCATCCGGGAGTCGATCGAGTAGCCGACGATCCGGTTCGAGCAGACGTCTTTGATCGCGCAGAGGTAGAGCTTGCCCTCACCAGTGTGATGTTCGGTGATGTCGGTCAACCAGACCTTGTCGATGTCCGG
Organism: Naasia sp. SYSU D00948; assembly: GCF_017916515.1. Lineage (GTDB taxonomy): Bacteria > Actinomycetota > Actinomycetes > Actinomycetales > Microbacteriaceae > Naasia. Next base: position 3,156,303 of record NZ_JAFMTA010000001.1, read on the forward strand.
CGCCGTGAAGGCCCGTTGCACCCTGTCCTCATGCACCGGCGGGCCGGCCTTCCGGTTCAAGCCGCGCTTCTTCGAGAACGAGGACCAGAGGCCCTGCTGCGAGCAGAGCCGCCAGATCCGCCGCTCTGACGCCATCAGCCCGGTCTCGCGGATTTCGTCGGCGATGAACCGGTAGCCGAACGTCGGATCGTCTCGATGCGCGTCGATCGCGGCGTTAGTCAGGTTGCGCGTCGTCCCAGTCGCGCTGGGACACCGGGGATGCCCTCCAGGCATAGAACGCCTGCTTCGAGAAGCCCAGCACCCGGCAGGTCACCGCGACGGGGATGCCGTCGTCGGCGAGTTCAAGGACCAGCGGGTAGGTCATTTTGGGAGCGACGACTGCGACAGATACGCCGCCGCGCGACGGAGGATCTCGTTCTCCTGCTCCAGCAGCCGGATCCGCTTCTTGGCTTCTCGCAGCTAGACGCTCTCGCTCGAGCCGCCCGGCTTCGCTGGCGCCGCTCCATCGTCTCGGTCGGCGATTCGCAGCCAGCGCTGCAGACACGTCTCCGAAATCCCGAAGTCCTTCGCGACCTGCCGGATCGATGCCTCACCCTTCCGGGCGACCGCGATCACGTCGCGACGGAACTCCTCCGGATACGCCTTCACCACAAGGTCCATCCTCCCCGGCAGATGCGCACATGCACCTACCCGTCAGGAGTCAACCGAACCTTCAGCAGTCCCGAGGGTCCAACGGGCTGGGTGAACGATCTGAATCCGGGGATGACCCAGTGCCCTAGGTATGCCAAGGTGGGAGCAGACGGATAGGCGTGTGCAATGGGCGGTGCCAATGCAGCTCAGTCTTTTCAGGCTTGAAGAGCGAGTGGCGAGCGGCCCCGTCAAGTGCGTGTCGCCGCGACCGATTGCGCCTGAGGGTCGAGCGTTGCACCCGGCAGGAATCCCTCTCGGCGCTGAGTCCATCGACAAATGACTAAGTTGTCGGTGTTCACCGCCGCTGATCGAACTCAGTTCCTCGACGACTGCTACACCTCGCTTCGGTATCAATCTATTGAAGAGTGGGAGTGGGTTGTCCTCCTCAATCGAGGAGCCGGACCGTGGCAGCCACGGGCAATCGATCCACGGGTGCGAATCTACCGTGGCGCTCCTTCCATCCGTTGCGTGGGTGCCGCGAAGGCGGAGGCAGTTGCCAATACAAGTGGCTCGATTCTTGTCGAGTTGGACAGCGACGACGTCCTGCTCCCGGATTGTTTGGAACGCGTGGAGGGCGCGTTTCTGCAACATCCAGAGTCGTCCCTAGTGTATTCCGACTGGACACACGTGAGTTCAACTCTCGGCCCAAGCGATCTCAAGTTCGACCCCGGAGCCGGCTGGAAACACTACTGGCGCACGTTCTTTGGCCAGCGATATCTGTGCTGGCAGGCCATGACTGCTACACCACACAACGTGGGGTACATTTGGTATGCACCGAATCACGTCCGCGCCTTCAGCAGGTGGGCCTACGAGACAGCAGGCGGATACGACCGACACATTGCACTCCTGGACGATCAAGATCTGATGGTCCGATTGTTCCCACTAGGAACCTTCACTCAAATCCCGGAGTGTCTGTACATGCAGCGGTTTCACAATCTCAATCTACAATCGATCGAGAACAGTGCGATACAAGTAAAGACCGTCTCCTATTACAAGCGACACATTTCCAACCTTGCCACTGCCTGGAGTGAGCGACTCGGACTCCGCATCCTCCTAGGCAAGCAAACAACGCCCTCGAGGTCTGCCATGGAATGGCGAGCAACAGGCTCACCACGCAGCGCACAGCCGAACTCCGTTGGTTTCGTGCAACTCGACATTTCATCGGCAGTCTCTCTGACGGAGGACCTGCTCCAAACATGCTGGGATGCGCTTGCGCACGGCGGAATCGTCGCCCTACGTCAATACACTGGTCGTCCGATAGCGACCACGATCGACGTTGCACCCAACTTCCAACTCGGTTATATCCAGGAAAGACCACCGAGTTTCAACGGCCGAAAATCCCTACTGGCCGTGCTCGTGGCCAATAAAGGCGGCGCTCGTCAGGGCGGACGGATCTGAGAGTCGCGCCTATGGAACCTCCACCCTCCACCCACTCTCCGTCTTCACGGTTAGAGCTGCACCGCTACCCCTCAGCACGACGAGACCAGGCGGAGCACCAATACCGCCGTATTGCACATCGTTAGGAATAGGCTTCTTTCGGCTGGCCAGAAGTGCGTCCAGATCCACGCCAACCATGGGCCCGGCACCACCGAGGGGGCCATCACCGGGCACTGGATCAGTTACAAGGTCCGCGGGACGAGTTACAAACCCGCTACCGACGATATAGTTCTCCGCCAGCATCGGATCATAGTCCGGAGCAAGCTTGAGAAGGAGGCTCTCCATATAATGCAAGTCTTGAAACGGGATCCCAGACTCTTCCGGGTTAGGCATTGTTACGCCACTTCCGGAGCCCGCGGCACCTCCCTGGCCCTGGTCCCCCTGGTTGCCCTGAGGTCCCTGATTCCCCTGGGAACCCTGATTCCCCTGCGACCCCTGGGAACCCTGATTTCCCTGCGACCCCTGTGAACCCTGATTCCCCTGGGACCCCTGGTTACCCTGGGAACCCTGGTTGCCCGCGCCACCCTGAACGCCTTGCCCCGTGGCTGGCTTGTCGGTGAGGATTTCGATGCAAGCGCGTCTAGAAAATTCTCCCGCCATCGCCCCAGCGAAGCCCGCGGCCAGGACTAGAACGAGGCTCGATCCCCCCGTGGGCGCGGCCGCGCCCGCAGCCGCCGCTTTGATGCCCCACGTAGTGGCGCCACCGACGACTGCTCCAACTCCCTTGCAGATTACGCCAGCTGATTCGGTATCCATCCCGACTTGCTCCGGCGAATTCGCGCGTGTGGAGAACTCCAACGCAGCTGCGACAGGACCAGCTTTGATCGTGTCGGTCAGGGTGCCATGAGCGGTCAGCACGTCGACCGGCAGGAAACTTATTAGCGCATCACGCGGCGAAAGAAGAGTCACCCCTCCTAACCCGCTCCCGACTGGGGACTGGAAGCCATACTGTTCAACTAACTCCGCGGCCTTATTGAAGTGCGCGTCTCGCGCGCCCTGACCTGACCACATCATGGAGGTTAGGAGCATGGATTCCAGGCCGGCCGCGCTCTGCGTTCTCCCGATATGCTTCAAGAGCGACTCCACCATGGCCGTTCTAGCCGTTTCGTTCGCAACGAGAAACGAGCCAAGTACGTAGCCGAGAGTCTCTGCATACGCGCGCCCCGCGTTCTCAGAACGTAGCTCCCTAGCCACAACTACTGGGTCCCATCGAACTGCGCCCACCGCTCGGAGATGCAGTTCCATCAACCGCACCCATGCCTTCTCATGATCGTAAAGAACCAGTGCCGACATCGGCGGCGTGGCCCTCGCCGGAGGCGTCACATGCCGCGTCCGCCAACTCGGGTCTAGCCATTCGGCGATGTTCGCCAGTAGGGACGCGGTCCCACGCCGAAGTCGGCGCGGCAACGTCAATGCAGTGAGGTCAGTCAAGGTCCCCCTAAGTCACGCGACACATTGGGTGGCGCAACGCTAGCGTCTACCCCTGCTTCGGCGGAACCTTCAGAGGTCCCTTGAAGGGATCCCTCTGGTGCTCGCGCTCGAGACGCCAGCCGTCGGCTCGCGGCACACGTCCCTCACCGGTCCCGCTCGAAGCGGGACCTTCGTGTCGACGCTCCTGGAAAAGTAGACCAGTAGCGCTCTTCGAAAAGTGGACCACCTGACCAGAGATTGGCTGGGTGATCAAGGTGCAGGAGTGGGCGGAGATCCGTCATCTTCACTTCGCGGAGGGGCTGTCCGAGCGCGCGGAGGGGCTGTCCGAGCGGGTGATCGTTGACCGGCTCGGGATGGCTCGGGAAACGGTGCGGCGGGCGATCGCCGCCGAGGCACCGCCGACCTATTCGCGACCACCGGCGCCGTCGGCGTTCGACACGTTCGAGCCTCGCGTGCGGGCGCTGCTGGCCTCGTTCCCGACGATGCCCTCGAGCGTGCTGGCGGAGCGGGTCGGCTGGGAAGGATCGGAGTCCTGGTTCCGGAAGCGGGTCGCGCTGCTGCGGCCCAGTATGCGCCAAAGGACCCCGCCGACCGGCTCCAGCATGCCGCCGGGGATCAGGCGCAATGCGATCTGTGGTTCCCGCCGACACCGATCCCGCTTGGAGCCGGGGTCACTGGGTCGCCGCCGGTGCTGGTCGTGGTGGCCTCGTTCTCCCGGTTCATCGCCGCCCGGATGCTTCCCTCCCGGACGACACCGGATCTGCCGGCCGGGATGTGGTCGCTGCTGTCCGAGCAGCTGGGCGCCGTTCCGAAGCGCCTGCTCTGGGACAACGAGACCGGCATCGGCCGCCATGGTCGCCTCGCCGATGGCGTCGCCGGTTTCACCGGGACGCTGGCGACGAGGCTGGTCCAGCTCAAGCCGTTCGATCCCAAGTCCAAGGGCGTGGTCGAGCGGGTGAACGACTTCTTCGAGACCTCGTTCCTCCCCCGCCGCTCATTCACCTCACCGGCGGACTTCAACGCGCAGCTGCTCGACTGGCTCCCTCGGGCGAACCGGCGCCGGTCCGCTCGCTGCGCGCCCGGCCGGTCGACCTGCTCGAGGCGGACCGGGCGGCGATGCTCCCGCTGCCGCCGGTCGCTCCGCAGGTCGGACACCGGTCCCGGATCCGGCTCGGCCGGGACTACTTCGTCCGCATCACCGGCAGCGACTACTCCGTCCACCCGATCATAATCGGCCGGATGGTCGAGGCCAGCGCCGACCTCGACCGGGTCACCATCACTGGCGAGGGCCGCCCGGTCGGCGCTCATCGCCGATCATGGCTCTCCGCCGCGACGGTCATCGACCCGGCCCATGTCGAGGCCGCCGCTCGGCTGCGGGCCGCGTTCCAGCAGCCGAAGCCGGGTGAGGACCCGCTGCGTCGCGATCTCGCCGAATACGGCCGCGCGCTCGGGATCGTGCTCGATGACGGGCGGGTCGCCTGATGCCCGGCGACGCCAGCAGCCAGATCGCCTATCTCGCCTCGGCGCTGAAGGCGCCCCGGGAGACCGCCGCGCGGCTGACCGAGCAGGCCCGGCAGGCCGGCTGGTCGCACGAGGACTACCTCGCCGCGGTCCTCGACCGGGAAGTCGCGGCGAGGAACGCCTCCGGCGCCGAGCTGCGCATCCGCGCCGCCGGGTTCCCGGCCCGGAAGAGGCTGGACGAGTTCGTGTTCGAGCACCAGCCCGGCATCCGCCGCGACGGGATCGCGCCGCTTGCCACCGGCCACTACCTGATCGAGGCCCGCAACATCGTCCTGCTCGGCCCCCCAACCGGCAAGACCCACCTGGCCACCGCGCTCGGCATCGCCGCCTGCCACGCCGGCCACCGGGTCCTGTTCGCCACCGCGACCGGCTGGGTCACCCGCCTCCAGGAAGCCCACCAGCGCGGGCGGCTCTCCGCGGAGCTAGTGAAGCTGCGCCTACACGGGCTGATCATCATCGACGAGGTCGGCTATCTACCCTTCGAGCAGGACGCCGCGAACCTGTTCTTCCAGCTGGTGTCATCCCGGTACGAGCACGCCTCGCTGATCCTCACCTCGAACCTGCCCTTCGCCCGCTGGGGCGATGTCTTCGGTGACCAGACCGTCGCCGCAGCGATGATCGACCGGATCGTCCACCACGCCGAGGTGCACACCCTCAAGGGAGCCAGCTACCGACTCAAGCACCTCGCCGAGGACACCCTGCCCAGCGTCCACAGCGAGCAGGCAACACCCGCGATGAGGTTCCCACCCCGACCGCTGCACTGTCGGCGATGTCCGAGGCGATTCGCATATTCCGCAACAACCTCTGAACGCAGGGAGGGGTTCTCGATGAAGAACCCGATTGCGCTGGTACAAGACCATCCGGCCGTAGTAACGGGAGGGTCAGTCTTGCTCGTCGGCGCTCACTTCGCGCTGACCCAGTACGCGGGCCTCTACGACGTCTGGGCGAGCGTGAGAACGGCGGAGCTCGAGATCGTCGTGACGCTCTACCTCTCGCTTCTCGGTCCCGCTGCGATCGTCGCAGGGTTCGCCGGAGTCGTGATCGTCTTCGGGCTTTCGAGCGACTCGCCTCGGTTCCGAAAGTTCCGTCTGGCGGCGAAGGAGAGTCTGACACGCAACTGGTCATCTACAGCCTTGAGCGGATTCGAAGCGGCCGGTGCCAGCGCCCTCGCTGCTATCCTCGCGATCTCGAGCTTCACGTTCTGGGCTCCCTGGGTCTTCGAGCTCGCGCTGTTCTGGTTGGTGCACGGGACCGTGCGCCTTGTCTGGATCCTGCGGGGATTGACTCGGACCGTCCGGGTGGGCGACGTTGATCATGAGCGAAAGTCAAGTGAGAAGTCGCTCGACTCATTCGGCTTCCGAAAACCGGCCGCGTGAGAGACGGCGCAGTCGTCCCTCAGACGACGCAATTTTCGCTCAGAGCCTGCGTCGGGCGTTCGTTCTAGACGACAACGCCTATTCGCCCACCCTCCATCGATTAGGGCTGCGCGCCTACTCGACGATCGAGCCTCTCGAGTGCTGATCGCCGACGGGACCGGCCGACATCACACACGCCTCCGGCCGACTCGCGGCCCTCTCCACCCCTTATGCGCCCACCAGTGTCGGGCGACTGCCGGAAACCAGCACGGCTCTTCAAGTCTCACAACCTCGAAGGTCCCGGAAACCCTTGAGTTTCCGGGACCTCTCGGTCGGGCTGACAGGATTTGAACCTGCGACCCCTTGACCCCCAGTCAAGTGCGCTACCAAGCTGCGCCACAGCCCGTGGCGGTTCTCCGGCGCCGCCGGAGGACCTCGGATAGCTTACCGGCATCCGGCGGTCGTGGCGTCCGAGGGGGGTGGGGAGGGCGAGGACTTCCGCAACCGGGGCCGGTCCGGTCGATCCGGGTCGGCGTGCCAGCCCGGATTCGCCGCTTCGGCCCGGAGTGTGAGGGAACATCCCGCCGCGACCCGGATCCCGACGCGCCCCAACGTTCTGCGCCCGCCGTGCGTTTCCTCTGTAGGAACAATGTGCTGACGCGGAACCGCCGCGCAGGGTCAACGGGAGCAGCATGAACGGCAGTGCCCCCTCGGGCTGGCAGCAGGTCGCCGCCACGCTCGTCGAGGAGCGCGGCGACGCGCTCCTCCGCTACGCCTACCTCCTGTGCGGGAGCCGCGACGACGCGGCGGACCTCGTGCAGGACGCGCTCGTGCGCACCTTCGGGCGGACGCGCGGCGACTTCACGCTGCCCGCCGCCGAGGCGTATGTGCGCCGGGCGGTGCTCAACGGGTTCCTCGACGGCACGCGCCGCAGCACGAAGTGGCGGTCCGTGCAGCACCTCGCCGCCCGGGACGAGGACGCGCACCCTTCCTCCGCCGACGATCGCCTCGACCTGGAGGGCGGACTGCGGCACCTCAGCCCCCGCGAGCGCGCCTGCGTCGTCCTCCGCTACTACGAGGACCTCAAGGTCGACGACATCGCCGACCGCCTCGGCATCAGCCCGGGCGCCGTCAAACGGTACCTCAGCGACGCCCTCGGCAAGCTCGCCGCGACGATGAACCCCGGCGAGCCGACGCTCGACCACCGGAGCTGAAACTCGGGGCCCGACCCAGTCCGGCAGAAGAAGGAGAACAGCGATGAACGACTCCACCCCGCGTCCCGCAGCCGAGGACGCCGTGCGCGGCATGCTGCGCTCGGCCGCGAAGGGCGCGCCCACCGCGGCGGCGCTCGACGTGCCCCGCGTGGTCGCGAAGTCCCGGCGGCGCCGCCGGACGCAGCGCCTCGTGACAGCCGGTGTGGGGGCCGCGGTCGTCGCCGCGTCGGGCGCGACCGTGCTGGCCGTCGCCACTCTGCCGAGCGGGTCCGGTCAGGTCGTCACCGTCCCGACGGACAGCGCAGCGGGGAACCCGGCGGCGGGCGGCGATCCAGCTGGCGGGGACGCCTCGAGCGGGATCTCGCTCGCTCCCGTCGAGAAGGTGAACGGGTGCGGCGGGCCGCTCTCCGAGCTCGCGCCCGTCGAGTCAGGGCTGGTGGCGACGCCGCGCTTCCCTGAGAGCGCGCCGGCGACCGGCGCCGAGGTGCAGGGCGTCGTCGTGCTCACCAACACCGGGACGGAGCGCGCGGTCGGGTGGACGCAGGCCCGTCCCGCGGTCACGGTGTCCGAGAACGGGATCACGGTGTGGCACTCGAACGGCCCCATGATCCAGGTCGCCGTCGAGATCGACCTCGACCCCGGCGAGTCCATGGAGCTGCCCGCCAGCCTCTCCCCCGTGCGATGCGACACGGTTGACGAGGAGAGCGAGTCCTTCCGGGAGGACCTGCCGCCGCTGGCGCCCGGAACCTACGGCGTCTCCGCGATCGTCCCGTTCTACCCGGAGGACAGCAGCGCACCGCAGTACGCCGGCGGCCCGCTCACGAGCATCACGCTGCAGTGATCCGGCGCGGGTGATGCGGACACCGGCACCCCCCTACCCGCTCGGGGCGTGTCCGCAGCAGCACCGCAGACAGCGACGACCGGCCGAGTCGAGGACCCGGCCGGTCGTTGAGCAGTGCGGAAGGCGTCAGAGCGCGGGCGCCCGGTACGTCGCCGCGAGCGGGCACTCGAACGGGTCGGCGCTCTTGATGCCCACCTTGTGGATGTAGCGGACGACGATCCCCCACGACTTCAGCAGGCTCGTCTCGGTGTAGGGGACGCCGAGGTCCGCGCAGTACCGCTTCACGATCGGGCGCGCCTTCTTCAGGTTCACGCTCGGCATGTTCGGGAAGAGGTGGTGCTCGACCTGGTAGTTGAGGCCGCCCATGGCGGTCGGGATGACCCAGTCGCCCGTGATGTTGCGGGAGGTGAGCACCTGACGGCGGAGGAAGTCGACCTTGTCGTGCTCGTCGATGATCGGCATGCCCTTGTGGTTCGGGGCGAAGCTGCCTGCCATGTAGAAGCCGAAGGTGAAGAGCTGCACGAGCATGAACGCGGTGCCGAGCACGGGCCCGAGCGCGAGGAACACGAGGACGGGGAAGCCGATCAGCCGGACCGCGAGCAGCGCGGCTTCGACGAAGCGGTGCTTGATCGGCTCGGCGCCGAGCACCGACTTGAGCGCGTTGATGTGCAGGTCGATGCCGGCCAGGAGCAGGATCGGGAAGAAGAACCAGCCCTGCTTGGACATGATCCGCGCGGAGAGTCCGGTCCGCTTCGCGGCGTCCTCCTGGGTGAAGACGATGGCACCGGGACGGATGTCGCCGTCCTTCGTCATCGTGTTCGGGTTGGCGTGGTGCCTCGAGTGCTTCGTCATCCACCAGCCGTAGCTGAGGCCGACGGTGAGGTTGCCGACGATGCGGGAGAACCACTCGTTGCGCTTGCCGGACTCGAACACCTGCCGGTGCGCGCTGTCGTGCGACAGGAACGCGACCTGGGTGAAGACGATGGAGAAGTAGACGGCGACGAGGAGCTGCCACCAGGTCTGCCCGAGGGTGAACAGGAGCACGAAGCCGAAGGCCAGAGCGGCCGCGAGCACGAAGCACCGTGCGGCGTACCAGAGCGGGCGCCGCTTCAGCAGCCCCGCGGCCTTGATCTCGTTCGCGAGGGCGGTGTAGTCGCTCGCGTGGGCGGCCTGAGCCGTCCCGGCCTTGGCCCGCCTCGTGGATGTGGAACGGTAGGAGGGAGGCGCTGTGGTGGTCACAGGACCACGCTACGGAGCGGCGTCGGGACCCGCGTCCCTCCCCGGAGGGGTTCGCGTGATACTCCGGTAGGGGGTCGCTGGATAGGGACCTTAGTCCTGAGGTCGAGCGACCACGAGACCGCTCTCGTAGGCCGCGACGACGGCCTGTGCGCGGTCGCGGACGCCGAGCTTCCCGAGCACCCGGCTCACGTGCGTCTTCACCGTCTGCTCGGCGATGTAGAGGGCCTTGGCGATCTCGCCGTTCGTGCGCCCACGAGCGACCTGGACCAGCACCTCGCGCTCCCGATCCGTGAGCCCGGCGATCTCAGTGCGGGCGGACCTCGTGGGCTCGGGAGCGGCCGCGAAGCGCTCGATGACGCGCCGGGTCACGCTCGGCGCGAGCAGCGCATCCCCTGCCGCGACGACACGGACGGCGGCGACGAGCTCCTCCGGCAGGGCGTCCTTCAGCAGGAAGCCGCTCGCGCCGGCGCGGATCGCCTCGAACACGTACTCGTCGATGTCGAACGTGGTGAGCATGACGACCCGGACGTGCTGATCCGCCTCGACGATGCGCCGGGTGGCCTCGATCCCGTTCATGACCGGCATCCGGACGTCCATCAGGACCACGTCCGGATGCCGGTCCTCCACCATCGCGACGGCCTCCTCGCCGTTCGCCGCCTCGCCGACCACCTCGAAGTCGTCCTGCGCCGCGAGCAGGGCCGCGAAGCCCGCCCGCACCATCGCCTGGTCGTCGGCGATCATCACCCGCGTGCTCATCGCTCTCCCCCGGTCCCCTCGCCCCGCACCGGCAGGGCCGCCCGCACGAGGAACCCGCCGTCCGCCGTGGGCGCAGCGCTGACGAAGCCCCCGACGCTCGCGGCGCGCTCCGCCATCCCGATCAGCCCCAGACGGGATCCGCCGCTCGCGCGGAGGGAGATCCCGGGCCCGTTCTGCACCGAGACGCTGAGCGAGTCCCCGTCGCGGATGCAGGCGACGACGGCGGGAGCACCGGGAGCGTGCCGAAGCGCGTTGGTGAGCGCCTCCTGGACGATCCGGTAGGCGGTGAGCCCCACGACCGAGGACACGTCGTCGTGCTCGGGCACGGGCGCCGCGAGCCGGACGTCCATGCCGGCGCGCTGCGCCTGTTCGACCAGCTCGGGGATGTCGGAGAGTCCCGGCTGCGGGGACAGCTCCCCGCCGACGTCGTCCGCCCGGAGGACTCCGAGCAGGCCGCGCATCTCGCTGAGCGCCTGGCGCGAGGCCGTCGCGATCTCGTCGAACTCGCCGACGGCGGCGCCGTTGAGCTGAGGATTGCGGTAGCGCGCAGTGCTGGCCTGGATGTTGATGAGGGACATGCTGTGCGCCACGACGTCGTGGAGCTCGCGGGCGATGCGCGCGCGGTCCTCGGCGAGGACGCGACGGGAGTACTCCTCGGCGCTCACCTGGCGCGCCCGGAGCAGCTGCCCCCGGATGCGCTGCCACTGGGCGAGCACGATGCCGCCGATCAGAACGCCGCCCGAGATCGACACGAAGATGACCTGGTTGCGGGACACGCCGTCGGTGGCGGCCTTCCCCAGGATCCCGGCGACGAGGCTCGAGGACCCGACGGCGAGGGTCCAGCCGGCGACCGCGAACGGCCACCGGGTCCGGACGGCCACCACGAACACGAGGAGCGTGTGCGTCACGATCAGGACCGGCCACCACGGCCAGACCCCGTTCTCGGGATGCGCGCCGAGGAACTGCAGCGCCGCGCTCGCGGCTGCCGCGAGGATCGAGGCGACGAGCGGGTGCGCGACCGCGAGCGGCAGGGCCCCGGCGTGCACCACGGCCAGCGGAAACGCCAGCACGAGCGGGAGCCCGTAGCGGGTGACGGCGATCGGAGTCTCCACGGCGATCAGGGTGATCGCCGCGAGGATCGCGAGCATGACCAGCGCTGCGGTGGGGTCCACCCGTGCGGCGACGCGGACGAGCGGCAGCATCGCTCCGCGGAGGCGCCCGCGGAGGGAGTTCGCCCTCGCGCTCTCGCTCATCGGCCCCATTATCCCGCTGCCGCGGGTTCCCGACCGGGGACGGGGGCGACGCCTCAGGAGGCGGAGGCCTGCGCCTTCGCCTCGGCGTAGCGCTCGCGGACGTCGTCCATGTCGAGCGCCCGGACCTGAGTGATGAGGTCCTCGAGCGCGTGCCCCGGGAGCGCGCCGGGCTGGCCGAAGATCGGGATGCCGTCGCGGTACACGACCAGGGTCGGGATGGACCGGATGCCGTAGTCGGCGGCGAGCTCCTGCTCGGCGTCGGTGTCCACCTTCGCGAAGGTCACGTCGGTGTGCGTCTCGCTCGCCTTCTCGAAGATCGGGCCGAACTGGCGGCAGGGACCGCACCAGGCGGCCCAGAAGTCGATGAGGACGATGCCCTCGGCGACGGTCTCGTCGTGGGTGTCCTTGGTCATGGTGGTGGTGGCCATGAGGGGTCCAACCGGCGGACCCTCGCCGTTGTTCCCGACCGGACGGCCGCGTGCGTGCTCGCGGAGCAGCCGGTTCGCCTGCCACCGTCCGGGCGCCGACGTCCAGCGCGTCCCTCTCATCCCGCTACTCGAGGAACGGGAGCCGCTTGAGGACCCGGGAGGCGCCGACCCAGATGCGGGCGAACTGCTGCTGCGACATGCCGCCGGCCGGCGCGAGCGGCACCAGGCGCTGCTCCGCGACGGTCTGCGCCTCCGTGTACTTGAGGATCCCCTCCGCGCCGTGCCGGCGGCCGAGTCCGGACGCCTTCATGCCGCCCATGGGTGCGTCGTGCGAGGCCCACGCCGCCCCGTACCCGTCGTTGATGTTCACGGTGCCCGCGCGGAGGGCCGCGGCGACCGGGCGGGCGGCGGAGGCGGATCCCCAGACGCTCGCGTTGAGCCCGTAGTCGGAGTCGTTGGCGCGGGCGATCGCCTCCGCCGTGTCGCGGGCCCGGTACAGGGCGACGACGGGGCCGAACGTCTCCTCCCGCGCCAGCGCCATGCCCTCCTTCACGCCTTCGAGCACGGTGGGCTCGAAGAACAGCGGGCCGACGTCCGTCCGCGCCTTGCCGCCGGCGAGGAGGCGGGCACCGCGGGCGACCGCGTCGTCGACGTGCGACTGCACGGTCTCGACCTGCTCCCGGGTGATGAGCGAGCCCATGTCCGCCTCCCACTCGAGTGCCCGGGACAGGCGGAGCGCGCGCACGCGGTCGAGGAACGCGGCGACGAACCGGTCGTACAGCTCGTCGACCACGAAGATGCGCTCGATGCTGATGCAGAGCTGGCCGGAGTTGGAGAAGCAGGCCCGGACGGCCCCCTCGGCCGCCGTCTGGGGGTCGGCGTCCGGCAGCACGATGAGCGGGTTCTTGCCGCCCAGCTCCCCCGAGAAGCCGATCAGCCGGCGCCCGCACTGCTCGGCGAGGACCCGGCCCGTCGCCGTCGAGCCGGTGAACATCACGTAGTCGACCGCGTCGACGAGCGGACGGCCGAGCTCGCTCCCCGACCCGCAGACGACCCGGAAGAGGTCGCGCGGGAGTCCCGCCTCGTACAGGAGGTCGACCGCGGCGAGCGCGGTGAGCGGCGTCTCCGTCGCGGGCTTGAGCAGGATCGCGTTCCCGGCGAGCAGCGCGGGCGCCGCATCGGAGGTCGCGAGCGTCAGCGGGTAGTTCCAGGGGCTGATGACGCCGACGAGTCCCTTCGGGCGCGCGTGCTCGACCGTCCGCGTCACGACCGGCAGGACGCCCTGCCGACGGCGGGAGCGGAGGTGCCGCGCGGCGCTGTGGGCGTAGTGTCGCGCGGTCAGAGCGGCGTCCACGAGCTCGGCGAACGCGTCGATGCGCGCCTTGCCCGTCTCGAGCTGGACGATGTCGAGCAGCCGCTCCTGGTGGTCGAGCAGGAGGTCGTGGAACCGGAGGAAGATGGCCCCCCGCTCGGCGAGCGGGACCTGCTGCCACTCCTCCTGCGCCCGGCGCGCCTGAGCCGCGGCGGCGGCGACGTCCTCCGCCGTGCAGATCGGGACCTCGCCGAGGACCGACCCGTCGAACGGCGCGTTCGAGGCTCTCCGCGGGCGGCCGGGTGCCGCCGCCACCAGGGCGGCGAGCCGCCGTGCGACCTCGGGGCTCAGGGATCCGCGCGGATCCAGAGGGAGCGAGGCGTCCCCGGGAGGCGCCACGACGGCGGTGTCGGTCATGCCGCCACGCTACCCGCGGCGTCTGGGTGGGGCATCCGGCGCGACAATAGGCTCGTCCCGACCGGGAAGGAGTCCGCGTGAGCGCCACCGACGCCGCCCGCGACGAGCCTGCGCTCTCGATCGACGTCAACAGCGACCTCGGCGAGGGCTACGGCGCCTGGTCGTTCGGGGACGACGCCGCCATGCTCGCCCTCGTCACGAGCGCGAACATCGCGTGCGGCTTCCACGCCGGCGATCCGGCCACGATTCTCCGCACGCTGCAGGCGGCGGCCGCTCGGTCGGTCGTGGTCGGCGCGCACCTCGCCTACCCCGACCTCGCGGGCTTCGGCCGCCGCTTCGTCGACGTCGGCCCCGCGGACCTCTTCGCGGACAGCGCCTACCAGCTCGGCGCCCTGATCGCGCTGGCCCGGGTGGCGGGGACGGAGGTCCGCTACGTCAAGCCGCACGGAGCCCTCTACAACCGGATCGTCGTCGACCCCGTGCAGAGCGACGCCGTCGCGGACGCCGTCGCGGCCGTCGACCCGGGGCTGGCGGTGCTCGGGCTCGGCGGCGAGATCGAGCGCTCGTGCCGCGAGCGCGGACTGCGGTTCGAGCGCGAGGCCTTCCCGGACCGCGGATACCTGCCCGACGGCACCTTGGCGCCGCGCGCGGCTGCGGGAGCGCTCGTCACCGATCCCGCGGAGGTGGCGGAGCGGGCTGTGGCCATGGCGCGCGGCGTCGTGGTCTGCATCGACGGGTCGGTGCTCCCGGTGGCCCCCGCATCCCTGTGCCTGCACGGCGACTCCCCCTCGGCGGTCGCGAGCGGTCGCGCGGTGCGGGCGGCGCTCGCCGACGGGGGCGTCGAGGTCCGGCCGTTCCTTCCGATGGGCTCGGGGTGACGACCGGCCTGCGACCGGCGCTCGCGATCCGGCCGATGGGCGACCGGGCCCTCCTCGTCGAGCTCGAGAGCCTCGACGACGTGGTCGCGCTGTCGGCGGCGCTGCGGCGCGAACCCGCCCCGCATCAGCTCGACGTCGTCCCCGCGGCGCGCACGGTGCTCGTCCGTCTGGGCCCGGACGCGTCCCACGCCTCGGCCGCAGCGCACGTCCGGAATCTCGACGTGGCAGGCGCCTCCGAGCACGGCGTCCGGCGGCACGAGCTGCGCGTGCTCTACGACGGACCCGACCTGGCGGACGTCGCGGCGCTGCTCGGCGTCACCGAGGACGGGTTCGTCGCCCGCCACGCCTCCGTCGTGTGGACGGTCGCCTTCACGGGGTTCGCGCCCGGCTTCGCCTACCTCGTCTCCCCCGGCCTCGGCATCCGGGTGCCCCGGCGCCCCTCGCCCCGCACCTCGGTGCCCGCCGGGTCGGTCGCGCTCGCCGACGAGTTCAGCGGCGTGTACCCGCGCGACTCTCCCGGCGGCTGGCAGCTCGTGGGCCGCACGGACGCCGTCCTGTGGGACGCGGACCGCGAGCGGCCCGCGCTCCTCGCGCCCGGCGACACGGTCGCCTTCCGTCCCGTTCGGGAGCTCGTCGTCGCCGCCGCGCCGGAGCCCTCCGCCGATCCGCCGTCCCGTCCCGCCGGGCTGACCGTCCTGGACCCCGGCCTCGCGACGACCGTGCAGGATCGCGGCCGCCTCGGGTGGGCGTCGCTCGGGGTGAGCACGTCCGGGGCGGCGGATCGCCGGTCCTACGACGCCGCCAACCGGGCGGTGGGGAACGTCCCGGGCGCAGCCGCGCTGGAGTCGACGCTCGGCGGCCTGAGCCTCCGGGCGGAGCGAGAGCTCGTCGTCGCGGTGACCGGTGCGCGGGCTCCCCTGCACACTGTCGGCGCGACCGGCGCCCGGCGGACGAGGACGCTCGGCCGGCCCTTCGCGCTCCGGCTCGGCGAGGTCCTCGAGCTCGGCCTCGCGGAATCGGGACTGCGCAGCTACCTCGCCGTGCGCGGCGGGCTCGACGTCCCGGCCCAGCTCGGGAGCAGGTCGTCTGACACCCTGTCCGGGCTCGGGCCGGCCCGGCTCCGGGCCGGTGACGGGATCCCCGTCGGCGACGACGTCGCGGGCCCCGTGGTCCTTCCCTCAGTGGAGCCGCCGTCGGCCCCGGCCGGCGTGGCGACGCTCCGCGTCATTCCCGGTCCGCGGGAGGACTGGATCACCGAGGAGTCCCGGCGCCTGCTCGAGGAGCAGACGTGGCGGGTCGGCGTCCGCTCCGACCGCGTGGGCCTGCGGCTCGAGGGCGTCCGGCCGCTCGAGCGCAGCCGGCCCGGCGAGATCCCGTCGGAGGGCATGGTGGCCGGCGCCCTCCAGGTGCCTCCGGACGGTCAGCCGGTGCTGTTCCTCGCCGACCACCCGGTGACGGGCGGCTACCCGGTCGTCGGCGTGGTGGCGGCGGACGACCTCCCGATCGCCGGCCAGCTCCCTCCGGGCTCCCAGATCCGCTTCGCTCGCGAGGAGCCGTGATCCGGAAGGTCCTCGTCGCCGACCGCGGCGTCCCCGCCGTCCGGATCCTGCGGGCCTGCCGGAGCGCCGGCCTTCGCACGGTCGCGGTGTACGCGGATCAGGACTGGGACGCCCTGCACGTGCGCGTCGCGGACGAGGCGTACGCGGTGCCCGGCACCAGCGCCCGCGGCACGTACGGGAACATCGACGCCGTGCTGACCGCGGCTCGCCGCGCGGGTGCCGACGCCATCCATCCGGGATGCGCCGAGCTCGGCGAAAGCGCCGCGGCCGCGGAGGCGGTGCTCCGCGCGGGGCTGAGCTGGATCGGGTCCGGCTCGGACGCGCTCCGGCGGCTGGGCGACCCGGTGGCCGCCCGCGCCGTCGCCGTGGAGGCGGGGGTGCCGGTCCTGCCGGGGACGCTCGGCCCGGTCGCGAGCGTCGAGGACGCGCTCGCGTACGCCGAGGCGCACGGCCTGCCGCTGGTCGTCCGCCCGGTGCACGTCGGCGGCGCGCTCCGGATCGTCCGCATCGGCGAGAGTGTGCGGGAGGCCTACACCGAGGTCGTCCGCGAGGCGATGCTCGCCGTCGGCAACGGCGACTGCGTGATCGAGCGCTGGATCGACGACGCGCGGCACATCGCCGTCGACGTGGCCGCCGACCCGCACGACTCGGTCGTCGTGATCGGGACGCGGGACCGCTCGGTGCAGCGCCGCCAGGAAGAGCTCGTGGACGAGGCTCCGGCCCCGTACCTCTCCCCCGAGCAGACCGGGATCCTCGAGCGCTCGGCCGTCGCGATCGTCCGCACGGCCGGGTGCGTCGGCGTCGGCACCGTCGAGTTCCTCCTCGCGCCGTCCGGCGACCTCTTCTTCCGCGGGGTCCGCCCGAATCTGGTCCCGGGGCACTCGTTGACCGAGGACGCGACCGGCATCGACCTGGTCCGGGAGCAGCTCCGCGTCGCGGACGGGCTGCCGCTCTCGCTGACCGGCCGACCACAGCCGCACGGCTCCGCCCTCGGGTTCCGCATCAGCGCCGAGGATCCGGGCCGCGGCTTCCTCCCCTCCCCGGGCCGGATCTCCTCCCTTGCGATTCCGGGCGGCGCCGGCGTCCGGGTCGACACCGGTGTGGAGTCCGGGTCCATCGTTTCGGAGGCGCTCGACCCCCTGATCGCGCACGCCATCGTGTCCGGACGGGACCGCAGGGAGGCTCTCGCGCGGGCGCGACGGGCCCTCGCCGAGCTCTCCGTGACCGGGGTCGCCACGACCCTGCCGCTCCACCGGTCCCTGCTGCGCGACCCGGCCTTCACCGGCGACGAGTGCCGGGGCGTCCACGCCGGCTGGCTCGACAGCGGACGCCGCGAGCCCGACGAGCCCCAGGAGGAGTTCAGCGACATCGACGTCCGGCCCGTGCTGGAGTCCTACGCGATCGAGGTCCAGGGCCGGCGGACGTCGGTGCGCATCGGCGGCCTTCGGCCCGCCGCACCCGGCTCAGCGGAGCGCGGCGACCGCCTCGGCGATCGGCGTGGGCCCTGACACCAGCTCGAACTGGGACCGGACCCCGGCGCCCGTGGTCAGGAGCTCGGCGATCACGGCCGCGACGTCCGCGCGCGGGATGCTGCCGCGATCGAGCTTCGGCGCGATGGACACGGAGCCCGTCCCCGGGTCGTTCGTGAGTCCACCCGGGCGCACGATCGTCCAGTCGAGGTCGCGCTCGCGCACGGCGGCGTCCGCCTCGCTCTTGGCGCGCAGGTACACCTGGAAGACGCCGTCGCCGTCGCTCTCGTCCGCCGCGAGCTCGGCCTTCTCGGGGTCGTAGTCGTCGGCGCTCATCGCCGAGACGAGGACGTAGCGGCGGATGCCCGCCTGCTCTGCGGCATCCGCCAGGAGCACCGCGCCGTCGCGATCCATCGTGAGCTTGCGGGCGGCTCCGCTGCCCGGGCCTCCCCCCGCCGCGAAGACCACGGCGTCGGCGTCCTGCAGGACCTCGGCGAGCTCGGCCACGCCCGCCTGCTCCAGATCGAGGACGGCCGCGGCGGCGCCCGCCGCCTCGATGTCGGCGACGTGCGCCGGGTTGCGGACGATGCCGACGACGTCGTGACCGTTGTCGGCGAGCAGACGGGACAGGAGGAGGGCGATCTTGCCGTGGCCCCCGGCGATGGCGACTCTCATCGAGCGCAAGCCTGCCGCGTTCGCCGCCCGATCGCACGGCCTCCCCCGGCACGCCGAGCGGGCGTATCATCGCCTCGTCCACCTTCCCGACGGCTGCCGAAGCCGCCGGACGGGAAGCGCCTCCGTGACGCTTCCGCCTCTACCCGGCCCGCGGGCTGGCGGGCCATCCGTTCTCCCTCGAGGAGGAACGATGCTCAAGGAACTGCACGCAGTGCTGCCCGCGGCGGACCTCGCGCGGGCGCGCAGGTTCTATCACGACACGCTCGGGCTGGACCCGGTCGAGGAGCACGAGGAGGGTCGCCTACTGACCTATCGGGTCGGCGGCTCCGCCTTCGACATCTACGAGACCGAGAACGCCGGGACCGCGAAGAACACCCAGCTCTGCTTCGAGACCGACGACCTGGACGAGGAGATGAGCCGGCTGCGCGACCGCGGCGTGATGTTCGAGGACTTCGAGATCCCCGGCGTCATGAAGACCGAGAACGGCGTCGTCACCGATGCCGAGTCGAGGACCGCCTGGTTCCGCGACAGTGAGGGCAACTTCATCTGCATCGCACAGCGGATGTGACCTCGGCGCTCCGGCTCGCGTCGAACGGCAGCGCCGCACGCGGGCCGGGGCGCTCTTCTCTGCGCCGGGGCTGCGCTACTTCTTGCGCCGCTCGCGGACCCGCATGTTGAGGACGATCGGCGTCCCCTCGAAGCCCCAGATCTCGCGGAGCCGGCGCTGGATGAAGCGCCGATAGCCCGGATCGAGGAAGCCGGTCGTGAACAGCACGAACGTCGGCGGCCGGGTCGACGCGTGGGTCCCGAACAGGATGCGGGGCTGGCGCCCGCCGCGCACGGGGTGCGGGTGGGCGGCGACGAGCTCGGACAGGAAGGCGTTGAACTTCCCGGTGCCGATCCGGGTGTCCCAGCTCTCGAGCGCCAGCTCGAGCGCGGGCACGAGCTTCTCGAGGTGGCGTCCGGTGCGCGCCGAGATGTTGACGCGCGGCGCCCAGGTCACGTGCGCGAGGTCCTGCTCGACCTCGCGCTCGAGCAGCCGCCGGCGGTCGTCGTCGAGGAGGTCCCACTTGTTGTAGGCGAGGACGAGGGCGCGACCGGACTGGAGGACGAGGTCGATGATGCGGACGTCCTGCTCGCTGATCGGCTCGGTCACATCGAGCACGACGACCGCGACCTCGGCGCGCTCGAGGGCGGCGGTCGTCCGCAGCGAGGCGTAGAAGTCGGCGCCCTGGGAGAGGTGCACCCGGCGCCTGATGCCGGCCGTGTCGACGAAGCGCCACACCCTCCCGCCGAGCTCGATCTGCTCGTCCACGGGGTCGCGCGTGGTGCCCGCGAGCTCGTTGACGACGACCCGCTCCTCCCCGGCGGCCTTGTTGAGCAGGCTCGACTTGCCCACATTGGGGCGACCGACGATGGCGACTCGACGGGGTCCGCCCACCTCCTCCTTGGCGACCGCGGACACCTCGGGCAGGACCGCGAGGGCGGCGTCGAGCAGGTCGGCGACGCCACGGCCGTGCAGCGCGGAGACGGGATGCGGCTCGCCGAGCCCGAGCGACCACAGCTCGGCGACGTAGGGCTCCTGGACGGCGTCGTCGACCTTGTTCGCGGCGAGCAGGACTGGCTTGCCGCTCTGGCGCAGCATCCGCACCACCCGCTCGTCGGTGCTGGTCGCGCCGACGACGGCGTCCACGACGAACAGGACGGCGTCGGCGAGGTCGACGGCCACCTCGGCCTGGGCCGCCACGGAGCGGTCGATGCCGCGCGCGTCCGGCTCCCAGCCTCCCGTGTCGACCAGCGTGAAGAAGCGGCCGTTCCATTCGGCGCGGTAGGAGACGCGATCGCGGGTGACGCCCGGGACGTCCTCGACGACCGCCTCGCGACGCCCGAGGATGCGGTTGACGAGGGCCGACTTGCCGACATTGGGGCGGCCGACGATGGCGAGGACGGGGAGCGCCGGGAGGTAGCGGACCTCGTCCGGGTCCTCGACCGAGGAGTCGAGGATGTCGATGTCCTCGTCCTCGAGCTCGTACTCCTCGAGCCCGGCCCGCAGGGACGAGGCTCGGCGCTGCGCCAGGTCGTCGTCGAGGGTCGCGAGCCGCTGCTCGAGGTCGTCGTCGCCGCCGTCGTACTCGCGCTCGGTGTCACTCATCGTGTCCCCCATCCTGCCGCACCGGCCGGGTGCGCCCCCTCCGGGCGCCCCACCTAGCTCTCCGCCGCCCGCACGAGGGCGACCATCGCCTCCACCGTCTCGTCGAAGGTCAGGTCGGTCGAGTCGAGAGTGGTGACCCCCTCCGCGGCCGTCATGAAGTCGACGACCTGGGCGTCCTTGCGGTCCCGATCGGCGACGAGCTTGGCGACGTCGGCGGAGGAGGCGCCCGTGAGCTCGGCGCGCCGCCGCTGGATGCGGACGCGCTCGTCGGCGGTCAGCAGGACCCGCACCGAGGCGTCGGGCGCGACGA
The DNA here is from genome assembly GCF_017916515.1 of Naasia sp. SYSU D00948. Classification (GTDB taxonomy): domain Bacteria; phylum Actinomycetota; class Actinomycetes; order Actinomycetales; family Microbacteriaceae; genus Naasia. The sequence continues at coordinate 3,177,240 of NZ_JAFMTA010000001.1, forward strand.
CCGTCGTGATGTCGCGGCCCTCGGCGACGATTCCCGGGGCCCCGGGAGCGTCGAGGCGTGCCCGGAACCGCTCGTTCAGCCGGCGCCGCACCTCGGCGACGCGCGCGACCGCGCTCACCACGGCGGTCACCCGGGGCTGGCGGATGGCGTCGGTGACGTCCGACCCCGCGACCGTCACGCGCTGATCGTCCGGGTCCGTCGTGAGCCCGTCGCCGAGCTCGTCCACGAGGGCGACGAGCGCCGCCTCATCCGCGAAGTCCACTCCGCGCTCGAGACCGAGCCAGGCGAGAGCGCGGTACGCGGCCCCGGTGTCGAGGAACTCGAAGCCCAGGGCGCGGGCCGCGGCCCTGCTGACGCTCGACTTCCCGCTGCCCGCCGGTCCGTCCACCGCCACGACCGTCCGCGACCAGCTCATCCCGCGATCCTCCACCCTCGCTCCGTCAACTCGCGCTCCAGCCGGTCCCGCACCTCGGGCACGACCACGACCTCCACGATCCCGATCGGCGCGCGGGGCGAGTGCTCGAGCCGGAGGTCCTCGAGGTTGACCCCCACCTCCCCGATCTCGGTGAGGAGCGCGGCGAGCTGGCCGGGCCGGTCGTCGATGAGGACGACCAGGGAGGCGAAGCGGGCGTCCTGACCGTGCTTGCCCGGCAGGCGGGCGACGCCGGCGTTGCCCGCGGCGAGGACCTCGGCGACCGTGCGCCGGGCGCCGATCCGGTCGTGGTGGCGCAGCGCCTCCCGGAGCCCGTCGAGGTCGGCGGCGAGGGCGTCGAGGACGGGCACGACGGAGCCGGCGTTGGCACCGAGGATCTGCACCCAGAGCTCCGGGCTGCTGGACGCGATCCGCGTGACGTCGCGGACGCCCTGGCCGGCGATCCCCACCGCGGCGTTCGGCGCGTCGGCGAGGCGGGCCGCCATGAGGGACGCGACGAGCTGCGGCACGTGGGAGATGACCGCCACGCCCTCGTCGTGCTCGCGCGGACTCAGCCGCACCGGGGTCGCCTCGAGGTCGAGGATGAGGTCCTCGAGCACCCGGATCTGTTCCGGGGTGGTGCGCTCGTGCGGCGTGATCACCCAGGGCCGGCCGAAGAAGAGGTCGGCCCGCGCGGAGATCGGGCCGCCCCGCTCCCGGCCGGCGAGCGGATGCGATCCGAGGTAGCGGGAGTCGTCGGCGCCGAGCGCGCGGAGGCCGTCGAGCGGGTGCTGCTTGACGCTGCCGACGTCCGTGACGAGCGCGGTCGGATGGTCCTCGAGGGCCTGTGCCACGGTGGCGGCGATCTGGTCCGGCGGGACCGCCACGACGACGAGCGCGGGCTCATCACCGTCGCCGCGCCGGCGCCCGGCCCCGTAGTCGACGGCGAGGTCGAGCGCGGCGGGCGAGGTGTCGGAGAGCAGCACGTCGACGCCCTCGTAGCGGAGCCCGAGGCCCACGCTGGCCCCGAGGAGCCCGGTGCCGACGACCAGGACGGGTCCGGCGGTACGGGCGTTCACGCTCACTCCTCGCGGGGCCTGCTGTTCCTGGGGGTGTGGCCTTCCCTGGACAGGGTGAGAAGTTGGCCGAGTTCTACCTTAGTGAGGTCCCGGATCTCCCCCGACGGCAGCGACCCGAGGTGCAGCGGGCCGAACTGGCGCCGGACCAGCTCGAGCACGGGATGCCCGACCTCGTCGAGCATCCGCCGCACGATCCGGTTGCGACCCGAGTGCAGCGTCACTTCGAGGAGGCTCGTCTGCCCACCTGATCGCTCCGGCAGCAGGCGGGCGCGGTCGGCCGCGATCGGCCCGTCCTCCAGCTCCACGCCGTTCAGGAGCCGTGCCACCGTCCGCGGCTGGACGCGTCCCTTCACGAGCGCGATGTACGTCTTGGTCACGCCGAACGACGGATGAGCGAGCACGTGCGCGAGCTCCCCGTCGTTGGTGAGCAGGAGCAGCCCGGACGTGTCGGCGTCGAGACGGCCGACGTTGAAGACGCGCTCCTCGTAGCGGGACGTCCACTGGCGGAGGTCCGGGCGGTCGTGCTCGTCGCGCAGCGAGCTCACGACCCCGACCGGCTTGTTGAGCATCAGGTAGCGCTTGGTGGTGTCGAGCTGGACGGCGACCCCGTCGACGGCGACCTTGTCCTTCTCGGGATCGATGCGCGTGCCGAGCTCGGTGACGATCCGGCCGTTCACCGAGACCCGTCCCGCGCCGATCATCTCCTCGGAGACGCGGCGGGACGCCACGCCCGCGGCGGCGAGGACCTTCTGCAGCCGGACACCCTCGGGCGCCGGCGAATCAGCGGACATCGGCGACCTCGTCGACGCCCGCCAGCAGCGGCGAGATCGGCGGCAGCTCGTCGAGCGAGTTGATGCCGAGGTGGGTGAGCAGCAGCGGGGTCGTGCCGTAGGCGATCGCGCCCGTCTCGGGATCGGTCGCCACCTCCTCGATGAGGCCCCGCGCCACGAGGGTGCGCACGACGCTGTCGACGTTGACGGCACGGATCGCGGCGACCTGGCTGCGCGTGATGGGCTGCTTGTAGGCGATGACGGCGAGCGTCTCGAGCGCCGCCTGGGACAGCTTCGCGGGGCTCTGCGTGAGCACGAAGTCGCGCACGGTGGCGTCGTACTCGGGGCGAACGTAGATGCGCCAGCCGCCGCCGACCTCGCGCAGCTCGAATCCCCGCCGAACGCCGCCGTCGGCGCCGTCGTAGTCCGCGACGAGCCGCTGCACGGCCCGGCGCACCTCCGCGACCGGGCGCCTCACCGCGCTCGCGAGCGCAACGAGCGACTGCGGCTCGTCCGCCACCATGAGGATGGCCTCGAGCGCGGCGTCCACCTCCCCACGGGGAGGGCGAGCCTGGCGCTCCGGCGCCGGTGCCGGACGCTCGGCCGTCGCGGTCCGCCCGAGCCCGAGGAGCAGCGCCACCGGCTCCCGGTCGAGGTCGATGTCGTCACTCGTCATAGTCGGCTCCGAGGTCGGCGAGGCGGGCGTCGTCCCAGACGGCCGCGGTCCAGAACAGCGTCAGCTCTCCGAGCGGCTCGAGCTGCTCGAACGCGATGGCTCCATTACGGTACAGCTCGAGCACGGCGAGGAAGCGGGCGACGACGACCGCGGCGCCCTCCGCGCCGGCGATCAGCGAGCGGAACGTCCGCGGCTCGCCGCCGCGCAGCAGCGCGACGACGATCGCGGCCTGCTCCCGGATGCTCACCCGGGGCACATGGAGGTGGTCCGTCCCGAGCGCGGGCAGCTCGCGCGGCACGAAGGCGAGCGCGGCGAGACCCGCGAAGCCGGCGAGGTCGATCGTCCACGCGAGCTCGGTCGGGGCTCGGCGGTACTTCTCCTCGAGCTTGACCGCGCGGTAGTGACGGGACGTCTCCGCCTCGATCCGCGTCGCGAACCAGGAGGACGCCTCCTTGAAGGCCCGGTACTGGAGCAGGCGCGCGAAGAGGAGGTCCCGCGCCTCCAGCAGCGCCACGTCCTCCGCGTCGACCAGCTCCCCCTGCGGCAGGAGCCCGGCGATCTTGAGGTCGAGGAGCGTCGCGGCGACGACGAGGAACTCGCTCGCCTCCTCGAGCTCCTGCTCGGTGTCGAGCCCCCGCAGGTAGGCGAGGAACTCGTCGGTGATGGCCGAGAGCGCGATCTCCGTGATGTCGAGCTGGTGCTTGCCGATGAGGCTCAGCAGCAGGTCGAACGGCCCGTCGAAGCTCCCGACCCGGACCGAGAAGCCCGAGGTCTCCTGCGGATCGGCCGGCGGCGCGTCAGGCGACCGCACCACGCGACACGAGCTCGCGGGCGAGCCGCCGGTACGCCTTCGACGCGTTGTGCTCGGGAGCGAACTCGAGCACCGGGATGCCCGCGACGGACGCGTCCGGGAACTTGATCGTGCGCCCGATCACGGTGTCGAGCACGCTCGTGTCGAACGCCTCCACCACCCGCTGCAGGACCTCCCGGCCGTGCAGCGTCCGCGAGTCGTACATCGTCGGAAGGATGCCGTCGAGCTCGAGGGCCGGGTTGAGGCGGTCCTTCACCTTCTCGATCGTCTCGATGAGCAGGGCGACGCCGCGGAGAGCGAAGTACTCGCACTCGAGGGGGATGAGCACGCCGTGGCTCGCGGACAGCGCGTTCACGGTCAGCAGGCCGAGGGACGGCTGGCAGTCGATGAGGATCACGTCGTAGGCGTCGCTGATCTTGCGGAGGACGCGGGCGAGCGCCTGCTCTCGGGCGACCTCGTTGACCAGGTGGACCTCGGCGGCGGAGAGGTCGATGTTGGCCGGGATCACGTCGAGCCCGGGGATCGACGTCTCCTGGATGGCGACCTGCGGGTCGCGCACCGTGCCGATGAGGAGGTCGTAGATCGTGACGACGTCGTGCATCTGCACGCCCAGACCCGCGGACAGGGCGCCCTGCGGGTCGAAGTCGATGGCGAGCACCTTGCGCCCGTACTGCGCGAGCGCGGCGCCGAGGTTGATCGTCGTCGTGGTCTTCCCGACCCCGCCCTTCTGATTGCAGAGCGAGATGATGCGGGCGGGCCCGTGAGCGCGAAGCGGAGCGGGCTCGGGGAACTCCCGGAACTCGCGGCCCGCGATGGTGATCGCCTGCACTGGGGCCTCCGCGACTGTCTCCGTAATGTGCGTCATCCCGACGTCCCTTGCACTCGTTGAGTCTTCGTGTCCCCCGCGAGTCAGTGTAGGAGCGGCCCCTCACTCACCCCGGGACGGCCGCCGCGTGTCGTTATGGTCGGCGAACTCCCAGGTGCGAAGCGGCGTCAGGGCACGGCGTTGCAGGACCGGGCGAGCGCCGTCTCCGGCCTTTGGAGGCCGGGACCGGGGATCAGAAGGGCGGGTCGTCCGCCCACTGCCGCTGCACGAAGAGAGGCGCTCCCGGCCGCGAACGCGGCGGGCGCTCGGGCGGCAGCTTCACCTGCGGCGAGCTCGTGTAGGTGCGCCCGGTCGGCGAGGTCCAGGTGAGGATGCCGTCGCCTCCCGGCGACTGGGACAGCCGCCACCGGCTCCCGTGTTTCAGGCGGTGATGACCCCGGCACAGGTGCGCGAGGTTCGAGGTCACGGTCTCGCCGTCCTCGACCCAGGCGACCGTGTGGTCGATGTCGCAGTAGCGGGCCGGCCGGGTGCAGCCGACGAACCGGCAGACCCCGTCGCGGATGCGAAGGTGGCGCTTCAGGTCGCTCGGCACGCGGTACGACTCGCGGCCGACCGAGAGGACCGCCCCGGTCTCGGGATCGGTGAGGATGCGGAGGAAGCCCGTCGCGCACCCGGCCATCCGGCGAGCGGTGACGGCGTCGATCGGGCCGTAGCCCTCGAGAACGGCGGGAGAGTCGCTGCGTCCCATCGCCGTGAGCACGGGCACGTGCAGCGCGACCTCGGGCCGCAATCCGCGCTGCGCGCCCGGGGTGGACTGAGGCTCATCGCCGGCGGACACGGGGAGCGTCACGCCTCCGGCGTCCGTGAGCAGGTCGCGGACGACGTCCGCCTCGATCTGCTGCAGCGTCCGTGTCTCCCCGTCGACGAGCAGGGTCCGGGCGATGCCGTGCACCGCAGCCGCGGCGCCGATCGCATCGCTCGCCTCCATCAGCGCGCCGTACCAGGCCATGCCGTCGGGAGCGGCCTCGATCGCGGTCCGGCGCTCGGTCACCGCCTGGCGATGACGCTCGACCAGATCCTCGGGGCACAGCTGCGCTCGGATCGTCGCGGCCATCGCCCGCAGCCGCGAGGGCACGAGCGTCCGGGCGTAGGGCAGCACCCGCCGCTCGTACTCCGCCGCCAGCTCGTCGGGAACGCCGGCGCCCTCTTCCGCCACGATGCGCGCGTGACGCTCGGTGAAGGCCGCTCGATGCAGCTCCTCGAGCGTCGCCGGGAAGCGGTGCACGAGTTCCCTGGCGAGATCGAGCATCGGCTCGGCGGTCCGCTCGTGCACCTGGAGGAGGCCGGCGACTTCCGCGCGAAGCTCCCGCCACGCAAGAGAGTCCCGATCGGTCCAGCTCGCGCCGGTCGTGCGCTCGGCCTCGAGCCGGAGGTCGTCGAGAAGGGCGAACTGCTCGGCGGCCAGGGTCGCCGCTCGTGCCGACCGCTCGGCGATCCGCTGCGCGAGCCGCTGCTCCCAGGTCCACCGCCCGGTGAGCTCCTCCCAGGCGGCCCGCTCCGCGTCGCTCAGCCGGCCCTGATAGGCCTCCGGCGACTCCGGATCCGGCGGCGCCTCCTCGAACATGCCGACAGTGAACCACCAGCCACCGACATCGCCCCTCGAGCGGCAGATCGGTCTCAGCGGCGTCCCAGCGCGCCGCGATCACCGCGCCCGCGGGTGCGAGGTGATGTAGACGTCGCGCAGGGTGTCCGCCGTGACGAGCGTGTAGATCTGGGTGGTTGCGACCGAGGAGTGGCCGAGCAGCTCCTGAACGACCCGGACGTCGGCACCCCCCGCCAGCAGGTGCGTCGCGAACGAGTGGCGGAAGGTGTGCGGCGAGATGTGCCGCTCGAGCCCGGCGCGCTCGGCCGCGGCCTGGATCACGAGCCAGGCCGACTGCCGGGACATCCGTCCCCCGCGCGGACCCAGGAACAGGGCGGGGGTGGACCCTCCGCGCGATGCCCACTGCGGGCGGACCCGCACGAGGTACGCATCCATAGCGGCCCTCGCGTAGCTGCCGACCGGGACGATGCGCTCCTTGCCGCCCTTCCCGCGGAGCCGCAGCACGCCCTCCTCGACGAGGTCGTCGACGTCGAGCGCCACCGCCTCGCCGATGCGGGCGCCGGTCGCGTACAGCAGCTCGAGCAGCGCCCGATCGCGCAGCGCGACGGGCTCCTCCCCCGCCGTCGCCGAGAGGATCGCGCCCATCTCGTCGACGGACACCGCCTTCGGCAGCCGCAGGCCGAGCTTCGGCGGCTTGACCTCGGCGGCCGGGTCGGCGTCCACGACGCGGTCCTCGACGAGGAAGCGGTGCAGTCCGCGGACCGAGGACAGCATCCGTGCTACCGAGGACGCGCGCATCGCCGTGCCGTCGGATCCGCGGAGGTGCTGCGAGAACGCGGCGATGTCCGGGGCGGTCACCCGGGCCACGTCCGTGATGCCGCGCGCGGCGAGGAACGCGGTGTAGGCGCCGAGATCGCGGCGGTACGCCGCCAGGGTGTTCGCGGCGAGCCCGCGCTCGATCGCGACGTGGCGCAGGAAGGCCGCGACCGCAGCCTCCGGGCTCATCGCCGGGCCGTCACCAGGTTCCGTCGCCGAGCGCGGGGTGGCGCGGCCACGGGGTGTCCGCGGGAGCGAGGCCGGTCCAGCCGCGCGCCTTCTCCAGCGCGGCCGCCATGACGCCGATGACCGTCGACGGGTTCTGGATGTCGCGCGCGAGCACGGCGTTCAGAGCCTCGTCCAGGCTCACCCAGCGCACCTCGATGTCGGCCTCCTCCGCCGTGCGCTCGAACGCGTCGACGTCGGAGATGCCGCGGGCGAGGTAGACGCGCACGGTCTCGTTGCTCCCGCCGGGCGAGTTCGTGTACTCGGCGAGCACGTGCCAGGTGTCGGCCGCGATGTCGGCCTCCTCCGCGAGCTCCCGCTTGGCGCCCTCGAGCGGGCCCTCGCCGTCGTCGTCGAGCAGGCCGGCCGGGATCTCCCAGTCGCGGGTCCGGATCGGATGGCGGTACTGGCGGATCAGGAGGACGCGCTCGTCGTCGTCCATCGCGAGGATCGCCACGGCACCCGTGTGGTCCACGTACTCCCGCACGATGGGCTCGCCGTTGTACAGGAACGTCTCGCGGACGACGTCCCAGACCTTCCCGTCGTGCACGATCTCGCGCTCGAGGACCTCCGCCTCGAACGGCTCGTCGCGCAGCGGCTCGGTGGTGGCGGCGCCGTCGCGGACGGGCTCCGTCGCGCTCATGCGCCCACCTGCTCGGCGATCTCGTCCTCGGTCACGTCGAAGAGCCGGCTCGCCCGCTGCCGGTCGAGCGCGGCGCCGACGAGGCCCCGGAAGAGCGGATGCGCCCGGTTCGGCCGCGAGCGCAGCTCGGGATGCGCCTGGGTGCCGATGTAGAACGGGTGCACGTCCCGCGGCAGCTCGACGAACTCGACCAGCTGGCGGTCCGGGGACGTCCCGGAGAAGACGAGCCCGCTGCCGGCGATCTGCTCCCGGAACCGGTTGTTGACCTCGTACCGGTGGCGGTGACGCTCGACCGCCTCCGGGCCGCCGTAGAGGTCCGCGGCGAGCGTGCCCTCACCGAGCGCCGCCCGGTAGAGCCCGAGCCGCATGGTGCCGCCGAGGTCGCCGCCCGCGAGGATGTCGACCTGCTCGGCCATCGTCGCGATGACGGGGTACGGGGTGTCGGGGTCGAACTCGGAGGACGAGGCCCCGTCCAGCCCGGTGACGTTCCGCGAGTACTCGATCACCATGCACTGCAGGCCGAGGCAGAGACCGAGGGCGGGGATGCCGTTCTCGCGGGCGAAGCGGAGAGCGCCGAGCTTGCCCTCGATGCCCCGGATGCCGAAGCCGCCCGGGATGCAGATCCCGTCGACGTCGCCGAGGTTCCGCGCCGCCCCCTCGGGCGTCTGGCACTCGTCGCTCGGCACCCAGCGCAGGTTGACCTTGGTGCGGTGGGCGAAGCCGCCCGCCCGCAGGGCCTCCGTGACCGAGAGGTACGCGTCCGGGAGGTCCACGTACTTGCCCACGAGGGCGATCGTCACCTCGAAGGCGGGCTCGCGAACCGCGGTGAGCAGCTCGTTCCACCCGCTCCAGTCCACGTCGCTCGTCGCGAGACCCAGCGCCTCGATGATGTAGGAGTCCAGGCCCTCGCTGTGCAGCGCCGACGGCAGCTCGTAGATGCTCGGCACGTCCACGTTGTTGACGACCGCCGGCTCCTCGACGTCGCACATGAGCGCGATCTTCCGCTTGACGCCGTCGGACACCGGGCGGTCGGACCGGAGCACGAGCGCGTCCGGCTGGATGCCGATGGAGCGGAGCGCTGCCACCGAGTGCTGCGTCGGCTTCGTCTTCTGCTCGCCGGACGCCCCGATGTACGGAACGAGGGACACGTGCACGAAGAACACGTTCTTGCGGCCGAGCTCGTGGCGCACCTGGCGCGCGGCCTCGAGGAACGGCTGCGACTCGATGTCGCCGACGGTGCCGCCGACCTCGGTGATGATGACGTCCGGTGCGGGCTCGTCCGAGTCGGCGGGCACGATCGCCTGCTGCCGCATCCGGAACTTGATCTCGTCGGTGATGTGGGGGATGACCTGGACGGTGTCGCCGAGATACTCGCCGCGGCGCTCCTTCGCGATGACCTTCGAGTAGATCTGCCCGGTCGTGACGTTCGCGGCGGCGTCCAGGTTGATGTCGAGGAAGCGCTCGTAATGGCCGATGTCCAGGTCCGTCTCGGCGCCGTCGTCCGTGACGAACACCTCGCCGTGCTGGAACGGGTTCATGGTCCCCGGATCCACGTTCAGATAGGGATCCAGCTTCTGCATGACGACGCGCAGTCCGCGCGCGGTGAGCAGATGTCCGAGGCTCGCGGCGGTGAGGCCCTTGCCCAGAGAGGAGACGACACCCCCCGTGACGAAGATGTGCTTGGTGGTGCCCCGACTGTCTTGCGATGCGAACGCGTCTGCCACGGGTTTCCATCCTAAGCGACACACCCGGCCTTGCCTGCCGATTTGCGCGTTCGGGACGCCCCGGACTGGGGGGAACCCAGCACGATGCACCTGCGGTGCCCGGAACCGCTCTCCCCCTACACTGGCGTCCGTGAGCGGAGGGGCCGACGGTGCGCGCCCCCGTCGCCGCCTTCTCCCGGCGATCGTCGTCCCGGCACTGCTCGTCGCGCTCACCGGGAGCCTGCTCGCCCTGGACCTCCCGACGGCCGGCGAACCCGGCGGCGCCGCGGCCCGCTTCGTGCCCTCCGACGGCGAATCGACGCGCTACCGGATGCAGGACGGCTCGGTCCGCGCGGTCGACCACTCCCGCGTCGTCGGGGTGCAGGGCGCCCTCACCGGACCGGACGTCGTGAGCTCGGCGGTGATCGGCGCGCTCGGCGACGAAGGAGTCCGGAGCGCACACTTCTGGCGCGAGATCACCACCGCGGACGAGGGGCAGTACAACGACCTGTACGTCCTCGGTGAGGACGGGCTGCGGCAGATCGCGTCCTGGGGCGGCGTCGTCGGCTTCACCTTCGAGCCCGGACTGCTGCTGCTGCCGTCGGATGCGGCTCCCGGCGCGGAGTGGTCGAGCAGCGGATCCGCGCTCGGCGACGGCGCGCTCACGTTCGAGTCGGAGTTCCGCGCTGTCGCCGCGGACGAGCAGCTGACCGGCGCGGAGGGCGAGCGCTTCGACCCGCCGGACGGGTGCCTGCAGGTCGAGGGCACGCTGACGCTCGAGCAGCCGGGCGTGGGACCGCTGCTGACGAGCACGGACACCTCCGTCTGGTGTCCCGGCGAGGGGCGGCTCTTCTCCGTCGGCGAGCAGAACGGCGAGCGGATCGGGTCCGTCGCCGTGCGCGAGTCGGCCCCGTTCCCCCCGCCTGCCGAGGAGAGCGAGGGCACCGCGGAGGAACCGGAGGACGCCGAGGACGGACGCTCCTCCGGTCCCGGCCTCCTGGAGACCCTGGACGCCGTCGTCGTCGACCAGTTCTTCGGGGAGTCGATCCGGCAGGGCAACATCGTCACGCCACCCGCGCGGACTCCGGGCGGGCTCATCGTGACTCCGAACGAGCACGGCGACGATCTGCTGGCCTGGCGTCTCGACGACGATCGGGCGGTCCTGGCGTGGAGCGCGCATCCGGGCGGATCGATCGCGACCGTCTCCGCCGTCGGGGAGCTCGTCGTGGCGGCGACCGAGGACCGCGCCGTGCGCGCCTACGACGAGCGGGGCCGGCGGGTCTGGAGCTGGGAGGGCGACGACCTCGCGCTCGCCCGCGCGGCCGCGCTTCCCGGATCCCGTGACGTCCTGGTCGCCACGCGGGGCGGCACCGTCGCCCGCCTCGACGCCGGCGACGGACGCGAGCGCTGGTCGACTCCCCTGGGCGCGGACACCCGCGGCGAGGTGGTGGCGGCGGTCGGCACCGTCGTGGCGGCGGATGAGCGCGGCCGGGTGAGCGGTCTCGACGCGCAGACCGGCGAGCTCCTGTGGCGCGAGGACCTCGGGATGTCCGCGGCCCTGGCGGCGGCGCCGTCCGAGCCGCTCGCGTACCTCGTCACCGAGGACGGCGAGCTGCTCGCCGTGGACGCCCGCACGGGCGAGGTCCTCTGGGAGGCGACGCTGACCGGCCTCGTCCGGTCCATCGCCGCCGACGCGACCGGCGTCGTCGCGGCGACCGACGAGGAGACGGTGCGGTTCGACGCCAGCACCGGGGCGGAGCAGTGGACGGCTCCGGGATCCCAGTCCGTCCGGATCGACGCCGACGGGCGGATCCTGACCCTCGCCGGCGACACCGTCGCGCTGCGCGAGGCGGACGGAACGAGCGCGGCCGAGTGGACCCTGCCCGAGCGGGCGGATCCCGCCGACCCGCACCTGCTGCTCTCCGGCTCCGAGGCGGTCGTGATCGGTCCCGGCCTCCAGGTGTGGCGGATTGGACTCGGATGAGCAGGATGTCTCTGCCCGCGAGGGCGCGCGCCGGCGCCGGGCGGTTCACGTCCCGGCTGCTGATCGGCCCGATCCGCGCAGGCCGCCTCCGCGACACCGGATGGCCCATCGGTCTGCGGACGATCGTCCTCTCCAGCACCGTCGCATTCGGGCTGGCCGTGCTCCTCGTCGTGGCCTCGCCACTGCTCCGGGCGGTCCTGCCGCTCTCGCTGTCGAACGGCGCCGCGGCGCTGTCGCTGCCGCGCGTGCTCCTCCCCCTCTTCTTCGCGCTCGTCGTGCTGTCGGCCGCGCTGCTCCAGACGGCGGCCATGCACATGCGCTGGGTCGCCGCCGCGCCCATCACGGCGCTCAGCTGCCTGCTCCTGCTCTACCTCGGCGGGATGGACCAGGGCGAGGCCCTCGACTTCACCCTCGTCACGCCGGGCAAGGTCGTGTCGCTCGTGGCCTCGATCGGCCTGGTGGTGCTGCTCGTCGTGCGGCGCCGGCGCCCCTTCTCCTGGGTCGAGTTCGCGATCGTCCTCGCACTGATCGGCGGAACCACGGTGGTGTCCCTCTGGCGCGCCGCGGCCCAGACCCTCCCCTTCGGGATCGACTTCGGTCCGCCGACCGCGAGCATCCTCATGGGAGCGCTCGGATCGCTCGCCGCGCCCGCCGCCCTCGCCGCCGGCGTCGCGGTGGCCGAGTTCGCGATCGCGGCCGCGTTCGCCATCGTCGCCACCGTCCGGGAGCGCTCGCCCGCGGCCGCGGCGTCGCCGACGGGCAGGGGGCGGCCGGTCCTGCGCTGGGCGTTCGGGATCCTCGCGGTCTGGCTGACGGTGGAGACGGCGCTCCGCTACGCGACGGGATCCCCGGCCGCAGCGCCTCCCGAGGAGCTGGTCGGCACAGGCATCCTGCTCGGCCTGCTCGTGGCCGGCGTGGCCCTCCTGTGGCTCGCGAGGCGCCGCGGACGCCCCGTCACCCCGGAGGAGACGCTCGGCGGAGTGGGCGGAATCGTGCTGCCGGTGGCCGCCGCGGTGACCGCGCTCCTCATCCCGGTCACGGTCGTCCTGCTCGCGGCCCAGGTCTTCATGACGTGGGGCGGAGGCGCGACGCCGGCGGCCCTCGCGTCCGCCGCGGTCACGGTGCTGTCCAGCACGGCCGTCACCCTCGCGATCCGCACCCTCGTCGCCGCCGGGCTGGTCGTGCTCGCGATCGTCCTGGCCCATCGGGGACGACGCGGCGTTCCCGAGCTGCTCCTCGCCTTCGGACTCGTGATCGGGGCGTCGAGCGTGCCCGCGCTTCTCGGCCTCGAGGGGACCTGGTCGTCCGAGGCGGCGTCCGTGCTCCTCGCGGCGGGCTCGATCCTGCTGGGCATCGTCCTCGCCGTCCGCCGCCGGCTGGGGTCGGCGGAGCTCGCCGCGCTGAGCGTCGCCCTCCTGCTGGCGGAGGCCGCGGCCTGGCGGGAGGTCCTCGCGAACCCGCTCAGCGCCCTCCTCGGTGCGAGCGTGATCGCCTTCGTCCTCCTCGGCTTCCTGTGGGGCTTCGTCACCGGCGCCGACACGACCCATGAGGGGTCCGTGTCCTACCCGGTGCCCGCCAGGGTGCTGCTGTTCCTCGCCAACAACCTGTTCGGCGTGACCGTGCTGGCCTTCGCGGCCCTGGCCCGCGATCTCGACGCGGTCATCGACCTCGACCAGTTCGCCGGGGTGGGCGACGCGGTCCTCGGCACGGCGCTCATCGCCGTCCTCGCGGTCGTCCTGTGGGCCGGAGCCGTCGCCGGACAGGTCCGAGCCCCCGCCGCCGAGCCGAGCGGCCCGCCGGCCCCGGAGGCATCTGCGACAGCGCCTGTGAACGCATCCTGACCTCCTCCGCCAGAGGCCTAATTCTCTTGATCATCAAGGGACTTGAGCGCGAGACTGACCCCCTGCGTTGTCCGACAGAGGAGTCGTCATGAAGAAGCAGGGTCTCATCTGGAAGTCGTCCATCGGCATCGCCGCGGCGGTCGCCGTGGCGATCGGGACGGTGACGGTGGCCACGGCCACGCCGGGCTCCGGCACGAGCCCCGGACCCGCGGTCATCGGGGAGCTGGAGGAGGGCAAGAAGGCGAAGGCCGACGGCATCGAGCTGAAGACCCAGGGGGACGTGACGGTCCTCGACTTCGAGCTCACCTACGCGGTGGGCGGGTACTCCGGCTGGCACGAGCACCCGGGGATCGTGATCGCGACCGTGAAGAGCGGCACCGTGACCCGCCAGCTCGACTGCGGCCCCGCGGAGACCTTCACGGTCGGCGACACCTTCATCGAGGTCGGCCCGCACTTCATCAGCAACCCGGGATCCGAGCCGGCGGTCCTCTCGATCACCCAGCTCGTTCCCTCCCCCGAGCGGGACGCCCGGCGGATCGACCTGCCCGCGCCGGTCTGCTGACCCCTGATGGGAGCTCGGAACGGACGGATCGCACCGCTGGCGCCCGCGATCCGTCCGTTCCGCCTGTCGGCGCCTCCGTCAGGAGGCGACCGCGAGCTGCCGGAACTCCGCGCCGTGGTAGACGAGAGGCTCCATCTCGCGGTCCACCCTCATCTCCTTGACGGCGAGCAGCACGATTGCGTGGTCGCCGGCCGGGTTCTCGGAGAGGATCTCGCACTCCATCCAGACGGCCGAGCCGTGCAGGAGGAGAGCGCCCGTCCGCGAGCGGACGATGTCCAGGTCGCGGAACCGGTCGCCTCGCCGGGACGCGAGCTGGCGGCAGGCAGCGGCATGATCGCGGCCGAGGACCGAGACGCCGATCCGGGACGCCTGGCGCAGCCGAGGCCAGGTGGTCGAGCTGTTCTGCACGGAGAACATCACGAGGGGCGGGTCGAAGGAGACCCCGACGGAGAAGGACGACGCGACGAGGCCGAGCTTCTCGCCGTCCACCTCGGCGCAGAGGGCCGCGATCCCGCTCGGGAACCGCCCGAAGGCCGCGCGCAGCTCCGCCGCGTCGGCGGCGACCGGGTCGAGCGGGGTCATCGGACCCCCTCCACGGCCGGGATGCGGAGGGCCGCATCGAGACCCGAGATGCGGGCGAGCGCGGCGGACGCCTCGTCGGCCCAGGCGCCGACGACATCCGCGAGCTCCCCCATCCGGTTCATCGTGAAGTAGAGGCCCCGCGTCGGCACGCTGGCGCCGAGCTCGACGAGCAGGGGCCGCAGGTGAGCGTCGAGCCCGACCGAGTGGGTGCTGTCGCCGCCCGTCATCACGGGGATCGCGACGACCCCCGCGAGCCCGTTGGCCGGGTAGCGGTCGAGGAAGCCCTTGAGGAGCCCCGTATAGCTCGCCTTGTAGGTGGGCGAGGCGACGACGAGGAGGTCGGTGGCCGCCACGGCGGCCGTGAGCTCCGCCATCTCCTCCGAGGGCCAGGTGAAGATGGAGGCAGCGTGGTCCGCGAGGTCGATGACCCGCGTCTCGTAGCTGCCGGGAGCGAGCAGCCGGTCCACCACCGCCTCCGCGACACGCAGGGTGCGTGATGCGGGCTTGGGATTGCCGGCCAGGATCGTGACTGAGAGCATCTGCCGTCCTTCGAGGATTCGAGGGAGGGGTCGGCACCGCGCGCAAGCCGGTGTCCCCCTGCTGTTCGGCACCGCCGGGGTCTTGTGTCCCGGGGTGGTCACAACGGCTCACGTTGCGTTCCTCATGCTTCCACGGCGGTGTTACGGCGACGTTTCACTTCCGGACGCCGGACGTAACGACGCGGACGCGAAGGACGCGGACGCGACCCACCGGGACGCGAAGGGGCGTCAGCGGCTGAGGTCGAGCAGCTCGCGGGCGTGCGCGAGCCCCGTCTCCGAGTCGGGCAGGCCCGACAGCAGGCGCGCCATCTCGGCGACCCGCTCATCCCCCTCGAGGCGGCGCACGCTCGACTCGGTCACCGCACCGCTGCGGTCCTTCTCCACCCGCAGGTGGTTGCGGGCGAACGCCGCGACCTGGGCGAGATGGGTCACGACGATGACCTGCGCGCTCTCCGCGAGGCGCCCGAGGCGCCGGCCGATCTCGATGGCCGCCGCGCCGCCGACTCCCGCGTCGACCTCGTCGAACACGAAGGTCGGGACCGGGGTCGACGCGGCGAGGACCACCTCGATCGCGAGCATGATGCGCGACAGCTCACCACCCGACGCACCTCGGCCGAGCGGTCGCGGCTCGGCGCCGGGGTGAGGCTGCAGCAGGAGCTGGACGGAGTCCCGTCCGCTCATCGTGAAGTCCTCCCGGCCACGGACATCGACCATGAGCTGCGCGTCCGGCATGGCGAGCGCCGACAGCTCGGCGCTGACCGCCTCCGCGAGCCGCGCGCCGGCCTCGCTGCGCAGCACGCTGAGGGTCTCCGCGAGCTCCGCGACGACGACGACGTCCGCGTCGACCTCGGCCTCGAGGGCGGCGATCCGGTCCTCATCGGTGTCGAGCTCGAGGAGCCGGCGGCTCCCGGTGTCGAGGAAGTCGATGACGTCCTCGAGCGTCGGCCCGTACTTGCGGACGAGGACCGCGAGCTCCGAGATGCGCTGCTGGATCGCCTCCAGGTCGCGGGCCGAGTCGGTGTCGAATCCCGCGGCGTAGCTCGCGAGCTCCGTCGCGGCGTCGGCGGCCAGGAACGAGAGATTGCCGACCGTGTCGGCGAGGGCGGACAGCTCCGGGTCGAGCTCCGCGACGCGCTCGAGCAGCCGGCGCGCCTGGTCGAGCATCGAGGTGACGTCCGGCGCGTCGTCCTCGGACGAGAGGAGCTCGTGCGCCTGCGCCGCGGCGACCCTCAGCTCCTCGGCGTTGCCGAGCCGCAGGGCCCGCGCCTCCAGCTCCTCCTGCTCGCCGGACTGCGGTGCGACCACCTCGATCTCGGCGACCGCGGCCCGGAGCTCTGCCGCCTCGGCCGCGCGAAGCTCCCGTTCCGCAATCAGCCGGTCGAGCTCGTCGCGGTTGGCGGTCCAGCGCCGGTAGGCCGTCTGGTAGTTCTCGAGCGCCGCGGCGAAGTCGGGGCCGGCGTACCGGTCCAGCGCCTCCCGCTGCGCCGCGGCGGAGCGGAGCCGGATCTGGTCGGACTGGCCGTGCACCACGACGAGGCGGTCGGCGAGCTCCGCGAGCAGACCCGCCGGAGCCGAGCGCCCGCCCACGGACGCGCGGCTGCGTCCCTCCGCGGCCAGGGTGCGGGACATCAGCAGCTCCGCGCGGCCGGACCCGATCGGATCGAGCTCGCCGCCGGCATCCCGGACCCGCTCGGCGACCTCGCCCTCCTCGGGCACGACCCAGCGCCCGTCGACGACCGCGCGGTCGCTGCCCTTCCGGATGACGCTCGCGTCCGCCCGCTCGCCGAGCAGGAGCCCGAGCGCCGTCACGACCATGGTCTTGCCCGCGCCGGTCTCTCCCGTGAGCGCCGTGAAGCCCGGGCCGAGAGGCAGCGTCGCCTCGCCGATCACCCCGAGGTCGCGGATGCCGATCTCCTCGATCACGCGCCCGCCGGCCCCCGCCACCCCGAGACCGGCAGGTCGAACTTCCGCACGAGCCGGTCGGTGAAGACGCCGCGCTGGAGCCGGGCGAGCCGCACCGGCGTGCCGGAGCGCCGCACCTCGACCCGGGCGCCGGGCGGGAGCGTCTCCGTGCGGCGTCCGTCGCAGAAGAGGATGCCGCTGCCGTTGGTGCGCTGAAGGACCTCGACGGCGACGGTCGAGGTCGGCCCGACCACGAGGGGGCGGGCGAACAGCGCGTGGGCGGCGAGCGGCACGACGAGGATCGCCTCGACGTTCGGCCACACCACGGGGCCGCCGCCGGAGAAGGCGTAGGCCGTCGAGCCCGTCGGCGTGGACAGGACGACGCCGTCGCAGCCGAAGGTGGACAGCGGCCGGCCGTTGATCTCCATCACGACCTCGAGCATCCGCTCCCGGCTGGCCTTCTCGATGGTCGCCTCGTTGAGGGCCCAGCTCGTGTAGGCGATCTCGCCGTCCACCTTGACGGCGACGTCGATGGTCATGCGCTCCTCGACGTCGTAGTCGCGCGCGAGCACGCGGCGCAGCGTCTCGCCGAGGTCCTCGCGCTCCGCCTCGGCGAGGAAGCCGATGTGGCCCAGGTTCACGCCGAGCAGCGGCACGGAGGAGCCGCGCACGATCTCCGCCGCGCGGAGGATGGTGCCGTCACCGCCGAGGACGATGACGAGCTCGAGCAGGGACGCGTCCATGCCGTCGAACATGCGCACGGCGCCACCGAAGTCGCCGCACGCGGCGAGCAGGTCCTCCCGCTCCTCCTCGAGCAGCACGGGTGTGACGCCCGCCTCCGCCAGCCGCGTCACCACGCCGGCCGCGGCGTCCAGGGACTCGCGCCTGCCGGTGTGGGAGACCACGAGCATGTAGCGGGCTTCCGTCACCGTTTCCGCTCCTGCCTTCGCCGGGTACTCCTCCCATTCTGTCGGAACGGGACGACACGATCGGACGGGGGCGGGCGGTTCGAGGTCGCGCAACCCGTTGCCGAGGGGACCGCTCGCGTAGGAGAGTCGGCACATCGGATCGCCCGCAGGAGAAGCCGCTCATGTCAGTTCGAGTCCACTACGGCTCGCAGTCCTACATCGCGAAGGAGCAGGACTCGGCGGCGCTCGCCCGGCAGGCGTTCGAGATCCTGACGAGCGGCCCGCAGATGAGCGGCATCTGGAACCTGGAGACGACGTCCGGCCAGGTCTACCTGCTGCTGACGCGCAACACTCCCGTCGCCGTCGAGGACTTCGACGACGCGCTCGACTACCACCACAACTCGCTGGACTTCTCCGACGTGCCCGGGAGGTCGGTCAGCCGGCCAGACGCGTGAGCCGGTCCGGGTCGAGCACGCCGGACGGGTCCTCCGCGGAGCGCGCGAGCCAGGCCAGGTACTCCCGGTTCCCGCCGGTCCCGGGCAGCGGGGAGGCGATGAGCCCGGCCGTCCCGAGGCCGAGATCCCATGCGCTCCACAGCACGTCCCGGATCGCATCGGCGCGGAGGGCCGCGTCCCGGACGATGCCCTCGCGCACGCCCTGACGACCCACCTCGAACTGAGGCTTGATCAGGACCACGAAGTCCGCGTCCGGCGTCGCGGCGTCGCTCAGGGCGGGCAGCACCTGGGTGAGCGAGATGAAGGAGAGGTCCGCGACGACCAGCTGAGGACGGCGCTCCGAGCCGGTCAGTGCGGCGAGGGCGGGCGCGTCGAGGGTGCGCACGTTCACGCCCTCATACGAGTCCACCCGCGGATCGGAGGCGATCAGCCGGGCGAGCTGGCCGTGCCCCACGTCGACCGCGATCACCCGCTCGGCGCCCCGCTCGAGCAGCACCTGGGTGAAGCCGCCGGTCGACGCTCCCGCGTCGAGCGCCAGCCGCCCTTCGACCCGGACCGGGAACTGCTCGAGCGCCGCGAGGAGCTTGTGAGCCGCCCGGCTCACGTAGTCGTCGGTCTCGGCGACCTGGATGCGCGAGTCGTCGGCGACCCGGGCGGACGGCTTCAGAGCCGGCCGGTCGTCCACCGTGACGAGGCCGTCGGCCACCAGGCGTGCCGCGTGCGTCCGGGAGCGCGCGAGGCCCCGGTCGACGAGCGCGGTGTCGAGCCGGGATCCGGACATCAGCCGTCCGCCTCCTCGAGGCGGCGGCGCAGCTGCTCGAGCAGTGTCAGGTAGCCGTCCGCCCGCTCGGCGAGCGGCAGCTCCTCGAGCTCGGCGAGCGCCGCAGCGATCTCCTCGGTCACGGGTCCCACGGTACCCGTCGGCTCCCCTGGCTCATTGGCCCCGCGCCGGAGCGCGTGGTTAGGGTAGCCTTACCTCACTTCGAAAGGACTGCACGTGCTCTCTCTCCGCCGTCCGGCCATAGCGGCCGCCCTCACTCTCTCCGGGGCGCTGCTGCTCACGGCGTGCAGCTCCACCACTCCCGCCTCCGACGGCGGCAGCGCCGGCGGCGGCGGCTTCCCTGTCACCGTCGAGCACGCGTACGGCGCCACCGAGGTCCCCGAGCAGCCGGAGCGCGTCGCCACCGTGGCGTGGGGGAACCAGGACGTCGCTCTCGCCCTCGGTGTCGTGCCCGTCGGGATGCCCTTCGTCACCTACGCCGACGACAACGGCGACGGCATCCTGCCCTGGGTCCAGGACGCGCTCGACGAGCTGGGCGGCGAGACCCCCGAGCTCTTCGACGAGGTCGACGGCATCAACTTCGAGCAGGTCGCCGATACGGCTCCGGACCTCATCCTCGGCGCGAACTCGGGTCTCACCGAGGAGGAGTACCAGACCCTCACCGAGATCGCCCCGACCGTCTCCTTCCCGGGCGAGCCCTGGCTCGTCGACTGGCGCGAGAGCACCACCCTCAACGGCGCCGCCCTCGGCCTGGCGGACGAGGCGGACGAGCTCGTCGCCGACACCGAGCAGCTCATCGCGGACGCGGCGGCCGCCCATCCGGAGCTTCAGGGCACGACGTTCGCCTACCTCTGGGTCGACCCCGGCGACACGAGCTCCGTGTACGTCTACCTCCCGGAGGACGCGCGGGTCTCGTTCCTCGCGGACCTCGGCATGGAGCCGTCGGCGGGCGTGCAGCAGCTCGCCGCCGAGAACGAGGGGCAGTTCTTCGCCACGCTCACCGCGGAGAACCTGGACGTCCTCGCGGACGCCGACATCATCCTCAACTACGGCGGCGAGGACACCCTCGCGGCGATGCAGGCCGAGCCGCTGCTCGGCGCCCTTCCGGCCGTCCAGGCGGGAGCCGTGGCCATCGTCACCGAGTCGGATGCACTCGCCGCCGCCATGACGACGCCCACGGTCCTGTCAATCCCCTGGGGCATCGACGAGTACACGCAGATCCTCGCCGACGCGGCCGCGAAGGTGCAGTGATCGACGGAACCGCCACCGACGCGCCGGCCGGACCCAGCGTGGTCCGGCCGGCGCGTCGCCGCCGGAGGCTCCTGATCGGCCTGGCCGTGGGGCTCGCGGGCCTGGCCGCCGCGGTCCTCCTGTCGCTCGTCTTCGGCTCGCGCGTGGTGTCGTGGGACGAGGTGGTGGGCGGCGTCCTCGCGCCGGATCCCAACTCCTTCGCGGAGCAGGCGGTCGCGACGCGCGTCCCTCGGACGGCCCTCGCCATCCTCGTCGGTGGCGCTCTCGGGCTCTCGGGCGCCGTCATGCAGGGGATCACCCGGAACCCGCTCGCGGATCCCGGTCTGCTCGGGGTCAACGCGGGCAGCGCCCTCGCCGTCGTCCTCGGGATCTCCGTGCTCTCGATCGACTCGACCGGCGAGTACATCTGGTTCGCCCAGGCGGGCGCCGCCGGCGCAGCTCTCCTCGTCTACGCGGTCGGCTCGATCGGGCGGGCCGGCGCGACGCCGCTCAAGCTCGCGATCGCCGGCGCCGCGACCTCGGCGGCCCTCGCGTCCCTCGTGTCCGCGGTCCTCCTCGTGCGGACCGACGTGTTCAACGTCTTCCGCTTCTGGCAGGTGGGCGGCGTGGGCGGCGCCGACTTCGGCGAGATGGCACCCGTCCTCCCCTTCCTCGGGCTCGGCCTCGTGCTCGCGCTGCTGTCCTCCCGCGGACTCGACGTGCTGGCGCTCGGCGACGATGTGGCACGCGGGCTCGGCGGCCGCGTGGGACCGGCGCGGGTGCTCGCGGGGCTCGCGGCCGTCCTGCTCAGCGCCGGCGCCGTCGCGATCGCGGGACCCATCGGCTTCGTGGGGCTGGTCGTCCCGCATGCGGCCCGGGTCTTCACAGGTCCTGGGCACCGGTGGCTGCTCCCCTACTCCGCGCTGCTCGGCGCCGTGCTCCTGGTCGCCGCCGACGTGGTGGGCCGGGTGATCAACCGTCCCGCCGACGTGCCGGTGGGCATCATGACCGCGGTGGTCGGGGCCCCCTTCTTCATCTGGCTCATCCGGCGCGCGAAGGTCCGGGAGCTGTGAGCATCCTCGCCGCGGGGCGGGCGGTTCGCCTCCGGCGGCGCACCGTGGTGACGGCCCTGCTCGGAGCGCTCGTCGTCGCCCTGTTCCTCCTCGCGCTCGTGGTCGGCGACCGGATCTACGGCCTCGCCGACGTCCTGCGGGTCGTCCTCGGCCAGGACGTGCCGGGCGCCTCCTTCACCGTGGGCCGGCTGCGGCTGCCCCGGGCGATCCTGGCCGTCCTCATCGGCGCGGCCTTCGGCATGGCGGGCACCCTGTTCCAGACGATGCTGCGGAATCCGCTCGCGAGCCCCGACATCCTGGGCATCGGCTACGGCTCGAGCGCGGCGGCCGTGGTGGCGATCGGCTTCTTCGGCGCCCAGGGAGCGACGGTGTCGGTCGTGGCCGTCGTCGCAGGTCTCGCCGTCGCGTTCCTCCTCTACGCGCTGTCCTGGCGGGGCGGCGTGCAGGGCTCGCGCCTCGTGCTCATCGGGATCGCGCTCGGCACCGTGCTCCTCGCTGTCATCCAGTGGGTGCTGACGCGCATCGAGGTGTACAAGGCGGCGGAGGCGCTGCGGTGGCTGTCGGGCAGCCTCAGCAGCGCGTTCTGGGGCGACCTTCCGCCCCTCGCGCTGGCGATGGCGGTCCTCACGCCCGCCGCGTTCGTCCTGTCCCGCCGGCTGTCCGTGCTGCAGCTCGGCGACGACGCCGCGGCCGCGCTCGGGGTGCGGCCGAACTCCACGCGCCTCCTGCTCGTCCTCGTCGCGGTCGGCCTCATCTCGGTCGCCACCGCCGCCGCCGGGCCCGTGGCCTTCGTCGCCTTCCTCGCCGGGCCGATCGCGGGCCGGCTGCTGCCGGGCGCGTCGCTGCTCCTGCCGGCCGCGTTCGTCGGTGCGATCCTGGTGCTCGGGGCGGACCTCGTGGGGAGCAACCTGCTCTTCACGACGTTCCCGGTCGGCGTCGTCACGGGCGCGATCGGAGCGCCCTACCTGCTCTGGCTCATCGCCAGGTCCAACCGGAACGGAGGTCGGCTGTGACGGTCCACCGCTCGCTCGTCACCGAGGCGCTCACCGTCGGCTACGACGACCGCGTCGTCGTCCAGGAGCTCACCCTCGCCATTCCGGCCGGCCGCATCAGCGTCATCGTCGGCGCGAACGCGTGCGGGAAGTCCACGCTGCTGCGCGCCATGGCGCGCCTCCTGCCGCCGCGCTCGGGGGCGGTCCTGCTGGACGGGCGCTCCATCGCCGAGCGGCCGACACGGGAGGTCGCGAAGATCCTCGGACTCCTCCCGCAGACGCCCGTCGCTCCCGACGACATCGCGGTCGCCGACCTCGTCGCCCGGGGCCGGTATCCGCACCGCTCGTTCCTGCGTCCCTGGACGCAGGAGGACGAGGCCGCCGTCGCCGAGGCGCTCCGCATGACGGACGTGCTGGATCTCGCGGACCGGTCGGTGGACGAGCTCTCGGGCGGCCAGCGCCAGCGGGTGTGGATCGCGATGGCGCTTGCGCAGGGGACGGACGTCCTGCTCCTCGACGAGCCGACGACGTTCCTCGACGTCGCGCACCAGATCGAGGTGCTCGACCTGCTCACCGACCTGAACCGGCAGAAGGGGACCACGATCGTCATGGTCCTGCACGACCTGAACCTGGCCGCCCGCTACGCGGACGAGCTGTTCGCCGTGAAGGACGGCCGGCTCTATCTCTCGGGAGCGCCGGCGGACGTCGTGACCGCGCCGATGGTTCGCGACGTGTTCGGCATGGACGCCCGGATCGTCGCGGACGACGTGTCGGGCACCCCCCTGGTGCTGCCGATCGGGCGGCACCACTCCCGGGTGTGAGAGCCGTCCGCCGTCAGCGGTAGATGCGGGGCGGGATGTCGAGTCCGTAGATCGCGAGTCCCGAGTTCCAGACCGCGGCGCACGCCGCGCGGAGCAGGTCGATCCGGCGGTCGCCGTCCGCAAGGACGTCGAGCCGGTTGTCGCGCAGGGCGACCCGCGCGGTGCCGACGATCGTGACGTCCTTGCGCTGCTCGACGACCGGATACGGCTCCGCGAGCTGGCGCAGGTCCTCGAGCAGGAAGTCGGGCCGCATGTCCGGCGCCGCCGCGATCAGCTGCTTGCCGGTGTCGATGCCGGTGAGCACGTGCGCGGAGCGGATGCCGGCCCGGCGCGCCCCCAGGATGTCCGTGTCGAGGCGATCCCCGAGGAACAGCGGCGACCGCGCGGCGAACCGTGCGACGGCCTCGGTGAAGATCGGCGTCTCCGGCTTGCCGGCCACCCGGGGCAGGATCCCGACGGCGTTGTGCACGGCCGCGACGAGGCTCCCGTTGCCCGGCGCGATCCCGCGCGCGACCGGGATCGTCCAGTCCGTGTTGGTCGCGATCCAGGGGATGCCGTTGCCGTCGCGGTCCCGGGCGAGTGCGAAGGACGCCTCGGCGAGGTGCGCCCAGCCCACGTCGGGCGCGAAGCCCTGGACGACGGCGGCCGGGCCGTCGTCCGCCGATCGGGTGACCCGGAAGCCGGCACGCTCCACCTCGGTCGTGAGGCCTTCGCCGCCCACCACGAGGATGAGCGACCCTTCCGGCACGGTGCCGGCGAGCAGGCGCATCGCCGCCTGCGGCGAGGTGACGACGTCCTCCGGACGCACCGGGAGCCCGTACTCGGCGAGGTGCGCGGCCACCACGGCGTCGCTGCGCGAGGCGTTGTTGGTGATGTAGCCGACGCGGATCCCGGAGGCCGCCGCGGCGTTCAGGCTCTCGACCGCGTGAGGGATCGCGCGGTGACCGGTGTAGACGACCCCGTCGAGGTCGGCGAGCAGGACGTCGACGCCGTCGAGCGGCGCCGGTCCCTCAGCGGCCCTCCGCCACATCCGTGTCGTCCTCGTTCTCGTCCGTCGCGGAGTCCGCGTCGGTCACGGCTGCCGCGTCGGTCGCGGCTGCCGCTGTCACAGCGCCGGCGGCGTCCTCGACGTCGGCACTGTCCTCGGCGGTCAGTGCAGCATCCGTGACGGCGCCGGTGGAGCTGTGCGCGACGTCGGCACTCTCGACTCGCTCGGCGGAAGCGCCGGCCGCCTCCGAGGGCTCGGAGTCCGCCGTCTCGGCGGCGCTGCCGGCGTCATCCGCCGCCCCGGAGCCGTCCTCCGCGTCGGGGCTGCTCACACCGACCCCGGTGTCGTGGCCGCCGGCATCGACCTCGGCGTCCGGGCTGCCGGCATCGATCTGCGGATCCGACATGCCCTCATCGAGGCCGGCACCGTCGGCCTTCGCGCCGTCCGTCGCCTGATCGTCGGCGGCGTCCTCGATCGAGAGGTCCTCGATCTCGACGACGTCCTCCTCGGGCTCGAGCGCCTCCTCCGCCACCGCCGCGCGTGCCCGCCACTGCTCCGCCTCGTCCACCCGGCCCAACTCGTCGAGGACCTCGGCGTAGGCGCGATACAGCGGCGGGCTGTAGCTGAAGGCCCGGTCCGGGTTCAGCTGCGGGATCTCCAGCTCGCCGAGAGCGAGTTCGGGCTGTCCGAGGTCGAGCCGCGCGCCGGACATCGCGATTGCGAGCGCCACCTGCACGGGCGCCGACAGCGTCTCGCGGGGAACGGACCGGCCCAGCTCGAGCGCACGGTCCGGCCTGCCGACCCCCCGCTCGCTGTCCACCATCAGCGGGAGCTGGTCGTTGCTGCCGGAGATGCGACGGAACGTCCGAAGCTCGCGGAGCGCGAGCGCGAAGTCGCCGACGGTGTACGCCGTGATGGCGAGCGTCTCGCGCACGACGGCGATGCGGCCGCCCTTCCGCGCCGCCGACAGGGCGTGCCTGTGGGCGAGCTCCGGGTCCTCGTCGAGCAGCCTGCTCGCCATGACGAGGTGCCCGGCGACCCAGTCGGCGTTCTCCTTGCTCAGGGTCCTGAGCTCGGAGCGGGCACCCTTGTCGAGCATCGACGGCGTGACGTCCTCGGGGATCTGAGGATCGTCGTGCCGCGGGCGGAACGGGCGGAGGTCCGGCCCCTCCCGCTCCGCACGGTCCGCGCCGTCGCGACCGCGCCGCTCACCCCGGTCTCCCGGCCGAGCGACGTGGCGGCTGCCGGAGTCGCGGGGCGACCATGCAGGCCGCTCCCCTGCCTCACGCCGGCCACGGCGCTCCGCGTCGCCCTCGCCGCGCCGAGGGCCGTCGCCCGATCGGCGGGGACGCTCGCCCTCGCTCCGCCTCGGTCCCTCGGAGAAGCGGCGGGGGCGGTCGCTTCCGCCGTCACCACGATCAGCGCCACCACCGAACCGACGCGGACGCTCACCCCCGGCATCACCACGATCAGCGCCACCACCGAACCGACGCGGACGCTCACCCCCGGCATCACCACGATCAGCGCCACCACCGAACCGACGCGGACGCTCACCCCCGCCGTCACCACGATCAGCGCCACCACCGAACCGACGCGGACGCTCACCCCCGGCATCACCACGATCAGCGCCACCACCGAACCGACG
>NZ_JAFMTA010000002.1:0-3111 GCF_017916515.1 Naasia sp. SYSU D00948
CGTAAACGTTGGGAACTAGATGTGGGGTCCATTCCACGGATTCCGTGTCGCAGCTAACGCATTAAGTTCCCCGCCTGGGGAGTACGGCCGCAAGGCTAAAACTCAAAGGAATTGACGGGGGCCCGCACAAGCGGCGGAGCATGCGGATTAATTCGATGCAACGCGAAGAACCTTACCAAGGCTTGACATACACCGGAAACGGCCAGAAATGGTCGCCCCGCAAGGTCGGTGTACAGGTGGTGCATGGTTGTCGTCAGCTCGTGTCGTGAGATGTTGGGTTAAGTCCCGCAACGAGCGCAACCCTCGTTCTATGTTGCCAGCGGGTCATGCCGGGAACTCATAGGAGACTGCCGGGGTCAACTCGGAGGAAGGTGGGGATGACGTCAAATCATCATGCCCCTTATGTCTTGGGCTTCACGCATGCTACAATGGCCGGTACAAAGGGCTGCAATACCGCGAGGTGGAGCGAATCCCAAAAAGCCGGTCTCAGTTCGGATTGAGGTCTGCAACTCGACCTCATGAAGTCGGAGTCGCTAGTAATCGCAGATCAGCAACGCTGCGGTGAATACGTTCTCGGGCCTTGTACACACCGCCCGTCAAGTCATGAAAGTCGGTAACACCCGAAGCCGGTGGCCCAACCCTTGTGGAGGGAGCCGTCGAAGGTGGGATCGGTGATTAGGACTAAGTCGTAACAAGGTAGCCGTACCGGAAGGTGCGGCTGGATCACCTCCTTTCTAAGGAGCTTCTGACGCGCTTCGCGTGTCCAGAGCCACTGCACAGGCGAATGTCCTGTGGTGGTTTGCTCATGGGTGGAACATTGACTTGGGTCGCCGGTGTCGTGCCGGCAGTCAGTACGGTCGCAGCTCTTGGGAGCGCCTGACCTGGAACGCTGCTGGTGGGAATAGTCGGTGACGTGCACGCTGTTGGGTCCTGAGGGATCGGGCCTGGCCCTTGTGGCTGGGACTTCCTCAGGGCCTCGACGTTTCTTCCCGGTGGGGAAGTGGCGCGGGGTACCGCCCGTACTTTGAGAACTACACAGTGGACGCGAGCATCTTAGATCCGAGGCCTTTCAGGTCTTGGATCACATAGGTGACACGCATCGCGAGATGCGTGCACCATTGGTCAATCTCCGGCAGCAGTGCCGGCGATCGATTCATACTCATGTGGTCAAGTTTCTAAGAGCAAACGGTGGATGCCTTGGCATCTGGAGCCGAAGAAGGACGTAGTAATCTGCGATAAGCCTCGGGGAGCTGATAAACGAGCTTTGATCCGAGGATCTCCGAATGGGGAAACCCCGCTGGGCGCAGCAATGCGACCCGGTGACTCCCGCCTGAATATATAGGGCGGGTAGAGGGAACGTGGGGAAGTGAAACATCTCAGTACCCACAGGAAGAGAAAGCAACCGCGATTCCGTTAGTAGTGGCGAGCGAAACCGGAACAGGCCAAACCGATCGTGTGTGATAGCCGGCAGGCGTTGCACGATCGGGGTTGTGGGACTCTCAGGCTGTTCTGCCGAGCAGCACACGTTACAGCGCGGCATAGACGAATGGCATTGAAAGGCCAATCACAGAGGGTGGCAATCCCGTAGTCGAAATGCTGTTATGGCGTGGAGAGGATCCCAAGTAGCACGGGGCCCGAGAAATCCCGTGTGAATCTGCCAGGACCACCTGGTAAGCCTAAATACTCCCAGATGACCGATAGCGGACAAGTACCGTGAGGGAAAGGTGAAAAGTACCCCGGGAGGGGAGTGAAATAGTACCTGAAACCGTTTGCTTACAAACCGTTGGAGCCTCCTTGTAGGGGTGACAGCGTGCCTTTTGAAGAATGAGCCTGCGAGTTAGCGATACGTGGCGAGGTTAACCCGAGTGGGGTAGCCGTAGCGAAAGCGAGTCCGAATAGGGCGAGTCAGTCGCGTGTCCTAGACCCGAAGCGAAGTGATCTACCCATGGCCAGGCTGAAGCGACGGTAAGACGTCGTGGAGGGCCGAACCCACTTCAGTTGAAAATGGAGGGGATGAGCTGTGGGTAGGGGTGAAAGGCCAATCAAACTTCGTGATAGCTGGTTCTCTCCGAAATGCATTTAGGTGCAGCGTTGCGTGTTTCTTGCCGGAGGTAGAGCTACTGGATGGCCGATGGGCCCTACCAGGTTACTGACGTCAGCCAAACTCCGAATGCCGGTAAGTGAGAGCGCAGCAGTGAGACGGTGGGGGATAAGCTTCATCGTCGAGAGGGAAACAACCCAGACCACCGACTAAGGCCCCTAAGCGTGTGCTAAGTGGGAAAGGATGTGGAGTTGCATAGACAACCAGGAGGTTGGCTTAGAAGCAGCCACCCTTGAAAGAGTGCGTAATAGCTCACTGGTCAAGTGATTCCGCGCCGACAATGTAACGGGGCTCAAGCACACCGCCGAAGTCGTGGCATTCGCATCATTGGTTAGCCTTCGTGGTTCAGCCGTGCGGATGGGTAGGAGAGCGTCGTGTGGCGAGTGAAGCGGCGGAGTAATCCAGCCGTGGACGCCACACGAGTGAGAATGCAGGCATGAGTAGCGAAAGACGGGTGAGAAACCCGTCCTCCGAAAGACCAAGGGTTCCAGGGCCAGGCTAATCCGCCCTGGGTAAGTCGGGACCTAAGGCGAGGCCGACAGGCGTAGTCGATGGACAACGGGTTGATATTCCCGTACCGGCGAAGAACCGCCCATGCTGATCCGGTGATGCTAAGAGTCCGAAGCCGTGGTGGATCCCTTCGGGGGGAAGCCGCGGTGGAGCACTCGACCCGAACCGGGGAGGCAAGCGTATTAACAGGTGTGACGCAGGAAGGTAGCTGAGCCGGGCGATGGTTGTCCCGGTGTAAGGACGTAGGGCGAGGAATAGGCAAATCCGTTCCTCATACAGCCTGAGATCCGATGCGTACCCCGATAGGGGGAAATCAGTGATCCTATGCTGCCGAGAAAAGCATCGACGCGAGGTTCCAGCCGCCCGTACCCCAAACCGACTCAGGTGGTCAGGTAGAGAATACCGAGGAGATCGAGAGAATCGTGGTTAAGGAACTCGGCAAAATGCCCCCGTAACTTCGGGAGAAGGGGGGCCTGAGGCGTGAACGGACTTGCTCCGGG
>NZ_JAFMTA010000002.1:3209-4618 GCF_017916515.1 Naasia sp. SYSU D00948
AAGCGCTGTATGGCCGCAGAGACCAGTGGGAAGCGACTGTTTACTAAAAACACAGGTCCGTGCCAAGTCGCAAGACGATGTATACGGACTGACGCCTGCCCGGTGCTGGAAGGTTAAGAGGAAGGGTCAGCCTCACGGCGAAGCTCTGAATTTAAGCCCCAGTAAACGGCGGTGGTAACTATAACCATCCTAAGGTAGCGAAATTCCTTGTCGGGTAAGTTCCGACCTGCACGAATGGCGTAACGACTTCCCAGCTGTCTCAACCGCGAACTCGGCGAAATTGCACTACGAGTAAAGATGCTCGTTACGCGCAGCAGGACGGAAAGACCCCGTGACCTTTACTACAGCTTGGTATTGGTGTTCGGTGCGGCTTGTGTAGGATAGGTGGGAGACTGTGAAGCTCGGACGCTAGTTCGGGTGGAGTCATTGTTGAAATACCACTCTGGTCGCTCTGGATGTCTAACTTCGAACCGTGATCCGGTTCAGGGACAGTGCCTGGTGGGTAGTTTAACTGGGGCGGTTGCCTCCCAAAATGTAACGGAGGCGCCCAAAGGTTCCCTCAACCTGGTTGGCAATCAGGTGGCGAGTGTAAGTGCACAAGGGAGCTTGACTGTGAGACTGACAAGTCGAGCAGGGACGAAAGTCGGGACTAGTGATCCGGCAGTGGCTTGTGGAAGCGCTGTCGCTCAACGGATAAAAGGTACCTCGGGGATAACAGGCTGATCTTGCCCAAGAGTCCATATCGACGGCATGGTTTGGCACCTCGATGTCGGCTCGTCGCATCCTGGGGCTGGAGTAGGTCCCAAGGGTTGGGCTGTTCGCCCATTAAAGCGGTACGCGAGCTGGGTTTAGAACGTCGTGAGACAGTTCGGTCCCTATCCGCTGCGCGCGTAGGAAATTTGAGAAGATCTATCCCTAGTACGAGAGGACCGGGATGGACGAACCTCTGGTGTGTCAGTTGTCCTGCCAAGGGCACCGCTGATTAGCTACGTTCGGAACGGATAACCGCTGAAAGCATCTAAGCGGGAAGCCGGCTTCAAGATGAGATTTCCATCCCTTCGGGGGAGAGGCTCCCAGTAGACGACTGGGTTGATAGGCCGGATGTGGAAGCAGGGACTAAAGACCTGTGCAGCTGACCGGTACTAATAAGCCGATAACTTGACAACACCACCCCTCAGACGGGTAATGCGTGTGAATCGCAACGACTGTTGCTCGCGTCCACTTTGTGGTTCCCGATGTACGGGAACACTGATCGTATGATCACTCGAAACATCCATAGTGTTTCGGCGGCCATAGCGAGAGGGAAACGCCCGGTCACATTCCGAACCCGGAAGCTAAGACTCTCAGCGCCGATGGTACTGCGGGGGCGACCCCGTGGGAGAGTAGGACACCGCCGGACTTCCTTCGAG
>NZ_JAFMTA010000003.1 GCF_017916515.1 Naasia sp. SYSU D00948
CGTGGACTACCAGGGTATCTAATCCTGTTCGCTCCCCACGCTTTCGCTCCTCAGCGTCAGTTACGGCCCAGAGATCTGCCTTCGCCATCGGTGTTCCTCCTGATATCTGCGCATTCCACCGCTACACCAGGAATTCCAATCTCCCCTACCGCACTCTAGTCTGCCCGTACCCACTGCAGGCCCGAGGTTGAGCCTCGGGTTTTCACAGCAGACGCGACAGACCGCCTACGAGCTCTTTACGCCCAATAATTCCGGACAACGCTTGCACCCTACGTATTACCGCGGCTGCTGGCACGTAGTTAGCCGGTGCTTTTTCTTCAGGTACCGTCACTTTCGCTTCTTCCCTGACAAAAGAGGTTTACAACCCGAAGGCCGTCGTCCCTCACGCGGCGTTGCTGCATCAGGCTTTCGCCCATTGTGCAATATTCCCCACTGCTGCCTCCCGTAGGAGTCTGGGCCGTGTCTCAGTCCCAGTGTGGCCGGTCACCCTCTCAGGCCGGCTACCCGTCGTCGCCTTGGTGAGCCATTACCTCACCAACAAGCTGATAGGCCGCGAGCTCATCCCTGACCGAAATTCTTTCCACACACAGAAGATGCCTTCGCGTGTCATATCCGGTATTAGCCACGGTTTCCCGAGGTTATCCCAGAGTCAGGGGCAGATTGCTCACGTGTTACTCACCCGTTCGCCACTAACCAAGGAAGCAAGCTCCCTTGATCCGTTCGACTTGCATGTGTTAAGCACGCCGCCAGCGTTCGTCCTGAGCCAGGATCAAACTCTCCGAAGATGTCTAGCTGCAAGCCGGCGAACCGACCGCAAACCAAGAGCCGAGCACCCCGGGAAAACGAGGCGCCAGCGAGTTGATACTGACTGTAAAGACTGTCTACTGACAATCAATTCAATCCAAAGGAATCTCAACCCCGACCACAGGCCGGGACGAGGTAATTTGGCATTGACTTAGTGCACGCTGTTGAGTTCTCAAGGATCGGACGCACCCCACACCCCAGCCTTCCGGCCTCGGTCATGAGGGCAACTGCTCCAAATTGTGAGCTCC
>NZ_JAFMTA010000004.1 GCF_017916515.1 Naasia sp. SYSU D00948
GCTAAGACTCTCAGCGCCGATGGTACTGCGGGGGCGACCCCGTGGGAGAGTAGGACACCGCCGGACTTCCTTCGAGAAAGGGCCGCCCCACCGGGTGGCCCTTTCGTCGTTTAAGGCCGTTCGAGGGGCGCACGTAGACTCGACGACGGCAGGAAAGGCGGACCACTGTGGCGGAAGTGCCGGGCTCTGACGGCCCCCGACGGCCTCATCGAGGCGATCGGCGTCCCTCGGACGGACCTCGCGGAGGACGTCCCGACGACGGCCCCCGTCGCGGCGGCGACGGACCGCGGCGCCCGGAGGGCGGCAGCGAGCGTCCGCGCAGGTTCGGTGACGGTCCGAAGCGCGGTGACGGCGAGGACCGTCCCCGCCGATCCGACGACGGCGCTGGGCGGGAGAGACGCGGCGAGCGTCCGGGACAGTCGCGAGCCGGCCGGGATCGTGGTGATGCCGGGGGTGAGCGTCCGCGTCGGTTCGGTGGTGGCGCTGATCGTGGTGATGCCGGGGGTGAGCGTCCGCGTCGGTT